>CAVOND010000012.1:0-355903 GCA_963697195.1 Pirellulaceae bacterium
GCGGACTTGATCGAAAGCTGTCCGGAACAAAGACTGACCCTTTCGCGCATGCTCGTCAGTCCAATTCCGCCTGACTTGCCGGCTGACTTGAAATCAAACCCTCGGCCTTGATCTTGCACGGAAACGCAGGCATCGCCACCGTTTTGCCAGATCCGGACGGTCGCCTTTTTGGATTGAGCGTGTTTGGCGACGTTGCGGAGTGCTTCTTGCACAACCCGGTAGCAACACAATGCTTTCTCGTCGGCTAACCCGTCGATCGGATCGGCGATCAACTCAATTTCGATTTCCTCCAAACGAGAAATGGATCTGCACTCGGAGCGCACGGCTTTGACCAGCCCCAGGTCTTCCAGGATATGCGGGTGCAAACGCCGTCCGATGTTATGCACATCGGACGCGATTTCCACGATTTTTTGGTGCAGTTTTTCCAGAGACGAAGTTGGCAAATTCTGGCCACTTTGCAGTTCGCGTTCGATTGCCGCTGCATCAAGGGTCAGTGACGACAATCGCTGCGAAATATCGTCGTGAAGTTGTCGTGCGATCCGGCGACCTTCTTCTTCCTGGATCACCAGCAGACGAGTGGTCATTTTTTGCAGATCGGATTGACTCGTTCGAAGTGACTGTTCGGCCCGTTCGCGTTCCGAAATTTCGCGTTGGAGTGCCGCGTTTGCTTGGCGGACGCGACGCAGTCGATGTTGAAAGTAGCCGAATGCGCCGGCGAATGCGAACAACAACGCCGCCACGCGGAGCCAGATAATCTCCCACCACCGCGGATTCACGGTGAAACGCACGGAATCCTCGTGCCCTGCCGAACGTACCAAAAACGCATAGCTTTTCGGTCTCAAGTCAGTGTAGGAAACCGAGCGCCTGTCTTCAGCATCGAGCCACGTTGGATCATGCCCATCCAGTCGATATTGAACCGGTGGAAGGCCGGTAAACACCGGGGCTGAAAAGTCGATTTCGATCCGTTTTTTACCCGACGAAAAAGTCGGTTGATTTGTGTCCATGGTTTGCCCGTCAACGCGAACATGATCGATGTAGACGTCGACATGCGATGGCTTTCGGATGGGCTGAGGGGGAATTTTGCGAACGCCCTTTCCTGCCGCAATCCATGTGGTCCCATCCTTCGCGCGGCAGGCTGACGGGGAGCCTTCGAATTTAAAAAGACCGCTGGTGCCGTAGTCTTCCTCCACCCTCTGGCATGTCAATCGTTTGATTTTGCCAGACAACAGTGCGTCAAACTGGTCAACGGAAACGGTAAAATAGCCGTGCTGACCACCCACCCAAAGATTGCCCTGATTGTCGACTTGCAATTGTCCGATGTGTTCCGCCAGCAAACCATCCAACGTCGTGAAGACATTAAAGCGACCATCGCGATATCGGACCAGCCCGCATTGATTGCCGAGCCAAAGAGTTCCATCGACTGCACAATAGCACATAAAAGAAGAGTTGAGTTTTTCAAACGAGGGATCGTGGACCTCTTTGATCTGATCGGTTGCCAGAAACAATCCAAAGTGTGTCCCGATCCAAACCCCCTCGTCGTTTTCAAAAAACCAGTAGGCCCGATTCGGTAATTCGTCGATCGTGGATATTTCGCCATCCTTCCATGTTTGCGTTTTCGATCCATGTGCAAACCAAAGCGTACCTTTGGAATCTTCCAACAGGCTAGTAACGGGTCCGTCGAATCGAAGAACAGACGTTGCGTGTTCGTTCGACCATTTGAACAAACCGTTGAAAGTGCCCAGCCACAGCGTATGATCCCGCGAACCACCAATACAGCAGATACCAGCACCGGGCTCTAGCTTCACGGGGACATGGAAAGAAGTGGTGCGTCCATTTTCTATTCTATAGAGGTAGTAATGCGAACCGCACCAAATCGTACCTTGATCTTCGAAGACGGCTCGTATTTCGTCGCCAGCGAAGATGTGGGCGGATGGTTGCGGTTGATAGTGGTGTAGCTTCCCGTCTCGTATCCCGCTGATCCACACCCCTCCGTCGCGATCGCTGGCGAGAAATCTCGGATGAATTGGATTGACCACTTCGAACACGTCGTTATTTCGCCGATAAACCTGATCGGCGAGCACAAAAGTATCAGCGCCGATTTTTTTGATCTGGTTGACGTAATGGCCAAATTTCGGTTGCACGAATTGAACGCGGTCGTTTTGGATTTGCACCAGGCCCAGATTGGTGCCGATCAACAGTTCGCCATCGTCAAGTAACAGCTGCAGGTTGTTAATCGATTTGGGTACGTTATCGGCCAGCGGAATTTGGCGGAACGGCCCGGAGTGTTCGTAAAGCCCGTCATCAGATCCCAGCCAGAGGTTTGATCCGTCTTCGATGATCGACGTAACCGAGTTTGGCGCACCATCGACTGGTTCGAATGTTGAACCGTTTGACCGCCAGGTTTTCTGAGCCGTACCGACCCAGATCCTGTCGGATGAGTCTTCGAATATCACGCGAATGGATTGTTGGGCCAGTTCATCAATTTGTTCGAATGAGCCGAGACTGCCACGGCGGTATTTTGCCAGGCCTCCGGTCGTGCCAATCCAGAGCGTTCCGTCTCGGCTTTCCAGCAATAGGCGGCAATCGTTGGCTGGTAGCATGGGCCGTTGGTAGGAAATGAAGTTGACGCCATCGAATCTGGCCAGACCATTGTGCGTACCGACCCACAGGAAACCGTCAGACGTTTGCAACACGGTTTGAATCCAGTTAGACGGCAACCCTTGCTCCGTCCCGTAGACGCGGTGGATTGCATTTTCAAAGTCGAACGGAAGATCCGCCCGGAGACTCGAAGCCTTGATTGCGTCGCCGTTTGCAGTTTGCCCCAATCCTCTTTGAATTGGGATACCGATGATGATCGATGCGAGCAACAACGATCGCATTGCAGAAATCGCCACGCGCCATGTCGACGTGCGCATGCGTAGGGAATTTCGTGAATCGAACGTCGGTTGAGAAGGAAGAGAACCCGAACCGTGAGTAATCATTGCAAATCGCTGAAACCGGGTGCCAGGATCTGTATAAAAGATTCGTGCACGACTGTTCGATCCGAAGTTAAAACGAGGAATTAACTTCGTTGAGTTCGAAAGGCTTCGAGATCGGCCGCTCCTTCCTGGCCAGAGAACGCACCCGGTTGAGGGCAGATTCGCAAGTGACTTGTCCGCTTCGACCCTTTCACTGTCGACGAGCGAATCGCGATGGGATAGGAGGAACTCGAGCGAGGCAAGACCACCGGCAATCAAGGAAGAGCAAGACATAAAGTGAGCGACGGCGATGCGGCAGCGAAAAACAGCGACGGGCTTGCCAAACCTCGCAGTTCTTTTTCAGACATGCATTCGTGCCGCCATTGTGATTTCGAGAAAAACTTACCAATGACCAGCAGCAGAATTGCAGCTTCTCGACGCTGACAACCGAGGCGATGGAGTATCAGTTTTACGTTCGATTCTAAGCACTTCGCCATGAATCGTCCAGGATAACCCGATGGTCCGTGTGAACTATCGCAGGTGCCAAACGACAGGATGGAATTTGTTGAGCTCTTCGATCGACCCGGAATTGATTCGGCGTCTTAGCGTGTTGGAATGCGTCCGCGCCCGTCCCACTGTCCGTTGTCATTGGCGCTGTCGTCGCCCGAGCCGATCAGCCGCAGATAGGTCTCATGCACCAGGGCCGTCGGCGGCAAAGTGTGGTCGAGCCGCTCACCGGCCATCTTGGCCGCAGCGAGCTTGCGCAGCTCGTCGTAAACCAGCGGCAACAACTCTTCGGATGCCGCCTGGTCGCCGTCTTGGATCTGATGGATTAGCTGAGTAACGTCGCTCATGCACCCAGGATACCACTCCCAGTCGCGACATTGAGTCTATCAATACATCTGGATCTAGAGGCGAATTCACAGCCATTGAGCAGAATTGCAAATGTGTGATTTCGGCGCGGCGGTTGGACCAACTTCGCGGAGGAAGCGGATCCGCCCAGCCTCCTCGGTCCATGGCACCTCGGCAAGTTGCCCGGTTCGACGCAGACTTCTCCCAAAATGGGACCGAAAATCGGGGAATCTGCGTCGGTGCGGTCGGCCGAACTGGCTTCGGTCGATGCAACCGATCGCGAGTTTTTCATCCCGAAGGGATGCAAGAGGTTAGCCCCGGGTCGCGCAGCGCACCCGGGGGTGCTGACCAGAAAACAAGGATCGCTCGCCCGCGTCCCGGCGAAAGCCGGGACGCGGGCGGGCGACGGATTTGTGTGACGACGAACCAGGGGTGGCGCTGCGATGACCCCTGGCTACCATCTTTGACCACTTCGTGGTCGCCAAGGTTGCGCGCTTCGGTTGGATCACCCTCACAAAGCCAGATCGCGAAGGAGCATCGGTGCGGACAGCTCCACCGGTTGCTGCGGCGCTGTCATCCAGTTCGCTTTGCATGCCAGCGGATCCCCGCTGTGTCCAACTTTGCGCCGAAGCAAACGCCGATCTTGTTCAGAACATGACAGATGACACAATCTTCAGTTGAAGACGTCACACTGGAAAAAGGAGCCAGAGGTGAACCGACAATCCTTACTTCGCTGTCTTTGGGCATGCCTCGTTGTTTCACTGCTGTCGCAAAGGGTTGCCATTGGTGACAGCTGGGGACCGCCGCAGAGGGAACATCGGTCCGCGAACCAAAAGTGGGCGTTGATCCTCAACGTAAGCGGTGACAAGACGCTTTCGCTTTGCGAATATACCGACGACGGCCTGAAGGAGCACTGGCGGCGTGATTACGGCGATAGCGTCTTTCCACCGCACCGGGCCTACGTGACCAACGATGGCAAGTATGTGGTCCTGAGGGACAAGTACCACAATCTGGGTCACGGCAAGGTGATCGTCATTCTTGGGGAAGACGGAAACGTCCTCGGAAGCTACGCGCTTGAAGACTTCCTGACACTGGACGAGATTCTCGAAGCCAAACGCAGCGTCTCTTCGATTTGGTGGAACGACGGTGCGTGGTTTTCGTTCGTAGAAGATGACAGCCAATTCGCTTTGGTCACAAGTTCCGGAACTTTGCGGTCGTTCGATTTGGCCACCGGAAAGCTACTCGACCTGACGGAGGCCCAACGGGCAAAGATCGCCGCCCCCGTGCGTCAAAAGGCCGAAGCGCTGGTGAACAGCGATCAAGCCCTTGAGCGAGCTTACGGGATCACATTACTGGGAGGAATGGAATTGACCGCAGCGATTCCCACTGCCAAGCGGCTCTTCCATGACAAGACACCCACGGGTCCCGCCATTCGACGCGGAAGTCCAGAGGTGGAGACCTATGCCGTACAAAGAGCTGCGGCACGGGCGTTGACTCGCTTGATCGGTGTTGAGGCGATTCCAATCATCGAAGAGGAGTTGCCCAAGGCGAACTGGTACATGCGGGAGCAATTCCTCGAGATCTTGGCTCAACTCGATTCCAATGTCTTCGAGATCGTGCAGACGCCTGATTCGGCAACTCTGCTGGAGATGTGGAAGCGACTGGCAACCAACTCGTCGGACGACATCCGCTATCTCACGGACCAGAAGTCGCTGGCAATCGTGAAAAGCGCAGCCGAAGATAGAATGCCAGCGCTGCGTTCCGCGGCAACGAAAGAGCTGATGCGATTCGATATCCTGACCGGGAGGCCGTACCATTAACCATCGCGTTTCTTGCTAACGGGTCGGCCTTAGACACCGTCGTAGTGGAGGTGGTCGGGTCACGGTTTCAGCGATTCCGCCTGGAGCCGGCATCAATGCAGAGACCCCCAAGATGGATTTTTTGATGTTGCGCGAATTCATGCAAGCACGAAGCGCAAGCGAGTGAGTCCCAGGAATCTGCGCAGCACGTACGCCTAAAGGTTGAAAACCCGAGACACACTCGCTGGCGCGTCGTGCTTGTATTTTGTTGGTCAAAACGCAGTTTCGATGGAAAATGGCGCAACATCGAAAGATGGATTTGCAGCTATCTTTGCAGCCGCAATCGCGGATACTGATGGGGTGACTAGACAGACCACAATAATTCACATCCCGTAACTAGCCATTCCGCTTGGCAAGCGTCGAACTCCAGTCCCCCCTTCAGGAGAGATCATGACCTCGCCCATTTACTTCGCTCGTGTGACGACGAGCTTCGCGGTGCTTGTCATCGCTACTTCCGGGTTCGCCCAGGACTCGCCAACAGCCGTTTCGTCGGGAACCAAGACCGCGGCCACTGCCACCTGTCCGGTGATGGGGGTAATCCCAGACGCATCCGCCAGGAACACGGCGGCTGGGAACATGTCGAATGGGGACTGGTGGCCGAACCAGTTGAACCTGCAGATCCTTTCCCAGAATTCGCTCAAAACCAATCCGATGGGTGAGGATTTTAGTTACGCCGAGGAATTCAAGAAACTTGATCTCGAAGCGTTGAAAAAAGACATCAATACGTTGATGACGACTTCCCAGGATTGGTGGCCAGCCGATTACGGCAGCTATGGGCCGTTCTTCATTCGCATGGCTTGGCACAGTGCAGGGACCTATCGCGTCGCCGACGGCCGAGGTGGCGCAGGCTACGGCACGCAGCGATTCGCGCCCTGAACAGTTGGCCGGATAACGCCAACCTCGACAAAGCACGCCGACTGCTCTGGCCGATCAAGCAGAAGTACGGCAAGAAAATCTCATGGGCCGACCTGATGGTCCTGACCGGCAACTGCGCCCTGGAGTCGATGGGTTTCAAGACCTTCGGATTCGCGGGAGGACGCGAGGACGTTTGGGAACCACAGCAGGATATTAGCTGGGGACCTGAAAGCGAGTGGTTGGGAGACATGCGTTACAGCGGTGATCGTGAACTCGAGAATCCGCTCGCCGCCGTTCAAATGGGTTTGATTTACGTCAATCCAGAAGGCCCCAACGGCAAGCCGGATCCGCTCGCGGCAGCCAAGGACATTCGCGACAACGTTCGGCCGCATGGCAATGAATGATGAGGAAACCGTGGCCCTGATCGCGGGCGGACACACCTTCGGAAAAGCTCACGGTGCTGCCAGTCCGAATGGGAACGTGGGTCCTGAACCCGAAGGTGCCCCGATCGAAGAGCAAGGTCTCGGCTGGAAGAATGCTTTTGGAACGGGCAATGGTGACGACACGATCACCAGCGGCCTGGAAGGAGCTTGGACGACAACGCCCACAGCGTGGTCAAACGGCTACTTCGACAATCTCTTTGGTTACGAATGGCAATTGACCAAGAGTCCGGCCGGCGCGTTCCAGTGGACTCCGACCGATGCATCGGCGAAGGGTATCGTGCCCGATGCACACGATCCGAAGAAGTCGCACGCCCCGATGATGTTCACGACTGACTTGGCGCTGAGAATGGACCCGATCTATGGACCGATTTCCAAGCGGTTCCATGAGAATCCAAAGGAGTTCGAAACAGCGTTTGCCAAGGCGTGGTACAAGCTGACTCACCGCGACATGGGGCCAGTTTCGCGATGCCTTGGACCGCTGGTCGCCGAGCCGCAGTTGTGGCAAGACCCTGTTCCCGCGGTCGACCATGAATTGATCGGAGATCAGGACATTGCTGCTCTCAAAGGCAAGCTCCTCAACTCAGGATTGTCCATTTCGCAACTCGTTTCGACCGCATGGGCATCGGCGTCAACGTTCCGAGGGACCGACAAACGTGGCGGGGCCAACGGGGCACGCATTCGCCTGGCCCCACAGAAAGACTGGGAAGTCAACAATCCGGCCGAGCTGGCAAAGATCTTGCCGACGTTTGAGAAGATCCAGAAGGAGTTCAACGGCTCGCAGACCGGCGGCAAGAAGGTCTCACTTGCCGACTTGATCGTGCTGGGTGGATGCGCAGCGGTGGAAGCCGCTGCCAAGAATGGCGGACACGATGTGCAGGTTCCCTTCACGCCGGGCCGCACCGACGCGTCGCAGGAGCAAACCGACGTCGAGTCGTTCGCCGTGCTTGAACCGACCGCTGACGGGTTCCGCAACTTCCTTGGCCACGAGCTCAATAGACCAGCACCAGAAATGCTGGTCGATCGAGCTCAAAAGCTCACGCTCACCGCTCCCGAGATGACGGTGCTGATCGGCGGCATGCGAGTCCTCAACACCAACGTCGACGATTTGAAACTTGGTGTGTTCACAAAGCGACCGGAGTCGTTGACCAACGACTTCTTCGTGAACCTGTTGGACATGAGCACGGTGTGGCAGAAGTCGCCGATGTGCGAGTTCTTTTTCGAAGGGCGGGATCGCGAGACGGGGGATGTCAAATGGCGGGCCACCTCCGTTGATCTCGTGTTTGGCTCGAACTCGCAACTTCGAGCCATCGCGGAAGTCTATGCCTCGAGCGACTCGCAGCAGAAGTTTGTCAATGACTTCGTGGCGGCCTGGAACAAAGTGATGAATGCGGATCGCTTTGACGTTGATTCAGCTCGGATTCATTGATCGCAGCCGTCATTGATCGCAGCCTTCGGTGATCGCAGCCTTCGGTGATCGCAGCCTTCGGTGATCGCAGCCTTCGGTGATCGCAGCCTTCGGTGATCGCAGCCTTCGGTGATCTGACCATCGCCAATCATTTCGGTTGGCGATGGTCGGTCACTCGACTCTCTGAGTAGGCAATTCACGCCTTCGCAAGCACCGGTGGAGACGAAGTAGCGAACATTCTGGATGATTCGCTTCGTTTTCACTTCGTGAATTTTCGTAGAATTCGTGTTGGCACCCTCGGCCTTCTCGTATCTACGTCACCCAGGCAGGTTCCGTCGTCATGAACAGGTTCAACCTGCCACAGAGCAGTTGATCGCAATGAGTTCCACTCCGCCACTTTCCTGCCTCCATTGCGAGCGACCGGTCGATCCCGAGGAACTTGACGAAGCGAGCCTCTTTCCCCAGTGGGAGGCGACTGAGGGGACGCCGTGGCCGCTTGGCGTCAGTTGGGTGGTTTCTCAGCAGGCGTGGAATGTCGCTGTCTACTCTCGCCATGCCACCCAGGTGACACTGCTGTTGTTCAATGACGATGTCAGCCAACCCGCTCTGCGCGTCGGCTTGGATCCGCTTTGCAACAAGTCGGGGCCTGTCTGGCATTGTCGTGTACCGCGAACCGATTGCCAGGACGCGAAATACTACGCATGGCAGGTCGACGGGCCGTCACCAGCGGCTGGTTTTGATTGGCATACCTTTGACTCCGAAAAGCTTCTGCTGGATCCCTACGCGAGAGCCGTCTACTTCCCTCCCGATTTTGATCGCGATGCGGCTCGCCGCCCCGGTTCGAATATGGGTCGCGCGCCGCTCGGCCTGCTCAATGATTGCCGATGCGACAACCATTGTCTTTGCGGCGGAAAGATTCGGCACGGATCGGATTTAGTGATCTATGAAATGCACGTTCGCGGATTCACCCAGCATCCCAGTTCGGGGCTCTCGGATCACAAACGGGGTACGTTCGCCGGCGTGATCGAAAAGATTCCCTATCTGGTTGAACTTGGCGTCACCGCTGTGGAATTGCAGCCAGTGTTTCAGTTTGACCCGGACGAGGGTAACTACTGGGGCTACATGCCCATGAACTTCTTTTCACCGCACCACGGCTACAGCACCGATCCGGACAGCTGTCGTCAGAGACAAGAGTTTCGTGAAATGGTCCGGCAGCTTCACGCCGCCAATATCGAAGTGATCCTGGATGTCGTCTACAACCACACTTGTGAAGGCGATCAACACGGGCCCACTTATGGCTTCAAGGGACTCGACAACAGCACCTACTACATGGTGACCGGTGACCCACATCAACCGTATGCCAACTACAGCGGCACAGGCAATACACTCCACACGGCCAATCGCGCCGTCCGCCGGTTGATTGTTGACAGCCTGCGGTTTTGGGTCACGGAAATGGGCGTCGATGGATTTCGTTTCGACCTTGCTTCCGTGTTCACTCGCAACTCGGATGGATCGATCAACCTGTCTGACCCACCCATCTTCACGCAGATCTCCGGTGACCCGGTTTTGCAAGGTGTGCGTATGATCGCGGAGCCGTGGGATGCGGGCGGCGCCTACCAACTCGGACGCGGATTTCCCGCAACGCTCTGGATGCAGTGGAATGCCAAGTACCGGGAAACGATTCAACGCTTTGTTCGAGGCGACAAGGGGCTCGTTGGGGAGCTGATGACGCGAATCTACGGAAGTTCCGATCTCTTTCCGGACGAGCTTCACGAAGCCTGCCGGCCGTTCCAAAGTATCAATTACATCGCGTCGCATGACGGCTTCACGCTCAATGACCTTGTTTCCTATGCAACGAAACGAAACTGGGTCAATGGCCAGAACAACACCGACGGACCGGATGATTACAGCTGGAATTGCGGTTGGGAGGGGAGTGACAGCGTGCCGGCGACCGTGACAGCGCTGCGCAAACGACAGGCGAAGAACTTTTTCTGCCTCCTGATGCTTTCCAACGGGACGCCGATGCTGCGAATGGGTGACGAGTTCCTGCAAACGCAAGGCGGCAACAGCAATCCGTACAACCAAGACAATGATTCGACCTGGCTCGACTGGACCCGCCTGGAGGAGAACCGGGACATCTTCGAATTTGTCCGCGAGATGGTCGCTTTCCGAAAGTCACATGCCACCATTTCACGGTCAAACTTCTGGCGAAATGACGTCCGTTGGTTCGGTTCCGAGCGGCTGGTCGATCTATCCGGCTCGTCTCAGACGTTAGCATATTTTCTGCCGGGCCTTCACAGCCAGGACGACGATCTCTATGTGATGATCAACACCAGCGATGAAACGATACAATTCGGTGTTCATGTTGGCGCCCCCGGACAATGGACCTGTCGCATCGATACCTCGCTGGATCAACCGATCAGTCAAGCATCCTCCGGGATACGCCCGTTGGCGGAGAACAGTTTCAACGTGAACCCGCGATCCATTGTTGTTCTCACGCGATCGTTTTCCGGGACGAGTGACGGGGACGAGTGACGGGGACGAGTAGGGACACGCAGCGACGCCCACAGCACAGCAGGTCTGATACAGCATGGTTCGACGCATCGGCATCGTCGGTCTCGTCATCGTGATACTGCTTGGGCTAATCGCCTATAGCCAGTTCCGCCCGGTGCCGAACCGTGTTTCGGGATTCATTGAAGCGTACGAAATCCGCGTCGGCTCCCGGCTGGGCGGCCGGGTCTTGAGGGTTCATGTCGACGAAGGGCAGCGAGTCCAACAAGGGGAAACGCTTGTCGAGCTGGAACCTTATGATCTGTTGCAGCGTGAACAAGAGGCAGCACAGACGTTGGCGGCGCGTGAGGCCGATTACCAGCGACTGTCTGGCGGGTTATCGCGGCGAGGAAATCGCCCAGGCCAAGGCTCGCTACGAGCAATATCGGGCACATCACGACATGCTCGTTGCGGGACCTCGTCCGCAAGAAATCGAGGCGGCAAGAGGACGACTTCAACTTGCCGAAAGCGAGCAGGTGCTCGCCCAGCAGAACTACAATCGCAGCAAGCAGTTGATCGGCGACAGCGCGATCTCACAGGCGGAATTTGATTCGACACTTGAACAACTTGACGCGGCCAGTGCACTGCTGATTGTCCGCAAGCAAGAACTCGATCTGCTGACAGCAGGCACGCGTGAGGAAGAGATTCGCGAGGCGAAGGCACGACTTGATGAGGCGGAGCAAGCCTGGAACCTGGTCACCAATGGCTATCGCCGCGAAGATATC
Source organism: Pirellulaceae bacterium (assembly GCA_963697195.1). Lineage (GTDB taxonomy): Bacteria > Planctomycetota > Planctomycetia > Pirellulales > Pirellulaceae > Rubripirellula. Next base: position 11,647 of record CAVOND010000012.1, read on the forward strand.
GAGAGAGCCAAGGCTGCTCGCGATGCGGCTCAGGCGAGCCTCGAGGTCATTCGTGAACAGAAGAAGGAGCTGGTCATCACCTGTCCGACCGACGGTGTCATCGAAGCACTTGATTTGCAGAAAGGTGACTTGGTTCCAACCAACGCGCCGGTATTCTCGATCATGGACATGAGCCAGTTGTGGGTGCGTGCCTACGTGCCGCAGAATCAAGTTGGATTGCAGGTTGGCCAAGAATTGCTGGTCACCGTCGACTGTTTTCCGGACGAACCATTCAAAGGCGTCATCTCCTTCATCTCGCGCGAAGCAGAATTCACGCCGAACAATGTGCAGACACCCGAAGAACGATCGAAACAGGTTTTTCGCATCAAGGTCAGTCTTCCGGACGACACCGATCGGCTTCGCCCCGGTATGAGCGTCGATGTCTTGCTTGACCCGCTGAGCGATCCGTCATGAATAGGATCGTCATTGACGCGAGAAATCTGACACGCCGATTCGGTGATCTGGTGGCGGTCCGCGACGTCAGTTTTCAAGTTCAACGAGGGTCCATCTTTGGACTTCTCGGGCCCAATGGGAGCGGGAAGTCGACCATCATTCGGATGTTGCTCGGGATTCTTCCGCCCAGCGACGGCACGATGACTCTGTTGGACCACGATGCCTATGCGCAGTCCGAACTGATCAAGCCACGCGTCGGCTACATGTCGCAACAGTTTAGCCTGTACGCCGATCTGTCTGTCGCCGAGAACATTCAGTTCTATGGACGCGTGTACGGGCTGGACCCTGAACAGCTCCGAGCGTCGGATGGACGAAGTCCTCGAGCTGACATCGATGCACGACTACGTGCAACCAGCTCGCCGGCACACTCTCGGGCGGATGGCAACGTCGACTTGCGTTGGCGTGCGCGCTGGTCCATGAACCAGAAGTGCTGTTCCTGGATGAACCGACGGCGGGCATTGATCCGGTCGCCCGGCGACATCTTTGGGACCTGCTTTTCGAGCTTTCCGGACGCGGCGTCACGCTGTTTGTCACGACGCATTACATGGACGAGGCAGAACGGTGTACCGACGTCGGCTACATCTTCATGTCACAGCTGTTGGTGCTCGGCAAGCCGGAGGAACTGAAGTTGCTTCCCGAGGTGACGCCCGAAGGCACGCGTCGTTACGAACTCCAAATCCCAGCAGCTGCCACACACCTGGCGGATCTGCGAAAACTCCATGGCGTGCGCGACGCGACACTGTTTGGTGAGACCGTCCACGTGCTGGTCGATGAATCCTTTCAGCCCAAGCAAACACTGGAAATGCTCGGCATCGCTGCCACCACGGTTGACTATCGCGAGATCTCACCGTCGCTGGAGGATGTTTTCGTAACCCTCACGTCCAATGCAGAGGCACAAGCAACGGAAACACAAGCAACGGAAACACAAGCAACGAAGACTGGGGCGGTGGAGACTGGGGCGGTGGAGACTGGGGCGAGAGTCGACGAACGAGCCGCCTGCGCAGGCACGGTCGGGCGAACGACGGGAGCCACCCGCCGCCGAGTCACTCGCCCATCCCGCCAAGCGGTCTGAACCGCAGCGATCCAACGGTTTTTCTACGCGTGGGCTGTGGGCCGTCTTGGTCAAGGAGTTCTATCACATTCGGCGCCAGCCCATCACGTTGTTTTTCATGCTCGTCGTGCCCGTGATGCAAACCATCATTTTCGGCTACGCCATCGACACGCAGATCGAAAACATTCCGATGGTCGTTTTCGATATGGATGGACGGAAGTCTTCACGTGATTTCATTGCGGCCATGGTGAACACGCGTCGCTTCGCCATCGAAGAATCGGTGCACGATGAAACTTCCTTTCAGCGCGCGCTGACGTCCGGTCGTGCGAAAGTCGGTTTGCGGATACCGCCGTACTACTCGGACCGCATGCTCCGCGGCGAGCAGGTTCAGGTCCAGGTCTTGATCGACGGCAGCGACTCACAGGTAGCGACAACGGCCCTGAGCACGGCACAGCTCCTGGGCACGCGTTTGGCCATCAATCTGGCACGCACAAGAGGGGAAGCGTTACAGGTCGCTCCGGCTCGCGATCCGATGGGACATGGCGTCTTGCCCATCGAAACTCGAACACGCCTGCTTTACAACCCGGATCTCAAGAGCGAACGCTTCTTCGTACCCGGGTTGGTGGGGATCATCTTGCAACTGGTCACTCTGTTCTTGACCTCGTTCGCGATCGTGCGTGAGCGTGAACTGGGGACACTCGAACAGTTGTTTGTGACGCCCGTGGGCCGGATGGGCTTGCTGCTGGGAAAACTGCTGCCTTACGCCATCGTCGGATTTGTCGAGCTGCTGATCATTCTTTCCGTGATGATCTACGTCTTTCATGTTCCGATCAGCGGAAACATCACGTTGCTGTTGAGCCTATCGCTGTTGTTCATGGTTTGCTCGCTGGGACTTGGACTGCTGGTTTCCACAGTCGCCCGCACGCAGTTGGAAGCGGTCCAATTTGCCTTCATCATCATGCTACCCTCGGTACTCTTGTCGGGATTCATGTTCCCGCGATCCGAGATGCCATTACCGATCTACATAGTGACCTTCGCGATCCCGGTAACGTACTTCCTTGAGATCTTGCGCGGGATCGTACTGAGGAGCGCGGATCTGATCGATCTGATGCCGTCCGTGGTGGGGCTGGTGATTTGTGGGATCGTCGTGCTCTGGCTCAGCGTGATGCGATTCCACAAACGCCTGGTGTGAGCCCGCTGGTATGTTGCCATCTTTGCCAATGCGAACAGCCATCCCCGGTGGTGGGTCATCGTCGCTGTCGCTCCTCGACCCACCCTACGAAGGACTCTCGGGATGCCAGCGTTCATGCAGCTCCCGTAAATTCCGACTGTGTGTCAGCACGATGATTTCGTCGCCCTTGTGCAGCCGCGTGGTATCGCTCAGCAGCATGAACTCATCTTCGCGATAAAGACAGATCGCCTGGGCATCGGAGGGTAGCTCCAGCTCAGCAACGCGATGGACGGAATCATCATCGAGCACAAAGGCAAAGAATCTTGCCGCACCTTTGATCACCGTTGACAGCTCGATGATATCGATTCCGCGCGTCACGTCGGCCAGGTAACGTCCAATCGTCTGCATCGGAATGATCACATCTTCGAGCCCGAGCTCGATGCAGATCGTTTCGAACTCTGGATCTTCGATGGCAGTGATGACCCGGCGAAAACCCAGGGATCGTCCCACCAGGCTGGCGATAATATTCGTTCGATCATTATTCGTCAGACAAAACAAAATGTCCGTCTGCGTCGGATTCGCTTCACGCAGGATCGCCGGTTTGCTGCCGTCACCGTGTAGGATCCCGCAATCGATCAGCTTCGTGACTTCATCGATCCGTTCCCGGTCCGATTCAATGATGACGACCTCGTGTCCGCCATCAACAAGGAGCCGCGACGTATGAAGCGTCAATTCGCTTGTGCCAACGAACACCGCTCTCATTTCGGCTCCGATCGATCGCCAAACCAGCTGCGCGGATAGAGGACGACCAAGAATGCAAAGATCTCGACACGCCCCAGGAGCATGTCGAAGCTAAGCAAGAACTTCAAGAGGAGAGGCAGCTGATTACTCGTGATCCCGGTCGAAAGCCCAACGGTCCCCGTGGCCGAAACCACCTCGAACAGGGCGTCAAGCGGATCGTATCCGGCCGCAACAAAAGGAATCCACGAGAGAAAGATCACGGCAAAGAACAGCCCCGCGATCAAACCTGCCTCCATGATCTCAGCGTTTTCGAGTCGATGCCCTCCCAGCCTCGGCTCCATCACTGCATGCGGTGGTGCGCCGGTCCGGGCGATCAGCAGCCTGAGCAGTTGCCATGAAACCAGAACGCGCCAGATCTTGATCCCACCAGCGCTCGAGCCAAGCCCGCCGCCAGTCAACATCGCGAAGATCAAGACAAGCTTCGTCGTTCCTTGCAATGTTTGCACATCCGACGGTGCGAATCCTGCCGTACTCTGCGCAGACAGGCTCAGCAGCGGCGATTGCCTGGCAGCCTCCGACGCCGACATGCCTTGCAAACTCCACAAGCAGAGAAATACCGCGATCGTGGAACCCAAGCCAAACAGCATCAAGGCTTGCAACTGGGTTGCTTTGAACACCTCACGCCAGTTACCGAGAAACGCACGTTCGTAAAGCACCAGGGGAATGGCACCGGCGAAGCAGATGAGAATTGTCAGCATCTGGGCGGTCCAACCACCTTGCAGCGCAGCGAGGCTGTCGTCATGCGGGGCAAAGCCACCGGTGGAAACCGCGGCCAAGGTATAGGTGACGGCGTCGAACAGGTTTCGACATGCAATCAGCAAGACGACAAAGGCCACGAGCGTCAATGCACCATAGATCAGCAGCGCCCGTCTGGCATGGACGCGGGTGTTGCCAACCAGTGATTCCGGCTCCACGCCGGCCAAAGTCAGACGTCGGGCAGTGACACCAGGATGCACCAGCAACGCGACGGAGAACACGACAATTCCCAGACCCCCGTACCACTGCATCCAAGCCCGGGTGAACAACAGAGACGCAGACCGATCGTCCAGATTGGTCAGCGTGCTCAAACCAGTCGTGGTCACGGCCGAAACGGATTCGAACCAGGCATCCCAAACCGATAGCCCTTCGATCACGAAGGGAAACGTCATCACCAGCGAAGTAAACAGGAAGCTGCCGACGACCAGCGTCATCGCTTCATTGCTTTGCACGTTCGACGGCGCATCGAACCGAGAGAGCAGGGCACCAAGCAAAGCGCACCCGATGACGACAATCCCATAACAAGCGGCCGCCCACCAGGATGCCGTCATCGCGGCAACAACCACAGGCGGAGCGGTCAGAGCGGCCAGGACAAAGCAATACTGACCAAAATACCTGCCGAGAACAGGAAGGCGCACCGAGTAACTCAGTTCGACGAATTGCCTCATCTATCGGTGACTCTGATTTTGAACGTTGAACCGCATTGGACTCACATCATTCGGGAGAGCGGCGAACCAGTTGGGCTAGCTTCTCGTCACACCAGGGGGCGATGCGGGCGGCGAGGATGGAAGCGTAACGGGCGGCGACTGCTCCCGTAAAAACGTCCATCGTGTAGTGCGCTCGCAAAACCAGTACCGTCGACACCTCGAACACAACAATCGCGAGTCCAACAAAAAGCCAACGACGACCTCCCATCCGTGCCAATTCCACCGCTCCCAGCACCGCTAACCCCGTGTGACCGGAAAAAAAGAAGTCGCTCGCCACATCGTAGGTGACCAACAGGCTTGGCACTCCCGGATCACGCCAGATCATGCCGGGCGGAGGTTCCAACGCGCAAAGCCACTGACAAATCTGTCGCATCGCAAACAGCATCAACAGCCCAAGAAATGGTCGGACGGTTGGCCCGAAGATGGAACGCCACAACAAAAATCCGCCGAGCAGGTCGATCACCGCGGAACTGAAAATCAAGAGGGCATTGGCGGCCGCCTCGTGCGTGTAGAGATACTGATGCGGCGCGGCCAACATCTCGTGAATCCCGTCACCAATGGTGCCCGGCTCCAATTCACGAGCGCCAATCAGCGATTGCGTCCCGAACCAGGCACCGAGCCCAAGGAGGACAAACACGAGGCGGATCCAGCGGAGCGAACGGGGACTGTCCATCGAGCGAATCTCAATGCGTGGAAAGGGACTGTCTCTGGTCTTCGGCAACTCACTCGTGCAATCTTCATGAATGACATCGGCACCGATTGTTCCCAATCGGTGCCCTAGTCATAGCGGTTTTCAGTCCTCCATTACAGACTTCTCGCCTCGATCTGCTAAACTTGCGGGTCACCTCTGGTTCACGCCCCTTCCCGATTACGCACTCAAATCTTCGGAGAACTCCATGGATGCGAAAGACGCGATCCGTTCGGCTGCCAACTTCAGTTCGATGGTTCTGAACTCCTACGTCAGCGATCTTGATGATTCGGATTTGTTGCGACGTCCGGGGACCGGCTGTAATCACCTGGCCTGGCAGCTAGGCCATCTGATCTCGTCGGAGGTTCACTTGCTCGAGAGCATCGCGCCGGGGAAGGGAGCCGAATTACCGGAAGGATTCGCTGCAGCGCACTCCAAGGAGAACAGTCAGAGCGACGACGCAGCCGCCTTCCACAGCAAGGACGAATACAAGGAACTGTTCGAAAAGGTCCGTGCCGCAACGATGGCCGCTCTTGACGCCTGTCCAGCGTCCGATCTCGACAACCCGTCACCGGAGAATTTTCGGGATTTCTGCCCCACCGTGGGCGACATGTTTGTATTGATTGCCACGCATCCCATGATGCATGCCGGTCAGTTCGTGATCGTCCGCCGCCAGCTGGACAAGCCGATCCTGATGTAGGCGGATGTGACGCAAAGGGACGCGACGCAGGGGGACGCGACGCAGGGGGACGGGGTCCGACGGACTGAAATCCCAAAGACATAGCCCTTCGCGAAGCGAAAAGGTAAATTTCTCGATTGCGGGTCGCGTCACGTGGCTGGTGTCCCTGGACACTTCTCACTTGACATCGGGGCACATTGCGACTGAGCTACATCAGGCCTGTCCACCCAGAGATCCCCGAAACTTCAACGATTCCGTTAGATGCGATCGAACGACGTAGACAAGACCACGGCCAGCGGCCAGATCCTCCCGGCGAGTTCCCGTCAACCGGCGGATCTTCCTCCTGACGAAGCCTCGTTGTCGGAACTTCCCAAGTCGATCGGCGGCTACGAAATCGAGCGCGAAATTGGTCGAGGCGGGATGTCCCGCGTGTTTCGTGCAAGAGCGAGCGACCAAGCGTTCCCCGTCGCGCTCAAGGTCATGGACGCAGGCTTTGCTGCAGATTCAGCCATGCGCCTGCGATTTCAGCGCGAGGCCAGGGCGATTCAATCGCTCAAACATGATCACATCATTCCTTGGTACGCCTACGGAGATCATCTGGGCACTCCCTACCTGGCGATGCGGCTGATCGATGGAGTGACCCTCGCCCAATTGATTCAGTATCTTCGCGGTGAAGCAGAGTCCAAGGACAGCGGCGCCGATACACTTCAGGGGGCTGATGCAGAAGCACCCACGCGCGTCGACCTACCAGCCGACACGAACGCTTCGGCCGCAGCCTGCTTCGCGGCGTCAAGAAGCCACGATTCGGTCTTCAAGGATCTCGCGGAATTGATCGCGACGGCAGCGGAGGCAATCGACGAGGCCCACCGGAACGGGATCGTCCATCGCGATATCAAGCCCTCGAACTTGATGCTGGACCGGGATGGGCAGCTATGGCTCACCGACTTCGGATTGGCCTCCGTGGACGAGGCATATACCGTGGTCACCAAGACGGGCGAGATGATCGGGACGCCCCACTACATGAGTCCCGAGCAGGCGACGGCCGATCGTCAATCGATTGACCATCGCACCGATATCTATTCTCTCGGCGCGGCCCTGTACGAACTGACAACGTTGACCCGTCCGTATCAAGGTGATCGATTCCGCGTTTTGATGGAGATCTCGACAGGCCGATTAGCTCCCCCTTCACAGGTCTGCCCCGAGATTCCCAAACCGCTCGAAGCCATCATCCTGAAGGCGATGGAGTATTCGCCCGCCGATCGCTACCAAAGCGGCTCGGCGATGGCTGACGACTTACGTCGGTTTGCTCGCGGAAAAGCGATCTCGGCTCGACAACCCCATCTGGCTGATCACGCGGTGCGGTGGCTCGTTCGTAACCCGCGGCTATCGATCGCGTCAGGTGCCGCGGTCGCTACCGTCGGTTTGCTGATCATGACGATGATGTATCTGCATTCTCGCTCGCTGGAAGTCGTCAATGCAGCAGTTGGGGCAGTTGAACGATTCTGTTGGCGAAACAACTCGAGAACTCGCCAACGCCTATGACGAATTGGCGCGTAGCCGCAATCAGTTCAGACACCATCTTTATGTCGCCGACGTAGAGCGAGCTTACCAGGCCTATGCGCTGCGCGACCTGGACGCGGTGGAACCGTTGCTTTCACGACACATCCCGGAAGGCGATGAGACACAAGATGACACGGATGCAGACTTACGGGGATATGAATGGAGACTGCTGAAAAACCTCTGCCGGCCACCGGATGGCTTCACGCTTGGCCAGCATCAGGGCCCCGCACGAGAGGTGGTAATGCTCCCCGGCAAAGCCGCCTGTTTGACGGTCGGTGACGACGGAGTGGTCAGGCACTGGGATTTCGATGAACGCAAGGAGTTGCCCGGTTATCAAGTTGGCGACAAGCTCGATGCGATCGCGGTCTCGCCCGATGGAACGCTTTTTGTCACCGGTCAGAACGATGCCGGGCTCACCAGTCGATTAACCATTCATCGCGTTGACGATGGCCAGGTCGTCCACCGACTCAAGGGGCACGCACACTCAACCGAGTCAGTGGTTTTTTCGCCGGATGGTAGCCTCGTGGCCACCGCCGATCGCTACCACGATGTCTTCCTGCATTCAGCCGACGGCACGTTTTTGGGTCGTCAGAATACTGGGTCGCGAAACGAGTCGCTCGCGTTCAGTCCGGATGGGAAGTACGTCGTCGCTTGCGTCCGGGACGCGAATCGGATGCAGTCCCTCATGAAATTCCCGGTCACCGACCTGAAACCGGGCGAGTTTTCGGATCGGAAGCCAGAGCGAATTTGCGACGTTGGCTTCAGCCCGTATGTCTTTGCATTTTCCGGGGATGGTCAACGAATCCTGGTTGCCAACGGGGATCAGCTGGCCCTATGTCGCTGGCCAGATGGCAAGCGGCTGACGGTTGACGACGAACTCCGTGGGCGCGTTCGCTGTGTCGCGATCAATCACAATGGTTCGAAACTCTATGCAGGTTGTGACAACGGTTCTCTTTACGTGTGGGAACTCGATGCGCAACGGAGCCCTGCGGAGTTGCCCCTACCATTGGCGATCTCGACCGGCAATCAACCTGTGACCAGCATCAAGCTCACCGGCGACGAACAGGTGGTCGTCACGACGGAGTCGGGCTCCATCCAAGTTTGGAAGGTCGCGGATCGCGACGAACTTCCCATCCGGCTCGACCAGATTGTTCGAAGCGTTGCCCCAGGGAGATCCGATAGTGACGAACTGGTCGCCCGGCTGACCGATGGTTCAGTCGTCAGGCTCAATCTTCAGAGTCAACAGTTTCAAGTGCTTCAGGATGTGCCGGCTGACTCTGAACGACACGTTGCCGTGTCTCCGGACGGTCAGTTCATTGTCGCTTCGGCACCGGGCGAGTTGTTTGCGATCTCGACGCGATCGACGGGCGGGTGATCGCCCGGATGAAGGTACGTGTCCGCGAGGATCCGACCGACGGGCTTGCCTTCACGAGCGACGGGTCCCGTCTGATCCACCTGCTGAATGATCGATTCCAGGTATACGGTGTCGGGCCCGATCAGAGTTGCTGGGGCCTGAAGGAGGAGATTTTTCTCGGGAGTGATGGCGTACGAGGGCTCACGATTTCGCCAAGAGACAGCCGAATTGTGGTCGCGGCGAGCGCAACATCGGAGTTGCTGATTTTTGATGACGAGTCTTATCAGCTCATCAAGTCGATTCCATGCAAGTACGGTAGCTTCACGGCGATTCGATTCTCGGAAGATGGCGAACTGCTTGCCGCGGGTTACGGCGACGGAACGATTGAGGTACTGCGTGCGGACGACTTTCAACAGCTGTCATTGCTGCGAGGACATCGGTTCACCGTTCTCGACTGCTTGTTCATGAACGACAATCGAACACTGGTCACGGGCTCCAATGATCAGATCCGCTTTTGGGATCTTCCCAGTGGTCGCGAACTCGGCGTGCTTGCGAGCGACCACAGGGTCTTTCACATCCACTATTGCGCGTCGCAGGACAGCCTCTTCACATTTCTAGGGGACGCGACCGCACAAGTTTGGCCAACGAAACGATAGCTAACGTACAGGCCACTTCCTACCGTAGGTCCGTCTCTCCGAGACGGACACCGCAGTGGACGACATGATCTTGCAAGTTCGGGCGTCGATAGCTGACGACGGAAAATAGCAGGGGCGAGTTGGCCAGAATGATGAAGGGCAGAATGCTAATGTTCGCATGGTGAGCGGTTGAGTGTTTGGCCTTTGATGCCGCAACTTACAAGCACGACGCGCCAGCGAGTGAGTCCCGTGCGCGCATCCGACACACTCGCTGGCGCGTCGTGCTTGAATGTGCCTCTCGAACATCCGCGACGGCGTTCGCCGGAGGGAGAGTGATTCATGATCACCAATGCACTGAGCGTGCGAACACCGCTCGATTGGAGCAGTTATCAAGCAACCACCCTACCAACCGCCCGGCTGCGCCGTCGCTGTGCGCTGGGTGTCGGCGTACCAGGCTTTCAGTTTTGCCAGCAGGTCACTAGCTTGCTCGGGATGGGATTCGGCAACGTCGTGCTGCTCCGAAGGATCCTGGTCCAACCGGTAGAGTTCAACCTTTTCGTTTTCAAAACTTCCCGGCGCAGCCTGCGGATGGTTGACGACGAGTTTCCAGGGGCCGTCACGCATGGCTTCGGCACGCGAACCATTGTTGCTCAACGATGCCCAAAAAAGTGGGCGTGCTGGTGGGGCCTGCCCCTTCAGCAGCAACGAAGAAAGGTCGATCCCATCGAGCGGATGATCCGCGGGCGACTTCACACCGGCCAGTGCGAGCAGTGTCGGCATGATGTCCAGCGTGATCGCGGGCGCGTCGCTTTCGCTTCCCGGTGGAATCGTACCAGGCCACCAGGCGACGAAGGGAACCTTGTGGCCACCCTCGTAGACCGAACCTTTCCGTCCTCGCCACTGCGGGTTGCCACTGGGAAAATCGGCTGACGCGCCGTTGTCTGAAAAGAACAGAACGAGTGTGTTCTTCACGAGTCCGTACGTTTCGAGCGTCCTGCGGATCTGCCCGACCCCTTCATCGATCGGCAGTGTGATGCCGCGATACTTGTCGATCCGCTCCTGGTCGCTGGCCGGCTGCCACCGTTTCCAACCCTCCTGCTCACTCCGCCGAACCGGATCGCCGCGAACCTGAACCGGGTTGTGGATCGCCAGATGGGGAACGTAAAGACAAAACGACTCGTCATGATGACGCTCGATGAAGTCGACCGCGTATCGGTTGATCAGATCGGTTGCATAGCCCTCTTCGACACGCTCTTGCCGACCATGCCACCAGTCGTGTTGGTTGTGGTCACCGACGTGGCTGATGAAGTCGATGTTGCCGCTGTGATATCCGATGAACTCATCAAAGCCGTGAAGTTGTGGGTGATAGTCGTCCGAGTTGTGCGGGTAGCCGAGATGCCACTTGCCCACCATGCCGGTGATGTAACCCGCGTCCTTGAGTAGCTCCGCGAACGTCGTTTCTGTTTGCTTCAAGCCTTTGAGGTGTTCGGCGTGATTCGCGACCGGATGGATCACCGCCTCGATGCCGGCGCGCTGTTGATACCGGCCTGTCATCAGCCCCGCGCGGGTGGGCGAGCAAACGGTGCCGGATGAATGAAAATCGGTCAGCCGCATCCCCTCCGCGGCGAGCCGATCGATCTCTGGCGTGGTGAAGTAGGGATTCCCAAAGCAACTCACCCCCGCGTGCCCCATGTCGTCGACCATGATGACGACAAAATTGGGCTTGCCCGCTTCTTCTGCGGAGACTTGCGGCGAAAACGACAGGCAGACAGAGCAGCCTAGCATGGCGGCAACGAGACGTCGCATGATCGTATTGAGCCCTTCCGTTGCGATTTTCAGGAAAGAAGTTCCCATGCCCGACGGGCTAGGAAGCCCATCGTACACGGCATTTCGTCAGTCCGTTACACTGGATGCATGATGGAATTCGGTACGGCTCGCGGCAATGGGCTCTTGCGGCGTCCCGACCGCTCCTGCGTGAGTGCCGTAACCGGCCGCTGCGTAGTTACAATGGAATCGTCCATGATTTTCTAATCTGTCCCGATTTCCATGTAACCAGCGATTGCGGATTCGGAAGGAAACCTGAAGGGCTTTCGCGAAACTGACTGACCGAGCGATTCCATGACTATGACTTCGGCCCCGCCGAACACTCCTACTCCGAACGACACGTCCAAGTCGGGTCGCGACGCGCTCGCTTCGCTGCGCATCGAGCGCACCGCCCCCCGCGTGGAACGCAAATCACGACGTGGCTGGTTCTGGCTGCTGCTACTGATGGTGACGCTTGGCGGGGGCTATGCCATGTACCGTCGCGCCTCCGGCAACGCCGTCGCGATTCCCAGCGGTTTACAGAATTCGGCGTGGATGCCGGAGATCATGCAGAACCGCATCGAAGTGCGTCTGAAGAGTGTCGAAGTGCAACGAGGTCGCTCGGCCGATGCGGTTGTGGTGGCAACCGGCTACATCGAATCGCGCCGCCAGGCACGCATTGGAGCACGAGCACCGGGACGCATCGATACCATCACCTTTGAAGAAGGTGATCGAGTGACTGCGGGTGAGTTGCTGGCCGAACTGGACCACAAGGATCTCGACGCCTCTTTGGCCGCATCGGCCGCCTCGGTCGCGCGATCCAAGGCCGCGCTGGGCGAACAGGAAATCCTGATCAATCAGGCATACGCCGATAAGCAGCGTGCGGACAAGATGCGGGGTACCGCTGCGATCTCGCAATCTGAGTACGACCAATTCAACTTCACGCATCAGTCGGCACTAGCGCGATTGGAAAGTCTGAAAGCAGAACTGATGTTAACGGAAGCTCAGCAACGACAAGCGGAGCAACTACTGGAAAACATGTTCGTGCGGGCTCCCTTTGATGGAACGGTGATTTCAAAGGACGCGGAAGAAGGCGAGTCGATCATGCCCGGTGGAATGGGCGGTACATCGGGGCGCGGCAGCGTGGCTACGATCGCTGACCTGGAGCATCTGGACATTGTCTGCGATGTTCAGGAAGGATTCATTTCTCGGGTCGGCGAAGGACAAGAAGCCGACATTGCCGTCGATGCGGTACCGGACAAGAAGTATCACGGTGCCGTTCGAAAAATCATTCCCATGGGCGATCGAGCCCGGGCGACGATCAAGGTCGAGGTACAAATCAACGATGCCGATGAGTTGCTGTTTCCGGAAATGAGCGGTACCGTTTTCTTCCTACCAACCGAAAAGGAACTGCAAATCAGCGAGGAGCCGCGAATCTTTTGTGCGACGAACTCAGTCGATAGCGACACCGAAGGCAATCAGTTCGTGTGGGTTGTCGACCAAGAGAATCGTGCTCAAAAGATTGAGGTCAAAGCTGGCCAGGAACGTGACGGCCGAGTTGAGATCACCGAAGGTTTGACAGGCAAAGAACGGGTCGTCATCAATCCGCAAGATTTAGTGGAAGGGGCCCCCGTAAGGATCACAGAGTAAAGTACGGATCGCAGCGCGATGTGACCGGAGCAGATGTCCATAGCTTACGGGAATCCTGCGTGTAGGTCCGCCTCTGTGAGTGAGACGATAGGTAGCTTCGCGGCTTTCTTGCGAGCTTGCAAGCTTGCGAGCCTCGGAGAGACTCGCCTACAGTAGAGACGAGTAACCATAGACTGAAAGTGAGTTCATGACTGATCCAGTGAATACGTCCGAGCCCATCGTCTTGGTCGACAAGGTCTGCAAAGAATACAGGCGGGATGAGATCGTCGTACCGGTGCTGGTCGACATGGACCTGCGGCTCGACGCCGGAGATTACATGGCCTTGATGGGCCCGTCGGGTTCCGGCAAATCGACGCTGCTGAATTTGATCGCGGGTTTGGACAAGCCGACCTCCGGTCACGTCTATGTTTGCGGTCAAGACTTGGGGAACACGTCGCAGGGCGAACTTGCCAAATGGCGGTCACGTCACATCGGATTCATCTTCCAGATGTACAACCTGATTCCGGTGTTGACCGCTTATGAAAACGTGGAACTGCCACTAACGTTGACTCCGCTGAATCGCCGACAGCGGAAGGAGCAAGTCCGCACGGCGCTGGAGGTCGTTGGACTGGCCGATCGGATGGATCACTATCCCCGCCAATTGTCAGGTGGTCAGGAACAGCGGGTCTCGATCGCTCGGGCAATCGCGACTGACCCGACATTGATCGTCGCGGACGAACCGACGGGCGACTTGGATGCGAAGTCTGGACACGAGATTCTAGACCTGATGCGTCGCCTGAATGAAGAATTCCACAAGTCCATCGTGATGGTGACCCACGATCCGCGGGCCGCGGCATGCGCCAAACGAACGCTGCATCTGGAAGACGGCCGTCTGGTCCGTGAAACCACCTCCGCCGAAATGGGGCAAGCGGTATGAAGCTACTCGTCTACATCTGGCGCAACGTCACCCGCAACAAGCTGCGATCCGGTCTGACGATCCTGTCGGTGGGCTTTAGCCTCGCGCTGATGACGATCCTGTATGGATACCTGGCGATGCAGAAGATCAGCCAGCGTGAGGCGGAAAAGTACGATCGCGTCGCCGTCATGAACAAACTGGGTTTCGCTGCCCCGTTGCCCATTGCCCACGTGGACAAGGTTCGCAAAATGGACTCCATCTCCGCTGCGACGCCCTTCTCGTGGTTCGGCGGTAACTACCAAAACGAGCAGGCGTTGTTTGCCCAGTTCGCGGTGGACCCCGACTACGTCTTCGATGTCTTCAGCGAATACAAGATTCCTGAAGATCAACTGGCTGAGTTCAAGAGCAATCGTCGTGCTTGCGTCGCCGATGAGCGACTTGCCGAACAGATGGAATGGAAGGTTGGGGACCGGATTCCGTTGCAAGGCGCGATCTACCCGACGGACCTCGACCTTCAGTTGGTGGGAACCTACGAGGCGCCGAGTAACACTGGTTCGCTGTGGTTCAACTGGACCTACTTGGACGAGCAAATGCGAAATTCGGCAGGCGGATTCGAGATTGGCGCCGGGATTATCTACGCAAAGTGCAAGGCGGAGGACGATGTGGCGATCGTCAGCGAAGAGATCGACGCGATGTTCGCCAATTCGGAAAACTCGACCCGAACGCGTACGGAAGCCGCCTTCCAGAGAATGTTCGCCGAAATGCTCGGTGACGTCCAAGCCTACATCCGCTACATCACGCTGGCGGTCGTCTTCGCGCTGGCGTTGGTCGCCGCGACCGCCATGGCCATGTCGATGCGAGAACGCACGACCGAGGTAGCCGTGTTGAAAGCGATTGGGTTCTCCAAGCAAAGAGTGCTGGCGATGGTCCTTGGCGAATCAACGATGATCGCCATGATTGGTGGGATCCTGGGAATTGCCGGTGGCTTGGTGGCGCTGAGTTTGATTTCCAGCGTCCCGATCGCGGCGTCCTTTTTCCCGATTCCCGTCTCGAACCTGATCGGCCCCTGGCTGGCAGGCTTGGTGCTCGTCGCTGCCGGAATCGGGTTCGTCAGTGGTCTCGCGCCAGCAGTACTTGCCGCCCAGTTGTCGGTGGTCGACGGTCTTCGCAGAGTCGTTTGATGCAGAAACGACTTGCTACCGATTCGAAAAGGGGTCTGACCCTCTCCGGCAACAACAGAAACGCATTGAATATCGACTCGCCTCCAAAGGGTCATCCCCCTTTTTGGATCGATTGTTAGGAAACACCGTTTATGATTCCGTTGAAATACAATCTCCGCAGCCTTCGCGTCCGCTGGGCGACAACGCTGCTAACCTGTATCGCGATCGGGGTTGTCGTTTTTGCGTCGGTCTTGACGTTCGGCATGATCGACGGGATCGAACATGCACTGAGCGCTTCGGGTGACCCCGCCGATCTGATCATCATGCGGCAGGGATCCAACGATGAAATGTCGAGCAACGTTCCCGGGACGAGTGCGCGTGAGCTGGCGAATCTGCCAGGGATCGAGACGGGATCGGACGGCCAGCCGCTCGCGTCCAGAGAGTTTGTAACGATCCTGATCAAGCCGCGTCGCAATGGTGGGGGGACAGCAAATGTCATCGTCCGTGGCCTGGATCAGGTCGGTCGCGAACTTCGCCCCGATTTCAAGATCGTCGAGGGTCGCGACTTGGAGCCTGGCCTCAACGAAGTCATCACCAGCCATGGCATTGCCGATCGGTTCGAGAACCTGGGGTTGGGTGAGTCGTTTGAGATCAACAGCGTTACCTTTCGTGTGGTGGGGTTGTTCGAAGCGGGGGGCAGTTCGGCCGAATCGGAGGTTTGGACCGACCTTCGCGACCTAACAGGAGCGCAGAGGTTTGACGGCGCCGTCTCGGTGGTCAACATGCGAGTGCCCGACGAAGCAACGCGCACTGAAATCATGGACCGAGTTCGGAATGACGAACAATTCAAGCTCAAGGCGATCACGGAAACCGATTACTTTGAGGACCAGAAGTCCTCCACCGTCGCCATCAAGGTGGTTGCCTATCTGATCGCTGGTTTCTTGACGATCGGTGCGATGTTCGCTGCGGCCAACACGATGTACTCAGCCGTCTCCAGTCGCGGACGCGAGATCGGCACGTTGCGAGCCGTTGGTTTTCCACGCAGGGCGGTTCTTGCGTCGTTCGTGTTCGAGTCGCTGGTGCTGTGTATGCTCGGAGGCGCGCTGGGTTGTCTTGCAACGCTCCCATTGAACGGGATTTCGGCAGGAACGATGAACTCTTTCAGTGAGATCGTGTTCTCGTTTCGCTTCGGTCCCAAGGTCCTGCTGCAGGGAATGGGGCTGGCGATTGCGATGGGCCTGATCGGAGGACTCTTCCCCGCGATCCGAGCCATCCGCCTGCAGATCACCGACGCGCTGCGTCAGCGCTAGAGACTCGTCGTCTGCCGTCACTTCGTCTCCTACCGTAGCTTCGTACCTTCGCTACCGTAGCTTCGTCTCCTACCGTAGCTTCGTCTCCTACCGTAGCTTCGTCTCCTACCGTAGCTTCGTCTCTCCGAGACGAAGGCTTATTAAGAAGCCCTGCACCACGAGTCTCGGAGAGGCTGTGAAGATATTGGGCTTTCTACTGTAGGTCCGCCTTTCCAAGGCGGACGCCCGCAGCTTTGCTGCGCGTTTTTGCGAGTCTCGGAGAGACTCGCCTACAGTAATGCGCCGCGGTTCAATTTGTTCACGAGTCTCGGAGAGACTCGGCTACGATCTATCAATCGCTGAAACGCATCTCATCCAGGATGTCGTCAAGCAGCCGATTCAACTCGGTGTTCTTCGAGATTTCACGAATGGCTTTGACGCTGGCTCGCAGGTATTTCATCACGTTTCCATCTCCCCGAACGTACGGGATCAAACGCCGTAGGGCACCGTCGACAATGTCAGCCCAAGACGTTTCCGTGGTGATCACTCGGAGCTTTCCGTCACCATCTTTTCGAAAGCGCGACGGCATGGACCGAGTCGACAGCTCAACCAGCCCTTTGGCGATCTGATCAATGCACTGAATCGCGGTCAACGGATCGTTCACACCCGGCGACATCGCCCGGACGGCAATCTCAAAGAGTTGACTGATGATGAAATCGATGTCCTGGGTTGGCGTTCGGGAGGTACCGATCGCAAAGGCATCCAGAATGTCCGCTGGACATGCCTCAAGCTGATCCTGTTCCAATGCTTGGTGGAAGTGCACCGATGCCACCCGTTGACCCTCCAGCAGGAAGTCACCCGGTCGAACGAACAGCTCGACCGCCGCATCGCAATCCGTGGCCGTGTTTAGCAGCTGCGTCCCATCGATTCCCTGAAGGTAGCCCGATCGCACACTGAAAATTGGTTCCCACTCGCCTTCCGACAGCTGCTCAACATTCGCAAAATCTTCCTCCGCTTCACCAAGCGATTCTGGATAGAGATCCTCGATCTTGTCCGAAAGTTCTCGGGAGATCCGATCGAGCACGTTGGAGATATGGATGCTCTCGGGAATGTGGTGGATGAAGTAAATCAACACACCGACGCTGGCCAGCGTCAAGGCGATGGCGATCACGACCGAAAGATGCGGCACGAACAGTGCGGCGTTCTCGCCTGGATTGAAAATATCGGATCCACTGCGAACGGTACGAAGGACAAGCAGGCAGTAGAGGAACGTGGCCAGGAAGGTGCCAAGGGTGATCTGGTTGCCACGATCCCGCATGAAGTTGTCGAGCAGTCGCGGCCCGAAATGGCTGGTTGCGTAGGACACGGCGAGAATGGTCAACGAAAAGGTCACACCCGCCACGGTGATCATCGATCCGGCGACGGTCGCCAGCAGCGTGCGCGCCCCTTCGGGTTGATTCATGCTCGCCCACCAGGCATCGGTCATCCAATCGGAGCCAAGCCGACGATCAAGCTGAACGGTGACCTGACTCAAGACGATGGCCGCGATCGCCATCAGCCCCGGGACAAACCAATAGCTCCCCTGAATGTGATAAATCCACTGTTGAATCCTGGCTCTCAAACGGATCCCCGTGTTGCGAGTGTGTGCGGAGGTATCGGGCCCATAGGCTAAGTTGTACCTCCCGAGCGAGAGTGCGTCGGGAGTCGATGCAAAGGAATCACTCTCCCTCGGGAGGGTGATGAAAAACGATGGCTCTTCATCCTCTGAATCCTGCTGATCCTGTCAGACCTTTTCTGTCCATCTCTAGAGATCAAGCGGCTACCGAGCGTCGTTTCCATCTTCTCCAGCCGAGGGTCATTCCGATCAGGAGGAGAGGGAAACCGATGGTGGCTGCGAGGACTTGCGACCAGGCGCTCGAAAGGACGATCTTGTGGACCAGGGAATCGTGCTGGGTGGTCGTCTTGGGTAACTGGCCGGTGTAGGCCGCTACGTGATGCAGCAGACTGACCGCTAGCGATTCCTTCGGTATCTCTTGGTGACAGGCGATGCAGGTTCCCTGGCGACTCATGTGCTCCAGTTCTGTCTTGTTGAAGGCCCTCGAAAGTTTGAAATGGTGTCCGACGGTTGCCACTTGCTCTCCGTCCTCGGTGACGATCTGTGACCAGTCGTGGTCGAGATTGATCACCGGCTCCATCTGCGGCCGCGTCTTCTCGGGAAGGATTTTTCCGTCGACCGTTTCCAGGTCCACGATGTGTTGCTCGTCCCATGGGCGTGTCGATCCGATCCCCAGTCCCAATGCCTTCTTTGATGCGTGGCAGGATTCGCAGCTTCTCGCTTCTTTGACCGTGGTGTGCGGCTGCGTTGGGCTCATGTCGATCGCGAGCTGGCCATCCTCACCGCCCCCTTCGGCGCCGGGCTGCGTCTTGAAAATGTGGTTCAGCAGCAGTGGCTTGCCGTCCTCACCGATGATCGTCACCGAGGGTTGGCATCCGGGGGCCAGCGGTGTCACGCGTCCCTCTCCGTTGACTCCCAGCATCGGTTCCTCCCAGCGAAGATACGAGCGCTCTTCGGATACCTTGCCTGGAATGATCGTGTCGTAGTCGCTCTCGCCGCGGTCGGCTGCGTGATCATCCTGCATGTGGGTGCGTCCGGCCGCGACCCAGTCAAAGCCCATCATCGATTCATCGCACTCGGGACATTTGTCACGTTGCGAGTAGTCGATTTTGACGTGGCAGCCATAACACTGCGGCGTCCAACTGGCGTGACAGGTGTAACACTCCATCCGCTCGAGATGCTTGGTGACCCCTTTCATCGCGACGATGCCGCGCTCGCTGACCTCGTTCTCTTCGACCAACCTCTTCAGCGGCTTCATTCGCAAGTCTTGTCCGGCCGCGGTGTAGCACGATGATCTCGTCGCCGTCGCGAACGACGTTTTCGAATGGATTGCCTCGCGCGGTCAGCAGGAATCCGTCTTGCGCGTCAACCGGTGAACCTTGCAGCGTGTGCGGCAGCGCCTCGTTGACGGTTCCTCGCGGTTCACCCGAGGCGGGAACCTCCGCAAACTCGTCCATGAACCCGATCGGCAACTCCCAGGGATATTGATCCGGTGTGCCGTGACAGTCGGAGCACTCGATTTGAACCGAGGCCAGGTTGGCGGCCGCCAGGAAACCATCGCCATGCACATCGAGCGACGTGTGGCAGTCCTGACAGGTCATTCCCTTCTTGTAATGGACGTCCTGCTCCATCGCGATGTAATGCTTCGTATGCAGCGCGGGCTGATCACCACCATCGGCGGCGAACGGCGAATGGTAGGGCGTTTCCATCAGGCCCTGAAACGAGACCCCGATGCGTTTGCCGCGATCGTGACAGGTCGTGCAGGTTTCGATCGGAACGCCGGAATAGGTCGTGTCGTGCACCGTAACCTTGGCTTCGCGCGTGCCCTGGATCGAGTGCACGAGCAGATGGCCCGGTTCGTCTTTCGAGATCGTCGGATCGGCTCCCTCGTAGAATCCCTCGTTGCCATAGGGAATGTGACACGACGAGCAACCCATGCCCCGATAGTCGCCGCGTGTCTGTCGACCTTTGACGGCGTGGTGACAACGCTGACACTCCTCGCGGATGTAGGTGAAGGCGGCCAGGCTCGGATCCTCATGTAGCCGAGCGAGCTCATCGAATCCAATCGCCTCGGGCAGGGGATCGTGAGCATCGACGAAGACGTTCGGCTCGAGTTCCTTGAGCTTCTGCATGTATTGCCGATAGACCTCCGTACCGAGCCGAGCATCGGGCGAATCGGGATTCTGGACGGCGTAGTTCGCCCATTTGTGCTGATAGCCGGTCAGCGATCCGAAGGCCCAGGCGACTCCCTGGATCTTGCCCGCTTCGGTCATCATCAGGCTTTGCCACTGGACTCGCACCTGGTCCTGATGGCACTGGCCACAAGTTTGTGCGTTGACCCAAGGACTGCCAGGGTCCGCATAGAAATTGTCGCCGCCGTGAGCCTTGTCTTTGTCGACGCGTTCGTTCGCATCGCCGTTGTGGCAGACAATGCAGCCAGCCGGATCGCCCAGCTGTGTGCCGAGCTTGATGATCTGTTGCATCATCTCGGATCCCGGTTCGCGGATCAGTTCGATTTCCGCGTGACAGGCCATGCAACCACTGTTAGCGGCCGCAGGGAAATGATCGACGACTCGGTCCGCCGCAAACACGTTGCTTGGCGGAAGGGAAAGTGAAATCGAGAGCGCGGCGACAGCAAATGGGAGAATTCTGTTGTGCATACTCATACGGGCATGCTAATGGGCTCAGCGCGAATCGGAAACGTGGATTCGGTGAAAGGTTCCGGAAACAGACTTCTTTTCGTTTTCGATGCGTTTGGGATTGGCAAAATGATGGAGGGCAGAATGATAAGAAGAGGCCGTTGCGTTCTTTTACGATGCCCCCCAGGAGCTGGAATGACCACTCAAACGACCTTTCAGGATCCGGTGTGCGGCATGAACGTCGCTCCGGATCCATCGCGCCGCAGCGAGTACGAGGGGAAATCGTATTACTTCTGTTGCGACGGCTGCCGCAAGAAGTTTGACAGTGATCCAGCAGGTGTGCTGGCGGCTCGAGCCGCGAAGGACTCGGTCGGTACAACAACCTTGCACCAAATCTCTCTCTCACCTCCCGGTGAGCCGTCTTGTTGCCATGGCCCGCATGGTGAGCACGCTGCTTCGTCGAAGAAGGCAGCGGGCAAGGTAAAGGAAGGAGCCATCTATACCTGTCCGATGCACCTGGAGATCGAGCAGGTTGGACCGGGAAGTTGCCCGATCTGCGGTATGGATCTTGAGCCCAAGTTTGTCGATGTATCCGACGATTCTGACGAGCAAACCTTGCAAGCGATGAAGCGCCGATTCTGGTTGGCCGCTGCGCTGTCGCTGCCACTGTTGGTCCTGGCAATGGGACCGATGGTCGGCTTTTCGGTTTCGAGCGCGATCCCCAATCGTTGGCTGGCGTGGTTGCAGCTTGCCCTGGCAGCACCCGTTGTCTTTTGGTGTGGATGGCCGCTCCTGGTTCGCGGCGTGAACTCGTTTCGAACGATGAACCTGAACATGTTTTCGTTGATCGCCGTCGGTACGATGTCGGCGTTTCTCTTTAGCCTGTTGGTGGTACTGTTTCCACAACTGATTCCTGAAGCCTTCTTCGAGAATGGTGCGCCTCCGCTCTACTTCGAGGCCGCGGCGGTGATCATCACGTTGGTGCTGCTGGGCCAGGTCCTGGAACTGCGGGCCCGCCAACAGACCGGCGGCGCGATTCGCGAACTGATGCAACTGGCACCCGAGTCGGCACATCGGGTGACCGACGACGGGGAACAGGAAGTTGCGTTGAACGAGGTGATGAAGGGAGATCGGCTCAGGGTTCGTCCGGGTGAAAAGGTTCCTGTTGACGGACGCGTGCTCAGCGGAGCGAGCCGCATCGACGAGTCGATGCTGACCGGCGAGCCGATCCCGGTTCGCAAGGAAGAAGGGGACAATGTCACCGGTGGCACGTTGAACCAAACCGGTGCGCTATTGATCGAAGCGGTCGGTGTGGGGGACGAAACCGTGTTGAGCCGGATTGTGCAGATGGTGGCCGAAGCACAACGAAGTCGAGCACCGATTCAGAAGCTGGCTGATACAGTCGCGGGCTATTTCGTACCAACGGTGATCGCGTGCGCATTGCTGGCCTTTCTCGGTTGGTCACTGTTTGGGCCCGATCCCAAGCTTGCCCACGCCTTCGTCGCCGCGGTGGCGGTGTTGATCATCGCTTGTCCCTGTGCACTGGGTCTGGCAACGCCGATGTCGGTCATGGTTGGCGTCGGACGTGGGGCCAAAGAGGGAGTGCTGATCAAGAGTGCCGAAGTGCTGGAGGTGATGGAAAAGGTCGACACGATCGTGATCGACAAGACAGGGACGCTGACGCAGGGACGTCCGGAAGTTACGTCGATCGAGCCGCTGGGCGAGTGGCACAGCCCGGAACTGCTGCGACTCGTCGCGGCCGTCGAAGTCCAAAGTGAGCACCCGCTGGCGCAAGCTGTCGTACGAAAGGCGAAGTCTGACAAGATCTCCATTCCGGAAGCCACGGGCTTCGAGAGTATCACGGGTGGTGGAGCGAGTGCCATGGTCGAGGGCCGAAAGGTTCTCGTTGGCAAGAGAGATCTGCTCGCGGCGTCCGGCGTGACCGGTCTGGAAACGGCGAGCGAACTTGCAGCCGGTCATCAGGAATCGGGGAGCACTGCGATCTTTGTTGGCGTCGACGGTGAGACTGCCGCCGTGATCGCAATCGCTGACCCGATCAAGGAAAGCACTCCCGCGGCGCTCAAGACACTGCACGATCTAGGCCTGCGAGTCGTGATGCTGACCGGGGATTCGGAAGCGACGGCCCGCGCGGTCGCCGGTCGACTTGGGATTGATGAATTTCATGCCGGCGTTTCGCCCGAGGACAAACATGAGTTCGTTGCCAAGCTACGTCGTGAAGGTCATATCGTGGCGATGGCGGGTGACGGAATCAACGATGCGCCGGCACTGGCCGAAGCCGATGTCGGCATCGCGATGGGTACCGGAACCGGTGTGGCCATCGAGTCGGCAGGGGTCACCCTGGTGGGCGGCGATCTTCGCGGCGTGGCGGCTGCCGAGAATCTGAGTCGCAAGACCATGACCAACATTCGCCAGAATCTGTTCTTTGCGTTTATCTACAACGCGTTGGGAATTCCGATCGCGGCCGGACTCTTGTATCCCGTCTTCGGAATGTTGCTCAGCCCGATGTTGGCTGCCGCGGCGATGAGTTTCAGTAGCGTATCGGTGATCGCCAACGCACTGCGACTGAGAACGGCACGGTTATCGTGAGGGCAGGGCAGCTGCGACTCTCCGAGACAGAGATTCCAAGTGGCTCATCCGGCTCTAAATGCCATTCTCTTCCATCGTGCTCAGCGCAGCGGTGCTCGTGCTCAGCGCAGCGGTGCTCCTAATCGATTACGAGCACCGCTGCGCTGAGCACGAGCACGAGCACGATTTTGAATTTGGTGACTCAAGCCTGACACGTATCGGCGGACGGGC
This sequence comes from Pirellulaceae bacterium, assembly GCA_963697195.1. Lineage (GTDB taxonomy): Bacteria > Planctomycetota > Planctomycetia > Pirellulales > Pirellulaceae > Rubripirellula. Next base: position 35,409 of record CAVOND010000012.1, read on the forward strand.
CAGTAGTCGGGCAATGGCTCGATCACCATTGCAACGGTCAGCGAAAGATTGACGGCAAGACGACTCAGGAGGAAGTTCGGCATCGCAGGGTTCCGAAGAAAGAGCCTGGGTAGCTGCGCAGCCTCTCCGCGCTGGATTCGTCGTATCCATTCAATCCGACTCTTCCGTTTAGGGAGACTTTGCTAACTACCATTTCAACGGAGCGGCATGGTGAATCGATCGAAAAAACTGAAAAGGCGTCGGTACGATCGAGAACGGAAGCTGTTCCTGGTCGCGTTGACGGGATTCTCGATCGGCGGCTGCGCCACCCCCCAGCGATTGCATCGCGGGGCGGTTGAAGTGGAAACCCGCAGCGTCGATCGAGTCGCCGCGAATGAAACGTTCGCCCCCGATGGACCCGTAACGGCCGACGAGCAGGGCGCAATCGACGGGAATCTGCTTGAAAGCTCCTCCCCGTCACGCGGGGCTCGGGTGATCACCGCAGGACATCGTCTTGGTAGCGTGGTCGCAACGACCGCGGCGAACAGAATACCAGCGATCGAAATTGTCCCTGACCCCGCGACACCGGAGACAGAATCTCCTTCCGATCTCGATTTGCCGATGCCGGTCAGCATCCCGATTCTTGAGACGTTGGGACCGGCCGTGACGACATCTCAACAACCAGTCGATTACTTTGTCCGCCTCGCCTTGGCAGGGCATCCCAGCATTCAGGCCGCCCGCCACCGAGTTGCCGCGGAGATCAATCGTATCCCGCAGGCCAGCGCGCTGCCCGATCCGATGTTCAACAATACGTTTTGGCCGCTTCAAGACCAGGCACTGCAAACGGCGGCTGGACGCGTCGCCAACCAAATGAGTTTGACACAAGCGGTCCCACTGCCCAAGAAGCTCAAGACCAAGGCCGCGATCGTCAGTCAGGAAGTCCAAATCGCGCAGGCGGAAGTCCAACAAATCGAACGCGAGATCACTGAGTCGGTCCGGCTGGCCTATTACGAAGTATGGTTCGCCTCGCGAGCGATTACGATCACCGAAGAGGTCCAAGAACTTGTCCGTGATTTGGCTCAGGTTGCGGAGGCTCGCTACCGCAGTGGCGGCACGCAACAGGATGTGCTTCGTGCCCGACTCGAGTCTGATCGGCTCGAGGAGCAACTCGTCGGACTCACCAAGCAGAAGCAAATGGCACAGGCCGATCTCGCCGCGCTCGTTCAGCAACCACTGAGCCTGCTTCCCGAAGCAAATGGGGAACTCAGCATCGATGATGTGCCGGGCCAACTCGATGAATTGATCGCCAAGGCGGAACGCTGCAATCCGAAACTCAATGGGCTCGCCTGGGAAATCCAGCGTGATCGTCAGAAGCAAAAGCTGGCATGCCTACAGCGCTATCCAGACCTTCAAGTCGGTTTGCAGTGGGGTCTGCTGAGCGATGACTACAAAGTCCTCAGCCCGGTCGCCAACGGTCACGACATGATCAGTTTCAACGTCGGCACCACGCTTCCCATTTGGCGTGACAAGATCCATTCGGGAATCAGGGAAGCCTCCAACCGATCCAGCAGCTCGGTGCAGCGATTAGAAGCGGAGCGTGATGCGTTGTATGGGAAGCTCCGGCGACTGCTTGCCCAAGCCGACGCACTCCACGAGCAACAAGAAATCTACGTCCAGCGAATCATTCCGCGGACCGAGGACACGTTGAAACTGTCGATCGCCGACTACCGTGGCAAGCGAACCGACTTCTTCAGCCTGATCGAGACCTATCGCGAACTGTTGATGTTCGAAACGCAGTTGGCGCGAATCGAAGCGACGCTTGCCGGGACGCTGGCTCAAATCGACCGCGCCGTGGGTTGTCCGGCGCCTTGATGCCGTGACCGAACCAGCCAGGTCGGACTACTTTGTCGTTTTCTTCATCGTTTGAGCATCGACGATCATCGGCTCACGCCAGCCCGGAGCCCAATCGCCGCCAAACTCCAGCGTGGCCATCAGGTCCTCGTCGCGGAAGATCTCGTCTGGATCCTTGTTCAATCGATCGTCGAGATCCACATAGATGCGGGCCAGGTAACGAGTGGATCCGAGCGACTCGCGGGGAGTCTGATCGCGCGACGTAACGCTGCACATTGAGTTCTGCCACATCTGATTCTCGACATTCACTTTGCTGTCTGCCGTTGCGACTCGTCGACCGCTCCATCCGTCGCTCTGTTCGACGGTTCCCGTCCGCTCGTAGAGATCGACTCGCATCAGTTTTCCCGACCAGGCCTCGGGCAAGTTCGTCAGACGCAAATGATGTTCGGTCGCCAACGAACTCTCATCATTCGACTTGGGAAGTTGATCAACCGAGGTGTAGTGGCCCTCAACGACTCGAGCATAGTCACGTAGAAAGCTGAGAAACCTTTTGTCGGAAGCACTGCCGATGGGAAACTTGGGACCACCTCCATGCTTCACCAATTCCGTCGGCTTGGTACGAATCTCGCTCTGCTCCGGGTCGTCGATGTCGATCAACCCGTTTTCGACAAGGTAGTCCAGTGTTGTCGCCGGATCATGCGGCACGATCCATGACATCTGCTCGCCATGTTCCTTGACCTGACTCTCGTTACGTTCCGGGGAATGACAATTGATGCAACGCCCCAGCTCGGCCCAGATGTTGTCCAGAAAACGTGCTTGCACCTGGTCACTGCGGAGGTGACGAATCAGTTCTCGGTCGAGCTCGATGCCGGTGTCGGAGGCGGGCTTCGCTCTCATCAGCGCTGGATTGGATGCGGCAGCGGCAATCCAATCAGCAATCGCCGTCGATTCCTTTTGACGTAACTCTTCAATGGCCTTCGAAGTCTTTTCGCCATGGCGATGAACGAAAGTGAGGAGCTTCGAATTCCGCGGACGTTCTGCGTCGATCCATCCGTCGGCGCGTAGCCTGGCGAACGAATCGACCTCGTTCTCCGACAAAAAGTCGGTCAACTCAATGCCAGAGAAATGACACTCCTGACAACTGGAGCCAGCAGGGGATCGAAGCAGGGGAAGGACCCGGCGTGAATAGATCTCCGAGGAGTCCTCAGCAGCCGAGAACGTGGCAGACATCAACACCGTCAACAGACAGCTGGATATCAAAATGAATCGCATACGATCAGCCAATCGAGTTTGTGCTCTGCCAACCCAGTGACGAAGAACCTATCCAACAAGGGATCGGACGTATGCCACGAGCTTAGCTCTACGATTCTAGCAGTGCCACCAGGGCTGTATGTCGATGTTGGACCCGGCTCCCTGCGCTGCGTCGTTCTCGATTCCCAACAGCCCAATTCGTCGTCGTCAAACACGAACCGTCGACATCCCACCGTCGACTCCAAAGACTTGGCCGGTGATCCAACTCGATTGACCCGTCAGTAGGAACTCCGCCATCGCCGCGACGTCGTCGACTTCGCCAACGCGTTTCAGCGGATACTTCTCGGCCATCGCCGATCGCTTCTGATCGTTGGAAAGAAAGCGGGCGCTTAGTGGCGTCGCGGTCAGGGCGGGAGCAATGCAGTTGACGCGAATCGCCGGGGCCAGCTCGGCCGCCAGTGAGCGGGTCAAGCCCTCGATCGCACCCTTGGCCGCGGCCACCGAGGCGTGCATCGGTAGCCCCTGTGAGACCGCGACGGTACTGAAAAGGACCAGCGACGAAGCTCCGGCGGACTTCATGGCGGGCAGGGCTGCCTGCAAACACTTGACCGCGCCGACGACGTTTAGCTGAAAGTCCTCCACCATCGATTCCGGCTTGACCTGCCGAATGGGTCCCAGGTTGATGGAACCGGGGCAGTACGCCAAACCGGAAATCTGACTGGGCAGCCTATCCGGATCGATGGGATCTCGCGTAACGTCGGCTTGGACGTGGGTCAGCCCAGGGACGCAATCGGATGACTCGATCGTTCGCGAAATGATGGTCACCTTCGCCCCAGTTCGAAGCAATCGGTGGACAATTCCTTGCCCGATCCCATGGCTGCCACCGACAACGAGAAAGTCCTGTCCTGACATCGATCACGCCCTACATCTGCGAAAGGTTTCGCTCACAAAGCTCCCCGAGTGTCGAGCGAGTCTGCCAGCGGTGGGATTGTTGGCCGCTGGCAACTCCCGTCAGACGCGCTTGACCCGCTGTAAAGATGTTTCGCTCCTCGATCGGAACCGAGGAGAGCTGGGTCATGGCTAGCAGGTCGACTGGGCGGGGCGAATGACAGCTCGATAGGATTCTCTCGCGGATTTTTTTCACTCCGTCCCTCCCGTCCACAATCTTTCCAAGTCGTTATCGATTCGCGACTTGCCGCCCTGCTAAAACTATTGGTAGGAGAGTGCTTTCACGAGGTCAGATGATGCAGGTGCCAGCGAAACGTAAGAACTGCATGGAAGTCACCGGAGGGCGACTCTCCTACGACGTTCAATATGAAATGCCCGGACTGACGATGCAGATCTTCAGCCGCCAATCCGACCACGGTGTCAGCGGAGGGGGGGAGGTGCACTACATTTCGTCCTGCGCCTCGGGGCGGATCACTCGCATGTTGCTCGCCGACATTTGCGGCTCGGAGGATGTGTTTCGGCGGTTTTCCTGCGAGATGCGAAGCGGACTGATGCGGAACATCAATTCGATCTGGCAAACCCGCGTGGTCTCCGACATGAGCAACCAGTTCCGCCAGTTTGCCTTGCAAGGTGGATTTGCCACGGCTTCGGTCGCCACCTTCTTTGCTCCGACGCGGAGCTTTGTGATGTGCAACATCGGCAACCCGCCGCCGCTGATTTATCGGGCGAATCAGCGGATTTGGGAAGTACTTCACGGAGAGAAGGAAGTCGCTCAAACTGAATCCGAGATCGAGGGCGTGTTCGGAGAGCATGAATACCGCCACATCAATACGAAGCTGGAAGTCGGCGATCTGTTCGTGATCTACGGTAACGGCTTCGCTCAATCGTCGTTTCCTGGAGGGGACGTGGTTGGCCACAATCGCCTGCTCGCTGCTCTTCAGGACGCTCCCCATACCGATCCCGAAGCCAGGGTGTCGCACCTGGCAAATTTGATCCAGCGATCCAATCCACCAGGTGAGGACAGCACCATTCTGCTCTGTCGTGTCACCAATTGCTCGGTGAGTCTTCGAGATAACCTGCTGGCGCCGCTGCGACTCTTGCGCCGCCCTCAGGACAACACGAAGCTGACTTAAGCACCTGGGTGGGAGATAACGGGCTCGAGTAAGCAGGCAGATCGGTCAGGCTGGAAAGCCTAACGTACGTCACAGATCGGTCAGGCTGGAAAGCCTGATGTACGTGTGTGGGTTAAGATGGGACTTCCGTCAGCCGCTGTCGGATGAAATCAACTCCCTGTGTTTCGCTACCCGGCGCCCCATGCCTGCTCTGAATCTCAAATCTAACTGCTCGCGATGGGTCCTGATCGGATTGCTAGTCGGAACCTGCCTGGCAGCCGAGCGCTGCTTTGCGCCGAGCCCCCGATCACATCGATCGCATTTTCGCCTGACGGGAATTCCGTGCTAGTCGGTTCGCAGCGCGGGATCGTTGAGTACCAGTGGCCAACGCTGAATCGGGCCAGAGAGTTTGCCTGCGAAGTTGGCAACTTGCATGCGATCGCTTTTTCTCCGGATGGACGAAGCCTAGGGATCGCGGGCGGCACCCCAGCCGAGGCCGGCACGATCGAGATTGTATCGTGGCCGGAGTTTGTTTCTCAACAACGAATCGACGGGCATAGCGACTCGGTCATGGCCATCGCTTGGATTGATGATTCCACCTTGGTGTCCGGTTCCTTGGATCATCAAGTTATGATCTCGGATCTGCGAACGAGTTTGACCACCACTCGACTGAGCGGCCATTCCAAAGGCGTGACCGCGTTGTGTCTGTTGAGCAAAGACAATCGCCTGGTCAGTGCGGGCATCGACCAGAACCTCCGCGTTTGGGATCTCGGCTCAGGTCAATTGATTCGCAGCCTGAACAACCACACCTTGCCGGTTCATGCGCTCGCGATCAGGCCAGGTAACGATCCGTTGGCGATGGTGGCCTCCGCAAGTGAAGACAAAACGGTTCGGCTGTGGCAACCTTCCATTGGCCGCATGGTTCGCTTCGTGCGATTGACCTCCGTACCGCTGGATGTCGCCTGGCTGATCGACGGATCGAAGATTGTCGTGGCCTGCGACGACGGTCGGATTCGTGTGATCGATCCTGCTACCGTGGAAGTCACGCAGGATCTACCGGCGCTCGATGGCTGGGCGTACGCCTTGGCGGTGCATCCCCATGACCACAGCGTCGCCGTCGGGGGAAGCGACGGGGAACTGAAGCGAATTGAATTGGCGACAGAGTAGTCGACTCGGTGACGGGTCAGAGCTCACGTCGCTAAAGATCAACGATCGCCTAACCGGTAGCCGGAGGTGACGCGAATGCGCGAAACGACGGCAATCTACAAGCACGACGCGCCAGCGATTGTGTCCCGTCTCCCGTCTCCCGTCTCGTCATCGGACACACTCGCTGGCGCGTCGTGCTTGTATATTGCGGTCGCAAAATCACTTACCATACTGGGTTGTCACTCCCCTCCCAGCTCGACCCTTTGCTTGAGTCGTCATTCCGGAGACTCTTTGATGAGTACTGTTTTTGCAGGTGTTCGCCGTTTGTTTTTCATTGGAATCCTGGTCGTGCTTTGCGGCTCGGTGCAGGCAGAGGACGTCGCGTCACTGCCCGCAATTGATACGGACGTGGTTTATGGTCACAAGGATGGACTGGCCTTGACGATGGACGTCTATCGGCCAACTGCGCGAGGGCAATCGCGCGGGGATCTTGTTCATGGTCAGCGGCGGATGGTTTTCGCGTTGGTCGCCACCGGAGCAATCACTGCCGCTGTTTCAGCCGTATCTCGACGCGGGGTACACGATGTTTGCCGTGCGTCATGGAAGTAGTCCACGCTATTCGATTCCCGACGCCATCGCGGATGTCACGCAGGCAGTCCGTTTCGTGCGAAGTGAGGCTCATGAGTATGGCGTCGACCCCGACCGCCTCGGCGTGATGGGCATGAGCGCCGGTGGCCATCTGGCACTGGTGCTTGGCACGACGGGTGATGATGGATCGGAATCCGGCGAGGGATTGGAACGCTACCCCAGTCGCGTTGCGGCCGTGGTTGCCCTCGTGCCTCCCACCGACTTGCGGGTCGCGGTTTGGGAGTCGCCGGAGTCGCTGCCGGCCTATCGGAACTTTCCCGCACTCGATCTGGCGATGGATCAGGCGGCAACCAGTTCGCCGCTTGTGCATGTGACGGAAGATGATGCGCCATCCTTGGTGATCATGGGCGGGAAAGACGAGTTGGTCCCGCCCAAGCACGGCGAGTGGATTGCGGACGCGATGGAGCGTGAACATGTGCGTCACAAGTTGATCATTTTCCCGGATGCTGGTCATGGATTGGAAGGCGACGAAAACCGCCGGACCCTCGTCCAAGAAGCGGTCCAGTGGTTCGATTCCTGTTTGAGAAAGCCGAGCGACAATTCGGCCGGTACTGCCGGTGGCCCCTGACCGGCCGAGTCACCATCCTGCCGTGCGATGGGCTTGCAAGCCCGTCGCCGCATCAAAGCCAAGTACGATGGGCTTCCAAGCCCGTCGCCGTATCAAAACCAAGTACGATGGGCTTCCAAGCCCGTCGCCGTATCAAAACCAAGTACGATGGGCTTCCAAGCCCGTCGCCGTATCAAAACCAAGTACGATGGGCTTCCAAGCCCGTCGCCGTATCAAAGCCAAGTACGATGGGCTTCCAAGCCCGTCGCCGTATCAAAGCCAAGTACGATGGGCTTCCAAGCCCGTCGCGTAGAAAGACCCACATCACTCGACGGGCTTGGAAGCCCATCGTACGGATGCATCAAACGTTGACCGCTATGACTGAAGGATACTTCTGATGAATGGTTGCTTTGGTCGCCGTTCGGCTCGCCTGGTCGTTGCGTTGACCGGCGTCCTCGTGACGGCGATCTTCGGCGAGTGGGGACATACCGCCGAACCCGTCTCACTGTTCGATGGAAAGTCATTGCAGGGCTGGGAAGGCGACTCGCAGTACTGGCGTGTCGACGATGGCGTGATCGTTGGCGAAATCCCCGCAGGGCCAAACGCTGACAAAGAATACGTGGCTCGTTTGGCGTGGAGGCCAGCTCGAGGATTTTGATCTCCGCGTCAAGGTAAAGCTCACCGGTGCGCCGGCCGCGAACTCGGGCATTCAGTTTCGCTGTCAGGTTGAAAACATCGAACATGTCTCGGGCTATCAAGCGGATCTCGATCAGGGCGCCACGTGGTTGGGCCGGATCTATGACGAGCATGGTCGGGCGTTGCTTGTCGAACGAGGCTCACGCGTTTTGATCGATGCGGACGGAGCGAGACAAATCGAAACATTCGCTCCAGCCGATCAGTACGCCGTGTTGTTTCGTGAGAATCAATGGAACGACTATCGCATCGTCGCCGTGGGCGATCACGTCGCGGTCTACGTCAACGGAACACTCTTCAGCGAACTGAAGGACCAACAACCGGGAGAACGAGACCTGAGCGGGTCGTTGGCGGTGCAGTTGCACAGTGGACCGCGAAACCCGCGTCGAGTTTCGCGATTTCTTGCTCGAACGACTCGATGCCCAGGACGATCGGTTGGGCGATTTCCAACTCTCAGAACCAGAGCAATGACAAGGATCAAGTCGAAGGGGTTTCCCCGGCCGACCGTGACGGCGCCGATCTGAACTTGGGATTCGAACAGGGAAGCCTGGTTGGTTGGACTGCCACGGGCGACGCGTTCGACGGGCAACCAGTTCGCAATGACGGCATTGCCAGCCGGTGGGCGGGCCAAACCAGCAACAAGAGCGGCGACTACTTCATCGGTGGCTATCGAACTGGTTCAGGACCGCGGTACCGGCACGCTGACCTCCCGTCCCTTCGCGGTGACCCATCCCTATGCGAGCTTCCTGGTCGGTGGTGGTGATTCCCAAGCGACGCGAGTGGAAGTGGTCCTGGTTGGAAACGACACCAAACCCGAGCATCGTGATCCATACCGCAGTCGGCAACCAACGCGAGCAGATGCGACGCGTGGTCGTCGATCTTCGTGCCTGGCAAGGCCAGAGGATCGCAGTTCGCCTCGTTGATTCAAGTTCAGGAGGCTGGGGGCATTTGAACTTCGACGACTTTCGATTTCACGATCTTCCGCCTGCGGTCGAGGAAGACGCCGCAGCGTGGCGGTCGATCCGAAATCCGCTGCTGCAACACTTGGTTCCCAATACCGTCCCGGAGTCGAACGAGACAGCCGGTTCGATCCCAGCAGCAAGCACGCTGGCGCAAATGTTCGTGCCGCGTGGCTTCTCGGTCGACCTGATCGCTGCGGAGCCCGACTTGCACCAGCCGATGGCATTTACGTTCGATGCCAAAGGGCGGCTTTGGGTTGCCGAGGGCTACTCATACCCTCAGAAGCGACCGATAGGCGAAGGGCTTGACCGGATTCTGATATTCTCCGACAGCGATGGGGACGGATCGTTCGACGATCGTCAAGTCTTTACCGAAGGCTTGAATCTTGTCAGCGGGATGGAGGTTGGCCACGGAGGCGTCTGGGTTGGCGCAGCCCCGGAGTTGCTGTTCATCCCGGATCGAGACGGTGACGATCGGCCCGACAGCGAACCGGACGTTTTGCTTGATGGATTTGGCTTTGCCGATACGCACGAAACGCTCAACAGTTTTCTGTGGGGACCGGATGGATGGTTGTACGGGAACCAGGGAGTCTTCAATTCGTCACGCATCGGCAAACCGGGTGCTCCCGATGCTGAGCGACAATCGCTCAGTGCAGGCGTCTGGCGATACCATCCGACACGGCATCAGTTTGAAGTCTTTGCTCACGGCGGCAGCAATCAATGGGGACTCGACTTCGATCAGGAAGGCCAACTCTTCATGACGCACTGCCGTAGTTATTGGGGACGTGGACCGACGACTCATGTCATGCAAGGTGGGCATTACTGGAACCAGGTGAACTCGGTTATGCGCCCTTCATCTCATCGCAGGCGCCGGCGAACCAACCGGACCTGCAAAACTATCTTCTCGCCTCAGCACGTTACGGACATGGAGAAGGTGGCGCCGGCAAGCGAGGATCTCGTCAGGTCTACGGTGGACATTCTCATGTCGGCACGATGTTTTACCTTGGTGACAACTGGCCAAGCGAATATCGCAATCACTCTGTTCACTCACAATTTGCACGGTCACCAGATGAACCAACAGAGTGAATGTGCGTGAGATGGGAGGATACCGCACCGTCCATGCTGGTTACGACATGCTGTTCTGTGCCGATCCCCAATACATCGGCGTCGATCTGATGGTCGGACCTGACGGAGCAGTCTATTTCAGCGACTGGTATGACCCCCGTCACTGCCACAACCCGAACGTCGAACAATGGGATCGCGGCAACGGGCGGATGTACCGCATGAAGTACAACGCTTCCTACCATCCATGCAAAGTCGATTATTCGGTCGCAACGGACGACCAATTGGTGGAAGCCCAACTGCACACAGAACGACTGGCACGCGCGCATGGCACGGCTGGTCATGCAGGAGCGAGCCACGGCCGGCCGATTCTCCGCTGCCAGCGCGGTCCGCCTGCGAGCGATGGCGATCGGGCATCCTCAAGCGGACCTCCGGCTCCGGGCACTTTGGTCACTGAACGTGATCGGGCAAATCGACGAGTCGTTGGTAGGAGAACTGCTCTCGGACGACAGCGAGACCATGCGGGCCTGGACCGTCCAGTTGGCCGTTGCGTCGATGTCGCCAGAGTCTCTCGCAGCGCCGCTACGCCGGTTGAGCGAACAGGATCCTTCGTGGTTGGTGCGCCGATATTTGGCTTCCGCGATTCAGCGTTTGCCTGCCGATCTGGGCTGGTCGATTGCGTCGGCTCTGGCCACGAGAGAGGACACGCAAGCGGATCGAGAGTTGGTCTTACTGCTGTGGTACGGCATTGCCAGCAGCAGCGACGATGATCTGGAACGGTCACTGAGCTTAGCGGACGAGACGCGAGTACCGATCTTGCGCGACTACATTTTGTGGTACGCGGCAAAGCGTTCGCAGCAAGGCCGAAACGTGCTTGCCGGGCTCGTGTTTTCCACTCCGGAGCATGAGCGACTCCACTACCTTGAACTACTCGAACTCGCCGTTCGTGGGATGCGTGGACTGGAGGCACCGGTAGGTTGGTCGGACCACGCCGCGGACTTCTATGATTCGGCCGATGCCTCCACACGCGAGGCTTCCGAAGCCTTGGGAGCAGCGTTTGGCGATGCCGCTTTGTTCAGCCGCATGCGAGAAGTCCTGGCCAACTCCGACGCCGACGATGGGGCTCGTCGCCGCGCACTGGCGATTTTGGAAACCGACCACGCCACAGAAAACCTTTCGTTGCTCCTGAAACTGCTGGACAACCAGGCGTTGGTCCGTCAAACGATCCCGATGCTGATGCGATTCGATGATCCCGCGGTCGCCGACTCATTGATCACACGCATGCGGGATTGGCCGGATGAGATCGATGCCGCGGCCATGGAAGTGCTGGTCAGCCGTCCCGCTTGGGCCAACAGTGTGTTGGATGCGATTGAGTCCGATACGATCCCCAAGGAACGATTGACCGCCTACGATGCCAGACAGATTTACGACCTTGGTGACGAGGATCTCCGCGAACGTCTGGCAAGTCAGTGGGGAAGCCTCGGGCAATCCTCGGCGGCCCGGAAAGAAGAAATCCGCTCAATGGTCGATGCCTATCGATCCGCGCCCTTGTGGGCCTACAGTGCCGAAGCGGGCGGGGGCCACTTCAAGAAGCTATGTGCCGCCTGTCATGCAGCCGAAGCCGAGGCCAAGAACATTGCCCCCAAACTCGCGGGAAGTGGATCCAAGGGAATTGAGTACCTGGTCGAGAACATCCTCGATCCCAATGCCGTGATCGGACGCGACTTTCAAGCCCGCAATGTGCTCACCGTCGAAGGAAGCGTGATCACCGGTCTGGTGGAGAACGAAACCGACTCGGCCATCACCATCCGCACCGCCACCCAGAGCGTGACGGTCGCCAAGGACGACATCGAAGAGGTTCGAGTCTCTCCGAACTCCTTCATGCCCGATGGATTGCTGGCAACACTCAACGATCGCGAGCGGCTGGAACTGATGAAGTACTTGATGTCGCTCTAGTGCATCGTCAAATCTAAAAATGGGGGTGACGTCGATCGGCGAAAAGGGGTCAGACACCAAAAACCGGAACGGCCCGAAGGGTGCTTCGCATTTTTGGTGTCTGACCCCTTTTCGCCATCAACCCCTAAAATAAATGCTGACGCTGCACTAGTGGCTCTTCAACGCTGAGATTGTGAGCCGTGGGCCGTAAGGCACCGGGCCGAGCCGTGGGCCGTAAGGCACCGGGCCGAGACGTGGGCCGTAAGGCACCGGGCCGAGCCGTGGGCCGTAAGGCACCGGGCCGAGCCGTGGGCCGTAACGCGTCACCGGGCCGACAACGGACGTATTTCCCCGTCGAGAAGGCCCGGCCGCTCACGCGTCACGGCTCACAAGAACTGACTTGAAGCAGCACTAGTACCGTAGGTCAGTCTCTGCGAGCCCGGAGAGGCTGGGAATGATTGGCGTTGCTACTGTAGTTCCGCCTTTCCAAGGCGGACACCCGCAGCTTTGCTGCGATTCCTACGAGTCTGGGACAGACTCGCCTACGGTAACGTGTGGCGGCTGATGCATGCAAAGGGAATCGCAGTGGAGGCGGACCGTCAGGAACATTTGGCATACGGCGCCCAGGTCGCAGACTCTTGCGCGATCCGCCTAACCTGATCGCGCGGAGAAGCTGTCGATCTTGATGCCTTCGACTGTCGACACAACAAGATGAGTCGTCATATCCCCACCTCTGACCTGGGCGAAGGCCTTTTTCTATGCCATTGCTGAAACTCTGGAATGCCATGTGGGGTCGATCGGCAGGTGACACGCCGGTTGCCGAACCGACGGCCTCGCCAACGCCAACGCCAACGCCCGCGGTACCCGCGAGTAAGCCGGCAACTCTGCAAGTGAGCAAGACGTTGAGCTCCGGTTTCGGCTTATTTGGTAGCAACCCTCACGGGGCTCTCTGCAAGCAGGTCGCGGCGATCCAAGCCAAATCGGTCTTGGAAGTCGCGGTGGGGGACGGGTCTCGAGCGATCGCCGTGATGGGGACCCTCGCCAAAACGGCAGGCCCCGTCCGCTACTATGGCATCGACCAGTTTGAATTGGCCGGCGGCTCGGTGTCACTCAAGGACTTTCACCGCACGCTGCGAGCGGCGGGAATTCGGGCTCAGATCTTTCCCGAGCCGGTCGACCGAGGGCTGGTGCGATTCCTGCACACGGTCGGTACGGTTGACCTGGTGCTGCTTTCCCAACCGGCGGAGATCCTGGAAGACCAGCGGGTCCGACAGCTCCTGAACCGGATTTCTCGTCCAGAAACGACGATTTTGTACCTCCAGGACGAAGCCTGGGTGCGACTGACAGGCGGCACCACCGCGATGCGCCGCGCCGCCTGATCCGCCGACCGTGAATTTTGCGTGAGGCGAGGACAAAAACCGGTCGACATGCCGTTGACGGCAACTACCATACACCTCCTACTAACAGAGGGGGCCCAGACGCGCTTCGCTGCTTCGCTAGTTTGCCCAAACATGACCTAGGGTTGTCAAAGTCAATGTTGCTTCAAATGCGCAAATCCGTCACAGATTCCGCATATTGAATGTAGGGCGTGAGGAGAATCCTGGGTTATGTGTGGAATCGTTGGGTATGTCGGCAGTGACGATGCGTGTTCGTTCTTGATCGACGGTCTTCGCCGTTTGGAGTACCGCGGTTACGACAGTTCGGGTGTTGCGATTCATGACGGAGCCACTTTCGCGTTGGCTCGAGCCGTTGGCCGAATCGATTCGCTGGTGAATCGGATCGGTTCTCAGCCGACCAATGGAACCCTTGGGATTGGGCACACGCGGTGGGCGACCCACGGGCCTGCGACAGAGGCCAACGCGCATCCCCACCTCGGCGGTGATGGCGATGTCGTCCTCGTTCACAACGGGGTGATCGAAAACTTTCAAATTCTCAAAGACGAGTTGGTCGCCAAGGGTTATCAATTCCAATCCGACACGGACAGCGAGGTCATTTCGCATCTGATTTCGGAGTCGCTGAAGCAGACGCCCGATGTGGCAGGGCAACCCAACCTTCGCTACTTGAACGCAGTCCAGGCAACGCTCGCGCGACTCCGCGGCACCTACGGTTTGGCAATTGTATTCCGTGACAAGCCGAACCTGATGATCGCTGCTCGTTTTGGTAGCCCGCTGGTAATCGGTGTTGGCCGCGGTGAGTACTTTGTGTCCAGTGACGCATCGCCATTGGTGGGTCGAACCGATCGCATCGTCTACTTGGCCGACCATCAAATCGCGGTACTGACACCGGAAGGTTTTTCAGTCGTGCATCGCGACCAGGGCAAGATCCGAGTCGACATCCGCCCCTTGGAGGCGGACAGTAACGAAGTCAGCCTGGAAGGTTTCGACCATTACATGCTCAAGGAGATCTATGAGCAGCCCGAGTCGATACGCAACGCGATGCGTGGACGACTTGACGATCAGGACGCGACCGCAGTCTTCGGTGGTTTGAATCTCACACCACAGCAACTTGCCAGTGTCGATCGAATCATTCTCACCGGCTGCGGAACCAGTTGGCATTCCGCGTTGGTCGGCGAGTATTTGATCGAAGAGCTCGCTCGCATTCCGGTCTGCGTTGAATACGCCAGCGAACTTCGTTACCGCAACCCACCGATTGAAAACAACACGCTCGTATTCGGGATCACGCAGAGTGGTGAGACCGCCGATACACTCGCCGCGCTTCGCGAAACGAAGCGGAAAGGCCACCGAACGCTGGCCATTTGCAATGTGGTGGCCAGCTCGATTGCCCAGGCGGCTGACGGTGGCGTTTACTTGCACGCCGGCCCGGAAATCGGGGTTGCCAGTACCAAAGCCTACACCTCGCAGTGCTGCGTCTTGGCGATGTTGGCTTTGTACTTTGGCCGGATGCGTCACCTGAGCTTCGAAGGTGGTCGGCGAATCATCGAAGAACTGCGTTCCCTACCATCCGCCGTCCAGCATGCGTTGACCTGCGATTCCCAGGTCCGCGACGTGGCGAAAAAGTACCAGGGAGCCACCAACGTTCTTTACTTGGGGCGTCAATACAACTTCCCGACCGCCTTGGAAGGGGCACTCAAGCTGAAGGAAATCAGCTACGTGCATGCCGAAGGCTATCCCGCGGCCGAAATGAAA
Organism: Pirellulaceae bacterium; assembly: GCA_963697195.1. Classification (GTDB taxonomy): domain Bacteria; phylum Planctomycetota; class Planctomycetia; order Pirellulales; family Pirellulaceae; genus Rubripirellula. The sequence continues at coordinate 50,686 of CAVOND010000012.1, forward strand.
CATGGGCCAATCGCGTTGGTCGATGAAGCCACGCCCAGTGTGTTCATCATTCCTCATGGCACCACTTATGACAAAGTGATGGCGAACATGGAGGAAGTCAAAGCTCGCGGAGGCCCGATCATCGCGGTCGCCAGCCACGATGATCCAAGAGTGGACGCCATCGCCGACGACATCATTCATGTCCCGCAAGTGCCGGAAATCTTGCAGCCAATTATCACGGTGATTCCGCTTCAGCTGCTGGCCTATCACATTGCAATCTTGCGCGGATGTGACGTCGATAAGCCGCGAAACCTGGCGAAAAGTGTCACGGTCGAGTGATCCATCGCTTGCCGTTGCCAAAAACCGAATTAATTGTGAGTGTTCTAATCTGCCCCATTCAATCAACGGGAGTCCCCTGCGATGAAAAATACTGGTCTTAGTTACAACTCTCGCAAAGCCCTGATGGTCAACATTGGCGAAGCTGCGGGAACGGAAATCGCCAACCTGATCGCCCAAATGGCCGCCGAGATCGAAGAACTTCGACGCACCAAGGTCAACGTCACCAGGATCGTCCCGAGTTCAGCCGATGTTCGCGAACACTTCGTCGAAGAGCCTATCTAATTCGGCCCGATTGGCGTTCGCGTTGAGCTGTTCCGCATGACTTCCATTTTCATTTTCCATTCTGCTCGCCAAGGCTCATGACGAAACATTTGGTCACCGGAACAGCCGGCTTCATCGGCTTTCATTTGGCGAAACGATTGCTCCAGCGCGGTGATGAGGTCGTCGGCTTCGACAATGTCAACGACTACTACAGCGTCGAACTCAAACGCGATCGACTGTCACAACTCGCTGATTTTGACAAGTTCACCTTGGTCGAAGCCGATCTCGCGGACCAGGAACAGGTCGATTCGGTTTTTCGAAAGCACGATTTCGATCGAGTCGTCAACCTGGCGGCACAGGCTGGTGTTCGTTACTCGCTGACCAATCCCCGCGCTTATACCGAAAGCAACATTGTCGGGTTTCTGAATATTCTCGAAGCATGTCGGCATGCCAAGACGCCGCACCTGACCTATGCCAGCAGCAGCAGCGTGTATGGCGGTTGCACGCGACATGCCGTTCTCGACCTCCGATCGCGTGGACCATCCGCTGAGCCTGTACGCGGCCACCAAGAAGAGCAACGAGTTGATGGCGCATACCTACAGCCATCTGTACGGATTGCCAACGACGGGACTGCGCTTCTTTACCGTTTACGGACCTTGGGGTCGCCCGGACATGGCCTTGTTCATCTTCACCAAGGCAATTCTGGAGGGCCGCCCCATCGATGTCTTCAATGAGGGCAAGATGCGGCGGGACTTCACGTACATCGACGACATCGTCGAGGGTGTCGACCGCACGTCTCAGCAGATCGCAGCTCCGGATCCGTCCTGGAACAGCGACGATCCGAATCCTTCGACCAGCTCGGCTCCCTACCGCGTGTACAACATCGGCAATAACCAGCCGGTGGAACTGTCCTACTTCATCGAGGTGATCGAGAACGCGTTGGGAATGAAGGCCAAGCGTAACTTGATGCCGATGCAGCCGGGTGACGTGCCGGCGACCTATGCCGACATCGAGGCCCTGGAAGCGGCGGTCGGGTTCCGCCCGGCGACCTCGATCGAAACGGGCGTCCAGCGGTTCGTCAGCTGGTACCGAGAGTACTTCGGGGTGTAGGGCGTCGCTGAGGCTCGCATTCGCGCACCCCGCCCGGGTGGCCCGGTGATGTCCGGTCTGTTTTGACGCCCGGTCCTGCTCGATGGCCCGAACCGTCTTGGTCGGTTCGTGTCTTGGTTGGAAAGTCCGCGGACGAGCCCAGCCCCGCTTTTCCGGCCCCAGCCGTTGACAGTCTGACGTCGACAGTTGACAGTGACTCTCGTCAGTCCGAAGCCCTTCCAGGAACCCTCACCCCTCATGTCCGACGCAACCCCGTCCGCGCCGCGGACCATGCTTGAAAAGATCTGGGATGAACATGTCGTCGACGCGCCCGAATCTGGTCCGGCGATCCTCTACATCGATCTGCATCTGGTCCACGAAGTCACCAGCCCGCAAGCATTTGAGGGGCTGCGTTTAAGCGGACGAAAGATCCGCCGGCCCGAACGGACCATTGCGACCCCCGACCATAACGTCCCCACCTCGGATCGGAGTCTACCGATTGCCGACCCGATCAGCCGGAAGCAGATCGAGACGCTGCGGGCCAACTGTGCCGAATTCGGAGTCACACTGTTTGACATCGGTGATATCCGCCAGGGAATCGTTCATGTCATCGGTCCCGAGAACGGATACACACAGCCGGGGATGACGATCGTTTGTGGTGACAGCCATACGGCCACCCACGGGGCTTTCGGGGCTCTGGCATTCGGGATCGGCACTAGCGAAGTCGAACACGTGCTGGCCACCCAGACCTTGCGGCAGTTCAAGCCCAAGACGATGGAGTTGCGGGTTGACGGAGAGCTGCCTCATGGTGTCACCGCCAAGGACATGATCCTGTATTTGATCGGCAAGCTGGGGACCGCTGGCGGTACCGGTTACGTGTTGGAGTACACCGGCCAGTGCGTGCGGGCGATGACGATGGAAGAGCGAATGACGGTTTGCAACATGTCGATCGAGGCGGGTGCTCGGGCGGGAATGATTGCTCCCGATCAAACCACCTTCGACTATCTTCGCGGTCGTCCAGAAGTTCCCGCCGACTTTGACGCAGCGGTGCAGCGATGGATGAAACTTCCATCGGATGAGGGCGCCAAGTTCGACGTGACGCATGCTTATCGAGGTCGCGATATCGAGCCCCAGGTCACATGGGGAACCAACCCCGGTCAGGTCTGTGGGATCAATGATCGGGTCCCCGATCCGGCGGACTTTGCCGATCCCACCGAACAGAAGTCGACCAGCAGCGCATTGACTTACATGGGTTTGACAGCCAAAACCCCGATCCACGACATCCCAATCCAACGCGTCTTTATCGGATCGTGTACCAACGCACGGATCGAAGATCTACGCGCCGCAGCCAAGGTCGTCAAAGGACATCGAGTTTCAGCGAAAGTCAACGCCATGGTGGTCCCCGGAAGCGGCAAGGTGAAAGTGCAAGCCGAGCAAGAGGGCTTGGATCACATCTTCAAGGAGGCTGGATTCGATTGGCGCGAACCCGGCTGCAGCATGTGTCTGGCGATGAACCCGGACAAGCTTGCCGTTGGCGAACGTTGTGCCAGCACGAGCAATCGCAATTTCGAGGGACGACAAGGCAAGGGAGGCCGAACGCATTTGGTTAGCCCTGCCATGGCGGCAGCCGCTGCAGTCAGCGGACACTTCGTGGACATTCGCCAATGGGACTACAAAGCCTAGGACGTTAGCCTTTCCAGGCTGACACCGTACGTTAGCCTTTCCAGGCTGACACACCTTCCTCAAGTCAGGCTGGAAAGCCTAACGTACGGAAAGCCTAATCTAGACCGTCATCCATCAACTTGATGCCATCATGCAAAGCTTTCACTGTTCATACGGGCGTGGTCGCCACCTTGGACCGCGCCAACGTCGATACGGATCAGATCATCCCGAAGCAGTTTCTCAAGCGGATCGAGCGAACGGGCTTTGGCCAGTTCTTGTTTTACGATTGGCGATTTGAGGATGACGGGACGACGCCGAGCAAGGATTTTGAGCTGAACCAGCCGGAAGTGCAGGGCGCCTCGATTCTGGTGGCCCGGCAAAACTTTGGCAGCGGCAGCAGTCGCGAGCACGCGGTCTGGGCACTGGACGATTACGGGTTCCGGGCCGTGATCGCTCCGTCCTTCGCCGATATCTTTTTCAACAACTGTTTCAAGAACGGGGTGTTGCCGATCGTTCTGTCGGAATCCGATGTTGAAGAGATCTTTCAGCGAGCTGCGGCCAATCCGCCTTATCGGTTGACCGTGGACTTGGAGCAACAGACGGTCAGCGATGATCAGGGACTGAAGTTCGAGTTCGAAATCGACGCCAGCCGTCGACACAATTTGTTGCATGGTCTCGACGACATCGCTCAAACGCTCCAGCACGAAGACAAGATCAGTGCGTACGAAGCAGCAAGGTCCTGGTAGCGATTCCCTCTTCCAGTTCACTCAGTGCCGCGGCGAAACGCTTGCCAACCTCGATCGTACCCGCGGCGTCAAAATGGTAGTCATTCGCGATCGTGACGCCGGACGTGTCGACGTACTTGGCGAGGGGATCCGAATCGCAGTAGGCCCGCTGAGCCTCGACCACTTCCTGCATCTTCGGCAGGGAGCCGCTTTGGAAGGCGGTGTTCACACCCAACAGAGCGAACATGTCCGGCGCCGAAAGGTCCGTGCGTAGCGCACGAATCATTTCGCCGAGATGCTGTTGGTAGTTGGCGACCCGCTGGGCATTGGCGTCACTCTCGCCCTGGACCCAGACCAAGGCGACCACGCGTGGCTCGTAGGTGGGACGCAGCGAGGTAAGCGCTCGCTTGGTTTCCTCTATCAAAGATCGGTAACAGGCACCCCGCGAGTCATCCTCCGTCGTATTCTCTCCCGATGCCGCCAGCTTCGGATTCCAGTCACCGGCCGCATGCGTCCCACTGAACGCAACCTTGATGATGGCTAACGGGGTGGGATCGGTGCGAATGACTTGTCGGGCCAATCCCATCTCGGGGCCGAAGCCACCGGAAGGCTGGCCAAAGTTTCCGTACTGGCGGCCCGCTCGAGGCTGAATCGGATTGCCCCGAGGTTGCGGGCGCAAGGAGGTCCAACCGTGACTCATCGAGTCATGCTGGTCGGGCGGTGGATCACCACAACGCCACCAGAACTTCACTTCGGCATCACGTGCGTCGGCTGGCAAGTTTTCGGGCGGAGCATCAAATCCAACCGCGTTGGATTGACCGGCGACCAGGATCACATCGATGGGCTCAGCGGCCAGGCTTGCCAAGGAACCACCGACCAGCAAAAGAATAGACACTGCGACACGTCGCATGCAAACACCTCAACCTATCTCTGGAGCATTGGTCTGCTTCGTCGCCCACTATCGTAGCTCAGTCTCTCCAGGACTGTGATGGGCTTCAAGCCTCGGCTACGGGATCGACTTGACAGGGCAGCAAAACGCGAACGTCCCGGCTGGGTCGGCAAACTCGTGCCGCGGGCGGCATGGTTCGAGGTTGCCCCGGGACGTGCGTCTTGGAGAAACAGGTTGAGTCGTGATCTGCTTTGCCGAGTCAGCGGCGGCTGTTGGTCGGTTGTGCCGCCAGTTCCATGTGACCGAACAGAGTCTGTTCACGCCGAACGAGGTAGAATTTTGCTCGTGGGCCACGCTGGATATCGGGATGCTCGAGGATTCCCGCCAAGTCCTTCAGGCTGGAGGTCTGCCAGCCGTGAATTCCTAGCAAGCACGTCGCCCTCCAGGATTCCTTGTTGCTCTGCGGGCGAGCCTGGTCGCACGCTGGTGATGTACAAGCCGCCGCGGTACTTCGTTCTCATTCGCGTGTTGAGACGACGCATGGTGGACTCCGCCACTGGCTTTGCCTGGACCCCGATCACATCCCAAGCCAATTCGGCCACTGAGAGCGTATCGCCGTCCTTTGATTCCGTCTTCATGGCGAGCCCGAGCCGCTGGCCATCCCGCTCGACTTCCAACGCCAGTGCTTGGCCCGGATCGACATTGAGCAGAGCCAAGGCGAAGTCGAGTCGATCATCCACCGGTTGCGAACCGACGCGGACCACGCGGTCACCCGGCTTCAGTCCATCCCTTTCGGCTGGGCTGCTAGCGGAGACATTGACGACGGTAACACCGTCGCCCTCGCGGGGTCCGCCATCGGTTCGCAATCCGATGGTCAATCGTGCATCATTGTGTTGTTCAATCATTTCGGTCACGATTTCGACAACCTGGTCGATCGGAATCGCAAAGGCGATTTGTTGCGCTCCGACTCGGACAGCAACGTTGATGCCGATGATCGCACCTTCGATATTCAAAAGCGGTCCGCCGGAGTTGCCCGGATTGATCCCCGCACTGATTTGGATCAGGTCGCGATAGTCCTGGGTTTCATTGACCGGAACTTCACGATGCAAAGCGCTGATGATCCCTTGCGTACTGGTGTGAACGTATCCATACGCATTGCCAATCGCGATCACGCTTTCGCCTACCATCAGATCGCTACTGGTGCCTCGTGGAATCGTCTGCAGTGGCTCATCCACATTGACCTTGATCAAGGCCAGATCGTTGCGGATCCGCGAAGCGACGAGATCGGCGGTGGCTTCTTCGCCGTTGTCCAGCGTCACGCGGATGTCATTCACGTCCTCGACGACGTGATAGTTTGTGATCACGTAGCCTCGCGGATCGATCACGACCCCCGTACCCATGCCGTTGACTTGCTTGAACGACTCGGGACCGATGGCTCCCGCCATGCCCGCAGCCGTGGCACGGACAGTCTTCTGACCGTGGATATTGACGACGGCCGGTGAGGCGCGACGAATCGCCAAGACCGTGGGCGTCTCCCGTATATCGGAAACGCGGCTCTCCGCCTGCTGAGCGGCCGACGGATCTGTTGTCACGCTCATGCCAATCAAGATGGCGGCGGCAGCGAAACAGCCCTTGGCGCGGGAAACGTGGAAAGTCGATCGCATAGATTCCCGTACCCGAATCGTTCGGATGCACTGTTTCGACGGACATCACAGGTTTCCGCCGAGGATCTTCCGGAAACACCGGTATGGCCCTTTGCATCGGAACGATTTGCGGCTTCGCTTGACGCCATTGATGGCAGCGCCGCAAGGTTTGCCAAGCTTAACAATAGCCCATCCGTGTGGGTCGATTGTTATCAGATTTCGTCCCAGAAAAGCTGGCTCATTCAACCATCGCGACCGAGTCAATCGCGGCATCGTCGATGGCAACTGGCGACGGATCGCTACCGCATCGACGGAGAGCCAAAGATCGGTCGGCTTGGCACTGGATGAAAGCGTGGCCAAGGGATTTCTGGCGGCTGGGCCTCTTCGTACATCCCACAACCCGACTCACAGCCACCCCACTCTTCGCAGGCGGGATCACCGCAGTCGCCCGGACAGCTCACCGTGTGCCCGCTCGGATGGACCATCGGGACATCGGATTCGGTGAGTCCATCGCCCTGACGCCAGGAGCCGAACAGCCCACCCCGGTCACCCGGGTCGTGATGGCGACGGCTCGGAATGTTCAAGGCCACGCAACCGACCTGGGTGATGACCAGGACCATCGCGAGCGTGATCGGCGGTAAATGGGCGTGAGGGCGGTTCGGCATGGGCAAGCTTTTCCAGCTGTCACCTGTGACCCGGTGAGCGGCCGATAGCCATTCGAGTATCCCCCCACGAAAGACCTTGCTCTTGAAGTATCGGCGACAAATTCACCAAACTGCAGAAAATCTTGCCCAAACATCATTTACGATGTAAGCGGCACGTTTTGACGTGAAGTGATCCCACGCGTGCCAAGATGGTTCGCGGCAGAACGAATCAACGGCCTGGCACAGCTCTTACTGAGACCCGCAGCCGAAGCCACTGACCTTGAACCTCCGACGCTCGCCGTGGGCTACAAAATCCCCTGGCGATTCGGGTAGGCCCACGGCTAGCGCCCGAGGTTCACCAGTACAGCCAGCTGGCCGCGATGCGATGATCGGTGTCAGTTTCCGAGCTCCAAGCAGAAACGTGGTGAATCCCAACACACTTGATGACCGTCGCCAACTGAGCCTGTCATCCGACAGGGTCGTTGACCGTGCGCCGGAGGAAGAAATCTTGGCCGATCGCGTGGAGGCAGATCCGGCTGACGATTCGATGTCAGACGCCGACGAGGAGACGGCATTGGCCTTGGAGTCCATCGCCGATTCCAAGCCAAAGCAGGGGATCGTGCGCCGCGTGCTTTCGTTCGTCGGCTGGTCGGTGCGCGGCGTGTTCTGCATTGTCTCCCTGGTCGTGCTGTTGGCCACCCTGACCGCCATCCCAATCTTCCAGCTGATCGCGTTTGGATACCTGCTGAGCGTCGCCGGTGGTCTGGCGTCGGGTGAGAGTTTTCGCAACTGCCTGCCGCATCTTCGAAAAGCCGGCCAAATCGGATTGGCTGCCTTGGCGATCATCCTCGCCGCACTGCCGACTCAGTTGCTTTCCCATTGGGAATCGGTTTCCCACCTGATCAATCCGGATTCCAATCAGGCAACGGCGATGCGGGTGCTGGCGATCACCTGTTCGGCGCTCGCCACGCTGTACCTATTGTGGGCTTGGGTCCGCGGCGGACGCTTGAAGCATTACCTGTGGCCACAGCCCAAGCGGTTTCTTCGTGAGGGATGGCGATGGAGCACTTGGAAGACGGCGCCGGATCGGCTCTGGGAGTTCACCACCTCGTTAGAGCTGCCTCGATACTTTTGGCTCGGCCTGCGGGGTGCAGTCGGGACGCTGATTTGGTTGATTCCGGCGATGATCATCGTGGCTGCCTTTCGCAACGGCGAGACTGGTTTGGCTGGCCTGGTTGGCTTTGTCTCGTTGGTCTTTCTCGGCATCAGCATGCTGTACTTGCCGATGCTACAGGCACACTTTGCGGCGGAGAACCGTTTTTCGGCACTCTTCGAAGTGCGAACCATTCGCCGCAACTTTCGCTGCGCCCCATGGGCTTGGTTGCTAGCGATGGTCATTGCGCTGGTGCTGACGCCGATCCCGTTGTATTTACTGAAGATTGAAGCGACGCCACGCGAAGTGATGTGGCTTCCTTGTCTGGTCTTTATCGCATTCATTCTGCCGGCACGCATTGCAACCGGTCTGGCACTGCGCCGCGCGCGTCGTCTTGATGAATCGACCGGGCGATGGGCAAAAATCTCTCGGTGGCTCGTGCGGTTGGCCATGCCGATCGTCGTCGCGGTCTACTTGCTGTTTGTCTACGTCTCTCAATACATCAGTTGGGATGGATTGCTGACTTGGGTCCAGCAGCACGCAATCCTGATCCCAGTTCCGTTTCTCAACGGGATCTAGACGGTACAATGCCGTGATGTGCCCCATGCCACCTCCTGGTGAACCTCAGGCGCTAGCCGTGGGCTCCGAAAATGCCCATGCGATCCACCAAAGGCCCACGGCTAGCGCCTGAGGTTCACCAGTACAGCCAGCGTCTGTGGCGTTGGGAGTGCGTCCCCTTCACCGACCTCCATTGTTCACCGACCCCACTGTTTCCGACCCCACTGTTGAAACATGCCGTCACGTAACGTCAACATCATCATTCTGGCCGCCTGCCTGAGTGTCCTTTGCTACTTTGTCCAACGTCGTGCCAAGACTGCGATGCTGGTGGGGGATGCATTGGAAATGATCGACACCTATTACGTCGATCCGGTGGACGCCGACAAGCTGTTGATCGCTGCCATGGATGGCATGACCGCGACCCTTGATGAGCACAGCGAATTCATTCCGCGCGAGGACTACGAGTCGTTTCAAGACAGCATCAATCAGGAGTTTGCCGGGATCGGAATCTTCGTCGAACAGCCCGAACCGGGAAGCCCGGTGCGCGTGGTCACGCCCCTGGTCGGCTCACCCGCATTGCAGGCGGGGATTCTGCCCGGCGACGAAATCATTCGAGTTGATGGACAAGATGTGGCAGCGATGGAGCTTCACGATGTGAGCGCAAGGCTGAAGGGGCAAATTGGCTCGGTCGTCCGTTTGACCGTGCAGCGCCAACAGAAGCAGCATGAACTGTCCGTGCGGCGGGGACGCATTGAACTGGAGTCGGTGATCGGAGATTACCGCGACGACAACAATCGCTGGGTGTATCGCCTCCGCGAAGATCCGTCGATCGCCTACGTGCGGCTGACTGGGTTTGGTGACAAGACCGTTGGCGAGTTGGAACGTGTTTTGAAAGAGTTGGACAATGATTTTAGTGCAATGGTCCTCGATCTACGTGGCAATGGCGGCGGACTGCTGCACGCGGCGGTCGATATCAGCAACATGTTCCTGAACACAGGTCGGATTGTCTCGACGCAGACGCGCGGAGGGAAGGTCGAAGATAAGTTCGATGCAGAGCTCGGAACCCTGGTCGATCCAAGGAAACCGCTGGCCGTCTTGATTGATAGTAACTCGGCTAGCGCCAGTGAAATCGTGGCGGCCTGCCTTCAGGACCACCATCGGGCGTCGATCGTTGGGACTCGCAGCTATGGCAAGGGAACGGTGCAGAACATTTTGCCGCTGCAATATGGTCGCAGTGCGCTGCGATTGACCGTGGCCCGCTATTACCGCCCCAGTGGGGAAAACATTCATCGAAACAAAGACGCGGCCGAAACCGAACAGTGGGGTGTCACTCCGGACGACGGCCTGATGGTCGAACTCGATGACGAGAGTCTACGTAAACTTTCCCAGCGGTGGCGAGAGGCTTCCTACCCCTCGCTGGCATCGGGCTCTGCAACAAGCTCGGAAAGCACGGACAACGGGGCGGAGACGCCCCAGGAGGCGGGCGAAGCGACCGCCCCGCAAGAGCAGCCTGCGGTGATCCAATCAGGGCTGATGATCGATCCTCAGCTGCGGCGAGCCGTCGAACATCTTCGTGATCAAATCACGCCCGCCCGAGCGGTGGCGGCAGCCGTTTGAGCCATCGAAACGGCTTCGCGATCGTGGCGAGGGGCCAGAGACGTCTACGCGCCGCCAGCGCATGATTGCTAGGATGGCGTAAAAGGCGGGACCCGGACCAGGTGTCTGGTCCCCAGGATCGGGTGGGGCTGGCAAGGCAATGCTTGCGGCTTATCGTTTCGAGCACGTTTTCTGAACGACAATTTTTGCTTCTGTTCACAGGCAAGGCATGGGGATTTACGACCGCGACTACGGGCGAGAGGAGCCAAGTGCTTGGGACCGCTCTCAGAATCCTCGCAGCATCACGGTCACGTTGATCATCATCAACGTGGCGGTGTTTGTCGCGGAATTGATCGCCAAGAGCCCGCAGCCCCCCAACCAAGTGATCGAATGGCTATCGGTCAAGGGCGACACCCTCACCCAGCCGTGGATGTGGTGGCAGTTCCTGACCTACGGCTTCGCGCACGACATCGCGGATATTTCGCATCTGCTGTTCAATATGATCGTCCTTTACGTCTTCGGGCGCGATGTCGAACGCAGATTGGGGCGGATGGAGTTTCTGCGTTTCTATTTAATCGCGGTCGTCGTGGGCGGCATTGTTGGTGCCGTCACGCACCGATTGATGGGGGGCACTGGCGGAACGATCGGTGCCAGTGGCGCGGTGATGGCGACGACCGTCCTCTTCGCCTGCTTCTTCCCAAACCGCGAACTGCTGCTGATGCTGATCCTGCCCGTCAAAGCGTGGGTCCTGGCGGTGATCATTGTTCTGGCCGACATGGCGGGAGCCTTCGGGTTTCTCTGGGGGTCCGAATCGGCGTCCAACACCGCGTTTACCGTTCACCTGGCTGGAGCCTTCTTGGCGCTGGCTTACTATTTCATGGGCTGGAACTTTCGACGACTCGATTTCCTAGCCATTGGCGATTTGCCGCAGCGGTTGCGACAGCGTTCGCGACGGATGCGATTGAAGATTCATGATCCTGATCGGAAAATCGAACGAGAAGCGGAGGAGGCGGATCGAATTCTTGCAAAGATCCACCAGCATGGTGAGTCCAGCCTGACCGCGAGCGAGAGGAAAACACTCGAACGATACAGTCGCCGACAAAGAGAGAAGCGAGACCTTTAGAGCCTATCTGAAAATGGGTCTGACCCTTTTCGGATAGGTTCTTCGCGAACCGAGATGCTTCTTAAGGAATTGGGAACAAGCATGAAAACCTATTGGATGATTTTTCTCGCGATCGCCGCCTCGCACGGAACTCTGGCCAGCAGCTACGGCCAAGGTGCCAACGCCGTCGGCGCAGCCGGAGGTGGGCCAGCGGGCGATCGATTTTGAGCTGCCGATCGTCAACGGCGAGGGCTATGTCTCGTTGAGCGACACGTACAAAGCGGGGCCAACCGTACTGATCTTTCTGCGGGGCTATCCCGTTTACCAGTGCCCAATCGACTCGACGCAAGTCAACTCGCTCGTCAACCGTGCCAAGGTTCTATCGCAGTCGGCTCACCGAGTGGTGCTGGTCTATCCCGGCGCGGCCAAGGGGCTCGAGCGTCACGCCGAGCAATTTTTGGCTTCGCGGAAGATGCCCGAGCCGCTGGTCATCGTCCGGGACGATGACATGAACGTGGTGAATCAGTGGGGCGTGCGTTGGGACGATCATGGAGAAACCGCCTATCCGGCCACCTTTGTCCTGGATCAGTATGGGCGGATCGCCTGGAAGAAGGTGAGTCGATCGCACGCCGAGCGAAGTAGCATCGAGGAGATTCTCAAAGAGCTGCGAAAACTGTAGAAATTTGTCGGTTCGCATCACCACGATCAACAGGAAAGTGACTCCTTGGCTCCTCGCATACATATCGTCGGGATCGGCGACGACGGAATTGATGGATTGACTCCGTACGCTCGTCAGCTGATCGATCAAGCCGAAGTGCTGATCGGTCCTCCCGCACTCCTCAACAAGACTCCTGACTCCAGCGCCCAAAGGATTGCCGTCGGCGGCGACCTGCAGGAACTGAAGCAAGCGATTGCTGGATTGAAGGACCGCCGCGCCGTGATGTTGGCTGGCGGCGATCCACTGTTCTATGGCATCTCGCGCTATCTCACCGATGCATTCGGCAAAGATCGATTTGAGGTGGTCCCGCACGTCAGCAGCATGCAGTTAGCCTTTGCGCGGGTCAAAGAAAGCTGGGACGACGCCTATCTCTCCAACCTCGCCACTCAATCTTTGGACCGAGTGGTCGACAGCATTCGCACGGCCGAGCGAGTGGGACTGTTCACAACCGAATCGATCCCGCCTGCGGTCGTGGCCGAAGCCTTGCTGGACCGGCGAATCGACTACTTCACGGCCTATGTCTGCGAGAACCTGGGCACACCGGACGAGACGGTCACACAGGGCGACCTGCGTTCGATTCGGGAACAATCGTTTGGACCGATGAACGTGATGGTATTGGTTCGACGCCAGGGAGCCGCCGATCGGCCGAGCGGAAGTGAGCGTCGCCGTCTGTTCGGTAATCCTGATGACTTGTTTCTCCAATCTCGTCCCAAGCGGGGTCTGCTGACTCCGTCGGAAGTTCGCTGCATCGCGCTGGCGGAACTGGACTTGTCTCCCACCAGCGTCGTGTGGGACGTCGGAGCGGGAAGCGGCTCACTGGCCATCGAAGCCGCATCGATCGCGTGCAAGGGAAAGGTCTTCGCCATCGAAATGGATGCGGAAGACTACGGGCTGATGATCGAGAACGCAAAGATGTTCGATGTGCCCGCGCTCGTCCCCGTGCATGGCCAGGCTCCGCAAGCCTGGCAGGATCTTCCCGATCCGGATGCGATCTTTGTCGGCGGCAGCGGTCGCATGGTTCCCGATCTGGTGGGCGAAGCGGTCAAACGACTGCGACCGCATGGCTGTATCGTCGTCAATGTCTCCAGCCCGGATAACCTGGTGGCGGTCCAGGCCAAGATCGATCAGGCAAAACTTCGTAGCGACGTGCGGATGATCAACATCGCTCGAGGCCAGTATCAGTTGGATCGTGTCCGCTTCGAATCGCTCAACCCGACCTTCCTGGTACTCGGCCGCAAGTAGTGCGAAGACAAGCACGTTGCGGTAGGTCGGTCTCTCCGAGATCGACATTCCACGCGGCTTTGCCGCGAAAATCCTAGCCTCGGAGAGGCTCGGCTACAGGTAGGCGTTCCATCCGAGAATTCGCCCGCATTCACGAGGCGAAAGATCGAAACTGGCGCTGTCCAGCTAGTGCCGCTTCAAGTCAGTTCTTGTGAGCCGTGACGCGTGAGCGGCCGGGCCTTCTCGACGGGGAAATACGTCCGTCTCGGCCCGGTGCCTTACGGCCCGCGGCTCACAATCTCAGCGTTGAAGAGCCACTAGTGCATTTTCAAAAATGACATCGTCGTCGATCGCTTGCCGTCTACGAGAATTGTGAAAATGCTCTAAATCAAAAAGTGCAACATCAAAACTCGCGCGTCGTGCTGGGAGAACAGACACACTCGCTGGCGCGTCGTGCTTGTATGGACGACATTCGCCGCCAGTGTGGCTCCGTCCAAATAGTGCGATCCTCAAATCCGGGGGATGTCGGTATGCTACGAGGGCGATTTGTTCCTCGAAACGTGAGCCAGCCTCGCCATGCACGTACGAAAAGCGGTGATCACCGCCGCCGCGCCGGACCAGAACCGGCTTCCTCTACAACAGTTGGTCGACCGAAACGGTCAGGACAAGACGGCGTTGCAGCTGATTGTCGAAGAAACCGTAGCGGCCGGGGTCGAGGAAATCTGCGTGGTGATTCGGCCGGGCGACCACGACGCGTACCGCTCGGCAGCCGGAAGCCAGCTCGGCAGCCTGCAATTTGTCGTTCAGGAAGAACCTCGCGGCTACGCGGACGCGATCTTTCGGGCGAGTGAGTTTGTTGGCGACGATCCGTTCCTGCATCTGGTCGGCGACCACCTGTATCTCAGCGAGACCGACGAGCCTTGCGCCAAGCAGTTGATCGAGGTCGCGAACGAATTTGAGTGCGCGGTTTCTGCGGTTCAGTCCACGCGAGAAAACAACTTGCCGTACTTTGGCATCGTCAGTGGCCCCCGCATTCCCCATCGTGACGGACTCTACGAAGTCGAGCGAGTGGTGGAAAAGCCAACTCCGACGCTCGCCGAACAAGAGTTGGTCACCCCGGGTTTGCGAGCCGGACACTACCTCGGTTTCTTTGGGATGCATGTCTTGACCCCCGAGGTACTCCGGTTGATCAAGCGGCTGTCGGCCGACAAACAGAAGACCAAGCCGACGCTCTCCGACGCGGCCAACCTGCTGCCATCACGCGAAAAGTATCTCGCCTACCAATTGCACGGCACGCGTTGCAATTTGGGGATCAAGTATGGATTGCTCAAGGCCCAGCTGGCGATCGGCTTGTCTGGGCTCGATCGAGATCTGATTCTGACAGAGATTGTCGATCTGTTGGCGCATCGTACGGAGGCGCAACCAGCTCGATGAATCCTTTGATCGAAATCATTCTCTCGGAAAACGATGCAACTCGTAATCAGTCGCTTGATTCGATCTGCCACGATGTTTCCATCGAACAGTTGCTTTCGCATGCGGCGGCTCTCGACCAGTTTCGCCGCGAGGCCGATAACCTTTATCACCGAGTCAGGTCGCTGTTCTTCCTTTCGGCGATCTATCGGTACCACCTGCCGCATTTGCTGCCCGCGACACAGACGGGACAGATCCCATTCAGCGGGTATGAGCACCTGTTGTCGCGGCGGTTCGTCGAGGCAATCGAATCGTTCTTGCAAGCGCAGTCCGCCGATGGTCCTAGCGATGCGTTGGCCAGTGCTCTGGCCGAGGCCTATCACCAACTCGGCTTTCAAACACTCGCCGATCAAGTCCGTCGTAGTGTGCGAACGGTTCGCGGCAACCAATGGATGTTTCGTTTGGGACATCCCGCCGATCATCCGCTGCGAATACGCCGAGAACTGCTCGAGCCGGACCGAGTCAGTGGCGCGATGCCGATGCTGCGCGAAGTCACAGCGGTAAGGATGGATTTCTCGCATAGTGCCTGGAGCGATATCTTCTTTCTGGGGATGGACTTTCCCGAGGGCGCCCGTGTGATCAACGCCTCGGTCGATCTCGCGGTCCGCGGACGCGACGCCGAACCCAAGCCACCGATCGAAACCTATCTTCGCGTCATCGACCGTCCAACCATTCGTTTGACAAGCATCGACTTGGGCGCTTCCGCAGAGATCGACTCGATTTCGGAAATGTTCGATTTCGCGCGCGACTATCTGGGACTGCTCAAGGCTGCGGTGGTGGCTGCCGGCATTGTGCCGCCTGGACTGGACGGTTGCCGTCATTCGGTTGCCGAGCTACTGGCGACGATTGCCGGCCCGGGACGGGGAATCGAACTGGTCAGCAAGATCAACGACATTCCCAAAGGCTCTCGTTTGGCCGTGTCGACCAACCTGCTTGGATCGTTGATCGCGATTCTGATGCGAGCGACAGGACAGATCCAGTCGCTCACCGGCCCGTTGTCGGAAAACGATCGACGACTCGTCGCAGCACGAGCGATCCTGGGTGAATGGATCGGTGGCAGTGGCGGCGGCTGGCAGGACTCAGGGGGGATTTGGCCCGGGATCAAGTTGATCTGCGGCACCACCGCTCAAGACGGCGACCCCGAGTACGGCATCAGTCGTGGACGGCTGATGCCCGTGCACCATGTCCTGGGCGAGGAGGAAGCTTCGGAAAAGACACGCCAGAAGATCCAAGACAGCCTGGTGCTGGTGCATGGCGGCATGGCCCAGAATGTCGGGCCGATTCTCGAGATGGTCACCCAACGCTACCTGCTGCGCAGTGAACGCGAGTGGCAAGGTCGCAAAGAAGCGATCCAAATCTTGGATGATGTCGTCGATGCCATTCGACGCGGCGACATTGCCAAGATTGGTGAGCTGACCACGCGTAACTTTGAAGGACCGCTGCAAACCATCATCCCCTGGGCGACCAATCGTTTCACCGACGCGCTGATTGAAGCCTGTCGTAACCAGTACGGCAGCCAGTTCTGGGGGTTTTGGATGCTGGGAGGCATGGCGGGTGGTGGCATGGGGTTCATCTTCGATCCGAAAATCAAGCCTCAAGCCCAGGACTGGCTCGCCGAGACAATGGTCAAGACCAAGCGGGCGATGCAACACTCCCTGCCGTTCGCGATGGACCCCGTCGTTTACGACTTCAAGATCAACGATAACGGGACGACAGCGCAACTGGTACAAGGGGAAGCCGCGCCGATGCCCGACCGCTACTACGCCCTGGTGCTTCCCGGACTACTGCGCACGCCCATACGAGATCTTTCCCGAGATCGTCGACTGGAACTGGAACGGATTGGCGCCAGATGCCGCGATCACGGTGGCGACACCGCTGGACTTCTGCTCGACAGCATTTTGCCGCGAACCTCCGATCGTTCCGATACGGACGCATCGTTGAGCGATGTGCTCGCAGCGTGTGGGTTTGACCGTCGACAACATGAGACGGTCCGTGATGATTTGCGCAGCGGTCGCATCGGCCTCTCCCAAAACCGGCTCTCGGCCAATACATCGATCACCGACGTCCGACCATCGGATGTGATCGATGTGCGTGACGGGATCGACCGCAGGTTTGTCGACCTTGGTGCTCAGGCGATTCGCGATGGCAAAGTCGGTGTGGTCACCCTGGCCGCCGGAGTCGGCAGTCGCTGGACGCAAGGGGCGGGCGTCTGCAAGGCACTGCATCCTTTCAACCGTTTTGCAGGCCGACACCGTTCCTTCTTGGAAGTGCACCTGGCAAAGAACCGCAAGACGAGTTCGAAGTATGGTGGCTCAGTCCCGCACGTGGTCACCACCAGCTATCTGACCGACAGCCCAATCCGGGAACAACTCACCGCGGACCAGAACTACGGCTTCGACGGTCCACTTTATGTTTCGACTGGACGGAGCATTGGTCTGCGGATGATTCCCATGGTCCGCGACTTGCGATTTCTCTGGGAGGAGACGCCTCAACAGGTGCTCGACGAGCAGCAGCAGAAAGTTCGAGAGAGCTTGAGGCAAGCGTTGATTCAATGGGCTCAGCAAGCAGGGGAGGGGACCGACTACACCGACAACCTTCCGCATCAATGCATCCATCCAGTCGGTCATTGGTACGAAGTCCCCAACATGATTCGCAATGGCGTCCTGCGTCAAATGCTCGACGACCAACCGGAGTTGCGATACCTCTTGCTGCACAACATCGACACCCTTGGGGCCAACGTCGACCCCGGCTTGCTGGGCAGGCACATCGATTCAGGCAGCACGCTCAGTTTTGAAGTGATTGGACGACGGCTTGAAGACCGGGGTGGCGGCTTGGCCCGGGTGGATGGTCGTGCACGACTGGTCGAGGGACTCGCGATGCCCAATGAGGAAGCGGAATTCGAATTGACCTTTTACAACTCGATGACAACTTGGATCGACATCGACCGGCTACTGGGCGCGATGAGCCTGACGCGCGCCGACTTGGACAATGACAATCGGACTGAAACGGCGGTGCGAGACATGGCGGGGCGATTGCCGACTTACATCACGCTAAAAGATGTCAAGAAACGCTGGGGACACGCCCAGGAAGATATTTTTCCCGTGGCCCAGTTCGAGAAACTCTGGGGTGACATGACGGCGCTGCCGGAAATCGATTGCACCTTTCTGGTCACGGCACTGCGACGTGGACAGCAATTGAAAACACAAGCCCAACTCGATCCCTGGAAACTAGACGGGACCGCCGACTACATCGACACACTTTGCAAGTGGTCGTGAATCAAGGGATTGTTGGCAGAATGATAAGAGAAAGGCCTTTCACCAAATACGTTCGACGCATCCCCATCTGCCCAACATCATCCTGCCCAACATCATTCTGCCAGACTCTTAGCTCTCCAAGTCGGCGATGCGTTTCTCGAGCGAGTCGATTCGCTCATTCACCGATTCCAGTCGCGCAAGCAGCTTGTCGACCGCGCTGCGGTTGTCGCCTGACTCCTCCGCCGGCGAGTGCTTTTCGATCCTCGCTTCGAGGTACTGCCGTTCTTGGGGCGGGTACAGTGTGTGGGTAAATACTTGGCCGCGTCCTGGAGGTGTGACTGGTTCAACCAGGCCCTTTTCGACGAGCGTGTCCACTACCGCTTGAGCCGCTTGTAGGTCATCGAAGGCGTGCATCCGGGATGCCCGGGTGCGAATCTCACCGATCGTCTGCGGACCGCGCAACAGGAGCTCCGTCATCACCGCAGCACCCGGGCCGTCGACATCGAGCCAGTCATAGGCGGCATGTCGATACTTGATCGCCCGCCCGCTTCCTTGCACCTCACGCGCCGCGCCGACACCGCGCAGTTCGTCCATCGCCGAGAGCGCGTCATCTTCGTCCAACTCCATCTTAGGCGCTCGGTTCGATTTCTGGTTGCTGCCGGTGATGATGGCGTTGAGAGTGAGCGGATAAGCGTCGGGCGTCGTCTTCGCCTTCTCGACCAGAACCCCCAGGACCCGTCGTGCGGCGGCCGAAAGTGGCACCGGCTTGCGATGCTCGTCACTGGATGATTCGTTCATGGTTCTAGCGATCGATGGCTGGAAATGGTCAAGAGGGGCGAAAGCCGGGGACAATGGGCACTGAACTTCAGATACTGACGACTTCAGTACTGACCTCGACTGGACTTCAGATACTGGACTTTGGGCACCGAACTTCGGGTACCGAACTTCCCGCTGGTCTTCCATTGTCACCGCTGAAGCCACTTCGAATCAACTCCCGGTCCAGGAGGCGATTGCGGCGGTGAGATCGATTACGATACGAGGTTCCTACCACGCACTCGATCCAAATCGGACAAGACGCGATGCTTCGCAATCACCGTTCACTGCACAATTCGGTCCCGATGGGACTGATCCTGTTCGGACTCCTCATGACGGGTGCCGCATCATCGCGATCCAACGTCAGGGCGGCTGATCGTCCGCATATTGTCATGGCATTTGCGGACGACTGGGGCAAATACGCAAGCATCTACGGCAAGCTCGAGCCTGGTGGAATCAATGATTATGTTTCCACGCCGAATTTTGATCGCGTTGCCGAAGATGGTTTGCTGTTTACCCGAGCGTTCGTCAGTGCCCCATCCTGCACGCCGTGTCGAAGCTCGCTACTTTCCGGACAGCCCTTTTGGCGATGCGGTCGAGGCGCGATCCTGCAAGGCGCAATCTGGGACCGATCGATTCCAAGCTACCCGCTACTGCTGGAGTCCAACGGTTATCGCATTGGGCATACCTACAAGGTTTGGAGCCCCGGTACACCGGCCGACGATCCACACGGCGGCGCCGCTCGCAAGTTCCAGAAATTCGGAGGTCGCTTCAACGGATTCTCACAGGCGGCGATGGCCGACCCCGATCACGAGTCGGCCAAGGCGTCGTTGCTGGACGAAGTTCGCAAGAACGTTCGTTCTTTTCTCGATGCCGATGACAACGGCATCATCGATGGCGACCAACCGATCTGTTACTGGCTCGGACCAACCAATACGCACCGCAAATGGGTCGCCGGCAGCGGCAAGACCTTGTGGGGAATCTATCCGGATGATCTCCAGGGCAAGCTGCCGCCGTATCTTCCCGATGTCCCGGTGGTTCGCGAGGACTTCGCCGACTATCTGGGAGAAGTCGCGGCGTTCGATGCCGGTCTTGGTGTGTTGATCGAGGAATTGAAACGAGTCGGAATCTACGACAACACGCTGTTGGTGGTCAGTGGCGATCATGGAATCCCTGGCATCACCCGTGGCAAGTGCAACTTGTACGATCTTGGAACCCAAGTTCCGCTGGCGATCCGCTGGCCCACCGGGATTCAAACCAACTCGCGAGTCATCGATGACTTTGTCTCGTTGCCGGACCTGGCCCCGACCTTTCTGGATGCGGCCGGTGTGGCCAAACCAGAGACGATGATTGCGCGTTCCTTGATTCCCATCTTCAAGAGTGATCAATCAGGTCAAGTCGATCCGGAGCGCGACGCGGTCTTTACCGGACGTGAACGCCACGTGGCCCTCGCTCGCACAGGAAACAAGCCCTATCCCCAACGCGCCATCCGCACGGATCGATACCTCTACATCGTGAATTTCCAGCCCGATCGCTGGCCGATGGGAACCGGACCGGGCTATGGCGGTGACGAGACCGAGATGGCCGAGTACGAAGCCCTGCAAGAGAACACGTTTGCCGCTTTCGGCGATCTCGATGCGAGCCCAACAAAAGCCTGGGTGGTGACGCATCGCGACGAAGAACCGGCCTTCTTTGAGTTCGCTGTGGGACGCCGACCCGGGGAAGAGTTCTACGACATCGCCGCGGATCCTCATTGCATGAAGAATCTAGCGGACGACCCGAATATGGCGGAAATCAAAGCATCGCTCCGCAATCGTTTGATGAGCGAATTACGGCGAACCGGTGATCCGCGGGTCAGTGACCACGTGATCTTTGAAGAGCCTCCGTTCACCGATGCTGGCCAGCCCAGCGGTGGTAGAAAGGCGGCGAACCAGCGACGCAAGGCCGAATGAAGCTGGACACGGGGTTAGCTACCCCTTGTCCAGCCCCGTTCAACTCGGTCGCTCGAATGATTTCCGAGCTTGGTCGACGGTCGCCCAGGCACCGCATCCCTTCAGATGATCGTTGACCATCCCCACCGCCTGCATCATCGCGTAGCAGGTGGTCGGTCCAACAAACGTCCAACCGCGCTGTTTCAATTCTTTGCTCAGTGCCATCGATTCGGCAGTCTTGGCTGCGATTTGATCGCGGCGACGAAGCACCGTGGGCTTGGACGGTTCGAACTGCCATAGAAAGGCAGCCAACGATCCCTTCTGATCAATCAACATCGATCGCCCGTTTTGCATTGTTCACGACCGACTCGATCTTGCCGCGATGACGCACGATCCCGGCATCGAGCACCAATCGGTCGACGCTGCGTTTGGTGAAGCGGGCCACCTGTTCCACGTCAAAATCGCAGAACGCGGTTCGAAACGCTGGACGTTTTCGCAGAATGGTGATCCAACTCAATCCAGACTGGAATCCTTCCAGGCAGATCTTCTCGAACAGCCTCTGGTCATCGTCAACGGGCATGCCCCATTCTTCGTCGTGGTAGCGCACGTACAGAGCATCATCTCCACACCACCAGCAACGGGTGATGCCGTCCGATCCGAGCAGCGTATCATTCGCCTTGGTCATCAAAACTCCCATAAGTTAGCCTTTCCAGGCTGACCTGCTCCGCTCTCTTTCTGTACGCGGCCATGTACGTTAGCCTTTCCAGGCTGACCTGCTCTGCTGTTTTTCTGTCAGGCTGGAAAGCCTAACGTACTGGAACTGTCAGGCTGGAAAGCCCAACGTACGGCTTGCTTTACGACTGAATCCGGAAGCGGAGGTCCGTCACTTTACTTTCGGGCAACGTCTCTTGAAGATGTTTCAACATGGCACGCTTGCGAAAATTCAGTTCCTGCAGCGAGACGGAGTCCGTTGCGTAGAGGTGGAGGACGCCGGCACGAAGGTTGCCTACCTGGAACGCCGCTTTCAGATGGGGATCGAGTACCGACGCGATCGCTTGATGGATCGCGTCACCTGCCATTACTTGGGCGTAACCGCGCCGCGACAACAGCTGATTGACCAGCGACCCAATCTGGCGAACGCGAGGCTTGTCTTCCGCAGCGCGCGGCTTGCCTTTGGCAGATCGGTCTGGGTTATCGGATCGGCTTGACTTCACATTCACCGGCGCTCGCTTCCTTGATGGACGGCCCGCATTGTAGCCAGACGTGTGGCAGCCGACCAATCCCGGCCGCGGGCGGGGGACCCCGAGCTGGACGGCTCTGGCCGGGGGTTCCGATTGGATCATGCCCGAGGAAGGGTTGCGTCCATCGCTCTGGGAAGGTCGAATTCAGTTCGATGAGGCGACGCGATCGCCGCCACCAGTTGCACTGGTTAGCGGGTCGATCGACGTCGATGCCACTGCGTCGCTGGAGAGAATTGAACTTGTCTGTCACACCGAGGCCGCCGACCACCGAAACGCCGCTGGTGATCATTGGTTGGCGGGAATGGATATCGCTTCCCGAGTTAGGAATCGCCCGGATCAAGGCAAAGATCGACACCGGGGCCAGATCATCGTGCCTGCACACCTATGAGATGGAAACCTATCAAGTCGATGGACGACCGTTTGTTCGCTTCAAGGTCCATCCCATTCAGCGACATGACGAATTCTCGGTGACCTGCGAGGCCCCGGTGCACGACGTTCGAAAGGTTCGAAGTTCCAGCGGGGAGGCGGCGGATCGAATCGTGATTCAGTCGCTTGTCCGTTGGATGGGAGAGTCATGGATGGTCGACATGACCCTGAACAATCGATCGGAAATGGGCTTTCGGATGTTGATCGGTCGCGAAGCTATTCGCAGTCGGCTGCTGGTTGATTCCGGCCGTTCGTACCTTGGTGGCCGTCCGAAGCGAAAGAAGCGACGGCGCGGCCGACGTGGTTAGGCCAAGGTTCGCGGTCACGTTGCTTGAGCAGAACCGTAAGCTTGATTGGAATGCATTCGCAGGAGGTCCGACGGTGAAATTGGCGATCTTATCTCGCAGTCGCGGTTGCTACAGCACGCGTCGATTGAAGGAAGCCGCGCAGAACCGTGGTCACGATGTCAGGGTACTCGATACCTTGCGATTCGCGATCGAGTTGGAGAAGGGCGAACCGGACCTCTATTACCGCTCCGTCCAACTCGGTCACTACGATGCCATCATCCCTCGGATTGGCGCTTCGATCACGTACTTCGGGACGGCGGTCGTCCGACAGTTCGAACAGATGGACGTGTTCACCGCTGCGTCGTCGGCAGGCATCACCAACTCGCGCGACAAGCTCCGCTGTCTTCAGATCTTCAGCCGACATCAGATTGGAATTCCCGAAACCACGTTTGTCCGCGAGAAGCGAGATGTGTTGCCGGCGATCGAGCGAGTCGGTGGCGTCCCGATCATTATCAAGCTGCTCGAGGGCACGCAGGGAGTCGGCGTGATTCTGGCCGATAGCGTCAAGATCGCCGAAGCGATCATCGAGACGCTGCAAAGCACGCGGCAGAATGTCCTGGTACAGAAGTTCGTCTCGGAAAGCAAGGGTCGTGACATTCGCGCAATCGTCATCGGCGATCGCGTGGTCGCTGCGATGCGGCGCGTCGCGCAAGGCCAAGAGTTTCGCAGCAACGTCCATCGCGGCGGCAGGACGGAACGCGTGATTCTGGACGAGACCTATTGCGAAACCGCTGTCCGGGCCGCGCAGATCATGGGACTTCGCGTCGCTGGCGTCGACATGCTCGAAAGCAGCACCGGACCGCAAGTCATGGAGGTCAATTCGTCGTTCGGGCTGGAGGGGATCGAAACCTGCACGCAACTCGATATCGCCGGCGCGATCGTCGATTACATCGCCGCTCAAGTCGATTTCCCGGAAGTTGACCTGCGACAACGCTTGACCGTGAGCCGCGGATACGGGGTCACCGAAATCCACATTCCGGAAGGCTCCGACTTCGTAGGCAAAACGATTGACGAGGCTGGATTGCCCGAACAGGACATCAATGTGTTGACGCTCTATCGCGGTTCCATGGTCATCCCCAATCCTCGCTTGAAACGATCGCTGGAACCGCACGACCGACTGCTCTGCTTTGGAAAGCTCGAAGCCATGCGAGGCCTGATTCCGGACAAGACACGGCGACGGCGACGACCCGAAGCTGAAACAACTTTCGACTGAGGTTGAGAAGTCCCGCGAAAAGGGCGCGCCATACCATGCCTGATTTCCCGAAACGCAAGTCGATCGAGAGTTGGCGTGGGATCGAGCTTGCTCGGGGCCAGCGAAGCAACGTTTTCCTTCCCGTTAGCGAAAGTTACAGCGGCATCTCTCTGAAGATTCCCATCCAGATTCAAAGGGGAATCGAGGATGGACCGGTCGTCTTCATCACCGCCGCCCTGCATGGCGATGAACTCAACGGCACCGGCGCCGTCCGAGATTTGATCTGCGACGAGAGCCTGCAGCTCAAACGGGGTGCGCTGATTCTGGTGCCGATCCTGAATCTGTTGGCCTTTGATCGCCACAGCCGCTACCTGCCCGACCGGCGGGACCTGAATCGATTCTTTCCGGGATCATCCAGCGGCAGCCTGACCGGACGGATTGCCCGTCAAATCTTTAACGAGATCGTCGCGAGGTCGACGATGGGAATCGACCTGCACACTGCCGCACTCCGCCGAACCAACTATCCCAACGTTCGCGCCGACATGGACAATCCGGCCACCAAGAAACTTGCCATCGATTTCGGTAGCGAAGTGATCCTTTCCTCGAGTGGACCGGAGGGTTCGCTGCGGCGCGAAGCGACACGCGCCGGAGTCCCGACCATCGTCATGGAAGGTGGAGAGGTCTGGAAGGTGGAACCGGCGATCGTCGCCACTGCGGTCCGCGGCATCAAGAACATTCTTTGTGCGATCGACATGATCGACGGAGACATCGACCGCCCCGAAACTCAAGTGGTGATCGAGACGACGAAATGGATTCGAGCTAGCCGGGGCGGTTTTCTTCAGTTCCATGTCAGGCCGGGTCAGGTCGTGGAGAAGGACCAGCCACTGGCCACCAACACGAGCCTGCTGGGACAAGAAAGGAACCTGATGGTCGCGCCATTCCGTGGTGTGATCCTGGGGATGACGACAACGCCCGCAGTCAGCCCCGGAGAACCGGTTTGCCATGTCGGCCAGCTCGCGACCAACACACACGCCGTCGATCTGCGTGAGAATCGAGCCGAGGCGCGGAGCCTGGAGGGCATGACCGTCAAGGACCTTGCCTCCAACGTATTGGTCGTCGAGCGGGAAAGCGAAGACGCCCAGTAGTGTATGACCGATAGGCGTACGCCTACGTCAACTCTTTGAATCGTCGCAGGGTCTTGGGGCTGACGTGATGTTCCATTCCCTCGGCATCAATTGCGGCGGTCGTTTTGTCGATCCCGATCGAGAGCAGGAACCGATAGACGATCTCGTGCCGCTCACGACAGCGGGTCGCCAGTCGTCGTCCCTTCGCGGTCAACTCGATGGGCTGATAGGGCTCGGTCGACAACAAGCCTTCTTTCTGCAGGCGAGCAACGGTCCGATTGGCGGTCACATGGCTGACCCCGAAATACTCTGCTAGATCGACGAGTCGACAGCTGACGCGCTCAGCAATGATCTCAGCCACGGCCTCGACGTAATCCTCGGCCGTCTCGGTCGAATGATCACGACGCGTGCGCTGATGGGGAGTCGATTTGTGTGCGGATTGCGTCACTCGCTTACCTTGACGGGTGCAGCCAGATCGGAGGCAGAGAACGGACATTGACACCATTTTAGCCGATGCTACAATTCGTGGCAACCGCGTTTGTAGCATCGGCTACAATCACTCCCCATCGAATTGCGAGAACGAACGTGAAGTGTCGCGCCCTGGTGTTGTTGATCTGGATCGCCGCCCTGGGATGCTCTCGCTCCGGTTCCACCGCCCCAGAATCGTCAGATCGATCGACCACGTCAGGCGGACCGGTTGCCGCCGTCGCGACGGTTGGAATGGTTGCGGATCTGGTTCGCAATGTCGGCGGGGAACATGTCAGGGTGACCCAGTTGATGGGAGCGGGCGTCGACCCCCATCTCTACAAGGCCACGCGTGACGATGTGCAGACGATCATGCAGGGAGACATCGTTTTCTATTCCGGATTGATGCTGGAAGGAAAGATGACCGACACGCTGATCAAGGTTGCCCGCAACAAGCCGGTCGTCGCCGTCACGGAGAAACTTGAGCCGTCACAGTTGCTTGAACCTGCGGAGATGCAGGGCCACTTCGATCCCCATGTCTGGATGGATGTTTCGGCATGGAGCCTATGCATCGACGTGGTCGCCGATGCGCTGGCCGAATTTGATGCGGTTCACGCCGAGACATACCGTGCGAATGCCGACGCCTACAAGCAGCAGCTGGATGCCCTTCAACGTTACGCGGTCGAATCACTGGAATCCGTACCGCAGGATCGCCGAATCCTGATCACCTCCCATGACGCCTTCAACTACTTTGGCCGCGCTTACGGACTGGAAGTCTTGGGCGTTCAAGGCCTTTCGACCGAGTCCGAGGCAGGCTTGCAGCGTATCAATCAGCTAGTGGATTTGCTGGTCGATCGCAAAGTCCGGGCGGTCTTCGTGGAAAGCAGTGTGCCTCGCAAGAACATTGATTCACTTGTGGAAGGCTCGCGTTCCAGAGGCCACGAGGTGGCGATTGGAGGTGAATTGTATTCCGATGCAATGGGTCCCGATGGAAGTTACGAGGGGACCTACATTGGAATGCTCGATCACAACATCACCCTCGTCGCGAGAGGCTTGGGGGGACAGGCTCCCGAGTCGGGGATGCAGGGAAAACTCTCGAGCAATCATTGACCGAAGCAACACTGACAAGTCACCGTGTCCAGCATTTCAACTCCGCAAACCGAGCTCTCCTCGACAAGCCAATCGTCACCGTCTCCGTTGTCGGTCTATGACCTGACAGTTGCCTATCATCGCAAACCGGTTGTCTGGGACATCGAGTTTGAAGTCCCGGAGGGATCACTTGTCGGCGTGGTCGGGCCCAACGGTGCGGGCAAGAGCACGCTGCTCAAAGCGGTCATGGACTTGATTCCACGCGCCTCCGGTCGCGTCTCGGTGTTTGGAAAGAGTTACCGCCAGAACCGGCACCGGGTTGGCTATGTTCCGCAGCGTGAGAGTGTCGACTGGGATTTTCCAGTCAACGCTTTGGATGTGGTCACGATGGGACTGTACAACAAGATCGGCTGGTGTCTTCCGGTCCGCAAAAAGCATCGCGCTGCAGCGATGGAAGCACTGGGACGTGTTGGAATCGCCGAATTGGCGGGCCGACAGATCAGCCAATTGTCGGGCGGCCAACAGCAACGAACGTTCCTGGCTCGCGCGTTGGTCCAGAACGCCGACCTGTATCTCATGGACGAGCCATTTGCAGCTGTTGACGCAGCAACTGAGAAAGCGATCGTGCGCATCCTGCGCGGCATGAAGGATTCGGGCAAGACGGCGGTGGTGATCCACCATGATCTTCAAACCGTACCCGATTACTTTGACTACGTGATCTTGCTGAACATGCGAGTGGTCGCGCACGGACCGGTTGATCAAGTCTTTACCCCCGAGAACCTTCACAAAACGTACGGCGGTCGACTGACGTTGCTGGAGGAAGTTTCCGAAGCGATGCGGCGGAGGGAGCGGTCGCTATGATCGCACGGTTCGTTTCGCTCGCGATGAGTTCCCTCGATATGACACTCGCCCAAACTCGGTCGATCACGGACCGATCAATCGACTGGCCGACGTGGGAGCAGTGGCAACGCGTTCTGATGCTGGAGGACTACAACACGCGAGTGGTCGTCCTGGGAACGGCCATCCTCGGGTGTGCGGCGGGCGCCGTTGGTTGCTTCACGCTGCTGCGGAAGCGGGCCCTGATGGGAGATGCGATCAGCCACGCGACGCTACCTGGAATCGCGATGGCGTTCATTCTTGCCAGCCTGGTTGGCTGGGATGCGAAGTCGCTCCCCCTACTCCTGTGCGGCGCCACGGTAACCGGACTGTTGGGAGTCGGCGTGATTTTGATCCTTCGCAACCTCACACGACTGAAGGAAGACACAGCCCTCGGCGTTGTACTGAGCGTGTTCTTTGGTGCTGGGATCGCGATGCTTGGCGTGATCCAACAGATGCCGTCGGGTCACGCGGCGGGACTGGAATCATTCATCTTCGGCAAGACCGCGTCGATGGGTGCGGGGGATGCCCGATTGATTGCGATTGCGGCCTTGCTCTGCCTCGCCATCTGCAGCCTGTTGTTCAAAGAGCTCAAGCTGCTTTGCTTTGACGAGAATTTTGCTGGGTCACGGGGATTCCCTGTGGTGATGCTCGATCTCGCGTTGATGTCGACAGTGGTGGTCATCTCGATCGTCGGACTTCAAGCCGTCGGTCTGATCCTGGTGGTCGCACTCCTGATCATCCCTGCCGCCGCGGCTCGCTTCTGGACCGAAAAACTGTGGCAGATGCTGTTGCTGGCCGCCTTGCTCGGTACGGTGAGTGGGATGTTTGGCGCCGCCGCGAGCGCACTGTTTCCGAATCTTCCGTCAGGGGCAATGATCGTGCTGACGTGCGCCAGTTTGTTCGTTGTCAGCCTGGTGTTCGGTCGGGCTCGAGGCGTTCTGGTCCGCTCGCTCCGGCGGAGCCGCGTCAATCAATCCATTGCAATGCAACATTTGCTGCGGGCAATGTACGAATTGCTCGAGCGCAGCCCTCAAGTCATCGCCTCACCATCCGTCGCGTTCGAGGAGTTACTACCGATGCGAAGTTGGTCGCGCGGCCGACTTCACAAGACAATCCTGCAGGCACAATTCGCCGAACTGGTCGTCAAGATCGGTGACCAACTTCGGCTGACCAAAAGGGGACAGGTGGAAGCGGAACGTCTGACTCGCGAGCATCGATTGTGGGAACTCTACTTGATCACGCATGCCGACGTCGCTCCGAGCCGAGTTGACCGCGAAGCGGATCGCATTGAGCATGTCTTGGAACCGGAAATGGTCGCGGAGCTGGAGGCAATTTTGACCAGTGACACCCGCTCGCTGCCCCAGAGCCCACACTCGATCGAATCACAGCCTGGAGCCGATCGGGATGCGGAGGCAGGCGGTGGGAAAGCAGGCAGTGGGGCAGTGGGCAGCGGGGCAGTGGGCAGCGGGGCAGTGGGTGGTGGGGCAGTGGGCAGCGGGGCAGTGGGCAGTGGGGAAACGAATCGCAAAGAGGGATCGCCATGACTCCCAGTCTGCAATCGATGGGGCTGCAATGGAGCTGGGGACTCGATGGTTGGATCGTCGCCGTTGCCATCATGTGCGCCGTCGCCTGCGCGCTGCTGGGAAACTTCCTGGTGCTGCGACGGATGAGTATGTTGGGGGATGCCATCACCCATGCCGTCCTTCCGGGACTTGCGATCGCATTCTTTATCAGCGATAGCCGAAGCAGCATGCCAATGTTTGTGGGTGCCGTCCTCGTTGGAATGTTGACCGCATTCTTCACCGAGTGGATCCGTCGGATTGGCAGAGTTGACGAAGGAGCATCAATGGGCGTCGTCTTCACGTCGCTTTTCGCGGCTGGTCTCGTGATGATCGTACAAGCCGCCGATCACGTCGATCTTGATGCTGGTTGCGTGTTGTACGGGGCAATCGAGATGACGCCGCTCGATCGCGTGAATGTGATGGGACAGGAGATCCCACGGGCATTCGTCGTGCTCTCGATCGTGGCCCTGATCAATTTGCTGTTCGTCACGCTGTTCTTCAAGGAACTCAAGCTGACGTCGTTTGATCCCGCCTTGGCAACGACGTCTGGATTCAACGCTAGCTTGATGCACTATTCCCTGATGGTATTGGTTGCGGTCACGGCCGTGGCCAGCTTCGAGAGCGTTGGCAGCGTGTTGGTGGTAGCGATGTTGATTGTG
Organism: Pirellulaceae bacterium; assembly: GCA_963697195.1. Classification (GTDB taxonomy): domain Bacteria; phylum Planctomycetota; class Planctomycetia; order Pirellulales; family Pirellulaceae; genus Rubripirellula. The sequence continues at coordinate 80,717 of CAVOND010000012.1, forward strand.
CCTCCAGCTACTGCTTACATGTTGACCGATCGCCTGGTCCTGATGATTGCCTTGAGCGTGATCGTGGCGATCGCTGCTGCTATCCTCGGACACATCAGCGCGTTGGCGGTTCCCAACTGGTTCGGATACCAGAGCACCACCACTGCCGGCATGATGGCAGTTGCTGCCGGTGGGCTGCTGCTGGTTGCAACCTTGCTTAGCCCTCGGCACGGAATCCTGGTCAAGTTTGTGCGACAGCAACTGCTGAGCTTACGGATCCTTTCGGACGATGTGGTCGCGGTGCTATATCGAATTGGGGAGCAGCAAGAGCAGCCGACATCCAACCTGCTAGATCTTCGAGAGCTGTTGTTCTGCGGCCATTTCTCCCTGCGCAGCGTGCTCGCATGGCTCGATCGTCGGGGAGATGTGACGCGAGCAGGAGACTTGATCACGCTAACCCCACAGGGCATGGATCGGGCGCAAAACCTGGTGCGCTCTCATCGTCTCTGGGAGCAGTACCTACAGGACCAGGCCGGCGTGGATGCCAGCCGTGTGCATCCTCAGGCAGAAATACTTGAACACTTCACCGACGAGAAGTTACGACGCCGGTTGGACACCGAGACCGACGCGCCGCAGGTGGATCCGCACGGACGCCCGATCCCGGATGAGCCGGGCAAACCATAGGCGGCTGTCGGTTGAGTGGCACGTTACTCCGATTGCCGTAGCCGAGTCTCTCCGAGGCTGTGAACAAATTGAACCGCGGTGCCTTACCGTAGGCGAGTCTCTCCGAGACTCGCAAGAAACGCAGCAAAGCTGCGGGTGTCCGCCTTGGAAAGGCGGACCTACAGTAGCAAACCCAATCTCTTCACAACCTCTCCGAGACTCGGAAGAACACCTCGTCTTCTGTGGTGTCAGTCTCCGAGAGACTGACCTACGGTACGTAGAGGGGTGAATCAATCACGAAGATCTTGGCACGATCGCGAACCCGCGCACGCCGGGCAATCAAGTCCTGGGCTCTCACACGGCTGGAACAGCCCTTTTTTGCCGTTTCCCGCGCACCATTGCGATTCGCCTACACCGGTCACTTGGCTTGGTGGCGGGGTGCCTCCCATCGCAGATCGTATGATGGGCTTGCAAACCCGTCGATCTTCACTTCCCGTATGATGCGACGGGCTTGCAAGCCCATTGTACGCGGCGAGAGATGCCTAACATCTCCCGCATCCGAGACCTCGATGACCGGAGATGCACTCTTGATTCGTCAGAATTCTGTTGACCAAAGAACGCCACCTGTCACTCGCAGTATCTGCCTCGCCCTCTTTTGGTTGACCGCCATGCCATTGATTGCCGCGGATCGACCCAACATCCTGCTGATCATGGCGGACGATCTTGGATATTCCGACCTCGGCTGCTATGGCGGTGAGATTCAGACTCCGAACCTCGATGCGCTCGCTGGGGGAGGCTTGCGTTTCACACAGTTCTACAACACCGGTCGTTGCTGGCCGACGCGGGCATCTCTGTTAACGGGCTACTATCCGCAGAGTGTGCGACGCGACAAAGTGCCAGGCGTTCCCAGCGGAAACGCCGGTGCTCGCCCCGCTTGGGCACCCCTGATTTGTCAGCCACTCAAGCAAGCCGGCTACCGCACCTATCACACAGGCAAGTGGCATCTCGATGGGATGCCGATTGCAACAGGGTTCGATCATTCCTACTACCTCAAGGACCAGCATCGCTTCTTCAATCCAACCCAACACTGGAAGGATGACGTCAAGCTGCCTGCGGTTCCCAAAGGGACTGACTTCTACGCCACCGTTGCCTTGGGCGATCACGTGATCGAGTGCCTGGATGAACACGCGGCCAAATTTGGCGATCAACCGTTCTTTCATTACCTGGCCTTCGCGGCACCCCACTTTCCTCTGCAAGCACTTCCGCAAGACATCGATCGGTACCGCGATGCCTATCAAGTCGGATGGGAATCGATCCGCCAATCACGCTGGTCTCGAATGCAGGACATGGGTCTGGTCCATGCCCCCCTCTCCGCCGTGATGCCGGATCTGGGTCCCCCTTACGATTTCCCCGATGCGATGGAGCAACTCGGCCAAGGCGAAGTGAACCGGCCGATCCCGTGGGATGCACTTACCGACAAGCAGCGTTCGTTTCAGGCAGCCAAGATGGCGATTCACGCCGCCATGATCGATTGCATGGATCAACAGATCGGACGCGTGCTGGGAAAGCTTCGTGAGATCAACGAACTGGACAACACCGTGATCTTCTTTCTTTCCGATAACGGTGCGAGCGCCGAGATCATGGTGCGGGGCGACGGGCATGATCCCGAGGCACCGATGGGATCCTGGGCGAGCCATCTGTGTTTGGGGCCGGGTTGGTCGACCACCTGCAACACACCGTTTCGGTACCACAAGACGTGGACTCACGAAGGGGGCATCGCGACCCCATTGATCGTGCATTGGAATCAGGGGATCCCCGCACAAGGCGAACTTCGACATCAGCCGGCCCACGTGATCGACATTTGGCCGACGATCATGGAACTGGCCAATGCGAACAGCAAAGAGGATCCGAATCACCCGCGACCTGGCCAGAGTCTCGTGCCCTGTTTTTCAGCGGATCTGGTGGTCGAACGAACGCTGTGGTGGTCCCACGAAGGGAACCGTGCGCTACGAAGAGGAAACTGGAAGATCAGCGCAGTGGGTGAAGCCGGTTCGTGGGAACTTTATGAGATGACAGGCGACCGGACGGAAACCAACGACCTGGCAACGTCACAGCCGAGTCAGCTCAGCGAACTTCGCGAACTCTGGATGGAGCTCGATGCCCGGCACACGCGTTGGGCGAACGAGTGATTCACTTACTGTAGGTCTGCCTTTCCAAGGCGGACACCCGCAGCTTGCTGCGTTCTTACGAGTCTGGGACAGACTCGGCTACGGTAGTTCGGCTACGGTTTAGAACATCCCGCCACCGCCCATCCCGCCACCACCACCGAAGCCGCCCATGCCTGGGGGCGATGCTGGCACTGGGATTCGCTCGGCCACCGGCTCGCCACCGAAGTGGGTCTCTCGCATCGCTTCCAACAAACGTTCGATGGAGCGATGAGTGGTGTAGGTCGTGTTGACCACAATCCCTGGACGGGTCGATCGAAGCGGAACGATCGTGGAGGGGCCACCCATTTGATCCCAGCTGTCGGGAACAATGCTTGACTGAATCGTCTCGATCAGAGAGTCGAAGTCGGTATCGGCGAGCCCGATTCCCTCCAGCCAATAGATCCGACTAACCAGTGCACCATCGGCTGCATCGACCGTGGTGATCACGAGCGTCTCGCCCTTGATCGTGTAAGTCAGGTCAAGTTCGCGCAGGGCCAGATCAAGGAAGTTTCGCAACGAGATCGTTTCGGAAGCAAAACTGATCGGTTCTTCCGATGACAACCCAATGTCTTCGAGCGATTGACTGTCAATGACGACGGGAAGCTTGTGAACATCTCGCAGCTGCCGGACGATGTCTTGAACAGGGATCTCAACAAAGTCCACCTTGATATCGACTTCAAGCTTCTCCGAAATCGACCGCTCGGCGTCTTCGTCGATGTTGATCCAACGATCGACACCGATGCCCTGATGAACCAACACGGATGGATCCGCGGTGATGACAAGTCCTTCGTCCTCGACGATCGCCTTGAGTCCCAAGGGTCGCAAGATGGTTCGCAGCGCAGTCCGCAGCGGCTGCTTTCCGGAAAACTCGACTGTCTCCTCGCCACTCTGTTTTGCAAAGGCGATCCCACGGCGATCGATCAACACCGGGATCTCCATGGCACTTCCTAGTTCTTGGGGTAGATCCGCGAGTGTTGTCGACACGTTCAGCTCGACCTCCGCATCGAGCCTTGCCATCACCTCCTGGGCGATGGAACTCGTTGGCGTCGGGTCGACCGATTTCTGGATCCACTGCGTGAAGGGATTTGGGGCCGAGAAGCCGCCCGACGTTCCGCCGAGTCCTCCACCCATTCCCTGACCACCCATGGGTGCGGCGCTGGTGCCTGCAGAATCGCTTTCGTCACCAGCGGCCGCGGCCTGCGGTTGGACTTCCATCAACGAGTCGGCATTGAGTTGCCCAATCACGGCGCCTTCCGCCACTTCCGTTCCGGCTGGTAAGGACACGATTTGGCGGCCTGCGTCGCTCTGGGCATGCAGTGCATCGCTCCCGTCACTTGTCAACATTGCGGCGATCAAGGCCGCCCCGCCGATCAATCCGAGCGAGGTGTATAGCGTAGGCATCAGTCGGACTCCCTGAGAGAGAAGAGATTCGAGAAGAGAAGTATCAATCGGCGGGTCGGGAAGTTCGCCGCCGGCGGAGGTCGATTCGATGAACTGCTGGGCGGCTTGCGCCCCTTTCGCCTCGGAAACTTGCCATGCCTCGGCCGCGGCAAAGGCGACCACGGGCACGACACCGCGACGTCGAAGTCGTTGTGCGAGTAACTGCTTGCCACGTTGCAATCGACCTCGGATCGATCCGACCGTTGTGCCAAAATGTTCGGCCAGCGACTGAAGCGGGCGATCTTCGTAACAATGCATCACGATCGCCGTCCGATAGTGCTCAGGCAACTCGGCCAGCTCTTCGTCCAACACGATTGCTTCGTGCCGCTGCGTCAATCGATCGAGCGGGTCATCGGGGTCGGTGGGTGGTTCGACCATCGGCTCGGTTTCCCGTTTGGAAGAACTCAAGGTTGCGATCGACGCTCGCTGGGCGACTCGCTGGAGCCAACCAGCGAGACACTCAGGCCGGCGAATCTTGCCACCATTTCGGGCCAGGTATAAGAAAGTGGTTTGGTAAGCATCCTCAGCGTCGGATTCGCTGCGACAACGCCGCCGACACACGCTCAGCACCATCACGCTATAACGCTCAACGATCGCAGCGAGGGCCGGGGCATACTTGTCCCGGCGCCAAGCATCAAGCAGATCCACGTCGCTCGAGGATCCCAAGCAAGGAGGATCCGCGGGGCGCAGCGATTGGAGCTTATCGATAGTTTTGATCGCAGGACTCATGGCTTCTATCAAAGTAGTGTGGCCAGAGTCGCCAGTGTCGCGCCGAAATTCGAAAGTTTCTCGAATTCGTCGTGGTGGGTCGGCACCGGCCGGTTTCCCTTACCGGCGATCGAATCCAACGCCCGCATGCAAGCTACGACCAACCGATCACTTGAACCTGCCGGCTGGACCTTGTCTTTACCCACATTTGAATTCCATCATCGAGTGGAACTGGCGGGAATTGACCGCGAAGCGGTCGCAGATGGTAGCCGTGATACCTTCGGCATCAAAAGAAGGTGGGGGAAAGACAAGGGCGGACCCACCCTACTTTTCTCATCCTCGGCGGCTGATGATGATCAATCGGCATTCCGTCTGCTTGGCGATCCGCCGTGTGAATTCACCGAACAGCTTCTGCCGCGGACCAATTCGTTGGACACCAAGGATCAGCAGGCCACATTGTCCGGCGGCTTCGACAATCGATCCCGCCGGATCGTCACTGAGCAACACCTCTCGCTCGCAAGGCCCAACGGTATTCTCGCGAGCGGTCCGATCCAAGTCACGTTGAATTCGCTTCAGCTCGCCTGGAGTCGTGCCTGTCGGGACCACCCTCAGGAATCGGACGTTTCGCTGCTGCTTGCGCGACAAACTCCCGAGCAATCGAGCCAGCAGATAATCGTGGCCGCCCCGTCCGCCGACCGGAACCAAAATCGTCTCGGTATCGGCTAGCCTCCAGTTCGATGTCGTTCGCAGCACGACCACATCAGTGTTCAACCTGCCGAGCAGTCTCTCCAGGGGAGTGCCATCGCGTTCCTCGGTGATCTCGGTCAGCCCGAGCAAGACGGATTCACAGCGGTGAAGCCGAGCGACACGGGCAATCTCCTCCATCGGATGCGGCGAGAGAGTCGTGATCGTTTCGACGCGCACACCAAGTTTGACCGACGCTTTGAGCGAAGCGCGCACGACATCTTGTGAGCGATTGACCGGCTCTGGATCGGTTTCCGGATCCCATTGTTCAGGCGGCACCACAATCGTCTGAATCAGCACGCGTCCGACTTCCGATGGAACCAACGTTTCGGCCAGACTGATCATCGGCTCGGCGTTCTGGGGGTTGGCAATCGGAACCAACACCAGCGGCGTGTTGCCCCGCAATCGCACCAGCTCCGGATTGGCGGCCACGCTGGAGACGTCCTTCAGCCGTGCCTGTCGCGCGAAGAGTGAGAGGAACAGCAAACCTCCGATGCTCAGCCACACCACCGCGATCGTTCCCGCCGAGGGAACCGCAACGCCCTGAAAGATGGCCAGCGAAATGCAGGCGAGTCCGCCGAGGACGGGCACGGCCGGAAAGTAGGGCGATCGGAACGGGGGCGGATACTCGGCGCTGCGTTGTCGCACGAGAATCGCCAACCAATGGGCGATCGCAAAGGTGACCAAAAAGATCAAACTCGCCGCAGCACCGGCTGCCGCCACATCGGGAAGCAGAAATACCAACAAACAGACCAAGCCCGATGTGACCAGAATCGCGAAGACCGGAATCTTTCGATTCTCAGACTGACTTGGCTCAGAAACGAGGGGAGCGTGTGATCCGCGCCATCGCCAATGCGATCCGCGACGCGGCGAACAGGTTGGCTTGCAGCGCCGTGAACATGGATAAGACAGCTGCCACGATCACCAGCCAGTAACCCACCGGTCCCAGAAAGTTCATGGCCGAAATCGCCACGATCTCTTCCGGGTTCTCTGCGGCTGCTTCGGCGATGCTCTGTCCCTCACGAGGTCCCACCGCAGTGAGTACAAACAACAACGGCACGTAAATCAACATCGCGATCAGCAGCGACAAGATCATCGCACGCGGAATTGTCTTGGTGGGATTTCGAATCTCGCCACCCACGGCGGCGATCAGATCGAATCCCTGCAGCGCAATGAAGGTGTAACCCATTGCCTGCAACACACCCATCAAGCCGCCCGCGAAGAAGGGGCGAAACGCGTCGCGTGTTTCCGACACCGGCTGCCCGATGACCGTCCACAATCCCCCCAGAATCAAGATCCCAAATACAACCACCTTCCCGACGTTGGCCAAGTTGCCTCCGCCAGCCGATGTCCGCAGCATGCCGATCGTCAACAACAGTGTGGCGCCCAACGCAACGAGCGCAACCACTTGATCATTCTCTGAGAAGTTCGGTGAATCGTAGCCAAAGCCTCGCAGCAGGTCCTCCAGCATGACCAGCGCAAAGTAGCCGAACCCAACCGCGTAGAGCATCGCGGCGACGATCGAGGCGAACCAGACGACCCAGCCAACGGTAAAGGCGGCTTCAACCGACAGCACCTTGCGGCTGAACGCGTAGGTCCCGCCGGACTCGGGAAACTTCGAAGCCATCTCCGCAAAGCTGAGGGCGGTCAACAGGGCGATCACACCATTGACGGAGAACGCAACGATCGCAGCCGGACCAGTCGTTTCGAAGGCGACTCCCGCAAGCGCCAGAATGCCGCCGCCCACGATCGCGCCGACACCGATCCCCGTGGCCGCGAATAAACCGATCCGTCTCTCGTTGCCGTCGATGGCTCTTCTTACCGTGCGTGCGAAGGGCTGCGGAAAACCGCGCATTCTGCCAACAATCAGTCCGCCGTCAATCGCGGTAGCATCGCTTTTAAACCACCGGCTCCCATCCCGGCTCATACTCTCGCGCCCAAAGCTGCTGCGCCGCCGGATTGTCTTGGATATGCCCATTGCTGGGATCTAGCATTCAGCACACTGCCGGTCCGATAGGCGATGTTGCCGAGGTGACAAAGCAGCGTGCTTTGATGCCCTTTCTCGATGTCGGCGTTGGGTAAACGACCCGTCCGAACGGCATCAAGAAAATCGGCGAAGTGCTCGCTGTCTCCTCCACCGCCGGATCCCGATCCGACTTCGCTCCCCTTCATGTCGTAGACGGTGTAACCGTTGCCACGAATGACCATCGATCCCTCCGTGCCGTGAAAGCTGAGCCCAAACCCGTTGTCATGCGGTCCGAGCGGCGACCAGCTCAATCCTTCCCACGTGATCGTTTTCTTCTCGGGAAAATCGATCGTCACCATCATGGTGTCGGGCGTTTCCTGATCGTCGTCGTGACGATACTTGCCGCCGCCTGCGGTCACTCGACTCGGATAGGTCACCTGCAGACCCCAGCGAGCCACATCGATCGCATGGACACCATTGTTGCCAAGCTCGCCATTGCCCCAGTGCCAATGCCAGTGCCAGTTGTAGTGGACCACATTGTCTTTGTATGGCTTTCGCGGAGCCGGTCCTTGCCAAAGATCCCAGTCGAGCCACTCGGGCACTTCGGCTTGTTTGCCATATCCGATCGATGGACGACGGTTGTTGTACCAGGTGCGCGAATAGAGCACGTCGCCGATCTCTCCGCCGTGCACCTTGGCGATCGCTTCTTGGATACCGGGCCACGACCGCCGCTGCGTGCCCATTTGCACGATGCGATTGTGCTTGCGTGCTGCCGCGACCGACATTTCGCCCTCGGCCGGCGTGTAACTGCACGGCTTTTCGACGTAGACGTGTTTCCCCGCAGCACAGCCCAAAATCGTCGCCGGCGCGTGCCAATGGTTGGGTGCGGCAACGACCAGCACATCGATATCACGATCGTCCAGAATACGGCGAAAGTCGCCCACGACCTTCGGCTTGCGTCCCTGCTTTTCACCGACGAGCTCACCCACACGGATCGCTGCTCGCGAATCCACATCGCAAATGGTGCCGACTTCCGTGTTTGCGGCCGCCATCATTCCTTGCGCGATCGCAGCCCCGCGACCGTTGACCCCCATGATACCGAGCACGATGCGCTCGCCTGGTGAATCGCTTGCCCGCTCGGCTTCTTGACCCTCGACACGACGGCCAACCGCTGTCGCGGCAGCGAGCGCCGATGCGGCACCCGCCTTGAGAAACAAACGACGATCTTGCTCAAGACTTCTCATCGAAACATGCCTCGTTGATGACGCCGAATCGCTCCGGCTCGGAAACCTCATTGATCCACTCAACTACGATCACGAGACGAGAGTTTCATCCATCCGACTCGCGCTCGTTCCCCAAATCCTACTCACCTACTCACCTCTCACCTCTCACCTCTCACCTCTCACCTCTCACCTCTTCACACTCTCGCCTCTCGCCTCTCACCTCTCACCTCTCACCTCTCACCTCTCACCTCTCACCTCTCGCCTCTCACCCCCCTCATCCCGCGACATTGTAACGAATCGTGCTCCCACGAACCGTCGGACCAGAGGTGTCAAACGGCTTCGGGATGTTGATCGCTGGTATCCGCATCCCCCTTCGCTCGAGGCACATGATGTTTGACTTTGGCCAAGCCGTACAGCAATCACCCGCCAAGGGACTCACCAAAGGATGGTTGATCGAGTTGTCCCACCGTCGAACGGATCCCGGCAAAACCGAGGCTTCGCCGCGGCGTTTCCTGCAAATCGGCACCGGACAGTGGTGCGGCGCCGAATATGCGACCCTGTTTCCCTTGCGTCGAACCGCGATCACTTACGCCCGGGAATTCGGATTGCTGGTCGACCGAGAGGTGCAAATTGTTGAATACGAGACATGAGGCTGGCTGAGTTCGGCCAACGAGAGGTTTTAGGCCGGGGGCTGTGAACAAGGCCATCGACTTTGCGACCAATCGGGTGGTTTTTGTTAGCGGAAGGCGCGAGCCCTGCGGTTTTTCGCTGCGATTTTGTAGTCGAGACCGGACGGCTCCCGCCGTTCCGCTAGAAAGTAGAGGCATTCGGGCGGAGGATGCCGCAGGGCGCACGGGACGGAGAGGAGTTACAATTGGCGGCTCATAAACCCCGCCTGATTCCCCTCTGCCCCATCCCACCGCATGTCTCGCCACCTTTGCTCACTAGCCGTCGTGTTGTTGGTCATCTCCTCTGCGCTGGCTGCGGAGAAAGCAGAACAGCCAGAGCCTCCTGAGATTGCCGATGCCGACTCGGTTCTGGCCGGTCACAGTTTTCACGGTGAGGCATTCAACGAAGGCCCGCGTCAAGCGGCGGTGCTGATTCCGGAAATGGGATCGATCGAGTTTCCAACTTCGACCAAGTCGGCCACGGCCCAACGGTTCATCGAGCAAGGCGTGCTGCAACTGCATGGCTTCTGGTACCTGGAAGCGGAGCGATCCTTTCGCCAGGCTGCCAGCGAAGATCCGGATCTTGCCATCCCTTACTGGGGGATGGCGATGGCGAACACCAACAACCAGGAGCGAGCCAGGGGATTCATTGATGAGGCGATGAAGCGACGGAGCGAGGGAACCAGTCGCCGCGAGAAACTCTATATCGAAGCGCTGGATCAACTCATTCCCAAGTCCGCCGACGACAAAGACGAAGACAAAGACGAGAACAATAGCGCGAACAAAGACGAGAACAAAGACGAGAACAAAGACCAGGACCAGAAGGATCGTAACGAGCGTTACCTTGCCGGCATGGAGAAGATCCTCGACGAGTTTCCTGATGACATCGAAGCCAAAGCCTTCATCGCGCGTCCAACTGTGGAAGGCCGACGGTGAAGGCACGAAGCTGACAAGCCGCTATGCCGTCAACGCGTTGCTTGGCGAAATCTTTGCGAAAAACCCGACGCATCCGGCTCACCATTATCGCATCCACCTCTGGGATCGGGCTCACCCCGAGAATGCACTCGAATCCGCGGCGATGTGCGGTCCCGCGAGTCCCGGGATCGCCCACATGTGGCACATGCCCGGCCATATCTACTCGAAGCTGAAACGGTACTCCGACGCGGCCTGGCAGCAGGAAGCATCGGCTCGCGTGGATCATGCCCACATGATCCGGACGCGGTTGATGCCAGACGAGATTCACAACTTTGCTCACAACAACGAGTGGTTGGTTCGCAACCTGATCTTCGTTGGTCGTGTCCAGGATGCGCTCGACCTGTCTCGCAATCTCGTTTCCCTACCCCAACATCCGCGTTACAACACGCTTCGCAAAGGAGGCAGCTACAAGTTCGGACGTCAGCGACTGTTGCAGGTGTTGTCCGAGTACGGCCTTTGGGACGAATTGCTTCGTGAAGCGGGAGGCAACTACCTTCCACCGACCGATGACGAGGCTGCCCAAGAAGAGTGGCTTGGATGGCTGGCGGTCGCTCAGTTCATGACGGGAGATCCGCAGGAAGGGGGTCGGACACTACGGTCGCTTCAGCGGCGACGCCTGGCACTACAAACTCAGCTTCTTGATCTGCGCGAAGACAAGTCATCATCCGACGACGAGCTGGGCACCGGTGCAGAGTCGGCTGAGCTGGCTGACTCGGATGACGAAGACGCGGCAGGTGACGAAGCAGCCGAGCCTCCTAGTCCGGAGAAGCTCAAGAAGCATTTGGAAGAATTGCGCCGGGTGATTGCACGAGGGGCTGCTGCCGCCGCGGCCCAACGCAAGGATTTGAAGACGCTCCGACGACACCTGGAAGTTGCCGATTTGGAACCGTTGATTCGGGCGCAATGGCTTGCCGACGCCGGCGACCTGGAAGAGGCAATCAAGCTGGCGGAGAAAGAGGTCAAGGATGACAAATCGCAGGTCCGTCCCCTGGCAATTCTGGTCGATCTGCTCTGGCGCAAGGATCGCAAAGACGACGCGATGGAACGATTCAACGAGTTGCGATCGGTTGCCTCGCATGCCGACATGGATACGCCGATGTTGGCAAAACTCGCTCCGGTCGCGGAGGCTGCAGGTGCAAGCGGTGATTGGCGCACGCCGACTGCTACGGCGGACGACCTGGGTGACCGGCCTTCGCTGGATCTGCTCGGTCCATTTCGTTGGCAGCCCTACATCGCACCCTCCTGGAGTGCTCGCACAGCAAGTAGCGACCTGGTCAGCGGCGAGGAGTACGACGGTGGGCCCAAGATCCTGATCTTCTATCTTGGCTTCGGTTGTCTGCACTGCATCGAACAACTCCACACGTTCTCACCGATGCTCGAAGACTTTCGCGCAGCCGGGATCGAGGTGGTGGCGATCAGCACCGAAACGGTGGACGAGCTGCAACTTGGAATCAAGAACTTTGACGACAAGCTCGAGATCCCGTTGCTAAGCGATGGCGAGAAGGAAGTCTTCAAGTCGTTTCGATGTTGGGACGACTTCGAGAATCAGCCGCTTCACGGAACGTTCTTGATCGACGCCAAAGGCCAGGTGCGTTGGCAGGACATCGGCTACCAACCGTTCAACGAACCGGAATTCTTGTTGAAGGAAGCGAAGCGACTTCTCGAGCTGCCGTAAAATTTTTGCATAGGCTCAATCCGCATCAGCGGATTTCAGGCCCGAAGGGTCCACACAGTCTATGCCGGTAGTGTCAACCACCGGATGATCGTACTTCTTCACTTCTTTCCCAGGAGCGATCGGCGGCTTCGCCGCCGATCGCTCCTGGGAACCGCGTGAAGGGGAAACCAACCCGGTGCCTGACGACACCGGCAAGGGGTGTGCCAGCCCTTCGGGCTTACCAACGACTTGTATACAAGAACGAGGTGTCAACCCACGTGTGTGGTTCTTGCCTACACAGGCATCTGACGATCGCTTACATCTGAAAGCCAGCCTCAATGCTGGCGTTCTTGATCACGATCGGGATTCCGTCACGAACTTGCAGCGCCTCGTCCTCGCCCTGGTTTTGAATTCCATCGACGTTGGTGATCCGGACGTTCTCACCGATACGGCAATTCTTATCGAGAATCGTTCCGGAAATCACGGTGCCATTGCCAATCCCGATCGGGATTCGGCCCGGCGGGAGTGGCTCGGGGACCTCGATGAAATCAGCTCCCATGACGACACTGTCTTTGATCGTGACGTTGTCACCGATGACGGTCCGCAACCCGATCACACTGTTCTCGATCGTCACGTTGTCGCCAATCTTGCATCCATCCGCGATCAGGCTGCTGGAAATCTGAACTTTTCCCATGATCGTGGGAGGTAGAAAACGAGGACGGCTGTAGATGGGCGCCTCTCGGTTGCGAATATCGAACGGAGGTGACGTACTGGCCAGGCTCAAATTCGCTTCGTAGAACGCTCGGATCGTCCCGATGTCCTCCCAATAGCCGTCAAACAGGTGGACTTGGACTTTGTGAGAATTGATTGCCTGCGGAAAGACTTCACGTCCAAAGTCTTGATGCTTGTTATTGCGAAGCAAGTCGACCATCACATCTTTGTTGAAGATGTAGAGTCCCATGCTGGCCAAACAATCTCGCCCATTGCTGGGGATTCCACGCGCATCAATCCAGGCGGGATCCATGCGGACGGTTGCCAATTCCTGCTCGGTCTGAGGTTTCTCGACAAAACCTCGGACTTGCCCGGTGTCGTCGACCTGCATGATGCCGAGCGAGGCTGCATCTTTACGTGAGACCGGGATTCCGGCGATGGTGGCATCTGCACCCGATTCGATGTGGGTTCGCATCATGTCGCGAAAATCCATCCGATAGAGCTGGTCACCGGACAGGATCAGCACATGCTCAATCCAATCCTCTTCGAGATGGACGAGGTTCTTACGGACGGCATCGGCAGTTCCCTGGTACCAGTCGGTCCCATCATCGACCGTTTCCTGCGCCGCCAAGAGTTCGACAAAGCCGCCGCTGAAGTGATCAAAGAAGTACGTTTGACGAAGGTGGCGATGCAGACTCTCGGACAGAAACTGCGTCAACACGTAGACACGATTCAAGCCGCTGTTGATGCAGTTGCTGATTGGAATGTCGATCAAACGGTACTTCGCCGCCAGCGGAACGGCTGGCTTGGCTCGAATCTTGGTCAATGGAAAAAGACGAGTCCCCCGGCCGCCGCCGAGAATCAAAGCAATTGTTTTAGAGAGGTCCATGTACCGTCCCGAAAAGATAAAGCGGTCTTAAGTTTTGAGTTGCTGGTTTTAACCTGCACCGACATTGTTCGGTAGGTTCAGCCGGTGAATCTTTACCAGTACTTCTCGAATCGAATCTTTCCCGGACCCTGCGCATCGTGTTCATCGCTGAAGCCTGCATCGCGAAGGATGGGTAACATACCGGGTTTCGTCGGCGGTTGGCCTCCGGGAGGGACATAGCCGATCATCGACGGATTCCCGCAGAGAAAGACATGCGTGTTGCTTGGCGACAACTTGTCGCCCGCTGCCTCTGCCAATTGGCCGGATAAGAACAGATCCTGCAGGTATTGTTTGCCGACGTAATGCGGATGGGTTGCGTCGAGGTTCTCCGGATCACGCGTCGTGAAGGGAAGATATCGGTACTGTGGAAACCGCTTCATCAATGTGGCATGCTCGACAGCATACGCCAGATCAACGCGATTCCGCACGCTGGTCACGTTGATGACTCGACCGCGATGATTCTCGGCCAACAGTTTGGCAGACATGGCGTTGTGCGGCGCTTCCCCAGTGCCAGTACCCAACATCAAAATCGTATCGTCCGGTCCGTAGGTATCGAGCGTGTAGTGACCAGTGATTTTCTTTTGGACTTCGATCCGATCGCCGACTTTCATTTGGAACAAGCGGGGCGTCAGAACCGGCGGCTTCTTGTCGGGTGAATCGGCTGAGCGGACGAGCGTGATGTAGAACTCCAGATAGTCGACCGAATCGACCGGGGCCACCTCGTCGTCCGCGTTCAACAGCGGGCAAGAAATGGAGTAGGCCCTTCGAGAAAGCTTTCTCAGACGGTTTTCGGGGACGAGTTCTTCTTGGGTTCCCGGCAATCGTGGCTCCCAGTTACCAATCCCGATGGCAACGTACTGGCCCGGGCTAAACGGGGGGATCGGCTGGTCCGGGCGAATCCGAAAACGGGCCAGCTCACTGTTGGCGTCGATCCGTTCGATGATCGTCGCGTTGTAGAGTTTTTCCCGTAACTGGCTGGCTTCTTCGGCGTCCAAGGGTGCCGAGTCGATCGTGTCACTCAATGTGTTCCTCCGCAGGAATGACCGCTGAATCCAATTCTAGGCGTGTGCTTCGCCGTGGAGGCTGAGCATCCCGTCTGAAAAAACTGCACCGATTCTCGGTCGTTTTCGGGGCCGCATCGACGGCCCGCTGTCAATATAATGAATTGTTCGTCGGCATTGGCTGGTATCCCTACTTCAGCATCAGATTGGCATGATCCAACCTCACTCACCACATCGCGGCATCATTTCTCGCTGGTTGACGGCTCTGCTGGCTGTCGCCCTGATCGGCCCGCAGTTGGGCCTTGCGGAAACCTGGACGAGCCTTCGCGGCACTCATTCGGTGGATGCCAAGCTGGTGGGCTTGTGGGGTGGCAATGTCATCCTGGAATTGAGCAACGGCCGCCGGGTCTCGGTCAAGTTGAACGACCTCCGCAGTGAAAGTCGAATCCAAGCTCAGGAATTGGCCCGATCGCTCGATCGTTCACGTGGCGAGCGGATCAACGAGCTGAAAGGCCAAGCGACGTCGGCTGCGGCACCCGCGCCCGATCCGCTGCCGGTGCCGCCCCCTCCGCCTCCGTACATTGCGCCTCAGCCCAATCAGTCGTCAACGAACTTCTTTGCTCAGTTTGACGAAGCGATTGCCTCGGGTCACATCCTGGCGATCTACGATTCGCTGCCACCCAGCTATCGGCAGGATATCAACGACATTGTCCGTGCATCGGCCCAGCGAATGGACCCGGCTGCCTGGAACAACCTGGTCGGCAGCATCCAGCGTCTTGGCGATTTGATCGTAACGCGACAGAAGTGGTTTGTATCCAGTCCACGAGTCCAGGCCTTGCCGCCCGAGCAAATCGAAATGGCCGAAGGGCCCCTGGTGACATTCGCGGGGTTGTTGCGTGTTGGGTTCGACCCGGAGGCGATGCGACTCGATAAGCTACAGACGATGGACTTTCGACAGTGGCTGATCGAGCGGGATCAAGCAGTCGCCCCGTACCTTGCACAACTGTTTCAGCAGATTGGTGCCGAAGCTCTTCGCGAGGTGACCATTGAATCGGAAGTCAACGGAGTGGCCGTCGCGTCGATCGACATGAACGGTTCGAAGAGAAAGGTCAGCTACGCTTGGGTCGATGGCTATTGGGTTCCCAAGTCGCTCGCCGACCAGTGGGCCACGTCGGTACAAAGTTGGAAGCAGGCACCGGAGTCCAATCTGGTGGCATCCGTGACCGCAGCTTCGCTCGTGCTGCAACCGATCGCGCCCGGCCTCGACACGTTGGCCAGTGCCACCGACGCCGGCTCGTTTCATGAGGCGATGGAGCCGATGTTCACCGACGCACAAACGATTGTTACCAGTGTTGCCGGTCTGCTTGGCAAGAACATGAATCTTGCCGGTCGTGGCAACGCGCAAAACGGATACGGTGATTACGGCGACATGATGATGGGCGGCTACGAATCCGAGATGATGAACTCGGACGACATCGACGCAAATTACCGCGGTCAGAATTACGGACAAAACTATGGCCAACCTCAAGGTGGCCGTCAGTAGGGATCGTCGCGGCGACGATCGGAATTGACCGTGGGCAGTTCATTGCGAGACCCACAAAGACATGCGGTTCACTGGGCTGTCCGTCTCCGAGAGACTGACCTACAGTACGGAGCCAACAGCCTGCTCATGGCCAGCGGCTGATGAACTTCCCGGGCTAGGATGAGTGTCGATTGAGTTCTGAACCGAACCCCCGCATCGCCATCATTGGAGGTGGGCTTTCCGGGCTGGCGGCGGCTGTCAAGTTGCACCTCGCGCTTCCTCGAGCCTCACTCACGCTGTTGGAGGCAGCCGACCGACTTGGTGGCGTGATTCACACCGAGCGAGCCAATGGATTTCTGATTGATCACGGTGCGGACATGTTTTCCACCAATCCGCCGGCGGCCATCGAGTTGTGCCACCAGCTCGGCGTCGAAGATCGCTTGATCGAACCGCAGATCGAGGGCCGAGGAGCCAGGATCGTATGTGGCTCCGATCTGGTGCCACTTCCCGAGGGATTTGTTTTGATGCGGGCCACTCAGCTGTGGCCGATGCTGACCACACCGCTGCTTTCGCTTCGTGGAAAGCTTCGATTCTTGGCGGAACGATGGATCGGTTCGATCGAGACCGATCGGAAATCCACAGATCCTTCGGCCGCCGAAACGACTGCTCGCGATGAATCGGTCAGCGACTTTGTTCGTCGACGAATGGGTCAGGAAGTACTCGATCGCATCGTCGCTCCTCTTTCCGCCGGGATCTACACCGCCGACATCACCAAACTCAGCATGCAAGCGACGATGGGGCCGATCGCCGAGATGGAACGTGACCTACGGATCACTGGCTCGCGCGACCGCGGCCAGACGGCGGAGCGGCCAGGACTCGGTCGAGAGAAGCAGTGCCGGGGCTCGGTACAGTCAGTTTCGTGCCTTTCCGGGCGGCATGATCGAATTGATCTCGACGCTGGCTCACGCTCTTCCCCCGGACACGGTTCGACTACGTTGCCCTGTGCAGTCAATCGCTAACTCGAACGGAAACTGGACCGTCAACTGCGGGAACGAATCCCTTGAGTTCGATCACGTCGTGGTTGCGGTTCCACCGCTCGCCGCCTCGCGACTACTGCGACCTCACGCAGCGGTTGCCGCGGACGAACTGTCGAAGATCGAGTCGGCCTCGGTGGCGATTGTGGTGCTCGGGGTGCGACGGGCCGATGTCGAGCGTGATATCAATACGTTTGGCTTCGTCGTCCCGCTGACCGAAAAGCGAAGGATCCTGGCAGGCAGTTTCGCAAGCAATAAATTCGCCGGTCGAGCCCCCGAGGGCCATGTTTTGATCCGCGTGTTTGTGGGAGGCGCGATGCAACCCGAGTTGCTGCAGTTACCGGATGAGCAAGATCATCGAGCTCGTCCGTGAGGAGTTGACCGATTTGATCGGTTTTCGAGGTGAGCCAGTGGTGACTCGTGTGGTCCGCTGGGACCGGGCGATGCCCCAGTATCACGTCGGCCATCTCGATCGGGTCAAGCGGATCGAGCAGGCGATCGATCCAGGTGGACGGGCTCTCGCTGATGACCAATGCTTTGCACGGCGTGGGAATCGCACCGGTCATCGCCCAGGCGGACCGATTGGCCAGCAAGATTGCGGCTCGATGGCAGGCGTCAAGCAACCCGGCGAGCGGAGAGGGAACCTGATTCCGGGATCCCTTTGACCACAATCGACCGATCGCTGAGCGGGAAGCGGATCTTGCTCAGTGCGTTCTGCATCGCCACGGCATCGCGAAACCGCTTGCGAGGCGAAGGATCGATCGCCTTGCGAATCAACGCGACAAACTCCTGAGAGAGGCCACGTCGCAGCCGATTGAAGCCAGGAAGCGAATCGAACGGGTACTCAGGAATCTCACCTGCCAGCGTTCGATAGATCACCAGACCGAGAGAGAACACATCGCTGCGATAGCTGGGGCGTCCCATCGCCTGCTCAGGCGACATGTATCCGATGGTGCCTGACCCGGAAACGTCGTGCCCACCCCGTTCGAGTCGGGCCAACCCGAAGTCGCTCAACTGAATGACTTGGTCGGGAAACAGCACGAAGTTTTCCGGCTTGATGTCTCGATGCAGCACCGACTGCTTGTGGGCGTAGGCCAACGCACTGACCATCTGCACGACGTAATCGACGGCGGTCGCACGAGAAAGTCGGCGTGTTAGCCGATCTTCCAGTGTCTGCTGACCCAGCGGGAAGACCATCACAAAGTGCCCGTCGATGATCCGGGCGTCCTTCAGCGGCATGATTCCCGGGTGGTCGAGCCGTGCCATGATGCGAACCTCGCGCTGCATGTCCTCGACCGATTGGTGGTTGGTCGTGTAGCGGATGTCCGGAATCTTGAGAGCCACCTTCCGATCTTCAATCGTGTCCTGGGCGGAGTAGACGGTGGCAAATCCACCTTCCCCCATCCGTTTGAGCAGTCGGTACTTGTCCAACCGTTGACCGACTCGCAGGGAGCGGGGCTCGTCATTTTCACTGCGAAAGATCTTCAGGGAGGCTGCCACAGGCTTCTCTACTGACTTAGAACGAAGTGGGTGGCCGCCGACCGGTTGCCCGTGCATTCCAATTCCTTTGGACTGCCCGAAAAACCATTTGCCACCGCGGGAGTGCGAGCTTGCCCCGCTATCAGACAATTGGCTAGATCGTCATGACCTGATGCTGACCACAGCTTTTTCGCGACAGGGATTCGATCGGCCCACATCGATCCATAACCCAATCCCAATAGGCGTCACAGATTACCTGTATCAGGGCGTTGGTGGCACTCGACGAAAGATCAAGAGCCTCATGTCGGCAACTTGGGGTCCCGTTGATTTGAGCGCCCGCAACGAGAGGGTACCGCGGCCCGCGTCCAATCGAATCCTGCCCAAGGTCATGGGACGCCAATCCTTGACATAGCCCTCCTGGCGTTCGACGCGATCGTGTTCCGCTCCCATCGCAGGAACGTCGTTGGGTACATCGATGGTCGCCCGAAGACTCTGATCACCGAAACTCAGCTCGATCTGCGACCCGACGCTCTCCTTGGCGCAGGCATAGTACATCACCACCTCAAACGTTCCCCGAGGCGATCACCTCGGCGTCCCAGGTGATGCGGTCCTCCGCGGCCCCGGTCCAGTTCGTCATGTAGGTGCAGTTGGGAAACTGGTTGCTGCGAACAATCCCGCCGTGCGGCAGGGCGTCACGAGCCGGTAACTGGGTCTGTCGTTCGTCCGGATGGCCCAAGGTGATCGGCCGGGATTCGGCGGCCTGTGACGACTGTGGCTTCGTCTCGTCGATCCAGGCCTGGAGTGCCGAGCCCAGTTGGGCCGCAATTTCGGGCTGTTCGCGTCGGACATCGTTGGTTTCGCCGGGATCGTTCTCCAGGTCATACAGACTCCCATCGACCTGCATGCGAAACCGATCGCTACGGACACTCGCCTTCTTGTTCCACGCGCTAAACAGCAGTCGGTTCGGCGACGCTTGCGTTTTCCCACGAAGCGATGCTGCGAACGAAATCCCGTCCAGAGGCTTACGTGGCTGATGATCGATGCCCGCAAATTCAACCAGGGTGGGCAACAGGTCAATCGCACCGGCGACCTGGCTGACTTTCCTGCCCGCCGCAATCTCTCGCGGGTAACGGATCAAAAAGGGAACTCTCAACCCACCTTCAAACGTCGTTCCCTTGCGACCTCGCATGCCGCCGTTGAATCGGGCACCGTTGGGACCATTGTCCGAAAAATAGATCACGATCGTGTCGTCCGCCAGTTGGATGTCTTCGAGGTGTTGAACCACACGCCCGACGTTGTCATCAATGTTTTCGCACATCGCCAGTGCCGCACGGTTATGCATCAAGTTCTGGGCACGCGCATTCTCCGGCGCCGGGTCCGGGACGATCTCCTTGTCGGCAAATCGATCCCAGTACGGATCGGGTACCTGCATCGGAGAATGCGGCGTGTTGAGTGGCAGGTAGACAAAGAAAGGGCTGGTCCCGGTGATCATCGATGAACTCGATCGCCCGACTAGTCAGATCATCGATGATGAATCCGTCCCCTTTGACAATCTCTCCGTTGTGCTCGAGCATCGGCGAAAAATAGTCTCCCCAATGACCACTACAAAATCCGTAGTACTCCCCAAAACCTCTGGCGTTGGGGTGATAGGGATACTGCATGCCGCTGTGCCATTTGCCGAAAGCAGCCGTCGCGTAGCCGGCCTGACGAAATACTTCCGCAATGGTTTGCTCATCGGCATTGAATCGTTCGCCGCCAGTCGACGTGCTGTAGACGCCCATTCGCGTATGATAGCGCCCGGTCAAGAACTCGGCACGTGTCGGTGAACAAACGGCACAGACATAAAAGTGTTCGACTTCGGCGCCGTCACGAGCCAATCGCATCGATGTTCGGTGTCTGCAGATTCGGGTTGCCATGCAGGCTCAAATCGCCCCAGCCCTGGTCGTCCGAGAGGATCACCACCACGTTTGGACGTCGAGTGGACTCGGCGAACACCCGATTCGTCGACGCCACGATCGCAAGAGTGGTCAGACACAGCAGGGAACAAGAGAATCGATGCATGGCGGCAGCCCTCGAATGATCGTCCAGTGGGTGCGTTAAGGTAGTCGGCCCAGATCGTTGAATCAACAATCTCAACAGGAATCGAGTGATTGCGTGCGGAGTGACATCTCGAGCCGCGACGTGTTCCCTTCCAACGATGTCGCTCACTCTTCCCAGCTCACTCTTCCCAGCTCACTCTTCCCAGCTCGCCAGCTGCTTGGCGTACTCGCGCAGCTGTGGCTTGTACTTCTCGAGGGCCATCAACCCAACCAGCAGGCAAAGGCCGGTCGAGATCCCAAACGCCCACCACGGCCAAACGGAATGGGTGACGCGCTGGGCATGCCAGACCATGCTGGTCACGCCCAGGAAAACGAAGGCCGCCCCGAGGTACAGAAACGGCCGGACCCGGAGCACGACTCCCGCGAGCATGCCGGCAAGCGCAGATGAGAATCAACACGATCGGCCCGGCCAATGTCGTCCCGATCTCTTGAATCAACATGTCGGCTGTGCTGCTGATGTAGATCACGAGTGTGGACGCATAACGAATCGCGGAGAGAACACGTGCGTCGAGTCGATTGCTATACAGCTGTGCCACCACCAGCACACAAACGGCTGGTGGAATCAACCACAATTGCGGATGCGACAGAAACTCCCATCCCGGCCATTGCGTCAACACGACCCACCACGCGGCATTGCCCAGGACGATCGCCGCGACTCGGGGCATGACGCCTTTCCACAGCGACGCGATGGCGATGTAGTAAATCGTTCCGAGCACCAGCAGCACGTCGTAACGAACCTGACCGCCAGCAAACGCCCATTCGAACCGATTGACGCACCGCTCAGCCAAAATCCCAGTACCGGGATCAGTGGCAAGTACAACGCAGTCTGTTTGAGCGTTCGAGACATCACTTCATCGCCGCGACGTCGCGCCCACTCCGTAATCCCGACCGTCAAAAAGGCCAGCGCCATGACCGTGTACGGCCAATAGGCTCGCAAGCCCGCAAACGCCCAATCCGGCTGGCAAAGGAAGACATGCAACCAAGTCAACACGCCGATCGCCTGGGCGGCGCCGATCAATCCGACTCGTTGCGGAATCACTCAGATTCAACCGCTCGCGCCATCTTCGACGTCGGGCCGCTAGCCATCGCGATCAGACCGGAAAGCACACTGAGAGTCGCCAGTGTGATCGCGACACCGACCACGATGGTAAGCGGAACTCCGGAAACGCCTTGGGCATCGCGAAGTACGTACTCCATCGTCAACATGCTGGTCAACGATCCCAACGCCGTTGCTGCCACCACCTTGATTCCCATCCGCAGCGCATCCCGCCAGCGATCGGCTGCGTTCTGGCCGAGCAGTTTCGGGATCACGAACAACATCATCGGTATCAGCAGTACCGAGGCGACCAACCATCGCATCGAGCCGGCCAACATGGGGTGACCGGTTGCACCGCCGTCGACGCTCGCCCACAGTCCGATCGATGCCAAACCGACACCGACCGCCGTATAGCGGAGGCGGGAAAGGTTGCTCTCCTCTGCCATCTCGGCAATCGCCCAGGAAGCCAACGCGACCGCCGCGATTGCCAATTGAGCATCGGCGGCCGGCGCCATATACGCGATCATGCCGATCGAAACGATCACACCTAACAAAGCGACCACGGCGGAGCTCTGCCACGTCGCTTGAACCAGTCCACCGAAGTATTGGTTCGGCGAAACATGAGTGATTCGACCCAGCAATCGGGAGACGCCTGGTAACCAATGGGCCAGGAATGCGATTGCAAATCCGGACGACAACGCGCCCCAAGCGAAGCGCTGCGTGTACGAGGCATCCAGATCGATTGCGACCCTCACGGTCGTGAGTGACGCGATCGCGACCAGTGTCCCGATTGTGGTCGTCCATACGAGACTGCGGCTGGCGTGGAAGACCGCCGAGCCACTCGCCAGTCCGTACGCGACGATCCTTGCCCATAGCAGCGGATCGCTGATCACTGGTGGAATTCTGTCGACTCGCCCCGCCGCTGCAAAGAAGAACGTTTCAACAATGGCAGCCAACATCACGAATGACCCGAATTCCAAATCGGGAACCGCCAACGCAAATCGCCAGCGCTGCCCGGGTTCCACCGCGCTCTCTCGACTGACCAAACGCCAAAGAACTACCCAAGAAGCCAACCACAGCGGGATCATCGTCCAGATCTGATTGACCTCTCGTTGATTCGCAAACTTCGTTGCCAGCAGGAACACTCCCGCGACGCCGACGAACCAGCCCAGAAGGCGCGCAACGTCGCGCGGGCCCGTCCCGCTTCGCTGTCGATGCCAACCAATGCCACTTGGACGCCCGCCGCAACAAGGCTTGCCAGCGCAAGCCATTGCATCCACTCCGATCGCAATCCCATCAGGATCGCCAGCACGGTGCTAACCACGGCGACACCCGAGACGTGCGCAAAGTCGATGACACTGGACGAACGTCGATAGGTCCAAAGTGCGGCAATCGCCGAGGCAACCCATACCGCGACCAAGGTCTCGACGACATGAACTCCACCGACCCAGTCCAACGCGTGGAACAGCCAGGCAATCTGACCCGCCAGCAGCGAAACGCCGACCGGCCACGAAACGAAGCAGCGAACACTCTGCGAAATGCCCAAGAAACGTCGCAGCGACTTGCTGCATAATGCGATCGACGAAACGACCGAGAGCAGGAAACCGGCCGATCCCAACGCAGGATTCGTCAGATCCAGATCAAGGACGATGCTTGCCGTCACAGCGACCGACGTGATGACGCCGAGAAGCATCACCAAGGAAAACGTACCGTCGATCACGCCCTGCAACGACGTTCGATTCTCATCGTCTCGCTTCCACCGTGTCAATCCAATCCAAATCATCGCGGCCAACGCTGCTACTTGGCCCCATACCTGCGGCGGCGTGGAACTGAACGCAGGTACCACGATGGCTGAAGCAGCTGAGAACAGGACCACCGAAGCGGTTCCACCAAGCGGCTGGGCAACCTGCTTTGATCTCCAGAGCAATCCTAGCGACGACGCCAACCACCAAAGTGCGACTGCTATCGTCGAGGAGCGATCAGCCAGTTTGTGATTGAGGATCGGTTCGAGCCAATCGGCCTGCAACAGCGCCGTGGAGGCCACTCCGACAAGCAGTACCGTGACAATCAACGAGGCCACGCGAAACGCCGATCCGCGATCGATGGTTTGCTGTCGCTCCAGCCAGAGCTTGAACCCGACGAAGGAAGCCGCGGCAAGCGTCGTGGCGGCAATCAGTCTGCCGCTGGCATCCAAGGGAAGCAGGCCCGCCAATTGACACGCCAACCAGACGATCGCCGTGATCATCACCGACGCAGTCAACCAAAACGAAAGTTTCCCCTTGGACTCATGGCGTCGCATCGTCCGGCCAACCAAGCCGACGATCGCCATCGCAATCAACGGCAATCCCCAAGACGATTCGTACACCGACAAATTGTTCGTCCCAACTCGGATCGCCAATACCGCAAAGAAGTAACCTGCGGCAAGTCCCACCATGACAGTCGATAAGGAAGCGACCCAGCCATCAGGCATCACGGTCGGTTCGGTCGCTGGACTGATAAGGCGGCCGATCCGGTTTGGAATGAAGGAACCTTGCTGTGAGAGCACCGACGATTCCTGCAGCGGCGATTCCTGCAGCGGCGATTCCCCAACTGGCAATTCCTGTTGCGGCAGATCGGGTGGTTGCGAGAGAAGCCGATGGCGATTGACCAAATAGCGGGCCAACTCGCGAATCAGCCACCAGAGCGTTGCCACCAGGCCTGCCGCGATTGCCCAACCCCACATGGCCTTGCCGCTGGACCAGGCCGCGGGGCCCAACAGCCAGGCACCAAATCGCGCATATCCGATCACGCCAGCCAATGCCACGGTGGCCAGTTGCGAACCGCGCAGCGTCGCGACAGAACCGTTGATCGACGAAGCCCACAAGGCGAACAGGGCGACAGCCGAAAGTGTCAGGGCGGACGCGGTCCAGTCGGTATCAACGCCCACCACGGCGGCCACGGCAGCAACGATCGCAAATCCATTGGCAGCAAGCACCCACCACTGTCCCGCGCGATCGGCGGTTTGCTGAACCTGCGGAGACCGCCGCGATGCCAGCCACCTGGAAACTTCGCGCATCACCAACAACGTGGCGGCAATGGATGAGGCCAGCAGCATCCAGTCCGGCACGGCATCCATCGCCAGCCATGTCTCCGGCCTCAACATCGACAACCACGTGAAGGTCGCCGCCAATGTCGCAGCGTACGCGGAACGGTGATCTCTCAGCGAATACAAGAACGACACCAGCACCGAGACCAGCAGAACCAAGGTGACGACCCAGGCGGGAACCACTCCCAACAAACGGATCGGCGCAAAAGAAAGGATCGTCGCGATCGCGAACGTGAGACCGCCCCATCCAATGGCCGCTCGCTCCATCGCACGGCGCCGTTCTGATTGCGAAGTCGGCCAGAAAGAAAGTGCCCAGACCGACGCGCCGGAAACAAACGCCATCAGCAACGACGCGATCATCGCCTCACCACTGATCAAGCGTGTCCACAGGGCATCCACCGACCAGTCGTGACCGGCAACCCAGACCTTCGATGTCAAGACCGCAGCCACTCCGATCGGTAGCGTCGCCATCGCGAGCCAAGTCGGCTGACGAAACAGAAAACCAACCGCGCCCACACTCAGGCCAAGCGACAACGCCCACATCCACAGCCAAGACGGGGAAACCATCGACGGCGGCAGGATGATCCACGTCAAACCAACGAACAAAACGAGCATCACCGCAGCGGTCATGGAAAGGGTGCTGCTGCGTGCCTTGAGCATCAAGACTCGCGACATGCCCGCGAATGCGACGATCGCGGGAATCGAGGCGATCGCCAGTGGAAGCATCGCCAGTTTGTCGTAATCGCGAAGCGAGAACGCGATGTAGGCGATGGCAACGGCTAAGGAAAATCCGCCAAACGCCATGACCAGTAAGCGCACGCGACCGCCGGCGGGACCGATCGACGTCGCCACAGGACTGCGCAGCCGATTCATGAGCACGGTTGCTGCAAAGACGGACGCCGATCCGATCGCAATCAACCATCCCGCATCCGCTGAGAAATTGCGAACCACCGCCGGGACCAAGGGAAGCGTGATCACCGGTCCCGCCACGGCCATCACCTGCGGTAATGCATGCGATCTTCGTGATAGAGCCTTGGCACCGAGATACAGAACAATGGCATAGACCAAACCTGCGGCTGCGATCGCGATCAGTGTGATGGGATCGTTCAACTGCACGGCATCGGGCCTGGTCCCCGCGGCGGCCAATCCGGCTAGCACACTGAGCGGTACAAGGAGTGTCGCAATCACCAGCACCGCGCGACTGGTGTGTCGCAGTCGCCAACGCGCAAGCGTGTAGAGACCGGCTGCGTAGATCGCCGACGTGGCACCGAGGAATATCAGCGAGGGGACCACGGGGTGCGTTTCCACCAGTGGACTCCACAGGCTGATCACCAGGCCGATGGAACAAACCACGATCAGCACGCCGGCGACCAACTCTCCCCAGCGAATGTTGTGCGCCGACAAGAATGACTGAATCACCTCGCTTGGAGAGAGAACCGGCTTCCCCGCAACGGAGTCGGTCGATGTTGGCTCGACCAACGTTGCGGTCACCGGTGGCCGTTCGTCAACTTCTCGTACGACCGCATGTCGCGCGACATCGGGCGGAACCTGCGGCCCGAACGGAACATGTTCGACCGCACGGTGCTCGACTGGAATCGGCTCGACTGGAATCGGCGCGGCTGGAATCGGCGCGGCTGGCCGAGGCGTCGCCGGTGGCTCCTCTCCGGTTGTTGGGGGAATGGGTTGGCCAGTGACCATTGCGGTGGGGACAATTGCAGGGGGCACGCTCGCAGCCGGGCTCGCCGTCGAATGGGACGCCTTCTGCGCGTCCGCCTCATCGGCAGCCGGATGACGCAGGATCGGTGTGCCGAACTCCGTCTCGCGAAGTTGACGCAGCATTTCGATCGCCGTCTGATCACTGATTCGCTGCTCGTTCCGCATCCGCCGAATCATGCGTCGCGCGGTATCGAAATCCGATTCCCGCGATCGCTTCTGCATGGATGGAGGAGCGGGAGGCTGCCCGAAATTGGCGATCAGTCGAAACAAGCCTCGGACCACCACCCAGCTCGAATGCCCCACCAGCGTGATGATCGCCCACGCAATGATTAGAACAAAAGCGA
Source organism: Pirellulaceae bacterium (assembly GCA_963697195.1). GTDB lineage: Bacteria > Planctomycetota > Planctomycetia > Pirellulales > Pirellulaceae > Rubripirellula. The sequence goes on from CAVOND010000012.1 coordinate 107,899, forward strand.
TTTCCACTGCAGAATCTCCGAAGTGGGACCATGTTGGGTGACGTTTTAGTCAGCCGCCTCGCGTTCGCGTCCGGTTCTCCAGCACGGGGATAACCGGGTGCAAAGACACACGGCGTCTGTTTACTGCAGACGCGGATAGCGGAAACTGTACAGTCTGAGTAGCTAAACAGAGCCCGAGTCGACGACGAGGTCGCGCGGCTGATCGCGGTTCCGAAAAGAGGTCCAGCTCGCGGAACTACGCTCGACGCTTCCAATCTATACTGAACCAATGGCCAAACTTCCCGATTCAAGCGAAAACTCGAATTTGTTGCCGACGGCTCTCGACCATGACCCCTCGGCATCGCTTGAATCGGTGATGGCCGATTATCTGCAGCGTCTCGAGATGGGGCGAAAGCCCGAGCCCAAGGAGTTTCTTGCAGCCTACCCACAATACGCTTCCGAGCTACGGACGTTCTTTCGCAACCATCATTGGTTCGGCCAGTCGCCGCCTGCGGAAACCTCCACGCTGATCGGGACGCAGATCGGCCCATACATGATCGAAGGCGAGATCGCGCGAGGCGGCATGGGGATCGTGTACCGAGCGCGACAACAAGGTCTTCAACGACCAGTCGCCCTGAAGTTGATCAGCAGCGGCGTGTTGGCCGGTCGCGAAGAACGACGGCGATTTCGAATCGAGGCCGAGGCCGCCGCACGACTCCATCACCCGGGAATCATTCCCATTCATGAAATCGGATCGTGGGAGGGCTACGAATACTTTTCGATGACCCTGGTGGAAGGACCCACGCTGCAGAAGCAAGTCGAGGACGAACAGTTCGACGATCGCGAGGCGGCACGACTGGTGCGAGAGATCGCCGAGGCGGTTGAGTACGCTCACGGAGCTGGAATCGTCCATCGCGACTTGAAGCCCGACAACATCCTGATCAGTCCTGATGGTCGCCCCTTGGTCACCGACTTCGGCTTGGCCAAGTGGCATCGCGAAGGAACCATGATCACTCGGACGGGCCAAGTCTTAGGTACGCCCCACTACATGAGTCCTGAACAGGCATGTGCGCGAGGGGATGCGGGCGTCTCCACGGATATCTATTCGCTTGGAGCGATCCTCTATGCTTTGTTGACCGGCTCACCGCCTCACACTGGTTCCAACGCCGCGGACGTACTGAGAAGCGTGTTGCAGGACGAACCAGAATCACCGCGGAACATCCGTCGCGAAGTCCCGGCGGAACTAGAAAAAATTTGCCTCAAGGCGATTCAGTACGAACCTGCGGCGCGTTACCTGTCGGCAAAATCACTCGCCGAGGATCTGGATCGATTCCTGCGCGGCGAACCAACCAGCGCTTCAGGCAGTGGTCTGCTTAATCGTGTGGCCCGAGAGATCCGTCGGGACCAGCATCAAACCTATTTCGAGGACTGGGGTCGGGCGCTGGTCTACATCGGGATTGTGATCTTCCTGAGTCATCTCTGCATGAATGGCCTGATGTATCTTGACTTGCCCATCGCGATCGCCTTCTGGCTGCCGCGAACTTTGATGCTTGTCACGATCTTAGCGTTGATCCTTTATGCGCGTCGCGGATCAATCCTTCCTCGTAGCGTCGCAGAGCGACCTGTCTTTTCGATTTGGATCGGCTATCTGCTGACGCTGTCCGTGATGAACGTCCTGGCCTTAGTGCGACACGACGAACCAGAAGAGATCTTTGTGACCGCCGCGGTGATGAGCGGCTTCGGCTTCCTTGCCATGGCAGGTCACGTGTGGGGTGGGTCGGCGTTGTTTGGACTTGGTTTCTTGGCAATCGCAATGATCGCCAACCACTTCACCCCGATCGCCCCGTTGTTGCTCGGCAGCATGTGGCTGGTGAGTCTTTGTGGCCTGGCCCATCACTACCATTCCAAGCGAGAGGAATCAGTCGCTTGAAACGGCGGCAGCGGGAGGGAAATCGATGGAGCGCCATCGCTCGGTTGGATCGGATGGTTATCGCGACCCCGACTGATTCCACGCGGAAACGGGGGATCGCAGAATCCGGCACCCCGAATCTCGGGCACGCTGAGCAACCTCCGGGACGCGACACCTCTGGATGAACCCACGTGCGCCGCCGCGTACAATGAACGACGGAGCGCCATTCCTCCCATTCCCCCATAGCATCCAAAGGTATCCCAGGCGATGAGCGAATCAAGATCGATCAATCGGCGAACGTTTCTAGAAACCAGCGCATCGGCAGCGGTCGCCTTGACAGCTGGTTCGGTAGTTTCCGCACGGGCAACCGCGGCCTCACCATCGACGAGTACTGCCGAATCCCTTGTCGCGGAACTCCATGCGACCCTGAACGACAAGCAGAAGAAGGAAATCTGCTTCGATTGGGATCACCAAGATGAAAAGCGAGGCCTGCTACGAACCTTTGTGGCCAACAACTGGAACATTACCAAGCCAGAGATCAACTCGGATTTCTATTCGGACGAGCAGCGCGACCTGGTCCAGAAAGTTTTCGAGGGGATCATTTCTCCAGATTGGCATGAACGTTACTACCGCCAACTCGAAGATGACGCTGGTGGATTCGGGAACGAACAGTCGATCGCATTCTTCGGCCAACCGGGACAGGGGAAGTACGAAATGGTGATCACCGGTCGTCACATGACGCTCCGCTGTGACGGCAACTCGGCTGACCATGTCGCGTTCGGCGGACCGATCTTCTACGGTCACGCCCCGGAGTTCAATGAGAACCCAGAGCACACCGATAACGTGTTCTGGCATCAAGCCGTGGCAGCCAACAAGCTGTACCAAATGCTCGATGGTCGCCAGCAAACGCAGGCGCTTGGTAGCCAAGACACCGCGCGAGCAGGCCGTTGGTTTTCGTGGTCAAAAGGGCGGCATGACTGGCTTGCCGGTCACCGACATGTCGGCCGACCAGAAGGAACATCTACAGAAGGTGCTCGGCTTGTTGACCGAGATGTATCGCACCAGCGATCAGGAAGAAGCCATCCAGTGCCTGGCCAAGCAAGGCGGACTCGACGCCTGTCACCTTTCCTTCTTCAGCGACCAAGACATCGGCAATGACAAAGTCTGGGACAACTGGCGACTGGAAGGGCCCTCGTTCGTGTGGCATTACCGCGGTGCGCCGCACGTCCACGTATGGGTCAACGTCGCCGACTCAGCGGACGTCAAGACAAACGCCTAGCTGGACAGCGCACGTTTTGATCTTTCGCCTCGTCAATCACGGCGAAAATTTCGGGTGGAACGCTTGCCTGTCGCCGAGCCTCTCCGAGGCTCGGCTTTTCGCGGCAAGGCCGCGTTGAAGGACGGTCTCGGAGAGACCGTCCTACAGCAAAGTGGCGCTGCCCAGCTAGAACTTCAGCTCGGCGCCAAAATTCAGGCCGTTGGCCCAGTAGTCATCTTCGATTGCTCGAAAACTAGGACGCAGCGGTCCTGCCGCGATCGCGTTCGGCGGAAACAGGGAGGGATTGACTTCCGGATCGATCTGTTCGCTAGCCCGCCAAACATTCGGGAAATAGATGACGCTATAGCCAACGGTGAAGTGCAGACAGCGGGTTGCGCGAAATCGAAAGTTGAAACCGAGTTCCGGAATCATCGTGAACTCGCTGTCCTCATAGTTGCCGATGTTGGAGCGTTGAGCGAGCAGACCGCCGGGATAGGGAGTGGACACGCCGCCATTCGTGATGGTGGTTCCGCCATTGATGCTGGCCGTCCGACGATTGTCTCCCAGTGCAATGCGCATCAGTGATTCCAAGGTCAAGCGACGGAAGTGTGCTTCATAGACAAAGCCAAGCTGCAAGCCATTGAACTGGTTCTTCGTCGAAAAGGAATCGGTGCTGCGACCTCGTCACTGGAACGCCAGAATTCAAAGAAGTTCGACTGTCGGAAATCGACAGGCTATCCTTCAACTCCAAAGCGCGATAACCGATGATCCAGTCGACGCGGTCTGGCGGATCACAACCGTCGTTGCATCCGAGCACTCCGACGGGAATCAGGGAAGCGCGAACATTGATCAATCCTGATTTGAGCCGGCTATCGGAAGAGACCGCGACCGAGCCCGCCCAAGTATTCGGGAAGGAAATCGAGTTCCGAGTCCTGCGCGCCACTGACGATATTGAAGTAGGGCCGGGCCAGGATGGGACTTCCGTCGCCGCTGGCTGAATAGTTTTCGGTGCTGTTCTTGAAGCCAAAGAACTCGCTCTCGAACGCCCACGCGCCTTGACGAAACCACCAACCCGTTCGCAGCCTAGAGCCGTGCGTGGAGCCGTCGTTGAGCTGATTGCCCCCATACAAGACGCTTGTACCGGGCTGGCCAAGGATTCCCTCGCGCTTGGCGGCGGCCCAACGGGACCGGTCGTGACCAACGGGACCACGTTCATGCCGTCGGTCCACCAGTAGAGGTAGTCGAGGCTGACCCAGAACCGATCGCGAATCAGGGTGTTGGCCGTCGGAAACGCAAAGCCGTTGCCCCACAGGTAGGGATTCGTCGATGTCGGAGCCATGGCGTAGGGATCGGGGCCGCCCACAGGAGCGATGACCATCGGCTGCTGCGCGCGGGCGACTGCTGGCATCGTCAGCAGCAGCAGCGCGAAGATGACCAGATTCGAGCGTCGATTCAAGGAAGTCTCCGATCTCAACTTTTTGATCCAAACGGACGGAATTGACTCAAGTTTCCTAGTGTCGGAGCCGACATTCGCCAATTTCTTTCAGCAAGGTCAAGACGGATATCTCGTGAATACTCCGCAAAAATGCCGCTTGTCGAAAGCGCCACCGTTGGCAATGCTGGTAAGGTCGAAACCTGTTTGCCAGAGAGTCGCTTGAGAGACCAACCATGCGTGGAATCGCTTACGTCATTGCAGCCGTCGCCGCCCTGGGCATCATGTTCGTGATCGCGACCATGCCGGGTCCCCAGCCACAGCCGGCTGGCACGGCAGCCTCTGCCACATAGCGTCGCGGCGACGCCGGACGTGATGACCGAGGCGGGCACGTTGACGCTCAGCGTTCCGGAGATGCATTGTGAATTCGCTTGTTTCCCGAAGGTCAAGGAAACACTCGAGGAGGCAGACGGAGTCGAAGACGTTTCGCTTGCCGCCCAGAAGGAAGAGGGAGTGCTCGACAACCGACAGGTGATCGTGAAGTATCAACCTGGTTTTGACGTACACGCTGCGATCGCGTCGCTTGAATCGGCGGGCTACACGGACTCGGACATCGTTCAGTAGGGTGCGCCGCCGCAGTCCAGGCTCCCTGCCATTCACTTCGCGGTAATCAAAACCCAAAGGGGCCTGTGCTTGACTCCATTTGTGAAACTCCGGCGTTCGCCGAATGGCACTCACTTTGTCGCGATCCAGATCAACCTCCTATCAGCGGCCGTGCGATAGCACCCGGTTTCCGTTGGTTTCGGCAACCGGACGCTGACGCGTGGTGGCTGATGAAATCAACAAAGCGAGTGCCATTGGGAGTTAGCCGTGGGGCCTCAGACGTTCGCCCCGACCCTTTCAATGCCCACGGCTAGCGCCTGAGGTTCACAGCGCGTGCCTCACGGATCCGCCTCCTTTCGAACAAATTCTAAGAGACGTCAGCGAGTGGTTTCGTGATCCCTGAAGACCACAACGATCGTCACGGTGTTCTCCTTGTCGGCCACGGAACGCGCGATGAGGTCGGAACATTGCAGTTTTCTCAGCTGGCATCGCGGTTGGCGGATTGTCTTGCCCCATTGCCGGTGGAAAGTGCACTGCTTGAGTTCCAGGAACCGACCATTCCGCAAGCCTGGGACGCGCTCGTCGCGCGGGGAGTCACGCACGTGCGGGTCGCGCCGCTGTTACTGTTCGCCGCCGGACATGCCAAGCAGGACATCCCCAACATCGTGATGGAGTGCCAGGCCAGAACACCGGGGATTGCCTTTGATCAAGCGCGTCCCATCTCACGCCATCCGGCGATGATCCAACTGGCACAGCGACGACTCGCCGATACGCTTTCCAGGTCCACGTCGCCCAATGATCGCACCGCGGTGGTGATGGTTGGACGCGGCAGTCACGATCCTTGTGCCCAGGCGGATATGCGAGTCCTCGCCTCGGTGGTTTCGCGGCGGTTCAACGTGGCACATCTGACGACGGCCTTCTACGCGATGGCCAATCCGCGACTTCCGACCGTCTTGGACGAACTTGCGGCAAGCCGGCAATTCGACACCATCGCGGTGCAGCCTCATCTGCTCTTTGAGGGACGTCTCTTTCAGGCGATCCTCCGCCAGACCGCGGAAGCTTCGGAGCGATCGCCATCGATTCAGTGGATCCATTCCGAGTATTTGGGACCGGATCCTTTGGTAGCCGAGGCCATTGCCGGGCGCAGGTTTCGAGAAGGCTGATTGCAGAAGCACTCAGTTCCTGGCCACCTCGATCACGGCGTCGGCAACGACGCGGTCGTCATACTGCGTCAGGGAAGCGTCCGCTCCACGCAACCATGCCATCAACGGCGCGACGTAACCTGCTGGCGGCGTCGCCGGCGGGGTCTCGCCGCCCCAGGCGGTGCTGATCCATCGCCCCGAAGAAATCGTCGATGGCTGGTACGTGCCGCCAAGGGTGCATTGCATCTGGGCTGACAGAATCTGCTCCGCGGCCTCCAGAACCTTGTCCGGCTCGATCCGCAATTGGCGAGACAACATGCTCAGATAGTTCGCTCCCGCCAGACTCGTATCGCGAGCCCGATCGTAGAGCTCTCCGTTGACCCAACCTTCCAACTGACTCCCGCTCAAGTTACCAACGTGCAATCGCACCTGGGCAGAATCTTGGGCTTCAGCGGCTGACATGTGGGCGAGACTCGCCTGCAGGATTTCGGGCTGAAACGAGATCACACTGAATTGTCCGTCGGTATAACGGTACAAGCCGCCGATCAGTCGCGTCATTCCAGGAGCAACCGGTTGGCCGCGTCCCAGACCCAGGGGCAAACGATCGAGCGCACCGGGCTGCGGCCAGGCACCGAGGTAACCAACAATCTGTTTCAGCGAGAAATAGGTTCCGAGAATCCCCTCGAAATCCTCCGGTGCCGGAGGAAGTGAATCCTTGATGCCAACAAATAGATGGGTGGGAGGTCCAAGCAGGGCCGAAGCAACGTGCGCTTGAACCGTCACAATGTCATCGGGTGAGAAGGTCATCACCGTCCGCGTTGGCGGACCAAGTTGCTGGGCGATTTTGCCATACTTGCCTGGATCCCACGGAGCGATTTCGGCGTGGATCGTGACGCGCTCCTGACCTGGCGGATCATCCAACAACTGTCGCTGGACACCGACCATGATGGGATCAAAGGTTGGAAAGCGCGTGCTGTAATCTTGGGCGATTGCCTCATACCACTGAGCTTCTTCGGAGGTGACCGCATCGACTTCGATATCCGCGATGGGCAGGAATGTCCCACGGGCTCCACGAAGTGTATCGATGACCTCGCTGCCGACCGCCACCGTACCGCTTCCGTCAGGTCGACTGCCAAAGCCGATGGGCAGGAATCCGCTTTCCGAGAGCTCGTCGATTCCCAGCGGACCCATTTGCGAATCGGCTTCCAGTGCGGCGGCCCGCCGCGCCAAATGCACCATCGTGATGTCTGCCTTGGCATGGAGCCGCCGCCGCAGTTCGATCAGGTACTGCGGTGATACCAGGCTTTGCAACATTTGCGGTGAAAAGTAGGCAAAGATCGTGTCGTTGCGATCGAGCGGCATCAGCTCACGGGCCAGCCGGAACGAGGGCGTTGCCGCCAGGGACTCGCCCGAGTCGCGCACCTCAAAGAATCGCTCCAGCATCGAGCGACTGTTGGCAACCAGCATGTACTCACCGTCGATCGCCATGAACGAACGAACTCGATGATCCGCACTGCTCAAGAGTGTCGCGCTGCGGGTTCCAACCTTGATGTCCTTGAGTGTCACCGCGGGATTCGCGCTGGCCAGCTTGGCTCGATCCCCGTTGACCGCGGTCTGCAGCAGGAACATGTTCTTGGACTTGATCAGAACGCCAATGGAAGCCCCGTCCACCATGAACAGGTCCCGACCGATCACCGCCTGGTCTTCGATCACGGTCCCACCGAGCATTCGGGACAACTGCGTCATTTTCATCGACAACTGATCTTCGATTCGCGACATCGCGTTTTGGCTAATACCGCGCAGTGTCAACATCCGCGTGATGTCCCCGCCGTGCTCTTCGGATAGGTCACGGAACCAGAGAAAGTTGTCGAACGATCCGTATCGGATATAGAAACACTCCGGTGGCACGCGCTCGGCGAGCGGCTCCACCGCGATGCCACTTCGATCACCAGAAATCTCGGTCGGTACCCAGGCTGGCGGGGCGGGAAGCGGCAGATCCGCTGCGGAAGTCTCCCGTCGACGATCTGCCGCAGCGCGTCGGAAGATGGCATCGCTGATCCCTTCCGCGCCGGCAATCAATTTGAGCGTGTCGACAAGCTGGTCATCTGCTTGCTGGGTCTCAAAGTACCACTCGGGAAGCCGCATGCCGGTACGTGCCGCAAGCATCGCGACGAGGTAACTCTCGACGACGGTCGGGTAGTCCGCCGATTCCATCTGCGCTCGCGCCGCTTCCGTGTAGCCATTCCACCATTGCCCCAGCAATGGTGCGTGCGATCCGGGATCGACTTGGGGGACGATTTCGTAGGTGCCGTACGAGCCGTTCGACGTCACCGAGACTGAACGCAGCATCGGCTGCGAACCGGTGAACAAGAACGAACGCGCGCCGCGAAACGGTTTGTTGCATCGGTTCCCCATCACCGGCCAACTCACGAACCAGTTCACCCACGCGACTGAGCAGACGCCCTCCGCCCGGTGGCGGCAACGGTCGATCGGAAGCCGGACCGACTTCGACCTGAACATCATTGGCAACCGCAAAGAGCACTCGGCCCGCTTCGTCGGTGACCTCGATCGGTGGGTACTCCCTCCCGATCACCGGAACGCCAACAGGGATATCCACGGTAGCGACGCCGTAGGGTTGCCCAACGACCGCTCTTGCCAGCACATCGACTGCCTGCGCAGCGGGTGTTGGAACCAGGCAGCGTCATCACCATCGCGAACCAAAGCAGCAGCATCGATCGCAGCCGCGACGACCTCCGCGGCGAGCGATGCAAAAAGGTGTTCTTTCATTCATTCCTATCGTTTCTCGTGGTGATCCGTTTGATTGGCGAAAAGGGGTCAGACACCAAAGTGCGAAGCACCCTTCGGGCCGTTCCGGTTTCTGGTGTCTGACCCCTTTTCGCCATCAACCCCTAAACGAAATGCTGACGCCGCACTCGCTCTGAGCCGCCAGCAATCTGAATCGCTGGGGGTCGTCATTGTGATGTCGTCGAGGATAATAGCCAAGCGTGACGCACCGGTGCCCCCCAACTAGCCGGCCACGTGCATTATCCGGAACCATCACCCTACGGAACAGTCAACCAGTGAAAAGCCCGTCACGCAGCGGCGTCTTCCAGGCCAACGCCGACACTCGAATGGAAGCCTTTGCGGAGAGCATCAGCTTTGACCGCCGGCTCTATCGACACGACATTCGCGGCTCGATCGCGCACGCCGAGATGCTTGCTAGCGTCGGACTGATCTCCTCGCCAGAGTTTGTTCAGATCCGGGACACTCTGCGGGAAATCGAAAAAGAGCTCGATGCCGACGCGCTGCCGATCCGCTTTGAGCTGGAAGACATCCACATGCACATCGAGCAGGCCTTGATCGATCGCATCGGGGACGTGGGACGCAAGCTCCACACCGCCCGCAGCCGCAACGATCAGGTCAGCACCGACATCCGGATGTGGGTGCGTGATGCCTTGGATGCTTTGGATGCCCGACTCGAGGCGGTGCAACGAGCGTTTCTCGGCCGCTGCGAACGCGACTTCTATGTGATCCTGCCGGCCTACACGCACCTGCAGCGAGCTCAGCCCGTTTTGGCGCCGCATTACTGGCTTGCCTACATCGAGAAGTTCGCACGCGATCGGGAACGGATCGCGGATTGCCGCCGCCGCGTCAATCGCTGCAGCCTCGGCGTGGCCGCTGTGGCTGGCACCACGCTGCCGATCGACCGCTATCAGACGGCCGAACTGCTGGACTTCGAAAGCGTCACCGCCAACAGTCTGGATACCAGCAGCGATCGCGACTTCATGCTGGAAACGGCCTTCGTGCTCTCCCTGATCGCTTCTCACCTGAGCGGATGGGCTGAGGAATGGATTCTTTGGAGCACGGTCGAATACAACTTCATCAAGCTGCCACAGGAGTTCTGTACTGGCAGCAGCATCATGCCGCAAAAGGTCAATCCCGATGCGCTCGAGTTAACACGCGGCAAATCGGCTCGCGTGATGGGGAATCTGCAGACGCTGATGTTGTTGGTCAAGAATCTGCCGATGGCCTACAACCGCGACCTGCAGGAGGACAAACCTCCGATCTTTGATTCGTTCGACACCGTGATGGCGATGTTGCAATTGGCCGAGCCGATTGTGGCGGGCAGCGAGTTACAGCGTGAAGCGATCGCCGACCGTTTGGAACGAGGTTACCTGGACGCCACGACGCTGATGGAGTGGATGATGCGCAAGGGCACCCCACAGCGACGAGCCCATCACCTGGTCGGCGCCATCGTGGGGGAGGCCATGCAGCGAGGCGTCGCACTAGCGGATTTGCCCATCGAGGTGATGCGGGCGCACTGCGGAGGAAATCGACGAAAGCGTCTACGATTGCCTGGGAACCAAGAACGCCGTCGCTGCCTTCGTCAGCTATGGCTCCACCGCACCCGATCAAGTGCGCGCCCAGATCGATCGCTGGACCGAGATCTTGAAGGGGTAGAGCGCTCCCAGCGGAAGTCCTAGCAATACAAGCACGACGCGCCAGCGAGTGTGTCGGCTTGGGATGTGGGACTCACTCGCTGGCGCGTTTTGATGTTGCGCCGTTTGCTTGATTTCGGATGGCGAAAAGGGGTCAGACACCAAAAACCGGAACGGCCCGAAGGGTGCTTCGTGTTTTTGGTGTCTGACCCCTTTTCGCCGATCCTTGATTTCGGGCCGAAGGTCCGGCCATTTTCAGGGCCCACGGCTAGCGCCTGAGGTTCACAGTGAACCTCAGGCGCTAGCCGTGGGCCGCTTCGCTTTCCGCTGCGATTCAAAGAATTCACAAGCGGGAGGATGATCGAGGGCGCAACATCAAAACTTGCGCGTCGTGCTTGGATGGGGGAATTTCGGCAGGCCGAAATCTGCGACGGCAATCAACCCCCAACGATCCTTCGATAGCTCCAGAGACAAACCCAGCCGACGGCGGCGATCAGGATGATCGTGTAAATCGTGACCACGACCGCCCAGAACATGCGTTCTCGATCACTGAATTTCTTGTTCATCCAAAGCAGCGGGATTCCCAGAGCGCCGGTGGCCAGGAATAACATCGCCAGGACCGCTCCCCGGTTTTGAATCAGATCTTCAAACGTGGTTGGCATCACGCCACCACCCGCAGCTCGCTGTCCCCTTGGGTACTCGTCGTAGGACACGGGGGCGCGGCCAATTGAGCATCGATGGGCGAATCATCGCTGTGTTGATCGTCCGACCGCTTCATGGCGAGTTCTCCTGTGCGCTCGAACCCGGCATCCTCCAGACGCTGTTGGGCTTTCGCGACCAGCGGAGCGGCATTCTGGTTGTTCCCGTAAAGTTCGATCACGCTGTACCAGATCTTTCTTGCAGCAATCACTTTACCCGATTCGTGAAGCTGATCGGCCTCGGCCAACTTTGCCTGAATGATCCTCGTCGCCTCATCTTCCTCCACACCACGTGACTCGATCAAAGCAATCTGTCGCCGAGCCAGATCCACGTAGGGACGATACTCGGGATCGCCGCCCAGCAACGTCTCCATGCTGCGATAGCGGTCAAGGGCTGCAGCGTTATCTCCAAATCGCTCGAACTCACTCGCCTCCGCATACAACCGCTCTCCTTCATTCTGCAGCGGTAGATTGCGATTTTGCTTGACACTCAGGGCATGTTCGGCCTGTAGCATTTCGACGCGAGCGAGTTGCTCCGTCGCCCAATGGGCATGTTCGCCCTCAGGATACCGATGCAGCATCGGTTGCAGGTAATTGACCTTGGCCTGATTCATGGCGTTGCGTGTCTTCTCGGCGAGCAGGTCTTCCGCTCGCTTCCTCATTTGGTCCTCGTTCAACGGCCAGATGAAATAGAGGAAGATCAAAATGCAAAGCAGCAGCCCAGAAATCAGGACGATCGGTCGTTCATGCCACGGTGTCTCATCTTTGAGCTCGTCCTCATCCACTGACACCGCGCCGTGGCCAAGCAAGACGCGCGCTTCATCACGCTGTTTTTGATCGGTCACGTTCAAGGGGCTGAAGCCTGCCGAGACATGTTCGGCCACGCCGGCTCGCGACATCGATCGACGGCGCACTTCCGCCAGGGCAAGCGTGACTGCCGCAGCCCCGTGCGGGCGGGCCGCCGGATCCTTCTCCAACATTTGCATCACGAGTTTGTCCAGCCAAACCGGGCATTCCATCACGATCGACGCCGGCGACGGAGGCCGGGTACCGATCACATTGGCGGTTACCTGCTCCGCTTGTGTCACCTTCGGCGGGCGGTCGACCGGTCAGAGCAAGGTAAAGCGTGGCGCCGAGGCAATACAGGTCGCTCCGCGGCGTCGCCTCGGTCGGATCGTCCAACAACTCCGGCGGCATCAGCGCCAGTTCGTCGATCGTCGGTGGTCGATTGGTGCGAAACGGCTCCGCCACGATTGATCCGCACGTCAAGCAACACCGGACTCAGACCAGCGATGATGATTTTGTCAGGACGGAGGCAGCCATAGACCAGCTTCTGAGCGTGCAGGTACTTCAACGCATCGGCCATCGGCTCAGCAATGTCCAGCACCGACTCCCAAGGCAGACGCGTGCGGCGATCGAGTTGCGACGACAGCGTCTCTCCCTCAATCAGCTCATGGGCGAGGTAGGCGTCGGATTCTTCGAAACCGCCGCCGTAACAACGCACGATCGCGGGATGCTGGATCTGCTTGAGCCGCTCCCACTCCCTGGCAAAATCGGCTCGAGCTTCCGGCGTGGCTCCAAACGGAGAGGAAAATACTTTGACGGCGACCGCTCGTTGCAAGGGAACATGGATCGCCCGCCAAACCGAGCTCTGTGATGGGTGATCACCCAACTTGGACTCAATGGCAAGCGGTCCTAGGCGGCTCCGAGGCATCGTCGAACAAGTCCAGCGAGAGATGAGAAAAACCAAGATGCCGAAGTGGGGCGTCGAAGGACAGTTCGACCTTCCCCGTTCCGACGCCGCCGACACCGTACCGTTTCAATTATATCCCGCCGACCCGAATCATCACGGGCCTCTTGCCGCCTCGATCTGGTCCTCGAGATGTGCAAAGAAGATTGCCTTGGCCGACTGATAGCTGTCAAGATCGCCCTCTCCGCTGCGCCAATGGGCGACTTTTGCTTCCTCGAAGCGAATCGCGGTCTCGGGGTGATCACGCAGCCAGTCGCGCAGCCGCAGCACGCGGTGCCAAAACGGCGAACCCTTGACCGTTAACCACACAAGATGGGTGGGATCGGGTTGCTCCGGGATCGAATGCCGTGGCTTGACCAGCAGTCTTGCCCCGCTGGACCAATCCGGCACGCTGGAGGCCTCACGAAAGTTCAATCCCTCGATCCGCAGCGCCGCCTCATTCATCGCCGCCTCATCCTCCACCCCGGCAACCACATCGATCGTGGGACGCGAAATGAGTCCCGATATCGACGTGCTGCCGATGTGCTCCGCTGCCGTCACCCAACCAGCACAGCTAAAGAGAATGCTACTGCGAGTCTGCTGGAACTCTTGCCGCCAGCGAGCATCGTAGTGCATCAGACGAACACGTGTTTGGTCAAACATCAGAGCAGCAATTGTGGGCAAACAAAAAAACCGAGCCCAGTGAATTGGACTCGGTTCATTGTGACTCGCTCACCGGATCGATGCGATCCGGCGAAGGAAACAATCGTCTACTTGCTGCTCAGCATGGCGAACCGCGATTCGTCCAACTGCTCGCGAACCGACGAAACGTAAGCCGCATCGGCTTCGCACAATCGTTCGTGAGGAACGGTACAGGTTCGCCCATTTTGCTTCAGCAAACGGACATATTCGTCCGGTGATTTTGATCAATCGGCCTTCGGTGCTGTAGCTTCCGGTATTGTCGATCCAGACGCGGATAGGGAGTCACGTCCAACGACCGGACAACCGGCACATCGGCTTCCACAACGCGGACAACCTGTCCAGATTGCGGAGGAACCGAAGCAGTCGATGCCTCCGGCGTACGCTGGTTGGGCAGACTCGCTTCGCCCCGAACAGGTCATCCAGACTGGTGGCTTCGTCAGCGGAATCGGCATCTGCCGGAGCGCCAAACAAATCGTCCAGACCACTGTCATCGGCCGGAGCCGCATCCACAGGGGCTTCTTCCGCCGCATCACTCGGCGCACCAAAGAGGTCATCTACGTTGTCCGCAGGTGCCGCGGCGTCTGCGGGAACATCACCAAACAGATCATCGACGGCGGGAGCATCGGTCGCAGCTTCTCCGCCAAACAGGTCATCCGCGGGTGCTTCAGCCGGTGCCGGGTCGCCAAACAGATCATCGGCTGCTGGAGCTTCGACTGCCGGTGCCGGATCGCCAAACAGATCATCGGCTGCCGGCGCTTCGGCTGCCGGTGCCGGATCGCCAAACAGATCATCGGCTGCCGGCGCTTCGGCTGCAGGTGCCGGGTCGCCAAACAAATCGTCGGCAGCTGGTGCTTCGACTGCAGGAGCCGGATCGCCAAACAGATCGTCGGCAGCTGGAGCTTCGGCTGCAGGAGCCGGATCGCCGAACAGGTCGTCGGCAGCTGGCGCTTCGACTGCAGGAGCCGGATCGCCGAACAGATCGTCGGCAGCTGGCGGTTCGACTGCGGGAGCCGGGTCGCCGAACAGATCGTCGGCTGCTGGCGGTTCGACTGCAGGAGCCGGATCGCCAAACAGATCGTCGGCTGCTGGCGGTTCGACTGCAGGAGCCGGATCGCCAAACAGATCGTCGGCAGCCGGTTCGGCCGCTGGGGCCTCGGCAGCTGGAGCACCGAAAAGGTCATCCTGAGGAGCAGGCTCTGCCGGGGCAGGTTCTGCCGCTGGCGGAGCACCGAACACGTCGTCCGCTGGAGCGAAGGGAGTTGCCGGTTCCGGTTCCGGGGCCGGCTCAAAAGGTGAAGGTTCCGCAACGGCCGGTTCAGCGGGAGCTGGTTCAGCGGGAGCTGGTTCAGCGGGAGCCGGTTCGGCGGGAGCCGGTTCAGCGGGAGCCGGTTCAGCGGCCGGCGGGGCTTCAGCGGGTGCGGGCGGGACGGAGTCCGTCACGTCTGAGGGGGACTCCACCGGTTCCGCTGAAGAATCTGCATGCGCTTCGTGAGCGGACTCGATGATCGTGCCCTCGATGATCGTGCCCTCGATGATCGTGCCTTCGATGATGGTGCCTTCCATGATCACTCCCTCCATGATCACTTCGCCCATCAGCTCACCACAGCAGCTTGGCTCGGGAACGCAGCAACTCGGTGCGGGCGGGCAAACGGGAACACAGGCAGGAGGTGGCGGGCAACAGACGACGCTCGGCCTGCAACCGGATCGAAACCAGCCAGCCGTCACTGGGGTAGCCCCCATGACAGCGGTCAAGGTGACGACGAGGGCCCACTGACAAATTCGTCTGACCTTGCGATTCATGATAATTGGACTCCTCCACAGTGCATCTGTGGATCGGTTGCGAGTGCGTGATGGGGAGGGGCTGCCTGAATACCAGGTCATGCTGTTCACACCGACAGCGGGACAGGATGGCATCGGCCCGGTTGGGAAGCGCAAGCCATCTATGCTAGTTGTCCGAAAAACGGGCGGCAAGCAGCGAAAGCTGGCTAAAATACGGGTTCTGTTCGTTCGTTGCCGATTTTGTCGATCAGCGGGGAGAAACTCGGGTGCCGCCACAGAGCAAAATCGGTCAAACTCGGCGAGGTGGCCGCAATCTCCCCAGCGGGTCGGTGGGCCGCCGGACAGGTCCGCCGCCGTGGCTCGGAGCCTGGCGAAACCCTTTGTCACCAGGTTGATCCTGAATGTTTCGGCTTCTCCAAGGCCTGTTTGCATCGATGAGCCTCGAGCGGAAGTGTCTGCTCTTTTTTGGCTCGGCGCTGGGGGTACTGATGTTCGGCGCCTTCCTGGTCGTTGAGAAGCTGGGCCGCGAATTGGTCAAGAACACCACGCGAACCCGCGCCCGCGATTTTTACGCGGCGGAGGTTCTCAGGATTCATGCCGACGCGACAATGGTCGATCGGTCAATCGCCCGAGGAGATTGCATCCAAGCGAGAGACATTGAGCGGACTTCGAGATGCGCTGTTGGACGACAATCTCGACGTGCGCACCGAGTACGAGATACTGGCTCTACCCGAGGTCACACGTTTCGAAAAGTTGCCGACAACGGTCCCCAACGATCCGCGGGAGGTCGCGCGACTTGAGAAGTTGCGAATCGACTATATCGACCGGCTGACCAAACGCATCGCGACGCGATCGACCCGATGTCTCGCGCCCTCTCGACCTGGCCGAAGACGAACCAATGAGTCAAATCGGTCCGAGCCTGGCGTCGCCTCTCTATTCTGAGCAAGGACCTGTCGACGGTCGCTACAACTATTACACGCCGATCTTTTTCACGCTGGAGTGCATGGCCTGCCATTCGTCGCCGGGTACGAACCCGATCGATGCCAATCAAGACCCTCGTCGAAGGGCGGACCAGTTACCGTTTCGTGTCTTCAAAGTCACGATGCCGTACAAGCAGACGCATGATCAGACGACAGCGATCCGAGCAATCGTGGTTGCCTTGGGCATGCTGATCGTCGCCGTCACGTTGTTCGTCTTGCATGCCATCGTGCGCTATCTGGTGCTCTACCCGATGTATCACCTGCGCGACGTCAGTGATGCGATCACGCACGGCAACACCAATCTTCGGGCTGCGATTGAAACCGAAGACGAGTTTCGCGAGTTAGCGGATGCGTTCAACCGAATGCTTCGCCACTTGACCGAGACGCAGGATCAGATTCAGGAGGTCAACAAGGAACTCGACGCTCGCGTCGACCAACTCGCACAATTGAATTTGCAACTCTATGAGGCCAACCGGCTCAAGAGCGACTTCCTGGCGAACATGAGCCACGAACTGCGCACACCGCTCAACAGCATCATCGGATTTTCGGAGGTGCTCCAGGGGATCGAATCGCTCAACGATAAGCAGCGACGATACGCCTCCAACATTCAAAAGAGTGGTCGCTTGCTGCTGGAAATGATCAACGACATTCTCGATCTGGCAAAGGTCGAAGCGGGGAAGATGGAAATCAAGTGCAGCGAGTTCGATCTGTCCAGATTGGTCTCGGCGCAGTGCGACATGATTCAATCGCTTTCAGAGGACAAGAACATCTCGCTATCGGTGGAGGTGCCAGACGAGCTGCCCAAGGCCTACCAGGATCCCAACAAGCTTGGTCAGATCCTCAACAATCTGCTCAGCAACGCGATCAAATTCACTCCGGAAGGGGGGATGATTTCGGTTCGCGTTTCGGACCTCGATGACGGCAGGTTTCAATTGCTGGTCCGTGATACCGGGGTCGGCATCGCGGAGGAGGATCAGCCCATCATCTTTCAAAAGTTTCGCCAGAGCCAGAAGGTTCTCGACGGAGAGGGGCTGACGCGAGAGTTTGCCGGAACCGGTCTCGGCTTGTCGATCGTCAAGGAGTTGGCGAAGTTGCTCGGCGGCGAAGTCGACTTCGAGAGCGAACTCGGACGGGGCAGTTCGTTTTGGGTGATTCTCCCGTGGCGTTACTCGTCTCATCGCCACATCGAAGTGGCCGCGCCCGCCGTCACCGCAACCGAAACGTCAGCCACACCTGCTTCCTGAAATGGTCGCGCACGACGTGACCTATGCTTGCTCGGGTACGTGTGGTCGCTGAGAACGTCTGAACGCTCGTTCGCGTGATCGAACCAACCGTCAGGACCGGAACACGCACCCACTCTGGATCGGCCCTCGGTCCAGATTCCAGATCGTAACGTTCCCGACCCACGTGCAGCCTTCTGGCCATGAACCTACTTGTTGCCCTGTTTTCGATCGCGAGCCTGATTTGGCTGGTGCCCGTGATTCAACGGGGGCGATTGTTGGCCATCGCGATGCTGGTCCTCGCTGTCGGAACCGTGTTCGGTCCGTCCTTCTTTGCGATCGAAGGTCCGATTCAATTCAGCCTGGATCGGATCTTGTGGATCGCGATGTTCGCCCTCTCCGTTGCGGGGCTGCGTTTTGGCCAGGTGCGTCTTCCGGCGCTCACGCGCGTCGACTACGTCGTGATCGCCATCGTGGGATGGTTCTTGATCAGGGCACTCGGCGGCGGTCCGCCCCTTCCCAACAGTTCCCCGCCAGAATCGAGGTGGCTGTTTTACGTGGCGATGCCTGCCGGCATGTACCTGATCGCGAGAATCGTTCCCGTACGTGCACAGGACATTCGCTGGCTGACGTCGGGATTGACCGCACTCGGCCTGTACCTTTCGATTACCGCAATGCTCGAGGTCGGCGGGCTGCACAGTCTGGTCTTCCCGCACTACATCGTCGATCCCGAGTCATGGCAGTTCTTCGGGCGCGGCCGCGGACCATTGATGAACCCCGCTGGAAACGGTTTCGTGATCAGCATTGCGCTGACCGCCTGTTTGCTGGGAGTCATCCGGTCTGGGCGACAGGGCAAGTTGCTTTACGGCGTCGCCTTGGTGGTCTTGCTGGGCGGACTCTACGCCACGCTGACACGAAGCGTTTGGTTGGGAGGCATCGGCGGTTTAGCGATCGTTGGCTTTGTCTACTCGCCAAGATGGATTCGTGTGCTCGGACTTGCGATGGTGGTGCTGCTCGTGGGAGCTTCGGCTCTCGGCGTGAAGGATCAACTTGTTCGCATGAAGCGTGACAAGAGGTTGACGGCAGCCGACGCGGAAAAGTCGGTCAAGCTGCGTCCTCTTCTAGCGGTTGTCGCGTGGGAGATGTTCAAGGATCGCCCGATCACCGGTCACGGCGTTGCCCGCTACGGACAGTACAAGGATCCGTTTCACACCAATCGCAGTTACGGCTTGCCCTTGGAACAAGCTCGCAACTACGTCCAGCACAACGTGTTCTTATCGGTACTGGTCGATACCGGGCTCATCGGATTCGGGCTCATGCTTTCGTGGCTAACGATGATCGTAGGACTCGGCTGGACATTGGCCCGCAATGCGCGCGTTCAGCCGGAGGCACGATCCATCGGACTGCTGCTGCTCGGCATGATCACGGCATACGTGTGCAATGGGATGTTTCATGATCTCTCGATCATCCCCATGGCTCACATGTTTCTCTTTTTCATCGGCGGCGTTGCCGTGTCGGTTTATCAAAACGGATTGGCGGCGAGCGAGCAGCGCGCGGGCCAAACCCGGCCAATTCCGGCTCGCGCCCTGCCAACGGCGTAACACCCGAATGTCCACCTGAGACGGCCACAAACACCAGAAGTTTTGTTGAGCTTCTCTGCACGCACCCAGCCGGGCTGAATGGCCGGGCTGAATGGGCGGGCTGAATGGCCGGGCTGATTGCGATCGCGGTGCTTACAGCCCCGTCTTTGGAGGTGAGGGGGTCCGCTGGCCTCCGGTTTGACGTGGAAAACGATCGCAAACACAATGACCGCTCACTTGTGATCCGCTCCCATTGTCTCGATCATGAGCCCCCCGAACTTCAGCCCCCGAACATCTGCACCGACGGAACCAAGGATCTCCCCATGCCTCTGCTGCGAATCCGTTCGATCATTCCTACACGGCCGGTCGGCGTCTTGCTCACGATCGTCATCAGCCTGATCGCGACCCGCACACAGCTGTCTGCAGCGGACAAGGTGCTGCCGAACGTGATTGTCATCATGGCCGACGACTTGGGGTACGGTGATGTCTCATGCTACGGGGCAACGGCGCTGAAGACACCGAACATCGATCGACTCGCGTCCGAGGGCCAGCGTTTCACCAGCGGCTATTGCAGCGCCTCGACCTGTACTCCCACGCGTTATTCATTCCTGACCGGCAGCTACGCGTTTCGTACGCCGGGAACCGGGATTGCTCCGCCCAACAGCCCCGCATTGATCCAGCCGGGAACGCCGACCATTGCCTCGCTGTTGAAACAAGCCGGTTACCGTACCGCCGTGGTGGGGAAGTGGCATCTCGGGACTGGGCGTCGATGCGCCCGACTGGAATGGTGAACTGAAACCCGGACCGATGGAGATCGGCTTTGATCAATGCTTCTTGCTGCCGACCACCAATGACCGCGTCCCCCAGGTTTATGTCGCCGATCATCGTGTCCTGAATCTTGATCCCTCCGATCCGCTCTGGGTGGGCAATGACAAGCCAAGCGATGATCATCCCACCGGGCTCACGCATCGTGATTCTCTCAAGATGGATTGGTCGCATGGGCACAACTCGACCATCCACAACGGTATCAGCCGAATTGGCTTTTACACCGGGGGCCACGCGGCACGGTTTCGTGATGAAGATCTGGCCGACAAATGGGTCGAGAAATCAGTCGACTTGATTGAAGCGAATCGCGATCATCCGTTCTTCCTCTTCTTCTGCCTCGCATGACTTGCATGTTCCACGCGCCGTCCATGAGCGATTTCAGGGAGCGACCCCATTGGGACCACGCGGTGATGCGATCATCGAACTCGATTGGTGCGTCGGAAAGCTGCTGGAGACCCTCGATCGGCTGAGTCTGGCTGACAAAACGCTCGTCGTCTTTTGCAGTGACAATGGCCCGGTACTCGACGACGGCTACAAAGATGATGCGATCGAAAAGATCGATGACCACAAGGCGGCGGGTCCCTATCGTGGCGGTAAGTACAACGTGTATGAAGGTGGAACCCGGACGCCATTCATCACGCGATGGCCGGGTCGGATCCCGGTCGGCGAATCCGACGAGATCGTTTGCACGATCGACCTGGCGGCAAGTTGTGCCGCATTGGCTGGCGTTGAACTGCCAGAAGACGGGTGCTTGGACAGTTTCAATGTCGCCGGAGCTTTGCTGGGCGAAGCGGGCGCCAAAGGACGCGATCACCTTGTCCAACAAGACAACGGTCAGGGCGGCAACTACGGATACCGCGACGGACAATGGAAACTGCTTCGGCATGACTCCAAGAAGACTTCCAACACCGAGTTAAGGCTGGAACGCCGATCCATCGCGCCCTATTTACTTTACGACCTGACGACCGATCCCGGTGAACGTCACAACGTGATCGACCAGCATCCCGACGTCGCCGCAAAGATGAAAGAGAAGCTCGCCCAAATCATCGAGGCCGGTCGAAGCCGACCATGAACAAAGCGTCCCGTACGTTGGGCTTGCTTCTGACGCCACTTCGTGGCTGAAGAGCAAACCCGTCATTCGCGGGCACACAATCCACGACGGCGTTGCCCGGAGGCAGGGCAACGCAACTCGCGTTCAGCAAAGTTCCGAAAAGACGCGCCGATCAATCGAGCGATCGGACTCGAATGTTCTTGAACTCGGTCCACATCGGCTTACCGGCGTGCAACTGCACTGCCAGGATCCCCTCGCTCAGCGCCAATTTGGGATTGTTATCGGTAAAATCCATGACCAGTCGACCATTGAGATAGTGCCGGATATGGTTGCCTTTGGCGATGATCACGACGTCGTTCCAGTCATCGACCTTCATCAGATCCTTGAACTCAGCCTGGTTGATCAGGTCGTCGCGAATGATTTTCTTGCCATCCGCTTCCCAAGTCGCTTGCTCGCCGACCATGCAGATCCGGCCGCGTGTTCCTTTCTCGTCGTAGATAAACGACGGCACGTTTGGAAAGTCTTCTTCGTTTCGCAGCTCATGCTGATACCCTCCGACGACCCAATCGTTGCTCGCCCCTTTGCCTTCGGTGATGTGCTTGGATCGATACTGAATCCCCGAGTTGTTGGTCGCTGAACAACGAAACGAGAGACGCAGTTCAAAGTCTTTCAGCACGCCATCTTTCCAGATCAGGAAGGTGTTGCCTTTGGCAGGATTCTCTTCGGTGGTTTCGCCATGGATCACGCCGTCACGAACCGACCACAGGGTTGGATCGCCATCCCAGCCACTGAGATCCTTGCCGTTAAAGATGGCTTTCAGGTCGGAGGATTCGGGCGGTGCCGTCATCGGAAGGTCCTCGGCGACGCTGTAGGTTGTCACCAAGAACAGGGCGGCCAGTGTCAATGTTCGAATCATGTAGGGGGCTCCCTAGCTGTATGCAATGGAAGGGGTTGAAGTTGTTTGTCAGCCGCAAGAGTATGACTCAACGACGAGCGCAAGCTCAAACCGGCAAGAATTCAGGCCGAGGCATGCGTTAGGCTTTCCAGCCTGACACCAGAGAATGAAGTCAGCCTGGAAAGGCCGACGTACGTCTAGAGCCCCAAGACCTCGACGCCCTGTTGGAAGACCACGTCCACCGGGACCCCCTTTTTCTCGAGCAGGTCGAGCTCCGCCTGCAACTGACGGACCGATCACTCCCATTTCCTCCACGAGTCGGGCCGCCTCCTCGTAGTCACCGTCGCCCTGCACCTGGAGCAACTTCGACGAAAGGGCTTCGGTGGCCTCGCGAAATCGATCCACGTTGACCCGGTACTTCCCATCCGGCTGTCGTTCAAAAGCCCCGAACTGGCTGAAGAAATTGAAGCGAATCATGTTTGCCTTGCCGTGCGCACTGGACGCACCGAATCGGACGCTGCGAAAGATCCCTGCCATGAAGGTGACATAAAAATCTTCCAGATCTGCTTCCAGCTCGCCGTCACGATGTAGCTGCTGAATCATATGCAGACCCAAGATATCGGCCTTCCCCTCCTCAATCGCACCGGCATGTTCCTTGAGCGCCGTTCGAACACTGCCGCGACCGTTGATCGTGTTCTTGATGCCCAGCCCGTGTGCCACCTCGTGAAACATCGTGTTGCTGAAGAAGGCGTCGAAGGTGACATGGCTCCGTTGATCTTCTGCGATCAACTCGTCGGCGATGGGCAGCAAGATCTTGTCGAACTTGGCGCGCATCGCGTTTTGCAGCTGCAGTCTCCGTGTCCCCTTTTGCAACTGAACCTGTTCGTCATTGGGAAGGTTGATGGCGATCGTTTTCGATCCCGCATTGCAATCACCCGCGTAATAGACCACGTCGTAGGCATTCAGCTCGGTATCGGTCCCAGGCTTTTCCTGCTTGTAAGCATCGGGGACGGGTAGCGAGGCCTGAAGCTGCGGAAGAAACTCTGCATAACGAGCCAGCCTCGCACTCCACTGTTTGTCCTTGACCAGTACATAGCACTCGTGCGCAGTCTTGTAGCCGAACAACTGGTCTTCGTAGTTCTCGATCGGACCGATCACCACATCGATCGTATTGTCGTGCATGTCCAGCCAGGCAAGGTCGCTCGGCTGATAATCATCGGTCAACAACGCATTGGCACGGAGCTTCAAGTAACGGGAAAGTCCCGCGTCCTCTGCGAGTTCGGCGGCGCGATTCAACAGCTCCGCCGTCCGTTGCATCTCGTCTGCAAACTGCTTGCGATAGGGAACCACTTGCAGGTTTCCCATCTCGTCGCGACGGATGAATGTGTAGAGATCCTCCTTGCCCGTCAGCTGGGCCTGCTCAAACTCGTCCTTGGTCATGTCGGGAGGATAAAAATTGGCGCCGAGCGGTTTCGCATCGACACCCGGGACGAACGGTCGGTTTCCATCCAATCGGTCCCAGGGCCCGTAATTGATCTCGGCGAACCGGCGTTGGATTGGGTCCTCGATCGCATCGAGCAACGGACGCGGGTCCCCGTACGCCTCATACCAGAAGCAATCGTTCATGATCTTGGCCGACTCGATCAACAGCGGAATCATCTTTCGCTCGTTGTCGGTGAGCCGCGAGATGTCGGTCGTCAGTTTGACAGGAACATACTGTTTCAGTCGCTGGGCAACGTCCACCGGCTCGTCGTCCACCGGCTCGTCGTCCACCGGCTCGTCGTCCACCGGCTCGTCCGCAACCACCACATTCAATCGCGCGAGCTCGGGAACGGAGACTGCAACCAACATCGGAACGAAGACTGGTGTGATCGCGAAGATCATCAGCCGACAGGAGATTCTCATGGCGCTGCGGAGTGCGAGGATTCAGATCGTAAGGAGGGCGAGGCACTCCCGTTGTACCCGAAAGTTGGCACACCGTGGTCAGGCTGGAAAGCCCGACGTACGTTAGCCTTTCTAGGCTGACCATCTTCCGCTCGTGTCAGGCTGGAAAGCCCGACGTACGGGCTAGCGGCTGGTCAGGCTGCCGGAGAGCAGCAGCCCGGCGATCTCGATTTCCGCAAGCCGCAGCGACTCCATGGCATCAAGATACGCCAGCTGGTTGTTGGCGTAGGTGCGTTGGACGGTCAGCAGATTGACGAAGCTGATCTCACCCAGCTCATAGGATTGACGAGTCAGTTCCAAGGTTTCCACCGCCTTCGGCAGGATTCGATTGCGGAACCGTTCGACTTGTTCCGCGGCATTGCTGTAGCGTTCAAAGACCGGAGCAAGTCGCTGGCTGAGGGCAAGTTCAACCTGCTGCAACTCGCGCTGAGCCGCAGCCAATTGATACCTTGCCTCGCTGATCGCTCCTTGATTCTGATTCCACACCGGAATCGGCAGCGAGACGACCACCGCGCCATCCGGATCACCACCGATTCCATTGTCACGCCAGTTGACCAAACCGGTGAACGTGACATTGGGCTTGGTCTCGATCAGCTGACGTTGCAGGTTGCAACGCGCTCGATCAATCTTGGCCAAGACCGATGCGACTTCTGGACTTTGGCCTTGGAGCTGCGCCAACGATTCCTCAAAGATCAGACCGGTGGGCACCTGTTCGATATCCCCGGCGATCGGGTGAGGAGCCATCGGTGCTTGCCCCACCAGCGCCGCCAGTTGACGCCAGATCGACAGCTGCGCATTGAGTGCATTCTGATAAAGGATGTTGGCGGACTCGACTTCCAATTCTGCCTGCAGCACATCTGCCCGGCTCACTTCCTTCGCACGCAGCAATTCCGAGGCGATTTGAACCCCCTTCTCACCGATCTCAACGAGTTGTCGTGTCAACTCCAGCTGTCGGTTGGCTCGAAGCGCGCGAACGTAGGCCGAGCGCACGTCGGTCAACACGCGCTGTCGCTCGGCGGCGAGTTCTTGACTCAGTCGGTTTGCTTCATGCAGAGCGATGGAGCGATCCAAATGCAGCTTGCGAGGCCGCACGATCTCTTGCGAGAACGCGGCCCCGTATTGTTCGGCGAGCCCCTGACTCCCAAGCTGCTGGAAATCGATCCCCACATGAGGATTCGGGCTGAGTCCCGCCTGCAGTGCGCGACCGCGGGCCGCACGAACCAGTGCGGATGCTCGCTGGATCGATGGACTGGCCGCAAGTGCCATCGACTCGAGTGATTCAAGCGTCCACTGCTGGGACGCGGGATCCACGATCATGCCGATGTCGGAGTCAAAATCGGCCGTCGCTTCCACGCGGAGTTCCGCGCCAAGTTCCTGTGTCCTGACGGGATCACCAAGCTGGCCCCAAGCGGGCGCAGCAATCATCGTCAAAATGGTGAGCCACGCCTGGGCAATGCACCACGAGCGTCGGCCAATCGGATTATCGAGAACTTGCATTGTCCATCCTTGTATCAATGCACTGCCAGCGGCGGCAGACCTTACGGACTTGCGTCCTCTTCTCGATCGGTTCCCACCGCGGGCGACTTGAGGCTTGCCTGGTGGAGCACCCCCGCTCAAGCTTGCGCCGGCCGTACAGCCCGCAAAGACAACCCAACCCACAGACGAACTGCCCGGCGGGCAACGCATTCGCGGGTGTTCGGGCAACGAATCCAAGCACGACGCGCCAGCGAGTGAGTCCGATAGGGGACGGGACACACTCGCTGGCGCGTCGTGCTTGGATCCCGAAGCGGCCCTTCCTGGGCGTTCTTTTGGAATCAAGACCGAAAGGCTGGTATAACGAAACGTGGCGTTCGGTGGCATTTCCCCATTCTTTGACCGTTTGCATCCGGCGGCTTCACATGTATCGCAGTTTCCTCGCCCTGTTGTTGATTGCGAGCGCCGCCCTGTCCGTTCGGTCGCAAGACCAGGCTGTGAACCTGGATGAGGCTGCGGAAGAAATCGACGCGATGCTCGAATCGAGTTGGAAAGTGGAGGGGATCACGCCGGCACCTCGGAGCAGCGATGCGGCGTTTCATCGTCGCGTCTGGCTTGACCTGGCAGGAGTCGCGCCGCCGGTCGCAGCCACACGTCAGTTTCTCGCCGACTCGCATGACGACAAACGTGGCGAACTCGTTGAACGCTTGTTGCACTCGCCCCAGTATGCCAACCATATGGCGACGCGATGGAACCAGGCACTGCTTCCACCCGATGCCCAATCACAACTACAGCAACAAGGAAACGTGGCCGCGCTGCATCGTTGGTTGCGGGACCAGTTCTACAGCAACGTTCCCTACGATCATCTTGTGGGAAGCTTCTTGACAGCTGGCGGTGCAGGGGACTCGGGACCGGCAATCTTCTACACGTCGCATTCCGTTCAGCCTGAAAAGTTAGCGGCCGCAACCTCTCGTATCTTCCTTGGGCTCCAGCTTCAGTGCGCTCAATGCCACGATCATCCATTCGATCGTTGGACACAGAAGGACTTCTGGCAATACGCCGCCTTCTTCAGTCAATTGGAGCAAAGCGATATGCAGGGAGGCCGCGAAACCCTGATCGAAGATCGTCCTGGACGTGAAGTCAAACTGCCGGATACGGATCAGGTCATGTCGCCCCGTTACCCAGGTGTATCCGAGCCGCCAGAGAAGGACCCTCGCGATATCCGGCGCCGACAATTGACAATCTGGCTAGCATCCCGAGACAACCCCTACTTCGCTCGAGCCGCAGCCAATCGCGCTTGGGAGCATCTCTTTGGGCGGGGAATCGTTGACCCAGTCGATGCGATGGATCTTGACAATCGACCAAGCCATCCTGAGTTGCTTGAGTTCCTGGCCAATCATCTGATTCAACTTCGCTTTGATCTGCGAAAGTTTTATGCAACGCTGGCGCGCACCCGAGCGTACGGGCGGAGCAGCGCGTTGCCTACTGCGCAGCGACCGCCGGAAAATTCCTTCGCGGCCATGACCGTCAAGACACTCACCGCCGAACAGTATTACGACAGTCTGTTGCAGAACGTGTTTTGTCGAAGCGGACTACCACAGACAGACTCGGTGCCTGGATTCATGGCGGCCCGGCAGCCGTTTCTTGCCCGCATGCATGCCGTCGGCTCGTCACCCCGTGACTATCCCCATGGCGTGGTGCAAGTCTTGGGTATGATGAACGGTCCGGAGATCCTTGCCGCCAGTAGCCAGAATCAAGTCGGGCTGATGTCAGCCCTGGAAGCTCCTTTTTTTGATGATGATCAGCGGATCGAGACGATCTTTCTCGCCGCGCTTTCGCGTTATCCCACTGAGGTGGAATCGGAACAGGCACGGCAATTCGTGACAGCTACGACCACACAGGAGGACGCCACACAGGAGGACGCCACACAGGGGGACACGGCGGCGGCGTTCGGAGATTTGCTCTGGGTTTTGCTCAACACCGCCGAATGTGCGATGTGCCCGTGACCGATGTGACCGTTTTGTTCAACAAGGACAGCTCCATGCACGCCCACCCAACCAATCGACGCCGGTGGATGCAGTTTGTGACGTTCGGTTCGTTGGCAGCCTCCTCCAGCGGCTGGTTGCCCCATCTGGCTGCCGCCGCAGAGGCTGCTCGCGATCAAGGCCGGCACTGCGTCCTGCTCTGGATGTCGGGTGGACCGAGCCAACTTGATACCTTCGACATGAAGCCAGGACATGCGCATGGCGGAACCTTCAAGGAAACCGCAACGAGTGTCCCCGGTATGCGTTTCAGCGAACACCTTCCCAAGCTGGCCAAACAAGCCGACTCCCTGGCGATCCTGCGCGGTGTCAGCACCAAGGAAGGTGATCACGAGCGCGGGACCATCCTGATGCGGACCGGTCACATTCCCGGTGGGCCGGTGCGATATCCTTCGATCGGTTGTTCCCTCTCCAAGTCGCTCGGGCACGAGAGTGCGGAACTGCCGAGCTACGTCAGCATTTCCCCCGGCCCGTTCGCGCGCAACTCGATCAGCCCCGGCTTCCTGGGACCCAAGTTTGCCGCCACGTCGGTTGCCGCGGTTGGGCAACCCAACGATTCGCAGTTTGCGCAACTGCGAGTCGACTTTCTGCAGCGGTCCGAACAGATTGGCGATCGGCGATACGCTGGTCGACTTGATCTTTGGAGGTCGATGCAGGACGAATTCATGAGCACGCACGCAACCGCGAATGTCGTTGCCCATGATACGGTCTATCAGTCGGCGATTCGAATGCTGGGTAGTGACGCGCGCGATGCCTTTGATCTCTCCGTCGAGCCTGATCGCGTCCGTGAAGCCTATGGTCGGGGGACCTTCGGCCAGGGATGCCTGATGGCGCGACGTCTGATCGAGCGAGGCGTCCCACTGGTCGAGGTCACGCTCGGCGATGGACTCGGATGGGATACGCATGCCGACAATTTTGCCCAAGTACGTCGACTGAGTGAGCAATTGGACGCGGGTTGGGCGACGCTGATGAACGAGCTGCGTGATCGAGACCTGCTGGATCGTACGACCATTCTCTGGGCCGGAGAATTTGGTCGTACTCCGTTGATCAATGGCAATGGCGGCCGAGACCATTTTCCTCAGGCCTTCACGTGCGTCCTGGGTGGCGGCGGCATCGCCGGTGGCACCGTTCATGGAAAGACGAGCAACGATGGCATGGAGGTGATCGAGGGAAAGATCAACCAACAAGACCTGCTGTCCACGCTTTGCCAAGCGCTGGGCGTCCCACCGTCGACCGAAAACATTGCCGACGGAGGACGACCGATCGCGATTGCCGAAGGCAAAGTCATCGATGGAGTCCTCAGCTAATGAGCGAGTCACAGCGACCGGCGATTTCGTCCGGAGTGATCGCCGCGACCTCCGGCGCAGCGGTCACTTGGGCGACCGTCCTCGCCGTGATCGTTCTCGCCGTGACCGTCCTCGTGATGGCGGGGTGCGACCGGCAGCGAGCCGCGACGAATCCTCCCGCCCAGCCTCCCGCCCAGCCAGCGGCCCAGCCAGCGGCCGCGCCGGCGATCGCCGAAGTCGCTCCGCCGCAAATGGAACCCGCCATCGACGCCGCCGATTCTGCGCAGGATGCGATGGCGACGCAGGAGGACTCGGTCGAGCCTGTGGAGGAAATCGACCCCACCGCCGCGACCGATGACAATCGCAGCGTTGAAGACAGCAGCTTGGAACCGGGTCAACCTGCGCAGCCCACGGAGGCTCCAACCATCGCCCCGTTTCGCCTGCTGCTGCCCACGACGGCTGGTCCCTTGTTAGTCGATCTCGATATCCAAGTTGGTGATCAGCCGTTATCGGATGCTTTTGAGCGACGGATCGAATTGATCATCGAACAAGCGGGCGGCGCCGATAAGCTGACATGGAATGAACTGTTTGAGCACATCGCGGCCAATCCACAAACGTTCGGTCGTGCGATGGTTGATTCACAGCAATATCGAAACATGATCCAGATGTACGACAGGAATCGGAACAAGCGCCCCGAGCCCGATGAAGTCGCTCATTTCTTGTTTCGGGACAGTGGCGTTTCGGGACCTTTCCGTATGGCTGGAAGCAACTACTTTCGCCAAACCAATCGAACGCAATCACCGATGTTTCGAGCGTTGGACCGCAACGGGAATCACGTGCTCGACGCCGATGAGATTCGGCTTGCTTACCAATCGCTTGCCCAGCTCGATCAAAACGGTGATCGTCGGATCGACATCGCCGAAGTGTTGCCTCCAACAAGCGACAACAATCCTACCAGCGACGCATGGAACAATCGTCGTAGGAGTCGGTGGGGTGACGTCGCGATGGATCTCGGCGGCTATATCGATTGGTCGATGGTCTCGTACTCATTGGACGAAGCCACACGTCGGGGAGTCTTTCACGAGGGACAGAACGCGATCGCGAAGCTCGACCTGAACGGTGACGAAACGATTGATGCTGAGGAGTCACGACGGCTACTTGAGGTCCCTGCTGATATTCGATTGCAGATTCATTTTGCATCCAGCATTGCCTCGCAGCCGCGGATCGACATGGAATTGTCCGAGAGTGAACAACGCTCAAAGGTAGAAACGGTGATGCTCGGCGATCGCGCGCGAATCATCTCCGACCGTTTCCAGTTGGTGGCCATGGTGCGTGATCTTCGCACGGGCACTAACTCGATTCCGCCGGAAGCCTTTGCTGCTCTGGATGCTGACAAGGATGGCGGGCTTGATCAAACCGAGATTCCCCCTGGCCTCCTGCGCGAATACTCTTTCGATGATCTCGACCAGGACGATGACGGCAAGCTGACCGAACGCGAATTGACGGAGGGCATGAATCCGCTTTCTCCGGTCTGGACGGTGCAGGTTCGCGCGCGTGGTGCCGAAGCGCCCGACGCGATCTTTACCTGGTTGGATCAAGACCAAAACGGCCTGCTTTCGACGCGAGAGTTACTCGCTTGCCGGGAAAGACTGCAAGGCCTTGCTTCGAACCAGGGTGAGGTTCGGGCCACCGACATCCCAGATACGTTCTTGATTCAGTTTGGTCGGGGCGACCCGCAGCAAGACGCATCCCTGTTTGCCGTCATGCCCGTTGCCACGCAGCGGAACGAGACTTGGCCGAGATGGGCTGAATCGATGGACTCCAATCAAGATGGTGAGATTGCACGAGAAGAGTTCTTAGGGCAAACCGAACAGTTCGATGAACTGGATCGAAATGGCGACGGGTTTTTAAGTGGCTTCGAGATCGAATAGTGTCCCCTGGGAACAAGCTTCGACACGTTTTCCACGACCTCCATTTCGACCTTTTCCGAACATGAATCGATCCTGGCCCCCCAAAATGCCCTCAAGGGCGTCGGATCCGGCATTGTTTGCGCAGATTGCGTAAACACTGCAAAGATGGATAATGCTCGCTGCGTTGCTCCAGCTTTCGATCATGCTGGATCAATGGGTCACCGCCTCTTATCCGCTGGTAGAGGCGAATGATTTTCGACTCGTATTCGTACAGCCACGAAACCAAGCTCTTTGGGAACGACGATGCCGAAAAAGCCTGTTGGTTTGACCGTCGTAATCTGCCTCTTGGCCGGCTTGTCGAGTACGCAATCGTTTGCAGCCGGTGAATGCCTGAAGCAGGGCGATGCGGTTGGCGTTTTCTATGTGACCAAGGTGGCTGGTGCCGAAGATGACGGCGTCGTGCCTGGGGAGCATCTTTGTTATCGCTGTCGCTACGGTTCGCGTCCTTTGGTGATGGTGTTTGCCCGCAGAACCGGCGGACGGCTGACGGAACTGGTCCGAAGGCTGGACCGGGCCGTTGCGACAAACCAGGACTCAAGTTTAAAGGGACTGGTCACCTTTGTCGGAGAAGACGCGACGGAACTGAAGCAAAGCGCAGCAAGCGTTGCGGCAAATGCGGAGGTCAAGAAGGTGCCGCTGGTTGTGGCCCAAGAACCGAAAACCGGTCCCGTCAACTACAAGCTTTCCGCCGATGCCGCGATCACGATTGTGGTGGCCAAGGATAGCCAAGTGGTCCACACGCACACGTATGATGTCGACAAGATCGATGTTGCGGAAGTCATGACCGAAGTGCAACAGATCCTGCACTGAGCGGACTGCGTCGGTCGTTCGCATCCAAGCACGACGCGCCAGTTTTGCTGTTGCGCGAATTCATACAAGCACGACGCGCCAGCGAGTGTGTCCCAGGAATCTGCGCAATCTCGCGTCCGCCAAACGGACAAAAACCGGAAACACACTCGCTGGCGTGTCTGGAGTGCCCGAAACACTCGTTTGGCCCTCTGGAAGGCCCCACACACTCGCTGGCGCGTCGTGCTTGCATGAAGGAATTTCGAAAAAAACTCGGTTTCTTGAAGAATTTCGACCTCGCTGCGCATCGTTGTTTTGGTTTGTCTCCGCCTGGCAAACCATGCATACTGGCAGTGGTGCGTCCACGATCTTTTCTCCTCGTCGCTGATTACCGATGCTGATCCCGATCCGCCTTGTCGCTGGACTTGCCTTGGTAATCCTCTGGATTGCCGCAGCAACGGCGCAGGATCGTGTGGTCGCAGTGGGACCGGACGGCCAGCCAATGGTGGTCGCTGAAGGTGCACAGCCCAGCGCGGGACCGGCTGGCGAGGCGAAACCAACGGACAAGAACGCAAAGGCTGCTGGTCCAAACGAAGAAGGTGGCAAAAAGGGCGATGCCAAAGGCGAAGCGTCACCGCCTCCGAAGGTGATTCGTCGCGACGACGCGTCGAGCGAAGATTCGAATCCCGACGAATTCAACACCATGGTCGGCGAAGATGGACGTGTCGCCTTTGAATTCCGCAATCAGCGTTGGGTGGAATTGGTGCAATGGCTTGCCGACATTTCCGACAAGCCACTCGATTGGCTCGAGTTGCCCGGCGATCGGGTCAACTTGCGGTCACCCGGTCGTTACACCGTCGAAGAGACGCGTGACCTGTTCAATCGATACCTTCTGGCTCGCGGCTACACGTTGCTGGAAATCGATGGTGGATTGACCGTCGCCAAGACCGAGACGATCAACCCGGCGATTGTACCTCGCGTGGACGTCGCGAGCCTCGCGACGATTCCGCCGCATACCTTCGTGCGCACATCGCTCGATGTCGGATGGTTGTCGGCGGACAAGTTATCCCAAGAGCTGGCCCCGATGATCAGTGGGAATGGAAAGCTCACTGCGCTGACCACCACCAATCGCATCGAAGCGATGGACGCGGCCATCAACTTGCGTCAGATCGCCCGCTTGCTCGAGCAGGAACGAAGTAGCGATAGCCTCGAAGCACTCGCTCCCGAGTTCAAGCTTCGCTACCTGCCCGCCGAAGAAGCCAAGCGAATGCTGGAACAGTTTCTTGGCGTCGAAAAGAAGCAAGAACAACCGATGACGCCGCAGCAAATGCAAATGATGCAGCAGATGCGTGCGCAGAACCCCAACAATCCGCCGCAACAGGAACCGAAGCAAGAGATTTCGATCGTTGCCAATACGCGGCAAAACTCCGTAATCATTCGCGCACCGGCCGATCGCACCGCCATCGCCATGGAGTTTCTGAAGCGAATCGACGTTGCCAGCGAAACGATGGCTTCGCTCGCCGACGTCCAGAATCGCGTTCAAGTCTTTCGCTTGGCGTCCCTCGATCCCGAAAAGCTGATCGAGATCGTTAGCGAGATGAATGTGCTCGAGCCGACGACGCGAGTTCGTGTCGACAAGGACAACAACGCGCTGATTGTTTCCGGTTCGGCAGCCGATCGCTACATCATCGACTCGTTGATCAAACGACTCGACGGCAGCGGACGGAGCTTCGAAGTGCTTCCCCTGCGACGCCTTGACCCCGCTGAAGTCGCAGAGTCGATCGCATTCCTGATGGGTCAGAAAGACGAAGAAGAAAACCAGAATTCCAGCCGACGGTACTACTACGGGTATTACGGCGGGAACCAAGAAGAGAAAAAAGAAACCGACGAATTCCGCGTGGCCGCCAACTCGCGATATCGCCAGGTCCTGTTGTGGGCCAATGAGCAGGAGATGGAGGAGGTCCGCTCGCTACTGATCAAGTTGGGCGAATTACCACCACCAGGCGGAAGCCGAAACACCGTCCGGATCATTGATGCCTCGGCGACGCCGGAAACCTACGAGTACCTGCAGCGACTTCGCCAACAGTGGAATCGGCTTTCACCCAATCCATTGGAATTGCCGGATTCGGATCAGTTCAAAGACCCCAATGAAGCGCCCCAAAAAGCGGGTACCGAGCCGGAGGATGGGGAGGAGAGCGAGAAGGATTCCGAGACAAAACCAAGTGATCCCACGGGAGTGCTGGAGGACAGCCTGGCGACCGCTGCGATTCCATCGACGTATCAGTTGACCGTTGCCCAGGTTAGTCAGCGGGCTGACTCAACTTCCACCGAATCGACGCTAGCCACGGACGAGAATCCAACCGCGGATTCGCCGGAGATCCCACCGATCCGCTCGGCAGATGAATTCAAACGAGCCTTTCAGCAGCCGCGAACACCCGAATCGCCTCGCGACGAAACGCGATCGCCGGTGCCGGTACGTATCGAAATCGACAGCTCGGGAAACCTCGTGCTGGTCAGCCCCGATACCGCGGCGCTCGATCAACTTGAAAACCTGATGCTGCAGATCTCGCCACCCAAGAGGCCCTACCAGGTTTTCCATATCGAACACGCCAGTGCCTCTTGGATGCGTTTGAATCTGGAAGACTATTTCGAGGAAATGGAGGACGACGGTTCTGGCAATGATGAATTCGTTCGTTGGTACTTCGGTTTTGACACGCAAAAGGAAGACAAAGGTCCAAATGGCCTAGGAAAGGGAAACAAGCTTCGCTTCGTCGATGATCTCGATACCAACACCTTGGTCGTCAGCGGTGCAACGCCGCGAACAGCTACGCACCATTGCGGAATTGATTGAGCTGTGGGACGTTCCCGAACCGGTCAATAAACGAAAGACACGGTTTACGCGGCTGGTGCAGATTGAGTACGGCATGGCCGAGAAGATCGCCGAGACGGTCAAGGAAGCGTACCGTGATTTGCTTAGCAGTAATGACAAGGCGTTCAGCGGGGGCGGCCGTGGCCAGAATCCCCAAGGTGGCGGCGGGGAGAACGGCGATGCAACCAAGAGTCGCGACGGAAACGGGAGCGGCCTGGAAAACTCCGAACGCAATCAAGATGGCGGCGGCACCGACTTTTCGTTCAAGGGCAAACTTTCTTTGGGGATCGACAGCGTTGGAAATACGCTGTTAGTGAGCGCCGAAGGCGAACCGCTGCTCGAACTGGTCACCGACATGATCAAGCAACTCGACGAAGCGTCTCGCCCTCAAGGCGTTGTCGAAGTCCTACAGTTGCGTGGCAGCATCAGTGGTGAGTCTTTGCAGAACGCGTTGCGGCCCATCACGGGTGTTTCATCTGGCTCGGCTCCCAAAGCCATTGGAAAGCCGGTGGAAAACAGTCCCAAGGTCGAGGCGGAGTAGCGGGCCCGCTCGCTCATCGTCCAAACGAGCTCGCTCATCGCCCAAACCCGCTCGCTCATCACCCAGGCGAGATCGTGGTGGGACTATTGCCCGAATCGCCAGCTGATACATTAAGTGGTTTTGCTCGCCCCTATCTCCCGCCACTGTCCCGCCGCGGATGCAACAATCCCTTTCACATCGCTGGGCTCGCACCGTCCTGGCTAGGCGCTGGTGGGTCTTGGCGGCTTGGTTGCTCTTTGCCGTCGTGATTCGCCTGGCCGCGCCGTCGTGGAACGACGTCGCCTATGACGGAGACTTCGAATACCTGCCCGCCACGATGAGCAGCGTAGCCGGCGGCCGCCTGTTGGATGAAGCGTTCCCGGGAGAGCGGAGCCGTAGCCAAATCGTACTGGTGATTGGCCGGGACAAGGACAAGCTCAAGAAGAGCGACGAAATTGTATCGCTCGATTTGATGCGCCGGCTCTATCATCGTTTGGGCGAGGTTTGTTGGCAGCGGGCACTGCGCTACGGGTACGAGGGTGGGCCACCCGATGAATCGGTCGCCGGCACATGGATCAGTTTGGCTCGCGAATCGTTTGATCATGCCATCGCCTCGGATGAAAAGTTCTACGAGCGGATCTCCGACCAAGTTCCCGACGCGACACCCAATCCGCGTGAACCACGGATGGCTATCGCCTATTACGATCGCGGCAAATTGCTGGAGGCAAGCGGCGCGCCCGAAGAGGAGGTCGGTCGGGACTTCGAAGCGGCGCTGGTGTTGATGCCCGATCTACCCACCGAGGCCGCTCCGGTGGAAGAGCGAGACCTGCAACCTTGGAGTTCGCTCCTGGACTTGATGTCGTACGACGATCCGCTGATTGGAGCGAGCCTGAGACATCCCAGCGCGCAACTGGTGGTGATGCAGCTTTCCACGGAGCTCGCGGCGACCGGCAACGTTGCGACCGTTGAGGCGGTGGAAACGCTGCTGGAGGACGTGCTGCGTTACAGCGGTCACTATGCCGATCCGGGCCTGCAACTGCGGATGACAGGGTCTGCTGCGATTGGCGGTGAGACGTTGCTCGCCTCACGCGACGCGATTCGCTATACGGAATGGATCACCGTCGCAATGATCCTGTTGATCCTGGCGGCGGTCTATCGTGCTCCCTTGTTGGTCGCCGTCCCGATGATTTCCATCGGATTTGCCGTGATCGTTTCGACATCGCTGGTCACGCTGTTGACCAGTTGGTCGATCGCCGGCGTGATCCCCGGATTGGACTTGCGAATCTTCACGACCAGCCGAATCTTTGTTGTCGTGATCCTGTTTGGTGCCGGAACGGATTACTGCCTGTTCCTGATCGCCCGACTTCGCGAGGAAGCGATGAGCCATCCTTGGGCGGAGGCATGCAGACGGTCTTTGCAGGGGGTCATGGGTGCGTTGATCGGCAGCGCGATGACCACTGTTGTCGGTCTAGGAATGCTCTGGATCGCCAGCTTTGGCAAGTTCCATTACACCGGTCCCGTCATCGCGATCTGTCTGTTGGTCGGCCTGTTGGTTTGTACCACGCTAACACCGGCGCTGCTCTACTCCATCGGTCCGAAGGTTTTTTGGCCTGGCCAGGTCTCTCCCGATGCATCTGTGAATCGTTTGAGTCCGCTCAGCTCGACGACCGGCAGCGGCATGTCGACCGGCGGTTTATGGGGATGGATCGCACTGATGTTAACGCGTCACCCGATCACGACGCTCACCATCGGCTTCGCGCTTCTGTCGATTCCGGGCCTATACGGGCTGCGTAACGAAGACCAGGTGACTTACGACCTCAGTAGCGAACTGAACCATTCCGCAGCAAGCCGCCAGGGACTTCGCCTGCTTGCGAGGCATTTCGACATCGGAAATATCAACCCTGTCACGGTTCTGATGTTGCAGCCACATGACCAATCGCGAGCGGAGTTGGAGAAAGAGATCAAAGAGCTGGCCGCGAAACTCTACACCGTTGAGGGGGTGGCAAGCGTTCGTACAGCGGATGATCCACTGGGAGATTTTCCGCCCGATCGTGACATGAGCTTGTTGAGTGGTGACGCCTGGCGACGCCGGGCACTTCGAAACCATCGCATCGCGCAACAACGCTTTTTTTCCACGCGCCCCGAATTCGAGAATCGTTTGGCGCGACTCGATGTGACAATCGATGGAGACCCATTCTCGATTGAAACAGCGGCAATCGTTAGCGGGCTCGATCGCTATCTGCATGATCAAGCGAAGCTCGAATCATCACCTTGGCACGGTACCAACGTGCTCCTGACCGGGACCACGCCCTCGATCATCGATTTGCGTACGGTCACACTTCGGGATAATCGGAGGATCAAGATTGCGGTCGTCGCTGCCGTCTTCCTGGTGCTGCTGGTTGTGATTCGAAGATTTGGACTTTGCCTGTACCTGATCATCACTGTTCTGATCAGCTACTACGCGACCCTTGGCCTGACACTGCTATTCTTCCAATGGGCCTATGGAAGCGACTTCGTGGGTCTGGACTGGAAACTTCCGCTGTTCCTGTTCGTGATCCTGGTTGCTGTGGGTCAGGATTACAACGTCTATTTGGTCACCCGCATTGTCGAAGAACAGCGTCGCCTTGGCTGGCTCTCGGCACTGCGCCGCGCCGTCTCTCGGACTGGCGGCATCATCACGGCATGTGGCTTGGTGATGGCCGCGACATTCTTCAGCATGACCGCGTCCGCCTGGCTCCCATCGCTGGCCGAAATGCTTGGCTTCGAGACTGCAGCGAGCGGCCGATCGCTTCGTGGAATCATCGAACTCGGTTTTGCATTGGGACTGGGCGTGCTGATTGACACGTTCTATGTTCGCACCATTCTGGTCCCAAGCTTCGTGGCCATTCTTGGCAGGCGCTCGGCCGGTTAAAGCAGCTGCTGGCAAAGATCGGCGAAACCGGTTCAGACACCAAAAATGCGAAGCACCCTGCGGGCCGTTCCGGTTGTTGGTGTCCGACCCCTTTCCGCGTTGGTGTCTGACGCCTTTTCGCAAACAAACCTAAAACGAAATGCTGAAGTTGCACTAGAAAGCCGAACGTACGTCGGCCTTTCCAGGCTGACCGTTCCTTGCAGCGTGATCCGTCGCTGTGTGTTAGCAACCGGACGCACGCGCGTAGCAGCTGATAAAACGACGCGAATTAATCTCCAACGCCGATGTCGTCTTCCAGGGCATCGAGAATCAGCTTCAATTCATCTTCTTCGTGCTGCTCGAACTCCGCGCGGAAATGATTGAATTCGGCAAGAAATCGAGCCACTTGCTCGCTCGCGTCGATCCGAATTTCGGACGCCTTATCGGCCAGTCCCCGAATCTTCTCGAATAGCTTGGGATGCTGCCCCCTTAAACGCTCCGCCGTCGTACTCAACTGGGGCGCCGTCACCACCGCATCGTCAAAGTACCCGTACGCTTCCTCCAAGGAAAAATGGAGCGCGAGCTGGTCACGAAGATCGGCAAACAGATTGATCAGCTCGGCCCAGTGATTGATCGCCGTCTGAGGGTACTCAGCCAACGGAAAAATCTTGTCGAGCAGATGCTTCAAGTCGCGATTGTCATCCTTGATATCCTTCAGGAACGCTGCATTGACCGTCAGTCGTCGCGTTTGAGAATTGGCGTTGGACATGGCGACTCCTTTTGTTTGCTGTCCAACATTGTAACGGTTTTCGGACCTAAAAGCGAAGTAGGAGTCTCATGCCAAATCGATCATAAACGGAAGCACTTCACCGATCGTACGTTTGCCTGTACGGACCATCAGCAAACGATCCACTCCCAGGGCAACTCCCGTGCATGCTGGTAGCCCCGCACTGATGGCTCGTTCCAACGAGTGATTCTGCCTTCCTAGCGGTTTTCGCCCCGCGACCATCCGTCGCTGGTCATTTCGACGAAACCTTGCCACCAACACTTCCTCGTCTCTCAGTTCGTCGTACCCGTTGGCGAGTTCGAGGCCCGCCGCGAACAGCTCAAACCGAGCCGCACATTGGTCATCGTCCTCGGCGACCCGCGCCAGAGCAGCCTGGCTTAGCGGATAGTTCTTGACGATCAGGGGTCGATCGATGCCGAGCGTCGGCTGGATGCATTCCGACAACAAGACATCCAGCAGCGCGTCCCGATCGTTCGCGATTGAATCGACCAGCGAAGACACAACCTTTCGGGCATGGTTCTGGAGCACGTCAAGCTCGGCGTCGATGGGATCGAAGCCGAGCGAATCTGAAAACAGCTGCCGGTAAGCAATGACGTCGCAGCCATCGCGATGCAGTAGCTCCGACGCCAGCCTCCCCAGCAACGCGATCCCGGCGTTCAGATCCGCGCCGACCTCATACCATTCCAACATGGTGAATTCAGGATTGTGGTGGTCTCCTCGCTCCCCGGCGCGAAACACCGGACCAATGCTATAGATCGACGGCGCACCGGCTGCCAACATCCGCTTCATCGCCAATTCAGGTGACGTCTGCAGGTAGTAATGCGGCGGCAAATCCAAACCGAGTTGCAATTGGCTACTGGAAACCTCAATCGGATCGATAAACGGGTCGACGATGCAACCTCGCGACAAACATGGCGGTTGGACTTCAAAAAAGCCAAGATCATCAAAATACTGACGCAATGTTCGCAACATCTTCGAACGCTCGCGAAGAAGGGCGAGATTGGGCCGATCGGTCGCATGGCCGTTTGGCGATGTTTCTTTAGACGCTTCGTCAGGCGAAGGTTCAGGCAGAGTTTCAGGCAAAGGTCGCGCCTTGCAAGGAATGGAGAAAGCACTCAAGATCGCATAGGGATGACGAATCGATCCAAAAAGAGGGTCGGCCCCCTTTTTGAATCGAGTCTAAACTAACGGACTTTTGCGGTACCGCAATCGTTGTGACCGGTGACGATCAAACATGCCAGATGATTCCCAAACCAACCGCTATGCTCGCCAGATTCAGTTCGCGCCGATTGGACGAGAGGGACAGGAGCGTCTGGCTGGATCTCGGGTCGCGATCCTGGGCTGCGGCGCCTTGGGAACCGTCGCCGCCGAGATCCTCGTGCGGGCTGGGATTGGCCAGGTGCGACTAATCGATCGGGATGTCGTCGAGTGGACGAATCTGCAGCGGCAATCGCTCTATACCGAACACGATGCGATCGACGGCCAATCGAAAGCCGGAGCGGCATACCAACACCTGGTTGCGATCAACGGTTCGATCGAAATCCAGCCTGTCGTTGCCGACGTGACCTCTCACAATATCCGCTCGATTCTGGCGCAGATCGATTTCGTCGTCGACGCCGCCGATAATTTTCTGCTTCGCTTTCTGCTCAACGATTGGTCGCTCAAGACGCAAACGCCGTGGGTCCATGGCGGTTGTGTGGGGGCAACCGGCCAGGTTCGCTTGTTCACGGGAAACGGTTCGCCCTGCTTTCGTTGTTTGGTCCCCGAGCCTCCGCCGGCGGCTGCGGTCGATACCTGCGATACGGCTGGGGTCGTCGGATCGGCGACGCACGTCATCGCCAGTCTGCAAGCAACGGAGGCAATCAAGTGGCTCTCGGGTAACCAGAGTGCGGTGCGTGAGACGCTGTTGTCGGTCGATCTTTGGAACAATCGAATTCGAGAGTTGACGATTCCCGAATCGATGGCCGACTCCTGCAGAGCCTGTGGACACCGCGATTACGAGTTCCTTGAGGGAGCTCGCGCCGTCGAATCGGAAACGGCAACGGTCTTGTGCGGACGTGACGCGGTCCAGATTCACACCGCGGCAACTTCCGTCGACTTGGCCCAGATGGCAGGTCGGTGGGAGGGGATCGGTCGCGTCCAGCGGACCCCGTTTTTTGTCAGGTTGTTTCCGGACGCTACCCACAGCCTGACTCTATTTCGTGACGGCCGCGTGGTGGTGACCGGGACAGACCAGGTCAGCGAAGCAAGAACGCTCTGTGATCGATTCGTCGGCGGCTGACGTACGTTAGGCTTTCCAGCCTGACACAGCATTCCAACAGTGATCTCGCATAGGGCACGCTCCGCGTGCCGCCCGCGGCGAAACGTCAGACGGAGCCGGACCTACAACACAGGTTCGCCTTGAGCGTTTATCATTTTGGAAACGGGGACAACCTTCTCCAGCCCGCCCCGGCTGCAACGCCTGAATCTGCCGTCACTCCATCGAGGCTGATTGTTGAAAGCTCTGTCGCCCCTCACGTGGTTGCTGTTTGTCGCCTGGCTCAGCGTTGCGGCATGCCCAGCACTCGCACAAACCTCTCCACCGCCCGGTTCCCTGTACCGTGAATTCGCCAGGCACAACGGTGGCAATCTCCAGTGGCGAGTGACCGATCGCAAGGCCGTTGAAAAGTTTGAAAGAGCGGCAGAATTCCTGCCCAATCCAAGCTTGGAAATTGAGATTGCCGATTTGAAGGACGCCGTGCGTGCGGAAGTGATCCTCGATCGTTGGGGTGGACATCGAGGCACGATTAACAAACGCATTCGTTTCAACGACCAGCCATGGATCATCGTGCCGGAGCTGCAACATGTTCCCGATGGACTGCGCCCCGAAATGCTCATGTTCCAGGATAACCCGGTGGTGGAAGTCCCACTCGAGCATCTTCATGAAGGGGTGAACGTGTTCGATGCAGATTGTGATGAGAAGGGCGGCTTCGGCTGGGGCCAGTGGGGAATCTACTCGCTCATTGTTCGGATCTACTACGACGCGGAGGCAAAAGGGAGCGACTTCGAGATAACCGGCAAGATCACGTCGCCGGTTAGCGGTCAGACGATGCGGGATCACCCACAGATCGATGTCTCTGCCGAGGCGACGATGGGAGTTGCCCGCATCGATGTCTTGGCATCCTACGACGGCTACGATGAAGACGGCGATGGCTCGCATGACGGATGGCACGAAAGCCACTTTCAACTCGTTCGTGGCGAGGCCAACGAATTGCGTGATCACGTTGGGACACTTTGGCGCCGTCCCTATCGCATCTCATGGGACACGCATTGGATACCCGATCAACAACCGGGCGGAGTTTCCTTGATCGCCCGCATCCAGGACTCACGCGGTTACTGGTACGTGACCCCGATCGTTGACGATCTATCGCTGCTTCGCAACGACGAATCCGTCAAGCTCTTTCCCGCACGTGGCATGACCGAAGACCATGGCGTGCGCAACGGAGAAACGAAAACATGCTTCTTTGATTTGCCTGTCGATACCGCGATGGATGAGATCACCGAGGCCGCGATTCATTTGCGGACCTGGCATGGATGGGACGGCCATCACGATCCGATTCGCGTCAATGAGCATGCGATGCCCATCGATGGCAAGAATCATTTCTATGACTATGACTTGTTGGAAATCCCTCCTGCCGTGCTGCGTCCGGGCGAAAATATCTTTCAAGTTCACTCCGACACCGAGCACCATCAATTGGAAGTCTTGTGGCCAGGACCGGCACTGGTGACACGTTCCCGCAAGCCACCGGTTACGATCCGCCAAGGCAGCTACCAGCAGCGAGATCATTTCGTGATCGAAACTCGCCAGGCAACGTACTGGTTGGACAAGCTCGCCGGTGGATTGTCGAGGTTGATCGATCGTGACGGTCGTGATTGGATCGCCTTCAAAGGTCAACCATGGGACGAGTATCCACCGTCGGCTGCCGGCGCCTATCGTGGCATCCCGAACCTGCTTCACGGCTCCTCCGAAAGTGGATTTGGGCATCCCGGTTGGGATCAGGCGACCAGTCGCCAGGTCGGCGCCAACACCATTGTCAGCACGAGCCTTTCGGGCAAATGGCAGTTGCGTTGGGAGTTCTCGGCTGAGGAGGTGCGGATGACGGTCGAGCGGACCGACGGCGAGACTCCCTACTGGTTCCTTTACGAAGGCCCCATTGCCGGTCGCTGGGCGCCACATCAACAGTATTTCGCGACCGACACGATGCCACCTGTCACCGAACCGCACGACTACTTCAAAGGCGACAAGCTCTTCGACCACTGGCAATGGGCCTACTTCGGTGACTCCGATTGCCCGCGTGTGTTGTACATCCTGCACGAGCAACGCGACGAAGCGATCGACACCTTTGCGCAGCTTGGCAACACGAAAGAGGGCCTTGCCTCCGCCGATGGCATGGTCGTTTTCGGGTTTGGACGTGGCAGGAATGGGATCGAGCCACTGTTACGAGGCAAGAACTCGTTTCGTATCGGGTTGTTGGAACAGACTGGTCGCGACAAGATGGCCTACAGAGACATCCACCATCGTTTGTCCTCCTCTCCCTAGCTTTCTCCAAGAGTCATTCTGATCATGCCCCTCACAGCTCAAGCCCAAGCGTTCCTCGATGCGGTCGCCGCGCAGAACCCGCCTGCCTGGGAAGATCTCCCACCTCAGCAGGGACGTGAGGCGTTCAGCGGCCTGATCGATCTATTCGGTGAGGGCCCGTCGATCTCGCGAGTGGAGAATCAATCGCTTCCCGGCGGAATCAACGTGCGGATCTATGCCGACGTCCGCAGCGACAACGAGAGTGATGCGAGGCAACCCGTGGTCATGTACTTTCATGGCGGTGGCTGGGTGCTGGGAAACCTGGACACGCATGACGCACTTTGTCGTCGGCTCGCGAAGGCGTCGAATTGCACGATCATCTCGGTCGACTACTCCCTTTCTCCCGAGGCCCGCTTTCCTGTCGCGCTTCAGCAGTGCTACGACGCGACCATGTATGTGGCCGATCACGCGCAAGAACTTGGTGTGCGTTCGGGAAATCTAGCGGTAGCCGGTGACAGCGCGGGAGGAAATTTGGCCGCGGCCGTGGCCTTGAAGGCACGCGATGAAGGGGGGCCGACGATCAGGTTGCAGGTGCTGATCTATCCTGTGATCGAGCCGAATTTTGAAACCGATACGTACCAGCGGTTCGCTGAGAACCATGGTTTGTCACGATCGAATATGAAGTGGTTTTGGCAGCAGTATCTCGGCGATCAACAGCCGGTCCCTCTCGCTGCACCGTCGCGAACCGCCTCGCTCGCACGCCTGCCAGCGGCGCACGTGGTGACCGCCGAGTATGATGTGCTGCGTGACGAGGGTGAGGCCTATGCTCGCAGGCTCGCCGCCGCCGGCGTGCCAACGACCACGCGCCGCTACGATGGCAACCTGCACGGATTCATCCATTTCGCTGGAATGTTTGATGATGGCGTGGCGGCAACGCAGCGACATCGGAAACATTCTCAAGCAGCATCTCCTCAACCAATAGGTGACACACATGTTTCGCGCTGCACTACTCGGATTGCTTGCCATTCTCTCCACTTCCGTGGTTGCTCGCGCCGAGCAGCCAGAAAGCGGTTTCGTCTCATTGTTCGATGGCAGCGACCTCAGTGGATGGGAGGGAGACAAGCGGTTTTGGCGGGTTGAAGACGGTGCGATCGTCGGACAGACCAGTGAAAGCAACAAGGCCGAACACAACACTTTCTTGATTCGACGTGACGAAGCCTACGGAGACTTTGAGTTGCGATTCTCTTATCAGGTCACCGGCTACAACTCGGGAATCCAGTACCGCAGCCAAGAGCAAGAC
Source organism: Pirellulaceae bacterium (assembly GCA_963697195.1). GTDB lineage: Bacteria > Planctomycetota > Planctomycetia > Pirellulales > Pirellulaceae > Rubripirellula. Next base: position 152,545 of record CAVOND010000012.1, read on the forward strand.
GACTTACGTCGTGCGGGGCTACCAGGCGGACTTCGAGGCCCGCTGGCATGACGATGGAACCACCGACAAGTTCTCCGGCATGTTCTTCGAAGAAAAGGGTCGGATGTTCATGGGCCAGCGAGGCGAGGCCGTCATCGTTCGCACAGCCCCGGCGGGAGAAAAGAAACCGTTGATTGAAAAAGTCGGCTCGCTGGGAGATCCGGCTGAGCTGGAAAAGGTCATTCGATCGCGACGATTGGAACGACTACACCATCATCGCCAAGGGCTATCAGTTCACCCACATCATCAATGGCCGAGTGATGGCGATCGGCTGGGACGAAGACGAAAAGAATCGCGCTGCTAGCGGCATCTTCGCGTTTCAGCTTCACTCCGGGCCGCCGATGCAAATCAAAATCAAGAACATTCGGGTTCGTAAACTCTAATTGGAAAACGCGGTCATCGAGGTAACGGGTCAGCCACCAATGGCCACTTTCCTTGACTCTCTTCGTGAACCTCAGGCGCTAGCCGTGGGCCTTAGAGCATTTTCACATTTCTCGTAGGCGGCAAACGACTGAGGTTCAAAGCCCGGGACATTGCTGACTGATCCCTTTCCCGACCTTTCCCCGATGCGCACGAAACAAACGACAACGATGCTCTCATTGGAAATGCCCATGCGTTCGCTTTTCTGCTTGACCCTCGTTTTGTACTGCCTGACGGCGGGGGCGGCCGAGGAAGCCACTCAGGTCACGCCGGAGATGCAACGGCGTTTCGAGCGATACGCACTGACGCAACCGGGTGATGTCAACCGCGGCAGGCAGCTGTTTTTGGATGAGAAGCGGACTCGCTGCGCCGCCTGTCATCAGGTGGATGGTCAGGGCGGCAAGGTGGGTCCCGATTTGTCTCGCGTCGGCGGAAAGTTTGACCGGCCTCACTTGATTGAATCGCTGCTTCAGCCTTCGCAGCAAATCGTCGAGGGATACCGGACGAGCAACGTGCTGACCACGAACGGAAAAGTGGTTTCCGGGATCATCAAGGAACAATCCGATGATGTGATTGTCATCGAAGACGCCGATGCCAAACGTCACGAGCTCAAGCAGAGCGACGTTGAGGAAGTCGTTACCAGTCAAGTTTCACTGATGCCCGAAGGTCTTGCAGCCACGCTTTCGACCGACGAGTTTGTCGACCTGATCGCCTACCTCGAAACGCTTCGCAGCGGGATGCAGGAAAAGTTCGGTGCCGCCACGCGAGGTCCGATCTCGGTACCGGACGGCTTTCGCGTGACCACGGTTGCGACCGGACTGACCGGTGCCACCGCTTTGGAAACGCTCGACGACGGTCGCGTGCTGATCTGTGAACAGACCGGTTCGCTGCGCGTGATCAAGGACGATCATTTGCTTGCCCAACCGATGATCGAACTGGCCGTTGATTCGACTTGGGAACGGGGGCTGATTGGCGTCACCGTCCATCCTCGCTTTCCGCAAACGCCCTTTGTCTATGTTTGTTACGTTGCGGCTGATCCTTATCCACATCATCGAGTCAGCCGGTTTCGCGTGGAGGGTGATGTGGCGGTTCCCGGCAGCGAAGAGATCCTGCTCCGAGGTGACGATCAAACCAGGCTGGGAGGCAACGTTCCGGCGGGCCATCAAGGTGGCGCCGTGCATTTCGGTTCCGACGGCAAACTGTACATTGGGATTGGCGAACAAACGGCTGAAACGCCGGCGCAAGCGTTCGACACCTTCCAAGGCAAAGATCCTCCGGATCAACGACGACGGCTCGATCCCGCAGGACAACCCGCTGATGGAGAAGACGTCCGGAAAGTATCAAGCAATTTGGGCGATCGGTTGCCGAAATCCCTTTACGTTTGCCTTTGATCCACAAGGCAGGATGGTGATCAACGATGTCGGCGGTAACTTTGAAGAAATCAATCCTGGCGTCGCCGGAGCAAACTACGGCTGGCCCACCCTCAATCACGGGTTCACCAACAAGAAGGGCTTCGTCGGGCCGATCCACGTGTACCCACAGGCGTCGATCTCAGGCGGCGACTTTGCTCCCGAGAGTCTCGGCGCCCCATTCGGTGGCCGCTACTTCTTCGCTGATTTCGTTCACGGTTGGATCAAGGCACTCGACACAGCTGATCCCAAGCAAGCAGACGACTTCGCCAGCGGACTGAGGCGACCGGTCGATCTTCGCTTTGCACGCGACGGATCGCTTTACGTACTGCTTCGCAACGCTTGGGTGATCGACGGCAAGTTCGAGGGAGATACGGGAAGCCTGCTCCGCATCGATCGCACCACGGATGGTAGCTGATGCGGCCAACGACATTCGGCCCGTTGTCCCTCACCTGTCCTCTCGTACTCAATTGATCCACGATGCGATTCATCACCGCTACATTCTGTGCCTTGTGTTTGCTCAGCGGCGCGCGGGCAACAGACCGCCCCAACGTTCTCTTCATTCTGACCGAAGACCAAGGCGCACATTTGGGGGTTCTCGGTACGCCGGGTCTGCAAACGCCGAACATGGACCAGCTTGCCCGATCGAGTACCTACTTCCGCAATGCCTTTGTCGTCTATCCGGTTTGCTCGGCATCCAAGTCTGCGATCTACACAGGACTTCACAATCACACCAACGGGATCCTCAACAACACCTACAACTACCACAAGCCGGCGGGCGAGGTCACCGAGCAAGAACGCCAGCGCCCCCTTTGGCATGCGAACCGGATCCATGATCAATATCTGACCCTGACCGAGCTCTTGCACGCCAACGGATATTACCAGGGCGTCTCACATAAGTTGCATGTCCTTCCCAACGAAAAGTTCCCGTACGATGAGTTCCTGCGCGGCAGCACCGATCAGGTTGCCGGATTCCTGGATCGGGCCAAGCAGTCGGCCAAGCCTTGGTTCCTGATGGTCAACATTCCCAATTCTCATCGCCCCTACCCAAATAGCGACAAGAAGCCGATTCGAGTTGATCCCACCACAGTAAGGATTCCCGGGTACCTGCCCGACACGCCCGTCGTCCGCAAGGACTGGGCAGAGTACCTCGCGGCGATTGAGGAGGTCGACGAACTCGTTGGCAAGACGATGAGTGCTCTCGAGCAGTCCGGTCAAACCGAGAACACGATCGTGATCCTGATGAGTGATCATGGTCCGACGTTTCAACATGGCAAGATGACGCTGTACGACTTGGGACTTCGAGTTCCCCTGATGATTCGCCTCCCGGGGCAGACCGAGGGCGCCATGGTCGCTCAACTGGCCAGCGAACTCGATTTGTTACCAACGCTGATCGAGCTCATCGAGCGATCGTCGACCAAACCGATCTCGATCCCGGGAAGCGATGGGAAGGGCAGATTCCCCTATGAACTTCACGGTGTTTCCTTGGCCAACGTGCTTGATGGGGATCCGAAGGCGACGACTCAGGCTTTCGTGTTTGCGGAAATCTCGGATCGCGGTCCGCTGCCCAATGACGGCATGCAAGAGCGTGCGGTTTTCGACGGCCGATGGAAGCTGATCTATCGCGAGAAGGTCGAGACAAACTGGCGACAAGTCAATGCGGACAGTCGGGATCCGAAGCCGTGGGGAAATCGTGTCTATGACGAGACACGGAAGGTTCGCGATCAGTTTCCAGATCAATACCGCGTGCTGCGTGAAATGGATCCGCAAAACTTGGGCGGCCCCGTACCGAAACTGGAACTCTATGATTTGCAGAACGATCCGGACGAGATGACCAACCTTGCCGAGGATGGTCATCATGCTCAAGAGCAACAGCGATTGTTGACGGCACTGAAGGAATGGGTCGAGCGGACCAGCGACCCGGCGGTCGCTCCGTAAGTAGCGTGGCTGTCGCTCCCGGACCCATCCTTCAAAATCATTCGAGTCTCGGAGAGGTTGTGCTTGCTACTGTAGGTCCGCCTTTCCAAGGCGGACACCCGCAGCTTTGCTGCATTTCGTGCGAGTCTCGGAGAGACTCGACTACCGTAGCAAGTTGGCGGCGGATCCATCGCCTTCCAATTCGAACAACGTGGCCCCTGGCATGTTCGAGACGTCTTCACCACCTTCGCCCAGCTTCAGGTGACGACACAGACTGCGGATGATCTCCTCGGGAACCAGCGAGTCGGACTGTTCACAGATCTCAACGAACGTGACCTGACCGTCGCGATCGTTATCGAAGTCATCGAACACGAATTCGACTCGGACGCTTCGGTCCGCCATCTCGGCGTTCACCTTCTCACCATCGTCCGAAGCCAGCAGTAGCGCGAAGACCGTTTCCTTGGCTGAGTCTTGAATTGCCGCAAACGCAGCTTCACGGTTTTCGTCAGCGCCTGGCGTAGGGATGCTCACCATATCTTGGTCGACCGGTGGTTTGTTCGCATTAGAAAACAACATCAACGTGTCACTAGCGGTCAATCCTGGCGCCACCGGTTCGGCGGTCATCCAGTAGTTGTCGCCTCGTCGCCCGTACTCGATCTCGTAGCCGCAGCCGATCAGCGTGCCTCGAGGTGTGATTTGGTAGCCATACAAGGGTGCCTGCTCAATCCAAAACAGATTCTTTTCGGAAACAAGTCCAGGAGCCATTCCATGAATGGTGTGAAAACTGTGAATGGCAAGTCCGATTTGCTTCAGGTTGTTGCTGCAGGCCGTACGATTGGCGGCCTCTCTCACTTTCTGAACCGCGGGCAACAACAGACCGATCAAAATCGCGATGATCGCGATCACGACCAACAACTCGATCAAGGTGAAACCGCTCTTTTTGCTGGAGCACTCACGGACTTCTCGGACTGGTCGGGAAACGGTGACTTCAACCATACGGTTTACCTCGGCGAATTCTGTGAACTGGGCTGGCGGGATCGAAACACAGCCCTAGCCCGAAAAGCAGAACGCCAACCCGCCAAGGGAGGTCGGGCAACCCAATAGATTCTGGATTTGAACGATTCTACGAACGTGAATCACTCTCCCAGGGTAGAGTCGACCCCAAGCGAGGAGTGGGTCCGACCGGCAACCCATGGCTAATGTTTGCCAGTGCAGCTAATCTCCGCCCCGTCCGACCCTCCCTCCTGGCAACGCCATGGCGGATTTGTCAGAGGCGAAACGCCATTGCTGACCAGGCACGAAGTGCCGAAACAAGAATTGCCGGGTGCTGACGCATCCGGCAATTCTTGTGACGCCACTTCGTGGCTGAAGAGGAAGCCCGGCATTCGCTGAAAAATCCGCTACGGCGTTGCCCGCAGACCGCCGCAAAACGGAGCCTTTACAGCGGTACGATCTCCTCAGCGGTCGGATATCATGAAGGTCCGCTCGTATCCTCGGAAGGCAGACGCTCATGCACCGACAACTGTATTTCGGATTTCTGTTGGGTTTCACCTCGCTCTGTGGCTTGGCCCTGTCCATGCCGCCTCAGGCGTGCGCGGACGAGCCGACTTGGTTTGCAGGTCTCTCTCGCGTTGACGTCACGCCGCGTGAGCCAGTGCGGATGGCGGGTTACGGTAGCCGCGACCATGCAAGCGAAGGAATCGACACACCGCTTCACGTTCGCTGCCTCGCGCTCCGCGATGCGGACGGTGGGCAACCCGCTCTGTTGATCTCAGTCGACACCATCGGCTTGCCCGGTTCGATGACACGTCAGCTCGCCACTTCAATCCAAGCGAAGCATGGCGTGGATCGGGAGCAGATCGTGTTCTGCTCCACGCACACGCATTGCGGACCCGATCTGGTCAGCGAACTATCGAATATCTTTGCCAGCCCGCTGACGGAGGAAGAAACGGCGGCGGGCAAGCGTTACAAGGCACAGCTCGCCGATGGGATTGTTCGCTCGGTGGATCTCGCCATCGACGATCTCAAGCCGGCCACGCTGGCGTACGCGTCGGGTCAGGTCGACTTCGCAGCAAACCGTCGCGTCCTGACCAACGGACGTTGGACTGGATTCGGTGTCCAGCCGGATGGACCAGTCGATCATGCTGTCCCGGTGCTGCGGATCAGCGACCTGGATGGAAAGGTGCGTGGCGTCGTCTTCAACTATGCATGTCATTGCACGACTCTGGGAGGAGAGCACTACCAGATCAACGGAGACTGGGCGGGCTACGCGACGGCCAATTTGGAATCACAGTATCCTGGGGCCGTCGCCCTTTGCACGATCGGCTGTGGAGCCGACGCCAATCCCGATCCGCGCGGCACGCTTGACGCAACGAAGATTCATGGACGTACGCTGTCGGCCGAAGTGTCGACGATCCTGGATGGTTCCATGAAACCGATCGATGCCAACCTGAGTCCCCGGTTCGATTATGCCGGGCTATCGTTTGAACTGCCGACTCAGGAAGAACTGCAACAACGCACATCCGATTCCAATCCACAGGCACGTCGTCATGCTGAGCAACTCCTCGAGGTGCTTGATGAACATGGTCGACTGCCGGCAACTTACCCGGTACCCATTCAATCGTGGCAGTTCGGTGACCAGTTAACGATGGTCTTCTTGGGTGGCGAAGTCGTCGTCGATTACGCATTGCGTTTGAAGCGGCAACTCGGGCAACCGGATCTTTGGGTGACAGCCTATGCCAACGATGTAATGGGTTACGTTGCCAGCGAACGGATGATTGCCGAAGGCGGCTATGAATACGATCGCAGCGGCGTGTACTACGGGCTGCCCGGACCTTGGGCATCGGGGACCGAGGATTTGTTGGTCTCCCGTGTCCTCCAGATGCTCGCCTCTCGTGGACGTTCCAAGCCGCTCCCGGTGGATCAGGCCGCCAAGACGATGGAATTGACCGATGGATTTTCGATGGAGCTGATTGCCGCCGAGCCACTTGTCGAGGATCCGATCAACATCGCCTTCGACGCTCAAGGTAGGCTCTGGGTCGTCGAAATGGGCGACTATCCCGAGAAGGAAACTGGTGGCCGGATCAAGACGCTAACCGACACCGATGGCGATGGCCGATTTGACCAGGCGGTGGAATTCCTCGGTGGTCTTTCTTATCCGACCGGCGTGATGCCATGGCAGGATGGCGTGCTGATCTCGGTAGCGCCCGATGTGCTGATGGCACGCGACACCGACGGTGATGGCAAGGCGGATGAGATCAAGAAACTCTACAGCGGATTCGCGCTGGCCAATCCACAGCACCGCATCAACGGCTTCAGCTACGGCCTGGATCATTCGCTGCATTTGGCCAGCGGCGACAACCTTGGCGAAATCACCAGCGTCGCAACCGGTGAGCAGATCAACGCATCGGGGCACGACGTCCAGATCTGGCCTGATCGAGGTGGGATCGCGGTGACCAGTGGTCGCACACAATACGTCCGCAGCCGAAACGATTGGGGTGAGTGGTTTGGAAGCGATAACTCGCGGCCGATGTTTCACTTTCCGATCGACGACGCCTACCTGAAGCGGAACCCCGCGGTCCGTTATTCGGGTAGCAACCAGCAGCTGTTTGATCCTCCCGTCGCTCCACCCGTTTTCCCCTTGACCGCAGCGACCGAGCGATTCAATGACCTGTTTGCCGCCAATCGGTTTACATCCGCCTGCAGCGCGATCGTGGCCCGGACTCCAGCGTTTTCAGCTGACATCCCTGGGAACCATGACGTTGCGTTCATTTGCGAGCCGGTCCACAACCTGGTCCATCGCGCGGTGCTAGAGCCAAGCGGAGCGTCGTATCGTGCCGAACGTGCCGAGCAGGAAGCCGATCGCGAATTCCTGCGTTCCACCGATCCTTGGTTCCGCCCGGTTCGCGCGATGATCGGGCCCGATGGATGTCTTTACGTCGTCGACATGTATCGCGAAACGATCGAGCACCCGGAATGGATTCCAGAATCTTGGCAGGCGCAATTGGATCTGTATGCGGGCTCCGATCGCGGAAGAATCTATCGGATTCGCCTCGACGGAGTAGCCGAAGGTAATCGTGACCTCGCGAGCTTGACGACGAGCGAGTTGGCGCAAGAACTTCGATCGCCAATCGGAACCCGGCGTGATCTCGCTCAACAGTTGATCGTCGAACGTAACGATGAGTCAATCATCCCGCAGCTTGTGGCGATGGCCGGTTCGGACGAATCCACGCAGGCGAGAGTCCATGCCTTGGCGATCCTCGACGTCATGGACCGTCTCGATCCAGAATTGCTTGCCGGGTCGCTCGAAAGTGATCAGGCCGGTCTGCTGTTGGTGGCGATTCGTTTGTGCGAGTCGCGATTGGTCGAGCACCCCGAGTTACTGGTTGGGCTAGGAAAGACCGCTCAGCATGACGACCTGCGCGTGGTCATGCAGACGGCCCTTGCACTTGGCCAGATCACCGACCCGCGTGCGGGTCAAATCCTCGCCGAAATCGCCGCCCGTGATCAACCAGATCCATGGCTGGTCCGCGCGATCAGTTCGTCCGCAAAGCCGCACGCTGTCGTGATTCTCGACCGGCTGTTGCCCACCATCAGCGAAACGCGGGAGCACATTCCATCCGAACTGATTACCAACCTCCTGATCACCGTCCGCGACAGTGGCGTCGATATCGTTGATCGTTATGGCGAGGTGTTCTCGAAGCAGGGGAGCGAGTTCTTGTCGCAGCTGAAGTTGGCGGGGAGCTTTACCGAGGCCCTGCGTACCAGCAACTCAGCAAAGGTCGCTGCCATGTTTCAGCCGCTCTATGCAAGGGCGATCGAAGAGGCGAACTCCTCCACCAGCGACGAGCGATCACGCTGCGAGGCGCTACAACTGGTGGGCATTGGGATCCAACCTGCGGAACGCGACGCGGCTCTGCTGCTTGATCTGCTGACCCCCAACTCACCCGTCTCGGTGCAACAGGCAGCCATCGATCGTCTGGCTGATTTTGCGGATGGGGACACGATCACGACGCTGCTTCAGAAGTGGCCCTCGATGACCAAGTCGGTTCGTGATCATTGTGTCAGCCGCATGCTGGAACGCCGCACTTGGACCGAAAAGTTGCTCGACGCGCTCGAGAACGAGACCATCCGCGTCAGTGACCTGTCGCCAGCCGTTCATCAACAGCTATCGCAAACGGGATCTCGATCGATGCGAGTCCGCGCTCAACGATTGAACCAAGTGGGCAGCTCCGTCGAAAAGCGTGAACTGATCAGTGCCTACCTCGCCGAGATGAATGGGGGAAGTGACCCGGCACGCGGCGCGGAAGCCTTCAAGCAACACTGTGCAGTATGCCACCTTGCGAACTCACAAGGCGAAGCGATCGGTGCGAGCCTGAACAACCTGACCGACCGCAGTCCCCCAGCACTGCTGACAGCGATTCTCGATCCCAATCGAGCGGTTGACCCAAAGTATCTCAGTTATGTGATCCGCACCGACGACGATCGTATCCTGGTCGGTGCGATCGAAGACGAAGCGGGTCAAAGCATCACACTCGCCCATGCCGATGGAAAACGGACGACGATTCGTCGCGAAGAGATAGCAGAAATGAAGAACTCGGGAGTCTCGCTGATGCCCGAAGGTCTGCAAACGGTGCTGCCACCCCAGGTCATGCGTGATCTGGTCAGCTTCCTGCAAACCATGCCCGAAATGAAACCTTGAGGACAGCTCTGATGAAGCCAGAAAATGCTTTGAAACGTCGTGACCTGCTCGCCTATGCCGCCTTTGGCAGCGCGGCGATTGCGGCGACCGCATCGAATCGACAAGCTTCGGCAGCCGATGAAACGGCGGCCCCACGCCGCCGTTACGGGATGAAGAAGTCGATCAATCTGTGGGCGTTTCCCTACCCAGACAAGATGTCGCTCAAGCAATGCCTGCAGTTGGCCAAGGACGCCGGCTTTGATGGAATCGAGCTGAATTACGACCTGGAAAGCGACCTGTCACCCAAGTCGGGTACGAAGGAGTTCAACGAGATCCGCAAGATGGCCGAGCAGATCGGGATCAACATCAGCGGCGTTTGTTCGTTCCTGTTTTGGCCTTATCCGCTGACCAGCAATGATCCTGCCGAGCGCGCCAAAGGAATGGAGCTCGCCGGCAAGATGACACAAGCGGCTCACGATCTGGGGACAGAGAATCTGTTGGTGGTGCCCGGCGCCGTGCACATGCCGTGGCGAGAGGATCACGATCCCACCCCCAACGATGTCTGTCTGGCCCGCGCCAAGGAATCGATCGGCAAGCTGTTGCCGCAGGCCGAAAAGCTGAAGGTGCATCTCAACATGGAGAACATCTTCTTCAACGGTTTCCTGCTTTCACCGATGGAGATGGTTGACTTTGTGGACGGCTTTGACAGCCCCTATGTTCAAGTTCACTTCGACACCGGCAACATCATGGAGTACCAGTTCCCCGAACACTGGATTCCGATTCTCGGCAAGCGGATCAAGAACGTGCACCTCAAGGAGTACACCAAGAAGGGAACCGACCATTCGCTCGAATCCTTCCGTCCGCTGCTTGATGGTACGACCAATTGGCCAGCGGTGCTGGAAGCGTTTGATCAGGTGGGTTACGACGGCTACCTGACCTTCGAGTACTTCCATCCCTATCAACACTTCCCCGAAGCCCTGGTTTATCAGACCTCCGATTCGCTCGACCGGATGCTTGGGTTGAAGTAACGAACGCGGGGAACAGCCACGAATCTTCCTCATCGTGGGGAAGAGGATGGGCCACGAAGGTCCCCGAATCAGCACGAAGCAGGGCATGCTAATCGCTATCAACCTTCGTGCCCATTCGTGCAATTCGTGGCCAACTCCGACGGCGCATCGCATCCATCACGATCGCTTGCCAATCGCAGCCGAGACCTTCTGACTTTTTGCTTGACGAGAATAGTGTACATCTGTATATTTCTCAACTCATTCACTCCATGGAATGTCGCCAAGGAACGGGGCCGCGAGATCAATGCCAAATCCGATATCTGAATCTTCCGAATCGATTCGTGGCGCAGCAGTGTTGAGCGATCCCTTGCAGGTACTTCGTGAACGCTTCGGTCTCGATCACTTTCGTGATGGCCAACAAGCGGTGATCGATCGATTGCTGGCGGGAAAAAACGTCGCGGCGGTGTTTCCGACCGGAGCCGGCAAGAGTCTCTGTTACCAACTTCCGAGTCAAATGTTGGCGGGTACCACCGTCGTGGTGTCACCGCTGATTGCCTTGATGAAGGACCAGTGCGATGCGCTGGCGGCTCGTGGCATCGCCGCAGCCAGACTCGATTCGACGATACCGACCGAAGCCTATCGTGACGCGATGCGGGGGATTCGAGATCGAACGATCAAACTGCTCTACGTCGCCCCGGAACGTTTTTTCAACGAGCGATTCCTGGCGTCGGTGGGACAGCTGGATGTTTCTCTCTTTGCGATTGACGAGGCGCACTGCATCAGCCAGTGGGGACACAACTTTCGGCCCGACTATTTGAAGCTGGCTGAGCTGGCTCGAGAACTCGCGGCCGATCGTGTGCTCGCTCTGACCGCAACGGCCACGCCGGAAGTGCTGGAAGACATTCGTGCGGCATTTCAGATCGATGGCGAAGATGCCATTCGGACGGAATTCTTTCGACCCAACCTGCACCTGCGCAGTTGCATCGTGGAATCCAGCAATCATTACGAGACGCTTTGTCAGCGACTGCGGGAACGCCCGCGTGGGCCCACGTTGGTTTACGTCACACTGCAGAGGACCGCCGAGGAGATCGCCGAGCGTTTGACCGCCGACGGGTTACCGGCAACCGGCTACCACGCTGGAATGGAACCGGAACAGCGAGAGAAGATTCAACAGTCCTTCATCGAATCAACCGACGGAATCGTGGTTGCGACGATTGCTTTTGGAATGGGCATCGACAAGTCCGACATCCGTTACGTCTATCACTTCAATCCGCCGAAGTCGCTCGAATCGTATGCCCAGGAAATCGGTCGGGCCGGCCGCGACGGCGATGTTTCGGTTTGTGAGATGTTACTGATGCCCGACGACCGCACGGTGCTTGAAAACTTCACCTATGGCGATACGCCCTCGCGCCGCAGCGTCGGTCGTCTGATCGAATTGATCGCAGGACAACCTGATTCGTTCTATGTTTCGCACTACAAGCTGTCATCGGAAACCGACATTCGCATTCTGGTTGTCCGTACGTTGCTGACCTACCTGGAACTCGATGGGTACCTGAAGTCGACTTCACCGCGCTACGACTCTTACAAGATCAAGCCACTGGTTTCTTCGAAGTCGATTCTGGACCGGTTCGAGGGTGAGCGGCGTCAGTTTGTTGCCGGTGTTTTGAGCTCGCTGACCAAGGGCCGCGTCTGGTTCTCGCTCAACACCGTTTTGGCAGCGAAGCAGCTTGGCGTCGAGCGGGAACGAATCGTCAAAGCGGTCGATTACATGAGCGAGCAGGGCTGGCTGGAGGTGCAGGTCTCGGATCTCGTGCATGGTTTCCGCTGGCTTCGTCGCATCGAGCAGCCCAAGACATTGGCCGATCAGCTCCACGAGAACCTGACGAATCGCGAGCGAAACGAAGTGGGTCGGGTCGAGGACGTGTTCAACCTGGCATCCGCAGCGTCCTGTCAGGCGGAATCCCTATCGGAGCACTTTGGCGAGACGATCCCGGAACCGTGTGGCCACTGCAGTGCCTGCCTGGGCGAAGGCCCCTTGGTCATTCCCGAGGTCGGTACACGGTCGATCGGCACGTCATCCAAGCGGGTGATCGAAGAGCTATCGCGACAGTATCCCGATCGATTTGTCACCTCCCGAGACCGCGCCCGGTTTCTCTGTGGGCTCTCCACGCCGGGTTTGGTCCGCGCTCGACTGACCCGTCATGCCAGTTTCGGCGTTTGCTCGATGGTGCCCTTCGCCGAGGTCTTGAGCCAGGTCGGCGGCACGTCGGATTGAGATCGTCGCCGACCGCTCCCGGGCTGTGAGTTTGATCGTCGCCGATCACTGCCGATCGTAGCGTCGAACTTGCACTGGCATTCGACGGAGTAATCGGCGGCCATGGCATTGAGGAGAATGCGTTCACGGCGAAAACCCTGGAAAATGCGAGTTTTACCCGGCACTTGACGACAGAGAAATCAAACTGGTACTGTTTTAGCTCTCGAGGAGTGCCCCGTCTCAGAACGGCCAGCCGGACTCGAGCTCAGAATCATCTGGGGGATTAGCTCAGTTGGGAGAGCGCTACAATGGCATTGTAGAGGTCATCGGTTCAAGTCCGTTATCCTCCACCTTCAAAAAGCCCGCAAAACCAAGCGTTTTGCGGGCTCTTTCTTTATCGTGGTCGCAGCCCGCCTCCTGGTCCGTGGGGTCAGCAAATGACTCCAATGGACCCGTCTTGCCTGAATTTGGTGCAAGCATTGGTGCAAGCTTTCGCGGTCCACCTTGGTCGCCGCGCAAGACCGGCAACGACTCGATCGCACCTGCCGTATCCAGCAACCGTGTGTCGGTGTAGGTCGTCATCGTCAGCTCCAATTTGCTGTGCCGCATCGCAGCCTGGGCAACGCGGGGAGCGACACCCGCGCGAGACAGATGCGTGCCAAACGAGTGACGCAACGCATGTACGTGAACCACACAGCCGTCGGCGTCCTTCTTCTCGATTCTAGCGGCGGCCAGGTCGCGATTCATGATTCGCAGAATTCCAGCCGGCACGGTGAACACGGGGTCGGATCGGAGGCGCCCGTCGCTCCAGGCCCGCAGGTCCGCCGCTAAATCAGAGCGTAGTGCAATGGTTGAGCCCTTCCGGCTCTTTTCGTTGGCGTGCTGCAACCGAACAAAGGGAAGGTCACCGAACGACAGATCACCGACGGTCAGTGTTCGAAGTTCGCCCGCCCGCAGACCCGTCAGCACAAGCGTTTTGTAGATCAGTGACCGTTCGTACCCAAGTCGCACCAAATCGACCCACCGCGAGGGCTTCACCCTTGCTGTGAGCTCACCCTTCATCGGACCCCGCCGAATCAGCATCGCATCCTCAACTGGCCTCCGTCGTGCCGCATCGAGTAGTCGTGCTAACTCATCCTCGGTCAATGCCCGTGCTTTTCGCCGTGTGTCTGCGCGTTCATCAAGTTTGCTCATGGCAGGCGAAAAGGGGTCAGGCCTGAATGGCACGAACTTAGGTTGTCTCAGTGAACCTCGGGCGCTAGCCGTGGGCCTTCGCCGTATCCTAACGACGTTTTCTTCGCCCACGGCTAGCGCCCGAGGTTCACAGCCCGTGCCATTCGGGTCAGGCCTCTTTTTTGGGGGATGACCAAAAAAAGAGGCCTAGTATCTAGCGACAACAATGAAATTGCGGTCTTGTTCGTATCTGTTCGGCGTGACACTTCGTTGTAAAAGTCATTCAGCTTCATCGAATTGATCCATTCAAATCTACGGGAGGTTTGCCAGTCGGGCTGGCGTGAGCAATTCGTGTTTATCGTCTAACGATCTGCCGATGCCAACCCATGGGGCAGTGTTCGATCCAGAGTTTGTGCGGTGTCATTTACGATTCTTCATTGATGCTGCTTCAAACAACGAATTGCACTCGTCCTCAAGTATCCCGCCCATCAATCTGCACTTGCTAAAGGGGGTGCGCTGAGCGACCTCTTTCGCCAAAATGTCGATTTGCTTCCACCAGCCAAGTTGTTGAAGAAATCGAATCGAGGTACCAAAAATGACCGTTTCGATTCCCGTCCAATGAATCGCTCCCTGACACATCGGACAAGGTTCGGCGGTGGTGTAAAGTGCGAGTGGCTTTACCTTCCAATCGCAACCTGCCTTGGCCATGTGATTGATGGCGTCGATTTCACCGTGCCAAGTCGGATTGATGGACGATTTGTTCCACCCTTCGGAAAGGACTTCTCCGGTATCTTGATCGACGATCACTGCGCCAAAGGGAGCTTTAGGCACGTTCCCTGTCAGTTCAATCGCTCGACGCATGTATTTTTCGTGGTCAGGCATCAGTGTCCTCCAATCGATCTTGGATCTTGTCGGCCTAAACTACGGCGTCTCAAGGCGCTTTTACTCACTTGTTCGCTCGAATTCATCTCCGGTGCGGAATCTTCCTTTGCTGCGGTCGCTTGCGACTCTTGGTTTTCGGCGGACCCTTCGACCGTTCCCGCACAGCCTTAGCATCGTCACGGTACATCTGCGATCTGACTCGGGAGACGTACTCGCCGCTCACTTCGATGCCGAGTCGTTCCAAGGCATCGACGACCTGTGATGGACTTGCCTGCATCCCAAGCTGCGTCCACATGTTCCTAATCACTTTCCGTTTGTCGGCCACCGTTCAAACTCTTTTCGTGCTGCCGCAGGTGTCGGTCATATTGTCAGCAACCAACCCGCCCCACAAATAATTGCCCCTAAAACACACAGCCAACCGATCACGATCCCGCAGATCGCAATGTCCTGCGTCCCCCCGAGCCCATCTCGTTCCCGACGCCTGCGATCAACAACTGACCTCAGAACCTCGGTAACAACGACGCTGAGAATCCCCAGTGCAACGAAGAGAACGGTGGCTGTCTTCCACATCAATCAAATGCCTGCTTTGCGGTCCAGCAGATTCACGAAGACCTCTCTGGGAAAGCCGTATTTCTCACCGTTGGGGCCGACGAGCGCTGACATCGGCGTTTTGTTGAGCCGGTAGCCAACTTCGCTCGGTGCCATGTCTTCTAGCAGGCAACACTTCGCCTCCTCCACCAATTCATTCATCGATCCCGTCACCGACCGATTCAAGGCTTTGGCGAATCTGACCGTTGCCGCCGAGGGAGCGATGGACTTCCGGTAGATGAATTGCTGACCATCGTCTGCCGTGAATTCACGGATGGTTTCTAACGCACGGTCGATAAACACACAATCGTCGCTGATGCCTCGACCGTACATCACGCAGGAATAAAACGATGCCGTGTTCGTCAGGATGATGTACTGGGTGCGGTCAGCGGTAAACAAATGGCAGGACCAATCGGCGTAGGGGGTTCTCGTTCAGCGGCATCTCAGCCAGCTTGTCAGCCTTGGTCTTGGCATTCAGCTTTTGGGATAGTCGTAGGATCATTTTCGCAGTGGTTCTCTGCCCGAGTCTTGGTCGCAAATTGAGTGCTAACGCTTGACGGCACGAGTCGCAATGAAGGTGTCAAGAAACGCCGACAATGGATCGTTGTCGGATTCAGCATACCGATCTTCGTAGAATCCAGTTAGCATCAGACCTGCCCTCAGAGATTGGTGGCTGCAACCAGCAACACCAGCAAGATCGGAAGCAAATACCAAATCAACGGTACTGTCGGTATTCAAACCTGCTCCTTCTTCAGCAACTATCCCCTTGCACTGCTCGATTCCATCCTGTGTTGCTTGCTCCTATCCCATGGCATCAGACAACCGCTGATGAAAGTCAAGTGCGGATTTAACCGCATCTATACCACCAGCAGCTTCCACTTGGTCAAGAAGATCCAAAAGTGCATCTGCTGAATCGACGTACTCCAGTGCCGCTGCAACATGTTCAATTGAATTGGCATCTACTGTCGTCCCAGCGGCAATAGATTTCTTCGCCACCTTCTTGCTGACCTTCTTTCTGCCACGGGAACCGGTAAGTCCCAAGTCCCGCTTGACGACCGAGATCATTGGGACACTACACCCACATGCCTTTGCAATATCGGCGTTCTTTGCATCGGGATTCTTCTTGAGATAAGCAATCACTTTTTGCTTTTTATCGCCACGAGCCATGGTTGTTTCTCTTGGTTGTTGTTACTTGATTCCTGCCGAACGATGCACAGGGTGCTTTCTCAACGACCAGTTGCAAGAGTGAGGGAGTGGAGGAGGTCAGGCCAAGGACGACGAGAGTGGGCAAGTTCAAGCCGAGGAACCGAGTTTGGTCAGCGGCGGGTTGCTGCGAATGATCTCACCTGTATCCGAGACTTTCAAGTAGTAGGACGACCGAATGTGGACATTAGTTGAAAAAGCGGAGCCCCCCATCGACTCCAACTGCTCCCAAATGTTGACCCGGTAGTTGCCGTCGTGGTGCCGATCACACCTCTACACGATCCAGACGGGGCGGCTTGCCGATTTTCTCCAACACCTGCGACTTGATCTTTTCCGTGTGGTTTGGCACCGCCACGGGTTCATCCTTCTTCGGGGCGGCTTTTTCGACTTTTGCCATTATTTCCTCGGTCAGTAGGAGGTGATGAGATGCTGAACTGTATTGTAACCGAATCCAGTTCGATACGGGTACGGAGTGGAGAATGCATGGGGGTAGGGTTCTTGATTGCAAACGCCGTTCGGAAATGAGATGTAGCATGATGGTGGCAGGCGGCGTGTGGCAGTGAACACGAACAAATAGTGAGAATCCCGACTTAATGAGAACGCCGAAGAGCAACAAATGAAAGAATTAACACTGGTTCTTCGTGCGGCCATGATTGGCTTGTTGATTGTTTCATTCGTGGCATCGGGGCAAACAGCATCGCTGGCGTTCGGACTTTGCTTCTTAATCGGAGCGATACTCGCTGCCAGCAACGGCATTCATGAAATCGGCACGGGGGCAGCGACCGTGATGCCTGATGAGTTTAGTTTCCGGCAGGAGACAGTCAGTCGAATCAAAGAGCCGATTAGGTTTTGGTTGTTTGTGTCCCTGAACTTCGTGTTGGCCGTTTCGGCGGCCACTTACGGCGTCTACGTCTTGCTGAAACGATAGTAGTGCCCGATCCGACCAGGCCACTCACCTTCCAGCATTACCGCAACCTTCCTGCGATCATCGGGGCGAACAACAGGAGCAACAGTCCCAACGGCATCAATCCGCCTTTCAATAGGTTGTAGTCAGCAGCAATCCGCTCCCAAGTCAGCCTTCCGACGAATCGACCGAACATGACCTCGCATGCCATCGTCAGCGTCAGCCAGATCAAACCAACCAGCAACAACTCTGTGGGTTACTTCGCTCCGATCCATCGAATCGTCAGGTAAGCGATTCCAACGATGATCGCCGAGCCGGTGAAAACGCCGATCTGATTCGAGCGAAACTCGCCAACCAGCGGGACGAATAAAATCGCCCGAAGAATGCCGTGGAGGATCTCGGCGGCAATCAAGACAAGCAGATCGCCAGACTGCGGATGAAGAGTTGCCATCGATTGTCGCCCTCTGCGTCATTCATCAGGATTGGAAACTCAAGTCAAAACGTGCAGGTGGCTGACGCCCTAAAACTCAGCTTCATCTTTCAAAAGAACGATCAAGCCAAGAGGCCGAAGGAATTCAAATCGTTTCCGCCTCAAAAACCGGGTCTTGCTCATGCTTTCTACACGTTCAAGCGTGTAGACGAAGAAAAAGAAGAAGAATGATTTCTGTCTGATGTTGGCGGCATCTCAACCAGCTTGCCAGCTTTGATCTTCGTGTTCAGCTTTGAGAGATTCGCAGGATCATTTCTTAGGCAATTCGGCTGAGGGCAAATTCTCCAAGACACTTGTTGCCACCTGCTTCGAAAGTGCTCCATTGCCTTGTCCGTTGAAATGAACGCCATCGCCAGAAGTCCACTCGGCATGTTCCTTGATCCATCCACGTCATTTTCACCCTTCAGCATCAGCACGAATGATGCCGCCTCGGGGCTCTTCTTCCAGTGGTGACTGCATCATTTCGACGATCTCGCCGAGTGTGATGTCCGTGCTCCAATCCTCCTCGTCTACTGCAAACTTTCGGCTCAACTCCAACATCAGAGATTCAATTTCCATGTTGTCGCCGACGCTCCAGAATTTCCAGCGTGGATAGCAGGCTCGGTACACGTCCACGAGGCGGTCAGTGGGGGAAAACCTGTACCGGTCATCTGGATTGAAGCCGAAAGCCTCGCACATTATCCGCAATAGGGCGTCGGCCTTGTCTATCGTCCCATCTGGGCAGATCTGTTTCCATGTGCCTACTTGTGACTGCCGATTCCGAAAGGGGCGTGGCAATGGACCACGAAACAGACGACCGCTTTGCCGCCAGTCCCAGAGAATGCTGGCTACAGCCAGTAGCAGCAACAACAATATTGGCAGCAAGTACCAAGTCATCGAAGACAAGAGGTTTGTGATCAGTATCGCCGCAAATGACAACGGCCCAACAAACGTCGGGCCGTTGTCCGTGTAGGCAATGGGCGACTCTACTTGGCTTGTTTCTTCGCCTGTGGTTTGACCCGCTTGAACTCAATGATCGGGCTTGGGCCTTCGACAAGGCCACCAGAGCGTTCCAGTCGCTTGCCAAGTATAGGTATCCTTGCCAGTCTTGGTCATCACGACCTTGCTGGACATTTCTTTGCCTTCGCCGTCAACTCCCGTCAATGAAATCGTGAGTGATTTTGCGGCCTTGTCGTGTGTCACTGATCCAGCACTGATCCCACCATTGGAATTCATCCCGCCCTGCACGATCTTTTCTTCCTTGGCGTCCCATCCGGTAAGATCCTTACCCATGAGTTCGGCACCTCCCTCGAACTCAATCGTCCAACTTCCCTCGACTGCACTCCCGTTCAAGATCCGCTTTAAAGATGCCTCAACCACCATTTTTGTTCCCTTCTCAGCCACACCCTTAACGTCTTCCTGCAACGGACCTTCATGTCGCCAGTTGCCGAGGAATGGGCCAAAACACTTCAGATGCTCTGAGACAGCAGCAGGCTCTTCCTGCCCATAACTGACGCCGCAGGAAAGAACGAGAACGACAAGCGAGAAGATGATCTTTTTCATGACAGAACCTTTCGACAGAGAGATTGAAACGGACAGGGATTAGCAGACTGGTCTTGTACCAGATCCGAGATTGACTGGCAGGCAACAGCAGTATCGAGAGCACTTAGTTTTCGGCCTTTTTCTTCCGTTCCCGCTTAACCTTTCGCAGCACGGATCTGGAAACGTCGCCGTTCTCATATTCTGCCTCGAAGACAAACTCCGAATCGCTCTTTCGGACAAGGTGGACCTTTCCCGTCACCGTTTTGCCATCTGCGACACCAATCGACTTCGCCCTTCCAGAGCGTCGGTGAATCAATCTTCCAGTAGAGGACGCCGTTTCCGCCGTTGGCGTCGAAGCCACGATCTTCAATGCACTGCTTGCCTGCGTTCCAGCCGATCAACGTGACACCTCGGGTCTCCTTCCCATCGACGACAAACAGAAATCTGCCAGACAAGCAGATCTTCTTCTTATCTTCGGTGCGTTCCCATCGGAGTGTGAATCCACCGGTCTGCTTCTTGTCGCCAATCTTGCCTTCGACTTCCCAAGTGCCAACGAGGCTGTCTAGCTCCTTGACGATCTCATCGGGAATGCCGCTTGCTTCCTGAGCAAGTGCTGTTTGCGGTAGACAGGCGGCGGAAATTGCCAACACAGCAATAACGAAACCAAAGCGTTTCATAAGTTCTCTCCGTTAGATGTCATGAAGAAATTTCGTGATTTGGTCGATGATCGCCATCAAGACTTGCGTTTCAAACGGATCGAAAAATCCTTGGCTTCAGGAGACGTGGCTTTGTAAAGAAAGGTCCACTCGTCGCCATCCTTCTTGATCTCAACGTCACTCTTCCAGTCTTCACGATTAGGGCCATCGCCCACCGTCTTTGCCTCGGTCATGTTCTCTGAATAAACGACGGTCGATTGCCGCCATCGGTGCGGAAGCCGAGATTGATGACTTGCTTGTTGATACGGTCGTATCCCATCAATGCCGTGAGCCTATTTGTTCCGTCAGGAAGATCGTACTCTTCATGGAAGATGACGCATTGCTTGCCGGGAGCCCACGCAACGGTCCATCTCGCAGGCGATGTTTTTCCATCGAACTCAATCGTTCCCTCCCATTTGCCGACATAGGAATTCATATCCTTTTGAGCAACTTCGGGGGAAATGTCACCAGCGTGGCGGAGTAGAAGCCGAGCCAACAGAACAGGCCAGCAAAAGCGATAGTTCGAAACATGAGTTTATTCACGTTGATTAAAGAGCTAACAGACTCCCCGCGCGGCGCTACGGCGTAACAATCCCGGACTGCGGTAAACCTGGCTCTGAGTTCGACAGACAACCGGCTTCTCTTGAACACGTAGAACCGGACTCTTGCCTTCTTTGACGCCGCCTGTGGTTCGAAGTACTTGCCACGTTACCCGCTCAACAAGATGAAAGACAATGTGTGGGAAGGGACACACAATCTGATCAATGCTGATGGCACGGAGAAAAATAGGCCCGTGTAAGCTCGAAAAAGGTGACGATCAATGGGTTTATACGTCTGATTGGGAAGAAAACGGCGAGAAGAAAAGCTCCAGAAGCGTTACTCGGAAAGTGAAGGAATAGAGCAAAGCCTCGGCTCCATGCTTGGATGTGGCATGATTCGTTTTTCACACGCCACATCCAAGCCGTCCCGTGGATCAATTCGTCGGGCAGCGGGTCACGAGAAGACCCGCTGTCCGTAAGTTTTTATGCTTACCGTCCGTAGCTTGCAAAATCAGTTTCGGAGGAAGCTGTTGATCCGACCAAAGATCAGTCCGGGCAGACTCGCCGGAGAGTGACTCTCTTTTCGGATTCTCAGTCGTCTTCGTCATCATCGGATTCACCAAGTTCGACGGTCGTGTTGTACGTTGCCAACAATCGCCAACGACCGTCCTCCTTCTTCCATGTGTTGTGTAGCCGGAAGATGCTCTGGACCGATTCGCCATCGGGCTTCGTGAGGGTGTGAAGGTAAGCGTTGATAATGGCAACATCATCGACGACTACGACGCTTACTGGCACAAGGTGAAAGGCCACCACCTTGTCCAATCCAGCTTCAACCTCTTCCCAGTATTTCTTTGCTTCATCATCAAAATGAATGGGCGATGGCGTCTGGTCGCCCCAGTCAACGATCTTGGGGTGAATATGCTTGTCGTGCTCCTCCCAATCTCGCTCGAAGTAAAGACCGACTTGACGCTTCAACGTGGTCCCACGGCTCCTTCTGTTCGTTGGTAAGTTCCTGTCCAAAGACGCCAGAACCCAAGAATGTCACCGAGAAAACCAAAAGTGCGATGCGCATAGCAGACTCCATGTAAGCGAAGAGAAAGGGGATCATGCCGCACGAGGGCTTTCCCCGGATAAGCCATAATCTAACATCGGAACGGCCTGCGGATGGTGTGCCGCTCAGTCGGCAATCGCTTCCGCAGCGATTCTCTCGTATTCAGCGAACCACTTCGGCGTTGAATCCTTATGCCAAGCAAGCTGGGACATGGTGACAAGAACCCAATCGCCCTCAGGGGAAACCCGGCAAGACGTATTCCAAAAACCAAACCAAGCATAAGCCCCTCGAAGTTCTGCATGAGGGTGCTGCTCACCATAAGATGCGAGCCCGAAACCAAACTTGTCCGCCAAGCCCATAACTTTCTCTGGATCAAATGCAAATTCGTCACCGGTCTGCTCTTTGACCATCATCTCGACGGTGCTCTCTTGAGTAGTCGCTTGCCGTCAAGCTCGCCGCCATTCAATAGCATTTGGCAGAATCGCATGAAATCTTCGGCTGTTGAGCAAAGCCCGCCCCCACCTGACAAATATTTTTGCGATTCGTTGTAGGGATATCCACCAATGCGGAATCCTTCCGCTAAATCCCTACGCCAAATTGAATTCCCGCAGAAAACATCTGAGGCGCAGGAGATTTCAGCCCGATTCCCTGTCGACTCGCTGCATCTCGGAGCTGAGCCAGACCTTAGCGTAGGCCCAGTACTTGTCCTTGTCATTACCCACATTCTTTTGATGCCAAAGGTATCACGGAGTGAGTTCCAGCCCGAAGTCTGCTAGAAACCCACCAGTCGCATGTACGCCTCGTGAACGAGTGCGGTGGCCTGAAGCGTTTGGCCTGGGGTCTCATGGGCAAGTTTGGCCTGGCGAGCTTTCGCAGCTCTTGATAGACCAGCGGTAGTAGTTCATCGGAGGCGGCTCGATCACCTGATTCGATCCGCGAAACTTATCTACGTCACGTCGGTCATGGCGATCAGAATATCTTCGTGAAGGACGACATGCCATTAGCGACAAAGGTACGATGACCACTCGACACGACTCGCTGAAGCTCGCTAACAATTCAGAAATTCGCTGGATTGTCAGCGCAGAAAGGCGCACAATCACGCGGCTAGAGCAAGCCGGAGAACGTACAAGCTCGCGAAAGAGTCGAGGCATCGCCCGAAGTATCGTCGAACGAAGGTACTTATCTGTCATTCGGAGGTCGAAACCTCTACCGACAGGAAACGCAAAAGGCGGCAAGGATTAGATGAGAGCCACAGGAATCGTGGCCGCTTTTTGCATGATTACAATTTCCAAATACGTTCATGGGAGCGACAAATGCCGGTGTGGAGCAAGCTACTTGTCGGATTTTTGTGTGCGACACATCTATCAGCAGCCTATGCGCAGGATGCGGTAAAGAAGCAGCAGCTGATCGAGTTGGGTGTTGAGCTTGATTCAAACGCAGCTAATAAGAGTCCCGAAGAATTGCTAATGCTGCTTGACCAAACTCAAGCTTTGGAGGTGCAGCTCGCGAACGAGTACCGCATCACAATGCAAGAATTGGGCATGGTGAAAGCGGACTTGGCCATGCGGGTACTGGACGTGGCTGACAAACTGAGTGATGACCAGTTTTATAAAGCGAGCACGGACGCCCTCCCGCTCAGGATAAAAACGCTTTCCAACGCCAGCAAGGATGAGCAGCAGAGGGTGGCTGAATTGCTGCAAAAACACCTGGTACTCGGTGCAAAGCGTGAACTGCGACCGCAATCCGTGCAGATGGCCTTGCAGATCGTCTCGTATTTGGAACGGAGTGGAGCCACCAAACTGGCCAAAGAGTCAGCAGAGGAATACGCGAAGGTCGTTCGCAGTGGCAATTCTCGCGAATTGGAAAAGTACGCGGCCACGTTAGAAGGCACCGCCCGGCGACTTGGACTATTGGGAAGCACAGTGGAGTTAACCGGCAAGACACTAGACGGAAAGTCGTTCACTTCGTCTGACTATCGCGGCAAGTTTGTCTTAGTAGATTTCTGGGCATCTTGGTGTGGTCCCTGTCGGGCGGAAGTCCCAAATATTGTGTCGGCACAGGAGTTGTTTCAGAGTCGCGGATTCGAAGTGGTAGGCATCTGTCTGGACGAAAAGAAGCAGGCAGCCGAGGCCTATTTGAAGCAAACAGGAATTGCTTGGCCCAACCTCTTTGAAGACGGCGCTGGCTCACAACATCCAATGGCAGTTAAGTATGGGGTCCGCGCGATCCCGACCGCGATCCTGGTGGACCCTGAGGGAGTAGCAATTTCTCTTAATGCACGCGGAAGAGAACTGACCGGGATCCTGGAAGAACGCCTTGGACCCCGAGCTGCTGGACTTGCGACCGTTGTTGCCGAACGCAATCTCGATTCCGCATTGAAAGCGATTGAGGGAATTGTTGAGAAGGATCGCTGGCATGGCCGCTATCGGATGGCCTTGGGTTTGATTCAGCTCATGCGTGGTGACATCAACGCCTATCAAGCGAATTGCAGGGAGAGCTGGCAGTTACTACGGTCGAAAGACGTGTGGTCACGAAACCGCCTCATGCAGCTATGTTGCATGTCACCTGACTGTCCGATCGAGACCGAAGAAGTAGCCCGACTCGCGAAATCTGTACTCGAACAAGCCAACCAACCGTTTACACAGGTCTTTGCTGCCGCACAAAGGTTCCGCGCTGGAAAGTTTAAGGAGTGTCTCGATTCGATTCCCAGTGAGGGCGAAGATTGGCAGCGTTCTATCGCTCTTTCCCTTGCAGCCATGGCTCACCATAGACTTGGCGCATCTGAGGCAGCGCACGCTGCATATGGGCAGGCGGCTGAACTGATGAGGAACTGGAGTGACGATGGTACCGCCTATCGGCCCGGCGAACAGGAAAGATGGATGTCTGTGAGTTTGGCAGAGCTGTTTCTGGCCGAGGCGGAGGCGGAGTTGCACGCGAACGACAGCAATTGACACGCTCACGAGTGAAGGTTTGGAGGCCTGTAAGCAAGGTTGTTTCGCTGCTTGGAATCCGTAGCAGCATCAATACCTTCTTCCGGCTTCACCGATCATTCACCTGCTAAGACTTCCATTGCAGGGGGCTTCATTCTGTGGGCATAACGACCGCGAAAATCTATTCTTTGCCCGCGCGGGCAAAGAATAGATTTCCAGAGTTAGGGATGGAAAATCGAAAGTGCGCAACTTGACGGACACTGCCAAAGGCTGTGGACGATACAACCATCTTACTGCCTGATTATATTCTCCAGAATCTGAAGGAATCGCTCTGGAGCTTCAACGGGCGGTTCGTGCCCACACTCTTCGATAATGTCGAGGGTAGCATCAGGAATGAGCTTTTCGATCACGCGACCGCAGTTGTCAAGTGGAAACAGTTTGTCTTGGTCGCCCCAGATGAGATGTGTTTTAGCAGTCAATTCACTGAAGCGATCTGCAAAAGCACGAACTGCATTAGGCGAAATCATTCGCATCATCGCCGCATACGCAGCCTCCTTGCCGCCGGGAGAATTGATAATGCGATACATATTGTTGAGCACGTCGTCCTCGACGACTGACTTGGAGTACCAGACGTCATTAACCATGAAGTCGCGCAGGCTCTTACGAGTACCAGCAAGTAATTGAAACAACAGAGAACCAACCACTGGCAATTGCATTATTCGACCGAGCAATGGTGGCTGTTGCGCAATACCCACGCTGTCAATCAAGATCAATTTGTCAACGAATTGTGGGTGAGCTACAGCAAACTCCGTAGCCGCAACGCCTCCCATCGAATGAGCGATAAGAATGAACTTGCTCCAGCCAATTGCATCGACAAAAGCCTTTAACTGTTCGCCATACCAACGCGGATCGTAACGGCATTTTTTTGGGAACGGCTTATCCGAATCACCGAATCCGATTAGATCCACGGCGCAATAGTGAGCCATTTCGTCAAGTCTTGCCCAGCATTCTCGATACAGTTGGTGACTGGAAATCCAACCATGTAATAGTAGGATGCGAGGTTGCTCTCCCATCTTGCTGTTAGATGAATTGTTGCCGCCCGTGGCATAACAAACTCGATGCTCGCCTGCTTGCACGAATTGGATGACTGGAGAATTCGATACGATTGATGAATGAACCATTGCCCAGCCGATTAAGTCGTAATCACTATCGTCACGTTAAGGTTTCATGAACTGATATAGGCAGCAGGTGCTACTTCATTTCAAGATACTCGCCACCTTCTCCTCAAAATCCGAGATGGTTTTATCGTTTCGTAAATTGTGCATGCCACCCATAATTGAATGCCCCTTTACGTCGATCAAATTTGATTTGCAGAGCTCGAGCAGCCGGTCACTAGCACTGGCATTGATCTTTTCATCCGTAGTGCCGTGGATCAAGTGAATCGGGCAGCCTGAGGACATCAGAAACTCGTGTATCGGAAGTTCATAGCGGAACAATATGGAGGGAATGATTGGACATTTCTGCTGCCCCAAATCGACAAGCGACCAGTAGGGCGTTTCAAGAATAAGCAATTCGGGTTTGTGATCGTCTGCGACTGCGGCGGCGACGGATGCGGCTATTCCACTTCCAAAGGATCGTCCCCAGATAATGAGCTGCTCTTCTGGATCCCTAAGGATGATTTGGGCAAACACCCGCAACGCATCCTCTTTCAACGCTGTCTCGCTCATTGTGCCGATGCTTTCTCCGAACCCCCGATAGTCCATAGTCCAAACATCGTACCCGCGGTCTAGCAGGAAATCGACTTCACACTCGCATCTATCCATGTCTCCTCTGTTCCCATGAAGATAGAAGACCGTGCCCTTAAAGGGCATTATTGCGGTCGTATATCTGCGGTAATGGATTTCTCCATCATCGCCCTGAATCTTGGGTAGCGTGAACTTCTTTGCCTGGCCCTGGTACTTCGAATCGGTCATGTCGGTGGGGTTCTTCTTGGGTTCGAGAAGGTACCACTCTTGCCAAATACGAAAATGGGCGCAAAAAACAAGGTAACTCCCGACGATCGCATACAAGATCACGCGAAAAATTTTGCGTTTTGTGCGAGGCGTCTTAAGGGATTTCAGGAATGACATGGTCACCTCTGATTCGTTTCAGTTTGAAAAAGTGAAGATAGCCATTGGCGCGACCGAGGGAGTCGCCATGCTGCCAAAAACTTCTCGCTGGCCTGCGATGTGCGCGGCGCCAAGTGCTGCTCCATTTTCAATCCTCCGCCGGCTCGCACAACTGTGCGCGGACAGGATTCCGTTCCACGTAACGGATACTCTCAGCAGGTGTTCGTCTTCCTCGATTGGGAACGCGTACATCGCCCCTGGTAGAGATGATGACCGGTTCCCTCGGTATGGTGATGGGGGTGCCAACGCATGGTAGGTTTGTTGGTCAGCCAGCGGAAGAATTGGGTGACCTGGTTCTCGGTTGTCGGCCGGACAACGAAGTGCCAATGATTGGGCATCAAGCAGTAGGAACAGATCGGCAGCCCCTCTCGGACGCAGGCCTTGGCCATCACCCGCTCAAACGCCTCGTCGTCCCCAGGTTTCTCGAACAGAGAGAGTCGGGGCACCGCTCGGTTGAGGATGTGGAAGCAGATTCCAGACGGACAGATACGGGCTCGACTCGGCATCGCTCGAAAGCTCCAACTCTAGCAATTCGATGAACAGTCAGAGATTGAGGTGCGTCCCCTGGTATGTCCCCTATTTTTCTCCCTATTTTTCTCTGTGGGCAACAACGCCATCTCCCTCACGCTGCTCTGCGTCCCTATCTACGATTTGATCAACGAACGCCACGGACTGTAGAATAGGGCGAAGTTGATTCTCCAGTTCGGGATACTTGGTGAAATTAGAATGGCAAGATCGGCGGATAAACGAGACCCACTCCACCAAGCCTGCTGCGTCGGCGGCGTCCTTGAACAACACTCGCATACATCGGAGCCGCCGATTGGTCTGCCTTCACTTGTGGCGGATGACTATCGAACGACCGCCTCTGGCAAAGCGGTCAAACCGTTGGGCGACACGACATCGAAGCCGCCGTCTTCGCCTTGTTGGAGGTACGCCCGAACCGTCGCTCCAGTCTTGGGAACATTCCGATGGCCGTAGTGACCTGGCGGTGCCAGCGATGTTCCAATGTAGCGTTTGCGCCAAAACCGGACATAGGCGATTCGCTGATCAGCAAGGCCTTTCTCAAATCGATCCACTCGTATTTCCGCCACGTGCCAGATCGTCTCGAAGTCGGATAGCGTCTGCTCAGTGACCGAGTAGATGCGTGAGATCTTTCCGACAAGAATATGTGTCGCCGTTTCCCGCAACTGGTCTTCGCGAAGCGGGGGAATCTCGCAGTAACTGTGGCCCGGCTGCAACGCCAAGACACACAACAGGCTGAGCACGACCGATCTCATAGAAGGGACTCCCCGAATTCAAGCAACTTCGATTCAGTATAACGAAAAGAGGTTCGCCCTCGCCGCGGGCGAACCCCGAGTGGCCGCCGAATCGACGACTGAGACGCGACCCCAGTTGACTGCGCCTTGATGCGCATAGATTTGCGCCGTGGTTAGGGTCACGAATCCGTCGTCGGATCCATCCGACCCCGCGCCGTCCACTCCCCAGGGGTTTCGCAACACAACGCTTGTGACCGTGCCGGCGGAGTTACGATTCACGCGGACGACAGTGTACTGGTGTCCCATGACCAGTGGCGCTCCGGAGCTTGAGGACTTCTTCTTTGAGCCGGTAAATCCGATGGTCACGGCTTGCGCCCCGAGTCACGGCGGTAAAGATCATCGCCCAGCGACTTGGCGCTGCTGTATGACTCGATCGATTTCGCTCCTGCGGATGTAGAACCGAGCGCCCGGTTCACCTCTACCGACCATCCCGACTCAATCGATGCATAGCTGTTGGATCCTTTTCGGTAATGGGCGAAGGCCTTCTCCATGATGGCAACCCACATGCTGTTGTTCGCTCCCAGCTTGGCGTAGCTCGGCGTTCGGCTTGTCGATGAGGCAACGGGTAGGTCGCTATCGACGCGATAGAAATTGTTACCGAAACGGACACCGTATGTGCCATCGTGGAAGTCGACGACACTCTGTCGAATGGCATGTGGGGTATCATCGGCGACCGCAGCGAGGCCCGCGAGGAAATAGCAGTCTCCAAGATTTCCCTGCACCACGTCGGTCATTTGCGGCCCTCGACTACCGAATAGCGGGTTGTTGCTGAAACTTCGATAGGTTTCGTTCGATTTCACCGACGGATCCTGAATGCGATCACCGTTGAGCGTTCGATCAGCTCCGTTATTGAATCGGCTCACCTCCTGAACTTTGTCGCTCGAAGTGTTTCCGTACATCCGGTCACGCGACGAGCCAGAGCGATCGATCCAGAGGACGTCCGCCCCCGATCCACCCTCCACGTAGTCCGCGAAGGCGGCATCGATACTGACAATCACATCGTTGCCACTTTCTCCCCAGGCTTTGTCGTTGCCGGATTGGCCATTGAGCTCATCATCGTTGGCACCCCCGATGAGCTGGTCATTGCCGCTGCCTCCCAGTAGCACGTCGTTTCCGTTCTCACCCCATTCGGTGTCATCTCCGCTGCCCCCATCAATTCGGTCATTCCCATTGCCACCCCACATTCTGTCGTTGCCGCCGCCTCCACGAAGCTCGTCGTTGTCGTCGCCACCCCACATTCGGTCATTTCCGCCGTAGCCGACCAGCGTGTCATCCCCATCACCGCCAACAAGCACGTCGGCTCCGTCATAGCCTTCGAGGTAATCGTCCCCGTTGCCGCCAAAGGCGCAGATGGGAAGTGTTCTTACATAGTTGACAAATCGGTCGTTGCCACGCCCCCCTGGAATTCGACCTGATTGACTCTCGAGGACGCGTAGTCCCACGAGCGGTTGGTAGACAGGTCCTGAATGCGGATCTGCGAGCCGACCTGGCGGACCGTCACACTGGTGGAGCTGTTATCGGTTTTTACGACGAGCAGATTGCCGCTGAACCATTGAGAGGCAACCGCCAACAATTCCCGCCGCTCAAGCGATTCCATCATCAGCGACCGTTTGCGATCGCGCCGAGCTGCTTTGCTGCGGGCATTCTCGTCTCCAGTTTTTGGAAAACCAAATCTCATCAGGTCGTTCTCCCAAGCGATAGGTGCAAGACAGCAACCCGAGGTTGCGTGGTGCGACCGAGATCGGTCGCACCAGTCGTACCTGTATGCCCGTAAGAACTCGCGAGAGCCCGCCAATCATGCTGGCCGTGGGGAGTTCGAATCCGGTGAAAATCTGTCATCCGCGTCGAGCGGCAAAGACTTCGTACGAGTGAACGGATCAGAACGGTCGTTGGTCAACGTTGTTTCGAGGCGGACCTGCAGTCGACCGGGATGAAGTTAAAAGGTGTCCGACACCTTTTTGGTAGACGACACCTTTTTGGTAGATTGGGTCGACTGACTTCCTAGTACCCATCGAACTCAATGGTTGGTAGCACGAACCTTTCGGCTCCAACGATGCCCTGAACGCGTACTGCACCCGAACTCTTGACACATTCGCTTCGCGTAGGTTCGCCCAGACGAATACGCCCATTTGCTTGGCCGAGGATAGCTAGGGGACCGAGCATCCGCGACCTCCGTTTTGACCTAGGCATCCTTTTCGCCGGTTTGTTATAGGACGACCATCGCGTCAATATGGGGAACGCCGAAGCACATTATCAGGAGCAGCCGCAAGGTCTGTGCAGAACCGATGAGTCGATCAACCAAGAAATCGCTTTCGCAGACAGTCGTCGCAGCGGGTACCACTGGCATGCCAAGCCCCGTGCGAAAGATTCTCGGTACACGCATAGTCGCGACACTTGTCGTGATTGCCGTCCCTGTGCTCCTTGCCACTGGGTTGGTGAAGGTCAATTTCGACAACGGCATTCCACGATTAACGATCAACCAACCAAGAGCGGCCGAAGTCAAAAAGGATGTCGCCGAAAAGCTCCATGATTATCAGAACGAAATGGGTGAAGGCCAGAGCGGCGGTGCAATGGGCATCACCATGCCGTTCGGGTCAAAGGCACCGCAAACCAGCCTAGGGTTTGGCGATGATCGACAGCAGGCGGATGGGTTGAGCGCAAGGGCTGCCCTTGGCATCGAAGGACTGACCGGTTCCGTTGATGCCCAACGTGGCCAGGCATCAGGCTTCTCGTTACCCATCAGCGATCAGGAAACACAGGCGGGTCGAGCAAGTGGGGTAATCTCGAATCTAAGAGATCGATTGGAAGGCCACCGCTAAGAATCGGCGAAGGAAGACGGGCCAGGCCTGTATGGCACAGACTCAAGCGAAACACGGCCTTGGTTCTTCTCAGCCGCCGAGCGTTCGCTGACGGTTTTCCCGCACGCCGGCGAACCGCCCGCGAAAGCGCCCACAGCGGATAGCAGACGAACTGGACGCGCCACTTCTAAACGGGAACGCAATCTTAAGTCGTCTTGCTGAAACAGGATGTTGAGTTCGTGTAGGGTGGGTCAAGCGGGCGAGGCTTTCAGGTAGTCGCTTCGGCTTGGAGCACGATTCGTCACGTCAATCGCTCGAGCCCGAGATTTGAAAGCCCGCGCCGACCCACCAACGGCGTTGGCTTGCGGAAGGCACAGCGGATGGTGGGTCGGCACCGGCAGGCTTCATGTCGGCTACGTCGGATTCACTTGGTCGAACGTTCCAGTCACCACCGCCCAATGTGATGTCGCCGGCTTGACCCACCCTACATTGGCTTGGTGGAACGTTCCAGTCACCACCGCGTGATTTGCTGTTGCCGGTTTGACGCAACCTACATTGGCCCCGCTGCATCGACATTCGGCCATCGCTTTCGACTAAGATCATGGATGATTGTTTGGTGTGTCGTGACTCGTGATCAGAACAGAGCCTTGTCTTCGGCGCCCGGATCGCACCCCACCTTGCGGAGGAAGAACCTGTGTCACACGACAACGACGCTCCGAAATCAGACCGACGCGATTTTCTCCGAAAGGGCACACTCCTGGTCGCTGGTACGACCGCACTGGGGTATTCGGCGCCAGCCGTTCACGCTGCCGAAGACAATACCATTCGCTTGGCGCTGATCGGCTGTGGTAACCGCGGCGCGGGCGCGGTGGCGAACGCGCTGAACACCAGCGACCAAGGTCCGATCAAGCTTTTCGCTATGGCTGATCTGCATTTGAGTCAGATCGAGAGCAAGCTTACCGTGCTCAAGGAGAAGTATCCTGATCATGTCGATGTTGCGCCGGATCGCAAGTTTCTAGGTTTTGAATCTTACAAACACGCGATCGATTTACTGAAGCCTGGCGATATCGCGATGTGCACGACGCGCGCGTACATTCGGCCGGTTCACGTCGAGTATGCAGTCAAGAAGGGCATCCACGTCTTCATGGAGAAACCCTTTTCGCCCGATCCCGCAGGCCTGCGTCGGATGTTGCGCGCCGGTGAACAAGCGGACTTAAACGGTGTCAAGATCGCCGCCGGACTGCAGTGCCGTCATTCACCGGCGCGAGCTGCGTTGATCGACAAGATTCGCGACGGCGAAATGGGCGAACTGTCGTACATTCGGGCGAACCGACTGACCGGCCGCCGCTGGATGACGGACCAAGGTGAACAATCCAATGACCTCGTCGAGCAACTGAAGTTCGGCAAGATCAACCTGCTCTGGATTGGCTCCGGCCACATGGTCGATAACTTGATCCACCAGATCGACGAGTGCTGCTGGCTGATGGACGATTGGCCAATCTCATGTCACGGCATGGGCGGTCGCGAGGTCGGCAGCGACGACCATGGTCAAAATCTTGACATCTATTCGATGGAATACACGTTCCCCAACGGCAAGAAGGCGTTTTGTGGTTTCCGCCGCGCCTTGAAGGGACACACCGAGTTTGCAACGTATGTGCATGGATCAAAGAGGGCGGGGCAGTTCTCGGGGAACGTCCACGCTGCAACCGTGCACTTGTTCAAAGATCACCGGATCGACAAGGACAACGTCGCCTGGTCGCCGACCGAAGATGCGAAGCCACCTTGGGACTACGAATGGATCAGCTTCATCAATAGCATTCGTAACGACAAACCTCACAACGAAGCGAAGCGCGCGGTGTATGCCGATTACGCATCGCACTGATGGGACGTGCGGCCGCACACACCAATCAGATCGTGACCTGGGAGGATGTGACCAACTCAGCGTTCAGTTTCTGCGACGCGCCGGAAGAACTGACCTACGATAGCCCGCCTCCAGTCCTGGCAAACGAACAAGGCTATTTCCCCGCACCGCACGCCGGATTTTGGAAGGAACTTTGAACTACCTAGAAGTCATTCATGATCTCGAATCCTTACGCCGTGACGACGCTCGAAGCACTCGGCGAGGGTACGTCGACCAGCATTTGGCGTGGACTCGTGTTTGGATTGGCGGGGTACGTTGCGCCGTTTGCGATTTTCTTTCCGATGTGCTGGATGAGCTACGGTTGGCTGGCCGTTAGCGACAATTTCGATCGTTTCGTTACGATGCACTGCAGGATCAGCCTTTCGGGGCTAGCCGCGCTTGCACCCAATGTCGCATGCATGGTGCTGTTTGGAATTGCCGGTTATCAACGACCTTTGATGCACCGTTTCCTCGGGTTCGGGATCAGCCCATTTGTTCTCGGACTCGCGACGCTGCTGGGCTACTTTCTAGTGCTACTCGTTACCTTGGCGTGGTTTCCGTTGCCTTGGACCTGGCCCGCTCTGTTGAACAATTCGGTCCGATCGGGACTTGTCGCCCTCCTGCCACTCTCGATCGTCGCATACCGGTTGGTCAGTGCGCGAGGCCTCAAACGCTCTACCTAGTGCAGCGTCAGCCCAGTGCGACATCAAGGACCATCATGACCACGAATCCGAGCATCAGGCTGACCGTGGCCAAGTCGACGTTGCCCGCGTGTTGGGATTCGGGGATGAGCTCTTCCACGACAACGAAGACCATTGCACCCGCTGCAAAACTCAGCGCGTAAGGCAGAATCGGGGCAAAGAAGACCACGAACGCGGCCCCTGCGACGGCGGCAACCGGCTCCACCACTCCGGAAAGTTGTCCAAACCAAAAGGCCTTCCGTCGACTCATACCTTCAGCGCGAAGCGGCATGGCAACGGCAACCCCTTCGGGAAAATTCTGAATGCCGATTCCAAGAGCGAGGGCAACTGCCGCGGCGACGCTCGTTGATGTCACACCCGCAATCACTCCGCCGAATGCAACCCCGACCGCCAAACCTTCCGGGATATTGTGTAGCGTGATTGCCATGACGAGTAGAACCGAACGTCGCCAGGAAGTCGGCGGCCCCTCCGCCTCCTCTAACGGAAGTCCCAAATGCAAATGAGGGAGCGACTTGTCAAATCCCCACAGGAACAGACCGCCTGCCAAGAACCCAACCGTTGGCGGCAACCAACTTGGCATCGCGCCGACCGATGCGATCTCAATGGCGGGAGCCAGCAGCGACCAATAACTAGCCGCGAGCATCACTCCGCCGGAAAAACCGAGCAACGCATCGAGTAACCGGCGATTGATCCGACGCGCAAAGAACACCGACGCGGCGCCGATCGCGGTGACCGCCCACGTGAAGAGTCCCGCCAGAAGAGCTTGGAGAACCGGATGCAGGGAGGTGAACCACTCGGACATCATTGTCAATCGGGGCTTACCATCGAGGACATGTTGATCGGCTGAAGGACCATGTTGATCGGCTGAAGGACACAGAGACCGGATGACGTTCCGGCAGCTTTTCGGCTTACAATTCTAGTTCCCGACGCATCGATCGATAGTCCAGAGACGACGACAGCTACCAATGGCTTGCGATCGAGTGTTCTCCACTGGATCGCGAACGAAGGACGTCACTGATTTTGATTTCAGCATACCATGATCCAGGATGATCGATTTGTCCCCCACCGATTCGGTCGACGATCACGAACAAGCGACTCATGCTTTCCTGCTGAGAGCCGCAGAGCTGCTGCATCGTTATGGAACACCGTCATTCCGCTTGGAAGGCGTGATGGTGAAAGTCGCCGCAAGCCTGAATGTGCCGAGCGTCTTCCTGTACACGCCGACGGCGCTTGTCGTCTCGCTGGGCGAGGGAATCAAGGAACGAACGTACGTTCGAAGGATTGACCCAGGCGATGTCGACATCAGCAAGCTGCTTGTTCTGGACGCAATCCTCGAAGAGCTTGAAGCCGGTGACATCACAGTGCAACAGGCCGCGGACCAACTTGAGTCCGCAGCCAATGCGCCGGCGCCCTTTTCGCTACTGGTCTCGTTGCTGGCCGGGGCCGTTGCCTGCGGGGGAGTCGCGGTGATCTTTGGTGGCAATGCGATCGAAACGATCATTGCCAGCTCATTCGGCTTCATCATCGGGTACGTTGCCTCCATCTCTTCTCGCGTTTTGCAACGCGGATTACTGGAACCGGTGCTCGCGTTCGGAGTTGCCATCACCGCAGTTGTCATCGGCCAGTGGATTGAGGTGAACGACCGACTGATCACATTGGCTGCGTTGATCCTGCCGATTCCCGGCCTCGCTCTCACCATTGCACTGACGGAACTTGCGCTGCGGCACCTTTCTTCGGGAAGCGCAAGATTGGCTGGCGCGATGATCACACTCTTCACGCTCGTCGTTGGAGTCGCGATTGCCTGGCGAATCACCAGTGCCTGGGTCGAACCGGGCCCCCGGACCATCGATCCGCTGCCGAGTTGGTGCCTTTGGATCGCTGTCGGTCTGACCCCGATCGCATTTGCCGTCGTGCTGAAGGCTCCAGTCTCACAGTGGCTTGCGATCGTGCTGGTCGTCGTTAGCGGCTTCGCAACCAGCCGATTCGTCAGCGGAATCGCCGGCGTCGAAGTGGGAGCGTTTGCCGGGGCACTGGTGGTCGGCTGCGGGAGCAACGCATATGCGCGGCTGCGAAATCGGCCAGCGATGATCGTGCAGACCCCCGGACTGTTGATCCTGGTGCCCGGAGCAATCGGCTACACATCACTGACGGCGATGGTGGAGAACGACACGATCCGCGGCGTGGAACTTGCTTTCTCGATGTCGATCATCGGTGTCGCCCTGGTCGGCGGACTGCTGCTGGCCAACCAGCTCGTTTCGCCGAGACGCATTCTGTGAATGTCGGGCAAAACGAAAGGAAAGCGACCGTTCTCCAGGCAGTTTCGACTCATCGCCACTGGATCGACATCGTTCTGCCCGCCATCAATCTGTCAAAGTTGCCCCTGCGATTCTACGTCGACAAAGATCGACACCGATCGTGAAAACACTCGCTAGCAAGAGTGAAACATCGCGATGATCTCGGGCGAAACTTGGCAACTCTTTCGGAATAAAGTCCGGATTCGTATCGACATCACGCCGAGATTTGCTATGCTTCGGCTACCTCTCTGCGACGTTCTCGCGCACTTACCGTGCGTTTTGCAGGGACCGCCCGATCAACATAGGATCAACAAAGAGCACATTCGAACAAATTGTTGAAACGGTTGAGTTGGGTTTCTTATTCGGACCGGACTTTCTTGAAAGTTCCACTGGTATCGTTATAGGTCCTGCTAATTGTTCCAGCGCCTACGGCTGGATTCTTCACGGCGCCGCTGCGTCCGAGATTAGTTCACGTAAGGTTCAAGATTTGCTCACATTGTGTGGGATGGCAGGGAACGTATTGGATCCCAGCAGCATAGTGCCGCTGGGACACCAAAAACAATTGGTTTCGTTTCCAGGAGATTTGGAATGAACATTTACGTAGGCAACCTTAGTTTTGAAGCAACGGAAGCGGACATCGAGCACGCGTTCAGCGAGTTCGGTGACGTCAAATCCGTCAACATTGTCAAGGATCGTGACACTGGCCGTTCGCGCGGATTCGCCTTTGTCGAAATGCACGACAAGCAGTCGGGTCAACAGGCGATTGAAGGCTTGAACGATCAACAGATCGCTGGCCGACCCGTGACCGTCAATGAAGCCCGCCCACGTGAAAACCGCAGTGGCGGTGGTGGTGGCGGCGGACGTGGTCGCTGGTAGTCCATAGCCCCAATGGAGTCCGCAGTCGCTCGATCGGCGATCGAGCGACTGCCGATGACTCACGAAGGTCCCTCCGGGACCATTCGCTCTCGACGACGATCCGGCTTGTTCCAAGCTGTCGATCATGACGCAAGCACGCACGGACTTACCACAAGGCAACCCTATGTTTCGATGTTACTTTTGCCATCAGGTTACACCGCCGAAAACGACGCGCCACAGCGTTGTGATCGAAGCTCGAACCAAGCAATATTCCGCGCGGCGACGCGAAGCCAAGCGCAGGAACTTTCGAGATCGTGATCGAGATCGAGATGATTCCGTGCAAGACCGTGGTGGACAAGGCATCGAGATCATCAAGGAAGTGGATGCCTGCCCCGCCTGCGCGGCAAAGCATCAACAGGCTCAGCCCGTCATGCCTGCTCCCGCAGCGCCGAAGGAAGTCGCAAGCAAGGAAACTGCTGCCACCCCAGTCACGACTGCTTAGCTAGCCGCAACAGGCTGCTGACTCGTTACCGTAGGTCGGTTTACCGCAGGTCAGTCTCTCCGAGACTGACGCGACTGGCAGAACACTGACTTTTGTGCGAGTCTCGGAGAGACTCGCCTACGGCAAATACCGTGGCAGGTCCCGTCAATGTGTCATCGCGTAAGTGATGATATTGACGCCCATCGGGTAGGACTGCCTCACCGAGAATCGCTCGAAGAATTCTCGGTCTTCTCCCTCGCGTTCCCAGCCATCAACCAGATCGTTGTTATGGCAGAGGAGCACCATCATGCGATCCTGCTCGTCAAAGATGCCGAAAAAGTGCGGCTCATGATCGAGTTCCGTACCGGGCACCGGATGGTAGGTGTAGCCCTGTCTCCAAAAGTGGATCGCGGTCGCCTGTGGCAGCGTCTTGAAGTCGTAGACATTGTGAAAGATCTCGTGGTCGATCGTTAGCTCACGAGGTTCATATTCAGGCAACACACGCTTGATCTGTTCGTAGAAGTGGTCCCACTGAAGCGTGCCCCAGAACTCATCAACCATCAGGAAACCGCCGTTCAACAGGTACCCCCTGAGCGCGTCCGCTTCGGCTTCGGTAAAGATCACCGAGCGTGGAGCGATGATGAAGATGAACGGATAATCCAGAAGATCGGGATCGGTCAGCTCGAGCACCGCGGGATTCGGATTGACGTCGAGCGACGTCAACTGTTGCAGGCGGTACGAAATGTTCCAGTCCGCATCCGGGTAATCGCCATCCCAGCCTCGGAAATAGTGTGGGACATAACGGATCCGAGCGAAGGTAAAGACGTCCGCATCAAACTCGCGATCGTTCTCCCACATCGGGAACTCGCTTCGATCGGGAACCGGCGCTTGGCGGTAACCTCCACGGTAGAATCGCTGCGCCATCACAACGCTGGTGCCCACCAGCATCAACAACACCAGTGAGGCGAGCTTCGTTCGTCTGTTGGTGAGGAGGCCGCGAACCATGACACGTCGCCTGATGGATGTGGAGGCTGCGATTGTAGCCGCACTTCGACCCAACGGATGAAGAACTTCAAGAGCAATCCAGGACGGACGTGGGCTCGGGAAGAAACGTCAGGC
Organism: Pirellulaceae bacterium; assembly: GCA_963697195.1. Lineage (GTDB taxonomy): Bacteria > Planctomycetota > Planctomycetia > Pirellulales > Pirellulaceae > Rubripirellula. The sequence goes on from CAVOND010000012.1 coordinate 190,879, forward strand.
TGGAAAGCCCAACGTACTTCAAGCGATGATTTCGTGGATGGGCTCGACTTCCTCGACGCCAACCAGCTTTTGGTCCAGTCCGCTGTAGAAATAAGCGAGCCGGTTCGGATTGAGTCCGAGCTGGTTCAAGATCGTGGCATGCAAGTGCTTGACATGTAGCGGGTGCTCGACGGCTCTTGAACCGAGTTCGTCGGTCGAGCCGAAGCTGACGCCTCCCTTGATGCCGCCTCCTGCCATCCACATCGTGAAACCAAAAGAATTGTGATCACGGCCGGATCCCTGGGCATACTCCGCCGTTGGCTGACGACCGAACTCGCCACCCCAGACGACCAACGTTTCATCCAGCAGCCCGCGTTGCTTCAAGTCGGTCAGCAGCGCCGCGATCGGCTGGTCCGTCCTGCCGGCGTGCCGGTTGTGATTCAATTCCAGATCACCATGAGCATCCCAGTTATCGTCGTTGTGGGCACCGCCGCTGTAGAGTTGAATGAATCGCACGCCGCGTTGGACCAGCCGCCGGGCGAGCAAACATCGGGTTCCAAAGTCACGGGTTTGTTCCTGATCGACGCCGTACATCTTCAGCGTTCGCTCGTCCTCGGTCGACAAGTCAACCGCTTCGGGCGCCGTCGATTGCATCTTGTAGGCGAGTTCATAGCTGGCAATCCGCGAGGCCAGGTCGTCATTGCCGTCGCGCGTTACCAGGTGGCGTGTGTTGGCGTCTTGAATCGAATCGATCAATTCGCGTTGCAACTCCGGTGAAATGCCACTGGGCGGTGCCAGATCGAGAATCGGCGCTCCCTCGGTGCGAAACACGTTGCCCTGGTAGGTCGCCGGCATGTAGCCGCTGCTCCAGTTCTTGGCACCACTGATCGGGCCGCCCGTCGGATCGAGCATGACGACAAAGCCAGGCAGATTCTCGTTCTCGCTGCCTAGTCCATAATTGACCCAGGAGCCGAGCGCGGGGCTGCCCGAGAGAATCTTGCCGCTATTCATCATCAACATCGCCGAGCCGTGAATGGGCGAATCAGCGGTCATCGAATGCAGGAACGCAATGTCGTCGACGTGCTCGGCCAGGTTGGGAAACAAATCGCTGACCCACTTCCCGCACTGACCGTATTGTTTGAAGTCCCAGCGAGGTTCGACGATGCGACCGCCGGTTTTGTGGCCGCCGCGCCCGAACGTGTCGACTTCGACCGTCTTGCCGTCCATCCCCTTCATCTTTGGCTTGCGGTCAAAGGTGTCGATGTGGCTCGGCCCGCCGTACATGAACAGGAAGATGACCGACTTGGCCTTGGGGGCGAAGTGCGGCGGCTTGGCGGCCAAGGGATTTTGGTAATGCGATTCGGCCGCATCGGCATTGGCAAAGAATCCGTCCGCCGACAACATCGAAGCGAGTGCCGCAGCACCAAATCCACCCCCGGTTTGCCACAGAAACTCGCGACGGGTTCGTCCGCAAAATCCGGATCGTTTACGAATCATAGCCATGAGGTTCACTTGGTCATCGGGATGGCAATCAACGGGGTTTCGACACCCTCATTTAGTCAACAAACAAAAACTCATTCCAATTCAACACGGTCAAACAGTACAGCTCCGCGGCATCGCCGCGTTCCAAACCGTGCTTGCGCTGCAGCGTTTCAATCAAACCACAGCCCGCTTCCACTTCCTCTTCCGTCGCGGGGCGAGACAAAGCCGCCAAAATCGTACGTCGAACAACCTCGGCGTCGTCGATCTGCCCCGCTTCGATCGAGGCCGCCAATCGGGCCGCCTGTTGGTGAATGAATTCACTATTGAGCAACGACAGTGCCTGTCCCGGCTGCAGCGTGACAAAACGTTCTTCGCAAGTCAGGTCAGGATCGGGAAAGTCAAAGACCGAAAGGAGTGGCGTCAACAACGAACGCTTGACGTGTATGTAAACGCTGCGGCGATTCTGATCCGACTCGCTTGAATCTCCCCAACCGCTTCCTGGTCTCGATTGCCCGGCAAGCACTTCGCGGCTGAGTGAAGGATAAAAGCTCGGCCCGTAAACCTGACGGTTGAGCGATCCGTTGGCAGCCAGGATCGAATCTCGAACTTCCTCCGCGCTGAGCCGACGGGGGTCGAATCGCCAAAACAGATCGTTGTTGGGATCAGCTGCCATACCATCCTGGCGTGCTGCCGAGGACATCTGATAGGCCCGGCTCGTCATGATCAGCCGATGCATTGACTTCAGCGTCCATCCTTGGTCAATGAATTTCAGCGCCAACCAATCGAGCAGTTCCGGATGCGTTGGTGGCGTGCCGAGCTGGCCAAAGTTGTTGCTGCTGCGAACCAATCCTCTGCCAAAGTGAAACTGCCAGATTCGATTGGCGATCACACGGGCCGCCAGCATGTTGTCGGAACTGGTGATCCACTCCGCCAACGCGCGTCGCCGACCGGACGATTGCTCGGTCGCCGCGAACTGCGAAGACTCGGGAGCCGGTGACGCAAAAATACTCGGGAAACCGGGCTCGACTGGATCCGACGGCGAATGGGGACTGCCGCGGAACAACACGAAGGTCTGTTCCGGTTTCTGGCAGCGGCCCAATCCCATCACCATCTCGCGTGAAGGCAACTCGGATGCCTCCCGCTCGACTCGCTTCAGTTCGTCCTGGAGCTCCCGGTAGGTCTGCCACTGCTCCTCACTGAGGTGGTCCTTCAGCTTCGCCTTCAAGATGCGTTGACGATCCTTCTTGGGTCCCTCGGTAGCCCGTTGGTCGGGAGCGGACATCTTGGTGATGCCGGTCTGTTCGATTTCTTGCATCGCCTGTTCAGCGCGTCGGCGTGCTTCATCGTTCTCACGATAGCGGGCCTTCACATCGTCCGACGAAACATCGATTTGATTGTTGGACTGCTGGTCCCCACGGCTACCCCAACTCGTCACATCGCCGAGCAATGCGACAAGGCTGTAGTAATCCTTTTGCGGAATCGGATCGATCTTGTGATCGTGGCAGCGTGCGCAATTGATGGTCAACCCAAGCATGACCTGACCGGTGGTCATGATGATGTCGTCCAACTCGTCATACTTGGCCAACAGCGGATCGGCCGGTTCGTCATCCCAAATGCCAAGCCGATAGTAGCCGGTCGCCGTCAGCGTTTCGCGAGTCACCTCATCCAACTCGTCGCCAGCCAACTGCTCGCGAATGAATTGATCGTAAGGCTTGTCTTCGTTGAATGACTCGATGACGTAGTCGCGATACTTCCATGCGTTGGGCTTCACCCCGTCGCGTTCATAGGAATTGGTCTCGGCATAGCGAACCAGATCCAACCAATGACGTCCCCAACGTTCCCCGTAATGCGGCGATTCCAGCAGCTGGTCAATCCGTTTCTCGAATGCCTTGGGGTCGGGATCGTTGACGAAGTCAGCGACTTGTTCGGCGGTCGGGGGAAGACCAATCAGGTCGAAGTGGGCGCGTCGGATCAGTGCGGCACGATCGGCAGGCGGATTGGGCTGCAAGCCGGAAGCGGCCAGAGTACGAAAAACGAAAGCATCGATCGGATGCTGTGACCACTGCGGATCGTCGACGACTGGGGGCTCTTGGCGGGTCATCGGCTTGAACGCCCAGTGCTTGTCCCAGTGTGCCCCCTGCTCGATCCACTTGCGCAAGATCTCGGCTTCGGCCGGCGAAACCGGATCGCCCTCCGGAGGCATTCGTTCGAACTCGTCCTCACTTGTGATCCGCGCGATCAGCGTGCTCGCCTCGGGATCACCTCGGACGATCGCCGGCTCGCCCGAATCGGTTTCAGCAAACGCCGACTCCTCTTCGGAAAAACGGAGACCACCTTCGGATTGGTCCGGTCCGTGACAGGCGAAACAACGCTTGGCCAGAATCGGCTGGACCTGCCGAATGAAATCGACCTCGTGAGAAGCAACCTGTTCCGGTGCGACTTCGACGCCGACAACCGGGCGAGCTAGCAGCAGAACCAGGCATCCGGCGGCGATCCATGACACCGAATTGATCAGGTAAACCGACTTGATCAGGCGAGTGGGGAACGTCATGAGCGATTCACCGGGAGGTTACGGACCGCGGCGGGTGGGAGTCGTTGCCAGCGGGATTCAGAGAGTCTGCGTCGACCAGCCACCTTCCATTGTTACCGCCGCCGGCCGGCCTGCCAATGAGAACCAACGTACTTTCCCTGAGAAGTATTCCACCAGACGCGAGGTCGACGATCTGCCAAGAATCACCAGCATATCCGCTCGTAACGCCAATGGAGCGAGGTTACATTTGAAAAGGTTGGACCAACGCGGATTGAGACCTTTTCTTGAGATTGGCGAGCCCGTTTTCGCTTCCGACTGAGTTTCCTTCCCTCCAAATCACGATGGCCCGGCGTGAGGAACCAAAGATCGACGCATAACGCGGCCTCAGGCAAACGTCCGCACGTGCTGCTGATCGTCGAGACGGCAATGTCGTTCGGACGCGGCGTGCTGGAAGGCATTAGCCGGTATCTGGTTGAAAATCCGCCTTGGTCGGTGCAACTCGATTTGCGTGAATTGCTGGTCACCCCTCCGGCATGGCTGCGGCGCTGGGACGGAGACGGAATCATCACCCGCTCAACCACTCCCGAGATGGCTGAGATCATCTTGAAGTGGGGCATTCCAACCGTCAATCTGACCGACATCTACGGCGATCAGGGACTTCCCTCGATTTGGAATGACCACGACGCCATCGGGCGAATGGCTGCCGATCATCTGATTCAGCGCGGCTTGAACCATTTCGCCTACTGCGGTTTCACCGATCACCATTGGTCCGAGGCTCGATTCACCGGCTTTTCCGCAGCCGTTTCCCAGCTCGGTTATCTCCCGGACTATCACCATTCGGACTGGGCCCAAGCACGTCGCACGGGATGGGAACGCCAGCAATCGGATCTGATCGATTGGCTCAAGAGCTTGCCCAAGCCGATCGGCATCATGGCCTGCAACGATTTCCGGGGACAGCATGTGTTGGAGGGATGTCGCGCGGCTCGGATCTCGGTTCCGGACGAAATCGCCGTGATCGGAGTCGACAACGACCAGGTGATCTGTGACTTTTGTCAGCCACCGCTTTCGAGTGTGATTCCCGCGGCTGAACGGATCGGCTTCGAAGCTGCCGGCATGCTCGATCGGCTGATGAAAGGCGAAACCTTGCAGGAACGCCAGGTGCGCATCAGGCCTCTCGGCGTGGCAGCTCGCCAGAGTACCGATGTCATGGCAATCGATGACGGTGATGTCGTCGCCGCACTCAAGATCATTCGGGATCGAGCCTGCCTCGGACTCTCGGTCGCCGAGATTCTGCGCGAGGTGCCAATCGCGCGCAGTTCTCTCGAACGACGCTTCCGCAAAACCGTCGGCAGATCTCCTCAAGCCGAAATCCGCGGTGTGCAAATGAAGCGCGCCCGGCAGTTGCTTTGCGAAACCGATCTGACCCTCACGCAGATCGCCTCACTGACCGGGTTCAAACATTCCGAATACTTCAGCGTCGTGTTCAAACGCGAAGTCGGTCAAACGCCGGGCCAATACCGGGCCAATGTGGGCTAGCTGGACAGCGGCACTCTGCTGTAGGTCGGTCTCTCCGAGACCGTCATTCAACGCGGCTTTGCCGCGAAAATCCGAGCCTCGGAGAGGCTCGGCTACAGGCAAGCCTTCCATCCGGCGGGAACAAGGAGTCCGACACCAAAAGCAAAAATGCTCTTCTAGCGATTGGTTGCGTGCTAGCAAATCCGGGCGTCGATTTCATGGATTTGCTGTTCACTTCGGGAGGGACTACGCCGTATATCGCATTGATGACAATGGAGCATCGTGCTCGTGTCTGCTTCGACGCTTTTTTTGACCTTTCCATCCATGAAGCGTTTGCTACCCAGGCTCGCCGGCATGATTGTCGGCGCCTATGTCATCTTGCTGCGGTTGACCTGCCGAATTCGTATGCACAACGACCGCCGCGCGCATCTGGTCGAGCAGGGGAATCGATACGTTTACGGAACCTTTCACGCGCACCAGATTGGCGGCTTGATGGCAGCTGAACCTGGCACCGGAGCGATGGTATCGCGCTCGGATGATGGTGAAATTGTCGTACCGACGCTGCTTTGGTCGGGTCATGTACCAATTCGCGGCAGCAGCGGCACGGGCTGCAAAGGTGGTGCGACGGCGCTTCAGTCGCTGATCAAACATGTCCTCACTGGCCATGGTGCGATGTTGGCTGTCGACGGACCGCGTGGACCGCGCGGAACGGTTCAGAAGGGGATTGGGTTGCTTTCGCAAAAGACCAATGCGGCCGTGCTGATGGCAGTCGCGGTTCCTACCAGGCGCTGGATTTTTCGAAGAACCTGGGATCAGTTTCAACTGCCAAAGCTCTTTTGTCGCATCGATGTGTATCTGAGCGATCCGTTGTGGCCGGAAGCTGGGGAGTCGCTCGATCGCTTTATCGCGAGAATCGAACGGGTGCTGTCGGATCTCGAGGCGGAATACGACCCCGCCCAAGTCGCGGCCCGCCAGCAAACCGTCCCAGCATCCGCAAAAACGCGAGCTGCGGCGTAGCTGGAGAGCGCCGGTTTTGATCTTTCGCCTCGTCAATCACGGCGAGAATTTCGGATGGAACGCTGTACCGTAGTCGAGCCTCTCCGAGACTCGGATTTTCGCGGCAAAGCCGCTTTGAATGACGGTCTCGGAGAGACCGACCTACAGCAAAGGGGCGCTGTCCAGGTAGTGCATCTTCATCTTTGACGTAGTCAGACCCCAACGGCAACAACTTTGCTATGATCCTCGCCATGAATGCGAATGATCCTAGCTCAGTTCCGGATGCCGACGCGGCGATGCAGATGTTGCGAGGGGCGATTGGCCAGATCGAGTTTGCTCGTGACTACACGCTGCAATTGCTCGATGCGACCCCGATGGATCGTTGGTTCGAGATCCCACAGGGACTGCCCACCAACATTGCCTGGCAGGTCGGTCATTTGACGGTCAGCCAGTATGGCTTGCTGATGTTTCGCATTCGTGGACGCCGTCCTGAAGATCTGTCGTTGATCTCTGGCCGGTTTCGCAAAGCCTACAGCCGCGAGTCGATTCCTTCGGCCGATCCTGCGAGCCAACCAACCGCCGACGAATTGCTCAGTCGGATGTCGGAGGTTCATCAACTCGGGCTGGCAGAACTGTCCAGCGTGACGCCCGAGACATTGCTGGAACCGGTGGACATGCCTTACGCCGCCTATCCGATCAAGTTAGGCGCGATCCTGTTTTGTCCACTGCACGAGCACATCCATGCTGGGCAGATCGGTTTGATCCGACGCGGCCTGGGACTTGCTCCCGTGCGTTAGGAACACCGAAAGTGAAGAAACGTTCATCGAATCGCAAGGAGGAATCGACCGGGCTCGAAAGTGGTCGAAGAGTCGATCTACGATCATCCCAAGTATTACGATCTGGTGTTTGGTACCGACTGTGCGGCGGAGGTCAAGTTCATCGTAGGCTGCGGCGATGCCTTCATGCGTCGGCGACCGAAGCGGTTTTTCGAACCGGCCTGTGGCACCGGGCGACTGTTGTTCGCACTTGCCAAACGCGGGCATACCGTCGGCGGCTTGGACCTGAACGAGAAGGCGGTCGCATTCTGCAACGCCCGGTTGCAGCGACGCGGGTTTTCTCCATCGGCCTTCGTCGCCGACATGTCGGACTTTCGCGTGCCGCGTCCCTACGACATCGGTTTCAATACGATCAACAGCTTTCGACATCTCGACAGCGAGCGTGCGGCGCGGCGACATCTGAGATGCATGGGCGAGGCGATTCGCGAGGGTGGACTGTACTTGCTCGGCGTCCATCTGACCCCCTCGGAAGTGCCGCCAAGCGAAACCGAATCGTGGTCAGCCCGCCGGGGTCATCTCTCGATCAACACACACATGTGGACCAAGGAGCGTGACCGTGAGAGCCGCGTCGAGCGGTTCGGCATTCGCTTCGATATCCATCGCCCGACTGAGAGCTTTCGTATCGTCGATGAGCTGGTGCTGCGCAGTTATACGCCGGTGCAAATGAACCGACTGATTCGCTCCAGTGGATGTTGGGAAACGGTCGAGACGTTCAGCTTTGCCTACGACCTTGACGATCCGATTGAGGTCGATCGTGCCACCGAGGATGTGGTGTACGTCCTGCGCCGCAAGAAAGCCGAGTAGTAGTCTGTCGACCCATTCCAGTCATGCTGTCTGCGAGAAAGAGAAGCAGTGCCCAAACGACTCGGATCTGCATGAAGCACATCAAGAGGTAGGTATAGCACGCCACCACTCGCCACTCGCCACTCGCCACTCGCCACTGCCCAACTGCCCAACTGCCCAACTGCCCACTCCCCAACAACCTCCTCCCCTCGGGCCACCAAGTGTCCGCCGGCCTAGGTTGATTTTCGTCTTCCTTGCATGGCCAAAGCGATCGCCACCAACAGGGCGAGGACGCCGACGGAGGCTGCAATGCTTGCATCTTGTCCCCACTTGGCTTTCCTCATCGCGAGCTCCTTGTATTTGAACGGAATGCCGAGATCGATCCCCCGTTTCTCCATGTCCTCGTACTCGCGAACCAGTTCGGCCGCGGTTCGCTTGCTCAATTCTTCGCGGAAGTTAGCAATGTGCTGCTCGGTCGTTGCCGGGACCTCGGAGAAAGCCCAGCGAATCCCGCAAAAACCGGCGATCAGCAGGCTAGCGGCGGCGACCAGGCCAGCCAGGCCATAGCCGACTTGGAACAGCAGGGAGCGCTCGGCGACGTCACCCCTGACTCGGGGGTCGCGATCCGTCTCGGTCTCGGCAACGGGGAGGTTGCGGAGGACGCCCAGCTTGGGGATGGGAACCGTCGCCTGGCAATTGGGGCAAACCGTCGAATCGCCCGCTTGGGTGGTGGAGACGGTGAGGGAAGCTTGGCAATGGGGGCAGGGGAGCAGGTGCATATTTGGCGAAGATTTGAAGTAGAGGCGACTAGACCGGCGTTGCGAGGTGACTAGAATCCTCTGTGAGCAAACGGCACCACCCGCCCAACCGCCGCTCCACCATTGTGGGCCAAGCCGGCAAGAATATAACGAACTGTTTTGTTCGTATCCGTGACTCGAAGGATTCGTGTTGCATCTCGCGTGGTCGATATTTGCCGAATGTTGCCGGGATGGCAGAGCCAATTGGCGTGAATTTGTTTGGACCGGGGGGAGATTCTCGATACGTCCGTTTACTTGCGATGGTTCGCAAGCGAACCCCACCGACGGATCAGAACAGGGCGATGCCGACAGGCCTCGAGGGCTGTCGCTGGCTTTTTCCTTCGGTCGATCTCAAATTCAGGCTGTTGTTTCGATGGGCGATTTGGGTTTTGAGCGAAGACGCTACGTCTGGACAATCGTGGGATCCCGTGAAGCGTGAGGTCCTTACGATGGTTCGTGGCGATAGAGTCGACGTCAGAGCACAAGAGTCTCCCAACCGTAAAGTTTTTCCAATTCAAGAGACGTCCGAAGGCCGAAGTTCATCGAGTGGTAGAGTTTGTTGACGAAAGTCATTCACTTCTTTGGGCAAACGAATACCGCTAGGTCACACACTTTGGTGTTTCAAATACCGTTCTCAAAAATGGGAAATCGATACGGCGCAGGACGTGCTTCCGTAACTACCTTTGTTTCTTGCATTCACCGTGATTCTCCCATTTCCTACTGACCTTTGCCCGGTCCGAGTTTTCGAATTGGACCAAATTTAGACCAACCGTTTCCGATGTGCTTGCGTCCAAGAGGCGAGCAGAACCGCTGAGTTTCTGATTCCATCATTAAGTGCATTCGTTCGACGTTCCCGCAAGGGCATGTCGCTGACGGAGCAAAGGAATCATTTTCGATCAGAGACTCGGGTGATGCGGCCGACGCGAGCGATTCATCGCTGGATACTGACACATACCCATACCGTTTCCGCAGGAGTTCCTGTCTTGTTTGACACCTTACTTGACGAATTTGAAGCCGTCGCAGATCAAAGCACCGAGGCAATGACTGGTGGATTTCGCAAGTTGCCTGTGGACGACAACGAAGACAACAGCGTTGCCGTCGCGATGGCCGAACAGGCCGATGGCGAAGTTCAATTGGATAGCCCCGATGAGTTGCTATCCGTTGATGAAAGCGAATCGTGGTCCGATGACCCAGTCCGCATGTACCTGACCCAGATGGGTGAGATTCCGCTGCTGACGCGGAAGCAGGAGATCGAGCTGGCAAAACGAATTGAAGAGACTCGCCGTCGCTTCCGTACCAAACTGCTGGAAAATCATTTCGTGCTGGTCGAAGCCTACAAGACCCTGAAGAAGGTCTATCGAGGCCAGCTGCCTTTCGACCGCACGGTTCAGGTTTCGGTGACTGATCGGCTCGAAAAAGAGCAGATCATCGGCCGTTTGCCCCACAACCTTCGCACCCTCCAGACGCTGCTGCGGCGTAACCGCCACGATTGGAAGATTGCCTTGAGCAAGGGCGCCTCGCAGCGCCGCCGAGCCGAAGCTTGGCGATCGTTGGCCCGTCGCCGGCGTCGTGCCGTTCGTCTGATCGAGGAGTTGGGTCTGCGTACTCAACGGATCGAAACCCGTATCGAATTGCTGGAAAAATTCTCTCGCCGATTGACCGAGATCGACAACGAGATCACGAACCAGAAGCGAACCAAGCATGGTCGCGAAGTTCGCGATGCTCTGTTGCATGAACGACGCCAGATCCTGACTGCCTGTCAGGAAACGCCGACATCGCTGCGCAACCGCGTCAAAATGCTCAATTCCGTCTATGCCGAGTACCAACAAGCCAAGCGGGAACTGAGCGAAGGCAACCTTCGTTTGGTCGTTTCCATCGCCAAAAAGTATCGCAACCGCGGTCTCTCGTTCCTTGATTTGATCCAGGAAGGAAACGCCGGTCTGATGCGAGCGGTCGACAAGTTCGAGTATCGCCGCGGGTTCAAGTTCTGCACCTATGCCACTTGGTGGATTCGACAGGCGATCACCCGGGCGGTTGCCGATCAGAGCCGTACGATCCGAATTCCTGTGCACATGGTCGAAACGATGAGCCGGGTCCGGAACGTAGCCCGCCAGTTGCTTCAAGAACTGGGCCGCGAGCCCACGATCGAAGAAACCGCTCGACGTGCCGACGTCACCGTCGAAGAAGCTCGTCGCGTGCTAACCATGAGCCGTTTCCCGATTTCGCTCGACCGGCCAGTTGGCAATAGCGAAGACAGCCAATTCGGTGACCTGCTTCCCGATGGCACCGCGGAAAGCCCGCAGATCGGTGCGACGCAGGAAATGCTTCGCGACCGGATCACCAACGTGCTCAAGTCACTCTCGTATCGTGAACGCGAAATCATCAAGCTGCGTTACGGTCTCGGTGACGGTTACAGTTACACGCTCGAAGAAGTGGGACACATTTTCAAAGTGACCCGCGAACGTATTCGACAGATCGAAGCCAAGGCCGTTCGCAAGCTGCAACAACCCAGCCGCAGCCAAGACCTGGTCGGCTTCCTGGATTGATCCAACGACTTGGAGTGATGCGAGTTGTGACTCGTTGATCCCGTGATCGTCGATTTCGACTTGCACCATCACTCCCTGTCGCCCTGGCGATGCGTCCCGCCCCACGACGCATCGCCTTTTTTTTAGCCGCGAGGAATAGTGCGGGAAAACTGGGAGCGAACGCTCAATGCCCTTTACTTTAGGTTTTCATCAGCCACCACGGGTTAGGATGCGGCGAAGGCCCACGGCTAGCGCCAAGGTTCACTGAGACAACCTAAGTTCGTGACATTCGGGTCAGCTCCCACATCCTTTGCGAACATGCTCGATCCGCTTTCTCTCGCCTGATTCGCCATGCCCTCGATCGATCAGCTGTTGCAACGTGGATGGCAATTGCATCAATCTGGTGATGTGGAACGAGCCCAGCAATGCTACGAGCAAGCCTTGGCGGCCGCGCCCAAGCATGCTGACGCGTTGGTCTATCTGGGAATCGCGCTGTTCGACAAGCGTCAGTTTCAGGATTCCGTCGAGGCTTACCGCAAAGCGATTTCGATTCGCGGCCAGTATCCCGATCGCCTGGAACAACCTGGGCAACTCCCTCCGCATGCTCGGCGAAACCGAAGAAGCCGACGCCTGTTTCGACGAGGCGCTGCGGCAACAGCCTGGCTACCTTTCGGCACTTAAGAACCGCGGCACACTGTGGGTCTGGAGCGGCCAAATCGAGCGAGGCCTGGGCTGGTATGAACAGGGCTTGCAGGTCGATCCGGACAATGCCGAGTTACACCGCAATCTCGGCGTGATCCGTTTGCTGTTGGGCGATTTCGACATCGGTTGGCAAGAATACCGCTGGCGTTGGCGGATGCCCGGAACGCATCGTCCGAATCTAAGAGCACCAATCTGGCAAGGCGAATCGCTGCAAGGCAAGGCCATCCTGATCTATGCGGAGCAGGGGCTGGGAGACGCGATTCACTTCGTTCGTGTCACATCGTCTCTGAAGCGCCGTGGTGCCCGCGTGTTGGTGCAGTGCAATGCCCGCATGTTGCCGCTGTTCACGTCGGCCCCCTACATTGACCAATTGGTTCTGGATACGGCGATTCCGCCGACGGTCGATTATCATGCTTCGATGATCGACGTGCTGGACCTTCTCTATGGCGAAACCGGCCAGATCGAATGGGGCACCGAACTATTCAGCCATGACACTGGCAATGGAGACAGCGGCAACGGAGACAGCGGCGGCAGGTGTACTGGCTACCTGACGGTCTCCGACGCGTTGATCGAGTACTGGAAACAATGGCTGGATCAGCAAACGAGTGCCAGGCGAATCGGCATCAATTGGCAGGGCAACCCGAATCATCACGCCGATGTCTACCGTAGTGTTCCGCTGGAGGTGCTGCGGCCGCTGTCCTTGATTCCCGGTATCGAGTTAATCAATTTGCAGTTTGGATATGGGAGCGAGCAACTCGACCACTGCGACTTTGCCGATCAGATCACCCGTCTGCCCGATCATGTCGATACCGACGGCGGAGCCTTTACCGATACGACGGCGATCCTCCGCAACCTGGATTGTGTGGTGACCACCGATACGGCAATCGCCCATCTGGCTGGCGCTGTGGGAACACCGGTGGCGATGATGCTTGGACGCGTCCCCGATTGGCGTTGGCTTTTGGAAGCCGAAACCACGCCCTGGTATCCGACGATGACATTGATACGTCAGCAAGAACTCGGCAGCTGGGACGACGTCGTCGCAAAGGTCTGCAAGTACGTCCGCGGCCGGCTAATCAGTTGGTCGAGCCGTCGGCAGTTTTTCAGGTATGCGGCGCAAATCTTGATCGGGTGCAAGCATGACTCTCGACCGGAGCGATCAGCGACGATGTTGGAAATGAGCTCGTTCTGGGTCTCGGCCATGTCACGGGCATGGTAGCTACTGCGAACAAAAGGCCCGCTGGCTACTTTTCTAAAACCCATCTTTTTGGCGATCTCGCCGAGTTCATCAAATTCCTCGGGCGGTACATAACGGACCACCGGCAGATACTTTTCACCGGGCTGCAGATACTGGCCCAAGGTCAGGAAGTCGACGTCGTACTCGCGCAGATCGGCGAGGGCCTCGAGCAACTCGCCGCGCTGTTCACCCATTCCGAGCATCAGGCCACTCTTGGTCTTGATGGCCGGGTTGTATTCCTTGACTTTACGCATCATCGCGAGTGTCCAGCGATAATCACTCTTTGGCCCGCGGATTCTTCGGTACAGCCGCGGAACGGTCTCCATGTTGTGATTGAAGACGTCGGGCCGAGCGTCGGCAACCCGCTTGAGGGCGGGCTTGCAATGAACAAAGTCGGGGGTCAACACCTCGGTAGTGGCTCCGGTCCGCTCGCGAACCGCCACGACACATTGATAAAAATGTTCGGCTCCGCCATCGGGAAGATCGTCGCGGGTCACGCTGGTGATCACGACGTGCTTCAAGCCAAGTCGGGCAGCCGCCTCGGCCACGCGTTCCGGCTCGTCGGCCTCCGGCAACTGGGGTGGTCGGCCGCGATGGACGGCACAAAAGCCGCAGGGACGGGTGCAGACGTTGCCCAGGATCATGAACGTCGCGGTCTGCTGGCTGTAGCACTCCATTCGATTGGGGCACTTCGCGTTGTCGCAAACCGTCTCGAGCCTCAACTCGTCCAGCAACCCCTGGGTCAAGTGATTGGCGTTGCTGCGAGGGATTGGTCGTCGAAGCCAGCGGGGGAGTCGCCCGGAACCGCTGATTTGCGTGTTCTCAGGAATCTCGGGTTCGGCGACGACGGGCAGACGAAATGCCATGGGCTGCGGGCAATTCCAGAAAAACAGTGAACCAAACACGCGTGACTGACGCATTGTAATGGGATTGCCCGCGACGGCCAGGGCGACTACGTCTGAGAGGGAATCGGGCTTACAATCGCCTCCGCTATGGCAAACAAGAAATCCAAATCGAAATCCGGCGGCCGCAAGGGACCCGATTCCCAGTTCACCCAGGTCTCGGAGAATCGCAAGGCCCGTCACCGCTACGAAGTTCTCGATTCGATCGAATGCGGCATGATGCTGATGGGCAGTGAAGTCAAGTCGATGCGGGAGGGAAAGCTGTCGCTCGATGAAGCCTACATTCGGGTCAAAGATGACGAGTTGTGGCTGATTGGTGCGGATATCGCCCACTACAACAACGCTGGAATGTGGAATCATGATCCGAGGCGTCCGAGAAAGCTCTTGCTCCATCGCCGTGAATACCAGAAGTTTGCCGGACGAGCCCACGAGCGAGGTTTGACACTGATCCCGCTTCGCGTCTATTTCAATGAACGAGGGATTGCGAAATGCGTGATGGGACTGGTCAAAGGCAAGAAGCTCCATGACAAACGTGAGACGCTCAAGAAGCGTGACGCGGATCGAGGATTGCAGCGAGCGATGAGAGGACGATGATGTCGATGCTACAGTTAACCGACGTGGTCAAGAGCTACCCGCAGCCAGAAGGCGGAAGCCTGACCGTGCTGGACGTCGCCAGCATGCAGATCGCGATAGGTGAGCAAGTCGCGTTGATCGGCCAAAGCGGTGGTGGCAAGACCACGTTGTTGCACTTGATCGCCGGACTGCTTGTTCCGGATCAAGGTTCCATTCGCATCAATGGTACGGAACTGACCCGGCTGAGCGAGCAGGGACGGGATCGCTTTCGAGCGGGAACGATCGGCTATGTGTTTCAAACCTTCAATCTGTTGCCTGCCTTCACGGCGTTAGAAAATGTTCGCCTCGGCATGACTTTTGGCCACGGGCGTCATGAGACGGCTCGCGCCGAAGAACTGCTCGATCGCGTGGGGCTGTCGGATCGAGCCGGTTATCGTCCAAATCAATTGTCGGTCGGTCAGCAGCAACGCGTGGCAATCGCGAGGGCGTTAGCCGGAAGGCCAAAGATTCTGTTGGCCGATGAACCGACTGCGAACGTCGATCCCGTCAGTGCAGAAACCGTCCTTGAATTGATCCGCGAGACGTGCCGAGAGGAAAACGTCTCGCTCTTACTGGTGACGCATGACATGCGAATTGCCGAGACGTTTGGCCGCGTCGAAAAGCTCGATGAGATCAATCGTGTCTTCGCATCGAGTCACGTATCGTGATGGAATCGATTCCTGGTTTCCCGGCCAACCTGCATTCCCCAGCAAACCTGCCCCAGCAAACCTGCCCCAGCAACCGTTCTTCCAAGCAACCTCGCCAGCCGACATGGCCCCATCGCAATGACTCTGATTCAAATCGCGTGGCGAAACTTTTGTCATCGTTCTCTGTCGAGCATCCTGACCACACTCTCGTTGGCCCTCGGCGTCGGCTTGGTGGTGTTGGTGTTGTCGATTTACGGAGTCATCAGCGAAGCATTCACCCGTAATGCCTCCGTCGGCTACAACCTGGTCGTCGGCCCCAAGGGGAGTCCGCTGCAACTGACGCTGAACAGCGTCTTCTATCTGAGCCAACCGATCGAGAACCTTCCGTACACCGAGTACATGGAGTTCCTGCCCCAGGCGCAGCGGAAGGCGATGGTGGAACGATTTGGCGGTGATCCGACGTTGGCCGAGCGAGGGGGCCGGTACGCGCCGTACATTGGCGACGGCTTTGTCATCCCATTGGCGTTGGGTGACTATTTCGGTGAGTTTCGTGTGGTAGGAACGACCCCCGAGTTCTTCGAAAAGCTGCGTCACGGCCCCGACGTCGACCAGCCCTTTACGTTTTCCGCTGGCCGAGCCTTGCAGGAATTCTCGCCCGAGCAAGGGTACTTTGAGGCCGTGGTTGGATCTCGCGTGGCCAAGGAAATGAAGGTCGGGCTGGGTGACAAGTTCTATCCGACTCACGGTGATCCGTCCGGTCACGGCCATGATCTCGGATTCACGATCGTGGGCGTGATGGATCCGACCGGCACACCCAACGACCGAGCCGCCTTCGTCAATCTCGAGGGCTTTTACCTGATGGATGGACACGCCAAGCCGATCGAAAAAGACGATCAGGAATCGGTGACCGGCGGCGCGGACACGAACCAGTCGACCGATTCGCCCGATGATTTGACAGTGGACGCGTCGGTCAAGCGACCTGATGAGTTCCGGCTGCTTTCCATCCCGCAGCGAGAAGTGACGTCACTGTTAGTTCGAACGGGCAACATCATGTTTGCGCCCGGAATGCAGAACGCCATCAACGAGAGCATTCGGTCGCAAGCCGCTGCGCCGGTAGGTGAGATCAGCAAGTTGATGGATTTGATCGTTGGACCACTGAAGAACGCGCTCTTGATCATCACGCTGATCACTTGTGCGGTCGCAGCCGTCGGCATTCTCGTTGCGATTTACAACTCCATGAATGATCGACGACGTGACATCGCCGTCATGCGAGCGCTCGGAGCTCGCCGCTCGACGGTCACTGCGATCATCATTTACGAGAGCATGCTGGTGGCCCTGATCGGTGCTGCCATCGGCTGGATTCTCGCGCACGCCGCGATTGCCGCGTATTCAGGTCGCATCGAAGAGCAAACGGGCGTGCAGGTCGGCTTCTTCACCACGAGCGGGAACGAACTCGCGATCTTGCCACTGGTGCTGATCCTCGCTCTGATCGCAGCTCTCCTTCCCGCTTGGTCGGCGTATCGGACGGATGTGGGATCGAATCTCTCAGCGTGAGTCGGGTTGGCAGAATGATGTGGGGCAGAATGATGAAAGCCTAAGAAAAAGAACGTCCAACCATCATTCTGCCAACCGAACCTCAAGCCAGGCCTCGGCGTCCGCGCCGACCAACGGGCGATCGCAGCTGAACTCACGGCATTGATAGATCGTTGGCTGGTCGTTGACGGCGACGCGATCTCGATTGAGCGAAATGAGCGACGAATCCGTGGTCGCTGAGCCGATCACCCATGACAGCGTGACGTGCGGCCGAAATTCTCCCAAGAATCTCGCCCGCAGTTGCGTTTGCGTCTCCGGATCGGCAACGGCCAGGACCACTTGACCATGATCGTTCCAGTAGCGATCCAGCGCCGACAACAGCGCACCGCAGGCTCCCGACTGCGTTCGCATGATCTCTCCGGCGGCGCTCAGCGTGCGCTCAGCGGCCGTTCGATAATCCTCGCGATCCAACAGCCGGGAGAGCTGGAGCAGTCCCATCGCTGCCGAGGCATTCCCGCTGACCAGACTGCCGTCGTGCCAATCCTTCGTGCGCGCGATCAACGACTCGGCATCGTCGGCCGTGTAGAAAAAACCGCCGCCATCGGGATCCTGGAAGTGCGAAAGCATCTGGTCAGCCAGATCGACTGCGTGCTGGATCCACTGTGCGTTGCCAGTCGCCTCGAACAGGGCAATGAAGGCTTGCACGGTGTAGGCATAGTCGTCGATGTAGGCATCCAAATGCGCATGGCCACCACGAAAGGCATGGAGTAGTCGCCCATCGTCTCGTCTCATCTTGGACAACACAAACAGTGCGGCGCGCTCGGCGGCCTCGAGATAGCGCGGCTCATCCAGGATCGCGCCTCCGGCCGCTAGCGCCTTGATCGCCAGCGAATTCCATGCGGTCAGAACTTTGTCATCACGACCAGGATGAATCCGAGACTCACGAGCCACTCGCAAACGCTCACGATCTTCTGCAAGCTGCTCATGTAACGCATGGATCGGTAGGGAAAGATTGGCAGCCCATTGATCGATGCTGATCGGCAGATTGGGAATACTGTTGCCTTCAAAATTTCCCGACTCGGTGATGTCGTAGATCTGACAGAAGCGATCGGCCCGATCCGCGTCGAGCACCTGACGCACTTCATCGGGTGTCCAGACGTAGTACTTGCCTTCGACCCCTTCGCTATCGGCGTCCTCGCTACAGTGGAATCCTCCGTCCCGATCCACCATCTCGCGACAGAGATAATCAAAGATCTGGCGAGCTACCGTCGCATGTCGCGGATGCCCGGTCGCCTGAAACGCGTACAGATAGACTCCACCCAACAGGCCGTTGTCGTAGAGCATCTTCTCGAAATGCGGCACGAGCCATTTCGCATCGACACTGTACCTGGCAAAACCGCCGCCAATGTGATCGCGAATGCCTCCGTCGGCCATGTGGTCCAGCGTCAGCTCGGCCGCATCGATCCACTTTGATTGGCCGCGGGTCACACCGAGCCGCAAGAGCAGCTCCAGATCGGTCGCATGTGGAAACTTGGGAGCACCACCGAACCCACCCTCCCTCGGATCAAGCACTCGCATGAGATGATCCAGCGCATCGTCGATGATGGCTTGGGCGGGTATCGACTGGTCGGGCATCGATGAATCAGGCGATTCGCTCCCACCGTTTGCCAGTTGCTGAAGTGCCTCGGTGATCTGACCGGCGTGCTGATCCACCTCATTGCGACGCTGCTTCCAGGCATCGGCGATGGCGTCCAAGACTTGCGCAAAGCCCGGCATGCCAAACTTCTGACGCGGAGGCCAGTAGGTTCCCGCAAAGAATGGCTGACGCTGATGGTTCAAGAAAACACTCATCGGCCAGCCACCGCGTCCGGTCATGACTTGGACCGCGTTCATGTAGATCTGGTCGATGTCGGGCCGTTCTTCACGATCGACCTTGATGGAGACAAAGTCATCGTTGAGCAGCTTGGCGATCTCTGGGTTCTCAAAGCTTTCTCGCTCCATCACGTGGCACCAGTGACAGGCCGCGTAGCCAACCGAGAGAAAGATGGGCTTATCGGTGTTGCGTGCTAGCTCGAATGCCTCGTCGCCCCAGGGAAACCAGTCGACTGGGTTGTCCTTGTGTTGCAACAAGTACGGGCTGATCGAGTCGGCGAGGCGATTCAAAGGGAAATCCTCAGTTTGCAATGACCGTGGGTGAGTCTCTCGGAGACTCGCATGGACGCTCAGTTTGTTGTGATGTCAGCCTCGGAGAGGCTGACCTACGGTAAGACAGCCTGCTGGAGCAACCGGTCAATGAATGACTTGGGCGAGCTCAAATGTCGAGGTTGCGGACGTCGAGCGCGTGCTTCTCGATAAATTCTCGGCGAGGCTCGACCTTGTCACCCATCAGCAAGACGGAACATTTCGTCGGCGGCACCCGCATCGGTGAGATTGACTTTCAACAACGTACGGTTGGCTGGATCGAGGGTCGTCTCGCGAAGCTCCTCGGCATTCATTTCACCGAGTCCTTTGAAGCGAGTGACCTGCAGACCTTTTTCACCGGCAGCCCGGACTTCGGGCAGCAACGCACGCAAGTCCTCGAGCGGGCGTCGAATGTCTTCACCCCGTATCAATTCGAACCTTGCAGTGGTCGAGCCGGTCCGATCGGCGGGAATCAAGTCATCGATCCCGAAACCAAGCGGTGCCATGTCCTTCAAGCCACTGTTGATCGTCCTGACTTCGTGGACTTCGGCCAAGTGAGCAAGGTGGAGTTCGGGAGCCGACTCCTGATCAGAATCGTCTTCCTCGTCATCCTGCTCGTCGTCGAGGCTAAGGTTTTGTTCGTTGAGAAACTTCTCGACCTCGTCCTGCGAGTGAAACCAGTATTCTTCGTTGCCACGGGTCAACAGCAAAGAAGGAAGCTTCTCTGTGATCGGGTCAAGCCGCATCGCGTGGGCACGCAGACTGAATCCACGATGCTCCAGCGCCAGGATCGAGTCTTCCATGGCAGCCAGCGTGGTACACAAGGCCCTCATGTTCTCCCCTTCGACACGACGACCATCCTCCGCTTCGAAAATCGTGTCGTTCAGACCGCGTTCGAGCAGTTGTGCCTTCATCTCGCCGTCGGATTGTACGTAATACCGATTCTTGCCTTGTTGAACTCGGAACAGCGGCGGCTGGGCAACATAGACATGGCCACGGGCGACCAATTCGTACATCTGCCGATAGAAGAAGCAGAGCAACAGCGTGCGAATGTGGCTGCCATCGACGTCGGCGTCCGTCATGATGACGACCTTGTCGTATCGACGCTTGGTCAGATCTTGGTCGGCGCCAATCCCGGTCCCAATCGCCTGGATCATCGACTGGACTTCCGTATTCTCCAGCACCTTGGCTTCGCGGCTCTTGTAGGCGTTGATGATCTTACCGCGAAGGGGAAGAATCGCCTGAAACTCCCGCATCCGTCCACCTTCGGCCGAACCACCGGCCGAATCACCTTCCACCAGGTACAGTTCGCATTCGTCGCGATTCTTGCTGATGCAGTCGCGCAGCTTACCAGGGAGACCGCCGCCACCCAGGGCGTCCTTGCGTTTGCGAAGCAGGTCCTTCGCCTTGCGCGCCGCCTCGCGAGCTTCAGCCGCAAGCAAGCCCTTGCGGACGATCGTTTGGGCGACGCGAGGGTTCTCCTCGAAGTACTTGCTGAGTTGTTCGCCCACCGCACCGTTGATGATGCCATCGACGTCGCTGTTACCGAGCTTCGTCTTGGTTTGTCCCTCGAACTGCGGATGCGGAACGCGAACGCTGATCACCGCCGTGATGCCTTCGCGGAAGTCATCACCTCCCGGCGCCACTCCCTTGAACAGGTTTTCGCTCTTTCCGTAGTTGTTCAAGGTCCGCGTTAATCCGCTGCGGAAACCCGAAACGTGGGTCCCCCCTTCAATCGTGTGAATGTTGTTGACGTACGACTGCACGTTTTCGGTGAATTCGGTGGTGTACTGCAGTGCGATTTCGTACTCCGTTCCATCCTTCTCACCGACGATTTGAATCACATCGCTGTGAAGCGGGTCACTGGCCCGGTTGAGATGCTCGACAAACTCGATCAAGCCACGCTCGTACTGAAAATCGCCCCCTTCGCCGTTGCGTTCGTCGAGGAACTTGATGTGGACGCCGCTGTTGAGAAACGCGAGTTCTTGCAGACGCTTGTAGAGCGTGTCAAAGCTGTACTTCGTGGTGCTGAAGATCTGGTTGTCGGGTTTGAACGTGGTCTTGGTCCCGGTCTTCTTGGTGGCCCGCCCTTTCATGACCGGTCCGGTCGGGACACCTCGCTCGTACTCTTGCGTCCAGGTGAAGCCATCCCGGCTGACTTCGACCTCCGCCCACTGGCTCAGGAAGTTGACAACGGTCACGCCCACACCGTGCAAACCGCCGGAGGTCTGGTAGGCTCCCTTCTCGAACTTGCCGCCGAACTTCAGCACCGTCATCACCCCTTCGAGGGTACTGACATCGCGGTCGTATTCTTCGGACAACTGCTCGTGCCGCGTGACCGGGATTCCACGCCCGTCATCTTCGACCGTGACGCTGCCGTCGCTGTGAACAATCACCGAGATCGTCTTGGCAAAGCCAGCCATCGCCTCGTCGATCGAATTGTCGACGACTTCGTAGACAAGGTGGTGCAGGCCGCGATTGGCGGTATCGCCGATGTACATCCCGGGCCGCTCGCGAACGTGCTCGAGGTCGGAGAGATGCTGGAGATCCTTTTCGGTGTATTCCGAGTTGGCGGCGGGAATCGTGGAGATCGGCCTACTACTGGCGGGGGATTCCGGATTGGGAGCGTCGCTCATGTGGACCTGCAAACAAGACGTTGAAAAGAGGGAGCTGCACCTGGGTGTGCTTCGGCCCGAATTCTAACGTTTTTTGCTACTTTCCGCGATGCGGCATCGGGCCGGCAAGGCCGCAGAAAAGCCCGAAAAAACGGGGCATTCAAGACTTTTCCAGATACTTCTGGTAAGCGGCCACCGCGAGCTCATCGCAGCGTTCGTTTTCGACATGTCCGGCGTGCCCCTTGACATGCTCAAAGTCGATCTGGTGCATCTGCATCAGCTCGTCCAAACGCTGCCACAGTTCGACGTTCTTGACGGGCACCAACCGGGAGCCGTCTTTTCGCTTCCAGCCCCGCTGTTTCCACCCCTTCATCCAACTGCTCATCCCCTGCAAGACATAACTGCTGTCTGCATAGAGAGTCACCTGGCACGGTTCTTTCAATGCCTCCAGGCCGCGAATGACGGCCATCAGCTCCATCTTGTTGTTGGTGGTCTGCGGATCACCGTCACTTCGCTCGAGCTCCTTTTCGGTACTGTTGCAGCGCAGAATGAATGCCCACCCCCCGGGACCGGGATTGCCGCTGCACGCGCCATCGGTAAAGAGACTGACTTTTTTCATCGAGGACCATCGAGATTGAAGAGGAAGGCTCCAACTTTAAGCCTCAAGCCGATTGTGGGAAACCATCCTCGGTTCATCAGTCGCGAACGTAGGTCCGCATCTCCGAGGCGGACATTCGCAGCCTCGCTGCGTTTCATGCGAGTCTGGGCATGCAAGCCTGGGACAGGCGAGTCTGGGCATGCGAGTCTGGGCATGCAAGCCTGGGACAGGCTCGCCTACGGTACAAAGGTTTTCCTGGACGGCTGTAAACCCTTACAATCACGTTTGAGTGCATTGCTGTGCATCACACCGTTCAATGAGTGGATGGGGATTCGAGGGGACCCAATCATGTTGCGAAATCAGTTGCTGTTGGCTTCGATCGCGGTCGCGTTGACGTTGGATGCATCGCGGTGCGGGGCACAGATGATTCATACCGCCTCGCCCTTGCAGTCGATCAGTTCAGGCTATTCCGAGGGCGGTTCGATTGGCTGGTCGCTACGAGGCAACAACTGGTTTGCTAACTTCGGCGGCGGCGGGCCGCTGTTGCCTCCGTTTGGTCCCGTCAATCCTGGCGGCGGATTGAGTGGCGGATTTGGTTTTGCCGGTGGCGGTGTCTCAGGAAGCCTTGGTTTCCAGTTCGGACAAAGCAGCAGTCAGTCGATTGTCAGCACGACTCCCTCGTTAACGACCATGAATGGAATGCCGGGATCGATCAGCGTGGGAGTGATTCAACCGTTCGTAACCGGATTCACTCCCGTCGTCGGCGACTATGTGGGGGCAACCGCACCTTTGGATCAGGTGGACATGGCAGGTCAGCAAATGGCTCAGTCACAGATGTCGTCCTTGCTTCAATCTCAGATCAATTTGCAGGATCGCAAACTTGCTCAGTACCTGCAGCGTGCCGAGCGTGCGGAGTCAGAGGGCAACAAGAAAGTGGCCCGCGCGAATTATCGGCTTGCGATCGGGATTGCCGCCGAGCCACTACGCAGCGAACTACAGCGTCGAATGAAGGTGATGCTCGCGCGGGCAACTCCCGAATGACGTCGTTTGCGTTCGAACCTATCTACGGATCCATCGCGCTGGCGATCGCGGCGACGGTGGGCACGTTCGGCGTCATCTGGTGGGTCACTCCACCGACTGAAAATTTGAATCATCGACGCTGGTTGATCCTGCTTCGACTCGCCGCCGCGGTGGTCTTGCTGTTGGCGGTGTTTCGGCCGGCACTCTTACGCACCGACAATCGTCCAGCCGAGGCCGCTCTGGTGGTCGTTGCGGACGTGTCTCGAAGCATGACCTTGCCGGACGGTGACGGTCACACGCGCTGGGAAACGCAAAACCGGGTCTGGCAGCAACTCGCCAGATCGATGGAAGGTCTGGATGCGTCGCTCGATCTTCGCTTGCTCGTTTACGACGCAACCGCACGGACGATTGCCAACGCGACCCCCGAATCACTCGATGCGGAAACGCCCAACGGTGACTCGACCGATCTCTCGGCGGCTGCATTGGCCGCCATCCAGTCGGCCGAGGGACAGCCGATCGCGGGAGTCGTGATGATCGGGGATGGAACACAGACCGCGCCGCTGCAAGGAGCCGGCGCCCAACGCGTCGTCGAGACCCTTAACTCACTCGGCGTCCCGCTATGGACAGTACCGATCGGACCGGCAGGCGGCTCCTCGGCATCACGTGAAGTCACCGTCGACGCGCTTCCGGAAAGTTTTCAGCTGTTCGCTGGGAATGAAGTTTCGATTGAGTTTCAGGTCCAAACACGCGGACTAGCCGGCATCGCGGTCCCACTGCGACTTTCTTGGATCGATCTCAATGGAAAGGTCACGGAGGTCGCGACTCGCACGGTCGTTCCGTCCGCATCCTCCGATGTCATCTCGATGTCGATTCCGGTGATGGCTCCGCCGCCCGGCGTGTACCAGCTGAAGGTCGAGGCCGATGCGCAACAAGGCGAACTGGTCACCTCAAACAACGCTCAAATCGCATTTGCCGATGTGCGCGAAGGGGGTGGAAGAATCCTGTACCTCGAAGGTGCCGCGCGACTCGAACAGACGTTTTTGCGACGATCGCTGAGACGTTTTCCTGATCTTGATTTGACGTATCGCTGGATTCCCAGCGATACCTCCTCCAGCTGGCCGATGGATCTGGGCGATGTCTTCCAGCCGGGAAAATTCGACATCTACATCATCGGTGACCTGAGTGCGACAGCCCTCGGTGACAAGCAACTCGGTGAACTGGCGGCAACGGTTTCCGCAGGTGCCGGACTTTTAACGCTTGGAGGTTTTCAGGCATATGACAACGGTGGTTACGCCTCGACACCACTGGCGGACGTGATTCCCGTGATCATGGATTCCTCTCGGCAAAGACCGATTGGTTCTGATCCTTCGCCATCGGATCAGATCGCTGGCCCGCTCGACATCCGTCTTGCCAGAGTCCATCCGATCACTGAACTTGGTGGAGCCGACCCGGCGAGTGTCTGGCAGGGGCTCCCTCCGCTGCTGGGCGCCAACCGGTGGATCGGCCCGAAGGTCGCTCCCGGTGTTTCGATTCTGTTGGAGACTCCCGATCAAGCGCCCTTGCTGGTGATCGGTGAGTATGGCGGCGGACGTGTCGCGTCACTCGCTTTCGATTCGACCTGGCGTTGGTGGCGGGCGGGCAAGAGTGAAGCCCATCGTCGCTTCTGGCGTCAGCTGATTCTGTGGCTACTATCGCGCGAGGAAGCCAGCGATGACAGGATCTTGATTGAGATCGACTCCCGCCGCTTCGCCAGTGATCAGGCACCGGAATTTCGGGCCAGCGTCGAGGCCGTCGTGAACACTGCAGCCACCACGGAGCTTGTTGCGGAAGTGATCGATGAAGCAGGCAAGGTCACGCCGGTTGCGACGAGCACCGACCGTCTCGCGGAAGGCTCGTCGCAAACCTCGGTGCGTGGTTCCCTTCCCGAACTCAATCCGGGAATCTATCGTCTGCGGGTAGCTCCCAAGCAACCGACCGACGCGCTCGCTAGTGAAGAAGTTGCCTTTCAGGTCATCGATGACAGTCGTGAAATGGCGCAGCCCATGGCGGATCCCGTTTACCTTCGCCAGCTAGCAGAATTGACCGCTCGCCACGGAGGCGCCGCGTTCACAGCGGACGAGATCGAGACGCTGATCAACACGATCAAACTGCGCCGACGCCAGGCAGAAACTCCGATTGTGGAAAAGTCTCGACTCGGCGATGATCCGATCACCGGATGGATACTCTTTGGATGGTTTGCCGCAGCAATTTCGACCGAGTGGTTCTTGCGGCGGCGCTGGGGACTCGCATAAATGAACCAGCTCACGGCGCCACTCCAGAACGCTTGCCGGGCGATGCTTCGCCCACTCGCCCGCGCCATGCGTTGGATGCTCACGCCGGCCGAGCCACCGATTGAATTCAACTGGCATGAAATCCAGGCGGGACCGGCGGCCGGTGCTAGTGCGATGCTTCCCAGCGGGACGGCGATCACCGAAGCGATCACGGCTGGCAACTACGAGCAACAGACCATGGCGTTCGTGGCGGCACTGGTCGACCAGGACAGCGTTTGCTTCGACATCGGCGGACACTATGGCTACTACACGCTGTCGTTGGCCAAACTCGCTCCGCGGGGACAGGTTCATACCTTCGAACCGGTTGCCGCTCACGCAAAACGAATCAAACAGTCGGCCGAACGATCGGGCTTGGAAAATGTCACGGTTCATCAAGCGGCAGTCGCGGGCGAAGTTGGCGAAATGACGTTGCAGTTTGCCGAAGTTGGCTCAGGCGATGATTCGATGGCCTACCTGGATGCCTACGGCGGCGTCGACACGCCCGCAGCGCATGAACACTATCGCTCGTTTTCTCGTATCACCGTTTGTACCGTGACGCTCGATTCGCTCGGGAAGGAGTTGCCGGCACCCCAGTTCATCAAGATCGACGCCGAAGGGGCCGAGGCAGCGATCCTGAAAGCGGGTCGTCAACTGATCTCGCACGCCCGACCACGGCTGCTTGTGGAGTTGCATGGGATTTACGAAGCGATCGATTGCGCCGAAATCCTCAGTGGCTTGAACTATCAAGCCATGTTGTTGACCGACCAGAAGACAACCATGCCAATTCTCTGGGTTTCGCACGATGATCACGAAGCGGTGGCCTGCGTTCGTTCCATCCTCGGTCGGGAACCGATCATGCTCTTCCGCCCGACTGGACCGGCCCGTGGCTCAGACGCTGCTGCTCCGCCATCGAGTGATCGGACGTCATGACGAGCGATCCTGCCACTGACTTGCCACCCGTGACCGTCGTGATTCCAGCCTACAACCTGGCGTTGTACCTGGCGGATGCAGTGGAAAGTGTCTTACGCCAGTCGTACCGCGGATCGATCTCGATCGTGATTCTCGATGATGGTTCGTCCGACTCGACGCTTGAAGTCGCACAAGGGCTCGCCGCGCAACACGAACCGATCAGCGTTCACTCACAACCCAACCAGGGCCGAGCGCGGACGCGTAATCGACTGCTCGCGCTTGCGGACACCGAGTTGATTGCCTGGTTGGATGCCGATGACCTTGCCTCCCCGGACTGGCTTGGCGATCAGGTCACCTATTTGTTGCATCATCCAGTTTGCGTTGCGGTCAGCGGTCAGGGCTATTCGATGACCGGCAGCGGCCGTGCGATTGGACCGATGACTCATCCGCTCAACGGTGACGAAATCGACCGAGAGCACATCAACGGCGAAGCGAATGCCTTTTTTCAGTCGTGCGTGCTGGTACGAAAGTCGGCGGTGATGCGCGCTGGCGGATATGACGAGCGATATCCTTGCGCGGAAGATTACTCGCTCTGGTTACGCCTCGCCGAGATCGGGTCACTGGCCAACCTGAGTGGAATTCATCTCTTTTACCGTGTGCATTCCACGTCGGCCAACTGGACGGTCAATGTCGATCAACGACTTCAGGGCCACCAAATCATGAACGAGGCGCGCGAGCGTCGCGGCTTACTCCCTCTGGAATCGGCAGCACAGGAGATTCCGCCAGCCAAGAAGGACGATTGGAATCGGCGGCTCTACTGGATCAACATCGCCTTGCGATCAGGCAATCCGGTCTCGGCGTTGGACATGCTGCGACTCGCCTTGCGCAAACACCCGACCTCCTTGGTGATGTGGTTGGCAGCCATTGTTTCGGTTTGTGATACAATTCTTTTTCTCGGCAACAAGACCGCTAACTTTCGCCCCGGCAAAGCTGCTCAGGTTGGATCGCTTCCCTTTGTCTCGTGCTATCGTTTGGGCCGAAGCCTGAATCGGTTTCGCCGTCAACTGTTTTCACCTGCAGCCCCACCAACGTAGCGATCATGTTGCGTCAGATTCGTGATCGATTGCAGTTGGACCGGGCGCTCGCTTTCGCGCTGGGCACGCGGTGTTGGCAAGCGATTTCGGGTCCGATCACGATCGTGCTGTTGATCCGATCTCTGAACCTGTCCGAGCAGGGCGTTTATTACGCGATGGTCGGAATCATCGGCATTCAAGCCTATTTCGAACTTGGCCTGCTGAACGTGCTGGTTAGTCACAGTGGTCACGAAGCGGCGGCGCTTGGAAAGGCGGCCCAGGTGGCCACCGATCGCGACATCGCAGCCGAAGCGAATCCGGATTGGAACCTTGCCGCAGCGCGGATGAGGGATTTGATCCAATCGTCATTTCGATGGTTCGGCGGCGCCGCGATCTTGTATACGATCTGCGCAATCGGCTTTGGCTGGTTCACCCTTTCCGACTCGTCGGTCAAGTGGCAGGTCCCGCTGCTGGCCATGGTACCGATCGCGGGCGTTTCGGTATTCCTCGCACCAGCGTTGTCGATTCTGGAAGGTGCGGGACAACGTGATTTGATCTATCGCTTCCGATTCTTGCAGATGGCAATCGGTTCGCTGTTTGTTTGGGCGGCACTTGCCTTGGGACTGAAGCTTTGGGCGCTGGTGCTTGCATCGCTAGTCCAGGCTGCACTGGGTTTGTACATCGTGTTTGTGGCGAAGGGATCGTTCTTTCGCGAGTTCCGCTCGATCGGCGGTCATCCCTCCAATTTCCAATGGACGCGGGATGTGTTGCCCGTTCAGTGGCGGGTGGCCATGATCAGCGCGACCTTTCACTTCGCCACCCAGTTCTTCACGATCATTGTGTTGATGTTTCATGGCGACGCCGAAGCAGGCCCACTGGGGATGACACTCAGTGTGACCGGAGCGATTCAAATGTTGGCGTTGGCATGGGTTCAAACCAAGTTCCCGCTTGTTTCGGCGCACCATGGGGCAGGCGATCGAGAAACCGCCGGAATGCTGTGGCGTCGGACCGCGGTTGTCTCAACGAGTTTGCTGATCCTTGCCTGCACGGTGTTGACCGGCCTGATCTCCCTGTTGCCGCTTGCCAACATGGGGCTGGAAAAGCGATTCATCCAGCCCTGGCAACTGATCATGCTTTCGCTCGGCTGCCTGGCCAATCATATCGCTGCGGTCCAAGGGTTCTACGTGCTCTCGAGACGAGCCAAGCCATTGCTGGGTGCCTCGCTCGTCGGGTCACTGGCAACCGCGGCGGCAGTCTGGATCGGCGGCTACTTGTACTCAACGTCCGGCGTCGTCACCGGCTACGCGCTCGCAATGACACTCGTGCTGGTACCCGCGCACACTTGGGCGTACTATCGTTTTCGTCAGCGCGCCGAGGTTTGATCCTAGAGATTCGCAGCATGATGTCGGGCAGAATGATTTCGATCGACTTGCCATCCATCGGCAGTTCTTCGAAAAACCTGTCTCCTATCATTCTGCCCCGAATCATTATCATTTTGCCCTACATCATTCTGCCACTCCTTCATGAATTCCCCAAACCAATCGCCTGCCGCGGCGGCTGAGCCGACCGAGAAATTTGCGTTTGGACGTAACTGGTCCAAGTACGTGGAAACGGTTGATGAGCGAGCGATCTCGGCAGCGGAAGCGTCATTACGATCTCTATTGGGATTGGAGTCGTTGGCATCGCGTCGCTTTTTGGATGCTGGCAGCGGAAGCGGCCTGTTCAGTTTGGCCGCGTATCGCATGGGCGCGGAAGTCATCTCGTTTGACGCGGATGCCGATTCGGTCGCCTGCACGAATCATCTACGTAGCCGGCTCGGGGATCCGCAGAAATGGTTTGTCCGAAAGGGATCCCTGCTGGACGAGTCCTTTCTCGCGACACTCCAACCGGCTGACGTCGTCTATTGCTGGGGCGTTGCGCATCACACCGGTGACATGTGGCGAGCGATTGAAAACCTAACCTTCCTGGTCGCGCCGGGCGGCTTGATTGCTTTGGCGCTCTACAACGACGAGCAGTACATCTCTCGAGCATGGAAAGGCATCAAACGGATCTACCAGCGACTTCCAGGAATCGTCCGCGTCGTCTATGTGCTGGTGATCTGGAGCGTCCTGTTCCTGCGGCGATTGGTTCTGACAGTCGCTGCCAGTTTGCTGCGGCTATTGATGATCAAGAACCCGATCACCCCATTTGCCAACTGGATTCACGAATCACGATCACGCGGCATGCACTCGTGGTATGACCTGGTCGACTGGATCGGCGGTTGGCCGTTTGAAGTAGCCCGCCCCGAGGAGGTGTTCCGCTTCATGCGCGATCGCGACTTCACGATGACCGAAATGACCACGTCAGGTGGACATGGATGCAATGAGTTCGTGTTTCAGCGGAAGGGTTGAATCACTCCATTAAGTAGGGTGGCGTCAAGGAGCGACAGCGACGCCGACCCACCAATTCCTCTGTATTTAGAACACTGATGGCGGGTCGGCGTCGCTGTCGTTCCTGGACACCACCCTATGAAGAAGAGAATGTGGTGTCCGCTGATGTCAGGCTGGAAAGCCTAACGTACGACTACGGCGGCCACCAATAAACCGATCGCCACGAGATCACTCCGTTGGATTCGTCCGCTTGTCGCAGACAGTCGTACGTAATCGATCAAGCGACCGGTCGGACATCCCCACCGGCAATACGCCATCGGAATCATTGCGGCCAAGACCAGACTTC
The DNA here is from genome assembly GCA_963697195.1 of Pirellulaceae bacterium. Classification (GTDB taxonomy): domain Bacteria; phylum Planctomycetota; class Planctomycetia; order Pirellulales; family Pirellulaceae; genus Rubripirellula. Next base: position 221,372 of record CAVOND010000012.1, read on the forward strand.
CGATCGCCAGCACTAACGCACCCCAAGGGGCAATCTGAAACAGATAAGCATGAAATGGTTCCCACGAAGAAAGATCGACCTTGGGCACCAACAGCAGACTCAGGTAGGCGACCACGAGCATGCAACCGGGAATGCGAGTGAGCCAACGGTTGGCCGTATGGGCAACGTTCCAGCGCCGACGTGAAGTTCGGCTCGGCTTGATCAATTGCTGAAGCGCGCCGTGCGGACATAGATGATTGCAATACGGATTCCCCTTCGTGATCGGCGGCAAGACCATCGCGACAAACGCAATCGCAGCAAGCCCGGGTGCCAAACGCCAGGCGATCCCCTCGGCTGACCAACCGGCGACGAGCGCTAACGACATCAAATTGCCGGCCCACAAACCAATCACCGCCACCACGAGGGCCAACCAGAGTCGTCGAAGCCAAGGATGTCGGAACCATCCCACCCGACTGAAAACAGCAGCCGCAAGAAGCAGCGTGATCGTCGCGATATCCGCTCCGGTCCAGCGCACGGTCGCCATCCAGTGTGGTTCCGGTTGTTCACGCCGCGTCATTTCAGCGACATAGCCTTTCGCCGCGGCCGCCAACGTATCGGCGACGGTTTGACTCGTCATCGTTGCGCCGGAGACCCCTTCGACGCCAGCTTCCTGAGGGTTGAACTCCGCCAGCTCTCGAATGTTCCTTCCGACGAACAGCTTCCAGAAGCCGGCCTCGGTCCGCACGTAATCAACGTACGGTTCGTTGTCGAAGGAACGACGCAGACGAATCGCCTCGATGCTTCCGTCCGGGCCGAGTCGGAGCAGGAGTTCCGTCGGTCCCTGATAGCCGACAAGCTCGTCGCTGTAGGGACCGGTGCGCAGAACCCGACCGATCACGTTTTGATTTCGATCCAACACGCGACCAGTTGAATCGTCGACAGAGACGGCATCGGGATACCATGGTTGAATCTCATCGACCGCAAGCGGCTCCGGAAAGACAAGTGATGGCCGGGAGCCTCCCATCCGCTTGATCACCCCTTCGGCCAGAGCCAGGGAGGTTAGCGTCGCACCGGAAACCGCATCCACTCTCTGATCACTCGGCGGCTCGTTCCAAAGCCATCCGCGAAATTGTTGAACGAAGTTCCGATCCTCGATCACGGCTGCGACATGCTCTTTGGTGTCATCACTTCCCAACAAACCGACCGACACAATCACGAGCTTCGGATCCAGCACGATCGACGCTTCGCTCGGACCGCGATAACCCACCACGTCGACCGCCGCCGGCAAGGTGCGGGCAACCCAGCCGACGAGCTCTCCGCGTGAATCGACGAGTTGCCACAATCCGCTTGAATCGTCTTGTGCTCCGACCACACAGTCGGGCGGAACCTCGTGACCACCGCTGCGTAGCTGCTCGACCGTCGGTGGCAGCGTGCCATCGATTTGCGTGGCTCGAGGCGATGGAATTGCCAAGAGCAGCGCGATCACTAACAGAATGCGAAACCCGTGCAGGATTTTGGCTCGCCACGGTTGCTTTCGGGAACGATCGACCATGACCGAACTGGTTCGACTCACTTCGCTTCAAGCAGTCGGACCGCGTCAATGTGGACGATCCCGCCGGCCTTTTCGGTTCCAATCGTGACCGTAACCTCTTCGAGTTCACCAAGGTCGATCGTTTCAACGGAAATCAAATCTCCTTCGGACTTGCTTTGTTGATCGACCGTGAATTGCCGAACAAGGTCGCCCCGCCGAATCGTGACCGGCGTGTTGGTGGCGCGATTCTCATGCGACTGGCTGTAAAGCTGAACCACGTATCGACCCGCCTTGGGTGGCTTGAGAGTGAACGTCGCCGAGGCTCCGCTGTTCGGGCTTGCGTAACGATAGCCGTAGCTGACGTAATTCTTCAGCCCGGTTCCCTCGGTCCAAGCTCCTTCGAGTCGAGCCTGGCTGTCGTCGACGACGATGCCCTCCAGCTTCGCGGGATCCTGACCTGTCGGCGGTCCCATCGGTCCGGCAAGCGGAAGCGCATCGGCCGGAATGACGATCTCGGCCGATGGCGTACTGCGACGGGCTTTTCCCGGCAATCGAATCAGCTCGAGCAAGTCATCGAGATGATCCTCGTAGACATCGCGAGGATTACAATCCTCGAGCGCGCAGATCGATGCTGCTTTGCCAACCACTTCTCCCATCATGCCACATGTCTTCATCACTCGCGTGGTACCAAGTGCTTCGTGGGTCACGCTGATGCAACGCCCTGCCATGAACAGGTTGTCAACGTTGCGACTGTAGAAGCAACGATAGGGGACCGGATAACCGTAGGCTCGATCGACGCTTCGGTCGTGCTCAGCAATCGAGATGAACGGATTGTCAGGGAATTTGTCGGCGTACTCTTTCTTGGGATAGTGCAAGTCGATCGACCACGTACTCGGCACGCATCCGTCGGGAAAATCTCGCTTGCTGACGATGTCCTCTTTGTTCAAAACCACATCTCCCATCAAACGGCGACTCTCTCGCGGTCCGCCGACAAAGGCGACCCACGTCAAGATCGCGGTCTTGTGCTGGTCGGCACCATCGCGATTCTTCATCGCGTTGAAGGCACCGTAGACGGCGCGCAAGTTCCAGTCGCGGATTCCCTCGGCATCCCCGATGGCGTCCTTGTCGAAACCACTTTCCCAGAACCATTGCCCGTGATGGTCACGAGGGTAGGGGAAATCCTCCATCGTCAGATCGAGTGCCCAGGGAGTCTCGGGGAATTCAGCAGCCTTGTCCAACTCGTCCCACGCCCACATGTTGCTCATCCCCATCCGGCCTTCGGGGGTCATCTCGCTATCCGCCTCGGCCCAATAGCCGATCCAGGCATGGCCGGTACAGTCCGCGAAGTAATCGCCAATCACACGAATCTCCCCGCCGGTCTGCGTATCGAGCGCGCGGACGGCGGTCAGCTTGCTGCCATCCTTTTCGACGGCAAAGGCATGATGATTGAGCATCAAGTCGATGTTGGGCTCATCACGTACAACTTGCTCCTTGACCTCATCACCGAACTCTTCGTACGCGCCCGGCGACTTCGTCGCGTGATCGGCAAACTCCTCCACGATCTCGCCGATGCGTGGAAACTTGCCGCGTCGAATGTTTCCCATCGCCCACACGCGCACCTCGCTCGAACCATTGCCGCCAAGCACGGGACGATCTTGGATCAAGGCCACGCGGCATCCCATGCGGGCCGCGGAGATGGCCGATCCCATTCCCGCGTAACCACCACCGACCACTACTAGGTCATAGGGGCCACGGACCTGAGGCTCGTCTGGCAATCCGAGTTGTTGGCGTCGCCATGACGACAACACTTCGTCGGCCGGCGGTGGAGTCGCATCCAACTCCGTGGTCATGTAGATGCAGTCGCAACGTCCATCAAAGCCGGTCAGGTCGACCAACCGCAATTCGCAGTCGCCTTTCTCAAGCTTGACGGTGCCGCCGTCGTGCCAACTCCACTGACTCCCCTTGGTGCCGAACGTCTCATCAAGCGGCGTCCCGTTGATCGACAGCTGAAACTGACCTGGCGACGGCTTCGCGTTCCAGCGGGCAACCCAATCAAAGGTGCGAACCCAAACACGATACTTTCCTGCCTGGGCAACGTTGACACTGGTGACCGCGTCATCGACTTGACGTCCCAATCCATGTGCCAGCAGGTAGGGAGAACCCATCGTCTGGATGAACTGCGTGTCCAGCTTCCATCCACCGCGCTCGGCAAAGCTCTCTGCTTCCACGAAGACCTCGGCTGCGGTCGCATGAATGGCAACCGCAAACAACATCGCGAAACAAGCAACCGAGAATCGTAAATGGTTGAACACGAAACGGACTCTCATTTTGAACAGGGATCAAAAATTTCGGCGGTAGATTTTGCGCCGACGATCCAGATTGTAACCGCCGTCGTGGCCACCGTCTCGGGATGGAGTCCGATTGCCATCACGGCCAACCATTCGCAACCGCGCGGTCATTGCTTTGCGGCCGCGGCCGAAGCGATGCGGCGCATTCTTGTCGAGAGCGCTCGCCCCAAACATGGTGGTGGGATGGAGCGGGTAACGCTTTCGGATGCATTCGGAAACATGGACCTGGTCGCCCTCAACGATGCGCTCGACAAACTGGCTGCCAAGGATCCGCGCAAAGCGGAATTGGTCAAGCTGAGGTTTTTTGCGGGTTTTTCTTGCAAGCAGGCCGCGCAAGTGCTGGGGATCGCCGAGTCGACAGTGCATCTGGATTGGGCCTACGCCAAAACATGGCTGCGCGTGGAGATCGCGGGAGCTGATTTAACTCGCAAGACCAGGTATCGGCCCTCCAGGCCTCAAGCATGGAGGGTGGCCATCTGAACCGGGGCTTCACAGCCCCGGCAGTTCATATGTCGGCCCTGCGGGCCTGAAGAAGGGAATCAGGCATTTGAACCGGGGCTTTACAGCCCCGGCAGTTCGTATGCCGGCCCTTCGGGCCTAAGAGATTGCAGTTCGCCCCATGCGCTACAGGGCCGGAGGCCCGATACATTCTCTGCCGGGGCCGTCAGGCCCCGGTGCGCATGCCAAAGAAAACCGCTAGCCCCGAAGGGGCGATACAAGCTGCAATGTGTCGGCCCTGCGGGCCTGAAGAAGGGAATCAGGATATGAACACCGGGGCTTTACAGCCCCGGCAGTTCTTATGCCGGCCCTGCGGGCCTGAAGAAGGGAATCAGGCATTTGAACCGGGGCTTTACAGCCCCGGCATGATGCCGGCCCTGGGCCTAAGAGATTGCAGTTCGCCCCATGCACACAGGGCCGGAGGCCCGATACATTCTCTGCCGGGGCCGTCAGGCCCCGGTGCGCATGCCAAAGAAAACCGCTAGCCCCGAAGGGGCGATACAAGCTGCAATGTGTCGGCCCTCCGGGCCTGAAGAAAGGAATCAGGATATGAACACCGGGGCTTTACAGCCCCGGCAGGTCTTATGTCGGCCCTGCGGGCCTGAAGAAGGGAATCAGGCATTTGACACCGGGGCTTCACAGCCCCGGCAGTTCGTATGCCGGCCCTGCGGGCCTAAGAGATTGCAGTTCGCCCCATGCGCTACAGGGCCGGAGGCCCGATACATTCTCTGCCGGGGCCGTCAGGCCCCGGTGCGCATGCCAAAGAAAACCGCTAGCCCCGAAGGGGCGATACAAGCTGCAATGTGTCGGCCCTGCGGGCCTGAAGAAAGGAATCAGGATATGAACACCGGGGCTTTACAGCCCCGGCAGGTCTTATGTCGGCCCTTCGGGCCTGAAGAAGGGAATCAGGCATTTGAACCGGGGCTTCACAGCCCCGGCAGTTCGTATGCCGGCCCTTCGGGCCTAAGAGATTGCAGTTCGCCCCATGCGCTACAGGGCCGGAGGCCCGATACATTCTCTGCCGGGGCCGTCAGGCCTCGGTGCGCATGCCAAAGAAAACCGCTAGCCCCGAAGGGGCGATACAAGCTGCAATGTGTCGGCCCTGCGGGCCTGAAGAAGGGAATCAGGATATGAACACCGGGGCTTTACAGCCCCGGCAGTTCGTATGTCGGCCCTGCGGGCCTGAAGAAGGGAATCAACGTCATGACCATTGCTTTGGCTCTGGTTTTGGCGCGTCGCTACTTCAATGGGCCTCGGCCATGGTGGCGGCGGATGGCGTTGAGGAGCGCGAACGCTGGAGGATGCGTCTTGACGAAGCGGATGACGGCGCTCGTGGTCGTGCGCCACTGCGGCGCCACGGCGCTCGGCTGACCTCCGCTGGCATGAAGATCGTTCAGGACCAATGCCAACACGGCCGGCTTGGCCGGATTGTTGATGCCGATTCTCAAACCGCTGCCGCAAAATTGCTCACGCAACGTTTGCTCGTCGCCGTTGACCGCGCCGTCCAGGATCGATGGGCTGCGAATCTCTACGGCCAATCGCAATCGCAGGCGGGCTAGCGCCACATCGCGATTCTCCGCCTGACTTCGACGCTCGGTCGCTTCCGCGACGATCCCGGTGGGTCGGTGAAGCAGGAACGCACCACTGCTCGTCTTGTTGCGATGCTGACCGCCCGGACCGCTGCGCCGTTGGGTTCGCAGTTCGCACTGGTCCAACAAGCTTGCGACCGGGAGCGTGGCTGGGTGAGGCGCCGCCTGCGTCTCCACAGGCATTCGCTCCGCAGGCATCGGCAGCGTGGGAGCGCGCCCATCATCGTCTGGGGAATCGTCACCCACAGCCGATCAATCTCCACCGAGCCAGGACGCGAGGACGCTCAGATTCTTGATGAACGTCGCACTGCGGATCACCTCGTCGGTTGGATCCTCGTCACCGTGGTACCGCAACCGGCCGGGCTCCACCCAGGCTCCCCGTGCATCAAGTTCACCGATGATGGCCAGGACTTGTTGATTCAGACTGTCGCTGCGCCGCGATGGACTGATCGCCTTGGGTTTCCATAGCTGATCCACCGGCAACTGGCGAACCTGGTTCAGCTCCTTTTCAATCCGATCCAATCGCGAGCTGACGATGAAAGCGTAGTGGGTGGGCATGTCGTCGGGTGAATAGGTCAGCTCGTATTGCTTGGTAAAGTACAACGGACGATTCGTTTCGAGTTCGTAGAATCGCGCCAAGCGACCATCGTCCAGAAGCGAGCGGCGGAAATAGGCAAGCGCGCGGGGCAGGGGTTCGAGAAATTTTTCCGCGTCTTGGCTGGAGCCTGCGGTACGCCGGTACAACAGGATCAGCGTGCTCATCACCCCTTGCGACTCTCCGCCGGAAACAGCAGGCGGCTCAAACTTGCGCGCCCACGCGGGATGCATCTGCTGGTCATATTGCTGCGCCCAGCCGGGCTGCGGCTCAGGAAGCTGCGCTCGCAAGAAAAACTCACCAGCGCGAACCGCGGCATCGAGGTACCGCTTGTCGCCATAGATTTCCCAGGCGTCGAGCATCGTGACAATCATGTCGCTCATCGTGTTGTCGTTGAGCGTGTAGAACCCGGCATAGTTCACGCCGGGAAAGGCTCGAGGCCAATCGGAATCGATCGATGCCTGCTTGGGCGGATCGTCTGAAGACGCCGGAAACTCGCTATAGCGTTGCGGCCATGCACCGTTGGAGTACTGTGCCTTCACGAAACAATCCAATGCATAAATCACCGCCTCGTGGATCACTGAATCCTGAAACTGGAGTTCTTGATCAAGTTGCATCAAGAACTTGGCGGCGGACTGCGACTTGTCATCGTCAAACGTGGTCACGTTGCGCCGTCGGGCTTGCGATGACGAATCGTTGGTTGCCAGATCGGTGCGGTAGGCAAACTTCGCTCGCTCTTGCGGATTGAATTCGATCAGGTTGTCCCAGCCGCCCGATTCAAGTTGGCCACGTACCAACGCGTCGGCCGTCTCCTTCGCCGCCTCCAACAGCATCGGATCACCGCAGGCGCGATAGGCATTGAGAAACGCTATTCCGACTGCAGGGGTTCCCGGCGGTTGAATCCAGACGGTGGTCTCATCAACCTTGCCTTCGCCTTCCCGCTTGGCAAGATCCGCGCTCCACTGGTAAACGTAACCGCCTTGTGTTGAAGCCTGTTCGCGAAAGAATCGAACTGCACGATGCATCGCCCGGCGAACTTGATCGGGGCTCTGCGCTGCGACTGGCCTCGAAACAACCGTGAACGCAAGGAGCCCGAGAAGTACGATCAGTGATCGCATTGCGACGAAGCGCAGGAAGACTCGCATCTTAGTTATCCGTCGAGGACGGTTCCGGGGAGGACGGTTCCGAAGAGGGCAGGGCAGAGGTGTGGTCGTAAATGATCCTCTGGCTTTCGTCAGGGAGTAACAGGAACGTCTCGAAGCGACCACCGCTATCGGCGGCACCGCAACTCATCCCTGGCGTATTGTGTTGCAACACGATTTCGCCAAGGTGCGAGACGGCGATCAATCCACCGACACCGGCCGCAAGCTTTTTGGTCATGATCTCATCGACTGCGTCCTTCATCGAGCGGCCCGCGTATCGCATCTGCGCGGCGACGTCATAGGCAACGCTGTGGCGAATGTACTCCTCGCCAATGCCGGTCCCCGAAACTGCGCAAGCGTCGTTGGCGGCATAGGTCCCGGCACCAATGATGGGAGAATCCCCAACGCGTCCGGGCAACTTCTTTGACGTTCCGCCAGTGCTGGTGCCGGCCGCAAGGTTTCCATCCGCATCCAACACGACGCAGCCCACGGTACCGAAATGAGGCTGATCGGACCGGCCGGATTCGGGATCGATCGATGGTTCGCGCCAGCTGAGGAAATAATCGGGATCGACCAACGGCAACTGTTGCTGCTCGGCGAACTGATCCGCCCCGGGCCCGGCCAGCAGCACGTGCTTGGTTTCGGTCATCACACGACGGGCCAACGCAATCGGATTCTTGACGCGAGTCACACCGGCCACCGCGCCGCAGGCGAGGGTCTTGCCATCCATGATCGAAGCATCCAACTCAGCCCGACCCGCTTCGGTCAGGACCGCACCGCGACCTGCATTGAAGGCCGCGTCATCTTCCAGGACTTCGATCACCGACTCGACCGTATCCAGAGCGCTGCGACCGGCGGCCAACATGTCACGGCCGGTTGCCAGAGCGCGGGCAAGTCCCTGCTTGCGAGCCTCCGTCCTGTCTTCGTCCCATGTACTCGGATCCGAACCCGCCCCGCCATGAATTGCGATGGCCCAACTCTTCTTCGCCTCGGGTTCATCTCCCGCACCGCTGGGCCCGTCCATCAAGCTCACTCCGATCAACACGATAGAAAACAGCAAACAAGCTCGCGGCATCAGGGTTCCTCCGAGACAGGTTCGAAGCCGAGCAACGAGTTTAGGGCATCCTCAAGCTGTTGACCCGTCACCGACTCGGAAATCTCGCAGAGCGATTCGAATTGCCGCTGGGTAATGGGGACCGGGGCACCCGGTTCGGGGATGACTTGACCAAGTTGGCGAGAAATCATGTTCATCAGTGCATCGATGCCCTCTCCGGTCAGTGCGCTGGTGAACAGATCAAAGCCCTCGCGATCCGACTCTCGGCCCTCGGTGTCGCTGCGTGGTTCGTTCAGCGAGCCTGCAGTGTCCTGCCGCAGGTCGGCCTTGTTCAACAGCCGAATCATGGGCGTTTTCTGGGCGACCGTTGGTTCGAACAGTGCGAATGGCTCGCCACGGATCGAGTCGACCAATGCCGGCTCGGTCACACAAAGCAGCAGATCAGCCTGGTCCGCGGCAGATCGAGCCCGCACCACTCCCTGCTGTTCGATCGGCTCGCTACTTTCGCGGATTCCCGCCGTGTCACTGAGCCTGACCGGCCAGCCATCGATCACCGTCTCAGCATGCAACACATCTCGCGTGGTTCCTGCGCCGTCGAAAGTGATGCTGCGGTCGTACCCCACAATGGCATTGAGCAGGCTGCTCTTGCCAACGTTGGGCGGCCCAATCAGCACGATTCGGAAAGGATCGGTCAGACGAAGTCCCAACGGGGCCAGCCGCAACATCGCTTCGGCTTCGCGTCGGATCGTGTCCGGCGAGACGCCTCCTCGGGCGACCGATTCCAAACGGCTCGAGGCCCAGTTCAGCATGGCACCGCGGAGCTGATCCATCGCGATGGCAGCGGTCCGAGCAGTCAAGCAGCCGGCCAGAATTGCTTGCGCCTCGCGAATCAGCCGACTGCGATCGCCCGGTTGCCAGCGGTCTGGCCCCACCAGTATCACGCCGCAAGCTTGCAAATCGGCAACGATGCGCTGCGTCGCGGCGGGACCCCCGTGGCAATGGATTTCGATCTCGTGGTCGGTCAAAGGGGTGACGACGACCGATTCGCCGGCAATGTTTGTCTCACCGACGCCGACCCAGGTCCCATAACGAACTTGACCGGAAGACAGGTCAAGATCGCTGGTCCCTCGAAAACAGGTCGAGACAACTCGAATCGCGTCGTGACCCTCGACGGCGATAACAGCAACCGCACTACGCCCCACTCCTGTGAGCACCACGCATCGCGTCGTCTTGGAGATCGGACTCGACGTCACAGGATCAGTTTTGCTTGGATGCCGGTGATGGGGTAAAGACATGATGCGTTTGTTGAATAAACTGACGCAGCATCCGTGATCGACTTCTCAGCCCGAACTGCAAGTAACTGCCGGAAATCATGGCGAGCCGAAAGCAAGATCTCGACGCCCTGACGGACGACCAGCTGCTCGATATGCGGATGTGCGATCTGCAGCTGACCATCCAGAACACTCCGTTGGAAGACCGGATCAATCAGCTGAACGAGGAACTGGCGGCCCGCGGCCTTCGATTCACGCCCCATTATTGGCTCAGCGACGACTGGTACTCACCCGACGGAATCCCCGGGATTGCGATTCCGTTCTATCTCGCTCACCCGCGGTTGATGCGGCTGGAGCGCAAGCAGTTGCTTGAGGTCGAGGGGGGGACGCACCAGTGGTGCATGAAGATATTGCGGCACGAAGCGGGGCACGCGATCGATACCGCCTACCGATTACGCCGCAAAGCGAGTTACCGCAAGGTTTTTGGAAAGCCTTCGGAGCCCTATCCGGAGTATTACCACCCCAAAACCTCTAGCCGCAACTTCGTTTTGCACCTGGAGATGTGGTACGCTCAAGCTCACCCCCTGGAGGATTTTGCGGAAACCTTTGCGGTGTGGCTTCGCCCCGGATCACGCTGGCGAACACGCTATCGAAACTGGCCGGCGATCGAAAAACTGGAAATGGTCGACACCTACATGAAGTCCATCAGTGGCCGGAAGCCCGTTGTCAATAATCGACGCACGATCGATTCGCTAGCGCGAATCCGCCGAACGCTGCGATCCCATTACGAGCGCAAACGCGAACACTATGGGCTCGATTATCCCAGCATTTACGACAACGATTTGAGAAAGCTGTTTTCCAGCGACCCCGTTCACAAGCGAAATTCAACCGCAGCGGCATTTCTGAGCCGAATTCGTGGGGAGCTCCGCCGCAGTGTCGCTCGCTGGACGGGTGAATACAGCTACACGATCGACCAAGTGGTCCAAGAAATGATCGAACGCTGCCGGGAGCTTCAGCTTCGCGTCGGTGATCACCCGGAAGAGACCAAGCGCGACGCGATCATTTTGGTTGCTGTGCGAACCACCAACTACATCCACGAGGGGCGACACCGGATCGCCATCTAGGAACGACTCCATGAATATTCGAGTCCTCGCATGAGCAAGCTGCGAATTCTTGTACTTGTACGAGAAGGCCATGTGCCGCCGGAAACGCTCGACGGTGTCAGCGACGAGGAGATGGATCCATGGAAGGCCGAGTTCGATGTCTGCGAAACGCTGCGTCGACTCGGGCACGAAGTGCTTCCGCTGGGCGTGTACGACGACTTGGCCCCGCTTCGAAAGGCACTGAGTAAATTTCAACCGAACATTACCTTCATGATGCTGGAGGAATTCCACGGCGTGGTCACGTACGATTTTGCCGTGATCAGCTATCTCGAGCTGATGCAGCAGCCCTACACAGGATGCAATCCGCGAGGACTGCTGCTGTCCAAGGACAAGGCGTTGTCCAAGAAGGTGCTCACCTTTCATCGCATCCCCACACCGAGATTCGCTGTCTTTCCCTACGGCCGAACAGTCCACCGGCCCAAGAAGCTTGCGTTCCCACTGTTTGTCAAATCGGCCGTGGAAGATGCTTCGTTTGGCATCTCGCAGGCTTCCATCGTCTATACCGATGAAGCTCTGGTTGAGCGCGTCAAGTTCATTCACGACAAAACGAACGACGACGCGATTGCCGAGCAGTACATCGAGGGACGCGAGTTGTACGTGGGCGTGATCGGCAACAATCGGCTGACCACCTTTCCCGCCTGGGAAATGGATTTTGGCAAGATGCCCGAAGACATGGCTCGGATTGCCACCAGCCGCGTCAAATGGGACCGCAAGTACCAGAAGAAGCACGACATCAACACCCACGCGGCAAGCAACATCGACGACGCCACACAGGATCGCATTTCGAGACTCTGCAAACGCGTCTACCGCGCGTTGAGCATGAGCGGATACGGTCGGATGGACTTGCGCATGACCGCCGACGGCGAGATCTATGTGATCGAGGCCAACGCGAATCCCAACATTGAATATGGCGAAGACTTCGCCGAGTCAGCCGAAGCCATCGGGATCACGTACGAGGCACTCTTGCAGCGAATCCTTAACTTGGGTCTGAATTACAAGGCCGCTTGGATGACCGTTTGACCATGACCCAACCATCCACGCGACCGCGATCCCGATTCCACGGCATCATCCCACCGCTGGTCACCCCACTGGCAGCTCGCGATCGGATCGACACAGAAGGGACACAACGGCTGCTGGACCACGTGATCGGGGGTGGCGTCCACGGCGTCTTCATTTTGGGCACGACCGGAGAGGCCCCCAGCCTTAGTTATCGGCTCCGCCGCGAGTTCATCCAGCTGGTCTGTCAAATCGTTGGCGGCCGCGTGCCTGTCCTGGTCGGGATCACGGATACGGCCTTCGTCGAAACCATGGATCTTGCCAGGTTTGCGCATGAGGCCGGCGCGAGCGCCGTGGTTTTGTCGACCCCGTACTATTTCCCCGCCGGGCAGACCGAGCTGCTGCAGTACGTCGAACACGTGATCGCCGAACTGCCACTGCCGCTGATGCTTTACAACATGCCCAGCCTGACGAAGGTCTGGTTCGAGTTCGATACGCTGGAAAAGCTCTGCCATCACGCGACGATCGTTGGCATCAAAGACAGCAGTGGTGACATCGACTACTTCGCCCGAATCGTCCAACTGAAGCAACGTCGACCCGATTGGTCCATCATGATCGGCCCCGAGCATCTGACTGCCCAAGCGATTGCTCTGGGCGGCGATGGCGGTGTCAACGGCGGCGCCAACATCTTTCCCGAACTGTTCGTTGCCCTCTATCAGGCCGCGATCGATGGCGACGCAAACCGAATCGAAGTTCTGACCCAGCGCGTTGAAAAGCTGCAGCAAATCTACACGGTCGGCAAGTATGCCAGCCGCTATATCAAGGCGACCAAGTGTGCGCTGTCGATTCAAGGGATCTGCAGCGACCACATGGCCGAACCGTTCAACCACTTCCTGCCACCCGAGCGGGCGCGCGTGGCAGAGATTTTGGCACGGATCTAGAGCCCAAACAAATCGCTTAGCAACCTGTCCGATTGGTGCTGCGCTGCGACAATTACCGTAGGCAAGTCTCTCCGAGACTCGCGATAACACGCAGTGTGCTGCGGTGTCAGTCTCGGAGAGCCTGACCTACAGTACGCGCAAACAAAAAAAGGGACGTCGCAACGGAAGTCGCGACGTCCCTTCTGTCATGCTCATCGATCAGGTTCTACTGGCCAGTTGCTTCCAGCGGCTGGCCGTCTTTGCCAAGCAACATCATCATCATCACCGGCTGCTGTGCGCCGCGGTGTTGTAGGTGTAACCTGCTTCCAAAGCCCGATCGATCCGCTCTTTCGTCTCGGTCAGATGAGCTTTGGTGTACGCATCCATGCTCTTGCCGCACTTCTCAAGCGCTGCCTCGATCCGAGTCGACAGCGTTCGAAGCTCCATGCGAGCCAGATTGCTGATCGGCTTGTAGGCCGCCGTGTCGTCGGAGGTTTCCAGGATCAAATCGAGCAACCGCTGCATGTGCTCACGTTGCAGATTGCGACGGAGCGACGAAATCATCGGTTTGCGATCGTTTCGATCTTCGGGACATTCTTGTTCCAACTCGGACCAGACCGCCGTGTTGATGGATTCCAACAACTCGGGCAGCGTCAGCGTGTCCTCGTCTTCGGGAAGACGCAGCTCGTTGTCGTAGACGCGACGAAGCGTGGTCGGATTCATCAACCAGGTCAGGGCCGAGGCTTGCACGCCCAGAATCCGGTCATGAATCGGCCATGTCGCTTCATTGGACATCGACGAATGACTGCCACCGTCGAGCCATTTATCGACGCTCATCCGCTCCAACAGCTTGGGAGTCAACCCGTAGGCTTCATCATGGAACGACGTATCGATCACGAACTTCAACGCGGCTCGCTGCTGCTCAGCAGGCACGACTTCCACCGGCGAACGATCACCGGGGTCACCTTTCTTGTCGCGATTGACAAACGCACCGCCGACCCAGTTGGCCATCATGCTCCGCAGCACGTGTCTGCAGACTCAGCGTTAGCTCGTAGCCACGTCGAGCCTTGGCCCAACTGTCACCGTCCTTGACGAACTTTTCCAAGATCCGACCGCGGTACAGGTTGATCAGCTTCATCTGCTCCTGTGCATAGTGGAGCGGATCTTTCGAGAAGTCATAGCGACGTGCCAAGGGATCCGGTCCCGAGGTGTCTTCGTCCGTCGCGTACTGCAATTCTGGTTCGCTGCAACGCTTCAGGATCTCGGGTAGCTTCTTGTCCTCGAAGGTGTAGCCGTACTCGATCGCCCAGAAGTCGTAAGGCCCGATGTCGATCATGGCGTAGTCGCCCTGGACCGTCCCGGCCTCCAATCGGTAGTTGATCGGAGTGTAGTCCATCACCGATGCGGTGATGGTCTTCTTTCCCTTCACGTCATCACTGTTGATCTCGTCGAGCGTCAGCAGAGCCGAAGCCTTGAAGTTGTGCCGCAGTCCGAGCGTGTGTCCGACTTCATGAGCCACCAGATCCGCCAGCAGCGGGCCGACAAACCATTCCGGCATGCCGTCGAGCAGATCACCCTTGGCGAGCTGTTCTTCGGCCGACTTTTCATCGTCGCTTCTTTCTCGGCGTCCTCGGATTCATCGTCTTTGGCCTCCGCTTCGCCGTCTTTCTTCTCGCCCTCGGAATCGGCGGACGGATCCTTGATCTGGCTGATCCGAGGCCGCCGCTTGCTCCTCGGCTTGCTTCTTCTTTCTCTTTCTTGCCTTGTCCTTTGCCGCTTCTTCGCTCGCCATCAGGGTCAGCGCCCAATCCATGCGAGCCAGATGCCAGATCGAGGCTGCGACCACTGGCCGCCATGCAGAGACCATTCTTTTGGCTGATGTGGCCGTACAGACCATCGATACTCATCGTCGCCCAGCAGCGATGGATCGGCCTGTGCCATCGCGAATCCAGCCATCGGCTCCTGCGATTGGCGAGCAAACTGACTGCGCAAGAAAGTTCGCCTGCTCCGGTGGCGCCATCCGGACACGCGGATCCCAGCGCGGATGCTGTCCGAGCCATGCCAGCGTCTCCGGAGACATTCCCTCCATCGCCAACTTCGGCATCAGGTCGGCATAGTTGAAGTTGAAATGGCGAATCCAGCCGTCAGTCAGAATGATGTCTGCATCGAGGATCTGGCCGGTCATCGGATGCACGCGGCTCGGTCCGATTGCCGTGCCCACATCGTTGTTCAACCAGCGGATGAAGTTGTAGCGAACATCCTCCGGATCCTTTTCCATGTGGGCGCCGCTCTCGGCGTCTTGATATTCAATCACGATGGCATCGACCAACCCAACCTTCTCGAACGCTTTGTTCCAGTAGTCGATCCCAGCCTTGATCCAACGTCGGTAGCGGACCGGTGCGGTATGCTCGACGTAAAAGCGAATCGGTTCCTTGGGCGGGCTCAGCTGCAGCGACGAATCACGCTTTTGCAGATGCCATCGATTGATGTATCGCACGCGAGTTTCGTCGTCGTCGTACTTGCTCAGGTCCGAGAACGAGGTGGTGAAGTAACCAACCCGCTCATCTGCCTTGCGTGGCTTTGAAGCCGGAATGACCGAGGGAACTTCGCTGAACGAATAATGAATCGTTTGCAGTTGTCCGCCGCCGCCGACAATTTCAAAGGCGACTTCCACATTCGCGGGGAACACCTTTGCCGAATCAAGTTTGACGATCCGCGAGTTGCTCACGCGAACCGAAGAGCCAAAGAAACTGCTGGCGTTGCCAACCAGCAGCGAATCAAAATCGACCACCGGTCCACCGGTCGGTCCCATCGCCACGATCGGCACGTCAAGCAACACCTGGTCGGTGAACAATCGCTTGACCGAGGCTTTGCTCTCTGCGTCGCCCGTGGCTCGGATGTCCAGGTTGGGAGCAATCAGGGCCAGGCGGTCATCGTATCGGCGCCATTCCACCACCCAGTCACCCGACTGCAGCCCGGCGTAGCGGTCACCGCTGCTGACCGTCAGCGCGATGAAGTAATTCTTGCCGGCGAAGTTCTTGGGCAACTCGGCCAGCAACTGGGCGTCGGTGTCTCGGGACCAGAGATTGAACAGTCCCTTGGGGTTCTGCTGGTCCGCAACGGGAACCTTGGTATAACCCTCCGAGACCTTATCAAACGGAGGCAAATCGGCAGCGCCGGCCACACGGAAGCCGGACAAGAGCATCGCAACGACAGCGATCAGATGGGTGTATTTCATTCCAATGTACTGCTTCTTGGAGGAATTGGATCCTTCAAAAGGTAGGTCACGGCGACCTCATGAATCGCGGGAAAGCCTGACCAAACCCGAATCGTTTTCCCGAATCCGCTGGCGGTCCGGGGCGGTTCGGAAGAGGTCTAACGACACCCTTCCGCTGTTCAAAACCAACCCATCCAACTCGGCCGCCAACGCGGTTTTGAGGGGGCGGTCCTGCGGGGCGGGCAGTTTTGGGGGGCGGGGAGTCAGCGGTTTCGCGAATCCTTCATTTTAGCTTTGACGACCCGTCAGACATGGGCGTCTCGCTACTATCCTTCGTTTTAGCCGATAAACTCGTTCCAATCCAAACAAAGATCTCGCTTTGCCGAAATCTCGCGGACACGCCAGGTTGGCCTCTGGCCGATCGATCCTAAGTGTCGCCTGAAAGATCCGACGCTGAGACGTGATCCTGTCGCGGACATTGACGGTTGTTGCCCTCGGGTCGACAATCAGTCGCCGAGGATGCTCGCAATCAAGTTCCCGCATCCCCCCAGCTCACTATCCCCAATCGCTTGAGACCACGTCGAATGAATCCGCTGCAGCAGCAAGATCCGCAAATTTGGGAGGCCATCGAGGCCGAGGCGGCACGCCAACAGGATGGGCTGGAGATGATTGCCAGCGAGAATTACACCAGCCTGGCGATCATGCAGGCCGCCGGCAGCGTGCTTGACCAACAAGTACGCCGAGGGCTATCCGGGACGCCGCTACTATGGGGGCTGCCAGCACGTCGATGTGGTCGAGAATCTGGCGATCGAGCGCGCCAAGCAGCTGTTCGGGGCCGAAGCCGCCAACGTCCAGCCGCACAGCGGGTCGCAGGCCAACACGGCCGTCTACCTGAGCTGCCTCAAGCCGGGCGACTCGGTGCTCGGGTTGGATCTCGCCCAAGGCGGGCACCTGACCCACGGCATGCGACTGAATATCAGCGGTCAGCTCTACAACTTTCACTCCTACGGCGTCGATCCGAAGAACCATCGGCTCGACTTCGACCAGATCGCCTCGCTCGCACGCGAGCACAAGCCGAAGTTGATCGTCGCCGGTGCCAGCGCCTATCCGCGCGAGATTCCTCACGACAAGTTTGCCGAGATTGCTCGGGAAGTCGGGGCGCTGTTGATGGTCGACATGGCCCACTACGCCGGACTGGTCGCTGCCGGGATTCACAACAGTCCGGTTCCCTGTCGCCGACTTTGTCACCACCACCACGCACAAGACGTTGCGCGGTCCGCGCAGCGGTTTGATCCTCTGCAAGGAAGAGCAGCTCAAAGACATCAATCGCAGCGTCTTCCCTGGCATTCAAGGGGGCCCGTTGATGCACATCGTCGCGGCCAAAGCGGTCTGCTTTGCCGAAGCGATGACGGACGAGTACAAGGCTTATGGCCAGGCGGTCGTCGACAATGCCAAGGCACTTGCCGAAACCCTGATGTCGGCTGGATTGCCGCTGGTCAGCGGAGGAACGGACAACCACCTGATGTTGGTCGACGTGACCGCGGTCGGACTGGGCGGCAAGCAAGCCGAAGCCGTGTTGGACAAGTGCGGGATCACCGTCAACATGAACATGATCCCCTTCGACACACGCAAGCCGATGGATCCCTCGGGGATTCGCATCGGCACGCCGGCACTGACCACGCGTGGAATGGGGATCGACGAGATGAAGCGAGTTGGTCGATGGATCTATCAGGCGCTTTCCAGCGGGGATGACGAGTCGCAGCTGGAGACCATTCGCCGCGAAGTCACGCATACTGTGCGAGCACTTTCCGGTACCAGCTGGTCGCGTCGCCGCCGTTGAGCCGGCTTGACCCTCCCGACTGACCCTCCCAACCGACAAGTCAAACCCGATCCCGCCTGACGCAACACCCGTCGGCTCCACTCAATTCCTTTCCTGTCGCAATGAAGGCGGCTCCATGCACCGCATCCTGATCGCTGACGACAACGACGCCAACCGGGAACTCTTGGAAGCGTACCTGGTCAACGTCGAGTGCGAGATCGAAACGTCGGTCAACGGCCAGGATACGCTTCAGAAGGTCGCGTCGTTCCAGCCGGATCTGGTGCTGTTGGACGTGATGATGCCCAAGCTGAGCGGGTTCGAGGTCTGCAAGAAGCTCAAGGACGATCCACAAACCAAGCGGGTGATGATCCTGATGGTCACGGCGCTGAACGAATTGGGTGACATCGAGCGAGCGGTCGCGGCGGGGACCGACGACTTTCTGAGCAAGCCGGTCAACAAGATTGAGCTTCTCAAGCGCGTCGACAACATGCTCAAGCTCAAGGGAACCGAGGACGAACTGGAGCGTTTGCGTCGTTACATCCAAGAGATGGAAGACGAAAAGATGGCTCGTTCGACCCAATCTCGCGACACCATCTAGGGGGCGATCGCGCAGCCGCCCAATCGCTCATTATGAATTCGGCCAGGGGAGATGGGCGACCGCAAATCCTTTGCATCGCGATTCTCGCCACCCTACATTGGAGAGGACTCAGCCCGGCGTGTCCGACGAGCCTGGAGGTTCGGGAACGATTCGCCGACTTCCTTTTCTTCAAGGAGATTATGTGATGGCTCGTTCATCTGCCCGGAGGAACCTTGCAATCTGTGGCCACGCATCGGCCGGCAAGACGACGCTCGTCGATCGCTTGTTGGCCGTCACGCGGGGCGGTATCGGGAACTCCCGACGTCGCTGACAAGTCGAGCATTTGCGACTTTGACGACGAAGAAAAAGCTCATGGACACACGATCGAGTCCTCCTTGGTCCACTTGAATCATCAAGGGACCCATTTCAATTTGATCGACACTCCCGGCTACTCGGACTTCATCGGCGGCATGATCGGCGCGATCGCGGCGGTCGACTGCGCCGTGGTCTGCATCAACGCCCACATCGGGAATTCAACTCAACACACGCCGCGCGATGGAGGAAGCCGAAAAAGCTGGAATCGCGCGGATCCTCGTGATCACGAAGATGGACGACGCTCAGGCCGACTTCTCCTCGCTGCTGGAAGATTGCCGGGAGATCTGGGGTTCGGTCGTCCCATTGCAGGTGCCGATCGGCCAAGGCGAATCGCTCGCTGGAGTCATTTCCACGATCGAGCTACCGACCGAGGCCCGCGGCGCGGTGATGAACCTGGCGCACGCACACGAACGATTGGTGGAAAAACTGGTCGAGACCGATGAATCGTTGATGGAACAGTACTTCGAAGGGGTGATGCCCGACACCGAGTCGCTCGAGCGACTGCTCCGAGCGGGGATTGCCAACGGCTCCATCGTGCCCGTGCTTTGCACCTCCGCAAGCGACGGTGTCGGATTGAAAGAGTTGCTCGATCTGCTCTCCCACGTCGCCCCCGCTCCGGAAGACATCGAGCGGAGCGCCATCGACGAAGACCGAAACAAGAGCGTCATCGATCAGTCGGTCGACGCCACCCCACTGGCTCAGGTCTTCAAGGTCCGCATCGATCCCTTTGTTCAAAAGCTGAGCTACGTTCGTGTCTTCGCCGGCAGCCTGACCAAGGACCAAATGATTCATGTCAGCGGCGTTCGCAAAGACGTCAAACTGAATCCGATCCTGCGCGTCCAAGGGGAACACACCGAAGCGATCGACGTTGCCGAATCGGGAGACATCGTCGCCATCGCGAAGATGGACGACCTGCATGTCGGATCCTCCCTGGGTGGCAAGTCACTGCCGCCGATCCGATTCCCAGAGCCGATGGTGGGATTGGCGATTTCGCCCAGCAAACGAGGGGACGAGAACAAGCTGGCCACCGCGATGCACAAGCTGACCGAAGAAGATCCGACGCTCAAACTCTCGCGGGACCCGCAGACCAGTGAGATGGTGATGATGGGCACCAGTGAATTGCACCTTCAGATCCTCCGCGAGCGTCTGTTGCGCCGCGACAAGATCGAGGTCGACACGCATGACCCGCGCATTCCTTTCCGCGAAACGATCACGCAAGCGTCCGAAGGATCTTACCGCCACAAAAAACAGAGCGGCGGTCGTGGACAGTTTGGTGAAGTTCACATCCGCATGCTGCCTCTGCCGCGAGGCACCGAGATCGAATCGTTCGCGACCAAAGAGCGTTTCCCGTCGATGAAGAGCCATCACTATCACCCCGAGTCCAATTTTCTGTGGGTCGATTCCGTCGTCGGTGGCGTGATCCCGGGTAACTTCATGCCGGCGATCGAGAAGGGCTTTCTGGATCGAATTGCCCGAGGCGTGATCGCGGGCTACCCAATTCAGGACATCGCCGTCGAGGTCCACTTCGGGAAGCACCATCCGGTGGACAGCAGCGAAGCGGCCTTCAAGACCGCTGGCAGCCTCTGCTTCCGCGACGTGTTCAACGACGCTCGACCATCGTTGCTCGAACCGATCGTGCACATGGAAATCACGACACCGGAAGATCATGTCGGCGACATCTACAGCGACATGAGCAGTCGCGGTGGTCGCGTCTCGGGAAGCGAAGCGATCGGTGGCGGCATGCAGTCGATCCATTGCGAAGTGCCGCTGCGGAGCGTCGGTCATTACAGCCGCACGCTCTCAAGCATCACCGGTGGTCAGGGAAGCTACACGCTGACCTTCAGCCACTATGAAACGGTCCCCGGCGATGTGCAGAAATCGTTGATGGACGCCGCAGTGAAGGGAGTCGAAGAAGACGCGGTGACCTGAACGACAGCGATTCCGTTGTGAGCCGATTACTGTAGACGTAGGTCCGTCTCTCCGAGACGGACATTGCTGCAGCTTCCGAGCCGCGGAGAGGCTGTGAAGATATTGAGCTTGCTACTGTAGGTCCGCCTTTCCAAGGCGGACACCGCAGCTTTGCTGCGTTTTGTGCGAGTCTCGGAGAGACTCGCCTACAGTAATGCGCCGTGGCTTCATTTGTTCACAGCGTTGGAGAGGCTCGGCGACGGCAGGTCGTTCACGATCACTCGGCGTTGGGCAGCTCGCCTACATTGACTGGCTGACCGCCGCTCCTCGGCTTGAGCGGATCTTTCTTGTTCATCTCGAGCATCGTCTTGATCACGTCGATCAGCTGATCCGAGCCGGAACGGCTTGAAGAGCACACACTTCGGATGCAAGCCGTTCTGACGAGCCTTGACGATCGAATGGCCGGGGTCGTAGCCGAATCCGGTCATCAGCACCATCGGCACCCGCTCCATGATGTTGCCCAACCGCAACATCAACTGGTAGCCGCTGTAATCGGGCAAGCGAATGTCACTGATGATCACGTCGTAACCGCCAGCCCCACCGCTGCCGCGAACCATCAAGACGGCTTCATCCCCCTTGTGCGCCGTCTCCACAATGCAACCGTATCGTTCGAGCAACTGATGCGCGTCCTCGCGAACCTGGTTGTCGGCATCGACCACCAGGATTCGTTTGCCTCGCAGACTCGCGTGCTGCGGTGACTGGACACCGGCCGGGACTGCCTCCAGCGGCGTCATTTTCTGACCGATCTGCTGGATCGTTTGCTTGATGTCGCGGGCGTTGTGAAGAATCCGGCGAAGCCGATCGACCACTTCCGGACTGTGGCCGATGTAGTCCTCCATCACATTGACGGCATCGTTCAGGATCTCGTCCACCGGCATCGCCACCGCGCTGTGGATCGCGTCACAGCTTTGCTGGGCCGTGTTCGCTTTCTGCGCGACGAGCAATTCAAGCGTGTTGAGCGCAAAGGCGACATCCCGAGCAAAGATCTCCAGGAACTGCAGATCGCTGTCGGAAAACGCCGCCGGCTCCGGACTCTCAACGTTCAACGTTCCCAGCACCTGGTCATGAAGGATCAACGGCGCGGTGATCGAACTCTTGGAATTGTTGGCTCCAGGAATGAACAGCGGATCGTTCTCCACATCCTGACAGACGTAACTCATTCCGCTGGCCGCGACGTATCCGGTGATCCCGTTGCCTTGTGGATGGGCAAACAGTTGACGGTCCGCGGCGTCCTGGTCGATCCCGACACTCAACAAGGGAACGAGATTGCCGGTGGCATGTTCCAACAAACGGATCTCGATCACCTGAAAATTCAGCAGGTCACTGAGGTAGTGGCGGATGTTTTCTTTCAGCAGATCGATTCGCTCGTCCACCTCCATCATGAAGATCTCGGTCGGCCGCAGATCCGCCAGCTCACGTCCTGCCTGATGGATCGCTGCCAACTTTTGTTGCTGCAGGATCTCTTCGGTGATGTCGCTGACCGTCACAATCAACTGGCGTGAGTGATTCGGCTGGACGATCGGCGCAGCATGCACCTGGAAGTATCGATTGCCGCTGGCGTGCAACGTGCTGTTGCTTTCTTCGCCGGTTGCCAGCGCCGTGTGGAACGGACAGAAGTCTGGTCCCATGATCTCGGGGTTGGAGAGCAATTCATAAAAGTTCATGCCGGCGACCGAGGTCTCGGCTCGACCCGCCCACTCGAGCAGTCGGCGATTCGCCCAGAGGACTCGAATGCTTGAATCGAGCAGCGCAACACCCTCGGGCATGTCGCGAAGCATGATCCCGCTCTGCGCCAGGCCACGAAGCTCACTCAGTTGTGGAAGTTGATCGCGGGCGATCCAAACGCCGTCCACCAACGGTTCGTTGAGCTCATCGACCACGGCAACCGAAGTGTCGACCACGATCACGTTGTCGATGTCGATGTCGGCCGGTAGCGTCTGCGGATCCCCCACGCAAATCAACTTGCGCGGTCCCACTGGTGGACTTTGTCGCCTGCGGCGATCGATTCATCGATCTACTCCCACACAACCCGCCTGTCGATGGTGCACACGTTGCAACACTCTGTTGTCTCCCTCACATGCCTACATTCTCAAAACGCGTGAGAGGGCAGACGGACTGTCCCTATTACAAGAATCATAGGAAATCCCCGCTGATTTGTCATAGGGCAGACGGTCGCTGCGTCGCGATTGACCGGCACTGGTCGCGTCACCATGCCACCGTCCACTTGCGACTTTGTCGGTCACCGGCATGTTGTCTGCCCTGAAAGGCACTCTAACGGCGAACCGGACGCCGCCGACTCTGTCAAGGATGGCGAAAAGGGGTCAGACACCAAAAACCGGAACGGCCCGAAGGATGCTTCGCATTTTTGGTGTCTGACCCCTTTTCGCCGGTCGACGTCACCCCCATTTTTAGATTTGACGATGCACCAGGTTTTGTTTGCCAACCACATCCCTTTCTGAAGAAAGGGCTATCGGCGATCGCGACACCAATTCTTTGACAGGAATTTTGCCGTCCTCAGGCTCACCCAGGCGGCGAATGGATCACGCCGCGGAGATACGTAGGCGAGTCTCTCCGAGACTGTGAACAAATTGAACCGCGGCGCATTACTGTAGGCGAGTCTCTCCGAGACTCGCAAAAAACGCAGCAAAGCTGCGGGCGTCCGCCTTGGAAAGGCGGACCTACAGTAGAAAGCCCAATATCTTCACAGCCTCTCCGAGAGTCGCAAAGCGCGCAGCAAAGCTGCTGGCGTCCGCCTTGGAAGTGCGTCCCGACGGTAACGAAGTTGATTGGCGGTCCGAACTTCGGATGCCCCTCGTGGGCGGCGCCCAACGGATGCGACACTTTGCCATTGCGAGGGTCAACAGGGGCCGTCAGCGCTGGGAATTTCACCGCGGCACCCCGCAGTTCCATGCCTTGGGGTCGCAACGACGCTGCAGTCGATGGTGGGCGACCCTGCCCCTTGATCGGGCTAACTCATTCAAATCCTGGGAATTCCCCCCGCTGGTTGTTGACAATGATGAGTTGTACCTCTAAATTCAGATGCCCCCGATATACCTGCCTAAACTGCGCAGTCGTTAGGGTTTGCCAAGCGGTCTAGTCCCCCACTCATTGTCTGAGAGAATCGTTTCGAGAGGTTTGTTGATGAGAAAAAGTTTAATTCAAAGTGTGCTTGGTATTGGCTTGGCGATGTTGTTCGCCGCCAATGCACAAGCCGGATGTGGCGCCTGCGGAGGCTGCGCGAGCGGCTCTGGGTGCGTCACGGAAAGCAGCTCCGGTTGTGCTGGCGGCTGCGAAGGTGGTTGTGCTGGTGATTGTGGAGCGGTCAGTGCTGCTGGCGACGCCTGTGCACCTCAGACCGTGATGCGGTCGGAGTATGTGACCGAAACGCGGCTGGTCCCCCAGACCACGTACAGCCAGGAGACCCGCACGCGGATGCGTACCGTGATGCGACGGGTTGCCAAGGTTGAAACTCGAGAACAGACCTACACTGTCAATGTTCCGAAGACGGAAACGCGTACCGAAACCTACACGGTCAACGTCTGCGTTCCTTACACCGAAGAAGTGGAATACACCGTCCAGGTTCCTGTGACCACGCAAGTTGAACAGGAATACCAAGTCTCGGTGCCTTACACCGAGCAAGTCGAACAGACCTACACGGTGTCCGTGCCCAAGACCGAAGAAGTCACGCAAACCTACACCGTCAGCGTGCCTTACACCGAGCAAGAGTCCTATACGGTAACGGTTCCCTACACCGAGCAAGTCGAACAGACCTACCAGGTTCGCGTGCCGGTGCAAAAGACCCGTGAAGAATCGTATCAGGTAAGCGTTCCCTACACCGAGCAAGTCGAGCAGACCTACCAGGTGCAGGTACCCGAGACCACGATGACCACCCAGAGTTATCAGGTTTGTGTTCCTTACACGGAAACGGTCACTCAGACTTACACCGTCAGCGTTCCCTACACCGAAACGATGACCCAGACTTACACCGTCAACGTGCCTTACGTTGAGCAGGTGGAGCAGAGCTACAACGTCACCGTTCCTTACACCGAGTCGGTTGATCAGACCTACACGGTCAACGTGCCTTACACCGAACAGGTCGAGCAGACCTACACGGTTCAGGTACCGGTTCAGGAAACCAAAACTGGCTATCGTACCGAGACCAAGTGCGTCCCCGTGACCACCATGCGAACGGTCACCAAAGACATGGGTCACTACGAGTGCCAGGCTGTTGAAGTTGCAGGCAGCGTAAGCAGTGGTGCTGGTGCTGGCTGCGGTGACGGTTGCGGATCGGCTTCCGGATGCGGCGGCGGTTGTGGCGGTTGCGGTTCAGCGACTGCATGCGGCGGCTGTGGCAGCTGCGGTGGTTGTGCAAGTGGCTGTGCGGGCGGCTGTGGTTCGGCCGACGGCTCGATGGTCAGCGGTGGCGGCGTCGCCTGTGCTCCGCAGATCTCGTATCGTCGCGTTTACGTGCCGAACATGGTTACCGAAGAGGTACCGGTCACGACCTATCAGCGTCAAACGAACCAGGTGCCTTACACCTACACCACGACGACCTACAACACGGAAACTCGCACGCGTTCGGTGCCGGTGACCAAGTACAATCAGGAAACGAAGACCCGGACCGTTCAGGTCCAGAAGTATCGCACTGAGACTCGTAGCCGCATGGTAAATGTCCAGAAGTGTCGCCAGGAACAGCGCACTCGCGATTACACCGTCACCAAGTACCGCACTGAGCAGCGGACTCGTGAGGTACCGGTTCAGCGAACTCGGATGGAAACCCGAACTCGCGAAGTTCCGGTCACCACCATGAAACTGGAAACTCGGACCCGCATGGTTCCGGTTACCAGGACGCGACTGGAAGACCGTACCCGTACGGTCGCCTACTGCGAATGGGAAGTCCAGGACCGCACTCGTATGGTCAACGTCAGCAAGACCCGTCAGGAAGATCGGACTCGTGACGTTACCAAGTACCGCAGCGAAGAACGAACTCGCACGGTTCCGGTTACGACCATGGTGAGCGAGACGCGAACCCGAATGGTTCCCGTCACCAAGACCAAGATGGAAACGCGCAAGCGGATGGTCAGCCAGACGTCCTACAACACGGAATCCCGGACGCGTACGGTGCAGAAGTCTCGCATGGAAACGCAAGAGCGAACCCGCGAGGTGCCTTACACCACCTACACGCCGGAAACCCGTACTCGCACCTACAACGTGTGCGTTTACGAAACCGTGACCGAGGAAGTTCCGGAGACGTACAACGTGTGCGTGCCCGTAACGACCATGAAGGAAGTTCAGGTTCGTGTTTGTCGGCCCGTGATGACGGTCGTTGGTGACGGTGCTGTCATCAGCGAAGGCACCGTGGTTCCGATGGCCACTGGCGCCGGTTGCGTTAACTGCAACTAGTCGTTTCCTTACGCGTATGACCTTCCACGGTCGCACGCGAGCGTGTTGATCAACGAGCCCCGCTGGATCCCAGGATCGAGCGGGGCTTTTGCTTTGCGCTCAGCTGGCTTTCGCCGGCCCGCCGCGTCCGCCATGATGGAGCGTTCGAGGAACGAACGTCTGCCATCGCTTGTGCTGATCACTTCTCGCCAAGAGGTCCCTTCCAAGCGGTCCCTTCCAAGAGGTCCCCGGTGCAATACGTCGACGTCAAAGTACATGGAAACATCGCAACGATCCTGATGGATCGCGCCTCGGTGCGCAATGCGCTGAACCCTCAAATGCTGGAAGACCTTTCCACTGCTTTTTCCGACGTGCATCAGGAAAAGCGGGTACGGGCGATCGTGCTGGCGGGTAGCGGCGAACACTTTTGTTCGGGAATGGACCTGCGTGTCTTCTCGGCGATCTCAGAGATGCCCGCTGCCGATGCGCTTCCGCAGTGGTATGCGGCCTGGCAACATCTGACCGAACTCCTGGAGCAAATGTTGCGGCTCCCCAAACCCATCGTGGCGGCAGTCGACGGGTCGGCGGTCGGAGCGGGACTCGGCTTGGCCCTGGCCGCCGATCTGATCGTCGCGTCGAACCAGGCCTCCTTCTCGGCGGTCGCCGTGCGTCGCGGCCTGGTGGGTGGCGCGACCGCGGCCCTGTTGTCGTTCCGCTGCGGAGCCGCCACGGCAGCCCGCATGTTGCTGACAGGCCAACCGATCGACGCGGACGAGGCCTATCGCTTGGGGATGTGCGCCGCCCCGGTGGCCCCGGAACAGATCTGGGTCGCCGCCTCGGAGTTAGCCGACCAATGCTCGCAGGCACCGCGGGAAGCCGTGCAAGCGACGAAACGATTACTCAACGAAGGGATTGGCGAAACGCTGCTGACCCAGTTGTCGGCGGGCGCCGCAGACAGTGCAACTGCCTGCACCACCGAGTCGGCAAGCGAAGGCATTCGCGCCTTCTTGGAACGTCGCGAACCGAAATGGCCGGCGTGAACCAAGTCCGACGAAATACAAGCACGACGCGCCAGCGAGTGTGTCTCCGGTTTTCAACCGTTTGGCGGACGTGAGATTGCGCAGATTCCTGGGACACACTCGCTGGCGCGCCGTGCTTGTATGAATTTGCGCAACACCAAAACTTGCGCATTGTGCTCGTACGTGTCGATCAAAAATCCGCTACCGTGTTGCCCTCGGAGAGGGTCGGGTCGAAACCAGGAGTGTGGCAGGCAAAATGTGGCAGGCAATGCGAAAGAAAGACATCATTCGACGGGGTCGCAAACCGCTCGTGCTGGCGCTGATGAACTGCCTTGCTCTCGCGAGCGCGGCGGCCGGCACGGCGGGAGCGCAAGATTCAGTGGCGACCGCGACGGCACCTCGGGCTTTGACCCTGGAGTCACTCTATCACCCCGAAAACAAGTTTGATTTTGATGGGGAGCTGCCGGCAACGCATTGGATCAAGGGCCAGCCCTGCGAGCTCCTGATCAAGCGGGACGAAACTTGGAAACGACTGGATCTCGAAACGGGCGCGGAGTCAACATGGCCAGTGGTCGAGATCCTGCAGGAGAAGCTTGCCGCGCTCGAGGGCATCGCAGAGGGGCAAGCGAAATCTGCGGCGATCAGCGCTGTCACGGATCTTGAATCGGCCGATGACACGGTCTTGGTTCCAGTCGGCAAATCGCTGGCAATTGTGTCGACCCACATGCAGGCCCGTTGGCTGACCCGTGATGCGACCGCGTGGCGAGACGCAATGCTCGATCCGACCTCGCGGCGTGTCGCCTACACGCGGGACGGCGACTTGTTCGTGCTCGATGCGGTCGGTGGCAAGCAAGTCCAGCTGACCAACGACGGTACCGACACGCTCCTGGACGGCCTGCTCGACTGGACCTACCAAGAGGAAATTTTTGGCCGTGGCAATTATCGCGCGTTTTGGTTCAGCCCCGACGGCGACTGGTTGGCGATGCTGAGGATCGATATCAGTGGGATCGAGACCTACACGCTGTCCTCTGCGACCAGCGCGCGTGGTCAGGGAGTTGTCCGTCGCTACCCGAAGGCTGGCGATCCGATTCCCCACGCCTCGCTGCTTGTCTGGGATCTGCGGAGGCTCGATGCAGGCGATTTGCCGCCGCCTCGGATCATCGCTCAATCGACCCCGCAACAAGAGCGAATCATTACCGGCGTCTGGTGGAACCAGCGTCGAACATCGTTGTTGTTCTGCGTCAGTGATCGAAAACAAACCTGGCGGGAGCTGCGGGTGCTGGAGGTCCAAGCTCTCGCCAATGGTCAAGTCGAATCTCAAGTGCTGCTTCGCGAGGAGAGCCCAACGTGGGTCGAGCCGCCGGCGGCCCCGGGGTGGTTGGCAGACGGCAGCCTGATCTGGCGCAGCGAGCTACCGACTGGTCGCACCCGGCTGTACCACGTCTCGGCTCGCGGACAACTGGTGGAGCCGCTGACTCCCGAGAACTTTGACGTGCGAGATTTCTCGGTCTCACCGCAAGGGGATTTCCTGATCGCAACCGGCGACGCCCAGCGAAGAA
Organism: Pirellulaceae bacterium; assembly: GCA_963697195.1. Lineage (GTDB taxonomy): Bacteria > Planctomycetota > Planctomycetia > Pirellulales > Pirellulaceae > Rubripirellula. Next base: position 250,374 of record CAVOND010000012.1, read on the forward strand.
CGGTCGATCAGCAGGTCTACCGCGTCGCGATCCCACCGAACGCTCAGGAACCGAACGTCCAGGACCCGAACCACCGGGATCCTGCACTGACCGCGCTCACCACGGGGGCGGGCTGGCACACCGCGACGCTCAGTCCCGATGGGAAATGGTTCGTCGACGTGCAGAGTTCGGCAGCCTCACCACCAGCCCTGTCCGTTCGTACTACCGACGGCAATCGGCAACTCACCGTGGCGCGATCGGAGCTGCGCGTGAAAGACGAGCTGATTGAGCCACAGTTTTTCGAGATCGCCACACCGGATGGCCTCGCGCTACCGGCGATGCTGATCCGTCCGCCAACGCCACCCGACCGCAAGGTTCCCGTCGTGATCGAAGTCTATGGCGGACCGCAGGCGGCGCTGGTGGTCAATCGCTGGTCGGGGACACGAACGCTCTATCGCCAGCTATTAGCAAGGCATGGCATTGCGACGCTCCTGGTCGATAACCGCTCCAGTGCGGGCCGCGGCTTGGCTGACACCTGGTCGATTCGTGGCCGAGTCGGAGAAATCGAGTTCCACGATCTGATGACCGCGGTCGCCTGGCTTGGGCAGCAGACGTGGGCCGACTCGGATCGCCTTGCCATTCGCGGCTGGTCTTTTGGTGGCTTCCTCACACTCTATGCCATGACGCACAGCGACGCGTTCAAGGCGGGCATTGCCGGAGGTTCGGTCACCGATTGGCGGGAGTACGACGCGTTCTACACCGAGCGATACATGGGGCTGCCGAATGAAAATGCCGATGGCTACAAGGCGACCGCGCCGGTTCAAGTCGCCAATCAGTTGCAGGGAGCGGTGCTGCTGATCCATGGCGAGTCGGACGACAACGTGCATCCCTCCGAAACCCTGAGAATGGCCAAGGCGCTGCAGGAGGCGGGCAAGGACTTTCGGATGATGATTTATCCGGGTGAGGCCCACGCGGTGCACCAGCCGAGCCAGCTCTGGCACCTCTCCCAGATGACCGACCGATTCCTGATGGAGCAGCTCGCGGGGGGCAATCCTTCCAGGTAGGCGTCGATTTGTCGGCTCGATCCCACAATTCTGCCCGTGGAAGGCCTGTGCGCCGGCAGGTTGGATCGGTACACTACGCGGCTCGAAAAAACGTCATTGAATCCCTAGAGAGATCGAAACATGTACGCCATCATCGTCGACGGCGGTCGCCAATATCGTGTTGAACCCGGCATGGAGGTCGACATTGACTATCGCGACACCCCCCAAGGGGAGCGTGTCACCTTTGAAAAGGTCCTTGCGGTCAGCGGCGATGACGGCATGAAGTTGGGTTCGCCAACCGTTGCCGGGGCTAGTGTCACTGCCTCGGTCATCGGCCCCAAAATGGACAAGAAGCTGTACGTCCAGAAGTTCCGTCGCCGCAAGAATAGCCGTCGTCGCACTGGCCATCGCCAAATCCACACCCGGGTGCGCATCGAAGAGATCGCCGGCGTCTAGTGCAGCGTCAGCATTGATTTTAGGGGTTGATGGCGAAAAGGGGTCAGACACCAAAAACTGGCGTGGGCGAAGAAAACGTCGTGAGGATGCGGCGAAGGCCCACGGCTAGCGCCCGAGGTTCACTGAGACAAAGGCCCACGGCTAGCACCGAGGTTCACTGAGACAACCTAAGTTCGTGCCATTCGTGTCTGACCCCTTTTCGCCGATCTTCCGGCAAAGTCGAGGCGCTCACAAGTCCGAAGGGGGGCACGCATTGCCCGGCTCCCTTGGCTACACTGTCCCCTGCTAGATGCACTCCCGTTTGGGGTACTAGTTTGGTGGAGCGTTGGTCTTCGTGGTCGCATCCGCCGATCACTTCTTGTGCTTGATCGAGACGCCCCATGCTGCCGGTTCAAATTGACGACTACGACGTCGGCGAGGTGATCGGAGTCGGGACTGTCGGCACAATCTACTCGGCCATCCAACGCAGCACGGGAGACCGAGTTGCGATCAAGAAGCTCCACCCGGGGATTTGCCAAGACCCGCTGATTCGGGCTCGTTTCGAGCGCGAAGCGATCATCATGGAGCGTCTTCACCATCCCAACATTGTTCGCACCTACGGCGGTGGCAACGACAATGGCCAGCTGTTCTACGTGATGGAACTGGTCGACGGGGGAACGGTCAAAAACCTGCTGCAAACCAAAGGCGCATTCCGTTGGCAGATCGTGGTCGAAATCGCTCGGCAAGTCTGCTCGGCTTTACAATTCGCCCACAATCACGGCGTCATCCACCGCGACCTGAAGCCCGGCAACCTGTTTCTGACGCGTGAGGCCGAGGTCAAACTGGGCGACTTCGGAATCGCTCGCGACCTGCGTGGCGCCGACATCACCTCCAGCGGCATGACGGTCGGCACGCACGCCTACATGGCGCCGGAGCAGATCACCGGTGACACGTCGATCTCGGGCAAGGCCGATCTTTATTCACTGGGATGCTGCCTGTTTGAGATGCTCGTCGGCCGAACTCCTTTCCAGGGGGACAACTTTGCCCAGCTGTTTGAGCAGCATTTGCGGGCAGAGCCCCCGCACGTTCGAGACTACGTTCCGAATTGCCCCGAGGACTTGGACGCAATCATCTGTAGGCTGCTGGCCAAGAATCCCGAGGATCGACCCTTCAACGCCCGCCAGGTCCAGGCGGTGATGCTGCAGTTGGACGACACCCGCCGGGCGGAGGCGGAGAAAGAGGCCGAAGTGGTGCACCATCACCAGGACGTCTCGGCCGATGAGGTCGCCGCCCGCGGTCGCGAGCTGCTTAAGGACGAAATCGACCAGCAGTTCGGCAGTTTCGGCCGGACCGATGTCAGTTGGCAGAAGCTGGCCGTGATTTTTGCAACGATTGCGGCGCTGATCATCCTCGCCATCCTGATGGGTCGTTGAACGGGGGAGACGGTGGCCCGATGGCACCAAGGACGTGACATCGGTTGTGACCGCGTAGTCGGTAAAAACGGCGGCTTGGGGCCGTGTCGAATCGGTCCCTCACTGGTATGTTGCGGTTTATGTTCGTCGGCGTTGGATCCGCCGATTCCCCCACGTTCCCTCCGGTCGGCCGATTTGCCACGGCAGGGGCGTCCCACCCGCAAGGTTCGGCTGCAGCAGATGCTCGAGCCGCTTGCCCGTCAGGAAATCAACATGCTCAAGCGAATCTCTGTCTTGGGGGCCACGATCCTCCAGATTTCACTTCTCTCCACCGCCTTTGCTCAGGAAGACGCGGCTCCGGGAGTCAAAGATCCCCTCAGTTACTTCCTCGGAATGTCTGTCGGGCAACAGATGGGGGAATCGGGTTTCCAATTGTCCGACCTTGACCTGGAAGGCTTGGTCGCAGGGTTCAAGGACGGGATGGAGAAAAAGGAACCTGCTCTGACGCAGTCGCAACTGACCGAAGTGCAAACCAAGATCCGCAGCCTGTTGATGTCTCGCCAGGCAGAGACGCAACAACTCATGGCCAAGCAAGCGGTCGAGAACAAAGCGAAGGGCACGAAGTTCCTGGCCGACAATGCTACGCAAGAAGGGGTCAAGGAACTGAAGGGCGGAATCCAATACAAAGAGCTGAAGGCGGGAACTGGTCCTTCGCCCAAGCCAACCGACACCGTTCGCGTTCACTACACCGGCACCCTGATCGACGGCACCAAGTTCGACAGCTCCGTGGACCGCGGTGAACCGGCGACGTTTGCCGTCAATCAGGTCATTCCTGGCTGGCAAATGGCGATCCCACAAATGAAGGTGGGAGGCAAATGGATGATCTACATTCCTTCCGAACTGGCCTACGGCGAACGAGGAAGCGGAAGAGCGATCGGCCCCAACGAAGTCTTGGTCTTCGAAGTCGAACTGCTCGGGATCGAGTAGTCGACACGGCCGAGTTCAGGACGAGATGCCACAAAGTCGCACGAATCGACACGAAGGAATGCCAGCAAGCGAAGTTGGCAATTTGTGCCGATTCGTGAACAGCGTGGCAGCCGTCGAGTCCTAGTCCGGTTTTTCCTCTGGAGCCGGCTCCTCTTCGGGAGCCTGTTCCACTGCCGGCGCCGACTGTTCGTCAGCAGCTTCTGAGGAAGCATCGGCAGCTTCCGTGGTTGTATCGGCAGCTTCCGTGGTTGCCTCTGGCGCTTCCGTGGTTGCATCGGCAGCTTCCGTGGTTGCCTCTGGCACTTCGCTGGTTGCCTCCGGCGCTTCGCTAGTTGACTCAGGCGCTTCGCTAGTTGACTCAGGCGCTTCGGTGGTTGACTCAGGCGCTTCCGCAGCTGGCTTCGGCGCGCTCTCCTCGACCGGGGACTGATCGCTTGCCTGTTCGTTTGACGGCGACTCTCCTCGCGCGGCTGCTTCTTTCTCCTTGCGTCGCTTGTCGAGCGCTTCGGCTCGGATCCGCATGTAGTCGTAGGACTCGACGCGACCGAATCGGCCCATCATGTCGACAAAGGTGGCGAGCGGGAAATCCTCGGGAATGTCGCGTGAGTCGATGGCAACCATGTAGCGTTGGACGGACTCGTAGAGATCCTCGGACGTATCGTCGAGAACCAACAGCGGATAGTCGTCGAAGATCTGTGCCCAGATCGCGAAGGCCTCTTCGTAGAGATCGATTGCCTTGTCCAGCTCTGCGGCGTCGTTCGCCTGTTCGGCCTCGTAGATCAGCCGCCGCGCCTTGACGGTCCGTTCTTCTTGTTCCGCCTCCGCCAGGGCTTCCCAGTAGGGGTAGTTGATCTGGGTTCGATAACCATTGGTCATGCGAATGCGGTCATCGAGGTCGGCCATTTCATCGATCAGGTTCACCGCTTCCAAACGGACAGCGGGATCAGATCGTTTGGCGATACTGACAAGATCCGGAAGCAAGCCCTCGTTGATCGATGGCAGCAAAGCCTTTTGCTCATAGGTCAATTCCGATTCGGGCTTTTGCCAGTACTCCTTCATATCGCGAGGCATTTTGTCGATGAGCTTTTGTCGCTCTGCGTCGTAGACCTCCTTGTTGAGCTCACGAAATCGCGCGAGCTTGTCTTCTTTCTGCGCCTTGAGCACATCCAGCTCACCCAACTTGATGGTGAACGGGGAAGTGGTGGGAATGCTACGGTTCCCGAACGCTTCCCAATCTTCGGCGGCCATCTGCCAAGCATTCTGAGCCCGCTCGTCGAGGATCCCCTCGCTCTCGATCGACTCGGCGTGCTTGATCCGCCACTTCGGACCGGTGTCAAAAAAGTTGAGCGGCGTCTGACGACGGATCTTCACACCGCTGTCGACCAGGTCGTAACCATGATTGAGCCACAAACGGCCGACCAGCCAATTATCAGGCTTTCCAAGCGGACCACGAGCCTCGGGGCTGTCGACGGCGATGTTCTCAGTCAACAAGGACTCGTGCAGGACCTCGTCGTCGGCGAACAAACGTCGGAACTGCACCTTTTCGTCCGACATCCCCATCTTGGAACCGTAGAACCAGCCGGTGTACCAGACCAATCGCGTCGCATTGGTGTTCTGGCGGACGCCGCGAGTCAAGAACTCCGTTCCCTCACGCACCATTTCGTATCGCTGACGATAGTCGTCGAATTCAACCGAGACGTTGTAGGCAAGGTTGTGAGCCTGATGCTCCCAAACCTTGTCGAAGTGAGGTTGCAGCAAGGCGATGTTGTTGAGCGTCGCTTTCAAACGATCCCACTCGTGCAGGACGCGATACTCGTGCGCCTTGTTCCAGAGCAAGGTCGCAGCCACCCCGCGAAGACCAAGCGACGCCAGCTTCATCGTTTCGCTGGCGGGACTGATTTCACCGAGGTCACTCTCTGCAATGTTGAACTGATGGCGCATGACCGACAACCGGCCCCCCAGATCACCTTGACCACCGGCCGGTTGGCCGAGCAGGTAAAGGGGAATCAACATGGCGACCAACACTGCCAGGTAAATGAGCTTGCGACCCAGAGCCGTCGTACGATTCATGCCGCGATCTCGCGTGATTTCAAGAAGAAGTAACTGATAATGAACGCCAGGAAGCAATACCCAAGCGTAGCAACCCCGTGACGGAGCAGGAGGGCGCCGAAGATGTCAAAACCGCTCGCCGCGTACTCGGCAGTCGTGACCATCTTGGGCAGGTTCGGTAACGCCGTCGCAATCGCATCAAGCGAATAGACGATTCCAGCATCGACCGACTTGATCACATTCGCCGCGACCGTATCGACGTCCAATTGCGTCGTCATCGCGTCCTGCTTCAGCAGTCGGATCGTCGCTTCAATCGGTCCGCCTCCGCGCTCGATGCCCTCGTCAATGAAGTGTCGCGTATCGTAAATTTGCTCGGCCGAGAAGCCGAGCAGCACGCATACTGCCGTGGCGACCATCGCCACCGGGCCGCTCAGGAAGGTGCTGAACATCACACCGAATGCCATCACCATCGTCATCTGCAACCAGATCGACGCATACGCTTTGGCCAGGTTCCATTCGAACGAGTTTTCAGCGGGCCGCAGATAAACACCGCTCTGGGTCACACCGAGATATTGACTACGGTCGAGGCAGCGAATGATCAGCTTGAGCTGACCATTTTCGTCAACCAGATCCGTGAACACGTTCAAGACGCGGGTTTCGTTGTTGTCGGTGCCCTCGATTTCCGTCGGCAGAATCTTCTCGTCGACGTCATACTCGTCGACCACGAAGGGGATCGGATTACTTTCGATCTCCTTGGTCGGATGCTTCATCGTGATCGAACCCCGAATCCCCGATTCGATGTCGCCTTTGTAGGAGCGATAAGCTCGCAGGGAGAGGTCGACCGGAATGCCATTGGCATATCGCTGCGGCGTCACATCCTTGAAGGTGAACTCGGCGGCCCCCAACGTTCCCCCTTCCACGTAGCCGTGCCGAATCTTTTGACTGCCGCGGGCCAATCCAATCACGCGTGCAATCCCGGCACTGCCGTATCCGCCGGTGTCGATTCGTTCGGCCCCAATATCAACCCCCTCCAGCTTCTTCTCGCCGGTGCGATCGTAAAACTGGATCTCGCCATAGGAAGGCACGCGGGCTCGGAGCGCTCCGGTCGGCGGCCCGATCACAAAACTGTCCCCTGTCTTGGTGACCACGTGACGATGGCCGCGAACAATATCGGTCACGCCGCGACCATCTGGCGACTCCGGATCGATCGAGAACGTGTGCTTGTGATTGCGGACGTAATCGGTTTCCCCTTCTAACCGGCCACCACCGACGTCCTTCAATTCGACAACTTCTTGGTGAGTGTGTCGCAGTCCGCGAGTCACAAACAGGTAACTCGCCAAGCCCATCGGGATGAGGATCATGGTGCCCACCGCGACGAACCCCAACATCCGCCCCAACACGATCTCCGTCGCCCTGACCGGCTTGGTCACGATCGTGTAAATCGTCTTGTTCTTGATATCGGCCGGCAAAGAAAAAGTGCTGATGAACAAAGCCAGCACCAGGATCAGGTAGTTGGTGGCCGTCAACACAAAACTAATGTAGAGCCGAGCTGGATCATCGCTCTCGGGATTCAAGTACCAGCCGGCCAGCAACAGCCCGACGAGGAACAATCCGACGACAAACAGCACCTTGCGACGAATCGCTTCCTTGAACGCCAAACGGGCCAGGGCGAACACACGACGCGGTGAAGTGCCGGGCAAGTCGAAGCGAATCAAGTCGCGAATGGCGCGGGCGACCGCATAGAAACCTTCGCCCGGCCCATATCGGCTCGCCGAATAGACGTAACCGACGATCAGCCCGATCACGATCGCCAAGAGAAACAACACGATTCCCTTGAGCAACGCGCTCTGCAGAAAGGCGTCCGGCCGCATCAGCCATTCGTAGAACGACCAAAAATCTTCCTGTTGCAGGATCATTGACCAGCCCCTTCTTTCTGGTCACCTTCACCCGGCGTGCCGGACGAGGCGCCGGTCGAGACGCGGCGAGCACCCGGCCGTGCTTCACTTTCTCGAACGATGTTCAGGAACAAGTCTTCCATCGTGGCGGTCGGATTGTCGATCGACTTGACGGTGCCACCGTGGCGGCGAATGACTTCCGCAATCTCCGCCTTGGCTTCCTCGGTGAGCCCTTCGGCGTGCACTTCGGTCACGTTCTGAACCTTGAGCAGGTCGGAGACGCTACCGAGCTCCTTCAACTCGCCTTGATGCAAAATCGCGACGCGGTCACAGACGTCCTGGACATCGGCCAATTGATGGCTGCACAGAAGCACCGTCTTGCCGCGATCCCGCAACGCGAGAATCAAGTCTTTCATTTCCCGGGTACCGATCGGGTCGAGTCCGGTCGTTGGCTCATCCAACAGGATCAGGTCGGGATCGTTGATCAGGGCCTGAGCCAAACCGACGCGGCGTGTCATCCCCTTGCTGTACTCACGCAGTTGGCGATGCTTGGCTCCGGAGAGACCCACCAGTTGGATGAGCTCGGCGACACGCTTCTTTCGCTCGGCACCGGACATGTCAAACAGGCGGCCGTAAAAGTCGAGTGTCTCCTCGGCCGTCAAAAACTTGTACAGGTACGATTCTTCCGGCAGGTAGCCAATCCGCTCGTTCTTGCTCGTCTCGCTGGCGTCCTTGTCAAAGACCAAAACGCGACCACTGCTGGGGAACAGCAATCCCAGAATCAGCTTGATCGTGGTCGATTTCCCGCTGCCGTTGGGGCCGAGCAGACCGAAGATCTCGCCCTTGCGGACTTCGATGTCCAAGGATTTCAGTGCGTGAACCTTCTTACGGCCCCAGAAGTCCCGGTAGATCTTGCTCAGGTTACGGGTTTCGATGACCACGCCGGACTTGGACGCGTCACCACTTTCGGTGCGAGCCGACGGCGTTGGCTCGGTTTCCGCCAACGCGGTTGAATCGGTATCCACGAGCAGTATTCCTAGGAAGACAGATGAAAGGGGGGGCGGGGAAGACGATGGAGGAGAGTCGAGAGAAAGATTTTGCCTTGAAATCTGCGGCTCCGGATCTCACCCCAGCGGGATTCATGGCCGGAATGTCTACGCTACGGGACTTCTGCGGAAAGAGTTCGTATTTTTGTGGGTTCGCCCCCCCATGGATGCATCGCAAAAGTCGGTCCCCGTGACGGGCTCGTCGCAGGGGTGCCGGTCCGAGGCCTCCATGCCCCAGCGGTTTGCTGTGAACTTGCCGGATGGGGCTTGCCAAGAGGGCCCGAATGCGTCAATCAATCCTTTGCAATTTCGCCTGACTCGATCGCCAAGCGAACACGAAATGACTCTTGAGCCAAGTGCGACCGCTGTGACCACAACCAGCCAGATCATGGACCCTCTCGCCTGCGACAGCGACCGTTACCGGGACGCGCTCCGCTACCTCTACGAGCGAATCAACTACGAGCGTTTAGCGGGGGGTGGGGCTTCTCGCTACCCGTTTCGACTGCAGCGGGTGACCGACTTGATGCGACTGCTACAGCTTGAACGATATCTCTACGCCGACTCGCCCCAACCGAAAGTGCCCTTGATTCACATCGCGGGGACCAAGGGGAAGGGCTCGGTCGCCGCCATGGTCGCCGCAGCGCTGACCGCCTGCGGATGGCGCACCGGCCTCTACACGTCGCCGCATCTGCATCACCTGGAGGAACGATTCCGGGTTGACGGAGCGCCTTGCTCGCCGGCCGATCTGATCTCGCTCGTGCAACGGGTCGAGTCGGCCGCCAACCAGGTCGAGCGATCCAGCGGAGCCCCGTCGTTCTTCGAACTGACCACCGCGATGGCGATGATGCACTTTGATGCATCAGATTGTGACGCGTTGGTAATTGAAGTTGGCTTGGGAGGACGGCTCGACAGCACCAACGTGTTCGCACCTTCGGTTTCCGTGGTCACCTCGATCGGATTGGACCATCAACACGTACTGGGTCACGATCTTGCCTCGATCGCTCGCGAAAAAGCAGGAATCATCAAGCCGGGCGTTCCCGTGGTCAGTGGTGTCGCCGATCCCGAGGCGGCCGCGGTCGTTAGCGAGCGAGCGGAACAAAACGGATCCAAGTTGTACTGGCTCGGTCGAGACTTCACGTACCATTCGGAACCGTTGTCCGGATGGGGTTCGAGTATCCGATACTCTGGAATCACACCACCGCTGCTACCCCAGGCGTCGCTGACCCTTGCCATGGAAGGCCAACATCAAGCACGCAACGCGGCGATTGCGATGGCCGCGGTCGATTTACTGCGGGGCTCGCGCCTGCTCGACCCGACGGATCACGTCGAGGCCGCTGGTCCGGCCGATCCTCGACGACAACGTCTGCCGTTACCGCAGTCCGCGATCGAATCGGCGTTCTCGCAATTGCAATGCGACGCCCGAATTGAACATGCTCGCTTGGATGGCGACGTCTTGGCGATCGTCGATGCATCGCATAACGAAGACTCCATCAAAGCGCTCTGCCAGTGCCTCGAACAACGCTCGGCAAACCGGCCGGTAACCGTGGTTTTTGGGACCAGCATCGACAAGCCCGCCGATTTGATGCTCGACTCGCTGGCCGGCGTCGCCGAGCGACTGATCCTGACCCGCTATCACGGCAACCCTCGTTTCCGGCCACCCGATCAGATGACAGCGTTGGTCCCAGCGTCCCATCGCCAATCCATGCTTGTGATCGACGATCCGATCGAAGCCTGTCGGCACGGTCTCCAACTGGCAACGCCGGGCGGAACACTCGTCGTTTGCGGTTCCTTTTTTCTCGCCGCCGAGACGAGACAGTGGTTGCTTGAGCGGCCACGTCAACCAGGCCATGTCGCGGGACAATGAACGAACGTCGGCCCGCTTATTTCTGATCCCGCACTGGCTGCTCCAACGATCCGGCTGGGCTGACCTCGGCCGATGCTCGCTTCGCTTCCAAGGATGCGAGTCGTTCGAGTCGCTCGTCGACCTGTCGAATCAGAGTTTGAACGATCGCGATGCGAGTATCGAGTTCGGCCTTCAAGTCGCGCTGCAGATCGAACATCGCCACTTGCCATCGCTGGGTCTCGACCGGAGCATCGCTAAGTGGCAGCGACGGATCCCGATGCTCGCGCATTTGCTGGATTGCCTTGTTGGCCACGCGGGTCTCCTGATTGACACGGCGGCGCATGCGAATCTGGCGGCGTGCCAGAACCCAGCCCAGCATGACAAACCCCGCAACCATCAACAGCTGGGCTTGCGGCATGTCGGCCAACAGCAGCGAAAACGAAAGCAGCGGAAAGAATTGCAGGCAGGCCATGAATTCCGGGTCAACCGAGCTTGGGACAAGATCAGCAGGGGGCGGTGAACATCGTTGGGTATCGACGAAATCACCGAGAAGCGCTAAGACCGTTTGAAGCAGGTCGCTTTTCGCTGAGATTGTCGGTAATCTCACATATCCGGGTTGTTCCCTGTGCCGATTTGGAAGCTCGCCGATTTGGAAGCTCGCCGATTTGGAAGCTCGCCGATTTGAAAGCTCGCCGATTTGGAAGCTCATGGCCGCCACTGACCTCGACTCGAATCATCCCATCCGCGTCTGGCACGCGACCAGTTCGTCGGCGCACCCGGGGCCGATCGAAGATTGTTGCCAGTCCTGGTTGGACGAGTCCGAGCTGGCGCGCGCCGAACGGTTTCGTGTGGCGACCAGTCGCAATCAGAACATCGTCGGCCGTGGGATGGCTCGTCGACTGCTGAGCAGTGATCTGGTTGATCCTCGAGCCATTCGGTTCGATTTGGAGCCTTACGGAAAACCGTTCGTGGTCGAACCCACCGCCGCGAAGCGCCCCTTCAATGTTGCCCACACCGACGGCCTGGTGCTTTGTGGTGTCGGGTCAAGCGGCCACCAACTGGTGGGCGTGGATGTGGAACGGCTCGGCCGGCGAACCGATCCGGAATTGGCTACCCGTTACTTCTCCCGTCCCGAGGTCGATTATCTGCATCAATTTCGAGACTCGAGCGAGCGTCACGATGTCTTCTTGAGAATCTGGACGCTGAAGGAATCGTTCATCAAGGCGATCGGCACGGGGTTGCAAACGCCGCTTGCCGATTTCGCCTTCGAAGAAATCGATTCCGATTCCCCGCGAATTCGCATGCTCTCGCCCGACTTGGAGAGTGATCTGAACTGGAATTTCTTTTGCGTGGAGCCAAGGCCCGGTTATGTCGGTGCCGTTGCGGTGGCCTGCCAAGAGCCGGTCCAAGATCGTGTTGGCGTGGAACTGCATTGCTTCGACGATCTGGTCGGCAATCCTTCGGACCCGGTGCTCCGCGATCTTCCCCAACGCGATCCCCCGGGCCGCCCGAGTTCGCTCGGCTGATGCCAAAACCACGAAATTCCCCCCCACACGTGCGAAAAGCTGATGGGAAGCGGGATAAATGGACGCTCCTGGTCGCCAACGAGGGCGGCCGATCGGGCGGCCCCGCAAAGTTTTCCTACTCAGATCGAGCGGAATAACCAAATGCTGGGGACAAGTTGTGCCGATAAATCCGCGTGAAGCGGTTATTCCAAACGGCAGGATCGTATCGGCAGCACGTCCGAACGGGCCCGCTGCGCGGGTTGGCCGCTTCAGGAGCCACAAAAAGTAGGGGGGAAGCCTGCTCGTAGACGGCCTGAGGCCCAGGCGTTGAGCAGGCCCCATAACCAAGTCGCCCGACGGCGATGACCGGTTGTGAGATCGCAGTCACGACGGACCTGATGGTCCTTCGGCCTGCGGTTCCCCCGCGAGTGAATCACCGGCCCACAGCGAGGCGGCAGCTGCCGCGGAGACGTTTGCGATGCACCGAATGACTCAAAGAAAAACAACTTCCTTGTTGGTTGCCACCATGGCCGCCATCTGCGCAACCTGGATGGCTTTGCCGGCCAACGCCCAGATGGTGCGACAAGCCGACATCGACTTCGAGGCAAGCGGCTTCGTGACGCCCGCCGGAATGGCACATCCATCGATGTACCAGTCCATGTACCCGAGCGGTGTCATGCAGGTCGGAAACGACGCAGCCATTTATGCTGGCGGCGGCTACAACGATGCAGCCATGTACAGTGGCGGCGGCTATGGCGACGCAGCCATGTATGGCGGCGGTGGCTATGGCGGTGGAGGCGGCTATTGCGATTGCGGATCGTGTGACGGCATGGGCGGCTGCGACGGCATGGGCGGTTGCGATGGCGCCTGCGGCGGCGCTGGCGGCTCCGGTTCTTGCTGCAGTCACCTTTTCAATAATGGCGGCTTGTTAGGCAAGATGTGCGCAAACGATGGCACTTGCTTTCTCCGTCACCTCTGCATCTTCTGTCGCGGCGGCGGCTGCAGCGCCTGCCAAGGCTTGCAGTATTGTGGAGCGATGGCCCAGTTCCTGCTTCCCTACTCGGAGGCCGGAATCTGTGCTCAACGCTGGTACGACGTCTCGCTCGAGGCCTTGGCACTCCGACACAGCAGCGGCAGCCAAAGCGGTGTCGTGACCACCGACGGTGTCGACGGCATTCCCGTCCTCAACCTGGGCGACGTCAATGTGGGCGACTCGCTCGAAGCCGGGGTCCGTATTTCGGGATCGTTGATCTTCGGCGTCGCGTCCAACATGGAACTGACTTACCTCGGCGGTCAAGAGTGGAGCGATCAAGCCTTCGCCTACCCCAACCCAGTCGGGAATCCGACCCTGTTTTCCTTCATCAGTGAGTTCGGTACCAACCCGCAGGACACCGGTTTCGATGATACGGACCGCTCGCTCGTGCAATCACTGCAAGCTAACAGCGACTTCCACAGTGTCGAATGGAACTATCGTCGTCGCACCATGGGTCCCTACTGCCGGTTCCAGGGCTCTTGGCTCGTCGGACTCCGCTATGTTCGCTTTGACAGCCGGCTGATTTACAGTGCACGCGGTGAAAACGACAACACGGTCAACGCCGACCTCCCCCGCTTCTTCTCGTCCAACGACAAGGTCAAGAACAACCTGTTCGGACCACAGGCCGGTTTCGATCTGTGGTGGAACGTGATCCCCGGAGTGAACCTCGGCATGGGCATGAAGGGAGCTTGGGTGCAAAACGATGTCAAGCGTCAGATGATCCTGACCGGCAACTCGCTCGACCCGCTGGCGACTCCTGGCACCGTCGCGCTGAACGACACCGAACGCTATGGCACGGTGGTCGGCGAACTTGAAGCGACGTTGATCTATCGCTTTACTCACTCCTGGTCGTTCCGCAGTTCCTACTACGCCATCGGCATCGACGATGTCGCCTTCGGAACGGTCGACGGCGGGGTCGCCCGAGACTTTGTCACGGTCAGCCCGATCCGCGAACCGGGCTACCATCGCAACTCGCTGGTGGTCCAAGGCTTCTCGCTCGGTACCGAGTACATGTGGTAACCGGCCAGAGCCAATTCGAATCTCGCGAAGCCCGTTTGGAGCGATCCAAGCGGGCTTCGTCGTATAAAAACGGAGAAATTTTTGAGCAAAAGTGAGCCCGCGTTTGCGACAAACCGCTAACAAGAGGGGTGTCATCGTTGGGTGGATTGGAGCGATTACTCCGAATTTGGCTCACATCGATGGAACTTTGGAAACCGCTCGGCGTCCCACATGTTGCGATTCGTTGACACTTCAAGGGGTGCAATTAGAATCGCAGTCGCTCCTTTTCCATTCAGTGCATCTTGCCTAATCACCCGTTCTTGACCGGGTTGCTGTATGGGTGCTGGTGGCTAATTGGCAAACGAAAGCGATCCTTTTGACCGATGCTAGACAATACGCCGCGAATCACGCACCCCGCAAGCTGGTGATTTGTCAACAGGCGTCATCATTGTCAAGAATGACTGAAACCAAGTTCATCCGTTCAAACCGTTCCGACCGGCGTGCGATTGTCCGTACGTTGGTCACGAAGTTTGGTAGAGACCCTCGATGATTGAACGAAGCAAAAAAACATCCAAGAGCTCCAACCGTAAACGTGCGGACCGAGTGAACAAGAAGCGTCGTTTGGTAATGGAGGGCTTGGAGTCGCGGCAATTGCTTGCTGTCTTCACCGATCTCCCCACCGCCCCTGCGCCGACCAATCTGCAGGTGTACACGCAGAACCGCAACATCGGTACGGTAGCCTCCTTCAATTACATTGAGTCGGAGCGGATCACCGAGACGGGCAAGAATGACACGCAGTTCACTGCCGATTTCATTCCCTTGGGGACGGCCCCTGGCAAGCAGGCCACGATTGATGTGACCGGATCGCTGCCAGTTGGACTGAGTCCTTCGAGCAGCGGGTTTTCGGCCGACTTGGATACGTATTCGTTTGACTTGCGCGGCGGTGACATTCTCGACGTTGCTACGTTGGGTGCCGCCGGCGACTTCACGGTGCGCAACAGCAATGGATTGATCATTTTCGGTAGCACGGATGTCGCCGACCCGAACGCACAGGCTCCGCGTCAGACCTTTGGGAATTCGACTGGCACCATGGTCATCCCACGCGATGGTCGTTACTCGATCACCGTGGCCCCGGACAATACGCTCTCCAATTACACGCTTGGCTTGCGGGTTTATCGTCCTGTCACCGAATCGCTTGCCGTCGGTGACGCAGCCATCCTGTATCTGGATTTCAATGGCGATATCGTTGATGGAAACCTGATCACGAACAATGCGGGCTTACCGGTTCCTGGCTTCGTCCGCATTCCAAGTCTTGCGGAATCGCTACCGGTTCTTGGACTGCAGCTTGGTGATACCGCGTCGGCGGATCGAATCATCGATGACACGGTCGACAACGTGATCCGCATCTTTGAGGACCTGACACGGACGGGGTCCAATGGTGATTACGAGCAAACTTCCAACCCCGGCGATTACGGGATTCGGATCCTCAACAGTCGGGATCATGCTGGCCAGATTTCGTTCAATGACCCGCGTGTGACGCGGATGCTCATCGGCGGTACTGGTGACGACATTCTGAACAACGGCGTGTATGGATTTGCCGAGAACGTTGACATCGGCAACTTTGATCTCAACCAGTTCGCCTTCTTTGCGCTGGACGCGTTCGCTGCATCGGCGGCGGGAGCGTTGCTCTCGCCGGCGGCGAGCCAAGTGGATTACCTCGGCCATTTTCTTGGAAGCGTGGTCGCGCACGAAGCTGCTCACAACTTTGGGATGGCCCACACCAGCAATATCAACAGCATTGGCACGCTTTCGGACGCTGGTGGAACGCTCATTTCGATCAACTATTTCGAGGGCCTCGGTCCCGATTTGATCTACGGAACGATGGATGATATTCAGCCGATCTTCCAAGACGACTTCTACATCAACAACGTCCCGCCACCACAGGTCGGTCCTGACTTCCCGTTCTTCGGCTTCAACGAAGTCACCGACAATCTGTCGCATGTGTTGTCGACGGGAACCAGGGGCGGCAACGTCAGCGGTTTTGTCTTCAACGACATCAATCGCAATGGCTCGAGCAGCAATGAGCCGGGTTTAGGCGGTGTTCTGGTCTTTGCCGACGTGAATAAGAACGGACTTTTGGATGCGGGCGAACCTTCGGCGATCACCGGAGCCAACGGGCAATTCACACTCAGCGTTGGCCCTGGAGCGGTGACCGTGATTGCCGAGACGCCATCCGGATATGTCAACACGACGCCGACGTCCGCTACGAAGACCGTCACCGTCGGTGGCAACGCAGGCGGGATCAGCTTTGGATTCCATCAGGTGGTTGCCAACGTGACCGGCACTGCGTTTGTTGACAGCAATGGCAATGGCGTTCGCGATGCGGGCGAGCAGGGACTCGAAGGGGTTTACGTTTACATCGATTACGACGGCGACAATCGACCCGACCTGGGCGAACCGGGCGCCAACACGAAGGCTGACGGGACCTATTCACTGAATTTCCCGGGACCTGGTACCTACACCCTTCGCAGCGATCTGGATCCCGGCTTTGAGCGAACCTTCCCGGAAGGTGGCGAGCACGTGGTCGTCTACAACGGGACCTCGCTGAGCGACAACTACGATTTTGGCTTCCTGCCTTCGCAGGACTTCGGTGACGCACCCGATTCTTATGGCACCACGGTCGCCGCCGACGGTGCTCGCCACGGCATCGCCGCAGGCTTGACCATCGGAGCATTGGTCGATCGTGAAATCGACGGCGCACCGGGCGTCTCAGCTACCGGTGACGACACCACGGACCTGGATGACGAAGAGGGCGTTCGTCTGATCAGCCCACTTGGGCCGGGCGCGTCGGCAACCTTTGAGGTCACCGTCAACAACACCACCGGATCGAACGCCTTCCTGCAAGGCTTCATGGATTTCAATCGCGACGGAGTCTTCGGACCCGGCGAACAGTTCGCATCCAACATCGTGGTGGCCGCTGGCACTGTGGCAGAAAAGAAACTGGTCACGGTCAACGTTCCAGCAGGCGTCACGCCGGGAACCACCTACACGCGATTCCGTCTGAGCCAGACCGGCAGCCTCGGTGCCAAGGGCTTCGCGTCGACGGGTGAAGTGGAAGATTATGCCTTCCCAATTCTCGACGCTGCGAACATTGCCAATGACGATGAGTTCACGGTTTCCCGGAATACGCAAGCCAACCCGCTGAATGTCTTGGCAAACGACTTCCAGACTCCTGAGAACCCGCTGACGATTGACAGTATCAACACGACGGGCACCTCAGGCGTCGTGGTCAATGGTGGCGACGAAGTGTTCTACACGCCGCCAAACGGTTTCGTCGGCCGCGACACCTTCAGCTACACGGTCGTGGACACCTTTGGCAATCGCAGCACCGCCTTGGTCGTCGTCAATGTCAACTTCCAGTCCAACGTTCCGATTGCAGTGGATGACGTCTTTGAGGTCCCAGAGGGATCCTCGAATCGCGCTCTGAATGTCTTGGACAATGACGTCGCGAGTATCTTCGGTGGCCTGACCATCACGAGTGTCACGTCCGGCAGCAATGGCGGCACGCTGACCATCGTCGGCGGTGGCCAATCGATTCGCTACACACCGCTGCCCGGTTTCGCTGGCACGGAGCAGTTCACTTACAGCATTCAGGACGCGGCAGGATCAACGAGCAGTGCGACGGTCACCGTCAACCTGCTTCCGGGCTCGCGTTTGGACGACGTGGTGGACTTCTCGATCGAAGTTTTGGACCCGATCAACAACCGACCCGTCTCCAATGTTCAGGTGGGCCAGGACATCCTGGTTCGGGTTTCGGTCGATGACCTTCGATTGTTCGCCAATCCACAGGGCGTCGCCTCGGCGTTCCTGGACGTGTTGTACACCGACGAACTGGTGTCGACCCTCGATACCGATAACAACCCTGACTTCCCATTCGACATTTCGTTTGGGCCGCTCTTCTCGGGCATCAATGTTCTGCAACGCGGCAACGCCCAGGTGCCGGGACTGATTGACGAAGTCGGTGGTGTGCAACGCATTGATATGCAACAGCAACACGATAGTCCGGTTGAGTTGTTCACGCTGCGAATGCGAGCGGTTTCACCGGGTGTTGCCGTCTTCCAGGCCGACCCGGCGGACCAACCGATCAGTGAAACGGTGGTGTTGGGATCGGACGTCGCTTTGCTGCCGCGTGAACTGCGATTGGGAAGCACCGAACTATTGATCCTGCCCGACTCGGATAACTTCACCTCGGCCATCGACGATTCTTTCCCAGAAGGACGTGACTCCGACGGCAATCTGATCAGCAACGCGTCGGCCAACCGTAACCGACTGGACGTGCTTCGCAACGATAACCTGGGACCGACCGGCATCGTTCGCGAATTTGGATTGGTCACCAATCCGTCGCTTGGCAACGTCTTCATCGACGACAACGGAACGCCTGCCAATCGGAATGACGACTTCTTGAGTTACCGCGCCAATCCGAATGCCAGTGGTCTGGATAGCTTCACCTATCTGATCGTCACCGATGACGGTATCCGCAGCACAGCGGAGGTCACGATTGCCCTGGGCAATCAGAATTCCAATGCTCAAGTCGCGTTTGACTTCGACCTGGTCAGCGGCGATGGCAAGGGTACGCCGATCGGTAGTGTTGGCGTCGGTGAGCGATTTGGCGTTCAAGTCCATGTCGAAGACCTTCGAGCCAATCCGACCTTCGTGTTCGCCGGCTTCTTGGACCTGCTCTACGATTCTGGCATCATCACGCCGGCGGCCCCGTTTCCGGGGTCCGATTTCGACTTCGCTGTTGAATTTGGTCCTGGCTACGTCACCGACGCAGGCGTTGGCACCGCGGCTCGACCGGGAATCATTGACGAGTTTGGAACGTTGTACGAACGTGCCTCGTTCCCGGGCAACGATTTTGAGGATCTCAACCCGGGACTGTTGGCCACGATCTACTTCGATGCCATTGGCATCGGGACTGCCAATGTGATCGGTTCGCCTGCCGACTATTCGCCGTTCCAGGACACGTTGGTGTTCGGAAACGACGATCCGATCGATCGTTCGCGGCTTCGCTTCGAAACGCTGCAGATCACGGTTGGCGCCGGAGCACCGCTGCAGAACCGATCGCTACCACAGGACGTGAACAACGACGGCTTGGTTTCTCCGATCGACGCGTTGCTGATCATCAACCAGATGAACCGTCTCGAGGCGGCTGGTGAAGGCGAGCTTGCCGCAGGTGCCGGTGGACTGGCTAGCCAGTACTTCACCGACGTGAACGGCGATAACAAGACGTCAGCCTTGGATGCTCTGCAGGTCATCAACTACCTCAAGCAGGTCTCGGATACCCAGGGCAGTGGCGAGCAGATCGCGGTCGTGAGTGTTCCAACGCCAAGCTTGTCCACCGAGGAAAGTGCCGACGATGTCTTCGCCGCACTCGGCGGCGACGACACCGAGAAGCTGGTCTCAACCGGCACGGCCGGCTCGACGGGTGCTCAACAGGTGTCGTTGATCAGCGGTACCACCGCGGACAGCGATGATGATGACGATGTCCTGTCGCTGCTGGCGGACGACGTCACCGGTCTGTGGGGTTAGTTACCGTAGGCGAGTCTCTCCGCAGACTCGCATGAACGCGGCAATGCCGCAGCGCTGCGAGTGTCCGCCTTGGAAAGGCGGACCTACCGTACGGTCAGCGAGAAATTCGCAGCGCTGCAGTCGGCCTACCCGCTGCGGCTGTTGAAAACGAATCGATTCCGCAGCAAAGCGGTTGGTTTGACGCGTGAAATGACGCATCATAGACAGCGAACTTGAAGCCGGCGCGGCGTCCGCGGGTTGGACTGGTGAGCAAACGCCCATCGTTCCGCAGGCCGTTGTCTCGTCAACCCAGGAAAATCGCTTGTCTTTCCAGCCCTTTGTGGTTCAGTGCCTGACCTGTGGCAGCCAGTTGCGCGTCACGGACCCAGCAATTGTGGGGACGATTGCTGCCTGTCCCAAGTGCAACTCGATGGTCCAGATCGATCGACCCGGTCCCCAAGTCGCCGTCGGCGGCTCCGGGATCGACAGCCAAGCCATCACGGAAGAGGCGATCTCGGCTAGCGAAGGAGCCGCGCTCGGCTCGGCCGATTCCACCCCCAGCGGTTTTGTTGGCGATGAAGGGAACCGGAGCGGTTTCGGCGTGTCAGCTTCGGCCTCACCGATGCCCCCGCAATGGCAAAGCGATCGCACCCAGCGCTCACGCCAGATCGCCTTGGTCGTTGCCGTCTCGTTGGCCAGCCTGCTGGTCGCGGTTGCCGGCTTTTGGTGGTTTGTGCAGTCCTCACGCAACGGCCAACCTGCGGCCGTGGTCAGCGAAACCGATACGGTCGACTTGACCAACGATCCGATCACGACGGATGACACAGAGTCTTCGTCCAATGACTTGGCCGACGACGCGACGGATACGTCGACCGACATGTCGGCCGAACCAGCATCCGAAGCGATCCATCCGGACGAGCAAGGCCAGCCACAAGCGGAAGCTCCCGCGACTGAACAAACGAGTAGTGAACTCGGCCAACGCGAAGCGGTCGCGGATCTGATTCCTCGATCACCACTTGATCCCGCGCCATCGGAAGTTCCTGCGCCGCCTGCACCGCAAGCTCCCACGGCACCGTTCGAAGACGAACCGGCCGCCGGCGGGATGCAAGAGTTGCCGCCCGAGCTTGCCAAGTACACCAAGTTCCTGTTGGAGGAAGGCTCGACGGAAAAGCCAACACTTCAGGCGCCACCAACGATGGATGAGGTAACGATCGACGCAGCGGCTGAGGAACTCGATGATCCCACGATCACGGTCCGACCAAAAGTGATCAACCTCAAGGCTGACTTAGCGAGTCGGATGGCGTTGGACACCAAAGGTTACCCGTTGCCTGACCTCGTTCTGGTGATCAGCCAGATCACCGGCGTGCCCATTCAGGTTGATTGGGTTTCGTTTGACTTGGCGGGGATCGATCTCGATGCGCCAGTGACCACACCGCAGGGCTGGCAAACCGCGCACGGGATTCTTGATGCCGCCGCTTCGAAACTCGGCGCCGAACTTCGTGAGGAAGACGCGCTCGTCATGATCACGCTGACGGACGAAGCGTTTGACCAACAACTCGCGTTGCTCACGGACTTGAGTGACTTTGGGGATGGACAGGCATCCGCGAAGCAAATGCTGATTGAATTCTTGCGGGGCGAGGGAGAAGAAGCTGGCAGCGAAGTGCCGCTAGGCCTGTCGCGCGACGATCGACAGATCTCAGCAATCGCGGTGGAAGCTCTGCGACGGATGCGTGGAATCACACCGAAAGTGACTGACGATCGAATGCACCGCTGGGCCTGGTCCAGCAACGATCCGTCGGGCGAGTGGACGCCAGTGACCGGAGGCGAAGCGGGGCCTCAATTGGACACGCCGATCGCCATGGCTGATTTTCTGCGACGCACCGCCAAGCGAAACAACACGTCGACTCTGGTCAATTGGTATGACTTCGCGCGTCGCGGTGTGGCACCCGAGCGATTGCTACTTCCTCATACCGAGGCCGATGCCGGCAAGACGCTGGACCGAGTCCTCAAGCCGCTTGGTTTGCAAGTGCGTCAAGTCGATGCGACACATTGGTGGATCGGTCGAGAGTCGACATACGATCGGCTCCCCGTGCTCGTCTGGACTCCGACCCTGGGCGATCGCCGCGAACGCTTTGTCGAGGAGTTGTCCAACGTGATGGCGGGCGCAACGCGCGACGTCTTTCGCGTGACGGTCGATCCGCAAAGTGACCGAGCCTTGATCTTGTTGCCGCGATTCATCGTGCGGCAGCTCGCCAAGCTTGCCGATGGCGTCGCTGCGGAATAACGTCGGTCCGTCTCTCCGAGACTGTCATCGCGGAAAACCATGTATCAATACGAGTCTCGGAGAGACTCGCCCACGGTAAATGATGCGACGGGGTGCTTTACTTCTCCGGCACTAGCGCTGGGATCAACTGCACGCCACCATTGGGCTCGTCGGCGATTCGCAACGCATCACGAACGTAATTGTGGCAGGTGATGCAGGTCGTGGTCATTTGCAGGTAAGTGAACGTCGCGGCCTCATGATTCGTCTTTTGGGCAAGGCCCTCGAGCTTGATGCATTGACGACGGAACTCCGCTGCGTAGTGTTCGTAGACAGCGTCGCGAACGCGAGGCCATTCGGCTGCTTCACTCACTCGCTTCATCTCGCGCACACCTTCGGCGATCAGCGTGTAGTCCTCCGCGAGTAACCCTTCGAGCACTTTTTGCGAGCTCGATAGCTTGGCGCACATCAACACCTTCGTTTCGGAGATGGCATCGACAGACCGATCCGCGGGTGGATCAGCCGCCTCCAGCAGCATCGTCCCGACGGCACCGGCCAGCAATGCCAAGAAGATCGTAAGTAACGGTCGATGTCTCATGGTTCGGCCTCCTATGCCAACAAGTTTCCATCGCTCTTAGACTTTGACCCAATCCTTCAATCGTGCGTGCTCGAAGATCATTTCATGCTGCACCTGCAGGTCTTGTCCCATTCCCGCTTCTTTTGCCCGCTCGTACATCGCGATGGCGATCGCAACATCCACATAGGCCAAGCCCACGGCATTGAAGTAGGTCCTTTCGTGATCCGATTCGCGGCCCGGCTTTCGACCCACGATCAGGTCCACCAAGTTTCCGTGGATGTCGCTGTCTTGTAACTCGCCCGCCTTGTACATGCGGCTGAGTGTTTGCGTACGATGCTTGACCGTTTCCCAGTCATCGCAAACGATCTTGTCACACAGCTTGGCAACCTCGAACTCATCCTCCCAGCCTCCCACGTGACTATAGAACGCCCCAGGCTTGACCCACTCGGCTTTCAAGAGCGGTGCCTGAGCGCTCGTTGCCGTCACGATGATATCCGCGTCGCTGACCGCTTCCGCGAGGTTCGAATCGGTCTTCTCGAACGCCATCGAGGGCAGAATCGCTGACATTTCCGAAACGAACTGATCTTCTTCCTCCGGCGATTTCGCCCCCACGCGACACAGCTCAAGCGATGGCACGGCCGTCTTCATCGCAATCAAATGCATCTTGGCCTGTTCGCCAGCCCCGATGAATCCGATTGACTTGCTATCTTTTCGGGCCAGGTATTTCGCGGCGATCGCACCCATCGTTCCCACACGAATGTTGGAACAGAGCGTCCCCTCCATGAAGGCGATGGGAAACCCATGCTCGATCTCGGACAAAATGATCACCGCTGAAAGGTTCTGCACGCCATAGCGAACCGGATTCGGCGGAAACACCGGAAACCCATTTCACGCCGCAGATCTTTCGTGATCGAAACGTCGCGGGCAGACAGTTGATCCGCTCCTGCGTTTCATCGTTGAAGATCTGAACGATCTTTTCGGGAAAGATCACATCCCCTTGCTCGAAAGAACGAATCGCCGATTCCGCTGCCTCCATCGCCATCGCGATGTCCAAACAGCCGGCGCCCAGTAAGTCTTCTTGCGAGAAATAACGACAACGAATCTCGTGAGCCAACATGCTTTCAAACTTCCTGCATCAACGTGGAAAATCATGGGTTTACCCACGCCGTCCGGGATGCATTTGATGTGCCAGGGCTAACACTTGTAGCGGGCTGGCCCTGGGAAGCCAAGACAAGATGGGGAGTTCGCCCAAGCTACCTATTTGAGCATCCCAACGCGCGACCATTTGCACGGTCAAGCGCGCCAATGAGCGCACTCCTATTGCAGCGTCAAGTCCAAAAAACGGGGTGACGTCGATCGGCGAGAAGGGGTCAAGCGGGATGCAAAATACAAGCACGACGCGCCAGCGAGTGTGTTTCCGGTGTTCAACCGTTTGGCGGACGTGAGTTGCGCAGATTCCTGGGACACACTCGCTGGCAGCGTCGTGCCTGTTTGCGATGCTCGAACACCCGCTACGACGCTGCCGGCTCGGAGGTTGTGCTATTCCTCATGCCGTAAATGTTGCAATCGGGCTGCTCGCGTTGAATCACGAAGCGCCCAAGCAATCATCGCCCGCTAGGCGGCTGCCTGTGAGTCGCGGGTGGTGGGCAGGCGAATGATGAAAGCGGTCCCCCGGCCGACCGTGCTTTCCACGCGAATCCGACCTCGATGCGAGTCGATGATCTCCTTGCAGGCAGCCAGTCCCAAACCGGTGCCCCCCTTGCCGGAATCATCCGGACCTTCCTTGGTGGTGTAGAACGCATCGAAGATCTGCGGCAACGACTCGCGCGGAATGCCGCTGCCGGAATCGCGCACCACCAGTTCGACGAAGCCCGATTCGCGGCTCGGCTGCAGTCGAATCAGAATCGTTCCCCCATCGGGCATCGATTGTCTCGCATTGATCAGCAAGTTCAGCAGCACGCGTTGAATCTGGTTACCGCTGGCGATTGCCGCTGGCGTCTCCGGATCGATCTCGGTTTCCACCGCCACTCGGTACTTGCGCATCTCGCGTTCAAGCAAGACCAGGGCATCCCGAATGATTTCGCCCAGGTCGGTCGGTTCAAAACTCTCGCTGCGATTGCGTGCCTGAGCGAGAATCGTCCGCGTGATCTTGGCGGCGCGTTCGGAAGCCTCCAGGATCTTGGCCAGCGCCTTGTCGCGACTGGCATCATCACGATTGCGAATGCCCAGTTTCGCATAGTTGATGATGGTCATCAAAATGTTGTTGAACTCGTGCGTCGCCGTTCCCGTCAGCTCGCCCAACGCAGCGAGCGCCTGCATCTTGCGTAACTCGTTCTTGAGATACTGTGCGTATTGCTGCTGGTCGGCGATGGGATCACCGATCTGGTTGCCGTCCGAAGAGAGCGGTTGCGAATGCATGTCCAACTGAAGAATGCCCAAAAGTGTTTCACACGGGACGAGATGGGTACAAATGACCTATCGTCGAGGACGTTGCATCTGCTACAGATAGGACGCTCGTCCCCTCATAGATTGCCAACTCGACGGCGAAACGCGCCGGAGTGGGCAATTTGATTGACTTGTAACGTTTGCGTGATTCGAGCGTCTCCGGACAGGGTGGTACTCAACCGGGACGATGGAGCATGACCATGGACATGAACGTCGTGGCGCGCCTGAAGCGTCGAATCGAAGACGCTCGCTCACTCGGATTCAAGGTCCGGATGGAAGCACTCGACGGCGAGCAGGCCACGTGGTGTGAAATCGGGGGTGTCCCCACGCTCTTCGTCGATCTCTCCCAGACCGCGGCGGAACAGCTGCAGCAGCTGGACGAGGCGTTGGTGGCCTACTGTCGGCGGGGCAGCGACAACCAAGGCCGCACCCATCAGGCGAACGATTCTTCCCGGGCGGTGCGGACCGCAACGGGGACGAGCACCGCCGAGCGGGCCGCGTGAAACTCGCTGCCTGACTATCACCATCCGCGGCGATCTGGTCAAAATGGGGAGGCCCTGTTTTGGGGCAACCCTGTTTTCCGGAGGCCCCGTTTCGGGGCTCGGCCTTCGATGCGATCCGAAGTGACGCGTCACCCACACTTGTTCGAGGCGGCGCCAGCGTGTTTTTCAGACAGATGAAGCTAAAGACCGCGTCGAAGTTTACCTATCGGCTGGGCACGGGTTTGAATGCCGGCGCGGATCTGGTCCGCCTGCTGCAAAGCGAAGCGACCATGGGCCCTGCGCCTCAGCGGGCAGCGATGCAGAAGCTGGTCGACGGTGTCAAGAAGGGCGATCAGCTCAGCGCCATCATGAGCGGCGATCCCTACTTTCCCCGCATGATGGCCGCGATGACGCGAGTTGGCGAGGAGACCGGCAAACTCGAGCGCTCCATGCTGACCCTCAGCGAGCATTTCCAACACCAGATTGCCACGCGACGATGGTTCATCAATTCGATCACTTGGCCGGCGCTGCAATTGGTCGCCGCGATCGGCGTGATTTCATTGCTGATCTTGATCATGGGCATGTTTGACATGGCCGACGTATTGGGGCTGGGGCTCAAGGGGGGCTCCGGAGTGCTTTGGTTTTGGTTCTACATCGCTGTCGTGTTTGGCATCCTTGGCCTCATGGTTTGGGCCTTTTTCCGGAATGTTGCGGGGGTGCAAAACCTGATTCCGCTGGTCTACAAGGTGCCGCTGATTGGTCCGGCGGTGCAAACGATCACGCTTGCCAAGTTCTGCTGGACGTTGTCGTTGTCGCTCGGCGCGGGAATCGATCCGATTCGCTCGATCCAGTTGTCGCTCGACAGCACCGACAGCGACTACTATCGCAGCGGCGCCGATGATGCCGAGAAGGCCATTCGCGGCGGAGCGACGCTCTCCGGCGCTCTTGGAGCCACAGGAATTTTCCCCGATGATTTCCTTCAACGGATCGACATCGCGGAACACTCCGGAACCGATGCCGAATCCATTGACTACCTCACCAAGGAATATGACGAACGGTCCAAGCAGGCGATCAGGGTCATCGCCGGTGTGTTCACGGTGCTGATTCGCGTTTCGGTCATGGGGATCCTGATTTTCTTCATCTTCCGGTTGTTCAGCACTTACATCAACGCGATCAACAGTGCCAGCGACCCGATCGTCCCACCCAGGTTCGGCAACTAACTCCATGCAC
This sequence comes from Pirellulaceae bacterium, assembly GCA_963697195.1. Classification (GTDB taxonomy): domain Bacteria; phylum Planctomycetota; class Planctomycetia; order Pirellulales; family Pirellulaceae; genus Rubripirellula. Next base: position 277,162 of record CAVOND010000012.1, read on the forward strand.
CAGTGCGCCCATCACGATCATTCCCACGGGGACTACGGGCGAGCCTTTGCGCTAGGCGTCGCCTTGAACGTGATCTTTGTCGCGATCGAAGCGGGCTATGGTTGGTGGGCTGATTCACTGGCGCTGCTAGCCGATGCCGGTCACAACTTGAGTGACGTGCTTGGCCTGCTGATGGCTTGGGGCGGATACGCGCTGGCGAAGTTGGCTCCTGATTCGGAGCGGACTTACGGCTGGCGCGGCTCCACGATCCTGGCCGCGCTGTTCAACGCGGTGCTCTTAATGTTTGCGGTTGGCGGGATTGCTTGGGAAGCGATTCGACGTCTCAGCGAGCCTGCGGCGGTCGCCGCCCCGGTGATCATCGCGGTGGCCACGATCGGCGTGGTGATCAATACCGGCACGGCGCTGCTGTTTGTTCGTGGCCGCGATCGTGACTTGAACCTCCGCGGTGCCTACTTGCACATGGCGGCCGACGCACTGCTTTCGCTGGGGGTCGCCGTGGCGGGCGTGATCATTTGGGTAACCGGACTCCAATGGGTTGATCCGGTCACCAGCCTGATCATTGCTGCGGTGATCTTGATCGGCACCTGGGGGCTGCTGCGGGAATCGCTGCGGTTGGCGATGCAGGCTGTTCCCTCTCATATCTCCTTGGATGAAGTGGAACGCTATCTTCAAGAGCTCCCCGGTGTGACCGAGGTGCATGATTTGCACGTCTGGGCGATGAGCACCACCGAGATCGCCCTGACAGCTCACCTGGTTCGCCCCGATCTGGTCAACGACGACGAACTGCTAAGGCAAGCCGGCGAGGACCTGCACCACCGCTTCGACATCTGCCACGCGACAATTCAAATCGAGCGTTCGGTCCACGAAGCCAGTTGCGGTCAAGCGGCCGCCGGCACGTTGTAGCTCAGTCTCTTACCGTAGCTCAGTCTCTTACCGAAGCTCAGTCTCGCCGAGCAGCTCTTACCGTAGCTCAGTCTCCCGAGACGAGCTCAACGCATCTTCGATGCACCCGCCTGAGCCTCGGAGAGGCTGTGAAGATATTGTGCTTGCTACTGTAGGTCCGCCTTTCCAAGGCGGACACCCGCAGCTTTGCTGCGTTTCGTGCGAGTCTCGGAGAGACTCGCCTACAGTAATTCACCGCGGTTCAATTTGTTCACCGCCTCGGAGAAGCTCGACTACATTAGCTCGATACGGATCACGTGATCTGATCGAATCGCGGCAGCGCTGCTTCTGGGATGACCAGCTCTTCACGCCTGGACAACGCACGTCGGATCAACATCGTATCAAGATCCAAGACACCGGCCAGAAAACCGCCGTCATCCACCACGGGGACTTGCCTTTGTTGCTTGCCTAGTCGCATCAGCACCGATTCGAGCGGTTCACTCGCTCGCGTGCTTCCCGCCGATGAGTCGTGGTTGATCAGTTGTCCGGCGGTGGTGGAGAGGTCGACACCTTTTTCGATCGCCGTGGCCACGTCGCGCAGGGACAGCATGCCGACCACGGTCCCGACCATGGAAATGACCGGCATGGCGGGAGCCGAGAGGTTGCGCCAGTGACGAAGGATCTCCGACAGCGGCGTGTCCATCGGCAATGCCAGACTGGATCGAATCATCACCTGGCCCACCGTCAAACCACGAACCGACTCCATCACCTCGACATGCCTTGCTTCGGAAACGCCGGCATATCCGATGAACACGGCAATCAACAGGGGAATCGGATTGGCTGGATCGATCCGAAGTGCGGCCAGCGCCATCAGCAGCGCGCAAACCAGTCCGACTCGTGAGGCGACCCAGGTTGCCTTGCGATAGTCCACCACCATCGCCATCAGGCTGCGGAACACGCGTCCCCCATCCATCGGAAAGGCCGGAATCATGTTGAACAGTACAAGCATGATGTTGACGATCAACATCAACACAGCGAAGCCCGCGAGCGATGGTGAGATGAACAGAGCATTGATCGTTTCGATCATCTCATCATCCATCGTCGCGTCCGAGAACTCGGCCCGCACGAGACTGGTCAGCGCACTGAGCACCGAGTGATCCGTGAAAACCTTGAACCCGACCAACAGCAATACGGCAATGACCACGTTCACCGCTGGACCTGCGACCGCGACGATCAACTCCTGCCAAGGAATCCGCGGCATGCGATGCAAACGGGCGACCCCACCGATCGGCAGCAGCGTGATGTCGGCCGTACCAATCCCAAAGGCTCGCGCCGCCATCGCGTGACCGTACTCATGCAGGGTCACGCACAGAAAGACCCCGAACAACTGTGAGATCGCGAACGCCATCACGGCCGCACCGTCATTGCGTGTCGACAACGCCACGTACAGAATCAACAGCGCAAACGACCAGTGCACATAGAGGCCGATTCCCAAGAACCTTCCCAGCTTCAATCGGCGTGCTAACAGGCTTTCCGGCAAATGACGACTCCGTCACAATGTTAGGCGGAGGCGATCCACCCGCGTACCCTGAAATTCATCGCTACCGTAGGCGAGTCTCTCCGAGACGCGATTCCGATCGAGCAGCAACGCCGAATCCTCACGAAAACGCCCTTCCCGTTGCAACCCTTGATCCTATCGCACTATCAACTTTTGTCCGAGTACCGACCGAATGTTACGTCACAAGCTGATTCATCCACAGATTACCGCGATTCTGGCCGCAGCCGGGCACCACAGCACCGTTTTGATCGCCGATGGCAATTATCCGGCGGCCAGCAAACGGGGGCCGCGCGCCGAGCTGATCAGTTTGAACCTGATGCCCGGCGTGCCCACCTGCAACCAGGTGCTCGAGGCGGTCCTGTCGGCGATCCCGGTCGAAGCGATCCAAACCATGAAAACAGAAACCAGCGGCCCCTACGCCCTCGATGGCGATCCACCGGTCTGGGACGACTATCGCAAGACAATCAAGAATGCCGGTATCTCGGTAGAACTCGAGCCGGTCGACAAATGGGCCTTTTACGAAGCGGTCAGCACGCCCGATCATGTGCTGACGATTCAAACCGCCGATCAGCAGCGTTACGCGAACATCCTGCTGACGATCGGCGTGCGAATGGACTAGTGGTTGGGCAGAGCGGAGAATGAGGGTGACGTCGATCGGCGAAAAGGTGTCAGACACCAAAAATGCCAGACACCTTTTCGCTCGCAGCACCCTTCGGGCCGTTCCGGTTTTTGGTGTCTGACACCTTTTCGCTCGCAGCACCCTTCGGGCCGTTCCGGTTTTTGGTGTCTGACACCTTTTCGCTCGCCGCCCCGAAGCAAATCCTGACAAACCACTAACCAGCCGCCTTGAACTCTCCCAAATGCTTCGCCGTGATTCCCGCCGCCGGTCAAAGCCGACGCATGGGATCGCAGCACAAACTGCTGTTGCCCTGGGGTGACTCGAGGATCATCGAGCACGTGCTCAAGGCCTGGCTGAGCAGCCGAGTCGACCGCATCGTGCTGGTCAGTCGACCCGATGACGCGGCCCTACACGCAGTGGTCCGCACCTTCTCGACGGTCCAACTGGTGATCCCCAGCGAAACACCTGCGGACATGAAGCGGTCGGTTCAACTGGGGCTGGAACACTTGCAAGCGGAGGCTCCGACCGAAAGCGACCGTTGGTTGATCGCACCAGCCGATCTCCCCACGATGACCCCCTCGCTGATCGATCAGGTCATCACATGCAGCCGCGAAACCTCGGCGATCGTGGTTCCAAAGTTCGGCCAGCGTCGTGGCCATCCCGTCTCCTTTCCCTGGTCGCTTGCGGGCCAGGTGGCTCAATTGGGCGAGGGCGAGGGAATCAATCGCCTGCTCGAGCAATCCCCGGTGCACTGGCTGCCCAGGAGCGCCGACCAGTACCCCGACGACGTCGACGACCAGGACGACTATCAGCGGCTGCTGCGAGTCTAGAATGCGACATGTGATCACGCTCGCACCGGGCCACGCCCAATCCCGCTTGCTGTGAACCTCAGGCGCTAGCCGTGGGCCCAACTCGAGTCACCACGGAATTTTCGGAGCCCACGGCTAGCGCCTGAGGTTCACGAAGACGGCCAAACTCCCCGGCTGCCGAAAGCGATGGACGCCGACTAGCCGCGAATTTACAATGATTAGCGTGTCGAGCGGCTGAGCGATCCTCGCTTGTTCGATCTCACCACTTCGATCCATCCACCGGGGGTTCGTACACATGATCCGTCTTCTCACGTTATTTTCCATCATCGCCATGGTCTCCCTGCCGTCGCTGCGCGCGGCGGAACCACTCCGCGGCACCTACGTGGAAGCCCGCACCTGTCAGGTGTACACCGGGCCCTGTTTCGCGAACGGCGAAGTCGGATCGACTGGGAAAGACGCCATTCTGACCTGGCACATCAAGAGCGGTGACCTCAACGGGGTCGAACTGAAAGGACATTCGGTCGCTGTCATCGTTCGAGCCTCGCACACGCTGGGCTTCAACGGCTTCGACGATGCGACCACCACCAAGGCGATTGTGATCGTCGATTCCAGTGCCGACGACTCAGAAGCCGTCGCCTTGCAACAATTTGCCCTTGCCCAAACCGGGTTGGAAGCGTCTCAAGTTGCAGACGTCTACCGACGCGAAATTGAGATGAACTTTGACATGACCGAATTGACCGCTACGGTCAAAGTGGAAGACTTCGCCAGTCTCGAAACCCGCAAAGCGAGAAAAGGCGACTGCATTTGCTCCAACGAGAGCGCCTACTACCCGCCGCTCACGAAGCTGAAAGGTTTCGTTCCCGGCGTCACCATCGAAGGGGATGTCTCCGCACGACGGCTTGGCGGTCGTTGGTCGATCCCAGACAGCCGCACGGCCTACTTGGGGACCTTTGATGTGGATTCCGCATCACTCAAACTCGCCACCACGTTTTAGTGCCGTGGGTCAGTCTCTCCGAGACTGTGAACAAATTGAACCGCGGTGAATTACTGTAGGCGAGTCTCTCCGAGACTCGCAAAAAACACAGCAAAGCTGCGGGTGTCCGCCTTGGAAAGGCGGACCTACAGTAGAAAGCTAATATCTTCACAGTCTCTCCGAGACTGGCACCTTCGAAAAATTCGATTTTGCGAGTCTCAGAGAGTCTCGCCTACGAACATCATCGCGACGAACACTTTCTCAAGGATCATTCATGTTCAAGACCTTCTCGATGTTGGCAATCCTGTCGATGTTGATTGCGTTGCCAGCTGTGCAAGGCCAGGAATACAGTGTTGAAGTGATCGAAGAGGGACCCGACGCTGAGAAAGTATCAGCTGACCTGGTTGGCCTGATGTCTGACAAGGGATACCGGGTCAAAAGTGGATCGCGGACAACCGCCGAGATTTGGTTCTGCAAGCAGTGGAAAATCGATCCGTCGTTCGAAAAGTCGATGGAGCGACTGTATCCGTTTGAGCCTGGTGAATTGGTCGGCGTGCTGCACTTCAGTCGTCGGGGATCCGATTTCCGTGACCAGCAAATCTCCAGTGGCTGGTACACACTCCGGTTCGCGTTGCAGCCGGTCGATGGAAACCACATCGGCACCTCCCCCACTCGCGACTTCTTTGTGATGGTCGACGCTTCGGAGGACGCCAGCGACAAAGACTGGAGTGTCGACGACTTGAATCAGGCCAGCGCGGCGCAGCCGGTTCGGCGCATCCGGCGATGATCTGTTTGCAGGCTCCCCAGGAGTCAGGCAGGGTCAGGCAAGGCACCGTCCCTTCGCCACGATGAAGCGAACGATTGGTGGATCCTCCGTGCGGAAGGCAAGGGCATGGGCGCCAACGACGAAGCCATGGAAGTTCCCGTGGAAATGGTTGTGGCCGGTCATGCGTTGGAATAGAAGTTCCAGACGGATCGCGAAACGCAACCGAGTCAGCCTCTTGAGCGGTCGCTGGTTGATTTGCTGGACGCTGGTTGCGTGTCTGCTAACTTCACTCGCTCCCGGTTACGCACAAGAGCCGACCTACCACAACGAGGCTGTGCGTGGCCAGGTGGTCTGGTTGGCTGCTGCCCTCAAGGAGCAATTCGGGATTTCAACGGTTCCCGAGGCGGCCGAACAGTCGCTGGCGATCCTGACCACCGACGGCGAGGTATTGCCGCTCGTGGAGAACCTGCGCGGCCGAGCGTTTCGCAAGGACGAGCGGCTGAGAGAGATGCAGGTCGAGATTTGGGTGCGGCGCTACGACAAGCAACCATTGGTTCAGATTCTGAGAATCTTTGAGCTGAAAGATGGTCAGCGTTTGGAAGTGGATTATTGGTGCGATGTCTGCGCTATCCCCATGTACGAAACCGGGCCATGCGCATGTTGCCAGGACCACAATCGGATTCGCAAACGGCCAGTCACCGACGCCGAGGCGACCATTGACGAGGCGGTCGCGGAAGCTCCCTAAGCATCGCCGGCATCTGGTTTTGTGGTTACGAGCGAAAAGGTGTCAGACACGAATAGCACGAACTTAGGTTGTCTCAGTGAACCTCGGGCGCTAGCCGTGGGCCTTCGCCGCATCCTAACGACGTTTTCTTCGCCCACGGCTAGCGCCCGAGGTTCAAAGCCCGTGCTATTCGTGTCAGACACCTTTTCAGCATGCACCATTGGTACCTGCCCCCCCTTTTCCAGCACGGACGCGCCACGGAGATTGCTGACAAGGAAACTTATTTTTCCGCTCTGAGCCACTTCGGGCGTCAATTCTGTTGAATCTGACTCCGCGACCCGTATACTCACGGGCTGCCTGAACTTCCCAGGCGATCCAATTGCTATCCGCATCCTCAGCTCTCAGCAGACGGATTCATCATGTCGCAATCAACGGGTTTTACTAGGCGTGCATTTCTGAGAGGGTCCGGTGCCGCCGCCGCAGCCTCCTCGGTTGCTTCGACCGCGCTCGGTCAGGACGTCGCCGTTCGACCTCAAGTGGTCGAAGGCGAGACCTCGATCACGATGAAAGTCAACGGCAAGTCGATGACGGCCAAGGTGGAACCTCGCACCACGTTACTCGATGTGCTTCGATACCAGTTCGATTTGACGGCCGCCAAACCGGTTAGCGCCGATGGCAGCAGTGGTGCCAGCACCGTGCTTGTCGATGGCCGACCGATCATGGCTTCCACGACCTTTGCCTTGGCCGTCGCGGGTAAAGAGATCACGACCTGTGAGAGTCTTGTCGATGACGAGGTGCCTCAGGCCTTCGTCAAACATGACGCCCAACAATGTGGATTCTGCACACCCGGTTTCGTTGTGGCTGTGCGAGCATTCTTGAATAAGCATCCCGATGCAACCGAGGAACAGATCCTTGCCGGCCTCAACGGGAATATCTGTCGATGCGGCACCTATGCGAACGTCCTGCAGGCGGTCGTTTCTCTCGTGAAAGGAGAGCAAGATGGCTGAGGTTCAATATAAATGGCCCGAGAATTACAAGTCGCGTTTGATTGGCAAGCGTGTCACGCGTCTGGACGGGATGGTCAAGTCGACCGGGACGGCGAAGTACACCTACGACATCAATCTGCCCAAGCAATTGATTGTTCACGCGCTCGGCTGCCCACATGCTCATTGTCGCGTGGTGTCAGTCGACTCCTCGGCGGCGGAAAAGGTTCCGGGCGTGGTTCTGGTTCACTTGGTCAATGCACCCAAACCGGGCGACGATCCGGTTGAGATCCGGGCCGATGGCACGCTGCTTGTCTGTGTTGCGGCAGAAAGCGAAGCCGCAGCCGCAGAGGGCGTTTCCAAATTGAACGTCAAGTACGAGTTGCTCGAGTCGTTTACCGATGACCATGACCTGGCAGCCGCTGAGTCCAATCAGCGGACCAAGCCAGCCGGCGGCGGCATTGTGCTCGACGAAGCGCTGGGTGAACCAGGCGACAATGAGGACGAAGAAGAGTGGGAAGAAAAGACCATCCAGAAGTTGTTTGCAGACTCGGCCTACGTGGTCGAAGGCAACTACGGCATTGATGCCATCACCCACTGCTGTCTCGAACCCCACGGGTCGACGTTGCAGTGGGAAGGCAATCGCCTCAAGGTCCACCTTTCCACGCAGAACGTCTCGCAAACGGACGATGGATTTGCCGGAGCGTTGAACTTGACCGCCGACGACGTCGACGTTCATTGCGACTACATCGGCGGTGGCTTCGGCAGCAAGTTTCAACCGAATTATTGGGGGATCACGGCCGCCGAGATCTCCAAATTGACCGGGCGCCCCGTCAAGTTCATGCTCAGCCGAGACCAGGAATTGAAGATCGGCGGAAATCGTCCGTCGGCGTTCATCAAGGTCAAACTGGGCGCCGACGAAAGTGGCGTGGTTCAGGTCTGGGACTCCGAGCACTGGGGCACCAGCGGTTTCAACGGGTCGACCGTTTCGGTCGGTAACTTCCCTTACGTTTACGTCCCCAAAAACTACCGCCGCAAAGCAACGGGAATCATCACCGACAACGAGCCGTCGGTCGCATGGCGAGCACCCAATCATCCGCAAGCCTGTGCGATCACACAGACTGCATACGATGACTTGGCTGCCAAAATGCAGGCCGATAGTCTGGATATCTTCCTGCGAAACCTGCAGAACATCGACACACCGGAAAAGGCGTCGGTCTATGCAGAACAGCTTCGCATCGCGGCGGACTTGATCAACTGGCGCGAGCACTGGCATCCCCATGGCAAAGGCCAGCGTAAGGGATCGGTCGTCGAAGGATTGGGAATCGGTATTCACAAGTGGGGCGGTACGGCCAATAGCTCCAACTGCTTGCTCAAGATCCATCCGGACGGTGGTGTCGAGTCCTATTGTGGAACGCAAGACTTGGGAACCGGCACACGAACCGTTTGTGCCATGGTTCTTGCCGAAACGTTCGGATTGCCCATCGAAGCGGTGAAAGTCAACATCGGCAGTTCGACCTATCCGTTCAGCGGAGCCTCGGGCGGTAGCACCACCGTTGGTGCGGTGAGCGAATCCCATCGTCGTGCCGCACAAGATGCACTGGCACAAATCCTTGAACTCGCTGCGAAGAAGTTCGAGGTGCCGGCCGACCAATTGGAAGCCGCCAACGGAAAAATTTCGGTGACCGGCTACAGCGACAAAGAGATGACCTGGAAGGAAGCTTGCAGCCTGATTGGCATCAAGCCGTTGGAAGTCAACTCGAGCTACAATCGCGGCGACGCCAGCCCACTGTCGAGCCAGGATGTGGGTGGATGCCAAATGGCACACGTTGCGGTCGACACCGACACCGGCGTGGTCAAGATCAAGCGGATGGTTGCCGTCCAGGACATGGGTCTGATCATCAACCGGACGACTGCCGAAAGCCAGATCTATGGGGCTCTGTGCATGAGCATTGCCGCGGCTTTGTTCGAACATCGAATCAACGATCCCAAAACCGGACTCTTTGTCAACAGCCAACTCGATAGCTACCGATTGCCTCGGCTTGGCGACATCGGGGAGTTGATCGTCCACCTGTATGAACCGGAAAGCGAACGGGCCAGAGGTGTGATCGGGTTGGGAGAGCCTCCCGCAATCAGCGGTGCGGCATCGATCTCCAACGCCGTCTGCAACGCGCTCGGCGTGCGAGTACCCACGCTCCCACTGACGCCCAAGCGAGTCCTTGACGCCCTGCGAACCGCGAAAGGATAAACCCCATGAAGCGATTTCAATACGCCCAGCCACGCACCGAAGAAGAAGCCGTTGCGTTGCTGGCCAACCCCAAGAAAGAATCAGCCGTGCTCGCCGGCGGGACCGATCTGGTCGGCCTGATGAAGCGAATGGTGGTGACGCCGGATCAGGTGGTCAACATTTGCGAAATCCGATCGTTGCAAGACGTCGATCGCGACCCAGACGGCAACGTGTGGGTCGGCGCCGCGGTGCACTTGGATCAGTTTCTCGACGACGGCCTGACCGACTCGTTTGCGTCGGTCAAGCAGGTAATCCAAGGGATCAGCAGCATTCAGTTGCAGTCTCAAGGCACGTTGGTCGGCGAATTACTACGACGTCCAAACTGCTGGTACTTCCGCGACGGCCACGGTCTGTTGGCAAAGCAGGGATCGATGGTGATCGAAGGTGCCAATCGATACCACGCGATCCTTGGAAACCGCGGCACGGCAAAATTTGTCAATGCTTCGCGTCTGGCTCCTGCATTGATCACGCTCGGTGCACGCGTTCGGATCATCGGTCCCGAGCCGGATCAGGAGACGTTCATCGACCTCGCTGATCTTTATCGGACGCCGCTTTCTGATGCGGAGAAAGAGAATGTGTTGTCGCGCGGTCAGCTCGTCACGCATCTGATTCTGCCACCGCATGGCAATCGAATCAGCGCTGCGTACGAAGTGCGTCATGGCGAAGGCCCCGATCCACCGCTGGCTGCGGCAGCCGTCAGTCTGGATGTTCGACTCGGCCGAGTCCATGATGCCCGGATCGTGCTGGGTCAGGTCGCTCCGGTACCGTGGGTCGCCGCCGAGGCGGCAAGTCACTTCGTCGGCAAGACCATCAGCGAAGAATCCGCGGCGATCGCTGGTCACGAGGCTGTGGCCGGAGCGATCGCTCTGTCCGAGAACGAATACAAGATTCAACTCGCCCAGGTCGCGGTCAAACGAGCCATCCTCAAGGCGGCCGGGTACGAAACGGGCGGTCTTGATCGACCCATCCCCCAACGTCCTTCCGCACCTCAACCTGAACCAACACCGCTTGTTTAGCAACGGAGCATCTCATGGGTTATCAACGCTCGTTCGACGATAAGAACGTTCAACCATTGCCTCCCTGCATGAACCTCCGCAGCAAGGCGATCTACGTGACGGGGAATCCCGATCCGCAATCACCCCAGGAAGAAGGTAGCACGCGGTTCAATTGCTGGTGCAACAAGACTCAACACGTGCTCGGCCCCGATCGTGAAATCGTGGACCGACACGCCTGTGTCGATGGCCGAGATTGTTTTCAAAGCCGGGCATAAGCAGGTACGCCGGCCGCTCCAGGCTGACTTGCTGTTCTCGTGTCAGGCTGGAAAGCCTAACGTACGGTTCAGAACTTCTTCGTCTTCTGCTGGATGATTCCCAACCGGTCACGCTCCTGAATCAACTGCGATGAAATGCTGATCGCGATTTCCGGAGGCGTGTTGTTGCCGATCGGTAATCCCATCGGGCAGAAGTACGACGCGATTTTTTCCTCAGGGATTCCCATCTCTTTCAAATCCCTGCGGAGGATTTTTGCCTTTTGCAGACTTCCGAGGACGCCGACGTAAGGCGGCTGGATCGTGCGCAACACTTCGGCCAAGACCGGCAGGTCGGTGGCGTGACCTTGCGTCATCAACACAAAGAAGCTCGTTGGATCCAAGTCTTGGACCGCACCGGGCAGATCCGCTCGACACACCTTGGTCAAACGCGGATGATCCGGCATCCGATCGAGCCAATCCTGACGCTGATCAAGACAGGTGACGCGGCAATTCATTTGCAGCAGCAACGGGGTCAAGACCTGGGAAATGTGCCCGGCCCCGAATAGAGAGATCGTCCAGTCATTGGAGAGACAGACCTCGAAGAAAAACTTCACCTCTCCGCCGCAGGTCATGCCGATCTCGGTCTGCAGGTTCCAGACGACCAGCTCGCAACTGCGACCGTCGTTGCTCCGCAACAACTCCTGTGCATGGCCGATCGCCCTCGCCTCGACCTTACCGCCGCCAACCGTCCCGTCCACAATCCCTGCCGACGTCACAATGGCTTTCGCACCCTCAATCTGTGGCGCGCTCCCTCGACGATCGACCATCGTGACAATCACGAACGGGGTGTTCGCACGCAGTAACTCGGTCACCGCCCGAGAGTGTCGATAAACGTCAAACGCCATCGTGCTTTGTCATCAGGGAAAGTTATCAAGAGAATCGCAAGCGGATCATCGAAGCGCCGCCAACCGCTGAGTCGATTGATTATAGCCAGTCCTCCCAAAAAGGGGTCCGCTACCAATCGTGCGAACTGAGGTTGTGCCTGTGAACCTCGGGCGCTAGCCGTGGGCCTTCTACTTTGCGACCAAATCGGGTCTTTTGTTAGCGGAAGGGCGCGAGCCCTCCGGTTCTTCGCTGTGATTTTGATCGGCGAAAAGGGGTCAGACACCAAGAATGCGAAGCACCCTTCGGGCCGTTCCGGTTTTTGGTGTCTGACCCCTTTTCGCCATCAACCCCCAAAACCAATGCTGACGCTGCACGAGAGCATTTTCACAATTCTCGTAGGCGGCAAACGGGAAATCACTGACCCGTGTCGTCCGATCCAACGTCGCCCGATTCGATATCGTGCGTTGCATTGGCTGGGGCCAACATGCCAAGATCATTCTCGGGTTGCTTCTCCGGCGCAGGATCTCCCTGCTCCGAAAGGACCAGCAGAATCTCGTTGGCGAGTAAGGCCAATCGAATCTTGGTGGTCTCGGAACAAGTCGACTCGGCAATCGGTACGGCAAGCTGCACGACGTTCCAGGCCTGATCCGCATCGCCGCGACCGTAAAGGATACGGGCGACACGACACAGTCGCTCCGCCGCTAAGTCCAGTTGCCCCGCCTGTTGGTACGCGGCGGACGCCAATTCCAATGCGGTTGGGATTTCCCGATAGTTCCCCGCCCATCGCAGGTTTTCTGCCTCCCGATCAAGGTGGCGTCCTGCCTGCAAGTACTCGCCTTTGGCGATGTGGATCAGCGCGGCAACGTTGTGCAATTCCGCATGCAGATCGTACCCACAAATATCCTCGGCCAACTCACATGCGCAAGCCAACTCGCGCTGTGCGACTGCGATGTCATACTGCTCCGCAGCCGACCTGGCCCGAACCAAATGGATCTGCGCTTGATAGGCGTCTTCGCAGTCCTTTGCCGCTTGTCGCTTCTTTAGTTTCGGCCCCAAACAAGGTAGCCTGGCAACACAGGAATCGCCGCAAGGATCGTCATCGCCACAACATGCCCGGCTGACTTCACCAGGGCAGGGGGGCTCGCTGCAGGCAGCCCGTTGAAGCAGATACGAAACGTCTTCGAAACGACATTCACTCTGCGCAATCTTGGCCTCCAGCAGCCAAACGTTGCCAGCCGACGTGCCAGCGCGGTGCAACTCCACGCGTGCGTCCAGGAGCCAATCCTTTGCTTCACTGGATCGTGAATCGCTCATCAAGCATGCGGCAAGATTGTACGCGGCTGTCCCTGATTCGTAGGGATCATCCATCGCCCATGCTCGGCGGATCGCTTTGCGATACTCGGTAATCGCCCGCTCGACCTGTCCCTCGGAGTAAGCCTGAGCCGCATACTTCACATGTCGCTGCAGCGTCGAATCCATCTTGCGCTGGGAACCCGACGAGGCTTGACACCCAGTGAAGGACACCAACAGCGCAGCAAAACAGCAGCAACCCCACGCCTTGACGGCATGAGGTAGCGTCGCGATGTCGATCGATCCTCCGGCTGCTGGCGCTCAACGCATCGGTCCCCCGCGTATCGCCGACGGTGAAACCTGGCTCGATGGTGTCGACTGATTGCTGTATCGCCGCAGCAACCAGTGACTGCGTATCTCGCCAACCAGTTCCTGCGTGTCGTTGACCGTATCGTTCACGCGTGCGGTGGTCCCAGGCAAATCGTTTGCTTCACGTCGTACGACTTGAACCACATCGCGTGTCTCTTCGGCCAGAATGCGGACCTGGTCAATCGCCTCTCGCATTCGTTCCAACGTTTGGGCGACATCTTGATTCACGCTGATCGAAGTCTCGTTCACGCTCAAGGCTGCCTTGCTGAAGTCGTCGCTCGACTGCCTTACTTCGCCTAGCGTCTGACGCATATCCTGTTCGACCAGGGCCTCGATTTTCCTTGTCAGAGAATCGATCCGAGCTTCCAGATTACTCGTTGCCAGACGCACCTCTTCATTGGTCTGCGAGAATGACTCAAAAGCCTCGCGAGTCCTATCGAACGCGGGGTCCACCGTATCATCGAGCGAACCACGAAAGCGATCTGCCGCGGCATCGACACTTTCCAGGGACGGTACCGCCGATTGCTGAATCTTGCGCACGGACTCCGCGATCACCTCGACCTCCCGCGACAATTGGTCGACGCGATCCGATTCGCCCTGGAAGTTTTTGATTTCGCTGCCAGGGGCCAGCAGCCTCGGTGGGCCCACATCGGGTTCACCACGACGGACCATCAGCACAGGGGCACCCACACCGAACTTCCGCTCCAATCGAATGATCGAGTCTTCGAAAATCTGGTCGGACATCTCTCGGTCAATCTGCAACTCGACGCGTATCGATCGCTGATCCTCGTCGTAATCGATCGAACGCACCTCACCGGCCCGTTCACCAAGGATGATCACCTCCGCGCCTCGATGAAGATCGCGAATTTCCGATTCGTTGGCACGAATCCAAAACCGATCCTTCTTGCCGAAGCGGTCGCTGACTCGAAACACCAAGAGCGACAACACAAACAAGAACAACAGGAAGACGAGCAAGAACACCCCCACAATCTGGTTGGTGTACCGCAGTCGATAGGGTTCATTCATCGCTGGCGCCTCCCTCGACACGATGCAGCGAATCGGCCTGCCACCTCAGGCGAACGAAAGGCGATGACGGAGTTGCCCTTTCCAATGGCTGCTCGCTGGTAAACCACAAGACAGCCGCACCGCGTGATCGCAGCGTGTCGATGGCGTCCACCAGTTTTGGCAACCAGGTTGCTGCCGACAGAGATTGCAAAGGACGCTCGAGAATGACCAACGACGGTGTTCCCAAAAACGCCCGAATCCACTGGTGGATTTGCAGGATCGACGGTTCGACAAAAGCGGGTCGCTTTCGCGACAAACCTTCGATCCCCAAGCGAGCAATCCAATATCCCACGTCGGCTTGAATCGACTCGATGTTCTTCCCATGGTGACGGCTGGAAAGCGTGACATTCTCGTTCACATTCAAGTTCTCGATCCAGGCCTGTCCCTCGAACACGCGGCCGATCCGACTGCGCATGTTGAACTGCGCATCGTAGTCCGCACCCAGCCAATCCGTGTTGCAAAACGTCACCTTTCCGTCGCCCGGTGGTATCAGGCCTTGAATCATCGACGCCAGCTCTCGTGTTCGCGTTGCGGGATCGAGCTGCACAGCGACCAACTCTCCTTCACGGACCTGCAGATCCGCTCGCTGCAACCGTATCCCGTTTTCAGATCGACCGCGAAACGAGACCTTGCTCAACTCCAACACCATCGGTTTGGGAGTCTGGGCCGGAGGCTCGGCAGCCGATTCCGTTTCGCTGACGTCCTGCCCCATCATTAGACCACCTTGAAGATCAAGATACGGCCGTAAATCACAATCGAAAGGACGGCGGAAACCGCGAGAACCGCAGTCAAGGCGTGGATCCCCGATCGACTCGAGACACGCGGCACATCCGTGATCGTTCCCCGTACGCTCAATCCATCGATACAGCAGATCGCAGCAGCGAAGCCGCCCGCGATGACCGTCTTGGGCACAAAGAACACCATGTCCAGCGTACTGAATTGACTCAAAATCTGATCCAGAAAAGTCAACCATGGCACGCGAATCACATCGACGGCCCGGCCCGCCACATAGCCCGTCACAATCATCGACGCACCAATGATCACCGCCAAACAGAATACGCTGACGACCATACTCACGATTCGAGGCATCACCAAACAGGTCATCGGATCGATTCCCTGCGCATCCATCACTTCCAATTCCCCATCCACCAGCATCGTCGCAAGTTCTGTCGAAATCGCGATCCCGCTCCTGCCGATTACAACCAAGCAGGCAAGCAGCGGCGCCAACTCGCGCACAATCGCTCGCCATAGGATTGGTGCGATCACATCGGTCGTCATCCCGATCGCATCGACCCACAACGCCGCCTGCACGATGATCAAGATCCCAACGGCCGCACCGAAACGCAGCGCTGCCGACGTTCCATCCACCCCAGTGAATAACAATTGACGGCCCAGCACGCTGCGCACCGGCGGCGTCCACGACTGAGGACGACACGCCAACGTGATCGTCGCCCAAAGGATCGCCATGATGGAGGCGATGATCGCGCAGCGGTCCAGGAACGCTCGCCCCAACAGCTCGGGGAACCGGCTCGGTCGAACCACACGAAGCCAGCGTTGACGACTCGTTAATGGACGGGTTGCGGGCACAGGCGATTTCTAGACTCTGGGCTTGCGGCAGTTCACGATCGACGCGACCGCTATCGCTTCTCTGATCGGCTTGCTCCGAATCCTCCAAAAAGAAAAACCGCCCGAACCAGAATTGCTAGCATCAAGTAGCGGGCGCGTACCTTCCCTAACCGGTGCAACTGGAATTCGGCTGGCTGCTGGAGGTCCGCTGTCGCCCCGCGGGCATCCATTCCACTGCGTACAACTCCAGCGGTTCGTCCTTGCCTTTGACCCGCTGGGGTGGCAGCGGGATCAGGGTCAGTCGGTCCCCGAGATGTTTTCGGGTCGCAGCCGTGATCAGCAATCCCTGGCCGGCGCACTTGGTCAGCGACTCGACTCTCGATGCAACGTTGATCGTATCGCCGATTGCGGTGTACTCCTGACGCTTCGGCGAGCCGATGCTGCCAACCACCGCCATCCCCGTGTTGATCCCGATCCCGATTTTGAGTCCAGGCCAACCAGCCTTGGAAAGCTCACCGGAAATGTCGTTCAGACAGCGGTGCAGCGCCATCCCGGATTCGACGGCGCGGCGCGCGTGATGATCCGCTTGGGAACCGATTCCAAAGATGGCCATGAAACCATCTCCCAGATACTTATTGACCATCCCACCGTGTGATTCCACCGTATCGACCGCCTCGCGGAAAAAGATATTGAGGGCCGAAACGATCTGTTCGGGTGAATGTCGCGAGGAATGAGCGGTGAAGTCACGGACGTCCACAAACATGACCGTGATCTCGCGCTCGCGTCCGCTCAGGTCGTCTCCCTCACTCAAGATCTGACGGGCTGCTTCGCGTCCAACATGCCTGCCGAAGGTTTCCTGCAGGTGTTCTCGTTCTCGCAGCCCTTCCACCATGTGATTGAACCTTCCGATCAACAAACCCAGCTCATCGGCGCGAAGCAGATCGACGCGTGTGTTCAAGTCTCCTTCCGCGACTCGCTTGGCTGCTTTCTGCAGCTGTCTGACCGGCACCACCACCAATCGTACAAGCATCCAACTTGTCACCATCGCGAACACAATTGCCACGACGCCGACTGCGGCACCAAACTGCGGTGACTGATTTGCGGCGTCGGGAACCAGCAGAATCAGAATGAGCGAGATCACGGGACTGATGACGGCCGAGAATACCCACAAGACTCCACGGGCTGTCATGCTGAGCGGAAACGTACCTGGCACCGTTGCCGGATCGGCTTGCGCGAAGAAGACCGGAAACAGAACTTTCTGCGTCGCCAGCTCCACCGCAAAGAAGCTCTGGGTCACCGCAATCAACGAGGCGATCACGAACGACGTGATCAGGTGCACCACGACGTCCGACGCAAGGGGCTCGCCCAGCGAGTACAGCGCCAACGGAAAAACAGGAATGCAGAGCAGCCACCCGATGGCCGCCACCGTCAGGAACCACCAGGGAAGATTGATCACCATCCGACGTGCGGCCAACAGGCGTGCCGGATCGACCTCACGTCCTTCCAGGAGCGCCTTGTGCGTCGGCCACAGCAATAACAAAGGAACGACGTAGCAGGCGATCGCCAAAGGATAGACGAGCACGTTGAACCATTGCCAACATGCCTCGAACCGTTGCATCTGTGTCGATGACAACTGCGGCTCGATCTGGGTTTGGTTGTAAAGAATGTTGAACACGCTGCCGATCGCATTGGCAGCGATCGGCGAAACGCCAACGATGATCAGCCCATATCGCTGAACCCATGTCGGCGCTGCGTGCAGTTCACCACCCGAGTCATCGCAACTCGTGGTTGGCGAGACTGTCATGCTCGGACGCAACGTACGCGATTGTGGGCCCATGCCTTTGCCATCGATGCGGAAGATGGAACTCTCGCATCGATTGTACATGGATCAGGCGGCGATTGATCGGCTCCTGCGCGTCGATCGGAGAAGAATGCATCCCTGGGAAACTTCACATTTCCCCGGTCCACCAACGGCAGCAACGGGGCAGAGGACATTGCCGTGGAGCTCGCCCCACAGTCGCTTGAGTGCGAAGGGAACCGATCCCGAGCTGACGTTGCCGACCTCCTTCGCCATGCCATTGACCACAGCGGCCGTCAGCCCAACGTCCTCGAACTTCATCCCAGCCAATCTCAAGATGCCATCACCGGCCTGGTGAGGAACAATGTGTTGGATGTCACCTGGGTTGACCGCGTTGGCGACCAGAATCTCGTGAGCGGAAGCCGCCATGGCACGGGGCGCGGTATCGGCAATCCCCATTCCATCCATCGAGAAGACCAATCGCTTGGCTTCATGACTTCGCCCACCGGTATCCGTCGGAACCAGCACGTCGTCCTTCATGGTGAAATCGAAATAGGCGCGATTGACTGGCTTTTTGCCATATCGTGCGTCAATCACTTCGAAGGCGACCGGATAGGTCTTGCTGTCACAACGCGATAACATCGTCGCGGTCGCAAGATCGCCAAACAAGGCACCCGACTGCCGACAAGAAAAGTCGGTGATGCGACTGATTCGACTGGCCGTGACCACGAGAATGAATTCCGAGTCGGCAAGCTCGATCGAGGGCATCAGTTTGTTCTTGACCAGCGACAATGCCTTGGCGTAACCACTGCAAAAGCCATTGATTCCGAGCACCCGCCGGGGCTGAATTCCCAACCGTTCGACCAAACGATGGGCCGCTCGATTCGGCTGTTCCTGGCGAGCCCGCTCACGCCCCAGAAAGCGATTGGCGACCGACATCGGCACGAAGGACGGCGAGGCAAAGACAACCGCGGCACAATCCTCCAAAAAACAAGATGCCTCTTTCTCGAGATTGCGCACGCAACGAGCTGCCATCGTGACCTCGTCCTCAAACGAGACCAAACGACTCTCAATCCCGGTGTGATTGACGAACTTGCGGGGAAGCGTCGACTCGTACCAGGCGTTGGAAATCACCTGCTTGGGCCGAAACGTCGAGATGGACGAAATGCCAAAGCTCGGCTGTGAATCATGCGGTTGGGGGGTGATGTCTCTCATGAAGTCCGAATACCAAAATCCGGCCACCTGACGCAACCCGAATCCACCCGACAGCACCCGGCCGACAGCACCCGGCCATCATTCTGCCCAACACATGCTGCCACGAACGCCTCCGAGCCGAATCAACTCGACAGTTCGGACGAATTCTCTCCATTCTGCTCCTGCCAAAGGAGCTGCTCACAGACTCGCAAGATCGTCACGGATGTCTCTTGTTCTTCACTGATGGCAATGTCGGCTCCGGCGCGAGTGAGTGCGGCAACGTTGGAAAAGTAGCGGCAGCGCACCAGGATCGACATCGACGGATTGATACTTCGAAGCACGCCCACGATCTGACTGGCGATCGGATCATCCGGTACGCAGACTACACAAAGCCTGCAGGCATGAACTTTGGCTCGGTTCAAGACATCGGTATCGGCGGCGTTTCCGGTGACTGTATGAAACCCCTGCTGAGCGAACGGATACAGGTTCACCGGACTTTGATCGATCAGGCAGACGTCCATGCCAAGTGTCTCCAATCGGGCGGCCGTCTTGCTGCCAATCAGACCCGCACCGATCACAATCACATGTTGCGCCGCATCGTCCGATGGCAATTCGGCGATCAGCTGATCTTGTTCATCGCTTTGCTCCGAATCGGTCCATTCCAATCCTAGCTTCATCATTTGCGGGGTTAGCAGCAGTGTCCCCATCGCGATGAACAACATCCGGTTGTAATCGACATCACTCACAATTCCTCGCGCGACGCCGATAGCCATCAATAAGAACGAGAATTCCCCAAGTTGCGCCAGTCCAATCCCCATGCCGGCCGACGCTCGCCAAGTCAGTCCGGTCAATCGCAGGGCGACCGCGGCCGCAGCAAACTTCAGCACGATGACGGCGATCAATCCGCCGATAAGAAGCAACGGCTCTTCGAACAACGCCAGCGGATGCAAGAGCGTTCCTAGCGTCACAAAGAATACCGCCGAGAAAGACTCCCGGAACGGCAAGACGAGTGTGTCGATCTGCTGCGTCAGCCGATTTCCGCTCAGCATCAGACCGGCGGCCAGCGCTCCGATGGCGGGCGGCAATCCAATGCAAACCGCCGCCCAACACGTACCCGCCAGCAACAAGAATACGAACAAAACAATCAGCTCGATGCTGCGTAGATCGGCAAGAAGGGGAATGATGTAGCCAGCGATCAGCCGACGAAGCAGGTTGACGGCGACCACAAACAGCACTGCCGTCGCCAGCAACCATCCGAAGTCGCGAAAACTTGTCTGATCAGCCGAACCGGTCAACATCGGAAGTACCAGCATCAACGGAACCAGGGCAACGTCTTGAAACAGCAAGATGCCAATTGCCCGGCGACCATGGGGAGAAGTCGATTGCCCCCACTCATTGAGCGCCTTGAAAACAAGAATGGTCGAGCTGAGCGAACCCGCAGCGCCCACCAACAGCGCCGGTTGCCATTGCATCCCCAGCAGCATGCTGACGACGGCAAGCGGGACCGCCACCAACAACATTTGAACCGCCCCTCCCACAAAGAAGTAACGACTCAGCCGCAGCAGCTCTTCCAACGAGAACTCGATTCCGACAGCGAACAGCAACAACAGGGCACCCGCCCGCGCGAGATACTCGAGCTCATGGTGCTCCTGGGAAACAAGGCCCAGCATCCCCTGTCCGATGATGGCGCCGATCATCAGGTATCCGACCAGCAGCGATACCCCAAACCGCTTGCAGATCGTCCCAGCAACAAGCCCAGCCGCAAGTACGATCAGAAGGCCAACGACAAACTGATCGACCAGGAACGAATCCATCAATACGTTCTGCAATCCAAATTGGGGTAAAGCAGCTGAATCGAGCGACCGAGCATACCGAGAAGTAAATCATGATCAATCGCAGTCCATTCGCACAATGCCACTCACCGTGGGAGGTTTGACTCAATGGAATGGATGGATCAGCCGCCGGACGTCAGCACTTGCTTGATAAGAGTGGCGTTGTCAAGCTTTAGTAGACCAATTCGACCCAGCGTCCTTCCGCTTTCAGATCGTCCTTCCAGCGGAACCAGGTTTGGTTGGACCCCGCAATCTCCGAGAGCACCAAATCCAGTTCGTCAATGATCTTCTCCAGTCCCGCGACGTACACATAAGTGTCTGGCAAGGACAAGAGTCGGCCGAGTTCCTCGCTACGCTCGTGCATGGCACTCCCCCAGTCCATCTCATCCGACCAGCCAGGCCGCTTGGCGAGCGCGTTGACTGCTTCGAAGGTTTCACGATCGTAGTACAGCGCGAAATCGTCGGCTTCACGATTTCGATACAGCAGGTCCAGCCCCGTCTCGGCTCCATGAAACAACCAGACTCGTCCCTCAAAGTGAGGCCGTTCCTGATACAGATACTTAATGAAGGCACGAAACGGCGCAATCCCCGTGCCCGCGCCAATCATGATCAACGTTGCTTTGTTGTCAGCAGGAATACTGAACGCCTGGCCATAGGGACCGGTTAGGGTCAACTCATCACCTGACTTGAGATCGCAGAGATAGTTCGAGGCGATCCCGGGATATCGTTCGCCGCTGAATTCATCAATGTAGCTACAACGCCGCACGCAGAGACTGAAACGCAGTCGCCCTTCGTCGGTGATCTGTGGCACATCCGCAATGCTATAGAGTCGAAAATGATGTTCCTGGCCGATTTCTTTTCGTCCCGGAACCAAGACTCCGATGTTCTGGCCAACCTTCACATCGAAACTGCTATCCGTTTCGATCTGTATGTCTCGTACTTCCTCGTTCGATTCAGGTGAACTGATCCTGGCGCTGGCCAAGACCGTTGCCACCGTACGTCTTGTCAGGTCGTAATCTTGCAATCTCATTTCGTGAACCCCAATCTCATTCAAGAAGAAACGCGTTCATGGTTCGCCGGATCGCTTGATGTCTCACCCGACATCGGCTTCCGACAGTCACAACCGTGGCATCCAAGCCGCCCGCGAAGCGGGTCTTCGCCGCATGGCCTGCCACTTTGACGTCGCCACACGATTTGTATCGCTAGCCATCCGGCAAGCAGTACCGTCATTCCCAACACAGCAGTGATCACGGACGAAAACATCTCAGCCAAACAGCCCCGCAAAACCCATAAAACAGACGGACAGCAAGCCCGCAAGCACAAGTGTGATCGTTGCCCCTTTCACCAAATCGGGCGTCGCGGCGAGCTCCAGCTTTTCGCGCAGACCCGCCATCAGCGTCAAAGCCAGGGTGAACCCCAATCCCGCCCCCAATGCGAAAACAAATGACTCCACAAGACTGTAGTCACGGTTCGATTGAAACAGTGCGACGGCGAGGATCGCACAATTCGTCGTGATCAGCGGTAAGAAGATCCCGAGTGCCCGAAACAAGGTGGGACTCACCTTCTTGATGAACATTTCTACCAACTGAACCGTCGAAGCGATGACCGCGATGAATGAAATCAGCTGCAGGTAAGGTGCGTTGGCATAGAGCAGCAACGCGCAGAATTCCATAGGCTGCCATGGAACTGATCAGCATGACGAAAGTCACAGCGATTCCCATTCGCACTGCCGTCTCGCGTTTCGCAGAGACACCCAGGAACGGGCAGATGCCCAGGAAGTAAGCCAGCACAAAGTTGTTGACAAGACTCGCGTTGATAAAAATTGCCCATAACGATTGTTCGCTCATCACGCACCCTCTCCTGACATGTTTGCCCCACTCGTTCGACGATTCCACGCGTGAATCACCATCAACCATGCCGCCAATACGAAGAAACCACCCGGTGGCAACATCATGATCGTCCATTCTTGAAACTGTTCACCCAGCACCCTCGTCCCGAACAACGATCCCGCGCCGAGAAACTCACGCACCGACCCCAAGCAGAGGAGTCCAACGGTAAATCCGGCTCCCATTCCCAATGCATCCATCGCTGAGCGACCGATCGGTTGCCGAGACGCGAACGCTTCCGCTCTGCCGAGAATCAGGCAGTTGACGACAATCAACGAGATGAATGCCCCAAGTGCTTTATGCAGATCTAAACTGATCGCTTGAATCAAGTAGTCGACGATGGTGACAAAGGTGGCAATGATCAGAATGAACGTCACGATCCGGACCTGATTCGGAACCCACTTGCGCAAGCTCGAGACGGCTAGATTCGACATCAACAGGACAAAGGAGGTTGCAAGTCCCATCGCCAGCGCATTGCTCGCTGTGTTGGAGACGGCCAACACGGGGCACATCCCCAACACTTGCACGAATACTGGATTGCGTTTCAGCAAGCCGTCCAGGAAATCGTCGATTGGGCTTGGCGAGTCGTCTGTTGGGTGATTCATGATGATGGGTCCCCACTTGCCGATGCACGAAACTCGGCTTGGTTACGCCGAATCCTGGGCACCCAATCGTTGGTGCTCCGCTGAAGCATCTCCGCAACCGCTCGCGACGAGATGGTCGCTCCCGTGATGCCGTCGATCTGCCATAGCTCCTTCTTCTCACCCGACTTCACGAACGCGATCTCGTGCTCCAGACGCTCACCGTCGTCGCTCACTCGCACATCCAGCTGCTCGAAATTGCGAAGGTAATCCGGATCCTTCTCAACGCGATCTCCCAGTCCCGGCGTTTCGCGGCTTTCCAATACCCGAATCCCGATCACCGACTCAGTCGCCGGATTGTAGCCGTAGAGAAGCTGAATGGTGTCCTGGTAACCCATCCCCTGTGCCCCGATAGCCAGTCCCACCAGTTCGCCCGATTTGTCGAATCCCGCGAACACGAGGTCCGCATCCTCGCTTTCCTCGGGCACGGGGACAAAGCTTCCGGTCGAGGAGTCGAACGCGTATGCGGCAATTGAACTCGCCTGTGGAAGCACGTCCAGAATGGCCTGTCGTCGCTGCGTGATTTTGTTCCGCGCGATGATCGGCCGCGTGATCTCGTACGTGGTCACGATGGCAAGGCTGCACAACACGCCCACGCTCAACACCACACCGTAGATTCGATTCGCCGAATCCTGACGTGGGCTCGTCTGCAAGTCGACCGGGTTTGGATTCGCGTTCATGCCGACGGTTTCTCCCTGATCGATCCGTAAACCCTTGGCTGGATCCATCGATCGATATGAGGTGACACGGCATTACCGAGCAGGATGGCATACATCACACCTTCCGGCATTCCACCCCAGACCCGAATCATGACGACCAACAATCCAATCAGAATGCCATACAGAACACAGCCCAACGATGTGATTGGCGAGGCGACCATGTCGGTCGCCATGAAAACCGCGCCCAACATCAATCCTCCGGAACACAACATGAACATTGGACCGGCATAACGATCCGGGTCGATCGTATGAAGCAAACCGCTGCAGACGGCGACCGTCCCGAGGATCGCGACCGGAATCTGCCAACTCATCATCCGTCGTGCGGCCAAATAGATCCCGCCAATCAGGATCAGCAGCACCGAGGTTTCCCCCGTCGAACCCGAGACCGTCCCAAGAAACAAGTCGCCCGCATCGGTTGCGATCTGATTGAACTTCCAATTCGACAGTGGAGTCGCAGCCGAAATGCCGTCGTACACAGGTTTGGTCAGGGGCAGGGCAAGCGTGGAGGAGGGAAGCGAAGCAAAGCTTGACGAGGACGGCCACGTCGTCATCGCCGCAGGAAATGCCGCCTGCAGAATCGCGCGACCCACCAGCGCAGGGTTGAATACATTGGATCCCAAACCACCAAACAGAAACTTGCCGATGCCCACCCCGATCACGCCACCGGCGGCGACCATCCAGAGAGGCAAACTCGGGGGCAGTATCAACCCGTAAAGTAGGCCCGTAATCGCCACCGACCAATCGCCGACCGTGGTCGCTTGCCCACTGAGTCGACAAAGCAGATGCTCGGTGAGCACACACGACGCGACTGCGATCACAAGGACCAATAGCGCCGCCAATCCGAATTGATAGACTGCGAAAGCACTGACTGGCAGCAACGCGAGCACCACATGAAACATGATCGTATCAGTGCTTAACGTTCCACCAATGTGAGGTGAACTGCGGATCGCTAGTGTCTTGGGCGAAGCACTCATCCAGCCGCCCTCCTCGTCTTGCGAATCGCGGCCTTGGTGATACGAAACTGCTGAACCAGCGGAATGTGGGAGGGACAAACGAAGGTGCAGCACCCACATTCGAAGCAATCAAACAGGTGATGTTGTTCCTCCATCTCGGTGTACTTGCCGACTCGCCCCAGCAAACCGAGCTGTGCGGGATTGAGGAGCATGGGGCAAGCGTCAACGCAGTGACCGCAACGAATACAGGGATACTGTTTACGGTCGGCGATCGGTCCGGTCTCGCGTTCGGTGAAGGCGATCACGCCGGTCGAGCCTTTGGTGATCGGAATTTCCAAACTGGACGCGGCGGCTCCCATCATCGGACCGCCCATGACGACGGTTGTGAGATCCTCTTCGGTTCCCACCGTGTCGAGAATGAATCGCAATGTCGTCCCGATCGGAATCCGGTAATTCCCCTTCTTCTTGACGCCAGGGCCTCCAACGGTGATCACCCGTTCCTGCAAGCCCATGCCGTGCGGTAACAGTTTGCCGAGTTCCGCCGTCGTCCCGACATTGACGCAGACCACCCCGACATCCGCCGGCAATCCGCGCGATGGAACCTCTCGGCCAAGCAGCGCGGTGATCAACATTTTTTCGGCGCCCTGCGGATACTTGACCGGCAACACCTCGACGCTAATCGCTGCGCCCTTGGGGATGGCACGCCTCAGTGTCTCGGCGGCATCCTGTTTGTTTGCTTCCACTGCGATGATAGCGCAATGCGCACCGGTCGCCTTGAGCAAGAAGGGGATCCCCGACATCACATCGTCAGCGTGCTCCAACATGACGCGATGATCCGTGGTCAGGTATGGCTCGCATTCGGCGCCATTGACCAACAACGTATCGACTTGCTTGTCCTGTGGAATCTTCAGCTTTGCGTGCGTGGGAAAGCCTGCGCCACCGAGGCCGACGACGCCGGCGGCCTGGATGGCCTCGATGATCTGTTCTGCGGTCGCAGTCGCTGCCTGCAGCGGCCGACCTTCGAGCGGTTCCTGCGTTGAACTGGGGAATGCCTCCACGAAGAAGGCGGGCTCCATCTTCCCGTTGATGGCTGGCGTCGGCGCAATGGCGCGTATGACACCGGTAGCGGGTGCGTGAATCGCGACTGACATAAATCCGTCTGGCTTCGCAATCATCTGACCCCGCGTGACTTCGTCTCCTTCACCCACGATTGGAATCGCGGGTCGCCCGATGTGCTGGGAAAGCGGGACGACCAGTAAATCGGCAAACGGAAACTGGTGAATCGCCAATCCCCGCGTCTGGTCCTTCTCCTCCGGAGGATGAATTCCATGCGCGAAGGTGTGACTACCAAAAAGTTTCATCGCGATATGATTCATCGATTGTACTTCTCAGCCCGCGCGATCCACTTTTCAATGTCTTTCTCACTACGCTCTTTGGGAAGTCCCGGGTGAATGATCTGTGCGGTACAACGTTCCGCGGCTTTCACCAGGTCCTTGTACGGGCCGCCTTGCGGGTTCTTGATGACCGCTTTCTTTTGTTCGTTGTACTGAAAGATTGCCGGGTTGAGCTTGACACATTCGTCACACGACGTGCATTGCGGCGTATCGATCCAGGGCGCCATGTAATCGCCGGCTGATGTCGGCGCCCCGTTTCCGGCACCCGCATCTGCTTGTCCGCCGGCCGTCATCACTTCCAGCGGAGCGGAAGCCACGGACGCAGCCGCGCTCACGTCCCCGGTGATGAGCTGCATGATCCCGCTGGCGATCCGACCCGTCAGTTCTTGGCGCACGTCCGCCTCAATGGCCGCTCGATCCGGTCCTTTCTCGCCGACCCTTGCGATGGCTCGCAGCATCTTCCAAAAATCGCGACGGTCCTCGCACGACCGGATCACGGGTGAGGCGACCAACAATCGCATCAACTGCTGCTGGCGATTGACACTCCAGATGTAGGGAACCTTCTCCGCACGGTCCTCTTCCGAAAGACTCAAGTACTCGTCGACGGGGACCATCTTATCGTTCCACGTTTCGGGCTTGGCGACGCGGAAGTGCTTGCGAAATCGGATCTCCGTTGCTGCAAAGTCAGCAAACGTAAACGGCAGCTCCATCGTCTTCTTTCGACCGTTCTCGGTGTAGGTCAACTCGTAGTTCGGCCACTCCTCTTCGATCGCAGGGTTGCCTTCCAGATCAAAGCACTCCTCCGGTGTGACGCCCAGATCCGGGTTGTAGCGGAACAGTGGATACGCACGTGACTCGACCACCAGCTTTGCCTGATGAGCACTCATGTCGTCGCCGATCCCATGTTCGGGCTGGCAGGACGTGTAGAGATTGAAGAGGGCAGGGCGGCGCGACTTCAATCCCTGGATGAAGCCTTCGATCAAATGGTTCGGATGTGCGATCGTGCTTTGCATCACATAGGTCGTGCGGTGCGCCATCCCAATCAAGCCGATCTCTTTTCGCACCTCCTCTTTTCCCTTCAGCGCCGCTCCGAACTGTGCCATGTCGGAGATCTGACCAAAGAATCCCGATGTGCAGGCTTGACCACCGGTGTTCGAATAGACCTGGGTATCCAACACCAACACCTTGATCGGCTTGCCCGACATCATGGCTCGCGACAGGTTTTGGAATCCGATGTCATACATGGCTCCATCACCTCCCAACGCAACCACCGGCGGACAGAGTTCCCACTCTTCGTCACTAAAGTGTTGCCAGTTGAAATACGTCATCCGATCTTCGTCGTTGTGGTCGGCTCCATTGGAAGCGAGTTCGCGTTCAGCCATTCGAATCGCTCTGAATCCGTCAGCCATTTTCCGCATGTGGCCCTCAAAGACGCCCATCGCCATCGAAGCGGCATCCTGGAACAGATGATTCGCCCAAGGAAACGGATAGGGATTGTACGGATAGGTGCTTCCCCATACCGATGAGCAGCCGGTCGAATTCAAAATCCCCGCGTTGGCCCGGCCTCGGCCAGTTGTCCCGGCCATGTATTTCCATTTCAGCTGCTTGAGCTGCGACATCAAGCCGGTCATCCGACGCAGCCACGCCCGGTCAATCGGCTCACTGCCGTGGCTGCTTTCGAAACGTCCCGCAATGCCTGCCAACGTCAGATCCGCACTGTCGTCCTCATCGATGATCTTCGAAATCGTCGCGGGATCGCCGAGATCGATCTCATGAACGAGTTTGTGTTGAATGTGGGACTGGAGCTTTGCAATCAGATCCGTCAGACGCTCAACGTGCCGCTTGACGCGAGGCTGCATCAACGCTTCGACCGTCGCTGTGAACAGATGAACAATGCTCTTCTCACCACAACCCAAACAGGCACCGTCGCCACTTGCGAAGGCGGTGTAGTTTCGTTTGTCCAGCAGCAGTGTCTCGAGGGCCCCGATTCCCTCTTCCATGTCCTGGATGCGAATGTACTTTTGCGGTGTGGTCGGCAGGTCTTGCCAGAAATCCCAGTTGCGCCGCAAGCTCGTCAGTGTTTTTTCGGTTTGCCGGACCGGACGTAGCGCGTCGTCGTCGCAAACCTCCACGCACTCCATGCATCCCTTGCAGGTATAGGGATTGACCGTGATGCTCAGCAAACCACCTTCACCGGGAGACTCCTTCTCTTTGTTGGTGAAGTAGGGACGAGAGAGAGCAAACTGAAAATCTGCCAACTCCTCACGAAACCACTGCAATTCCTGTTTGAGTTCCGCTCGCGATGCTTCGTCAAGCTTGCTCTCGCGCAACGTCTTGCCAATCGCGTCGTCCATCAGCCCCCGGACGTTCTCATCCTCACCCGCTCCTGCCAAGAGCGATCTCAAGTTCCGTTCGATCTCGCGAGACGCTTTGGGCAATTGCTTGGGATCCGGGTGGTGTTTGCGAACGCGAGCCACCACCGTGTCGAAGACCTGCGTGAGCTCGCTGACCAATCCGGGGATCGCCGTATCGGGGCAGACCGTGTAGCAGCGACCGCAGGCAGTGCAGTTCTCGCCGATCCACTGAGGGTGTTCGAAGCGAATTCCACTCATGTCGCGAAACAGCGTGGTGACAGCCGGCACGGTCCCTAACCCGATGAACGGATCGGTGATCACATCGGTTCCCATGCCGCGAGCGTACAGGCTTCCCGTTTGCTCCCAGAATCGATGAATGTCGGAGCTTGCCGATTCGCTTTTGGGCACCGACTTGAGCATCACGGGAATACCGTTTGTCGGTTTGACTTCCTCATCCGATGCAGGTGCGACCTCGATCGAATCGAAGTGAACCGGCTTGACCTCGTCAAAGCCCCGTTTGACGACCGCCATGTTCTCTTCCACGATGCGAGCACCTTTGGCTCCGAACTTGTGCTGCAGCTGATTGTGAATCGCTTCGAGCAACTGCTGCTGGGACAGACCGGCGTTGGCTGCGACGGGAGAGGCCGCGAAGAACGCGCCCTGAAAGGCGATGCCCTGCATCCGCAGTTGGAGATCCGGGTCGCTTGCTTCTTCGCGGGCGATCTTGAAAGCATCCATGTAGAACAGCTTGATCTTCTTGTCGACGATGATGCGGCGGTACGGCTCAGGAATGCTGCTCCACATAGCGCTGGCCGATGCCTTGTCGCTCTGAATGATCAGCACGCCCCCTTCTTTCAAACCCGCCAACGCATTGGTGTGGTGAAAGACGTTCGGATCGGGAGAAAGAACCACGTCAACATAGAAGTACTCGCTGTTGACGCGGATCGGTTCCGGTGCGGCCGACAAGTAGTAGGTTGTTGGTTGCCCCTTCTTCTCTGAGCCGTACTTGGGATTTGCCTTGATGTGGAAGCCGAGCAAATCGTAGAGCGTCATCGCCAGATTTTTCCCGGTTGTGATCGCTCCCCATCCACCGACCGAATGCATCCGCACGGTGATGCTGCTCTTGGGCATCAGATTGGGATTCTCCGAGCCGCGAATCGCCAGCTTGCGAATCTCGGGATAACTGTCTTCGATCTCTTCCTGATGGATGCGCTGTTTCGGACTGACCGGGTTGTCGCGTAGAAAATCGATCGACAAGTAAAAGAACCTTTGCTGGTTCCCCTCGGGTAACATGTTCTCGATGGCCGCGATGATCCCCTCGGGCTGAAGATCGCGACTACCCATGCCAAACGAACCGGAGTAAAGCGCCGGCGCATCGGTCAGCGTCTGATAGGCCTCCAGATCAGGAAATGGCCGCCGCCCCGAATCGCGTCCGTTCTCCATCGCGCGGCTCATCACCGCACGGACTTCCCGCATCAGGGGGAGTTCGACCGCGAGCGGCTGGTCCAGTCGCTCCAGCACCGCAACGCCCCGTTTGCCCTTCAACAAGCGGCTGATCAGGTCCGCCGGAAACGGTCGGAACATCAACAGATTGATCACGCCGACTTTGATACCACGCTCCTCGCGCAAGTAGTCCGTCACCACCTCGGCGGTCGGGATCATACTTCCTTGGCCGAGAATCAAGTATTCCGCGTCCTCGGCTCGATAGGACATCACGCGATCGTACCGCCGCCCGGTCAGCTTGTAGAATGCCGCAAAGGCATCCTCGGTAAGCTGTGGGATATGGTCAAAAAAGTAGGGCCGCTGCGCCGCGACGCTCTGCATGTAGGCATCCTGATTCTGCACCGTCCCCGACATGATCGGGTTGTCCACACTCCAGACCTCGGGGATACGACGCCGACGTGGTCCATAGATGATCCGCTGTGCAGGGGTGGGCGAGTCGATCACGTCATCAGGACGCCCCAAGAATTCGGCGATCAATTCCCGCTCCGGCAGCTGAATCGACTCAATCAGGTGAGTGGTCAAAAAGCCATCCTGTGCGATTACGCCCGGTGTGAGGGCCAATTCGGCAACATGGTGTGCGATTAGGTTCAGATCGGCGACCGACTGTGCATCCTTGGCGAACATCTGAAAGAAGCCGGTATCATCGATGCAGTGGTAGTCATCGTGCCCGGCATGCACGTTGAGCGTCGCCTTGGTCATCGCCCGAGCGCCGATGTTCAGCACGTACGTCAACCGCTTCCCCACGGCCGCGTACAGGGACTCGTGCATGTAGGCGATCCCTTGTCCTGACGAGAAATTTGCGGCCCGCAGCCCGGTCATCGACGAGCCCCGCGGTGACGGCCGCAGCCGCGTGCTCACCCTCCGGCTCAATGAAAATGAGGGGTCGGTCGGAGATGTTCAGATGCCCCTTGGCAGCCGCATCCGCCCAATATTCACCCATTTGCGTCGAGGGAGTGATCGGATAAGCCCCTGCCGCATCGCTGGCTTCCTGCTCACAGAGGGAAACGGCGGTGTTCCCGTCAACCGCCATACGAGTTCCGGGAAACCTAAAAGAAGCTGACGATTTCATCATGGCCTACCTGGACGTTAAGGCTCGATTCATTCAATGACCTATGCCGATTGCCGCGACGTTGCAAAGCATGTGCCCGTCGACGACGGACCAGGGGAGATCGAAACTTTTTATTCCCCGCTAGCTGGCTGACTGCTAGCTAGCTGCCTGTTAGCTGGTTGCCTGTTAGCTGGTTGCCTGTTAGCTGGCTGACTGCTAACTGGTTGCCTGTTAGCTGGGGCCGTCACGCCGATCCCCTTGGCGGACGACCTGTCTCGCAGCGTGCCCTTTGATCGGGCCGGCGACCGCGTCGAGCCAGACAATCGCGCCGGTGGGACAGCGCTGCGTCGGCTCCCCAGTCAAGGATCCCCGCTGGTAGTCGATGACGGGTAAACCGTTGTGCATTTCGATTTGGCCTGGAGCGTCCATGGCACAGCGGCCGCATGCGGTACAGCCAACTTCACAATCTTCCAGCAGCTCATCCCCTTGAGCCAAAGACGAACATGCGACCCACAGCCGATGACTGATCGGATGCAGAGAAAATAGGTCCTTTGGGCAGGCTTCGACGCAGTCGCCGCACGCCGTACAGCGACTCTCACTGACCACTGGCAAATGGTGTGGATCCATCTCAATTGCATCAAAGTCGCAAGCACGTTCACAGTCTGCGAGCCCGAGACAGCCCCAAAAGCAGCCCTTTCCGCCACCGGCTACCAGCGCCGCGGCGGCACAGGATTGCAGCCCCTCGTAATGAGCACGATTTCGAGCCACGTTCGTTCCGCCCGCACACGCCAGCCGGGCCACGCGTTTCTCTTCCGAACCGACGTCGACCCCCAAGAACTTGGCGATTCGCGAGTGATCGGCAGGCGTTCCGACGCTGCACTTGCCCGGCAGGACCTCGCCGCGCACCAGCGCTTCGGCAAAAGCCTGGCAGCCGGGATACCCACATGCGCCACAATTCGTATGCGGCAACATTTGTTCGACCGCTCCGATACGTGGATCTTCAACAACCGCCAACCAGCGATTAGCGAGTACGACGACCGAGGCCAACACAATCGTCAGGGCGGCCATCAAGGCGACAGCGATCAAAGCGGTCATGGGGAACCTACGGGAAACCGATTGCACTTGGCGTACCTCGCGCACGCCTACAAAACGTTTCCTCGCTCGCAGCACATCGCGTGCCGACGAACTGAATCACCGCCTACTAGAAGAGCTTTTTCATAAATGAGGATGCACTAGCTGGACCGCGCCTCGCTGCTGTAGATCGGTCTCTCCGAGACCGACATTGCACTCGGCTTTGTCGCGAAAATCCGAACCTCGGAGAGACTGTGAGTTGATTGGCGGTCTTATCGTAGGTCCGCCTTTCCAAGGCGGACACCAGCAGCTTTGCTGCGTTTTGTCCGAGTCTCGGAGAGACTCGGCTACGGGATCGCGAAAAGGGGTCAGACACCAAAAACCGGAACGGCCCGAAGGGTGCTTCGCATTCTTAGTGTCTGACCCCTTTTCGCCGATCGACGTCACCCCCATTTTTCGATTGGACGATGCATTAGTGAAAATCGAAGCTGATCAGATGCCCTTGCATGCCAGCAAACTGGAACTCGATTTCACATTCGCCGTTGGCTCGCTCGCACTCGAGGTCGAACAGCAGCGTCAACACTTGATTGTCCTTTTCCAGCGTCATCCGATGGGTCCGCAGCGTCGCCGATTGAAACGACCCGCCGTTGCCGGCAATCGTCCGCATCATCGACTCAAGTTTGCCATCGACGACTAGCTTCTTGAGTGCTTCGTGCATCATCGACCGGGCCTGCTCCCCGTCCTCGTTCAGGAACGCGGAGATGAAAGCCTCCGCCCGCTCGGCGTAAAAATCGATGCGGCTCGGGCCCTGAAACCAATCACCGAGCTGCTCCGATGTAATGTTGAAGGCGACGAGTTGGCCATCAAAGAATCGCATCGAGGACGCCGCCGTTCCCTGTTCGAACACAATCTCGGACTCGATGTTGATCTCGACACCCGTCAGTGTTTGAGCGCGATTGGTGGCAAGACGATTCGTCGACAGATGTCCGCCAAGCTTGTCTCGAAACGCGTTGGCCCAGGCCTCAAGCACCGGCGCATCGACCAGCTCCTGAAGGGCTGGATGCAATTGTTGGAGGACCGTCGCCGCATCGCCACGAGCGAGGCCCTGATGGAACGTCGTTTCGATGTTGGTAACGGGATCGGCACCCTTCGCGTGGATTCCCGAGAAGGTCAGCAAGGCAGCCAAGCACATGAAGGAGAGTTTGTGTCGCATCTTGAGATTCCTGTGGCGCGGAGTTGAGATTTGTGTTGTCATTGCCCAGGATGCCAAGCGTGAACACCAGGCGACTGTTACAGGTTGGGGAGGAAAGTGAGTGGCGAGTGGCGAGGGGCGAGTGGCGAGGGGCGAGTGGCGAGGGGCGAGGGGCGAGGGGCGAAGAAACTCGGGCCTTGGCCTCGACTCGCGACCACTTTGTCTAGGCAGCCCGGAAAAGTGAGCGTTGAGGTGCTGAGACGGGGAGTCGCAGCGGGCAACCGCTTTGCGATTCTTCTCTGCGCCACTGCGACTCAGCACCTCTGCGTCCAATTGCATTGGCACCACACCATCCAAGTTGGATCAGCAGCTTGAAGCGTGCTTATCCGTTCGGCTGCCCGAGGTTGTCGGCGATCGTGTAGCGGAAGCTGTCGACGCTGGAATCGGCCGTGTCCCCGCCAAGCTCCCCGCCAAGCTCGCGGAAAAAAGTGTCTGCGTTCGCCGCAGCATCCGTCGTGCCGTTGAAGACCTTCACGTGCGGTCCGCCGGCGGTCGCTGCGCCGGTAATGATGTCCGCGGTCGCATCACCGTTGATATCTCCCGCGGCGACACGAACACCACCGATAAACCTGGGATCGTATGTAGAGGCGGCGTTGTCGGTGGCGTGGTTCAGATACGTACCGCCATGGTTGAAGATCCCACCCCCTCCCTGATCGCCGGAATTTGCAGTGTTACCGCTGATCGTACTCCCAGTGATGGTCACGTCGGAAAGGCCCTCGCGGGCTGGCTCAGTCGGCGTCGCTGCAAAGTCTTCTGAACCAAGAATACCGGTCAAACATCGTCGATCTTCTAGCGTCTGAAGCGTGGGACGAAATTGCAGTTTCTTGGACGGCATGGCTGACTCCGAAAGGTGACGATCGACTACCCGACATACCTAGCCCGTAAGCTCCTTCGACCACCCGCCAACAAAGTGGTTGAGTCGTCGAAATCGTCCCAGATTGTCAGCAATTCAGCGTGGTTGACTCTCAGAAACGCTCTCGCCAAGCAGCATCGCGTTGAAGGCGACGCCCTACCTCCACCATTTGCTGATCAATTCCTCAGCCGCGATTGCCGCACACGCACCAGCCGCCATCACGAGCCATCGTGGGGCGTCGAAGAAGACAAGCGCCAGCGCCGCGGCCAGCGATGCCACCAAGATTAACGCGGGTAGATTGACCGGACGTCTCTGTCGCGGCCTATCCGGCGGCGGCGTTTCCGTTGGCGTTCGGTATGGGTTGCTGTCCATGGAACGGATTCTAGACGGGACATCGCCACGTTGCGCACGCGCACAACCTGAATCGCAAGTCTTGAAGTTGCGATGTTGGCGGTCGCACGAGGATTTTCATAACCCGAAGCGTCAGCGACGCGAACTCCGTTCCACTGTTTCCTCGCTAACACGTCGGGTTACGACTCACGCCTAATACGAAATCACCTGCCAGAGACTTGCAAAGTCGTCCGTCCATAGTAGCTCCGTCTGGTCGTCGTCCCAGGGATTGTGGGCGGCCCGGACTTCGCTGTTGGAAAGAAACTCTTGGTTGGCAGTGATGATGATCCAAGTGGAGCCGTAGACACCGAGATCATCGTTATCTTCGGAATCAATCCGAACTGCTTGCCAGCCAAGATGCTCTGCCAGTGCAAGTGTGACCGGATCGAGTTCCAGATAGCGGTTTGAAATGTGGATCAGCAGCAGACCATCGTCGGCCAGGTGTTTGCGGTAGAGGTCGGCACATTCACGAGTGAGCAAATGCAATGGGATCGAATCGCTTGAGAATGCATCAATCGCCAGCACATCGAACTGCTGCGATTCTCCTTGCGCCAACTCACGATCCATCTCGATGCGGGCGTCTCCCACAACCACTTCGGTTTTCGCCGGCGAGTCATTGAGGTACGTGAAATATTGGTCCGACAGAGCCACCACATCGCGATTGATTTCGTAGAATCGAAACGTGTCGTCGGACTTACCGTAGGCAGCGATGGTGCCAGCGCCCAAACCCACGATTCCAACCCGGAGCGAACGATCCGCCGGATCGTCTGCGAGTCGACGGGGATGCAGTCGAAGCGCCAAATCCACCCCGGTTCCCTCGCCGTAATAGGTTGTCGGCATTGTCCGCCAGTAGTCATCGATGTACTGAAAACCATGCTCGATCTGACCGTGCATCAGCGAGTGGTAATCGCCGTTGAAGTCGCTATCGAGCGCGACACCGAGGACCCCATAAAAATTGCGTGACTTGTAAACGTAATCGTCGCGATCCTCCTGCGCTAGCTGATACAGCGTCATCGCCAGCAGCACCCAGGCCGTCGCCGCGGGTGCGAGGAACCACGCACCCCCTCGCGCGAGCGTGTCCGACTTACGGAGGCTCCACAGCAAACCGATCACCCAGAAAGCCAGGTAAGCAGTGGCCAGGTAGACCGAGATCTTGGTTGAGATTGTTTCCTCATACCACAAGGCGACCAGACCAATGGCTAGCACCACTTGAAGACCAACTATCAAAAACCAACGGCAGACTGTCTCGCTAGCTCGTCCCTCGATTGCCCAAGTCATCAAGAATCCGATCGCCGCTGCTGCGATACACGAAACAGCCAGCACCGCATAGGAACTGTTCTCGACCATGCTGGCGAATCGTGTCTGAGCCAAACCAATCACCCAAGCCAGTTGCCCAACCGTGATCAACGTCCACAAGATGGCCAAGGTTTCTCGGCTGCCGCTCTCGGTCCGCGGTCACGGTCCACCCGATCAGATGCACGACCCCGATCACGCTGAACAATAACGAAACGTCTCCCTGCGTGAACGAATCGGCGTGCTTCCGATAGACCAGCTCAAACACTAACCAGATCTGGACGAGCGAGACCGTCGCCCATGTCCAGAATGCGAGCGAATAGCGTCCCTGCCAAGCACGGTTCACACACCATGCAATCAGCGTCATCCCACAAGTCCCCGCCAGTGCGACGTGGTACTCCCAGAACGCCGTGAACACGGCTGGCGAAACCACGGCGACGAACACTCCGCCCATCGCTCCGCCGGCTGCGACCAGCAAGTAGAACAGAGTCAAATACCGAGGATGTGGCCGCGAGTTCACCAGCTCACCGTGGCACGTCATGCAGCACACGAACATCACCGCCGAGTAGACACTCACGAGGCCAGGAATCGACGTGTCCAACCCCTGATTCAGTTGCCAGCATGCCGCCGCCGCTGCTGGCACCAAAAGCAGCCCGTACACGCGGCGATCGTACCATCGGGGATTGTCAAAACAGATCACGAACGTCAGCAAATACAAACTCAGCGGTAGCACCCACAGAAATGGCACGACGGCCACGTCGATGCACATTTGGTTTGTCGTCGCGAGCAACATCGTTGAGCCCATGGCCGCAAGACCGAGCCACATCAACATTCGTCCGAAACTTGGGCGGACCGCCGATTGATCGTCATTGGTTTCACTACCGTCGGCAGGCAACGATTCGATCTGCGGCTCGTCGTCCAACTTCATGACGCGTAACGAGCACCATATTGCGAAAGCCGCGAATACTCCGTACGCGGCCGACCAGATCCAAACCTGCGCGTTCAATCGCAGCGTCGGCTCAAATACGAACGGATAGCTGAGCAGCGCGAGCAAAGACCCAAAGTTGGAAAGCGAGTACAACCGGTAAGGCGAGCGACCGACAAACAAACGACTGAACCATCGTTGCATCAAGGGTCCGGTTGAAGAAAGGATGAAATAGGGTCCCCCCACCGTCGCCAGCAACAACAGCAGAATTCCGCCGACCGGCGAATCGCTCCCTATTGGCTTGAATTGTTGCGACGGTCGAATTGGCAGCAGCGCCAGAGATATGAGCACCAGTATCAGATGTACCATGCCCTGGCGACGCACACTGAGTTTCACACTTAGCAGATGCGCATATGCATATCCGGCCAACAGCAGAATCTGAAAGAACAGCATGCAGGTTGTCCAGACAGATGACCCTCCGCCGAACCAAGGCAAGATGGACTTTGCAATCAGCGGCTGAACCTGAAACAGCAGGAACGCACTAATAAAGACCGTCAACGCGTAGCGCGCCATTTAGAATTCTGTTCCCGATGCTTGGTGTTCAATTCCATTTCGAATTTGCCAGCTGGCAACTGAGAGAAATTCTAATCTGGCGCTGCCCCGTGGAACTGCTCCAACGACCGCCTTGGAATGGGAACGGTAAAAAACCCTCAATCACTCCCCTCTCCCCTGGCTTTGCGGGGGGCGAAGGGCAGGGGAATAGGAGGGTCAAACCGCACCCTCGCGCCAAGAACGCCTGCGTCCTCAGATCTACGTTGACTGGATGTTCGAACATCCGTACGATCCGACCTGAAATGAGTATCTACAACGACCATCAGCCGTCCAAGTCGCCGCCGGTCCTGCCGCTGACGGGTACCATTCGCGTCGACGACTCCCGCAGGACGTCCCAAGGATCACAGCCCAAGCGGGCGTTCTTGACAGTGATTCGCGGACGGGCAGATTTGGGAGTTCATGCGTTCATCGAAGGCCGCACGGTTGTCGGCCGTGATCCCACTTGCGAGTTTCCGTTGCTCGACCATCGGGTTTCACGCCGTCATGCGACCATCATGACAGTCGGTGCCGGCTCCTATCTGATCCAGGATTTGGGATCGACGAACGGCACACGCGTTGGCGGTTCGTTGATCGCCGGACCTCATTTGTTGCAGGACGGAGAGAAGATCCTGCTTGGCGAAACGGTGATGCGATTCTCGTTGGCGGATGAAATCGACATCGACTTTCAAAGTGAGATTGCGATGCTGGTTGGGACCGATCCGCTCACGGGTCTCCCATCCAAGCGTCGCTTCGACGAGGCTCTTGAATTTGCCTTGCAGTCAGCCATGCAGTCCAACGGGTCGTTAGCGGTGCTGATGATGGACATGGACGGTGTCAAGCGAATCAACGACACACACGGACATCTGTTTGGTGCTCATGTTATTGGTGAAACCGGTCGTTGGATCGCTCGCGTATTGGGCTCACGAGGACGCGCCTGTCGCTTCGGAGGCGACGAGTTCAGCGCGTTCCTGCCAGGCCACGATTTGAATTCGGCGTTTGCAATTGCCGAACAGATTCGCGCCGCCGTCGAAACCGCGGCGATGGAGAAGGACGGGATCTCACTCAAACCCACGATCAGCATCGGTGTGGCCTGCTATCCCGAATCCGGCCGCGAATTGCTCGATCTGATCTCAAGGTCCGACGAAGCACTCTACCGCGCCAAAGCGCAAGGCAAGAACTGCGTTTCTACCTGAACGGAGTGAGCCACCGACGATGCGCGTCCTCGCTGGACGGCGACACTCTGACGGTTTGAGCCGTCAATACAAGCACGACCGCTCCATTGGACGCCTCGCTCCACTGGCCGCCGATGAGCATCTTTGCCGGCTTGGAAAGAATGGCTTGAGTCGCAGGCAGAATTTCGGGGACGGATACCACGAAGTCTTTAGTGTTGAGGTTGATCAAAGTCGGGATAGCCGCCGGCGTCGGTGGAAGGACCCGGAAATCCGATCCGCTTCCAAACGCCCGCGTCGCTGAGGTAGAGGGCACACACATCCGCACGCAGTTGGCGGAAGAACGCGGGGGACTGAGCGCTGAGTGCGGTGAGCAACTCATGCACCTCGGCCGGATCCAGTTCCGGCACAGCTCTCGTGAACAACTTCATGGCGAGGTCGTGGGCGGACGCCAGTCCATCGACATACACCGAGGCATACGGACTGCGCCGCATTCGTTCCGCGATGGCCGGCCCTGCGTGGACCGCCGCCGCGCCGGCGTCACGGTCGTCGGCGGGGATGATGCCGTTGGCCAACGCCTCGAACGCGGCAATATCTTCGCGGCGGATGGTCGGCTCGATCATCATTCCCCCTGTTTTCCAGATGTGACGATGAACTGAGCGGCGCGATCAGCGATCGCCATCGCCGTAAGCGTCGGGTTCACCCCGGCGCCAGTGACGAACACGCTGGTGTCGCAGATGAAAAGGTTCTTCACATCGTGCGACTGGCAGAACTCGTTCACGACCGAGGTCCTCGCGTCATCACCCATTCGGCAACTCCCCATGGCGTGTGCGCCATAGTTGAGACCGATGCGCACCTTCTTCGCGCCGGAGGCGGCCATCATTTCAGCCGCTTTGTCACGAGCTGCCCCAGCAAGCTTCACATCATTCTCGCCCCATTGATAGGTGACGCGTGCGACGGGCAAGCCACGACCATCGCGCATGTCGGGATCGAGCGTGATCGTATTGCGCACGTCGGGCAATCCCTCGGCATGAGCCCACCACGCGGCGGTTCGCGGATACTCGTGCAGGAAATCCTTGAACTCTTGGCCGAACATGAGTCCGCTGAGGTTGCCAAAGGTCGCTGGTGTCATCATGTAGCTCAAGAGAATGAAGCCTCGCGCGTAGTCGTTGGCTGGATTGGGCTTGTAATAGTCCTGCACCATCACGTGCCCCATTTGCATTCCCTTGAACGCATGGATCGGCTCATCAAACGTTCCAAAGACCTGCCACGTCGGGTGGCTCATGAAGTTCTTACCGACAAGGCCACTGGAGTTCGCCAAACCATCCGACATCAGCAACAAGCGAGGCGTTTCGATCGCATGAGCGGCCAGCACGACCATCTGTGCGTTCACGCGATGCTCATGACGCTCCGAGTCGAGATACAGAACACCGGTGGCCCGGCCTGCCGAATGCAAGACGCGATGTACAAACGCCCCCGGGATAACGCGCACGCCAAGCCGCTCCGCCTTGGCGAGGTAAGTGTTCGCCGACGTCGCTTTTGCCTCCGTCGGACACCCCGACGCGCACCAGCCACAATAGATGCACGCGGGCCGGCCGTCGTGCTCTTGAGAATTGATGGCGATGGGCGGCGCAAAAGGATGAGCGCCAAGTTTGCGCGCACCGCGTGCCAGCACCTGGGCGTGCCAGTTGAACCGATGTGGTGGCATCGGCAGTGTGTAGTTCTCCGGCGCGAAGGGGCCGCACTCACCAGCGATGCCGAATTCGCGTTCGACTCGTTCGTAATGCGGTCGCAAATCGTCATAGCCAATCGGCCAGTCATCGCCCACGCCTTCCGTCGCACGCGTGCGAAAGTCATCTCGATGGAAACGGGGCATCACGCCAAGCCAGGGCAACGTGCCACCGCCCACACCCATTCCGGCCTTCGGAACGACAAAGTCAGAGCCCACATGATTGCGCGGCTCGGACCACATGATCTTGCCGGCGTTGGCTTCCGAGTTGGATAGCGCGTGCGGACCGCCAAAGCGTTGGCCTGCCTCCAACACCAATACCGACAAGCCCGATGCAGCCATGCGAAGTGCCATGAGCGAACCGGTCGGCCCGGCGCCCACAATGATCACGTCGTAGGATTTGGCGTTCGACGATGGAGCTGGTTGGGCGGTCATGCCAATGATGATCGCCGAACACACCGTCGACTGCTAGACAGCGTCAACATTTAGTTGAAGGGTTGATGGCGAAAAGGGGTCAGACACCAAAAACCGGAACGGCCCGAAGCGTGCTTGGCATTTTTGGTGTCTGCCCCCTTTTCGCCGATCGACGTCTCCCCCATTTTTGGATTTGACGATGCACTAGACAGCCAGCGGCAGCTTTTTGAATATTTGCGGCGTGACGACGCGTGGTGCCTACGCCACCTTATCCTTCTGTGGGTTCACCGAAGTTCTTTGCAGGGCCAAACGAAAGTAGGAAGCAGTTTGATCTTCGATCGCTTGCCAGGTCTCCTGGCGAAGCTCTTTGCTACCGGCACCGCTCGTTCCATTTCGAAAGAACAGAGTCGAAGGATCTCGCGAACGGGCCTTTTCCTTCTTTTGCAGACGAGCGAAGTCTCGATTTGCGATC
Source organism: Pirellulaceae bacterium (assembly GCA_963697195.1). Classification (GTDB taxonomy): domain Bacteria; phylum Planctomycetota; class Planctomycetia; order Pirellulales; family Pirellulaceae; genus Rubripirellula. The sequence continues at coordinate 318,668 of CAVOND010000012.1, forward strand.
GCCTGGTCGATGACCGATTGCGAAACGGAGTAGGACAGCCAATCGAAACAGTTGGCAACAAGATTGGATGCCTGTTTCAGCATTTGTTCGTAGTTCACCAGATGCACGCGACTCGGATGCTCGCCTGCTGCATCGACGTAACCCGACAAACAGTCGATCCAAAGTTTGACGTGATCCAAGCAGAAATGATCGATCCCATGCCGGGTTCGATTCTGCATCGCCGAGTGTTTGAGATTGTAGTGAAAGAAAGAAACGAGCGCATCCTGGGGACGCCGAAAGAGACAGAGGTGTCGCGCGTGGTTTGCTTGATCTTGATTTGCGAACCAGGCGACCGTCTTTTCCAACGGCTCATGGGTCTTCACGAAAATGCCGATCTCACGCACCAGCGGACTGGCATCCGCAACGAAGTCAACCCGGTCACTGATGGGATGATAATAGATGTCGGGAATGATACGTTCGGCGTGGATGGCTAGATTGTCGGCGACGTTATGCCCCGCCTCGACCGTGAGTATGTCGGACAAAACCATTCGCATCCAAGTATTCCCCGACCGCGGAAACGAGCTGAGGAACGTGATGGGGATGCCCGCCGTCGCCAGTCGCCGCAGCTCATCTACATTGGAATCGTGGATATTGGGGCTTCTGATGCTGCGTCGCCATTGGCGAAACCCGCGCGTCAACCGATGAATCATGGAGTCCTGCCTTGGATCTCGCGTCCCGAAATAGCCCTTGACCTGGCAGTCGGAGAATAGTTCAACTCCGCCAGCGGAGGCAAGACGAAAGCAACGCGCCGCGGTCCCTTCGGCGACGTGGCATGTACAGTCGGCGAGGCTCTCCAGGGCTCGCAAAAGCACGCCGTTTTCAGCGGATTCAGCCTCAGAGCGCCTGAACTACGGTACGAAGCAGTGCTCGACAAAGTCCTTGGGCAGGCTTTCCACAAGCTGCGCTCCGCTTTCCGGCAGTGCATAATTCGCGATCGTTGTCTCCACGATTCGAGACGCCGACTTCGGCAGAGCCAACAATTGCAGCGCGACGGCGGTCGCGGGAATCACGCTCCAGAAATCCTCCGCCGGGCGAGTGGTTTCATTCTCGCAGCCATGATAGGCGCCGGAACCTCGCACGAGGTGCCAAAGTTCCCTCGATCAGGTCTCGTCGGTTTGCACCCTGAATCGCCTTGGCCAGCAGCACCTGAAAACCGTTGTGACTCCAGACGCCGGGGCGGGTCGGAGGCGCGGTCTCGACTCGAACTGCCCAGCGAAATCTTCACCAGCAGATCGCATAGATTCACACCGCAGAGCCGAGCGCTGACCGTTTCGCCGATGCGCGGATTCGCCTCAATGTAAGCCACCTGTCCTGTGTCGGGTTCGTGAAAGTAATCGACAAAGAGCGCACCATGCCAATGCAGCGTCTCGCCGAGTCGCCGAAGATCCTCCCAGACCACGTCGTGCCGCGCGCTTTCGCGAAACATCTGTCCGCCGCCCAGTCCGACCAGGCGGTTCTCGCTGCAGTGCGCCGCGATCAGTCGCCCATGTTGAAACACGGTCTGGACGACTCCCGGCGTACCATGAGCCGGTTGCTGCACCAGTACTTCCGCATCGTTCAGGGATCAAACCGCTACGCTTTGAACTTCGCGAAACCGCGTTTCAATTCGTGACGGTCCTCGACTCTCAGCACACCCAATCCGCCGGTGCCATGGGCGAGCTTGAGGTAGCAGGGGAACTCGATGACAGATTCAAGCTCGGACTCGTCGCGGACAATCTGAAACCGGGGCGTGGGTAGCCCGATCTCATCCAGTAGCCTCGAAAACTCGACCTTGCTTTGGACACGACGCAGTGTGTCGAAATCGGGCACCGCCAACCCCACTCGCTTTTCCAGCGACTCGCGAAAATACGACAGAAGATAGACCTGTTCGTGAGTCGGAAGGAGCACATCGTAGTGTCCTTTCGAGATGCGATCGACAAGGAAACGCAGATAGTGCGGCGGGGTCCTGCGAGTAACGTGGACAACGATACCACTTGCGAACCAATTTCGAGAATCGGCACTGGCACAACGATGACGGGTCGACAATGTCAACGATGTAAGCACCGAGGCTGTAGAGCGCCTGCCTTGCCGATGAGCTGGAACCCTCCGTCAGCAGGATCGTGGTACGGTCGTCCAATTCGGCCTCACCAGTCATCGTGCTTGAAAAAGTTCCGGGGCGGCTGTTTCCAGCCACTTGGTCAGTTCGCTCGATGCCTTCACGCGTCGAGACGCTTGGCCGCCAGCCCAAGTCGCGTTCGGCCTTCTCAGAACTGAAGTGGTTGGTCGCACGAACACCGACAACGCATGGCGGGTCAACGGAGGCGTTTGCTTCTGTCCGATTGCTTTTCCGAACAGCTCAAACCCGAAGGCGACACGATGCGCCAACCAGATCGGCAGGTGCCGTTTGACCGGGGGCACATGCAACAACTCGCAGAGCGTCTCAATCAACTCCTGCTGCGTGATGTCCCCCGCGGTGCAACAGTTGTAGGTTTGTCCGGCAGCTCGATCAGCGGTGGCGGCTTTGATTGCCATGGTGGCTACGTCGCCGACATAGAGCAGATTCTGAGCGATTGTCTGCCGGGCCAAATAACCACATCCCTCCCTTTCGGATCGTCCGCATCAGTCGCGGCAAGAAACTCATGTCGCGGACGCCGAAGAAGCTAGTCGGGCGAATGATCGTGGCTCGCGGCCCGAGTTCGCGCACGATCTTCTCGGCCTCCTGCTTGGATCGCCCGTAGTGATCCCACAACCAAGGATGCTGTCCCAGTTCGGCCGTTTCATCGACAAGCTGCCCCTCAGCGGGTGACGGATGACCATAAACAGAAATGCTGCTGAGATGCGTCAACCGCTGTATCTGAGGTTGTCGCAGACAGGCATCGACAACGTTGCGGGTCGTCACGATGTTCCCCTGCACGTACTCCGACCACTTCCCCCAGTTGTCCGTCTTGGCGGCGCAGTGAAACACATGAGAAGCTCCCGAGACCAGTTCCTTGGCCGCGCGGGGATCGGTCAGATCGCCTTCCACCAATTCACAACCAAGACTCGATAGGAACTGACGATCACTGCCGCGGCGTACGAGGGCTCGAACCGGTTTGCCCTGTCCGGTCAATTGTTCGGCGATATGACTCCCCAGCGCTCCGGTGGCACCGGTGATCGCGTAGATTTGTTCGGTCATTGCAAGCAGGTCCCCACGGCTGTGGGCAACCGCATGATACCGGCGCCGATTCCCGTCATGATGATAACCGACGGGATCACTGCGATCGCTGAGCACCATAGGAAACGACGCCAACCAACACCCGCAGCTCCGGGCACGAACGTTGAGATGTGTCCGCCGAGCCAGGGGATCTGTCGCGATAGAATCAGGTAAGCGGGGTGCGAGACGGGAATCTCCACCACCCAGCGCGGTGCCTTCGTCAACGTGGTGTCGAGGCAGAAATCGTATCGGGCACGCCGCCCCAAGGCGAACTCCGCCAAGCCGGCTAGCCACCACCCCAGCCAACTCAAACTCACTCCCAAACGAAAGCCGTACAGCACGCCATTCGCCATCGCGATCGGGTCTGACGGGAAGGGTGTCAACGCCAAAATGATATGCAGACTCACCGTCACCAGCGGGGCGATGACGCCAAACTTATTCTGAAAAGCACTTGGCCCGCCGAGCCCATCAATCCAACGGACAAGCACGGCTCCAAGGATTGCGACACCAACGAGTATCCAAACAGTGGGCGAGCTCAAGAGACGAAGCCACCACCGGCGATTGCCGGGTGAGGCCGGGCGGCCGCCTGCGGAAGCTTGCAAGTCGTTAGGATCCATGTGTCACAATCAGGCCGACGAGGAAAACGGGGTCGACGCCCAGGAGATTCGGAAGACTCCGGTTTCGCAAGCCGTCTTTCGCATTACCCGATGATATCAAGTTTCCGCCCGTGACGATTCTTGCGTCCACCCTCCCTACCACAGCCACCACTGACCAAAGGACAAGACATAGATTCCCAACAGCAAGTTGCTCGTGGCGTGTGCGACGACACACTGCCAAAGGTCCTTCGTCCAGTACAGCAATCCGTTGATCAACAGGCAATAAACGGCAGCCGCCAGCCACTCAGGGTGAGCCAGTGCGAACACGCCTGTGACCAGCATGCATGACGCAAACGTATACCGTCCGATCGGTACCTTTTCCCAATCGGGATCGATCAGCCAGCGGAGCAGGAAGCCGCGCCAGAAAAGCTCCTCCGCCAACGGAACGACGACGGCAAGCCCAATCAGTCGGACCGCGATAAACAACCAGACCTGCACTCCCGAGAGCTCGGTGAACGGATCAAACGCCACTCGCTCCGCCGATCTTAGCCAAGTGGGCAACCATTCGCTGAGGGATTGTTCGACACGCAAATGGCTCAGTCCAATCCAAATCGCTATGCCAACCACACCCACCGCGACCCCCTGAATGACGCGCGCATGTGGCCGCAGCACCTCGGTGCCACGCAGGCTCCACCCGAGAACGGCGATCACCGCAACGACGACGGCGGCATAGGCCCAGGGATACCAGCCTTCGGCAAACTGGCCAATCACCGCCGTGCCAATCAAGTACAGCGCGAATGGCAGCACATAGGCCTTGGCCTTACTCATGGCGTATCCTTCGTGCGCCTTGGACCTTCTTCAAGCCGCTCTCGGACGATGGGAGGTAGGCGTTTGTCGTTGATGTTGACGATTCGGACATTTCTATCGTTGTTGAGTTTCGGCCCAGGTGTACTGCGTCCGCTTTCGATTTGCTCTTTCAATAACGAGACCATCTGCTCGACGCGTTCCGGATGGTCCGCCGCGAGGTTGTCGTCCTCGTGCAGATCATTGGCGAGATTGAACAACTGCACGAAGGGAGACTTGACGAGGTCGGCATCTTCCGGCTTTCCTGAAAACTGTTCCAGTGCAATTCGCCAGGCGTCTTCCGGTGTGGGAACATTACCAAGGCAAACTTCTGAACCAGCGGGTGTGCCGGCCCCAGGGCAAAGGCAAAGCTTCCAGGGCCCATCGCGCACGACGAACGACACCACGGACTGCATCACCAGGTTCCGTCGTTTGCCACTGGTCCTAGGTTTATGCAAGAGTTGCGCGAAGCTAATCGAATCAGGCGCTTCCTCCGTTCCCAATTCCGCTCCGGATACCTCCGCAAAGGTCGCCAGAAAATCGTTCAGACCTACCAATGCGTCACACGTTTCACCGGCAGCAATGACGCCCGGCCAATGGGCGATCAGAGGGACGCGCAAGCCTCCTTCGTAGACCGAGAACTTGTAACCTCGATGAGGTCCGCTGGGAAAATGGCCTTTGGCTTCCAGCAGTTGAATCTGTGCCGGTGTCGCTTTCAGGATATTCCCGGCGTAAGGACCTGGGCCATGGTCCGAGGACAACATCACCAATGTGTTTTGATCGAGACCTGCCGACTGGAGCGCCTTCATCACTCGTTCAACCGAGTGGTCGACCTCCATGACAAAATCACCGTACACGCCCAGCTTGCTTTTGCCTTGCCAATCGACCCCCGGGCTGGTCGGCGTGTGAGGAGCGGTGAGCGCTAGAAAGAGGAAGAACGGCCTGTCTGCCTTTTGCTCTTCAATGAACGCTTCCGCCTCGGTGTAGAACGTCTCCAGTACTTTGTGGTCGTCAAAATCCTTTTCCGCAGGACCCACTCGATTGAACGCGCTCCATCCTTTCTGTGCTGTGATCTCGCCCTGCCAAACGTTGTTGCGTGCAAATGCATACGGATACATGTCGAGCGATCCGGGCAGGATAAAGCTCTCGTCGAATCCAAATTGCAGCGGCCCGTACTTCAGTGGCTTCGTGAAATCGACGTTGGTCAAGCCTTGTGATTTCCCGTCCAACGTGGTCATCGTCGTACCCAGGTGCCACTTGCCGACGTAGCCGGTCTGGTAACCAGCCTTGTTCAGCAATTTGCCGAGAGTCGACCTTTCGGTGTTGGGTCGCGGTCCACAAAATCCCCACGGACCATCGTTGACCGGGGCGCCAAACCGCCAGGGATAACGACCGGTCATCAGCGCCAGACGCGTGGGTCCACAGATCGACGCGTTCGGGTGCGCATCGGTGAATCGCAATCCGCCGGCGGCCAGAGCGTCAATGTTCGGCGTCTCGATCAAGCAGCGGTCGCCGCCGTAACATTGCACATCACCAATCCCGAGGTCATCGGCCAGGATGAACACGATGTTGGGTTTCTCTGCGGCATGGGCAACTGAGAAACAAAAGACCGCCAGTATTGCGAGGGTTCTTGTCCCGGTATTCATGGTCTCACCCATTCATTTCAAAAATGATTTCGCATCCGAAAAGATACAAGCACGACGCGCAAGCGAGTGTGTTCCCGATCTCTAGCCGTGTTCCCGATCTCGAGTTGTGTTCACGATCTCTAGCAATGACTCATTTACTTATGCGTCATGCTTGGATGGCCGCATGCGAAAAACCCCAGAAGCAGCAAGACTCGCATGCTCCAGGAATCCCCTGGCCTAACGTTGTTCGATTCATACCGCTGATGCAAGTTTTTAGCCTTTCGGCGTTAGAATGCGAGTGAAGCTTGGTGCATCACGATGGCGAAGCCGCGCCACTCCTTCGAGACACCTCACTTGTTCGCTTTCTTTGCATTCCTTTCTTTCGGTTTGCCGGACGTCCTCGGTCCATAGGTCGCCGTCAGGACCGCATCCACGACGCTTCGATCGTCTCGATTCTGAAGAGCCTCCAACATCGGATCTTCCGTCTTCTCCATCTGGGATTGCAGCGCGGCCCGAAGCGATGCAATCGCGTCGCTATACGGAGGGCTGTGAATAAGATTGACGAGGCAGTTCGGGTCATGTTCCAGGTCGTAGAACTCTTCGGGAACTCGATGACGGAACAGATCAACACGCGCGGCGATCTCGGGATCTTTCTCCGCGGCCGCATTCATCGCCGCCATGGTTTGGCCTTCGTTGTTATTGCGATACCAGTACTTGCCGTCGCTGAACGGGTTGTAGATGTAGCCAAACTTGGCGTTCTGGACAGCGCGCATCGGCACCGCTTCGCCTCCCGCTTTCGAATCGATCTGGGTGAAAACGTACTCCCGCCCGTCTTGCTGCTCGCCGCGCAACAGTGGCAGGAAGGAGCGTCCATCGAGTCCTCCGGGGCCTTTCACGCCAGTGACTTCGAGGAATGTGGGAAAGAAGTCGACCACGGAAACAAAGTGCGTCTCGTCCACTGTGCCGGGCTTGATCTTACCGGGCCAGCGAACGAGCAAAGGACTATGTGTGCTGTGGAACCAGGTGTTGCACTTGGCGAACGGGACCGCAATTCCATTGTCGGTAATGAACAGCACGAGTGTGTTCTCAGCGTAGCCCGATTCCTCGAGCGCCTTCATGACGCTGCCGAACGTGTCATCCAGACGCCGGGTCGAGTTCAGATACTGAGCCAACTCGGCCCTGACTCCAGGAAGATCCGGCAAGAACCCGGGAACGTCCACCTCCGAGGGATCATAGACCCGCGAGGGCATTGCCGCGCCGTTGGTGAGCTTTTCGGGATTGCAGTAAGGGCGGTGCGGGTCATGCGAGTTGACCATGAAGTAGAACGGCTTGTTCGAGTCTTTGCATTGCTGGAAGAAAGCCTCACTCCGCTGCCGGTAGATTTCCGGGTTGCGACCGTTGCCGAGATCCTTCTGATCAAAATGGTAGTCCCATTTCATGCTGGCCTTTGGAGTCGAGTGGCCCACCTTTCCAAGGATGCCGGTGGCGTATCCTCCCGCGTTCATCGTGGTCACGATGTCAGGAACATCCTCGCGAGCTGGCATGAATCCCATCGCACCGGACCGATGACTGTAGCGCCCTGTCGCAATGATTGCTCGACACGGCGCACAGATCGCAGCGTTCACATGTGCGCGGGTGAATCGCATGCTCTCGGCGGCAAAAGCGTCGAGATTCGGAGTGAGATCCGTCGGTCTTCCCCCGTAAACTCCGAGTGACTCAGCGTGGAGATCATCGGCCGTGAACAGCAGTATGTTTGGGCGCTCCTGCGCACTGCTGGTAAGGCAAAGCGTCACGACTGCCAGGAAGAGAATGGCTTTTCGTTTCATGGATCGATTCAGAGGGATTTTCAATAGAGAGGGGATCGGGGCGAGACCCTGATCTTAGTCGATCGCAAGGGTCAACACATGTGCTCAAGACCGTCTATACTCGCGTTCTCGTCGCTAGCGTGATTGACGGTGCCAAGGGCATCGCGGACGTGTCGACCGGATGACTTTCGGTATTGTGCCATAAAGCGGGCCGACGTGATCCCCTGACCGATTGTTGCTACATTTCGCTGGGAAGCGATCGTCATGCAGAATCCAACTGATGCAAATACCGATCCGGCTGCCTATTCGAAACATGGCTATTGCCTCTATCGCGATGTTCTCGATGCGGAAGCGATTACCGCCGCTCGCCGCGAACTCGACGCATGTATCGGCAACATGCCCGCTCGAATGGTGGTTTACAAAGACGGTGACCATAAAGAAGTCGCCGCTCGCCCAGAGTATCTAACGGAGCCGCACGTCAAGAACGACTACTGGTTGCAGCTTTGCCGGCATCCACGGATTCTCGACGCGGTCGAATCGGTACTCGGCAAGGACTTGATTCTGATCATGTCACACTTGATCGTGAAACGGCCTCATGACGGTCTCCCTGTCGCATGGCATCAGGACAACACATACTGGCATTCGGTCAAGGGTACCGACATCGCAACCGTTTGGTTGGCGATCGATGATGCGGATCAAAGCAATGGTTGCATGGAAGTCATTCCGCGGTCACACGACGGCTATCCGGAAATGGAGAAGGTGTCCACAGGAACAGACGACCTGTTGGGACTGACGGTTGAAGTCACCCCCGAGATGGAAGCCGCGTCGGTGCCTTTGGAGATGAAGGCGGGGAGTTTGTCCATTCATGATTCGTACATTGTGCATGGCAGCAAAGCGAATCTGAGCGAGCGTCGGCGAGCCGCCTACACGATGCGGTACGCCAACGCACGAACTGTCGCAATCGACACCGAGCAGCATTGGGTACCCGTGCATCTGGTTCGAGGAGAAGGGGGCACCGCGGCCAAGTTCTACGTCGACAGCCGCTGATCGGGGTGTCGCAATAGCGTTGGCATGTAGGCGTCTGATGCCCAGGGAATTCGGAAGCATCTCGAACTAAAATACGGGGCGCAAGTGGACTCCGCCGAAGAGTCAGATTCAGATCTTGCCTGACGGTGTTGCTGGCGTTCTATTAGTGGTTCGGATCCACCAGGAGTCTCTTGCGTTCCAAACCCACGGAGAAGGGAGTTGTCATGGCAACGGCGTCGTCAGTCACGAAGCCCGCAACCAAATCGTCTCGCAAGGCAGCAGTCGGCCGGCAGAAGACGGGTAACGTCTTTCATCAGCGTCTTGCCTCGCTGACCTACTATCAGGCCTGTCAATTGCTTGGCGACGAAGGCCCCAAGTTGTTTCGGGAAGGGGAACGCCTTTTCGATATCGAGCCCGATCGTGACGTCTTCCTGGGTGGTGACCTGTTTCGCGTTCGATTCGAGGATCCGGCCTCTGACGATGGCCTGGCGATCAGCACGCTGACGCTACAGTCGGCTCGCGACAAACAGCTACAACTGAACTGCGATCGCTGCGATGTGCCATGTGTTCATGGGGCCGCCGCGCTCGCGTATTTGCTTGATGCCAAGAGCGTCCTGGGTCTCGCGGCGCCGCCGGACGAATCGGTGCCGCTAGAGAATCTAACCGCTGACGAGTTGCTGCAGCGGGCCATGGCTGAGCGCGCCCAGCGATCCATCGAAGAGCGAATGACCGTTCGCAGCACCGATCCCGCCGCGCCCTGGACCGATTATGTTGTGACGAGCGAAGTGTCGGGCAAAGTCTACCGCGTCGCTCTCCGCGGCATGGAACCGCATCAATCGTATTGTTCCTGCCCCGACTTCCGAACCAACTCGCTCGGTACGTGCAAACACATTTTGCACGTGCAATCAAAAGTTGCTCGGCGGTTCGCCAAGAAGGTGATTGAGAAACCCTACCGGCGTCGCAAACTTTCACTTCGGATGCACTATGGAGATGACTATGGGTTGAGATTCAATCTCCCGACCAAGTCGACTCCCAAGATCGACGAGATTGTCGGCGATGGCGGACACCAATCGCAGCAAGACGTGAGTCTGGTCGTCCGTCAATTGGAAGCCCTGCAACACGCTGGCATTGATGTCAACGTCTACCCCGATGCCGAGGAATACATTCAGCGCACCCTCGTTCAACAACGCCTTCAACAAGAATGCGAGTCGATTCGTAAGGATCCGGCCAATCATCCACTGCGAGATGAGCTGCTCAACGCCAGGCTTCTTCCCTATCAACTCGACGGCATCGCGTTTGCCGTCGGTACGGGGCGAGCGATCCTGGCCGACGACATGGGTCTTGGTAAGACCATTCAAGGAATCGGCGTTGCGGAACTGTTGTCAAGACATGCAGACATTCGCCGTGTCCTGGTCATTTGTCCCGCATCGCTAAAGAGCCAATGGCGCAACGAAATCGCGCGGTTCAGCGAGCGCACTGTGCAATTGGTGGTCGGAGCCGGCGCGGAACGCCATGAACAATACGCGAGCGACACATTCTTCACGATTTGCAACTATGAACAAGTGCTGCGCGATCTGACCGCAGTGGAGTCCGTTCCTTGGGATTTGATCATCCTGGATGAAGGCCAGCGGATCAAGAACTGGGAATCCAAGACGAGCAACATCATTCGTTCGCTCGAGAGCCCATTTCGCCTCGTTCTTTCCGGTACACCTCTGGAGAACAATCTTGGCGAGCTGTTCACCGTCGCGCGATTCGTGGATGAACAGCGACTCGGACCGGCCTATCAATTCTTTCATCGTCACCGTGTTGTCGATGATCGGGGGAAAGCGATTGGCTATCACCAACTCGATGAACTGCGATCGACCATCGGACCGATCTTACTGAGGCGGACGCGCGATCAGGTTGCCAAACAACTCCCCGAGCGGACCGATCAGATCATACGGATCGAACCGACCGCCGAACAGAAGGAGATTCATGACGGCAACCAACAAATCGTCGCACAAATCGTTAGCAAGAAGTATCTCACCGAAATGGATTTGTTGCGGATGCGACGAGCCTTGGCGATGATGCGCATGGTTGCGGACAGCACCTACCTTGTCGACCAAAAGGAACCCGAATACAGCACAAAACTTGAGCGGCTCTCTGAACTCTTGGCCGGGCTGCTCGACGATCCCACACGAAAGATCGTCTTGTTTAGTGAATGGAAGCGGATGCTCGATCGTATTGAGCGGCGATTGGATGAGTTTGGTTGCCGATACGTTCGGCTCGATGGCAGCGTACCGCAAAAGAAGCGTCCCGAGATCATTTCAACCTTTCAAGAGGAGTCCGATTGCCGAGTGATTTTGATGACCAACGCCGGCTCAACTGGATTGAATTTGCAGAGCGCCAATGTCGTCATCAACGCGGACTTGCCGTGGAATCCTGCGGTACTGGAGCAGCGCATCGCCCGCGCCCATCGCATGGGCCAGCAGAATCCAGTTCACATCTATAACCTGGTGACGACTGGTACGATCGAGGAAGGCTTGCTCGATACCTTGGCGTCCAAACAGGACCTTGCCGATGCCTCACTCGACATGGAGAGCGACGTGGATGCCGTCGCCGTTTCCAGCGGTATCACCGATTTGAAACGGAGGCTCGAAAAGCTGTTGCCAACCCGATTGCCGGCACCCGTTGACGAGAGCCAACGGCGTCGAGTCGAATCGGAAACCGAGCGCCTTCAGGCGCGTCGCGAACGAGTTTCCCAGGCCACGGGACAACTCGTCACCGCTGCGCTTTCTTTGGCTGGCGAGTTGATGAGTCAGTCCGGCGCTGCTGACGTCGACAGCACCAAGGTCGAGCAACTTACCCAACGGCTGAGCGAGTCCATCGAGACGGATGCCGAGGGCCGTCAGCAACTCAAGATCACGTTGCCAGACAAAGAATCACTGCGGACTTTGGCAACAACGTTAGCAAGACTGCTGGAACCGTAGCGCTGCTGCCTGATCTTGAGTTGTTCGTACTAACGGGATAGCGCCATCTTCATCAGCCGCAGAGCGTCAGCACCCGGTTTATCCCGGCTGAAATGCTCGAGAACCGTGGGCGAACGCCCAGCGGCTGTTGAAAGTGGCGCTGTCCAGCTAAGCCAGATTGACAGAATGCACCGGATCAAAAAAGTCGTGGATTTCGATCCAACGACGCAGTGTTTCCCAACGCTGTTCATCGAGACCATCCTGTCTGGGATTCTCTGTGCCGCGCACACCGGTGCGCGCCTAGGACAAGGTCGCTCAGCTTGAGTCACTAGCAATCCGCCGGATCACGAATTCCACAAGCCTCCTTCCGCCTCGAGCGTCAAATGGATGTCGTATGGCGTCACCACACCAAGTGGTCGATAACCCATAATCAGCAAGAGACGCAGGTTCCACTCAAACTCACTCAACGTCTTCGACCCGACCCATTCACCTTCGAACGTACGGATCATGATCGTCTGGGGGGCGAAAACGCTGGTTGCGCCCTCGAGATTCACCGTCACGCTTTCGCCGGTTGCCAGGGTTGCGGTGACCGAAATCAGGTTCTCCACGGCCGCCTCTTCGTAACCGAGCGTGATCTCCGATCCATCCGTGTCTAACGTTCGACGCTCGACGATCGCGCCAATCACCTCCTCGAAGCCTTCGATCGGTCGGCGCACGTCATCTGGTATCGCCTGGATGATGTTGCCGTCGATGTCCACAACGACTCCAGGAACACATACGTATCTTTCGGTCACCTGGGTTCCGTCGGGGAGGAGTCGCGTCACGATCGCTTGCCCATCGTCGGTGGTGTTATCGACCTCCAAGATCCCGACTCCCGGCTTCGCGATGACCAAAACTTCGCCATTGGAGTCGGTTGCGAAGACAGCTCCCTCGGTCCAATTGATGGAGACATCCCACTGGGAAACATCGACCTCTTTCGACCTTCCGTCAGGTACCGAATAGACAATCTGCAGAGCGTTCCCCTGACCATCGGACATCACCGATATCGGAACCAACTGTGGTGACGCCGCGATTCTTTCCAGTTGGTTGATCACGCGTAGTGCATCGAGCGCTGTCACACTTCCACTCGCGTCGACGTCCGGGTGGTATCCACCGTAGAGCTCGTCGGCGTCCGGATCGATTGCATACCAATCCGCTTGCATGTCTTCGACCGACGCTTGATCAAAGCGAGTGAGTACATTGATCACAATCAACGCGTCAACCGGGCTCACGTGACCGTCACCATTGACATCGGCCGGGTGACTCTCGTTATGCCAGTTGGAAAACGCACCATCCAAAGTATCACCAGCAAGTTGCAACCGTTGCTCGAGCCTCTCGACGCCCAGCAGCCGCCGCTTCGCTGATGTTCTCATAAGACCTTCCTCGACGGCCGTTGCTCCGAGAAGCCATTGCGCCCAGTTCACATCTTAGTCACATTGGAGGACATGGTTGAAGAAACCTAGTGCAGCGTCAGCATTTAGTTTTAGGGTTGCTGGCGAAAAGGGGTCAGACACCAAAAACCGGAACGGCCCGAAGGGTGCTTCGCATTTTTGGTGTCTGACCCCTTTTCGCCGATCGAATGCTTCGCAGCAACGCGATCTACATTCCTCTGGCCAACACACTCGTATACAAATGGCCAGCGATCACCTGTATCCCGGTACAGCTTGTAGAACTTCGGCTTCGTTCACGAGCGAGTGGCCTCTGCCGGGAATCATCTTGCTATTTAAAGATGCCAAACGGCGGCGAGAACTCGACTCGGCCTTGCACTCCGGCCAGAACGCCTGGAACCAACTCCAAAGCCATCCAGGCTTCACCACCGCCAAACGGTGATTCCAATTTTCGAGCTTGTTCCGCTGAGAATCCGAATCGTGGATAAAACGCGGGGTGACCGAGCACAACAACGATCTTGTTGCCTCCCTCTCGACAAGCGCTCAACCCCGCTTCTACAAGCTTCGTACCGATTCCTATCCGTTGATGAGCGGGCACAACGGCCATCGGAGCAAGCGATAGGGCGTCCACCGGGCCAGAGGTGGTAGCGATCGTTACTCGGCTGAAAAGAATGTGACCGACGATCTCTCGTTCCAATTCGGCCACGAGTGATACTTCGATGAAGCCGCTATCGCGCAGAGCATCAACGAGCTCGGCTTCGGCAGCACCCTCAAACGCAATCTGATTGACGCTCCAGATGGCTTGTCGATCTGCGTCTTGTTCTGGGCGGATTGTCACATTCATCGTTAGGATTCTCAACTGCGTCTCGACGTAGGGCACGCCCGCGAGGATATACAAACCTTCTCGTGTGATGTCTCTCCTGCTCCTAACACGGGTACCTCAGCATACGCGTGAATCAGTTGATTCCCTCGTAAACCTTCACGTTGTCGATACTGATTCCACCATGGTCGACGCCCTTGAAGTCAATCTGCTGCTGATCAACCATATCAATCAATGGATCGTGAAAGATTGTCTTCTTGTCGTCGACCTTGAGCAGGAGAACTCCTTTCTTTAGTTCGATGGTGACATCGACCCACTTGTTCAGCGGCAACAACACGTCGTCTACTTTGATGGTCTTTTGATCCTTCTTCAGGATCAAGGTCGTGCCCTGTTCTGAGAAAATCAGGGTGTTGACGTGGTGACCAATGTCGATCAGGGGAAACCTGCTGGCATAGTTCTCGGCATCAAACCGAACCCGGAAATGGACCACGAGATTTTCGGGAACCTTTTCCAGCCAGATCACCGGCTTGTATCCTGCGTGGGCCTTATCGCCCGCGGCAACCTTCTTCTCTTGAAATTCCTTGGGAGACGGGCTGCCGACCAGGATTCCGTCTTGAACGACCCAAGTGGTTCCCTGCCTGATCTGCCAATGGTTCGTGTTGAGCGTTCCCTCACCAAAATCATCTTGATAGACCAGCTTCCAAGTTTGGAAGAGTTCAGGCCGATAATCGTCGGCCGATAGGCTGGACGCTGCGGAGATGAGACAAAGGCAAAGAAATTTGAATCGCATTCGAATCTTCACAGTAAAAGTTGGTGTTTGATTGTGGTAGTTTAACGACTCTTCCCGCATCGGATGCGAAGGGAGAGGGTCGTATCACGGTTGAAGATTGAAGAAGAGATAGCAAGAGACAGTATCCGGAGAATTCCTTGAGAACCATAAGAAGCCACTTCGTTGTTCTGGCCGCGGTCGCTGTGACTCTTACGGGTGTGACGATCTATGCACAGCAACGCGGACCGCGTGGTGGTGGCGGTGAAGCGTCACTGGATCAGCCATTTCGCGGTATCGTCGCCGACGGAAAGATCGAACCGGGATTGTTCAAGATTCAGTCCACGGGAGTCAGTACCGAGCCGGTGATTGAGGCGGCAAAGTCATTTCTATTGGGGTTAACTGACGAGCAAAAGCAGCGAACCACTTTCCCGGTCGATGATCTGGAGTGGCGCAAGTGGGACAATCGCCACTTCTACAAACGACAGGGGGTTGGCTTCAATGAAATGGACGAGAAGCAACGTGACTTGGCGTTTGGGTTACTGCGTGCAAGCCTGAGCGCGAAGGGACTGAAGAAGTCCCAGGACATCATGAAGCTCAATGGGACTCTGGCAGAACTGGCGAATAACTTCGATGAATATGGCGAGTGGTTGTATTGGATCACGATCATGGGCGAACCATCGGCGACGGAGCCCTGGGGCTGGCAGATCGATGGCCACCATCTGATCATCAACTACTTCGTGCTGGGTGATCAGGTGGTGATGTCGCCAGTGTTCGTCGGCAGCGAGCCGGTTCACGCGACGAGCGGTAAGTTCAAAGGCACCATCGTCATGCAAGACGAGCAAGACAAGGGGCTCAAGTTCATGCAGGCTCTCAATGAACAGCAGCAGAAAGAGGCTATCCTGTCGAGCGTGAAAGACGGCAACAACGCACTCACCGAAGCCTACAAAGACAACGTGGACCTGGACTACGCCGGTCTGCCTGGATCGAAGCTGAACGAGGAGCAGCGAGCCTTACTGCTAGAGGTGATTGCGGAGTACGTTGGCAACATGAATGATGGGCATGCGAAAGTGAAGATGAGCGAAGTTCGCGAACATCTCGAGCGAACCTACTTCGCCTGGATCGGTGGTACGTCGGCGGACAGCGTTTTCTACTACCGGATTCACAGCCCTGTCTTGCTGATCGAATTCGACCATCAACGCCGCGTGGCTCCATTTCGCTCAGCAGAACCGACCCGAGACCACATTCACGCGGTCGTTCGGACACCCAACGGAAACGACTACGGAAAGGATTTACTCCGACAGCACTACGAACAACATCACGCTTCTCCGAACAACTAGGACCACCTACGGTGAAGCAATCACTTTCCGTATGCAAGTCATCCAGCTAGTCTGCTTGGAGTCCGCATGGTGAATCATGATCACGCCCGAAGCGAGGTCGCTGCGCCGGCTCTTGTCGATTCGGTCCGCAATGCAATTTCGGGAGTGGTGGTCGGCCAGGAAGTCGTGGTCGAACGACTGCTCATCGCGCTACTGACGGGCGGACATCTCTTGCTGCAAGGCGTTCCGGGTCTTGCCAAGACGTTGCTCGTCAGCGCGCTGGCGCGGGCGATCGAACTGCAATTCGGACGTGTGCAATTCACGATTGACCTATTGCCGGCGGACATCATTGGCTCCGAAGTGCTCGACCAAGCGGAGCGGCACCTTTCATGTGAACCAGGGGCCAATCTTTACCAACTTGTTGTTAGCCGACGAGATCAACCGCGCGGCACCGAAAGTTCAGTCGGCCCTGTTGGAAGCGATGCAGGAACGCAAGGTGACGATCGGCAAAGAGACGCTGCCGCTGCCTGCGCCGTTTCTGGTGATTGCAACCCAGAATCCAGTGGAACAAGCCGGCACGTTTGAATTGCCGGAGGCGCAACTGGACCGTTTCATGATGTGCCATCGTTTGCAGTACCCGCCTCACGACGACGAAGTGCAAATCATTCAACAGTCGGTCCGATTGGGACTCAATCGTCAAGGCCGTGGCGCCGTTCCCCAGACGGCATTCGATTTGATTGGTCAGCAGCGAATGTGTTCGATCGAGGACTTGGTTCAGGGCATGGAGCAAGTCAAACAAGTTTATGTCAGCCAGGTGTTCACCGAACACGTGGTGGAGTTGATTCGGCGCACCCGCGAACACCGTTTGATCGAGTTAGGAGCGAGTCCGCGAGCAGGGATCGCGTTGGTGGCCGCGTCACAGGCCCGCGCGTATATCCATGGTCGCGACCATGTTTTGCCGGAGGATGTGTTCGCGATTGCCGAGGACGTTGTACTGCACCGGATTCGCGTGACTTACGAGGCGCTCGCGGATGGTCGCAACGGCCAATCCATTTTGAGCGAGCTCATGGATTCGATGGTATGAGAAGCGAGCGTGAAACGACACAGACCCAAGGGACACAGACCCAAGGGTTGCCCACGACGCTCGATCGTGGCTTCGAGATCGCGGTGCGACGCTTGGCTGAAGACCTGCGCTTTGGTTACGACTCCAGCCCTTATCTTGGCTCAGGCATCGACTATGTTCAGAGCCGTCCGTTCGTGGATGGCGACTCCGTCAAGGACATCGACTGGAAGCTAACGGCTCGTCACGGCCGATTTCACGTGAAGGAATACGAAAGCGTCAAGTGCACGCCGATCTATTTGCTCGTCGATACTTCGACATCGATGACCGTTCACTCGACTTCGTTTAGCAAGTACACACTCGCGGTTCTGCTCGCTGGTGGATTGGGACTCGCGGCGCTGAGGCGGTTGAGCCCAGTGGGTATTCTAGCGGCAGGCGACCGCGGCTTGCACTTTCAACCGTCACTCTCCAAGGGTCAATTGTTCCGATGGCTGCATGCTTTGCGCAACTATCGGTTTGATGAGCAGACTCGACTGGTTGAGCGACTCGAACAGTTGCAGCAACACTTGAAGACTCGTTCGCTGATCGTGATCATCAGCGATCTACACGATCCGCTGGCGATCCGCGCGATCAAGAATGTGGCCATTCGACACGACTGCACGGTGTTGCAAGTACAAGATCCTGCGGAGACTGGTCGGTTGCGAGGTGGTATCGTGCGAGCGACCGAGGCAGAATCGGGACGCACGTTTACAGCTCATGGCAGGACAGATTGGTTCGGCGAATCACGTCGCGAAGCAGTCGCTGAATTGAAGCGGGCAGGAATCGACTATCTGTTACTCGCGACAGATCAACCATTTGTTGCTCCATTGAGACGATTTCTTGCCGAACGTGGCGGCCTGATGCGAAATACACGTTGACACGTCGCATGAACTGAGATCGCGACCCTGATGAGACGCACAACGAACCAACGATTAACGCTGATCCTGCTTCTGGTAGTCGGTTTGACGCTCGTTGCAAGGGTGTCCGTTGCTGCAGTGCCGGAAAGGTCGATTGGGACCGAAGGAGTTTTCTATCTTCGCACCAGCGGCCCCGCCATCGAAGTGAAGCCGTTCGAACAGGGCGGGCCGCTGCTGATTCGCATTGCCAACGTGGCTCGCGATCAGGATGTTTCGATCTACGAAATCCGTTACATGGGTTTCGTTGCCGGGGACTATGATCTGCGAGACTATTTGCGACATCTGGACGGGACAGACATCTCGTCACTGTCCCCCGCGAAAGTTTCCATCGTTTCAGTGCTACCGCAGGACCACAGCGGAGAACTAGGAGGAATCGAGCGTGTGCCGCTCCCGTTCGCCTGGCCCTATCGAATCCTGTTGGCTGGGGCTGTCATGCTATGGTTGGTCCCATTGGTTTTGTGGATGAAGAAGCGACTGTCTCGCCCAGAGCCCGTGGTGAGGTCGGTGCATTCGCCCGACCAATCGCTTGCGGATCAGTTGAAGCCCCTCGTGGAAACCGTGCTGGAAGGCCGAAGTAGCCCTCGCGAGCAAGCCGCTTTGGAGCGATTGCTGTTGAGTTTTTGGCGGGAGAAGTTGAACTTGGCTGAGTGTGATTCGCAACAAAGTTTGGCACGCATGCGAGCGCACGCAGAGGCGGGTGCTTTGCTGCGTGAGCTTGATGCGTGGCTGCATTTGCCGCCGGGTCGACGAGAGATCGATGTCTCGGCGTTGCTTGCACCTTATCGAAATGTTGCTGGCGATCCTCGCGTTGATTCGCTGAGCACCACGACGGAGGTACCGGCATGACGTTTGGTCATCCTGAGTTGCTGTGGCTTTTGGCGATTCCCGTGATGTTGATCGTCTACGAAGTCGCCGGACCGAAGCATCACATTTCACTCCCTTTCGATCACGGCGACCAGTCGGCAGGTCACTGGCTGTCGCGGTTAACAACCGCCGCGAGTCTCTTGCCAGCTCTCCTACTTGCAGTCGCGATCTTGCTGCTTGCCGCTCCACTGATCATGGCGAAGCCCCGACAAACGCGGCAGCTGACAAACATCGATTTCGTATTGGATGTTTCGTCAAGCATGACGCGTGCGTTTGGTGATGCCACGCGGTACGACGCGGCGATGCTGGCGATCAGCAGTTTCACGAGTCGTCGTCAGGGCGATGCCTTCGGTTTGACGATCTTTGGGAACGAGGTTTTGGAGTGGACGCCGCTAACTCAAGACACGTCAGCGATTCGCAACGCCACTCCGTTCCTGCGGCCTGAGACACTACCACGACAATTGAGAGGGACCGAAATCGGCAAAGCGATCGAATTCTGTAGTGCGAAGCTTGCACGGCGCGGCGAAGGTAGTCGATTGTTGATCTTGTTGTCGGACGGAAGAAGCGCCGATCTGCGGGGCATGCGCGCGGCAGAAATTGGCCAGGAACTTGCTGCGGACCAAGTCGTTCTGTATGCGATTCACATTGGTGGCACTGTTGCACCTGCCGACCTCTACGCGTTGACCGGTCCAACGGGCGGCCAGGTCTTCGCGGCCGCTGATCCCGCAGCCCTTAGCCGCATATTCGCTCATGTCGATCAAATGCAACCCATCCAACTGAAGCCATCGGAGCCACACCAGGTTGTTCATTACCGTCCCTTTGCCGTCGCGGGATTGGTGTTACTCGGTTTGCAACTCGTGGTTTCCTTTGGGCTCCGGTATTCGCCATGGTAGATTCCTACCCATTCGTTCCGACGATCGTAGCGATGGCAATGCTGCTGGCCGGCATCGCGGAATGGTTGCATGCCCGGCGGGTGAAGCAGATCGAGTTCCTGGCATTCGGACCACGAGGCCGCCCGCAGCCCTGGACCGCAATGGTGGGACCGCTGCGAGTCCTATCGGTTGGAGCCGTTTGCTGGGGATTGCTGACACTCTTCGCCCTGAGTGAATCACAGCGGGCACACGGGATGATGCACGGCGACGAAATGCCGATCCACCATATCGTGATCGGGCTAGACGTTTCACCGAGCATGCAGATTCCCGATGCGGGGCCGAAGCGAGAGTCAACCCGAGCAGATCGTGCTCGCGATGTTTTGCGTAGTGTGCTGGAGCGAATCGATACACGACGAGGGCGAGTCAGTGTGATTGCGTTCTATACCGAGGCACGCCCTGTGGTCGTCGATACGTTTGACCCGGCTGTGGTTCACAACATCTTGAACGACCTGCCGCTCAGCCAGGCATTCACAGCCGGGAAGACAAATCTCTACAGCGTCGTTTCGGCAGCGGAAACCTTGTCGCGCTCGTGGCGTGCGGGTTCTGCCACGCTGCTGATTGTCAGTGATGGTGACACGTTGCCCGCCGAATCCGTACCCAAGCGATCGTCCGCATTCGACCGTATTCTCGTGCTGGGAGTGGGCGATCCCTTTCGTGGCACCTTCATTCACGACCACAGCTCACGACAAGATCGCCGCTCGTTGGCCCAGTTTGCCAGTCAAATCCGGGGCGAGTATCTGGACGTGAACGCCAACCACGTTCCCAGTCGTTTGTTGCCAAGTGGCCCGTTGGCGCGGGATACTGATAGTCCCCTGGCTTGGCGAGCGATCGCACTATTGGCACTTTCGGTCGGCAGCACGCTACTCGCCTTTGCACCGATTGCGCTGGCAATCGCTGGCGGGGCGTGGAATCCAAAGCGACAATCGTCGGGCCAGTTGACGAGAGAACATTTTGATCGTGACCCGGCATTCAACACTCGGTAGAGAATTTCGATGAACGCGAAAGCCTTTTGGAGTCTTTGGGTGTTGTTTCCTGTCGCCTTGGTCGCCTGGCACTTCGGACCGGGTCAACGGTGGTTTCACACTGACTTGGCAGCTGATCAACTGAAATCTGGAAGACGTGCTGAGGCATCGGGCGATTGGAAGTCCGCTGCGGTTAGCTACTCGCTCGCGAATCAGCAGTGGCCGGCAGAGTCCGTTTCATCACGCCGCCGCATTCGACTTGCCGAAGCCAACGCAACCATCAACGCTGGCGATTTGATCGCCGGTCAGGAGCAACTGGAGTCACTCATTTCGGAGATGGAAAGTGACGAACAAGCAGACAGCAACTTGCTGGATGCAGCACGACACGACCTGGCAACCAGCTGTTACTACGCTGCTTGGATCATGCGTTTGGAGGGTGCCGAGGCAGACGAATGGTTGCACGAGGCCGAGTCGGCGCGACAACAATTCCGCTTGCTGGCGGAGACGAGTGCCAACGAACGACAGCAACAAGTAGCAGCCGAGAATCTGGAGGCTACCATTCGACTGGAGCAGATGGACTTGCGCACGTTGATGGCAATGCCGCTGCCGAAGAACTGTTGCTCCAATTGCAACGGCTTGTGCCAAAACAAACGCAAACAGATGGCCAGTCGGTGTGAGGATAGCAAGAAAGAAGGCAAGAAGAAGGAAGACCAGAAGGACGCGAGAAAGGACATGAAGAAGTCCAACAGCGCCGGGCTCAACGAAAGCGGCGGCATCGGATCGTGAACTTTCGGAAAGAATTTGCTCGGACGAGACGATGACTATGAATCAACACAGACAGATCTGTGCGCGAAGCCTCGCAGCCTGCTTCATGATTGTGATCGGCACGGCAACGTTTTGCCATGCGTGGGGCCAAAATCCATTGGGAGGTGCTGATCCATTCGGAGCTGCTAATCCATTCGAAGTTGTGGATCCATTCGGAGGTGCGGGTCCAATCGTGGATGTGTCCGAGCTGGCTCTCAAAGAGTACGCGTCGGAAATGGAGCGTACCGAGGCAGCGAATGGCCTGCAACAGTCTGAGTCTTCGGAGACAGTGACGCCAGAACAACAAGTGGGCTTGGAGTCTGTCCAAGCCTACTTGGCAATCAAGTCGATCTCGCGTTCACCGTCTGCCATCTTGCAGCAACTTGCTGGTGACGGAAGCACCAGCGTGAAGCCTTCCATTGACACGGAACATGCGGTCGATCAAGAGTCGGACGAGGAGGGGGCCGATGGGGAATCCAAGAAGCAGATCAACCGAATTGCGGAACTGCAATCACAACTGATTCGTGGAGACTGGAAGGCAGTGAAAACGCATCTTGCCAGCCTACCCAAACCGGCAGCGCCGCTGATTTACAACCACGTCTTAACTCTCCTTTCTAAAGGACGATCGATTCGGCCTGAGGAGATTCCTGCGATTGCGGATGCCTCGCCCGAAGAGCTCACCGCGGAGCAATGCGGTCAACTCGGCGCCTTGCTGTCGTCTTCGATGGTACATCTCGACCAGCCACGATCGATGCTCGAGGCCATTGCCGCGGGAACGGGACGACTTGGCGGCGCTGATCCCAAGCGACGCTCCAGCGCAGCGCGTTTGCTTTTGGCCGCCGGGCTGATCGAGGAGGCTGCAAAGTACGTTGATATACCTGCCGACATCGGCCCTGAAACCTCTTTCGATGTTTTAGACCTCTGCTCGCTTCTCGAGTTTGCTCGGTATGAACAGAAGGCCGATGCTCAAACGCTCGCCAAAGCGTGGTCATACACGGTTGCAGCCTGGTCTGCGAAGTCGTTCAGCAACTCGGAACGCAACCTCTTGGTTCCCCGCCTGGTCACGTTGCTGGCGGCGCAGCCAGTCGAGCAAGGACAGACCTGGATCACGACGATGGCCAGGCAAGACCACTCACAGATCGATCAGTTCATGGCCACCGTCCTCAATCGAGCCGAAACGGCCTATCGCGAGAATGACTATGAGGCTCGCGCCGCGATCCTACCGGTCACCACCTATTGCGGAAACGCACTGAGTGATTCGAGTGAGCCAACGAACCGTGATTGGACTCAAGAATTGCAGTTGCTCGCAGTGCCATGGCTCAACGAGGCACTGAAAGCGAGTGATGATAAGAAGCGGTTGCTCACTTCTCGGAAGGAAAGCGAAGTCGTATCTCTTGACCAGGAGTTGC
The DNA here is from genome assembly GCA_963697195.1 of Pirellulaceae bacterium. Lineage (GTDB taxonomy): Bacteria > Planctomycetota > Planctomycetia > Pirellulales > Pirellulaceae > Rubripirellula. The sequence continues at coordinate 342,041 of CAVOND010000012.1, forward strand.
TACTTCGAACAGCCCCAACTGCAAAGTGGCTGGACAAGCTGTCACCCGATACGGCAGCCATGGCTCGCCGGCTAAAGGGATTGCTTGGGGCGAGAAACGCCGCCTGGGACACAGTACAAGAGACGGCAACGGCGCTGGCGGAATACGACCCAAAGACTGCTCAGAGTGTGATTGACAGCTATCTGAAACTCGCCGTTCGTCAAAACGCAGCAATCGAGGCTCGTCTCGACGAGTTGATGAGAGAGCTTCAAGGCCAGCGATACAACGCCGCTCAACTCGCTCAGTATCGCCAGTACTATCGACAGCAACTGAGGGAGGAAAGTGGGGAAGGCGAAGGCATCGCACTCACACGCGCCAATCAGGTTCAGGCACTTAGGAAGCTCCATGAAATGCTCAAGACAATCGCTGCATCGGAGTTGCCAGCTCCGTCAGCGGACGCGCTGACAGACGCGTTCATCGGAGCGCACTCGTTGGCAGAAGTCTTTACGCGAGAGGACTTGGAGACAGTATTCGGGCCACTCACCGAACTGTCTGTTGAATCAACGGCATCACTAGGACAGAAGATGCGTGAATGCCTTGCGCAGAGGTGGCGCGCCCAACGCATCCAACAGGCGGCAGGAACCAACCGCAATGAAATCGAATTGTCCCAGGAGGTGACGCGAGGATACGAGTTGGCAATCGAGTTGGTCGAAAGCTGTGCGAATCGCAATATTGAGAATGTCAAACTGAATCTACTGGCCGGCTTGTTGCTCTTCGATCAGTCGGAATACCTGTATGGCCAGGGAGCTGATCTCCCCACCTACATCAAGCTTCGTGATCGCGCATTCGCCAACATTGAGCGGGCTGCCGACAGCTACGCAAAGACCCTGGAGCAGCCGAATCCAGAGCCGAGCATTGAAGTCTTTCAGCGTTGGTTTCAAGTCGCCTTGGGCGCCAGCGATTTGGCCTACCTGACACGGCAGTCATCGGCAGACGAACCGCAGATTCAGAAGATTGCCGCGTCGATTCGCAGCCTCGGCGAACCGATGTCAGACGAGCACCTCGCAATGTTCGGAGCAGCTTTCGAGAAAGAACTCAAGAGTGTGCCACCAGCACTCAAACAGCGTTGCTTGCGAGAGTCATTGACTGTCTTGGGCGATCACCCGGCGGGCAACAAGGCAAGGGAACTCAATGCCTACTATCAACAATTGTTGGAAGAGGTCGAGTTGCACACCGCAATCGACGGCAGTCATCAAGTCGGACATGGAAAACCGTTCGGGATGCAAGTTTCGGTCCGCTACAGCACGCCGCTGGGACGTGAAGCGGACGATTTCATTTCCTTGTTGGACAAGCAATTGACACCGTCTGGGGCGGAGGTCAACAACAAGAAGAAATTGGAAGAAGAGATTCGCACCAAGTTGTCCGAGAGCTTTACGATCGAGGAACTACGATTTCACCCACCAACCGCGAAGCGCAGGGACTATGGGCGTGAGGGTTGGCGAGAAACACCGCTGGCTTACCTGGTGCTCTCGGCAAAGGATCCCGCGATTGACACAATCGCCCCGCTGCAAGTGGACGTCCTGTTCCGCGATGGCCATGGATCCGTGCTGCTGCCGATTGCTTCACAGAAGTTGTTGATCGATGCCCGCGAGAAGGAGCCTGCACAAAGGCCGCTTGCTGAGTTGCAGGTGAAGCAACTGCTTGACGCGCGTGAGCTGCAATCGCGGCGAAATGCGGCTCGAACTGGTCGCCTCCGGCATCGGCTTGGTGCCGGATTTGAGCCGGTTGGCGGATATTCAAATCGGTGGCGACGTTTCGGGATTCCGTGTCGAATCAATCGAGGACCACGGTGTCTCGATCGTGGAATTTGACAGTGCGACTGGCGGTGTCCAGCCCATCAGTGAACGAACATGGATTGTCTTTCTGGCGATGCCCGAGCGAAACGGAATTTCCGTCGTCGATCAGTTTGTGTTCCCCAAAGTCACCTTCGCCGATGCACACGTTGCCTACGAGCAATATTCCGATGCCGACATCGTGGAGACCAAGGACGTGGTCGCACTTCAACCGATGGTCGCCTACGATTGGAAGCAGCTAGCGATCACGTTATCCGTCGCTGCGATCTCTTTGTTTGCGTTGGCATTTGCCGGTGTCTGGTTTTGGAGACGCCGTTCCGTGGCACATCAGCGTCCTGCCTACAATGTGCCTGCCAAACTGACGCCCTTCAGTTTGGTCGCGTTCTTACGCCGGATGGCGGGTGATCAACGTTTGTCGTTGACCGCGGCGGACCAAGAATCGCTTCAAGCAACCATTGCCGATCTCGAAGGCCGCTATTTCTCAGATCGCAACGACATCGGTGAAGACACCGAATTGCGCAATGTGTTCGATCGCTGGAACGCCAAAGCGCAGAAATCCTTTACACAAAGTCTTGAATCAACCATAACAGGTTGAATGCCGACGCCACGCTGCCAACGAAAACGCACTATGAAATCAATTCTCTCGCTTGTTCTGACTTTGTACTCGTTTGGCATTTGTCATTCTTCGTTTTCCGCACAACCGAATATCATCCTCCTGATGGGAGACGATCATGGCTGGGAGGAAACCGGTTACAATGGCCATCCGCATGTCAAAACGCCTGTGCTCGATGAAATGGCGGCGACCGGACTACAGTTCGAGCACTTTTACGCCGGCCATCCGAATTGCTCGCCCACTCGTGCCAGCTTTCTCACCGGCCGTCACCCTAACCGCATGGGCACATTCGCGCCCGGCTGGTCTTTCCGTCCTGAAGAAGTCACCATCGCCCACAGTCTCAGCAAGGCTGGCTACCGTTGCGCACACTTTGGCAAATGGCATCTCGGCGCGGTAAAGGCCGCCTCACCATTGAATCCAGGCGCGATGGGTTTTGATGAATGGATTTCGCACGACAACTTCTTTGAACTCAATCCGTCGCTCTCACGCAACGGCGCACCGCCCCAAGTCATCCAAGGTGAAAGCTCAGAGATCCTGATTCAAGAAGCGATTCGTTTCATCGACCAAACTCGCGTGGCCGACAAGCCGTTTCTGGCAGTCGTCTGGTTCGGTTCACCGCACGAACCTTACAGCGGACTGCCCGCCGATCTTGCACTCTACGACGACCTGCCGGCGAAGTATGGTGACAAGAAGGTCAAGCTTACCTCCAACGAAACCGGTGGCCCAACCACGCGACCTCAAGGAGAAGTGCTGCGAGAGCGATACGCCGAGATCACCGCGATGGACCGTGCCATCGGACACTTGCGTCATCATCTGGCTGCCGAAGGCCTGCGAGACAACACGCTGCTGTTTTACTGTGGCGACAACGGCACGTCGGCGGACGGTTCGCTCGTGACTCCGCATCGGGGTGTCAAAGGCCAGGTCTACGATGGCGGTATACTCGTGCCGGGACTGATCGAGTGGCCTGCTCGCATCCCACGGCCACGCAGCACAAAGGTCCGCGCCAGCACCAGTGATCTCTTTCCCACGCTCTGTGCCCTCGTTGGTCAACCGCTGCCGACACGCCCGATCGACGGCATGGATCTCACTCCTGTGCTCGATGATAAGATGACCGAGCGTTCCAAGCCGCTCTTCTTCTGGGCCTTCGATGGTCGAAATTCCGGCGACTCCAAGCCGGAGCCGTACATCGATCCCGAGTTGCAAGCCGGCACCACGCCGCTCGCTAAACTTTCCGGGGGCAAAGCGACTCGCGACTTCAAAAATTTCCGTCATCCCACCATCACCGAAGACGACTACCTCGGCCCTCGCGCCATCATCGACGGTGACTTCAAGCTCGTCATCCACGAGCAGAAGACAGGTAGTCCGGTTCGCGAACTCTTCGATCTGAAAGCCGATCCTGCCGAAACGACCAACCTCGTCGACCAACAAGCCGCCGCCGCCGACAGGTTGCAAGCCGAACTCTTTCAATGGCAGCAGTCCGTCCTGAACAGTCTCACTGGAGCCGATTACAAGGAGTGAGAGTGACCCAAGTAGCGATGAATTGTTCGATGATGGTTCGATGCACCACCAGACTTTTGATTCTTGTTGCAACGTTCGCGTCGCTGCTGGCGCAGTCGGGTCGCGCGGAGGATCGTCGTCCCAACGTCGTCTTCTTCCTGGTCGATGATTTGGGTTGGCGTGATCTCGGATGCTATGGCAGCAGTTTCTATGACACACCGAATATTGATCAATTCGCGCAGCAGAGCGTTCGTTTCACTCAGGCGTACGCGGCCTGCCACGTTTGTTCGCCAACTCGCGCAAGCATCGTTACCGGCAAGTACCCGGCGAGGCTTCAACTCACCGACTGGTTGCCTGGCCGGAAAGAGTTTCCGTTTCAAAAACTCAGGAATGCGGCGATCCATCAGCAGCTTCCACTTGAGGAAGTCACGATCGCTGAGACGCTGAAGGAAAATGGCTACCGAACCGCGCACATTGGAAAATGGCATCTGGGCGAAGATCCTTTCGGTCCGCTGCAGCAGGGATTTGACATTCAAATTCCTCGCTGGAACAAGGGCTGGCCCAAAGTGGGATACCACGGACCGTTCCAGATGGACAATCTCGAGAGCAGCGACGGCGAGTATCTGACGGATCGATTGACCGATGAAGCCGAGACGTTCATCGAGTCCAGCAAGGACCAGCCGTTCTTTCTCTACCTGGCCCACTTCGCCGTTCACGACCCGATTGAAGGACGCGACGATTTGGTCGCCAAGTACAAGCGAAAGCTCGACGCGATGCCACCTCATGACGGTCGCGCGTTCGCACTCGAAGGCAACCCGGATGACAAGCAACCGCTGACGCGAGAAGAGCTGAATACGCGGATCGGAGCTCGCGACTGGTCGGGCTACCGTGTGCTGCCCGATCGCACCGTCAAAATCAAGCAGCGTCAGGACAACCTTCAGTTTGCTGCGATGGTCGAGTCTGTTGACGAGAGCCTCGGTCGTTTGCTCGCCAAGCTGAAGTCGCTGAACCTGGACGACAACACGATCGTGATTTTGTTTTCAGACAACGGTGGCATGTCGGCTGCCAATTTCGGTAATCCCAATCGCGTGGTGCAGTCCGACAACCTGGACAAGGCTTTTTCGACATCGAATCTTCCGCTTCGCGGTGCCAAAGGCTGGCTCTACGAAGGTGGTATCCGCGAGCCGTTGATCGTGCATTGGCCGAGCCGCGGCCAGCGTGGAAAGGTATGCGACGTGCCCGTGATCAGCACCGACTTTTATCCGACGATTCTTGACATGGTTGGGCTCCCACAAGAGCCGCAGCAGCATGTGGACGGAATCAGCATTGCGCCGCTGGTCAGTGGCTCTGGAACGATTGCCCGCGAAGCGATCTACTGGCACTTTCCGCACTATAGCAATCATGGGATGCAAAGCCCCGGCGGTGCGATTCGCGCCGGGGATCACAAGTTGCTCGAGTATTTTGAAAACGGCACGGTACAGCTATTCAATCTTCGCGATGACATTGGTGAGCAGAATGACCTGTCACAGCTAGAGCCCGAGATGACCGCCCGACTGCGAACCATGCTGCACGAATGGCGACAATCTGTATCGGCACAAATGATGCTTCCGAACCCTGACTACGTTGCAGCGGAAGAGCGTTGACGTCGCCGCCTGCCATCCGCGTTCAAGTGCAGCGTCAACATTTAGGTTTAGGGTTGCTGGCGAAAAGGGGTCAGACACGAATGGCACGGGCTTTGAACCTCGGGCGCTAGCCGTGGGCGAGGAAAACGTCGTTAGGATGCGGCGAAGGCCCACGGCTAGCGCCCGAGGTTCACTGAGACAACCTAAGTTCGTGCCATTCGGGTCAGACACCGAAAACCGGAACGGCCCGAAGGGAGCTTCGCATTTTTGGTGTCTGACCCCTTTTCGCTGATCGACGTCACCCCCATTTTTAGATTTGACGATGCACTAGCTGGGCAAACGGAGTGGTTTTCGCGACAACGAAGTGGTGAATTTCCGGGATCAACATGCATACCCAGCGACAACCGCTCAGTTTGTGTAGCTGGAAAACGCCGCTCTCGAGCAGCTTCGATCGCTCGAGCGTAGAAAACACAGTACGACCACCGTCTGGCGACGGCGAGTCGACGAGCACCGGTGAGCTAGCCCCAAAAGTTGAGCAGTTTACTTTCGTCCTGCACCTTGAATGGAAACTGCTTGCTGAGGGGATGATCGGCGACACCGGCTAACTCACGGAGCGCCACATGAATGTGTTCTGGACGCACTCGTAGGCCGTCCTCTGCTTTCAACGCAAGAGTTTTCGCCTCGATTGCAATGGGCATCTGTCCTTCGTCCGTCGAACCGATCACTCGATTGCCGCGAATCCCAGGCCCCAAGAACATGATGGATCCGATGGACCAGTGATCTTTGCCGTTCCCTTGATTGTAGCTCGGTGAACGTCCCATTTCGCTTTGGATCACGAGAACTAGCTTTTCGCGTATCTGCAGTTCCTCGGCTCGTCGCAACAGGTAATCAATGCTTGCCAAAAAGCGAGGCAACAACTTCATTTGATCTTCGTCGTTCTTTTGGTGACTGTCGAACTGACCAATCGTTAGGTTCGCCGAGACGCAAACGCCTGCCTTGAACGATGCCAGCGCGATTTCCGCCTGTTGCGACAGCGCGTCTTTGGGGATCTCGTCCGGGATATGCGGGGTGATGCGAGAGAGCGACTGCGAGTTCCACTGCGCAGCGTACAACATATTTTCGGCGCGCTTTTGTCGAGGCAAGCTTGGCAGAGTTGCATGTCGCTGGTTCCGCTCCGTCAGCGCCTGCTCAATTCTGTCGGCGACAAAACTGTCGTGGTAGGGATGCTGACTCATCCCCTGAACGGAACCAGCATTCGCCAGCAACTTCAATGACTGAATGTAGGGAACGCGAGCCATCGGGACCAGGTTTCCAGTCGCCGAGTAATTGCCGAACGTCAGAAACGACAGCGGACACTCGGGACCTCGACAGGCAGCGACCAACGCTGCGAACGTCGGATACGCCGCACTGTCTAAATGCCCCGTCGCCATGTAGCGACTGCAAGGAGAGTGGTTGTTGACGGAGTAATCGAGACCGCTGAGTACCAACAACTCCTTGCCGTACTTGCCGAAGAAGTCCTCGTTGCTCATCCCCTCGGAAATGTGTTTCGCCGTCGGTGCGAATTTGATCTTTCCTTCGGTGAGAATGTCACCTTCGTCATACAGACGGTTGATCCCGCCAACACCTTTTGGGTCCATCAGGTAAGTTGTGTCCCAACCGCCCGATGCATTACAAACGACAAAAAATGGACCGTCGTAAGGGGGCAATTCCCGGCTGTCGTCGGCATGAGCGTTCGCCGACAATCCGATGCCGGCGACACCGCACCATTTCAGGAAGTCACGTCGACCGTAGCAACGTCGACTCAACTGTCTCGGACGTGTGTTCTCGGCCAGGGCGCTCGAGCTAAATCCCCTACTCATACAGAAACTCCGGTTGCCGCAGCAGATAGGTGACGACCGCAATGCCTCAGCACCAAACCCGACAATGCCCACCGGGTTTCTTCATATCAGATGTCCGCATAGCAGAACAACTTCCGCCTTGCCTCCAGCATGGGTGACCGCACCGTTACTCGCCGGCCCGACCTGATCCGCATACTTACGCAGCGCACCGGTCTGATAGGGATTGGCAGGCGGCGACCATGCCTTGCGGCGGCGCTCGCGAGTTCAGCCTCGCGATCGACCTCGAGATCGAGCGCTGCCGTCGCTCGCGTCGATGGAAATGATGTCGCCGTCCTGACGAGCGCGATCGGACCACCGACCGCCGCTTCCGGTCCGACATGGCCGATGCAGAAGCCGCGCGTCGCGCCCGAGAACCGGCCGTCGGTGATCAGCGCCACCTTGTCGCCCATGCCCTGGCCGTAGAGCGCCGCCGTCGTCGACAGCATCTCGCGCATGCCGGGCCCGCCCTTCGGGCCCTCGTAGCGGATGACGATGACATCGCCTTCCTTGTATCGCGCGGCCTCGACCGCCGCGAACGCATCTTCCTCGCAATCGAAGCAGCGCGCCGGCCCGCTGAACTGCAGCTTCTTCATGCCGGCGACCTTCACGATCGCGCCATCCGGCGCCAGCGAGCCGCGCAGGCCGACGACGCCGCCGGTCGGCGATGATCGGATTGGACACCGGATAGACCACCTTCTGATCGGTATTGAATTCAACGCCTGCGAGATTCTCCGCCGATCGTCTTGCCGGTGACCGTCATGCAGTCGCCGTGCAGAAAGCCGCCGTCGAGCAGCGCCTTCAGGATCTGCGGCACGCCGCCGATGTCGTACACGTCCTTGGCGACGTACTTGCCGCCGGGCTTCAGGTCGGCGATGTAGGGCGTGCGCTTGAAGATCTCGGCCACGTCGAACAGGTCGAACGCGATGCCCGCCTCGTGCGCCATGGCCGGCAGATGCAGCGCCGCATTGGTCGAGCCGCCGGTCGCGGCGACGATCGTCGCGGCGTTCTCGAAGGCCTTGCGCGTGCAGATGTCGCGCGGCCGGAGGCCATCGGCGATCAAGTCGCATGACCGCCTTGCCGCTCTCGACCGCGTAGTGGTCACGCGCTCTCGTACGGCGCCGGCGCGCCCGGCCGAACCCGGCAGCGCCAAGACCGATCGCCTCGGAGACGCAGGCCATCGTGTTGGCGGTGAACTGTCCGCCGCAGGCGCCGGCGCCGGGACACGCGACGCATTCGAGCTCGTGCAGGTCCTCTTCGCTCATGCGGCCGGCGCGAGTGCATGCCGACCCCTTCGAACACGTCGACGACGGTGACGTCCTTGCCCTTGAAGCGCCCGGGCATGATCGAGCCGCCATACATGAACACCGATCGGCACGTTGAGGCGCAGCATCGCCATCATCACGCCCGGCAGCGACTTGTCGCAGCCGGCGATGCCGACCATCGCATCGTAGCAGTGGCCGCGCATCGTCAGTTCGATCGAATCGGCGATCACTTCGCGGCTGAACCAGCGACGACTTCATGCCCTGGTGGCCCATGGCGATGCCGTCGGTCACGGTGATGGTGCAGAATTCGCGCGGCGTGCCGCCGGCCTTCGTTGACGCCCGTCTTGGCCGCCTGCGCCTGGCGCATCAGCGCGATGTTGCAGGGCGCGGCCTCGTTCCAGCAGACTGACCACGCCGACGAACGGCCGATGGATCTCCTCCTCGGTGAGCCCCATGGCGTAGTAGTAGGAGCGATGCGGCGCGCGCTCGGGCCCTCGGTGACGTGGCGGCTGGGCAGCTTCGATTTATCGAATGTCTTGGCGTCCATTGTTCTTCATTGCTCCCGGTTCATGATCCAAAAGTGACTGCGGTCGTGACCTTAAAATCAAAGGACACCGCCGACTTTATCCAAGCCGCACCGTCTCAGGACAGCCGGGTTTGTCCGGCACTCCTGAGCAATGTATTGCGGACGCCAACTTGCATGACTACGATTCGCTCGCCGTAATCCTTCTCGAGGATCGGGTGTGGCCCAACAGTGGCACACCTCCCATCAATCGTGGCGTTATGAACATCCGAGACAACCTTAACGGCCGGACACCGTCGGACCACTAACGCGTGGCGGCGATCCGAACAGCCAACTTGTTGTAATCTGATAAACGACACAGGCCCGCAATCTGAGCGTCGACGATGCTAGCCAGCGAGTAAGGATGCTGAACGATGCCGCAGCGGACCAAAGCACCCAAAGTCCGAGGCAGAAAGGTGTCTAAAGGTGGCCGAGGAGCGCAACACTGGTAGGTCCGATCCGGCCATCGAACACCCGAGGCCTCGAAAGCGCCAAGCCGTGCTAAGGACAACCGTCGATGACGTCGAAGTTCACGGACCGACACATAATCACTGCGGATATCCATTCGACCCGAGCTGCTACCGTCTGGCCGTCAACCAAACCCCTCAGAGCGATCGCCACGAATCATCGTGGGCCAAGGCGCTCGGCATGATCGGCTGTCGATCTTCAATTTCGTCATCCGCATTCTCACCCTTGGCATCTACGACTTCTGGGGCAAGACGGAGGTTCGCCGCCGCTGTGGTCCGCGATCCGCCTGAACGGCGAACCACTCAACTATACCGGCACCGGCAACGAGCTGCTCCTCGGCTTGCTCATGGTGTTCGGCGTAGTGCTTCTGCCAATCATGCTGATCTCCGGTCGCCGGCAATCTGGTCGTTTCGGACCAGAGTCTCACCGCCAACCTCGATCCAGTCTGGTCTCTCGTCGTCTTGATACTCGTGGAGTCGCCATCTACCGCGCCCAGCGCTATCGTCTGCCGCGCACGACTTGGCGCGGCATCCGCGGCGGCCTCGATGGCGATGGCTGGGATTACGCCTGGACCTACTTCTGGACCACGATATTGATCCCCCTGACGCTCGGCTGGATCATGCCTTGGCGCACCGTAAAACTGCAAAGCCTGGTATCGAACCGCATGCGCTTCGGCCATGCCCACTTCAGTTTCGCCGCCAGCCCGATCTATCTCTACAAGCGATATTCACTTGTCTGGTTCACCACGGCCTTGCTGTCTGTGACATTCATGACACTCTACGGCATGTACTATTATTCCATGTACGGCATGCCGGGGCCAACCGCCGATGCGAGCGCACAGTCATTTCCGGCAGGGACTTCGCGGTCCTCCTGGCCATGGCCGCCGTCGCCTATCTGATTTATCTCATCATCAGTTCCTGGTATCGCGCCCAGACCTTCAACTACTTCGCCGCCTGCACAACCTACGAAGGCTCGACTTTCACCGGCACCATGCGCGCATCCTCCCTTGCATGGTTGAGCGCCACCAACTACCTCATGGTCTTACTCACTCTGGGCCTCCTCGCCCCTGTCGCTCAAATGCGGTCGGCGCGCTATATGGTGCAGAACCTGAAGTTCGACGCCCCGGTTGATTTCGATCACATTGCCCAGGTCGCTGCGGACGAAAAACAAATGGGCGAAGGCATAGCGCAGGCATTCGATGTCGATGCATTCTGATCTCTTCCACCAGCGCTTCGAAGCGCGTTTTTCCGATGGCCGCACCGCCGGTTCGCGCCAGATCAATGTCGAGCTGACAGAGCGCGGCATCGCGATTCCGCAGGAGGGTTCCGCCGAACCGCTGATCTGGCCCTACGGCGCGCTGGCAACCGCCGAACCGCTGACCGACCACGCCATCGACGCCCTCGTCACCTATTCCTATCAGCCCGGCGCCACTCTCTTCGTTCAAGGCCACGCTTCGCCGCGGCCTTGCCAAGCTCGCCCCGCAACTGACCGCCTCGGCCGAACGCTGGCACACCGCCAGCCCCTGGCTTTGGGGCACGGCAGCCGTCATCGCCGTCGGCGTGCTGGTCTGGCTTGCCGACCTCTCGCCGGCCCGCACTATCGCCGCCATGCTGCCCGACAAGGTCCGCACCGCAATGGGAGCCCAGGTCGTCAAATCGCTGAGCGAGGGCCGCGCGGTCTGCGACGATCCCGCCGGTGCCAAAGCCCTAAAGAAACTCACCAAACGGCTGACGACGCAAACGCATGCAAACCGTCCCTTCAAGGTCGTCGTCATCGACTGGGGTCTCGTCAACGCCTTCGCCACGCCGGGCGAAAATGTCGTCCTGACACGCGGCCTCTTGGAGGCAGCCGAGGGGCCCGACGAAGTCGCCGGCGTCCTTGCCCACGAGATGGGCCACGGCCTCGAACTCCACCCCGAGACCGGACTTGTCCGCGCCATGGGCCTGACGGCGGCCGCCGAACTGCTGATGGGTGGCAGCGGCGGTACGCTCGGCAACATCGGGATCATGTTGCTCCAGCTTTCCTATTCGCGCGAAGCCGAAGGCCAGGCCGACGATCAGGCCATCTCGATCCTGCGCGAGGCTAAAGTCGTCGAAAGGTTTCGTCGAGTTCTTCGAACGCATGAGCAAGCGCGACGGCACCGCCGGCGGCAGTCTCGGCAAAGGCGGTCTCGGCGGCATGCTCTCAAGCCATCCCGAAACCGGCGACCGCCTCGCCAAGGTGCTCGCCAGCGGCGGCTACGCAGCAACCCCCGCCCTCTCGAAAGCCGATTGGAGCGCGTTGAAAACCATCTGCGGCAAGACCTCGCCAGCTCCAGAAAATCCGAATCCGGCAGATGAAAAGGCACAATGAGGCAGAGCCATTTCAAGAGAACGGAACAGTTTCATCGCCCGCTAGCATGACATTGTACGAGGCCGGCCCCATTTTCCCCCTTCCATGCCGATATGCATCAGTGCCCGAAATCGACACGGGCGCCAATTCTGACGGAGCAGGGGAAGTTGTTAATGCGGCGATTTCTATTGGTGATCTGTACGTGTCTCTGCGCGGCAGCCTATGCCGGCTGGCCGTTCGTCACAGCCTGGTCGATCAAGGAAGCCGTCAAATCCGGCAACAGCGCCTATCTTTCCCGCCACTTCGAATGGACCCCGGTCAAGGCGACGCTCAAGGAATCGATGGCCCGGAATCGTGCTTGGTCCAGTCGATGCGGCATTGGATAACAAGGCGCAACGCAAAGGCCTATGGGCAAGCTTCAAAGCCTACTACGGCCGCACCATGGTCGACTCCCCCGTCGATCGCTACGCCAACCCAACCGGCCTGCCGGCCCTCTTCAGTTACGGGCGCACCGTGCGACGCGATCTTCTTGGCAGGGTCGACCCCGACGACGGCCAGCCTTTACATGTGCGCATCGCCAACGCCTGGCAACGCATCGACCGTGCAGCATTCATCACGCCCACCCAATTCGAAATCGACATGCGCGACAAATTCGAACCGACACGCGTTTACGCCGGTCGTAATGGAACTGAAAAACTGGCGTTGGAAGGTCACCGAATTGCGCGTGCGCCAACGCCTTCCCGAAGTCGGCGTCGAACCCGCTTCAGACGAGCCTACCGGCCCGACGGCATTGCGCTTCAGCTCGAAAATCACAACGCGCTGAGCCGCCGTCTGCGTCGCCTGCAGTTCCCCAGATGACTTCGCCCTTCCTCTAAATCGTGCTACCTAGTTCACGTTTTTCAGGAGTTAAAAACGATGTTCGCGCATACTCGAAGTCGATTGCTGCGTCGCCGGTGGCGGACCTGCGGGCGTCATGGCTGGGCTATTGTTTGCCAGGGCCGGCTGCAACACCCTCGTTCTTGAAAAGCACGCCGATTTCCTGCGCTACTTCCGCGGCGACACCGTCCACCCCTCAACGCTAGAGATCATGCATGAGCTGGGGCTCCTGGAAGCATTCCTCGAACGCCCCCACGACCGCCTGTCGCAATTGTCCGGCATCTTCGGCGGTCGCCGTCTCAACGTCACGGACTTCTCGTCCCTGAACGCAACGTGCAAGTTCATCGCCTTCATGCCGCAGTGGCACTTTCTCGATTTCCTCACCGAGAAAGCCGGGACGCTGCCGACATTCGCAATCGAAATGCGCGCCGAAGTTACCAATCTTGTCGAAGATGCCCGAGGCCGCATCATAGGCGTCGACGCGACAACTCCCGACGGCCCGCTCGAGGGTCCGCTCGAAACTCGTCATCGGCGCGGATGGCCGCCATTCCCGGGTGCGTGAACGAGCCGGCTTGAAGGTCAAGGACATCGGAGCGCCGATCGACGTCTTATGGTTCCGCATCCCTCGCGATGAAACCGGCATCGAAGAACCCCTGGCCAATACCGGCAAAGGCCACGTCCTCATAACCATCAACCGGGGCGACTACTTCCAATGCGCATATGTGATCCCAAAGGGCGCTACCGAACGGGTGAAAGCCGCCGGTATCGCCGACTTCCGCAAAGCCATTGCCGAAACGGCGCCCCGTCTCGCCCCTCGACATCTCCGCCCTGACCTCGTTCGATCAGGTCAGCCCCCTCACCGTCACCATAGATCGTCTGGAACAATGGTCGCGCCCCGGGCTGCTGATGATCGGCGACGCAGC
>CAVOND010000013.1:0-456338 GCA_963697195.1 Pirellulaceae bacterium
CCCGGCAGGACTCGAACCTGCGACAAGGCGGTTAACAGCCGCCTGCTCTACCAACTGAGCTACAGGGGATTGGGGTTCTGGCGGGCGACCATCTCGCTGTCAGAACCGGCGAATTTACTTGAGGTTTGCGGGGCTCGCAAGGGCGGAAAACTCCCGTTCCCCTCGCTCTTGGCCCTAACCTCCCGCACAAGTCCGTTTGTGACGGTCGGTGGGAAGGGAGTAGCGAGTAGCGAGAAGCGAGAAGCGAGAAGCGAGAAGCGAGAAGCGAGTAGCGAGTGGCGAGTGGCGAGTGGCGAGTGGCGAGTGGCGAGTGGCGAGTGGCGAGTGGCGAGTGGCGAGTGGCGAGTGGCGAGTGGCGAGTGGCGAGTGGCGAGTGGCGAGTGGCGAGTGGCGAGTGGCGAGTGGCGAGTGAGACGGCGCGGGACGCAATCGACTCGTCCTTGCTTCTCGGCGCTCCCTTACCGAATCAGGCTCATGTAAAAACTGAAGACCCGCGTCTGGTCCGTATCGGCTTTTGCCACCGGGTAGGCGAAGTCGAACGCCAGCGGGGCAGGCCCCAACATCGGAATCGCTACTCGCAAGCCCAAACCAGGCGCGACCCGGAATTGGTCGGTATTGATCTCGATGTTCTCCTCCACGGTTCCGAAGTCGACAAAGGTCACACCTCGAAACGCATCGTCAGCCGTGATCGGGAACATGTACTCCACGCTGTTCAGCCACTGGAACTCACCACCGACTTCCACGCCGCCTGCTCCAACGGGACTGGCGCCGCGGAATTGGAAGCCTCGCATTGTCGCATAACCACCGGCGAAGAAGTTTTCGAAGATCGGCGTGTCGCTGCCAGTGAACCCAGCACGCGTCGAAAACGAAACGGTCTGCTTGCCCGATCCGTCCGCTCGTTGCCTCAGCAACCAATACTGTCGCCATTCCAGCTCAAAGCGAGAGTAATCGTAGTCCCCGAAAGCCAACTCGTACTTGAACTCGGCGTAGTGGCCTTTGGAAGCTTGAATGGGACTATCGCGCGTGTCGTGCTTCAACGAAACCTCACCACTCCACAGCGCGTTGTCGCCGAGTACATCATTCAATTCGGCATTGGCAGTCGTGCTCGGATTCGAAATGTTGACGTTCTGGCCGCTGATACCACTTGAGATCGAAAGGTCGGGAGTGATGCGATAACCAAACGCCAATCGACCGCCCAGTCGTTCTTCGTCCCAGTCATTGAATCGTCGGTCGAACAAGAATCCGCTCAACGACATGCTGATTGGCAGATAGCCAAGCAGGTTGGGATCGGCAAACTGCAACGTGTAACGCTGGAATTGGCTACCCGGTGCCGCTTCGAGACGAAACGTTTGCCCCGCCCCTCGGAAGGCAGTCCCGCTGAACATGTCTTGAAACGATCTTGGCCAACGCGTGATGTCGAAGTTGCGCTCGTCAATCGTCAACTGGCCCGTGATCCCCGCGTCACTGTTGACCGCACCGCCGAGCATGATGCGGCCGGTGCGCGCGGGAAATCCGTTGATGACCAGGTCGGCTTCACGAACCGTCGGTCCCTGATAGTTGCTGTAAGGGATCGGGGCCGGAGGGTATGGATCGAAACCTGGGCTACTCGCGGGGGGAGCAAGTGGGGAGGCGTAATCGACGCCAGGCTGAACGGGCGGACTGGTGGTCGTGCCCGTCGGCGGCGCGTAGGTCCCAGTCGGCGGCGCGTAGGTCCCAGTCGGCGGCGCGTAGGTTCCAGTCGGCGGTGCGTAAGTTCCAGTTGGCGGCGCAAGTTCCGTCGGCGGTGCGTAGGTTCCCGGTGGCGGTGCGTAGGTTCCCGGTGGTGGCGGCGGAGGGAGCTGGTAGGCCGATGGTGTCTGAGGCGGTGCGGTCGTTTGTGCAGGCGATGGAAACTGGCGGGCGACGTATGGCTGCTCGCCGCTGGCCTGAGCAACCTGGCCGGGCGCCGGCGTATCCAAGCTGGAGGTTTGTCCGTCAAATGATGGTGGATGCACCGCCGGGGCGACCGGCAGCTGCCGAACCACCGCTGACGTTGGTTGAGTTCGGCTGGGTTACCGTCGGCGGCAAGCCAGCAGGTGCCGGGGTTGACGGAGCCAAGAGTCGACTGGACTGCGCGCCGGGTCCCATGCAACCCGCTAGACACACCAGCGATGCGGTGGCAATCGCAAGCCGGCTAGTCCAGCGGCCGATCGGTGTGCGAATCGAATCCTTCATGCGGTCAGCTACGTCTCAGGTGGATTATTTATGGGAACGAAATGAATTGGGTTGGTTCGTTTGGTTGACAGTGAAATGAAAGTGGCTTCGCGAGCGTCGGGGCTTCCCGGTCAACGCTGCTAGGTGTCATTCAGCCAGCTCATAGACTGTCCACGTATTCTTTTCGAGGTATGACTTTGATGTCGGGTGGATCGGCGATTTGTGGGTTGGTTTCCAGCAACTGGCTTCGCTCCAGTCGACGTCGATTGAGTTCCAGCGTTCGGCGGTCGATCCAGTCGCCTTCACGAAGGTCAACCAGGTTCAACATCGTGGTTTCACGCATCAAGTGAGGTTCGCCGTCGATGTTGACGCGAATCTCGCCGACCTTCCATCGGTCGCCTTCCGTGATTTCGTAGACGAGGTCGACGACATTGGCTTCATCACGCATCACCGTCTTGGGTTCCACTTCGGCGTAGATGAATCCGAGTTCGCCATACCCGTAAACCAGTTCGCCAACGTCCCGTCGCATCAGTGTCCCATCGAACATGTCGCCCGGCTTGAGCTCGAGTCGCGCTCGGAGCGATTCCTCTTCCACGAACTCGGTGCCGACGATCTGTACGTCGTTGACTTGAAATCGCGGCCCTTCCTGGATCACAAACGTGACGGTGATCCATTTGCCGCTATCGTCATACTCGATTCGTCGCCCTACCGTCGCGGTCAGAAATCCAAGGTTGTGATAGTAGGCAGCCAAAACGTTGACGTCCTGATCGATCTTGGCAAGGTCTGCGGTGTTGCTGAGATAGGCGATGACTCCCGCCATCCGTCCGCGACTGTTGATGATCTTTTTCAAACGAGCTTCGCCGACAATCGTGTTGCCTTCGATGTTGATGTCCCAGATTCGCTCCTTGGGGCCTTCGTTGATTCGAAAGACCACCGCGCCCGCGTCGTCCTTGATGCCGATCGAGCTGGCAATCGAAACCTGGTTGAATCCTTCTTCGTGGTAATAGTCGATCAACCGGCGGCGACCCGATTCGATGGAAAACTCGTTGAGCGGATCCTTGGCATTGATCCCGGCGCGACCTTTGATCTCGCGATCATTGAGTGCACGGTTGCCGTGGAAAATCACCTTGGTGATCGTTGGTCGTTCATGCAGCGTGTAGGTCACAACGACCCCTTCCGGAGTCTCGTCGACCTTGAACGTCACGTGGTCGAACGAGCCCATGTCGTTGAGTCGTCGAACGTCTCCCAAGACCGTTTCATAATCGTAGAAACGACTCTTGCGAGTTTGCAGCTCCTGCAGAATTCGGTGCAGCCCTACCGTCTTGTTGCCCACGACCTTGACGTCCAGGACAACGGCGTCCCCTTTCTCTCGGTGAATGGGCAGACCGTCGCTGTTGTGAATGTACTCGCGGAACTTTGGCTTGCTTTCCGGACCCGGAACAGACTGGCCGCCTCCTCCTCCGGCACCCATCCCACCGCCACCCATTTGGGCCGGCGCGTTGCTCGCTCCAGCGCCGATCAGCAACGCGGCGACCGCCGCATTAAGCAGGAGTCGTGCCGCATGCGGAAGTCGAGACCTCGCGCCGGCGACTGCGTCATGAGGACCGTCCGTGAATCGAAAACGTCGTGGCATACCGTTAGAACCAACAGCGCGTAGGTATCGTTCTGGCCGCTTCCTGACGCTCCATCGCCAAAAAACGGTCCTCGCTAACTACCAATGCCTGGCGGCTTGCCACAAGTCGGATTTACTCGATGAGCACGCTTTCGTCGCGCGATTTGCCAAAAAGATTCCCAGCGGGTCGCGTTTCACGGCGGGGAGTGGGCAGTGGGGGAGTGGGGCGAGGGGCGAGGGGCGAGGGGCGAGGGGTGAGGGGTGAGGGGTGAGGGGTGAGGGGTGAGGGGTGAGGGGCGAGGGGTGAGGGGTGAGGGGCGAGTGGGTGGGCGAATCGGTACGTCGGCCTTTCCAGGCTGACTTTTGGTTCCTTGGGTCAGGCTGGAAAGCCTAACGTACGTTGCTGGCTAGCTGGCTTGGGGTGCTCGTCAGGTCCACCGCTTGGACGGGCAGTTGTAGCCAGTCGGTGATCACCATCCGCTGGACCAACGGTTCGTCCAGATGCTCCAGCACCACTTTCATGAGCCGGTCCCGAATGTGAACCTGGGCTGGATCGTTCAGCCAAACTGGGTCGACTTGCCGCAACAACTGCTCCGACGCTTCGACAATCTCCATTCGCCGCTGGTGAAGCCGTTCTTTGCCGCGATGAAGTTTCGTGGGGTCTACCATCGCGTGAAGCCGGAAATGATAGACCTTGGACAGATCATCGACCGGCTGAAACCGGAACTCGCCGATTTCGACCACGGTGCTCTCAGGTGTCGACAGGCTTGCAACACGGCTACGGACGTAACCAATGGCCGCAGCATGTACCGCGACCATCATCAGGATCAAACCCGCACCCCAGTAGCGACGTAACGATTTCACGGATTCAGGCTCTTCTGGATTGTCGGCATGGCAGCCAACCGGTTCGACTGCCCTCGTGATGGTTATGCCAGTCGAACGAATTTTTTGCGGGAGCGGCTCTCGACTGGACACGAACTGCTAAAAGTTAGGCCACGAACGAGGTCAGTGCCTGCGAGCCTATCCGAAAAGGGGGCGGACCCTCGCCGGTGAGGGCAGAAACGCAATGAAATGGACTTGCCGCCAAAGGGTCAGACCGCTTTTCGGATAGGTTCTTAAGATTCGCCCCCCAGTCCGTCGAACTCCTCAGCGAACCGATTCTTGTGTCCATCGACCGATTTGATTCTCCGAAACCGGCAAGCGTCTTGATCTTGACCAGTCCTAAAGCGGGTAGCGGGGGTGGCCGGGAGGAGATTCCGCGTTTGGTCAGCCTGCTGGAAGATGCCTCGGTCGAATGCCACGTGATCGCTTCGATCGACGAGCTGCGAAGTCAATTAACACGGGAGGTGGGGAACCGGCAAACGGTGGTGGTCGCTGCTGGAGGAGATGGCACCCTGTCGCTAGCCGCCTCGTTGATTTCGGGGTTGGGGCAATCCCCGGAACAGACGACGCCGTTGGTGCCGATGCCGATGGGGACCGAGAACTTACTTGCCCGCCATTTTGGTTTCGCTCGATCCGCGGACGAAGTCTTCAGGACGATTCGTTATGGGGCGGTTCAGTCGATTGATGCTGGAACCGCCAACGGAAAGCTGTTCTTGATCATGGCGACCAGCGGGTTCGATGCCGAGGTGGTACGCCGCATGCATTTGACCCGACGCGGCCACATCAGTCGCATGAGTTACCTGCTGCCGATCCTGAGAGCGATCAGAGGGTATTCCTTTCCCACGATTCGTATTCGCATCGATGGGGGCGAGCCGATTGAGTGCGCCTGGGCGATGGTCTTCAATCTTCCCCAGTATGGCGGCAACCTCAACATTGAGCCTGAGGCGCAGCACGATGACGGCCTGTTTGACGTGATCGCGTTTCGTGGTGGATCGGTTCCAATCGGCTTGCGATACGTGGTCGAGATCTTGCTCGGCCTCCACCTAAAGAATTCGAGTGTGTTTCGTGCGCGCGGGCGAATCATCGAAATTGAATCCGACGCGAACGTGCCGTTTCAACTCGATGGGGATTACGCCGGCAGTCTGCCGCTGCGGATCGAGATGTTGCCGCAGGCGGTTCGGTTGGTGATGCCGGTAGCGAGTAGCGAGTAGCAGTGGGGCAGTACTGTAGGCGAGTCTCTCCGAGACTCGCACGAAACGCAGCAAAGCTGCCGGTGTCCGCCTTGGAAAGGCGGACCTACAGTAGCAAGCACAACATCTTCACAACTTCTCCGAGACCGACCTACAGCAAAGTGCCGCTGTCCAGCTCGTGCATCTTCACATTTCTCATAGGCGACGATGTCGTTTTTGAAAATGCGATCGTGACGAAGTTTTGCTATTTGAACTCGTTGTGGAGCGCGGCGATGTGATTGGGGGTGGTGCCGCAACATCCGCCGATCAGTGTGGCTCCAGCCTCGGCCCATTGCCTGGCCAAGTCGCGATAGAGAATTGCGCCACGCTCGCGCGATGCGATCTCGCTGGTCGATTGCCATCCCATTTGATCGTCGATGCTTCCCGCGTTCGCGTACGCTCCGATCGGTACGCCTAGGTTCGCTGACGCCAGTGCCCTGACGAAACGCAAGGTCGCTTTCGCTGGTGTGCAATTGACAAGCACCGCGGCAGCTCCCGATTTGACCGCTTGCCGGGCTCCTTCCGCCATCTCTTCAGGCGACAACAGATTCGCATCGGGACCGGCCGTGAGCCCCAACCAGGTTTCGATTCCGGTTCGAACGGACTCTTCCACCGCGATGATCGCTTCCTCAATGTTGGGGAAGGTTTCGCAGAGCAGCAGGTCGCATCCGGATGCGGCCAGCACCTCAGCCATCTCGCGATGCTCGGGTCGCGACGCTTGCCGCGGGGAAAGATCGGGTCGATAACAATCTTCGAGCGGCGAGATGCTGCCGGCGACGCGGTGGGACTGGGGAACATTTTGTTGCGTGATCCGCACCGCGTCTCGGGTCATGCGAAGCCAGTCGTCGCCAACGGTGCGGCGCTTGGTGCGAAACGTGTTGCTCGTATGCACCACGGCACCGGCATCAACGTAGTCGCGATGGATGGCAGCGATGACGTCTGGCGCCGAATCGATTGCGGCAGCGCTCCAAAGCGGAAGCTGAGTCGATACGCCACGCGCCGAAAGTTCGGTGCCGAGTGGTCCATCGAGCAGCGTGATCATTTCGCTACGAGACCGATTCGCTCTGCCGCGATCTCCTTCGCACGCTTCAAGTCGAGCTTGCCGGTTCCCAACATGGGAATTTCATCGACCTCCAGAAAGCTGTCCTGGGAAGGAATGAACAGGTTTGGCAGACCAGCCTCTTTCAGTCCCTTGCATAGCGACTCAATCGATTTGGTTGTTGCAAGATGAAGCACGACCAAACGCTCTCCCTTCTTCTCGTCAGGAACCGCCGTCACGCAGAGACGGACCGCTTCGTCGTCATCCCCTTCGCAGAGCAACTTGCCGAGTTCTTCTTCGATTCGAATGTGGGGAACCATTTCGCCGCCGATCTTGGAAAACCGGCTGAGGCGACCGGTGATGTGGATGAACCCTTCGGAATCGATATGGGCGATGTCCCCGGTGACGTACCAGCCATGGCAAAGCGCCGACTTGGTCTGGTCCGGACGATTGGCGTAGCCTTTCATCACGTTGGGACCGGTGATCAGTAACATGCCGTCTTCGTTGGCACAAAGTTCGTTGTCGGTATCGGGATCCACGACCCGCGCCGCCACGCCAGGCAAAGGCCGCCCGACGGAGCCTTCGATACGGTCCGGTTGGTACTTGGCCTGAGATCGCGACGGCGGAATGTTGACCGAGACGAGCGGACTCAGTTCGGTGGTTCCATATCCTTCAACGGGTCGAACCCCAAATCGTTTCTCAAAGGCTTCGAACAAGTCGGCTGGCATTTTTTCGGCGCCGACGACGACCACGTCCAGCGTGCTGAATTGCTCCGGTTCGACTCGACGCATGTAGCTGCGGAGAAACGTCGGCGTGCCTAGCAGCACGGTCGCTTTGTACTTCGCCGCCAGCTTGCCAATTTGTTTCGCGTCGAGCGGATTGAAGTGATACACGCCTCGCGGGCCAAGCGTCACCGTGGCCCACAATGTGACCGAGTAACCGAACGAATGAAAGAAAGGTAGGACCCCCAGCACCGTATCGTGGGAATCGAGTTTGACCGCTCGATCAATGGCGTCCACATTGTGGCTGATGTTGGCGTTGCTCAGCAGGACTCCCTTGGGCATGCCCGTCGAGCCACTTGTAAAGATCACGGTCATCAGGTCGTCGCTGCCGACATGGTGGAGACCCAGGATCCATTCCAAGATCTTTGCCGGAACGAGGTTCGCCTGAATGAAAGCGATCGCCTTGTCCATCGAAGTCACTTTGTCGCGCAGTGACTCCAGCATCACCATCTCCGCTTTGAGATCAAAATTCAGTTTGCTCATGAACCGTTCGCTCGTGAGCACATGCTTGATCCCGACGTCGTCGATGCAGTGGTTCAGCACATCATTGCCGGCGGTGTAGTTCAGGTTGGCGCTGATGCGACGATCCAGCGCCAGGGCAACATTGACGGCAACGCCACCGACGCTCGGAGGTAGCAGCACTCCGACAAATGTTTCGTCGTCTTGAAAGACCTCACGCCGGAGTACACGGCGCAGGGCAAGCACTCTCGTTAACAGCTCACGGCCGCCGACTTCCTGGCCCATCGAGTCGGCAACTTGCATGTCGCGGCCACGCTTTCGCCAGACACGAATGATCCGTTTGGCCAGCACGGGAAAGTCGCTTCGATGTTCGATGGTGGCGTTGGCCCCGAGCGCGAGCACCTGGCTGCGGACTTTCTCCAGCGGCGTCGATGCTGCGAGCGGCTTTCCCACGTACAGCGTCAGTTGGCGTCGGAAATTGCTCGGCCATTTGAAGAAGAACTTGCCGCCGGAGAAGCTGAAGATGCTGCCCCACATGCCATCGAGCCACATCGGGACGACCACCGCGTCGGTTCCCTTCAGGATGTGCCTGAGTCCCGGTTTGAAGGCTTGCAATTGTCCCGTGCGAGAGATCGTTCCTTCGGGGAACACACCGATCACGTCCCCGGCGACCAATCCTTCGCGGGCGGACTTCAACGCCCGGCCAATCGACTTCGGATTCTCCGTCATCAAGATCGTGTCAAAGGCGTCGGCCAAATATCGCCGAAACGGATTGCCAAAGTTTGCGCCGTCGACCACAAAGCGAACATTGCGGGGCAGCATCCACAGGATCAGGATGCCGTCGATCCAGGAAACATGATTGCTGACGACGACGCAGCCCCCTTCGCGAGGCAAGTTCTCCAGGCCGACCACGCGGCCCCGGTAGAGCAAGCCGAGGAGAACACGAAACGGTCCGCGCACGAAATGCCGCGGCGAGATTATCGCGATCAACAAAGCTGCGATCACGGCCACAGCCGCGATCGCCAAGGCGATTTGCCATCCAGTCACAGTTCGCACCCGTATCCTATGGTTGCTCCTTGATCACGACCTGTTGCTCGAGTTCCGTCCTCTGCCACAGATCGTCCGCGGGCAGATGACGCTCGCGCATAGCCTAACGAATCTCGTCGACCGCACGCCCCCCAGGCAGGATCATTCCCAAAGAGCGATTCGCGAAAGCTCGGACCGGCCATCGCCGTTCGCATCCGCCATCTGCAAGCGGCGGAGACGCTGTTCGTTGCCGCCGCTGAGGGAATCCCTCAAGTCGGCTTTTCCGCCATGCAACACCGTCCACAGCAGGAAACGCCAAGGACAATCCACCGTCTCGAAAGCCTGCCTGACGAAGCCAGTCGATCTGCGAAATCGTCGTGTCATGATGGTCGTGATCGGACTGATGCTTCATCCACATCTGCCATTCTTGTTCCGTGGATCCAGCCTCCATCGACGCGTTGTGCCAGTGTGCCAGATGACGCTGATTGAGCCATTCGGTCGCTCCGGCATGTTGGTCGGCATAGGCTATCACGCCACCACGCCGGAGCATGCGAAAGGAGTCGGGAGAACAGAGCTTGCTTTTCGGTGCTGGTCAAATGATGGATGGCGATGCTCGAAACGACCAGGTCAAAGGTTTCATCCCCGTCGTCGAGCGAGGCGAAAGTCGATCGGACGAAAACGAAAGCGCGCGTCGCTCCCCAGTCGACTTCGGCAGACGTCCAGCGATTCGGAGGAAACATCGACCAAATCGATCGTCGCATCGGGATACTTTTCGGCCAACAGTACCGATAGGTTGCCGGTCCCTGAACCGAGTTCAAGGATTCGATTCACTCGCAGGTCGGCCGGCAAGTAGTCGAGCAACGCCCAAAGCATCTCTCGGTAACGGGGAAAGCAACGTTCAATCGCCGCAGCGTACTCCGGGGTGAGCGCGTCAAAGAATTGATCCACGCTTTGTGTATGGGTTGAGTCGGTTTGGTCAGGCATGAGAATGCTTGGGGTCCGAGAGCGAGAGTCACACAAAGCTCAAAGGATTCTTGAGGAGTACCGCGATCGACTTTGTGGCGTGGGGCCTTTGGGCGAGCAGAGTTTTCATTCCCTGCGCAATTCGTGTTTACTTGGCAAACAATTGGGACAGATCAGCAAAGGCTTTGAATTCCAGAGCGTTACCCGAGGGATCGAGGAAGAACATCGTTGCCTGTTCACCAACTTGACCCTCGAAGCGGATATAGGGTTCGATCTTGAACTGGACGTTGGCGGCGACAAGGCGATCGCGAAGCTCTTTCCAGTCGTCCATTTCCAAGCACCACGCCAAAATGGGGAACGGGGACATCATGACCGTCGACAGGATTGTGGTGGGCGTGGGCGGCCTGGTTCGCGGCGAGATGCGCGACGATCTGATGCCCGTAGAGATTGAAGTCGATCCAGGTGTCACTGCTGCGACCCTCGGGCAGACCAAGGACACCGCCGTAAAAGTCGCGTGCCTCGGCGATATCACGTACGGGAAAGGCGAGATGGAAGGGGCGAATCGTCATGTTCCAACACGTCGGAGCAATTAGCATCGGGACAACACGTTAGCTTCCGCACACGTTAACATTTTTGGCGACGGGACACAGCGGTCAGGCCGCTGCTTGGTCACGCCCCAACATGGGCAGGCCGCAGACGGTCGGTTGCCCCACTGCCCTACCCGCCCCACTGCCCTACCCGCCCCACTGCCCACTGCCCACTGCCCACTGCCCACTGCCCACTGCCCACTGCCCACTGCCCACTGCCCCACTGCCCCACTGCCCCACTGCCCCACTGCCCCACTGCCCACTGCCCACTGCCCACTGCCCACTGCCCACTGCCCACTGCCCACTGCCCACTGCCCACTGCCCACTGCCCACTGCCCACTGCCCACTGCCCACTGCCCACTGCCCACTGCCCTACTGCCCTACTGCCCTACTGCCCTACTGCCCTACCGCTTCACCGCCTCACCGCCTCACCGCCTCACCGCTTCGGATTGCCTCACCATGCGTTTCCTGCTCGTCCTTGGTCTTGTCGTTGCTTCCTGTAACGCCTCGCTACTTCACGCTCAAACCAACGCTGGACAATTCAAGCTGTCGCAAACCGATTGGCCATGGTGGCGGGGGCCTGGGCGCAACGGGATTGCTGATGCGGACCAGAAGCCGCCGACGTCATGGAGTGAACAGGAGAACATTTTGTGGCGAGCGGCGGTGCCCGGACGCGGCCACGGCTCCCCGACCGTGCTTGGGGATCAGGTGTTTCTTGCCACCGCCGATCCGCAACGAAAGGTCCAGGTCGTGCTTTGTTTTGATCGTGCGACTGGCAAACAGAAATGGGAAACCGTCGTGCATGCGGGCGGGTTCGAGAACAAGAGCCCTCGTCCACCGAACGAAAAAGCGTCGCTCGCATCGAGTTCGATCGCAACCGATGGCGAGCGATTGTTCATCAATTTTCTGAATGACAGTGCCGTGTGGACCTCCGCCATCGGCCTGGATGGAAGCATCCTCTGGCAGCAGCGCGTTTGCGATTACATCGTGCATCAAGGTTATGGATCGTCGCCGGCGATCTATCAGCACTTGGTCATCGTTTCGGCTGACAACAAAGGTGGCGGGGCAATCGCCGGGTTGCATCGCGAGACCGGGAACATCGAGTGGCTGCGCCGGCGCCCGGCCAAGCCCAACTACGCATCGCCGGCAATCATGAACGTGGCCGGGCGAGATCAATTGATTTTCACCGGGTGCGATCTGGTGACGAGCCTGGATCCGTTGACCGGCGAAGAGCTTTGGGAGATCGAGGGGGCGACGACGGAATGTGTGACCACCACGATCACCGACGGGACGCATGTCTTCACCAGCGGTGGTTATCCCAAAAACCATATCTCAGCGGTTGCTGCGGACGGTTCGGGCAAGGTTGCCTGGGAAAACAATACCCGCGCCTACGTCCCATCGATGCTGCAGCATGGCGGCTTCCTGTTCACGACCCTCGACGCGGGCATCGCCAGCTGTTTTCGCTGCGATGACGGTGAGGAAGTCTGGAAGGCTCGATTAGGCGGCACGTTCAGCAGTTCACCGGTCATGGTTGGCGATTTGATCTACGCCACCAACGAAGAAGGGGTCACGCACATCTTCAAGGCGAATCCAGAAAAGTTTGAAAAGGTCGGCGAGAACCAATTAGGTGAAAGCGTGTTCGCCACGCCAGCGATCTGCGGAGGGCAGATCTTTACTCGCGTTGCCCAGATGGAAGACGATCGACGGCAGGAGTATTTGTATTGTATTGGGGAGAAGTGAGTAGTGAGAATGGCGAGTGGCGAGTGGCGAGTGGCGAGTGGCGAGAGGCGAGAGGCGAGAGGCGAGCGAGGCGAGAGGCGAGGGGCGAGGGGCGAGGGGCGAGGGGCGAGGGGCGAGGGGCTTAGGGTTCCTAAAGCGTTTTGATGCCGAAGGTATCACGGAGGGTAGCCGTAGGTCGCGCAGCAGACCTACGGATTGAGCATGCGCACGAACTACCGACCCCGAAGGCGGTCGCAGATCGAGTTTTCAATCGATGATGCGATTCAAATGCCGGAAAACCTAGGGCGAGCACGAGGCGCAAATGCTTTTGCGAGGGGGAATCGTGACTGCTTGTTAGCTGAGCGATCCGAACCAGTCGCGCATTCGTTCGATGGCCTGTTCGATGTTTGGTACCGAGTTGGCGTAGCAGAGCCGCAGGAATCCTTCTCCATGTTTTCCAAACGCGGTGCCTGGAAGGAGCGCCACACCGGCCTCTTCGAGCAGGGATTCGGCGACCTCGGCGCTGCGTCGGCCAAACGCTGAGATATCCGGAAAGACGTAGAAGGCTCCCATTGGCGTTTGGCATTCGATTCCTGGGATGGAGTTCAGGCCGGCCACCAACACATCTCGGCGATGTTGATACGCGGCCATCATTTCGTCCACCTCGTCTTGGCTGCCGCGAAGCGCTTCGAGGCCTGCATACTGAGTGAAGTGCGCCGTGCAGCCGACGGCATGAACCAGTAACAAGGCAACCTTCTCCGCCAGCGGTTGCGGCATCACACCAAAACCAAGACGCCAACCGGTCATGGCGTAGGTCTTCGAAAAGCCATCGACCAAGATCGTTCGTTCTTGCATCCCATCGAGCGACAGGATGCTCGGCGCCGTTTGCCCGTCGTAGCACATCCGACTGTAGATCTCATCAGAGAGCACCCAGCAGTTCTGCTCGTTGG
The DNA here is from genome assembly GCA_963697195.1 of Pirellulaceae bacterium. GTDB lineage: Bacteria > Planctomycetota > Planctomycetia > Pirellulales > Pirellulaceae > Rubripirellula. The sequence goes on from CAVOND010000013.1 coordinate 13,442, forward strand.
CGATCCGAGCCACCTCTTGCAGATCCGACATGGGGATTACACCACCGGTTGGATTGCCCGGAGAGTTGATCACGATCATGCGAGTTCGATCGCTGACCCGATGGCGCAAGGCTTCAAGATCCAGCGAGAACCCGTTGGCCGGTGAAAGTGGTATCGGAACTGGCGTCCCACCGGCGATTCGGATCATCGCTTCGTAGGTTGGAAAACCGGGGTCGGGATAGACCACTTCGTCCCCCGCTTCGACTACGGCAAGCGTCGGAAAGAACAGATGAGGCTTGGCACCCGGTCCCACCACAACGTTCTCAGCACGAACGGAGATTCCGCATCGGCGTCCAACCTCGTCGGCAATCGCCGCACGCAGGGGCATGATGCCTGAGGTCGGGTTGTATCGCGTGCGGCCGGCTTGGATCGCTTCGATGCCGGCATCGCAGATTCCTTGTCGAGTCCCAAAATCGGGTTCACCGATTTCGAGATGAATCACATCCATGCCCTCGAGTTCAAGAGCCTGGGCGCGAGCCAGCACACGGTAAGCTCCTTCCGGCTCCAAGCCGTCAACGGTCGATGCCAGGGAAGGCGTTGGTTTTTCGTTCGATGCACTCATCAATGACGTTGTATCCGAAACGGCACGAGCTTTGGCAGTGGTCGCCAACCTCAGACGCAGGCCCACGGCTAGCGCCTGAGGTTCACGAAGATGGCCCACGGCTAGCGCCTGAGGTTCACGAAGATGGCCCACGCGAAGATGGCCCACGGCTAGCGCCTGAGGTTCACGAAGATGGCCCACACGAAGATGGCCCACGGCTGGCGCCTGAGGTTCACGAAGATGGCCCACGCGAAGATGGCCCACGGCTAGCGCCTGAGGTTCACGAAGATGGCCCACGCGAAGATGGCCCACGGCTAGCGCCTGAGGTTCACGAAGATGGCCCACGCGAAGATGGCCCACGGCTGCGCCTGAGGTTCACGGCGATGCCAATCGCTTCGGAGCCCTGTTCGACTCGGTTGTACGTTTCTATCCGAAGGAACGCTACGAAGGCGGGACGGCATCGCTGATTTCATGACCATCATGAGGGCGCCGATGGAAAACGGAGGAAACTGAAAAAACTAGTTGACAGGTGAACACCAGCGTGTACATTTTGCCACTGCTGTTTGGCGTCGGGCCGGGCAACCATTCATGGGGCCTCGTCTGCTTGTCAAACGCTTCACGTTACACGCTTCATGTCACACGTCATTTTGGGGGCAGAATGATGGCACACACATTGGGACGTCTTTCGGCCGGCGCGCTGCTGGCCAGCTTTCTTTGGCTCGGACTCACTCACGCTTCTGGGGCGGTCAAAGAGTCGAAGAGCGAAAAGTCGAAGTCCGGCAAGAAGTCGGAAGCAGCGGAAACGGCGAAGGTCTCCTTTCGGCTTCCCCGCTATTTCGCTTCGATCATCGATGACGAGCAACGCTCGGAGATCCAGGAGATCCAGGCCAGTTACCACGACAAGATTGTGGCGCTCCAGCAGGAATTGGATGAGTTGGAAGCGGCCCAGCTGAAAAAGATGGAAGGGGTGCTGACCGCTGCGCAGCGAAAGACGCTGGACGAAATGCGATCCGGATCGAGCAAAGGGGGCAGCGGCACGAGCAAATCGTCCCCGGCGAAGGCTTCCGGCTCTTCGAAGAAGTCTGCGAAATCGAAGTCGACTTCATCGTCCAAGACAGCTCGTAAATCGTCCTCTGGCGACGACTGATTCGGCCAACGGAGTGACCCAGTGGTCGCGCAGCCGTGAGTGTCTGTACGGAAGCACACTGTCGTTCACGTCTGCCAGGGGCAGCGGCCATCGGGTGCGGGTTCGCCTACGATCATCGATTGTCAGTTCTTGCACGAGATCTTCCGGGGGTGTGTTTGCTTGTGGCCAGGCAACGGCCATGGCAAGTGCAAACAACCCTGAACATCTTGTTCATCGCGCTTCGATCAATCGAGGAAACGAGGCGAACCCGCTGTTTTTCTTCTCGTTTTTAACAACGAGGATCTCCCAACGCAAAATGCGAAGACCACGAAGGTCGAGCTCAGGGGATCTCGGTGCTGTCTCTGAACATCGCCGCAAGGGCTTCCGATCCTGTCGATCCACCAGGCATGGACGAGTGGCTCCCCATCCCCTCGGTGGATTGCACCGAAATGCTTCTCTAAACTAGACTTAGGGAAGATGGAAGGCCGGCCCAATGGCTACGCGTGTGTTTTCGTAGGCGCGCGATGCCTGGCTAAAGTGTCCGCAGAGGAATTCGGAAACATTCGCGGATGGGGCACGGCAGCGGCCGGCAGGAGCAGGTGCCGGAAGGGTTGGGTGGAGTGGCAGTTCATCGATTGGCCGCCAATCGATTCGTTTCCAGGCGATGGTCCAACATGAATTCCGAGATCGACCCCGACGAAGTGGACGTCGCGACATTGTTGGAAGAGATTGCCAACGGTCACGACGGCGCGGCGGAAACAGCTGATGCCGCTGGTTTACGATCGACTTGCGGTTTCTTGCCAAGAAGCTGCTGGGTCACGAATCGCCCGCTCATACGCTGCAGCCGACGGCGCTGGTCAACGAGGCGTACTTGAGGATGGTTGGCCAGCGGCAGGTCGATTGGCAGGGCAAGACACACTTCTTTGCGATCGGTGCCAAGATGATGCGTCGGATTCTGGTCGACCATGCGCGACGAAAGCTGAGTCAGAAGCGTGGCGGTGGGCTGCATCGGATCGAGCTGGCGGATGATTTGTGCGTCAGCAATCGCAACAACGAAGACATTCTGGCGATCGAAGAAGCGTTGGAAAAGCTTGCCAAGCTGGATCCGCGTCAGGCTCAAATCGTCGAGCTTCGCTTCTATGGCGGCTTGACGGTCGAAGAGGTTGCCGAGGTCTTGGGGGTTTCCAAGCGAACGGTCGAGTCCGATTGGACCATGCTGCGAGCTTGGCTGCGTCGCGAGTTATCCGGCGAGAGCACAACGTGACGCCGACAGAATACGCGAAAGTCAAGGAGGTGTTTGCGCGGGCGACTCAGTTGAACGCCGACCAGCGTGAGGCGTTCCTGCAGCAGGAATGTGGTGCCGACTCGACAACTTACCGAGAAGTCAAGTCGCTCCTGAGTCATCACCAGGACAAAAGCATTCTGAAGCCCGAGGAGCCGAGGGTTTCCTCAATCGAGGTCGCAACGCCGTCCAGGATTGATCCCTTTCTGGTGCTGAGCGATGTCTGGGAAGAGAACCAGCACGTGCTCCGCCGCCGGCTCGTGATCATCGCTGTGTTGATGGCGATCCTGAGCGCGGTTTCGATGTTGCGATTGCCAACGAACGACGACCGCGAATGGGGCTACGGCGTTCGAATTCTTGCGATCGTCGTGAGTCTGACGCTGGCGTGGTGGCTCCATCGCAGTAGCAAGGTGAGCATCCGCGGGCTACGGATTGCCGAATTGGTGGTGGTGGGCAACATCTGCTTTTTGGAGGTTGCCGTTTACATTCGCTGGATGCGCGCATTGGCCAGGGAGGAAGACGTGGCGACGGCCGTCAGCGTGAACGACTGGCATTACATTGCGTGGGCCATGGTGATCTTTGTCTATGGCGTCTTCATGCCCAACACATGGCGGCGAGCGGCGAGCGTCTTGATTCCGATGGCAACGATTCCTGCGGTGGTCGCGTTCGTTTTCAATGCGTTTTATCCCAACGTCGCGGCGATACTTGGTCAGAGTCTTCTTGGCCAACGATTTCTGACGCCCTATGTCGCGGCGGGAATCGCGATTTACGCAGCTCATACCGGTCACGGTGCGCGAGTCGTCGCGTCAACGGCTCGTCAATTGGCACAGTACAAACTCCTTCGCCTGATTGGCGAAGGGGGGATGGGGCGTGTCTACGAAGCCGAGCACTTGCTTTTGAAACGAGCTTGCGCGGTCAAGCTGATTCTGCCCGAACGAAGCTCCGAAGTCCGGATGCTGCGCCGATTTCAACGCGAAGTTCGCGCCACGGCGAGGCTGACGCATCCCAATACGATCGAGGTCTACGACTATGGCGAGACCAAGGACGGCGTTTTTTTCTTCGCGATGGAATTGCTGCCTGGGATGAACCTGCGGGATCTGGTCAAGGTCGCAGGGCCTCTTCCAGCCGAGCGAGCCGTCCACTTCTTGATCGATGTCTGCGATGCGCTGACCGAAGCACACGACGCAAACTTGATCCATCGCGATATCAAGCCCGCCAACATCTTCGCGTCGCAGCGCGGTGGCCTCTACGACTTCACGAAGTTGCTGGACTTCGGAGTGGTTCGCGAAATCAAGGTGGATGCCAGTATGTCAATCACTTCCAAGATGGTTGCGGGAACCCCATCGTTCATGTCGCCCGAGCAGGCGACCTCGCCTCTCTCGATCGACGCTCGTAGCGACCTTTATTCGGTTGGGGCGGTGGGATATTCGCTGCTTGCCGGTCGGCCGCCTTTCGTCGCTCCCACGCCGATGCAGGTCATGCTGGATTTGGTGGAACAGACGCCGGAGCCGATTGTCGGTTCATCGTCCGGACGTGCCTGCCGATTTGGAAAGCGTGCTGATGCGCTGCCTCGAGAAAGACCCGGACCAGCGGTTTCAAAGTGCGAAGGAGCTTCGTGACGAGCTGATGCGATGCAGTTGTGCGGGGGGCTGGACGCGGCAGGATGCCGCGGAGTGGTGGAAAGCCCATCTCGTCACGGCGTCGAACGTTTCCGCACTGACCGGTGAGAGCTTCTTGGTTGGCGACACCCACGAGGTGGACGGCGACACCGCCACGTAACGATTCGCCTCGGGATCCACTTCGAGACCCTTCGCGATCATCGGTGTTGGTTCCTGATCGTCAATTCGGGGTGACGTCGATCGGCGAAAAGGGGTCAGACACCAAAATGCGAAGCACCTCGGGCCGTTCCGGTTTTTGGTGTCTGACCCCTTTCGCCACAACCCAAAACGAAATGCTGACGCTGCACTAGCGGGAAGTGGCGAAACCGGGACACCCCCCTTGTCGCCGAGATTGTCTGCCGATCGGCTTCTACACGTTGGAATCGACGCGTGTTACGATGTATCTCCCGTTTGAACGCAACGCATCCCCAGAGCCCCCGACCGATGATTCGAAGGCACCTTTTGTCCAGCCTGCTGATTCCTGTTCTCCTCTGTGCCGGTTGCAGTCGGAGCAGTTCAGATGGCTCCGCCGCTGGCGACGCATCCGGCAAGCGACAATTCATTAGCATGGGAACCGCCCCGGTTGGCGGCGCCTTTCCCATTGTCGGACAGGCCATCTGCGAGGTGCTGAATCAACACAAGGGGACGATTGATTGGAAGCTTAGCCCCAAGGGAACCAAGGGGTCGCAGGAGAACATTCGACGGCTCCAGCAGAATGAATTGGAGTTGGGAATGTCCAACGCGGCCATCTCGTACTTTGCCGTTCGCGGTGAAGCGGGCTGGAATGAAAAGTACGACATTCGAGCGATTGCCACTCTCGCCCCGAACGTCGCGATGTTCATTGCCCGTGCCGACTCTGGGATTCAGAGCATCTCGGACCTGAAGGGAAAGCGAGTGATCACGGGTCCTGCGGGTGCCGGCTTTCAAATGTTCGTCGAACCGATCTTGGCGGAGCATGGTGTCGCCTGGAGCGACATTACGTCCCTCAATGCGACCCAGAGCGATTCGGTCGATCAGTTGGCGGACGGATCGGCCGATGCGGCTTTCCTCGGCGGCGCGATGCCGACCAGTTCGATCAGCCAGGCCTCGAGTACCTTTGACGTCCATTTCATTCCATTCGACGAAGCGGCTCGTCAGGCTCTGATCGAGAAGTACCCGTTTCTTCTCCTCCGCCGTGATCCCGGGCGGAACCTACAAGGGGCTCGACCAGGATTTCATGGGATTGGATGTTGGGTCGATGCATCTGATTACCTCGGCCTCGCAAGACGAAGAGCTGATTTACCAGATCACCAAAGACGATGTGGGAGAATCGCCAAGAGATCGCGGACCAGCATCCGGCGGGCAAGGCCATCAATCCGAAAAACGTCGCTCGCAATACGGGTGTGGAATTTCATCCCGGTGCGATTCGCTTTTACAGGAAGCGGGGATTTGGCCTGGCTCCGAAAAGGCCACGCCTTCGGGTGACGATGCGGGCGCGCGGCGAAGCATCGAGAGCCGGAAGCGGCCGATCAGCAGCCGGCTGACGAACAAGCAGTTGCCGCGAAGTCCTGATCGTTCCGCCGTGTCTTGGTTGACACTTCGGCCTTTTACCTTGAGCCCGCCGTTGTTGGCGGATGACCAGCTTGGTGTCTGTACATGAACGATTCGTTAGTGAAGGTGAAGGGGAACGGCTCGCGATCGCTTCAAGGAGACGAAGAAGTCGGTCGTCACCTTCTTGGGCGTCTTTCTTTGTTTGTTCACGCTCTTCGAGGTGAACTACAACTTGCTGCAGCCGCAGTCGGCGCTGGCCGTGTTTGTCGGCGTCGGCTTGATGCTTTGTTACTTGACGTATCCCTGGGACGCCTCGATTTGCCAAGTCGCGATGGTCTTCCAGTGGTCGGATGTCTTCTTGGCGGTGTTGTCGGGACTGACCTGCTTGTATGTGATTGTGCAAACCGAGCCTCTCTTTTCGAGCATTCTGGTCGGATGGGTTTTCGCTTGGGAATCGGGCCGGCAGTGAGACGACGGCCGACTACATCGTTGGGTGTTTTCGGTGTGCTTCTCGTGTTGGAGGCGACTCGCCGCAGCATTGGCGTGGATCGTGCCGTTGCTTGCGATCGCGTTCATGGCGCACTCCTATTATTGCTACGGTAGTTTTCGGTACGACTGGCCGGTCCTGCCCGATTGGATGCTGCCACATGCCGGACAGAACGTGAAGGACATCGTCAGCACGACGTTCTTGCAGAGTCTTGGTGTCTTCGGACCGGCGGCGTCCGTGATGTTCAAGTACGTCTTTCTGTTTGTCGTCTTTGGTTCCTTCCTGGAGATGTCGGGGGCGACGCAATTCATCATCGACTTCGCGACCAAGACATTCGGTCGGGTGCGTGGTGGTCCGGCGATGGTTTCGGTGATGGCCAGCGGCTTGATGGGTTCGCTTTCGGGCAGTGCGGTTGCCAACGCGGTCACGACCGGGACGTTTACGATTCCGATGATGCGTAGTGCTCGGTTTCCCAACCACATCGCCGGTGGCATCACGGCAGCGGCCGCATCCGGTGGCGCGCTGGTTCCACCGGTGATGGGAGCCGGCGCGTACATGATGCTTGAGTTGGTGCAGCCGCCCGTCACGTTCGTGACGATCATGAAGGCAGCGATGATTCCTGCAATTCTGTACTACTTCTCCATCCTCGCGGTCGTGTTTCTCTACTCACGTCGACTTGGGGCGGCGGGCCTGAACGCGGAAGAGCTCGCGAACAAGAAGCTTGTCTGGATTCGAGGCGAGCGTATTTGTCTGCGCCTTGGGAACACTGATCGGGCTGTTGGTCCTCGGTTTCTCGCCGTTTCGTAGCGTGACGGGCTCGCTCGCGGTGATTCTGGTGTTTGCGACGATGCGTCGGAAGCTGAACATTTCGGCTTCACGCGAGAACCATGGCGTTCGCCAGTTTCTTTATCGTGATGTTCGCTGCATCAAATGACGATCTTCATTGAATGACCGTGTTCCCGGGTTCCTGCAACCCTTCATGGCCAGTTCCTGGATTCATCCAGGAACAGATGCCATTTCGCTCGAGCTTGCTGATCGGATCGATTTTGGAATCGGCCATCATGGGAATGTTCGGGCTGTTGATATTCGGATTGATCCATCGGGCCTGGCGACCACAGGTCGTTCTGGCGTTCACCAAGTCGGCCAAGAACGGGATCGCATTGGTCGCCGCCAGCGCTTGCGTCGGCATCATCATCGGGATCGTCCAGCAGACCGGGATTGCCAGTGACTTCAGCTCTGTGATCAAGAGCGTCGTTGAAACGAATCTGTTCTTGGCGCTGGTTGGGATCATGGTTTGTTCGTTGATCCTCGGGATGGGCGTTCCCTCGGTCGTCTGCTACCTGCTGATGGCGACGTTGATGGGATCGCTTCTGGGTGAGCTGGGCGTGGTACCGCTGGTGGCCCATCTGTTCATCTTTTACTTCGGGATGATGTCGATGGTGACTCCACCGGTGGCCCTGGCGGGTTACGCCAGCGCGTCGATTGCGGAGGCACCGATCATGAAGACGTCGTTTGCCGCGTTCCGATTTTCGCTGGTCGGTTTCACCTTGCCGTTCATGTTTGTCTATCGACCGGCCCTTGTGCCTGTTGGCGCCCGCCGGAACCGAGTTGACCTGGTGGGCGGTGATCCATGCCGTCGCGGTTGCGACCATCGGCATTCTCGCACTTGCGGCGGGACTGGCCGGTTACCTTCGCCGACCGCTGGGAGTTTCTTCAGCGTGCCGTGATGTTCTTGTCGGCTGCTCTGCTGTTGGCGCCGATCTCAAAAATTGGCGAAATGAATGTTGGGATCGCGGTGGATGTGTTCGGGGCGATTTCTGTTCGCGGCCGTGATCATCACGAACTATCTGATCGGCAAGGATCCCACGCCTCAGGTTGAGCCGGTCTGATTGCGAGTCCGCGGTCGACCTGCTAGACAAGTTGGCTTCTTGGACGTCGCCGTTTCCAAAAGGGGGACAGGAGCGGTCGGCTGAACAGGGGTCAGACATCAAAAATGCGAAGCACCCTTGGGCCGTTCGGTTTTTGGCGTCTGACCGATTCGCCGACCCACTAAAGGGACCAGCCTAGCACGTTGCAGGACGGACCATCGAGGTGCTTGCTGTGCGGTCCCTCCCCCCTCAATCCAGTAAGCTCGTAACTGCTCGAAGGAGCGATCTTCCCTCTCCACGTCGATCCAACGATCCAAGAAATTTCGAAATTCGACGTCATCTCGATCGCACCGCAAATCCTACGGGTCGTTTTACGATTGGATTCGGGACGACGACCGCATGTGTCGGGATATAGGACGTTCCATGCCGCCCCTTCTTCGGCAGGAATGATCAGGCCATCCATGTCGGGGATTTTCCCTTCAAAAAAGTCTCGAATCGAGTTGATCACCACGATCTCCGAACCCGGGATGCGACGCCTCACAGCAACTGCAATGTCTTCGTTGCACGGTTCCGAAGCGTCTTCCACGCACGTTTCGCAATTTGGCTCCAGTCGCGAAATTCACCTCGACGATGATCTGGAACCACGATCGCAGCCGTGGCGTCTGTGTAGGGCTGGCTGAAGCCAACGTACAGCGAACGATCGGGCTTGATGATCAACCCGCTAATCGCCACGTCAAATTGACCGGAATTCAATTGGTCGATCAATGTTGGATAGTCGTAGGGGATGAACTCGATCCTCGCACCGACCTGAGATGCCAGCTGATACATCAACTCGACATCAAGACCCACGAGTTGGTTACTCGAGTTGAAGTAGGAGTAAGGGATATGATCGGGGTGAAAACCAACTCGAAGAATCTTTTGGTCCTTTCAATCGTTCGATGGTAGATCCAGTCGCATCGGTTCGCTTGCGTCGTCGCCTCGGTGGATTCATAGACGGTTGCTTCGGCAAGCTGCGGCGAAATGCCAAGCGCCATGAGGCGTTGATCAAGATCGTACTTGACGGACGTTGATGCCAGGTACATGCGGGTCGCAGTGCCGGCCCCAAGCAGGCAAGCGAGCATCACGAACGATGTGAGGGCTAGTCTGCCCCAACGCACCACAAGCCTGCCCTGTAGAACCTGAGAGACAATCACGGTCAAAGCCATCAGATGAATGACACCGACGAGGTCCGCCACTCGCATCGTGATGAAGCCAGGCAGAATGAACATTGCCATCAGGTCGTGAGGCAGTTGATGTTGATCCAGCAGGTAGGGGACGCTAACGAGGGGACTGGCAAAACTGGACGTTGCCCCGGCCGCAGCCATCGAGAATGTCTCCCCAGTGCTCAGCGGGGTGCCTGAGTACCAGGCCGCAAACGAGATAAAGATGAAGGCCAATATTTTTCCGACATGCGGAAACGGATAGGCCAGGGGAACGAGAACGCTCGGCGTCGATTCGGCATCAGGCGCCGCGACGGCATTTGCATCCTTCGCTTCATTGGCGATCAGTCTGTCGCACTGTTCGATGATCTGTGGGAGCACGACAAACAGCTTGCCGGTCGCGACAGCGGTCAGCATCGGCTCACTTGCGGCCCGCATCAGTTCACGATAACGCACTTCGGTCAAGCTGATTACCAACAAGGGAATCGCGCCGAACGCGGCCGCCACACAGGCAATGCAGAAAACGATCAGATAGGCCTGCAGGCGGGAAAGCTCATCGATGCGCAACGTGCCGGCTGCCGCCGCAGAAAGCGTGAACAGGCCGATCGGAGCGAGTCTTACCAGGAACAAGTTGATACGGCTGATTCCCGCGCAAGCCAAGTCCAGCAGGTCAATCAGTCGCTCCTTACCCGGGACAAGCATCAACCCACAACCGAAGAACAGGCAGAAGACCACAACTGCGGGGACGTACTCCTCGGTCAGCGATCGAAACACGTTGGTAGGGACAAACGTTGAGATCAGGTCACCCGACCCAGTGGCCGCTTCCTTGAAGTTCGGGCTGAAAAACGAAGCGCCCTCCATCGGTGGAAAGATGCCAGAGACGAGCACGATCAATAGAATTGCAATCGCCCACAAACAAATGAGGACCGCGAGTGCTGTCAGCCCCAACTCGCGAGCCTGTTTGACATCGAGACGCCCCAGTTTGGCAATCAGGGAAAGCACCAGGTAGGGAAGGACCGTCATCTGCAGCAGGCCGACGTAGGCATCGCCAAGTTTCTGAAGCGGTTGGCAATACTCACCGAAGACGATCCCGCAAGTGATTCCAAGGATGAGTCCTGTGGCGATCCAAAACCCCATCTTGCGCGGCGCGGGCTTGGCTATTTCGGCCTCGGTTGTGTCCTGGTCAGCTTTCGCCATCGTTCTTTGCAAATCCGTTGAGCGCAAGTGGTTGCAGCACTAGGGTAGGAAGCGGTTTGTTTTCATCGCCGCCGGCGCGATCGAGCATTTTCAATCATCATGTGTTCTCCAAAAAAGGGGGCGGGTACCAATAACCGCCAGCGGCCCTTCGAGTGCTTCGCACGATTGGTAGCCGACCCCTTTTTTGGATGCGCGCTTTCCGAGTGTAAACTACCGCCGGCTTGGCCGCTGCAAAACCTAGATGTTGACAGAGGCCTACCGCGGCGAGGAGTGGGGGCGTGTATGATGATTGTGTGAATGGTGTGAAACAAGCGTTGAAGGGAAACGGTCCCTGGCTGGAGTTTCACCCGCGAGTCTCCCTCGTTCTTGACGAGCTCTGTCAACAAAGGTTCTTGTCACGATGAGTCCCAGTCGATTCACTGCTTCCGTTCGATCACGGTCTTACGTCCTTTCCGCCACCACCTTGTTGTTGATGATGACTGCGGGGGATTTGACGCGTGTGGCGAGCGCCGAGGATACCTATTGGCAGCCAACCACCGCCGGTTTGGCCCTCTGGCTGGACGCGGATCGGGTCAACGAACTGCGCAGTCGCGACGCACTCGAGAGACTGGAAACGGGAACGCCACTCGATCGCTGGCCGGATCTGTCGGATCATCATCGGGACATGAGCCAGTCGTCGGAGGAACAACAGCCCAAGCTGATGCAGTTGGGTGACTCTTGGTTCGTTCGCTTTGACGGCGAGGATGACTGTTTGCGTTATCTGTCCGATCCGGTCTCGCTGTCGGCGGCGACGATTTGGATGGTTGTCGCGCCACACAGCAATCCGGGCGATTTTCGTGGCATGTTCGCGGCGAACGAGGCGGGCCAACGTGACTACGAATCGGGCATCAATATCGATTTGGGACCTGGCCCGACGCGTCGCTTTGGTCAATTGAATGTGGAAGGTCGCGGTTTTGGCGGCGCTGCCAACCTACGAACGGACGAATGCGACTTTGGAACCCTACACTTGATTGAACTCAAGGTGGATCCCGAATCGAAGACCGTCGCACTCTGGATCGATGGAAAGCCCGAGGGAACTCGCCCGCTGAAGCCTGGGCCCATCTCGCTCCAGCAACTGACCCTCGGCGGGCGCATGTATACAAACGGTCCCGGCGAGCAGTTGGTTCGCGGACACACGGCGGTCGATATCGCTGAGGTGCTTGTCTACAGCCGCACGCTCGATGAACAAGAATCGAAAGCGATCCGAGATCATTTGTTAGCCAAGCATGCGGCTTTGGCCGAAGCGATCCCGAAGAGTTTGCCCGTGACGTTCAAGCTGGCATCCCCTTGGTCAAGGCTGAGAATCCGCCCGCGATTCAGATGCTCGTGCCTGGATTTCGGGTGAGCGAGCTTCCTGTGGAATTGACCAACGTCAACAACGTGCGTTTTCGCGAAGACGGGAAACTGGTCACGCTTGGTTACAACGGCGACGTTCATCTGCTGAGCGACACCGATGGCGATGGTCTGGAGGATCACGCTGAGGTCTTCTACAAGAACGAGGGAAGTTTGCGTGGTCCGATCGGAATTGCCTTGACACCCGCTGGTTATGAAAAGGGTTGGGGCCTGTTCGTGCCGAGCAAAGGGAAGGTATCGCTGATCGTGGATACCGACGGAGATGATCGGGCGGATGACGAGATCCTTGTTGCCGATGGATGGAACGAGATCCCGCAGAATGTGGATGCGGTTGGCATCGCGCTCGACTCCGAAGGCAATGTCTTCTTTGGATTGGGGACGGCCAATTACGCCAACGCCTACTTGATCGATGACCAAGGTGTCGCAGATTACTCGCTGCTCAGTGATCGAGGCACCGTGCAGAAAGTTTCTGCCGACTTTAGCCAACGAGAAACGGTGTGTACTGGGATTCGATTTCCCATTGCCTTTGCCTTCAATGACCAAGGCGATTTGTTTTGCACGGAGCAAGAGGGGGCAACGTGGCTGGCAAACGGAAATCCGTTTGATGAGCTACTGCATATTCGTTCCGGACGTCACTACGGATTTCCCCCACGTCATCCTCGACACAATCCCGATGTGATCGATGAGCCATCCGTCTTTGATTACAGTCCCCAGCATCAGTCGACCTGCGGCATGGTCTTTAACGAGCCGGTGCAGGGCGGGAAGATCTTTGGGCCGGCGTGGTGGAATGGTCAAGCGATCGTGTGCGGTGAGTCGCGTGGCAAATTGTGGCGAACCAAATTGGTCAAGACCGATGTCGGGTACGTTGCCCAGTCGCAGTTGATCGCTTGTCTGCAGATGCTCACCATCGATGCCTGTGTCGCGCCCAATGGTGATTTGTTGGTTGCCTGCCATAGCGGACCACCGGATTGGGGTACCGGGCCAACCGGGATCGGAAAGCTGTTTCGGATTCACATGGCAGAGCCGGAAGTGCCTCGGCCCGTTGCTGCGTGGGCCGAGTCCGCACGTGAAGTAAGGATCGCGTTTGATCATCCGCTTGATCCGCTGTCGCTGCGCGACCTGACGCGTCGGGTGCGGATTGAGTATGGCGAATTTGTTCGGCCAGGCGACCGATTCGAGAATCTCGCTCCTCCCTATGCGGTCGTGCAGCGACAGCAGTTGGCGCCTCGCTGGGAGTTGCCCGTGATCGGTGTCTCGGTGTCGCAGGACCTGCGAACGTTGATTGTCAGCACCGAATTGATGACCAAGCCGGCCGATTATGCCATCACGATTCCCGATTTGACAGTTGACGCCGACAAGAGATCAGTCGATGCGCATCGGCAAATCGATCTCGGGTTTTCCATGGAGGGCGTGTGGGCAGATTGGCGTCCGTCGGATGGATCGTCGTTGGCGCCGTGGTCGGGATGGATTCCTCATCTGGATCTGTCCGTCGCGCGGCAACTGCTTGCCGAGAGTTCCATGCATCAGCCGCTTTGGGATCGACTCGGAGAGGCGGGGCAATTGACGCTAACAACTCAGGTCAATCTGCGCGATGTCCTCCGTCCGGCCGTGCAGCCAGGTGCGCAGCTCGACTACGAGTGGCCCGAGGAAGTCGCGAGGCTGACGCTCCAATCCACTGGCGGGCTGTCGGTGAAAGTCCCTGCCGGCCGAGGCATGGAAATCGAAAGCAGCGACGAGGGAGCGACGCAGGTTCTGGTCGCGCCCCCCAATGTCGTTGATCCTGTGGAAGTTGCGGTGACGCTCTCGACGGGATCCGAAGAGCCGGCCAACCTGACATGCTCGATTTCGACAAATGAGGATGGGAGCTTGCGGCCGATTCCGCTGCGACGGTTGCTGGTGCCGTGGTTGGATGCTCGCGGAATCGACGATTCAGATGCGATCGGCGCTGAAGTCAAGATTGCGGAAATCGAAGGGGGCAGTTGGGGACGGGGGCATCGACTCTTCCACAGCGAGCAGGTTGGTTGTTCCAAGTGCCATCTCGCTAACGAGCAAGGTCATTCGATCGGCCCTGATCTGAGAAATCTGGTGCAACGTGACTATGCGTCGGTGTTGCGTGACATTGTTGATCCAAGCTTCGCGATCAACCCTGATTACATCGGTCATTTGGTGGCGCTCGACGATGGACGCGTGTTGACCGGTGTGCTTCGAACCGAAGGGGGCGAACTGGTGCTGGGGAATGATCAGGGCAAATCGGAAGTCCTGGATGCCGAGCGGATTGAACGGATGCAGCCGGCATCGGTATCTGTGATGCCGAAGGGATTGCTCGACAAACTTGACCAGGAGCAGCGACGTGATTTGCTGACGTACCTGCTCTCCGCGCCGCCGCAGATGCCTCTTGATGCTCCGCTTGAAGCGCCACCGATTCGAACCGCAGCGGAGGTTGCCCAGGCTTTGGCGGGTGCTCCGGAAAGTCTTGAGCCGGCGCGGCCGTTGAATCTCGTGTTGGTCGATGGTGTGAAGGATCACGGACCGGGCGAACATGATTACCCGGCGTGGCAACGGGTCTGGGCACAATTGTTCCTGGCTGATCCGACACTGACGATTTCGACCGCCCGGGATTTTCCCAGCGATGATCAGTTGTCAGCCGCCGACGTCGTGATCTTTTTTCAGAAAGGCAGCTTTCGCGGCGTGCGTCCGGCCAAGCTCGACGCCTTTTTGAAGCGAGGTGGAGGGGCGGTTTATATCCACTGGGCGGTCAACGGCGACGATCGATCCGCTGACTTTGCAGCGAAGGATTGGTTTGGCTTCGCATGGTGGAAACATCAAGTACCGGCACGGGCCTTTGACGTTGGATATCCACAACCAGGACCATCCGATCGTTCGCAACTTCGATCGACTCAAGCTCTATGACGAGAGTTACTGGAAATTGAGTGGCGATCCAGGGAAGATCACATTGCTGGCGACGAGCGATGAGGATGGGGAGCCAACTCCACAGATGTGGGCCACCGATCAGTTCGGCGGACGGGTCTTCGTGAGCATTCCGGGGCATTACAGCTGGACCTTTGACGATCCGCTGTTTCGAATCTTGCTGCTTCGAGGCATTGCCTGGACGGCCTCTGAACCGGTCGATCGATTCAATGAACTGGTCACGCCGGGAGCCAGAATGGCTCGCTAGAGCAGGAGGCGATTGGCGGAATGATTCGACCCTTGAGTCCCCACGGGGGTGAGCAGTAGGCTTGTAGGCTCTCGTTGTCTCCGTTGCCTTTCCCGAGTAGACGATCCGAATGTGGTTTTCAACTTTCTTGTTCAAGAACTTGCGCCGCCGTCCGCTGCGATCGATTTTGACCATCACGGCGGTTGCCTTGGGCGTTGGCGCGGTTGTTGCACTTGTCGGGATCTCGACCGGATTCAAGGCCTCGTTTTTCAAGCTTTACACCGACGCGGGCATCGACCTGTTGGTGATCAAGGGACGCGTGGGCCGGCAGTTGGAAAGTGGGATCCCGGAGTCGATGTGCGAGCGGATCTTGGCGCTCCCCGGAGTCAAGGATGTGATTCCCGGCTTGAACGACGTGATCAGCTTTCCGGACGAAGACCTGTACATGGTGGTCGTCAACGGTTTTGTGCCGGGCTCGGCGGTTTTTAAGCACATGCCGTTGAAGCAGGGGCGTTACCTTCGCGACGACGACCATCGCAAGATTCTGCTTGGCGCGATTCTCGCCGATAACCTTGGCAAAGGGGTGGGGGATCAAGTTGAGGTATACGACGAGGAGTTCTTCGAGGTTGTTGGCGTGTTCGACAGCTTCAATGTGATTGAGGCTGGCTCGTTGGTGATGCCGCTGAAAGAGTTGCAGCCTTTGATCGGACGAGAGAATCAAGTTCTGGGGATCAGTGTGCTGACCGAAGACGGCGCCAACAAAGAACTCTTGGCCCGCATCCGCGGACAGATTGAGGCGATGGAAAAGGGAGTCGTTGCCCGTCCGGTCCGTGAGCACATCGATGGCCTGACGGAAATTCAATTGGCCAGCGCCATGGCCTGGCTGACCTCGGCAATTGCCTTGGTGATCGGTGGCGTGGGGGTGATGAACACGATGATCATGACGGTCCAGGAGCGGACGAGAGAGATCGGTGTTCTCAGAGCGATCGGCTGGCGAAGGGGACGCGTGATCAAGATGATCCTGTCCGAGTCGCTGATTCTTGGGGCGATCGGCGCATTTTTTGGGATCGTGGGGGCGATCGCACTGGTCAAGTTTCTGACCAGGATGCCGATGGTCAATGGATTACTGGACGGCGAGATTCAGCCGATTGTGGTGGTTTACGGGATTGTGCTGGCCATGGCGGTGGGGTTGATCGGAGGCCTGGTGCCGGCGATCATCGCGTCCCGCATGACGCCGACCAAGGCGTTACGACAGGAGTAAATTGCGTCCCGGCGTCATCTTGATTATCGTCTGGGTAGTCCTCTCGTTTTCCACTTCAACACCGCTGGTGTACCGCGATGATGTATTTCATCCTCTGGGTCGTCTTTCTGTTGGTCGTGATTCTTTCGGTTCCGATTGTCTCGTTCCTGGAGAAGCGGAAACGGCAAGCCGTGCGCGGACCGGTTGACGACGAAGCATTGGAAGAACTCGCTGATGCCGAGAGCGAAGCGGAGGATGGGGAAGCGGAGTTTGCTGCGATGGATGAAGCAGCGGCCGACGGTGGCGAGTTCGCTGAGTTCGAAGAAATCCGTTAGGCTCACTGCGGACCGCGGAAAATCGGTCGGGAAAAAGGGGTCAGACACGAATGGCACGGGCTTTGAACCTCGGGCTGCTAGCCGTGGGCGAGGAAAACGTCGTTAGGATGCGGCGAAGGCCCACGGCTAGCCGCCCGAGGTTCACTGAGACAACCTAAGTTCGTGCCATTCGGGTCAGACACCAAAAGTGCAGAGCACCCGAAGGGCCGTTCCGGCTTTTGGTGTCTGACCCCTTTTTCCCGACCCACGTTGCTTCGAAAGATGCGCTAACGCGTTGCAGCTGATTCGTTGATTGCCGTAACCACGTCCATCGGCAGTTTCCTGGCCCCCGCGATCTCGACAACCTGCTCCGCCCGCCGAGCGCCTACCAACGCGGCACTCACGCCAGGCTGTGACAGGGCCCATCCGATGGCGAGCTGTGCGATGGTCACACCGTTCGACTGGGCAATCGGAATCAACGCGTCAAGCACGTCGTGTGCCCGCTGCCTGGCCGCACCTTGGAAGATCGCGTAACCGGGCCGGCTGTCTCCTTTCGGAAAGACATGCTCGCGGCCAATTCGACCGGCAAGCAAACCCTTCATCAGCGTCCAGAAGACGTAGACCCCGCATTCGTCCGCGGCGCACACGGGAATCAACTCCTCTAACGAGTCACGCTGCAGCAGATTCAGCGGGCACTCGATCGCGTCGCACCGACTTTTGTGCTCCACCATGGTTTGCGCGAACAGCCGGTATTGAATTGGCGAGACGTTTGAAACGCCAACTTCTCGACAAAGCCCCCGGCGTTGCAGTTCGTGCATCGCCGTGGCACTCTGTTCCAACGGCACGTTTGGATCGGGAGCGTGCAACATCAGCAGGTCGAAGTGATCGATCCCGATTCTCTGCAACGAGGTCTCCGCATCCTGGTGGAGTGTGGCGGGAGTGGCATCGACCACCCGATTTCGGTTCCCATCCCATCGTTGGCCCACCTTGCCGATCACGCGAAAGCGATCACGATCGCTTTTCACGAATTCGCCCAGCAGACGATCGCTTTCGCCATCGAATCCGTAGCTGAATGCCGTATCGAAGGTCGTGATGCCGCACTCGATCGCCTTCGCAATCGTGGACTTCGCATCCTGTTCGGTGACACCGACTGTCGTGACGCCCGCGATCGGCCACAGTCCAAGGACAATCGGAGAATGGGAATCGGACATAGCTTTGTTGTATTTTGGTGAATGCTTCGCGTGTCAGAATCTGCGACGGCGTTTCCCGCACGGCGGTGATGCAACTGGCGTTCGCCTATCACCCTAATCGCTACGGGATCTTCAACGAAAAAAGGCGTGAAGTGAATGATCACTGCACGCCTTTGAAGAAGCACTCAAACGGCGGCGGAATGTTCCCGAATCCAAGTCGCCGAAGCTACGAATGCTGAGTTCAAACTTAGATGTCGATGACGACGCCGAAGTCGACGCCTTGCACCCACAAACTCGAGTCGTCGAATTCGAAGGCGGGGCGGTTGCCGAACACGCCGGTGTTGAGGGAGCTGCCATCGACGTCCGTGTCGATCACATCACCAACCAACGTGACGTTGTCCCAGTAAATCAAGCTGTAGCCGACGCTCAGGGAGATGTTGTCTCGCAGGCGGTAACCAAGCTTGAAGTTGGCTTCTGGCACGAAAGCGAATACGTCGCGTTCGTAAACTCCTTGGTTGCCCATGGCCAGCAATCCACCGGAAGTGACATTCGCCCCTGCGGGAGGTGTCTGGTCCGAGCTGATTCCGAGGATACCAACTCGCTGATTCATGTTTCCAAGGTGGACCTTGGTCAGCGAACGAGCCATCCAACGACCGTGGTTCATGACCATTTCAAAGCCAACTTGTCCGCCGTCAAAGCGATTCTCGGTCTGAAAGAGGTCGGCGTACTGACGGATGCGAGCGGTCGAATTGGTGATCGTCTGGCTGCTGATGGCAAGTGTGTCTTCGATTTCGAAGTGCGAGTAACCGCCGATCAGATCCATGCGGGACGACTTGCTACAGCAAATCTTGGCCCGAGCATAGGCTTCTGCACCCCACAGCTTCAGTTCGCTCTTCGCAGCAATGGCCCCGGTGAAGGTGGGATCAAAGGCTACCAGAAGTGCGTCGTTGCCTGGTACGTCGACGTTGTAGAAAGGACGCCCAATCGACATCTGACTTCCGTCGCCCTGGCCGAAGTACGAATCGTTGCTGTTCGCGATCCACCAGGCGCGACCACCGATGCCAAAGTTCTTGGTCAGATACTTGCCGAGGTCGACGCGGACACCCCCGGAGACTGTCACCGTTGATGTCGTCGCCGAACACGGTTTGAACATTGTCGCTGCCGCCTTCGGGGAGCACAGGAAGCGTGCCCGGGTCGGAAGTCGTGATCAAAGCGGGCATGTCACGGTCGGGCGTAAACCAGACCAACGCTTCGGTCGTGGCCCAGCAATCGCAAGCGCAGCGATCAAACAGGTCGAACAGCTTTCGCTTCTTTCCGTACGCCGCATCACAAGCGTCGTCGCAAGCGGGTGCGTATCCGTAGGAAACATCACCGTAAGACGGATCGAATGGTGGATAGTACTCGCCCTGCAATTCCGTGATGCCAATCGATTGATAGGCGGCTGGCAGGAACGGGCCTTTGGAGGAAGTTTCCTCCGCGGGCAGGTCCCCGACGTGGCTGTCCCCGACGTGGGCTGTCGGAGCGATCGCGGCGTTCTCCGCGTACGTGGCATCTTCGTGGAAGTAGGCTTCTTCGCCGAAGCCTGCTAGGTCTCCCACAGAGTTCGCGCCCTGCTCCGCATTCGTGATGCCGGTGCTGGACAGCAGCATCGCGGTGAGCGCTAGCCCTTTTAATTTTGTTTTCATGGAACGTCTCGTACAGTCCGGGAACACTGATTGACTGGTATAAAACGATCGACTGAATCTGTCGTCAGATGTAGAACTGCCGGTACGCGAGGAATACTTGCTGTAGTTTGCCCATCTTGATGCCAGAATTCGCGCGAGATTGCCTATAGTCTCAAACGGATCCGATAGAATGAAGGTTTCACGCCGTCCGGGGCGTGAAACAGGTGTTTGCTCGTGAAGAAATTTCTTGAAGAGAGAGTGATGTCGGCGGGAGAAACAGATTCTCAGCCCAGAACGGAAGAGCTGACTCCGTTTAGCGCCGCGTCCGATGACGGGCCAGAGCACGACTATGCGCCGGGGACCGAACCCGATCCAAAGATCGGTGAATTGCTGCTGGACGATGCCCCGCCCGAGGCGCTCGTCAGCGAGCGGACCGAATCGAATCGAGCGCTCAGCTTGCTCTCGGCCCGGGGTTTCCGGATCAAGATGTTGCGGTGGCGTCGTCAGCTCAATCAGATCAATGCGCTCGAGGAGACGCTCAGGGCAGAAGACGAAGTAACCCTGAGAAAGCGTTCGCTCGCGCTGCGCTATCGCGCGATGGCTGGCGAAAAACTATCCGGGCTGTTGCCCGAGGCTTACGCGCTGGTCCGTGAGGCGGGACGACGGGCTTTGTCCATGCGGCATTACGACGTCCAGATCGTTGGCGGCATTGCCCTGTTCGAGGGATGCATTGCCGAGATGCAGACGGGCGAGGGAAAAACACTCACCGCGACGCTTCCGCTGTACCTCCATTCGCTGGTCGGCAAAGGGGCACACCTGGCGACGGTCAACGATTACCTGGCCAAACGTGACGCGGAGTGGATGCGACCGCTTTTCGAATTGCTCGGCCTGACCGTGGGGATCATTCAAACCCCCGACGATCAGGGGTCGCGGCGTAAGTCATACAGTGCATCGGTGACCTACGGCACCGCGAAGGAATTCGGTTTCGATTTTCTCCGCGACCGTTTGTTACTGAGGGCTCAGAACCGTGTGGAAACGGAGATGCTCGGTCAGGGTGGCGGCGGTTTCTCCGACAGCGGCGACCAGGTCGTGATGCGAGGCATGCACTTTTGTCTGGTCGACGAAGCGGACAGCATTCTGATCGACGAAGCCCGTACCCCGTTGATCATCGGCAGCATCGAAGACACGGTCCGCGACCAAATTGTGTCGACCTATCGGTGGGCGGCAGAGTGCGCCAGCGACTATGAGATCGAGGAGCACTTCACGATCGATCCGGATACCAAGCAATACGAGCTGACCGCCCGAGGACGACAGAAAGTCCGGGCGATTCCCAAGGGCGACCTGGTTCGCACCATGGGCTTGGTCGATCTGTACGAGTACACCGAACGTGCCATCAAGGTTTATCGCGAGTTCTTGCTCGACCGCCAATATGTCGTCCGGCCGGGCGATAAGGGGATCGACGAGATCGTGATCGTTGACGAATTCACCGGCCGCCTTGCCGAAGGCCGCAAATGGCGTGACGGGATTCATCAAGCGATCGAGGCCAAGGAACAGATTGAGATCAGTGTGCCGACCGGACAGGCGGCGCGAATCACGGTGCAGGATTTGTTCTTGCGATACCCGCACCTCGCCGGCATGACGGGGACCGCCGCAACCAGTGCTGGGGAGCTGCGCCGGATTTATCGCACTCCCGTGATTCGGGTTCCCACCAACCGGCCACCTCGTCGAGTTCGCTTACCGGACCGCGTGTTTGGGACGATGCTGCGAAAGTTCGAGGCGATCGTGGAAGAGGTTCAGCAGGTGCACGCCGAGAACCGCCCAATCCTGATCGGGACTCGCTCCATCGACAAGAGCGAAATCCTCTCGAAGTTGCTCGAAGAGGTGGGGATCCAACATCAGGTGCTCAACGCGAACAACGTTGCCCAGGAAGCCGAGATCGTTGCCGAAGCCGGTGGTCCCGGAAAGGTCACCGTTGCGACGAACATGGCCGGGCGCGGCACCGACGTGAAGCTTGCAGCCGGCGTCGAGGCCAACGGTGGCATGCATGTGATCTGTACCGAACTGCATGATGCCGCGCGAATTGACCGCCAACTGATCGGTCGCTGCGGCCGTCAAGGTGACCGCGGATCCTATCGGCAATACCTGTCCCTCGACGATGACATCCTGAAGAGCGGTTTGGGGCCAAAAAAGGCCGATCGTCTGAAAGCGGTGGGTGACGCTGTCGAGGGTTCGGTCGACAAGTTCGCCAGGCTGTTTCGCAAGGCACAGCGAAAAGTGGAACGGAAGCACTTTCGTGACCGCATGATCCTGCTGCACATGGAGAAAGAGCGCAAGAAGATGCAGCGCGAGATCGGCCAAGACCCCTATCTCGACACGCCTGATTAAGACGTAAGTCGGCCTTTCTAGGCTGACCCCTCTGCCCGATCGATGATACGTGAATCGTGAACAGGGGCTAAAAATCGACGATCAAGCCATCCTGGGCCAGGATGACTTCGGCGGAGACCTTCCGGCGGATCGATTTGATATCGATCGGATCGTCGGATGTTTCCAACGGATTGATATGGGTCAGCAGTAGTTTCTTCGGGTTGGAGGTGTTGGCGACATCGGCCGCGCGACTACTCCAAGTGTGTCCTGTCTTGATGGCCCACTTCTTGGAGTCGTCCCGAAAATAGCATTCGTGCATCAGTAAGTCCGCCTCGAGACTCCACTGTGCATGTTCATCACTGGTGTCGCCTGACGTGTCGGTTGCGTACACCAGGCGTTTTCCATCTGGCCAATCGATCCGGTAGGCCACCGAGCCGCCGGGATGTTCCTGGTGACGCCAGGAGATCTTCGCATCCCCAATTTCCCACTCCGTCAGATCGTCGATCGGCAACCACTGGGCGCTCAAGGGCGCGGGAAAGATCAGCTCATGAAAGAGGTGCTCGCGAACCGCTTGAATCTTCGCCGACTCACCCCAAATCCGCACCATCCTGACCGGCCGTTCGAACAACACGTCGAGCAGGAATGTCAGGCCGAAGGTATGGTCGAGATGGGCGTGACTGAGGAGCACATCCAAGGTATCGGTCTCGATCAACTTGGTCAGCCGAAACGCTCCGGTTCCGCCATCGAGAAGGATCCCGGATTCCGGCAGGAAGTAGCAGGACGTATGACGTGTGTCGTTGGGGTGATACCCGACGGTGCCCAGACAGTGGAGTCGCATCGTTCGGCAGTACCTTGATGATTTCTGGGATGGCGTCTGGGATCATCGCGTCTTGCGAGCACGAGGAGTAGTCGATATTCTCTCGATCTGCCGCTGATGCGATCCGTGGGTCGCAGCCAGCAGTATCCCTTATATTCTGGGGGCCCCCCTGTGGCAATGCGAGCCGACGTCAAGTTCGGTGATCCGAGGCCATGGCGACCGAGCCTCTTGTGGGAATCGCGGATGTGGCGGAATTGGCAGACGCGCTAGATTCAGGTTCTAGTGATCGCAAGATCGTGGAGGTTCAAGTCCTCTCATCCGCACTGAAAAAGACGCCGACTCTTGGATTCCGGGAGTCGGCGTTTTTGCTTTGGCGCACCCGCTATCGCGACGCTTTCCGGGGGTCATGCAAGCGAACCAAGCCGAACCTGACCCTTTTTTTTGGGAAACAGGTACCAATAGCCGCAGCGGCGCTTCGGGTGCCTCGCACGCTTGGTACCTGACCCCTTTTTGCAAATGGTTACGTCAAAGTTGAAAATGCTCAAGCCTCGTTTCTTTGGCACGGGAAATAGCTAGATGACGAACTCAGCGAACCTCCACAAGGCTTTCGAGCTTGCCGTTGAACAATATGAATCGATTGGTGTGAACGTTCAGGATGCTTTGGATAGGCTGTGCGAAGTCGCAATCTCCGTCCACTGCTGGCAGGGCGATGACGTGGTCGGATTTGAAGGCAACGACGGGGCGCTTGGCAACGGACTTGCCGTGACCGGCAACTATCCCGGACGAGCACGCACGCCAGGTGAGCTGCGCAGTGATTTGGAGTTCGCCTATGCGCTGATTCCAGGCAAGCACCGATTGAATTTGCATGCTCTATATGGTGAGTTCGATCGACCTGTGGATCGTGATGCGATTGGCGTTGAGCACTTTCAAGGTTGGATCGATTGGGGCCGCAGCCAAGGCGTGAATCTGGATTTCAACCCCAGCTATTTCTCGCACGAAAAGGCGAGCGACGGATTCACCTTGTCGCACCCTGATTCGCGCATCCGCCAGTTTTGGATCGATCACGGAATCGCCTGCCGCAAGATTGCTGCCGCGATGGGGGCAGCACAAGGCAACGCTTGCATCAACAACTTTTGGGTGCCCGATGGTTGGAAAGACACTCCGGCCAACCGCAAGGATCCTCGCGAGCGATTGGCGACATCGCTTGATGAGATCTTTGCTGAGAAACTTTCAGCGGAATACACCCTTGATGCTGTCGAGTGCAAGCTTTTCGGGATCGGTAGCGAAAGCTATGTAGTCGGATCGCATGAGTTCTACATGGGCTACGCGATTTCCAGGAACAAAGTTCTGTGTCTTGATGCGGGTCACTTTCATCCCACCGAAGTGATTTCGGACAAGATCACTTCGGTATTGATGTACGTCCCTGAACTGCTGTTGCATGTCAGTCGCGGAGTACGTTGGGACAGCGACCACGTCGTGACGTATTCCGATGAACTGCAAGCGATCATGCAGGAGATTGTGCGGGGCAACTACCTGGATCGCGTCCATATCGGACTCGATTTCTTTGACGCCAGCATCAATCGCGTGGCAGCATGGACGATCGGGACTCGAAACGCACTCAAGGCATTACTGGCGGCGTTGTTGGAACCAACCGAGAAGCTGCAAGAACTTGAGCGTGATGGAGATTACACCGGTCGACTTGCGTTGATGGAAGAGCAGAAGATGATGCCGCTGGGCGCTGTGTGGAACCACTACTGCCAAACGTCGGGCGTTCCTGTCGGAGCCGAGTGGCTCGAGAAGATTCGCGACTATGAGCGCGACGTGATGTCGTCACGGAACTCGGATGTGGGTGAAGCGAATGTGTAGGCCGGGACGTATCCTGGCGATTTGCGGCGAGATAAATTCAAGCGATCGACATTGATCGCCAGGACAGGTCCTGGCCTACCAAGCGGAATCGATTTCAATGACGGAAGACAAGTCAACTTCGGGCGGCGAGTTTGAACGCGAACCGGTTCCCGATTCAGCGCTGCTCGGGTCGGGAAAGTTCTGGGGAATGTACGCTGGCGAGCACACCGCTGGCACCGAGTTCATGATCGGGCCGCTGTTTTTGGCCGCCGGCGCGAGTTTGCAGGATTTGATCCTTGGCCTGTTGCTCGGCAATTTCCTTGCGGTCCTGACGTGGCGATTCCTGGTCACGCCGATCGCGATGGCAAAGCGGATGACGCTGTATTACCAGCTGGAAAGAATTGCCGGTGGCTCGTTGGTCAAGTTCTACAATCTCGTCAACGGTCTGTTGTTCTGTTTCCTCGCCGGCGCGATGGTGACGGTGTCGGCGTCAGCCGTTGGGGTTCCGTTTGGCATCACGTTCGATGTGCCCCAAGCGATGTTTGGATTGAGCAATCCATCATTTACCTTTCTGGTCGCCATCGTGGGTGTCGTGATCGCCGCGGTCGCGGCGGGCGGCTACGAGCGTGTTGCCCAAGTCGCGAACATTGCAGCACCATGGATGATCGCTGTCTTCGCCGCTTGTGGCATTGTGTCGTTGGCTCAAATGGAGGCAACCAGCATGGCCGCGCTCTCCGAAGGCAAGTTCTGGACCGATGCGATCGCATTCGTGCAAGAAAGGAATGGACCACAAACGTTTGGTTTCTGGCAGATTGTGGTCTTCGCCTGGTTGTGCAACGGAGCGATGCACTTTGGGATGGCCGACCTTTCCATCTTTCGCTTCGCTCGCAACAAGGCGTCGGGATGGGCGCCGTCGATTGGGATGTTCCTTGGGCACTACATGGCCTGGATCGCTGCGGCCTTGCTGCTTGCCGCATTGATCAAGATCCAGCCATCGCTCGCACTCGGTGCCGACGAGAGGGTATCGGCCAACCCAGGGCTTCTCGCTTTTCAATCGCTCGGTTGGACGGGAATCATTTGCGTGGTGATTGCCGGATGGACCACCGCGAATCCGACGATTTATCGAGCCGGCCTGGCATTCCAAGGTGTATTGCCAAAGAGTTCACGAACCGCAATGACCTTGTTAGCTGGTGCCGTCGCAACGATCGCCGGAGCGTTCCCGAATCTGTCGGCTCAGTTGCTCGATTTCGTTGGCACCTATGGAACCGTGCTGGGGCCGATGGGAGCAGTGATCTTCGTTGATTTCTACTTATTGAAGAAGTTTGGTCTGCGCGACGAATACGCAATTCATAGCGGCGTTGCAGTGAACATCGCTGTCTTGATTGCGTGGGTGCTGCCAGTCGCCGTCGGCCTCTACCTGATCATGGTACCCACGTCGATGTTTCCCAATAAGCTTTTCGCCGCCTACGCCGTGATTCCCTGTTGGTTTGCTTGCGGTGCGATTTATCTCTTGCTCAGTAAGTTCACCCAAAACTCCGTTGCCGTGAACGAAGGAAATGTCCAATGAATCTGCCTGCAAAGATTGTTTCCCTGGTCGCGCTCAGCGCCGTGATCATTCCATGCCTGCTGTACTTCACTGGCGCGATCGGCCTGGACGCCGTGAAATGGGCCGCACTTGCTGGAACCATCGGTTGGTTCATTGCGACGCCGATGTGGATGAGCCAGAAATTGCCGAAGGATGCAGCGGAAGTCGAAATCTAGCGCATCGTCAACTCTAAGAATGGGGGTGACGTCGATCGGCGAAAAGAGGTCAGACACCAAAAATGCGAAGCACGCTTCGGGCCGTTCCGGTTTTTGGTGTCTGACCCCTTTTCGCCAGCATGGGTCTGGCAGCAATCGCCAAATGGCCCTTCGCACGATGGGAACCCGCCCCTTTATTCCTCGCGTTCAATCTGCGTTTTCGATTCCGTTTCCACGACGAGCCGACAGATATGTCTCTTCAGCCTTTTCGATCCGTAACGTTTTGGATTTGTGTCGCCTGCGTGATGGTCTCAGCGACCCAGTCTCGACTGCAACGGGCGGTGAGAAGCCGAACATCATTTTCATCCTTGCGGACGACCTTGGTTTCAACCAACTCGGTTGCTACGGCGACACTCCGATCAAGACCCCGAATCTCGATCGGCTCGCCAGTCGCGGAATTCGATTCACCAATGCGTACGCGGGAAATACGGTCTGCTCGCCTTCACGCGTCTCGCTGTTCACTGGGCGTGATGGGCGGCTGATGGAAAACAACTCGAACACGGTTCAGCTTCGCGACATCGATGTCACGATGGCCCATGTGCTCAAGCATGCAGGTTATGACACCGCCTTGTTCGGAAAATACTCGATCGGCTCCCAGATGGGCGTGACGGATCCGCTGGCCATGGGGTTCGACCAGTGGTACGGCATGTACTCGATTCTTGAAGGCCACCGTCAGTATCCAACAATCCTGTGGCGGGACGGAAAGAAGCTGCGTATCGAAGCAAATGAGGGGGGCAAGAAAACAGCCTATGCACAAGAGCTGTTCACCCAGGAAGCAATCGATTACATCCGTGAAGCACACAAGAATCCCTTCTTTGTCTTTCTTGCATTCTCGTCGCCCCATGCCGAGCTTGGCGCCCCGATGGAATACATCAAGCAATACGAAGGACAATTCACAGAGACGTCGTACACCGGCATGTCGACGGGCTCGCCCAGTGACAAGTACGCATGGTATTACCCCGAGGCGGTCGAGAAACCCCACGCGACGCTGGCTGCGATGGTCACGGCGCTGGACGACTATGTTGGCCGGATCGTAACCACGCTCGAAGAACAGGGCAGCTTGGACAACACACTGATCTTCTTCAGTTCCGACAACGGGCCTCACGATGAAGGAGGTGGAGATCCGACGTTCTTCAAGGCGTCGGCTCCCTACAAGGGAATCAAGCGTGACGTTTACGACGGCGGTATTCATGTCCCGATGATCGTGCATTGGCCGGCCGCCATCAGCAAAGCAAGAGTCGACGATACGCCATGGGCTTTCGCCGACGTGCTCCCCACACTGGCGGACGTCGCAGGAGTTGCACTCAATACAGTTCCACGAGTGAAAACGAATGGAGTATCGATTCACACACTGCTGAAAGACAATCCGGGTACCTTGCCGGAACGTACGTTGTATTGGGAGTTTGGTAAGCAGGCTGGAGACCCGAATTCGGGAATCATCGGTGAAGTGTTCCAAGCCGCCCGACGTGGCAAGTGGAAGGCTGTGCGATATGGGCTGGAGGCACCTGTTGAAATCTACAACATCGTTGAAGATCCGGGTGAAACACGAGAGCTTTCAAAGTCCATGCCCGAGGTGCATCGTGAGTTCGTCAAGTTGTTCACCGAGAACGCCGGCTGAACGCTCGAAGACTAATCCGGTCTGGCTGGACAGCGCCACTCTGGCGGGTTGAGCCGCCCATACAAGCACGACGCGCCAGCGAGTGTGTCCAGCAATTTCATACAAGCACGACGCGCCAGCGAGTGTGTCCCAGGAATCTGCGCAATCTCACGTCCGCCAAACGGTTGAAAACCGGAAACACACTCGCTGGCGCGTCGTGCTTGTATGCGGATGACTGACGTGAAGACCGCATGCGTGTTCCAAAAAAGGTCGACAATCGCGCTTCATTCTTCACGCACTCGAATCCAGTGATCGTGGAAGCTGAGTTCCTGGTCCAATTCGATCGCGGGCATGTGGCATTCAATGCATCCTGTTTCAGGTTCGACCGGACAAGCGACGTGCGATTCCGTGCCCGGCTGGTGGCACTGAAGACAAGCTTGGACATGATCGGTTGGATTCATCTCGCCAATGGTCTGGTGCGGATTGTGACACGTCGTGCACTTCAGCTCGCGGTTCGATTCCAGGTAGCAACGACTGCGCAAGAGCCCGATCGGTTGGAATCGAACCAGCAGGTTTGGATACTCTCGGATCTCCTTCTCGCTAACACTTCGAGGTAGGCGATGGCAATCACCACACAGTTGCATTTCAGATTCGGTGTCCCAAGTATCCCGGCCGACCGAGAAGGGGGGCGGCTTGGACTCGGCGCGAGCTAATCGAACATGCTCGCTCCCGGGGCCGTGACACTTCTCACAATTGACGCTGGGAACCAGATCTTCGATCGCTTCCCCGACGATTTTCGCGCTGGTCGTGTGGCAATAGATGCATCGTTGCAACGGCGTGCCTCGCGATGCATCGCCAAAGTATTCGAGCGCACTTTGCGGCGTCATCTTTGAATGTCCTGGTGTCAATCCGAGGCGGCCACCCGGATAACAGCTGACCCGATGTTCAATGCCCTCGGTCTGACCGTCCAAGCCGGGAGCGAGCGTCAACATCGTTTGTGCATGGAGCCCTGATCCGAGCACATACTGCAGCGGGTAGGGCTCGTTACCGAATTGAGCGGGAAGCGTTGCAAACAATCTTCCCTGCTCATCGGAGCGATACTCGTACGTTCCGTAGGGTTCTCCCGAGTCAAATCGCTTGCCTGCGAATTTGGAGGCCAGGTCTGTTTGCGAGACCAGGTGAAATGTCGATGCGTGCCCGTGCTTGGAATGAAGCGCGTAGTTCTCGGCATGGCATTCGCGACAAACCTCGCGACCAACGAGGGTTGGTTCGGTCGAAGAATCGGCAAAGGCGACACTGCGAACTATTTGATTGCTCGAGGAGCTGAATTGGGTGACTCGGTTCGCGCCCGCCCGATTCGATGTATCGGAGATGCAACGGAATGTTGCCGCACCAATTGCGAGGACCGCGACAGCTGCCACGGCGAGGCTTCGCACAAGATTCAATCTCTCGCTCCAGTTAGGGTCAATACCGCGGACATTGGGTCCGGCCTTCCATCACACTTCATTCTGCAAGACGCCCATCCATTAGAGCATTTTCATCTTTGACGTAGGCATTTCCCAAAAAAGGGGTCAGGTACGAATGGCACGAACTTAGGTTGTCTCAGTGAACCTCGGGCGCTAGCCGTGGGCCTTCGCCGCATCCTAACGGCGTTCTCTTCGCCCACGGCTAGCGCCCGAGGTTGAAAGCCCGTGCTATTCGGGTCAGGTACCAATCGTGCGAAGCACCTGAAGGGCCGCTTGCGGCTATTGGTGCCTGACCCCTTTCTTGTAGGACACATGATTTTTGAAAATGCTCTAGACAATGAATGATTCCGCTAAATGTGAATGTAGGGGATCGCACGACTCGCTTGTAGCCGGCGGCAAGTCTTACGAACGTCTTGTCGCAGAGACCCGGTGTTTTCGTTTCCGACGTGTGTCGGATGCTCCTGTTCTCAAAGTTTGGCGTTCGAAGGCATCGAGCAATTCGCTTGCCGTCCGCACCTGACGATCCGCAAAATTTTTCGGATGGCGATGATCCTGGGAAACCACAATCGTTTTCTGGAGGCGATCTCGGCTGGCGGCATACCAGTCCCGCCGAACGCGTGATTTGAGTCATGGATGAAGGTATCGAAGGGGTGGTCAATCTTTGTTCGGATTCAAACCGGAGGCCTCCAGGCCCGCCCTAACTTCCTCGACCTCTTCCTTTCTGCCTCGAAGGATGATGATTCCCGTTTCGGCGTCGGCTTCGATGGTGACCGGTTTCTTTTCTTGGTCCTGATTCTTTCGGGACGCGGTCTCATCGTCTTTGTTGGGCTGGCTGGCGGTTGGATCCACCTCCTTCGCTCGATTCGTCTGCACAACTTCGGGGCCGAGCGGTTCCGCGCCAACGGCTGTGGCCGATAGCGGCTGCAAATACTGCTGAACGAACGCGGTGACTTCAGGTTCGTTGCATCGAGCTGATTCCAAGACTGCCTGAACCTTTCGTTCATGCAGCGCTGCCAGCGCCGGCGCATTCAGCACGCCATGCTGGCGAGCGAACTCTGGATCCGCCGAAAGATCTCGCTCGACAATCACGTATCCTTGCTTGAACAGTTTCTTGATCGCGGGTGCAATCGCGTCGCACTCTTCGCAGTTGGGTTTGGTGAACAACAAGACCAGGTTTCCTGCTTTGATCTCGCGCTCCCTGGCGACTTCCATTGAGGTGGGTCGAGCCGCGTTCGGATCGTCGTTCGAGGCGGCGGGGAGGTTGAAATCGACTGCATTTATCACACCCGACGCCTTCTCCTTTGACCGAACGATCTTGGCGACACCAACTCCGTTCCGCGCGAGGTTGATCTCGCCGCCGATGATCTCGAATTCGACGTCATTTCCCACCAGTTCGACCACATACTGTCCGGCATAGACTCGTGTGAACGCCTCGCCGGCACGCACGACCAATTCATCCACAATCTTATCGCCCTTGCGAATGCGAATCGGAATCTCCGCATCGTCGTTGGTCTCGACGTAGATCGTCCCCTTGCTCGTTTCGAGCACGATCACGGTTGCCAGCAGCGCGAACAGTCCGCCGGCAGCAATGGCAACGAACCAGCGCGAGACGGGTGGCCACTTGAAGCGTGCGGCGGATGACTTGATTCTCTCGGGCGCCGGTGACTCGGGATTTTGCAAGTGAGTTAACCACTTTTCAAGCAGTTTCGCGACGTCCGCGGCTGATTCGAAGCGAGACGCCTTCTCCTTCGAAAGCAACTTCAAGATGATCGCCTCTAACCAGGCCGGAACTTCATGGTTGATACTGCGAGGTGGCCGGGGGTCTTCGGAGGTCACGCGATGAATCACGCCCACCGTTGTCTCGGCGCGGAATGGTGAACGAGCGGTGCACATGAAGTACAGCACGCTGCCGAGACTGAAAAGATCGCTGCGATGGTCAATTTCCTCGCCACGAGCTTGTTCGGGCGACATGTATTGTGGCGTACCGGCCAACACGCCGCTTTGTGTCATGGTCGCATCGTCCGCCGCCCGAGCGAGCCCAAAGTCGGTCAACTGGACGCGCTCGACACCGTTCTCGAGCATCACATTGGCAGGCTTGATATCGCGATGTACCAGCCCTTGCGCGTGCGCCGCCGCAAGTCCTTCGGCGATTTGACGGCCAATCCGAAGGACTTCAGTGACCGTTAATGGGCCGCGATCGTGAACCCGTTGCTGAAGTGATTGGCCGTCGATCACCGGCATGACAAAGTACGGCAGGCCGTTCTCTTCATCGACCGTTTGGATCGGTACGACATGCTCGTGGACGACGGCTGCCGCAGATTTCGCCTCGCGAGAGAATCGCTGCCGCGCCGCGCCGCTGGATGCTAGATGGGGAGCCAAGACTTTGATGGCGGAGTATCGATTCAGCGATCGATCGTATCCCTTCAAAACCACTCCCATGCCTCCACTGCCTAGGACTTCAACGATTTCGAACCGACCGAACCGCCCCAGGGCACCCGGGTAGTCTGATTCTCTTAGGAACTCAAGCGACATCGTCGTGGCGGCATCGCCGACAGGATCGTGGCGCAGAAAATCTTTCAGCTCACTCCACCTTTGATCCGATTGGACGATCGACTCCAATCGCGTCTGGCAAGCGTCGCAGTTCTCGAGATGCTCGGTCACCTCGAGCTCTTCGGTGGGAGCCAGGTTCGAGTCGAGTAGTTTATGGTAGGTGAGATCGTCGTAGTGATATCGTGCGATCATGGTTGGCTCCCGATCTCATATTCTTGTTCTTGCTGTTCAATCAGCTTTTTGATTCGAGCAAACACTCGACACCGGGCGACTCGGATGGTGCCCTGTTTCTTGTTGAGTGCGCCGGCGACTTCGGCAATCGGCCTGCCCTCCACGTAGCTCTGCCAGAATGCAGTCCACGATTCTTCGCTCACCTCCGACTTCACGCGATCGGCCGCTCGCCGAAACAGCACTCGCCGGTGTTCGATGTCGAAACAGGTCGATGCTTCCAATGACAGGTCGGCTTGCTGGGCCAGCAGTCGATGCATTTCGGAATCTCCCGAGCCTCGGACGGATTTGTCACGCGTCACGACATTGATGATCAGATTCTTGGTGATTCGGTGTAGCCAACCACGGAACGATCCCTGCTTCGGATCCGACCGAAACCGGTCAATCGAGGTACTGACGGCCGTCATCACTTGCTGACACAGGTCTTCCGCATCGCTGTCCTGAAACCCGTGTTGCCGGGCCATGCGGTAGACGATGGGACGGTAAATGGAAACGAACTCAGCCCAGGCCTCCTGGTGATTCGGATCACGCAATCGAAGCAGCAAGGAGCGTCGAGTTTCCGGTCCATTCATTGGTTTTGGTTCTCTTACCAACTACAAACACAGGATCCCGCCGGGTGTTACACGCTTTTCCCAGCAATAGGCTGGCCCGTACTGGGGCAAACGGACTGGCGCATAGTGAGTGAGGAAAACCGGACGCACCAACGGGATCTGCGTCTCCTCCGGGCCGGCCTCCTCGATTTCATGTGGAATATTTCTCAGGAAATTGGGTGGGCCATCTCATTGAAGTTCATGTTCAGATCCCTAAGTTGTAACCCATCTCCCCTGCCAAATTCGATGAGAACTGTAATGTCTGTGCCAGGTCTTGTTCCCCGAAATATTTTTCAATCACCTCCGTGTGGTCTCCACGCCGCGGCCATTTTGTTGATGTTCCTGGTCAGCGGGGTGCTTTTACCGCAGGCGCCGGCCCAGGAAATCGTGGACGCGTGGCGGATCAATCTTCGTAGACCCGCTGAGGGATGGACCGAACCAAACTTCGATGATGGGGACTGGCAGGAATCCAATGGCGGCTTCGGTACGCTCGATACGCCGGGTGCCCGAGTCGGGACCGTTTGGGCGACCAATTCGATCTGGCTGCGTAAGCACATCGCACTTGCAACCATCCCTGCAAAGCCCGCGCTGCTGATTCACCATGACGAGGATGCCGAGGTTTACCTCAATGGCAAACAGGTTGCCGCGCTCAAGGGATTCACGACCGATTACGAGTTGGTTCCCATCGATGCGAAGAATGTCTCGGCACTGAAACTCGGTGACAATGTTCTAGCTGTCCATTGCCGTCAGACCAGCGGTGGTCAGTTCATTGACGTGCATGTGGTGGATGCCGACCACGTTCCCAAACTTCCGGTTCCCAAACGAAGCACCAAGCCTTTTGTTTCGGAGTTGATGACCAACTGGGGTGCAGAAGTCACCGCCGACAACGCCTGGGACGAATACCCACGTCCCCAATTGCGCCGCGATTCGTGGACCAACTTAAACGGACATTGGGACTACGCGATCACGCCGATCGAACAGAAGGCAATGCCGACCGAGTGGATGGGAAAGATTCTGGTGCCCTTTTGCCTTGAGTCCAAGCTCGGTGGAGTTCAACGATTGCTCGATGGCTCCGAGGCCCTGTGGTATCAGCGCACGTTTGAGTTGGCACCCGTTTCCGGCAATCGTCAGTTGCTGAATTTTGAAGCAGTCGACTATCGCTGCGAAGTTTTTGTCAATGGTAAGTCGGTGGGAATGCATCGGGGCGGCAACACGCCGTTCACCGTTGACATCACCGATGCGGCTCGCCAAGGAACCAATACGCTCGTGGTGCGAGTCGAGGATGAAACCGAAGGCTGGCAGCTTCGTGGCAAGCAGACGTTGAATGCTCGCGGGATTTGGTACACGCAGGTTTCCGGTATCTGGCAGACCGTCTGGCTCGAGCAAGTTCCGTCGGGCTATCTGCAAGACGTCAAGATTCATACCGATGCCATCACCGGCGCGATTTCTGTACGGCCGGTGATCGTCGGCGCGGATGGCTTGACCGCGAGTTTGACGGTACGAGACGGTGAGAAGATCGTCGCCCAGGCAAGTGCCGCACAAACCAGTCGCGATGGTGACACGCTGCACGTCGTGGTTCCGAGTGCCAAGCTGTGGTCCCCGTCCAGTCCGTTTCTTTATGACTTGGAGGTTTCACTACAAGATGCTGACGGCCGCGTCGTCGATCGTGCTCAATCCTACGCGGGGATTCGAACGGTCGGCAAGGTGAAGGATGCGGACGGGAATTGGCGGTTCACGCTCAACGGCGAGCCACTCTTTCATTGGGGGCCGCTCGATCAGGGCTGGTGGCCAGACGGACTGCTCACGCCACCGTCAGACGAAGCGATGAAATTTGACATCCAGTGGCTCAAGGATGCGGGCTTCAACATGATTCGCAAGCACATCAAGGTCGAACCAAGACGTTACTACTATCACTGTGACACGCTGGGCATGATGGTCTGGCAGGATCAGGTCAGCGGTGGGGTGAATCCGAAGTGGACGCGTCTGCAGCCAAATCCGGTCGACGCAGTCTGGCCGGACGCGGAACATGCACAGTTCATGCTGGAACTCGAGAGAATGATTTCGCTGCTAGAGAATCACCCCGCTATCGTCTGTTGGGTGCCATTCAATGAAGCGTGGGGTCAACACAAGACGGTGGACGTGGGTCGATGGACGGTCGAGCGGGATCCTTCGCGGCTGGTCAACATCGCTAGCGGTGGAAACTTCTGGCCAGTCGGTGACGTGGTGGATGCCCATCAATATCCGCATCCCGGTTTTCCGTTCGATCAAGGTGCAGGCGGACGCTTTGATGGCTACATCAAGGTGATGGGTGAGTTCGGAGGTCATGGTCTTCCCGTTCTCGATCATCTTTGGGACGCCAACCGGCGTAACTGGGGCTACGGAGGCTTGCCGCAGAACAAAGAAGAGTACAAGGAGCGTTATGTGACCTCGCTCAAGATGTTGAACGAGTTGCGTGGGCAGGGCATCGCGGCTGGCGTGTACACGCAAACCACCGACGTCGAAGGCGAAATCAATGGGTTGATGACCTATGACCGCAAGGTGATCAAGATTGACGCGTCGGAGCTGGCGGAACTGCACAAGATTCTGTTTCAGCCCATCGCCCAGGGCCAATCCAATGCATCGAGCGAATCCTCCAGTGGCACCCATCCATCATCGGTCCAACCAAAACCGGTCATGGATCGCAAGACCATTGAAGCTGGGCTGGTAAGTCATGATCGCGCCCTGCATATCAAAGCGGGGTGGATTCGCGATCCTTACATCGTGCTTGGGCCGGATGACTACTATTACTTGACCGGCACGCAGCCAAACCCAAACGATCCTCGCGAGACCGCGGATCCGTACAACACCGGACTAGGCGACGAGAGCATCGTTGGCGAATACGTGCGGGTCTGGCGAAGCAAGAACTTGATCGATTGGGAATCTCTCGGCGAACTGTTCGGCGTGGACGATACGGTTCAGGTTCGAAACAACAACAAGAAGCCTGCGAAGCGATTGATCTGGGCACCGGAGGTTCATTGGCTCGGCGACCGCTGGGCGCTGGTGCATTGTCCCCGATTCGTTTCCAGCCTTGCGCTTTCCGCAGGAGCCAAGATCGAAGGTCCTTGGACGCATCCGCTAGAGCCCGATTCAGGCGAGAAGCACGATCCATCGCTATTCAAGGATGACGACGGGACTTGGTATTTGTTGTGGCAGAACACGCAGATCGCGCCGCTGAGCGAGGACCTGAGTGAATTCACCGCCGAGGCGGTACGAATCGACCCGGCGGGGTCGCGTCCCGGTCCCGACGGCAGCCCGATTTCGCGGATTGGCCATGAGGGAGCGACGATGCGAAAGATCGGTGACAAGTACGTGCACTTCGGCACGGCGTGGTCGACCGACCGCGGACGCCAAGGTTCGTACAATCTCTACTACTGCACGGCTGACAAAATCACAGGTCCCTACGGCCCACGGAAATTTGCCGGGCGGTTCTTGGGGCATGGCACGCCGTTCCAGGACAAGGAAGGCAAGTGGTGGTGCACCGCATTCTTCAATGGAAATGTTCCGCCGCTTGATCGAAAAGGGATTGAAACGCGGGACCTCAGCGACACGGCTCAAACGATCAACGAGCAAGGGGTTACGATTGTGCCACTTGACGTGCGCGTGCTTGATGACGGCGACGTGTACATTCGCGCCAAGGATCCCGCTTACGCCACTCCCGGCCCTGACGAAGCCCAAGTATTTGAACAATAGCAACGGAACGTACAGATGAACGCGATTCGTGTTTTGGTTGGAATCACGTTTTTGTCGCTGGCGTCGCTGGCATCGGCAGCCGACCGGCCCAACATCGTCATCATCATGGTCGACGACATGGGTTTCTCGGACATCGGCCCTTACGGAAGCGAGATCCCGACGCCTCACCTCGATGCATTAGCTGCAGGCGGCACGAAGTTTTCACAGTTCTACAACACGGGTCGCTGCTGTCCGACGCGAGCGACGCTGCTGACCGGGATCTACGCGCATCAGGCGGGTGTGGGTTGGATGACCGCGGACCAAGGCGCGCCAGGTTACCGAGGACAACTCAATGACCGGTGTGTGACGATCGCCGAAGTGCTCGATGCGGCTGGCTATTTCACGATGATGACGGGGAAATGGCATGTCGGATTCGAGCACGGTGTCACGCCCTGGGGGCGAGGGTTCGCGCGGAGCCTGAATTTGCCGGCGGGAGGTTTGCACTTCAGCAACCAGACTGGCTCCAAAGGCGGAACCAAGATGTTTCTCAATGGCAACGAGGTCTCGCGCGACGATCCGCAGTTCAACCCGCCCTGGTACGGAAGCGACCTGTGGACCGAGCAGGGCATCCGATTCGTCGATGAAGCGATTGAGCAAGACAAACCGTTCTTCTGGTACCTGGCCCACGTCGCGCCACACTTTCCCTGCATGGCCCCGGAGGCAACGATTGCCAAGTATCGCGGTAAGTACATGGAGGGTTGGGATCGGCTACGCGAGGCTCGATACGCACGGCAAATCGAGTCAGGCCTGATCAACGCAAGTTGGGAGTTGGAACCGCGTCCCGAAGAGATCCCGGCGTGGGATTCGTTATCGGACGAAGAAAAGCGTCGATACGACGACATGATGGCGATTTACGCCGCGATGATTGAAGAGATCGACAAGAACATTGGCAAGTTGGTCGATGCACTCCGCGAGCGAGATCAACTGGATAACACGCTGATTCTGTTTCTTTCCGACAACGGTGGGAATGCCGAGGCGGGCGTCAACGGAAAATACGCCGGCGACCACCCCGGCGATCCCCACTCTGATGTGTTCATTGGCAGGTGTTGGGCCCACCTGAACAACACGCCTTTTCGAAAGTACAAGCACTACAACCACGAGGGCGGGATCGCAACGCCTTTGATCGCCCA
This sequence comes from Pirellulaceae bacterium, assembly GCA_963697195.1. GTDB lineage: Bacteria > Planctomycetota > Planctomycetia > Pirellulales > Pirellulaceae > Rubripirellula. The sequence continues at coordinate 51,478 of CAVOND010000013.1, forward strand.
TTGGCCGGCAGCGATTTCGTCGAACGGAACCAGTGGCAAGTGGGTGGAAACTCCCACGCACTTGATTGATCTCATGGCCACCTGTGTCGATCTGGCCGAGGCGACCTACCCACCGCAATTCCGTGGCAGCGAGATCGTGCCGATGCAGGGGCAAAGTTTACGTCCGCTCTTGACAGGCCAGGGAAGATTTCCGGATCGCACGCTGTTCTGGGAGCACGAGGGAAATGCCGCGATTCGCGTCGGCGACCACAAGTTGGTCCGAGAAGGTTTGAAGGGATCTTGGGAGTTGTTTGATCTCACCACCGATCGTACCGAGCAACACAATCTGGCCGACTTGCAGACCGAAAAGGTTGCCGAGCTCCGCAAAGAGTGGCAGGCCTGGGCCAAAGCGGCCAACGTCATGCCAAAGCCGCCGCAGAAGAAAAAGAAGAAGAAGTAGCCCGCCAGCGCGACTCTCGCGGGTTGAGCCGTCAATACAAGCACGACGCGCAAGCGAGTGTGTTTCCGGTTTTCCACCGCTTGGCGGACTTGAGATTGCGCAGGTTCCTGGGACTCACTCGCTGGCGCGTCGTGCTTGTATGAAATTGCGCAACATCAAAACTTGTGCGTCGTGCTTGGATGCGGACGACGGACATCAAATACACATGCGTGGGCCGGATCCTCAGCAACGATCGGTTTTGCACATAGAACAATTTTCAGGACAAGAATGGCGCTGTCGCGGTAGAGCACGTTCATCTTCGATGGGCCAATGCCATCTTGGGGCGACCGAAGTGTTCTTCCGCGATCGCAGCGGCGATGAACCGAGTTCTCGCTTCACCGGCTTCCTGATTCAGGTGATAGGCGGTGTCGTAGAAACGATCCTGAGGATAAGCAAACTGCTTGGGATGGTTGAGCAGCGGGATCTCCAGACGCTCGAGCAGCGATTGATGCAGCTGTTCAATCGTGTCCTCGCAATCGGCATAAAGGGAGTCCATCAGCGGAGGATACGAAAAGTAAACGCTGACGCCTTGGCGCCGGCAATCGTCGTGAAAGCGATTGAGAATCGCAACCGTTTGGTCAAGGGATTCTGCCGTCAACGGAGGGACTGGACCTACAGGCATCAAGCTTTCGGGGCGTCGCCCGTAATGCGCCACCACGTCTCCAAACTCGTTGAAGCCTGCGCGGGAGTAGATCTGGTCATTCATGTTTTCTTTGCGCATCGAACGAAACGCTCGGCCAACCCATTGGTGGGCCATCCAGAGTCCATCGTTATCGAGAAAGTGTTTCCATGTGTTTTGATCGGAACGAATCAGGTAACGTCTCGCCTCGGGGCACTGTTGGAGCATGTAATCGATGATGAGTCGGTTGCCCTGCTGTTGCTCGCTGCTGGTCAGCAAGTGATATTCCGGACTCAAGATCACGATGTCTCCGCTGCGAGCATGTTGCAGGTAGCACTCCAACTGGAATGACAGCCCGAGGGAGGCTTGAAGGCCCAGGTTGACCGTCTCCATCTTGAACGACTGTTGCATCACTGGGCTATGAATGCCAAAGGCAACGTTCGATCCACCAACCACGACCAGTCGCGGACCTTGGCATGATTGGAGTCGTTCGATTTTGTCTTGAATCGCCCCAAGATAGTGTTTGCTGTTGCCGGACGCGCCGAAGCGAATCACGACCGCAGCCACCAGCAGTTGCAACAGCAAGAATGCAGCAGCGCGACGTAGGAATCGCAGGATTGGACGGTGCTCAGAATTCAAAGTAGATAAACTCCCGGCCACCGGTCGCAGGCATCAGGTAGAGCGTTGTCCAGATCATTGCCGAGTAGGCTGTCCATCTCAGCGGCAGTGGTAACCCCGTCAGGGTTGCTGGGCAGTCATGCCTTCGCTGAACCCACTCCCAGAGGAAGAACAGCAACAGGAAGATCGCGGACTTGCGAAGAAATCGGTCATGGTCAAATGAAACGTAGATGGGATGATAGGCACTGATTGAAAACAGATCCCGGCCCATGCTCCGTAGTATCGTGAACGCATCGCCAATCGTTTCAGCGCGAAAAAAGATCCAAGCCTGCGCAGATGATTGCGAAGGTGCCAACGATTCTCATTGCCGTGAGCGGATGAGGGATCAGAGACTCACCTCCCGGCGTTTCGGTCAAGTCTCCTCGCTTGACGTTGCTTGGCGTCATCGGACTGGGCGTCGCCGTTGCAAACCCGTTGATGCCGCCCCAGACCACGTATCGCCACGCCGCACCATGCCAAAGGCCGCTGACCAGAAAGGTCGCGAGCAGGTTCATCGCACGTCGCGGCGGAGAACATCGGCTGCCCCCAAGCGGGATGAAGACATAGTCACGAAACCATGTCGACAGCGAAATGTGCCAACGGCGCCAGAACTCGCCGACGCTTTGGGAAAAGTAAGGGTAAGCAAAGTTCCGCATCAAGCGGATGCCGAACAGTTTGGCGCTTCCAATCGCAATGTCCGAGTACGCCGAGAAGTCACAGTAGATCTGAAAAGCGAAAAACGCCGTCGCCATCATCAACTCGGGACCGGTGTAGGCATCGGGTTGTGCGTAGTACGGATCGACGACAACAGCAAGGCGATCAGCGATGACAAGTTTCTTGGTGAATCCCCACAGGATTTGCCGGCAACCTTCAATGGCCAAACCGTAATCGAACGTGCGTTTGCTGGCGAATTGCGGCAGCATCTGCTCGGCTCGCTCGATCGGTCCCGCGACTAGCTGCGGAAAGAAGGAAACGAACGCCAGGTAGTCGACCAGGTTGCGGCTGGCGTCGATCTGGCGGCGGTAAACATCGATCGTGTAGCCGAGCGTTTGGAAGGTATAGAAGCTGATCCCGATTGGCAAAACAAGATTGAGTGTCGTGATGCCCGCTTCCCAGCCAAGTTGCGACGAGATCGTCTGGAAACTCTCCGCAAAGAAGTTGAAGTACTTAAAGATGCCCAGTAAGCCCAGGTTTGTCGCTAACGACAATCCCAGCAGAAGCTTGCGACGCGTTTGCCTTTCGGTCCGCATCAACTGGATGCCGATCGTGTAGTCCACCAGGCACGAGGCCAGCATGAGTCCACAGAAACGCCAATCCCACCAGCCGTAGAACACGTAGCTGGCCGATAGCAGCGATAGGTTCTGCAACCTTCGCGTCGGCAACATCCAGTGCACAGCGAAAATGAGCGGCAGAAACAGCAGAAATGTCAGGGTGGTGAACGTCATGTTCGCCAGCGGGCTTGGAGAAAACAACGAATCCCGATCGTTTACAGGAATCGCAAGGTGCCCCGCCAGAGCAATGCCGGCTGCCGTGAAACTCGAACGCTCCTGCGAAGGAAGTCGAAGAGTGCAATCATCCGGTGGTGCCAGTCCAATGTCACCAACTTTCAAGGGGTACGGCGCGAGCCGTCCGGTCTCGACCACAAGATCACACGGAATAACCGGAGGGCTTGCGCTCGATGCTGCGTCCTTTCGGCTGATAAGAACGCGAAGTGACTACCATTTGGCTTGCACTGTCGGCTCACCAACAGTTACGGCATTGATTGACCACTCGATTGCTTGCGATCGTTGCCTTGCGGCCATATTTAGGACCTACCCGAAAAGGGGGCTGACCCTCTCCGGCGAGGACAGGATCGCAAGAAAATCGACTCGCCTCCAAAAGTTCAGCCCCCTTTTCGGATAGATTCTTCGTCGATGTCCATGGCGGACTTGAGCTCCCCCAGCAACTGAACGGCTGCCTACCCGATGCAAAGTGACGCGCGTTCCGAGATTGGCGAATCAAATCGGAATCAATCCGACGACCTACCCCTGGTACTCAAGCGAGTCGCTTCGGTCGATACGCTTCGAGGCCTGATCATCCTGTTGATGGTATTTGTGAATGATCTTGGGCCCGCAGCGCCCGCTTGGATGCATCATATTCAGCCGCCGGATGCCGACGGGATGACACTGGCGGATGTGGTGTTTCCAGCGTTTCTGTTCATCGTCGGAATTTCGATACCACTCGCGATTGAACGTGCCTTGCAAAGTGGCAAGAGCCGTTGGCAGATCCTGCCGCACATCCTGATGCGGACGATCGGACTACTGATCATGGGCTTGATCGGCGTCAATGAGGGCGCAGATATTACGTTGGGCAGTCCGCTATGGGGCGTGCTCGCGTTCGTCGCGATCATTCTGGCCTGGTGTATCGTGCCGAAGGAGCATGGTACGCGTCGCAACGTGCTTCTTGGTCTGAAAGGAATCGGTGTGCTTGGGGTGATCGCGCTGTTGGCGATTTATCGAACCGAGCCCGTGGCGACGGAGGTCTTGTTCGCCGGACCTGTTGAGAACTGGGTTTGGCTGCGCACGCAGTGGTGGGGAATCCTAGGCTTGATCGGCTGGGCGTACCTCACGGCGTCGGTCATCTATCTGTTGTTCGGACAACGACGAGAATGGTTGATGGGGGCGATGGCACTGCTCTTTGCGGTCTACCTCGCGTTCTCGGGCGATGGACTCTTCTCGCGAGTCGAAGATAAGGTCTGGTTGCAGCCGGTTCGTCCCCTATTGGACGGTTTGCAGAGCCTTGTTCAATTCATGGCTGCTTACATCGACTTGGGTGGGGCATTGGGGTCGTTGGCCGCGATCTCGGTCGCAGGCTGCCTGCTGGGAACGATTCTGGCTGGACCTCAACAGCTCAACGATCATTCGTCGCGAATGCGCTGGGCGATCGGGTTTGCGATGGGACTATTCGTCGCGGGTTTGTTTTCCGATACGTTTGCCGGCATCAATAAGATTGCGGCGACGCCAACCTGGTGCCTGTGGTGTGCTTCGCTCACCTGTGTTATCTGGACTGTGATCTATCGGCTCATGGACGTGGCGGGGGTGACGCGCTGGTCGATCATTGTGCAGCCCGCAGGGGCCAACCCGCTGATTGCCTACTTGCTACATCCGGTGTTGATCGGCTGCATTTCTCTCTGCGGACTATGGGAAGTTTTGCTCGGATACAAATCCTCACCCAACGCGTGGATCGTAATCATCGGTTCGCTGACGATGTCGCTGTTGGTGTGTGGGTTAACCGGACTGATTGCCAAGGCCGGCCTACGGGTTAGGATTTGATTCGGATGTAGCGTCCGACTGGTCGACAACTCGAACGAGCGCTTCATTGCGTCGTAACGGGCCCGGGGTCCAAGGTGGATCGTAACCTGCGTATTCCATGTCTGGGTCGGTCTGCAATCCTCGTTTGGAAACCCAGTCACGAAGTCGTTTCGATGCCCTTTCCGCCGACTCGGCATCCATGCGTCCAGAAAAGCGGAGGACGGCGAAGCGGCCCCCTTTTCGAGTTCGCAGTTGCACGTCCGCGGCAGCTGGCATCGGCGCTCCGCGTAGGGCTACCTCTTTTGGGATTACAAAGGCCATCGTGCCGTTGGAGGCATCTTCCTTTCCCTCCATGAACACCGGAGTGGTCATCGCGACTTTCTGGTCGCCCGTATTGTTGCCGCTGATGTATCGAAACAGTCGCATGAAGCTCCCATCGGAGCCCTGGAATGTCGAACTCGACTGGGTCGAAACCAGGACGAGGTCGGGGTAATCACGGATTTCAAACTCCCCATCCGTTTCAACAACCCGGTATTCGGCCGACTCATAGGCGGCCCTTGCCGTCAGGTTCCAAGCTAAGGTGACGCCAATCGCCAAGAGCACGACAGCGGTGAAGAAGACGATCGGATTCGTTTTGATGAACATCTGCTTTCCTTAGGGACCCAGTCGGCGTCCGGTCGCAATCCACGACCGACCAGTAGGCTTAATTGAGTATAGGGCTCCGTCCAGGGATGCGAATCCTTTTCCCGGCCGACCGAGAGTTGACGCCCTGGAATACTGCAACGAACAACGGCTGAGCCATTTCCAAAAATGGGGTCTGGTACCAGTAGCCGGAACGGCCCTCCGGGTGCTTTGCAGTACTGGTGCCTGACCCGAATAGCACGGGCTTTGAACCTCGGGCGATAGCCGTGGGCGAAGTAAACGTCGTTAGGATGCGGCGAAGGCCCTCGGCTAGCCCCCGAGGTTCACTGAGACAAGCTAAGTTCGTGCCATTCGTGCCTGACCCCTTTTTGAGTCGAGAAAGTGGTCCGAACCATTGTTTTACCTTGTGCGTCCTAACCACCATGATCGAAACCTTAAAGAACCTGCCCGAACAACAGCGTCTTCTTGCCAGTCAGCACGAAGGTCTGGTCAAAGCATGTCGCCTCGCCCAGAGGTACCGCAAACTGGTTCGCGACATCATGGCCACTTCGAGGCGAAGTCCAGTCCCAGCTTTCTTTCCGGTCGATGTCTCCGCAACGCTGGCAAAACAATCACGAATTCGCTCCGTAGCGTGAAACGTTCGGGTTTCACTCGCGTGGATACCGCTGCATTCAGGTGACACGGCAAATCGGGTCACGCGGCTATCGGGCTGGAGAGAGGTGCAGCATGCGCACATCCATCAATGCGGCCTTCGCGATTCGCTTTGGCTTGATGGTCAGCTCGTAGTCGCCGGGTTGCTCGAAGCGGATTTTGCCGAGGTCGCGCCAGATGAAGTTCTGGAAGTGTCCGGTATCCACAGTTGTGAAGTCCAAACGGGCTGAGGATCCGTCGTTGGAACGAACGCTCAACTCACCCTCGCTGCCGCCCTGGCCTTTGCCGCAGCCCTGTAAGATCCCAACGTTGAATTCTCCGGGACGATCGACCTTGAGTTTCCAAGTGGCGACGTCGGTGGGGACGGTCCAGTAACCGACGGTGTTCTTGTGCGGCTGAGGCTCGAAGCGAAGTTTCTCGCCGCTGGTCGATGCCTGGCACGCATGCATGGTGAACGTTCCATCGCCTGCCTGACGAATCGGTTTGATTTCGTTGGCCAACCAAGGCGGGCCGTCAAACTCCAGGACAAGATCCTTGTGAAAGTTCACCGACGAAGTCCAACGAATCAACCACTCGTTGGGTTCCGGCTGAACCGTCAGCTCGTCTTGGGGGGCTTCGTCCAAAAAATGGACGTTCACCAGACTCGCGTAGATGCGAGGAATCGTGATCGTGCGATCATCTGGCTCCGAATCCATGTGCACGAATAAACGGTTGTCTTGTCGGATCATTTGCAGGCCGGAGTCACCAATGGGCAACCTCTGGCCATCTGTCGGAAGTCCTTGGGCAGCGGCGGGCGATGAATCGCAGCATGTCAGAAAGCTCGCGGCCAATAGCAGTAAGCCATGCAAGTGACTGCTCGATCGTGGCGGCACGTTCATCATCGTTCCTGTTTCGGAGAAGGGAGACGATCCCGAATTCAAGTAACTTTCTACAAGGCGCCAGTCGCTGCTAATTTGCACCGGGCGGGACGTAAAGATTCTTGACTCGCTCTCTTGTGATAGCCCAAGCTTCAGCAGCTCGCTTGATGTGTTCGTCGGATTTTTTGTCGAGCGGCCAGTTCGGGTCGGCGCGATGTGCATCGGCAAAGATTTGCTGGGCGCGCTGGACAAGGTCGGGATGTGCGTCGGCCACGTTTGTTGATTCGGCGGGGTCTGCCTCCAAGTCATAGAGTTCAATGGGTTGATTGATCCCGTTGCGTACTGCTTTCCAATTGCCGAAACGTGCCGCTTGGATCGGCTTGTTCTCGTGCAGTTCCCAGTAAAAGTAATCTCGTTGCGGAGCCTCCCCGCCCTTTAGGTACTCCACCAGTGATTTGCCATCGGTTTCGTAACCCTTCGGGGGCTTCGCGCCACTCAGGTCGACAAACGTTGGCATGATGTCCCAAAACGCCCAGGGCTGATCGTCGACTCGGCCCGCCGGGACGGTGCCGGGCCACCATGCGACGGCAGCCTGTCGCAATGCCCCCTCATACAATCCTCGTTTGTAGCCTCTCAGTCCGTTGTTCGATTGCTCGAACAGCTTTCCCATTTCGGATTGAGGGTCAAACGACGAGCCGTTGTCGCCGCTAAAGATGATCAACGTGTTCTCGGCGATTCCAAGTTCGCGCAACGTGTCGACCAGTTCGCCCATGTCAGAATCCATTCGTGTGACTTGTGCCGCGTAGGCCTTCTGTTGCGCCGACCAAGGCTTGTCGGCATAGATTCCCAAGTCGTCGATCTCGTGGCGACCGTGAGGCAAGGTGATCGCATAGAAGATCAGAAACGGTTCGTCCGCATGCCCGCGCAGCCAGCCGAGCATGTCGTTTTGAATGAGCTCTTGAGCGTACGTTTGGCCGACGTTCTGGCCGTCATTGCCTGGCAATGCAAAGGGTTGGTCGTCGTTGTACAGATAGGTAGGAAAGTACGAATGAGCATGCCGCTGGCAATTGTATCCAAAGAAGTGATCGACTCCCTGGTTGAACGGACTGCCGCTGGTGTCAAAGTAACCCATGCCCCATTTGCCGAACGTCGCGGTCGCGTACCCGGCAGTCTTGGCGACTTCGGCGATGGTGACCGTTTCGTCTGGCAGCGGCAACTGGCCTTCCGGAGGAACTTCGTAGTTTCCGCGAACCGGGCAATGCCCTGTGTGGAGTCCGGTGAAGAACGAAGATCGACTCGGCGCACACACGCTGGTTCCGCAGTATGCCTGAAGAAAACGGGTTCCCTCCGCCGCCATTTCGTCGATCCTCGGAGTTTGGATCAACTTTTGACCGTAACAACCCAAATCGCCTTGGGCGATGTCGTCGCTGAGTACAAAAATCAGGTTAGGCTTGCGACTGTCTGAAGCACGTTGGGATGTCGACTGACCTGCTGCGAATCGACCCGTTGTCACGAAAGAGCCTAAGAAAAACAAACACGATGTGATCAGGAGCGTTCGTAGAAGCATGCGGTTCTCGGTTTGAGGATCAGCGGTCGGACGGCGGCCATTGTAATCGTTTCTATTTGTCGGTACCGGTCACCTTGTCAGTACCTACGAGCTAGTCAGTACCTACGAGCTTGTCAGTACCTACGAGCTTGTCCGGGAATCTTTCGTCCAACTTCCAATTCGGCGGCGGCACAAACCCTTCTTTTCCAACACCGTAGGGGGGAACGGAGTTGCTCGGCTGAAGTGCCCGGTGTTGGATGAGCAACTCGCCAAGCTGCTGAACCTTCTCCGGGAACCTCTGCTTGACATCATTCTTTTCCAACAGATCTTCCGAAAGGCGAAACAACTCCACTTCGTTGCTGCCGTCAGATAGTTGACGGAGCTGTTCAAGACGCGGGCCGTTGACTTTCAGTTTCCAACCATCGACGGCCACCGACAGATGTTCGCTGCTTTCTCCCGATTGGCCGTGGTACGAAAACCACGGTCGTTTGGCGATCATTTGCTTGACTTCCGGAGCTTCGATGCCGGTTAGCAGGGGCATCACGTCGGTGCCGTCGAGCGGCTTGTCACACAATTGATCGGGACGTCCCCCGGCGGCCGCGATCAGCGTCGGTAAGATATCGATGTAACCGCAAACGCTGTCGCAAACGCTTGCGGCTGGGATCTGCGCGGGCCAGCGAACCGCTGCGGGAACGCGAATGCCCCCCTCGTAAACGGTCAACTTGCTGCCGCGCAGTGGATGATTGTTTGCAGCGATGTTGCCGACGCCGCCGTTGTCGCTGAAGAACCAAACGATGGTGTTTTCTGATTCGCCCGATTCTTCAATCGCCTCAAGAATGCGCCCGATTCCCTGGTCCATTTTCCAAATCATCGCGGCGTAGGTCTGGCGAATTGGGGCTTCAAGATTCTTGGCTCCCTTCTTTTTTGCCTTCTTGGGAGCCTGATCGCTGAAGTGATCGAACTTGCTGAGCGCATCGTCGGGCGCTTGGAACGGTGAGTGGGGTGCGTTGAATGCGGTGTAACAGAAATACGGGTCGGTTTGTTGGGCGGATGAGCTGATCCAGTTCGCAGCCGCCTCCGCGATCAAATCGGTTGAGTAACCCTGCTCTTGGGACGACTCAAAATCGTCATGCCAATCACGTTCTGCCTCACGCGTCAATTCAAAGTAGTCGATTGCGCCGTTGTAATGGCCATGGAAATGGGTGAACCCCTGCAGCAGGGGATGCCACTTCGCTCGGCGATGGCCGAGGTGCCATTTCCCAAACACGCCACGATGTTGGTATCCGATTTTTTCCAGGGCCTCGCCGATCGTGGTCTCGTCTAACGGTAAGCCAAAGTCTCGTTGTGGTGGAATGACTGCCCGCGCACATCCGAAACGAATGGGGTACCGTCCTGTCATCAGTCCTGCCCGCGTTGGCGAACACATCGGCGCTACATAGAATCGATCGAGCTCCACGCCTTGGGTGACAAGCCGGTCGATATTGGGCGTTAGAAAATCGCGGTTGTGGTAGCCCACGGCATTCCAGCCCAGGTCGTCGGCCAAAATGACCACGACGTTCGGCGGTTCGGATGCGAACGACGGACAGGACGCGATACCCAAAACGAAACTCAGCGTGATGGCCAGTGTCAGAAGGCGGGTTCGAATCATGGATTCAAATCTCGGGTCGAATTCGGATCTTGGATGCCGCGCGCAGGAATGTTTGCCGCGCTATTCTACGGCGTGCTATTCTACACAGCCGCCTGCCCGCCGAACGTGCCCTCTCGGTAAGTCGGACTCCCGCCTCAAACTCTGGTAATCCTATCGATGCGAATGCGAGATCTGTTTGCGCTCTTGATCCTGCCAATCTGTGTACCTGGATTTGCGACGGGAGAAGGAGCATGGAAGTCAAAGCGGATTCACGATGTGTTTTACGCGGAAGGGGCATCAGCGGGGGACATCGACGGCGATGGACAGGTTGATTTGGTCGCAGGTCCCCTCTGGTATCGCGGGCCTGCTTTCGAACAGGCGGCTGAAATCACCGCGGCGAAATCGTTTCCCGTGGAGAGTTACAGCGACCAGTTTTTCAGTCACGTTGTGGATGTGAACGGCGACCAACGACAAGACGTGATTGTCATCGGATTTCCTGGGAAACCGGCGCGACTCTATCTGAATCCGGGTCCCGAGCATCTCGATCAACATTGGGAGATGCGCGAGATCACCGGTGCCGTCGATAACGAGTCACCCGCGATCGTCGATTTGGTGCCGGGCGGTCTGCCGGAAATCGTGTGCGGGCGAGACTCTCAGTACGGCTACTATCAGGCGGCTGAAGATTCTGTGGCGAGTTGGACTTGGCATCCGATCAGCCGGCCCGGTGCCTGTGGTGGTCGGTTTGCGCACGCGATGGGTGTTGGTGATGTTGATGGCGACGGACGACTCGACATCCTCGACCGATCGTTTTGGTGGCAGCAACCAGACGATCTTCGTCGTGGTGAGCCCTGGCAAATGCGTCGTTGGGCCAGCGAGCCGTATGGCGAAGGTGGCGCGCAAATCTGCGTCGTGGATGTCGACGGTGACGGCGACTCGGACCTGGTGACGTCACTCAACGCGCATGGATATGGACTGGCCTGGTTTGAACAGCTTTCTCTCGAAAGTTTTGAACGCCATGACATCATGGGCGCATCGTCGCTCGACAATCCTTACGGAATTTCCTTTAGCCAACTTCACGCGGTCGCAGTGCAAGACATGGACGGAGACGGGGTTGGGGACATTGTGACCGGCAAGCGCTGGTTGGCTCATGGAGGCATGGATGTTGGTGGACTGCAGGAACCAGTGCTCTATTGGTTCCAGTGCCAGCGTGGAGCAAACGGGGTCGAATTCGTACCACGGCAGATCGATAGCGATTCTGGTGTGGGCGTCGACGTTCTGGTCGCCGACATGAATGGCGACGAACGTCCCGACGTTGTCTCATCGAGCAAACGAGGGCTATCGGTTCATCTGCAGTCGGATCCGCAAGTTGACGCGAACTCCGCGTCGCGGAATGCAACGGAACGTTGGGAAATCGAAGAGGGACGAGACCAGTCGACTTATGCGGACGGTTTCAGCCCCCAAGCGGCTGCCGAGAACATGTTGGTTCCACAAGGCTTTGCCGTCGATTTGATTGCCAGTGAACCGGAACTGACGCAGCCCGTTGCGATGTGCTTCGACGCCAGGGGACGGATTTGGGTGATCGAAGGGCACACGTATCCAACCAAGGCCCCAATTGGCGAGGGAAAAGATCGTATCTTGATTTTGGAGGATGGCGATGCCAATGGAACGTTCGAGAAGCGGACGGTCTTCATCGAAGGGTTGAACCTGGCGAGCGGGATCGAGGTCGGATTCGGCGGCGTCTGGATCGGCGCGGCTCCCGAATTGCTCTTCATACCTGACGCCAATCAGGACGACGTGCCCGACTCCGAACCAAAGGTGATGTTGGACGGTTGGGGCTACCATGACACGCACGAGACGCTCAACAGTTTTACATGGGGCCCCGACGGATGGCTGTACGGATGCCAGGGCGTCTTCACCTACTCGAATGTTGGCAAGCCGGGAACACCGAATGACGAAAAGACTGCGAACGAAACCAATGAGTTGACCACTCGGGCCGTTGACAATCAACGCGTTCCATTCAACGCGGGAGTGTGGCGATACCATCCGGTGCGCGGTGAGTTCGAAGTCTTTGCGCATGGAACGAGCAACCCGTGGGGCGTCGACTTCAATGACCGCGGTGATTGGTTCATTTCAGCATGTGTGATTCCCCACCTCTATCACGTCGTCCAGGGCGGACGCTATCAGCGACAAGCCGGCCAGCACTTCAATCGCTACACGTATGACGACATCAAGACGATTGCTGATCACGCGCACTATGCTGGCGACATTCGCGAACACGCTTTCTGGGGTGAGAACAAGACGACCATGCCGGCGGCCGGCCTCGGTACGTCGATGGTTGGCGGTGGTCACGCACACTGCGGGCTGGCGATCTACAACGGCGATGCGTTTCCGCCGCAGTACCAGGGCGATCTTCTGTTTCACAATCTGCACGGTCATCGGCTCGTACGAGAACGCGTTGACAGTAGCGGATCGGCATACGTCGGTCGGCACCGTCCCGACTTTGCCTTGGCACGCGATCATCAGCAGATCGGGGTGGGTGTGATGTTGGGGCCCGACGGGGCGATCTACACATCGGATTGGCATGATCCCCAGACGTGCCACAATCGAATTCCCGAGGTGTGGAACCGCAGCGACGGTCGAATTTTCCGGATGCGTTATGGCGCCGTACGACCGTACGAGTTGAATCTGTGGAAAGAAACAGATGACGCGTTGGCTGCCAATCTAAGCAGTGACAATGGATTCATCGCGCGACAGGCCCAACGGATTCTGCAAGAGCGGGCAGCGAGCGGGAGCCTGGACGTTGCTGCGATGTCATCGATGCTCCGAAAACAGTTTGAGTCGAGTGACGATCAACGCGATCGACTTCGGGCGCTGTGGGCGTTGTGGGTGATCGGTGGCTTGAGTGAATCCGAATTGGTGTCGATCACGATGGATCGTGACGAATATGTGCGCGGTTGGGCGGTGTATCTGATTGGCGAACTCACCGAGTTCCCTTCTCAGCAAACGCTCGCCTCACTCGCGGAGCGATGCAGGGAAGAGAAGAGCCTTGTCGTCCTACGCTACCTCGCTTCGCTGCTGCAACGTTTGCCGGTGCAAGATCGGCTGCCGCTGATCGAGGGCCTGGTATCTCACCGGGTGTCGTCGCATGACCACAACATACCGCTGTTGGTTTGGTACGGGATGGAGCCGCTGGTGAGCGACGTACCGCGTGAAGCCGTGGAGCTAGCCTTGCGCAGCGGTTGGCAAGATCTCTATCGATTCACGATTCGTCGAACTGCGGAATCGGCGGTTGGGCGAGAGGTTCTCGTTGAGAGATTGATCGAGGCGGGGCGACCGGCAGATGAAATGATGCTTCTGGAGGAGCTTGTGTCAGCCGCAACCCGACGCGGCGGCGCGGAAATGCCCGACGCATGGCCCCGGGCGTTCGCTCGGCTAAGCGACTCGAAGGAGCCACGTGTCGTCGAACTGTCGCGATCGGCGGCGGTTCAGTTCGGTGACCAGTCGGTGCTTCCGCATTTTCGCGAAGTCCTCGCCGATTCAAACAGACCACTGGCGGATCGGCTGATGGCGCTGACGGCGCTTCGTACGGTCAAGGATTCGCAGCTGTCGGAGTTACTCGTCCGCTTGCTCGATGATCCGGCCGTTGCCAGCCAGGCTGCGGCGGGACTTGCGGCCTTTGAAGACCCCGTTTTGGCCGACGAATTGTTGGCGCGGATGGAATCGCTTCAGGGGGACTCCCGCACCGCCGCTCTGAACACGTTGGTGTCGCGAAAGGCTTTTGCAGAAAAATTTGTCGCTGCTTTGGAAAGCGGGCAGCTGGATGCTGTCCAGGTCCCGGCCTTCATTGTCCGACAAGCGGTCGAGCTTGGTGACGCATCGTTGACCAAGAGGCTCGAGCAGGCCTGGGGGCAAATTTCCGTCAGTTCGGCGGACAAGCAGGAGTTGTACGCTCGCTATCGCGCCCTGCTGCGGCCACAAACGATTGCGTCGGCCGATGCTTCGCGGGGACGTGTCCTTTACGAAGCCAATTGCGGAAAGTGCCACCAGTTGTTTGGAGCTGGCGGACAAATTGGTCCTGACATCACAGGTGCCAACCGTACGAGTATCGACTATTGGTTAGAAAACATGCTGGAACCGAATGCCTTGATCGGGCGCGGATATCTCATGACTTCGGTGCTCACCCACAGCGGACAAGTCATCCATGGGATCGTCAAAGAAGAAAACGACGATGCGATCACGCTTCAAACCGCAACGGAGGTTGTGATTGTTCCCAGGGATGAAATTGACGTCGCCAAGTTGTCTACCACCTCCTTGATGCCGGAGGGCCAGTTGCAGCCGATGTCGGACCAACAGGTTTGTGACCTGATCAAGTACCTAATGGGACCGTCTCAGGTGTCGTTGCCGGATGACGTTCAATGATTCAGTGTCGAATCGATTGGCAGCGTGGTGAGGCAGATTTTCTGAATCGCCGTTATCATCGTTCGCATCGCTGGACCTTTGATGGTGGCGCGGTAGTCGCCGCCTCGTCGTCGCCGGAGATCGTGCCTGTCCCGATGTCGGACGAATCGGCGGTTGATCCCGAAGAGGCATTCGTGGCATCACTTTCGAGTTGCCACATGCTGTGGTTCCTCGCGATTGCAGCGAAACGTGGTTTTATCGTGGACGCTTATCAGGACGATCCGCATGGGATCATGTCCCGCAACGAGCAAGGGAAGCTGGTCGTCAGCGAGGTCACGCTGAAGCCCAGCATCACTTGGAGTGGGGCAGCAAAACCGAGTGAAGGCGAAATCGCACAGATGCATGACGAGGCGCACGACGAGTGCTTTCTTGCCAACTCGGTGAAGACGGTGATCGGAGTGGAGCCGCGGACGCCGGAGGCTGAGCCATGACATCGAAGAGCAGAGCCACGAATCTCACAAATTTCCACGAATCCAGTTGATTAAATAATCGACAACAGCCCACTGCCCGACTGCCCACTGCCCACTGCCCGACTGCCCGACTGCCACTGCCCACTGCCTCCGACTGCCCGCGCACTGCCCCACTGCCCGACTGCCACTGCCCACTGCCCCACTGCCCCACTGCCTTCATCCCGCCATTCATGAGATTCGTGGCCACCTCAACCGCGTCTCTCCCCACATCCGTCGTCACTCGCGAGCCACCGAGAAGGGGCCGAGGTTTTGCAGGGTTTCGGGATTGAAGGCTTCCGGATTGACTTGGTCGTTGACATACCATTGGATATCGGCCACCAGCTCGACATCGTAAAAATCATCCAGCGTCGAGCCCTTGATCCAGACTGGTACAGCATGGGTCTCCAGTTGTTTCCATTTTGATTGGGTTCGTGCGACGCGTTTTGCGGTCGACCTGAGGTATTCGCGTTCGGCTTGGATCTGCTCGGGAGTTGGCGACGCGTCGTCTTTGTCTTTGATTTCACGAAATTGGCGCCAGCCGTCGCGCTGCACGGGCGATCCATCCAGAAAGGCCAAGCTGACGAAGTACACGTAGAAGTCGGTAGGATAATATTCGAAGAGAGCGACCGTGTGATTGCCGACTTTTTGGATGCCTTGCATCTTGTCGATGGTGACCATCGGTTTCGAACGGTCGATAGCTTGTCCTGACCAGCATGAAATAGGGCTGTTCGTCGCGGCTCGTGTGGGGAAGAAAACGTGGGCCCTTTCGAGGCTATCTTGAATCGTGCTTTTGGGAGACGGTGTGTAGCGGCTTGAGCCATCGGCCTCATGGTAGTCCGATTTGATTCGCAATCGGTCCAGCTCCGAGGTATCCGAACGCATCAGGCGCCACTTATCTTGATCGACGATGTTCGGATTGAGCAGTCGCTGATTGACCACCAACAATCGTTCTCGGTCTTCACGGTTGTCGAGGCCCCAGCCGATCGCATACTGAATCAGGTTCGTGATGTGTTTTTCCTTCCCCTTGCCGGCGAAGAAATAGGTTCCGGTAGCCGTGAACGCGACGCGATCGGCAACCATCGAGACGAGGTCGAGTTCCAGCAACCACTGCTCCACCTGTTTCTTCTCGTCGTCGCTTGCAGGGCTGAATCGTGTCAAATCGATATCGATCACTTCGGGCGGTTTCTCGCCTGGCCGATCTTGGGCCCAAGCGGTTCGAGGATCTGCAAGGACCATCGACACGAGAGTGATCAGGAGCAGAGATTGCGACCGTTTCATGGTTGGCTCGGTGAGTGAGAAAGGGGAACGTGAATCAAGCTGGAGACGCACCCGACGAAAGCATTAGCATCTTTTTTGCAGGCGGTATTGTTTCGGTTGTGACGCCTACCTGTCGCCGAGCCTCTCCGAGGCTGTGAGTAAATTGGACCGCGTCGCTTTCCCGTAGCCGAGTCTCTCCGAGACTCGGACGAAACGCAGCAAAGCTGCTGGTGTCCGCCTTGGAAAGGCGGACCTGCGATAGGACCGCCAATCAACTCACAGCCTCTCCGAGGCTCGGATTTTCGCGGCAAAGCCGCTTGGAATGACGGTCTCGGAGAGACCGCCCTCCAGTCAAGTGGCGCTGTCGAACCAGGTGAAGCGACCATGAAAACGCATGCGTCTTTGGCTACCGGCTCGACGAAAATTGGGACGTGATTGCGTTGCGACTCGAAAGTCGCTCACTAGTACAGCGGTATCCAAGTCGTATCACGTTCCTTTGGCTGAATCGATTCATTTGAGGATGGAGTTGGAGCCGGATCCCCGGGACGTGACTCCGGTTCATTGGTTCCGTAGCCACAGAGGCCATCCAGGTTGGGCACGCGGAGTCCCCAATTCGTCGTTTCATACTTCAAGCAGACTGGGGGATTGGTTTCGAGAGAACAGTAGTCGCCACAGTCCCAGGTCTCGAAGCACTTTTCGAAACGCCAGTCGACAACACTCCATCCGAAGGCGTCACCCAATGATTCCCTGTACCTGTAGATCGGTTCCAGGAAGTTCGCTTGGGTAAACCTTGCGCCAAGTCGATTGATGCATTTGGCGTAGAGCAGGTGTTGTTCCCCGAGTTGGTCGGTGAAGTAAACCGAGTCACAGCCGGAGCAATGCTTCTCTTGCATCACATCTTCTGGGGGAACTTTATGGTCCTTGGCCCAGGCTAACAAAATCTTCTGACAGTTCGTTTCGGTGTAGGGATAGACGCAGCTCCAGGTTGAGCGAGGATCGCTGTCAGGTAGCGTCTCCGCTTTCGCGACCGGCAGGAGACAGGCGGTACTGATGAGCAAGGTCGAATACAGTTTCATCTTCATGGTGGTTTCCCTTTCACTAAGGACTAGAAAAAACGAGAGTTGCCAACAGTTCCCCGTTGGGGCTCGCGACTTTTAGCCGCGCGGGAAGATCCGCATCGTGATGCGGCGCCGAGCATCTGATCTGCATGGCGTAGAGCACGACGGAAGATTGCCGAACATCGACGCGATAATCGGAGGGAGCCCATTGGCTGCCGTCTCCACGCTCGATGGATAGTTGAAGCTGTTTCAAATCGAGATCGGAGCCGGGAGCCAGGATGAGCTGTGCTGACGAATGCCAGGCTCCTTCCTCGTATCGGATGGTTGCGACCGAAGGGAGAAAGCGAAGCGGCGTCGCGCAACGCAGCTCCAAAGGCAGATCAAGCGTTGTCGCTTCCGGGCCACCTGGTTCCTGATATCGGATCCGAAACAACTCGTGAACGCTGCCGAACGAGATCAAGGGGAGGGCGCGTATTGAAAACGTGTCGGACGATTGCTCGATCCCAAGCACGCGACAGGACCCTCGAGTCGGCTCGCACCGCAAGATCTGAAGACCGGGCGACGTCTTGGTGCCGGCGATTTCGATCGCGCCGGCCGACTTGATCGAGACTTGTTCGGACTTGAATCCGACCGGTCCGATCACCAAAGTGTCGAGTCCGATGTCGAGCGGAGAAGTCGGTTCTTGCTCGAAGAAAACGCGTAGGTTGCGACGAATCCGCCCCACCTTTTTCGCGGGCGCGAGTACCACGTCGAGCATCAGCGAGCCCTCGTCCGAGACCCCCTTCGGTTTGTGGTCGACCCGAAGACAGCCGCAATCGGTGGTGATGGACTGAACGCTTAACGGTTTTCCCAGCTCACTACGCAGCGCGATCGCAACCTTCGCCTCGCGACCGGGAGAAAGCTCTCCGAGATCCAGAATCACCCGTTTGGGAAGCTGGTCGACCGCGATCACCTGTGGAGGATCGGATTGCGGTTCGGACTGAGCCGATGCAGGGTTTGCCACCAGAACGACGGCAGACCATAGCAGCAAGGAGGATGCAGATTGCATCCCAAGCAAGTTCCAACACATTTGATTGCCCCAAGTCCTCGGGGCCGTCTGTGTTGAACCATCTGGGGCGGCCCCGATCGCCCCGGCAGGCAGTATACCGATGTTCCCCTGTCTGTCAACAATCGGGATCGTAACTTTTTGATTCTTCGATCGATCGGGTAATCATCACGTTGATGGGTGCTGGGCTCAGGCCTCTGGTCTGACGTTGCCGTGGTGAACCGGTTTCCGGATTTGGCAGCTGGGCACAAGGTCGTCGCATGGCTTGCACACACCGCGTGGTGGCTGGCGGGCGCGTGGTGCGGGGGACTTGGGTGCGGGGGACTTGGGTGCGGGGAACTTGGGTGCGGGGAACTTGGGTGCGGGGAACTTGGGTGCGGGGAACTTGGGTGCGGGGAACTTGGGTGCGGGGAACTCGTGTGGGGTGGGTGTGCGAACTCGGAAGGCCCACGGCTAGCGCCTGAGGTTCACGCAGATAGCGAAAGCACCTGGCAATCGACTCGTGACCTGACTACCTCACGTTGAACCGAATGTTCCCGGATGTTTCTCGAAAGTCGGATCGACGATACAATCCGCTCGCCGCGCACGGCAAGCGTTTCGTCGATGTCCACAAGTTTGCGGTTCTTGACCATCATCCTCCCTGTCCCAACGAGTATCCGTGAATGAGTGTTGCCACTGCTGAACCTTGGACGATTGAAGACGCTGCCGCGCTTTACGACATCGCCCGATGGAGCGACGACTACTTCCACATTTCCGATGATGGCACACTCCGGGTCTCTCCTGATCGTAACCCGGCCAATTCGATTGACCTGAAGGTGCTGATCGACCAGTTGGGTGAGCGCGGGCTGGAATTGCCGATCCTGCTTCGCTTCAATGGAATTCTCGCGGATCGGCTGAAACGCTTGAACGATTGCTTCGCGGAGGCGATCGAAAGCCACGGCTATCAGAACGGCTATCGTTGTGTTTTTCCGATCAAGGTCAATCAACAGCGTGACGTGGTCCAGCAGATCATTCAGCATGGCCGGCAGTATGGGTTTGGTGTCGAGGCTGGCAGCAAGCCAGAACTATTGGCGGTGGTTGCCATGACCGACGCGCAGATGCCGATCGTCTGCAACGGTTTCAAGGACGCTGAGTTCATTCGCATGGCTCTGCTGGCGCAGCGTCTCGGTCGCACGGTGATTCCGGTGGTCGAGAAGGTAAGCGAATTGGACCTGATCTTGTCGATCGCGGAAGAGCTCGGCGTGCGTCCGACCGTGGGGATGCGGGTCAAGCTGGCGACGCGCGGGACTGGACGCTGGCAGGCCAGTGGCGGTTACCGCAGCAAGTTTGGATTGACGGTGGCCGAGATGCTGGCGCAGCTCGACCGTTTGATCGACCGCGGGATGGGCGATTGTTTTCAGCTGCTTCACTTTCACGTGGGCAGCCAGATCGGGAACATTCGTCAGTTGAAAGCTGCGATCTTGGAAGCGTCTCGGATCTATGTCGACTTGTATCGTCGCGGTGCAGGCTTGAAGTACTTCGACGTCGGTGGTGGTCTCGGGGTCGACTATGACGGTTCACAAACCGATACCGAATCGAGCATGAACTATACGGTGCAGGAGTACGCCAACGACGTGGTCTATCACGTCGGAACGGTTTGTGATGAAGCCGACGTTCCTCATCCCCAGCTCGTATCTGAAAGTGGTCGCGCCGTTGCTGCTCACCATAGTATTCTGGTGATGGAAACGCTCGGTGTGACCTCGCAGGGAAACGTGCAAAGCGTGCCGATGGCAGTGCCAGAGGAATACGAGCAGCCGGTTCACGATCTGTGGATCTCGTACGACAACCTTTGTGCTGACAACATGCGAGAGAGTCTGCATGATGCGCAGGTTGCCCTTGACCTGTGCATGAATCTGTTCAGCGGAGGATACTTGCCGCTGGAGCAGCGCGTGGCTGCCGAGAACCTGTATTTTGGCATCTGCCATCGCATCAAGGACATCGGATCGAAATTGGGTGATGATTCCGAAGATGTCCGCAGCCTCGACCGGATGCTCTCGGATATCTACTTCACGAACTTCTCTCTTTTTCAGTCGATGCCCGACTCGTGGGCGATCGACCAGTTGTTCCCGATCATGCCGATCCATCGGCTCAACGAGCGGCCGACGCGGCACGCGGTGCTCGGGGACATCACCTGTGACAGCGACGGAAAAGTCGATGCCTTTATCTGTGGCGGGAAGCGACGCAGCACTTTGATGCTGCACGAGTATCGATCCAATCAGCCGTATCAGTTGGCGGTCTTCATGATTGGCGCCTATCAAGAAATCTTGGGCGACCTGCACAACCTGTTTGGCGACACACATGCCGTTCACGTCGACGTCAAGGACGGGGTCGCCAAGGTGCAGTCGATCGTCAAAGGAGACACGGTTCGCGAGGTCTTGCATTACGTCCAGTACGAAGGGCGTGAACTGGTCGACAAGCTGCAGGAAGCGGTAGAAGATGCCGTGCATGCCGGACAGATCAACAATCAGCAGGCGGGCGAGACGGTCGCGTTTTACGAGAAGGCACTGGGGAACTACACCTACCTGACCACGCGCAACCACTGATCGGCCTTGGCCTGCTAAGATAATGGCAGGGCGTGAGGGAATCATTGACAGTCAACTGAGCCGCAGGCGTAGCCGCGGGCCTTTGTTGGATCGTGAGGATATTTCGGTGCCCACGCCTGGCGTCTGGGGGCGAACGTAAGCGGCCCACGGCTAGCTACCGAGGTTGACGATGTTTGGCGGCAGGCTAATCGAAGCGGTCCATTGAGCGGCCTGGTGCCGAGTGTTCGTAAAGGAGTTTGCATTGTCCTTAACGTGTCTTTCTCTATCCCTTTCCAAGCTTCTGCTGCCGGCCGTTTGGGGGCTTCTGGTCGGAGTCTTGCCGGTCGTCGTCAAAACCAATGATGGGAAACAGGTCGAGGGAAGCCTCGAGGGCTTTGCCGCCGACTCATTGAGGTTGGAAGCGGATGGCAAGATTGCCGAGATCCCCTTCGATGACCTGCTGTCGATGCGTCAGGCCGACGGCGAGTCTCGGACTGGCCCGGTATTTCGAGTGATGCTCGTTGACGGTTCGCGGATTGCCGCTCAAAGCTTGTCTTCCACCGACACCGATTTGGTGATCGAACCTCGCCGCCAGATTCCGCTGACGGTTCCGTTCAAGCAAGTCAAGGCGATTCGCTTTCGAGCCGCTTCGGTGACCACCGACCCCCAGTGGTTGGGAATTCTTGAGCGGGAGCAACGAGGCGACACGCTGGTCATTCGTCGTGCCGGCGAGCGGCTCGATCCGCAACAGGGTCTGGTGACAGGCGTCAAGACAGACGCGGTTCAGTTCGACTTGGATGGCACCGTGATCAATGCTCCCGTCGATCGTCTCGAAGGAGTGGTGTTTGGCGGCACCTCGATCAATGAGGCGAATGCGAACATCCAAGTGACGGACATTTACGGATCGACTTGGGCAGTCATGGGGCTTGAGCCAAGTCAGGGCGACCAACCTCTGAAGATGCGGTTGTCCAATTCGCTGCAACATGAATTGCCCGTCGATCAGATTGAGTCGATTCGTTGGAGCGGCGGAATTCGGATGCTGGCCGATGAAAAGCCGGCTGCGGCATCCTATCAACCTTATCTAGCGACTTCGGTTGAGACCAAACTGCAAGACGCCTTCTTCGGGCCCGTCGTGGAGGGTGATGCTGATCTCAGTATGCACGGTGGTTCGTCGATCGAGTTTCGCATTGAGCCTGGTTACCTGACGCTCGCCGGCGCGGTCTGTCGCGATGACGAAGTCTCCAAGGCCAGTTCCGTCACGGTACGAATCACACTCGATGGAAAGAAGGTCTGGGAACAAACGCTCACCGACGCAGAACTGCGCGGTTTCGAGTTGCCGCTCGAAGGAGCACGTCGGTTAGCGATCGAGGTCGACAGTGACGGAGATGGCGACCTCGGAGACACGGTTCGAATCACTCGACCACGGTTATTGAAATGATGTTTCGTATGCGGATTGTGTTGATCGGCTGGATCTCGGTCGGTTGGGTGTTGTCCATCGGATGGTGCGACCAACCGATCCAGCTTGATCCCACGCTGGTGGCGGCCGAGCAACAGCGGATCGAGGCGATTGAGCGAGCGATTCCCTCGGCGGTGAGCGTGTTCATTCCCGGTGGCGGCGGCGGGGGTAGCGGCGTGCTGATTTCGCCGGAGGGCTACGCGCTGACCAATTTTCATGTGGTCAGTCCGGCGGGGTCCTACATGCGTTGTGGTCTCAACGATGGGAACATGTATGACGCGGTGATCGTCGGCATCGATCCCGTCGGTGACCTGGCGATGATCCGTTTGCTCGGACGGGACACCTTTCCCTACGCGGAGCTTGGCGATAGTCGGACTGCGCAGCCAGGCGATTGGTGCATGGTGATCGGCAATCCCTTTCTGCTCGCTTCCAATCTTCAGCCGACGGTGACCTGGGGGATCCTTAGCGGTGTGGGTCGTTACCAATACCCGTCGGGAACACTGCTTGAATATGGTGACTGTCTGCAAACCGATGCCTCCATCAACCCTGGCAACTCCGGCGGTCCTCTCTACGACGCGGAGGGGCGACTGTTGGGGATTGTGGGCCGCGCGTCGTTTGAGAAACGTGGCAGGGTCAACGTCGGCGTTGGCTATGCGATCTCGATCAACCAGGCGAAGAACTTTCTCGGTTATTTGCACAGCGGTCGCATCCTCGATCATGCGACGTTGGGTGCGACGGTTGCGACCGAACCTGACGGTGGGGTCAGCGTCAGCAACATTCTCGAATCGAGCGACGCCTATCGCCGCGGGCTGCGGTACGCCGCTGAAATCCTTGAAATCGATGGTCGGGTCGTTCGTACTGCCAACGATGTCCAAAAAGTCTTGGCTACCTTTCCAAGCGGCTGGCGAGTCAAGCTGGCTTATCGATTGGAAGGTCAAACCAGGCAAACCCTCGTTCGCTTGATGGGGGTCCACCGCGAAGACGAGTTGCTAGAGAAAATGGCCGGCGCTCTGCCTCCGCCTCCGCCCCGACCTGACAAGCCCCGACCTGATAAGGAGCGACCTGATAAGGAGCGACCTGATGGCGAGGGCGACTCCGAACCGGAGGGCGACGACCCGCACGCCAAGAGCGCCGAGGGCAAGGGCAAGATTCCCGAAGTGGTGAAAGAGCAACTGGTGGAGCGCAAGGGTTATGCCAACTACTTCTTCAACTTACAGCAGCAAGATCGGTTCAGCGAATCGCTCAGGAGTCAGTTTCCTGGGGGGAGCGAAGGCGAGAAGTTCGACTGGTTGATTGAAGCGGAGACGGACGATCAGCCACCGCAGCCTGCCAAGATTCGCGTGACCGGTGGCAAGATGTTGATGGCGGTTGGCGATCGACCGATCGAGGCGGAAACCAAAGCTGAGCTGTACGACGGTGTCAGCGCCGGTTCGATCGCGGGGATGTTGCCGGCGCTCGATGCGTGGCGGCGGATGATCGCCGATGGCCCGCGAAAGTTTGGTGAGTCGTATTACTTGGGCACGATGCCTTTGGGTGGCGAGCGTCCGCTGCGTGATTGCATGGTGGGAATCGATGGGGAATTGGAGGTGCGTTGGCTGTCTCACCCCGAGAGCGGATTGGTCGAGGCGATCGAGGTGTTCGCCGACCGTGACAAGGATCCGGCTGAGCTATGGCTGATTCGCGAAGATGCTGCCGACTCGATGCCGTCGATCTTGGACCTGCGTTACGGAACCGAGAGCGTGCTGAGGCTTCGAGTCAAGTCATGGCAAAAGGTGGAGGTCGCGGAGGCGGCGGATGATGGCGACGAAAAGGATCCTGAGACAAAGGAGTCACCATGAGTGGGATTCGAAGCGTCGTGATCGGGTTGCTGACGACCCCTTTTCTGACGACCCCGTTGCTGACGATTCTGATGGCGGCGTCGCTGGTTGCGCAGCCGCCGGTCGACTCGTGGGCGCGCGAAGCCCAAAAGCGAGTCGTCAAAATCTACGGCGCTGGCGGGCTCTCGGGATTGGAAGCCTATCAGAGCGGCTTGCTGGTTTCTCCGGATGGGCACGTGGCCACGTCGTG
Source organism: Pirellulaceae bacterium (assembly GCA_963697195.1). Lineage (GTDB taxonomy): Bacteria > Planctomycetota > Planctomycetia > Pirellulales > Pirellulaceae > Rubripirellula. The sequence goes on from CAVOND010000013.1 coordinate 76,196, forward strand.
GAGTTACGTGCTGGACGTCGAGCCGATCGTGTTGCTTGATGATGGTCGTCGTTTCAATTCGACGATCGTCGGTTTCGAGCCCGCGTTGGAGTTGGCCGTACTGAAGATCGAAGCGTCGGATTTGCCGTACTTTCCAATCGACGATGACCTATCCCCGCAGTGGGGCGATCCGATTTTGGCCGTCAGCAATCTGTTCAACGTCGCCACTGGCGATGAGCCGGCGAGCGTGATGCAGGGCACCATCGCGTCGATGTCGAAGTTGAATGCTCGGCGCGGGACGTTCAAGACGCCCTACAACGGCGACGTACTGATTCTTGACCTGATTGCCAACAATCCCGGCGCCGCGGGGGGCGCGGTGGTCGACAGCCAAGGGCGCTTGATTGGGATGCTGGGGAAAGAACTTCGCGACACGGCCACGGGTGTGTGGTTGAACTACGCGATACCGGCCAGCGCCCTGCGCAAGACGATTGGCGACATCATTGCCGGTCGTAAGACGACGCTGATCGATGAATCCAAGGCGATGCTCGACCGCGACAAGTCACACAACCTTGGTTTGCTCGGCTTGGTTTTGATCCCCGATGTGTTGGAGGCCACGCCTGCTTACATCGATGAGGTGCTCAAGGACAGCCCGGCCGCGCGGGCGGGCTTGCAACCCGATGACCTGATCTTGCTGGTCGATGGCAAGCGTGTCGAAAGTCAGCGTTCGCTGCGCAATCTGCTGCGGACCATGGATCGCCGTGATGACGTCGAGTTCACGGTCCAGCGCGAAACTCAAATCATTCCTGTGGTACTCCGCCCGTGATGCAACATCAGAATCGAACGCGTTTGTCCCTGCATGCCGCGGTGATCGCCTGTCTGGGTATCGTGTCGGTGACGGCCCTCACGCCCCTGAATGCGGACGATGTCGACTATCAACGGGCGATGGCCGCGGCCGTCCGCGAAGCGGCCAATCGAGTCTTGCCCGCGGTCGTGGCCATCGAAATCATCGGGACCAGCGGTGCGGCACAGGGCGAGGTGGAGCAGGACGCGCCGACCTCCGGGGTCATTCTCGACTCCGAAGGCTACGTGCTTGCGTCCAGCATCGTCGTTTCCCGCCCGGCGGCCAGTGTGCTCGTGGTCCTGCCCGATGGGACGAGGCAGGCCGCGAAAGTGGTCTCACGCGATCAACACCGGGACTTGGTGCTGTTGAAGATCGAGACGGACAAGCCGTTGACTGCGATTGATCTGGCCTCGACTCCGGAGCGAAGGATTGGCCAGACAACCATTGCAGTGGGACGTTACGGAACGGACGCCTCGCCGATGGTCAGCCGCGGCGTGTTGAGCGCCGAAGGCCGCCTCGATGGGATCGCCTTGCAGAGCGATGCACGCGTCTCTCCGGCGCTGTATGGCGGTCCGCTGATCGATTTGTACGGAAATGTACTCGGCATTTTGATCCCGGCAGTCGCGGAAGGCGGAGCTGAAGAGCCAACGAGTTGGTACGACTCGGGAATCGCCTTTGCCATTCCCAGCGAAGTGATCGTGCGAAAGCTCGATCGATTGAAGTCGGGCCAGGACGTCAAGAAAGGTCTCATTGGGATCGTATCCAAGGCGAGTGACCCCTACGAAGACGGCACCGAGATTGCCGCTGTTCGTTCTCGCTCTCCGGCAGAGTCAGCGGGGATCAAACCAGGTGACATCGTGCTGGAAGTCGATCGCACGCCGGTTCGCCGCCATCAGGAGATTCGTCAGGTTTTGGGTCGGTTCGATGCGGGTGAATCGATCGATTTGAAACTGGAGCGAGATGGAAAGTCGATCGATTTGCAAGTGACGTTGGCCGACAGCATTCCACCGCTAAAACCACAGCGACTGGGAGTGGTGACCCGGGATGAGACAGTGGGTGAGGGAGACGAAACGTCGACGCAGGTGGTGGTCTCGGGCGTGCTTCCCGGAACGCCTGCTGAGGGCAGCCTGAAATCGGGTGATGTGATCTCGCGAGTTCGCGAAGCCGATGTGGTCGATTCGCAGACGCTTCGACGCTTGATGATCTCAGCCGAGCCCGACCAACCGATCTCCGTGTCGATCCGACGTGACGGCGACGAGCAGGTCGTTTCGGTGACGCCTCAGAGCATTGCTGGTGAAGCACTTCAGCAGTATCCCGAGGGTTGGCAGCAGGAGCCGACGCAGGACTGGGAAACCAAGGAGCTAAAACTTCCGGAGGCGGGCAATGTCGCCGCCTATATCGCTCCCAAGGCGGAAGCGAATCTGGATCGTCTCGGGTTGCTGGTCCTACTGCTCAACCCCGGTCAAGGATCACCGCAAGACGTCCTCAAGACATGGTCCGAGGCTGCGGAGCAGGCTGGGGTGGTGGTCTGTGCTGTGGCGCCGGAGGACTCGCGACGCTGGCAGCCAAAAGAGCTTGAGATCATCGGTAGCTTCACGGCCGCGGTGATGAAGTTGAGGGACATCGATTCATCCGCAGTGGCGGTGGCGGCATCCGGAGCGCTGGCCGGTGGAAGCGGTGAGGCGGCCGATGCGATGGCGCTGGCGGTCGCGATTTCGCAAAGCAGCACGTTCTTTGGCGTGGCGGTTTCGCCCAAGACCCGGCCGCCGGCGGTGCGTCTGCGAGAGAACGAAGCATCGGCATCATTACAGTTACTGCTTCCCATGGAAGCCGACGAGGATCTGCCGCCCTGGAGCGTCGCCATCGAGCGAGCCGGCTACCCGGTTGTACGAGGCGGCAAAGTATCCGAGATCACGCTTCTGCGTTGGGTTCGCTTGCTTCAGTCGATCTAAAGTCTGGGAAAGATTGATGTTGAAAACGTCATGGCTCGCCGGATGTCGAACATGCGTGGTGCTGTTGCTCGGAAGCAGCTCGTTGGCTTGCTTGGGACAGAGTGGGGATCCCAACGGCGAGCGGAACCAGGCATCGCGTCACTTGCTGCCGGAGGGACCGGGGCTTGCGGCGAGTTTGCCAGCGGGGGCAGGCATGGATCAGCATCCGGACGTGATTTTTGCCGAAGACTTCGAATCGGACGACTATCTTTCCCACTGGGATGACGTCCGCAATGACCGCGGCGAAGTCCTGTCGATTGTTGAAGTCGACGCAGAGGGAGACTCAGCGGCGAAGTCTTCGAAGCACCACCGGTCCTTGAAGGTCACCGCCACGCTCGGCCGGAATACCGGTGGCGGAATGACCAAGTGGTTTGAATCAAGCGATCGGATTTTCATTCGTTTCTATGTGCGGTTTGATCCGGCGTGTGACTACATCCACCATTTCTGCACGCTGAGAGCCAACAAAGCGCTGCGAGGCGGGGATGCATGGAGCGGATTTGGAGGAGCGGGGGTACTGCCCGAAGGCGACGAGCGGTTCTCGACGGCCTTGGAGCCATGGGGAGACTGGGGGCGTCTTCCGGCGCCGGGGCAGTGGAATTTTTACAGCTACTGGCATGAGATGTCGGGGAGCCCGGATGGCAAATACTGGGGCAATGCATTTCGCCCCGCGACACAGGTCAATATTCACAAGGGCGAATGGATCTGCGCCGAGTTGATGCTCGATCACAACACGCCCGGCCGGCGTGATGGTGAGCAGGCCTTCTGGATCGACGGCCGTCTGGTTGGACACTGGACGGGGATCAATTGGCGAAAGTCGGACAAGCTCTGGGCCAACGCACTGACGCTAGAAAGCTACGTCACCGATCGCTGGACGCGTCAGACAACCAATGCGGTCTGTTTTGATGACGTGGTCATCGCCCGGTCCTACATCGGCCCGAAATAGCACCCCCAATACAAGCACGACGCGCCAGCGAGTGTGTCCATACAAGCACGACGCGCAAGCGAGTGTGTCAGGCTGCTTCACGGAAAACACACTTGCTCGCGCTGCGTGCTTGTATGCGAGCTACCGACCAAAAACATCTCGATCCAGGGGGCGGATGCGGTCTGGAGTTTCCGCGTGTCAGGCTGGAAAGCCTAACGTACTTGGTGACGTGTTCTTGGATCCTGGTGGTAGTACTCCGACAGGACTGCATAGAGTGCCTCTTCCTCCCGGTGCATGCGAATGGGCCTTTCGAAAAAGCATTCCGTCGCCACCGCAAAGAACTCAGCCAGGTTCGTGGTGCCATAGCAGTCCAGCACGGTTGGTCGGCCTCGGCGACAATCATCGCACAGTCGCTGAAAGCTCGCGTTCACGACTTCTTGCCAGCGGTCGAGCAGCGTTTGAGAGGAAAGCGGTGGGACTCCATCGGTCACGCGACCGTTCTGCATGTCCAGCTGATGAGCGAATTCATGGAGTACCAAGTTATGGCCGTCGTTGTCCCGCCTGCCATCTTTGAGGACATCTTTCCATGAAAGTACGACTGGTCCTCGGTACCAGGCTTCCCCTTCGCGATTGGAGGGGCCTTCCAGGATGACGCCACCACCAAGTTGCGTTTGACCTTTCGCAGTGTACGCGTCGGGGTACACCAGAATCGACTCCATCATCTCAAAGTATTCTTCGTTGAACCCCAGGCAGAGGATTGCGATGTGCGCCGCGATCGTGACACGAACCTCGTCGGACATCTCGAGCCCGCCACAGCCTTCCCAGTTCTTTTCGGCAACCAAGACGGAGACGTCGGCCCGCAGTTTGGCCTGTTCCTCGACACTCAGACGCTGATAGCAGGCGACGTTCTTGGCCAGAAACCCCAGCCAACTGGGCGGAAATGGCTGCTGGCGAATCCGCCTGCGGCGCCTTCTGGCGATCCATCGAAACAACACGCTCATACTCCGTACGATTCAATGGTTTGGATCGGCGAAAAGAGGTCAGACACGAATGGAACGAACTTAAGTTGTCTCTGTGAACCTCGGGCGCTAGCCGTGGGCCTTCGCCGCATCTTAACGACGCTTTCGTGGCCCACGGCTAGCGCCCGAGGTTCAAAGCCCGTGCCATTCAGGTCAGACACCAAAAATGCAAAGCACCGTTCGGGCCGTTCCGGTATTTGGTGTCTGACTCCTTTTCGCCATCAACCCTAAAAATTAAATGCTGACGCTGCACTAGCATGTCAACGCCTGCGTCGCGAAAGGGAGGAAGATTCGAAAACGCCTCTCGTACTTTTTTGCATCGCGGCGGCACGGGCTGGGCGGAGATGGTGGCGCTAATGCACCGAAGTGACGCGGTCAGCTAGTCGGGTCGCCGTCATCTAAGGGGGGCGTGCTGGTGATCCCACCAGGCCGCGACAGGACCGAACCCTCGTTCTCGCTGCCCATCCCATCGAGAAAGATCGCCCGTTGTGTTAATCTGCTGCGATCGATCCGACGGTCATGATCGAACAACACCCGATTGAAACTAGTGATGCTGGAAGCTGGCCAGATTCTGTTTGGACTCCTATTGCTGGTCATCGGCGGTGAATTGTTGGTGCGGGGGGCCGCGGCCTTGGCGGCGTCGTTTCGGATCACGCCACTGGTGATCGGCTTGACCGTTGTGGCGTTTGGCACCAGCGCCCCGGAACTCGGGGTCAGCTTGCAGGCGGCGCTGACGGGAAATGCCGACGTTGCGGTGGGGAATGTGGTTGGCAGCAACATTGTCAACATTTTGCTCGTCCTGGGGGCTTCGGCGTTGATCACACCGCTGGTCGTCTCCAGCCAGCTCATTCGGCTGGACGTTCCGCTGATGATTGCGGCCTCGATCTGCATGTGGGTGATGGCCCTCAATGGAGTCATCAGCCGCTTGGAGGGAGCGCTTCTGTTTGTTTCGCTGCTGATCTACATCGGGATCAGTATTCGTGCCAGTCGCCGCGAGAGTGCGGAAGTGGCCGACGAGTTCTCCGACTATTCGCGGTCGGTGACCGGGATTCGGGGAACAATGACACAGATCGCGCTGTTCATCGGTGGACTGGTGCTCTTGACGCTAGGCTCCAAGCTGCTGGTGGATGGAGCCATTTCGGTCGCAACCCAATTGGGCGTCAGTCAATTGATCATCGGGCTGACCATCGTGGCGCTGGGGACCAGCCTGCCAGAGGTCGTCACGTCAATCGTTGCGAGCATCCGCGGTCAACGCGACATTGCTGTTGGGAACGTTGTCGGAAGCAATCTCTTCAACATTCTTTGCGTGCTGGGGCTGACCGGAGCGGTGTCACCCCATGGGGTTCCCGTCAGTGAACAGGCGATCGCGTTCGACATCCCGGTGATGGTTGCCGTCTCCGTGATTTGTTTTCCGATCTTCCTTTCTGGTAGTCTGATTCGCCGATATGAAGGGGCACTCTTCTTGGCTTACCTCTCGCTGTACACCGTCTTTCTCGTTCTGGCAGCCACCAATCCGGAAAACAAAAGGTGGTTTGGGCAAGTCATCCTGTTCGCAGTGGTGCCATTGACTGTCCTGACACTTGGGATGTCATTCCTGCAAAGTGCGCGTGAACGGCGAGCCGGGTTGGCAGGTCGTGCTGCATTGTCGGACAGCGATGAAGAGATTGACGTCGATCGCGTCGATGAAAGCGAGCCGTCGTAACGGATCGCCAAGGTTACACGACGTGCCGCTAGCTGACGTACTCTTCTTCTTCGTCGCCGGTGGGCCGGGCGATTTCACCCGTGTCTTCGAGATGTCGAACGATGTCGACGATCTTTTGCTGTACCGATTCAACTTCACTGACTCGAACACTGCCCAGGTATTCCATTTCCTCGCGGAGGTTTTCGGCCGCGCGTGTGCTCATGTTTCGCATCACCTTTTCTTGCAATGCCTGGCTGGCACCTTTGAGTGACATCGCCCACTGAGCCGTCTCAACGTTCTTGAGCAGCGTCTGGATATCGCGGTCTGACAGTTTTGAAATATCCTCGAAGACAAACATCAGCCGTCGAATCTCGTCCGATAGTTCTGGATCTTCGCGGCTTAGCGATTCCATGATCGCTCGTTCAATCGAGCGTTCGCAGACATTGAGGATCTCCGCGACGTTTTCGATGCCACCAGTGTTGCTGTGCTGGTGGTTGACCATGCTGCTGAGCCGCAGTTCGAGGCCGCGTTCCAGTTCGCTGACCGCTTCCGGACTGGTGCGACCGATCGTTGCGATTCGGCGAATCACCTCGAGTTGCTTCTGTGGCTCGAGCCCGGCCATGACTTCGGCAGCGTAGTGGCCGGGAACATGACTCAGCAGCAGAGCGATTGTCTGCGGATGCTCATCCCCAATGAACTGCAACAAGGTTTGTGAGTCGACCTTCTTGATGAAGCCGAATGGCATCGCCTCGATCGTCTGCTGCAAGTTGCCGATCAGCTCCGACGCATCTCGACCGAGTGCCTCTCGGATCAATTCCTTGGCTCGTTCCAAGCCGCCTGAACTGGCGTACAGGGAGCTGGCTTTGCTGGTCAGGAATTCCGCGATCACCACTTCCTGGTCCGCGCCGCCGGCCGAGTCGATTTGGGCGATCATGATACTGATCGCTTCGATGTAGCGAGGCGGGAGCTGACCGAGAACTTTGGCGGCCGTCTTGGTTGGCATGCTCATCAGGAGGATCGCCGCCTTGCGAAGTCCCTTTTCGTCCAGATTGCCAACCGTTCCCGCCGTCATCATCCAATCCTCGCTCTATTAACCAAACCACACCCCGCGAAAAGCGTCCGGTTTGGTATTGATCGGCCCCCGCCGGGGCCGCCGCGTGTTGATCGATTGAGATTTCCGATCGTAGGGGTTGAGGGGCGGCAGAATACAAGCACGAGCGCGGCTGGGGAGTTGAGTCGGCTGGGGAGTGAGTCGGCTGGGGGTGAGTCGGCTGGGGGCGAGTCGGCGTATTCCGGGACACACTCGCTGGCGCGTCGTGCTTGTATATCGAGGTTTGCTTTGCTCCCCGAGGAGGGGGTGTGCAATTGGGTCAGTCCAACGCTCGAAAAGCGGGACGATCTCCGCCGGGACCCTGGAAATTGGCGGCTCGCCGCCCAAAACGGGGAACTCTCCATTAGGACTTTCCAATGCAGGGCGACTCAGCTATCTTTCGAGCTTCGTTAGACGATCAAAGACAGAGATTTACCGAGAAACGGATCAGGCCGGACCGATGAGCAAGGGCAAAGGCAAGAGCAAAATCAAGACCCACAAGGGGACGAAGAAGCGATTCCGACTCTCCGCCAAGGGTAAAGCCATGCATCGCAGCAGCGGTACCAGCCACCTTGCGCAGGCAGTCTCCAGCAAGCGTCGGCGTAACCTTCGCGGTACCACCGCTTTGGATACCTGCATGGAGCCGATGATTCGCGCTGCCCTCAACGGGAACAGCTACTAGGGGCCCGTTTCGCCGGATCAGGTAACGCGAGCCGATTTCTGCGGCCACGCGTCTGACTCCATCTACCTCCGTTGCAATTCGGGGGTATGGTGAGACTCGGAAGAATCCTCTGTCGCGTAAGTTCGAAAGTCATTCCAAGGAAACCTACCTTTCCAGCCGTCTAGGCAAAACTTCAAAGTCGTGTTCACGCAGGGCGTGTCCGCTTTGGGGCCTGAGTCGGTCAATCATCTCCCACAAATCAAGCATCAGACAGGAACGTAAGCCATGCGTACGACCACCGGTTCGGCTCGTAATAAGTCGAAGAATCGTCTTTTCAAGCGAGCCAAAGGGTATCGTGGAGGTCGCGGTAAGCTGACCCGGACGGTCAAGGAAACCTTGCTTCGCAGTGGTGTGTATGCGTTCCGCGATCGTCGCAAGAAGAAGCGCGACTTTCGTAGACTCTGGATCACTCGTATCAGCGCTGCGGTTCACCAACATGATCTTCGCTACAGCGAGTTCATTCACGGCTTGAAGCTGGCCAACATCGAAATGGATCGTAAGACATTGTCGGAGATGGCGATCCATGATGAAGCCGGCTTCAAAGACGTTTGTGACAAGGTGAAGTCGACCCTCGCCGCGGCGACTTCTGCTTAGTTCGGCCTCGTTCCATGTCAGCGGGGCAATCGCGTGTCGCTTCAGGACTTTCTATCAGCCCTTGATTCCCTCGTGGAGGAAGCGTCGAATGCGTTCGACGTGGTATCCGATGAGGAGTCGCTAGAGGTCGCTCGCGTCCGTTACTTGGGCCAGAAAAGCGGTGCGCTTCGCGACATCATGAAGCAGATGGGGTCGATCGATCAGGAGGATCGTAAGGCCGCAGGCTTGCGGCTCAATGAATCGAAGTCGGCGATCCAGGAAGCGTTCAATGCGTGTAACGCTCGGCTCGGAAAAGGGGACGCGGGGTCGCTCGATGCCACGTTTGATCCGACGCTCCCTGGTGTTCGTCCCCTGGTCGGTCACGTTCATCCGATCACGCAAACCGTTCAGCACTTGATGGAAATCATGGGGCGGATGGGCTTCGAGGCAGCTGAGGGACCAGAAGTCGAGGACCCTTGGCATAACTTCGTTGCCTTGAACATTCCCGAAGATCACCCAGCCCGCGATCCGCTGGACAATTTCTACTTGGCGACCGCGAGTCAGATCGCCGGAGAGCGAGGCAGCGAAGGAAGCCAGTTGCTTCGCAGTCAGACCAGCACCGTTCAGATTCGTGTGATGGAGAATCGAAAGCCGCCGATTCGAGTCATTTCATTGGGACGGGTTTATCGTCCAGACGATCCCGATGCGACCCACTTTCCCATGTTCCATCAGATGGAAGGCCTGTTGGTCGACCGCCATGTCACGATGGCCAATTTGAAGACGGTGCTTCGCGTCTTCGCAACCAACTACCTCGGCGATGACGTGGACATTCGTTTTCGCCCCTCGTTTTTTCCGTTCACCGAACCAAGCGTTGAAGTCGATTTCTTTTGGAATGGCACATGGGTCGAATTCGGTGGCGCCGGGATGGTGGATCCCAACGTCTTTGAAGCGGTCGGATACGACCCGGAGCAATACAGCGGCTTCGCGTTCGGTCTGGGCGTCGAGCGTCTCTGCATGCGACGCCACGGAATCACGGACATTCGTGACCTGTACAGCGGCGACCTGCGGTTCCTCCGACAGTTCTAAAGATTGCCGCCGACGGCTCAGAGGCAGATGCTGCTTCAAACGCCTGGGGCTGAGCAGTGAAACTCGAACATCCGCTCAAGCCGGGTCAGGGCAAAGATTTCTCGCACCGATTCCTGAACATCGAGCAAAACAAGGCGGATGCCGCGACTGCGGGCGAGACTGTTGATGCCGATCAATTCGTTCAGGCCGGCGCTGGTGATTTTCTCAACTCGCTTCAGGTCGAGATTCAGCTGCACCGAACTCCCCGAGCCAGGTGCGATTGCGGACAACTCTTCCAAATGGCTCGAGAGCTGACGGCCCGCACCCATTTGATTCAAGTGCTCCCCCAGTAAGGCGATGGTCGTCTGCAATCCGTGCGAAGTCACTTGCAGCGATCCAGCATCGGCCATAGGAGCGAACAGGGGTAAGAGAAGTTTGATCACCAATCCCTTTGGGAGCACGATGACAACGGTAGCGGGCCAATTCGTGGATCGCAACAATTTTCGCGCCGCTGTTTGCCGAGGCGTCGACCTCGTTGCCGTTAACGTTGCCTCAAGGTTAGATGAAGAGCCATTGGGTTTTAGTGGATGGCTCAAGCGGGGGGCGGTTCAGCGATTCGCTGGTGGAGCTGCCTGTCGCGCGACCAATCACGCTACGAACTCGAGCACAGACTCTAGAGCATTTTTCGAATTAGCGTGGGTCGGGAAAAAGGGGTCCGACACCAAAAGCCGGAACGGCCCTTCGGGTGCTTTGCACTTTTGGTGTCGGACCCATTTTTCCCGACCGCCTACATCAAAAGCAAAAATGCTCTTCTATGAAAGCTCGATTGCTGTCAAGTGATTGATTTGGCGATTTTCCAAACCGGTTATCCCATTCTTCTATCCGAGCTCTTAGGCCCAAGTGGGTTGGTTCGAGTTGATGGAACGCCCCATCTAGCGACGAGCGTGAAGCCCAGAGCATTTTCGAGCATGTTCCACCAACCGGGATCGGTTCGGTTTTGCTTCCTCAATCAGTTGTTTCGTTTAAGTGATGGGGTGCGGGAGTCCCTTTCGCCTTCACCGTCGCCTCGGCCTGCAACTCGCCCCCGGGGTCGAGGCGACGGTGAAGGCGAAAGGAGACGGCCCTTTTGTCGAGCCCGAGCCGAAGGCTATGCCGCCAGTTGGGCCATTTCGTAGTACAAGCCCCGCACCCATCGGTTGGCGATCGCCGCGGTGATGACGTTTGGGGCTTTGCCACGATCTTTCAGTCTTTCGGCAAACGTCGACCAGTAGTCGTTGTATTGTTTCAAACGCTGCGCCGCTTCGATCAACACACGCCGCAGTTCTTGGTTGCCCGCGCGGATCAGGCCGGCATCGGCTTGTCGCTGGCCGCTTGAAGCGTTGCGAGGAGTGAGCGCACAGAACCTCGCCAATTGCTTGCCCGTACGGAACCTGTCGAATCGCCCAATCTCTGCCCGCAACGTGACGGCGGTCACCAGGCCGACACCGTCTTGTTCTAGGAGCTTGGCCACCACCGGATCGTCACTCGTTTGTTCGGCAAGTCGCTTTTCGACGGTACGAATGGATGCACAAACGTCATCGAGTTGCTGGAAGTGTTGGGCCAAAATCCAACGGCTGCTTTCGCCAATTTCCAAACAGTCTTCCAGCCAACGTCGCCACGCCTTGGTCCAAGGATTGGCGTCGCCGGGGCCTTTGATTCGTTGATCTCGTAATAACGCTCGAATCCGAAGCTTAGTGTTGCGCCGTTGATGAGCGAGCTGTTGTCGGTATCGGACCAAACGCCGCAGTTCACGAATCGCCTCCGGTGCCAGCCACACCTTTGGCAGATAACCGACCCGTTCCAGGTCCGCTAACAGCCTGGCGTCGGCCCAGTCGGTTTTGTCGGGACTTTGCTTGATCCGAGCGACGTAACCGGGATGCGCCAAGTCGACCGACCACTGAGCATGATTGATCAACTCTTCTGCAAAATCCGCGGCGCCGCAGCAAGCTTCGATTGCTGCAAAAACCGCACCGTCCTCAGGAACGACCTGGGCGACCTGCGCCCAGTCATTTGGCCGGGTGGCGTTGGTCAAGATTTTCCCCTCTTGGTCCATCACACAAACCTGAACCGAGTGCTGATGATAGTCCAGGCCAACAAAATAGATTACCTTCGACATTGCTCGTTGCTCCGAGTGAAAAACCATGAACTTGTACAACTCTGGTTTTAACTCAGCAGCGAGCTTTCATCCCCATCTAGCGGCAGGTCGCGAGCCCTCCGGTCTTTGCGTTATTCATCGTCAGCGGTGGTACCGGACGGCTTGCGCCGTTCCGCTAGAGAGTTTCCCTGTCGATTCCAGCGGTATCAGTCGCCTGACGATCTCAATTGGAATTCGCCCGTTGAACGGTGCGGATCAGCAGTCGGTTCTCGTCGAAAAACTCGAGGATCTCACCGGAGAGTTCCCAGCGATCATCGGTCGTGTCCGCTTTCATCGTCTCCACAATCCGCTGCAACATCTGGTTCTCCGTGAGCACGATATGCTGCCGGTTGTCGCTGACGGCATCCAGAGGGTTGTCGTCAGCGTTTCGAACGAGAGTCGAACCGTTCCAGTTGCGTTGATGAGGCGAACTGGATTCGCCGCTCAGCCGCATCTCGGCGTTGAAGGCGCCTCGATTGTCCAAGCCACCTAGGTGACGTGTAGAGGCCGAATGCGGGTCCTTGGCTGGAAGGACTCGGGCTGTCGAGTCGCGGCCGACAGTCGTTGCGTCTTTCATCGGGACGAAGGCCCATCGACGGCCGAGGTTCACAACGCGCCCGATCGTCGGCGGGATGATGGTTCCTTCGCGAAGTTTCTGTTGACCGCTGAACAAGCCGATTTCCTCGCCGTCATTGAATCCAGTTCGTTCCATAGCCGCTGGGGGCGATCCATCGGGTCGCGACTGGCCAAAGCGATCGTTCCCGTGCGCTGGCTGCAATGGTCCATGGCTTGTGACCAGCGAGGCGGCGACCAGCAAGATCGACAAAGCTTTTCGCCGCCGCGTCCTGCTGCGCAAGACCGGACGCACGTAGTACAGGACGAGCAGAGTGACGAGCATGGGAAGCCGTGAAAGGAGAGGCGGATTCAGGGGGAGCAAGTCTGCGGAGGACGACAGCGATCATGCGGAATGGATCGGTCGCGTGCGGGTGGGAGGGACAAGTTCCGCACGCGACCGATCCACGCATACCATCCGTCGGGTCGACGCCGAAGGATGCCGCCTGAGGCCGACGCGATGGCTCATCGCGACTTGGGACCCCGCGCCAGCGACGGCGCGGTCGGTCCATCAACCATGGATTGGCATCAAGAAATCGAAACGATCAGCCCTTGGGAATTGCAATTGCGTGGCAGGCAACGATCGATCCGACTGCGATCATCGCGAGTCCGAGCCAGCGTGGCGGTTCCACTCGCTTCGTTGGGTTTGGATACACCGACATCAGCATGGAGCTCATACCCGAGTTGTCGGCGACGGGGGTACTCTTACTCACTCGCGCCAAAGCTCGGGATGCAGATTCATTCAGGACAAACGAATCAACCATTCGAAATTGGATTCCCACGAGGATCAGCAAGATCCCCGCGAGGAAATAGCGGTTACGATACATGGACATGGTTCTTCTTCCTTCTTTGCCACCGGGAGGTCGGCAATGCTCTGAGGAGCAACGAAGGCCTCAGGGGATGGGGAGGCCTAATGATCTGAGAATCGTCGGATCGCGAGCACTTTCTTACTCGCGTCGTTTTTTATCACGTCGCATGCGATGCGCGGGTGCTACCAGACGCAACGATGATGCGATCCAATATTAGTCTCGTCCGAACAGTCCATCGACAAGCCCGCGGATCGAGTCGCGAAATGAGTTCAACGAGGATCCTTCCAGCAATTGTGATTGGTCGCTTTGCATGATCGCTGCGGCCAGCGGCTTGTGTCTTCGCCAATCATCAAGCTCAAACTCGCGAGTATCAGTGAAGACATCCGAGAGGTTGTTATTGAGCTTGGGAACCAAGAACACGCCTTGGTTTCCACGCACGATGTGGTAGTGCATGGCGACGTACATCAGCACGGCGCCAACGACCATGCCAAATAGAAACCGGGACACAGCAATCCTCAGACGAGCGGGTTTGTCGAGAGTCAATCTCAGGTTCAGATATACGACGTGGATCGAGATAGCCACAAGTGAGATCGGCATCGCCTCTCCAGCCCAGTTGTCCTGCGTTGCCCCGATACCCGGCCTGAGCCCAATGTCCTGCCGCTAGAGTCTGTGCTCGATTTAGCGGCATTGGGCCTGGGACACCGAGCAAGGGGTGGGGCCGCGATCGGCGTCCGGAGAGGGAATTGAGGCCTGGCGACAGGATCCGACGTCGGCCACTATACTGGCCTCAATGAATCAATCGCGGAAAAGACGAGCGGGTAGCAGCGGGGCGAAACCAGCGGGGACGAAGCCAGGGAAGCCAACCAAGCTCCGCATCATTGGCGGCGAGATGCGAGGCCGACTGATCGATTATCACGGCGCGTCGTTCACGCGGCCAATGAAGGACAATATTCGCGAGAATCTCTTCAATATTCTCGGTCAGGCGGTTCGGGGATCGATTTGTTTTGACCTGTTTGCTGGCACGGGGGCGTTGTCTTTCGAGTCGCTGAGTCGGGGGGCGAGTTCGGCGGTCATGATTGAGCAGGACCGGCGCGCGGTTTCGTTCATTCAGCGAACTGCCGACACATTGGGTGTCGCCGACCGGATCGAGCTGCTGACTGGGGACAGCTTTCGCCTGGCGGGACCCCGGCTTGCTTGTCCCGAGGACGACACTCCTTGGATCGTTTTTCTCTGTCCTCCCTATGCACTCTGGGAGAGTTCGCTCGAAGAGCTCAAGCGGATCATCCGTCAGACGCTCGACAACGCGCCCCTTGGGAGCGTTTTGGTCGCGGAGATGGAGAAGAGCTTTGATCCGGAGCGGCTCCCACGCGGGCAATGGGACTTTCGCGTCTACGGCGGGAGCCGTCTCGGCTTCATCGAAGCAGAGGCGCGCTGCGGCCTCAATCTCGATCTTTAGCTACTCAAACTGACCCCTTTTCGCCGATCGGGCTTTGGCATGGCGTAGCGGGAAGCGTCTTGCCCAGGGTGGGAGTTGGCTGTTTTGCCGGCCAATTTCGGGGCCCACGGCTAGCGCCTGAGGTTCACTGTGAACCTCGGGCGCTAGCCGTGGGCCGCTTTGCTTGTCGGTGCGAGGACCAATTCAGGGTCCTGTTTCATGCGGGTTTCGTTATTTGGGGTCACAAAGCGGACGGTCGGGGAACCGACAGGGGTTGGTGGACGTAGCACGATGGTTGAGGTCGATCGAGTTCCCTTTTGGGAGGTGTGATGTTGTTGTCGCTGCTGCGAGTTTTCGTGTTCTGCTTCTGCTGCTTGCTGAGCTGGTGTGTGCTTCCCGCAGTCGCTCAGGAGTCATCCCCTTCACCGACAGCCGAGTCTCTCTCAAGCGAGGGTGCCGATTCCTCGGATGCCTCGGGTCCTGCTGACGATCAGCCCGCGGAACCGCCGGAGGGTTATCAGAAGGAGTTGCAGGCTCGCATCGACCTTTTCCGCAGCAAGCGGCGCGAGTTGGAAAAGGCGATTGGCGATCAGCGTGAAATCTACATTCGCTATCTGAATCGAGAGGAATACTCGCCGGAGCGACGAAAAGCATTCTTTGAACGCCGCGAGCTGGTCCGCACGCTGCTCGACGAAACCTACCTGGCTGCTCTTGGGGTGCTACGAATCGGCTTCGACGAGGAGGCGGGAACGTATATGGCCACGATGATCCAGCATCGCTACGAACTGGATATATATGACGAACTCACGCTGGAGGGTGCTGCTCGGCTGATCGACGGCGGTTCCGAACTGAGGTATCTCTTCGAAACTGCCGCGCGATCCGCAGTGGTTTGCGGGGAGTTCGAGATGGCGAGCAATATTTACGAGGCAATGCAGGACGACAGCCAGGAAGAGGTGGATAACCGGTTGGAGTTCAATCTCGAACAATATCGAGAGCAATTCGAGGCGGAGAAGGTCATCCGAGAGGTCGAGATCCGAGAGGATCGACTGCCTCGCGTCCTCCTCAAAACGACTCAGGGAGATGTTGTGGTGGAGCTCTTTCTGGATCAGGCTCCCTCGACCGTTTCCAACTTCATCCGCCTGGTCGACGATGGTTTCTACGATGGCCTTGATTTTTATCAAGTGATCGATCATCTGCTCGCTTTGACTGGCGATCCGGCGGGTACGGGGACCGGAAACAGCGGCAAGTACTTGCGAGACGAGCACACCCGACCCGATTCCCGCAAGGCCTTGCGTGGATCGCTGGTGATGGCCAAGTTGCCCATGGCTGGCGGCCAAGGCGGAACGTTCATTCCGAATTCGGCCAGCAGTCAGTTTGCGATTCTTCTGTTGCCGATCCTGACCGCCTCGGAAGAGCAAACCATCTTTGGAACCGTCATCGAGGGAATGGATGTGGTTTCCAGACTGCGACGAGTCGATCCTCACAAGGAAAAGAAGAAGGGGGAAGTTCAGTATCCACCGGACAGCATTATCGAAGCGAAGGTGATTCGACGCCCGGAATCGTTGCCCGAGCCCGAGTACGCTGGTCCCTAGAAGTTCGGGCGGGGATCCTTTTCGTTTGTATTGCGTCATCGAACCATGTATCGTCATGGCGTCGCCATTTTCTTTCCACCTGTTCGCAGCGGCATGAATCGATCCGAGAAAGCCGTTTCCTCCAGAGCTAGCACAAGCTCCTCGCGCCGCAAGTTCTTGCAGGGCGGCGGCATGATGCTGGCTGGAGGTGCGTTGGTTGGCAGCAACCTCAGTGTTGCGCGCGGCGCTCATGCGTTTGGCAGCGACACGATCAAGATTGGACTGGTCGGTTGTGGTAGCCGCGGAACCGGGGCAGTCGTGCAGGCTCTTGCCACGGCTAAACACTCGCTTTCTGGGATCGCCGGCGATGTCCGATTGGTGGCGATGGCCGACGTGTTTGAGAGCAACCTGCACACGGCCTATCGATCGATCAAGGGAGAGCATCCAGAGAAAGTCGATACGCATGATCGTCGTTTCGTTGGCCTGGACGCTTACCAGCAGCTTCTGCAATGCGATCTCGACCTGGTGATTCTGGCGACTCCACCCGGCTTTCGACCCCAGCAGTTTGAAGCGGCGGTCAACGCTGGCAAACACGTTTTCATGGAAAAACCAGTGGCGACTGATCCTGCGGGGGTTCGTCGAATTCTCGCAGCGAACGAGATTGCTTTGGAAAAAGGCCTCGCAGTCCAAGTTGGTTTGCAGCGACGACATGAGTCACGCTACCGAGACTGCATCGAACACCTGCAACGCGGTGCGATCGGGGATCTTTCGTTCGCACGTGCCTATTGGAATGGAGGTGGTGTCTGGGTTCGCCCTCGATCACGACGACAGACCGAACTGGAGTATCAACTCCGCAATTGGTATTACTTTACATGGCTAGGCGGAGATCACCTCGTCGAGCAGCACATCCACAATCTCGACGTGATCAACTGGCTGGTCAACGATCATCCGGTCGAAGCACAAGGTCAAGGCGGACGAGAACTGCGCCGGGGCATCGACCACGGTCAGATCTTCGACCATCACATGGTTGAGTTCACGTATGCCAACGGCTTCAAGTTGTTTAGTCAGTGCCGTCACATGCAGGGCTGCTGGCGAAGCGTCAGCGAACATGTGCATGGAACCAGTGGAACGGCTGAGATCAGCAATGCGCTGATTCGCGACCGATACGGATACAAGGTCTGGCAAAGCGAGGCTGAAGAGTCTCCGGGGAAAGGGTGGCAACAAGAAATGGACGACTTGTTCACGGCGCTTCGAAAAGGCGAAGTCCCAAATGAATGCGAGTCGGCTGCTCATAGCACGATGACTGCCATCCTGGGACGACTTGCGACGTATGGCGGCAAAGTGGTCAAGTGGAACGACGCGTTGAATAGCAACGTGCAACTTGCCGATACCGACCAACTGCGCACGCTGGAAGATGCTCCGCCGGTGCTGCCCGATGGAACTGGTAACTACCCTGTCCCAGTACCGGGCAGCAGTGCCAAGCTGCTATGACGATTCTGCATCGAGCGACGGCACGCTCAAAGTAACGCGTCCAATTCCTCGGTCAAAACCCGGAATCTTTCGAGCGTGGTCTTAACGGGATCGGGGCTTGTCATATCAACCCCCGCGTCGCGAAGCAGGTCCAGCGGATCTTTGCTGCAACCTCCCGACAAGAAGGAGAGGTAATCTTGCAGTTCCTGCGCCCCTCCATCCAAGACGCGACGAGACAGAGCAACTGCTGCACTCAGTCCGGTGGCGTATTTGTAAACGTAGAACGCCCGGTAGAAATGCGGAATTCGAAAACATTCCAGCTCGAGTGACTTGTCGATCACAAAGTCGGGCCCAAAGTAGGCTTCGAGAAGCTCGCGATAAGCTTGACGGAAGGACTCGACGGTCAGCGGCTCTCCGGCTTCGGCCATCTCATGGGTTCGCTTCTCAAACTCGGCAAACATGGTCTGGCGAACAACCGTTGCGCGGATGCTGTCGAGTTCATTGTTGATCAAATAGGCTCGCTCGTTGTCGTCCGCCGCGTTACGAAGCAAGTGCTCCGTCAACAACTGTTCGTTGAAGGTGCTCGCGACCTCTGCGACAAAGATCGTGTAGTTGTAGTACTCAAATGGCTGGCTTCGCGATGAGTGCCAGCTATGCATGGAGTGACCTGCTTCATGCGTCAAGGTGAAAACGTCGTTGAGGACTTGAGGTTTGAAGTTCATCAGGATGTAGGGATCGCCATCAAAGGATCCACAGCTGAACGCCCCGCTCTGCTTTCCTCGATTTGGGTAACGGTCGGCCCAGCGACCACGCAGCCCCTCTTCAAGCACCGATGTGTACTCGGCTCCCAGCGGCGCAAGTGATTCGATGACGACATTCACCGCTTGGTCCCAACTGTGGTGCTTCTCCAGATTGCTGAGAATCGGTACGTACGTGTCATAGTGATGCAGGTCCTTGAGGTCCATCTTTCGACGTCGCACGTCGAAGTAATGGTGTACGCTGGGCAGTGAGTCGCGGACCGCAGCGATCAAGTTGTCATAGACTTCCGCCGGTACGTTATCGGGAAACAGGGCAGCTTCTAGACTGCTCGAGTAGTTTCGGGCTCGCGCGTAATAGACGTCTCGTTGAATGCTTCCGCAGAGGGTCGCGGCTAAGGTGTTCTCGTGTGCGGCGAACTGGCTGTAGTATTGATCAAACGCTTTGCGGCGAACTTTTCGCTCCGGACTGATCAAGAGCTGACCAAAGGTTGCATGCGACAATTCAATGCTGGTTCCCGTGTGGTCGTCTATCTCACCGAACCTGAGATCAGCGTCGTTCAGCTGACGAAACGCATTGCTGGCGGCCGACGCCATTTCGCCCTGCATTGCTAACAGTCGCTCTTCGTTGTCAGTCAACGTATGCGAGCGATAGCGAAGCAACCTCTCCAACTGCAGTTGAAACGGTTTTACCCCGGCATCCTTGATCAGTTCGGCCATCGTATCGGCGGCAATGGCCAAGATCTCCGGCCGCATGTAGCTCGCCGCCTGGCTGGCTCGCACGGCCAGATTCTGGAAGCGAGCCTTCATCGCCTGATAGGTGCTGTCCGCCTGATCCTCGGTTGTCTTGAGGAACGCATAGGTTCCCAGTCGCTCTGCGGTTCGGTCAAAAGCGCTATCAAAACGCAGGGCTTCGGCCAGCACTTCGGCTGACTCACCGAGGCGACCGCGAAATGATTCGAACAGCGGCAGTTTGGCTTCTAGATTCTTGTAGTCCGTTTCCCATGCTTGATCGTCCGCATACAAACTTGTCAGGTCCCAGCGGTCGTCCTGGTTGACTTCGTTGCGAGATGGAAGTGTGGCGGTACTCATCCGGTTGGATCATCCTTGGGAAAATAGAAGTGATAGCGGGGCTGGGGAGAATTGAGAATTCCGGTCCACCGCTCGTCAGATGCCTGAGTGTAGCGGTAGTTTAGCGGACCGAGCACGATCTGAAGACGCCCCTGGGCGGGGCAGCCCCTCGCCGTCCGCCATTCGTACCCGGCCACAGGTCGCCACTGGCAGTCGTGGCCTGTCCCCTTTCCCATTCTGGCAATCGTGGCCTGTCCCCTTTCCCATTGATTCTGGCAGTCGTGGCCTGTCCCCATTTCTTGATTTGGCAGTCGTGGCCTGTCCCCATTCGATTCTGGTGGCCTGTCCCCATTCGCTTCTGGCAGTCGTGGCCTGTCCCCTTTGAAATCATTCGTGGCCTGTCCCCTTTGAAATCGCGTTGTTTTCGCCGGTCGTCCAGTTAGGTTAAATTGATCAGCTGATCGCTTTGACGCGTTCTCCGATCCCGCACACCCGTTCCCAGGAAATCCGTCCCATGTTGACCGTCAAGTGCTCGGCCTGCTCGGTCGCACTGAAGCTACAAAAGGCGCCGCCATCGGGGAAAGTCAAGTGTCCCAAGTGCGGGGCGATCATTGCCGTCGGGGCTGCCTCCCAATCAGCGTCCAGGCCCGCGGCCGTCGGGGCGTCCAAGGCACTGGATCCTGATGACGATGGATTTGACTTCGGCAGCATTCAATTCCCCAGTGTTTCTGGCGCCAACGCGGTCAGTCATTTTCCTGCAGCGGGCAATGTGGCCGTCTATGAGGGACCGATCCCGGGAGATCCGCTCGACTTGGTGCAGCCCGAATCCGAGCCCGGACAACCGAACGCCGGGCCAGGTCAAGCAGCCGGCCACGGGCAACCCTCAGGCCAGGGAAAAGCGGGCAAAAAAAAGCGGAGCCCCCTGCTCTTGGTCGGCGCCATCGCTGGCCTTCTGGTTTTGATCGTCGCCGGAGTCGGTGCAGCGGTGATGTTCAGCGGGGGAGGCGGCGGGCCAAAGGTCGATCTCGTCGCCGCGGCTCAGTCCACGGCGCCCTCCGGATACAAGGCTGTCGGAATTGAAGGTTGCGTCATCTTGATGCCAAAAGGATTCGACTACAAAGACCTTCCCAGCAGCAGCGAGGTCGTAGCAGTCGAGAGCGACGAGAGCGGGTCGGTCTACATGATGGCCGCCATGAACGGAGGAAAACGTCCGTTGGAGCAAGATCAGATGATCAAGAAGGCCGAGCGACAGCTGGGAGGGGACATCCTTGGTGGTACCGATACCGAGCGAAATGGGTACAAGGGTTATCAAGGCATGCTTGACGGGAGTGTCTTCCTGCCGCGCATGAAGGTCGAAGTCTTTTTCATCGACGAGCGGTTCGTGATCCTCGGCTGCGCACCACGCAGTATGGGTGCCGACCCGAGCGTCCAGGTCAATCGTCAACTCGAGGCAGAAGAAGAAAAGATCTTCTATGGCTCGTTCAAGGTTGGTCCCAAGCCATCGGGCTGGTTGTGGTAACAACGAGCCGAGCGAGTGTGTCAATACAAGCACGACGCGCAAGCGAGTGTGTCAATACAAGCACAACGCGCAAGCGAGTGTGTCTATGCACGCACGACTGCGCAGAGGTGTTTGATGTTGCGCAAATTCATACAAGCACGACCTCCAGAACAGCACTGCCGTCGGGCTAGAGCAACTTCAGGAATTCCCGCATCCAAGCTGGATGTGCCGGCCACGCAGGTGCCGTGACCAGGTTGCCGTCGACATGCGCCGAATCCATGGTTTCCGCCGGAGTCACGTAGGTGCCGCCCGCCGCGGCAATCTCGGGGCCGACCGCCGGGTAGCAACTGCAGTGGCGGTCGGCGAGGATGCCCGCGGACGCAAGAATCTGCGGCCCATGACAGATCGCGGCGATCGGTTTTTGCTGATCGTTGAAATGCCGCACGATTTCCAGCACACGAGGGTTCAATCGCAAGTACTCCGGAGCACGCCCACCAGGGATCACCAAGGCGTCGTAGTCAGCCGGGTCGACTTTCGCAAAGTCTGTGTTGATCGCGAATCGGTGCCCCGGCTTTTCACTGTACGTCTGATGCCCCTCGAAGTCATGAATGGCTGTGGCCACGCTATCTCCGGCGACTTTGTCTGGGCACACGGTCGCGACCTGATGCCCCGCACAGAGAAGAATCTGCAGCGGCACCATCGCCTCGTAATCCTCAACGAAGTCCCCGACAATCATCAGGACGTTTTTACCAGCAGGTCCAAGAGCGTTCATGTGGGTCCCAGGAATTGGCTTGTGGGAGGACAGGCATGCGTTCGTGAGCAGCGAGTCGATTATGGGCGTCGCAGTCGATGTTTGACAATCAGCCGCGAGAACCGGTGCAAGTGGCAGACGCCGTACTGCCGTCACATTGGAATCAGCTTTGGGGGCGCAAATGCAAGGCCTTTGACGACTGGGCGGACGCTCGCCCAATGCCACTTGGTTTCTAGCGGTACGGCGCGAGCCGTCCGGTCTCGACTACAAAATCGCAGCGAAAAACCGCACCGAAAAATCGGAGGGCTCGCGCCCTTCCGCTAACAAAAGCCATCCGATTGGTCGCAAAGGAAGTGGCATGGGGCGCTCGCCCCCCGCCGACGCCGACTCGAGCCCGCAGGACAACGCACCGCCCGAATTCAAATTCGTTCCCCGACCTGCGGACAAAAGATTCGCCGATCTGGGAACCGTCGACTAGAATGCGCTGATAGGCCTCGTCTTTTCCCATCAAGGACACGTTCCTCATGCACCGTTCGTTGGCGATTCATCTGGTATTCCTTTCGGCGGCCATGGTCTCATCGGTGTCGGCTACAGATCTGATGCCTCCTCATATCATGCAGCAGCTGGGACTGACCCAGGCGTGGGCGAGGCCGGTGCCAGTCCCTGCTGGAGCCCAGTCGATCGCAGACCAGCAGTTGTTCGTACACAAAGAGAATCCTCGCGAGTACGTCGAGATTGTCATGGTGCCCAAGGCGGACGCTGCCGTAGCGGCAACCGCAGCCACAACGAATCCAGGTTCAGCCAATGCCAGCGGCGCCGATCCAGCCGCGGCCGAAAAGGTGCTGGCCCGTATTCCGACCGACCAAATTCAGAACAACGGAAAAACGATCGGCCGACAGGAAGCAGAGCGTCTTGCCAACAACGAGATTCGCCGCTTGAAGCGACGAGGGATTGAGGCCAAGCTCAATTTTCGGACGGTTCCGCGCGTCCACCTTTACACGATCGGTTCTAACGGAACGTTGGAATGCCGCGACGCCGAGACAGGCGAGCCGGTCTGGTTAGTTCAGGTCGGCAATCCCTACTTGCCCTTCATGGCGCTCGGTGTCAGCGAAATGTTCGTGACCGTGATCAATGGTGCCAACCTGATCCAGGTCGATACGGCTACGGGTGAAGTCATTGCTGAGGTTCCGATGCCGGCTGCTCCGGGCTACGGTGCCACCAATGCCGGTGACTTCGCGATGATCCCCATGGTTGGTGGAGGAATTCAGTGCTATCCGCTTACCGATCCAACCATCGATCCGTTCCTCGAACAGGTCGCCGGGGCCGCGTTGTCCCTGCCGACCAAGTCACCCGATTCTTCCCGCACGGCGTGGAGCACCGATCGAGGATTCGTCTATGTGATTGAAATGCAGGGGACTCCCTCACTGATGTTTCGGTTGAAGACCGACGGCATCGTCAGCGGTCGGCTGACGCCGGCATCGGGCGACCGTTTCTACTTCGGCTCCGAATCTGGTCTGGTGTATGGAATACGCGCCACTCGGTCAGGCAAGGTCTTGTGGGTTCAGCCGGTTGGCGAGCCTTTCTACAACGAGGCGACCGTATTCAACGAGCAGGTTTTGCTTCGTTCAACCTACGGCAATCTTTTTTCGCTGCAGGTGGATGACGGCCACATGATGTGGGAGAAGCCGATTTCCAGCATCGGCAATCTGCTTGGTGCCTTGGACGGACGACTTTACGCAACCACCTTGAGCGGCGTGCTGACCGTGATCGACTTGAAGACCGGACAGCGCATTGCGAGCTTCCCCGAAATGCTGCCCGGCAAGTTTTTGGTCAATACCGTCACCGATCGGCTTTATCTGGTCAGCGATTCGGGTGACGTGCAATGCCTCAGGCTCGATGGCGCCGATCTGCCGACGTTCAATACTCAGCCCGACGCGAATCCCGTGACGGAGGATGAGGATGGTAAACCGGTACTCGAAGAGTCGACGCCTCCCTTTGGTCCTAGCGGTACCGATCCCTTCGGGGCTGGTGCGGCAGATCCATTTGGTGCCGGCGGCGCCGACCCGTTTGGTGCGGGAGGAGTGGATCCATTCGGCGGTGGCGGTGAGGCTCCCATGAACGATCCGTTCGGCGGCGGCGACGCGGCCGGGGATCCGTTCGGTGGCAATCCATTCGGCGGCAACTAGACGGTCAGTGCCTTGAGCTTTCAATGCATTCGTGAACCTCGGGCGCTAGCCGTGGGCCTCCAAGACGTCGAATGCATTCGTGAACCTCGGGCGCTAGCCGTGGGCCTCCACGTCGAATGCATTCGTGAAACTCGGGCTAGCCGTGGGCCTCCAAGACGTCGTTAAGATGCGGCGAAGGCCCACGGCTAGCGCGCCGAGGTTCACAGCCACAACTTAAGTTCGTGCCATTCGTGGCTGACCCCTTTCGCGGATCGAAGTCACCCGAATTCTTGGCTCTGACAAGCTACTAACCCCAGTGCTCGGCAATCTTGCGGCGGAGGAAGTCGGCGCTGCGGGCGAGTTGGTCCATCCCCTCGACGCCATCTTCGATGCTGATCCAATTGTCGCGGAAGCCAGCATCTTTCAGGATCGAAAAGATGGCGTCGTAGTCATTGAGTCCCTTCCCGATCTCACCGTGACTTAGTCGCTTGGCATAACCTTCGGCGCCAGTCTCTTCTCGACGCAAATCTTCGATCGTGCCTTCGAGCAGGAATCGATCACTGGCATGCATCGTGACGACGCGGGGAGCTACGCGACGAAGCAACTCCAGCGGATCTTCACCGGCGAGGATCGTATTGCTGGGATCGTAATTGACTCCAAAATTCTTGGCTGTTACCGCATCCACGAGTTCGCAGAAGACGTCCATCATCTGAGCGAACTCGGGGTAGGCCCAAAAGTCATCCTTGTAGTGGTTCTCGATGATCAACGTGACGTCACGCTGGGTCGCGTACTCGGCACACCGATCAATACACTCTGCGGCAAAGCGAACCCCGTCTTGTCGCGAGAGTTCGGGACGGCGTTGTCCGGAGAGTACGCGACAGTAGCTTCCGCCCAGTTCGGCAGTCATGTCGATCCAAAACTTCTCTTTTTCAATCTGCTCTCGTCGAAATTCGGCGTCAGGATGCGTGAAGTCGGGGGAGCAGCACATCATGGGAATCGACAGGCCCTTCTCCTCCACCTTTTGTCGGATCGAGGGCCAGTTCGAGCGGTCCTGCATTTCCAGGAATCCCGCATACCACTCCAGTCCGTCAACTGGCAACTCCGACGCCATATCGACCCACTGGGCGATGCTCATGGAGCCATCTTTGCAGAGCGCTTGCATGTAAAGTTTTGGAAACGCAGCGAGCTTTGGCATGATTCAGACCGACAACTGGGGCTAGAGAGAGGGCTTGAGCAGAGACTTCACGATGTCACCGCGATGCATCGTCTCAAACGCCTCGTGCCAGTTTTCCAAGTGGCCAGATACCGCCGACGATCGGCGACACATCCAACTGACCACTCGCCAGCAGCGCGAGAACTCGCTCCCAGATTGTCCAGTGGTGGCTGAAGCTTCCCTGCAGGGTGACGTTCTTTTGAACCAGCGGGTCGATGGAGAAGCCGAGTGGTTTGGGCCCCCAGCCAACCTTGGTGATCCAGCCAGCCGGACGAACCAAGTCGATGGCCAGCTTGAGCGTCGAAGAGACGCCAGCGGCGTCAATCACCAGATCGGCCCCCAGCCCATCTCGCTCACGGCACCAATCGGCGGCTTCGGTCAGAGGTGTGCATCCATATTGCTGTGCGATCTTGAAGCGAGCGGCATCGGACTCCAGACCCAGGATCGCCACGTCCCCGCCACATAGCTTCGCCACCGCGGCGCAAAGGATGCCGATGGTGCCTGGGCCGATGACCAGGACGCGATCGCCTGGCGAGATCCGTGAGTTGCCGACGACCGAGTTGTAGGCAACGCAGCAGGGCTCGGTCAGCGCGGCATGGTCAAGGGAAAGTCCATCTGGAACTCGGTGAAGGCAGCGGGCGGGAACGCGAGCGAATCGTGTCATCGCGCCGTTGACGCCATAGCCGAAGCCCTTTCGCGTCGGGTCCAGATTGTAAAGTCCGCGTCGTGACATCGGATTGTTTTCGTCGATCACCGCGGCTGTTTCGCTGGCGATCCGATCCCCTTCCGACCAATGACTCACATTGGAACCGGTCTCAACGATGGTTCCGGCAAACTCGTGACCGAGCACGACCGGATAGTTCACCGGCCAACTATGCGACGCAGTCCACTGATGCAGATCGCTGCCACAGACACCGACCGCCGCGACCTCGACCAATACATCGTTTGGTCCGATCGAAGGTTTTTCAAACGGACGAATTTCAACGCTGCCTGCTTCGGGAGCGTAGTTGACCACAGCAGCCGATTCGCTCATCGAGAGATGTCTCCGTATGCGTGAACTTTGTCGCAAATCATTCGAAGCGAGGTTTCCAAGTCGCCGTCCGCTGTTTTGAAGGCATCCGCGTCGATGGTCAATGGGGCGCCCAGGACGACCAGAGGAGCGCCAAATTCGGGACAACGGATCGCCTGCTCAATGGTCAGTCCCCCGACCGCTTGAACAGGAACTTTGACGGCATCGACGACAGCCTTGAGATCGTCGAGTGGACTCGGCATGCGCTCACCTCGGGCGGCAATCCCGCGGCGCTCATCGTACCCGATGTGATGGACGATATAGTCGCAGCCGAGATCTTCCAGTCGCTTTGCCCCGTCGACCATGGTGTCGTAAGCAAGGTTGTCGCCCATCACTGCGATGCCATAGTCCTTGCCGGCTTGGACCACGCACTTGATCGTTTCCTCGTGGGCCTGTGCCATCACGACGACGTGCGTCGCACCGGCGCCGGCCATCATCTCCGCTTCCAGGTATCCGCCATCCATCGTTTTCAAGTCGGCGACAATCGGCGTCTCCGGAAATCGAGCCCGCAGCGCACGGACGCCATGCAGGCCTTCGGCGAGAATCAGAGGGGTACCTGCTTCCAGCCAATCCACCCCTGCTCGAAGTGCTAGTTCGGCCGTCTGAATCGCTTCTTCAATGCTGGTCAAGTCAAGCGAGATTTGAACGATCGGTCTCATCATGGGTCCATTCGAAACAGGTAGCGTGTTTGGAACCAAAGGTGGGGAGCTGCGGCCAGGCGATGGCTGGGCCGTTGGAAACGCCAGCAACCGAGGGGGCAACGAGCGGAAGAAGCATAGCAGAACCGAGCGTTTAGGGGGTCGCTACCGGTTCAACTTGCGATCGCGCCCGCTTGGCTGCTTCGAGCATCGCGAGCTGTCGCAGCAGAGGAGGGGAATGGGGCATCAATTTGAGCGCACGTTTTTGCATTCGGATGGCGTTGTCGAGGTCGCCTAAGGCAAAGTAGCAGCGGGCACAGGTATCCAGCTTGGCACCGTCCGACTCCATTTCGAGTGACTCAAGGCTATAGTCCAAGGCTTTTTGGTAGTTGCCCTCGGTGTTGCTGACTAGCCAAGCGTATTGATTCAGTTGAAAAGCCAAGATGTTATCATCCCGCTGGCCGAATCGACGAGTCTCGTCACGAAGGTCCTGGATCGACTGTTCCACCTGTCGGGTCGTCACCTGCAGTGTTCGAAGCACCAGGTCACGCCAGGCTTGATCGCCTTCCAGGCGATACATCGCGATCAGGATGTCGACGTTGGTTGGAAACATTTGAAAAGCTCGGACCAGCAACTGCTTGGCGACATCATTGGGCTTGCCGTCCTTGACGGCCGCCATCGCTTCGTGGAAGTCCGCGCTGCTGCGAATCTGGGCGTAACTGAACATGGTCAAGGCAAGCAGCTGTTGCTTCAGCTTGCTGTCTTTCTCAAGCCGATCGATCAATGGACGAAGCACGTCGACGACGTCCTGATGTCGCTCCAGTTCGCCAAGCATCTGCGCCAAGTCGGCTCTTGCCCATGCGGCCGGATGGGAATCCAAATCGAGTGAATCGATGATCGAGCGGAACTCGCGTTCGGCCCAATGAAACAGTCCACGTTCGGCGAGCTTGTTTCCGATCTCTCGATGGGCTTTGGCGGTTTCCTCGATCTCCTTGGGTTGCATCGCAGCCTTGTCTTCGGCATGCGTGGGGAGCGGGTTGATCCGCGATGCTTGAACAGCCAATCGATCGGCTTCTTCCGAGTCGCCGGCTACCTTCATGGCTTCTGCTGCGCCGTACAAAAGGATCGGCTGTTTATCAAACATACGAGCGTGTTGCTGACGAAGCTCCAGCACGAACGCGTGCAAGCCATTGTCGATGGCCCAGTTGCACGCATCCACCAGGCCACGGGTCGTGGGTGGAATCAAATCGATGTGCTCGCTGGCGAGGCGGATCGCCTCGTCCGGGATTCCGGCGATTGCAGCGCGGGTGGCGCAGACTCGAACCAGTTCCAGCACCGATGCCC
Source organism: Pirellulaceae bacterium (assembly GCA_963697195.1). GTDB lineage: Bacteria > Planctomycetota > Planctomycetia > Pirellulales > Pirellulaceae > Rubripirellula. Next base: position 104,652 of record CAVOND010000013.1, read on the forward strand.
TGGATGCCTGTTGGGTGGCAGCCGTGTCAATCGCTTGACGTTGCTCCGAGATCAATTGACGCCAACGACTACTGGAATACTCTCCGCTCGAAAGGTCCTCCGCATAGGCGCGCAGCCATTCCGCCGCCTGGCGATCGTTGTCACCGAGAATTTCCAAGATCTGCTCGCTGTTGCGACGGCGTGCCGCTGGATCCTCATCCATCGCCTGCTGCATCAGGGTGAGCGCGGCGCGGCGGCTCAGTCGCAGTGATCGTTCGTAGCTGGCGACACGAACCAGAGCGGGGAGCCCAACCCGATTCGGGAACTCAGCGAGCCGGTCGATTCGACTGCTGCGTTCACTCTCGCTACAGGCACCATATTCGAGCAGCGTATCACGAATCTCCGGCGGATCACTTTCCTTGGACCAACTGACTAGCAAACTGCTGATCAGAAACTTGGCCGACATCGCGATCTCGCTGTCGGGATGGAATTGAGCCTGGTGCAGTTGGTCGAAGGCCTCCAGGCCGATTCGCTGGAGTGCCTCTTTGGCACGCAATCGCGTGGCATAGCTATCGGCTCCCAACTGCTCAATCAGAGCGGCCACGTCCGTGCCGGAGCGCGGCCCTGCATCGGCCGCCGGAGCGATTGCCTGGCCCATTAGCAGCGAGCACACCAGTAACAGGCACAACAAGCCGGCGGTCAGGATCGACAGAGACGTGAACAGGCGGCGCATGGAGGTAACCACTGGGCTTTCCCCTCGAATTGTCCGAGATGGCTGAAATCTCATTCGAAGTCCAATCAGGGAAGCGAGAAAGTCGGAAGTCACCGCCTGCCTCACTCGGGCCAACTCATCATACCAATCTAACCGCAGATTTCCTGCCCCTACCAGACAGGATCCGTCCAAGGACAACGCCGCAGCCGATTTCGACCTGTCGCAAATCCCGGAAAAATCTTTTTGTCGGCCAGTTTCGGGGCCCACGGCTAGCGCCTGAGGTGCACAGTGAACCTCAGGCGCTAGCCGTGGGCCCTTTGCTTGTCGGTGTGATTCGAAGAATCCGCAAGCGAGAGGATGGTGATCGCGCCACATCAAAACTCGCACGTCGTGCTTGTATTGGTTGGCCATTGGGGACAGGCGTCGAAACCTAACCGAAGCGGTCGTCGGCGCGTGGATTGCCATAGCTGGGTTCGTCGGCACGTCCAAGCATGAATGGTTTCGCAAGCGCTGCGCCGGCAATGAAACCTCCAATGTGAGCGCCGTAAGCGACGCCAGAGTCCGAGCCGCCGAGCAGGCTGAGTCCACTGATCAGCTGAAACAAAAACCAAATGCCAACAGCGACGAATCCGGGAACTTGCGTGATGATTCGGAACAGCAGCACCGTGACCCGACGATTTGGATGCAAGACGAGATAGGCACCCATGACACCTGAGATTGCACCCGAGGCACCCAAGCAGGGAATCAGTGCCGAAGGTCCGGCACGATTCATGACGATGTGAGCGATTGCGGCCAGGATGCCACAGAGCAAGTAGAAGATCAGGTAACGAACGCGACCCATGTCATGTTCGATATTGTCTCCGAAAATCCAAAGGAACCACATGTTTCCGAGCAGGTGTGCAATCCCACCGTGCATGAACATAGCGGTTAGAAGCGTCAGATAGACTGGGATCGGTGTCTTCTGGAGGCCTGGAATCAAGACTCGTTGAGGTCCCTCTCTTGTTGGGATTTCGACCGCCTGATCTTCGGTGACAATGTCCTTGCCAGTGACAATCTCGGCCGGCACGGTCGCATACGCCATCGTGAATCCTTCATTTCCGCCCATGCCCTGAAACACGGCGAAGACGAAGATGTTGAGGGCAATCAGAATCACGTTGACGATCGGAAACGAGGTTCGGTCCGAGTTGTCGTCGCCGATTGGAAGAACCATGTCGAGATGCTCCTGAATCTTGCTGCGTCGTTCACCGGGCGAAAAGGGGTCAGGCACGAATGCACGAACTTAGGTGGTCTCAGTGAACCTCGGGCGCTAGCCGTGGGCCTTCGCCGCATCCTAACGACGTTTTCTTCGCCCACGGCTAGCGCGCGAGGTTCAAAGCCCGTGCTATTCGGGTCCGACACCAACAATGCGAAGCACCCTTCGGGCCGTTCCGGTTTTTGGTGTCTGACCCCTTTTCGTCAGCAACCCTAAACTCAATGCTGACGCTGCGCTAGCCGTGGGCTCCCAAGATGCCCTTGCGATACACCTTCGGCCCACGGCTAGCGCCTGAGGTTCACCAAGACATCCAATGCATCTGGTATTGAGCTGAACCGCTCTGGCGCGGCAACGAATTCCGTCAGGCAGGATAGCATACTGGTGCGGTCAGATGGCCGTCACCGACTGTTTCCAGACTCATAGTTGGCGGACATCTGCTCGACGGCTTCGGCAATGGCTTTGCGGAACGATGCGGGTTCGATGACTTCGGCATCGGCGCCGAGCGACAACACTTTCGGCAACAACTCGCGCGGGTGCGAGGTTGGAACCGCGAGGATCGAACTGCCATCCTCCTGAGGCTCGATCTTTTGCTCTGGATGCCAGGGATCCTCTCGTACCCAAGCCGCCGCTCGCTGGCCAACTCGAATTCTCACGATCGTAGGATCCTCCCCTGAAAAGATCCCGATACTCTTGCCGAAATGACGTGATAGATCGACGCTCGGGTCCGGTTTGAAGTATTCGTCCAACGCCTTGGCATGTCGAAACCGATCCAGTTTCCAGTGCCTCAATCGTTCGGCTGGATCCTGCACCTCCTCCGCCGCCGCGACGACGTAGATACTGCTCTGGTAAACAGCCAGTCCGTAGGGCTCGATGCGGCGAATCGATGAGGGCTTGCCCACGGCTTCGTATTCAATCTCCACCACGCGATGCTCCAGAATCGCTCGGTTGATTGTCTTGAGGATCCCCGCGTGGTCTTCATAGCTTTTGCTGGGAGATCCAAAGACGTGGATGGACTTTCGATAACGCGCGTAATGATCGAAGACTCCGTTGGGAACCGATTCCTGAACCTTGTTCCAGAACGTTTCGATGCCCTGCCAGTACTGTGTGCCAACCAGCGGAAACAAGAGCTCGCGACCGATTGACAGTGCAATCAGCTCTGTCGCTGAGATACCGATTTCATGGACGCCGGTGTTGTTCTGGCCAAGCTTGTAAACCTTGCCACGCTCCACCGTGTCGGTCTGAATGTCAAAGCCAGCTGCTTGCAACGCCTCGATGTCTCGTCGTACGGTTCGCTCATGGAGCGCACTAAGACCCAAGTCGGCGACCAGGTCCGCGCGCAACTCTTCGAGAGTACGGCCGAACCGTGAGAACTCAAGCAGTTGCAGCAGTTTGTGTTGGCGTATCAGCTGTTCGTTACGGGCCATGCGTTTTGACCTCCTTGACGGACGCGTTTTCACTCGTCGGTTGAATAGAATCTTGAAACGGTTTTCCGAAGCCGCATGCTCAACGACCGGCAACACTTGAGGCACGCGACTCCATGCGACAGCTATGCGTTGACGACGAGTGTCTTGGCCAACTTGTCATGAAGTGTCTGGTGATTATCCATGAACAGATAGATGATGTCGGCGATCAAGATGAATGGGCCAACAAGCGGGATTCCGGTAAGGAACCGAAATGCCAAATCACGAATCAAGAACCCCTGGGCAAGGCCTGCTGGAACGCCTGTTTCCTGATCTACAATTCTCGTCTTGACTATTTTCTTTCCCAGCGACTGACCGGACTTTGAGATCAAGACTGCGTTAATGATTTGCGGAATGAGCGAGGCGACCGCCATGACCGCTATTGCGATATAAATCTGAGTTCCCGTAGGCCCCTCCGGACCGACCGGAGAAATCGTGGCATATAGCACGCCAAGACCAATTGCTATGAACAGGCTGATGAAAATCCCATCAACGATCGCACCTAAGATACGACTGCCCACGCTGGCGATTTCTTGTTTCCCACCTACTCCGCCGCGCGGGGCGTACTGATTCAACAACTTGCCACCTCCGCCGGCCGGTGAAGCGCCAGGGCTATAGGGGTTGACGACCCCTTTGACAGGTTTCAAGTCCTGGTCGGTCAGGTCGTCGAACATCGCGGGATCGAATTCTCCGGCACCTGCCGACGGACTCGCACCAGCAGGTTGTCCCGTCCGCTGGCCCGCGGCACCCGGTCTCGCACCGGCTGGCGCCGAGGTTGCTGGTTTCTGCGGGGCCGCATTGCCAGGGGCTCGCAGTTGCTTGCCACACGTGCATTTCACAATCTTGCCGGCCGCGGAGTCGGGAACGTTGAGAACCGTGGAGCAGGCAGGGCACTTGATTTTCATGGAGACAACGAGGTGAAGTAGGCAGAGTGAACCGACTGACCAAGACTGACAGCATGTTAGTTCATTGGGCCGCATTTGGCCCACCCGATTGCATTTGCCAATGGCATTCGAGCGGTCGACACCCTGGTTGGAGGGTTTGACTGCCAAAAAACAGGGCCGGTTGCAGAAATCGGGTTGGGCAATCGATCGACCAGGGGCATTCTCGAGGTTCCGACTGGGGAATCCTACTGCCGCGTGCGGATTCACTACAATCTCGGTGATTTCGATTCCCGAGCGTCCCTCCATTTTGTCGGTCTCATCATGCGAACGATCTGGTTCCTCCTCCTTGCCATGCTCCTTGCGCCGTCACTTCGGGCCGAAGAACCGAACCAGCTCACAAGCGATGAGGAGCAAGCAGGTTTTCAGTCCCTGTTCAACGGCAAGGACCTAAGCGGATGGCGTCACTCCGGAAACTGGATCGTGGAAGACGGGGCGATCACGCGAACCGAAAAGGGGGGCAGTTTGGTTTACGCCGATGCGAAGGTTCCCGACGATTTCGAACTGCGATTTGATTGGAAGGTTGCCCGCGGAAGTAACAGTGGCGTCTATTATCGACCGACCCAATACGAGTATCAGATTCTCGACAATGCCGTGCATGCAGACGGAAAGAACCCTCGCACTAGTGCAGCCTCCCTGTACTTCTGCATGCAGCCCTCGGAGGACGCGACTCGGCCCGTGGGCCAATGGAATACTGCGCGGATCGTCTGCCAGGGAACCGTTGTTCAACACTGGCTAAACGATGTGAAAGTGATTCACTTCGATTATGCCGACCCCAAGTGGGCTTCTCATGTTGACCTGCTCAAGGAACGGGGCGGCGACTTGGAAGCTCGGGGAGCCAACCTGAGTCTCCAGGACCATGGCGATCCAGTCTGGTTTCGAAATCTCCGGATCCGCGCTCTGGAAGGTGACGAGGCCATCGATGGGATGCCCGTCACTCCCGCAACCATTCCCGAAGATGTTCTCGCAGCGGAAGCGGCGAAGCTGAAGGGAATCGTCCAGAGACGTGAAGCCGCCAAAGCGAAGCAAAAGAACAAGAAGAAGTAGGCATCGAATCGAGGTGTCGATTCGCCAGGCTTTCTTCGTTTACTTCAGGAAGTCCTTCGGGGCGACTTGACGGTATACCGAGAGCATGCCTCGAGCCTCGTCGATCAGCTTGCGGTCATCCGGCGTGATGGTGCCAAATTCCTCGAGCAAGTGCGTCGATCGGAACTCCTCAACGGACTCGCCGCGATGCAGCATCAAGGTGGTCTCTAAAGGAAGCTCCGACATCGACGCGATGTGCTGGTTGAGTGTCATTCGCCCAAATGGCGGCGGTCCCAATCGGCGTACGATGTTTAACCGAGCGGCGAGGTCGGCGAATCGGGCAAAATCGGTCGCGACGGCTGGATCACTCGGCCGCTGCGTCGTCACGTGATATTCGATGTTGCCAAACCGCACCGTGTATCCGCTGACCTTCGAGCTTCGCTCTACCTTTGCTAACAGGCCAAGTTGCTCTTGCTGTTCCGGCGTCCGAGCTGCGGCGCGGGCCTGCGCGGTGACCGTGACCAGATCCTCGGTGCTCAGTGTCGTTTGTGCTTGAGTTTCGCGGTCGAGCAGGGTGACTTGATTTTGGGCTGGGTCGTAAACCGTGACGTAGCGAGGCTCGATCTGGGGAAAGTCGTAGACGAGTCCCTCCTGAAACAGAATGATGTGTTCTGCGGCGGCATCCAACTTGGAACCTTCGAAGATCCTCGTCGTGACTCGAAAAGTTGCGGCACGAAGTTCTGAGCCTGGGAGCAGGAGCAGGACCCCGAGAATCAGCAACGACCACGTGCTGACTCCGAGCGGGAGAGAATGTCCGGGAGGGCGTGTGTGGGCGCGGTGAGGCATATCCAACTCAGGTTGAAATCGAGGATCGGGTCCCCATGTGATTCTGTTCTTGCAGGCCAAGGTTCCCTCCGAATGACTCCGTCTGCGAATGACGCCCACGGCAAAGGCATTCCGCTGAGTTAGACTCATCCTTTGCGATCTGAGAGCCAAGGCTGGCAGGCTGGAGGATCTGAGCGACCTGGACTTTTCGCCGTGTGAAAGCGTAGAAAAGTGTGAAAGAAGCCGTCCAGATCAAATCGGACGGTGAACTCACAGCGCAGCCAGCGGAGAATTCATGCGGCGCACACTGTTTCTCATTCCTCACGAGATCCTTGGAATCCCGGTTTTCGGTATCGGCTGGCTGCTTGGTTTGGCCGTGGCCTTGCTGGTGATCCGCTTGTTGGTTGCCCGTCGACGGGGCCAGACGATCGGGGACGTGGTTGGCACCGAGGGGGCGGTTTGGGGCGTTTTTGTAGCGGCGATCGTGCTGCTGCTGCCTCGTGTTGAGTTAACCAACCTCGATGGGCAACCGGTCGGCATGGCGATTCGCGGTTATGGTGTGATGCTCCTTATCGGGGTCTCGGCCGCCGTGGCGCTGGCCGCCTACCGCGCGAAGCGTCGCGGCATCCATCCAGACGTCATCTACGCCATGGCGCCGTGGGCATTCTTCGGAGGGATTCTGGGGGCACGACTATTCTTCGTGATTCAGTATCGCGATCAGTTCATCGGCGACACGTTCGCCGAAACCGTCGGGAATATGCTGAAGGTTACCGAGGGAGGGCTTGTGGTTTATGGAGGATTCATCGGTGGAGTCCTCGCCGTGACTTACTACATTCTCCGCCATCGTTTGAGCTGGTTGCAGTTTGGCGACATCCTGATTCCGTGTCTGTTCATTGGGCTGGCGCTTGGTCGCATCGGTTGCCTGATGAATGGTTGCTGTTACGGTGGACGATGTGAGGAAAGCGGATTTGCCCTGCACTTTCCGCCGTCGAGTCCGGTGTATCAGGATCAAATCCGGAGTGGTGAATTACTTGGATTCCGATACGACGAGCAGACGCGTCGAATCGTGTCGGTTGAGGAAGGTTCGTTGGCTGATCAAGCGGGTATTCAGGTTGGTTCAAAGTTAGAAACGCTGGCTGACGACCTCACACCATTCGAGCAGGCGTCTCGAGACATTCCCAAGGAAGATGCACTTTCAGGGGTAATTGCCACGATCGATGGCAAGCGTTATCGATGGGGCCCGGATGAATTACCTGCTCGAGCATTGCCAGTTTATCCGGCGCAGCTGATCAGCAGCATTTGTGCTCTACTGCTATGCTTGACTTTGTGCGGGTTGTCGTCACGGCGGCTGCGCGATGGCGCGATCATGATGCTTGGTTTCGCGGGCTACGCGATCATTCGATTTGTCCTGGAAATCGTTCGTGTGGATGAAGCGGGGCAATTTGGTACAAGCCTGTCGATATCGCAGTGGGTTAGCATTGTTGTGTTCGTAGGTTCGATGGCGGGGCTCGGTTGGCTGTACTTTTCACCGCGATCCACGAAGATACAGACACACGCGACTTGAGGCGGTTGAGCCTGATGGGGACATGTTCCTGTCGTCGTTAGGAACTCGGCAGCGAGCGGAAATGATGCGAAAACGCGATCGACAACCGGAATGGATGGACGACCCCAGCCTTCCACGCGCCGATCATCTTGCGGCCTTGGCTGGGCTGGCTCGGCTCAATCGCGTGAGCGGTATCTCGCGGCTGATGTACCGTCCCATTCGACGGCTGGCGATGGCACGCCGCGACCGACGATTGACTCTTCTCGACGTCGCCAGCGGCGCCGGAGATATCCCCATCAGTTGGGTCTGTCGTGCCCGGCGGGAAGGCTGGACACTTCAGGTCACGATGACCGACACGCGTGGCACTGCACTCGAGGAGCAACAGCGGCGGGCTCGGAGCGAGCGGGTGGACGTGCTTTCGCTGCAACACGACTGCCTGCAATCGCCACTGCCCGGTGGATTCGATGTCGTCACCTCCTCGCTCTTTTTTCATCATCTGGATGATCACCAGGTCTATTGTCTGCTCCAGTCGATGCAGTCCGCGAGTGACGGTGCCTTGGTGCTCTGCGATTTGGAACGCTCCCCTACGAACCTGGTTCTCGTCAGAGCGGCGGCGTCCGCCTTGTCTCGTTCTCCGATCGTGCATCACGACTCGGCGGCAAGCGTGCGCGCCGCGTTTACCGCGGAGGAGTTCAGGCGGTTAGCCGAGGACGCCCTGGCCCGGCCCGTGCGTGTCTCTCGGGCGTTCCCTTGCCGATTCATCGCCTATCAAGAAGAGGTGACGGTTCCCGAAGCCGTTCCCGCATTCGCCTAAGGGCGTCATTCCCCCAGTGAACCTCAGACGCTAGCCGTGGGCCTTTCCCCAAGTTCCCCCAATGAACCTCAGACGCTAGCCGTGGGCATTAGGACGCTGGCACACGAATTTTGGGGCCCACGGCTAGCGCCTGAGGTTCACAGCTTGTACTCGTTTTGGTGAGAGGATTGTTTTGGGGCCCACGGCTAGCGCCTGAGGTTCACAGCTTGTACTCGTTTTGGTGAGAGGATTGTTTTGGGGCCCACGGCTAGCGCCTGAGGTTCACAGCTTGTACTCGTTTTGGTGAGAGGATTGTTTCGGTGGTTTTTGCGACTGGTTCACACACGCTGGATCGCCCGGTCCTTGTCATCGGTGCAGGGGTCGCCGGCAGCTGCTGCGCACTGCGACTTCGTCGTCATGGAATTGATGTCCACCTAGCCGAGAAAACTCCCTTTCCCCGTGCCAAGGTTTGTGGCTGCTGCATCGGCGGCGCCGGCCTCCAACTGCTCGATCAACTCTCGCTGCGATCTTGGGTTCAAACCCACGGCGCCGATACCGTTCGATGGAGCGGTTCCATCGGTGATCAGCGAATCGAGTTAGACCTGCCTGAAGGAGTCGCGATTTCTCGTGAGAGGCTTGATAGCAAGCTTTTGAGTTCCGCTGGCGAAGCCGGCGCCAAAGTCTTCACGCCGGCTTTTGCACGAGTCGATCAGCTGAACTCTCAATTCGTCGCCGCCAGTTTGGAGATGGAAGGAATCCAGCGCTACCAGCATGAGTACAGCGTGGTCGTGATCGCTTCGGGACTGAACGCCGCGGGGTCGCAAAGGCTACTCCCCTGGCGTGAAAAGCCGAACGGGCCCTTCGGCGTCGCCTTTTTTGCAAAGTCGGATTCGCTTCCCGGCGGTACCATCCATATGGCCTGTGACGATGACGGGTACGTCGGCCTCGTACGGCTTGAGGATGACCGCGTCGACATCGCCGCCGCACTTGCCCCGGGCTTTGGGTCGGCAGTGGCTGGAACGGCGAAGCAACGAGTCGACGGAATTTTGATGCGCAGCCAATTGCAGGGCTGGGAGTATCACAGTCCCACGCCAGTCATGACGACACCCCCGCTGCGCCGGCTTCGTAAAGCAGGGGTCGGACGCGTGATTGCGATCGGCGATGCGGCCGGATATGTGGAGCCCTTCACCGGAGAGGGGATGACATGGGGAATGATGAGCGCGATGGCTGCCGCGGATCTGATCGCCCAGTCGGCCGATGACCTGTCGAGCCTCGGGGAAGACTGGAGTCGCCAACTGACTTCGCTGCTACGGACAAAGCGTTTCGCATGCCGCGCCGTCACCAGTGCGCTGCGGTTTCCGCTGGCCAGACGAGCCATCGCTGCCACCCTTTCGCAATGGCCGGGGATCGCCGCTCCACTGATCCATCATCTGAATCGTCTTTGATCGCGGCGCTGATCCGGACGAGTTTCCCGGTTTGCTTTTGGCGGTCGACAAAACTTGCGAGTCTGCACTTTCGCCCGGGATGGCGGGTTTGGTAGGTAGCAGCCGTGATGAAGGTTCTCTCTATCGATTCCGAGGCTCCGAAACTTCGCAGTCCAAAGGTTGCGGGATTCGATGTCGTACGCGCAGTCGCCGCCTTTGGTGTGGTGCTGCTCCACTGCTGCGTCCCCTACATGCGACCTTCGGTTCCCGGCTTGGTCTGGTCCGTTCGGGACACGCCTCACTGGATCGCGGAACAGTGTTTCTGGACGATTGAGCTGTTCATCATGCCCTTGTTCCTTGTGCTCGCGGGGTTCTTGGCCTGGCAAACGCTCGACCGCAGCGGCGCAAGCAGCTTGATCAAATCACGGGCTCGACGACTACTCGTGCCCTTGTTGTTCGGCTGCGTGGTGATCCTTCCGCTTGATCTTTACGCATGGTTGCTCGGATGGGTGACCGAGGGGCTGATCGCGCCGCAAAAACTTCGCAGCCTGAAATTCGATCCTGCGATCGATCGTGATCTTTGGGGTCTCAGTCACCTGTGGTTTCTGCAGTACCTGTTTCTCTACGTTGTTGCACTGGCAGCCGGAGTCTGGGCATGGCATCGTGCGCCGATCAGCGGCAAGCGTGTTCCTGGCGTGACGGTGATCGCATCGCTCGCTCATGTTCGTCGCGTGCCTCACTCTTTATTTTCGTCCGGAAGTGGTATGGGGGTTCCAGCACAGCTTTTTTCCAGTTCCCAGTAAGTGGATCTATAGCGGCGTCTTCTTTGCACTCGGCGCGCTGCTTGCCGCTCATGATGCCCAGTTAGACTGGCTCAAGTCGCACGCCGGCCGACTTGCTGCTCCGTCGCTGGTGGTTGCCGTTGCCGCGCTCACCTTGGGAGCTTGGCATCTGCAGGGCGGCGAGAACGATCTGGCCTCCGTCATGCTTGCGGTGACGACCTGCTTGAGCGCCGTGATGATGACTCTGGCAATCATCGGGACGACCGCCAAACGCGTTGAGGCGGTTCCTGTCAGCGTCAGCTATCTGGCTGCCGCATCGTTTTGGGTTTACATGATTCACCACCCCATCCTCGGTTTGATTCATACCGATCTGAAGTGGATGCTGCCAGGCACCAGTCCGGTCTTGAAAGTCGGATTGGCGTTCGGCGTTACGTCCACATTGTCGCTTGCAACGTACGAACTGTGGATCCGTCAAACCGCTTTGGGGCGACTGCTTGGCTTCGATTGGCAAGCTCCTGGTCGTTCGGTGGAGACCACCTCTTCCGATGCGGAACCTGGAGTCATTTCGATCGAAACGGGCCGCGAATCTGTCCGCATGCCGACTCCGGCGCCGACTCGTCGCGCCGCCTAGATCGGATGCTGCTACAAGACGCTCCCAGGTAGGCGGAACCCGCTCTTTAGCTGGGGTCTGCCCGAGTCACAAAACCTGTTACCCTGTTGCCGTCGTCTTCGTGATAGAGGGAGAGAATGGCGAAGGGTCTGTACACTCAAGGCATGTGCGTTCTACTGAGCAAACCCGTTTCCACCGCGGACATTCAAGAGCGGTTGAAAGGTTTTGAGCTGGTGGGGCGGCACGAGTCGATGGAAGACGACGACGCTCCCGTCACGCTCGTTTTTGACTTCCGCCCGGAAGTCAACGGACATCTGCTGGTCACACCCGCGAAATGTCTTTGGCCGGACGAGATGGGCGATCCAGACGAGTCGCCCGAACGCTTTGTCGCCTGGTCTCTTGGCCAATACGGACCGCTGGCTTATCCCGGTTGCCTGCAGCGAGCTGGCGAGCAGTCATGGGGCTGGGAGCAGGGAAGTGAAGAAGTTCAGCATCATCAAGCGCACATCCGATTGCTGATTAGTTACGTTCTGGGTGTCGAGGAGGCGGACGAAGACGATGAAGAGGTGCCGCTGGTTCCAAATGATTATGACCCCCTGGAAGAGCTGACGTTTCTGACACGCGCGATCGCGGCCGTCTTGGAGATGCCCGAGGCCATCTGCTACTTCAATCCCGGCGGCGAGGTCTTGCGAGACGAGAGCGGACTTCGTCAGGGATTGAATCACGCCTGGAACCATGATTTGCCACCTTTGGACATGTGGACCAATGTGCGTCTTTTTCGAGCCACCGAAGAGTGGTCCCTGATGGATACAGTGGGCAACGGCCAACTGGACTTGCCCGACCTGGAAGCGATCTATCAAACCGATCGGTTTCAACCTAGTGAAGTCGAAGGCTTTCTTCGCAGCGCTTCACTCTATTTGCTGCAGGGCGAGGAGGAAGTGGAGGATGGCGATACCGCCGACGGTCCTGGTCAAATCCAGTGGATGGCGATGCAATGTGCCGACGCCTTGTCCGACCCACCGAGACCAACCATTCGTTGGATTCCCCAAGATGGCTCGGAGCCACCCGAGGAACTGATGGAAAAGGGAAGCGTCCCGGAGCTCAGCGAAGAAGGTTGGGCCGACGAAGAGGATGAGCTCGGCGACCACGACGATCCAGAGGACGAGCTTCACTAGCTCCGCAGCGGTCACGATCAATACAAGCACGACGCGCCAGCGAGTTGTCGGTCCGTTCCCACGAAAACACACTCGCTGGCGCGTCGTGCTTGTATGGGGACCACCGCCGCCAACAACCTCAGCGTGTTTCCAGGTGGATGGGGCTAACGAAGTTGTCCGGTTTCAATGCCAAGACCGAGCATTGGATCCGGCTCAGAATCTGCTCCGCGGAATTCCCGGCCACTACCCCAACCACGCCTGATCGGGCCACCGTGCCCATGACTACCAGGTCAACGTCGCTCTTCCACGTCATCTCAGTAATCACGTCGGCCGGATCTCCCTTGACCAAATGGATATTCTCGGCAGTGCTGTCGGTGCCGTGCGCTTTGCAGGAACTCGTTGAGCATCAGCGTGACCTGCACCTCGTTGTCCTTCTCGACTTTTTCGAACAAGTCTTCCCCCATCCGACCTTTCAGCATCTGCTCATTCCAAATCGACCAGGCGTGCACCACAGAGAAGCGACCATCATGGTACTTGCTGATCGCCTCCGCCAATTCGTAGACACGATGGTTGAGTTTGGCGTTGTGCTCGTCTCCTGACGAAGTATCGACGCAAGCAAGCACATGGGTGAACTTCGGTGTGGTGGCAGGCGAAACGAGCCAAACAGCACAGGGGCATTGCCGAAGCAATCGGGCACCTGTCGTACCAAAAAATCCATGGCTGCGACTGTCCCTGGCCCTTGGCAACTCGAATCACCAGGTCGTGATCCGCCCTCAGCACCTCACGAATGATTTCGACCGAAGTCTTGCCTTTCAAGACCTTGGTCTCAACCTCGATTCCCCGCTGTCGAATCGGTTCGGCCAAAGCTTCCAAGGCAACCGCTTTCTCCTGGCATATCAGCTCCTGGAGGTGCTCATGGTCACTCATCGTCAGACGCACGGTCCAAGAAAACTCGGGTGCCACGTCTACGATCTTGAGGGAGGCGCCGCAGTGCATCGCGATCTCGGCTGCTTCATCCACAATCGGATGGTCGTCCAATCGCGTGTCCGTAGCGACCAGAATCTTCGTGAATTCATGCATTGGTTGTCGTGCCCTGGGAGCGATTGGTAGGTGACCCCATTAAGTCGTGACCTCCACCGATCTATTCTTTAGAAACACAGGCAGCCTGTGAATCCCCGATCAAATTATCCTGCTCTGCGCCAGCCGAGCAGCGACTACTTCAGCCGGACGCGACAAAGATACGCATCCGCCGTGATGTAGAGAGTTTTGCCGTCTGACCCAAACGTGCAGTTGCTGGTCTTCCCGCCGGTAATCAGACGCCCCAGTAGCTTGCCTTCCGGTGTGATGACGTAGATGCCACCGGGGCCACTTCCGAAAATGACTCCGTTACCTGCAACGGCGAGCCCGTCGGGAAGCCCCGGAAATTCGTTGATGTAGTCCTTCGCATCGAGCAGCAACTTACCGTCACCGAGCGTCTTGTCGTCGTTGATCGGAAACGCCATCCAAATCGGATTCGCCGGATCACTTTGCGCGACATAGAGCGTTTTCTGGTCGGGGGAAAGTCCGATGCCATTGGGACGAGCGAGCTGCTTGGTCAAGAGTGTCAGCGGCCCGTCGGGATCAAGCCGATAGACGCCGCAGAAGTCGAGTTCGCGTCGAGGATCCGATTCCCGGTCGGGCAGACCATAGGGTGGATCGGTGAAATAAATCGAACCACCATCGTCGAAGACAAGGTCGTTTGGGCTGTTCAACCGACGACCTTGGTAGTTATCGACGAGGGTTCGCTTGCCACCACCTCGCGTCAACACCGAAACGCGTCGGTCGCCATGCTCGCACAGCGGTCAACCTTCCTTTCGAATCGAGCGCCAGGCCGTTGGAGCCCGGCTCCAGGCCATAGTAGGTCACTCCGGTGTATCCACTCGGTTGCATGAACAAATCGATGCCGCTTCCCTCGGACCAACGAAAGATGCTGTTGCGAGGAATGTCCGAGAAAAGCAAGTGGCCGCCCGCTTCATCGTCGACCCAGACCGGACCCTCGGTCCAGGTAAAGCCGCCTGATAGAACCTCGATTCTGGCTTCCGCCGGCACGATCTCGTCCAGTGCCGGATCAAACCGCTCGATCCGTCCTAATGTTTCCGGCGTTGCCGCAATAGCGAGTGTCATCGAGGCAACGAGCGAGGCGATAGCCAAAGGAATACGCATTTCAATTCGCAGGGGCGAGAGTAGGGAAGACGCTCAGCGACTTCACGACACGTTCGGTTCGATCCATCCATCAAGCAACCCGTGATTGTAATCGCTCGCGAGGGCCGAAAAAACTGAACTCCGGATCGTGGATGGCCCGCATCACGAAGCCGCCCGCATCACGAAGCCGCCCGCATCACGAAGTCGCTGGGCCACCCAGTGGCGCTGGCCGGTCTGGGGCAAACATCATCTCACGAATCGTCGACATCTTCAGCGTCTGCTCGACCTGGGCCAACGACTCGTCCAGCCTGGCATGCATCGGGCACAACGTCTTGCAGTGGGCTGGCAGCGACAGTGGGCAACCGGTGATCCGTTGGAGTGGATCGACCGCATTGACCACGTCCAGAATCGACAGCTCGTCAGGGGACAGGGCGAGCTGAAATCCTCCCCCCACACCCCGTTTCGAAACCAGGATCTGCGTTCTCGCCAAGTCTTGCAGGATCTTTGCCAGATAACTGGGGGGCACCTGCGTCGCCTCCGCAATGCGTAGACTGTCCACCGGACCAGCCGCCTGGTGCTGAGCCAGGTGGATGACGGCGCGGAGGGCATATTCAACGGTCTGTGAAAACATCAAGCTTGATTCACCCACGGTATGTGATCGGACCGATTCTCGCCGCAGCCGCCACTGCTCCCCCCTGCCAGATCGTAACGCATTTGAGAGTAACCAATACAAGCACCACTGCCCGTGCCACCACTGCCCGAGACGCAGCTCACAACCTGCGCCCGCTGGCCCGTTCGCATCCTGACCGATGACCGGCCGCTCGCGCCAGTGCTTGTATTTTGCGGCGTTCGCGCCCGCTCCGCGACGGCGTTGACCACGGCGAGGGCCTGCAGACCAGTGCCGCAGGGCGGTAGAGCCCATCTGCGGGTGTCAAATTGTCGCCCCTCTTGAGTCGCTTCGCTTAAATCGGACAAACTTGTCCGAAATTAGTTTTTGCCTTTCGGCTGGCATTCCCCTTCTCGGAGGTCTCGATGATGCGTCTCCCGTCGTTCGCGCGTTCCCTTGCCAGGCGTCTGTCCTCGGACTTGTGGCCATCGTCGCCTTCAGCACGTTCTTGCCCGAGGCAACCGGTCAGAACAACCAGTCGGACGATGCCGCGCTGAAACGGACTCGCAAGACGGTTCAGATGTTGGATGACATCTACAAAGGCGGGATCGTGGCGATCACCGACAACTACGTGAACGACCGAGACACGATCCCGGCGGGCACTGCGTTCAAGCAGGTCTTCAAGTCGGCGCAAGAAAAGGGCTGGCATACGGTCCGTCTGGTCGACGGACTCGACGACCCGCTCAACGACGAGAATGCGCCGATCGATGACTTCGAGAAGAAGGCACTCAAAGCACTGGTTGCCGGAAAGACTGGATGGTACGAAGCCGAAGAGACGGACAACGGGAAACGGACACTTCGCGTTGCGACTGCCATTCCCGTCGTTTTCGAGAAGTGCGTGATGTGTCATGACAACTATGCCGACGTGCCCAAGGGTCAGGCCGTTGGCGCGTTGACTTACAAGATCACGATCGAGTAGTCGAAGCTACTTGGTTGCGAACAAACCGGACAAGACGATTGGTTTGATCAGTCGTCGAAGTATCTGGTAGGGGGCATTCGCGGCCGGTTGTTTGAGGAAAGACACTCGCGAATGTGTCATTCCGGTGCCGAAGTGGGCAACCAACATGCGCTAGGCTGGGCGAATCGGCGCGTGCTTCCGCATGTCGGCTTGACTGCGGAGCATCGAGGCGACCAGGGCGGTCCAGCCCGTTTGGTGGCTGGCCCCCAGGCCTCGTCCGGTATCGGCATGGAAGTACTCGTAGAACAGGATCAAATCCTTCCAGTCGGGATCATCACGGTACAGCGGATCCTCGCCATGTGCCGGGCGTCGATGGTCGTGCCCGACTTCGAAGAGCGAAATCATGCGCCGTTCCAGATCACGCGCGACTTCCAGCAGCGTCATCATGTTGCCGCTGCCGGTCGGGCATTCCACCTTGAAGTCATCATGATAGAAGACGTGGTAACGTTTCAGTGATTGGATCAGCAGGAAATTGGTGGGGAACCAGATGGGACCGCGCCAGTTACTGTTGCCGCCGAACATCCCGCTCTCGCTTTCGCCCGGGACGTAACGCACTTCGTGTCGTTGTCCACCAAAGTCGAACCGGAAGGGGGCGTCACGATGAGCCGCCGACATGCTGCGGATTCCAAACGGTGACAAGAATTCCTTTTCGTCCAGCATCACCGATAGTAGTCGGCGGAAGCGATCCTCTGAGGGAATTGCGAGCAGTCGTCGGCCAGGACGATTTCGAATCGGGATCCTCTCGCTCCATGTACGTCATGTGGTTGCTGAGTTCGTCGCGGTTGTCCAGGAACCACTCCATGCGGCGGCGAGAAACCGGGAAGCTTTTCGATGATCGCATCTTCCAGAAGCACACCGGTCATCAGCGGCAGCAGGCCGACCAGGGAGCGGACGCGAATCGGAATCGATTGACCATTGACGAACAGGTGGTCGTAATAGAATCCGTCCTTTTCGTCCCAGAGTCCGGTGCCATCCATGGAATTCATCGCTTCGGCGATCGCCACGTAATGCTCGAAGAACTTGCTGGCCATGTCGCCATAGGCTGGGCTGTCTTCGGCAAGCTCGATGGCGATTCGCAACATCGAGCCACAGTAGAACGCCATCCAGGCGGTTCCATCGGCCTGCTCCAAATGTCCTTCGGGGAGCGGCTTGCTGCGATCAAACACGCCGATGTTGTCGAGACCAAGGAAGCCGCCGGCGAAGATGTTCTTGCCGCGAGGGTCCTTGCGATTGACCCACCAGGTGAAATTGATCAGCAGCTTTTGAAACGCTCGGGCCAGAAAGACCTTGTCGCGTTTCTGCGGCGGACCGGTCGCTTTGTAGACCTGCCAGACGCCCCAGGCATGCACCGGCGGATTGACGTCGCTGAGGTGCCATTCGTACGCCGGGATTTGGCCGCTGGGATGCATGTACCATTCGCGCAGGAACAGGATCATCTGTTCTTTGGCGAAGTGCGCGTCCAGGCTTGCCATCGGAACCATGTGAAAGGCCAGGTCCCAGGCCGCGTACCAGGGATATTCCCACTTGTCGGGCATCGAGATGACGTCGCGATTGAACAGGTGGCGCCAATCGCTGTTGCGACCTTCTTTTCGCGCTGGGCTGGTGGGGACGCCGTTGGGATCGCCATCGAGCCAGGTTCGAACTGAGTAGTGATAGAACTGTTTGGTCCACAGCAGTCCCGCGTAGGCTTGCCGCATGATCGCACGGCGGTCCTCCGTCAGCGATGTGGGAATTCTCTCGGCATAGAACTCGTCCGCTTCGCGAATCCGCTGTTCAAAGCACTGATCGAAGGATTCGTCGAAGGCCACTTCGCGGAACTTTTCCGGCTTCCCGCCGCAGCGCTGGGCAATGATCGGCTCGTCCGCATGCGTCAAGCGAAGGCGAATCACCTGCGACTGGCCATGGGGCAGCATCAGCAATCTGTAAGCGGCACACTTGGTGCCCCGATTGGCCGGATTGACGGCGCTGGTGTCACCGACGACGACGTAATTGTTGAAAGCGTCTTTAAAGATACTCGGATTCACTCGGCAAATGGGGATGACGCTTGGAGTTGGTTTCGTTGTCGGTGAACAACCATTCCCATTCATCGGAATCCTCGTGCGCATCACAGGCAAACCAGAATCGATCGAGCGATTCGTGAAACGTTTGGACCACGCCATCCTTCAGTCGCATCAGCGGCCGAGTCGTGCAACCTTCGTCGGTGCATTTCCACGTCCATGTGTTGCGAAAGAACAGTTGCGGCAGGACATGCAGCACGGCCGCCTGTGGGCCTCGGTTGACGATCGTCAGGCGGATCAGCAGATCATCGGGAGATTCCTTGGCGTATTCGGCGGTCACGTCGAAGTAACGCGACTCATTGAAGGCCAGGGTGTCGACCAGTTCGTACTCCGGTTCGGTGCGGTCGCGTTTGCGGCCCACCTCGACCAGGTCTTCGTACGGATAGCGACTCTGAGGGTACTTGTAGAGCGCCTTCATGTAGCTGTGGGTGGGAGTGCTATCGAGATAGTAGTAGCACTCCTTGACGTCTTCGCCGTGGTTTCCTTCCGGACCGGTGACACCGAACAGACGTTCTTTCAGGATCGGATCGCGACCGTTCCACAGGCCAACCGAGAAGCAGAGTCGGCATTCTCGGTCACAGAATCCCAGCAAGCCGTCTTCGCCCCAGCGATAGGCGCGACTTCTCGCGTGGTCATGCGGAAAATAGCTCCACGTCGCGTCGCCGCCGTCGCTGTAATCCTCCCGAACGGTGCCCCACTGACGTTCGGAAAGGTAGGGACCCCACCGCTGCCAGTTTTGCGTGCGCGCCTGGACTTGGGCAAGCCGCTGGTCTTCGGCTGTGTTACCGACGTTGGACGTTTGTTTTTTCACGTTGATGCGTTACGAGCCTTCTTCGTCCAGTAAGCGTTACGGCAGCAAACGCCTGGCCTTCCAGCATCGCCAGGCTGGCACCACCGCCGGTGCTGACATGGCTGACCTTGTCTGCGAATCCAAGTTGTTCGACGGCCGCAGCACTGTCGCCGCCTCCGATGATGCTGATCGAATCACTGTCGGCAACCGCCTGAGCAACGGCCTTGGTGCCAGCATCCATCGGCGGTTTTTCGAACACGCCCATCGGCCCGTTCCAGACGACGGTCTTGGCGTCGCTTGATGATGTCGGCGTACTGCTTGGCTGTTTCGGGGCCGATGTCGAGGCCTTCCCAGCCATCCGGAATCTCACCGGCCGGCACGATCTTCTTGTTGCATCCCGCGATGTCGTTGAAGTCATCACCGCAATGCGTATCAACAGGAAGGCGAAGTTTGTCACCTCCCTTGGCAATCAGCTCTTTGGCCAATTCAACCTTGTCCTTTTCGACCAGGCTGTTGCCGACCTTGCCGCCCTCCGCCAGGGAGAACGTGTAGGCCATCGCACCGCCGATCAACACCGCGTCACAGATGCCGAGCAGATTGTTGATCACGTTGATTTTGTCGCTGACTTTGGCACCGCCCAGAATTGCAACGAACGGACGAGCAGGATTGCTGATCGCGTCGCTGAGGTACTGAATCTCTTTGGCGACCAGATGCCCAACGACTCGGGGCTTGCCCGCCATTGCTTCGGGGACCGCTACCATCGACGCGTCGCTGCGGTGGCACGTCCCAAATGCATCGTTGCAGTAGGCGTCGGCCATCGCCGCCAACTTGCCCGCAAACTCTTGGCAGCCCTTTTTCTCACCGGCAGTTGAAACGCAGATTCTCCAGCACCAGCACGTCGCCATCCTTCAAGCCGGCTGCCTTGCTGACCGCATCCTGATCGACGGTATCGGAGGCCATGGCAACCGGCTTGCCCAGCAATTCGCCCAATCGCTTTGCCGCAGGCGCCAGACTGTACTTCGCTTCAAAACCTTTCCCATCGGGGCGACCAAGATGGCTCATCAGGATCAACCGCCCACCACGGTCGATGACGCTCTTGATGCTGGGCAACGCCATGCGAATTCGACGATCGTCGGTGATGTGTCTGCGATTCATCCAGAGGCACGTTGAAGTCAACTCGCATCAGAATCGTCTTGCCCGCAACTTCAATTTGATCGATCGTTTTCTTGGCCATTTCCGCTTTCTCTACTTACGCCTGAATGAATTTCTCTGCATTTTCAACCATCATGTGTCCTCCAAAAAAGGGGGCAGCTACCAGGAGTGCGAAGCACCCCAAGGGCCGCTGGCGGCAATTGGTACCTGACCCGAATGTCACGAACTTAGGTTGTCTCAGTGAACCTCGGGCGCTAGCCGTGGGCCTTCGCCGCATCCTAACGACGATTTCTTCGCCCACGGCTAGCGCCCGAGGTTCAAAGCCCGTGCCATTCGTACCTGACCCCTTTTTTGGAAAATGGCGATGTCCAAGATGAAAATGCTAATGCTCGACGAGTTACGGGGGATTATCGAGAAACCACGCCGGGTGTCGAGTCCGTGTCGCTTGGCCGCCACGTAATGTCTCGATTTTCTCAACTCGATTCGACCTAGTGACCGAAAAACCCTCAAAGACGTTGTGCACGGTTTTCGCACCGGCGAATGGGAGTTTCACCGCCGGTGGACGCTTCGCCCCGCACGAATCGCGGCGCAACCCAGCCTGAGGGGACATCGGTGTCGGGGGGATCGATCCGAGCTTTCATAAGGGGAGGGTACCTTTGCGCACTCTCCCTGGTCGCGATGCCCTGGGCCTATGGTCAGGGGGGCGAACCCGCCGGGCTTCAGCTACCAGGGTCGGCTTCGAGCCCCTACGCGCAGCGACAGCATTTGATCGCCAGTCTACCGATGGATCGGCTGACCCAAGATGCTCAGCAACGCATTCTCAACATCGCCAACTCGCCAACGCTGTATCGGCGACTTCCCACCCAAGCGATTGACTGCGATCGAGACATGTTTCTGTTTCTGTCGCGTAATCCAGAGGTCCTCGTCGGCATCTGGGATCTCATGGGGATCACCAAGGTTCAAACCACTCGGACCGGGCAATATCAGTTCGACGCCGAAGATGGCAGTGGCACGAAATGCAAGGTGGACCTCGTTTACGGTGATCCGGCGACCCATATCTACATCGCGGAGGGAAGCTACGACGGCAAGCTGGTCGCCAAGCCGATCCTCGGCCGAGGCGTCTTCATACTTCGCAGCAGTTTCGCCGAAGGAGCTGCTGGCGGTACGACCGTGACCGGGACCATTGACTGTTTCGTTCAGATCGAAAATTTGGGAGCCGACCTCATTGCCAGGACGTTCAGCGGATTGATCTTCCGATCGGCAGACCACAACTTCACAGAGACCGCCCGCTTCATCGCCCAGGTCTCCGAGGCTTCGCAGCGCAATCCACCTGCGATGATCGACGTCGCCACACGAATCCCGCAGGTCAGTGAACCGACCCGCAGGCAGTTCATTCAATTGATCATGGCCGTGGCAGCCAAAGGGACCGAGCGGCGCGTTCAGACCGCCGAAAATCGCTTCGAGTTTCAAACTCGCTAGTCCAACAAACGTTTCAGGTAAGCCTGGCACGGGCTGTGAACCTCGAGCGCTAGCCGTGGGCCTCGACACGACAACTTCGTTGAGTTTCGGCGAAGGCCCACGGCTAGCGCCCGAGGTTCACAGCCAGAACCTACGTTCGTGACACCTTTTTTGGAAATGCGCTAGCTGGACAGCCTCACTTTTGATCTTTCGCCTCGTAAATCACGGCGAAAATTTCGGATGGAACGCTTGCCTGTGGCCCGGCCTCTCCGGGGCTCGGATTTTCTCGGCAAAGCCGCGTGGAATGACGGTCTCGGCGAGACCGACCTACAGCTCGTTGGCGCAGTCCAGCTAGACCGATTGCTCCTGCGGGCGAGATCGCCGAAGATTCGCTCATGAGCGAAACGCCCCTTCCCAATCGGACTTCGGTCACACCCGTCCAGATCGATCGTTATCACTGTGGGGATGGCCAGCCGTTACTGCTGATTGCCGGTCCCTGTGTCCTGCAGTCGCTCGACCTGGCGATGGTGATCGCCGATCAACTGGCACGTTTGAACCAGCGCGACGACGTCAATGTGGTCTTCAAGGCGTCCTTCGATAAGGCGAATCGAACCAGCTTGAACGCGGACCGTGGGCCGGGGATGGAAGAGGGTTTGCGGATCCTCGAAACGGTCGGCCAACGTTCCGGGCTGCCGACGACCACCGACGTACACCTGCCGGACCAGGTTGCCGGCGTCGCCCAGGTCTGCTCGCTGATCCAAATTCCCGCATTTTTGGCGAGGCAGACTGACCTGTTGGTCGCCGCCGCGTCGACCGGTCGGCCGGTGAATGTCAAGAAAGGCCAGTTCATGTCGCCGGAAGACATGAAGTACGTGGTTGAAAAAGTCACTGGCAGTGGCACCGGGGGCGTGATGCTCTGTGAGCGAGGCACCTTCTTTGGCTATGGCAGGCTGGTCAATGACATGCAATCGCTGGTTTTGATGCGTGCTCTTGGCGTTCCGGTCGTCTTCGATGCCACGCATAGCGTGCAACGTCCCGGGGGGCTCGGCGGAGCGACCGGCGGAAACCGGGAAATGGTTGAACCATTGGCCCGCGCAGCCGTAGCAATCGGTACCGACGCACTCTTTTTCGAGACGCATCCGGATCCCGCGACCTCCCCCAGTGATGGTCCCAACATGATCCGACTAGCAGATTTCGACGCGATGATCGTCCGTCTGCTGCGGCTGCGAGAAGTCGCGTTGGAGATCGGTTGAGCCAAGACGATGTTGGGACCCCAAGCCAGCGGGCAAGGCTCAACCCGCAGGGGCGATTCCCGATCTCGCCGCCACGCGAACCACAGCGCCTGCTCACCCACTCCTTCCCCTGGGACGCCATGTCGACTTCCCAAACGTGATGTTGATTGCAAGACGCGGCCCGCTCGACAAGCTGGACGGCCTCCTCACGCTGGACGTGCTCTGCACCCTCGTCGTCAGTTCCCTGATGGTGGGCTGCAGCGACGACATGCAGCAGGTTCGCGAAATTCAGGCTCAGCGGCAACTGCAAATGCAGGCCCAGTCGCAGCAAGACCACCTTGGGGAAGTCTTCAGTCTGCTCAGTAACTTGGTGGAATTGAACGACGATAAAGCTCGCCGTCAAATCGCATACCATCTGAACCGTTGGGCGGAGTCAAAGCAGGTTGAGAAGATGCCGCCGTCGGAAATGCTCCGAGCGGTTCGTGATCTGTTGCCCGAAGAGGAGGCGGCCGAGCGGACGGGACGCGATAGTTTTCGTCCGTCGGACGTCAATCACCTTCGCGACGCGTATCTCTTCCGACGAATCGTCGAATGGGTGGATCGAACTCAAAGCGATGATCCGCTGCTCGCCGACTGGTTGGCCTCGATGGAGTCGCAGCTTGGTGAGGACGATTGGATGAAGCTGAGGACGGCGACGCGACTGTTTGATTGGACGGTGCGCAACATCGCTTACGAGCCGCTGGAACTCAAGACTGCGACACCTCCACCGCCCACGCTGCCATTCGGTCTGGAACTGCAAGGCGCGGGATATCGCCAGACAGACTACAAAACGGTCTGGCATGGCGTCGGCGACTCGTTACAGCGTGCCGGCGTCTTTATCCAGCTCTGTCAACAGGCGTCGATTCCTGCCTTCGTACTCGCCATCCAGTCGGAAACTGGCAAGCTCGAACCATGGTGCGTGGGAGTTCTGATCGGCGATCAGATCTACTTGTTCGAGCCGGAACTGAGCACCTACATCCCCGGTCCGGGGCAAGTTGGCATCGCGACGCTGGAACAAGCACGCAAAGACGCCTCCGTGGTCAGGCGGTTGAATGTTCCTGGATTCTTTGACTACCGATTTACCAAGGATGATGTCCAGCAGTGCATCGCGCTGCTCAACGTCATGCCGGAGGCGATCAGCCCGAGGATGAAGTTGTTGGAATCGGGATTGACTGGGCAGAGACGAATGCAAATCTATGTCGATGCGCAAGCATTGGCTGGAAAGCTTGAACCCATCCCGGGAATCGCCGGCGTTCGATTTTGGGACATTCCACTTCTTGCTGAGATCTACGAAGAGGAGATGGAACGTGTCGCCGAACGCGATCCGTTGATCGCTTTCTGGTACTTCTCACGCTGGGCGATTCTGGATGCTCCGATGGAGATGGCTCGGCAATTGGCTCTCGGACGTTGGCGACAACTGAATGGCCAATTCGACAATGATGAAGAGGAGAACACGCAAGGTGCCCGAACGATTTATCTTGCCCAGCGGGCCCCCGAGTTCGAGATCGAAGATCTCAACATCGACGTTGACCTTCAACGGGCTTACGGAGTTCGACGCGACCTCGGTGTCGACCAAGAGACCTTCGAGAGGCAGATCGGACAGGCGCAAGCGATGATGCGTGGAGGGAAACGCACAGCGACCTACTGGATCAGCTTGATTCAGTACGACGATGGACGCTACGACACGGCCGTAAACTGGTTCTCCAAACGCGTGCTCGATGAATCACAATTGTCCTTTTGGGAGCCTGCTGCAAGATACAATCTGGCTCGCAGCCTCGAGCGCACGGGGGAGATCGATCGAGCCGTCGAGATCTACAAGACGGACGGAGATCCTCAGGAACACGGCAATCGAATCCGAGCCCGACTGTTGACCCGATCGACCGAAGACAATTAGCTCGACACCGTTCCCATACAAGCACGACGCGCCAGCGAGTGTGTCCCCGGAATCTGCCCAATCTCACGCCCGCCAAACGGTTGAAAACCGGAGACACACTCGCTGGCGCGTCGTGCTTGTATTGACCGTCGCCAGAGTAGGGCTGTTTGCCGCTCGGTGATCAACTCAGCGATCTTCGGGCTGAACGACTCCGATCCTAGTTCGGGCCACTGCAAGGTGATGGCTGCCAACAAGTAGTCCACGCTCGGTTTCGATCAGCGTCGAAGCGGCAGCCCAGAGTTGAGTCGCCGATTTACGACAAATCTGTTTCAAAGTGGCGCTGTCCCTGTAAGACTGAAAACTCGACCGATCGCCCTTCAGAGGCGCTCAATGCGAATCGACGGGACTCTTTTCGCGATGCGTGGAAAGGCTTGATCGACGATGCCTTGAGCCGCCAACTGGTCAAGGCTGAGCTCGGGATCGATCGAGCAAGACTTGAGAATCACGAGTTCGTCGGCGCCGGTCCGCCAGGCCAGAAGCGCTGCGATCGCGTCGGTCGTCGTCTGCCAATTCCTGGGCAGCATCGGATACTCTTGATTGCCGTCTTGATCACGGGAATAGAATGCGCCGACCGCTACCAAGGTGGGCTGGTCTCTGGAAAAGCCGGTTGCCATGCGCATCCGCAATTGCGCCGGTGTGTGCACGGTTTGCCACTCAAACCAGTTGGACATCAGTCGAAAGGTGACACCGAGCAGATCGACGCAAAGCCAATGCACATCCACGGGATCGGCTGGACGGATCGCATCCAACTCTCGAATGACGTCGACGAGGGCCCCACCGCCAACGACGACCAGCGTTTCTCCGTCTTCTTGCTGCTCGACCCATCGCGACAGAACGCCCGTGAGGTCAACGCGATCCAGCAGGCTTCCGCCCACTTTGACTACACGCCGCATCGTTGACCAAGCCTCTGGCGCTCAGCTCGGAACAGCGAGGCAACTGCGTAAGCGGGCGCGCACCGCGACACCTCCGGGCCGAGCTGTTCGCGCAGTTGAATGACTGAGATTCCCTGCGGCAACTCGATCAGATCAGGGGCATGCCCCGAGATCACAACCGAGTTCGGGTTGCCGCTCAGGCTGCGAACTCGCTCGAAAGCCTTGGCGATGGGATGGCAGGCTGCTCGGTGTAGCTGGGACGCTAGTGATACGCCTGCTTCCGTCGTGAACGTCCGCCGATCCAAGCCGATCATTCTTGCCAGGCGGTTCACCGACATCTCGATCGTACGCGGTTTGCCGTCGGCTGTATCCACGTCGTCATGATCTTCCGGAACCAAGCCCAGCACGATTCGAACATCATCCATGGTGGCAAAACACTCGTTCATCACGGACACCGTTTGACCTTGATGCAAGACCTCGTTGACCAAGGTCGCGATCGGCGTTCGGCGACCACCGATGTAGACCAAGGATCCGTCCGCCAAACGGTCGTGATCGGTCAGTGCGGTGCTGGCGACTTGTCCGTTGAGCAAGGGAATGATGTCGGTGGTGGTCGAGCCAACGTCGATCAAGACGCCGTCGCCGCAAAACGATCTGCCGACGTAACTGGCCAGCGCATGCCAGTTGCCTGCCGCAATTCGGTCGACATCGCTACACGCATCCTCGGCCTGATGAAATTTTCCGTCGACTCCGTAAAAAGCGATCTCATCAATGTTCAGGCGTGCAGCGGCATCACAGGCGTGTGAAACGATGTGTCGAACTCCCTCGGCGCGATCCAGAAAACAATCGGCAAGCTCGCCGGTCATCGTGACCGCCAAGGCGTCGATCGGATGTTCCCAGTCGAAGGATTTGCAAATCCTCCGCGAGCTCGTCTGCAAGCAAGTCTTGACGACGCCACATCGGAAAGAAGCGAGACTTGGCCGCGGCGGCCTCTGCCTTGGGAAACGTCATTCCCGAGCCAGACATCGACGCCGCGTATTTCAAGTTGGCACCGCCAATGTCGATGCCGATTACCGATGGGCGCTGGAGGTCCATCACGCGTGTTCAGCCACCGCGTTGTTGATCCAGACCTGGCCGTCGGGCGTCCACCGAACCGAATCCACCGTAGTACAGCAAGAGACGGGGCCGGTTTCCAAGTCAAACAATCTCGCCGCGAGATTGCCGTGGATCATGCGGCGCAAACCGACGTAGGACGTTGTCAGTCGCGGGTTGATCTCGATCACGCAGTCTTCGCTGGGTCGACTTCCAAGCAACAGGTCCAAGCCAACAAAGCCGCGAACCGTTGGCGGCATCGCAGCAATCGCCCGCGAGGCCAACGCCGTCGCGCGACGCTGCGCGTCATCGTTGAGCGGTCCCTGGCCTCCGGCATACTCGCACGTCTGCTCATCCAAGATCTGTGACACGGCCGGAAGAAACGTGACTTCCGTGGGCGAAGCAACCAGGGCAATCGAAATCGCTTTGCCAGGCATCCAGGCCTGAAGAATCAGATTCTCTTCCAACTCAGCACGTGCTTCATCGAACGAGTCAAAGGTCCTGATCGCTTGCGTTCCGCAGCCGTCTCGCGGTTTGACCACGAATCGATCAAATCCCTCTAGTTGCGAGGCGAAGCGGCGATCCGACAGCGACATGTACATCGGATGGGCAACACCCGCCGCGGTCAACGTTCTTGCGGTCAGCAACTTGTCGCTGGCAACCCGCAAAAAATCGCCACTGCCGGCGATGACATCGATGCCTCCAGCTCGCAACATCGCGACCGCCTTGGCCAGTACGCCATCACTCTCCGGCGCCACGATCAGGGCGGCATCGCAGGATTTGGCTGCGTCAATCCACTGGGGCCAGAGCGATTCTTTCGTCGAAACGGAGACTATCTTGGCGTCGTCAAAATCGAGACCGTTCACACGAGGATCGACGGCGACCACGGTTTCGGCAACTTCGGAAAGATCCGTGACAATCGCTCGCAGCATCGCGGCACCCTCTTGCCGAAGGCTCAGAGGGATGCTGTCGATTTTCGCGTGAGATAGTCCGCCCCCGCAGACATACTCACCCACAAAGATTTTCATGAGAGGCGTCCCAATCTAGGAACCCGACCGCCGGCCGAACCACCGGCAAGCCAGACATCATGATATCCCAATCATGCTAGTGCAGCGTCAGCATTTAGTTTAGATGGCGAAAAGGGGTCAGACACCAAAAAACGGAACGGCCCGAAGGGTGCTTCGCATGTTTGGTGTCTGACCCCTTTTCGCCGCCTGACCCCTTTTTGCCGATCAGAAAATACCGAGATGGTCGCGAGCTTCGTCCGTCATTCTGTCTGGCGACCAGGCTGGATCCATGACGACTTTCACCTCGCAGGACTCGACTTCCTCCATCCCCTCGGCGGCGGCCTTGGTGCCGGCCACCAATTGCGGCCCGGCGGGACACATGGGGCTGGTCATCGTCATCTCGATCTTCACATCGTGGCGGCCGTCCTCCTTCTCTTCCCCAATTTCCACAACGTAGACCAATCCCAGGTCGACAATGTTGACAAAAAGTTCGGGGTCGATGACCTGCTTCAAGGCCTCACGCACTTTGTCTTCGGCAAGTGCCATGTTCGCTGCTTCCTCTATTCGTATTCTCGAACTTGACGTGCAATCGCGGCGCCGAGGGCCTCGCGAACGCTCTCAATGGTGATCCGATCAAAGATCTGTTGGAAAAATCCAATCACGATCATTCGCGTCGCTTCTTTGCGAGTGAAGCCTCGACAGCCCGCGTAGAAGATTTGCTCTTCGTCGACCTTGGCAGTGGTGCTGCCGTGCGTGCAGCGCACGTCGTCGGCCTCAATCTCCAAACCGGGAATCGAGTCGGCCCGGGCCGAGTGTGACAGAATCAGATTGTCATTGCGTTGATAGCCGTCAGTCTTCTGGGCAATCTTATCCACTTTGATCATGCCGCGCCAAACCGTACGGCTCTTGTCCTGCTGGGCTGACTTGTAAAGAAAATCGCTGTGGCAGTTCGGTGCACGATGATGTTGCAGCGTGTGGTAGGCAATGTGTTGCCGTCCCTCGGTAAACATCACTCCGTTGACCTGACTGTCGGCACCAGGCCCAACCAGATCAACCGATTGATTCACCTTGGATAACAGCGATCCCATCGCCGCAATCGTCCACTGGAGGCTCGAGTCAGAATCGATTCGTGCCCGTTGATGCGAGAAGTTGTAGGTCTTGTGCCCCCACTCTTGCAGATTCACGTAGCGGAGGTGCGAAGATGGTTGCTGAACGATTTCGATGGCGCCCAGGTGCAGGCCAGCGGCCTCCGGATCAAGGCTGTTGCACTCATGCAGAACGGTCGCTTCGGCACCTTCCTCGAGCACGATCAGCGTGTGGGTCGTGTCGGTGCCTCCCGCCGACAGCACCGAGCCGATATGCAGCGGGCGATCGAGCACCACGCCCCGCGGCACGTACAGAAATTGACCGCCGGACCAGAGCGCTGCGTGCAATGCCGCGAACTTGTCGTAGTCGGGATCAACCGTCGTGAAGAGGAACTTGCGAACCAATTCGGGGTGAGTACCGCAGATCCGCTCCAGCGAACCGAAGACGACCCCTTTTGCCGCCAGCGCCGGATCGAGGGACTCGCTGACGAGGCTGCTGTCGAGCGTTTCGATCGAGCCTGCGACGTCAACACCTTCGCGCAACTGATGTGCCCGCGCGACGTCGGTGTTGGAGACGACCTCGGGCTCCACGCCAAGTGGCAGGTGAAACTTGTTGATCTGGAAGGTACGGATGTCCGTCCGAATCCATTCCTCGCTGCGTCGCTCAGGCCATTGCATCGCATCGGCGTGCTGCCACGCTTCACGACGCATTGCAATCAGCCAATCAGGTTCACTTCGGGAGTCGATGAAGGAGTCGAATCCGGCCGTGTCAAAGGTAGGGAGAGTTGTTTGCGTCATCTGTCTAGCCGACACTTCCTTCCATTTGCAATTGAATCAATCGGTTCATTTCGATCGCATACTCCATCGGCAATTCCTTGACCAAAGGCTCGATGAAGCCGTTGACGATCATGGTGCTGGCCTCCTGTTCGGTCAGGCCGCGACTCATCAGGTAAAACATCTGCTCTTCGCCGATCCTCGAGACACTCGCCTCGTGACCGATCTGAACGTCCTGTTCCGCGATCTCGATGTAAGGATAGGTGTCACTTCGGCTCTGCGGGTCCAGGATCAGCGCGTCGCAAACCACGTTGTTCTTGCTGTTGTGTGCGCCTGGCTCGACACGAACCAGTCCGCGGTAACTACTGCGACCGCCGTTCTTGCTGATGCTCTTGCTGATGATCTGGCCCGGTGGTGTTCGGCGCCGCGTGGACCAATTTGGCACCGGCGTCCTGGTGTTGCCCGGCGCTTGAAAACGCGATCGATAGGATCTCGCCACGAGCCCCCGGTTCCATCATGTGGACCGCTGGATATTTCATCGTCAGCTTGCTGCCGAGGTTGCCGTCGACCCATTCCATCGTCGCATCGCGATAGGCATAGGCCCGCTTGGTAACCAGGTTGTAGATGTTGTTGGCCCAGTTTTGGATGGTCGTGTAACGGCATCGTGCACCTCGCTTGACGATGACCTCCACGACCGCGCTGTGCAGACTTTCGGTCGTGTACATCGGAGCGGTACAGCCCTCGACGTAATGAACGCTGGCCCCTTCGTCGACAATGATCAGCGTTCGCTCGAACTGGCCCATGCTCTCCGCGTTGATGCGGAAGTAAGCTTGCAGTGGGAAGTCGATGTGAACTCCCGGCGGAATGTAAATGAACGATCCGCCTGACCAGACCGCACTGTTGAGCGCCGCAAACTTGTTGTCGTTCGGCGGGATGATCTTTCCGAAGTACTCTCGCAACAGGTCGGGATGTTCCCGAACGGCGGTGTCGGTGTCGGTAAAAATCACGCCCTGCTTGGCGAGGTCTTCCTCCAGCGAGCCGTAAACGACCTCGCTTTCGAACTGAGCTTTGACGCCGGCGAGAAACTTCTTTTCCGCTTCCGGAATCCCCAGCTTGTCAAACGTGTCCTTGATCTCTTGAGGAACGTCATCCCAGGTCTTTCCCTGGTGATCGGTCGGCTTGAGGTAGTAGAAAATGTCCTGGAAATCGATATCGATCGCACCGCCCCATTTCGGCATCGGTCGCGACTCGAACAACTCCAGCGAGTGGAGGCGGAACTCTCGCATCCAATCAGGCTCTCCCTTGATGTCGGAGATCTGATGAACGACCTCCGCATTCAAGCCCTTCTTGGCTTTGAAGACGCCAGTGGTCTCGGTGCGAAAGTTGTACTTGTTGATTTCACCGATTTGGTCTTTCTCGGCAGACTCTTTGAGATCGGTAGCCATATTGAATCCTGTTCGCTCAGGCGGATAGTTTCGAGAGTTTTTTTGAGTTGGTGTTGCAGTCGGGAATGCTTAGACGGCGGCTTCTTCGGCCACCATCTCTTGATTGGCCGCTTCCGCTTCGGGATAGGCCTTGCGGATCCGGTCGTAACCGTGCTCATGCAATTCTTCGGCCAATTCTTTACCGCCGGTTTCGACGATTCGACCACCCAGCATCACGTGCGTGAATTGCGGTGGGTTGTGCTCCAGCAGTTTGTCGTGGTGCGTGATGATCAACAGCCCCATCTTCTGGTGGCCGATGTCTGCGATCGATTCGCTTGCCAATCGAACGGCATCCGCATCGAGACCGCTATCGGTTTCATCGAGAACCGCGAACTTTGGCTGCAGCATTGCCAACTGCAGAATCTCCGCACGCTTCATCTCACCGCCAGAAAATCCATCGTTGACGTAACGACGGGCAAATTCGACGTCCATTCGCAAGTGTGACATCTTGTCCTTGAGCTCCTTGCGGAACTCTCGCATCGGGATCAGTTCCTCGCCCTCCTTGCGATCCGGGCGACGCACGTTGGTGGTGGCATGGCGAAGGAAGTCCGCCATCTTCACACCGGGGATCGCCATCGGGCGTTGGAACGCCAGGAAGATGCCTTCGCGAGCTCGCTCGTCTGGTGCCATCGCCAACACATCCTTGCCGTCCAGCGTGATGCTGCCCTGAGTGACTTGGTAGTTGGGGTGCCCCATGATGGCCAAACCAAGGGTGCTCTTGCCGCTGCCGTTGGGGCCCATCAACGCATGTGTCTCGCCGTGACGAATGGTCAAATTCACTCCACGAAGAATTGGTTTGTCACCAACGGAAACGTGAAGGTCTTCTATCTTCAAAACGTGATTCATCGTGATCGCTTGAAAGCCTGAGTTTGGGATCGGGGAAAGTGCTGAGTGAGTTGAGTGGGGCAGTGGGGCAGTGGGGCAGAGTGGGGCAGTCGGCAGTCTCTATTGGGGTCGATCATTTGGTCGTTTCGTGATTCGATTGGTTGACCGCGGTGAACTGACAACAGGCGTCTCCGTCCAGTCGACAACTGCTCAAATGCACTGGTTCGCCCAAGGCTTCTGAAATCATCTGTTCTTCCAGTCGACACATGGCACGATCCCCCGACGTATCGGTCAGCGACGGGTAGGGACAGGCACCAATGTCGAGAACGGGCAACCGGCCGGCGTGGGAAACTTCAATCGGGATCTGGTGCTCCGCCATGACCGCCGACAGTTGACGCATCCGTCGCTCGAAGGAGTCCTCGCCAGCATCGGAGGCAAACTGCGAGGCGTACTGGCGCCCCAAACGCGAAGCGACCGACGACAGGATGCCGTCTCGGATCGTCTCGTCCTCAATCGCAAGGATCTCACGCCACAACGCGTCTGCGAGATCGGCCGAATCGGCGCCGGCGCGACGATGCCCCTGGACTGTCAACTGATATCGAAACGTTGGACGTCCGCGACCGGCGACGATCTTCTCGCGCTCGATCAGTCCCATCTCCATCAGTCGCTCGATGCGTTGTCGAACCGCCGTGGCGGTCACCCCAAGCTGTTCGGTCAATTCACCCACGCCCACTGCCGCGCCATGACGCATGGCGGTCAAGAGTTCGCGATCGACCGATCGTAAATCTTCGACAGTGGTACGGGACATCTGTTTTTCGAACGGGAAAAATTGAAGTGTTTCGAGGGAATCACCGTCCGGGCGACAAAACCGAGCACGGCTACCCACTACTGTTACGGAAACGGGCATTTTTGACAACTACTGATGTGAAAAAAGAAGTGGCAAAATCTGCAGCCGAAGAATCCTCGCTGGGGGGGTGTTGCGGCTCGGGTGCTGGAAAAGGGGGCGGGGACGGGAAGAAGGGGTCAGGTACCAATCGTGCGAAGCACCCTTCAGGCCGCTGGCGGCTATTGGTCCCTGACCCCTTTTTCCAGCACCGTACCTGACCCCTTTCCAGCTGCGGGTCGCCATTGCCCCCTCTGATGTGTTTTCGATCCGCCTGATAGGATCCGCGGTTTTCCCATGAAAATCCTCCGATTCGCCTGAGCCCCCGTTCGTATTCCGATGAAAGCAGTTGCGGTCACTCCCGGCACTCCGAATAGTGTCCACCTAGAAGAAATCAGCAAGCCGACGCTGGATCAGATTCCCGACGGTCGCGGGGTTTTGGTCCGAGTGTTGAAGGTCGGCGTCGACGCGACCGACCGGGAGATCAACGAAGCCCTGTACGGCAACGCTCCGGCTGGCGACGACTATTTGGTCATCGGCCACGAGTGCTTCGGTGTCGTCGAGGCAGTGGGCAAGAACGTTCATCGCGTCAAGCCGGGCGACTATGTCACCGCCACGGTGCGCCGTCCGGGCAAGTCGATTTACGACATCATCGGCACCAACGACATGACCAGCGAGGAGGAGTACTACGAGCGTGGTATCAATCTTCGCCACGGATTCTTGACCGAGTACTTCGTGGACGAAGAAGAGTACATCGTGCGTGTGCCCGAGGGGCTACGGCATCTCCATGTTTTGATGGAGCCGATGAGTTGTGCGGCCAAGGCGGTCCATCAAGCCTACGAAGCTCAAACTCGGATGAAGGTCTGGCGTCCGCGCGTAGCCTACGTGTTGGGAGCCGGCCAGATCGGCTTGTTGACGACGTTGGTGCTCAAGCTGCGCGGTCTTCAGGTCTACACGCTTGCCCGCGGGCTTGCACCCAACTTGAAGGCCGAGATCGTTGATGGCTTGGAAGCGACTTACATCAGCACGGCGCAAACATCGATGAAAGAGCTGGCTAAGCAGACTGGGCGGCCCGACTTGATCGTGGACGCGACGGGAAGCAGCCAGTTGGCCTTTGAAGCGATGCAGCATCTTGGTCTCAACGGCGTCTTGGTTTGGACTGGGATCACCGGCGGTGATGAGAAGGTCGAAGTGCCGGCCGACAACATCAACCTGCAATGGGTGCTTGGAAACAAGTTGCTGCTCGGAAGCGTCAACGCCAATCGCACGCACTTCGAGATGGGAATCAGGGATTTAGCGCTGGGGGAAATGATGTACCCAGGCGTGCTGAAGAAGATCCTGACGCATCCGGTGGAGGGATTGGATCACTACGCCGAGATGATGCGGTTGCTAGTCGAAGACAAGGATGCGCTGAAGGTCTACGTGAACGTGGCCAACGGTTAGCCAGCAAGTTGCTTGTAGCGTGGTCAGCGTTGCTGCCGCTCCTCAACCCAACCTACGAGATCATTCGCCACGTCGATCGCGCCGCCTGCCTCGCCGCGCAGAGGCGGTTGCAAAGCATGCAGCGTTTCGATTGACGATCGCATTTCCTGATGATCGATCTCGTGGACGTTGATCGGATCGCCCACGCGGCGCAGCATGGTGATGGTCAGGCGTCCGCCCAAGTGCTGGCGAAACTCTTCGAGTCCCTGCAGCAGGCGATCGATGGGGTGCAGAGCTGGGTGCCAGAGCGAAATGCCCATTCGTGTCAGGCAGCGGCAGACGTCGAGCATGTCACGTTCCGGGAAGCCGAACATCCTCGACGAGTAAATGCAATCGATCGCGACACCAATCGCAACCGCTTCACCATGACGAATTTGAAACTCGGTCAGTGGTTCCAATCGATGTGCCGACCAGTGACCGAAGTCGAGTGGTCGTGCTTCCAGCATCTCGAACGGGTCGCCACCAGCGGTGATGTGTCGCAGATGCAGCATGCACGAGCGATGAATGGCCTTTTGGGTCACGTCCGTTTTTCGCTGGCGAATCTCATCGGCATGATCGCAGAGCCAACGAAAGTCGGCCGGATCCTTGAGCAGCGCAACCTTGACCGCCTCGCTGAAGCCACTGTGAAAGTCTCGATCCGGAAGTGAATCGAGCAGCCCTGTGTCATTGAACACGGCCCAGGGAACGGCAAACGTCCCCACCCAATTCTTCTTCTCAAAGTAGTTGATCGCGTTCTTCACGCCGACGCCGGAGTCCGCCTGGGCGAGCGTCGTCGTGGGAAGCCGCACCAGACGAATGCCCCGGTGCGCGATGGCCGCCGCGAATCCGACGGCATCGAGTACGGCGCCACCACCGACGACAATCACGTAGCTGCGTCGGTCAAGGTTGGCCGCGTTGATCTGTTGCAGCAGATGCCGAATGGTGTCGAGCGAATTCTTGGAGCTCTCCCCGCCTTCAATCCAGAGCGGATCGGCCACGAGTTGAATCGAATCGGTTCCGGCCAATCGTGTAACGAGGCTAGCGGCTTTGTGGGCCAACGCCGTTTCAACAACGAGAAGCACTCGGGCGGGTCCGGCGTCGCCCCCGTCCAGCACATCCAGCAGTGCCGGGAAATCGCGGCCGCAGACATCGTCCGTGACACGAAGCCGGTGGACAAACGGAACCGAGAACGTGGTATCGGTTGAGAGTTTGATCGAATCGTCAGACATCAGGTTGTGGGGTGAGGGTCGCGGAATTCGGCAGCGTCACAGAGGATGGCTTATGGCGTTTCATTCTTCCAATCTCGCCACAGCCAGCGGAGTGAATCGGGAAAGATCGCGCCGCCATGCTTGCCGTCGTGGGCACCGGTACCAACGACGAGTTTGTAGTCATAGTCCTTGAATTCAAGGGCTTTCGCCATCTGTTTGTTGGCGAGAGGCCAATTACCGAATTGGTTATCCAGGTCGTTCTCACCATCCTGCAGAAACACGCGAATCGGCTTCTTGTCTGACTTGCGGATCATGGGCGGATAATTGTGACCACCGCGCAAATCGACAAAGCTTCCGATATGGCTCAGCACCTTGCGGAACTGGTCTGGGCGATACCAGGCAGCGGTGAAGGCGCAAATCCCTCCCGAGCTGTTTCCACAGATGGCCCGGAGTTCCGGGTTCTTGGTGATCCGATAATCCTTTTCAACTTCCGGCAGGATCTCGGTTAGCAGAAACTCGACGTAATCGCCGCTGACGCTGTCATATTCAAAACTTCGATTCGCCGGTTGAGGCCGCCAGCCGCGGGTTTCCGGCAATTCTCCTTTGTGACCTGGGTCGATCATGACGGCAATCGTGATCGGCATTTCGCCGCTCGCGATCAAATTGTCAAACACGACCGGCACACGATAGTCGCCGCTGGGACCCTCGAAGGTGTGGCCGTCCTGAAAAACCATCAAGGCGGCAGGTTGGGATCCGTCGTACTGCGCGGGAACGTAAACCGAGTAACGCCGGACCGTGCCGGGAAATATTTTGCTCTCCAGCCAGACGTGTTGGGTCACCTTGCCGTGCGGTACCGAAGGATTGGGCTGCGAATCAGGACCGTGGCGATATTCTTCGGCCCACGCCCGCTGGGCAAGCATCGCGGGGGCGACCATGGCGGGGGCAACCATCGTGGCAAGGCAGCAGCAAGCAGCGGCAATTCTGGTCATCTCGAACTCGATGTCGGAAGTGAATGCGGGGAGCTGGGGAAGGCGGGTGGCAGGACGCTCCCGGCAAAGCGGAGGCGAGTCGTCAATCGGCGCGGTTGGCGATGCGGCTGCTACAAGATTCCGCCAGACACCTCGGCGAGGCAACTCTCGTTATTCTAACAGCGATCTGGTTCTTGGCACTGACGGGGCCCCGATTTCGGGGGCCGTTCGAAACAACAGGAGTTGATTGGATGCAGCGACGAAGGCTTGGTGGCAGCGGGGTGGTCGTTTCCGACATTTGCATGGGGACCATGACGTTCGGGTCACAATGCGACGAACCGACCAGCCATTCGATTTGTAATCGGGCCTGGGATGCAGGCATCGACTTTTTTGACGCTGCCGAACTCTATCCTGTTCCCCCCACCGCCGAGCTGGCTGGTGTGACCGAGCAGATCCTGGGGCGATGGCTCCGAACCAAGCCTCGCGATTCGGTCGTTGTGGCGACGAAGGTAACCGGCCCTGGACACGGCTGGTTCACCCCACCGATCCGGCACGGAAAGACGACGCTCGATCGGCATCAGATCTTCCAGGCATGCGATGCATCGCTTCGACGGTTGAAGACGGATTACATCGACCTCTACCAGACACACTGGCCCGACCACGGGATGCCTTACGAGGAGGTACTCGGAGCGCTAAGCGAACTGCGTGATGCCGGCAAGGTGCGTGTCATCGGCTGCAGCAATGAAACCTGTTGGGGCGTCATGAAGAGCCTCTGGGCTGCTGAGAAATGTGAACTGGAGCGCTACCAGACTGTTCAGAACAACTTCAGCCTGATCAATCGACGCTGCGAAAGTGAGTTGGCGCAAGTCTGCCGACGTGAGAACGTCAGCCTGCTTCCCTATTCACCGCTGGGCGGCGGTGTCTTGACCGGGAAATATGAGCACGGTCCGCCGCCGGGTGCCAGGTTCACCTCGTATCTGCTGGAAGGGAATGATCGTCAAAAGGCGATGGCACAGCGATTCGTCAACGAACGAACGGTGGAAACGGCGCGGCGTATTGGAGAGATCGCCGCATCGATCGGAACGACGCCAACCGCCTTGTCGGTGGCCTGGAGTCGTCAACATGATTTCGTTGCCGCGACGATCATCGGAGCGAGCTCTCTCGGGCAACTTGAAGAATCGCTTGCGGCCCGCGATTTGATTCTGGATGAGGAAACGCTGCGGCGAATCGACCAGGTTGACGTCGAGATTCCCAACCCGATGACCGAAGACGGTTTGCGTCGTCTGTAACGATTGCAGCGTGACGCATCGGCGGAAATACGCGATTTGGGCTTCGGCTCAGCCTGCGAACACCGGTTCCGAACTATGTTGGTGCCTATGAGACACCTCTTGTTTCTTGCCGTGATTCTCTCTGCACCGATTGTTCAGGCAAACGACTGGCTGACGCTGCCAAGCACTTACAGCCACGATGACCATGGCGTTCGCGTCAGTCAGTACGCCCCGATCGATGCTCCAACGGTCGCTTCGGTTTCCAACTTTCGCACCAGCGGCTACACGCACACGCGCAGTTCGCTCAACTATGGGCAATCGGCTGACAATTATCATCGCGTCGAAGAGTGGGGCGACCCAGTTCGGCCCTATGGTGAATGGCGTTTTCCGTATCGTCCCTTCGCTACCCCGTATCCCAATTGGGGGCCGCCCTACGCCGGCTTGAATCTCGGTTTTCCGTTTGCCGTTCCCTACGGTCAGAACTTCGGTGGCGGTTATCGTGGCGGGCAAGGTGGTTATCCGCCCGGCGGCGATGGCGCCTGGCAAGGTGGTGGGCAATCAGGCTTCGGACCGTTCGATCGCGGTCGCCGTGACGGGGGCCGCTGGCCCAGCGATCGATATCGGTTTAACGGCACGAACTATCCGGCATCACCTTTCAATCCCTATCCGGCTGGACCAGGCTCTCCTTATCCCGTCGCTCCCTACTACGACGGCTACTACCCGAACTATCGACAGTAGGCTCGATCGTTCCTGGGTTCGAGTAAAACGTCACGATCAAAGGGCGCCGCGGCGGGGAAAGGTAGCTCAGCGGCCGGGAATCAGGGCGTCGGCTCGGCAGCGCGTATCAGATACAAGCACGACGCGCCAGCGAGTGTGTTTCCCGAAGCAGACGCCAACACACTCGCTGGCGCGTCGTGCTTGGATGGGGGAGACTCACTCGCTGGCGCGTCGTGCTTGGATTGAGCGTGATTCAAGGTGCGAAAGCATGAAGCATGCGAAGGCCGCTCAGCTTTGAGCGGCTTCTTCAGTGGAGCGCTGCGCGACGCGAAGCTTCGCACTTCGACTGCGAGGATTGCTGCTGACTTCCTGATCGCTGGGGCGAAGCGGCTTCTTGGTCAGCACTTCCCAGCGCGGATCGTCACGGAACGCATTCTTGACGATTCGATCTTCGAGCGAATGGAAGCTGATCACGGCGATTCGACCGCCGGGCGCAATCCAATCGGGTGCAGCGGCCAGAGTTCGTTCCAAAGCGCCGAGTTCGTCGTTGACGACGATACGCAAGGCTTGAAAGGTACGTGTCGCAGGATGGATGTCGTGATTGCGTGACCGGGGCACGCACTGTTTGCAGATCTCGACCATATCCTCGACCGTGGTCACCGGATTTTCTCGGCGGCGCCGGCTCACCACTTCCCGAGCGATTCTGCGGCTGAACCGTTCTTCGCCATACTTGTAGATCGCATCGGCAATTTCCCTTTCTTTCTGCCAGCCGAGCCACTCCGCCGCCGTGGGGCCCGATTCGGGGTCGAAACGCAAATCAAGTTGGGCTTCGGGATGCGTGAAGCTGAAACCCCGCTCGCGGTCGGCCAACTGGTCGCTCGACAAACCGAGGTCGAGCAGCATCGCGTCAATTTTTTCAACGCCCAAAACGCTGAGCGCTTTGTGAGTCAGTTCGTAGCTGCCCAGGAAGACGGTCAGACGCGGATCATGGTCCTCTTGTTCGGCACGCCGGCTGACCGCCGGATCTCGATCGAGACCGATCACATGACCTTGCCCCGGCGGCAGCACCTCCAGCAAGCGACGCGCATGTCCACCGCCGCCGTACGTGCCATCGACGATCACTTGCGGCGAGATTTCGCCAAGCCAGTGGACGATTTCATCGGGCATCACCGACACGTGGCAGGACGACTCGGCTTCTCCATCACCCGTGGTGTGATCAGCCTGCACTCGCCACGCTCTCGTTGCACTGCAATGCCGATTCCATGTTGGCTTCAATCTCCTTGAGCCGTTCCAATCCACCCCCGTCCACTTCGGCCGCGATCCAGCCCGTAAAGCCGATCTCTCGTAGCGCGAGTTTGACCGAAGGCCAATCGATGTCCCCCTCGGTAATCTTTGTGAACTTGTCTCGTTCCCGCGAGAATCCTTTGATGTCGAGTTTTTTGATTCGCGTGCCGAGCGTCCGAATCCAGGCCGCCGGGTCGCCGTACTTCCAGTGATTGCCGATATCGAATTGCACGCCGACCCATGGTGACTCAAAGGCATCGACGAACTTGGCCAGTTTGTCAGCCGTTTGATCATTGCCTCCCTCTTGATCGAATAGGAAGTCGTTCCAGACATTCTCAATCAAGATCGCGACCTTGGTTTCCTCGGCAACCGGCAAGGCCGCATGGATTGCCGCCATCGCTCGCTCGTAGACTTCGGCATCGGAGCCGTCCTTGCCGTGTGCCGGAACCAATAGCATGGTGTCGGCCCCGAGTGCAGCCGTTTCACGCAGACCGGTCTTCAGTTTTTCAAGGGCGACTGCCCGTACCGCAGGATCGGGATCACTGTGGCGCTCTTGCCAGTGATAACCGCCAACGGTTCCATCAATGATCAACCCGCTCGCTTTGGCTGCGGCTTTGGCTGCTTCCACATCGACCCCCGGGACGGAGAGCTCGACACCCTCAAATCCCGCCTGCTTGGCCAACTTGAATTTGTCGGTCAAGGAACCATCGGACTTGATCATCCCACTTTTTAATGTCTTCCGAAGCCATGGACTGCCCGATGCCGAGCCAGTGTCCTCAGCCAGCACACGTGTCGCATGTGTCATCGAAACGGCGCCTAGGAACGCGCCGCTGTATCGACAGAAATCACGTCGGAGAATGCGAGGCATCTCTCTCATAAATGTCACCCGTTGACCTTGATCATTATTCGTTGCGGATCGCACTCAAGGGAAAGACCTGCCATCGTTCCCTACTCGTCAGACTAATTTGAAGGCACGTGGCTCGACAACCTTGCAAGGACGTCGTAGCCCGTCGAATGTGCTATTTCTCGACAACGCACAGTATAAGCGATCGGGGCAGCGAGATTTAGGCGATGACATCGGAAACGACGTTTCCGTGGACGTCGGTCAGCCGGAACTGGCGGCCCTGGAACCGAAAAGTCAATCGTTCGTGGTCGATCCCCATCAGGTGCATCAGGGTCGCCTGAAAGTCATGCACATGGACGGGGTTTTCGACCACATTGATCCCCAGGTCGTCGGTTTGGCCATAGGTCACCCCGGGCCTGGCCCCACCCCCAGCCATCCAGAGCGTGTACGCGTAGGGGTGATGGTCACGTCCCCAACGCTGACGATTCTCGATATCGCCTTGCAGGAACGGTGTCCGGCCGAATTCCCCGCCCCAGATCACGAGCGTGTCCTCCAGTAATCCACGCTGCTTCAAATCCATGACCAAAGCCGCGCTGGATTGGTCCGTGTCCCGACACTGATTGTAGAGCTCAGTCGTCAAGCTGTTGTGCTGATCCCAACCGGCGTGCATCAATTGCACAAAGCGGCATCCCCTTTCCACAAGCCTTCGTGCGAGCAGGCAATTGTGAGCAAACGTTCCCGGCTCTTCGACACCGGGACCATACATGTCCAAGGTCGCTTTCGATTCCTGGGTGAGATCGGCGAGCTCGGGGATGCTGGCTTGCATCTTGAAGCCCATTTCGTACTGAGCAATCCGGGTAGCGATCTCGGGGTCGCCAAAGTCCTGCAGTTTCAATTCGTTGATGGCC
Organism: Pirellulaceae bacterium; assembly: GCA_963697195.1. Taxonomy (GTDB): domain Bacteria; phylum Planctomycetota; class Planctomycetia; order Pirellulales; family Pirellulaceae; genus Rubripirellula. The sequence goes on from CAVOND010000013.1 coordinate 146,297, forward strand.
GCAATGTCGTCGAGCCAGCCCCGCCTCATCGCCCGGCTGATTCCATCCGGATTGGATACGTAGAGCACAGGGTCGCCACTGCCACGAAACTTGACCCCTTGGAACCGCGATGGCAGAAACCCACTACCCCAGTAAAAGTCATAAAAGATTTGGCCACAGGAGGTGTCCTTCGAGATGCTGGTCATCACCACGAATGAGGGTAGCTCGTCGGTCTCGCAACCCAATCCATATGACAACCAGGCACCCATGGTGGGTCGACCGGGCATCTCCGCGCCGCTGAGCAAGAAGTTGATCGCCGGTGCATGATTGACCTGTTCGGTATGCATGCTCTTGATGAAGCAGAGCTCGTCAACAATCTTTGCCGTGTGCGGCATGAAGTCACTGACCCAGGCACCACATTGACCGTGCTGGGCAAACGGTTCGACCGGCGCCAACAGCAGCTTGCCATCGGCAGAACCCGTCATCGTGCTGAACCTTCGGTCCCCAATGTACGAATTGGGAACCGGTTGCTTGTGCATCTTTTTCAGATTCGGCTTCCAGTCGAACAGGTCGACGTGGGTGGGGGCCCCGTTTTGAAACAGATAAATCACTCGCTTTGCTTTGGGCGCAAAGTGGGGCAAGGCGGGAAGTCCACCGAATCGAGCATTGGCATCGGAAGCCGCGAGTCCGTCGCGCTGCAGCAAGCTTGCCAACGCCGCGGTCCCAATCCCGGTGGCCGTTCGCCCGAAAAAGTGCCGGCGATTGAGCTGTCGTCGATGCTGTTGCAATGGGTTCATACCGAGTTACTCAGTGGGTCGACGAGTCATTCGATCCGTCATTCCCGATTCAAGGATTCGTCCAGATTCAGGACGGCAAGGCAGAGACTGGTCCAGGCCGCGTGTTCGATCGCGTCCAGGGATTCCATCGGCGCCGACTCCCCGACCGCCAACAGGGTGGCCGCAGCGGAAGGATCGTTGGCAAACTCGGCCCGCGATCGTTGTAGCCCGCGCACAAGAACCTGCCTTTCACGATCGCTTGCAGGGCGAGCCAGCACGCGGCGCATGATCTCGTTGATGCAAACACTGTCATCAATTGACGCTTGATCGCTGCCGCCAGCGACCGGCGTGTCAAGCAGGACTTGCTGGGCCAGTGTCCTGGCTGCCTCCACAAACGTAACGTCGTTCAACGTTTGCAGTGCATGCAGCGGTGTGTTGGTGCGACTGAATTTGACGGTACAGGTTTGACGCGACGCATTGTCAAAGAACATTGTCGGCGCAATGATTCGTCGCCAAAAAACATACAGACTGCGACGATAGAGTTTTTCTCCGGAGTCTTGTTGGTATTTCTTCTTGCCGAAGGATGCTTCCTCCCAGACTCCGGCAGGTTGATAGGAATTGACTGCGGGGCCTCCGCTCTGAGCCGACAACAATCCGCTGACAAACAAGGCTTGATCGCGCAACATCCAAGCTGGCATCCGATAACGTGCACCGCGAGCCAGAAAGCGATTCTCGGGATCACGCTGGTAGTCTTCCGCGTTGGTCACTCTCGAGGACTGTCGATAGGTATGACTGTTGACGACCAGACGCATCAAGTTCTTGACATCCCAGTTGTCCTGCTGAAATCGCCAGGCGAGCCAATTCAGTAGGTCCATCTGCACAGGGATCTCGCCCTGGGCACCAAAGTCTTCGGTCGTCTTCACGAGGCCAACCCCAAACACCTGTTGCCAGAATCGATTGACAGTCACGCGGGGAGTCAACGGGTTGGAGGAGTCGACCAACCAGCGGGCAAGGGTCAGCCGATTCAAGGGTTCCGATGCCGCGCCTTCCTGACGCGAAAATTCTGGCAAGAAGGCCGGCATCTCGGCATGGACCTCGTCGGTCGGCTTGTTGTACTGGCCGCGGCTCAGCATGAAGGTCTGCCGCGCTTCGGGCATGTCGGCCATCACCATCACCTTGGGGAAGTCCGACTGCACTTCGTCACGTTGCTTGATCAGGTCTGATCGCCGTTGCCCGAGCGTCTGGTAGGCGGGGCTGGATTCGAGATAGGTCTTTGTCAATTGCTCGCGCTGTGTGTCGCTGCGCTGGTCGAGTGGGGTCTGGAGAGCCGTGAGCAGTTGTTCGTTGGTATCGGCGAGCGTTGGCTGATCGGCAGAGGTGAGCGAGAGTCGGAACCGGCCCAGGTTGTGCCTGGCATGTTTGGAATCGTGTCGAAGGACGACCTTGATTTGCTGGTTGGGAGCAATTGGAACCGGCTCTGCGAAATGAAAAATTGCGGTATGTTCGCGATCGACGACCCGGCCCTCGTAAACCGCCCAGCCCGATTGTCGCTTGCCATCGAAAGCGTCTTTCACCGGGTGCCCACCCTGTTCAAAAGTCGCTTCGGCTCCAGAAATCGTGAGCTTTGTTTCCTGCTCCGATGTTGGATCGGAGTCGATCAACGTGACTTCGATTTCGGTCAAAACGAAATTGCCGCTGCTTGCATGAGACAGGCTGTTGCTGGTCAACGACTCATGCTGCAGGGCTTCCAGTCGAATGGCAGTGATCTTGTCTGCGGAAGCTGGCGCGGTAATCGTGTAGGTGTCGTTGTCGGGAGGCGAGCCCGTCGCAAGGATGGAATCGTCTTCGAGTTGCCTCAACTGCGATCCTGCCGCTTCCAACGTTGCTGCGTGCAGGGCTTGCCAGCTCGGCGACCGCGACCACGACTCCAGTTGACGGGCTTCCCATTCTGGTTGCAGCGAGCCCAGCGAATCTTTCAGCGACTGGGTCTCTCGATCGAGTGACGCGATTTGAGTCTGCAAGTCGGCTAGTCTCGCAGACTGAATCTCAGACGGCGCGACAAGGTTCGGCGGGGTTTGCGGGTTGCCACCCCCGCCCTGGATCGGTGTCTGATTGAAGAAGGCGAACAGCTTGTAGTATTCGGCGTTGGTGATCGGATCATATTTGTGATCGTGGCACCGACAGCAGTTCAATGTCAGGCCAAGCCAAACTGTGCCCATCGTCTCGGTCATGTCCATGACGTACTCGATGCGATTTTCTTCGGCAATCCGTCCGCCCTCGCCGTTGATCATATGATTGCGACAGAATGCGGTGGCCAACTTCTGCTCGAAGGTTGCGTCGGGCAGCAGGTCCCCGGCAAGCTGCCACACGGTGAACTGATCGTAAGGGAGGTTGCGGTTAAAAGCGTCGACCACCCAATCCCGCCACGGCCACATCGTCCGTTCGTTGTCACCTTGGTATCCATTGGTGTCTGCGTAGCGTGCGGCGTCCAGCCAGTCCCATGCCATCCTCTGACCGTAGGCTGGCGACTCAAGCAAGCGGTCAACGAGTCGCTCGTAAGCACGCGGTTTCGAATCGTTGACGAACGCGTCGACTTGTTCGACAGTGGGCGGCAGTCCAGTCAGGTCCAGCGACAGTCGTCGAATCAAGGTCTCGCGAGACGCTTCGGGCGACGGTTTCATCCCGCGCTCGTCAAGACATTTTGGACAAAGGCGTCGATGGGGTTACGAATGGGTGCGTCGGGATTCGCTGGGACGATCGGAATCTGCGGAGCGATCAAGGGCCGAAATGACCAGTGTTGTTGCCACGGTGCTCCCCGGTCGATCCAGCGACGAAGTAGTTCCACTTGGTTCGTCGTAAGCTGTCGATTCGAACCGGGGGGTGGCATCACCTCGTCGGGATCTTCCGAAGCGACGCGACGCATCAGCTCACTATCATCGCTCGCTCCTTTTTCGAGGACTGACCAGGCGCCCTCAGCGGTGTCAAGTCGAAGCCCGGCTTCACGGGTCTGTTCGTCGGGGCCGTGGCAGAACGCGCAGTTCTCCGAAATGATGGGTCGAATATCGCGATCGAAATCGACTTCCTCGCCCCAGACGCGATCGGCGCCTAGCCAGGCGGCGACAGGCGTGACCACCAGAATCACAACGATTCGACGCAGTAGGTGGGAAGACAGCAGGTGGGGGCGATGGGCGGGCATCCCACTAGTTTAGCCAAATCGAAACGTCCGGCGAATCCTCGTTCAAATGGTTGGCTAATGCTGGTCGGCCAACCCGGTCATCGGCACAAAGGCGACCGGGGCAACGGCGCGGCGGGTAATCGATCCATCCTCTCGTTTCTCGATCAGCATCAGCGTTTGCGTGTACTTACCGACCGGCACGATCAGGCGACCACCGATCGCTAGTTGATCGACGAGCGTCTCGGGCACATGATCGGGCGCGGCCGCAACCAGGATCGCATCGAACGGCGCCTGCTCTGGCCAGCCATGGTAACCATCGCCACAACGCACGTGAATGTTGTCGTAACCGAGCTCCTCCAGTAATTGACCTGCGCGATCGGCAAGCAGCTCATTGATTTCAATGCTGTAGACCTGGTCCACGATCTCCGCGATCACAGCCGCCTGGTAACCCGATCCGGTCCCCACATCGAGTACCTTGGAGTCGGGCATCGGCCTGGCCAACTGAGTCATCAAGGCCACGATGTATGGCTGCGAAATGGTTTGACCATGTCCGATCGGCAACGGCCCGTCGGCGTACGCACGCGATTGCCATTCCTTGGGGACGAATCGATGACGGGGAACCTTGCCAATCGCGTCCAGTACAGCCCTGTCGGTGAAGCCGCGCGAAACCAACTGGTTGTTGACCATTGCAGCGCGCCGTATCGATTCGTCGGTTGGTGTTTGCAAAGCAGGAGGGTTCTAAGTTTGAGTAGCCATTTGCGATTCCGGACGATTCATTGCATCATGCAGACCCGCATCGTACAGGCTGTCTGCGTGAACCTCAGGCGCTAGCCGTGGGCCTTCAAAATGCCGTTGCGATCGGGCTGCGGCGATCGGGCTGCGGCGATCGGGCTGCGGCCCACGGCTAGCGCCCGAGGTTGACAACCTGTTATTCGGTTCAAACGCCTTTTCGGATAGGTTCCCACTGATCCTTCGATGAAACAATTCCTGGAATATCGTAACGCATCTCTGAGGCGTGCATCGCAACCGCTCCCGGGGAGTCGCCCGTACGATAACTATCGACCGATCAATATTCCGGCTCGGCTTGACGGCCGAACACTGGGTGAATGCGTCCGCGCGCTGCACCCGCAGATCGATCCCCAGCAATGGGATGAGTGGTTTCGATTGGGCCACATCCTTTCCGATGGTCGGCCGGCGCGCAGTAGTCGAAGTGTTCGTGGCGGTGAGCAATTCTGGCATTGGTTTCCTGATACGGTGGAACCCGACGTCGACGCAGGGATTCGCGTCATTTGGGAGGACGCCACGCTCGTCGGGCTCGCCAAACCGGCTCCGTTACCAGTCCATCCATGCGGACGATTCAACCGCAACACTCTGACCTGGCTGCTCGATTCAGTCTATGGGAACGGGAGCCTGCGCCTTGTGCACCGCCTGGATGCCAACACGACCGGTGTCATGGTCCTGGCTCGCTCGAGAACGGCGGCGACGAATCTACGTGAACAGTTCGAGCAAAATCGGGTCCGCAAGCGATACCTGGTGCGGATCCTTGGGCAGCCCGCCGAAGACAGCATCGTTTGCGATCACCGCATCAGTCGAGATCGCTCCTCGGCGGGCGCACGAGCACTCGATCCTGGCGGACTCGAAGCGATCACGGAGGTTCACATTCTGGAGCGTTTCGACGATGGCACCTCGCTTGCCGAAGCCATTCCACAAACCGGTCGCACCAACCAGATTCGGATTCATCTTTGGTCCATGCAAATGCCGGTGATCGGCGATCCCACCTACCTTCCTGGCGGCCAGATCGCCCCCACTCAAACGCTCACAACCGCCTGCCCACGAATGTGCCTTCACGCCTGGTCATTGACGCTGAATCATCCTGATCGAGGGGAGGCTATGACGTTGACGGCAGAGGCTCCGGCGTGGGGAAGAGGGGAGTAGGGGAAGAGGGCAGTGGGGCCAGTGGGGCAGTGGGGCAGTGGGGCAGTGGGGCAGTGGGGCAGTGGGCAGTGGGCAGTGGGCAGTGGGCAGTGGGGGTGATCACTTGCTGCCTTTGATCTCGGCGGCTTCGGCCTCGAGCTTGGTAATCTCGTCCTCTAGTTGCTTGAGTTCCCCGGCATCGTCCGCCTGGGCTCGCGAACCAGCCAAACGCGGTCGCAACGTTTGCAGTTTCTTGTTGATCACATCCAATCGCTTCTTCGACTTCTTATCCATGGAACGATCCGTAGTTTCGGTGGAGGGTCAATACTCGAACAACGCGACCACAAAATGCACGACCAGCACGTACAACGTGGTCCAGAGCACCGTGGAGGTGATCGCACTGCTGACGTCACTGGCGGAATTTTTTGGCTGCAGGCCCCGATAGTAACCGATCGTGGCCGTGCCGACACCGCAGAGGAGATTCTTCAGCAGGACCCAATCCCATCCCGCGTACAGCGGCAGGCCGAGCGGTCCGCTGTGATCGACCGAAACAAGATTCCTGAAGAAATACTGCCCCCAATAGTAAGGTCCGATACTCGGATGGGTGGACGTGAACGTGGCGAGACTCATCATCCTGGCTGAGCTAAAGGCGAGCCATTCCAGCATCGGTGTGGCCACCACAAATGCCATGATGATCGGCACCAAGAGATACGACTTGGGCTTCACGCCAAGGGTCCTCAGGGCATCGACCTGTCCGCCGTATTGCTTCACTCCGACATCCGCCGTCACGGCCGCACCGCAACGGGCGGCAATCAGGATCGTTGCCAACACCGGAACGAGGACCCGATAGAGCGCGAACCCGATCGTTGCCAACAACTCATCGATTAGCAGCGGCTGCGTGTACAAACGGAAAGGCAGGAAGCGAAAGGTAAAGTAGGTCGACGTAAAACCAATGATCATGCCGGCAAGAATCAGGTAGATCCATGCTGACGGGCCGCCCACCAAGCGGAGATAGTGGGCGAAGAATCGCAGCCCCCACTTCCAACGCGGAAAGATCGGCAGGGCGTCAAACGGCAGTCGCAGGGCTGCCAAAAACGCCGAGCCCGTTGCCGCAAAAAACTGATCCCCCGCACGCTGCGCCAATTGCAGCGGCGTTTCGGGCTCGCTCGCCGATTGCTCTCGCGGCAAGGGCTTCATGCGGTTGGGGATATCCGGCCACTGTTCCGACGGAATCCAATCGAGTCGCTTGGCATCGGAATCAAGCAGCAAGACCACATCGGCGATCGGAATCAATGTCTCGTAGTCATGGGTCACGATGATGCTCGTTCGACGATGAGCCTCGTGAGTGTGGCGGATCATTGCCGAGACCTTCGCCCCGCTGGCCGCATCCAATCCCGATGTTGGCTCGTCATAAAGAACGATCGGCGGGTCTGCGGCCAGGGTCCTGGCAATTGCCAGCCGCTGTTTTTGTCCGCCGCTCAAGCCGGCAACTCTCGTCTTGTGAGGGACACCAAGTTCGTCCAACCAATCGGTTGCCGTTTGCGATGGATCCTGAGCACGCTCGCACCGGTGATCAATCGCGAACTGGACGTTGGCGACGGGAGAAAGCTCGTCGAACAAGGCGAATTGCTGAAAGACAATGCCGATTCGCTGTGTCAGCGATTGATTCGATTCGCCACGATCCTCCAGTTCCATCGATCCCAGTTCTATCGAACCTTTCCAAGCCAAGACGGTCCCCTCACGTGGAATCAGTCCCGCCAATGTTCGCAGGAGCACCGATTTTCCGGCGCCGCTGGCACCTACAATCACCGTGATCTTGCCAGCGGGTATCGTGAGCGTCACATCATCGAGCAGTACCGTTGAGCCAGCCGTGATGCTTAGCCCAGTCAATCGCAAGGGAGCCGGGCTAGGGCGAACTTCGTCGGCATCTTGCGGTTGCCCTGGCGAATCGGAATCGCCCGGATCGTCGTCTGCTATCGAGGGAACCTCGTTCACTGGCTGCCTTCCTGCGTCTCGCGGCGGTCGGCCAGGTAAATCAGCGGATAGGGCATCGTTCGATCCGACGGCTGAATCACCATGGTCGCGGTCGCCTCCGAGTGATCGAGCGGGGTTGCCACGATCCAGCGACGGTCCTTTCCCAAAATCTGGTTTCTTAGCACGCGAGCAAAATCAGGATTGATTCCCTCCTCCTGCGTTCCAAACAAATCGTCGCCGATTTGCCGGACGACGGGCTCCAGCCGCTGTCCCGCAAGGTCGATTGCGCTTCGCGCTTCATCGCTTTCCCAAACCTCTTGCCAAACTTGATGGAGCTGTGGATTGTCGACGATGGACTCCCGAAGAATGTCTCGAAAGAGTCGAAGTGTTTCCGGATCGCTTGCAATCGAGCCCGCGACCGCAGCTAATTCGTCGGTCACCGCTTTCTTGGCAGCGATCTCTGCAACGGTCTGCTGCACGGCCGCCGCAATCTCGTCCATGTGTTGATCGAAAACCGGGATCGCGTCCTGCTCGACGAATCGATCCCATTCTTGCTGGAGCAGGTCGCGGCGCGGCAACGGCGACCTGTCATAGGCCGCCCGCCAACCGAATCGCCATAACGATGCGCGGTCCCAAAGCTCCCGACCAATCTTCTCGGCAATCGGTTGTCCATGAGTCCGAACGATCGGCATGACTTCGCGGCGAGCCAACGGGATCAGTCGTTCGTCGACCAACTCATCATTCCAACGCTGCATCAATTGGTCGATTTCAGCGCGATGCCGCTCGGTCGATTCTCGGATCCCGGCCTCGATCACGGGTAGCGATTTCTGCAAAGCTTGCTGAACGAGCGGAAGCAGCGACGTCATCAGCTCGTCCCCATGAGCCTCGAAGACTCGCTCCAATCGCAACTGAATCTGCTTTCTCTTTTCCGGAGGAAACATGGTCGCGATCACGTCATCCAGTCGTCCGCTGTTGCGATAAGCGGTCAGCTGACACTGCGAAGCGGTGACTCCCTTACCGTACCAGCTCATATCGAAATGACTCGGCTCCGTCAATGAAACCGCATCGATGTGCCCAACTTGGGACCAGCTTCCATCGGGCAACTCGAAGAACACAGGATCATTCCCTTGGACCTGGCCACTGGCGTCGACTACCTCCACGCGCTCGACGCGATGGACCAGGTAGTCCAGTGCCGACGCCTGACCAGATGCAGACTGTTCTCGCTGATGCTGTGTCGCCGCCGCCGCCGCAATCACTGCAACGAGCCAAAACGCGATGCCGATGGCTCGCAATGAGGAGCGATTCATGTTTCAAATCCTATGACAAAGAGCCGGATCCCGAATGGCACGAACTTAGGTTGTCTCTTTGAACCTCGGGCGCTAGCCGTGGGCCTTCGCCGCATCTTAACGACGTTTTCGTGGCCCACGGCTAGCGCCGAGGTTCAAAGCCCGTGCCATTCGAGCCGGATCCCGTTTCCGGCGCGGATTGGTTTCCAATCTCTAGGCTAAATCGTACGCGCCACGGGGCGCGCGGGAAACCGCCGACATCCTCTCGTCGCCTTAGTTGCTGTCGTTCTTGCTCGGCAGTAGGCGGAAAAACCACTCCGGAGAACCATGGCGGAGCTGGTCGACAATGACTGCGATGATGATGATCCCGCCAATGATGATCAGCGTATAGGTATTGGGAATGGCAAGCTGACTGCAGCCGCTGCGGATCACCGTGATGATCAGGGCGCCAATCATTGTCCCGAAGATCGATCCGCGTCCACCGCTGAGGCTGCCTCCCCCCAAAACGACCGCCGCGATGATTTCCAGCTCCTTACCCGTTCCATCACTCGGGTTCCCGTTCTTCACGTCTGCAAAATAGAGCAGCCCCCCCACGGCGACAAAGAAGCCGGCCAGCGTGTAGACCGCCACGATCGTCAGGGGCACATTGATTCCGCACAATCGTGCCGTCGACTCGCTCGAGCCCAAGGCAAAGACGTTGCGGCCAAAGACCGTGTAACGCATCAGCACGCCGACTCCGATTGCCAGGACGATTGCAATGATCACACTGGTCGGAATCTTGATCACGATGTTCCAATTGAAAATCTGAAACGGCGGGATCAAGTATTGACTCGCATTGCTTCCGGTGTAGCACAGGCTCATCCAGTCAGGAATGTTCTCCTTCGGTGCGTAGACGGTCGATTCATTCGCCAAGATCTGTCCGATCCCTAGATAGATCGTCATGGTCCCCAGCGTGACGATGAAGGGGACCACCTTCGTCGCGCTGATCAAGGTGCCGTTGATCAGTCCACAGAGACAGCCGGTCAGGATCATTCCTCCGATCGCCAACGTCATCCACCAGATGTACGGGAGCGAATCGGCAGCGAACATGGCATCGGGTGAAGCGGAGGGCGCGTGCTTGAGCTCGAGCGCAAGCACCGTGCCGCAGAGCGTCAGGGCGGTGCCGGCCGACAGGTCGATACCGCCTGAAATGATGATGATCGTCATGCCGAAGGCTGGAACGGCGATCAGCGCTGCGCTGCTCATGATCACACGGAGATTGCGAAAAGAGAGAAAGAATCCCTGTCCCCACAGGCTGTCCGCAAACCAAAACAGCAGCACGATGACCAGCAGCGCAACAAGTGGACCGAGTTGCCAGAAAAGCTTTTTCAACATAGGGATCTTCACTGCGGAGTCATCACAAGACTTGGCTGGTTTCACAAACATTCGTTGACGCATCATCCAGGGCGATCGCCGCGGCCATCACCGTCGTCCTCGGTCCATTCGGACGCATCACGGACCTCTCTCAATTGACCGCGCGCCATCACGCCGATGCGATCACAAACCGCGAGCAACTCGGGAAGGTACGAGCTCACAAAGACAATCGTGCGTCCCTCGGCGGCCAGTGAGCCCATCATGCGATAGATTTCGGCCTTCGTACCGACATCGATGCCTTTGGTCGGTTCGTCCATCATCAACACGTCCGCCTGCTGGTGCAGGATTCTCGCGATCGCAACTTTCTGTTGATTCCCACCGGATAACTCCGACACGAGCTGCCTGCCGGAACGAGCCTTGACGGCGACCCGTTGCATCAGCTCGCTGGCAACCTTGTCCCGTCGCGACAAGTTGATCAAGCCCAACTTCGTGTAGTTGCCAAGTGCGCCGAGCGTGGTGTTCTCAATGATCGACAAGTCCTGCGCGAGTCCTTCTCCTTTGCGATCTTCCGATAGCAGGCCGAAGCCGGACTGCATTCTGGCTCTGACCGAGCCGGGAACGGCCTTTCCCGAGACAGTGACGACTCCGGCGGTCGTGTAATCCAAGCCAAAGATGCTACGCAGCAGTTCGGTGCGGCCCGCTCCCACAAGTCCCGCCACCCCAAAAATCTCACCGCGACGCAGCGAAACACTGACGTTGCGTGGGTAGGGAACGCCCTGCAGATTCCTGACTGTCGACCCAAGTCTCTCCAGGAACATGGGGTACGGATGGGAACAGATCATCGACGTCGCGACCCACCATCATCGAGACAATCTGTGGATCGGTGACTTCATCGATTCTGCCCGAACCCACATGGTTGCCGTCGCGAAGCACGCTGTAGGTATCAGCGACCTCGCGGACTTCTTCCAAAAAATGGCTGATGTAAACCACGCCGATACCGCGCTGTTTCAAACGATTGATGATTTCGAATAATCGCGTGACGTCTTTTTGCGGAAGCGAACTAGTGGGCTCATCAAACAGGATGATGCGGGCGTCGCTCGCCAAGGCACGGGACACCTCAATCAACTGCTGCGTTGCGACGGACTGGCGACCGACAATCGCGGTGGGCTGCAGGTCGGTCAAGCCCGACCGAATCGAGCACCTGGCGGACTCGCTCGCGCTGTCGTCCCCGAAGCAACAGCCCTTTGCCGGTTCCCGCCTGTCCCAGCAAGATGTTGTCTTCGACGGTCAGATCGGGAGCCAGATTCAGCTCCTGATAGATCATGGCGATGCCCGACATTCTGGCATCGTGTGGGCCACGTGGCTGGTAGGCCTCGCCGGCAATTGTCATTTCCCCCTCGTCGGCGAGATGTGCTCCGCTGAGCACCTTCAACAGCGTGCTCTTGCCGGCCCCGTTCTCGCCGATCAACGCGAGCACTTCACCGCCCGTCACCGAAAGCGAAACGTCGCGAAGTGCCTGCGTTGGACCAAACCGCTTGCTGATCCCTCGCATTTCAAGCAAAGGGGGAGACATGGCAGACTCTCTCGCGTGTATCTGCTAATCGATGATCGACGGCTTCAGCAACGTTTGGATCCGTTCCTCGTTCATGTTCTCCGGCGTCGCCACATACTCGCCGGTCGAAATGAATGCTTCTGCCTTCTCGCCGTTGAGTCGCGGCGACAAGCGTCTTGACCGACTGGTAGCCCATTTGTACGGGATCTTGAAGCACGATCCCGCTGCATGACCCGTCGCCGAGGGCTTCGATCAGCGCATCGCTTGGATCAAAGGCGATCATCTTGACCTGCTTGTTCAAGCCGGCGTTTCGCAGGGCCTCCAGCGTCCCGTTGGCATTCGGCTCGCAGACTGCAAAGATTCCCGCAAGGTCTTGACCGTACAACTGCAATAACTGGTCGACCTTTTCTTTCGAGGCAGTCGCGTTGTCGCCGCCACGCTGATCCGACGAGACCACCGTGATGTTGGGATAGGCTTTCAATCCGTCCAGGAATCCCTGTTCACGCTGTTCGGTGCTTTCACTGCCGGCGAGGTAACGCAGCAGGATAACGTTTCCCTTTTCCCCAATCGCTTTGGCCATCTGTTCGGCAGCCATCTTGCCACCCTTGTAGTTGTCCGTGGCTACGTAGCTGACAAGCTCTGGTCCTTGGTCCAGGCCACTGTCAAAGATGACCACGGGAATCCCTTCGCTGATCGATTCTTCTACCGCATCGACCAAACCTCCTTTTTGGTTCGGTGCCAAAACGATACCGTCGACCTGCATGGTGATCATGTTCTTGACGACCTCGATCTGGCTCCCGGTATCGCTTTCCAGCACAGGTCCTCGCCAGACGACTTCGACGTTGCCAAGCTCCTTCGCCGCTTTCTCTGCTCCGAAATGCACTGACTTCCAGAATTCGTGGCTGGTCCCCTTGGGAATCACGGCGATTCGCAAGTTACCATCACCAGCACCACCGGTCGCCGTCGCTCCCGATTTCGATTGTGATGACGAATTGCAACCGGCCAACATCCATGCCGCGACCAACAAAGGGAGCATCATCCAGACTTGGCGAACAGGCTTCACGTGCACAGCTCTCTTCGAAAAGGACAAGGGAAGGGGAATCCAAGTAGTGTATCCACTTCGCGAGAACAGGTGGGCAAACCGTCGTTGATTTTGCCAGCCGCGAGCAAGAACTTCGCCAGCATCTTGCGTTTAGGCGATCGTTCCGACGAGCCGATCGAACAGAGTTCGCAGCGTCAGGAAAACTTCGCCCGGCGTTTCATCGCCAATCGGATGATTGCTCACCGAATTGGCGAACCAGATCCCACCATCGGTCCCCATCAACAAGATTTCATCGGCGTCCACAAGCTGAGAAACGCTGACGGGGGCTTTCGTCCAGGAGAGTGAGGCATCTTGTGCCAGGATTTCGATCATCAGTTGCGTGACGCCAGCGAGAACTCGATCGGCGGGGGGTGAAAAGATCTGTCCCGCTTTCACGACCGCGATGTTCGAAGTGCTCGTCTCAGTAATGGATCCGTCTTCGTCGATCAACACGCCCAGCGAATCGACGCGAAACTGTGCCGCAAAGGCATCCGCCAGATAATAATGAATGCGCGCTCGGGACTTGATCGATCGCGGCCAGGAGGCGGAAGGAGGTTGCCGAACATCGGTCACGACAATCGCCTGTCCCCGCTGGCGATGCAGGTCGATCTTCTCGTGATTCAGACGATTCAGATGCATTCCAAAGGTTGGTCCCGATCCGTCGCCCGTTCCCGGTGTGGCAAACATCGTCATGCCAATCTCACGCTCGCGACCGACGAGTCGCTCGTTGCGCTGAAGCATCTCCTCAAGATAGGCCTGCGTCGCCTGCATCGATGGGAGCGGCTCAATCCCAAGCTTGGATGTCGACCATTGCCATCGTCGCAGATGGGCTTCCACCGCGAAGATCCGACCTTGATACGTTCGAAGCCGCTCAACCGCAGTCACGCCCTGCCGAAAACCAATGTCTTCGACACCCAGCCGCATTTCGGTATGGGGCACCCAATGCCCGCCGAGGAATCCAATCCGGTCCTCGTAAGGTTGCAATTGCTCGGAATCACTGGTTGACGTAGAAGTCATCGATCAGTTTGGCCATTTCCGAGCCCGCATGGCAGGCTTTTTGATAATAGTCGAGCTCATCGTGCTGGAGACCGATCGACGGGGAGCAATCTCGAGCGAAAACAGGAAGCTTGGTTCCGTCAAAGCGATTGGCGAAGGATGTCGGACCACTGTACCCCAAAGCCATGCGTCCGCGAACCCGATCGATCAGCCAATAGCGTTTGAGGACCGCATCGCGACGATTGTACATCAAAACCAATTGTTGCAGGTTCTGCGTCGCATAACGATGGTATCCATGACTGGTCAACCAATGGCTATCGACCGCAGGAGCCACGAGGCCGGCGTCAAACGGGCCGCCAACGACCGGCTCTCCCGGAAGTTGCCTGCCGCCGAGCGCACCACCGGCTGCAGCGTGCAGTGCGCCAGTGATGATGCGCCCACCAAAGCTGTATCCGATTAGCGACGTGTTGACTTGCAATTTGGCGTGCTCACGAAGCAACCACGCCAAATACAACCCTTGACCGTCAGTGCGCGATGCCTTGATGCGCGCATCTTGCATCAGGATTCCTTGCTTGTTGCTCGGCCAGCTCCAAATCACCCAATCAATTGGATTGCCGTTACGAGCAGCAATCGACTTTGTGATGGACGGCAAATCCCCGCTCGATGGCCTCGTTCGCAGGAATTCGATTTCCGTGGACATAAACCACTGCGCTTCGCCGCTGAGCGATCGTTCGTAAGTAGTGATCGACGGTGACCCGGCAAGAGCGAGAGCAGCGGTGCATACGATAGACCGCCAAGGCAGGATCGTCGAGATTCACGCAGCGAGCACTGCTCGTCAAATGGCGCGTATTGATTAGCCAAAAACGATCCGACTCATCGAAGGGCTCTCCGCAAACGCAACAGCCATCGCTTGCTTGCGTAGCCACCAGCGCGCCTTCGCACTGAGCCGACTCGGCAAGCCCCACTTCTCCGTCCTCCCTTACGATCAAGGTCGAATTGGCGAGGGAGTGATCGGCATCGAGTGCATCGCCTGACTGTGGCGAATCCGTTCGCAAAGAAATGTCAACCTGACTGGTTTGTTCAGCACGGGCGACGTTGGCGCAAGTCACAGCAAGTGGCATCGCCAACATCGATACGATCGTCGCAAGGGCCATACCGCGGAGCGGTGCTTGTAACGAATGCAAAATCATGGAGGTAGAAGATGGATGTGAATCTGGGTGGTGTGCGTTCTCAACACATTGTTGCAGAAAAAACACGATGTTGCGTTTGCACATCACAGACAGCGACGTAGTTTTGTGCGGTCTCACACTTGAGACTAACGAATACGCTCGCTATGCATATCAAGGAAATAGAAATGAACACTCGAATTCTCTCGATCGTCGCGGTTGTGATGCTCCTATCGCTTAGTAGCGGTTGTAGCGGCATGCGAAACTTCCTGTTCGGAAAGGGAGCTCGCTGTGGCCTGTGCAACTCGAATCCCGGCGGAATCCCCGCTCCGCAGTTCGGCAACACCATGCAAGCCCCTTGCGGTGCTCCGCCATGCGGCCAGCCCTACGCTGGTCCAGCACCCGGTTACTCTGCTGCACCGCAAGGCTGTGGATCTGAATACTACTCGCCCGCCCCCTATGCCGGCGGCGGCTACTCGTGCGGATCATGCGGGACGCCTACGTCCGGCGATTGCGGCTGCGGCTACACCGACCCCTACATGTCGGGTGGCACCGTAGGGGTGCCGCAGTCCGTCCCAACCATGGCGCCGATCCAAGGCGATGATTTCAGCGCTCGGCGGTTCGACAACGACGGTAGCCGTATCCTTTGGGAAGAACCGTACTACGGCGGCACATCGCTGTAACTTGCCGAATTAGACTGAATCGTTCATAGCGAGCGACGGTCGGGGCAAGCGTTGTCTCCTTGGCAAGGCTTTGCTCCGACCGTTTTTTTGTTTTCTTGACCCGCCTTCGATCGCACTCCATCATCATGACGATTCCGACGCCCACGCTACCAGTTGTTTCGCGCCGACAATGGCTCTTGGCTTCCGGGGCCATTTTTTCTCACTCGCTATTCGCGATGATCGCGAACGCTCAACAAGACGCACCGTCGACCGATGGCTCGGAGAGCCCCAGCGAGACAGATTCGTCAATTCCCGCTAGCCGACTGAGCTACGAGTCACCTCAAACCCAGTTTTGGCGAATTGGTTTGGTGTTGGAGACACCGGTTTACTGCACCAATGTGCTGGCGACCTTCACCGTTCCGATGGAGTGGCCCGAGCAAACGGTTGTCGTCACGGGACAGACGATCGATCCTTCCGTGTCGCACTGGGAAGTGCGCGATTTGCCGGGAGGGGCCAGGCAGGTGGTGGTTCGCATGGCCCGTGTGCCCGCCGGCGCAACCGTCAACGCGATCTTCAACTTTCAGATCGATCGCTCTCGCATTCTCGGCCCCGAACAGACCGACGATTTGGTGATTCCTTCTCGGCCCGGTCGCGAACTTCGTATGTTCATGGGGAATAGCCCGTTCATCGATGCCTCCAGCTCGCGCGTTCGGAATGCTTCCCGCGAGCTTGCTGCGATGGAAGCCGAGAATGACTGGCAGCGCGTCGAGCAAATCTACGACTATGTGCGCGATCATGTCGAATATGTCGAAGGTTCTCTGAAGAATGCATCTGATGCACTGAAAGATGGACAGGGCGACTGCGAGGAGATGACTAGTCTGTTTGTTGCCCTCTGTCGTAACGCACGAGTTCCAGCCCGCATGGTTTGGATCCCCGATCATTGCTATCCGGAATTCTATCTGGAAGATGCCCAAGGTCAGGGCTACTGGTTCCCCTGCCAGGCGGCCGGCACTCGGCAATTCGGTCGAATGGACGAGTATCGACCGGTGCTTCAGAAAGGAGACCGTTTCAAGGTTCCAGAGAAGAAGATCCCACTTCGCTACGTCAGTGAGTTCTTCCAATGCGACCGCAAAGGCAAGGGCGATCCTCGTCCGAGCTTTGTAAGAGAGCAGATTGACGCGCCTTAGCTGGAAAACGCCACTTTGTGGCCAAACGTAACCCGAAGCGTCAGCGAGGAAATGAGTTGCGCAACGAGCCTCGCTCACGCTTCGGGTCGCGATCGAAATCTCCACATCCTGCCAAACCCAGGTTTTGGAAAGTCGATCAGGCTACGGTTGTGCCGATTGCTGATCCGGTTCCTGATCCGGTTCCTGATCCGATTGCTGGCTCAGTGTTGGATCCTCGACGGTGGCCAATTCAACCGTCAACGTCAGCTCTTCGCCTTTGCGAACAATCTTCATTTCTTGGATTGATCCGACGGGAAGTCGCTCGATGGCCTCCTGTAGCGATCCGGGGTCGGTGGCCCTTTCGCCCGCGAATTCCTTGATCACATCAAGTGGTTTGACGCCGGCGCGATCGGCGGCGGAATCTTCGATCACCTGATAAGCCAAAACGCCCATCCCGGCGGTCAGATTGAACTTCGCAGCAATCTTCGGATTCAGCTCTGCCATACGGATGCCAATCGCGGCGCGACGTACCATTCCATGCGCTGCGAGTTCATCGGCAATCCATCTTGCCTGATTGATTGGAATGGCGAATCCTACTCCTTGGTAACCACCATTACGAGTTGCAATGGCGGTGCTGATTGCGATCACTTGGCCGTCCAGATCGATCAATGGACCGCCGGAGTTACCCGGGTTGATCGCGGCATCGGTTTGGATCAGCCGACCGCGGTTGATGCGACGGAGTGTGCGATTCTTGGCACTGATGATCCCCGCGCTCACGGTCGCTTCGAGCCGAAACGGGCTCCCGATCGCGAGCACCCAATCACCGATTTCGAGTGCGTCGGAATCACCCATTTCAGCAGAATCGAATCCACCTTCGCGTTCGATTCGAAGCGTCGCCACATCGCTGTCCGGATCTCCCTGCACATCGGTGGCCGGGATCTCCGTTTCGTCAAACAGTTGGACGACCACGCGTTTGGCCCCGGCGATGACGTGATTGTTGGTGATCACTCGACCGTCGGGCGAAACGATGACGCCACTCCCCAATCCCGTCAGCTGGTTTTCGTCGGGCTCGGGCACCTCCTCCTGCGGCTCATCTTCGCCCTGCTGTTGGCGAGCCACCAAGCTGCGCAGTGGATCCGTCTGACCGTATGACAGGATCGTCACCACCGCCGGCGTTGCTCTGCGAGCCGCCAAGCGGAAGGCGCGGGACAGGGCGCGGGGACCCGCTTGGGCCATCACCGCGTCTGTCTGCTCCTGGGTCAGCGGTGGTTC
This sequence comes from Pirellulaceae bacterium, assembly GCA_963697195.1. Taxonomy (GTDB): domain Bacteria; phylum Planctomycetota; class Planctomycetia; order Pirellulales; family Pirellulaceae; genus Rubripirellula. Next base: position 164,649 of record CAVOND010000013.1, read on the forward strand.
CTGGCCGCGCAGCGGACCTGCGAACGTTCCAAACGCCAACACAGCAATCAGCAAGCAGGACGAACGCATTTTTCTTCGCAACCACATCTGTTCAGAATCTCCGGCTCGAATCGCATTGCAACAGACAATGCAATATAACGAGCATCGCTGCCATTGTAGGGGCCCCCTTCCCAAGTCACTATCGGACATGCTTGTTTCATCGCTGTTGGCAAAGAAACGCGACGGTCATTCCCTCACCGATGAGGAAATTCAGTACTTAATCGATGGTTTTTGCTCCGGCCGGGTCGCCGATTACCAGATGTCCGCGCTTGCGATGGCGATCTGTCTGCGCGGCATGGATGCTCGCGAAACCACGACGCTCACGCGGGCCATGCTGGAAAGCGGCGATTCTCTGCCCCGTGAAATTGGTTCTCACGCGAGCGGCGAGGCAGGATCTCAAACGCTGCGAGTCGACAAGCACAGTACCGGTGGGCTGGGAGACAAGGTATCGCTGATCGTCGCGCCGTTGCTGGCGGCTTGCGGGTTCCACGTCCCCAGGATCAGCGGACGGGCCCTCGGCTCGACGGGAGGTACCGTCGACAAGCTTGAGTCAATTGAAGGTTTCCGCACGAATCTGTCGCAGGCTGAAATGGATGCAACGCTTCGTTCCGCAGGCGTGTTCATCGCGGCAGCAAGCGAGCAGATTGCTCCGGCCGATCGCAAGCTGTACGCGCTACGCGATGTGACCGGCACGGTGGAGTCGGTTCCGCTGATCACCGCGAGCATCCTCAGCAAGAAGCTGGCCGCCAATCTGGACGCGCTGGTCATCGATGTGAAGACTGGCTCGGGCGCATTCATGAAGAACGAACAGCAGGCAACCGAGCTGGCGGAGTGTCTGGTTCGGGTTGGGAATCAGTCGGGACTGCTGACCTCTACCATCCTTTCGGACATGGATCAGCCGCTCGGCCAAACCGTGGGCAATGCGATTGAAGTCAACGAAGCGATCGAGGTGCTACGCGGAGAGCAAGGGGTTGCGCGAGAGCTTGCGATTGAGCTTGGTAGCGAGCTGTTGCTTGCCACCAAGCATGCCGCCAACCGGCAGGAAGCTGCAAACCGACTCGCCGCAAAAATCGATGACGGAAGCGCGATGGACCGGTTTGAAAGGATGGTTGCCGCACAGGGCGGCGTCCTCAAGGCCCCGCTCCCGCTGGCCCCAGCCTGTGTGATCGAATCACCCGCCGAAGGCACCATCGTTTCGATCGACTGTCGAGCGATCGGCGAGGCGATCATCAAAATGGGAGGCGGACGAACGAAGAAAGGAGAGGCGATTGACCACTCGGTTGGGATCCGTGTTCATGGGCGAATCGGTGATCGGATGGAAAAGGGGCAGCCAATTCTGACTCTTCATTGCCATTCGAACCTGGCTCACGATTATCTTGGGGCACTGGGCCATGCCGTACGCTTGGGTGAACAATCCGTTCCGCCGCGTACGCTAGTCCTGAAACGAATCGGTCCGGACCGCGGGCCCGACGGCGTGGCCCCTGAGGGCACGATACCGTCGAATTGATCAGGTTTTTCAAGGCCGAAACCGAATGGCAGAACTTTCCAATCACGAAATCGAAAGACTGATCAGTCGAGCGGTGGCGGTGCGGCATCAAGCCTATGCACCTCACAGTCACTTCTATGTGGGTGCCGCGGTTCTCGTCAGCAGCGGAGAGATCACCGAGGGCTGCAACGTTGAAAACGCGAGCTTCGGGCTGAGTCTTTGCGCGGAGAGGGTGGCCGCATCCGCGGCGGTTACCGCGGGATTTCGATCTTGGTCGGCAATCGCGATCGCCAGTGTTGGCGGCGTGACGCCCTGCGGTGCTTGCCGACAATTTTTGGTCGAGTTTGGAACGGACGTGACCGTGATCCTCATCGATGTGATCGACGGTTCGCGTCGCGAGCTCAAACTGGGTGACCTACTGCCCGACGCTTTCAATGCATCGAGTCTGCCCCGCCAAACTTGAACCCGCCACGAGAAGCCTGAACCCGCCGGAAGTTGAACCCGCCGGAAGTTGGGCCCGCCGGAAGTTGGGCCCGCCACAACCTGATTGAGCCGACGATTGTCGATTCCGTCCCGTCTCCCTGGTTATGAAGTCGGTGACAATTCCGCCCGCTTCTCGGCGATTAGCTCAATCAGAGCTCGTTGAGGTTTGACAAACTTGTCGACGCCTTCGGCCATCAGCACGCGGTGCATCGCCGCGGTGTCAACCTTCGCGTCGATTTCTTGCTGAATCACTTCGGCCGGCATTTGATCGACGGTTCGATGAAAACGAATGTCGCTCTTGGCTATCGCGCCGTTGGTCTCGGGCGGATTCGTTTGTATGTCGCTCCCGGCCAACGCCTCTACGTATTTCCACGGAGCCTCGCGAGGATCCTTGGTGCCGGTGCTGGCGAAGATCAGTTCTTGTTCCAGTTCCAGTCCTTTGTCGGACCAAAACGAATGGTTGTCACGCCAGATTCGCTTGGCGTTCAGGATGCCGACCATTCCCTGGGCTTCGGGTGACAGTTCAACGGCCGACTTCGTGTAAACGTCGATCCGCGAAATGAAGATGCTGTATACGCTCTTGAAGCCCTGCAAACTTGGTCGACGTTGGGCGCCTCGCCAAACTGCCTCTCGTGCTTGAGTGTATTGGTCGCCGGTGAAGATGAGCGTGACGTTGAGGGTCACCCCGGCGGCCGCCAGGTCTTCCAGCGCGGCGATGCCGGCGTTGGTCGCGGGAACCTTGATCATTCGGTTGTGATGACCGGCGGCCCATCGTTTTCCCGCTTCGATGTACGCGCCAGTTCGCTCGTCATCGCTCAGTCCGATGCTGGGGTCTTCCAGCACCGGATCGAGTTCAAAGCTGACCCAGCCGGCATTGCCCGAGCTCTGCTGATGAATCGCCTCAAATTTCTGTTGAGCGTCGATCACCAACTGATCGGTCAGCGCCCAGGCAACCGATTCGTCATCGTGTCCTTGAGCCAACAGCCTCCCAATGCTTTGATCCAGTCCGCCAGCTTTGACGATTGCTGAAATGATCGCTGGATTGCTGGTCGCACCGACGGCTCCCCACAAGATATTACGATCAACCTCCGACGGCTCCACCGAATCGAGGTACAGCTTGGTTCCTGTCTCGATCAGCGAACGAATGGAATCAGACATGAGGTGGGCTTTACTGGGATGGAGTACATGCAATTGGATTAGTCGTTACTTCAGCACATTTATCGTAAGTGTTGGTGTACCGGATCAGAACCCCCAATCCGCTGTCGCACCCAGTGTTCCGCGTGCGCACGTGAAGTCGTTGACGCTTCCGAGGGTGAGGGAGATTGCTCAAGCGATTGCGTGAACCAGAAAACCACCCGGAATCGTCAGGCGTCTGGCGAATTCACTACCGTCGATCGTCACCGGCCAGACTGACGCGACGTGCCAGCCGGTTTCGATTAAATCGGAAAGAAGTTCCCGTTTAGAAAAGCGATGCATGAACATTTGTTCGAGGCCGCGATAGGCGTACGTCGTGTCGCCAAACTCACACTCGGAATTTCGCAGCGAACGCCACCAGGACCGAGCCAGCGTCGCGTGTCCCGCGGTGTTCGCGAACCGCCGCCCAGCGATGATGGACGTGGACCAGGAAATTGCCGCCGGGACGCACCACGCGAGCGACGTGCCGCAACATCTGCCGGCGATGTTGTCGTCCTTGAATCATCCCAAGCGTGCTGAATAGACAGACGGCATGGTCGGCGGAATGGTCGGCAAGGCAATCAAGCTGCACCAGGTTCGCTCTCAGCGGCAACACGCACCCCGCACCGGTCACGGTTTTGCCCGACATCACCTCCAGCATCGCTTGGCTCAGGTCGATTCCGACGACGGTGTAACCGCGATCGGCAAGCGGCAAGGCCGATCGACCGCTGCCACAGCCGAGGTCGAGCACGATTTCTTGACGGTCGTTTGCGGATCTGATCGCGGCAGGAGATCCAGCAGGATCAGCCTGATCGAGTCGACATAGCGGAGTATCTGCCACAAACGCGTCATAACGGTCTGCAATCGACCTCTCGTTGACGTAGTCCCACGTCCCGGGCGCCACCCCCTGCGGCCTCCGCCAGCGGGGAAGCGGACCGGAGGATCGCGCTGAGCGACTGGTTCGTTTTGGCGGTTGCCGCGTTGGTGAATTCCGGGGGCTGGTTCACTTTTGGGTCGCCTTCCTATAATCCGGCTCGCGTCGAGCAATCTCGCGGCGTGAATCGACGAAACAGCCCGTTTGTCGGGATGGCTGCTGGCGGACCTTGCTCAGGTCGCTCCTTGACCGCTTCGACGCATCTCGAGCTGCCAGTATACGAACCCCCTGCCAAAACACCCAAACTCGGATAATCCAAGGGAGCACTGACATGATCAAGGTCGGCATCAACGGTTTCGGTCGCATCGGCCGCATGGTATTTCGCGCTTCGGTCGATCGAAAGGATATCGACGTCGTCGCGATCAACGACTTGCTTGAGGTCGACTATCTCGCCTACATGCTGAAGTACGACTCGGTTCACGGCCGATTCAAGGGAGACGTCGAGGTCAAGGACGGCAAGCTGATCGTCAATGGCAAAGAGATTCGCGTCACGGCCGAAACCGATCCCGCCAAACTGGCTTGGGGCGACATCGGGGCGGATGTTGTCGTCGAGTCGACCGGGATCTTTTTGACCTCCGATTCGGCCAAGGGTCACATCGACGCCGGCGCGAAGAAAGTCGTGATGTCGGCACCGTCCAAAGACGACACCCGAATGTTCGTGATGGGTGTCAACGACGACAGCTACAACGGCGAGACAGTTCGTCTCCAACGCTTCCTGCACCACCAACTGCCTGGCCCCGATTGCCAAGGTGTTGAACGACAATTTCGGTATCAAACGCGGACTGATGACCACCGTTCACGCCGCGACGGCGACACAGAAGACGGTCGACGGACCAAGCAAGAAGGATTGGCGTGGAGGCCGCGGCATCCTCGAAAACATCATTCCATCGAGCACCGGTGCGGCGAAGGCTGTGGGCAAGGTGATTCCCGAGCTCAACGGCAAGTTGACCGGGATGGCTTTCCGCGTCCCGACCTCCGACGTTTCGGTCGTCGACCTGACCGTCGAGCTCGAACAAGGAAGCCTCCTACGACGACATTTGCAAGGCGATGAAGGCCGCTTCGGAAGGGCCGATGAAGGGCGTTCTGGGTTATACCGAGGACAGCGTGGTGGCGACCGATTTCCGCGGAGAAGTCTGCACGTCGGTCTTCGATGCCGGATGCCGGCATCCAACTCGACAAGACCTTTGTCAAAGTCGTTGCCTGGTACGACAACGAATGGGGCTACTCCAGCAAGGTCCTCGATTTGGTCGCGAAAATCTCCAGCTAGGGCGGAGTCCTTGGCAGCAATGGTTAGCCTCGGCAAACGATGGCTGCAAAAAGGGGTCAGACACCAAAAACCGGAACGGCCCGAAGGGTGCTTCGCATTATTGGTGTCTGACACCTTTTCGCCGATCCGACGTCACCCCCATTTTTAGATTTGACGATGCACTAGGGCGGAGTCGCCACTCTCGCGGGTGAGCCGTCAATACAAGCAAGACGCGCGAGTTTTGATGTTGCTCAAATTGAGCAAGACGTGGCGCAAAGCGTCTCGCCCAGGCCGGGAGTTTGTTGTTTTTTGACGGTCATTTTCAGGGCCCACGGCTAGCGCCTGAGGTTTTCACTGTGAACCTCAGGGCTAGCCGTGGGCCTCTTTGCTTTTCGCTGTGATTCGAAGAATTCGCAAGCGGGAGGATGATGATGTTGCGCAAATTCATACAAGCACGACGCGCCCGGGAGTGTGTCCGAGGAATCTGCGCAATCTCACGTCCACCAAACGGTTGAAGACCGGAAACACACTCGCTGGCGCTTCGTGCTCGTATTTTGTTAGTCAAAACGCAGTTTCGATGAAAGATAGCACAACATCAAAACTTGCGTCTCGTGCTTGTATCGGACCCCACGTTTTCAGACCGGATTCCAAATCAATGCGAAGCCCGTCGTTTCCGCGACGGGCTTTTTATTTGGCGCATGGAAGGGTCAGGTTCTGACTGTCGCGCGAGACACACGACTCGATCGAATCGTTGCGGTCAAGATTCCGCGTCGCGATCGGCTGACGCCGGAGGAAGCGGATCGCTTTCTGATGGAAGCTCAGGCGGCGGCCCAACTGCAGCATCCCGGGATTGTCGGCATCCATGATACGGGCTACCGCGGTACGACCGTCTACATCGCCACCGACTTTATCGAAGGCAAGACGCTGGATGCGTGGATGGAGTCGCGCATCTTGCCATCGGGAATTGCTGCGGAGATCTGTGCCCAAGTTGCCGACGCGCTGCACCGCCACGATGCTGGCCAGCGGTGGTGCCGACCAAGCCGACTGTTTGTGGGATGTTCGAGAACGCAAACTGATCACTGCTCTTACCGGGCACACGGATCGAGTTCGCAGCGTTTGCTTTTTGCCTGATGGCAGACTGCTGGTTTCGGCTGGGCACGACCGGACGACTCGGATAGGTTCATAATCTGAGTTGAACGTAGCCAAGCTTCCCAATCCTGCTCATCGAGTTCATCGCGTCGGCAGAATTCCATGCCGATTGGTGCGAAGTCAATGCCTTGCTAAACTGTTGGCACCATGAAACAGATTGTGACTGTCGTCCGCCCCCACTTGGCCGAAGAAGTTTTGAACAGCCTTCGTCGGGCGCCGATTGAAGCGCTCAGTGTGATGGAGGTCAAAGGCTACGGGAGGCAGAAGAGCTACCTGGATGAGTACCAGGAAACCGAGTACTCGCAGGCCTTCGTCCCGAAAGTCGAGATCACGCTTTGGGTCGATGACTCACGCTGCGACGAGATCCTCGAAAAAATCGTGGGCGTCGCCCGCAGCGGACGAATCGGAGACGGCAAGATCTTTGTCCTGCCGGTTGCCGAGTTCTTTTAGGCGGAGGGAGTCATCCGACCCAGCGGTCAGCACAAGACGCACTCAAGCCTTCGCGGACGCCGCGGCCTTGCGACGCTTATAGCGACGTCGGGCGACGAACAGCGTGCCGAGCCCCAGAAACGCCATGGTCGATGGTTCGGGTACGGCAGTGGGAGTCACGCTTGCACCAACAATGCGGATTTGGTTTCGCGGCAACGGTTGATCCTGCATATCAAGAAACGCCGCGACCCTCCGAGAATGAGGGACAACATCTAGGACGTCCGCAGTCCCAGTTGGATTAACGGCATTCAAGTTAAATTCATAGATTGATGCGATGGTTCCACCGCCCGTTGCAATGCCGTCGATAGCCCCAGCAGTCGATGTCGACGAAAGATCCCGGCTGCACCAGGATTCGCTGGACCACTGGTATCGTCGGTAAAATTGGACTGCACGCCCTCGTCTTCGCAGAATCACCCTTTGCAGCGGCGTTGTCAGTGTCTGCATCGTGCCAGAGCGAATCAGACGGTGGAGGGGTCGGATTGACCGGCAGATCAACGAACAAACAACGTTGTCGTTCTGGTCCGGATTCGAAGCAGCGTAAACGTTGAGCCCAGATCTAGCTCATCGGTTCTGAATCTCAATCCAAAGTCGTAACCAGTAATCGCGTCGTTAAGGAGATCTCCGACTACCTCAAGCACGATCGCACCTTGAATCTCCTGTCCGCGATCGCGGCGATGTTGGATTGAATGCCCGGGGTATTTCGATCAAGGTCAATGCGTCATGATGACCGCGGCCTGACCAGACGACGACAAGCACAGCGCTAACGCTACGACTGGAATGATTCGTAAAGCTGACATGTGGAGAAGACTTGGGGGATGGCGCAATTTGATGAGACGTCGAGTATAACCACAACGACCAGAAAAGCAGCGATCGAGGCTGCTTTTTTCTGCGTCGGAGTAGTATGACATCCCCCCGGGGATCGGTTTTCGGAGAATCAGAGCCAGGGTATTTTGGTTCCAGGCTCGCACGCGAAAACCGAGAGTCGTTCTGACTGCAAGCGTACCTTGCGAACACACCTCGTGCACGAAATCTTGACCGTTTATGCAGTGGCCCAAGCTCCCTGACTACGGCTGCATCCCCCGCTGGCCCCAGGATGGCCAGGGGTTCATTCATCCGGACGATGTTCCGGTGGCGACCCGCTGTTTTCCTAGCGAGCGGGTGCTTCGACGCGACCATTTCGACGGCGTTTATTACCACTACAGCTACGGTTCGGTCCGATTTCGACTGCGGCCGACGATGTGGCTGAAGGTCAAGCCGGACGGGATCGACATCGGCGATAGGGTGGAAACGATCGGGATCGGGCTGGAGCGGGAATTGTTCGTCGCCCAGGTCTGGGGAATGTATTTCGTTCGCCGCAAGGGCTGCATCTTGTATCGATTACGACGAGGGGACACGAAGATTCCCAACCTGTTTTCCGCGGGCCAGCTGCGGTTGCTGACCGACAAATCGACCATCCGGCCCGGGGACACCAATCACCCTGCCCCCAAGTGGAGCGGTATGGCTGAAGGGCTTTTGGAGCTGGAGTGACGGTGTTCTCACTGGCATTCTGGCGGAAGGGCGCGAGCCCTCCAGTTCTTCAATGTGATTTCGCTGCCGAGGCCCGATGGCTCGCGCCGTACCGCTAGATAGTCGATCGCGTTGGCTTGCGGGCTGTTGATTTTGTAACCCGCCGCGTAAGCAAGGAACAACAACCGTCCACTCGCTCACGCTTTTAGGATTCCGGCTGCGTGCGAAAACACGAATAAATCAACAGCCCGCTGCGGCCGCTCAAAAACCGCTTGGGCGTTACCCGAAGGGAGGGTGAAGTCGAAGTCAATGAGGAGACAACCACGCTAACAGGTCCACGCGACGTCGTCGCCTTCTCTGTCGGGTGTGATCGCATGAAACCCGTCGAGCAGCGGATCGGTTGCGTAGAGATAGGTATAGGCGTTGCCGAGCAAAAGACCTTGGGCGTCGGTCGCCTTCACGGCGACGCGCAGGTACAGGTCGGGCTCGCCGGGCTGGTTGGTCCCTTCGACCTGATCGAGTATCTCAAGCACCTGCCGCATTGCTTCGGCCGGAAAACGCCAGAGCTCGCCACGAACGCGATCGTCACCGGGGGTCATGGCGGGATAATCGGATCGGCCATGGAGCCGTCCACGAACCCATGCCTCCTGAATGGATAGCGGGCGCGAAGGCCAAAAACGGGCGCGGCATTGTCCCCGCTTGAGCGTTCCGTAAACGAAGACCGCATCGATCGCGATCGCATCGGCACTCGAATCCTTGGTCTCCATCGTCACATCGATCCTCGATCTCGGGGTTCAAGGCTGGGGCGGTCCTTCCCAATTGTGGTCGGTCCCATCATCATTTGTATCCCTTGCGTTCCTGTTCCATAAAGAGTGCTCATGGCGATCGATCCCGAATTTTCTTCCGCCCTGCAGGCGCACTCGATCGAGCTGGATGAGTCGGTGGCGTCGCGTCTGGAGGCCTATGCCCGAGCGCTGTGGAGGTGGAACGAGCAATTGAATCTCACTCGCCACACGACTTGGGATCTGTTCGTGGGTCGCGATTTGCGGGATTGCGTGAACCTGGAGCCGTTGCTGAAGCCGGGCGAGGAGGTCTTGGACCTGGGAAGCGGCAACGGGATTCCGGGAATTCCCCTGGCGATCCTCCGCGGCGACATCGAAGTTGCGCTGGCCGAGTCGGTTGCCAAGCGAGCCAACGCGTTGGGCGAGATCATCGCCGAATTGGAACTTCCCGTCCCCGTCTACGGGGCTCGGGGCGAAGATCTGTTGGAGGATTTTCGCTTCACCACGATCGTATCGCGAGCGGTGGGAAGCATCGCCAAGTTCTGCCGCTGGGTCAGCCCCCACTGGGAGAATGTCGACCGTTTGCTGTTGATCAAGGGGCCAAAATGGGTCGAGGAGCGTGGGGAGGCGAGGCACTTGGGGCTGCTCAACGGCTTGGAGCTTCGCCGCGTCGCCTCGTATCCGCTCGGCGGAGGTGACGATGCCGAGGGGGTGATTCTGCAGATCTCCCCCACAGGGCGCGACCTCAGTCGATTCACCTAGTCAGATTCGGGCAGACCTCTATACTCGACTCCACGAGAGAATTGACCGAGAACCACAGACCGAGAACCTCTGAACGTTCCAACTATGTCGGACTACACCCTTACCCATCTCAAGCAGCTCGAAGCCGAGAGCATCCACATCATTCGCGAAGTGGTTGCTGAATTTCAGAAGCCGGTGATGCTGTACAGCATCGGAAAGGACTCGGCTGTCCTGGTGCAACTGGCTCGCAAGGCGTTCTATCCGGCCAAGCCGCCGTTCCCGATGATGCACATCGACACGACCTGGAAATTCCGGGAGATGATCGAGTTTCGCGAGAACTATGCCCGCAAGGAGCTGGGCCTGGACCTGATCGTCTACACCAACGAAGAGGGCCTCAAGCACGGCATCAAGCCGTGGGAGGACAGCGAGCGTCATACGGAATTGATGAAGACCGACGCCTTGAAGGCCGCTTTGAACAAATATCAGTTTGACGCGGCGTTCGGTGGTGCCCGTCGAGACGAGGAGAAGAGTCGGGCCAAGGAACGGGTCTTCAGTTTTCGCGACAAGTCACATCGTTGGGATCCCAAGAACCAGCGGCCCGAACTCTGGAATCTTTACAACGGACGGGTCAACAAAGGGGAATCGATTCGCGTCTTTCCAATGAGCAACTGGACGGAACTGGATGTCTGGCAGTACATCCATTTGGAAAGCATCCCGATCGTGCCGCTGTACAAGTCCGCTCCGCGCAAGGTGGTCCGACGCAACGGCATCCTGCTGATGCGTGACGACGATCGAATGCCGCTGCTACCCGGCGAAAAAGAAGAGACCAAGATGGTTCGCTTTCGCACGCTCGGATGCTATCCGCTGTCGGGCGCGGTGGAGAGCGAGGCGACGACTTTGCCCGAAATCATTCAGGAGATGTTGCTCGCCAAGACCAGTGAGCGACAAGGTCGGATCATCGACCAGGACGAAGGTGGTGCCGGAATGGAAGAGAAGAAGAGGCGAGGCTATTTCTAGTCGAGCCGCCTGACTGCAAACGCCTGACTGCAATCGCCTGACCACCATCGCCTGTTTCCAACCATTCAAAGCCTTTCCATGAGTCATCAATCCGACCTGATCGCCACCGACATTGAAGCCTATTTGAAGCAGCACGAGCGCAAGCAGTTATTGCGCTTCATCACCTGCGGCTCGGTGGACGACGGCAAGAGCACGCTGATCGGACGGCTGCTGTACGACAGCAAGATGATCTACGAAGACCAGCTGATGCAGCTGGAAGCCGATTCGAAAGTGGTGGGGACGACGGGCGGAAAATTTGATCCAGCCCTGTTAACCGATGGGCTCAAGGCGGAACGTGAACAGGGGATCACGATCGACGTTGCCTATCGCTACTTCAGTACTCCCAAACGCAAATTCATCATCGCGGACACTCCCGGGCACGAACAATACACACGCAACATGGCGACCGGGGCGAGCACCGCCGACCTGGCCGTGATCTTGATCGACGCCCGTTATGGCGTGCTCACGCAAACCCGACGACACAGCTTCATTGTTTCGTTGCTGGGAATCCGGCACGTGGTCGTTGCCGTCAATAAGATGGACCTTGTCGACTTCAGCGAAGATCGATTCAACGAGATTTGCGACGACTATCGATCGTTCGCAACGCGACTGGACCTGCCCGACTTGCATTTCATTCCGATCAGTGCTCTGGATGGTGACAACCTGGTTGACCGCAGTGAACGGTCACCTTGGTACAGCGGCAGCACGCTGATGAATTTCCTGGAAACGGTTTACATCGGCAGCGACCGCAACCTCCAGGACTTCCGGATGCCGGTTCAGTACGTCAATCGCCCGAATCTCGACTTCCGTGGTTTCTGTGGCACGATCTCCTCCGGGATCATTCGGCAGGGCGAAGAGATCATGGTGCTGCCCAGTCGCCAGCGATCCAAGATCAAGGAAATCGTGACCTTCGATGGTTCGCTGGATGAAGCGTTCGCGCCGCTCTCGATCACGTTGACACTGGAAGATGAGATCGACGCCAGTCGCGGCGACATGATCGTCCGCCCTGGCAACCTGCCTCGCAGTCGCGATCGCATCGACGCGATGTTGGTGTGGATGAGCGCCGACGCGATGGTCCCGGGCAAGACGTATCTGTTCAAGCACACCTCGCAGACTCTGCCGGGCACCATCGACACGCTCAAGTACCGTGTCGACGTCAACTCCCTGCACCGCAGTCCCGCGCCGCAACTCGAACTCAACGAGATCGGGCGAGTCAGTATCTCGCTTCGAGCGGGCCGATTCACTTTGATGCCTACCGTCGTAACCGCAGCACTGGTGCGTTCATCGTGATCGATCGAATCACCAATGCCACGGTTGCCGCCGGCATGATTCTGGACAAAGCCGGCGATGGTGAGAATCGTTCGATTTGGGATGACGAAGAGAAGACCAGTGTGGAGCAAACGGACGTTTCCGCCGTTTCGGCCGATGAGCGTGCCGCCCGCTTTGGCCAGAAAGCGGCGACGGTGCTGCTGACGGGACTCACCGGCAGCGGCAAAACATCAATCGGTCATGCCGTGGAACGCAAACTCTTTGAGCAGGGCCGCGCGGTTTCCATGATCGACGGCGAAATGCTCCGCAAGGGGTTGAGCCGTGATCTGGGCTACACCGCGGAGGATCGCAGCGAGAACTTGCGCCGCAGCGGTCACCTGGCTCATGCGCTCAACGACGCGGGTTTGATTTGCATCGCCTCCTTTGTCGCCCCATCGGACGACGTCCGACAACGAGTGGAGAAATTGATCGGCCAGGATCGCTTCCTGGTCGTGCATGTGGCGACACCGATCGAAGTTTGCCGACAACGTGACACCAAAGGACAATACGCCAAGGCGGATGCGGGTGAGCTTCGCAACTTCCCGGGAGTGACCGCCAAGTACGAAGAGCCGTCGCAGCCAGCTCTCGTTTTGGACGCTGCAAAGCAAAGCATCGACGACTGCGCCGATGCCGTGATTGAACTGCTGCGAAGCAAAGGGTTCATCAAGTAGCGGTTGTCCGCTTGTTCGTGGCAGAAAGATGTTGGGCAGCGTAGCTTGTCGCCCTACAAGCATGACGCGCAAGTTTTGATGTTGCACATTCTCCTTAAATCGCAGATCGCTGACGTTTGCTAACCTGGGACGCAAGTCCTTGTCTTGAACCACATTTGAATTCCCCCATCGAGTGGAACATGCGTGAATTGACCGCGCAGCGGTCTCAGATGGTAGCCGTGGGTCGCGCAGCGCACCTACGGAATGGTGAATGCGCAACAGAAGCCGACCCAGAAGGCGGTCGCAGATAGATTGCGAAAGGTGTCTGCGACCGCCTTCGGGGTCGCTCGGGATTAAGTTTCCGCGAGTTTCCGTAGGTGCGCTGCGCGACCTACGGCTACCCTCCGTGATACCTTCGGCATCAAATAGACAACAACCAAGGACTTGCGTCCCAGGCTTTCACATTCCTTGCCTCCGGCACTCAACAGCGCAACATCAAAACGCAAGCGAGTGGATGCGTGCTAGAAATCGGTACACACTCGCTTGCACGTCGTGCTTGTATTGATCCTGCTAGGACGCCATTGTTGAAAGTGCTCTCATCGTTCACCTGATCAACGCCCGTGGGGGCGGCTCATCAGGAGTTTGTAGTGCCCTGCTCCGAGCAGGTCGTCGATTCGGCTGCGCAGTTCAGGTGTGATTTCGACGCGGTACTTGTCGCTCTTGAGATGCACCATCTCGCCCTCGTTCAACTGCATGCTGAAGAGCAATTCTTGGGAGCCCGGATAGCCTCGGATGATCTCGCGAAGTCGTGACATCGTGTTGGCATCGTGTGCGCTCTCGCTCAATCGAACGCGCATGCCGTGGGTGTATCGGGTGTCGAGATCTTTGAGCGGGATCAGTTCGTCGACGATCAAATTGGCTTCGTCACCACCGCCGCGCCGGTCGACTTTGCCTTTCGCCAAAACGATTGCATCCGGCTGCACGCGATCGCCGCAGTCAACGAAGTTCTTGGGCCAAACGATGCAGCGAATCGATCCTTGCATGTCTTCCAGGTCAAAGTTTGCGTACTTGCTCGGTGTTCCCGGCTTGGGGTTCTTCGTGTGAGCGAACTTGATCGAGCCGATCATGCCGCCGAGCACGACCTCGCCGCGATCTTTGACGTCGGCCAGGCGATCGGTGGTGTGGGTCCGGAACGTCGCCAGCTTGTTTTCAAACTCGGCCAATGGATGGCTCGCCAGGTAGAATCCGAGCACCTCTTTTTCCGCGAGCAGTTTGTCCCGCTCCGGCCATTCCTCCATGTCGGGAAGCGGTGTCGCGACGCTTTGCTTGCCGCTGTCCTCTTCGTCCTCGAATGCGCCGAACAAACTCGCTTGACCGCATTTTTTGTCGGCTTGCATCGAGGCGCCCGCCTGGACGGCTCGTTCGATGACGGCCGCCAACTGACTACGCTTGGCGCCGAAGGAATCCATGGCGCCCGCCTTGATCAAGGTTTCGATGGCGCTTTTGTTACATGCCGAGGCATCGACCCGTTCGCAGAAATCGAAGATGTCACGATAGGGCCCATTCTTTTTCCGTTCCTGTTCGATCGAAATCGAGGTCGAACCGCCGCAGCCCTTGATCGCCGAAAGGGCGAAATGGATCTTGCCGTCGGCCACGGAGAAATCGGCAGCGCTCGAGTTCACGTCCGGTGCGACGACTTCGATTTCCATGCGATCGCAGTCTTCCATGTGCTCGACCAACGCGTCTTTCCGCTTGAAGTTGCGGCCAGAGATGTCGCTCGAAAGCAGCGCGGCCATGAACTCAACGGGATAATGCGCCTTCAAGTAGGCCGTCTGGTAGGCGACCAGTGCATAAGCGGTGCTGTGACTCTTGTTGAAACCGTAACCGGCAAACTTGACGATCAGGTTCCAAATGTCTTCGGCATCCTTTTCCGCCAGCCCGTTCTCGACACAACCTGTGATGAAGGCTTCGTGGTTCTGGTTGATCAGCGACTCTTTCTTTTTGCTGATCGCCTTGATGCAGGTGTACGCTTTGGCAAGCGGGATCTCGCCAAGCCGGTTGAGGATTCTCATCACCTGTTCCTGGTAGACCATGATCGAGTTGGTCTCCTCCAGGATTTCCTTCAGCACCGGGTGTTTGTATTCCGGCTGTTGGCGGCCGTGCTTGATGTTGACGTAATCGTCGACCATGCCGCCTTCGAGTGGGCCGGGACGATAGAGCGCGGCAGTAGCGATGATATCGGTGAAATGGTCAGGTTTCATTCGCAGCAGCAAGTCGCGAATGCCGCCCGACTCGAGCTGAAACACGCCTTTCGTCTCGCCTCGCTGCAACAGCGCATAGGTCGCCTTGTCGTCCAACGGGAACTTGAGTGGATCGACTGCCTTGCCGGTGGTCTGTTCGATCAGCTGCACGGTGCGGCTCAGAATGGTCAGGTTGCGAAGCCCGAGGAAGTCCATCTTCAACAGCCCGGAAGCCTCGACGTCTCCCATCGACCACTGTGTGATCACATCCTGCTTGCCCGGCACGCGACCCAGTGGCACGTACTCGGTCAGCGGTTGATCGGCGATCACGACCGCTGCCGCGTGTGTCCCCACATTTCGGGCCAGGCCTTCGATCTTCATTGCCAGATCGAGCAGCTCGCGAACTTCCGGGTCGCCCCCGTATTCCATTTTCAATTCGGCGCTTTTTTCCAACGCCTTCTTGATCGTGATCTTGAGTTCGTCAGGCACCATCTCGGTGATCTGATTGACCCGAGCCAACGGCACGCCGAGCGCCCGCCCGGTGTCCTTGATGGCGGCTCGGGCAGCAAGTGTTCCAAACGTACCGATCTGGCAGACCATCTCGCTGCCATAGCGTTCCTTGACGTAGTCGATGACTTCGCCGCGACGCTCCTTTTCAAAGTCGATGTCGATATCGGGCGGTTCGGTCCGGCTCTCGTCGAGGAACCGCTCGAACAGCAGGTCGTATCGCAGCGGGCATACATGCGACAGGTACAGCGCATAACAGACGATCGCACCGACGCCGCTCCCACGAGCCGTCGCCGAGATTCCTTTGCTGCGGGCGTGGTGTACGAAGTCCCAGACAATCAGGAAGTACGTGGGGTAGCCCAGCTTACGGATCACGTCCAATTCGCGGTCCAACCGCGCCATCACTTCTTCGCTTAGCTCGCCGTCGATCAGGCGTTCCGGGTCGTCGGAGTAACGCTCCAAGAGCCCTTTGATACACAGTTCGCGGAGGTAATCGATCGGTTCCTTTTGTTCGGGGCATTCGAACTTGGGGAAATAGTACTTGCCGAGTTGCAAGTCGATGTCGACGGAGTTGGCGATCTCCTGGCTGCGGGCGACGGCGTGTTCCAGCCCTGGAAACTTTTCGTACATCTGATCGGGGCTGCGGAGAAAGAACTGATCGTTCTCCATCTTCATCCGCGATGTGTCGGTTCGGAACCGACCGGTGTTGATGCACAGCATGATGTCCTGTGCCTCGGCATCTTCGGGATCGACGTAATGGGTGTCGCTCGTCGCCACCAAAGGCAATCCCATCCGGTTTGCGATCTCGACCGCGTTTTGCAGCTGCGCTTTTTGGATTTCGACATCATTGTTCATGATCTCGATGTAGTAACGATCATCGAACACACGGTGGAACCAGGCAGCGATGTCACGGGCCTCTTTCTCGACCTCCGCCGTATCCACTCCCTTGATCACGCAGCGGCTGAATTCACTGCTGACGCAACCGGAAAGGCAGATGATCCCCTCGCTGTATTTCTCCAAGATCTCTTTGTCGATGCGCGGCTTGAAATAGAAACCTTCCAGCGACGCGGCGCTGGCAAGCTTGATCAGGTTGCGAAAGCCGGTGCGATTCTTCGCCAACAGGGTGAGGTGATAGCTGGCCGCCTTGCTGCTGGTCGCGCCCCCTTTGTCGAATCGACTACCTGGGGCGATGTAGGCCTCGTAGCCAATGATTGGATTGATCCCGGCGTCCTTCGCCTTGCGATAGAACTCGAGTGACCCGTGCAGGTTGCCATGGTCGGTCAGGGCCATCGCATTCATACCGTGTTGGACACAGCGATTGACCAGTTTGCCGATGTCGCCGGCCCCGTCGAGCAGGCTGTAGTGACTGTGGCAATGCAGATGCGCGAACGGGCGCGGGTCGGGTGACTGAGCGTCCGTCGCGTGGGCTGGCAACGATTGGACGGGCGAAGCGGTGCGGTCGGTCATCGAGCGTTCCTTCCTTGGCCTCGGGGCGGCGAATTCCGCGCCGGTGGCGGCGGTCGCAGCGAGGGCGAGATCACGTGAAGCGAAGATTTTAAAATGCGAAAAGGAGCCTTGCGAAAAGGGGTCAGGCTCCGATGGCACGAACTCAGGCTCGAATCAGCCGCAACGCGTTCGCGTCGGGTTCGCTGGCGTGCCGGAAAACCGGGAGCGAACGCTCGGCGGCTGATGAGAACCAAAGCCATGTTTCGCTTCAGCTCGAGCCATTGCGAGCCCGACCCCTTTGCGCATCCTAGCCTATCGCGCGACCCGAGTCGGAAACAGGATGCGGTTGACCGCGTCTTTCCAGTCGCCTGAAATCAGCGAACTTTGTCGCCATAGTGGCGTAATAAGAGGGTCTTCGTGTAAGCTAAGGGCGGATAGTCGCCGTTGGTGTCGCACCTTTCATCACCAAAGGTTTCCCACCCCCCTCTCCGCCTACCCGTGGACCTGTCCTTCGTGCGCAAGCTTCTCTTGATTCCTCTACGTCTTTGTGTTGGCTGGGGGCTCTCCCCACGGCTGCTGGGATTGATCGGTGCCACCATGCTGGTGCTGCTTCGGGTTTCCATCGGCTGGCATTTTTACACCGAGGGTGTCGACAAACGCGATGCGGGGAATTGGACCGCCAAGCCCTTCTTCGCCAATGCGAACGGCCCGTTTGCGGGCGAGTTTCGGACGCTTGTTTGGGACTGGGATGGAACCTACCGACTCAATCTCGGTTGGTTCAAGCAGACCTCCGCCGTCTTTCGTGAGCAGGTCAAACAACATTACGGATTCGATAAAGAACAGTCGGACGCGGCGCAGGCAAACTATGTCAATGCGGTCAAGCAGTACGAATGGGTGATTTCGGAAAACGCAGCCGATCTGGAAGAGTATGAATTGGGCCGCGAACGAATGGAGCGGCTGAATTCAAGTGGTCTTGAAAAAGAGGTCCGTGACGGCGTCGCAAGTCTGGGCGGCCAGCGCGAAGCGATACGCCGCGAGTGGCAAGGCAAGGCCGCTCCGGCGCTGAAACAAATCGACACGATCTGGGAGAACTACGAGGCGGATCAGAACAAGATCGCGACGGAGGACCAGCGGGCCTCGCGCGGGTTCCTGAAATTCATCAAGCCACGCACCAACCGGATCGACACGAGCGTGATCGATCGGTTTGTTCCTTATTTCGATATCGTAGTCGGCCTCTGCCTGTTATTTGGCTTGCTGACCCCGGTTGCCGCGTTGGCTGCCGCCGGCTTTCTCGGTTCTGTATTTTTGAGCCAGTTGCCCCCGTCGTCTGGTCCGAGCTCCACCTACTATCAGCTGATTGAGTCGATGGCGTGCCTGGTCCTGGCCGGAACCGGTGCGGGGCGGTTCGCGGGGATCGATTACTTCCTGCACCTGATCGTCCGCAAAGTCTGGGGCGTTCAATCCGACGAATACTGATGGGCCTCCGCAACCCTACCATTCACTATCACCTTTTGATGGAATGAAATCATGGTCGACAAACTCTCCAGCGAACAACGCGAGATTGGACAGCACAACTACTATTCGGCGGTTGGCAGTTATTACGACGTCAATCGTCGCGACTTCCTGCGCGGGATCATCGCCGCCGGTGCGGTCAGCGGTGCCGGACTCGGCGCCATGTATTTCGGCTACGGCAAAGTCAATGATCCGGTCCGAGTCGCCGTGATTGGGACCGGTGACGAAGGCAACGTGTTGATCGGCGGCTGCAATCCCGACTACGTCGATGTCAAAGCGATCTGTGACATTCGTCCGTTCGGTGTGCATCGCGCATTTCACGGGGACTGGTCCAGTTCGTCGGCGCTGCAGCGACGTCCCGGTTTGATCAGCGTCGTGGGCTACAAGGACGAGGCCGAGGCCAGGCGAAACGTCAAGGTTTACGACGGATCCAACGGCGGCATCATGGCCTGCTTGGACGATCCCGATATCGAAGCGGTGATCATTGCGCTGCCGCTGTGGCTGCATGCCCCGGTCGCCGCCCAGGCGATGAGCCGAGGCTTGCATGTGCTGACCGAAAAGCTGATGGCGCACAATGTCGCCCAGTGCAAAGCGATGTCGCGGATGGCCGCCGACCTCAAGGACAACGCGGGCAATCCGATCCATCTCGCCACCGGGCACCAGCGTCACTACAACGTCAAGTACGACAATGCGGTCAATCTGATCCGCTGGGGTTTGCTCGGGCAACTCCATCACATCCGCGCCCAGTGGCATCGCGACAATGTGCCCGGCGCCGACAGTTGGAAGATGCCTCTTCCCGGCGGCGAAAAAGATGCCAACGGCAAGATGTTTGACAAGATCGCCGGCGACATCCGCAACCGCCAGGGGCAACTGAAGAACGCGACCAACCCGGACGACATCGTGCGTCTGCAGGAAGAGCTCGCCATGTTCCAGGCTTGGGACCGCGACAAGGAAGTCGATCCGAAGAAATTCGGCTACCAGGACTTCACGGTCTCGGACAAGGTGTTCACCGCCATGGATGAGCTGCATCGCTGGCGATTGTTCGAACGGACCGGTGCCGGATTGATGGCCGAATTGGGATCTCACCAACTCGACGCAGTCAGCATCTTCCTCAGCTCGCTGCGTGATGACGGCAAGAAAGTTCATCCGCTCAGCGTGCATGCGGTCGGTGGGCGACACATCATGCCGCTCGATCGCGACGCGGAGGATCACGTCTACTGTACGTTCGAATTCCCCGGGCCGGAGTACTCCAAGACCTTCGACGTCGGTTACTACGATCGAGTCGAGAATTATCCGGCAAGCGTGCGTAACGACAAGACGAAGCAGATGGAACGTGTCGGATCTCTGCCCGGCTACGGCAGCGACCCGAACAAGAAGGTCGTCGTCACCTACTCGTCCATCAACGGCAACGGTTTTGGTGGCTGGGGCGAAGTGGTCCTGGGCAGCAAGGGAACGTTGATCCTGGACAAGGAAACCGATGTGCTGCTGTATCGTAACAGTGATACCAGCAGCAAGGTCGGCGTCTCGCAGCAAGCCGGTGGCTACGCGCTCGATACCAGTGCCAGCGGTGATTATGCCGCTCCAGTCGCCCAGGCAGCCGACTCCGGACCGGTCTCACGCGGATACCGCGAAGAGATCGAGCACTGGGCCTACTGCATTCGTAATCCCGATAAGGACAACCATCCCCGCTGTTACCCCGAGGTCGCGATGGGCGATGCCGTGATCGCATTGGGTACCAACGTCGCCCTCAAACGGGCCGCCGAAGGCAAGGGCGGTTACCTGCAGTTCGAGGAAGAGTGGTTCCAGATCGATAGCGATGCCACGCCGGATGGTAGCGACATCGCGGTTGAGATGGAATTCATGAAGAAGCCGGTCGCTTAGAGCATTTTCGCCATCAACCCCTAGAATCAATGCTGATGCTGCACTAGGGCCTGCGCACTGGCGCGCTCTGGAGAGGAACAAGAAAAGGGGCGTCACCTGAGAAGGCGACGCCCCTTTTTTGCGTTGACAAGCGATGTCAGCCGAAAGCTATTCAGCCGCCGCTTCTTCGGCCGGCGCTTCTTCGGCCGGCGTCTCGGCAGCCGGCGTCTCGGCAGCCGGCGTCTCGGCAGCCGGCGTCTCGGCGGTCGCGGTTACGTTCGAGCTGGCTGCGGCCGGAGCTTCTTCGGTCGAGGTGTCCACGTTCGTGGGAGCCGGGGGAGCACAACCGAAGGTAAACGTCAGGACCGCGGCAGCAGCGACGGCCAACAAATTGGATGTGAAAGTCTTCACTGAGAGAAATCTCCGTTGAAGCGGGGATGGAAACGGTTTGGTCAAATGTTTAGGAATCGACACGCGTTGCAACGGCGATGCGTGCCTGGTGAACCGAGGGCCTCACCAGCTCACAGGCGAGAGGCGGCGGCCGATCGATCTTCTCTAAGTTAACCCAAGATGGATTCGATCGGGAGGCCGCGAAATTGGTTCCCCTTACCAGTGGAATCGGATTCGCAGGGAATGAAAGGGGATGATCGCAATAATCCTCCTCTTCTGCATGGAAGCGATGCGAATCTGGGTAACCTTTGCGGATCAGCGTGGAGTTGCCTGAAGGAGCCGGCCGATTTCGATCAGCAGCACCGCAAGCAAGTCGATTGGGCCGACTCGATCAACCCGGCGAGATGGCCAAATGGCTCTGGCCGGCCAATGGCTGCAGGCACGTCGATTGCGAGTGTTCGACGATCCAAAACCCTGACTTTTGTGTGAATTGCCATGAATCTCCGCCGATTTCTCCTCCCTTTCGCTCTGCATCACCACGGTCTCTGGCGGTGTGATGCTGGGCAGCCATGCTCGCGCCCAGGATGCCGCTGGGCCTGCCTCCAAGCCGGTGGCCAGCCGAGTCTCGCTGTTTGACGGGGTGGAGGAAGACGAGCACCCCAGCCAGTCGAATGTGGCACGCACCGGGATGACGCCCGCAAGAGCTTCGCACGGCTCGGGCGATCTATCGAGCCAATCAGCGGGTCGCACGCATGGAGTACAACCTGTGGGTTGGGCACGAGCCGCTTCGGCCTCGTTGGAACGCCGTTCCGATGATGAGCAGCCGATATTCGAATCGGACGTACTACGTGCCGGTCTACGTCTACAATCGCTAACGTGCTCCGCCAGTCGATCGCTTCGGCGATGTTTCCATTCAATCCGCGTTGCCACCTCTCCCATCCATGATGACGCGAAGAGGAAAGGCCTGTTTCCGCAGGCCTTTCCTTCTTTCTCTCTCGCGGTGCTTCCCAATACGGGGCCGGCATTGCTCGGATCAGCGGCTGCATGCATCGTCCTTTCCGCATGAGCTGCGTTAGAATGTTCGCGATGGCCGTGCCCGAGTCGTGCGCCAGCTCGCCTGAGGCGTGACTTGACTCCCGTGAACATCCGCCGCGATTCTGCATGGACTTTCTTCTTTACCTGGCGATCGTGCCAACTCTTGGCTTCGCAGCGCAGTGGATCGCCTGGCGAACCAGCCTTCCCAGCATTTTGTTGCTGCTGATTTTTGGTCTGGTGCTGGGCCAGTTCGTGCCGCCTGACGATTTTCTGGCAGACTTGGTCGACGGGGATCCGAAAGCCACCCCCTATCTGTTGTTTCCGCTCGTGTCGCTGTCGGTCGCGGTCATCATGTTCGAGGGAGGGTTATCGCTTGACCTTCGCGAGCTGGGGGAATCGGGAAGGGCGGCGTTTCGTCTTTGCACGATTGGGGCAGTGATCACATGGGTCGGTTCCGCGGTGGCGGCTCATTACACCGTGGGTTTTGACTGGCGATTGAGCACGTTGCTCGGCGCGATCCTGGTGGTGACCGGGCCGACGGTGATTGGTCCGTTGCTTCGCCACGTTCGTCCGCGACGACGTGTGTCGACGACGTTGAAGTGGGAAGGGATCGTGATCGACCCGATCGGCGCGATTCTGGCGGTGCTGGTCTTCAACCAGTTGATGGTGCACGAGCAGCCGAGCTTTCTAGGTGCAATTGGGATGATCCTGAAGACGTCGATGTGCGGCGTGGTGGCAGGGGTGCTCGGCGGAGTCGCCTTAACAACGGCGTTCCGCAAGTTCCTGGTTCCCGACAATCTGCAGGGGGTTTGCGCGCTGGCGATCGGACTGTTGCTCTTCGCGCTCAGCGATCACTTGGCGCATGAGTCGGGATTGATTGCCGTGACCGTGATGGGGATCTGGTTATCCAATCAGCGGCATTTCGATGTCGAACACATCATTGAGTTCAAAGAGAACTTACGCACGCTGTTGATCGGCTGTCTGTTCATCGTGCTCGGATCGCGAGTGGATCTGTCCGATGTGATCGAGGTAGGCTGGCCTGGCGTCGCATTGCTGTTGCTGCTGATCCTGATCGTCCGCCCGCTGTCAGTTTTCGTTTCGCTCCTGGGCACTCCTCTGGATTTACGCGAGAAGACGTTCATTGCGGGACTCGCGCCGCGTGGGATCGTTGCGGCAGCGGTCAGTAGTGTGTTCGCGATCCGGATGGAGCCTCTCGCGGAGACGTTAGGGATTCCGCAGGCATCACAGCTCGATACGATCACGTTTCTCGTGATCGTCGGCACCGTCGCCGTTTATGGACTGACCGCATCACCCCTGGCCAAACGACTTGGATTGGCGGAGGAAAAGTCCAATGGCGTGCTGATCGCCGGGGCGGATGCCTGGACGCGGGATTTTGCGAAGGAATTGAAGGAGTGTGGTTTACCCGTTTTGCTCGTTGATTCGAACTACAACAAGATTTCCAATGCCCGCGTTGCTGGGCTCGATGCCGTCTGCGGAAACATTCTCAACGAACATGCTCGGGACGAGCTCTCCTTAGCCGGCATTGGTCAGATGATGGCCATGACCCCGAATGACGAGGTCAACTCTCTCGCCGTGCGAGAGTGCCGGACGATGTTCGACCGCGCTCACCTCTACCAGCTCTCCTTCAACGTCGAAAACCAACACTCGAGACGCGGTTTGACCGAGAATCTCCAGGGGAGAGTCTTGTTTGCCAAAGGTCTGACTCACACTCGGATGAGGGAACGCCACCAACAGGGCGCGACCTTCAAGACGACGAACCTGACCAACGAGTTCACTTACGACGATTTTCAGAAGCGACACGGTACCACTGCGACGCTGCTGTGTGTACTCGATCCCAACTCCAAGCTTTTGATCAATACCGTCGATGCTCCCCTTTCACCGAGCCCGGGCGAAAAAGTGATCGCGATGATCGACCCGCCCGGACCCGGCGGGGTGCACGTCGATCCCAAGGTGTGATGGCACGTCGTCCGCGGTGGGCAAATTCTTTCTCGAGAAAAGGTCGAACGAGTTCCTAAGAAACGGGACTTCGCATCGTTCCCTCCAATAGCCTTCCGTTCCACTCGCTCGGAGAATTCGTGACATGGTTCGTACCCTCTGGTCTGACGTCATTCTCAGCGTGTTCGTGGTGGCGCTGGTTTGGATGCCTGCCCCGCGACTGGCGGCCCAAGGCATGTTGGTCGCATCGCAGCCCGACGCGGCGTTTCGCTTGCCCCGCCCGATCCCCCAGCCGCGTCCCGGCGAGCCAGGCATTTTGTACGACATCGCCAAGCTGGAAATCGACGCGTCGATTCGAGGGCAAGTCGCCGAAATTCAGGTTGGCCAAACGTTCAAGAATCGCACCTCTCAGACGCTGCAGGTGCAATTCGTCTTTCCACTTCCCTATGACGGTGCGATCGACCAGATGACCTTCATGGTCGACGGTCAGGAATTGGAAGGACGGTTGTTGGAAGCCGACAAGGCTCGTGAGATCTACCAGTCCTACGTACGACGCAGCCGTGATCCCGCGCTGGTCCAGTGGATCGGCACCGGGATGTTTCAAACCCAGGTCTTTCCCGTGCCTCCCGGCGCCGAACGCACCGTGTCGTTGCGATACACCCAACTGTGCCGTCGCAGTGGAACGCTCAATGATTGGGTGCTGCCGCTGGCTCCCGCGAAATTCACCTCCAGCCCGATCCGTGAATTGTCGATCCGTGGTCGCATCCGCAGCGAATCGAAGCTGGGCAATGTTTATAGTCCGTCCCACGAGATCGAGATCGATCGCGACGGTGACCAGGTCGCGAGGTTTGAGTACATCGCCAAGAACCACATCCCCGATGCTGACTTTCGTCTGATGTGGGATACGGGAGACGATTCCCTGCAGATGTCGCTCGTTGCCCATCGCTCCGACGCCGACCAAGACGGATTTTTTATGCTGATGATTCAGCCGCAATTGCCCGATCCACCAGCCGGCGTCGAAAAGGCCGGCAAGAACCTGGTGTTGGTGTTGGATAAAAGCGGCAGCATGCGAGGAGAGAAGATCGACCAGACTCGTCGCGCGGCGCGTCATGTGATCGACCGACTTCGAGGTCGCGATCTGTTCACCTTGATCACCTACGACAGCAAGGTCGAAACGTTTCGCAGCGAGTTGACCAGCGCCGATAAGGAGACTCGATCTGATGCGGCGGAGTATATCGATTCGATGCTGGCTGGTGGCAGTACCAACATCGATGAAGCGCTCTCGCAAGCCTTGCACCTTGCTCGCGATGCCGATGGGCCCGCCTACGTCGTGTTCATGACCGATGGGCAACCAACGGTGGGCGAAAAGAACTCGATGAAGATCGCAGCCAATGCGCAAAAAGCTTTGCACGAAGGGACGCGCTTGTTCAGCCTCGGCGTCGGGCACGATGTCAACAGCCGACTGCTGGACAAATTGGCGAGCATCTGTTTGGGACAAACCACCTATGTCCGCCCGGGACAAGCTTTGGATGACGGCGATCGAGGGGCTGTGGAATCGGATTGGGGCTCCCGCTCTGACCGATGCGAAGCTTCGAATCCTGGTCGATGGGAAAGAGGGCCGAACACGACAGCTTTACCCATCCGAGATGTACGATCTGTTCTCCGGAGATCAACTGGTGATCGTCGGACGGTATCGCAAGCCCGGTCGCATTCAGATTCGTTTGACTGGGGACTATCTCGGCAAGAGAACAGGTTTACACCTTCGAGGACGAACTGCCAAAGCTGACTGGCAGCGGAAAGAACGTCTTCGTGGAAAGGCTGTGGGCGACCCGACGAATCGGACAGATCATCGACGAGATCGACTTGCACGGCGAAAACCAAGAGCTGGTCGAAGAGCTGATTGTGCTTTCCAAACGGCACGGGATCCTGACGCCGTACACCGCGTATCTGGCCGAGGAACGGACCGACTTGAACGACGTTCAACTCGGACGGCGAGTGACGAGCGAACAGTTGCGACGACTCGGCGAAGAAGCGGGCCAGTCTGCTTTTGAACAACGATCGCTCAAGAGTTCCTTGAGGCTGGCCGAGCGGGCGGCGCCGGCCGGTGCGCCGCGCTCCGCGCCCAACGCATCCTCTGATGCATTCGGATTTGGCGGCATGAGTTCTGGTCGCCCTGTCTCCGGGCTCTCTCGAGGAGACGCCAAGGCAATGCAACAAGGCGGATTCGGATTACCTGCCGATGTGGTCGATTTTGAGCATGAACGGGACGAGTCAGGTTTGGAGCCTGTGAAGCGAATCGGCGCGAAGACGTTCTTCTTGCGAGACGGCCGCTACATCGATTCCGAGGCAACTGCCGAGCAGATCGCCAAGGCGATTGAGATCGAGCAGTTCAGCGACGCTTACTTTGATCTTCTCAAGCGATTGGATGAATCCGACAATCTGTATCTGGCGGAGGATCGAGAGTTGGTGGTGGTGCTGAACAACAAGTGTTACCGGATCAAGTTGGCCAAGCCGAAGGACGAGTGAAGGTTCGTACGAGAGTCAAAACTGGGGTCCGGCACCAATCGCCAATTGCACCGAAGGGTGCTTGTATGAGTTTGCGCAACATCAAAACCGGCGCGTCGTGCTTGTATTGGTTGCTCGAGAATTGGCTTTGGCGGCTTACGCGACCTTCTTGCCGCAGGGGGCTCGGAGGTCAAAGAGCCCGAAGATTTCGTCGCGTGTCAGTCCACCGCCCTTCACCGGGCCTCCCGATTCGGCAAATAACATGTCGAACATCTCGCGTTTCTGATCGAGCACGGCTGCGATCCGCTGTTCGATCGTATTCATCGCCAACATGCGGGTGACGGTGACCGCGCCCTTGGCTCCGATCCGATGTGCCCGGTTGATCGCCTGGTCTTCGATGGCAGGATTCCACCAGCGGTCGAAAAGAAAGACGTACTCGCAAAACTGCAGATTCAGTCCAACGCTGCCGGCGCCGTAACTCATCAGGATCACGCTGTGAGAAGGATCGTTCTTGAAGCGATCGATCACTTGATCGCGTTGTTTGTGGGGAACCCGCCCGTGATACTCGAGCGGTCCAAACCGCTCGAGTGCCGGCCGCATTCGATCGATGCTGTTGACCCACTGGCTGAATACGATCGCTTTTTTTCCGCTGGCGGCGACCTCTTCCATGTCGGCTACCAAGCGTTCGAGTTTGACGCTGGCACCGGTGGCGGGATCGAAATTGCAAATCTGCTTCAATCGCAGCACGAGTTCGAAAACATGCTGGATCGTCAGTGCCTGGTCCAATTCCTCCAGCTGAATCACGCCCTCGGTTTCGGCCGATTCGTAGGTGAGCCATTGCTCGGGCGTCAGATCGAGTTCGGCGTCTCGGTAGAGTTTGGGTGGCATGTCATTCATCACCATGTCCTTGGTGCGGCGAAGAATGTAGTCGCGCGAGGCGTTGGCCATTTCGGCCATCGGCATCCCAATTTTCAAGTAGCCTGGCGAGAGATAGTCAAAGATGCCAACCAGGTCGTCGGGGGAATTCTCGACCGGCGTTCCGGTCAGGGCCCAAGATCGCGTGCGGGGAATCGCCCGGACGATTTCGCTGGTCGTGCTATTTCGATTCTTGATTCGCTGTGCCTCGTCCAGTGCCACCAGATCGAAGTGCAAACCGCTGTCAAGCACGATGTCGCGATCACGCATCAACAGTTCGTAGTTTGCAACCTTCACCGGGATTTCAGGTGACCGCCACTGGAACTCGCGTTTGGTCGCATTGCCTTCGATCGCGGCAACGGGAATTTCCGGCGCCCAGACGCGGAATTCTTTCAGCCAGTTGGTCACCAGGGGTTTGGGGCATATCAACAAAACGCTGCGCACCTCAGCGCTACACAACAGCAAGCGAATCGTGCTGATCGCCTGCATCGTCTTCCCCAATCCCATCTCGTCTGCCAGCACCGCCGCATAGCGGGGAAATAGAAAGGCGATCCCGTCAAGCTGATAGGCAAAGGGATCAAACGGAAAACTCAGTTGCCCGCTACCGACCAACAGATCAAGTGGCGGTTGGAGCAGGTAGTAAAGTCGATCCTGAAGCTTGACGACGTCGTTGGGAGGCTTGATCCGATGACGTTTCAGAGCCGCCAGCTTTCGATTGCGTTTGATCGTACGAGAACTGGAGCTGGCTTGTGCAATCGCCGAGAGATTGGCTTCGGGAAAGATGAACCCGCTGGTACTCGTCGTCAGCGGTGATACCCGAATCGGCAGCGACTTGGGCTGCAGGACCTCGAGGGGAAGTTCGAACGTATCCGCCGGCGCCAGTGATGGGAGTGCGCCGCTCAGTTCGGTGTGAACCACCGCAATGATCTTGTCACTCATGTCGACCTGGCTCAACTCGGCGTTGCTGGGCCGCGTGGAGTGTAATGTCATGTGGGCAACTCACTGCGGGTTGTTTCAATTGGCGATGGATCCGCCGTTGCGTGTTCGTGTCCGGTCCCTCCGGCGCACTTGGCTAGGCCGCTGCGGGTGGACGTAACGCTGGAGCTCGCGCGATTTGCGACTGCGCCTCCTTGATCGCTTCTCGGATCCGTTCGAATGGCTCAACCGCATCGGGAAGATCATTCAGTTGCATCGTGATTTCGCGAACGCGTTCGGCCTGCTGTTCCGAAACCAACAAACGCGAGCCAGCCAACAGTACCGTCTTCATCGGCGACACTCCGTTGGCCAGTCGCATTGACTGCTTCAGCATTGCGTTCGGAGATCTCGGTAGCGTCTGCGTTCTTGGCGGGCTCCATGGCGTTCGCGACTGGTTGAGCGTTCGCACGCCTCACGGACCAAGGTGACCGGGAACACGGGGCTACTCGCGAGGGCAAGTGATTCCAGTTGGTCGACGCACAGCAATGAAATCGGAGTTCGGCACTTTTCGATCAGGAGCGGTCCAATCACCTCGCCAATCAAGTGTTGGCGTAGTGTTCGTCCATACAGGATCTCGTGAGCTCGTGTCGGCCGAACGGGCAGCGTGCAGTGAAACTCGAGCGGCCGTCCGCCCTTGTTGAGCAGAAGCAGCCCACCGGTCCAGCCGGTTCGATCGTCATCCACCACGGTGTAGTAAGCAATCGTCGGTACCGGCGAGTGGGCCATACGCTGAAAATCGTAAAGTGAGCGGAGGAAGGACTGCGGATGCCCGTAAGGGCGACCGGGAATTTCAGGCTCAGGGGTCAGCAAGCTCAGGGGTCAGCAAGCTCAGGGGTCAAGGTCGCGGTATCAGCGGCCCGCGTCGTGAAACTGACCGGACGCCATGGTCGCTCGATCGGAAGCGCACCACTGCAGTCGTTTTCGGCGTTGGGGTTGTGCGGACTTTAGCGGTTGCGACACGATTCATCCATTCAGGGAAAGCAAGCAAAAAACTGCGGATTATCGGGAGCTTTTCAGCCGTTCGTGACAAAAAGTCTTGGGATGACGCAAATGATGGACAATCAAAAAAATCCTTGGTTATACTCAGCGTATCAATCAGAGGTTTCACACAAGACGCAGCAGGAAGTTCTCGCTAATGTCGTACGAGCACGAACCAATCTCGCCTATGTTTCGGATCGACGTATCGGCGGAGTCCGAATCGACTCAACCGTCGAACGAACGCACTGCGATCGATTTGCTGCGGCAGTTGGTTGTCGGCCAGCAGCAGCAGAATCGGTTGCTGGAGGAGTTGGTTCAGCAGCAGGTTGCGGTGAACAAGCAACGTGCTAACGAACTGCAGCAGTGGAAGAACGCGAATCCGGAATTGGCCCGGTCTTGCCGTCAGGCAGCGGAGACCCTCAGCCGCGTGCAAACTCAGTTCCTCGACGTGCTCACCGAGGAAATCGCCGACAGTGAAGATCATCTGATCGAAGGCGAGTTCATGCTCAACGAGTTTGTCGATCGATTTGGCCCGCGGCTGGCCCATCTCAATGGAGTGCTTCAGGTGCTCGCCCAGCTCGGCAGTGCCGACGCCACCGCCTAGCTCTTCCATTGAGCCGCCTTGCTTCCTCGTGCATTCTTAGGAATGACGTGGGCTGGGAAGGAATGTCAGGCTAGAAAGCCCAACGTACCTCGGCCTTTCCAGGCTGACTCTTCGTCCTGAGGGGGGAAGCCGCTCGCGCACGTCCGGACAATCACTTGCTGAGGGCCAGCGGATTGTCACTTCTTGATCGCAGACGCTCACTGCTTCGTTACGACTCTTACAATCGGTAAGCTTTCGAAAAGCGTCAACCTTTGTGATCTAGAAATCCGATCGGGAAAGATGGTACGAGCTGCCGGATTGTTCGTACGGATTGAATGTCATGATGGAATGACAGGATCCCGCGATGGCGGGATAGCACGGAAGTTGCATCGCTTTCCCGAGCGGGTCACGTACCGTGTTGATTCAATTTGCCTGTCGATTCCTCTACGTCCTGCTGTTGGCAGGCGGGCTTGCGTGCACGTCAGGCTGCCTGGTGACAAGTGTGAAATGGCGGGAGCCGAACTACCTGCCACCTCTGACGGCCCGAAGAGATTTCGCGTTGTGGATCGACGGCGCGAGCAGAGAGGATTTACGCAAAGGGATGTGAACTACGAGGAGCGATGCCGCGATGCCTGCGTCGACCTCTACTTTGAAGCGGCCCGGCTGACGGCTTCGGCAGCGCGGGACAAATGCTTCTGCCGCGCTCGGCAATTGCACGAGTCAGCCCTGATGAAGTTGGTCGTCGCTGGTCAGCGTTTTAAGCGATTCGACCCGGCAACAGGTCTGACGATCCATCGCAAAGGCCAGTGACCATTGATTCCCCTCTCACGTCACGGTTTCGTCTGGGAAGCGGAAGATTTCCACCGATTGGTTCCGATCGGATACTACGAGACCAACGCGATGCGCGACAAGCACCAACGACGCGGAGTTGGGGTGCCCTTTGTTGTGGACCGTCGTAACAGCTCGAATCGCCCGTTCATGCGCGAGCGTGGCGTTTTTTCGTCAACGCTTGTGATGCGATGCGATTCAAGCTCGCAGTGCGTCTGCGAGGAACCCCAACTGGGTTGTCGGTTCGAGCTATATGATCCGCTTCGCATCGATTCGATTGAATTTCGAGGACGGTTCGCGGAAGATTGCAAGAGATACGACCGCGCCGCTGGTTTACGTGCTTCAGGGACAGCAGTGGACCTACCTGAACTATTTCATCAATCCAACCAGCAGTCGAGGAGCAAGGTCGACTCTACATGTTGGAGCCGTACCAGCGAAACAAGATCCCGCTGGTCTTGATTCATGGGCTGCTCTCCGATCCCTTTACCTGGGTGCATCTGGGCAATGAGCTGCTGGTGCATCCGGGATTCGTGGAGCATTACCAGATCTGGGCATTCGAGTATTCCACAGGCAATTCATTCCTCGAGAGTGCAGCCGGCCTCCGTGAGCAACTTGCCAAAGCTCGAAAGCATTTCGATCCGCTTCGGCAGCGACCCGCAGATGTCCAACATGATTCTGGTGGGCCACAGTATGGGTGGGTTGATCGCCAAACTCCAAGTGACCTCCAGCGGTGATCAACTTTGGAATTCGGTCGCCAGTCGATCGTTGGATGAACTCTGTGTGCCGGATCCGCTTCGCCAGGAGCTTCGCACGCAGTTTCTATTTCGAACCTTCACCCGACGTGAACCGAGTCGTCTTCATGGCGACACCACATCAGGGATCGAGTTTCGCCAGTGGACCGGTGGGACGACTCAGTTCGAAGCTGATCAACCTGCCAGAAGAGGAGACTCGCAAGCATCAATTGCTGATCCGCTGCAATCCCGGTGTCTTTGCCGAGGAAGTCAGCGATCGGATTCCTACCAGCGTCGATTTGCTCAATCCGCACAGTAAATTGCTCGCCGCGATGGGGTCGCTGCCGGCGGCCGACGGCGTTTGCATGCACACCATCATGGGGAATCGATGCTGGACCTTGTTGCAGGGAAAATCAGACGGGATCGTTCCGATGTCCAGCGCCAGAGAACCCCGTGCGGTCAGCGAAAAAGTCGTCAAGGCGACACACAGCGGAGTGAAATCGCATCCGGAGGCCGTCAAGGAGATTCTCTACATTCTGCAGGCCCAGTTGCAGCAGAGCTACCATCATCCGGTCGACCCGCTACGACGAGTTCGAGCAGCGGGTTACGCTTGCGGTACCCACTGTCGGAGACTGACCAATCGGTTGATTTCGCCCGCAAAGCTGACCTCGGTTTCCGATCTTGCCGACTCTGCCGGAAGGTTCTTCGCTGAATCAGTGGAAAAGCGGTTTTTCTAATTCGTTTGGGTGTCTATCGTGGAGGGCCCTCGAAGTTGCGCCGTACTCATGCATTTTCAAAAACCATCTGCTCTCCAAGAAAAGGGGGGCAGGTGCGAATGCCAGGAACTTGTTCTCCTATCAGCCGCCACGCGTTAGCGTCCGGTTCGCTGGCGTGCGGGAAGACCGGGCGCTCACGCTCGGCTGATTAGAACCGACGCCGTGTTTCGCTTCAGTCCGTGCAGTTCCGACCTGACACCCTTTTCTGAACCTTCTCAATCCTGGAAGCCGAACATGCGCCGTGGTTGGTTGATCGCCGCAATCAGCTCTGTTGTCTTGCTGGTCCCAGCCGAGCGATCGACGGGGCAGGAAACCGACGACAACCAAGTGGTGTCGAAGAAAGGTTGCCCTGCCGCCTGCGAAGAAACGACTCACTTCACGACGTCCGTCCGCTGGCGGAATTGGCGGATGCGTTTGAGGCAGGTCAGTTTGAAGTTCGCGCCGACGCCAGTGTCGAAGAGCTTGTTCAATACATCCGTGAATTGTCAGACTTGAGTAATGATCTGGCCAGTGATTATCGCAACATTCAGGCAAGCATCACCAAAGCACAAGGGAAAGTCGCCGAGAGCATCCTCGAGAAGCCCGAATCCGCTTTCTGATCAAGACTTTTATCTCGCGGCGAAGCTTGGTCTCTCGAATCGAATCAGTCAGATCCCCTACAGCACTCCACGAAGAGCAACAGCAGACGGTTGCGTTAGTCGCTCGGCAACTCGAAATCGGCGCGAAGCAGGGACTCAAGTTGGACGAGATTCGCAACGTCCAACGGACGGCTGATTACTTGGAGCGGCATGCCGATCGCGGACTCGCGTTGGAAGCCTGCTCGCGATTCGTCAGCATCATCCAGGCCGCGAACACACCGCGATATCAAGAAACGTTGGCACTGCTCGAAGATACATCGCGACGACTCGAATTGGTGGGCCAACCGTTTGAGCTTGCCGGTACGACCGTTGACGGACGACCGCTACGATGGTCGGACTATCGGAACAAAGTCGTGCTGGTCAATTTCTGGGCGGCTTGGAGTGTACCGAGCGTTGCCGAAATCCCGCAGCTGAAACGAAACTACCAGGCCTATCGGGATTCGGGATTCGAAATCATCGGCGTCAGCCTCGATAGGAATCGTGGTGAGCTCGAGGCGATCATCGCCAAAGAGCAGATTCCCTGGCCGAATCTGTTTCACGAAGCGACCGGTGTCGATCATCCGATGGCGTTGAAGTACGGCGTCCGATCGATTCCGACTGGTTTTCTGATCGACAAACAGGGAAACGTGGCATCGACCAGAGCACGAGGCGTGGAATTGGAACGTCTGCTCGAACGCACGTTCGGCCCCGAGTCATTCCAGGCGAGGGAGTTCGCCGCCGAATCGAAGTGGCTCGACGCGGCGAGCGAGTTGCAACGACTGGTGACCGAAAACCCCAACAAGATTGATTATCGACTCGCCCTTGGAGCCGTTCAATTACTGGGCGATGACTCGCTCGGTTACGCTGGGACCTGCCAAGCCGCCTGGTCGACGCTCGTGCAAGAGAACACTCCAGCCCCGGCCGCGGTTGATTCCGCTGTACTGTCTCCCGGCCGAGCACAGTTTGGATCGAAGCCAGATCTACGAGATTGCCAGGTCGATTCGAGCTCAAGACGATTCGAACCCAGCAAGACTCGCTGTCATTTTATCCGCCTTTCGATCGGGACTGGATGATGCCTGTATCGAGGAAGTGATCGTGGACGGAGACGCGTTCAGCATGGCGGTTTCCCGGTTGACGCAAGCGATGGCGGCCCATCGACTTGGGCAAGCCGATCAGGCAGCCAAATGGTTGGACGAGGGGAGAGGCATCGTGTCGCTCCGTCTGAACGATCTGTTGGGTTCCGACGTGGAAGATCTTCCCTACGAATATTGGATCTGCTGTACCGTTGCCAAATTGATGCTTTCCGAAGCGGACAGTGCCATACCGCGCTGAGGCTTCGGGCTGCGAACGACGCTCGGGCTTGCTGCTGGACAGCGCCACTTTGCTGTAGGTCGGTCTCTCCGAGATCGACATTCCACGCGGCTTTGCCGCGATAATCCGAGCCTCGGAGTGGCTCGGCTACAGGTAGGCGTTCCATCCGAGAATTCGCCTGCATTCGCTGGGCGAAAGACCGAAAAGGTGCCGTCCAGCTACACAAACTGAGCGGGGTTTGGCGACCACGAAGTGGTCAAAGAGGGTAGCCGTCGGTGGCGAGCCAAACCGACGGTAACAAAATAGCCCGCATCTCATCGACCCCGCAGGTGGTCGCAGATCTGCGACCACCTGCGGGGTCGATCAAGAATAGCGATCGCTTTTCCGTGGGAACTGCGCGTCCCACGGCTACCATCTGTCACCACTTCGTGGTGTGTTTTCGCCATCAACCCCTAAAATAAATTCTGACGATGCACTAGGTTGAACGGTAATGAAGAAGCGACGAAGGGTGCTCAGAGCGTCGGCGTGCGTGGTCGGGTTGTTCACAGTGCTTTCCGCCAATCGAAGCGACGCACAGATGGTGTATTCCCTCCAGCTGATTCCGGCTGGCACGATCGTGGTGGATCCGAAGGCTGATCACTGGAACGAGCTCGTTCTGCTTGCCCGACCTACCTTGACCAGCGGCGATCTCGATCGTCTCCCACTGGGACTTCAACAGGCAGTCACCCGCTATGCCTACACCGTCTTGGCGACCATCACCAAGGCACCGCCGCTGGCTGCGGAAGATCCTCCCAAGAGCGTTTACCGACTGGAGGAAGTTGGTGTCGGCTACAGCGCGTCGATCGACGGAGTCCAAGTGATCGTGAGCTCCAGGCAAAACCCGGAAACGAGCACGCTCGGAATCATCGATCGTCAAGTCGTCGCCCAGAACGAGCTTGATTTGGAGAAAGCCCGTGTCGTCGTCAGATCGTCGACGCTGATGATGTTCGAGATGGACGCGATTCTGGCTCGTGAGACGGGCCATCGAGTGGAACCACTTCGTACGCTGGTCTGGATTGATCCGCAAACAGGTCGGTCGGCGATCGCGATGTGGTTGATGAGGCGGCCAGAAAACGGTTCTGAACATCAGGAATTGTGGGAAGTCCGAAAAGACCCGATGCAGGTTCATCCCGGTGGCAAGCGAGCGAACAACCGCCTCCACGTTGATGCCAGCACTTTCGTGCTCGGTATTCCCACGGCAACCAGCTTTGGGCTCGAACACCTGCTGCCCGGCAGGGAAATTCCCTGGACCGACGGGCTCAGCGAGCTCGCCGGAAAATCGAGCTATTCCGCAAAAACACTGGCTGAATTCACTGCTTCCCTCCATCAAGCCATTCAATCAGCAGCAACCGGTCCGGCGACGGCACCGTGAACTCTCGAGCGGTCCGCTCCACCCTCTTCAAGGGACCGCTGCTCGCCAATCGGCCCTGCTCGGGGAAACCATTGGTGTCTCGCGTCCGGCTTTTTTCGTCAGCCAAGGCAATCCGACGAGCAGTCGCTGTTCCGAGACGATCTAATGAGGGGCCACCGGTCTTACTAGCGGGGCTAGTCTGGCTGGGCGCTATCAGTAATATGGGCAAGAGAAGAAAGATCGCCTTCACGACAGGTGGTGGTCTTTTGTACACCTACGACTCGCTTCGGCAATCGATCTCAACGGCTCCGTTCCTGGCGTGGGAATGGCAGATTCATTGATGTCCTCAACGCAAAACTCCTTGATGTCCGCACCACGAGACCATGTTGACTCGGCCCTGCCGGAGAGATCCACGTTGGTAGACATGCTAACGTTGCGGAGCCAGTCTTCACCCGATCGTTTAGCTTTTCGTTTCTTAGAAGACGATCAGCAATCATCAACCGTTAGCTATCGAGAGCTTGATCAGTCGGCTCGGACGATCGCTGCCGCGCTTCAGGAGCGTTTTGCACCCGGTTCGAGCGTGGCACTCGTGTTCCCGCCCGGACTCGATTTTGTGAAGGCTTTTTTCGGGTGCGCTTATGCGGGCGTGTTGCCCGTTCCGGCCACCTATCCCAAGCCAAGGCGTCCGTCGGCAAGACTATCGGCGATCGTTGCCGACGCTCGGCCCTCCGCCATCTTGACGACGCAACGCGTGATCGAGACGCTTGCCGATTCCGAGACTGCCGACGGATTGCACAAGCAGACCTGGTTGAGTTGTGAAGAGTTGGAAAAGTCGTCGCCGGCAGCCTGGCAGCCACCGACGTTTAAGCCGAATGACATTGCGTTCTTGCAGTACACATCGGGTTCAACCAGAGACCCGCGTGGCGTTGCAGTCAGTCATGAAAACATCGCTTACAACCTGGAGATGATTCGGCAGGGATTTGGCCTTTCCCATGAGATGCCGAAGGTCGGAGTTTCCTGGTTACCCGCGTATCACGATATGGGTCTGATTGGTGGGATTCTGGAATCGTTGTATGTGGGCGGAACGACGATTCTGATGTCTCCGCTGTCCTTCCTGCAGCGGCCTGCACGTTGGCTTCATGCGATCAGCGAATATGGTGCGGTGATCAGCGGTGGGCCGAATTTTGCGTACGAGCTATGCCTGAGGAAGATCAAGCCGGCAGACATGGAGGGGCTGGACTTGAGTTCGTGGCGTGTCGCGTTTTCCGGCGCCGAGCCAATCCGCGCCGGTACACTTCAGCGGTTCGCCACGTTTTTCGCTCCCTGCGGATTCTCCGATTCAGCCTTTTATCCCTGTTACGGTCTGGCCGAAGCGACGCTGCTGGTCGCGGGCGGACAGGGGCCAGGAAAGATTACGACCTGCAACATTCAGGCGGCGGCGTTGCATGAGCATGGTCGCGCTGTGCCGATCGAACCGAACGCGTCAGACGGGCAACTCTCGATTGAGTTGGTGGGTTGCGGTCGGCCGCTCATGGCAGAGGAGGTCGTGATCGTGGATACCAGTACGCGACTGCCGTGCGACGAGAACGTCGTCGGGGAGATCTGGATACGAGGTCAAAACGTGGCTCGAGGTTATCGAGATCACGCCGATGAGACCGCAGCCACCTTCAAAGCTCAACTCGCCAACTCTCGTGAAGACGTTTTCCTCCGGTCGGGTGACTTAGGATTCATTCGGGATGGTTCGCTGTTCGTAACGGGACGACGGAAGGAACTGTTGATCATTCGCGGGCGCAATCACTATCCGCATGATCTGGAGGCGACTGTTCAGGATTCGCACGAGCGGCTGATTCCGGGCGGCGGAGCGGCCTTTCTCGTGGATCGCCATGGCGATCAGATTTTGGTCCTGGTCCAAGAGGTCGATCGGGCGACGAATCCATCGGAACGAGAGTCGATCATTCGTGAGATTCGTCGAAACGTCACGGCAGAACATGATGTATTCGTTCACGAAGTGATCTTGATTCGTATGGGTACGCTGCCGCGCACGACGAGCGGCAAGGTTCGCTATGCGGACGTCAAGCGGAATTACCTCGATAATGATCTGGCTGTCATCACTCGTTGGTCGTTTGCGAAGGGCCAGCGTCAGCAAGCAACGCAGAAGGAATCGGCGATCGCCCCAACGTCGGATTGGAAGCGACTGCTGCATCTGCCGAAGATCCAAGATCAGGAGATGCTGGCTGACGAGATCCAGACCCGGCTGATGACATGGCTGAGCCAGGCCACGAACGTACCGGAGATTGACTTGGAGGCGAACCGACCGCTGGCTGAGTATGGGCTCGATTCGCTTGCCGTCATGGAACTGATCGAT
This sequence comes from Pirellulaceae bacterium, assembly GCA_963697195.1. Classification (GTDB taxonomy): domain Bacteria; phylum Planctomycetota; class Planctomycetia; order Pirellulales; family Pirellulaceae; genus Rubripirellula. The sequence goes on from CAVOND010000013.1 coordinate 202,611, forward strand.
CACCTGGAGTCTGGGCTTGGCTTAAAATTGTCGCCGACGATCGCTTGGACCTATCCAACGCCAGAGTTGCTGGCACGTCATTTGTCGAAGTTGATCACCAGTGGCAGCGATGTGGTCGCGAGGCCGGAAAGGGAGAAACCGGCGGACGATGGTTTTGCTCAACTGCTTGCGCAACTTGAACAGATGCCCGAAGACCAAGTCGCCGCGATGCTCGCTGCCGAAGAACTTCCGGAGACTCCTGAATGACCTCGACGTCGGAGCGTATCTGCACGCTTGTCCCCGCAGAAGCTTGCGTTGCTCAAGAAAGCCATGGGCGATTCTGCTGGCATTGCTGAACCCATCGCGGTCGTCGGGATGGGATGTCGGTTTGCCGGTGCTTCGAGCGTGCAGGAATATTGGCAACTGATCCGCGATGGATTGGACAAGACGGGCGAGATTCCTGCCTCCCGTTGGGATGTCGATGCGTTCTACGACCCGTCTGGGACGACGCCCGGCAAGATGACAACTCGATGGGGTGGATTCCTCGACGGCATCGACCGCTTCGACGCCGCGTTCTTTGGGATTTCGCCGCGCGAAGCCGAGAAGATGGATCCGCAGCACCGCTTGCTGCTGCAGGTCGTTTGGGAATCGCTCGAGTACGGCGGTCTCGCGCCGTCTCAGCTTCGGGAATCGTCCACGGGAGTGTTTGTCGGCGTGGGTGGCGTCGATTACTCCCGAATTCCGGTGCAGTTGGACAACTACTACGAGCAGATCACGGCCTACAGCGGGAACCGGTAACGCGCTCAGCATCGCTGCGAATCGGATCTCGTACACGTTGGATCTCCGCGGACCGAGTCTGGCGATTGACACCGCTTGTTCTTCTTCTTTGGTCGCCGCCCATCTGGCGATTCGCAGTTTACGATCCAACGAATGTGACACAGCGATTGTTGGTGGTGTGAATGCGATTTTGACGCCGGAGACAACGCTTGCCTTTTCGCAAGCACAAATGTTGTCGCCCGACGGTAAGTGCCGGCCCTTCGACGATCGAGCCAACGGCTATGTACGTGGCGAAGGTTGTGGCGTGGTCGTGCTCAAGCGATTGTCGGACGCGGTCAGTAGCGGTGATCTCATTCTGGCGACGATACGGGGCAGCGCCATCAATCAGGACGGGTTGACCTCGGGCATCACGGCACCTCGAGGCACGGCCCAAATCGATGTCATTCTCCGCGCCCTGCGTGACGCTCGATGTGACCCCGATGACGTTTCCTACGTGGAGGCGCACGGGACGGCGACACCACTGGGCGATCCGATCGAAGTCAACTCGCTTGCCGAAGTGTTTCGTCCGCACGATTCCGACAAGACGATGCCCTGCTACATCGGTTCGGTGAAGGCGAACATCGGACATACGGAGACGGCCGCCGGCATGGCGTCGCTGATCAAGACGGTCCTGATGCTCCGCAATCGGACGATCCCCAAGCAAGCGCATTTCCAAAATCTGAACCCACACATCGATCTGGGTAGAAGTCGACTGCGAATCGCTCGCGAGATGACGCCCTTGGGACGCCTCCGGCGGGACGCCGATTGCCGGTGTGAGCAGCTTCGGCTTTGGAGGGGCCAATGCTCACCTTGTGCTCGAAGCAGCAGCACCCACGCCGATCGCGCCGGCGCAGCCCGATCGATCAAGACACATCTTGACGCTTTCGGCCAAGACGCCGGAGCAGTTGCGTGACCTGGCCGTTCGATTCAATGAGTCCATCAACCAAGAGGAATCGTTTCCAGCTTGCCGATGCCTGCTTCACGTCGGCGGTCGGACGGTCTCACTTCAAGCATCGTCTTGCCATCCCTGCGAGCGATCCTAGCGAGCTGAGTCATGCGCTGAGTTCGTTTGCGGGCGGGACGGAGTCAACGCGTATCAAGCGTGGCAAAGTGCGGCGCGAACGCCGTCTCAACGTCGCCTTTCTGTTTCCGGGCCAAGGGGCTCAGTATCCGGGAATGGGGCGACAGCTTTTCGCTGCGCACCCGATCTTTCGCGAAGCGTTGGAACGCTGCGACGAGATCCTTGCAGACCTGATGCCGAGGCGTCTTTTGGACGTCCTCATGGAGGCCGATTCAGACCAGCCGCTTGTGCATCAGACGCAGTACACGCAGCCTGCGTTGTTCGCGATTGAGTACGGCATGTCCAGGCTTTGGCGTTCCTTCGGGATCGAGCCATCGGTGATGATCGGGCATAGCATCGGTGATTATGTCGCGGCTTGCGAGGCGGGAGTCTTTTCACTGGCTGATGGACTCAAGCTGATTTCACATCGAGCGCGGCTGGTGCAAGGGTTGCCGCGCGACGGCATGATGGCGGTCGTCTTTGCTGACCGAGAGCAAGTTGCCGATCTGGTCATGCCGTACGCGCAAGACGTCGCGATCGCCGCTCACAACGGACCGCAGAATGTCGTCATCGCCGGACGAACGGAGGTGGTCCGTAAACTGTTGGAACAATTCAAGTTGGGTGGAGTGGATTCCCGGACGCTTGAGGTTTCGCACGCAATGCACTCGCCGCTGCTGGAGCCCATTCTCGATGAATTCGAGCAGCATGCACGCGAGGTCACGTTCCATTCTCCGAAGATCCCCCTGATCTCGAGTCGCGATGGAAAGTTGCTGGATGACCGTGTCCGCGATCCGAAGTACTGGCGAGACCACCTTCGCAATACGGTCCTTTTCGTAGACGGTGTCGAAACGCTTCAATCGTTTCCACTCGATGCCGCGATCGAAATGGGGCCCGGGACCACACTCTGTGGCCTGGCGAGCCGTCTATGGAAGAGCGAGCGAATCGCCTGGCTGCCATCGCTGCGATTCCGGCGTGACGATTGGGATGTGCTGACCGAGACGTTATCCGACCTGTACGTGCTGGGCGGCAACATCGATTGGGCGTCGTTCGATCGGCCGTGGCCTCGTCAACGAATGGTGCTGCCTACCTATCCGTTCGAGGCTCGAAGCTTCTGGTACGACATGTCGCGGCGCCTCAGCCATCCGGTGCGGCCTCGCATGGCGGTGCACCCGCTGCTTGGCAATCGCCTGCCATTGGCCGGTGACAAGACGATCTTCGAGCTGATTCTCGATGCCCGACACCCAAGTTTCTTAGCGGACCATCAGATCGACCAAAGCGCGGTCGTCCCGGCCGCCGCCTACATGGAACAGGGATTGTCGGTTGCAAAGCTGGTGTTCGGCAACGGACATCACATTCTCGGCAGTCTCTCCATCCAGCAGCCCCTTGTGCTTGCAGACGATCAGCGTCGCGTCGTCCAGGTACAGGTCGGACCCGACCTGCGCGGTGAACGGACGTTCGAGGTTCACAGCCGACCGGCATCCGCCGACGAAAACGATGACGTTGCCTGGACCCTGCATGCTTCAGGAACGTTGCAACGTCGCGGGGCCGACGAGTCCTCGGTTGAGCGGATTGACCGCAGTGAAATCGAAGGCCGGTTGTCCCGCTCGATCGACGGCGAGAGGTTTTATCAAGCGATCGCCGCTTGCGGTCTTCAATACGGCCCCAAATTTCAAGTTCTGTCTCAGTTGCAGCTCCGGAGCCGGTGAATGCTTGGCGCGAATCGAGCTGCCCGAGTCGCTGCGCGGGGAACTTGGCGATTACGACCTGCATCCCGCTGTGCTCGACGGGTGTCTGCAATCGATGGCAGGCGTGATCGTCGATCCGGAAACGGCAGCGATCTCCGATCTCATCCTGCCCACCTACGCCGAACGCGTGCGTGTGTATCGCAAAGTCGACTCGGGCACGCTTTGGATCCACACCAGGCTACGGAACGCTCAAGAGGAGACAGGTACCTTCGATGCCGACATTGATCTGATCGATGACGACGGCCAGAAAGTCGCTGAGATCGTCGGTGCTCGCGTCCAGCGCGTCTCGAAACAGCGTCAGTCGCGCTCGAAACGGAATTCGGATTTGCTTTACGAGGTTCGTTGGGAAGCGAAACCGATTGGCACGCATTCGATCGACGAGGGTCGGTCGTCAGGCCGCTGGCTTCTGTTTGCGGACGCCACCGGTTTGGCTAACCGCGTCGCACAGCAGTTGAGATTGATCGGGGATGACGTTTCGATCGTCCATCCGGGGAACCGATTTGAGGTGCTTGATTCGCAGGATGCCGGCGGCCCCAGTGCCTATCGGTTGGATCCGCTCAAGCTCTCCGATTACGAAGAGCTGCTCACTCTGTTGGCGAGTCGTTCGGCGAAGGACCTCCGGGTCGTCGATTTTCGGGGCGTCGTTTCGGCTGACGACGCGACCGAAGCAGATTCTGCCATCGAGGTTTGCGGTCAAGCATTGACCATGCTTCGTGCGCTCGCAACATCGACCAAGGCGAAGGTGAATCGCACCGTGATGGTCACGCATGGAGCAAACGCCGTCCGCGAATCCGATCACGTCTCACCGGCGCAATCCTCGCTGTGGGGACTTGGCCGAACGGCAATGGTTGAGATGCACCATTTGTCATGTCGGATGGTTGACCTCGATCCGGCAGAAGAACCGGCCTCCTCCGTGCAAGCGATGATGGAACAATTGCTTCACGAACCGGCGGCGGATGATCAGCCCGAAGATCACGTAGCCTATCGCGGGGGCCAACGCTATGCCGCTCGCCTGAAAGCGGTGCCCGATCGCCTGGAGCAGACTCAGAGCGATTCCCGCAGGAGTATCCCTGCGTCGGGACGTTTCAGCTTACGCGTGGGCGGATCGGGCAGCGTGGACGGACTGCATTATGTGCCGATTGGCAAGCGGGCCCTGGAGCCCAACGAAGTCGAAATCGAAGTCAAGAGCACCGGCTTGAACTTTAGCGACGTGCTCAAAGCGCTCGGCCTCTATCCCGGCGTCAAAGATGAGATCGTTCCGCTAGGCATCGAGTGTTCCGGCGTGGTGTCACGGGTGGGAGAGGCCGTTGATCGGTTCCAACCGGGGCAACGGGTGATGGGGGTGGCGCCCTACAGCTTTGCATCGCATGCGATTACCGCGGAGTATGCCATTGTAGAAACCCCGGAGAACCTTTCCGACGATCAGGCGGCAACGATTCCCGTCACATTTTTGACGGCTCAGCACGCACTTTGTAACCTCGCGCGGTTGGCCAAGGGAGAACGCGTTCTGATTCACGCGGGGGCCGGCGGTGTTGGCCAGGCCGCAATTCAGATTGCACAATCGATCGGTGCCGAAGTCTATGCCACTGCAGGCAGCGAACAGAAACGGGATTTCCTGCGGTCGCTTGGTGTGCAGCACGTGTTCGATTCCCGATCGCTGGAATTCGCGGAGCAAATCCTCGAGATCACGTCCGGCGAGGGCGTTGATGTCGTCTTGAATAGTCTGCCAGGCGAAGCGATCACCAAGAGCCTTTCGATTCTGGCTGCCTATGGGCGATTCCTGGAAATCGGGAAGACCGACATCTACCAGAATCGTCGGATTGGACTTTGGCCATTCCAAGACAATCTGTCCTATTTCGCCATCGACCTCGATCGGATGCTCCGTCAACGACCTGACGAGATTCGCCAGTTGTATCGCGCGCTGATGCCTCGTTTTGAGCAAGGAACGTATCGTCCTCTTCCGTTCCAGGCTTACTCGCCGAATCGAGTGATCGACGCGTTTCGCTACATGGCGCAGCGAAAGAACATCGGGAAGGTGGTTGTATCGCTGGCGCAGCAAGAGCTGGAATCGGCGAAGTCCGGCGACTCTGAATCGCCTTTCGACCGCGAAGGCACGGTCTTGATCACCGGAGGGCTTGGTGCGCTCGGGCATCAGGTTGCCCAGCGGGCGATCAGCCAGGGGGCGATGCATCTCGCCATCCTCACGCGTCAAAGCCCCGACAAAGTCCAAGACAAGTGCGCCGAGCTTCGGTCATCTGGTGTCTCCGTTGCCGTGATCCAAGGTGACGTTTGCGACCCCACGAGCCTTGCCGATGCGCTGAAGACCATTCCGTCGTCCTTTCCGCCCATCCAAGGTGTGATCCACGCCGCGGGCGTGTTGGATGACGGACTGATGCAAACGATGGGCTTGGATCAGCTCAGCCGGGCGATGGCACCCAAGACTCAGGGAGCGTGGAATCTGCATTGGATGCTGCAGGGCCCGCTCGACTTCTTTGTTTTGTTTTCCTCGGTGGCTGGCACGATTGGTTCACCCGGGCAAGCGAACTATGCGGCCGGTAATGCGTTCTTGGACGGACTGGCGCAGTATCGTCGCGGCCTTGGACTGCCAGCCACGTCGATCGCATGGGGCCCGTGGGGGGCAGACGGGATGGCTGCCAATGCGGAAGTGCAACGTCAGCTCAGCGATCGCGGCATGAGTCGAATCGCTCCCGAAGTGGCCCTCGACATCCTGGATCAGGCGATGCGGGCGCAACCGACCGGCGTGGCGGTCATGGATGTCGATTGGCAAAGACTGCTGTCAAAATTGCCAGGCCGGGGCTCGAGTCTGATGAGTGCGTTTCGTCCTGACGAATCGTCGACGGCAGTCGGTCAGGTTCATCCGGCCCGCGATGAGCAACTTCGCAATCGCTTGGAAGCGGCAACGCCACAAGCGCGACGTGCCGAGCTGGAGAAGATTATCGCCGCCGCCTTGGGCGAGGTCATGGGCATCGATGAGGGAACGATTGAGTTGGATCAACCACTCGCGACGCTCGGCCTTGATTCGCTGATGGGGATGGAGTTGCGATCCAATCTGGAATCGAAGCTCGGCATCGAGATCCCAGTGGCAAGCTTGTTTGACGCACCGACTGTGATGTCATTGGCGAAGGTTGCCGGCGACTCCTTTGACTCCGGCCAACAAGCGGTGGCCAACGATTCGAATGCTCCACGTTCGAAGACGCCAGAACCGAGTTCACCAGAATTCAGTGGGCCAGAATCGAATTCACAAGGATCACGTACTCCAGAAACGAGTACGCCAGATACGAGTACGCCAGATACGAGTACGCCAGATACAAGGGCGCCGGATACAAGGGCGCCAGCCAAGGTATCGTCCGATTCGATCGTTGAGCCGGTGCGCCGACCCGATCTAGTCGCCTTGGGCGGTTCATCGGGGAGGGAATCGCCTCTGTTCTGCATTCATCCGGTTGGCGGCGATCTGCGCTGCTACCACGAGTTTGCCAAGGCGATGCGGGGACGTTGGGTTTACGGTCTTCGGACGCACGGATTGCAACCCGGTTCGCAGCCGCATCAATCGATGGATCAATTGATCAATGATTACATCGGGACGATTCGCGCTGCCGACCCGCAAGGGCCCTACTGTTTGATGGGTTGGTCAACGGGAGGGATTTTTGCGTACGAGATCGCGAGACGTTTGCATCAGGATCAGATTCCGGTGCAGTCGCTGGTGATGGTGGATGCACCCTTGCCGGTGGTCTTTGAGAAGATCGATCTGAGTGATGACGCGAGATTCCTTGTCGACCTGGTTGAATTCGCCAACTACTTTGCCGGGACGTCGATGGAGATCAGCTACGACTGGTTGCACGCTCAGAGCGAGCAAGATGCTGTTGCCTATGTGCTGGACTTGGCAATCAAGAATGGTGTGCTGCCAGCAAAGACCTCGCAAGCTTTCCTGCACCGATTGATCGACGTCTGCAAACAGCACGTTCGGCTCTTGCAGAGCTACCAGCCGCCTCCGATGGATTTGCCGGTCCATCTGCTGCGCCCGGAGGATACGGGGATACTGTCCGAGGCGACGCGACAGTCCCACGCGGATGATTTGGGCTGGGGTGCTCTCGTCAAGTTGAGAAGCGATCAGGTGCCGGGACATCACTTCACGATGATGACAGGGCCCAATGCAGTGCTGCTCGCAAGAAAAATCGAAACGCTACTTCGCGAGCCTGCGTTTGTGGGTTTCGCCAGCGGTTCAGGCAGCATTCCTGATTCGGCGGAGCGTCAACCGCTTGGGTTCCGGCCATGAACGGTCGCTGGGCTTATTTCAAGCTTCAATACCCGCTGGTCAAGCGGCTGATGGCCAATGCCGCGCGCGGACGCGACATTCAGCATCAAGTTCTTCGCGAAAAGATTCAGCTTGTTTCGGGGAGTCGTTTCGGCCGCGATCACGGCTTGGCCGCCAATCTTTCCGTTGCTGATTTTCGCCGGCAAGTTCCGATTACCGACTTTGAATACTATCGGCCCTATGTCGATGATGCGCGGAACGGTAAGCCGGAAGCCTTGTTCGGACCGCGAACGCGGCTGCTGATGTTCGCCCTCACTTCGGGCACGACCGACAAGCCGAAACATATTCCGGTCACGAACCATTTTGTGGAAAGTTACAAACGTGGCTGGAAGATTTGGGGGTTGAAGACGCACGCCGACCACATGGATCTGTTGAAAAAGGACTACCTGCACTTGGCCAGCGACTGGCAGCAGAGCCAGACACCCTCGGGGATCTGGTGCGGGAACATCAGCGGACTGGCTGCGGAAACGCGTCCCGCCGTCGTGCGACGTCCGTTTGTGGTCCCACCGCAAGTTTCGAAGATCGGTGACTGGACCAATCGTCAGTACACGGTGCTGCGGATTTCGATGGCGTCCAAGCGAGTGGGGATGATCATCACGGCGAATCCATTGACGTTGGTGAAACTGGCCGAACTGGCCAACCAGCAAAAGGAATCGCTTCTCCGCGACATGCGAGACGGCACGCTCACGCTTCCGATGGAGCATGCCGATCCCATCGATCCGCGTTTGGCGCGCCGAATCCGTCGCGTCGACAGGGGGCGATGTCGGGAGCTGGAACAGATCGTGGAGCGCACCGGCCAGTTGCTTCCACGCGACGTTTGGCCAGAGCTTTCCGTCGTTGCGGTCTGGATGGGCGGGCCCGTCGGGGCTTTCATCCCAGAAGTGCGCAGGCTCTACGGTGATTGCTCCTTTCGTGATCACGGACTGTCGGCCAGCGAAGGAAGGATGACGATCCCGATGCGAGACGAATCCAATGCGGGGATGCTCGACTACGCTTCCAATTACTACGAGTTCATTCCAGCGGACGAATTCGGTGGCGAAGACCCCTCTATTCTGGAGGCGCATGAGCTGCAAGAAGGACAGTCGTATTACATCCTGCTGACCAATTGCGGCGGGTTGTTTCGGTACAACATCAACGATGTCGTCAAGTGTGTTGGATTCGAGGGGCAGGTTCCTCTCTTGGAATTCCTGCACAAGGGGGCCCACTGCGCGAGCATGACTGGCGAAAAACTGACCGAGTACCAGGTTGCCACCGCGGTACGCGACGGATTCGGTGAACTGAATCGGAGCGTCGAGACGGTGATGCTGGTTCCCGTGATGGACAACCCACCTCGCTACGTGCTGCTGGTCGAACAGCACGTGGATGACTACGGCGATGCGCTTGCCGCCAAGATCGATGCCCATCTGGCAGATTTGAATTGCGAGTACCAAGATCGAATTCGAACGCGGCGTCTGCTGCCCATTTCAACCCAGCGGATTCCCCCGGGTTCGTGGGAACGGCTGCGAGATCGCAAGATCGCAGAACGAGGTGGTAGTCAGGAACAGTACAAACACAGCTTCCTGGGCACTTCCGATGAAGTGATGCGCGACTTGTCATTGTAGCGCCGAAAGGTTGGCGATTCGCCTGCACCAATCGGTCAGATCCCGAAAGTACTGCGACGGATCCTTTTCGAATTCGAGCGTATGCGAGGCCCCTGGGTATTCGATGATGGTCCGATCTGAGTTCCCGAGACGTTCGACAAACGCTCGCGTTGCCACATTCTCGGTGATGGGATCGGCTGACGCCAACGCCAACAGCACGGGGAGATGAATCTCTTCGGGTGCTTCGATCGCCTCCTGCAGCAAGCTGAGGTTGCAGACTGCAAACCGGATCGTGATTTTGCGCAAGGTCAGTGGGTCCTGCGCGATGTAGCGTTGGCCCTCGGCTGAGTTCGTGAAGAGAGCCGGATCCTGCAGAGGAATCGCAACTCTCATCCGATTCATGCCCAGCTTGGAGGCCATCGACAAGCCAAGTCGCTGAGCCCAAGTCGTCGACTTGAACGAGAAGAGACCCGGGCAGATCAAACCGAAACCGCTCAGCAGTTCGGGGTGCCGACGCGCCATGCAGGTTGCCAGGATTCCGCCCCAACTGATTCCCAAAATGATCCGCGGACGGTTGTCCGGTAATTGCTCCAAGTACAAGCGAACGTCCGAGATCCAGGTTTGCCAATCATCCACGTCACCGCGGTCCTCCGTATTCAGACCCGATCCGCGACGGTCGAGAAAGTGCACCTGGAACCCATTGCTCGCGAGATGCGAGCAGCTGGATTCGTACCAACCGCTGTGGCTGACAATCCCGTGAAGGTAGATCACATCGGCGATCGCGTCGTCGATGTGCCAAACTCTCGCCGCCAGTTTGCGTCCCGTCGTGGCCTGCGTAGAAGTCGATGATCGGAGAGATGATGGACACGGCTCAGGCAATCGTAAACGTTCGTGTTGTCAGAATCATTGGTGTCAGCTTGCGATCGTTGATTGTGATCCCCAGGCCTGGTGCGGTGAGTGCAGGTGCCCAGCCACCACGACCAAAGGTGATTTCCTCGTCGGCGATGGAGTCCTTCAACAAATGGCGGTCTGCCGATCCCTCGCGATAGCGAATGGAGTTGACCGATGTCGCGAAGTGACGTCCTGCTGCCGAAAGAATAGCCGATTCTCCCGGGTGGCACCCGAGCTGATACCCCAAGCCCGCCTCGTGCGCCATCGCAGCAAGACGCAGGCTGTTGAGAAACCCGCCGCACTTGGAGATTCGAATGTTGAACAAGTCACACGTTCCCGACTCGATCGCGAGTTCCGCGTCGTGAACGCTGGTCAGTGATTCGTCGAGCATCAGCGGTACGTCGACCTGTTGCCGCACCTTCGCCAGACCGGCCACATCTTGATGTCGCACCGGTTGCTCGACGCAACTGATGCGGTGTGGTGCAAGCTCGTCAATGCGACGCGCGGCCTCGTCGACGGTCCATGCCTCGTTTGCATCGACACGCAAATCCATTCTGGGGCCAACAAAGCGACGCATTCGCTTCAGCCGCATGCCGTCACGATCCGGTTGCATCCCAACCTTGACCTTGCAGTGCTGAAATCCATAGGCACGCATCGCCAGCGAACTCAACACCTCCTTGCGGAATCCTCCCGAACTGATCGCGGACGAATATTGCACCCGGTCCGACTCGTGATGAATCTTCTCGGCGAAAGCAAGTTGACCTGTCAGTGCACGCAGCGGTGTTTCAAACAACTTCCCAAATGCATCCAGGATGCTGAGCTCCACTGCACACCGGTGGGCGTTGGCCAGGCAACCACGGGGGTCGTCTTGCATCACGGCCGGTTGGTAGTTCGTGCAGAGATCGAGGACGTCGGACCAGCCTTGGCAGTCTCGCCCCAGTTGCGAGCGGAGATCGGTCGACGCGATTTGCTCCATGGATCCCTCGGGAGATTCGCCCGTCACATAAGTTCGAGGAATTCCCTCGCCCCAGCCAATGGTGCCATCCGCCAATCGGCAACGAACGAGAAAGTTGTCGCTCCATGTTCGCGTAAAGGAGGCGTGCTTGAACTCTTTGCGAAGTCGGAGCCGAACGATCATCGCGGTCAATTCAGTCAGTCGCATCATCAATCCTCTTGCCGGCAGCGCTTACAACTGGCGAAACCTGCGAACCACCTCGTCACGGGAAAGGAATTCCTTGCCGCCTGAAGACTCCAAAGCATGCACGATCTTTACGACCTCGGCGTTGTAGGGTGCCTCACAGCCACTCTCCATCGCCAGACGCGTGATCTCACCGTTGACGAAATCAATCTCCGTTGGTCGCTGGCGGACCAAGTCGTGATAGACCGAAAAGACCAGCCGAGGAGGATGGAAGAGACCGATCAGCGATCTTGCGACATGGTCGAGCCCTGGCGTGTTCAAGATCCGCATCAGTCGTCGGAATCGGATCACGTCGGATCCTCCGCTAACACGTTGCAGCGGAATGCCTGCTGCTTGCAGAACCGACATGCCTTCCGATAGCAGCGGGATCGCCACACTTTTTCGCCAAGGCCCATCGAGCAATCCTTCGCGAATGAAATCGGAGGCGGAGATCACCGATGCGTAGCCCATGGTATTGAATAACAACTTGTTGTATTGGACGCCCAGAATCTGATCGGAGACTTCGAATTTCAGGCCCGACAAGGCCAACGTCTGTTGGGCCAAATCGACAAGCGTGGGAGGCACATCGGGCGCGGCCGCGCCGATCACGCTGACACCATCCCGATGCAGACTGACAACACCCGGCTCGATGGTCGTCATGTTGGTCGCCGTCATGCCCACCAGCAACCGGTCGTGTCGGACGAACCGGGACAGCACCCGTTGATTGATTCCGTTCTGCAGCGAAACCACGATCGCGTCGCCAAGTAGGCCTGCAATCTTCTCCGCCGTCGCGGCCGTGTCTTGCGTCTTGACGGTAAACAGGACGAGGTCGGAATCGGTGATCTCCGCTGGGTCGGAAGAGGCCGTGATGGGCACTTCGTAATTGCCCCAATGGCCTCGCAGTTCGACTTGCCCACGCTCACGCATGGCCTGGCAATGTTCACCACGGGCAATCAAGACGATCTGCAAATCCGGACGGTGATGCTTGATCAAACCGCCGACCATGGTCCCGAGTGCACCGGCACCGACGACGCTGATTTTTTTGATCCTGATTCATCGCGGCAAGTTCGCTCCCGAATTGGAATTCGGCATCGGGTGACTCGACGGAGGCGTCTGAGTTGCATCGGTGGCCGGTATCAAGAGGGCAGCCTGGTCGTTGGGCTGGTAGATGCCCTGAAGACTGCGCCCAAGTCTGCCAGCCAAGAGCGCCGGCAGCAGGATCATGTCGCCAAAAAGTGCGGCCGTGAGCATCATCAGCAACACCCAGGCAAAGTTTCGAGCGGGCAGAAAGCCGCTGAATGAGTAGATCAGCAAACCGCAAGTGCAGATCAGTGTGGTCTGAATCAGAGCACGACCACAACGCTGGTAGGCAATGGTGATCGCTGCCTCGCGAGTCGCGCCCTCCTTCAAGGAATGGACAAACCATTTCAGAAAGTGGAACGTTCCGTCGACCGCGATTCCCAATGCGACACTGGCCGTCATCACCGAGCCAATGTCGATTGCCCGCCCATTCCATCCCATGGCCCCGAACAGAATGATGGTTGGAAACACGTTCGGGAGCATGGCAAGCAGACCACCGATCACGCTGCGAAGTGCCACCATCATGACGATCGCGACCAACACCAGCGCGGTCACAAAACTGTTGAACAAATCTTCCAACAACACTTCCTGGATTTGATACACCAGGACCAACACGCCGGTGCTCGACGCGGTCACGCCCGTGTAACCCGCCGACTGGACTTTGGACAAAACCGCATCGACCTCCGACTGCAGGCTGATCCAGAAACTTTCCGTAGTCGAAATCGGCTTGTCCCAAGATGCGACCGCTAATTCGCCACGCCTCCCCGTCGACGGTTTCAGCCAGGTACTTTCCGGCAATGAGTCCTTCGCGACTCTTCTCAATCTGACTGCAGGAACACCGTCTTGCGAACGGTACCGCTTAAACCGCCGCCTTTGGGGAGGATTGGAATGAAGGTCACCGCTGACATCTCGCCATCCAGGACCTCGATCTCACTGATCCGATGCTGGACGGCCGCCACCACTTTCAAACGCTCGAGCGCATCGAGTTCGCAATCGTCGATCAAAGTGGACCACCACTTCGATCGGCACCAGCGGCCCAATGTGCTCCTGCACCCAGTGAAAATCGTGGACGGCGCGATTGTCGTCCGAGAGCAGCGAGACCACATCGATCGTCGTCCGCAGTCGGGACAATCCCACACCACATCCGATCATCGCGGCCATGCACAGCAGGCGAATCATCCAGCCGTAGCGGAAGACGGCGTGCGACAAGCCAGCAAAGGATTGACCGGACGCGAGTGCGCGATTGGGTCTTCGCTCCTGCCTCTGAGATCGATTCAACCAGATCACCATGAAGCCGGGAATCAGCAGGAACAACAACACGACGCAGATCAACACTCCAATGGCACCCAAGAAGCCGAACTGCCGGACTGGTTCCACTTCACTGATGCATAGCGAAGCCAAACCGATCGAGGTCGTTACGGCCGCGAGCGTGCACGGTCCGCTTGCCTTCCTGAGGGCACGAGCCGGCGCATCGGCGACCGAACCGCGATCGAGTTCTTCGAGAAAGTAGTTCGCCAGGTGCACGCCGGCGCTGACCGTGAGCATGAAAACCAGGGCAGGCAGCACGATCAGGACGGCGTTCATCGTGCCGCCTCCGTAGTAGACGGCCGCCAACATCAGGCCCTGCCCCCATGCGCCAATGATCACGATCGGTAGCGTTAGCCAGAACGAACGCAGGCAGACCCAACACAGAACCAATGAGATCAGAATCGAGGGTAGGCTGTAGGTTTGAATGGAGCGGATACTCTCGACGTCGATCGCCATGCCATCGATCGCAGGTCCCGAGATCACCAGTTCGTCTGACGAGATACCGGTCGCCGAGGTGATCGTGTCCATGATCAGCGGAATCGTCTCACGCCGATTGATTCCTCCCTGATCGGTCAATTCGACGACGATGCAGCTGGTCTGGCCGTCAGCACCTACCAGCACACCCTTCAAGCGGTTCAAGGCGGCCTGGCGCGACAGGCTAATCGGTCGATCCATCAACAGCTTGAGCATCGTGTTTCCGGTCAGGACGTGATTGAACAACGCCGACTGACCAGATGCATTCCGCTGCCGTTCGCACCTCGTCCAACGCCTCCGCCGCCTTGACCAAACCGTCGTCGTCGATGTTGCATCCGGGCCAGCTGACGACGATCATCTCGTGCGCACCAAACAGCTCGAGGAATTCGTTGAATTCCTTCCTCGATTCGGCATCGCGCTCGATCCAATGCAACGGAGCATTGAACATGGTTTGCAGGCCGAGATCCGAGCCCCGAATGATCAGTGGCGCCGACATCAACAACACGACCGCCGTGAACGCGGCACGAAGAACCATCGGCGAACAGAACGCCGATCTACCGAGCGCCCCGATCTACCGAAGCGATTGGAATCTTTTGGCGGCGTCTGCATGCGTCTTTCGGGAATCAATGCCCCTTGGTTGCCTCATCGCGGTATTCAATGGAGCCGGCACGCCATCGGCAAGCGGGTTCCACCG
Organism: Pirellulaceae bacterium; assembly: GCA_963697195.1. GTDB lineage: Bacteria > Planctomycetota > Planctomycetia > Pirellulales > Pirellulaceae > Rubripirellula. The sequence continues at coordinate 217,748 of CAVOND010000013.1, forward strand.
GATCGAGCGTGTCCCGGCTGTGGCGTTGGCAGCCCGACCTTGAACGTCGGCCCTCGGCGACTTACCATCTCAACGATCAGGATCGGTGAGAGCAGCCCATTGCGATCGCTTCCAAGGAGTCGACCACCATTGTGATTACCCTCGACACATCGCTCCACTGCACTGAACCATGCGGCCTCTATCCTATCTCATTCGTCGTGGTTATCTAGAGTGGCGACTGCGCCGCTTGAGGGGCTATCTGCGTCACGCCGACGACTGCCGGGACATTCAGCGAGGCAAGCTGCTGGAGAAGCTGCGTCTGAATCAAGACAGCCAGTTTGGCCGAGAGCATGGTTTTGACGGTATCCGGACCGTCAGCGACTTTCGTAACCGCGTTCCCATCGCGAACTACGAGACGTATCGACCGTATATTGAGCAGGTCAAGGACGGAAATCCCGGCGCGTTGTTTGGGCCGGGAACGAAGGTTCTGATGTTCTCGATGACATCGGGGACGACCAGTCAATCCAAGTACGTTCCGATCACCAACCACTTCTTTCGCGAATATCGCCGAAGTTGGAACTACTGGGGACTGGCGACGTTTCGCGACCATACCGATCTGCTCTCCAAGTACACGCTCACGCTTGGCGAGCGATTGGGATCAGTTCAGGACGTCGGCAGGCATACCGTGCGGCAGTATCAGCGGTCTGGTTGCGGAGACTCGTCCGCGGATCACCAATTCCCTGTTTTTGCTGCCCACTCGAGTTGTTGAAGGTAAAGGGTGCCGAGAACAAGCAGTACGCATCGCTCCGAGTCGCCATCGCTTCAAGCAGAGTGGGCATGATTGCCACGGCCAATCCATTGACGTTGATCAATCTGTCTCGACTCGCCGACGCCGAAAAGGAGCGGCTGATCCGCGACGTGCGTGATGGAACACTTTCCGAGCATGTCGAAGTGACATCGGAGGTGCGTCAGGCGATCGCAAGAAGTTGCAGGGGGCCGAATCCATCACGGGCGAAAGAGTTGACGCAGATCGTGGAACGCACCGGCCACTTGTATCCGAAAGACTTTTGGCCCGAGATGTCGGTCGTCTCTGTTTGGATGGGAGGTTCGGTCGCGGCCTACCTGCCGACAGTCCGCGAGTACTTTGGTGACGTGCCGCTGCGTGACCATGGCCTCAGCGCCAGCGAAGGTCACATGACCTCACCGATGGAGGATGAGTCGTGTGCTGGACTGCTGGACTACGAAAGCCACTTCTTTGAATTCATTCCAGTTGCCGAGCACGGATCGTCCAATCCGATCGTGCTGGAAGCGCACGAGCTTCAGGAGGGACAGGAATACTACCTCTTGATGACGACGCTCAGCGGCCTGTATCGATACGACATTCACGATATCGTGCGCTGTGACGGGTTCGTCGGTGCATGCCCGAAGCTGACGTTCCTCAACAAGGGGGCGCATTTCTCAAGCTTGACCGGTGAGAAACTCAGCGAGCTTCAGGTCACCCAGGCAATCTCTCAGGCCTTTCGCGATGCCGAGGTCGCGATCGAGCACTATAGCCTGGTGCCGGTTCCCGGTGATCCGGCTCACTACCTGCTGCTGGTCGAGCAACCGGTCGATCCAACTGTTCGCCGTCGCGTGGAGCAGTTGGTTGACCAGCGTCTCGCGGAGGTGAATTGCGAATACGAAGATCGTCGCCAGAGCCATCGGCTGGGAAACATTGTCGTAGCCTCGGTACCCGAAGGCACATGGGCCGATCATCGACGACAACAGACGTCGCATCAGGGAAGCGACACCTATGCGTACAAGCACCCGTTTCTCGCGGCGAAGCCAGAGCTAGCGGAGAAATTTCGCAAGCTCGCTACCGAGATCAAGGAGTGAAGCAGCCACCTGCTACGCCTCCCCACCGGGCAACACCGCAGCAAATTTCGACCAAGCGAAAATCCCGGAAAATACAAGCACGACTCGCAAGCGAGTGTGTCGGATAGCGGCACGGGACTCACTCGCTGGCGCGTCGTGCTTGTAGTCGTTCCCTCGAAATCTGCTACGCCGTTGTCCGCAGTGCGAGTGATTCCTGATGACTCAAGCATCAGGCATGCGAACACCGCTCACATTGAGCAACTAGCCTGCCTTTTTACCCGACACCGCGGGCTTCGTGATCAGTCCCTGACTGGCCGCCCAGTCCAGCGCGGTCTTCATGCCTTCGCGAAAATCGATCTGCGGCTGATAACCCAGCTTCTTCTGGGCCTTGGCAATGGAGAAATCGAGATTCACCGCTAAGAACTTGATCCGAGCGTTGGTCAACAACGGCGCGCTCGTGGCACCCCGCAATCGCGCAAAGCCCTCGATGAACCCAACCGCACTGCGGGCGAGCCACTCAGGCACTTTCTTCGGCATGGGCAGCCCCATGTAATCGGCAATCGTGCCAACGAATTCTTCGCGAGAAACCAGACGACCATCCCGGATGTTGAACGTCTCTCCTAACGCTTCGTCCTTCGACAGTGCCAACAGGATCGCCTCGACCAGGTTCCCGACATAGGTGTTGTTCAAGACTTTCTTGCCATCACCGATCAACTTCATTTGTCCTGCCGACAATCGTTCAATGATTCGGGGCACCACATGCCGATCACCGGGACCATAAATGAAGCCTGGCCGAATGATCGTGGCGGGAAAGTTGTATTCCTTGATGTAGCGGTTGAGCAGCACCTCCGCTTCGGCTTTGGTTTGCGTATACCCATCCAGGCCCGTCAAGTCCGGCGGTGTTGTTTCATCGGTTCCGTGGTGATCGATTGCCGAGTACACGCCCAGTGAGCTGAGCTGCACCCAGCGTTTCAGTTGCCCCCCGCTGCGGCATGCCGTCAACATGTGTTCGAGGGCAACCACATTGATGGCACGAAACTTCTCGGCCGGTCCCCAATCACCGACGTGTGCCGCGGTATTCACGACAAAGTCAACGCCTTGCATTGCCGCGGGAAGCGTTTCTGGATCGGCGAGATCGGCCTCAATCTGCTCCACTCCCAAGCCGTCCAGGACGTCACGATTGCTTGTCGGGCGAACCATCGCTCGAACGGAATAGCCTTCCTCGAGGGCACGCTTTGTCAACAATTCGCCCACCATTCCGGTGGCGCCCGTTATCAAGAGTCGCCCCTGCGACATGGAGATTTCCTTTCGATTGAACCGTCGGTCGTGCGATGCGAGGAAGGAGTTATGAGAAAGGGGTCAGGAGTCAATTGTGCAAGCAGCCCTGCGGGCCGCTGTCGGCAATGGACTCCTGACCCCTTTCCCCCAACCTCTTTGACATGGAGCACCAGTGTAGTCGCGGGAAAAATGACCGGGAACCAGCTTGCGAGTCGTCACACGGTCAAGTCATCTGCCGGTCGGTCGAGGGGTCAGCCTAGAAAGGCCGACGTACGTTAGGCTTTCCAGCCGGACCAGCTAGAGGTTTCTCAGGTATTGGATCCCCTGTTCGACCTCTGACACGTTCGAACCAGGGCGTCCCACCACGTAGCGACCTCGAAATTGGACGTCTTCCAGTTGGCCGATCAGTTCGGGAAAGTCGGCGGTCCCTTGACCGAGCGGCACCGCGATGCCGCGTCCGGCCGACAAATCGAGCACGCCATCGACCGCGCACACCAATTGGATTCGCTCCTTCAAGGCCTTGATCGCGTCGCGCACGCTGTGTCGGTTGATGATCAATTGGCCCGGATTGAGGGCAACGGCGACGAAGGCATCCTCGGCACTGTCGAGCAGCTTTGCTAGCGTTTCGCCCGATTCGGCACCGGTTTCGGCTGCCAGGAAGGCGCCGACCCGAGCGCCGTATCGTCCCAGGTCGTCCATCACTTGCTGCAAGCCGGTCCAGCGGGGATCGGTCTCGTCCTCGGGAACCATCCCGATCGAATTGACGACAACGGGGGCCTGCAGGCGATAGGCGAGCTGCATCGCCGCCTTGGTGGCCTCGACTCGTCGGTCCAAATCTTGAGTGTGGTCGTATCCGCGACGTGTTTGAAAGCGTAACGAGCTGACCTTGAGGTTCAGGTCATCCAGTATTTTCCGCAACTGGCGAAGCCCAGTGTCCGACAATTGAGAGGGGTGGATCTCGTTGCGCGCATCGAGTTCGATCGCGGAAACGCCCATCCGGGCAGCCTCATCGAGCGCCCGCCGGAGCGGCAAACCGAGGGCCCCAAGCCGTACAGCCAAGTTTAATTCCGCCAAGACTCTACCAACCTCGTAGCTGAATGACTCGATCCGATCTGGCCGGCATCATACGTGCCGCGACTCGAATCGCAAGCACCTTCGCCGGCGCCGTCGGGATTGCGATGATGGCATGTCTCGGGTCGAGCATGATGCTTTCTCCCCTCGCGCGGGGCCAGGAGACGCCGTCGAGCCAGGCGGTGGCGGAGCTGGACGCGGATGGAACGGCGAGTGTGGTTTGGGACTTTGGGCGTTCGAACGACCCCGAGTTCCGAGGTGTACCCGATGGCTGGAAACGCTACGAGGGACTCGGCTACCCGAAGTATGTCAGGATCGAGATCGAGGCAAAGGATCAGGGAGCTGGAGCAGCGACTCAAACGCCTCGATACCAGCTTGATTCAGCTATGGAATCGACTCAAGACCACGTATCCCTCGCTGCCGCTGCCCCCTTCGGTCACGGACTTGATGGTCGACCACTACCTGAGAGTGGACTTGGACGGCGGACAGGCGAAGTACGAATCGCCCAGTGTCCCCGCGAATCGAGTCTTTCAGTACCGATTCTCGTGCAAGATGATGACGGAGGGACTGCGACACGATTCCGCCCGAGCTGAATTCATTTTCAAAGACGATCGCGATCAGGAGTTGGCTGTGCATGCCACGACTCCGATGCGTGGCACCCATGGCTGGACGACGGTAACGCTTGATTTGGTTCGGCCGCCGCTCGGCGCGACTCAGATGGCGGTCCGATTGCTGGTGGATCGCAGCGAAGACGGGCTCGAAGACATTCGCGGTGCGGTTGGTTTTGATGATGTGCGCATCGATCAGTATCCCCAGTTGCAGATCACGACCGACGATCCCTTGGGGATTTACAAACTTGGAGAGCGGATTGAGGTGAAAGCCAAGATCATGGGATTGCCGGTGAGAGAATCCAAGGTCCAACTGCGTTTGTTTGATACAGCCGACCAGGAAGTTGTCGCCAAGCTACTGACGGTCAATTCGCAAGCGGGCGATCATTGGGTTGACCAGGCTGCCGTGGCTGGCATGGTGGACTCGGAAGTCGTTTGGACGCTGCCGCCTCAGGAAGCGGGATTCTATCGCCTGGATGCGTCGATCGTTGGTCGTAGCGCCGACACGCTATCGACGACGACCACGTTCGCGGTGATTGACAAATCCCTTGGAGGTTCGCCCCACGGTTCGTTCGGTTGGACATTGCCAAGTGGTAGCGAAGGAATACTCCCGCGAGACCTCGCCTCGTGGCTGGCTGATTTGGGTGTCGCGTGGGTCAAGTATCCTTGCTGGCTGGACCCGAACGATACGGTGGCGGCGGAGGAGACGGCGGCGCTGCTGACCAAGTTGCAAGACGTCGGCATTGAGATTGTCGGCATGCTTGACTATCCGCCGGAGGATCAGGTTGCAAAGTACGCGCTGCAGGGCCGCCGCAATCTGGTGGCCGCCCAACTGTTCCGCGACCTGCCGACCTGGCAACCATTGCTCGAGCCAGTGATGACCCGTCTGACGCTCAAGGTTCGGACCTGGCAGTTGGGCGCCGACCGCGATGATAGCTTCTTGGGTCGGCCTCGTTTGCGGGAGTCGATCCAGCAGATTGCAACGGGACTCCAGGGCTTCGGCCAGCCCATCGATGTGGCGATCTCGTGGCCTTGGCTCGAGCGAGAATTGCCTGCGGGAGAAGCGTCGTGGCAGGCGACCTGCCGGAGTAGTGACCCGCCTCTGACGGCCAAAGAACTCGACGCCTACTTGTCGCTGCGAGACAACGAACCCAGTGGCCAAGGACCCAGTGGCCAAGGACCCAGTGGCCAAGGACCCAGAACCTGGCTGCTGCTGGATCCGGTCGCCAAGGGCCAATACGATCGTGAGACAAGAATTCGCGACTTGGTGCTGCGAATGGCGACCGTTCGAAGCCATCGTGTGCAAGCAGCCTTCGTGAGTAACCCGCGGGATCCACAACACGGCCTGCTGCGTCCCGATGGTCGCCCCGACGAGTTGCTGTTGCCTTGGAGAACGACCTCACGATTGATCGGAAACCTTCGCCATGATGGCGCGCTGCAGCTTCGCAGTGGCGCGGAGAATCTCGTCTTCGTTGGACCCGACCGAGCAGTGCTGATGTTATGGGCGCCACAGCCGACCGAAGAGCTGATGTATCTCGGTGATCACGTTCAGACGATCGATGTTTGGGGGAAAGTTACGGATCTCCCCAATGAGGTGATGGGAAACCAATTTGTCCAGCGAATCCCAATCGGTCCCCTTCCCACCTTTGTCGTTGGCGTCGACCCCGCTTTGCTGAAATTTCGCATGTCCGTGGAGCTCAGCCCCAAGCACCTCGATAGTTTTCTAGGTGAGATGCAAAGGCTGAACATCTCGTTCGACAACCCAACACAAGAAAGCTTGGTGGGACGATTCCTCGTCCGCGCACCAGAAACTTGGACGATCGATCACCCGGGTCAAGCATGGGAAATGCTGGCCGGTCGTGCGACGATGCAGCATGTCAACGTCGTGCTGGGCAACACATCGAAGATTGGCCAGTATGAGTTGCCGATCCAGTTCACCGTGGAAACCACGCCGCCCCAGGTGATCACCGTTTACAAAAAAGTGACCGTCGGTCCGGAGGGTCTCGACTTGGACGTGACCACTCGATTGACCAGCAACGGCGATCTTCGCGTCCAAATCGAAATGACCAACCATGCGGCCGATGTCCAGTCCTACGACTGCATGTTGTTTCCATCGGCCGATCTACAGTATCAGCGATGCTTCGTCACGATCTTGCCCGGCCAAACCGTCCGCCGCGAAATCTACTGGCGAAACGGCGCCGAACTGGTTGGCAAGCGAATGCTCTTGCGGGCCGATGAAGAAGATGGCCCGCGCGTTTTCAATCACTCGTTCGAAGTGAATCGCTAGCACACTTCCAAATACGACGTGCCATCCGGAGCAATACGAGCACGCTTACAAGCACAACGCGCAAGCGAGTGTGTGCTCGATTTCAGCATAAGCCGGTCACTCTCGTTAGCGTCCGGTTCCCCAGCGTGGGGAAAACCGGGTGAGAGCGCTCCGAGGAGATCAATCCACGGGGGCAAACCAGGTCAAATTGAGTGCCATTTAACAGGCGCCGAGTCCCGTCGGCTCACCCCTATCTGCAGCATGGATCAGGCACTAGTGATGGGGTTTGCTAGCGATGGATACGCTCGTTTCATCCATCGACATGGCAACGGGGGCCGACCCGCCGGCGGCCACCTCGTGACGATCCAATTCTGCTCGCACAATCCGGACCTCTCGGGGTGCCTCGATTCCGATTGCGACCCGGTTCCCGGAAATTCGATTCACGGTCAACACGATGTTGTCACCGATCACCAGTTGCTCACCCTCTTTACGGCTCAAAACTAACATGATTACTTCCCTGAATTTGAGTTGACGATTGGATTGTCAGGACTCGTCAAGGTACAAATCGCGTACCAAAACCACGGTCGCCTCGAGTCAAGCCGCGCAGGGCGGGGTGAATCTTGAGTCGAAATCTGGAAATCGCAGGGATTACCAGAATTGCAGACAGTACAGATTCACCAACTCTTCAAGGCTTCCAAATGGTTTCCGGCAAGGCGATTCGGCTTGCGAGAGTGCGAATTGAATCAGGTTGTCTCGGATTGAGACGGCCGATCTCTCCGTCACTGACAACAACTATCGCACCTGCCCATGACAAGTCTGGTCACGCGCTGTCGATGAACCGTACCGCGAGCTAGCCTGGAAAGAAGTTTTCCGATACGCGACCGATCGGATGGGGCAGAATTCCTCGCTCGGTAATGATAGCACTCACCAGATCGGCGGGCGTGACATCGAAGGCTGGGTTGATCACGGCTGCTTCGTCAGGAACGACGAGGCGCCCGCCCGCCATCGAGATCTCTTCCCGCGCCCTTTCTTCGATCGGGATCTGATCACCATGCTCGATCGCAAAGTCGAAGGTGCTCGAGGGGGCCGCGACATAGAACGGGACGCCGTGATAGCGGGCCAGCACGGCCAGCGGATAGGTCCCGATTTTATTGGCGACGTCGCCATTGGAGGCGATTCGGTCGGCGCCGACGATGACCGCATCCACTCGGCCTGTCGGAGCAGGCCACCGGCCATCGAATCGGTCAGCACCGTGACGGGGATTCCTGCTCGGGAAAGTTCCCAAGCCGTTAGCCGCGCGCCTTGCAGCAGCGGACGGGTTTCGTCGGCAAAGACCTCGATGCGATGGCCGGCCTGATGGAGATGATAGATCGGCGCCAGGGCGGTTCCCCACATCGATGCCACCAAGCGACCGGCGTTGCAATGAGTCAGGACGCTTCGGCAGTCGCCGAGCAGTGAAGCGCCGTGACGACCGATGTCGCGGCACGTCTGCCGATCCTCTTCGTGGATCTTTCGAGCCTCGCTCAGCAACGCCTCGTGTCTTTCTGCGTCATCCGTTCGGTGGACGACACCGCGCATTCGGTTCAGCGCCCAAAACAGGTTGACAGCGGTTGGTCGGCTGGTGGCAAGGTAATCGATTGCATCGAGATAACTTTGGCTGGAAGGCCCCGGTGCCAGACAAACGCCGTAGGCTGCCGCGAGGCCGATGGCCGGTGCGCCGCGCACGACAAGTCTGGAAATGGCGTCGTGAGTCTGCTCCACCGTCGTGCATTCGAGCGTTACCAGCTCCGCTGGCAACCGGGTCTGGTCGATCAGAATCAGCCGGCCATCCGAAAAGGAAAGCGTTTCCGGCGTTTCGTTCTCAGGCATCTTGATGCGGTCTCGTGATAAGGCAAGCGGACTGAATCAGTCGGGGATCGTTCATTCGTCCGATGGGTCTTCCAGCAATCGCTTCAGGCCCTTCGTCGAAGGTTGATTCGGTTTCAAGAAAGCGATTGATCTTTGTCGTGTCAAAGACAGCTTGCACAAACGGGCTTGGGCAGACAAACACCACGCGACATCCCTTCGCGTTCGCACGTGATACAAGCGTGACCAAGACACCGATTCCTTCCGACGTGATCCGATTGACACCGGAAAGATCAACAAGGATTCGCGACTTTCCATCCTCGATCAGAGGGTGGATGATGTCACCGGAAAACTCACGAACTCCAGAGCCGAGGACCCCGTCGCAACGGACGAGGCGATAGTCGCCACGATCTTCAATTTCAAACTTCATGACCACAAAACCTCGTGTGCTCGCATCGAAAGTGATCATTCTGCCCGACATCGTGTCTACCAACATCGCTTCTAGAAGTCCAAGTCAGTAATGATCGACTGCGGCTTCGAAAATGCAATTGAGAATAGTGCACCGCACGATCAAGTCGCAATCCCTCGATGCAGCCAAGCTCGCTGAAGCGGTTGGTTTCTGAGAGCGGAATTCGAGGCCGCAGGAACGATGGCGCCGCCTGCGGATTGGTCGACGTCGGGTCGATCGGTAGCCGCCCTTCCCAGCCCGTCGTCCCCTTTCCTGAAACTGCTCGCGACAACGCTGGGGTGCAAATCCTGCCCGAAAATGGTCGTGTTGCAATTTATGTCGTGCGAATTGATCGGGACGATCGCAAACCGCTAAACTGGAAACGTGCATCCACTACCCCTATCTTGAATGACAACCGGAGCCAAACATGGTGCGTCGACTTTCAATGCTCGCTGGCCTTTTTCTTGCCGTCTTGGTCTGCTCCCAAGTTCAGTCGCAGGATGCCGACGACGGTAAGCTGCGGATCATTTGCTTCGGCGCCCATCCCGACGACGCCGAGTACAAGAGTGGTGGTTGCGCCGCGTTGTGGGCCCAGCAGGGGCATCACGTCAAGCTGGTCTCGGTGACCAATGGTGACATCGGTCATTGGGCGATGGCGGGTGGTCCCCTTGCCCAACGTCGTACCGCCGAGTCGGGCGAGGTCGCCAAACGATTGGGTGTCGAGTCAGAAGTGCTTGACATTCATGACGGGGAGTTGATGCCAACGTTGGAGAACCGTCGCACGATCACGCGGCTGATCCGGGAGTGGGGCGCGGACATCGTCATCGCTCATCGTCCTTGGGACTATCACCCCGACCACCGTTACGTTGGAGTCCTGGTTCAGGACGCGGCTTTCATGGTCACCGTTCCCTATTTTCTACCGAGCGTTCCCGCACTCAAGAAGAACCCTGTGTTCTTGTATTCCAGTGATGGATTTCAAAAACCCTATCCTTTCGAAGCCGACATCGCCGTCGATGTGGGACCGGTGTTTGAGCAGAAAGTGGACGCGTTGACGGCGTTGGTCTCTCAGACTTTCGAAGGAGGAGCCTTGGGAAGTGCCGAAAAGATGGCGGAGGCGCCGCCGGAATCGCAGCCCGAACTTCGCCGCCAATGGTTGCGAGATCGTTGGCTTGGGCGGCAAACCAATGAGGCAGAACGCTTTCGCAATACGCTGGTCAAATGGTATGGCGAAGCCGAGGCAGACAAGATCCAATACGCCGAGGCCTTCGAGATTTGTGAATATGGTCGCCAACCTACGGATGACGAAATCCGCCAGCTGTTTCCCTTCCTGCCCGGCAAGAACCAGTAGCTGGAAAATCTAAAACAAGCGATTGAGTTGCACGATAATCTCGGCGTCAAACAGTCTTTCCTCGTCCGATCGCAATGGGGCGGCTCCGCCTACCCGCAGTGAGGTCAGTCCGGACTGGAAGTGCAGAGCCCCTGTCGCGTTGAGCACATCCATCCGGTTGAAGCGGTTGCTCAGGCCGCCGACGGAATCGGTGTCGTTGAGAGTCGACGTGTAGTGAAGTTCAGCGATCGCTGCCAGGCCTGCGATGCGAGCGCGGGGATGTCGGCTGCGGTGAAGCCAGTGCCCGGCCGCGACATCCACGAACAGCAGGTTCTGGTCCTGAAACACTCCTTCGTATCCGCGATCGGCGGTGTGAACGTCATTGCCATTGAGATCGAAGTCGGCTTGAACGAAGCCCTGCAGGAAGCTCCGGCTGCCAACGAGTGTCAGCCACCCGAGGTACGGCGCCAGATGCACGGCATCGTTGCTGACCCTTAGCACGTCGACATTGCCAGACGACAGCTGGTAATCGTCGCCGGTCGGTACGGTCAGGGTCGACCCCGCGGCGATGATCCAATCGTCTCCGGATAACAAGTTGAACTTAAGCGAGAGGCCCAGGTTGCCAAGCTCCGTACCTCGCGTGACGGGGTTGTCGAAGTCTTGATCGGAATCGAGTCCGGCGGCGAAGGGCAATCGCAACTCAACCGAGGCGAGCCGGTTGAACAGTGTCTTTTCAGCGCCGAACGTGAAGCGATCGATCGATTGATTCGGCCCGTTCAGGTCGCGAATCGCATTGTGAAAGTGGTTGTAGTTGAAGAAGATCCGGTCCCGCGGGATTGGGCTGACGTTCTCCGCAACCTTGAATCGATTGGCGCCACCAGCAAGTACGACGGGGATTCCCCCGGCTGCCTGTGATTGCTCAAAGGAACCGCCGACAAAGGAGCCACCAAAAAAGTCGCCCACCATCGACGGTGTCGCCGAATACGATCCCGCGATCGCGCCGAGGGCTGCTCGCGAGGACAACCTTCTGGTATTCGCTGGCCCGATCGGCGGCGGTTGGGGAATGGAAATGATTTCGTCCGAGAGCGTTACCTCCAGAGGTGGCCCGAGATCGAGTAGATCTTCATCGCGCCCTACGGGTGCCGGCAGGTCACTGCTGCTGGGAATGGCCGCGTCGGCCTGCTCGCCGTCCGGCAACGCGCTGATGCGGACCCAATCCTGTAAGTCGGGAGCGAAATCGTCGGATTCGCCCGCGACGGTTCGAATTGCTCCGGTTTCCAGGGCGGGATCAGCCATGTAGAAGGCATGACGCGTCTCTTGAGCCATCGCTTTTGGGGACATGGCACTTCCGACGGCGCAAAGACCGATCGCCGCCAGCGATTGCAATAGCAGCCGCCGTCTCCAAAGGCCACGAGTCCTGGCTGGCCCTGCGGGCATCCTCTCTCCACTATTCATCATGAACGAATTAAAGAAGCGAATCGGAAACATCGTCTTCATGCAATTCGTCGGCATCCTTCCTACGATCGGTACACTGGACAGTCTGTGTCGCCGATCATTTCGCGACGCCTGGATGAGGAAGGTAACGATTAGGAAAACTCTGTCAGTTGTCCGATTCCCTGGCGATTGGTGCGATCGCACGGAGATTTCCAGCACAAGTAGCAAAGGCATGCCCGCATGACACTGTTCTATTACGAACCGAAATTCCTGGAGCATGATACGGGGCAACATCCCGAGAATGCCGGGCGGCTTCGCCAGGTGATCCAGCGATTGGAGTCGGAAAACATCCTCGACCGTTGCACGCGTCCGGTTTGGCAGCCGGCGACGCATGAGCAACTCCGCTATGTCCACCAGGAACAGGACATTCATTCAATCGAGAAATTCATTCGAGCCGGTGGCGGGCGCATTGAGAGCGATACCGTCGTCTGTCCCAAGTCGCTCGACGCCGCCTTGCTTGCCGCGGGAGCGGCCTGTGATGCGGTAGGACGCGTTGTTCGTAACGAAGACAAGAACGCCTTCTGTTTGGTTCGTCCACCGGGGCATCATGCGTTACCGGAACAGCCGATGGGTTTCTGTCTGTTCAACAATGTGGCGATCGCTGCTCGCGCCGCGATTCACGAGCACGCGGTGGAGCGGGTGTTGATCGTGGACTTTGACGTCCATCACGGCAATGGAACGCAGGCCATGTTTTGGGACGATCCAAGTGTGGCGTTTCTCTCGATGCATCGCTTTCCCTTCTATCCCGGATCCGGCGCCGCCGATGAGCGAGGTGGTGGTGCCGGTCTCGGAACGACCGTCAATCTTCCGATTCGATTCGGAACGGCGGCCTCCAAACAGATCGATCAATTTCGGGAGGCGACGGAAAAGCTGGCCGACAAAATTCGACCGCAATTGGTCATCGTCAGCGCTGGTTTCGATAGCCACATCAACGACCCGATCGGTTCGCTGCAACTGGAGAGCGAAGATTTCGTTACCTTGACTGAAATCATTCTGGACGTCGCCAGTCATCACGCCGGCGGTCGTCTGGTCAGCGTTCTCGAGGGCGGCTACAACCCCACAGCACTCGCCGAGTCCGTTCAATACCATTTGCAGACGTTGATTGAGAAAAGGGAAGCGGAATGACTAGCGGACCAGCGGCTACACTCGGTTCCAAGACAAGTTCCGTGAATTGGGCGAAGGATCTGACCGCGGGCTTGGTCGTGTTCCTCGTCGCGCTACCGTTGTGCCTGGGGATCGCGTTGGCATCCGGGGCCGACCTGCAAGCCGGATTGTTGGCGGGAATCATCGGCGGCATCGTCGTCGGCTCGGTCAGCGGGTCGCACACGAGCGTGAGTGGACCGGCGGCCGGCCTGGCGGCGATCGTGCTCGCGCAGATCCATTCGCTGGGATGCTTTGAAGCTTTTCTGTTGGCAGTCTTCTTCGCCGGAATTCTGCAAATCGGCTTGGGGATCGCCAGGGCTGGTGCCCTGAGCGCCTTTTTCCCCTCCAGCGTGATCAAGGGTTTGTTGGCGGCGATCGGCGTGCTGCTGATTTTGAAACAGATTCCTCACGTCCTCGGGCACGATACCGACCCGGAAGGTGAGATGTCGTTTTCGCAGCCGGACCAGGAGAACACGTTTACGGAGATCCTCACCGTGTTACTGGGCGACATCCACATCGGTGCCGCGGTGATCGGAATGACCTCGATCGCGATCCTCGTGTTTTGGGAACGCATCGAAAAGCTCAAGAACGTCGTTGGTTCCCGGTCCCCTGATCGTCGTGCTTGGCGGAATCGCCTTGCAGTTGCTGTTTGGTCGGATCGGTGGCGTCTGGAGTCTTGACGCGATCCACCTCGTGCAGATTCCGATCGCCGAATCTGCTTCCGACATGATGAACTTTTTTCGATATCCCGATTTTTCTCAGTGGAACAATCCGGCGATTTATCTTGGCGCCATGACGATCGCGATCGTCGCTTCCCTGGAGACACTGCTGAATCTGGAAGCGGTCGACAAGCTTGATCCGCGTCAGCGAGATTCACCGCCGAGTCGCGAGTTGGTCGCCCAGGGCGTCGGCAACATGGTCGCGGGTCTGATCGGTGCGATTCCGATCACCAGCGTGATCGTGCGCAGCAGCGTCAACGTGAACGTCGGCGCATGTTCGAAGGCATCGGCGATCTTTCATGGCTTCTTGTTGCTGATTTGCGTGGCGCTGTTACCGGCCTACCTCAACATGATCCCTCTGGCTTCGCTGGCGGCCATTCTGTTGGTCACAGGATTCAAACTGGCCAGTCCCAAATTGTTTCGCCAGATGTGGAGCGAAGGTCGGTATCAGTTCGTTCCCTTCCTGATCACGCTCGTCTCGATCGTTTTGACAGACCTGTTGATCGGAATCCTGATCGGACTGGGCGTGAGTGTCCTGTTCATCCTCAACAGCAATCTGAGAACGCCGATCCGCCGAATTGTCGAAACGCACCTCGGCGGTGATATCCTCCGTTTGGAATTGGCGAATCAGGTTAGCTTCTTGAATCGTGCGGCCCTCTTCAAGTTGATTCATGGTGCTCCCCCCGGTTCGCATTTGCTGATCGATGCAACCGACACCGACTACATCGACCCGGATGTCTTGAGTTTGATCCGTGATTTCATCGACAAGACGGCGCCGGCCCGCAACATCAAGGTCAGTCTTGCGAGGATTCAAACACAAGTACCAGCTTCGCGACGAGATTCAATTTGCGGACCATTCCACACGCGAGTTGTTGGATCGTGTGACACCGCAGCAAGTGCTGGAGATTCTTCGCGAAGGCAACCGTCGTTTCCGCACCGGCCAGCGTCTCTCTCGAGATTTCAAGCGACAAGTTGATTCCACGGCAAAGGAGCAGAATCCACTCGCGGCGGTGCTCAGCTGTATCGACTCTCGCGTTCCCGCGGAACTGGTGTTCGATCTTGGGCTAGGTGATATCTTCAGTGTTCGTGTCGCGGGAAACGTGGTCGGCACGAAGTCACTGGCCAGTATCGAGTATGGAGTCTCGGCGACGGGGCTGAAGCTCGTGTCTGGTGCTTGGGCACACCCGCTGCGGCGCGGTGACTTCGTCGGTCGACCTGCTTTCCCGCCACCAAGATGTCGATCAAGCAACCGGCGGTACGCACCTCTCGTCGATCGTCAACGAAATTGAACCGAGCGTTTATCCGCACGACTTGGATCGTTTTCAGTCGCTCTCGAGCGCGGAAAAGGACGAGGTCATCAACGAGGTCGCCAAACGTAACGTGCTGCGGACAGTCGACGAGATCATTGCGCGTAGCGAATTGATCCGCCGGGCGGTGGCAGAGGGACAGGTGATGGTCGTCGGGGCCCTGTACGATGTCCGCAGCGGAGCCATTGACTTTTACACGGCTCCAGAAGACTCGCTGGTCGGTGGCTCCGATACCGGATAGCCCCAAGGGAGACGGCGGACCGGGGAGCGACGGCTGATTGTATAATGCCCCTTTGGAATCAAGAGCCTTCGAGGTAGCTGAAAATGAAACGTCGCGAGTTCCTAGGTAGCGTGGCCGCCACAGGCGTAGCCGCGAGTTCCAATCTGACCCGCCTGTTCGCTGCGGACGAACATCACGCGGACCATGACCCCACCGCCTGCTTTCCCACCTATGCAACCATCCAGGACGCCATCGCATCCCCACGCGAGACGTTTGCGTTCGTGCCTGCCATTACCGTGGGAACCACATCGAAACATCCCGACTACATGGCAACCGTGGATGTCGATCCGGCATCGGAAACCTATGGCAGCATCGTCGGTCGCTTTGCCATGCCCCAAGCGGGTGACGAGCTTCATCATTACGGCTGGAACGCTTGCAGCAGTTGTCACGGGGAAGGTCATCGACGGTACCTGGTGATTCCAGGACTTGGCGTCGGGCAACGTTTACATCGTCGACGCGATCGATCCCAAACAACTTCGCCTGCACAAGACGATCTCAGGCGATGAGATTGCGAAGAAGACGAATCTCTCGACGCCTCACACCGTGCACTGTCGCGCCGACGGCGTGATCATGATCTCGATGCTCGGCGATGCCGACGGGAACGCACCCGGGCGGATTCTTGGAAATCGATGGGGACTTCAACGTCGCCGGACGCTGGGAAGCATCGCTCGAGGGCATGAATTTCAACTACGACTTCTGGTATCAGCCGCGACACAACGTGATGGTCAGCAGCGAATGGGCGGCTCCCAACACGGTCAAACAGGGCTTCCACTTGGAGGACGTCCAGAAGGGCAAGTACGGACATCAACTCCATTTTTGGGATTGGAAGGAGCGACGAATCGACCAGTCGATCGACCTGGGCGAGTCAGGTTTGATTCCACTGGAGGTTCGTTTTCACCACAATCCCGACAGCACCCATGGCTTTGTCGGTGCCGCGCTGAGCAGTGCGATCTTTCATTGGTACCGAAAAGAAGATCAATGGGTCGCCGACAAAGTGATCCAAGTCGATCCGGTGGAAACGGCGGGGTGGCCGTTCCCGGTGCCTGGACTGATCACCGATCTGGTCCTCTCGCTCGACGACCGCTACCTGTACTTCTCCGATTGGCTTCACGGTGACATTCGGCAATACGATGTCTCCGATCCTTCGCACCCCAAGCTGGTGGGCCAGATCTGGCTGGGAGGCGTGATCGGTCACAAACCAGACTGGAACGGCGGACGACAAAGCGGGCGGTGGGCCCCAAATGCTGCAGCTCAGTCTCGACGGCAAACGACTTTACGTGACCAGTTCGCTGTACAGCGTCTGGGACAATCAGTTCTATCCGACGATGGCCGAACAGGGATCGTGGATGCTGAAGATCGATTGCGACACCGAAAAAGGGGGTTTGTCGTTGGATCCGCGGTTCCATGTCGACTTCGGCAAGGATCGCTTTGGGCCGGCCCGAGCCCATGAGATTCGCTTCCCCGGCGGCGATTCCACGTCCGATATTTGGGTCTAGCCCAACGCAGGTCGGCCTTTCCAGGCTGACCTGCCGAAGTTCACTGTCAGGCTAGAAAGCCTAACGCAGGTCGGCCTTTCCAGGCTGACCCCCGTTCCTGACGGATGGTCGGTCAATCTCGGCCATGCGCACGCCATGGTCAGGGACGAATGCGAAAAATTCGCATCTTGGAGCAAGATTATTGCCCGCGCGACCGATTCGCTCCTCTCGCTAAAGTTTGGCTTCTGAACCCAGGAAGCTCTTCAAATAGGGGGGAGTACGATGTTAGTCTTGTCGCGAAAAGTGGGGGAGCAGATTCTGATTGGTTCGGACGTCTGCGTCACCGTCGTATCTGTCAAAGGAAACCGAATCACCCTCGGAATCGATGCCCCACGGCATGTCCGGGTGGATCGAGCCGAATTGGCTGCCAAGGTCGCCAACGAGTCGGTCGCCAACGAGTCGGTGGCCATCCCAGTGGCAACCTTCGTCGAACAACTGCCGGTCGACAGCCTAGCGGCATGCGTCGCGGGTTACGGGATCTGAACGGGCCTCCTCGGCGCTTCATGGTTGATCGTGACAGGAAGTGTTGCCTTCCTCGATCATCCGAGCGCATCAAGAGTCGGCGGCCAATAGCAGCCTCACCAGTTCGACGTCATTGCTGACTTGGAGCTTATCGAGAATGCGCGCGCGATGCTTGGAACAGGTTTGAATACTGATCCCAAGTTCTGTCGCGATCAGCTTCATCGGTTTCCCGGCCATGATCAGGTCCATGACCTCTTTCTCACGCGGTGAGAGGGTCTCGATGAGTCCTTCAAGCCCATGCTCTTGCTGCTGACGTTGTTGGGCATCCTGTTCAATCGCCCGATGGATTTCGTCCAAGAACTCTTGATGGTTGACCGGCTTTTCCAGGAAGGCGAAGGCACCATTCTGAAAGGCTTGGACGCACATCGGAACGTCACCGTGACCGGTGATGATCAGCACAGGCAGCTTGATTCCTGAATCGACCAGCTGTTTTTGCAGGGTCAGGCCGCTCATTCCGGGCATACGGATATCGAGCACCAGGCAGCCCGGTCGCTGAGGGTCCAGTGACGCTAGGAAGTCAGCCGCGGACCGAAAGCTTTCGACGCGTAGATCAACCGATTCCAGCAGGAACGATAGGGCATCGCGTAGGCTTTCGTCATCATCGACCAAAAAGACGGTGGCCTCCTGGGTCATCGCACACAGACCTCGGCGGTTACGGGGAGTGAGAATTGAAAGGATGCGCCCCCCTCAAGATTGGAGGTCGCCCAGATCTGTCCGCCGTGGGACTCGATGATAGAACGACTGATGGCCAATCCCATACCAAGGCCCTCATCCTTTGTGGAGAAGAACGCGTCGAAGAGTTGATCATTCATGGTTGAGGAGAGGCCATGCCCGCAGTCCTCGACGGTGACATCGATGCTTGTCTCCGTCGCGACAACGGGTACGAATCATCAGGCTTCGCCGTGGTGTTTCTGTTTGCAGCATCGCGTCGCAACCGTTGCGAACGAGATTCAAGAGCACCTGTTGTAGCTGAATCGGGTCACCTTGGACCGGCGGCAGGTTGTCGCCAAGATCGACGCCCATGCGGATCTCGCGGCGGCGGAGATCGGCGTCCACAAATTGAGCCACCTCGCGAACCAGGTCGTTGATCTGCACGCTGGTACGTTCTGGGGTGCGTTTTCGCAGAAATTGACGCAGTCGCCGAATGACTTGCCCGGCACGATGGGCGTCCAGGGCGATCCGTTCGAGCACCACGGTGAGGCTGTCGACGTCTGGTTTTCCGTCCCGCAGGCGAATCGATGCTCCTTCCGCATACGCGGCAATCGCTCCCAGCGGTTGGTTGATTTCGTGGGCAAGTCCGGTCGCCATCTCTCCCATCATGGTGAGCCTGCCGACATGGGCGAGCTCCATTTCCTGGGCCTTCAGATCCGCTTCCACGCGTTTACGGGCTGTGATGTCGCGGAGAGCGGCGCGGCAGACAATCGACTCGCCATCTTCGTCTTTGACCGCCGACATCTTCATGCTGATATCGACCAAGCTCCCATCGTGACAAAGCAATCGCATTTCAATGTCACTGATGTGACCGGTCATCCGAAAGGCGCGAAACGCACGACGCGCCTCGGTATGTGAATCGGGATCAAATAGCTCGACCATGTGCTTGTCGAGAACCTGATGCTTTTGAAATCCGGTGGAATCAAGAAAGGTGCGGTTGCATTCGATCACTCGCTGTGTACCCACGTCCAGCGAGATGAACATGTCGGGCGCGTTCTCGTAAAGATCCAGGTAGCGTGCCTCGGATGTTTCGATTTGGGCGGTGCGACCACTCAAAACCAAGAGAAACGCGCCCAGAAATGCCGTCAGTGCGAGCCCGGAGGCCAGAATTGTCCAGCGGTGCCGGTTGTTCTTGCCGGCGAAGAATCGTCGCGGTTGGGAGGTAGCGGCAATCCCAAATGCGACCGGAAAACAGAATCTTCGAAGGCACGCCAAGGCTGTGCCGCAGCACCGGCGCCACTTCCGAGGACTTATGTGGAGAGGACGTGTGGCCCGCCGCATGTACCAGGTGCGGCGATTCGGGTTCCGTGACATCGATGATACTCAGGGTCAGTGCGCCGACATCTCCATGCGGCGCCGAACTATGCACGAGCGCATCGATCTCAATCACACCGAGAACGAATCCCTTCAGGCTTTGACGTCGCTGCGCGATCGTTTGCGATTGTGCCCCGCGCTCGTAGACAGGTGCCAGGACAAGCACGTGGCGGTCCCCGCTGGCTCCATCACCGTTGGCCAAGAACGGAGGGCTCGCTAACGGGTTCCCCGAATCGCAGCACAATTTCATGAGCTCCTGCCAATTCCGCTGGGAGGCGAAATCGTTTCCCAAGGCAAGGAACGGAGTTACCTCCGGGTAGGCGTAGGCCACGTTGAATCGATCGGGCTGCTCGGAATCCTGACTCGCCGCGTCGCCAGCGGGCATCCGCTCCCAAGGAATCCAGGCAACCATCTTGGTCGCCTCGCAGTGACGAATGGCGGTCTGGCTGAACGCCGCAAATTCGGCTCGGCTGATGACTTGGGAGAAGACAAAGAAACGCTGGAATGAATCGATCGCTTCAAGATGTCGCCCGATCTGGTTGTCGAGCAATTGATGCGAGTTGCCCGCGATTCGCTCAAACTGTGTCGTGGTCTGGTACTCGCTTAAGGCCTGCGTCACGACGAAGCCGAAGATGGTCACCGCCATCGCACCGCTCAGCGGCAGCGAAACCGAGATCCAACGCGGACGCCAGAATTTTCTCGGTCGCGCAAATGCGATCAGCAAAAGCGGAGTGAAAAGAGTCACCCCGATTACGTCGCCCAACCACCAGGTCCACCAGTTCACCGCTAGTAATGCCACGCCTTGGATCTTGCCGGTGATCGCGAGCGTGGCCACGCCCCACGTCGAACCCAACAAACAGGCAACCGGCCCGCCGAGCGCAAGAAAGGCAAGGATCTGACGATCGTGGATCAAAGGATTGGGAAATCCGACCGCGCGGTGAATCAAGTACCCGCCCAGCAGAGCTTGTCCCGTCGCGCCGAGGCTGATCGCAGCCGGAATCACCAATTCACTCAGCGCCGACCATGTTGAGGGCGAGTCGAGCCAGGGAGTCCAGCCGTTGACGACCAAGGCGCCAAGAAAGACACCCAGCCAGGCGCGATCGCCCGATCAACAGCACCGCTGCCAAAGCAATCCCCGAGGGAGGCCAAATCGCCGTCGCATAGTTCGGTGGAAAGGCAAGCAGTTGACCCATCCGGCCAGCCAGGATGTAGCCGACGGCAACCAGCAGCGTCCAAGCGATCCATCGTTGGGTTGGCGGCGGTCTGCGAACGCGCCAATCCCTCGGAATTCTTGCCAACATTCTCGTGCCAATCACGTCCTCGCCTCCTCGCGCACGATGAATATAGCCGATTGCGATCGGCGAACCGATGGGGATTCGCCGGCGAGCCGAGCCCCACACCCGAGAGGAAGGGCTAGCAAGCCAAACGTACGTCGGCCTTTCCAGGCTGACCCTCGTCCCTGACAAGGGCAGGTTCAACCTGACGATTTTCTGGCCGCTTGGTCCAGGTCCACAGTTCGCCGGGCCGTGTTTTTACCGCGGAGGTTCCCCTGTTTTGCCGCGACGGTAAGTAGCAACGAAGCGTTCGCTCGGAGCTCGTGTGACCGGAGGGGAAGCATCCACATGATCAAGAAATTCACTAACTGGCTGAAGCAGCTCCTCGAGAGCGAGTGTCCCTTGGTCTCCAATGATCAGTTCGATCACTGGGGAAATTGAACAGGCGAATCTGCAGGACCAGCAGGTAGCACTCGCTGGGGACCCTTATAATCGTGCTCGAACTTGCCTGCGTCACCACTCCGAGTGCCACCACGCTCATTGGGGCGAGTCGAAATCCTGCCCGTAAAAGGTTCCCCTCTCATGCGTTGCGATTCGATTACCCGATTTTGGTCCGCTCTGAGTCTCGCCCTCGCCCTCGGGTCGAATCTCGTCCATGGTGACGACACGTCGCTACCCCGTAGCACACCCGAGTCGCAAGGCGTTTCTTCGGAGGCAATTCTGGCTTACATCGAGGCGGCAGACCAAGAAGTCAACTCGATGCACAGTTTCATGCTGGTTCGACACGGGCAGGTCGTGGCCGAAGCCTGGTGGGCACCCGAGTCGCCTGAAAAGCCGCATGTGCTTTGGTCGCTGAGCAAGAGCTTTACTTCCACGGCGGTCGGGTTGGCTGTCGCCGAGGGACGGCTCGACATCAATGATACCGTCCTGTCGTTTTTCCCCGACGAGGCTCCGAGTGATCCATCGACGAATCTAAAAGAGATGCGGATTCGTGACTTGTTGACCATGTCGACGGGGCATCAGGATGAAGTCAGCTTGCGGGATCAAACCGATTGGATACGTGCCTTCCTTGCGCATCCGGTTCCTCACAAGCCTGGCACCCACTTCCGGTACAACACGCCGGCAACTTTCATGCTCTCGGCGATCGTCCAGAAAGTGACCGGCGAAACGGTGCTCGATTACTTGACGCCCCGATTGTTCGAACCGCTCGGGATTGAGAAACCGACATGGGATGAGAATCCTCAGGGCATTTCCATCGGCGGGTACGGGCTTTATCTCCATACCGAGGACATCGCAAAGTTCGGCCAGCTCTATTCGCAAAAAGGTCGCTGGCAGGGCAAGCAGCTCTTGCCAGCTGAGTGGATTGAGCAGGCAACGTCGAAACAAGTCTCCAACGGCAGTGATCCGAATCGGGATTGGGACCAGGGTTACGGCTTTCAATTTTGGCGATGTCGGCACAATGCCTACCGCGGCGATGGCAAGGACGGACAGTTTTGCATCGTGATTCCCGAACTGGACGCCGTGGTTGCCATCACGGCCAACGCGGGCAACATGCAAGCGGAGCTGAACGTTGTCTGGGATCAGCTATTGCCCGCCTTTCAAAGCGACTCGCTTCCCGAGAACCCGACCGCCCAGGCAAAACTAAAGGCAGCGATTTCCAATCTGAAAGCGAAGCAGTAACGAGGCGATGCTCAGATCGACGACAGAGGTCGCGTCGTTTCTATCGACGCATGGTGGCATGAATCCGTCTTCGAGTTGCCAGCGGATACTCGAGCAACCCCTACAAGCAAAGCGGCCCACGGCTAGCGCCTGAGGTTCACAGTGAACCTCAGGCGCTAGCCGTGGGCCCCGTCACTGACCCCTTTTCGCATCAACAACTAAAATAAATGCTGACGCTGCACTAGCTGGGACGGCGTCTAAATCGGAAACAGCTGCGGGTCCATTTCGTGGAGCACGCGGCGTATTTCCGGGAGGGCGTCTTCGGCGGCGGTGTATCCGAGGTTTGCGATCTTTCCAGCGTTCTTAAAATCCGTCAGTTCAACCGTTGAGACATCGGGTTCGATCACAATGTCCGCGGCGTAACCCCCAACAGCGCGAATGTTGCGATCTTGGACGGTCCGCATTCGAATCAGTGCCGCGGTTCCACCAGGCCTTTTTATCTTGTCGGCCGCCGTCCCAGACTGAATGCCGGCGAACTCGAAGGAGATCTTGGCGGAAACGTCGCTGGAGACCACGAAATTGGCGCCCTGATTGGTCAGCACATTGGCCGGAACCACGTTCAAGACGCCACCATCCACGAGCGCCTTACCATCACGGACGATCGGTTTCGCGATGCCCGGCAGATTGATGCTTTCCAGCAAGGCGTCAATCGCATCCCCGTCGCGGCGAATCACCGTTTCGGCCGCAACCAGGTCGACCGCAACACTGCTGAACGGTATCGCGAGCTGTTCGAGACGCCAGTCATAGAGGTAGTTCCGCAACATCTTGTCCCAGCCACCGAGGCGGTACTTCAACAACACGTAAAGAGCGTCGCCATACGGAAGCATCCGGTAACGCCGACCCGGGGTCAGGTCGCGAGCGAAGCTCTCAATGCAAAAGTCGGCGGAATAACCGGACGCATACAGGATGCCGGTCAGCGCCCCGGCGCTCGTCCCCGACATCCGGTCGATCGTGATGCCCGCTTTGTCCAGCACCTGCAAGACACCCAGGTGCGCCATCCCTCGCGCTGCTCCGCCGCCAAGTGCCAATCCGACCGAGATGCCGCGAAGATGATGCACGATTCGTTCGAGTCCCGCCTGAGGGCTACAGACGGTTGAATCAGGAAGTGAACTCCCTTGCAGGTGCAATTTGAAATCGCCGCTGCAGACCTTTGTCAATTCGGCAACGCTCGGTGCGACCTGCTCGTGCTTGTCGAGCACGTGAACCACTTTGATCTTGTCATGAAGGTGAAGGGAATCGCGGACGATCGGCTTGAGCGATTCGACCACCACGTCAGCTGAGTCTGGCGTGCAAAACCAATATGCTGCTTCGCAGGCAGCCATCAACTCAGCAAGGAAACCACGGGCGAGGTTGAGGTGATGGTCCATGATCACGCGATCGGTCTCGTGCCACGAACCGAACAGTTCTCGCAGCTGCTCGATGGAGAGTGGTCGTCCGCTCGGATCGAAGATCGAAGCCGCGCGGGCGACTTCGGCTGCCAGTGTCACATCGTGATCGCTGACCAAACCAACCGATTCGCCAAGTCGCGTCAACCGCTCGGTCAACTGTGCGGTCACTTGACGCGATTTGTCTGACGTATGAATCAACACGATGAACCGTGCTCGCTTCTGACGCTTCTCGCCCAGAAACGCGTCACGAAGCTTTGGTGCGATCGATTGCAGTAAGTTACGATTCCATGCCGGTATCTCACGCATCAGTTCGATCGCCGCCTCGCGTGGAATCCGCACCAGCAGGGACCGCTGCAAGGCAACCACACGGCATGGCATCGGTTCGTCTTGGACGAGTCCCAGTAGACCGATCTGATCGTCACGACCGAAAAACATGATCGTCTTCTCATCGCCACCCGGCAGCACCAACGCCAGACTCAAATGCCCGGAGATCACCAGTATCAGTGATTCGGTCGGCCCGTACGGCGCGTAGAGCTCCTGGCCATGCGCGGCTTGAACCACTTCCGCGCGCGCGGCAATCAGGCTGATTTGCTGCTCATCGAGTCCCCGGGTGCTGCGGTGCAAGCGGAGCAGATCGACTGGATCAGGTTGGCTCATCGATGTTCTTCTCCGCCAAACATGGCGTGCACGTTACGGATCGCAAAACACGAGGCGCGCTCGCGATCACGTTCGAGTGCGTGTGAGTCTAGGCGTAGTAACCTGCGGTACTTTGTCATGTTTTCCAAATGTTCGTTAGCCCAAATCGCCCTACGGTCGCCGAGCCTTCGAATCATGGCAAGCTGCTCGAAGGTTTGTTACACTCGACGCCCTTGAGCGGACGTGGATCGGAACGCGGCTGCCGAATCACACTCTCCCAGACCCCATCATTCATCACGAAGAGGTCCCACGATGAAGAATTTAGTCTTCTTGTTCCTGGCAATCGCTTGCCTATCGTCGCTGTCGCTGACCGGCTGCGGCGGGAATGAATCAAAAGTGATCGAAGCACCACCTGCGGAAGAAGAAGTCGATCCCGCGACGGCTGGGATGTCCCAAGAGGACTATGACAAGGCCATGGAAGAATCGATGCGATAGCGCGCTAGCAGCAAGCTCGAGGCTCACACGGTCTGCCTCGCGAAACGCAGCGCACATTTCCGGAGCACGGCGGCCGTTTAGGTCGTCGAGGTATCCATGGGGTCAGGCCCTTGTTGATGCCGCCGCCCCCCATCAGCCGCCACACGCTGGCTGGTCGATGGTCTCCGCTTTCGAGTGGTACGGCGCGAGCCATTCGGTCTCGCCCACAAAATCACGCTGAGGAACCGGAGGGCTCGCGCCCTTCCGCCAGCAAAAGCCACGCTATTGGTCGCAAAGTGAGTGGCATTCGGCGAGCACCTGAGGGGCACGAATAGCGACTGGTGAGGCGAATCCCGCCGTCTTCTATTGGGGGGGGCTGAGACGGGCAACGGCCCGGGATCATCCCGGAGAGCGAATGCTTGCTCGATTATCCGTTTTGCATGCTGGATTGTCGTCTGGTACGCTAGTCACCATCCTGTTTCTTCTCTTCATCCCTTATTTCAAGAGGATTGTATGAAAATTCGAGTTCGTACCACACGAGGCTTCACGTTAGTGGAACTTCTCGTGGTGATCGCCATCATTGGCGTGTTGGTCGGTCTGCTTTTGCCGGCCGTCCAGGCGGCGCGGGAGGCGGCGCGGCGAATGAGTTGCAGCAATAATTTCAAGCAAATCGGCTTGGCCATTCACAACTACCACTCCGCTTTCAAACAGTTGCCCCAGCAGGGAGGTGGTACCGGCATCGGACTTCAAACCAACCGTTGGTGGCAGGCGGGCAATGACGCCAATCACGAGTGCCTGAGCGCCCTGGTTGGAATGACGCCCTATTTCGAACAGCAGGCGCTTTGGGAGCAAATCTCGAATCCAGACACGAAGACCGTGACTGGAGCTGCTCCTCCGAATACAGCTGGGATGCTGACGAACCCAGCGCGTTGGAATGCGATGGGACCGAATCCGAGAAACTATTCGCGCAACCCCGGATACGTTCCCTGGGCAACGGAGATTCCAACCTTGCGTTGTCCGAGTGATCCAGGGACCGGCTTGCCGGCTCTGGGCCGAACGAACTACGCGATGTGTCTGGGTGACGCACCCGGTACTTGGCACAATCAATTCAAGGCCGCCGATTTGTCGGGCATCAACGGTAGCGGTTCGGTGCAGAACTTCAATGCGATCGCGCGTGGCGTGTTCATGGTGCGTAAGGAGAGTAAGTTCCGGGACATCCTAGACGGTCTGGCGAACACCATCGCCATGGGTGAAATCAAGACGAGTCTGGGTGATCGTGACATTCGAACGGCAGCTTCGTGGGAGCGAGACGGCACCAACGACGTCAGCGACAACCCCTCCTACTGTCTGGACCTTGCTCAGATCAGTCCCGCAAGACCGACGAAGTGGTGTAGCAACGGCGAAACGGGTTGTACTCCTCCCGATCCATTGAGTCAGAACAACCACGAATCCCGCGGGGCGAACTGGGCGAATTTCCGATATCAGTGCACGGCGATGTTCACGATCTTGCCGCCCAACACGGAAAACTGCGTCGGTGTGTGGATCGACTCACCCGGAACCATGCCGGCGAGCAGTAACCATCAAGGTGGAGCGCATGTCTTGATGGCCGATGGCGCGGTCGTCTTCATGACCGATTCGGTGGAAGCGGGTAATCGTCGCGCCGGCGCGGTTCGTCGCAATCCTCCGGGTGGCGATTATTTACGACAGCCTGGCATGTCGAGTCCCTATGGATTGTGGGGAGCTCTCGGCACGAAGCAAGGATCGGAAACGATTGAAGAGCAATTGAACCAGTAATTCGATGGTTCACTATTCTCTTAAGCAAACAAAGCCTCGCCCGTCAACGATGGGCGAGGCTCTTTTGTTGACATGATCGTCGCCGGGCTGTGATTCTTATCGTCGCCGATCGCTCCGAACGATCGTAGCGTCGGACCTGCGGAACCTATACCGTAGCCGAGTCTCTCCGAGACACGGGAGAAACGCAGCCAAGCTGTGAAATCCGATCTTCGATCCCGTGCCCCGACGATTCTCGCGCTGCTCGTGTGACAGTCTTGCGAAAGCTTCATCACCGAGACCCGGTTTTGTTGCGGCGTGTGTCGGATGCTCCTATTCTTTAAGTTCGGCGTTCGAGGGTATCGAGACAATTCGGTCAACTGGGAACGTCGCCTGGGGACGTCGCCTGGGCACGATCCGATCCGATTGACGCATGACACATAGGAAATCTGGATTGATCCTGCGATCTCAACCTTCCGGCCTCACGCTCGCTTCTTTCTGTGTCGTGGTCGTCCTCTTCGGTGGTTGTGCGCGCGAGGACTCGGCTCGCGCAGCGCCCGACGCAGTTTCGTCGCAGTCCGCAACCGACGACTTGGCGAGTGAGCCTGTGCGAACTGAGTCAGCGGAAGCGAGCGGTTTGCCGGCGAACGATCCTGCTCTGAGTCGCTCACCGTCACGCGATCCGGCAAAGTTGCATCGGGCAGCGTTGGCGGCTCTGGAAGCAGGGGATGACGATGTGGCTTTCGACTTGGGCCGCCAGGCGATGCGAGTGGCACCGGAGGATCCGCAAGTGATCTTTCTGATGGCGATGATCCTGGGGAAACGCAATCGTTTTCCGGAGGCGATCCAGATGCTCGACGAGTTGGCCGAGAGGACACCCGCCGCTCGGCTTCCTGCGATGGGGCAAACGGCGGACTGGATGGTTCGCTTCGGCCAGTGGTCCGATGCGGAGAATCGTTATCGTGCGATCTTGAAAGAGGTACCCGAGTCAGCCCTGGTTCATCGCAATTTGGCGCAGCTGATGATCCGACAGGGACGGCGAATCGAAGCGGCGGAACATCTCGGGCACCTCTGCCGACTCGGCGAGATCCAGGAGGTCGAATTGCGGTCCTTGTTGTCCCTCGTCCACCCCTTTCCCGGTGACGCCGAAAACGAGGAGTTCGATCCCGTCGGAGCCCTTGGCATCGCTCGCAACGAAATCGGACGGGGCGATTGGGAAGCAGCTCGTGAACGTTTGGAAAATTTGGATTCACTCCAGCCGGAGGAGATGGCGCTGCTCGGGCGTATCGACGCACACGTCGGCGACTTCGAAGCATTGGAGCCATGGATGGCGAACCTTTCGAAAGAAACCGACCTGCATGCAGACGCCTGGTTCGCTAAAGGTGCACTGGCGGCGTGGAAGGGTGATCACGCAAACGCAATCCGCTGCCTTGCCGAGGTCGTGCTCCGCGATCAAACCGATCACGAGGCCTATGCCTTGATGAGTCAATCGCTCGAGGAGCTCGACGCACCGAAGGAAGCGGAAGAAGCAAAGCGTCGCGCGGAGTTGATCGCGCAGACGCAAACCCTGGGCGCTGAGATGGCAGCCGCCACAAATCGAGACGAAGCAAAGTTGTCGACCATGATCCAGCTGCTGGAGCAATTGCATCGTCCCCTCGAAGCCCTGGCCTGGCGCGGCGTGCAACTCGGCTACACGCGAAACATGTCATCCATGCCCGACGTGGAGGTGCAACAAGCCCTGTCTGAAATCACCAGAAACCGATCGGAGCAGTTGAAGGCGAACCTTGGTCAGGCGACTCGTTCATTTGTGCTATGCGGCGTCGATCTGGACGCGTTTCCCTCGGAGGCTCAATCCGCCGAGGCTGCGCGGCAGGCTGTCCGCGAATAGCGACCTGGAGGCTTCTCCGCGCGACGTGGGGTTGATCCTATTCCAGCGTTTGCACGAAGAGGCGGCAAGAAAGACCAGGTACGTATGGGACTGACCTTGGCCGCAATCGTGAACCTCGGGCGCTAGCCGTGGGCCACTTCCTTTGGGTTTCTATCGGGCGCTAGCCGTTGGCCTTGGGTGGATTGCAAAGGCATTTCATGGAGCCTACGGCTAGCGCCCGAGGTTCAAAGTTCTTGCCATCGGTACCTGATCCCATTCTTGGAGACAGGATTTGGTTAAACCCGACCGAGGCTTACCGGTGCGACTTCTTTTGGCAGGATGCTTGCAAACTGGGCATGGAAGTGACGCTCGCTCGTCCTTGAGTTTTCGGGTAATGCGAGCCTGCATGAGGATTCGGAAGGGCCGGCGCGCTGATGCCACGCACCTCGGAGAGGCAATTGTCACGTTGGCATGTCGGTTGCTCTTAGAATGAGGATTGGCGCGATCCCCTCCCTCAGGAATTCATAGTGGCTCCAATGCAACGGTCCCATTCTTATCTGATGTCGCAGCAAAGCGAAGCTCCCGACACCCATCAAAAAGCTCTCAATGTCAATCTCGATCCGCGGCGATACGGCACGTTCGCCGAGATCGGTGCGGGCCAGGAGGTGGTTCGCTGGTTCTTTCGCGTCGGCGGCGGCGCCGGCACGATCGCCAAGAGCATTTCCGCGTACGACATGAAGGTCAGCGATGCGATCTACGGGAAGGCAGGTCGTTATGTCTGCCGTGAGCGACTGCAAGCGATGCTGGATTATGAGCACAGCCTGAATCTGGATCGGCTCCGAGAGGCTCGTGGCGATACCACGGCATTCTTTGCGTTTGCCGATACCGTTTCGGCTCGCAATTACCACGGCACCAACGAGTGCCACGGCTGGATGGGGATCAAGTTTCAGGCGCATCCGCGCGACGAAGACAGCCAGATCATCATTCATGTCCGAATGCTTGATGGCGAAGCGGCGCTTCAGCAAGAGGCCCTTGGCATTGTCGGCGTGAATCTTGTCCACGGTGCGTTCGCGCTCAATCATGAACCGGAGCTGTTGGTCGCTTCGCTGCTGGACGGGCTTTCGACGGCGCGAATCGAGATCGACATGATCGAGTTCTCGGGGATTGCATTCCGACACGTCGACAATCGACTGATGAGTCTCCGCTTGGTCGAACTCGGGCTCAGCGGCGCGGCGATGTTTGCCGCCAATGGCGAGGTGCTGCAGCCTTCGGAGTTTCTTTACCGAAAACCGATCCTGGTGGAGCGAGGAAGTTTCCGTCCCGTGTGCAACGTCAACCTTGATATGCTGCGCAGTGCCTTCGAAAAGTTTTCCGCCTTGCCAAACGTGTTCGGCAAAGAGATCGTGCAGGTGATGGAAATCACGATGCGGAATCTCAAGGCCGAAGGCGAGATCGACCTGCGAGATTTCCTGGCGAGAGCTGACGTGATGTCCGAATGCGGCATGCCGGTCCTGATCTCGGACTATTTTCAGTACTTCCGGCTTGCTGCCTACCTGTCTCGTTACACCAAGGGCGAGTGCATCGCGATCACGATGGGTGCCGGCAGCCTGGTCGAATCTGTTTGACGAGAAATACTACACCGACTTGGATGGTGGTATCCTCGAATCGTTCGGCCGGCTCTTCAAGAACAACCTGAAGATCTATTGCTATCCGCTGCTGGATCAGCAAACCGGTGAATTGATGACAACCAGCAATCTGGTGATCAAGCCCGAGCTTCGTAAGCTCTACGATTATCTGGTGGAGCGAGGAAACATTAGCGGGCTCGACAACTACAGCGATGATTGCCTGCGGGTCTTCTCCCGAGAGGTCTTGCGAATGATCAAAGAAGGCAACTCGGACTGGGAATCGATGGTGCCGGTTTCGGTCGCCAACTTGATCAAGACCAAGAACTACTTCGACTACCAGCCGGCTTAGGCGGAAAAGGAAGGTACGCAGAGACGGAGAGTCGCCGTCGTAGGTTGGGTCAAGCAGATGACATTGGGCAAAGGCGTTGCAGCCGACGAACGTCAGCGCGACGACCGTGATGATCCTCGGCGCCGACCCAACAACCGCGAGGGCTTATGTCCCATGTCCGTCTCCTCGCCCCACTCGCCACTGCCCACTGCCCACTGCCCACTGCCCACTGCCCACTGCCCACTGCCCCACTCCCAAGCAAGTTGATGAGACGATCACTCGCTGTAGGGCACTCGCTGTAGACGACACTCGCTGTAGGGCACTCGCTGTAGGGAGAGGCCACGATGTGGAATGTGTATGTCTGGACGGTCGTTTTCGGCAGGGGTCAGACACCAAAAATGCGAAGCACCGTTCAGGCCGTTCCGGTAGTTGGTGTCTGACCCGAATGGCACGAACTTAGGTTATCTCAGTGAACCTCGGGCGCTAGCCGTGGGCCTTCGCCGCATCCTAACGACGTTTTCTTCGCCCACGGCTAGCGCCCGAGGTTCAAAACCCGTGCTATTCGTGTCTGACCCCTTTTCGCCATCTTGAGGGCGGACTTTGAACGCGGGGCTTTACAGCCCCGGCAGTTCGTGTGTCGGCCCTCCGGGCCTGAAGAAGGAATCAGGACATAATCACTGGGGCTGCAGGCCGATGCATCACACGGCTCGAGGCTCGTCTATTCTCTGCCCGCCTTCCGGTTTGAAATCGTCCTTGGCTCGCGTCACAATGTTTTCTTCCTGGCCAATTCCCCGACTCGATGCCGAGGTCGTCGTTGATGATTCTGCTCCTTCGAATCGCCCTCCTGCCCGTTGTCTGGACGGGATTGGCCACGGCAATTCTGTTCGCTGCCGATGAAATTCCGCCTGTGCGCGTCGGCGACGAGGTGGAGGTTCTGTCGTTCTCGAAGTGGTATCCGGGTACCGTCGAGAGTTTTCAGGATGGGAAGGCGACGGTGACATTTCGTTGGAACAATACCGATCGCACCGGCGAGTTTGAGTTACGGGAAATGCGTTTTCCCAACAACGAAGGCCACTGGCTGGTTTGGAAGGATGCGACGGGCAAGTCGAGCGTGGAGGCCCGATACATTTCTCGAACCGAAACCGATGTCACGATTCGTAAAGCGGATGGCAGTGAACTGACGGTTCCAATTGAAAGCCTGCACCCAACCTTGCGAAAGCAGGTGGCACAAACGCCGGTGTCGAGCGATCTCACTTTCCCGGTTCACGTCGGCGATCAAGTGGAAGTCAATTACTTTTCGAAGTGGTATGACGGGACGGTCAAAGCCGTTACCGGAAATACCGTGACGGTTGACTACGCCTCGGACGACTCGCGAACGAGTACGAAAGATTTTGAGCTCGAGGACATCCGTTTTCCCAACGGCGAAGGGCACTGGATGATCTGGAAAGACGCCAGTGGAAAGTTCAAGGTCGAAGCCCGTTACATTTCACGAACCGAAACCGATGTCACGATTCGAAAGCCAGACGGGACCGAGGCGACCGTGCCGATCGACGCGTTGCACCCGACGCTGCGCCAAATGGTCGTCGAAAACGACTGTCACCAGCGAGCTGAACAAAATCGATGGTGCGATTCCCATTCGCGTTGGCGATCCCGTGCAGGTCAAGAGTTGGTCAAGTTGGTACGACGGCATTGTCAAAGACGTCAAGATTGGCGGAGCCAACGTCGAGTACAACCGGGGCGTTTGGGGCAAGAAGACGGAGTACTTTGATCTCAAAGACATTCGCTATCCCAACGGCGAGGGACCATGGCGCGAATGGTCGGATGCTTCGGGAGGTTTCAAAATCGTCGCAAGGTACCTGTCACGCAACGAGACTCACGTGACCATCCTGAAGGAAGATCAGACGGAGATTGAAGTGCCAATCGATCGGCTGAGTTCCCCCATCAAACGGCTGCTGAAGGAAACTCCGATCATCGCCCGCCGTCCGCCGCTGGTCACGTTGGCGGATGCTGCGTTGCTGGGCGACTTGGAAGACGAGGACATGTCGCCGGCTCAACGAATCTTGGCATCTCGAATCCGTTCGAGCAGCCCGACCAGTAACCGCACCCGATTTGGCGACGGTCTCGATCCAAACCGGTACACCGGTGTCGCAGCAAACCGTTCGTTTACCGGAAGCCGGACTCGCGTTTGCCATCGAACCCAAGAGCACGATCGGGAAAGTCATCCCTATCGGCGGGAGTGACGGTTGGGTCGCCGATTTCAACCGAGGGTGATCGGTGGAGCGAGGACATGCTCACGACCTTGTACTGGGCCAGCCTGACGAAGCGAAAGTCGGTTGTCGGGCCACGATTCTTTCCCGACCAACGATTCGTCTCCTATTCGGCGCACCAAAGACGAGCCGTGATGGTCAGCGTCAAGGGAACCTGGAACGAGCCGTATCAACTCTCGACCTACCGAGTGTCTCCTGGGGAAACGTCGGCACGTCCTGAGATGACTTTGGACATTCCTCAAAAGAAGCACTCGTTCAATCGAGAACCGCTTCGCGCCGAGTTGGTCGGTGATGACCTGATGTTGTTCGGTTACGCCGGCAACATCTCGCTTTGGGATCTCGACCAACGACGTGTGCATGTACGAAGTGGGTGATCTGAGTTCGCACCATTTTCAACTCAGTATCGACCATCGCTATTTTGCCGTCCGCAGTGCGAGCAACACGATCGGTCTTTATGATCTGCAGACAGGCAGCGGATTGGACAAGGAGGATGGGAGGGATTCGGATCGGCCACCTCCTGTTTCAGCGAAGACGGAATGAGTCTGACCGTGGCGACATCCTCGGGAATTTATCGCTGGCGTTTGACAGGCAGCGATGCGATGCAGTCCTTGCCGATCGGTGGACTTCGAATCAGTGACGACACGGCGCTATCGGATCTGAGCGGCGGTTGGCTGGTCGCCGGTCCCACAGGTTTACAGCAGTGGCCTGGGATTGATCGTGTGGCGTTACGACGGCGGTGGCGGCGTCAGCATCGCGCATCAACAGATGCTGGGCCGACAAATGTTGGCGGCGGGCACGGTCGGAGGGTCCAACGGTAAATCGGTCCTGGTTGGCGTTGCGACGGTGCCACACGATAACGCCATCGAGATGATGAAGCAGGTGGATCCCAACTCGGTCCGCATGCTGGTGCGTGGCAGTCGTGTCCGGATTGATACGAACGTGGACCGCCGAATTGTCGATGGGCTTCGACTCGCGGCACAGAAGAATGGTTGGACCATCGATCCCGGCGCCGAAGCAGTCTTGACTGGGTCGGCAGGGCCTGGCAAATCGCAGGAGTTGACCTACCGAACCATCTCGTTCGGTTCCGGCGGCAGCGGCGAGGAAACGCACAATGTCACGCCTTGGATACAAACGGCTCAGGTCGTGTATCAGGACGCAACCGCATGGTCCACGTCGATGGGAGGCGTTCCCTACTCGCTGACTCTTCGCAAGGGCGAGACACTCGGTGGCGAATTACAAAAATCTTCGAGTGCGTCCTACACGTTGTTCGAGAGCTTGAAGATTCCTGAAGAGATCATTTATCCGCGCTTCCAAAACGGATTGGGACAAACGCTGCTGACACCGACTGGGTTCGTCGACAAGGCAAAGTGAGAAAACGGTACGGTGGGTTCGCTTCGCATACAAGCACGCAGCGCGAGCAAGTGTATCGGGCTTTCCATGGGAAACACACTTGCTTGCGAGTTTTGATGTTGCGCAAATTCATACAAGCACGACGCGCCAGCGAGTGAGTCCCAGGAATCTGTGCAATCTCAGGTCCGCCAAACGGTTGAAAACCGGAAACACGCTCGCTGGCGCGTCGTGCTTGCATTTTGTTGGATAAAACGTCGTTTCGATGGCAATGAACGCAACATCAAGACTGGCGCGTCGTGCTTGTATGGACGGCGCATGCCGCCAGCGCGGGCGCTGCACTGTTGGGACGGCTGTCGTAAGGTCCTTCCTGTTGAGCAAGACACCTTCTACGGCTTGACCAGGCCTTCGTGCTTGAGCCAGCGGATACAGGCATCGGTCCAGTCCGAATAGGGTTGCTCTGTCTTGCGGACGCCGAAGTCGTGAGCAGTCGACGAGTACACATGCAGCTCGGCCGAAATCCCTGCCTTCTTGAGCGCGAGATACATCAGCACGCTGTGTTCCGGGCTGCTGATCAGGTCCTCTCCGCCGTGGGCAAGAAAGATCGGTGGCGTGCCGGGCGGAACACTCAAGCCTGGGGACAACTCGTCCTTGTCCTTCGCCTTCAAGTAACCCGAGTAAACGGCGACGGCAAAGTCGGGCCGACAGCTGATTGCGTCGACTTCGTCGATCGGCTGATACGATCTTGATTCAAACTTCGTCGCGGTGGAAATTGCTAAATGGCCTCCGGCGGAGAACCCAATGATACCGATTCGATTCGGATCGATCCCCCATTCCTGCGACTTGGCTCGCACCAGACTCACGGCGCGCTGCGCGTCCTGCAGTGGACGTCGCGCCGGTTCACGTTCCGGCTCGCCCGGTCGACGCGGGACTCGATACTTGAGGATGATTCCGGTGATCCCGTGACCGGTCAGCCACTGAGCGACTTCTTCCCCTTCCAGTTGCCAATAGAGATTCCAGTAACCGCCTCCGGGACAGATCAACATCGCCGTTCCGGTGTCCAGCTCCT
Source organism: Pirellulaceae bacterium (assembly GCA_963697195.1). Taxonomy (GTDB): domain Bacteria; phylum Planctomycetota; class Planctomycetia; order Pirellulales; family Pirellulaceae; genus Rubripirellula. The sequence goes on from CAVOND010000013.1 coordinate 253,213, forward strand.
TGGAAGGCCGATAGATCGTGAGCGATGGCCGAGTCACGTCGGTGACCATGAGAGTCGACTCGGTGACTTCCACCTGCTTGCGATCCAACTCGGGAGACATTCGAGTTCGCTCTTCGCCGATGCCACCGGGTTCGTCCGGGACATCACCGGGCCAAAGCTCAACGACCGTTGGCGACTCGGCGGCCTGAGTCAGGCAGGTACTCATCGTCGAGACGATCAAGATCAAGTGGAATGCAACTTTCACTTCGAGCAACTCCCGTTGGTATGTACGTCGAATTCGACACGCCTTCCTAGACACGCTACGTCAAAAGAGAGGATTCTCTGGGGAACCGGACGCTAACGCATGGCGGCTGATAAAACGGTGGCGGCTGATAAAACGGTGGCGGCTGATAAAACGGTGGCGGCTGCAGCAAACCATGCATCTTCCACTCAATGTGTCTGGCCGATCATTCCAAATAGCGACGACCCGAATCCGGGGGCGAGTTGACCGCTCTTGATGATTCCTCCCTGCATCACCGCGATGAACTTTGATCTGTCTTCCAGCAGCGAGATGTCGTTCGCGATGTCTCCATCTACCACCAGGATGTCGGCAAATTTTCCTGATTCGAGCGTGCCGAACTCGTCCTGACGTCCCATGATCTCGGCGCCAGTCTTGGTCGCGCATTTGATCGTATCGAGAATCCCGAAGCCGACGTCCTGCACGAAGAACGTCAACTCCTTGGCGTAGTCTCCGTGCGGGTTCCAGCCGAATCCGTAATCTCCACCCATGCCGAGACGGCCGCCTTCCCGCAGGATCCATCTGGCACTCTCGATCCCACCATCGAGCGTTTCCTGGTGGCCTTCGATCACGCGCGGACTCAGTCCAAATTCGGGACCTCGCTGGATACTCATCTTTTCGAAATAGAGCGCAGGTACGACCGGCACATCTCGTTCGAGCAACAGATCCATTGCCTCCCGATCCATGAACGTTCCGTGTTCGATCGCGTCATAGCCGGCTCGCAGCGCGTTCTTGATTCCCTCCGTCGCTCGGCAATGTCCAGTCACCTTCAAGCCGTGATTGTGGGCTGTTTGCACCACGGCGTTCATCTCGTCGAACGTCATGCACAACGTATGGTGATCGTTCGCATCAGGTGCCGCGGCATCGCCAGTCGGATAGGTCTTGACCCAATCCACACCATCCTTGACCAACTTGCGAACCGCGGCGCGTGCCTCGTCCGCACCGTTGACCAGTAACACCAGGCCTTCCATCCCAATCTTGCGAAAATCAGGATTCCAATCCATCAACCCGCCTACACCGCAGATCTCGCGTCCACTCGACGCAAGACGCGGGCCGGGAATCAGGTCGTTTTCAATCGCCTTCTTGAGCCAGTAATCGATGTTGAACAGACTTCCGCCGCTGCGTGCCGCCGTGTAACCACACTCCAACGCAAGTCGCGCATTGACCGATGCCAGCAACGTGACGTATTCAACCGGATACTTGATATCCAGATCTTCCAGTGCGGCAATATTGAAATAGGTCGCATGAAAGTGGGCTTCGACCAGGCCCGGCATGATGGTGCCTCCGCGGGCATCGATGGTCGTCGCGTCGGAGCCAGTCTGAGGAGCCGCTACTCGAGAGCCGACGTAGCGGATCCGCCCATCCGTGACCACGACACAGGCATCGGGGATCGGCGGTGCGCCCGGTCCCGTCAATGACTTGACCGTTCTGGATGACCGTGGTGCCAACGCCAGTCTTCATGTAACCCTCGATGTGGTCTGTGTCATTGAATTGCCTCGATGAATCCGGTCACATGCTGCAAGGTTGCTTCTCGCTGAGTCCAATGAATCAGATGTCCCGTGCCTGGAAACTTGATGACGGTGCAGTCACTCACTTCACGGCTGAAACGCGTTGCATCTTGATCGGTCAACATTCCGCCGGCTGCCGGATCCGCCTGCATCAACAGCGTTGGTGCGGAAATGCCGTTTAACACTGACGTCGATGTCATAGCCGTCAAGCCACCGGGCATTGACAATTGGCTCAAGGACGTGGGGATCAAGGCGACGCAAACAGGCCGCACTGAATCGTAAGGACACTCCATCTCGCACGTCCCCCAGCTTCATGCCAGGTTGCCCTTCCAAGGGAATCTCGCCAAGGGCGGCGGCAATCTCACCGACGGAGCGATCCAAAAGCGTGGTCGCGATTCGCTGCACGTGCCGAAAGTAGCTCCCCAAGGGTGTGTCATGAATCCGACTTCCCATCGTTTCAAACGGCGGGTCTTCCAAGATCACACCGGCAACGCGATCGCCATGTTGTGCCGCCACTGCGGCGGCGACCATCGCACCAAGAGAATGTCCGTACAAGATCGCAGGCTTGGGAACGATCTCCTGGACCATCGTCAACGCATCCTCGACGTAATCCACCACTCGATAGTTCGCGTCGGGATCGTGTGTGGAATCACCGTGGCCTCGAAAATCCAAGACATAGAGGTGATGGCGGAGCGAGAGTTCGGCTAACAACGGTGCGAAGTCTCTCCAGCATCGGAGCACACCATGAAAAAAAACCAGCGGCGGACCGTGACTGGGACCGGACGGCGTAGTTCAGGCGACAACCCGTCGCGGATGAGAACATGCTTTCGTTGAAGGTACTCAACGATCCACCTGACCTTCCTCGAATGTTTCCACACCGCCAACCTGGCACAGCCTGAATTTTACAGTGACTCGCCGCGGCGATGTCGTTGCGGCGTCGTGATCTTTGCGGCCCACTACCAGCGAAAAAATCGATAAGGATCGTCCCACTCTTCCGGAGCATCGAGATAAAGTCCCTCTCGCCAGCGTCCTTTCGATAGATTCTCGATCGACTCGGTCAAAGGACTCGAAAATCGCTCCAGTGTCGGCGTCGTCCCCGACACGCCCATGTTGGCTAGCAGGCGGGTAAGCTGAAAACTGGCACGTCGATAGGTCCGCTTCAGGTTGTGAGCCTTTGGTATCTCGCCATTTCCTTCGGAGTACCCCACCTCGTCCGGTGAGAACTGGCAAAAGACCACGTTCACTCCATCCAACTGTCCCAGGACTCCATTGCCGATTGCGCTGTCGCCGGAGATCAAACGGATTCGGCGTGGTGAGGCGTTGTGCACATCCGCGGGACTCACTCCCGCGATCAGCGAACCGAACTCAAACGGCTCAAAGTAGGTGGCAATGTGCTCCTGCTCTTTCGTGGAAACCGCTGATGGCAGGAAGGAATTGGCCTCGGTTTCGTCGAGCCCCACCGCCAACAGGTAGCCACCTGCTTCGAGCCATGTCGCAATCTGGTCCGAATGATCCGACAAGGCGCGCCCACCGCCACGGCTGACCAACAAGACCTGGTCGACGCTTCGCTTTTCGGGATCGAACCGATCGAAAACGATACCAGCGGATTCGAGATGACGTCGAACCGCCGCATCACCAACGTGGGTGATCGAACGCCGGGGCAGAGATTGCCAGTTGGAAGCATAACCGAGCGCGTTACTCACAAGGTTCTGGGCAACCGGATCGGATTCCGTGCGGCCCGTGACATCGAGCTGACAAAACAGCACCATCCCGTTTCCTTCGCGATACTCCATCAGCGGGCTGTACTGCAAACTGTAACCGGCATCGACAATCGGCAGAAAATCACCTCGGGGTGGTTTCTCGATCAAGCAGGTCGCCACGTTGCCACGGTTTCCGCATCTCCACAATCGAGTCACGGGGATCCCGCACCAGCGAACGGTTGGCGATTCGTTGAACTGGGAACTCAATTCGTAGTCGAGCTGGGGCGGGACCAACGTCGAGGCACCGCGCCAATCCCGCAACTGGTCTTTGCCAACGCCCTCGAGTACTGGATGATCGGGAACCCGAGGGAAGACCGATCGCATCCCGCGCGTGGCGACCCGAAATCCAAATCGCTGCTCGAGCACCTCCGGCGTCTGTTCAAAGACCAATACCTTCAGTCCGTCGACAACGCGACGAACGTCGGGTGCGCGATTCGAAAGCGTCAATGCTCCCTTCCCCACAATCAGCAGTTCATGAGTGGAAAGGTCGGCATCCGCATCCACTTTGACATACTCGATCGCCAGCTTTTCGAGGAACCGGCTCGTTTCGCCGACCGGGTCAAAGACCGCGATCTTTGCATTCAGCTTCGGAGCCTCGGCACGCGCGATCACATCAATCGAGAACTGATCCTCAAAAGCCTCACCGGTGTCAAAGTGAACCGAAGCCCTCAACCGATAGTTTCCCGGTTCCAGTTCATCGGGCAGCTCAAATCGCAGTGGTAATCGTGCTTGCTTGCCAGTCTCGACAGTGAATTGCCGCTCACCGGTGACCGGCGATGTCAGCTCCAACACCCATGTGCAATGGCCATGCGTTGTCTCGCGCGAGTTGTTGATGACGATTAGTTGCTTCTCGACGGTTTCACCGGGGAAGAAGTTGTGATCTTTGCTGGTGAACCCATCCGGCTTTCCGGCGATGTACGCCAGTAGCGGACCATTGTTGTCAATCAGTGCTTTGCCAGCGATCGTTGGTTCCCAGTCGTCACGCCCATACGCCAAATCAATGCGTTCGTAACGTTCGGCGATGTAATCCGGGCTGAAACCAGGTTGTTGCAAGCGACGCCAGTCGACGGCGAGTTCTTCGCGACCCCGGTCGACCCCCTCGCGAAGCGTCCAGTGATGCCCATGGTCCCACGGCGAGTTGGCAGAGAGCTCCCAAGTTCGAAACGCGGGCCAATTTTCAGAGATGTACCTCGCGAAAATGGGAAAACGCTCAGAGAACCTGTTGGAACCGACTGCGTTGGGATAGTCCCAGCGGTGCCAAAGTCGCCCCGAACGAAATCGCTCCGCCTCCCAACGCAGATTTGCTTTCTCCAGCTCGCTGATCTGGTAAGCCCGGTCTCCGAAGAATTCTGCGTTCCATTCCGCCAGGCAGAACTCCCATGGCACCTGGGCACTTCCGAACTCACGCTTGCCCTGATACCAGCCGCGATACATGGTCCAATCCCATGTCATCGGGACGGCATACTCGTTGGTAAAAACTGGCTTCACGCCGTGCTTGGACCAATGCTCGAACCAGTCTGACATCTCCTGGACCGGCGCGAAGTTCGCGTAGAAATTGATTGCGTGCAAGGATCCAAGATTGCCCGAGGCATGATGGTAGACGATGCGGCTTGGATCGAGACGCGTGATGATCGACTCGGCCCGCATTGCCCGCCGCACGTTTCGCTCCGACCACTGACTCGCGCGGAGCCTGAATGCCGTCGATCATGTCGGGATTCATGTCTTCGCCATAACCGGTCGCATTGTGACTGGTCGAATAGGCGACCACCGAAGGATGATTGTGGGCGACATCGACGTAGAACGCGGCATGGTCGGCGTAACCGTTTTCTGAATCCGCGTTCGGTCCATCCCACTCGTAATGTCCGAAGTGTGGCTGTGACAAGTGCCACCAGCATCCCCACGTCGTCGGCCGCACGAAGGATTTCTTCGAAGCTCAAGTGAGAACCCGGTTCGCAACCGTAGTTGTGCGTGTAGACGAAATTGATCCCGAAACGCTTGAGTCTCAGCAAGCTCTCTTTCGCCGCTTCGTAATTTGCCCAGGCAGCACCCACCTGCGCATTGTCGACGGGGACGGATGAAAGAAAGATGCGACTGCCGTTGAGGTAGAAGTCGCGACCATCGATCCAAAACTCGCGGAAACCAAAACGCTCAACGTAACTCGTGTCCAACACACGCCCGTTTGCGTCCGAAAGGGTCAGCTGGATGTCGAAGGTATGCTGCGGGGTATGGATGTCCCACAGCTTCGCGGGCTTCCATGCTTCTGACAATTGGAGTCGGCCGTCCGCGACATCGCGGCCTTGGAAGGTTGTGCTGGAGAATTCCAGCACCAAATCATTCCCCTGGCTTACTTTTGCCTGTAGCCGGTAATCGGTCTCCGGGGCGAGTTCATCGAATTGCGTTGCGACTTCGAGTGTCCTCTTGCGCACCGAGGTGACTACTTGCGTATTGCGAATTCTTGGACCGATCGGCCGACTTTCCAAGAAGACATCGCCGCAAAGTCCGCGACGGGCAACGCTTCCCCGTACGTTCTTGGCGGAAGCGGTATCGCTATACGAAAGCATCACACCTTTGAGTGGCAGCGCCGTGACGTGGATGCTGAGCCGATGACGTTGACCAGGGCGGCACATCGCAGTCACGTCGACTTCGCCGGCAGGATAGCGAATCTCACCGGCCTGCTTGCCATCGACAAACACGACGGCAAGGGAATTCACCGTCTCGGCGCGTAGGATGATTCGGCGTTGGGTCCAAGCTGATGGAACCGCAATTTCGCGTTGGTACCAGGCGGAAGTGATCTGCCGCAGTCGAACATCGTCCCAACTCGGATGCTCAAAAACTGTCTGGCAATCCTTCTGCATGTAATCGGTGATCCCCGGCCAGCAACCTGGCACTTTGAACCATCCCCAGTCGTTGGCCGGGACTTCCGCAGGCGACAACTCCGCATCGGCAGGTTGAAAATTCCAGAGACCGTTGATGCAAACCCGCTCCCGCGTGTTGGTCGACTCACGAAAGGCATCGGCCAGATCCCAAGCAGCAACCACACCGTCGGGGAGCTTAGAAGCCGGTTGTTCCTGAGCCGGTGTGGTACGAATCGACAGCAGCAGAAGCGCCAGTCCAAGGACGATGTGTGAACGGGGAACGGAAAGTGTTGGCACGTGAAAAAGCTCCCGAGAAGGATTCTTAGCGTTTGGCCTAGTTGAAAACAGATCAGCCGCCACGCACTGGAGTTAAATGGCGCTTGTTGTGAACCTCAGGCGCTAGCCGTGGGCCTACGCCGGATTGCAGGGTGTCATCAGGGCCTAAGGCTAGCGCCCAATGCCACTTCCTTTGGGTTTCTATCCGCCGCCACGCGTTAGCGTCGGGTTCTCCCACCCCGGAAAAACCGGGTGCTAACCCACGCCGGCGGATGAATCCAGCAAGCCCAACAGCCCAATGCAAGTGGCCCACGGCTAGCGCCTGAGGTTCACGTGAATATCTGCCATGGTTGGCTGGCGAATACATTCTTCGTGTCTCGGATGGACTCGGCTACGATAGATGCTGACGCCATGGGATTGGCATGGTGGGCGGTTTGCGGTGGTGGCTTTTGCGCTGGTCTTTCGGGCGGTCTTTGAACCACTCGACCAGTCGTACCAACTGCTTGACTGCCTCGTCATAGGCCGCCTTTCCCTTCTCGACAGTCGCCAATTCTGCTTCGCCTAAGACACCGGACTCGGAGTAGCTGCTCGTCCAGGAAACGATCGTTGCAGGTCCTTGGGCAAGTAGATCGACGTAATTGAATGGACTGTTCTCCTCGTTGAACGAAATCTTACCGTTCTTGATTTTGTCTTTTCGGACGTTGTCTTCGTCCAAATAGAGATAGAGCGACGTTTCCAGCTCGCAGGCGTGTGCACAGCCACCGGGGAACTTGCTTTCGCGCCAATTCGGCATGAAGTTCTTGTCAACGGTCAGTAGATCCCACCAGGCGGCGAGAATGCATTCGGCATCGGTCTCCAAATTCGTTCGCCGCGCGACGAGGTTCAGGTTCGGCATGTTGGACCCGTGGCCATTGAGCAGAATGATCTTCTTGAATCCGTGATAGGCCAAGGATCGCGTGACATCCAACACGTGGTTCATGAAGGTCTGGTAGTCGCTATTGATCGTTCCGGGGAAATCCATCACATGTCCCGTGTAGCCGTAGGCGATGATCGGCAAGATCAACATCTTGTCAGGTGCTTGTCGGCCAGCCCCGTCTGCGATGCCCGTGGGGCAGACGAGATCGACATCGAGCGGAAGATGGTGTCCATGTTGTTCGACAGCGCCACAGGGAACGATGCAGACCTTTCCCAGATCGATGGCGTCGTTGATTTCGGGCCAGGTGAGTTTCTGATATCGGTATTCGGTTGCAGCTCGCATGCTCATCGTTCCCATTACCAAAAGTATCGAAAGAGTAGGAATGCAGTTGACGCAATCAAGACAGCGGCCAGTATTTCAGGGCTGACCCACCTGGGAGGAGCTTGGTTGAACGGATGCTCCGGGATTGCTTTCAGCTCACGACTGCTTTCGTGCAGCCAATCGGATGCTTCCGCAGAACTGGCTCGGACCTGCGCGCTGAGATCTGCGGGGCATCGACCAAAAACAACGGTCGCCAACCCTGCGCCGAGGCTGCTAAAAAGCACGGCCCACAGCAACGCGGCCCACCTGCCGGTGAACCATGTGTCAAGCGACGGAATGTCAGTGATCTCGCGATCGATCAATGCGATCACGCCGTAGCAGGCGCCAACGCCGATGCCAGCGATGCCCGCTTTCGTGCTTGCACGCGTGAACAGTCCGATGGCGTAAACGGTAAACAACGGCGTGACAAAGACAGGGATCAGCGTCAAGAACGCTTGCAGCATGGTTTGCTTGGAACCGATGAACGGCAGGTAGGCGAACCCCAAGGCCATGATCGCCACGGTGGCTAACCGGCTGACCGTGACATAGTGCGCATCGTTTCGATTGCCTGAAATCAAACGCGCATAGATGTCGCGGGTGAACAACGCCGAAAGCGAAGAGCCCATCGAATCGAACGTGCTGATTGCCGCGGCAACGATTCCTGCCACCACCACACCTTTCAATCCTGGACCGAGATACAAATCTGCCATCAGGGGATAGAGTTGGTCGGGCGACTCAAACTCTGGAAAGAGCGCATGGCCGAATAAACCGATCGACGCGCATCCAACCATGATCGGCATGCTGATTGTCGCGCCAAACAATGCCGCCATCTTCATGTCCCAGATCGATCGTGCCCCCGCCAACCGCATCGTTTGGCTGTGGTTTACCGACCAGTAACCGAGTGCGATGATCAGCCAACCGATTGCCACCACGATTGGCGATGTGTTCCCGTCATCGCCACGATATCGCCCCATGTAGGCGAGGTCGTCCGCGTTTCGTCCGGGCGCGAGTTCAAGGCCGTGCAGTGTTTCCAGCATGCTGGACCAACCGCCCACGGCATTCCAAACGGCTGTGAAGATGATCCCAACTCCCACAAACATGATCACGCCCTGCAGCGCGTCGGTCATGACGACTGACTTCAGTCCGCCGAGTGACGTGTAAATCGCGGCAAACACCACGGTCGCGACAATCAAAACCCATGCGGCAACGCTACCAAGACCAAGAAAACCGGTCAGCAAGAGGTAAAGCGACCAGATCATCAGTCCCAACATGCTGCTTCGGTACTGGATTTGGATTACGGCGCTGAGCACACGCGCAGCCGGTCCGTAGCGAGCTTCCAGATACTCGGCGTTGGTGAACTGTCCCGCACGAGCCATCGCCGGCACCAGGAAGAAAGCAGCGAAGGATGCGCCCAACAGAGCACCGAGCGAATGCACCATGATGATGTGCATGCCTTCCTTGTAAGTCGTTCCCGTCAGCGAGACGAGATCGGCGTTGTCCACGTTGGTCGCGAACATCGACAGTCCGATGGCCCACCATGCGAGTGTTCGTCGACCGAGGAACCAGTCCTGGCTCGTCTTGGCACCTCGGGCAAGCACAAATCCATAAACAATGACCGAACCATTGAGCGCAGCAACGATGAGCCAATCGATCCAAGTCACGTTATAGCACCGAAGGTGTGAGCTGCATGCCGCCGGTGAATTTGGCGATGCCGTCGGGATTCCATTGCATGCCGAGCCCAGGTCCGGCCGGGATCGGAATCATCCCCTCTTCGCTTAGCCTGATCGGTTCAAGCAGCAACTCCTCGATGTAAGCCGCGGGCGTGAGATACTCGACCCACCGTGCATTTCGCGCTGCGGCTACGAGCTGCAAATCGGCCGCGAGTCCAACCGCTGTGTTCCAACCATGGGGAACAAACAGAATCGAATGATCATCGGCACACTCGGCGATCCGATGTTCCTCACTGATTCCTCCCACCTTCGTTACATCGGGCTGGACGTAATCGACTGCACGCTTTTCAAGCCAAGGAATGAACGATTGTCGGCGTGTGAACACCTCGCAACTGGCGATCGGCACGGGCGAGTTCTCCGTCAAACGAATGTAGCCTTCCAGATCATCAGGCCTCAGCGGCTCCTCAAACCAGGTCGCGTCGTAGTCCGCCAACATCTTGGCGGTATTCCACGCCCACTTGTATCCGTGCGGCCAAAACGCATCGGAACCACCGGCGTCGATCATCAACTCGACATCCGGGCCGACCGTTTCGCGAGCCGCGCGGACAATCGCTTCGTCGGTGCTTCGAGATTCCCGGCCGAACGGACCCCAGCCGATCTTGAAGGCCCGAAAGCCGCGTTGCATGCCATCTTCCAATACCGGCCGCAGCTTTGCCGGTTCCGACATCAAAACTGAACCGTACGGTTTGATAGTCTCGCGATATCGTCCGCCGAGCAAGCGACTGATCGGCTGTCCGGTGACTTTCCCGAAGATATCCCAAAGCGCGATGTCGATGCCCGAGATCGCGTGGGTGATTGCACCGCCGCGTCCTTGCCAGAACGATTGCTGGTGAAGCCGCTCGGTCGTGGCCGTCGGATCGAGCGCCGAAGCGCCCGATAGGAATGGCTGCAACACATCGATCGCACCTTGAATCAGTGTTGCCGAGGTGAACACGCTTCCTAGACCCGTCACCCCTTCATCGGTGACCACCTCCACCAGCGTATGCAAGTTGGTCTGGTCATTCAGCAGTTGCTCATCCCAGCCGCCATCGGGTGTCGCCCCACGCAGCGGTAGCAAACGGATGTCCCTGATCTTCATGCACGCTCCTGGAAAAGAAACCACGCAATGATCCTGCGAAGGCATCCAGTATATCGGCTAGACGTCGCTACCGTAGGTCAGTCTCTCCGAGGCTGTGAACAAATGGAACCGCGGCGAATTACTGTAGGCGAGTCTCTCCGAGACTCGCAAAAAACGCAGCAAAGCTGTGGGTGTCCGCCTTGGAAAGGCGGACCTACAGTAGAAAGCCCAATATCTTCACAACCTCTCCGAGACTGACACTGAACAGCACCGCGTGCTTCTGCGAGCCTCGGAGAGATCGTGAGTCTGTCGACACGGGCTGCATCCGCAAGCGAATGTCTCAAAAAATGTCGCCATTCGCTTCGTCAAACGTTGCTCAGGTCCGACGCTAAGATCGACGCTGCCATCGGCGACTGTAAAAAGGATTACAGCCGCCCATGAATCATCCGCCCCCGATTTTGCTGCGCACGATCGCAATGTTTTCGCGAACGATTGGATCATCGGGCAACAACCTGGCAGCTTGAATCAGAGCGGCCAGTGCGTCGTCGTATCGGGCTAGTTTGATCAAGACGTTGCCCAGCATCTGATGGGAAAAGGCATCCTGCGGGTCGAGTCGAACGGCCGCACGAAAATGTTCCAGCGAATCTTCGAAGCGAAATTGGTCGTACAGTAACGCAGCAAGTCGCCACTGGGCCTGCGCATTGCTCGGCTCGAGTTGAACGACTCTTTCGAGCAACGCAATCGCTTCCTCGTCGCGGCCATTTACCGCGTAGCTGACGGCGGCATAAAACATGCCCTCCGAGTCTTCGCTGAGGCCCGCCTGCGCTCGCAACCGGACGGCTTGTTCAGCGATCGGGCCTGCTTCGGCTTGCTTGCCAGCCCAGCTGAGCACCTGTGCCAGGTTCGTCAGAGCTCGCGTCTGCAGTTCCGGATCGGCCCTTGACTCGATTCGATACGTGGCCAGGGCAATTGCCTCGTCACCCCACTGACGACCGTAGCTGACCATTCCGCTTTGCGCCATGGCTTCCACGATGGCAAGCGAAAGAAGCCGATGCCCGGCAACGGTCGGATGGACATGGTCGACGAAGTACTCTCGGCCGGGACAGTCATGTCCATGTGTCTCCAGGCATGCGCTGGTCACGATGCTTTGAAAATCGACCAAGGGTACGCGTCGATCGATGGCGATTTTCTCGACCGATTGCTGGATCGTCTGCGGAGCGCGAAGCGGGCAGATGTCTTCGTCGATGGCACGTTGAAAAGATTCGCGAGCTTCGGCAAATCGGCCACGAGCAAACAGCAGTCGTGCGATGCGGTAGTGCAAGTCGGCTCGTCCAGCTATCGATCTTTGCGGCGTCTTGCCAAAACGACAATGCTTGATCCAAATCTCCATTTGCCTCTGCGTTCTCGGCCAAAGCAAACAGACTCGACCAACGCAGTCGCTGCTCATCATCGAGGTCCGCTGCGAACTCACTCTTGAATGGCGAGAAATCCTTCAGGTTTGCTGCCGGTGTCACCATGATCACCTTCGCGCCGACCGATCGCGCGGTGTCCACCATGCGACGGAGACTGAACTGGTAATGTTCGATGATCTGCGAGCTGAAGTTGCTCATCTCGGTGATACGCGTCCGGGCCAACCGAGTGGTCCAGGATCGCATCGACTTCGCCAGGCAGCACAGAGCCAACCTCGGAGCCCGAGCGATCGGTTGTCAGTAACTGTTGTGCAAGTGAATAGGTTCGGGTGCGAAGCAGCGGGGTCGTCCAACGCCGCAGTTGGGGAGATGCGTTCTTGAACTCGCCGTACGTTCGCTCTTCGAGAAACTCGTTGTGGCCGGTATAGATGATGAACAAGTCGGGGGAGTACTTCACCAGCTCATCCATGACTTCAGCCACACGGTAGCTGGCATAGCTGACACCGCCGGCGTTGATAACCTCCCATTGCTTTTCGCTGTCCGCCAGCGGCAGCAACTCCCGCAGCCATCCGGCATAGGAGGTCCGGTCATCGAAGGGGCGTCCAAAGGTGGTGGACCCTCCTAAGCAGAAAACGCGAAGCGTGTTGGCAGCCTTGACTTTCGAAAACCGCTGGGCATTGAAGTAACGAAGCTTGTTGGCCGCCGTCTGCAGAATTGGCTGGCCATCAACGGTCTCTTCGACAAAGAGTGGAATAGTCGAGTCAAAGCCAACAAAGGGATCGCGGTGATCCAGCGTTACCGGGACGCCGAACAATGTAAGCAGTGACTCCAATAGGCCAAAGAAACATGCGCTCACAAGCATGCCAAAGCATGCCTTCTTCCAGCGTGGGAGCGTCGACGGATTGCTTGGGGAGTCGCCCATCAGAGACTATTTCTAGACCACAATTCGTTGCAAAGTGATGGATGCAGTATGAACAGCTACCAGCACGCCGGGCATCCAGCGTTTGATAGTCTTGACCGGAGTCAATCGGTTGATGTGCAGCCAGGCCGGATAACCGCTACAAAACCCCGTTTTGGGGGGCGGTGACCGATCCTGAACCGTTGTGGGGCGGGGTCCGTCTCTTTCGAAAACGGAAAACCATGGGCGGGCCGATCGTTGGACGACCGGTGGGAGGCGGGCGTGAGAATGTTACCGCGTAGAACTCGCGACGTATAGAGAGATGCGGTATTCATCTTCCGCTTGAGAGCTGGGTGCCTCAACGAGTAGCAGGGGAGCGATTTTGGCAGAATGATGGTGGGCAGACTGGAAATGGTTTGAAATTGCATGCGGAACGACCGCTCCCTGATCGCTTGGCCGAACTTCCTATTGCCAGGAACAAGACGCATCCCAATTGTGATGGTTCGAAAACGGCACAACGTCCAAACCGAGAGTTTCAGTTCCATGGGGACTTTTCCTGCTTCCTATGGTTTAATGGTAGTCCCTCCTTCACCTCCGCCCGCCCGCCCTTCCGCCAAGCGACCCCCATGTCGACGCGAATCTGCATCTTTCCTTTTGCAGCGGCAGTTTGCCTCGTCGCCGCCTCGGGCGGGGAAACGGCAAGCGACTCGGAACAAGCATCTGCATCGACGCATGCGGACACGATGTCGGACGTCGAAGCCATTGGTCTGGTTCGAAACTTTTGCATCGACTGCCATCAAGGAGACGAACCAGAAGCCAATCTGGATTTGGAAACGTTTGCATCGGTGGCCGATGTTGGCAATTCCATCGAACACTGGACAACGATCGCCAATCGGGTCTCCGATGGGACGATGCCACCGCTCGGTAGTGACGCTCCTTCGGCCGATGCGCGGAAGGCGCTGACACATTGGATCCGTCAAGCGATTCACGCGGCGGTTTGCGACGATGGCGTTTCTCCGGGCGGTCCCATGTTGCGTCGGCTCAATCGTACGGAGTACGCAAACACCGTTCGTGACCTGCTTGGGATTCATGTCGACGCGGGTCATGCATTGCCGTCTGATGGCGCGGGGGGCGAAGGCTTCGACAACGCCGCGGAAACGCTATTCATTTCGCCCATTCATGCTGAAAAATATCTGGATGCCGCACGGGAGGCTTTGGAGCACGCACTGAAGGATCCGGAGGCTCGCGAAAGGCTGCTCGTTGCCGAACCCAACGACGACCTCGCGCCAATCGAAGCCGCTCGGAAAGTGCTTGCGGAGTTTCTTCCCAGAGCCTTTCGCCGACCAGTCACGGACTCGGAAATCGACCAGTACGTTGAACTGTTCCAACTCGCTTACGAGCAGGACGGGACGTTCACTCCCGCGATCAAGCTGGCACTCGAAGCAGCGATGGTCTCACCGAAGTTTTTGTTTCTTTGGGAGCGGCCAAACGACAGAGTCAGAACCGGTGTTGATCTCGCAGCATGAGATGGCTTCGCGATTGTCGTACTTCTTGTGGGCATCGATGCCAGATTCCGAACTGATGGAACTTGCCAACCAGGGGCGACTTCACGACGAAGAGGTCTTGACGCGAGCAGGTCGTCCGGATGCTTCGCAGTGATGTCGATCGACGCGGGTTGCGTCGAGGCGCCAAGGTACGCGACTTTGCCGCCAGTTTTACCGAGCAATGGTTGGGCACGCGCGCACTGGGACGCGAGTTCAAGCCAGACAAGTCGGTCTCCAGGCGTTACGATTCCGAACTCGAAGGCGGCATGAAGTACGAGCCGATTTTCTTCTTCGAGGATCTGCTTGCCGACAATCGATCGCTTCTGAATCTGATTGATTCCGATTTTACTTACGTCAACAGTCGGCTTGCTCGCCACTATCGAATTGATGGAGAGTTTCGCGAGCAACCGAAGCGAGTCGAGTTGCCCGAGGGGAGTGTTCGGGGAGGACTTGCTGGGGATGAGCGCCGTTTTGGCGATTTCGTCCTATCCACATCGAACCAGCCCGGTGCTACGTGGCAAGTGGATCCTGGAAACGCTGCTGGGAACGCCACCGCCACCGCCGCCGCCGGGCGTTCCCAACCTGGACGCGACGGCTTCGGAAGACGAGCCCAACGTCACTTCGCGAGCGGATGGAACGACATCGGAGCGATCCGACCTGTGCCTCCTGTCACGCGGCGCTCGATCCGCTCGGATTCGGGCTGGAGAATTTTGATGTGCTCGGTCGGTGGCGCACGCGAGGTTGATGGTGTCCCCATCGACGCAACCGGCCAACTTCCCGATGGCGCAACGTTCGACGGCCCCCAAGCGTTGAAATCATTATTGCTGCAGCGAAAAGACTTGTTCATCCGCAACTTGACCGCGAAAATGCTCGGTTACGCTCTGGCGCGGGGGCTGACGCACGAGGAAAATTGCGTGGTCGAAAGCATCGCTGAGACACTCGAGGAAAGCGACTACCAAGCGCAAACGCTGATTCTCGAGATCGTCAAGAGCGTCCCGTTCCGATACAAACAAGGCCTGGATTCCAAGGCATCGGTGGCGGTCGCCTTCAGCGGCACCAAACGAACCGACACTGAGAGTCCTGATGCGTCTCCATCCGAGAAGGAAGTGATCCATGACCAAGAGTGATGATTCTCGACGCGCTTCGCGAGACGTTTTTCTGAGTGACTCGGAGAACGGCCGAACTGCGATTTCGCGGCGAACGATCTTGCGGGGAACGGGGGCGGCCCTGGCGCTGCCGTGGCTTGAAGTCATGATGCCGCGCTCGGCACGTGCAAGCGAGACGCCGGAGGGACAGCGACGACTTGCCGGTTCGCATGGCGGCACTGTTCGTGCCCAACGGTGTCCGCCAAGACATGTGGACTCCCGAGAGCGAGGGGCGCGACTTCGCGTTGTCGCCGACCTTGGAACCGCTGCGGAACGTGAAGGACCAGTTGATCGTGCTGACCAACCTGTGGAACCAGGCGAGCGATTTCGGCGACGGTCACTACGTCAAGACCTCCGGCTTTCTGACCTGCACCACGATCAACAAGTCATTGGGGATCGACTTGAATTGCAATGGCCAATCGATGGACCAGGTTGCAGCGATGACGTCGCGAACCCAGACGCCACTCCCGTCGCTGGAACTCGGGATCGATCCAGTGACCACCGGCGTGGATACGAACGTGGGCTACACGCGTGTCTACGGATCACACATTGCCTGGGCTGGTCCGACCAGTCCGCTGGCCCGCGAACTCAACCCGCGATTGGTGTTTGAACGACTGTTCCGGGCGGCTCATCCGCAACAAGAAGGTTTCCAACGCGACGCATTGTTGCTCGATCGCGTGCTGGACGACGCCAAGGAGCTGACGAATCGACTCGGCGCGACGGACCGTCAGCGCATGGACGAGTACTTGCAGTCGGTACGCTCCATCGAACAACGATTGCAGAATCAACAAAACAGCGGCAGCAGTTGGGAGCCGAGGGCGGATATCCAAATGGATCAGCGCCGGCGGCTGAGAAGCCAGATGATTTCCCGGAGCATGTCCGCTTGATGATGGACATGATGGCGTTGGCATTCCAAACCGATACCACACGTGTCTGCACGTTCATGTTTGGCAACGCGGTCAGCGGTCGAAACTTTTCCTTCCTGGAGGGTGTCTCCGGCGGGCATCACGACACGTCTCACCACCAAGACGAAGAAGACAAGCTTCGCGCCTATCAGCTGATCAACCGCTGGCATGTCGAGCAGTACGCTTATCTGCTGGAGAAGCTTGGTAGCATGCAGGAAGGGGAAGGGACGGTGCTGGACAATTCGATGATCCTGTATGGATCGGGACTTCGCGACGGCAACAGCCACAATCCCCACAACTTGCCGATCCTGCTCGGCGGCGGTGGTGGAGGCCGGTTGGCCACGGGACAGCATCTGTCGTACAGCCCCGACACACCGCTGTCGAATCTTTACGTGGCGATGCTCCAGGCGTTTGGCTGTAAGACCGAGCGGTTTGCCGACAGCACCGGCGTGCTGCCAGGCGTGCTCGCAAGCACGTAGGACTTTTCAGGCTGACGCAAGATCACATCGGTTGAGATCGTGCAGCTTGTTGGTGGGTTCGGCGAATACAAGCACGACGCGCAAGTTTTGATGTTGCGCGATTTACCACGGAGCGGCGGAAAACGTCTCGCCCAGGTCGGGAGTTTGTTGATTTTGTCGGCCAGTTTCGGGGCCCACGGCTAGCGCCTGAGGTTCACTGTGAACCTCAGGCGCTAGCCGTGGGCCGCTTTGCTTATCGGTGTGAGATTCGAAGAATCCGCAAACGGGAGGGTGATGATGGCGCGTCGTGCTTGTATTGATTGGGCAAATCGGGGACAGGCAAGACGCCCGCCGATCAGCCAGCTTTCGACTGACCTTCGAGTCGAAATCTTCGGCCGACTTCTGTGCATTGGTATGTGATTCGCTCCAAGCGTAAGGTAGCCATTCGTATTTCGCTGGCATCAATATGGAGCATCAGAAGTGAGCAATTCCTTTCAAGAACCGTCGGCAAAAGATACCGAAGCGGTCCACCCGAAAAACGCGCCGACCGCCAAGGACATCATGAGTCGACATGTGCACACCGTAGAGCCAGGCATGGATTTGCATGAAGTGACCGCATTCCTACTCAAGCACGGAATATCGAACGCCCCTGTGGTTCGGCAAGAGAACAACCAACAAGTCCTGCTGGGATTCATCTCGGAAGCCGACTGCTTGGAGTTCCTGGCAAACGGAGTGTTTTACGGCGAGCCCAGCTTGCCACAGACCGCCGAAACGATGATGAAGAAACATCCGGTCTGTGTGAACCCAGATCAAGATGTCTTTACGCTCACGTCCATTTTCATCAGCCACAACTTTCGACATCTTCCGGTCATTGAGGGTCAGAACTTACTTGGCATTGTGAGCCGTCGAGACGTCATCAGGTCACTTGATACGTATTACCGTCAATGGACCAAGATGCGGGACCGGGATCGATTTCCCGTCGACTTGCGGCAAATCATGAACCAACGATTCTTTATGACCCGTTAGCGTGAAGGATTCTTCCTCGTCCGTCTAACCCGATCTGGTGTGTGCATGCCGCCGCACATGTGCACATCGGTGATGGGTGTGTCTCAGGAGAGGCACGACCGAGAGACCAAGGCCAATCCTCGGCCCGTTTTGAATCGACCTCCCAACAAGGGGGCAGGTACGAATGACACGGGCTTAAGCGAAACGCGTCGTTGGTTCTTGCCGGCCGCAGAGCGTTAGCTCCCGGTTTTCCCGCTCAACAGCGAACCGGACGCTAACGCGTGTGGCTAATAGGAGCTTCAATTCGTCCCATTCGGGTCAGGTGCCAATCGTGCGAAGCACCGCAGGCGGCTATTGGTACCTGACCCCGTTTTTGGAAACGGCGACGTCAAAGTTGAACGTGCTCTATTGATTGAACGAATCGTCGAGTTGCTCGCTGTTGGCGCGCGTTCCCATGGCTCCCCATAGCCCGTAGGGGCTTGCTTGTCCCGGCGCCCTCAGGTCGGTCCCGTTCCATACGATCATGCCACTGGTTTTGTTACCTGCTTCGATGGAGTCGGTGAGGAAGATGACGGCGCCGTCGCCCATCAAAATGTGAGCGCCGCCTTGATGCCGGCTGCTGGGGCCGTAGATGCCCGGGTTAAACGTATTATTCGCGTTGCTGCAAACCGGACTGTTGGGCGGCAAGATCGTCGTGATACCGGTATTGACGGTCATTCCGTTGCACCACTTGTACCCGCGCTGTACCTCGACACTATTCGAGGCGAAGTCGGTGGTCGGGCTCCAGAAGCGTGGACGATTCGGATCCACCTGTGATTCGCAAAGGCTTGGGTTGGCCTGGATTCCCCCCTGTTCTGCGACTCGTGTGGTCACGTGGTTATCACCCAAGTCAGTATTCAATTCACCTGCCATCACCGTGTTGGACAGTCCATCCAAAACATCGCGGAATTTTGAGGCGTAGCGTGGTACGAACATGCCACGGCAGGTCGACCTCGCTCTGCGGGCGGCAGTTGCATTGACCGTTCCGGTCTGGTTGATCCACCCCGTATTTTGGTACTGAATGGCATCTCCCATGTTCACGCCATAATTCGTTCGGCCTTGAGCTGGAAATCCGATACCGGGATCACTCGGGCAGCGAAACGTGGGGACGTCGGTTAGCCAAGGGTCGTATTGCGCAAACACATGATTCGCAAGGCTCATTGCGACTTGAGGCCCCATCGGGGCGAAGTAAGACCAACCTGCGCCGGAGGTTCCTTCACCGCAAAGGAATTGCTGATCTGCTCCCACAAGGCTTGCTGCTCCACATACGGCGTGAGTGGAACGAGCGCACTTAAATTATGGAAATTGTTGCCACCGTAAGGCGCACCTAATGGGACCGGCGTACGTGCTTGAACATTGTTGCCGAACCGGTAGGTGCCGCCTCGTTCCATTGGCAGGTTCTTGAATGCGGAATGATAATTGTGAAATCCCAAGCCGATCTGCTTGAAATTGTTGCTGCAGCTCATGCGTCGGGCGGCTTCCCGAGCAGCCTGTACGGCTGGCAGCAATAGTCCCACAAGCACGCCAATGATCGCGATGACCACAAGCAGTTCGACCAGCGTGAAGCCGGCTCTAGGATGACGAGACATTTGGAGCGATCCTCTTCATAACTCAAATAACAAGATCAGAAAAATATCAGCACAAAAGCGCTGCTTACCGCACGTCCGGATAACGACCCGCTACTGAGCGTTTTCGAACTCGTTTTCCGAGTCGACTTCTTCGTCGTTTTCCACCATGAGCTCAGGATGCTCGCTCATGTACTTTTCGAGCTCCCCCATCTCAGGTCCTTTTGGGTCCATGTCTCGACCACCGCATCCAAGCAAGGGAAGCCCGGCAACTACAAGACCGCCCAAGATGAGAGCACGGAAATGAAATCGTTTATTCATCACTGGAATCCTGGGATCTATCAACGGAACGAATGCGAAATCATGAATCGCAGCTTCGCTTTGAAATCTCGAACGCTGCAATTAGACAGCATTCGAATGACTGAATCCACCAATCTCGATGGCCTGTTCGTCGCGGCGCCTCACTCGATACGCGAGAATACCCGCGTTCCTCGATGAAGGATGGATTGCCGGGCTGACGTCTCTAATTTTTTTTTCGTGTTTTTTCGGTCAATGAGGACCTTCGGACAACATGATCACAACGGAAAGGACAGAAGCCCAGCGATCGAAGCAGGCAACGATGCTGTGATCGAGTTCACAGGTTTGGGTCGTCATGTTCGCGTCGCCAGTGCTCGAGCCTGGCTCGCATTTCGTCTCGCTTGGCCCCGTGCTCCGGGTCCCTGCTGAGGTCGGTCATCTCGTCAGGATCGTGCTGTAAATCGAAGAGTTGTTCCCGATCGGCTTTTGGGTAAGTGATGTACTTCCAGCGGGCGTCGCAGATCATTCGCTGCGCGTCGGTGAAAACGCCAGTGACCATCTCATGTACGTGGTCGGCTTCATGACGCAGCAGTGGTGCAACGCTCTTGGCCTGGACGCTGGAAGGGATTTCAATGCCGGCAAGCTCACAGAAGGTGGGAAAGAGATCGGCGAGATTAACGAGCGCGTCGGTCCGCTCGTTCTCGGGAATCCCGGGACCGGCGATGATCAGCGGGCTGCGAATGCTGTGCTCATACTGGTTTTGTTTGCCGAGCAATCCATGACTGCCAAGCGCCAAGCCTTGATCGCTGGTAAACACAATCAGCGTGTTGTCGACAAAGCCCAGGGACTCGAGCGTGTCGATCAGTCGACCGACCTGAGCATCGACATCGGTGATCATCGCATGGTAGAGGGCGAGCTCTTCGCGAATGTCGGCTTCTTGTAGCGGCTTGGGAACAAGCAACTCGTCGCGTCCGCTCAGGTTGCCGTGATCGAAAGGGTGCTGTGGAGAAAAGTTTTTGGGTATCGACACGGTGGCTGGGTCGTAAGCGTTTCGCATTCCAGAGGGCCACTGCCGTGGGTCATGTGGAAAGGCAAAGTTGATATGCAACAAGAAGGGTCTGTCTTTCGGTGCCGCTCTCAAGACCTCGATGGCCCCCTCGGCAACGTGGCGACTGTTGTCGGGACGAAGCCCCACGCCCTTGTCGAGTTCAGGTCGGTTGTCCGCGTCCTTGAACGTCCATCCTCGATAACCCGTCAGCGGTCGGCCTCGATCATCCACTCCCGGCAACACGACGTCTTTCGCGCCGCCGCTGCTATACAAACCACCGGTACATGCATAGCCGCGCTGCAACGGATGGCCATCGTTGTGCCACTTCCCGCTATAGCCTGTGTGATAGCCAGCCCCGGAAAACGTTCCAGCCAGCGTCGCGAGCGAAGGATCGATTCTTCCGGTGGGATAATCAGGAAGCGCGCGAAACGCGTGGCAACCGGTCAGAATCTGCGCGCGGCTGACATGACAGATTGGATAGCCAGCGTACGCGCGAGTGAACGTCATGCCTCGAGCAACCAATCGGTCTAGGTTGGGAGTCCGAATCACTTCATTGCCGAGAGCATGAATCGTGTCCGGCCGCTGGTCATCCGAAACGATCAAAACGATGTTGGGTCGCTCCGCTCCGACCAATACCTGATCCTGATCGGCTGGCAAACACACGAGCAATGCACAGACCAGCGTCGCAGACGATCGTCGCATGACCATGCCTTTGAAATCAGGGGGCCGAACATCAATGCCGAGTTCACCAGCCCGCGAGTCTAATGAATCGGTCAAGTCGTTGCCCAACTGACAGATATTGACGAATTGGGCTGTGCCCGAATAATGACCGACCAGCGCCGTGGGCCAAGTCGGGTCAAGTTACTCGACTGGCACACCATTCGCTTGCAGTTGGCAAATGGATTTCCTCGGCTACTCTCGAATGAAGGACATCGAAACAAATGGATGGGTTAAGTCCCGAGCTCAGTCCGGAAGACATCGCGGAAATTGAGCGTCACAAGTACTTTCTCAGCGAAAAAGCCGGCCACGACGTTGGCTGGGAATTCGCAGAAGACGATTGGCGAGCGAACTTTTCCGACCAGGATGAAGACGCCAGCGATCCCACATCGCAGGCAGCTTATGCTGGACCTTTAGGCAAACTTCTCAAGCGTTTGCTATCAAGAGCGGCGATGTTTTAGCTAGGTATCGCCACCTTGGCGGCGAGCGCTGTCAATCCAAGCACGACGCGCGTGTTTTGATGTTGCGCTTCACCGCCCTCTCGCTTGCGGATTCTTCGAATCGCACCGACAAGCAAAGAGGCCCACGGCTAGCGCCTGAGGTTCACGGTAAACCTCAGGCGCTAGCCGTGGGCCCCGACAGTTGACCGTGAACCTCAGGCGCTAGCCGTGGGCCCCGACACTGGCCGACAAGCACAACAAGCTCCCGGCGTGGGCGAGACGCTTCCCGCCACTCCGGGTCAACCGCCCAACATCGAAACGCGCGAGCGAGTGTGTCGGGCTTTTCCGCATGGAACCACGCTTGGTCGCGCTGCGTGCTGGTAGGCCTGCGATCGACGTGAAAATCGAATGTCTCTCAGCTGCGGTGCGCGGTAGAATGCTGGGTGGGAGACAGTCATGACTAGAAGCCGACAGCAAACCGCGAGAAAGCCTGCCACCAAATTTGCTCATCTGCAGAAAAAGCTGCAGAAGCAAAAGGTGCATGCCAACAAGAGCAAGAGCGGCGCGAAGAAGGGTGGGAAGCCCAAATCTTGACCTTCGCACCTTGGGCGTGCGCCAATGCCATCGACGTTGGCTTTATTCGTGAACCTCAGGCTCGTGCAGCGTCAGCATCTATTTTCGGGGTTGGTGGCGAAAAGGGGTCAGACACCAAAAACCGGAACGGCCCGAAGGGTGCTTCGCATTTTTGGTGTCTGACCCTTTTCGCCGGTCAGGGTGGGATCATGCAAGACGATGCGACCTACATCTGTGATCATTGCGGCGAAGAGATCGTCGTCCCGATCGATTCGTCGGCAGGGGCGAGCCAGGAATACGTCGAGGATTGCCCCGTCTGTTGCAACCCGAACCTGATTCACGTCGAAATCGACGAAGAAGGCGAGGCTCGCGTGTGGGGCGAGGCGGAGCTCTCGTAGCGGAGGTCTCCTTGATCGTCGCCGATCGCTCCGTCGATCGTAGCGTCGGACTTGCGCTGCGTGCGGCGGAGCGAACGGCGACGATCTTTGCGGCAATTGCTTGCCAGTGCATTGCAGGTCGATGAATTCACCGTCTTTCCAAGACTCAGGGGCGTCCGTCTCGGAGAGCCGGACCGACGGTATCGGAATGTGGTCTCGGAAAGGCGGGCCGATGTGTATGATTGGTATCGAGACGCACAATCGAACCAAGACTCTATTGCCTGCCTTTTATGAAAATCATCAGCATCTTCAACCATGTACTTGGTCCCGTGATGCGTGGGCCTTCCAGTTCCCATACCGCCGGGGCCTATCACATCGCCTGCATGGCCAGGTCATTGCTGGGTGCGGTGCCCAGTCGGGCGGTGCTGGCGTTCGATCCTGATGGCTCGTACGCGGTGACCTACGTGACCCAGGGGGCGGATCGAGGTTTCGCGATGGGTCTGATGGGACGTCCGCTCACCGACGAGTCGTTCTTCACTTCCCTGCAGGATGCATCGAGCGTCGGTGTTGAGATCGAATTTGAAGTCCGCAAACTCGCCAATCCGGATCATCCCAATACGGTGGAGATCGAGCTGGTCGCTGCGGACGGTCGACATGTCCAGCTCGTCGCGCGCTCGGTCGGTGGCGGCGAGGTTGAAATCACGCATCTCGAAGGCCGCCCCGTGCTGTTCAACGGTTCGGCCTATGAATGCCTTCTGGAGGTAGCCGCCGATCAGGAAGCGACGGTTCGTGACTTGCTCAAACGACACAACGACGCGTCGACACGTCTCTCGGTCAATATTCGCGACCGGGTGGCGCAGATAACCTGCCGGCGATCTTGTCCCTTTCCGCAGGAGTTTCGAGATCAGCTGTGCGAGCTCGATCCCAATGCAACACTGTGGGAATCGGCGCCGGTCTACTTTCCTCAAAAGGGCGAGCCACTGTTTCAGAGTGCAGCGGAGATGGTGAAGCTCGCCGAGCAACAAGATCTTTCGCTCGGCGAGGTGGCGCTGCAATACGAGAGTCGTTTGCTCGGCATGAGCGAGTCGGAAGTGATTGACGAAATGCTTCGCCGCTACGAGATCATGAAGCAGTCGGTGGTGCGCGGTCTCGATTTGAACTTTACAGGTTTGCAACTCCTTCCCACGTGCGCCGGAGCCATCTTCCAGGCGGAAGCCGAAGGGCGGTTGTCGGTTCGCAGCCTGCATACGCGAGCAGCCGCACGGGCGCTGGCGGTGATGCATGTTGATGCGGCGATGGGAGTGGTCTGCGCAGCGCCGACGGGCGGTTCCGCGGGCGTCATCCCCGGGACCTTGGTGACGCTTGAAGAAGAGCGATCACTATCGGGCGACACGATCGCGCGGGCGCTGCTGGCGGCGGGCGCCATCGGCATGATCCTGGCGATCCGGGGCACCTTCGCCGCCGAAGTCGCCGGCTGCCAGGTCGAAATCGGCGCGTCGGGAGCGATGGCGGCGGCGGCCGTGGTGGATGCGGTTGGTGGCTCGGCGCGACAGGCATGCGACGCGGCGGCAATCGGCTTTCAAAACACCATGGGGACCGTCTGCGATTTGCTCCATGGGATGGTCGAGATCCCCTGTCACACCCGCAACGGAGCTGCGGCAGCGAGCGCGTTTGTGAATGCCGATCTGGTGCTCGGCGGTTATCCGAACTTGATTCCGCTCGACGAAACGATTGACGCGGTCTACGCCGTCGGCTTGGCGATGCCTTCGGAACTTCGCTGCACCTCCAAGGGGGGCCTGGCCGTGACCCCGTCAGCCCTCGCCTTGAAGCCGGGCTGCTGCGGAACGGGCTGCATCGGCTGCGGCTGATCGGTGGAGCTGTTGGTGGGTTACCAATACAAGCACGACGCGCCAGCGAGTGTGTCGGATGGGGGCAGGGAACACACTCGCTGGCGCGTCGTGCTTGTATGGGTGGAAATGCGAACACACTCGCTGGCGCGTCGTGCTTGTATTTTGCGGGCAATCGAAATTACGACTTGAAAAAGTTGACGGTCCGTCATAAAGTGACGATATGAGCAATATGAGCCCAGAACGGAACGTCAGCCGCAAGCAACGCGAAATGCAGGAGCGGGAGGCCATGATCCTCCAACACGCCCGCAGGATGCTCGTGGAGAACGGCTACCTGGGACTCAACATGGAGTCGATCGCCTCGGAGCTGGAATACTCCAAAGGGACGATCTACAACCATTTTGGCTGCAAGGAAGAGATCATCATTGCGTTGGCCGTCGAGACGATGCAAAAACGGACCGACTTGTTCGAGCGGGCCTCGGCGTACGGTGGATTGCCTCGCGAACGGATCGCTGCCGTTGGCGTCGCGGCTGAACTGTTTGTCAAACTCTATCCGAGCCATTTTCACGTTGAGCAGTTGATTCGCTCTCATTCGATTTGGGAAAAAACGTCGGAAAAACGCCGGCAAATCATGCGGATGTGCGAATCACGCTGCATGTGGATCGTCGCCGGGATTGTCCGCGACGCGATCGCCCAGGGACACCTGAAACTGCCCGAAACCACCTGTCCGGAAGACCTCGTGTTCGGCCTTTGGTCGCAGACCTTCGGCGCCTTCTCGATCATCGCCACCAGCGGCTCGCTGACGGAGCTTGGCATTCAAGACCCGTTTGCCGCCGTTCGGCACTCCATCAACATGTGTCTCGACGGCTACGGTTGGCAGCCCTTGTCGACCGACTATGACTATCCAAGACTGTTCGAACGTCTCCAGCACGAAGTCTTTCCCGATGAATGCCTCCAAACGCACTCCCTCTGAGCCTTTTTTTGGTCGAAAATTGACGTTCCGTCATTTTGTGACTGCGCGTCGCTTTCTGCTGGTCAGTCTCGCCGCGATGCTGATCGCGCTGGTCTCGCTGGGGGCCAAATCGGCCACGACCCGGCAGGAATCAGGGCCGCCTGAATCCCGTTCAGCCGATCTTCCGCCGGCCGAACCCCAGGCTTTGCTCGCCGCATCCCAGGCTCTGGTCGTGCAGGTCGAAGCCGCCGCTCTGGTCGATTCTTTCTCCGTTGCCAGAACCTATACCGGATTGGTGGTGGCATCGCGAATCAGCCAGCTTGGCTTTGAGCGTTCGGCGCGGGTGATCGAATTGCGTGTCGACGAAGGGGACGCGGTTTCCAAGGGGGACGTGTTGGCAGTGCTCGACATGCGCCAGTTGGATACCGAGCGACAACGATTGGAGGCTCAGCGCGATCAGGCTGCCGCGGTCCTGGCGGAATTGCGAGCCGGGCCAAGAGTCGAAACGATCGCGGCGGCGAGGGCCGAGGTCCAAGATTGGGCGGCACAACTGGAACTGCAGCGGCGCAACTACGCCCGCACCAGTGAGCTTGTTCGACAGAACGCTGTGTCCCGAGAGCGTAATGACGAGGCGGAGCTCGGCGTGCAGTCGCTGCAAGCGAAGCTCGACGCAGCCCAGAAGCGGCTCGACGAATTGGAAGCGGGAACACGGAAGGAGCAGATCGCTGCGCAGGAGGCGATGGTCAAGCAACTCAATGCATCCCTTGCTGATCTTGCGATTGAGCTGGAGGACAGCGCGTTGCTCGCACCGTTCGATGGAACGATCTCGCAGCGTCACGTCGACGAGGGAACGGTGGTTTCACCGGCCCAGCCAATCTACGAGATCGTCGAAAGCGGTGGTCTTGAGGCGGAGGTGGGTTTGCCTCCGCGTGTCTTCAGCCGTCTCGCTGCGGGTCAGCAAGTTGAAATAGAAGTTGGCGACCGCAAGTGGTCCGCCAGCTTTGATCGTGCGTCGGCCATTGTCGATCTGCGCACCGCGCACGCGAACGGCGATCTTTGGACTTGACGCGACAGCGTCGGAGACCGTGGTACCGGGCGAGGTCGCAAGGGTCTCCCTGGAGGAATCGACATCAGCCAGCGGCTTCTGGGTTCCGACACGCGCTTTGATCCGCAGCACGCGCGGGCTGTGGGCCGTCTACGTCGCGGAGCCGTTGCATTCGGTTGAGGGTGAGGCTGCAGGCGATGCTGCGCACGTCGCGCGCCGCGACGTGGAAGTGCTTCACACCGACGCGGAACGGTCGTTTGTCCGTGGTCTGATTCAATCGGGCGACCAGGTCATCGTATCGGGGACAAAAAGGGTCGTTCCCGGTCAACAGGTTCGCACCCTCCCCACCGCACACTCGCCGGTTGCAACGGCCTCGAATCTTTGAGGAATTCAGCGTGATGTCCAGTCTGTTTTATCGCAACCCGCGTCTGGTGATCCTGACGGTCGCACTGATCCTGGTCGCAGGACTGTCGTCCTATTATGTTTTGCCTCGGATGGAGGATCCGCTGCTGACCCAGCGTGCGGCGATGATCACAACACGTTTTCCGGGCGCCGACGCGGAGCGTGTTGAGTCGCTGGTCACCGAAAAGCTGGAAGATTCGCTTCAGGAGATCGACGAGATCAAGGAGTTGAGGTCGGTCTCGCGTTCGGGCGTTTCGACCTTGAGCATCGAACTGCGTGACGACGTCTACAACGTCGACAACGTCTGGTCGCGGGTCCGCGACAAGATCGGCGACGTCAAAGCGGAACTCCCCTCGCAAGCCGCGGAGCCTGAATTCGAGCAGGTCGAAGTCAAAGCCTATGCGATGATCGTTGGTTTGATTTGGGATCCGCCGGTAAGCTCGCAGTTGGGCGAATCTCAGGCGAGTCCCAATTACGCGATCCTGAGACGGCTTGCGGAAACGCTCGAGGACCAGCTGGTCGGGATACCTGGGACCGAAGAGGTCGATACGTTTGGTGATCCGCAGGAAGAGATCTTGGTGGAGGTTGATTCATCCGCCATGACGGCTCTTGGTTTGACGGTGGACGATTTGTCCGAGCGCATTCGAGCCAGCGATGCCAAGGTGACGGCGGGACAATTTCGCGGGCGCGACGATTTTCTGCTGGAAGTCAGCGGCGAACTCAAAACGCTTGACCGTATCGAGCAAATTCCGATTCGCCAGGATGAAGATGGACGCTTCGTTCGGCTTGCGGACATCGCATCGATTCGCAAGGGGATCAAGGAGCCACAGACGACGTTTGCGCTGATCGAGGGAAAACCGTCGATCGCTCTGGGAGCGTTGGTGCGACCTTCCGTTCGGGTCGACCACTGGTCCGCCGAAGCGAACGAGACGATTCGTGATTTCGCGGACTCGTTGCCCGACGGGATCCGGGTCACAACAGTGTTTCAGCAGAACGATTTTGTCGAATCGCGTCTCGGTCAATTGTTGATGAATTTGTTGCTTGGGGGAGCCGCCGTCACGCTTGTGATTCTATTCATGATGGGCTGGCGAAGTGCGATCATCGTCGCCTCAGCGCTGCCCCTTTCGGCGCTGATGGTTCTATTCGGAATGCGATTGCTCGAGATCCCGATTCACCAGATGTCGGTCACGGGGTTGATTATCGCCCTGGGACTGTTGATCGACAATGCGATTGTGATTGTCGACGAGGTCAACGAGAAGCTCAGTGCCGGTCGTTCACCCGCTAGTGCGGTATCCGAATCGGTTTCTCACCTTGCGGTTCCGCTGCTTGGATCGACGATCACCACGGCCTTGGCGTTCGCTCCGATCGCGTTGATGCCGGGACCGGCCGGTGAATTCGTCGGCTCGATCGCGGTGAGTGTGATCCTGGCAATTTGCAGCTCGCTGTTTCTCGCATTGACTGTGGTTCCGGCACTGGCTGCCTACGCACGCCCCAGGAAGAAGCATGTCCTTGGAATGGAAGACTCGACTTCGAACGCCGGTCCGCACTGGTTCCGGCGCGGCGTTCGTACTCCCGCGCTTCGACGTGCTTACGACCGTTTGTTGGATCGGATCCTTCGACGGCCGGCGATCGGGATCCTGCTTGGGATTGTGCTTCCGATCGCCGGACTGCTGCAGTTCGCGAAGCTGCCGGAGCAATTCTTTCCGCCGGGAGATCGAAACCAGTTTCAGATCGAACTGGAACTGCCCGCGCAAGCTTCGCTCGATGAAACTCTACGGACCGTCACGGCGATGCGTCAGCAGATTCTCGAACATGAGAAGGTCGAAGAGGTCTCCTGGTTTGTCGGGGAGAGCGCACCGTCGTTTTATTACAACTTGATTCCGCGAAGGCGAAGCACGTCAAGCTACGCACAGGCGTTTGTGCAATTGAAGGCGGGTGAAGAGCCGCTCACGACGATTCGTGAAATGCAGTCCGAGCTAAATGAATTGGTCCCGGGAAGTCGGGTCTTGGTGCGTCAGTTGGAGCAGGGACCGCCATTCGATGCTCCCGTCGAAGTACGTTTGTTCGGACCAGACCTGGCAGTCTTACAAGATCTAGGCGATCAAGTTCGTGTCATCCTGTCGCAACTTGCCAATGTGGTTCACACCCGCTCGGACCTTGGAGAAACCGTTGCAAATCTAACGTTTCAAATCGATGAAGAGGCATCGCAGTTGGCGGGACTGGATCACACCGTGATCGCCAACCAGTTGAACCGGATGTTGGAAGGGGCCGTGGGTGGATCGGTCCTGGAGCAGACCGAGGAATTGCCCGTTCGCGTGCGTGTGGCGAATGAGCGTCGCGGGAAATTGGATTCGATCACTTCCCTGGAACTGGTGTCACCGACGACCTCCGGTCTGGCCCAACCCATCATTCCGATCTCCGCGCTTGGTCGTGTTGTTCTGGAACCGCAATCGGCCAGTATTCCCCGTTTCAATCGCCGACGGATGAATGAAGTGCATGCGTATGTGACGGCCGGGGTTTTGCCGGCGACCGTCGTCAGCGAGTTTGAGAAGCGAATGCGGGAGTCGGATTTCCAGTTGCCCCCCGGATACAAAATGGAACTTGGTGGCGAAGCGGCCAAGCGTGACGATGCGGTCGGTAACCTGATGGCCAATGTCGGCATGTTGATGGTCATGATGATTGCGACCTTGGTGTTGTCGTTCCGCTCGTTTCGCATGGCGGGGATCATCGGGGGGGTCGCGGTGCTATCGGTGGGTCTGGGAATCGGTGCTCTTTGGCTGATGGACTATCCGTTCGGTTTCATGGCGATCGTGGGGACGATGGGGCTGATCGGGGTGGCGATCAACGATTCGATCGTGGTTCTGGCCGCGATTCGCGACGACACTCGAGCGCGAGAGGGCGATCCCGACGCGGTCAAGGAGGTGGTCATTCGCTCGACCCGGCACGTCCTGGCAACCACGCTCACGACCATTGCCGGGTTCATCCCGCTGTTGCTCAGCGGTGGCGGTTTCTGGCCCCCTCTCGCGGTGTCGATTGCCGGGGGCGTTGGCGGAGCCACCATCCTGGCGCTGTTCTTTACGCCAACTGCTTATTTGGTCTTGATGTGCCGCTCATGCCGTCAGCAGGTGGGCGAAGCGTCGCACTATTCGGACGACCTTCCGCTGCCGCGTGAGATGCTGGTTCTGGACACGCCCGCATTGATTCGTGTGTGAGTTGATAGAGCGGTCGGAAAAGGGGTCAGGTACGAATGGCACGAACTTAGGTTGTCTCAGTGAACCTCGGGCGCTAGCCGTGGGCCTTCGCCGCATCCTAACGACGTTTTCTTCGCCCACGGCTAGCGCCCGAGGTTCAAAGCCCGTGCCATTCGGGTCAGGTACCACTGGTGCCTGACCCCTTTTCCTCGCGTGAAACTCATCGGGTCAACATGCATCTTGACCTTGGCAACGCATGTCCACTATTCCCGCAGACGCGTCCTTCTTGACGTTTGGTCCGGCAGAGACCCGTTTCATTGTTGCGCCCACCAGCACGAACCACAAAACCAGTAGCGGAGTATGTTGCTATATCATCGGAACGGATTTGGCGTGATTCTTCTTGTGGTTTTCGGTGTGGCGTCGGTCGCGTGCGACTCGCTCTCCGCCCAAACCTCTCCCGACGTGGAGCTTCTCACGCTGGATAAAGAGCAAGCGTTGCTCGCTCAAGTTTCCTATGAGACGCCCGCCGGGGTGCAACCGGCGGCATTTCACGATACGCCGGAGGCATCGGCCGAAAGGCCAGCGGTCACGAAAGAAATGATCGCCAAAGAGCAGGCTTTGGTCGAATCCACGCAAGACATTCCGGAAGATGCAAAGGGCAAAATCAAGGAGAACCTCAAAAAGGCGTCGGAGTGGATCGATGCGGAAGCAGCCCTGAAGAAGCGGCGTGCGGAGATTGAGGCACAACTGCCGACGATCCCTGAAGAGCTCGCCAAAACCCGACAGAGCCTCGACCAATTCTCGGACGCGGAGTTTCAGGCCTTACCCACAGGGACCAGCATTGCAGAACTGGAAGGCCAATTGGCCAGTCTGCGGCAACAGGTCGAAGCGGATGCGCCCTGTTGCGCACTCGCGAAAAAGAGATTGAGGGACGTACCGAACGGCTCAGCACACTGGCCAAGGAAGCGATCGATCTGGAACAACGGATTGGTGACCTGACCAAGCAAGTCGCCGCCCCGGAGCCAGCGACCACCGAGGGCCGGGCGCAGTACTTGGAGGTCCGAACGCGGCTGAGCCTGCGAACGCAGGAACTGGGTGTCTCCAAACTGGAGCGGCGAAGGCTCGAGGGAATCGCCGAACTGCTGCCGCTGCAACGTGACTTGGCCAAGCGGATATGGAGCAATCGTCAGGCGATGCTCGCGCGATGGCAGACCATGATCGACGCCAAGCGAAGAGATGAATCTCGCCATCAGGCGGAAATCGCTCGTCGAAAAGTAGCACGCTCGCACCCAGCATTGAAATCGCTCGCAGAGCAAAACGCCTTGATTGCCGAGCAGCGCATGAAAACGGCGGCGGAGATTCAGCGGGCAACCGATCTGATCAAATTGCTCACGGAGCAGAGCCGTGACATCGAGGACGACTTTACCGAGCTTCGAGATCGCGTCGCCCATGCCGGTACCACTTCCACCACCGGATTGTTACTTCGCAAAAAGCGGAGTGAGTTACCGGAAGACGGTGAGTACGTCACTAGAGCGGAATGGGTGCAAACGACGATGCCCGACGCGCACCTGCTGTTGCTCGAATGGAAGCGATTGCGGCGTGAGGTGGCCGATCCGAGTGAGGCGGCCAAGAACATTGTCGGTTCGTTGGACGCGTCCCTCGCGGACTTTGACCAGGAACAAGTGATCGCCGTCATCGATCGATTGATGAAGGATCGTCGAGAATTGCTCGACAAAGCAATCCCCGACCAGGATACCTACCTGCAGGACTTGAATGAGCTCGAGCTGGTCAATCAGCAATTGCAGGAAAAGGTCGCTGAATTCCGAGAGTATCTGAACCAGCGAGTGCTTTGGATTCGCAGTACCGACTTCATTTCGGTTGCGGATTGGCGTGAAGCTCGTAATGGGCTGGCATTCATTTTGTCACCGGTCCGCTGGCGTGAGACGATGATGGTCGGCGGTATCTCCGTGCTGAAGCGGCCGGCGGTCGGCATGGGACTGTTAGCGATCGTCGTCCTGTTGGTGCTGTTTCGAACGCGACTACGCGCGTCTCAAGATCGATTCTCCGAGCCGCTGGAACCAGGTCAGCCTGCGAACTTCGGTCATGGTCTGGCGGCCTTTGCGATCTCGATCCTGTTGTCGGCCCGATGGCCCGCGCTGATGCTGGCGATTGGCTGGAGGCTCAAAGTCGCGTCCGATGCCTCCACCTGGAGCGATAGCGTTGGCAACGCCCTGATCTCAAGCGTAGCATTTCTCTGGGGATGCGAGTTGATTCGTGAGTTTTGCCGCGCCGGTGGCATCGGTGAGCGCGTCTTCGAATGGCCAGCACGAACCACCGCCGCGGTCCGTGCGAAGCTGGAGCCGGCCTTGGTTGCTGGCACGCCACTGATCACGCTGCTTCATTTGACTCATCATGGTGACGTCGATCAGATGCAAGACCTGCAACGAGTCTTGTTCATCGCGATCATGTCACTGTTGGGTATTCAACTCGCGCAGTTGACGCGTCCCGGAGGCGTGTTGATGCAAAGTCTCGCTGAAAGCTCAGGCAATTCATTGATTGCTCGTAGCCGTCACCTGATTTGGATGGCGGCTGCCGGGGTTCCGATGGCCTTCGTGGTCCTTTCCGTGACCGGGTATCACTTCTCCGCCTACCAGCTTTCCGGCCATCTTGCCGAGACGGGCGCGGCGCTGTTGGCGATCATCATGCTGTACTCGCTTTCGCTCGCGTGGTTAAAGGTCTTGGCGCACAACCACGAGCTTCATGAGGAAGCAACGCGCGATCCCGGCTTGAGCACCGAAATCCAAAGCCAGTCCGATCAGGAAGCTTTCGATTCAGAGAATGAAGACGAACTCGATGCCGACGCCAATCTCACTCCGATCCCGCGAACGAACACGGAAAAAGTCAATCGGGAAGTAGGCGACCTGTTGCGATACGCCTGCATCCTATTGATGACTGTGGGCGGTTGGTTCATCTGGTCGGAAGTGTTTCCGGCACTTCGAATCTTCGATAGCGTGGTCTTGTGGCAAAACATTGAATCGGTGGCTGAGACGTTTGTTGATTCCACTGGCAAAGAAGCAATTCGAGTCGTTGACCATCATGTGCCGACGACCCTTACCGACCTGATGTTGGCCATTTTGATCTGCATGACCACATGGATGATCGGTCGTCGCCTGCCGGGTGTGGTTGAGCTGGCGTTGTTCAGCAAATTGCCCTTCGAGCATGGGGGGCGTCAGGCGTTGGGGATCATGATCGGCTATCTCGCGACGGCCGCCGGATTCATTCTCGCCTGCAACGTGATTCGATTGTCATGGAGCAGTGTCCAATGGCTGGCCGCGGCCATGACCGTCGGTCTCGGTTTCGGACTACAAGAAATCTTCGCCAACCTGGTTAGCGGTTTGATCATTCTGGTGGAACGTCCGATTCGCGTCGGCGATATCGTCACGGTCGGCGACGTGACAGGCACGGTGACCAGGATGCAGATGCGGGCGACCACCGTGACCGATTATGATCGCCGCGAGTTGATCGTGCCCAACAAGAAATTCATCACAGACAACGTCATCAATTGGACCCTCAGTGATCCGATCAGCCGAATCGTGCTGCCGATCGGCGTCGCTTATGGCACCGACGTGAACCGGGTCCGGCGTATCTTGCTGAGAATCGCCGCGGAATGTCCTTTTGTCTTGGACGACCCGCCACCCAATACGCTTTTCAAGAGCTTCGGGGACAGCACGCTCAATGTGCAATTGATGGTGTTCATTCCGGAACGCAGCGTCTACATCGACGTGGTCAACGATTTGAACAGCGCGATTGCAAGGGAGTTTGCCGCGGCCAAGATCTCGATTGCCTTCCCGCAACTCGACCTTCATATCGACCCCAAGGACCTCCAAGTGGCCTTTTCGGTCCTGAAAGAGGACCGGGTAGCGGCGTAGCGTGCACAGGATTTCATCGGCTGGTGGCCGAACGTCCAAATGCCGTTTCCAGTGAACCTCAGGCGCTAGCCGTGGGCCTCATTGCCATCGGCTGGTGGCCGAACGTCCAAATGCCGTTTCCAGTGAACCTCAGGCGCTAGCCGTGGGCCTCATTGCCATCTACTTTGCGACCAAACGGATGGCTTTTGTTAGCGGCAGGGCGCGAGCGCTCCGGTTTTTCGGGTTGATTTTGTGATCGAGACCGGACGGCTCGCGCCGTACCGCTAGAAAGTAGATGGCCTTGCACTAGCGCCTGCGGTTCGCGTCAATCGCCTCTGCAAATCGGCGGGGGAATGTCCTGCCGCTGACGCAGACAAACTGCTCTGGCAAACGTGACTCGATTTGAGCTAGGCTTGCCACGGAGCGGGCGGATGATCCGCCCCGAAATTCGCTAGGATCAGACATTTTGTGCGGTCCAGTCATGGAGGACAGTCGTGCAGACGCTTAAAACCGCCGCCATCGTCGTGCTATTGATGACGGTGATGTATGGCGCCTATGTTTCTCTTACCACCCCCCCCGAACCGTTGCCAGCCGACGTGCAAACGATGCTGGAATTCAACGATGAAGGTTCGTTCGTCGATTCCGGGTTACCAGATTCATTGGGTGAGTTGGGGCTCCGCATGGATACGCCCGCGGATAACGCGGTGCCCGCGGATCCCGCCGCCACTCGCGCGATTGGGGTTGCCTCGACCGGTTTGCCTGGCGATGGGGCGATCGAGCCCTCGGTGGACGACTTGGCGGGCTCTTCCAACTCGGGTGTGACGACCAAGTTCTCGGATTTGCCAGGCGAATTGATGCCTTCGGTCGCAGAACCCCAATCGCAGGCTGCTACGCCCAACTATCCGAGCACCGGTAGCACCTTTGTGCTCCCCGACCCTAACACGGTTTCTTCCAGCTTCGACCCCACTGCGGGGAACCCCAACGCCGACACCGCCAGTAATCTTGCTCTTACCGGCGGAACATCCGATTCCGGTTCAAACGGGCTGCCGCCGAGTGCAAGCGACGTGCAAACGGCCGAGCTGGCGGGCACCAGGAAGGCGCCGGACTTGGGCCTGGCCAATGCCATTCGCACCGCCGACAAGCAGTACCTCGACGACAAACGTCGCGATGCCCTGGCCACCCTGAGCATCTTTTACAACACACCAAATTTGAGTGGTGAGCAACGCAGCGAACTACTCTCGCGTCTCGATCCACTGGCCCGCGAAGTCATCTATTCGACGCGACACCTGCTGGAACAGCCTCATCGTGTTGGTCAGAACGAGACGCTGATGGACATTGCCGCGAAGTACGAAGTTCCGTGGCAACTTCTGGCCAATATCAATCAGATCAAGGATCCGGTGACGATCCTGCCCGGAACCGA
Source organism: Pirellulaceae bacterium (assembly GCA_963697195.1). Classification (GTDB taxonomy): domain Bacteria; phylum Planctomycetota; class Planctomycetia; order Pirellulales; family Pirellulaceae; genus Rubripirellula. The sequence continues at coordinate 289,137 of CAVOND010000013.1, forward strand.
ACTCAAAGTCGTACGCGGGCCGTTTCGAGCAGACGTCGATCTCACGACGAATGAGTTGACACTGTTTCTGGGCGACCTTTATGCCGGTCGGTTCCCCATCGCCGTTGGCAGTGACCCAGCGCCAAAACCGGGAACCTACATGATTCAGGACAAGCAAACGGCAAAGACGTTCTACGACCGCGCCGGATCGCCCGTCCCACCGGGAAGCCCCGGGAATCCGTACGGCAGTGCTTGGCTCGACCTGGGCAGTCAGATCTGCATCCACGGCAGTCCCAGCACGACGAACCCGACCGAAAAGGGATGCATCAGCCTGGCCGCTGACTATGCCGACGACCTGTACGGCATTTTGTCCCAGGGTTCATCTGTCACGATTCGTCGGTAAAACTCTAAGACGGAAAACGGTGGGCAAGAGGTTTCAGGCATTTGCCTGAGCCTCAGACGCTTGCCGTGGGCTGTGAGTTGCAGGCATGTGCGTGCGTGAACCTCAGGCGCTAGCCGTGGGCCCCTTAACTTTAGGCTGTTGGGCTCGATGGATTGATCAGCCGCCACGCGTTCGCGCCCGGTTTTCACCGTGCGGGAGAACCGGACGCCAACACGTGGCGGCTGATAAAAACCGAAAGGAAGTGGCCCACGGCTAGCGCCTGAGGTTCACGGGCCTACGGCTAGCGCCTGAGGTTCACGGGCCCACGGCTAGCGCCTGAGGTTCACGGGCCCACGGCTAGCGCCTGAGGTTCACGGGCCCACGGCTAGCGCCTGAGGTTCACAAAGTGCCGCTTGGCGCCTGCCGTGTTTTGAGGACACCGACGAATTGAGGCTGACTTGATATGGCTTACGATCGCGACGCATTGATCGATTTGATCCGCTCCGAATCCCTTCAACTTGGTGAGTTCACACTGGCCAGTGGGAAAAAGGCCTCCTACTACCTGGACTGCCGCAACATCACGCTGCATCCCAAGGGCGCGAATCTGATCGCGGCGGGGATGCTCGATGTGATGCGACAGGATGGCCCCTTGCCCGACGCGGTGGGTGGAATGGCGATTGGAGCCGATCCAATCACGGCTGCGATTGTCACCTTGGCGGGACAACAGGACCTGCCGCTGAAAGGTTTCATGGTTCGCAAAGAACCCAAAGGGCACGGGACTGGAAAACAGATCGAGGGTCCCGTCGCCGCGGGGCAGCGTGTGGTCATCGTGGAAGACGTGATCACCAGCGGTGGCAGTGCGCTGAAGGCCGTTGAGGTTGCCATCGACTTCGGTCTGAAGGTGGAACGGGTCATCGCCATCATCGATCGCCTGGCCGGTGGCGAAGCCGCGTTCGCGGCGAAAGGGATTCCACTGACGACGCTGACTACGATTCGAGACTTTGGGATCGAGCCAGAGTAACAACCGCGGAGCTGCGGCACTCCAGGGATGGGAACGCGGAATGGAAACCTCATTACATCAACAGCTCAAGCGGTGCTACGCCGAAGGTGATGGTGACACCGAAGTGGTGATGGGGAGGTATCGGATTGATGCCGTCCGAGGCGACGAGCTGATCGAGGTCCAGTGTGCGTCGCTTTCCGCCATTCGCGACAAGTGCAACGATCTGCTCACGCGTCATACGCTGCGTGTGGTCAAACCGGTGATCGTCAGGACTCGAATTGCCAAAGCCAAGAAACTGGGCGGACCGGTGACGTCACGGCGCCTGAGTCCTAAACGTGGAAGCGTACTCGATATCTTTGACGATTTGATCTATTTCATTCGGGTCTTTCCCAATCCAAACCTGACACTCGAAGTCCCGTTGGTTCATGTCGAACAGTTACGAGTGCCTGCGAAGAAGCGGCGCCGCCGATGGCACAAAGACTACAAAGTCCAAGACGTGATGCTCGAGTCGATCGAAGGGACGTTTGAGCTCAGTGAACCTGCGCACTTGCTGGCTCTGATCGGACTGGCGGACGAGCGTGAATCGTTCAACACGCTCGACATTGCTCATGCCACCGACCGGCCGCGCTGGGTCGCCCAGCAAATCGCCTACGTGCTACGGAAAACCGGGGCCATCGAGGTCGCCGGGCGAAACCGCAGTGGCATCGTCTACCGCCGCGCGGCTTGAGCCTTGTTCTGACGTTTCAACGCCGTTTTGATTGCGTTTCGCAAGCGTTTCGCCAACAATGGAGCCGGTCGATCAGGCACCGTTGCGGATTTTGACACACAAAAGACTTAGCGAAATACAAGCACGACGCGCATGCGAGTGTCTTCCGTGCGAGCCTCCGACACACTCGCTTGCGCGTCGTGCTTGTATGTGTCGATCGAGACTCCGCTAGGGCGTTGCCAACGGGAAGGGTGATTCACGTTCATTGACCCTTGGCTCTTCAAAGCTCGCTCCAATCCATTGGAAAAAGGAAACGTCACTTGCGAATGGCCTGTTTGCCACGTTTCGAATGCTTTCTTCGCGTCTGTCTTCTGGCCTCACTCGCGTCCTTCGCGACTGGCAACGAACCAGCATCCGAAGGCGAGAAGCTGTTTGCGCTCAAGGTCAAGACGCTATTTGCGGAAAAGTGCATGGCCTGTCACGGGCTCGACCCAGACGATTTGGGTGGGGGCTTGGACATGCGCACGCGAGAGTCCCTGCTGCGTGGCGGCGAATCGAAGGGTAGCGAGGTGGTCGTTGCGGGCGAGGGAGACGCGAGCTTTCTGTTCGTCGCCACGACTCGAAGCGAGGCGGGCATGGAGATGCCTCCGAAAGAATCCGAACAGTTGAGTCAAGAAGAGACGTGGTGGATTCGCGACTGGATCGACGCCGGTGCGCCATGGCCAGACGAGGATCGGGTCGCCGCAATCCTGACGGAGTACGGCGAGGGTGAGATCGTTGCGACCTCCGGCGGCTTGAGTGACGATTGGAGTCGGCGTCGATATGATCCGAAGCACTTGTGGGCTTACCGTCCGCTCAAGGTCGAATCCGTTCCCGAGGGCTCGCACCCGATTGACTGGTTCCTCGATCGAAAACTGAATCAGATCGGCCTCGCCGGCGCGGAAACCGCCGAGCCTCTGCAGCTCGCCAGACGCATCTGTTTTGGTCTGACAGGACTGCCGCCGACACCCGAGCAGTCGCGGCGCTTTCAGGCAGCGATGTCGGACAACCCAGAGCATGCGGTCGTCGACTTGGCCGAGCAACTGATGGCGACACCTCACTATGGCGAACACTTTGCCAGGCAATGGCTCGATGTCGTTCGCTACGCCGATTCATCTGGGTTTGCCAACGACTACGCTCGTCCCAACGCCTGGCGTTATCGCGACTACGTGGTCCGGTCATTCAACCAAGACAAGCCGTATGACGAATTCGTCCGTCAACAGATCGCGGGCGACGAGATTGACGGGCGTGATTCTGAGAACATGATTGCCACTGGCTTCTTGCGAATGGGCCCGTGGGAACAGACTTCGATGAGCGTTTTTCGGGTCACGCGGCAGCAGTGGATCGATGATGTTACCGATTCGGTGGGACAAACCTTCCTGGCTCATCCCTTGCAGTGCGCCCGATGCCACGACCACAAGTTTGATCCGATTCCCACGCGAGACTACTACCGCATGGCCGCGGTGTTCTCGACGACGCAATTCGCTGAACGAGATGCCCCGTTCCTGCCCAGCGAGAATCAAAGCGGGTTTCACGATGCCTTGCTTTGGACCAAGGCCAAGATCAAAGCCTACGAGGATCAACGTCAAGAATTGAATGACGCCGTCAACAAGAATCGCAAGAAGGAAACGGGCGACGCCAAGGTCGGCGATAACGGGCTTTCACCAGGCGACGAAGCATCTCTCGCTCGAATCAACAAGAACATCGCTCGTCACACTTGGGAGTTCGATAAGATTCGTCCCATCGCCTTCTGCGTCTACACGGGCAATACGATCGAACGCAAGAACGTTGGGAACCGAATCAAGATGCCGAAGGATCCTTGGCAGCAGGGAACGCTCGAAGCCGATACGATCTTGACCGGCGGCGATCCGTTCACTCGCGGTGAAGAGGTGACTCCCGGGCCGTTAAGCGCAGCACGAATCCTTGGTGGGATGAAGTTTGGCGACGTCGTAACATCGAATGCGAATTCTGCTGAACCTGGGAACGTGGAAAGCTTTCCAGCTGGCCAGCACAGTCGTCGCCTGGCACTGGCAGACTGGATCGTTGATGAGACGAATCCGCTAACGGCACGCGTGCTCGTCAATCGAATCTGGGCATGGCACTTTGGCAAAGGCCTGGCCGCGAACCCGAACAACTTTGGTGCGACAGGATCTCCTCCGACTCATCCGGAACTGCTCGACTACCTGGCGGACTGGTTCATGCACCATGATTGGTCCATCAAGAAGCTGAACCAGTTGATCGTCAGTTCGAAGGCCTATCGCCGAAGCTCGCGATATGGCGACCGCGAGCGATTGGATCAACTTGATCCGGGCCGCGAGGCGTACGCCGTGTTTCTGCCGAGACGTTTGACCGCCGAGGAGCTTCGCGATGCGATGTTGGCCTGCAGCGGAGAACTCAATCAATCGCTCGGTGGGATTCCCTGCCGGCCCGACATCAACATGGAAGTGGCGATCCAGCCTCGGCAGATCATGGGTGGCGCCGCCTCGGTTTATGAACCCGATCCGCTTCCGTCCCAGCGCAATCGCCGCAGCATCTATGCGGAGAAAATTCGAGGGTTGCGTGATCCGTTCTTGGAGTCGTTCAATCAACCGGGACCAGATAAGTCTTGCGAGCTGCGCGAAACATCGACGGTAGCACCGCAAGCCTTGACGTTGATGAACTCGGTCGAATCACTCGATCGTGCGTTGAGTCTGGCGGCACGCCTGATGCGAGAGCGGCAATCGGATGAGCAGCGTTTGACCCTCGCGTTTGAACTGGTCCTTGGGCGGCCTCCCCGCGAATCGGAACGGTTGGCTTGCCATGCTCGATGGCGAGACGCCATGCGGGAGGAGGAATTGAAACAGTATGATCACACGACCTATCCGTCGGAGATCCAGCGCACCGTGATGGCTGAAAAGACGGGGGAACCCTACGACTTTATCGAAATCATGCCGGCTTATGAACATTACGTGCCGGACCTGCAGCCTGGTGATGTCGACGTCGCTACGGTCGCGCTGGCACATGTTTGTCTGGCCCTCTTCAACCTGAACGAGTTCGCTTATTTGGACTGACTGGACTGCCTCCATGCCGCGGTATGTACCGTAGTCGAGTCGCTCGGAGACTCGCAATGACACCTCGTTTCTGCCTTGTCAGGCTCGGAGAGACTGACCTAACGTACCAAGCCAAAATTGAAACATGACCCAACCAGATCAACCGTCTTACACGGCGCTTCGACGCGAATTCCTCTATGGCTTGGGAGCAAGTCTTGGTTCGGTGGCGCTGACGTCGCTCCTTCATGCCGAATCAGCCGAACCCGACACGCCTGTCACAAACCGACCCCATTTCCCGGCAAAGGCGAAGCACTGCATCTTTCTGATGATGGAGGGTGGACCGTCTCACATCGATACGTTTGATCCCAAGCCGGAGTTATCTCGCCGACACTTGGAAGAGTTCACGCGTTCTGGCGAACAACAGAGCGCGATGTCGTCGGGTAAACGCTACTTCGTCAAATCGCCCTTTGAGTTCATCAAGGCGGGACAATCGGGCGCTGACATTTGCGCCCATGGGAGCAACTCAAGGATTGCGTCGACGATATTTGTTTCTACCGCGGGGCGCAGGCCGAATCCGTGAATCACCCCACGGCCTGTTATCACATCAACACGGGAAATCGTTTTGGAGGTGATCCGGCGGTCGGAGCCTGGGTCAATTACGGGCTTGGTTCGATCAATGAGAACCTGCCTGGCTTTGTGGTGTTGCCCCGTGCCAGCTATCCGCAGGGAGGCGCGGCGAATTGGTCGAATGGTTTCTTGCCGGCTCGGTTTCAGGGAACACCGCTGCGGCCAGAAGGGACTCCGATTCTAGATCTAAAACCACCGGGGCATGTAACGGAAGAACAACAGCGAGCCAATCTTGATCTGCTGGCACAGTTGAACCAGCAGCATCTGTCGGATCGACCAGGGCGAACCGATCTGGAAGCACGCATTCGTTCTTACGAGCTCGCCTATCGAATGCAGGCCGAGGTGCCGGATATTCTGCAGTTCGATGGAGAAGACCAGGCGACACTGGATATGTATGGAATCGGCGACGCCAAGACGGACGCATTCGCCCGCAAATGCCTGCTGGCCCGGCGACTGGTGGAAAAGGGAGTTCGGTTTGTCCAAGCGTATGCCGGAAACTGGGACAGCCATGACTACATCGAGCGGGCGCATGGATCGCTGATCCGGTCAGTCGATCGTCCGATTGCCGCTTTGCTCAAGGATTTGAAACGACGCGATATGCTGAAGGATACGCTCGTGTTTTTCTGCGGCGAGTTTGGTCGAACGCCCGACAATGGGCTTCGCGGCGGCGGCAAATCTTACGGCCGCGACCACAACGCCCTCGCCATGACGATGTGGTTCGCCGGTGGCGGCGTGCGAGGCGGTCATACCATCGGGGCCACCGACGAGATCGGTGGCGAAGCGGTCGAATGTGTGCATCCATTGCGAGATGTCCACGTGACGCTCCTGCACTTGCTCGGCTTGGACGACAATCGGCTCACCTATTACCATGCCGGCCGCTTCAAACAGCTCAGCCAGTTCGGTGGCAAAGTGATCGACGAGATCGTCGCGTAAGAGAGCGTTGACGTCGGGAAAAAGGGGTCAGACGGGAATAGCACGGGCTTTGAACCTCGGGTGCTAGCCGTGGGCGAAGAAAACGTCGTTAGGATGCGGCGAAGGCCCACGGCTAGCGCCCGAGGTTCACTGAGACAACCTAAGTTCGTGCCATTCGTGTCGGACTCCTTTTTCCCGACCGCTAGCAGCAGCTATGCGGATTCGATCTTTGCAATCGCGGACTCCGCTTCGCTGCGGATGTCTTCGTTCTCATCTTGCAGAAAGGTTTTGAGCTTGGGAATTGCCTCGGCAGCCGATGGACCGGCAAGCCCTAGGAAGCGAATCGCCAGTCTGCGAACCTCTGAATCATCGTGATCCAACAGCTCGCGAAGTGACGGAACGGATTGGGGAGCCGTTTCCGATCGTTCCAAGCGTTCCAACACCCGCTGAACGCTTCGCCGGTCGTCTTCGTTGGCGGCCAGTGGGATGATGTCGGGAACGAGCAAGTTGGCATCGCTACCCAAGCGGCGAACGATCCTCAGCGCGCCGCTACGAACGTCTCCGTTCTGATCACGAAGCACCTTGGCCAGATAAGGCAACAATGTCTCCGATTCCAGGCCCAGGTTGCCAACCGCGTCCACGGCAGCAGATCGAATACTCTGGTCGGGATCTTCCAACAGGTCACTCAAGGCTCCAAAGGCGGGCCGCGCAGCCGAACCGAGTTGTCCCAAGGTTGCCACCACGGTCAATCGCCACGCAGCATCTTCATCATGCAGCATTGCGGTCATTGGCTCGACCGCATCACCGGCCGCACTCCCGTGACTGCCGATGAATGCCGCCGCGGATAACCGCACGGCCAACGATTCGTTTCCCAATCGATCAATGACCGCGGGCAAGGCCTGGCGGCCGAGTGGTCCAACCGCACGAAGTGCATCGATTGCCCGACACTGCACTTCTGGGTCGACGTCGTCAATCAGGGATGTCAGTTGGTCCACCATCTCTTGATCGCGAGCCGCGACTTGAAAAAGAACGTCGATCGCTTTCGCACGAATTCGGGGCGAGGGATCTTCCAGCTTTGCTCGCACCGCGTGAGCTGCGGCGCGACCGTCGTTTGTCAGGCCTCCGATCGATTCAAGAAACGCCTCCTGTGTTTTGCGATCGGGATCGTCCAGTCCTGCTGCTAAGGCAAGGACCGTTTCGGTGGATACTGGACGGATCGATCCCAATGCCAAGGCGGCCGCTTGCCGAACACGGGGTTGAGGCGATTTGATTGACGCCATCAGTTGCTCCACCGCGGCTGGCCCAATCAACGCGATCGCGTGACCGATCGATTGGACCCTTCCGGTTTCTTGATCGAGGGCGGCCAACATCGCAGCGATCGCTTCGGGTCCAAGCTCATGCAGCAAGTACGCAGCGTGTTCTGCGACTCCATCGGATTCATCGTGCAAGAGTTCGCACAGTGCAGCCTTCATGGGTTCCAGGCGATCCCGATGTCCTAGCACCGAATTGATCACAGCCAGTCGTACGACTTCTTCGTGGTTCCCAAGATTCTCCAGCATGATCGCCTGCCAGCGTTCCGTGGGCAACGCAAGCGAGTCGACCGAGCGAATAGCAGCGGCTCGCACTTCGGGTTGTTCGTCGACAGTGCTTTTTGAATCGCGTGGGAACGTCGATCGTCCGCGACGGAGATTTGCCCCAGTGACTCGATCACCGCGGCTCGTACCAACGCGACCGGATGTTCGGAGGCGTCAAGCAATTCATCAAGGGCAGCCTCGCCAAGCAGACCGAGTGACCGAGACGCCTCATCACGAACGCGTTCCTCGTCATCTTCCAATCGTTGAATCAAATCGCCGGCGGCCGCAGCGGCCGCCGGACCAATTCTCCCCAGGGCCATTGCCGCTTCGGCTCGGTCATTGGCTGCCTCTTCATGAAGCAAAACTCGAAGTGCTTCGACAGCCGGTTGTCCGATCGCAGCGAGCGCTAGGGCGGCGCGATAGTCCTGATGTGTTCTTTCGTTGTAGTTGCCACCAAAGTCGCTGTGCATCGATTCGGCCAGCGCACCGACGGCCCCCTCAGCGGCCGGCCCCATGTCGGTCACCGTCGCCAACACGGCCAACCGCACCTGACCGTCCTTTTCGTTTTGCAGCCGCTCGATCAAGATCGGAAGCAGTTCACGCTGAAGCGGTAGGTCCAACGATCGTGTTGCGATCGCAGCCTGTCGGCGGATCTGCAGGTCCTCGCCCTGCAACTCGGTTTGCCACTGCTCGACGCTACGTGTCGAGTTTCGTGCCGTATTTCGAGACTGGGCCCAAGCTGAGCATTGGAGATTGCAACAGGGCAGCGACAGACAAAGAACGAGGCGAATCAGCGCCGAGGCCGCACCGTGAAGAGAGCATCTCCTTCGCCAACCGATCATGCCAGCAGTCCGGGCAACGCCTCGGTGCTGTCACCGAATCGATCCACTGGCACGCCGGCTTGATTCAGCATCGCCAGGAGCAAGTTCGACATCGGCGTTTCCGCCCGACACTTGTGATACTGGCCCGTCCGCAGCGTTCCGCCCCCTTTGCCCAGGACCAGCACCGGCAAATTGACGTGGTCGTGACGATCACCATCACTGATCCCACTTCCGTAGAGCACCATCGAATTATCGAGCAGTGTCGATCCATTCGCCTCCTGGACGGTCATCATCTTTTCGACCATGTAAGCCAGAATCGACAGGTGATAACGATCGATTGCTCTCAGTTTTTCATTCTTCTTATCGTCATTGCCATGATGCGAAAGCTCATGATGTCCGTCGGTAAAGCCCAGCCAGGGATAATTGCGATCGGTCGCTTCCTTGGTCACCATGAAGGACGCGGCACGCGTGCTGTCGGTTTCGAAAGCCAGCACCATCAGGTCACACATCAGGCGAAGATGCTCATCAAAGTCGTCGGGGATTCCCTCGGGTCGAGCAAATTCATTGGCAAGGGCATCTGCTGGTCGTGCCGCGTTTTGGATTCGTCGCTCCACCTCGCGGACTCCGCTGAGGTATTGGTCAAGCTTGTATTGATCGGCGCGAGACTTGCTTGCGCGTCCTGCGCGCGTCGTCCATCACGTAGTCAAGAATGCTTCGCTGATAGAAATCTCGTTCCGCAACGGTTGACTGGGTCTGACTCGACTCGTTGTCCGTAAACAGTCGGTCGAACACCAACTTGGGGTTGATCTCGTAGGGAGCCGGAGAGGTTGCGGTTCGCCAGGAGATGTGGGTCTTGTAGGTGCCGCTGTAACCGAAAGCGTTTCCTGAGCGGGGCGACTCACAGCCAAGTTCAAGGCTCGGCAAGCGAGTCGAACCGCCAACATGTCGGGCGTACAACTGGTCCGCGGAGATGCCAACGCGAACGTCGTCTTGCGACCGGAATGCCTGGGCACCGGTCAGGAAGCTTGCTGAGCCCTGACCGTGCCCGCAACCTTCATCGTCGCCGTTGGTCATCGCGGTGTTGTGAGTCAGGCCGTGAAAGCAATTCAGGTAGTCACGTGCAAACGACAAGGGCTGCAGCGACTCGGGCAAATCGACCAAGGCTCCTTCGTGCTTGGGAAACCATGTGGGCAAGTGGACGCCGTTGGGAACGTACCAATAACACATCCGGATCGGAGGCTGATTGACCGGCACATTGGCCAAAGCCGACGATGGTTGGGCCGCCTCGAACCAGGGCAGCGCGACTGCTGCGCCGAGGCCGCGTAGCATCGATCGACGATTCAATTTGGGCTTCCGACTCATCGATTCCTCACTCGCCACGTTCCTGAAAGGCACGGCTGTGGACGATCCCCAGCACGATATTCTGGATGCGAAACTGGTCCTTGGCTAACTGTCGGCGAATCTCTTCAACCGTAAAGTAGTCATTGGGCTCAAGTGACCGGCCCAACGCATACGTTAGCATATTCTCAATCAAACACCGGGTAAACTTTTTGCTCGCCTGCGACGTTAACACATGCTTCAACTCGGCGGCGTCTTGGAAGTGAATGCCGCCGCTCAGCTCGCCGGCGGAGTCGATCGGGAATCCATGATCGGTGGATCGCCAGCGTCCAACGGCATCGAAGTTTTCCAGCGCAAATCCAATCGCGTCCATTTGTTGGTGGCAGGCCGCACAATCCGGATTGGCTCGATGCAATTCCATCCGTTCGCGGAGGGAAGCCGCGTCACTCGCCGCTGGACTCTCGTCAAGCTTGACCACACCGGGTGGAGGGGGCGGCGGAGGGGTTCCCAGAATCTGCTGCAGAATCCATTGGCCACGTTTAACGGGTGATGTTCGATTCGGGTTAGAAGTCAGCGTCAAAATGCTGGCCTGCGTCAGCACGCCTCCGCGATCGGTCTTGGTCAACGAGACCTTGCGAAACTGTGGTCCGGAAACACCTTCGATGCCGTAGTGTTGTGCGAGCGTTTCGTTGAGAAACGAATAGTCCGAATCCAGAAGTTCCAACACGTTGCGATTGTCGCGCAGGATGAACGCGAAGTACTTCTCGGTCTCGGATCGCATCGCATCCTTGAGTTCCTCATCGAATCCCGCAAACAGATCGGGGTCTGGGTTGACCGACTTGAGGTTTCGGAGTTGCAGCCACTGACCGATGAAGTTCTCAACAAACGCCTGCGACTTCGGATCCTCCAGCATTCGCACTGCCTGCTGATTCAATTCTTCCCGCAGTGCCCCGCGACTTGCCACGTCCAGCAATTCTTGGTCAGGCATCGTGCTCCACAGGAAGTACGACAACCGAGTCGCCAGCTCATAGTCGGTCAACGGACGATTCTCGTTCGAATCATCCGGTTCGACCAAGAAAAGAAATTGCGGCGAGACCAGAACGGCGGTCAGGGCAACTTGCACCGATCGCTCAAAACTCTCGCCGCGGCAATGCGCTAGATCAAACACGCTCATCAAACGCTCGACCTCGCGGACCGCCAAGGGACGGCGAAAGGCCTGCTGAGCAAACTTGGAAATCACCTGTTCGGCACAACTGCGCCGCGATTCATCACCAAATTCTGGCTGGCAAACGAAAATGCGCTGGTGCGATGGAAGCGTCGAATCGGGTTGTTGGGAATAAGGTCCTCTCACCACCATCGAGTCGACGTGCAGCCCCCGGTCGCTGCCGTAGCGCTGATCGCCACTGATGTTCGCCGCTGCCTCCGCCGATTTTGCAGGAGCCAACTGTTCCACTGATTCGGGGGCGAGGCTGACGTGGACCTGTTTGTCACCTTCGACAACGGTCAGCCAAAGTCGATAGACCACCGTCTCGTCCTGAACTCGTGTCGCGGTCACCCGACGTCGGTCTTGACCGAGCCCGATCAACAACCACGGCGGCTCAACCGATTCGTCAATCCCGACTCGGACGAGACTAAAGTCGACGAGGTAACGCCCTGGCTTCAAGTGATGCTCGAATTCAACGGGGGCGTCCGCCGCCAGGGGATACGTCCGCAAGCCTATCAATTCGGCTGGCGGATAGGGAGCGACGTCGGGCAATTGGATCGCGGCTTGCATCGCCGCTTCAGCCGCCCTCAAGTATTTCTCCACGTGAATCGGCGAGATATTCAGTGCCGAGCCAATGTTGTCGTAACCAAAGCCAATGTCATCAGCAGGAAAGTCGCGCACTAATCCAAGCTCAAGTCCGATCAAATCCCGAATGGTGTTGTCGTACTCTTGTCGATTCAGTCGACGGATCACGACGGCCTCAAAACGAGGATCGTGAGCATACAAAGCGGCAAAGAAATCGTTCTCAACCCAACTCACCAGCCGTTCGATTTCTTCGTGACTCGGACGCGGCATGTCGGCCGGTGGCATCACGCCTCCCTCGACGGCGTCCAGAACACGCAGCCACAGTTTGCCACCACCCAGCGCAGATTCCTGATCGAAGAAGCCGTCGAGAGCGATTCCCCCTTGGGCGTCATCCTCCAAATGGCACTCCACACAGTAACGTTCCAGCAGGGGGGCGACGTCGCTCGAGAAGGTGTCGGCGTCCGCGGCCGCTTCGCCCGGAGTCTGTGCGGCTGCTGGGGTAGTCGGCAGGAACAGGCCAGCGGACGTCCAGATCAGAATCCACGCTAAGAATGCGTGAAAAGCGTTGCCCAGGACCGTGACGGCGTTCCCTGCACTCGCGCGATTGTATCGGGGACCGATCACAGTCTCACTTGACCTCATTGACAGAACGAAAACTCAACGGCTGGACAGTATTATTAGCGGGGAACCCCAAAATTGCGACCCTCGGCGGCAGGGTGCGGCCCGCCGTAGCGGATTTCGATCAAACGAACATGCCGAAAATACAAGCACGACGCGCCAGCGAGTGTGTCCCGTATCCCTCTCTCAGTTCCGACACACTCGCTGGCGCGTTTTGATGTTGCGCTGCTTGATTGATTTCGGGCCGAAGGCCCAGCAATTTACCTAGCCCAGCCCATCGGGCTTGGTGTGTTGGCAAGATTGTCCTGTAGGGCCAAAGGTCCGGCCATTTGTGAATCGAAGAAACGAAAGGCCGGGCCGTTGGCCCTGCAATTCGCGGTGTCAATGGGAACCCAGCCCGTTGGCTGGGCTAGGTAAACCGACGGGGCGTTGCCCCGAAATCAAAAAGCGCAACACCAAAACTTGCGCAACGCGCTTGTAGGCTACGGGTCCAAACCTTTGGCGGCGTCGATCGAAGCCTGAATCGACTCGAATTGTTCACGTGCCTTTTCGACTTCACTCGAAAACGACTCCATCGCACGCCGCGCTGCATTTGTCGCCTCCTGAAGCTCTGCCAGCTTGACTTCTTGCTCATCCAGCACGCCCGCCGCTTGGGTGCGCTGCGACGTGAGCTCATCGAGCAATCTGGCGAAGGCAATTTCATCGGTCCATCGAGTTACCGACTGTTGCGCCTCCGTTAGCTCTGCCGAGGATTGATCAAAAGCTTGCTGGGAGGATGCTACGGTCCCTTCGACAGTTGAAAGTTGGGATAGGAGTTCTTGTTGCGACTTCTCTGCTGAGGCGAGCATCGCGACCGCTTCTTGAGCGGACTTTTCCAGATCAGCAATCTGTCTTGCCGCCGTTTCAGCGAGTTGTGTCTTCTGTGCCAGCGACTGCCGCGACACTTCCAACTCGCTTGCCTTTGCCTCGGCGGTCGTACGAATGGTGCGCATGGCGGCGAGCAAGGATTCATCCGCCGGCAACCGTGTGGAAGCGGCAACAGCTTTCTCGGCCGCCTCGCGGAGCACCGACACCGTTGCACCCAGTTCGTCAACTTGCTGCTGCAACGCAGTTTTTTCTGCTGCCGCTTGAGCCGCGTTCTGTTGCGCACTGGCGAGTTCAGTCGCAGCTGCATCGGCCTTTCGTTTTGCCTCCACTGTAGTTTGCTGCGCCGAAGCGATCATGGTTCGTATTCTTTCCAGCTCCGCTTGGGCGACTTGATGCGACTCGACGATCGGACCATGCGTTTGCTGAACGCTGGCGAGTCGTTCCGTGGCAGCTGCAAGACGGGTCTCAAGCGACGGTGGATTCATGGCCAGTTCGCCGAGCCGGACTCCATCGGCGGCGTTCCAAACACGAATCTCGCCATTCCAATCACCGGAGATGGCCCGGCCGGTTTCATCACAGAACGTTGCCTGAAGCGCAAGGTCAGCGAAGGCTTCGTAGGCGACCTGTTGGCCACCATTCTGGTCCCAGAGTTTGGCAACGTGATCGCGTCCACAGGAGAACAGCCGACCATCGCGAGTGAATTCGACACAAGTGGCTCCACCGCCATGCGCTCCCCAGTTCTTCACCTGACTTCCGTTTTCCATCTCCCACAAACGAATCGTGCTGTCTTCGCTCGATGAGGCCAGGAGATTCGAGTCGCTTCGCCAAGAGACCGATGTGACCGAGGCGGTGTGGCCATTGAGCGTCAAATACTCGCGACCCGTCCATCCTTCCCAAACGTAGAGGCCACCATTGCGATCGCCGGTCGCCAGCAGCACGCTGTCGGGACTGAACTCCAGAGTCGTGACCCAATCGGTGTGTTTACGAATCTCATGCATCAACCGTCCGGACTCGGTCGCGTAAATTCGGATCACTCGCTGGGGACCTGCAAGTGCAATCATGGTCTGATCGGAACTGATGTCGGCGGCCAGGACTTCATCCAGTTCATCGCCGACCTCGATGATTCGTTCGCCGCTACGGATATCCCACACCACCACTCGCCCGCTGGCGCCTGCCACGCCACCGCCGGCGATCAGCAGCCCACCATTGCGGCTGAATTTGAGCACGCGCGGGTTGCCTTCGGGAAACGGCAAGACTCCGGCCAATTCCAGCGTATCGGTTCGGTAAAGCAAGACTTGATGCTGACCACTCACCGCGGCAAGCGGCGCCCAGGGACTCGTTGCCAGGGCATCGATGGCCGTCCGTGTCGGTGGCGAAAGGATCGGCTGCAGGCTCATGCGGGCCGGCATCGGAATCACTTCCGGGCGTTCGGTCGAAGGTGCCGAAAGGCCAAGATCGAATTTCTTCTTCTGGCCGGTCTTGGCCGTGCTGCCACTGTTTTCCAAGACGCCGTCATCGATCCACTTACGCAGCGTCTCGATCATCTCGTCGGCGATCTTAGGCGATTCCGGAGGCATCGCCGGTTCCGATTCATGTGTGACAAGCTCGAACAGGTAACTTGCCGTGGCATCACCCGGTTCAATCACCGTGCCGGACGCCCCGCCCTGCATCAGGTTGGTGTAGGTTGTCAAATCGAGGTCGGCACTTTTCTTGTCCGGGTTGTGGCAGGAAAAGCACTTCTGCTGCAGGATGGGTTTAACGTGATCGTCGTAGGTGGTTTTCGGCGCGGTCTTCTCTTCCGCGGCAAACGCGGATCCGCAGACGGCGATCAGGGCGACAAGTAGAGTGGAATTCTTCAGCCACGAAGTGGCGACACAATTCATGCCGTGGGTGTAAACCCATGGGTTGGCTTTTGACAATGTATTACTTCCACCGCGTCGATCCTTCGGCAAAGCCAAAGTATCGACGTGGTGGGTAGGTGGAGGAGGCGCTTGCAAAGGGGGGCTGACGCACCCGGCAAGGCTTGTGTCGGCACTTCGTGCCTGATCGCCGTCAACGGTTCGGCGGTCAAAACGTCCGCTACGGCGTTGCCCGACGAGTGGTTGGACAATAGCGAGGCTAGTTACGGTGCATTGCATATGCGGAAATTTGATCAATGGTTGAACAAAAACTCTTGCGAGTTCATCAAAGCCCAGAACGTGTCTTCGAGAATCTGTTTCTTGTCAGCTGCTGCGGAAATCGCCGACTGCAGTGACTCCATTTCCTTATCGGTTGGCTTGCGGGACAGGCAGCGAATGTAGAGCTCTTGGACAATCTGTTCGGGCGTCTTCCCCTCCTCGAGACGTCGTCCCACCAGATTGCCCTCCGCAATCTTGGAGCCCACCGTTTCGCCGTTGAGCAGATGCAATGCTTGGGACAAATTGGGTTCAATCTTGACCTCGCATGCACAAACGCTGCCTCGCGTGGCCCTGCCAAAGGTGGTCAAGAAATAGTTGCTCGTATTGCCATTGGAAATCTGCACGGCCCGAGCCCCGAGCGGCAGTCCGCCGAACTTGTTCTTCGTATCGGTGACCTGAGTGATGGCATCGAGCAGAATCTCCGCTCGGATTCGACGCAGCATTGCATGCGAAAAGTTTCGATCGTCCTTGTCGTTGGTTTCGTTTGCCAATGTCGAAAGCTGATAGGTGCGAGAGTTGCAGATGTCGCGCACCAGTTGTTTGAAATCGTAATTCGACTCGGTGAACTTGGCGGCCAGTGCCTCCAGCAACTCGGCGTTGACGGGAGGATTGCTGACACGCACGTCATCCACTTCGTTGATGATGCCTTTCCCGAAAAAGTGATTCCAAACGATATTGGTCAGGTTTTTGGCGAAGTAAGGATTGTCTTTGGAGGCGAGCCACTGCGCCATCACCACTCGACGGTCCTTGCCGTTGACGTCCGGGATGTCCCCACCGAGAAACTTCGGCTGCATCACGCGACCATCAACCTTGTGATTGACCTCGCCGCCACCGCTGTTGAAGACGATTGTTTCGCGAGGGTCTTCGCCGGGTTTGCGCCCGATCTGCGAGAAGAAGGCGGCGAAGCCGTAGTAGTCGTCCATCGTCCAGCGGTCAAACGGATGGTTATGGCACTGGGCACACTGAATACGCATGCCCATGAATACCTGTGCCACATTCTCAGCGACCTTCAATGGATCGGTTTCCATCTGGTAGTAGTTGGTCGCCGCGTTTTCAAACGTACCGCCGCTGGCGCCAAGCAGTTCTTGCACCATCTGGTCGATCGGAACGTTATTGGCCAACTTCTCTTGCAGCCAGTTGTAGTAACGAAGCATTGGCTTGTAGGTGATCTGCTGGGTGGTGCGAATCATCAACAACTCCGCCCACTTCATCACCCACATTTCGACGAATTCTTTGCGGTCCAGTAACTCGTCGACAAGGTGCTGCCGTTTCAACGGATCGTCATCGGCCAAGAACTCTTCGTACTCTTCGACGCTGGGCAGAACACCGACGATATCCAGCGTGGTGCGCCGTAGGAATTCTTCGTCGCTGCACAGTTCCGATGGCAAGATTCCCAACTTGCGAAGCTTTTCGTGCAGATGCTCGTCGACGTAGTTAAACGCCGGGGTGTCGTTCCAAGCGAAAGCAAGCCCCTTGGGAAGCACGATGAACTGAGAGCCGACGGTGTGGGTCGCAAATCGCGCCATGATGAAGGCTTCGCCGCGGTTGGCTGCCGTGACGACGCCCTCCGTTGAGATCGGCGCTGAGTTGTCGTTGTTCGACAGGAAAACCGCTAGCGAGGTCACGTCACGGTCACTTCCGTCGGCGTAGTGGGCACGCACGGATACACGCTGTGTCGCCCCTTCGCCGTCCAGCACCGCGTTGGGTGGAAAGACTTCCACGCGAGTCACCGCCGGAACCTCTCCCGGGTCATTGATCGCGCCAGCCTGGTGCCAACGCGTCAGTGTTTCAGCGTAGGGACTATCGAGATCAAACCGCTTGCCACCGGTGTGGGGGACCGAGCCAATGGACTTTTGAATCAGCAGGCTTTCTTGGGGCACCGCCAGGTTGATGCGCCGGCCGGGTACTTGCCGCGTCAGTCGGAAATGATCGCCCGCAGGATCGTAGCCAAACAGTGACAACATGAATCCGTCTTTGCCGCGTGCGGCACCGTGACAACTGCCGGTGTTGCAGCCTGCCCGCATGAAGACCGGCATCACATCCAATCGGAAGCTGATTGGCGGTTGCACGGCAGTGTCACGCGCCTCCACCGGAATGACCACGCGCTGGCCGCCATACTGAACGATCAACTCGGTCGCGCCGTCGGACTTCGGTGATACCACGTTGCCCTCCAGGCCGGCGATCGGTTCGGTAAGTGCAAAACTGGCCTGATCGGTCACGTCTTGCGTCAAGCCATCATCAAAAACGGCTTGCACAATCACCGACTGTGTGTCGCGGGCGTTGGACAGGTGAATGTCGGGTGGATAGACACCGAGCTTGACGATCTCCGGCCCTCGAACGGTCGGATTTTGAATCGACGCGGCAGGTTCCGGAGAAGCTGCCGACAGCCGATGCAGGCTTGCCAAGCCGAGCCAGCAGACCAGGCTCATGCTGGCGATGGCGCAGAATTCGGCACGTTTCATGTCAGTCATCTTCTGAATCGTTGGTTTTGCGGACAGGGGCGCACCAGGGGGCCAGCGAGGATGGCTTTCGGCCAGATCACCCGGAGCGACTATTGCTGTTGATCGCGCGAGGCTTGACGTTCTTGCGTGGCCAATCGCAGCTTTTCTAAGCGGGTCAATGGCTTGGGGGGTGGTGCCGCTTCCTGCGGAGTTTCGGCGGCTACTTCCGCGGTTGGCGGTGGAGCCGCGGCCGGAGCGGTTGATTCCGCAGGAGCCGGTAGGGGCACGTCGATCTGAAATTCGACGTTACCGGCACGGCTGATGATCTGTTCGCCGTTGAGTGGAATCGCCAGCTGACAGAACAATCCGTGCTTTCCAGCCGGGCTTTCCGGGGTCGTCTTCAACACGAAGGTCAATTCCTGCGTTTCCTTGGTGAACGTTAATGGTTCCACCGTGACGTTGGGAGGGACGCCAATCAGTTCCGCTTTGGCTTCGCCCTCAAATGGCGTCGTATGGGTGAGCTTGCAAAGCACATAGGCTTCCTGCCCCTGTTCGCATGCGGCTCGTTGCAGTTCGAACCGTACAAAGGCGTCCGCCACGTCCAGCTTTGCAAGTTGCGTTGATGCCCACATGCCCTGTGAGGTACCGAGCGCGAAAAGTTTCCACGCCTTGATTTCGGCGCCACCGTTGGCATTGATCGGATAGAGCAATTCGGATTGCCCCTTGGGAAGATTCACGTTCGGGCCGGCGCCGACTCCCGGGGGCCGAAAGGGGAGCTCAACATTGATGTCCTCGTCCCAGCCCTCTTTCTTGTGGGCGACGATTTTCAGATCCATGGAGCCATCGCGAACAAGCGGCGTCTTGGGTTCAACGACTTCCAGTCGAAATGGGACTTCCTCCACGACTGCTACTGGCAACAGGTCTACGTCTTTCCATCGGTACAGCGACTGGTTCGGTTCGGCGATCAAGTAGTCCGCTCGATTCGTGAACCCGCCCTCAATGTTTTGATTGGGATCGGCGTGCTTGGCTCGGAAATCGACCAAGGCACCACCGATCGCGGCGTCGGCGGTTGCCTCAAACACGACGGGCATGACGTTCTGGTTGGCGGGCATCGGTTCGCAATGCATGACGACCCCAGGCGGCAGAAGGCTTTCCATCAAGAGCAGGTCACCACCGAAATTGGCGCGGTTGGCGCTGATCAACGTGCCGAAGCGATTGCCCTTGGGAATGAACACCTGTTGACGGTATTGGCCATACCTCTCGGTCCGCGGGATGCCGAGAGTTAGCAGCGGTGTCACCGACTGGAACTCCACTCGATACACCAGATCGGGTGTGCCGCGACCGAGGTGATCATTGATACGAACGATGTATTCGCCGTCTTCGGGAACGGTGAAGCGAAGGTAGCTGTCCGGTCCGCGAGCATCATCGTTGCCGGCAATGTGCCGCCCATCGGCGAAGTACAGGTTGAGCACGGGATCCAAGCCCGATCGGATTCGTCTGGCGTAACATTCGACCTCGAAGACCTGTCCCTTCGCAGCGCGGAACTTGAAACAGTCGACGTCGCCGTCCGATTCGATGATTCCATTGAAGGCGAGAGGAAGTTCCGCAGCAGTCGCCTGGGACAGGTCGTCGTTCGGCTCCTGCTCAAACGCGTTGCCATGCTCGAACAGCCGAAACGCGTTCGGTGTGGGAGCGATGCCTCCGTCGTCTTCGGCGAACAATCCGAAGTCCGTGACCGGGCGAGAAGGAAGCTGAATCGAAGCGGCCAGTTCACCGGTGGGTATTCCCAAGAATCGGACGTCAGTGGGCTCCCCGAGCTTGCCGCCGGCCGGATAGACGACGCGCGGGCGGGGGAATGTGCCGACATGAAGTCGATAGGTGTTCCCGGCGGCGTAGGCGCTCTCGCGAACCTCGATCATGTACGTGCCATCCTCGGGAGCAACGATCGAGACGAATCCGTCCTGCAATGCCAACGCTGTGTCATCGGTGGAGGCAAGTTCAAAACGCTTTTCGTCAAGGATCGCCACGTAGGGATCGAACATGGCGTTGCTCAATCGCATCGCGACGATTTCGGCGGAGATCCTTTGGCCTTTGGTCGCTTGCACCTGAAAGTAGTCGACGTCTTCGTTGCCAATCGTCCCATTGACAACGTGGTTGATCGGAATCGCTTGAGGCGTGGCGAAATCGCTGTTGGGTTCGACTTCTTCTACAACCGGAAGGGCTTCGACATACAGCGTCCGGTAGTCGGAGATGCCTGTTGCGGTTCTTACCTGTGCCACGTGCTCGCCGAGTCGGCAATCCGGCGCAACGCGTACTTTGACTTTCGCCGTATCGCCGTCACCTTGGACGCTGAGCACCTCGAAGCCGGGCTCGTAGAAGAAGATCTCTTGGGCGTCGCCAAGCTGTGAACCTTGAAACGTCAATTCATGTTCGACGCCGCGTTGCACGCCGCGTGGCGTGATCACCGAGAGTCGCGGAGATGCGGCGACAGCCCAGGATGTGATTCCCAAAGCCAGGGTGGTCAGCACGAAGAGTCGAGAGCGAAGCTGCAACATTTTGTTTCTCTTCCTGCTCAGACCAGGAGTTCGTTGATCACTTTACCGCCATCGCAGATCTCGATCGGGCGGTCACCGGGAGCCATCAGTTCCTTGTCAGCATTGATACCCATGCAGTGATAAATCGTCGTTGCCCAGTTTTCGACCGTCAGCGGGTTCTCTTCCGGCTCGCTCGCTGTCGAGTCGGAAGAGCCGTAAACGATGCCCTTGCGAATCCCGCCGCCAGCCATCACCACGCTGAACACCTTTGGCCAATGGTCTCGTCCGGCGGTCCCATTGATCTTCGGCGTGCGACCGAACTCGCTGGCGATTACCACCATCGTTGAATCGAGCAAACCTCGGCGGTCCAAGTCACGGATCAAGGTCGCATACGCCTGATCAAGCGGAGGAACCTGGCTGTTGATCCCGCCATGAATGTTGTCGTGCATGTCCCATCCGCCGTAGGTCGTGGTCACGAAGCGAACACCCGCTTCGACAAGCCGACGACAAAGCAAAAGACGGGCACCTGCTTCATGGCGGCCATATTCGTCGCGAATCGCATCCTCTTCCTTGTTGATGTCGAATGCTTCCCGAGCCTGCTGCGAGCTGATCATCGAGTAGGCCCGTTGATAGAACGTGTCCACCGCGTCCAACGAGTCCGACTTCTCGATGGAACGAAAATGGTCGTTGACCGTGTCGAGCAGACTGCGGCGCGTTGCAAATCGACCGTCGTCCACACCGCCGGGAAGATTCAAATCGCGAACACGAAAATCGCCTGACGCTGGGTCGGCCCCCAGGCTGAAGCCCGCGTAGGACGAACTCAAGTAGCCGGTCCCCGCAAACTCATTGGGCTGGTTGGGGACGCAAACATAAGGAGGCAGATTGTTGCGAGGTCCGAACTCGTGCGAGACCACGCTTCCCATGCTGGGGAAGGCCAACGCGGGGCTTGGGCGATAGCCGGTAAACATGTTGTGCGTGCCCCGTTCATGCGCCGCCTCTCCGTGCGTCATTGAACGACAGATGGCGATCTTGTCGGCGATCGTTGCGGTTTGACGCCATTGTTCATTGATGCGGACACCGGCAATGTTCGTATCGATCGAGTTCATCGGCCCGCGATACTCGACTGGCGCGTATGGCTTGGGATCGAATGACTCCTGATGGGCCATGCCTCCGGGAAGGAAGAGGAAGATGACGCTCTTGGCCGTCCCTTCCTTACTCTCGTAAAACTTCTGTTCGGCTTGTGCTTCGAAGCGGAGCATATCGGCCAGTGTCAATCCGAAGCCTCCCACACAACCAACTTGAAGGAAGCTTCGTCGAGACAGACCGTTACCACGGCATTTCATGAGGGAACTCCAAAAGGACTTCAATCCAAGACGACGCCACCGAGCAAGGAGGCGATGTATTGCGGCGGGTGCAAGTCAGCATCAAAGGCGGGACGCCGCTCGTTTCGAGCAGACGCAATCAAGATGCAGGTCACTGTGAGGCAGCGCGAGCTGTCAAATCTCACAATCTGGGCGATTTTTATCGCCGCCGCCTGTTTGGTCAAGCGTCACCGGAACTTTGCTTCCCCCCAACGGGGAGTGCCGGTTTCAGAATCCGGTTTCGAAGTGATTCACCAACACGACTTCGCTCTTGTCCCAGGCCACGCCGTCGCAGAGCTCGACCGATTGAAGACGCGGCAAAATACAAGCACGACGCGAAAGCGAGTGAGTCCGGAGCCCCCAGCCGACACACTCGCTGGCGCGTCGTGCTTGGTTTGGTTGCTTGAACATCCGCTGCACCAATTTGCTTCGGAAGGCCGATGCAATTCGGTTGAATTCGAAACGTCAAAGCTGACAGCCTTGACGACTACGGCAACTGCGGCTTGAGCGGCTGGCCATCGTCATCGACCGGGTAGACGGCTTGGTGATCCTCCAAGGCGGTGATCAACCCTCTCATCATTCGCTCTAGTTCTTTTGGGTGAGTATCGGCGAGATTCTTCGATTCGAATGGATCCTGGGCGAGGTTGAAGAGCTCATAGTGGCCTCCCTCAAATTGAATGTCCCCACCCGTTGTTGGTTCTTCAGGCAACGTGTGATAGATCACCTTCCAGTCTCCATCGCGCCACACCGTGAAGTAATTGCTGCGATGCGGAGCGTGTGGATAGTGCATCAGAAACTGTTCCGGCCTGCTCGCGTCCGCGCCGCCGGAGAGCAGCGTTCGCAGTGAGAATCCATCGACCTTGTGATCCGCTGGGACCTTGGCGCCGGTGAGCTCGACGATTGTGGGGAACAAATCCTCCACGGAGGCGACCTGGCTTTGAATCGCATTGACTGGGATGTGAAGACTCCGTTGGACTTCCGAATCGCGATCGGGATTGGCCCAAGCTGCAATGAAAGGGACCCGCATCCCTCCCTCGTAATGAGCACCCTTTTTGCCACGCAGCGGAGCGGCACAGGCGACCTGATGCTGTTGCCCCAAAGGCGCATCGGAACCGTTGTCGCCAAGGAAAAAGATCAGCGTATCTTCCGCGACTCCTAATGCCTCGAAGTGATTCATCATGTCGCCGAGCGATTTGTCCATGCCCTCAATCAGCGTGGCAAACGCTTGAGCGTTGTCTGGTTTTCCTGAATCGCGGTAGTGCCCTGCATACCTTGGATCCGAGTCAAACGGTGCGTGGACGGCATAGTGGGCGAAGTAAAGGTAGAACGGCTCGCCTTGCTTGACCGTCTCGGTCACCTGCTTCTTGGCTTCGATGGTTAGAGCTTCCGACAGAAACGTGTCGCTACCATGATACTTTTCCAAGTGTGGCACGGCGTGATGCTCACGTGGCGTTCCCCAACCGTAGTTCTTCTCCGCATAGTAACTGCCTGGCGCACCAAAGGCGGCGCCGGCGACATTGACGTCGAATCCGAGGTTCAGTGGCTCCGCACCTTCGTATCCCTCGGCCCCAAAGTGCCCCTTGCCCACATGGATTGTGCGATACCCGAGCTCACGCAGCAGTCCAGGCAACGTTACGTCTCCCTTGTGCAATCCAGCCCAGTTCCAATCGGGAGCGCCGTGCGGGCCCGCGTTGTTGGTCTTCGGGTTGATCCAGTTGGTCGTACGATGTCGGGCCGCGTTCTGGCCGGTCATGATCGAAACACGCGTCGGCGAGCAGACGCTCATCGCGTAGAACTGGTTGAATCGAATCCCAAGTTTGGCCAACCGCTCCATCGATGGCGTGCGGTAGTAATCATTCAGCGGGTAACGTTTGGGTTTCCCCTGCTGATCGGTCAGGAATGGAACCGACGTATCCATGATCCCCATGTCATCGACCAAGAAGACCATGATGTTCGGACGTTCAGCAGCACGGGCGCCTGCTAGAAGCAGCAGCGATGCAGCAAAGAAAACACTCAGTGCAATTGTCTTACGATTCATGGTGGTGTGGTCCTGTTTTCGAAATTCCTGGTGGGCGACCGTCCGGCTGGCAATTGGTCAAGCAGTCTAAGTTAGCCGATTTGACTAACCGATGGCTTCAGCGACTTGACGTGATACCACGTCGCGGGGATGAGGCCGGACAGCCTGTGCGGGAAGCGTCGTCAGCACGACGCAGATGCTATCGGACTGTGGATCGGCCCAGCAAAGTGTTCCCGTCGATCCTCCATGGCCAAACGTGCGTTCACTGGTGCGCGAACCGCCGAGTTCTTTGCCGACATCGAAGCCGAGACCGCGGGATCGAATGCCAGTCGGGTTCTGGTTCGTAATCATCAGCCTGGCGGTGTCGGGTTTGAGCAACTGTCCCTGCGGATGCAGAAAAGCATCGAGAAATCTCGCCACATCGGGTGCCGAACCGTGAGCGCCGCCCCAGGGAGCTCCCAGGCCGCGCCAGTAATCACTATTCCAATCCCACGTTTTGGCAGTCGGATCGCCTGCGCCTGATTCGGCAGCCGCCTTCTCAACCTGGCAACGCATGAACGTCTCACTCGAGAGCTGACCAACTCCCAAGGCGGACTGCTTCATCTTCAGTGGCTCGTAAACCACTTGGTCCACCAGCGAGGCAATCGACTTGCCGCTGATCCGCTGGGCCACCTCGGTCGCCAGCAGGATTCCCATGCTGGAATAGCTGTACTTCGAACCGGGCGCGAACAACAACGGCGTGCGGATTGCACCATCGACGAATTCGGAAAGCTCCGCATGGCGGGAACGTAGTGCGACGTTCTCAGGCAACTGATCCGGCAGACCCGAGACGTGGGTCATCAGCTGTCGCATGGTGATCTGTTCTCGACCGTCGCCGCTGAACTCTGGCAGGAATTTGGAAGCCGGATCGTTCAAATCAAACAAGTCCTGGTCGTACAGCGACATCACGGCCGCTATTGCGATCGGCTTGGAGATCGACGCCAGAAGAAAAATGGCATCTTCGGATTTCGCTGCGCCAAGGGCACGCGTGACAACCGTATCTCGATGACGCACGTAAATCGCGGCTGCATCGACCAATCCCGAGTCAACGCTTTGCTCGAGCGTCTCAATCGCAACCTGAAGCTTGTCGTGATTCATGTCGGCAAAAAGTGGGGAACTGAGAGCCAGTCCGGCGCCAGCTTGTAAGAACAGTCGTCGTTGCATCGATATTCCACCCGTAACCGAAAAGGAGTCAGGTCACTTTTCGGCATCTACCGTAGGCGAGTCTCTCCGAGACTCGCAACCGCTCGCAACCGCTCGCAGTTCGCTGCAATGTCCGTCTCGGAGAGGCTGTGAAGATATTGGGGTTGCTACTGTAGGTCCGCCTTTCCAAGGCGGACACCCGCAGCTTTGCTGCGTTTCGTGCGAGTCTCGGAGAGACTCGCCTACAGTAATTCACCGCGGTTCAATTTGTTCACAGCCTCGGAGAGACTGACCTACGATATGGAACCGACAGCGTGTGTCGCCTGATGATACTCGCTAATCTTAACCACCTTTCGGGTCGCGGTCACAATGTCAGCTTGGGAAGCTTCCCGCCGCGCAACCATGCCCATCAGTAAGGTAGTACAATGGGCAACTTAACGTATCCGGCAAAGCAGGAAAGTCGTTCTGCGAGGTAATGAGGTCATCGTCATGGTCAGGTTCTGCTTTTCGGCACTGCTCATTTTTTTCTCCGCTCATTGCGTGAGCGCGGATCTGGTCGAGCAAGGACCCAAGGACAGCACGCCGTCCGGACTGCTCGCCGGGGTCGCGCGAGCCGACATCACACCGCCGGTTGGCATAGCCCAAATGAACTGGGGTTCGCAATCACACATCCTTTCGGAAGGGAATGACCCGTTGGGTTTGTGTGCGACGGCGCTGGTGCTTTCCGACGGAACCAACAAGTTTGCGATGGTTGACATCGATCGTTTGTTTGTAAACGGGCTCGAGTCTTCGATCGAGCGTGCCTCCGAGTTGACCGGAATTCCAGTCGAGAACATTCGCCTGGCGGCCACCCACACCCACGCGGCCGTTGCCGTTTCGGCTACCAAAGGGCCCGCGGGGATGGATTTGAGTGAATATCAGGCTGCCGTCAAACGATACGATGACTTTATTGTTGACAAGCTCGTGGGGCTGATCGTCGAGGCAAACTCAAAGCTTCGGCCGGCACACATCTACGGAGATCAGGGCGAAGGCAGAATCAATATCAATCGACGTGTTCGTGCTTCCGGGGATCATCCGCCGGCGGTCGGGCGAAATCCAGATGGTTTTGTTGATCGCGACTTGATCGTCTTTCGGATTGACGACGCCGATGGCAAGCCGCTGGCAGTGCTCGTCAATTTTCCTTGTCATGGCACGGTCCTGGCCTACGAGAACAAGATGATCTCGCCCGATTGGATCGGCATGGTTCGCCGCGTGGTTGAGGACGCGATGCCAACGGCAAAGTGCCTGTTCTTTCAGGGGGCGGCAGGAAATCAAGGGCCGATCGAAGGGTTTACCGGAGATCTCGCCGTTGCCCATCGGCTCGGCGCGATTCTGGGACACGGTGCGGTTTCACTTGCATTCGGGATCGAAACTGTCCGTCGTGTTCCCACATTCGAAGGCTTTGTCGAATCGACGGCCTACCAGGCAAAGCAGCACTGGCGAGTCCAGGGACCGCGAGATGGCAACCTGACACATCTCAGCAAAGTCATTGATCTCCCTCGACGCCAATACACTGCCAAGGAAATCGATGACATGGCGGCGCGACTGGATGATGCGGTTCGCAAAGCCAATCTCGCTCGTTCCAGCAAAGATCCCTGGAAGATTCACCAGGCCGAAGCAAGGGTGCGCAGGTTTCGTGATCTGTTGACCAGTTGGAAGCAGCCAATGCTTGAGCAACCGATTCAGGTGCAAGTCGAAGTATGGCGAATCGGCGAAGTCGGCATCGTGTCGATGCCGGGGGAGCCCTTTGCTGAAATTGGCGTGGCGGTCCGGGAGGCATCGCCCTTTGCTCACACGATGTTCTGCGGCTATTCCGACGGGATCGGTGGCGACTACCTGCCGATGACCTGCGAGTATGACCAGGGCGGTTACGAAGTGGAACGCACGCCTTATGGCAGGGAAGCCGACACGAAGCTGATTGCAGAAACCGTTGCGCTGTTGAAAATGCTTCCGTCGCAGCCGCGTGAAGAATGATCGCACCAGTAGGCAACGGATGGAGGCTGACATGAAGATCGCGCGGATTGAAACGCTCGTCTGCCATGCTCGCATGCGCAATTGGATCTTCGTGAAAGTGATCACGGACCAGCCCGGTTTGCACGGTTGGGGTGAAGCGACGCTCGAATGGCACACGCGCAGTGTGCTTGGTGCGATCGAGGATCTACAGTCACTTTTGATTGGTGAAGATCCCACCGCGATTGAGAAGCTCTGGCAGTCCATGTGGCGGCAACACTTTTGGCATGGCAGTGGCGTCGTGCGGGCGACTGCGATTGCCGCCATCGACATCGCGCTCTGGGACATCCTTGGCAAAATTCATGGCGTGCCATGCCACCGACTTTGGGGTGGGCCAGTACGCGATCACATTCGACTTTACTGTCACTTGGGCGGGGGAAATCTTGAGAGCTTTTACGAGACTCCTGTCGACAATGCCAAGGTGTTTGGAGACCTGGCTTGCCAAGCCGTTGCTGACGGATTCTCCGCATTCAAGTCAATGGCGGTCCCGCCCACGATGCCGCTGGAGGGATTGAAGCCCGTCCGCGCCGCCGAAGCTTGCGTGGCCAAGATGCGCGAAGCGGTGGGAGACGGGATCGACATCATGGTGGATTGCCATGCCAGGCCCTCCCCCGCCATGGGCATGCAGTTCGCCAAAGCGCTGGAGCCGTACGGACTCTATTTTCTGGAAGAGCCCTGTTGGCCAGAGAACATCGATAGCCTGGCCGCGATCAATGCCGCCGTGGCGACCCCGATCGCAACCGGCGAGCGTCTGACTCATCTGGCTGCGTTTCGTGATCTGTTTGCGGCGCGGGGATGTGAGGTCTGTCAGCTGGATTTGACCCATTGCGGCGGATTCAGCGAAGCAAGGCGGATCGCAGCGCTTGCCGATGCCCACCGCATTGCGCTGGCTCCTCACAACCCACAAGGCCCCGTCAGCACGGCCGCCTCCTTGGAGTTTGGATTCTCGCAGCCGAGCTACGTGATCTGCGAATCGGTGCACAGCGATGTGCCGTGGCGCAGTGACATCGTCGAAGAGGGCTATCAGGTCGACCCCAAGACTCGAACCGTCACGCCAAACACTCGACCAGGTCTTGGCATCCAAATACGCGAGTCGGAAGTGAAGAAGCATCCCTTTGAGCAAGAGTTGCCGCAACGTGTTTGGTATCAAGACGGCAGCGTTGGTGACTGGTGATGCCCATGACAAAGCAAACTCTGACACGGCAAGTGCAGGGAATCCTTCCCGTCCTTCATACGCCTTTCTTGGATGGCGATCAGATCGACCGCGAAGGCCTCCGGCGCGAGATCGATTGGGCGTTCGAACAGGGGTGTGACGGTGTGGTCGCCGCCATGGTTTCCGAGATCCTTCGCTTGACGTATGACGAGCGGCTACAGTTGGCTGATGATCTGGTCGAGATGAGCTCCGATCGAGGCGTTGTCGTGACCAGTGTCGGAGCGGAGAGCATTCATCAGGCTAAGATCTTTGCAAACAGCGCTCAGCGTTCGGGTTGTCATGCGGTGATGGCGATCCCGCCGATCAGCACGTCGCTTCCGGAAGATCAGCTCTGGCGATACTTCTGCGAGATCGCCGACTGCGTCGACCTGCCACTGATCGTTCAAGACGCATCGTCTTACGTCGGCGGCGCATTGTCGATTGAACTGTTGGTTCGACTTCTTGAACGTTTCGGCGAAGACAAGCTCCTTTTCAAGCCGGAAGCGGCGCCGATTGGATCCAACCTTTCATTGCTGCGTGATCACACCAACGGTCGTGCCAAAGTATTCGACGGCTCCGGTGGAATCCTGTTGATCGACGCGTATCGACGCGGCATCGTGGGCACCATGCCAGGTACTGATCTGCTCGACGGCATCGTGGCGATTTGGAACGCGATGCAACAGCATGACGAGGGGACAGCCTACCGCGTCTTTTTCCCGCTGAGCGCGATCGTCCATTTGCAGCTTCAGGCAGGGCTCGATGGATTTCTGGCAATCGAGAAATACTTGATGGTCAAACGTGGGATCTTTGCAAGCGACTCCAGACGTGCGCCTTTTGGCTGGCAACTCGATCGGGAAACGCGCGACGAAGTGGATCGACTTTTTGAGATGCTGATGCATGAGTTGCAGCACCCCGGCCAATGAATGGAGCTCGCGGAGGTCATCGATGGCTACCCTCTGAGACACCTTCGGCGTCAAAAACTGCGGGCATTACTAACCGCTCAACCCACCCCACAACGATACTTTGTGTCGCGGCGTCATCGCTTCTACAATGGAATGCACCCTTGCTGGGTCGTTCACGATGCGACCTGGCCCCTCCCGCCCAGCCGTCAATGCTCATGACATTTCGCACTGCCCTCCTAAACCTGCTATGCCAAGTCGCGTTCGCAGCTTGTTGCATTGCGAATGACGGCACGCCCGACTTTGCCAGGGAAATCCAGCCATTGCTTTCCGTGAAGTGCGGCAAGTGTCACAGTGCGACGGTTCAAAAAGCGGGACTCGACCTGTCTTCTTTGCACAGCGTGTGGTTGGGTGGCGAGTCCGGCGAGGCGTTGCTGGGGCCTTCGCTTGACGAGAGTCTGTTATGGACTCTGATCGAAAGCGGCGAAATGCCTCCGGAAGGTGAGCCCGATCTGGAAGCAAGCGAGATCGATCTTCTTCGACGTTGGATTGAACACGGCGAAGCGAATGTCGACCCGAGCATGATGGAGCAGAAACAACTGACTCAGCACGACGTCCTTCCGATCGTGCTGCTCAGATGCAACACCTGCCACGGCCCGCGATTGCAGGAGGGAGGCCTTGATCTTCGTACTCGCGACGGAATGCTGAAAGGAGGCAAGAGCGGCGCCGCAATGGTGCTGGGCGATCCCGACGCCAGCTTGATGATCCAGCGGATTGAAAGCGGTGCATGTCCGCCGAGTGACTTGTTACTCAAGTTCTTCGTGCGTCGACCGGCGTCGGCAGAGGTGAAGGTTCTTCGAAAATGGATTGCCGAGGGTGCACCGCTGGGCGACGTCCAGGCCGATGTGGCCACCTCCGCGGTCGATACGCTCGTCACGGATGCGGACCGACAGCACTGGGCTTTTCAGCCGCCGAAAAGGCCGGCCGATGGGGATTCAATCGACGACTTCATTACTGAGAAGTTAGCGGAGGTCGGGCTGACGCTGTCTCCCGCAGCCGAACGCGCGACTCTGATTCGTCGCGTCTACATCGACCTGATCGGAATGCCACCGAGTTTGGAAGAGTGGGAGCGTTGGCAGCAAAGCGACGATCCAAACTGGTATGAAGCGATGGTCGATCACGTGCTCGCTTCGCCCCACTACGGAGAACGCTGGGGACGGTACTGGCTCGACCTGGCAGGCTATGCCGATTCGGAAGGCGGCATCTCTGCCGATCCGATCCGTGACGTCGCCTGGAAGTATCGCGACTATGTGATTGGCGCCTTCAATCAGGACAAGCCTTACGATCGATTCTTGCTGGAACAGCTTGCCGGCGATGAGTTGGTTGACTACGAGAACGCACCGGCGATCTCGGACGAAATCGTTCAAAACCTGGTCGCAACGGGTTTTTTGAGAATGGGAATCGATGAAACCGGTTCTCGCACCATGAATTTCGTCCCCGAACGATTGAAGGTGATCAGCGATGCGATCACGGTCGTCAGCTCAGGATTGATGGGACTGACGATGGAGTGCGCTCGATGCCATTCGCATAAATACGATCCCATTCCACAGCGAGACTATTACCGCTTGAAGGCCGTTTTCCAGGGAGCCCTGGATGAACACGATTGGAGTAGCTTCAAGACAAGAAAGTTGAACGTTGCAACTGCCGCGCATCGAGAGCGGATCGCGGCGACCAATCCACCGTTGGAAAAGGAGGTCAAACGGCTGGAGTCGCGACAAAAGGAATTGACATCGGAATTGCAACTCGCGTTACTTCGACATCACTATCCGGAACAGTCCGAGGGTGACAATCGCGATACACTTGCAGCGCTTCGCATTGCCGATAACACTCGCACGCTGCCACAAAAGATCCTGGTTGAGCAGTTACAACAGGCAGACCTCAGGCCCGATTCGGAACAGCCCGACGCAGTCCTCGGAATTCGGCAGTCGATCAACGACCTTGACCGCCAGATCCAACGAATTCGCCGCAAAATGGTGCCGCCGCTTGCCATTCGCGCCCTTTGGGACTTGGGTCGGCCTTCGCCCACGTACATCCTTCAGCGCGGCGAACATGACCAGCCGGGCAGTCTGGTTGGGCCTGGTGTTCCGTCTGTGTTGACCGATGGCAAAACACCATTTGACGCCGAGCCTCCCTTTCCGACGGGAACACCAAAGACCGGTCGCCGACTTGCGTTTGCGCGTTGGCTGACACAACCTGATCACCCGCTGACCGCGCGGGTCATGGTGAATCGGATCTGGTATCACCATTTCGGCACCGGAATTGTCAAGACCTTGGACAACTTCGGTATTCAGGGTGAGCCGCCGACTCATCCGAAGCTGCTCGATTGGCTCGCGATCCAGTTTGTACAAAACGGCTGGAGCATCAAGACGATGCATCGAATGATCCTGAATTCAAAGACCTACCAGCAGTCAAACGTTGTTAGCGACGATCATCGAAACCTCGATCCGCAGAACCACCTGTACTCTCGCGTCTCGCTGCGACGCATGGATGCCGAAGCGCTGCGTGATTCACTCCTGTTCGTTGCCGGAAGACTTGACACGACGCCTGGCGGAATTCCCGATGCCGTGTCGGTTGATCGTGACGGGCTTGTTCATGTGGAGCCCGGTGAAGGGGGCGGATGGCGACGAAGCATTTATGCGCAGTACCGTCGAACGGAAATCCCGACCATGATGGACACGTTTGATTATCCGCAGATGGGACCGAATTGCACCGAGAGGTCGGTGTCCAATGTCTCGCCACAACCGTTGATGCTGATGAACAGCTACCACGTCAATCAACTAGCCAAGTTGTTTGCCGCTCGTGTCGACGCATCGCTTGCTGACCAGGCAGTCGTGACTCACGGAGATCGCGTGGATTTGGTTTATCAGCTTGCGCTGACTCGGATGCCTGACGCAGAAGAACGCCGACTTGCAATCGACGCACTCGAGGAACTGGAAGTCGCTTGGGAAGGCAGTTCGCAGCATGCGTTGGAAACCTTCTGTCATACAATTCTGAACTCGGCAGCATTTCTCTACGTCGATTGATCATGCAGGAAGTCCCCGATATGAACACCTCGCAGCCATCACGAACCACTTCGCGACGCGACTTTTTCGCGCGCGTTAGCGATGGTCTGCTTGGTGCGACACTGACACAACTGCTGTGCGAAGACTTCTTTGGCGGGACATCGGCCTTCGCCGCAGATCGACACCAGGTCATGAACTCACCCGAGGGCTCGGCCCCTTCCGTTTTCGACTTGACGCCAAAGCCGACGCATCATCCAGCCACGGCCAAGTCGGTGATTCAGTTGTTCATGAATGGCGGACCGAGCCAGATGGATTTGTTCGATCCGAAGCCGGAACTTAATCGGATGGATGGGAAGCCTTACCCGGGAAACGTCGAAGACATTGGCAATCAGGGAACTAGCGATGTCGGTGTGATGATGGGTGGCCGATATCAGTTCGATCGCTACGGCGAGTCGGGGCTGTGGATGGCGGATGTGCTGCCACATACTGCTGCGATGGCGGATGATCTTTGCTTGATCCATTCGATGTGGACTGACCATCCCAATCACGATAACGCGCTCTACAAAATTCATAGCGGTCGTCTGTTCATGGGATACCCGACGCTGGGCGCCTGGACCGTCTACGGTTTGGGATCGGAGAACCAAAACCTTCCCGCCTATGTGGTGCTGAGCGATCCACTCGGGCTTCCCAAGAATGGCACTCGCAACTGGACCTCTGGCTTTTTGCCTCCGGTCTATCAGGGCACGCCGTTTCGACCGACGGGCTCACCCATTCTTCACCTCAAACAACAATACGAACAGCCGTCGCCGGTCACCGAGTCGGCGGGCAGACTCCTGTCGCAACTGGACGAGATCCATCGGTCGCAGCGGCCGAATTATCCGGAGCTTGACGCTCGGATTCAGTCCTACGCTCTGGCAGCCAGAATGCAGTTGTCGGCCGGGGACGCACTCGACCTGACCAGCGAGACGCAAGACACCTTGTCCATGTACGGAGTCGGTGAAAAAGAAACTGATTCATTTGGCCGACGATGCTTGCTGGCGCGACGATTGGTGGAACGTGGCGTACGTTTCGTGCAAATCTTTCTCGAAGAGCAGCCTTGGGACAGTCATGTTGACCTTGCGTCGAATCATCGTGCCGCCTGCCGGCGCACGGACAAGCCGGTTGCCGCTTTGCTGAAAGACTTGAAGCGAATGGGGCTGCTCGACTCGACGCTGGTCATCTGGGGTGGTGAATTCGGACGCACACCGACTTCGCAGCGATCGGGCGACATTTATACCGGACGCGACCACAACATGCAGGCCTTCACCTCATGGATGGCCGGCGGCGGCGTGAAAGGTGGCACTGCCTATGGAGCGACCGATGAGTTTGGCCACAAAGTCATCGAGAACCCGGTTAGTGTGCACGACTTCCACGCCACGATCCTGCATCTGCTTGGCCTGCATCATCAGAAGTTGTTCTACCGCCGTAGTGGTTTAGATGAACGGTTGACAGGAGTCCATCCGCCGCGAGTCGTGAGCGAGATCTTGGGCTAACCCAACAGCGCCAAAGAACGCCGTGAACACAAGCACGACGCGCCAGTGTTGCTGTTGCGCCATCATCACCCTCCCGCTTGCAGACGCTTCAAATCACACCGACAAGCAAAGCGGCCCACGGCTAGCGCCTGAGGTTCACAGTGACCCTCAGACGAAGGCGTGGGCCCTGTGAACCTCAGGCGCTAGCCGTGGGCCCTGTTCCGCCACTCCGTGGTAAATGCGCAACATCAAAACGCGCGAGCGACTGTGTTTCCCCAGCGAGACCCGGACTCACTCGCTGGCGCGTCGTGCTTGTATGGCCGCTGGCGGGTCACGAAAGAATTTGCTCGATGACCTTTCCATGAACGTCCGTTAAACGTCGCTCGAGACCATTGTGGTAGAACGTCAGTCTTTCGTGATCCAGTCCCAATAAATGGAGAATCGTTGCGTGAAAATCGTAGACGGTTGCCACGTTCTCGATCGCGCGATAACTGAATTCGTCGGTGGCACCGTAGGAGAAAGGTGCTTTGACCCCCGCGCCCATTAGCCAAGCCGTGAATCCGTCGGGATTGTGGTCCCGTCCGCTCGCGCCCTTCTGGAACGTTGGCATCCGTCCAAACTCGGTCATCCACACGACCAGCGTGTCCTGTAGCAAGCCTCGGCGCTTCAAATCACGAAGGAGCGTCGCGCAGGGCTGATCGAAGACGGGGCCGTGCTGGTTGTATTGCTCGATAATCTTTTTGTGGCCATCCCAGTTGCTGACCCCTTCTCCACCAGTTTGATAGGCACCGTTGAAAAGTTGCACGAACCGTACACCTTGCTCAATCAGCCGCCGCGCCAAAATGCAGTTGCGTGCAAACTGGGCTTTGAGCGGATTGGTTGTATCGTCGGCGCCGTACTCACGAAGAATGCTCTGTGGCTCGGCGGAAAGATCGGTGACCTCGGGAACACTCAGTTGCATGCGGGCGGCGAGTTCGTAACTCGAGATCCGCGCCGCCAGTTCACTGTCACCCGAAAAACGTTCAAGATGCTGAGCGTTCAGTTTTTGCAGGAATCCACGAGTCGCGCGATCGGTTGCCTTGCTCGTTCCTTCCGGCACTTGGAGGTTCCTCAGAGGCTTGGTCGCGTTGAACTCGGTACCCTGGAACGCCGCCGGCAAGAACCCAGGCCCCCAATTGTTCACGCTCGACTGAGGTGTCCCACGTGGGTCAGAAATCGCAACGTACGCAGGCAGGTTTTCGTTCTCCGTCCCCAATGCCCAGGTCGTCCAAGCGCCCATACTGGGGAACCCATCGAGCGTATAACCGGTCGACATGAAGTTTTCGCCGGGTCCATGCGTGTTGGTCTTTCCCGTTAGTGAATGGATGAAGCAAAGATCATCAGCCATTTCAGCCAGCTGTGGCATCAGCTCGGAGATCATCTTGCCCGACTCGCCGCGTGGCTTGAACTCCCATGGGCTCTTGGTGAGCATTCCCTGCTCGCCTTGAAAGGTGACGAGGCTTTCGGCGCCCGGTAGCGGCTGGCCGTGACGCTTGATCAGCTCCGGTTTGTAATCGAAGGTATCGACTTGGCTGCAAGCACCAGAAAGAAAAATAACCAGGACGTTCTTGGCAGCAGCCGGGTGATGCGGACTGCGCGCCGCGAACGGTCGCCCTGGATCAATCTTCGGTCGCAGTGGACCATGTGACTCAGCCAACAGGCCTTGTTGTTGAAGCAGGCTAGCTAGCGCGATCCCGCTCAAACCGCAAATCGCTTCACCGAAGAACCGTCGACGGTTGGGAAATGGATGCATAGCCGGCTTCGCTTCTTTGTGGCATGTTCGCAGGGTGTGTCAAGGAGCGACAGCGACGCCGACGCACCAACTCAGCTACGGAATAAATACAAACTCGTTGGTATTCAACATGGCTCGTGCGAACTGAACGAGCCCCTCTTGTGCAAGGAACTGGCGGCTTTCGTCCAACTCGACATCGGTTGGTTCGCGTTGAAAGCACAATTGCCAGACGCGTTGGATCCGATCGGCATCGCTCGAGCATTCTTCCTGCAATCGCGCCGCCAAGATTTCCGCCTGCTGGATGACAAATCGGCTGTTCAACAGATTCAGTGCTTGGAGCGGAGTGGTGGAACGACTTCGCCGGGGAACCACCATGCTGGCGTCCGGGCAATCAAAAGCTCCAAAGACCTGGTCCTTTTCTTGTCGCACTTTCGTCATGTAGATCATTCGCCGCCAGTCCTCAGGGCCATAGTCTTCCTTGGGGTGATAGTGGCGGACATTCTCTAACTGCACGTCGAACGCACTGAATCCAGGACCTCCGGCATGCTCCAGATCCAGCACACCGCTGACTGCAAGCATGGAATCGCGAATCCCTTCGGCCTCCAAACGCCGTGGCATGAATCGCCATAAGAGTCTTGCCCCGGCGTCGACAGCAATGGCTTCGGGAATCGGCTGGTTATCTTGTCGCCACGCATGCGAATTCAAAATCAATCGATGAATGTGCTTGAGTGACCAACCCGATTCCATCAATTCGACAGCGAGCCAATCGAGCAGTTGCGGATGAGAGGGCGGCGTGCCGTTCCTGCCAAAATCGCTTGGTGTGTCGACGATGCCCACACCAAAGTGAAACTGCCAGAGTCGGTTGACGATCACGCGAGCGGTCAGCGGGTTGTCTCGACTGGCTACCCAGCTGGCGAACTCAACCCTCCGCTGTCGCTCCGGGGCGTCCGTCTCAAGTTGCAGCGAAGTGAAAGCAGTGATCGCATCCGGTCCTACCTGCTCTCGCGGAGCATCCGGCTCCCCGCGATAAAGCCGATACGTCGCCCCTGGTTGCGAGAAAGTGCCGATCCACGCCAACGTACTCGCCTCGAGCCGAGCCTTTTCCTCTGTTCCGCGCCGCGAGATCCGCTAGCCATGCTTTGGCCTGCTCCTTCTCGCTCTCGGGGACGCCTGTGAAAACATACTGCGTGCTGATGGCACTGGTTGACTCGAAGGGCAAGCGATCGGATGAAGTGGCGATCACTTCCCAAGCATCGGGCTCTACAGCGCACTCGATGCGATAGCTCGTAGCGAGTCGATCCGCGTACTCGCCATTGCGATCGCGTCCCCATTCGATTCTGTCGATGCTGGTGACTGTGGGCAGTTCGATCTGCACCCAACCGCCGCGCAGTTGCTCGGAGATCCAGCTACGCGAGTTTCCAAACTGGCCGTCATTGAGATGTTCAAGCTTGTGCAAGGGATGTTGGAAATCGCCCGATGATGTTGCCTTGGCTCCACGATTGGCGAGTGCCACATTCTCGCCGCGAGAATAGATTTGCAGTTCGTCGAGACAGGGCTGCCCTCCATTGGTGGAATCAATGGTAAAGCGAATGAAACGGGCGTCCCTTGGCACGAATTGCTCGACGTTGTGCGTGGGGCTGACCGCAGAACGCAGGATCGGCACGCCGCCGCCATCGTCGATCTGTTCTTGGAGAACGATCACGTCAGCGGTGACGGCACTTCCCTGTTGCCCTCCCTGCAGGACGATGCTGTCTTCGGGATGGAGCTGATGAACACCCGCGTCAAAGAATCCGCTCCAACGCTTCTCACCGCTGGGCTCCCCAGAACCATCGGCCCGCGACCGCTGATTGACTTGGGCAATCTCAGTGCGACCAGACTGCGTTTCGAGAATGTATCGCGCGTCGGGCGAGTGGGTTACAAAGCCTGCGCCCCAGCTCAGCCAGATGCGATACGAGCCCCGGACATGAGGACGGTATCGGGCAACATCACGGCCGGGTTCGTTCTTCCACCAGGTGTAGCCTTCGCCGCAAAAGCCTATTTGAGACTCCTTGACATCGGTCGCCCTGCCGCGAGGCTTCTCCAGGTGTTCCGCGACCGCCTCGTCCATGGCAACCACGCAGTAGTGGTCACGATTTCTGGGAAGGAACTTGGCGAGGGAATGTTCCAGCTCGGCAATCTCCTGATCAATCGAAACGAGTTGCCGCTGTTGTTCGTCGGTCAAATTCAGTCTACCGTCGGCATGTTCCACGCCGGCAAAGACGGCCTGCATCGCATAGTAGTCTTTCTGGCTGATCGGATCGAACTTATGGTTGTGGCAGCGTGCGCAACCGGTGGTTAGCCCGAGAAATGCAGTGCCGCAAGTATTGATCATGTCGTCCAGTTCGTTCATTCGCTGCATCTGTTGCAGCTTCGCATCCTGGCCCTTGACTTGATCGACCGGACCAGCCACCAGGAAACCGGTCCCCGCTTCATCACCGAATGCATCGCCGGCGATTTGGGCCCGCACAAACTGGTCGTACGGCTTGTCGTCGTTGAATGACGCGATCACCCAATCTCGAAATGGCCAGGCTGAGGGGCGCTCGCGGTTCATTTCGAAACCATGCGTTTCGCCAAAGCGGACCAGGTCAAGCCACATGCTTGCCAGACGTTCGCCATATTGCGGGCTGGCGAGAACCTGTTCCACAAGGCTCTGCCAAGCCTCATCACGATCGTCTCGCAAGAAGGCTTCGACTTGTTCAGGACTTGGCGGAAACCCAAGTACGACGAGGTAGAGTCGACGAATGAGTACACGTCGATCTGCCTCTGGTGAAAAGCTCAAGCCCTGTTCCTCGAGCTTGTTCGCGAGGAACCCATCAATCGATTCCGCCGACGTTGGACGAACCACCGGTTGGAAGGACCAATGCGTCAGTTCCATCGACTCGTCACCAGGACCGTAACTCGGAGGAGTCTTGGCACCCTCGTTGATCCACGTCTCTAGGAGTCGAATCTGATCGTCGGACAACGAATCGTCGGGCGGCATTTCAAGCCCGGGCTCTTGATGCCGAATCAGTTTCAGCAGAAAGCTCGCCGAAGGATCTCCTGGAACGACGGCAGGTTCGCCCGATTCGCCTCCGCGCAGCATGAATGAGAGTCGGTCGACTCGAAACTGGCTGTTCTGCTCGTCGGGACCATGGCAATCAACACAATGAGCTTGAAAGATCGGCTCGATCTCTTGCTCGAAGTCGATCGCCAGGCAGCCCGAGCCAATCGCTATCCAAAGACCGATCGCAGCGATCCGACTGGCAACCGGGACGCCCATCGTACGCGCGGCGATCCGTGGGTGATGTTCCGAGGCGATGTGAAGTTGATTCATGCTCATGCCAGAACTTGGTTCACGACATCCCCGTCGACATCCGTCAAGCGAACGTCACGTCCGGCATACCGATCGGCGAGACCTGATTGGTACGACCACGGTACCAAACCGCACGGCGAATGCAAGCTTCCAGCTCGTTCGTACCTGACCCGCTTGTTCTGCGTGCTGGTAGATCCATCCAAACACGACGCGCAGGTGATGATGTTGCGAGGTTTCCCACGGATTGTCGGGAAGCGTCTTGCCCAGGTCGGGAGCTTGTTGTTTTTGTCGGCCAGTTTCGGGGCCCACGGCTAGCGCCTGAGGTTCACTGGGCCCACGGCTAGCGCCTGAGGTTCACTGGGCCCACGGCTAGCGCCTGAGGTTCACTGGGCCCACGGCTAGCGCCTGAGGTTCACTGTGAACCTCAGGCGCTAGCCGTGGGCCGCTTTGCTTTTCGGTGTGATTCGAAGCGTCTGCAACCGGGAGGTTGATGACGGCGCAACACCAAAACGCGCAAGCGAGCGCGTTGGGCTTGGATGGGAACGACCGGCACGAAAAATACTCGCTCGCCTTGAGCCGCTATTTCTGGCGCTGTTTGACGGCGACCCCCTTGCCGTTCTCGGAGAAGAGTTTTACGAGCACGCTATTGAGTTCGTGCTGCCGAAATGGTTTGGCGACATACGCATCCATACCAGCATCGATACAACGGTCGCGATCGCCCTTCATGGCGTGCGCGGTCATCGCCACGATCGGGATGTGCGTGTTTCCGTTTGCTTCCAGTTCGCGAATGCGACGCGTCGCGGTGATGCCATCCATCACTGGCATTTGGACATCCATCAGAATCAGATCAAAGCCGCCGTCCTGCCATCGCTGCAACGCCTGTTCGCCGTTTTCAGCGATCACCACTTGGTGCCCCCATTTTTGTAGCATCTTCTGGGCAAGCAACTGGTTGGCTTTCCCGTCCTCGACCAACAGGACATTCAACGCGGTGATCGAAGGTAGATCGGTCGTGCTTGTTCGCACCTGTTTCTTTTGCCAGGAATGGCTTGCCGGCAGCCCGACTGATCGCATCGAGCAGCTCAGAGTGTTTGGCTGGCTTCATGAGTTGAGAGACGATTCGCAGTTGTTTGCATCGCGCGGCGTCTCCTTGACGTCCTCCCGAAGTGAGCAGAATGATCGGTATGTCTTGAAGCAAAGATGTGCGCGAATCTTTTCAGCGAGCATGAACCCGTCCATTTCGGGCATGTGGACATCGCTGATCAGGATCGGGTGCTTCCTGCCGTTGGAAACCTCGCTCTCAAGTCGTTCGATCGCTTGCGGCCCCGATTCGGCGGTGACGACGTCCATTCCCCAGTTATTGAGGATTTGTTTCAGAATGCGTCGATTGGTTTCGTTATCGTCGACCACCACCACCGAGACATCGGAGACGTCCATCGCGTGACTTCGGTCTTGGACCGCAGGTTGCTTTCCTTGCCGCAGGTCGACGGTGAATCGAAAACAGCTTCCCTCGTCGACGCCACTATCGACCCGGATTTGTCCACCCATGGCTTCAACGATGCGTGTCGAAATTGCCAAGCCAAGACCAGTCCCTCCGAATTGCCGCGTTGTGGAGGTGTCCGCCTGTTCGAAAGCGGAGAAAATGTTCTGCTGCTGGTTCTGGGGGATGCCGATTCCCGTATCGCTGACGGCGAACTCCAAGCTGACATTTTGATCATCGCAGCAGAGACAGCGAATCCGCACGATGACCTCGCCCTGCTGCGTGAACTTGATGGCGTTGCCGACCAGGTTGATCAACACCTGCCGCAGCCTGACCGCGTCGCCTCGCAAGTATTTCGGCACGTCATTCTCGATGTACCACGCCAACTCAAGGTGCTTCGCATGAGCGCGATGGCCGAGAATCTTGAGCGTGTCACCGACGACTTCATACCAAATCGAAATCAAGGGATTCCAGCTCCAGGCGACCAGCCTCGATCTTCGAGAAGTCGAGGATCTGGTTGATGATCGCCAACAGTGATTCTGCTGATTCCAGGACCACGTTGAGATAGTCGGCTTGCGCTCGATTCGGATGAGACTCGAGCACCAGTTCGGTCATGCCGATGATCGCGTTCATCGGTGTGCGGATTTCATGGCTCATGTTGGCCAGAAAATCGCTCTTGGCACGATTGGCCGATTCCGCTGCTTCTTTCGCCGACACGAGGGCTTCTTCCGCCTCTTTCCGTTTGGTTGCGTCGTAGATGCTGCTGAGCACAACGGTCTCGCCGTCGAAGTTGATTGGACTGA
Organism: Pirellulaceae bacterium; assembly: GCA_963697195.1. GTDB lineage: Bacteria > Planctomycetota > Planctomycetia > Pirellulales > Pirellulaceae > Rubripirellula. The sequence continues at coordinate 330,625 of CAVOND010000013.1, forward strand.
GTCCGATTTCGATCGGGAATCTAGATCCATCTTTTCGCTGACCGGTTAGCTCGCGTCCCGGTCCCATGGCACGCGGTGTGGGATCGAGTGCGTAAGCAACACGCTGCTTGACGTGTTCGTCGCGAAGCTCAGTAGGCACCAGGATCTCGACCGTTTCGCCGATCAACTCGTCTCGTGAATAGCCGAACATTTGTATCGGTCGCCGAATTGGCGAACTGAATTTTGCCCGCTTTGTTGACGACGACCATTGCGTTGGGAGTCGCCTCGATGACGCCACGAAACCTTTCCTGTGCCATCTTCTGGGCGGTGATGTCGTGGGAGATCCCGAAGGTCCCAATGATCGAGCCTGTTTCATCGCGAAGCGGAACTTTGGTCGTGGATACCCAGCATCCCCGCCGATCACCCACTTGAGCATGCTCCTCTTTTCCAATCATCGGTTGCCCGGTCATCCATCAGTCTCTGCTCATCGACCCTCGCCTCTTCCGCGTAGATCGGCTGGAAAAAAGTCCGCGTCGGTCTTTCCGACGATCTCGGCGGCGTCCTTCGCGCCCAACCAACGTGCAAGCGAAGCGGTGACGCGAGTGAATCGACCGGCGGTGTCCTTGAAGTAGATCGCGTCGGGGAGATGATCAAAAAGTGTTTGGAACAGGAATCTTTCGTGTTTGAGCGATGACTCGGCCAGCTTGCGATCGGTGATGTCGGTGATCGAGCCGGCCATCCGAGTCGCCTTTCCGGTTTCATCCCAGATCGCCTGGCCGCGAGCTCGAAACCAACGGTACTCGCCCGATTTCGTCTTCAGTCGGTATTCGACGTCGTAGAGCAGCGTGATCGCGCAAATGCGATTGCAAGGACTGTCATCACGTGGTCGAGATCATCCGGATGAAGACTCGACTCAAAGGACAGAAAACTGATGCGGGAACTCGGCGTCGGTATAGCCCAACAGCTGCTTGAAGCGAGGAGAATAGTAAACCTCGTCGGTCAACAAATTCCAGTCCCACAGGCCATCCGTTGATCCGCGCACCGCCAGCGCATAGCGTTCTTCACTGATGCGCAGCTCCGACGTGCGTGCCTCCACCGTTTGATCCAGATCCCGGTTGACCTTGGTAAGTTGTCGATTCAAAGAGATGACCGACATTTCCGCGCTCAGATAGGCTCCCACGGCGAACGCGAATGCCGCGATGTAGGCGAGCAAGCGAAGCACATGCCACCACCACCAGGCAGCATCCCAAAGACTCGACAGCTCGAACAAAACACCGGCGGCGCCAAACAACATGGTGTGGATGGCAAACAGCCAATCGGTGTTGCCGCCGCAGCGATGAAAGCGTCGAATAAAGAAGACGCCGGCGATCAGGAAGCCAATGCCGCCGCCAAGGTTCAGCCCGCGAGCGAGAGGCGTGAACCTGTCGCCGCGTCGGTCATCGCGGGAAGATGGGAAGCATCGACGCAGCAGGACACCAAACCAAAAGCAGTCGTGATCGCCAAGACCGACCACGGCAACCATTTGCCTCTTCCAATCGGTACGACCGTGGCAGGCAGCCAGACGCCGGCGAAGAACAGCCCTCCCACAAACGTCGCTGTGCTGTGTAGCCAAACGAAGTTGGGGCCCGGGTTGACGCCCGCATGGAACAGATCGAGTACCCCCATCCCAATCAGCGCCGAAGCCATCCAGACGAAATGGTCGGAGTCTTGTTTGCGCGGACGCTCGGCGATCAGAATGCCGGCGATCGCAACGGCCATCAGCCCGCCGGCTGCCTCGATCAGCGAATGAAGCGGCCAGTTGCATCAAAGCCTACTCCATCAAAGTACGTCACCGAAACAAGGGAGCCTAAGATGGGTAGACCGATAGACAGGGCGATGCCCATCAAAATCCACGCAAGCGATGGAAGCTTTCGCATGCCTGACCTTACGCCTCTCAAGCTGAGCCGACATTGACTTGCCAGTGGTCTGTCAGCACTAATCTCATTCAGTATATCGAGTCCGGGGGGACGGTACTGAAAAAGAGGGGCGACGATCAGCAAACAGGCAACTCGCCACGAGTCAGTTGTTGAGTGAATTGATCAACCACCGACAGTTCTTGGTTGACGATGTCCTGTACAAGCCCCTCGATGTCGCCCAGGCAGGCATGATTGTCCAGCGATAAGTGTATGGACGTCGACCAGGGCTGATCGAGAGGTTGTCCGATACGGCTACAGAGCCAGACGTACACCTCTTCGATCGGTTCGGCGGCATGGTAGATCCGCTCGGCGAGTTGGTGGGCGAGCATGTTGTAGACCTTGCCCACGTGGCTGACCGGATTCTTGCCGGCTGCCGCTTCCAACGTCATCGGTCGACTGAGACTGATCAGTCCATTGACCCGGTTGCCCCGACCGACCTGGCCACCGTCGGCGCTTTCGGCGGATGTCCCCAGATACGGTCAGGTACATACCGTCTTGCCCTCGAGCCGGATCATCCAGGGCATTGATTTCTATCTCGACGTCGTCCAGTTGGTGCAACTTGGATTGCAGGTAATTGGTCAACGATTCTCCGACGGCCAACTTCCGGTGTGCATAAGTATCCTCTTTCCAAATGAATTGGTCGATGAACGCCACCGCGACGGTCAATTGCAGCTTGCGCCCGCGACGAACCCCCATCACCTTGACGTCCTCCCCCGTTTCCGGGAACTCGTGCTTGAACGAGGTTGAATTCAAGAAGCGCTCAGCCGAAAGCACCAGGTTTTCTGTCTCGCTGAGTGGCGCGAAACCGACACCGACCGACGTATCGTTGGCGGTCAGCTTGTCGCCACGATAGATGCCTGTCAGCTCCGCGGAACCTTGACGCAGCTCGTTTTGCACCAACAAGTGGATCATCCGGCTTGACGAAGCGGAGATGGTCTCGGAACCACTGACGGGCAGCCACCTCCGAAATCTCCGCAACCGGAATGGTCTTTCCATCAAAGCGACTGGTGGCTCGATCGCCCACGATCAACCGCATCGGCTCCAGCACCTTGCCCCCACCGAACTTCGGTTCGGTCTGCCCAGCGACGAGCAGACCTTTGTCGATATTGAAGTGCAGGATCCGACCGGCAATTTCCAGGTAGGCCGACGCCAGGGCAACCGCGATCGACTCCATCACGGAATCACAGATCGTGTCGGGATGCCCCTTTCCCTTCCGCTCCACATACTCGACCGGCTGACGCGACATCGGGGTTTGAGAAGGACCGCTAATTTGAATGGAGTTCATCATGCACTTTCAGAAATGGTGTGCGAGCTTGCACATGACGTGACAATTCCGACCGGTGCTTCAAACCGGTCAACCGCTCTCGGTTTCGAGTTCCCTCAGCAGTCTCGCTGGATCGACCGCTACCCGATGGGCGCCCCAATGTCCGGGCACGTCGGCAAAGTGCCCGGCAATTCGGGTGCCGCAGAAACCACAGCAGCCACTCTTCACTTCGTACCGGCCCAGTTCGTACCAGTTTCGCTCAATCAGCAGCTGATGACACGCTGGACAGTAAGTGCTCTGCCGCCGCACATCGTGAACGTTGCCCGTGTAGACGTAGTGCAAACCGGCGGCGATGGCGATGTCGCGGGCTTCAATCAGCGTTTCAATGGGGGTCGGTGGACGGTCGCGCATGCGAAAGTCGGGGTGGAAAGCTGTGAAATGAAGCGGGACCTCCGCACCGAGGTTCTCAACCAGCCAGTCACACATTTGCCGGATTTCGGTTGGATCATCGTTCGCTTGGGGGATAACCAGATTGGTGATCTCCAACCAAACGTCGCTTTCGTGCACCAACCATTTCAGCGTCTCGAGCACCGGCTGGAGATGGGACAACGTGAAGTGCTGATAAAAGTGCTCGGTAAATCCCTTCAAGTCCACATTCGCGGCATCCATGGTCTGGAAGAAGTCCGTGCGGGCGTCGGGACAGATGTAGCCAGCGGTCACGGCGATGGTTTTCAGTCCCCGCTGATGGCAAGCATTGGCGGTGTCGATGGCGTACTCCGCCCAGATCACCGGATCGTTGTAGGTGAATGCCACGCTATGACAGCCCAGTCGGACGGCCGCTTCGGCAATCATGTCCGGCGTCGCACTCTGGCTGAGCAGGTTCAGCACCTCGTGCGATTTCGTGATCTCCCAAGCCTGACAAAACTTGCATCCTAGATTGCAGCCTGCCGTGCCAAAGGAGAGCACGCTCGTTCCCGGATAGAAATGGTTGAGTGGCTTTTTCTCAACCGGATCGATGCAGAAACCGGTACTACGACCATAGGTATTCAAAACCATCTTGCCGGCCCGATTCTCTCGAACAAAACAGAAACCGAAGCCCCCCTCCTTGAGTGAGCAAGAACGGGGACAAAGATCGCAGACGACCCGCTCCCCCTCGACATGCCACCATTTGGCGGCCATTGGTTCGTTTGCCGACGACGCAGTCGATGCTAGGTTTGTCATCGCTACTCCCTCCGTACAAGAGCTTCCTATTAGCGATTGCAAATCACATTCCGGAAATCTCTTAGGGCAGCCTCTCCGAGGCTGTGCGGCTCGAGTCTCGGAGAGACTCGGCGACGGTAGGCGGGGCGACTACGCCTCTAGCAGGCTTGGAAGCTGCTGTTCGACGAACGTGCGAATCTCGTCTCGAACCCGGCGGTAACAATCGAGAGCTTCCTCCTCGGTCTTCGCTTCCTTGGCCAGCTTCGGCGGATCCTCGAAGCCCACGTGAACGACTTTGGCGTCGGTGAGAAACGCGGGACAGTTCTCATCGGCATGCCCGCATACGGTGACCACCAGATCCAGCGGCACCCCTTTGAGCGAGTCGGCTAGTTTGGAGGACTGCTCCGAAATATCGACGCCAGCCTCCTTCATCACCTGCATCGCACTGGGATTCATCCCGTGCGCCTCAATGCCTGCCGAGTAAGGTTCGACCTGATCGGCGAGAAGTTGTCGCGCCCAGCCTTCGGCCATCTGGCTGCGGCACGAATTCCCCGTACAAAGAAACAAGACATTTTTCTTGGACATCGTCGGCTGCGCTCTGCTTTCAAGTGTGGTGATGAATTGGTCCGCGCCATGTTTGCGGCGAGTTCCCGTGACGACAAGCAGGTCGATACAAGCACGACGCGGCAGTTTTGATGTTGCGCATTTTGATTTCGGGGCAACGCCCCGTCCGTTTACCTAGCCCAGCCCATTGACACCGCGAATTGCAGGGCCAACGGCCCGGCCGTTTGTTGCTTCGATTCACAAATGGCCGGACCTTCGGTCCTCAAGAGCAATCTCGCCAAAACACCCAGCCCGATGGGCTGGGCTGGGTAAATTGATGGGCCTTCAGCCCGAAATCAAGCAAACAACGCAACACCAAAACGCGCAAGCGAGTCTGTCGACCTTTTTCAAGGAATACATACTCCTGGCCCCTTTATCCCAAGTAACTGACGCAGTCCGTCCAGCCCCGTGGGCGGCGTGCCTTGCCACGGGACCAACGCCACTCGCTTCGCCAAAGCGTTTTCCACCTCGCGAATGAATGGCAACTCGTGTTGCTGCCGGGCGCGTAAGGTCCGATCGGTCAATGACAGCGGAACCAGGCTCTGATTGATGATCCAGGCGAACGGCTTGATCTCGGCTCGCCCGAGGTCTGCTTGCAACTTGGCCGCTTCATGGACAGGTGTGGCCTCCGGAAGTGTGACGATCAAGACACGAGTGAACTCAGGGTCACGTAGCCGTGGAAGGAGTCGCTCAACGCTGTCCGGCAACTGACTCGATTGCCGAGTGACTTCGCGATGGTAGGCGAGCGCCGAATCCAGCAGCAGGATCGTGTGACCTGTTGGCGCGGTGTCGAGAACCACGAACCCATCCTCGCCTTGCGAAACCGCCTTGGCGAAGGCGCGAAACACGGCGATCTCTTCGGTGCAAGGCGATCGCAGGTCTTCTTGCAGCAGCGCCCTGCCCGCCTCGTCCAAGTCGCGGCCAGCGCTCTGCATCACTTCTTCGGTGTATTCGGCAGTTTCCTTGGCAGGATCGATTCGGCCGACCGTTAAACCGGGCAGCGAGTCGGCGGCGATCGTTGCCGTGAGATGGGCGGCCGGATCGGTGGTCGAAAGATGCACGCGATTTCCACGCTCCGCCAAAGCCACGGCGACGGCCGCCGCAATGGTCGTCTTCCCAACCCCGCCTTTCCCCATCGCCAGGATCACACCCCGATCGGTCGTGGCGAGCTCATCCATCAAAGAACCGAGTCCTGCTGGAAAGCGATCGATCGAAATCGGCTCCTCTTGACCTGCCGATTCGTTCGCGTCGCTGCTCGAGCCGACATACCGAAGTGACTCGACTCCCATCAGACCTGCCCGGGCAAGGGGCACGGACGTACGTTCCAGCAAGCAGAGCTCGCTCGGCATGGTTGCGATTGCCTGTTCGCCGCGTGACTGCATCGCCACGGCGATTGGATCGGTCGGTGACTCGCTGACAAACACGCCGTTGATGATCAAATGTTGATTATCGACGCCAAGGCTGTGCAATTCGTTACTGGTTCGCGCTGCCTCGCGAAATGCCGACAACTCCGGCCGCGTGACCAAGATCAACGTCGTCTTCGTCGCATCACTGAGCGCTTTCACCGTTTTCCCATAAACAGCCTGCTGGGCCTGTAATCCGGCGAGCGGCCCGAGACAGGAGGTGCCGGTGGTGTTTGACTCCAGAAACCCGGACCACGCCGATGGCAACGTCAGCAAGCGGAGCGTATGACCGGTGGGCGCCGTATCAAAGATGACGTGCTGGAAATCGCTCGTCGCAGTTTCGTCACCAAGCAATCGAGCGAACTCGTCGAACGCTGCAATCTCAAGGGTGCATGATCCTGAGAACTGCTCTTCCATGCTTCGCACGGCTGCGTCCGGCAAGACACCACGGTACGGTCCCACCATGCGCTCGCGGTATTGTCGTGCGGCTTCCTCTGGATCGATATTCATCGCATAGAGGTTGGGAACCGAAGCGAGCGCGGTTGGTTGATCACGAAGCGTCGCGCCCAGCACTTCATCCAGGTTCGATGCTGGGTCGGTCGAGACAAGCAAGACACGTCGTCCGCGATCGGCTAATTGAACCGCCGACGCGCAAGCCATCGACGTCTTTCCCACACCACCTTTCCCGGTGAAGAACAGGTTGCGTGTCGGAGATTCCAGAAATTTCATGGCACATTCCCAAGTACGATAGGCTTTCCAGCCTGTCCTGATTAGCCCGATAGGCTTTCCGGCCTGTCCCGCTTAGTACGATAGGCTTTCCAGCCTGTCCTGATTAGCTGTTTCCGATCCCAGTGACAGGCTGGAAAGCCTATCGTACAAGGTAAAAGCCCGTCGTAGCTGCCTAGCAACAACCCGTGCTACCGCCGCAGCATTCGCCGGAATCCGCCATGGGGAGCGACGCCGTCTTTTGCGATGTGCCGGTCCACAACGCCAGGTTGCTGCGACTTGGATACTCACCGCGACTGACGACCCGGTCGTCGACCAGGACTAACGGCAAGCACTCCACTCCCTCCTCAGCGAGCATCTTCTGGACGATCTGGCTCGTGGCGAACTGCGCCGGCTCTTGCGCCAAGTTGTAGCGCTCGACCTGATTCCCCTGACTCTTCAGCCATTCCAAGTCGGCTGCGAAGCGGGGCAGAACCGGATCGACCTGCGGTCCACAGACGCCCGTCGAACAGCACATCGCTCGATCGTAGATTTGAACTTTGCTCATTGGTTTCCTTTCGAAATCAAACTGCTTCATCAATGACGTCACTTCCTAGCGTGAACCTCAGACGCCAGCCGTGGGCCTTCGGAGGATCGCAAGGCATGTTCGGAGCCCACGGCTAGCGCCTGAGGTTCACCACCGAATCGACTTCTCGGATGGAACGCCTACCTGTCGCCGAGCCTCTCCGAGGCTCGGATTTTCGCGGCAAAGCGGCGCTGTCCAGCTAAAGCCCCGCCACATATTGTTTCAACTCTTTCAGCCGGTTGCGATTGATGCAGTAACAGACTTTTGGTCCGTCGACCTCACCTTGAATCAGCCCCGACTCTTTCAAAATCTTCAGATGCTGCGAGACGGTCGACTGCGCCAGAGGCAGCTGGTCAACGATCTCGCCGCAGACACAGGCCTCGCGTCCGATCAGCAAGCGAACGATCTGGACACGCGCCGGATGAGCGATTGCCCAGGCAAGCGTGGCAAAATCGTCCGCCGTTGCATCCGGCTTCAGTTTCACCGGCGTCGCATCACACCGTTTCTTTGGCATCAGTTGTCTGGCCGTGGGATGAATCTATCGTTTATCTACGATGAACGATAGGTGGACACGCCGCTGCCGTCAAGGGTAGCGAGGTTGACGCCCGGTCGGTCGCCGACACACCGGATCTGCTCGACAGAAACGCACGCACGTACAATGGTTGATCCTTTCCACCAATCTTGCCGCCGACGGAAAACGAGATGACCAATCGAAGAAATCTTCTCAAAGGCGCGGCCGCCGCGGCCGCTGGGGTCGCAGTCGGCATCCGGGCCGCTGACGCTGATGCCGCTGAAAACTTGATCACTCGTGAAAATGCGCGGATCGGTTCGACCGACTGGCAACTGACACGAGTGCGTCCCGATTCGCCAAACGGTGTGCGAACGTCTCTGATTGAAGGCTACTGCAGCAAACAGAGCGTCCGCGTCGGCGCATCGATCGACATCCATGTGTCGACCAATCCGGCGCAGGAGTACACGATTGAAATTTTTCGCACGGGATACTACGGCGGTCGAGGTGCGAGGCGGATGAAGACGATCGGTCCGCTGAAGGGAAAGGCTCAGCCCACACCCGAGTACGGCGAAAAACGCCTGCGCGAATGCAAATGGGACAAAGCGATCACGCTGGATATCCCCGAGGACTGGATCAGTGGCGTGTACATCGGACGTCTGACGACGCTTTCAGATGCCAGCGGTCATGGCTACTGGCAGAGCTACATCGTTTTCATCGTGCGCGATGATCGGCCCGCCGACATTCTTGTGCAATGCAGCGACAATACCTGGCAGGCATACAACCAATGGCCTGATCGCGATTCGGTCTACACGCATCCGACTGGCAACCAGGGACCGTGGGCCGACGTCAGCTTTGATCGACCTTACGGAAAGTATCCGCAGATCTTTGACAATCCACAAACCATTGGCAGCGGCGAGTGGCTTTGCTTTGAGTTTCCGATGGCTTACTGGCTGGAAAAGCATGGTTACGACGTGACCTATTGCAGCAACAGTGACATGCTTACCCCGAGTCATGGGTTGCAGTGCAAGTGTTTTTGTAGCGTCGGGCATGACGAGTACTGGGACATTCGCCAGTACGAAAGCGTGGTTGCCATGCGCGACGCCGGCGTCAATCTGATGTTCTTTTCCGGGAATTCGGTTTGTTGGGTCAGTCCGTTTCGAGACAGCCATGACGGACGGGCGAATCGAATTCTGTTTCGTGGCGGACCCTACGGCGGCGATTACAAGTTGGCGGAGCAGCGTGAGAAGGAGCACGGTCCCTTTCCCCATCGTGGTCCCGACGAAGGCTACTTGATCGGTGCCCGCAACGTCGATCCGGTCAACGGTGGGGGTGACTGGATTTGCACCCGGCCTGAACACTGGTTGTACGAGGGTACCGGAATGAACAAGGGCGATCGGATCCCAGGTTTGATTGGCTGGGAGTACCACGGGGATCCGCCGATGGAGATTGCTGGCTTGGAAATTGTGGCGGAGGGGACTGCCTTACAAGGTGGCGTGAATCCGCAGCACTGGACCGCAACGATCTATCCAGGCCCCAAAGGAAACTTCGTCTTCAACGCTTCGACCATCTGGTGGTGCCAGGGACTGTCAAGTCCACCGGGCCACATGCTGCCATGGTCGCACTGGTCGCGCCCCCACGGCCCGGACGGGCGAGTCCAACAGATGACGACCAACCTCCTCACGCGAGCACTTGCGTCGCGATGAAATTCACGCTGGGCAGGTCTGCCTTGGCTCGAACGCATGCGCCATCGCGCTCTTGCCACGAATTACACGAATGGGAGTTGGAGTCGTTCCTGACTCTTGATGGATGTCAATTCGTGCGATTCGTGGCCCTGCCGATGGACATTCCACGCGGCTTTGCCGCGAAAATCCGAGCCTCGGAAAGGTTGCGAAGATAAGGTTGTGAAGATATTGTGCGTGCTACTGTAGGTCCGCCTTTCCAGGGCGGACACCCGCAGCTTTGCTGCGTTTCGTGCGAGTCTCGGAGAGACTCGCCTACAGTAAGGCACGGCAGTTCCATTTGTTCACAGCCTCGGAGAGGCTCGGCTACAGGCAGGCGTTCCATCCGAGAATTCGCCTGCATTCACGAGGCGAAAGATTGAAACTGGCGCTGTCAAGATAAAGCGTTATCAAGTTTCGCCTGGGCGGCTAATGATTGTCGCCGATCGCTCCGCCGATCGTAGCATTCGATGGCGCAACGTTCGACTGAGCGAACGGCGACGATGTCATTTGTGGAAATGCTCCAGACTCGCAACCACATCTCTGCGGGGCTTCGGCAACGAAACGGAATGCATTGGTCCGTCTGATTGACCCCAACCAGTTGTCATGTTGGACTTGACGAGCGCAAACGAGATGTGCTGCTGAGTATTTGCACCTGCCGAGGCAATGAATGACCGAGACAGTATCTGCGGACAGTGACGCTCAAGCCTCGAGCATTTCGGGCGAATGGCACAAAGCCTGGCGTTTTCTTGAGCCGGCGATTCGGCCTGGCCTGATGCTGCTCGTGTTTTTCGCCTCGCTTTGGCTGCTGCATCACGAATTCAAGTCGATGCGGTACGAAGACGTGGTCGCCAGTTTTCGGGCGATCTCGGGCAAATCGATTGCAGCAGCAATCGCCTTCACGGCGGCGAATTTCGTGGTGATGATTGGATACGACTGGCTAGGCGTGCGACTCGTTGAGCATCGTGTCAGCTCGAAGCAGGTGGTGTTGGCTTCCCTGCTTTCCTACGCGTTCAGCAACATGCTTGGTGTGTTTCTTGGTGGCGCTCCGGTTCGTGCCCGGCTCTATTCGTCCTTTGGGATGCCGCCCTCCGACATCGTTCGCTTGGTGCTCGTGATCGGGGTCGCGTTTTGGCTTGGCATGTTTTCGCTCGCAGGTTTCTTGTTCGTCGTTGCGCCCTTTGACATCCCCGAACGATTTCATTTGCCGCTTGCCTCGAGCCGTCCTCTTGGGATCCTGTTGCTGGTCGTTGCCGCCGTTTTTCTATTGATTTGTGGCGTGCGCCAGCGCCCGCTGCACGTTTGGAACGTGAATCTTCAGCCGCCGCCGCTGCGGATCGCACTGGCACAGATGTTCGTGTCCTATCTCGACTTCATGTTGGCGTCATTGGTGCTATACGTCTTGCTGCCCAGTGACGTCGCGGTCGGCTTTTTTCCATTCGTTGCCATCTTCTTGTTGGCGGTGATTGTCGCGCTCGTCAGTCATGTTCCTGGAGGTCTGGGAGTGCTGGAATTGGTACTGATCACCATGCTGCCGGGCAGCTCGCATGAGTTGGTGGGAGCCTTGGTGGCGTTTCGTATCATCTACTACCTTCTTCCACTCATGATTGCCGTCGTTGTGATCGCTCTTATGGCGCTCAAGCAGCATCAGCACGTGATCACCGGCGCTGTATCGGCCGGCGTGCGCTGGGCCAGCGTGATCAGTCCGCCTGTCATCACCGGCGCCGTCTTCGTCGCGGGTGTCGTCTTGCTGATCTCCGGCGCATTGCCTTCAACAGAAGGTCGATTGCGACTGCTGCATGATTGGCTGCCGCTGACGGTTGTGGAGGTATCGCACTTTCTTGGCAGTCTCATTGGTGCGGCCTTGATCGTGCTTGCCCGCGGATTGCAGAGGCGTATCGATGCGGCGTGGTGGCTTACTCTCGCGTTGCTGGCTACGGGAGCTGTGGTTTCTTTGCTGAAAGGGCTCGACTATGAGGAAGCGATTCTTCTGACAGTACTCTTCGTTGCGTTGCTTCCTTGTAAACGCTACTTCTTTCGGCACGGGCGTTTACTTTCACCGTCTTGGAACGCCGGCTGGCTATCGGCAATCGCGATGACGGTCGGCATTGTCGCTTGGTTGCTTCTGTTCTCCTACCGACACGTCGAGTATTCCCACGACTTGTGGTGGAAATTCGCATATCGAGGCGATGCACCCCGATCGATGCGCGATCCGTCGCCGCCGCCGCCGTCTTAGGGATTGTATTCATGATGCGTTTGCTGCGCCCCGCCAGCCGTCTTCCAAATCCCCCGAGCGCCGACGAGCTGCAGGAGATAGAGGCAATCGTTGCCAAGGATGAACGGACCAACGCCAACCTGGCGCTGCTAGGCGACAAACGATTCGTGTTCAGCGAAGACCGTGAAGCCTTCGTGATGTTCGGTGGCGAAGGCAAAAGCTGGATCGCGATGGGCGATCCAGTGGGACCGAAAGAGTCGGCCGATGATGCTGCATGGCGCTTTCGTGAAGACTGCGATGAACAGGGCGTTTGGCCGGTCTTTTACCAGGTCGATGAATCATCGCTCTCCCGGTACATCGAGATGGGACTGTCGATGTTGAAACTGGGCGAAGAAGCAAGGGTGCCGCTTGCCGATTTCTCGCTCGAAGGGAGTGCCCGCAAGGACCTCCGCCGCACGAATAAGAAAGCCGCGGAGGCGGGATTGAGATTCGAAATCGTGCCACGAGCGGACGTCGGCGCAATGATGCCCCAACTCAAAGCGATCTCGGATGCGTGGCTGGAAGAGAAATCCGCCGGCGAGAAGGGCTTCTCGTTAGGATTTTTCAATGAAACCTACCTACTGCACTACGATCTGGCCCTGGTGATTCAAAACGACCGGCCCATCGCCTTCGCCAACCTTTGGAAGGTTGATGGGAAGCAGGAATTATCGATCGACTTGATGCGACATGTTCCTGACGCGCCCCACGGAGTGATGGAATACTTGTTTGTGCAGTTGATGCTGTGGGGCAAGGAACAAGGTTACGAGTGGTTCAATCTCGGCATGGCGCCATTATCCGGTGTTGATTCCCATCGCCTTGGACCCGCCTGGAATCGCGTCTCCAGCTTGGTGTTTCGGCATGGTGAACACTTCTACAATTTCCAAGGCCTGCGACTGTACAAGGAAAAGTTTCGACCTGAGTGGTTCCCCAAGTACCTTGCTTCACCGGGTGGAATGGCGACGCCTCAGATCCTGGCCAACGTATCGACTCTGATCTCTGGCGGCGTCGTGAAGCTAATCCGCCAGTAGGATCGGCGAAAAGGGGTCAGACACCAAAAATGCGAAGTACCCTTCGGGCCGTCCCGGTTTTTGGTGTCTGACCCGAATGGCACGAACTTAGGTTGTCTCAGTGAACCTCGGGCGCTAGCCGTGGGCCTTCGCCGTATCCTAACGACGTTTTCTTCGCCCACGGCTAGCGCCCGAGGTTCGAAGCCCGTGCTATTCGTGTCTGACCCCTTTTCGCCGGCAACCCTAAAGCGAAATGCTGACGCTGCACTAGTTTTGATTCGCGGTACCTGCCGCCGACCCATCGTCCTGCTTCTTGTCAATCCGAACCATCAGCCACTGTTTCGTCGTGCCGTCCCCGAAATGGACGAGCACCGGCGTTTCCGGCTTGGTGAGATTGTAAACGCCGGTATCCATCACGATGTCCCTGTTATTTCCGACGGTCCATGCTGCACGTAGCGTCTTCTTGTCGACAGCACCGTGGATGACCTGAGTTTCATTCTTTGCCGTGTTGTCGTAATTCCCCCGCAGGATCCCCTCTTTGTCGATCGCCAATTGCATCACCATGCTGGAAGATTTCTGATCGCCTTCGCTGACCGCAAAGACACCGAGCGACATCCATTTTTCAGAATTCGAGACGTCCGCTTGAGTGCCCGCGACGGCAAGTTGCTGGGCTTGCTGAGAGTACTCTGCCGGCGTTCCGGCGCTCGATCCGTTCACGACCACACTGTCTCCTTGGTAGACGACGTTCGTGCCGTAGTCGTAGTACGTCGGTTGAGATGGGTAGTCGCAGTAACCTGCTAACTGTGACCAGGGAGCTGCAACCCACGGGTCACCGTAATACCAGGCTGGCGCAACCCAGGCCGCCGGATACCTGCCGTACCATCCAGGCGTGAAGATGTAGTAATTGTTGAAGTTGTTTCGAACGGCGATCGCGTTGTTGTGGACCTGCCACGGCGACCAAGGATGCAGCGGGTGATTGCCGGTGCGAGCACTGTCATACAGGCGGCTCAGTGGTTTCTGAGTTTGTCCCGATAGATCGCCGCGAAACGGACCCTCGCCCGATGTCGCTTTGTCGTACGCTTGGCTGTAAGGCTTCTGCGTCTGTCCCGATAGATCGCCGCGAAACGGACCCTCGCCCGATGTCGCTTTGTCGTACGCTTGGCTGTAAGGCTTCTGTGTCTGTCCCGAGAGATCGCCGCCGAACGGACCCTCACCGGACCTCGCCTTGTCAGCGGCCTGACTCACCTTGCTCTGCGTCTGGCCTGAAAGATTGTGAAGTCCGTTGTCCGATGGAATGCCAAGGAATTTACTCAACTGATCACTGGAGGCGATTTTGCCCGAGAGCGAGTCGAGTCGCGAGCCGCCCGCCAGATTCGAAAGCTGGCCGCCTCCAGATTGCGAACGGAGTCCCGGTAGTCCACCCGAGCCAAGCTGACCGCCCTCGAGATTGCCGAGCCTTCCGCCCAGGGCTCCACCAAGTCCACCGCCACCAAGCCCACCGCCACCAAGACCGCCGCCACCAAGTCCACCTGGCAGTCCACCGCCGCCACCAAGTCCGCCGCGCATGCCACCGCCGCCGAGGCCTGACGGTAGTCCACCAGCGAGCCCTCCGCCCATTCCGCCGCGCATCGCACCGCCACCGAGGCCTGCTGGTAGTCCACCGCCACCGAGCCCTCCACCCATACCTCCACGCATGCCTCCACGCATGCCTCCACGCATTGCACCACCGCCCATGCCCCCACCTAGCCCACCGCCGTGAACACCTCCAAACCCGCGTGCCCACAGTGGCTCGTTTCCGGCAAGGCTGGCGACTAGCAACAGCAAGATCGAGTATCGAAGTGTTCTCGACATGGTCTCTGTTTCCTGAACGAAGAGTAAACGCTTGATCAAAGTCAATGACTTCGCGATCAATTCCCACTTTCCTGAGCAACGCGCACCAACACAACATCACGTGGGTCAGCCAGCGGTTGACCATCGATACTGCGCATCGCCCCACTCCATCCGAGTGCCCCATCGGCAAGCGGAGCCCACCAGCTGATTGCGGACGTCATCGATCCGTCGGCCGCAACGCCGCTCTGCTGAACCAGCCATCCTTCTGCGGTTTGGTACCACAACCCAAACGATCGCCCGCCCTCAGACGAAAAAGTCCATGACGCAACCTGTTGTTGCAGTGGATCCCATCCGATGATTTCGACGGAGGATGAAATCACTTGTCCGTCACGCTTGACTTCAAAATCTCGTTTCAAGTAGCTCTTCCCGGCTGCCCAGTCGCACTTCACATCGGCCGTGACACCAGCATGATCGGAGCTCCATCGTCCCACCAACCATTCGAGGTCCTTGAGTTGCCCATTCATGGAGGCCGCGTCGATACGACTGTCGCGAACGTACGCCAACAGCCATGTACCGTCTTGAAGAATGTGAATCGCGGAATAACGAGCGGTAACCGGTTCGCCTCCCGGCGCCGGCACGACCGAAGTGAGTCCCTCTTCAACGGCAGCGGTTGGGCTCAAAAGACGAATGGAGTCAATCGAGACGGTCATCGTTAGATCGGGATAGGCCTCGAAGAAGCTCTTGTACTCCTGCTTGATGGCATCTCGACCTGCGAACCGATTGCCGTTCTCGTCGATGTATTCGCCATCGCTGGTCCACATCTCCGCGAGAGCATCTGCGTCCTTGTCCGCGAAGACTTTCGAAAAGGCTTCCGCCGTTGCCTTGATTGCTGCCGTCGCATCGTTCGAACTTGGCTCTTGCGCCATCGCACAAGGATCGCAGCCGTACAGGGCAAACACCAACACAAGACCAACCAATGGCAGCGAACAAGCTCTGTGTGGTCGTAGCCTCATGATTCCGGCACTCCGCAGATCTTTCGATTTCAAATTTAGCAAATTCAATGAAGACGCCCTTTCCTTCTCATTCCCAGAATACTCGCTCATTGTAGGCGGATGCGTTGCGGCAACAAAACCATTTGCTTCGCGTCCAATGGGAATTTCACACCAAGATCAACCTCAAGATCAACCTCGCGGTAGCGAGTCGAAATCGATCTCCGGTTTCTCCTCAGCGCTGGACTTGCGTGTGAAGTCATCACCCGGCTGGCCAGTTTCGCTGAAGAAGCCGCAGTTGCGCAGGAAGAACGATTCCCCCTCGGCTCCCCCAGTAAAATCGAGCCGTTGACGGCCGCTGCCGGTGGCATCGACCGAGAATCTTGCGCTGGTGCATTCGTGCCACTGGCCTTCGGTATCGCACACCCAAACGTTGCCATACAACGCACGACGCTCGATGTGGCCGGTGCTGGGAATGAAGTTTTCAAGGAATGAGTGGAAGCCGCGCAAGTGGGTATCGGTCTTGGGCCGGCGGAAGCTGGCGATCAAACGCCACTGACCGCTAGTCTTGTCACCGAACCACGACGTGTACTGCGTGCCCTCCTTGTCAACCGGCTTCACCTCGGTCAGGAAACGATAAGTCGTACCTGCTTGCCACGGGTAAACCAAGTAACTTTGCCCTCCCGAACCTTCATTGCCGAACTCGCCGATGCGCACATCCGGTCCCCGGCCGAGCGTGGCAATCCGTTGGTCTTCCGGGATGTCGCGTGGGTTGTCTGTTTTGAACGGGCTCCAAACAGAAAACAACACTCGGCGTTCATCGGGCCCGTTCACCTGAATTCCAAAGTAGCCTTCGCCGAAGCCGTTGGCCATGAAGTAGGATCCAATCGTGTCCTGCCCCGGCGGTACTGTGATTTCGCTGTACGCGTACTGGAGACTGCTATCCCTCGGCACCTCGTACCTGAGGTGAACCGATGGCCCGCGGCGGCCCCAGTAAAACATGTTGCCCTCGTTCGTTCGCACATAGTCGAGTGCAAGCCCCTCGGTCTCCGATGAGACGACGAGATCACGGATTTCGGCGTACACCTCTCCTGCTCGTTCCGAGCCCTGGAGATCAATGCGAACATATCCAGGCTCCGCAACTTCGATGCGGCCGATTGGATGTGTGGAAAAGTCCGTCCCTTCGATCGACGTCTTGAAACTCTGCGAGCCGACGCGCGTCATCAGCGTCGAGCGTCCGTCGGGCACACGGGCATTGATCGCAAGATTCAAGTCCGCAGGGCGGTCAATATGAAAATAGATCGAGAACACGCCGGCGTCATCGCCCCAGGCAATGCTGCCGTCGCGTCGGAACCCCTCGCCTCCGGGTGCCGGAGCGCTGCGAAAGGCGTTGCCGGCGACCGGGATGGACCAGTCATCGGCGCGCACAACTTCGCCAGCCAGTGGAGCGGCCAAAAGCGGCATGAGAAACATGACAAGCAAACGTGATGGGTGTTTCATGGCTTGAATGGAAGGTAACGCTCTTAAGAAATTTGGATCGTGCGCATGGCATCGCCCTCGCATCAGGCAACGCCAGAGCGGGGTCTGGAGTAACTATACAAGCACGACGCGCCAGCGAGTGTGTCGGAAAGAGAGGCGAGAGGCGAGAGGCGAGAGGCGAGAGGCGAGAGGCGAGACTCACTCGCGGGCGCGTCGTGCTTGTCGTTTGTGGCATTTTTGATCGGTCGAGAATTCGTAGCGGCTTTGCCTGAAGCCAACATCATGACCACCAACGGCTAGTATTGCAAAATTGGAGCGATGACAATGGGCTCCATGCGAGAAACGCATCCTGGAGCCGAGCTCGACTGACATGAACCAATCCAGAGTCCTAGCGTTTGCTGTCTTCCTCGCCCTTGCGTCCCCGTCGATCGGCAAGAGCCAGGGCGTCGCAGAGCCCTTTCTCCGCGAACTTCCGCCGGGGATTTTCCTGGAGAGTTCGGCGGAGATCCCGCAGGCACAAGCGAAGTCGATTGGCCAGAAGCTCGGCGGTGAGATTCAGCGTTTGACCAATTCGATCCTTCGAGTGCACGGTCGTCGGATTCAAGTCAACGCGATTACGGCCAGCGACGAAGCGAATGCAAGAGACATTCATACCGCCCTCTTGAAAATCAAATCGCCCCCCTTTTGCCTACGAAAGGGGCGCGTCGTCATCGAATATGTTGGCCGGGATGTCGACGCGGCGCTGGCGATCAAGACATCGTACGAACTCGGCTTCGAGGCAAAGCCAACTAGTGTCCGGTATCGCGTGGTCGCAGAGCTAGCGACGGTTCAAGAGGCGGATTACATGGCATGCAATCCCCTGTTCAATCTTTTCATCGCGTCACAAGGCGGTGCAAATCAAGCGGCAGCGCAGCAGATCAAAGACGTTTCACAGAAATTCAAGTTCGGACGCACGCTGGTCCTGCGGAACCTATCGCTCGATGGCGAGTCCACCAGGCAAACCTTCCAGCCGACCGCCATGCAAGCGAAAGAAGCCGGAGCTACGATCGCTTACACGTTTGACCAACTTCCCGACCACCAGGGCGTGCCGTTCGTAACCGCAACGATTGAGACCACGGTCGACGGCACAGGTTTCAAGCAAGCTCCCGAGGTGCCAGCGGCTGACTTGACCACCGAGACACCGTTTTGGCCGGCGAGCGATCCCGAAGTCATCGCACTGGCGCGACGCATCACCCAAGGCAAGTCGACTAACGGTGCGAAGGTGATGGCGATACTGGAGTGGTTGTCGCCTGGACAGAACCTGCAGTATTCCGGTCAGACCGGTTCACGTTGGGGAACGAAGAAAGTGCTCGAGCAGGAGTTCGGCCACTGCTGGGATTTCTCCGACTGCTTCGTCACGCTCGCGTGCGCCGCTGGGGTACCCGCTCGCCAAGTGGCGGGTTGGTTTTACGGCAGCAGCGGCCACGTGTGGGCTGAGTTTTACCGTGAGAATCAAGGCTGGCAGCAGGTCGATCCGACCGGCGGAGGAAAGTTGTTGTGCGGGATCTACCACATTCCCTACTTCACCTCCGAAGACGGCGAGATGCCAATCGTGTACGTCGCCATGCCAAAGATCGAAGTTGTAGAAACGAAGTAGTGGACGATGTCCGCGCTGCCCATACAAGCACGACGCGCCAGTTTTGATGTTGCGCCTTTTGATTGAGGGGCAACGCCCCGTCGGTTTACCTAGCCCAGCCCAACGGGCTCATCGTACCACACAAGTTTTTGCGCAAAAAAATTTATGATTCTGGTCCGAAGGCGGTCCATGCGGTGGACATGTCGTGCACTCGCTGAAGTCCGATCCAAAGAGTTTGCGTTCCAGGGTTCGTTGACTTGCGAATCACATAGCCGCCAAGCGATGCGATCAATCGGATCATTTCGTTCAACGTAGGAGGTGTTGGCGGGGGATCCTTCCGTTTGATCGTCATGTAGACCGACTTCCATTCGCTGGGTTCAAACACGACTTCGCAACTTAGCTCCGGACACTCACGGCCAAGCCGGCAAAGGTACATGATCCGCCAGGCGATAATTGAATACAGAGCCAGGCAATTCTCGATCCGTCGTAGTTCTTCGAACTGACGTGATTCAATCCGGCATCCCGATTTGAGCGTGCGGAAGAATATCTCTATTTGCCAACGAATGCAGTACGCCTGGACAACCAACTTGACCTGTTCGAGACCATCGATGGGCAACGTTGTGACAAGCAGCCATTGGATTGGCTCACATCCCTGGGGTGGATTCACTTCTTCCACCAGCACGATGTTGACGGTGACTTCCGGGAGTTTGCGATCGCAGCGGTACGGCGGACGAAGTGTGAGGGTGGTGGCACGAACTTCTACTTCGGCAAGTCTCGCATCGCGACACAGCACACGCTTACCTTGCTTATCGGGAGCGATATTGCTCCTTCGTCGACTGACATTCACCGTACATCGGTACAAACAAGTCGTGTCCCGAGTCTTTGCTAACCAGTTGGTCTGATCGGTCGTTGCTCGGGTCTGGCAAGCCCGAACTAAGAGCTGCACTTCAACTCCTTGGCAATCGCGTGGTTCGGAAAACAACCCGTAAATGTCACCCTCGCTGTCTGCGACGCAAACGCAGCAAGTTTGTGGGCATGCGGCAGCAACTTCCCGCGCAGCGCGAAGGCCTTCCACCCAACGGACACTTTCTTTCTGCTCGATAGGTTTCTGCTTGCGCTTCTGCCTCTTTTCATCTTTGGTCAGCGAAGTCTCGATCTCATCACGAGCCCAACACTTGTGCCATGCGATCCCTAACGGCAAGCCGTCGGAATCAAATGCCTTGAGTGGATGAAAGAACGCACCGCGACGAGCCTCCGAATCCATCGGCCCTGCTCCTTTGACTTGTTGGTCCGGTCGTGTCAGATCGATTTCGGTCGTGTCTTGAACCAACAACACGAGATCCGATTGCGAAATCCTTCTACGCGTCGCTTCGACATGAGGCTCTAGGATCTTTTCCGGTGAAACTTTATCGTTGTCGAAAAACCGATAGGCAGCCTCCATCTCCGCCCGGGCTTTGGTCGCACCAGGAATGCTCAAACTGGGATTGGAACCGAGTTCATCAATGACCTTCGCGACTCTCTTATTCAACCGCTTGTCACCGAACTCAGCATCGCGAACTTCATCAAGCAGCGAGACGACCATCGCCAGACCTCCGTGAAACGCATGAGTGAAACACTCTTCACACATTCCCTCGAAGACTGACGATCCCTTGAATAGAAAAGCGAACTATCATTCGCGGATAGCTGCCGAAAATCCAGCCCGCAAAAAAACGACCGCGACCCCACCCACGCAAGCCAGAAGAGACTTGTGTGGTACGATGAGCCCGATGGGCTGGGCTAGGTAAATTGCTGGGCCTTCGGCCCGAAAGGAAGCAAACAGCGGAACATCAAAACGCGCCAGCGAGTGTGTCTGTGCATTCCGAGCGGGATGACAGACGGACACACTCCTGGACCCATCGTGCGTGGAAAACGAAACGCTTGCAAACACACTCGCTGGCGCGTCGTGCTGGTAGGGATTGATGGGCTCGTCGATGTTAGAGAGCCAATTGCAATGGGGTAGCCGTCTCCAGTTCCTTCGCTTTGTCAAAGTGCAGGGTTGCTTCGTCGATTCGGCCGAGCTCCCTTTCTGCCTCGCCCAGAGCCATCTCCAATTCTTGAGTGTCTACACCAAACTCTCGTGCAAGTTCGGCAAGTCGCAGTGCGTCGTCGGGACGCCCGCTACGAGTCAAGCGTCGCGAGTGCCAAGCGATTTGGTGGGCCAATCTGGTCGGTTCGGGGATCGTCATGAAGGCATCGGAAAAATCGCTCAGTGCTTCATCGATCATCATCTGATCCAACTGAAGCATTCCTCGAAACTCACGATAGGCACTTTGCGTGGGATGCTTGTCGATCGCCTCAGATAAGGCAGCAATCGGATCCTTGCAACGACTTAAATACAGCGCACGTAGGAAATGCGTCCTGTGATGTTCGGGAGCGATCCGTATCCGTCGCTCGAGCTCTTCCAAAACAGTCTCTGGTTTCAGGCCGGGTGCCTCTCGAAGGAAGAAAATGTTAGCGAGGGCGTTTTCTTGACGTTGAAAGTTCCAGCGGCGGCTTGGGAATCGGGTAACGAATTGATCGCACAGTTGAAGCTCTTCGAAGGCCAACTTCGCTGCATAGTTCGAATCACGATTGCGAAAAAACATGTGTGCTGCTTGAAGGTTATCGATTCGCCCGTTGATCAAATAACGCGACGATCCAGAGACACTCCACTGCCGGCTGTTGTCAATCGTCCATCGAAAGAACTGTGCCGCGCGATCAGGATCTGAATTGGTGAGGAATTGCCCGAGCAACCGAATTCCGTAATTCACTGGGTCCGATTCATTGCCATGCAGTTCTTCTGCCAATGCGAGTGCGGCCGATGCATATTCGCGTCTTTCCTCTGTATCTAATTCAAAACCAGGATAAAACGCGAGCTTGGTCAAACTAACAAGCTTGATGCCCATCAATTGATCAGATGCGACCACTTCTTGACGGGGAAGCACGGCGATCTCACGCAATACATCCTGAAAGCACTCACAAGCAATATTGTCGCGCTCTCTTGCTTGATTGCTGCTTCGGTAGCAACCAAGTTTATATTGCGTATCGATCCGTAGCGTTTGGTAGTCGATGTTAGAGGGATATTCGATGGTAAGTTGTTCAGTCAGTCTCAGTGCCTGTTGGAACCCAAGATCAGCGGTCTCCTCCACATCGAGTTCCGCGCCTAATCTCGCAAGCTCCAGCCAGGCGACTGCAGCTCGGTAGCGCACTTCGGGTGATTCCACGGCGGTGGAGCGGAAGCGGCCATAGAATTTCAACACATCCTCGAGAATGTCTCTTCGAAGAGTCTGCGCTTGAGGAAGTTCTGCGAACGCGGGACTTGAGACATGTTCCAATAGTTTGTCGATGGAATCAACGGCAGCGCCAAGATGGTCGGTAGCCTGTTCGTGAGCGGCAACTGCATTCGCTTTTTCACGCTCAGCCCTGACTGCATAGAACATACTAATGCCCGTCGCCATCATCAGGATTGTCGCTATCAAAGCGGACGCAAGAAGAAGTCCCTTGTGTCGTTTCGAATACTTTTGAAATCGATACAGAACCGATGGCGGACATGCCTCGACCGGTTTGTCGTGGAGGTAGCGCTCGATGTCCGATGCAAACGCGTTGACCGATTCGTACCGACGGTTGCGGTCCTTTTCGAGGGACTTCATGACGATCCAGTCAAGCTCTCGCTGCAACGACAACGATAGAGACCGCGCATCGGTTTTGCGTCGCGTTGAGATCGTTGTCGCCAGTTGATTGTCCAGCGTGCTGACCATTACGCTCGGCTTTCGCGGTTCATCTTCGCGGATAATCCGTCGTATCTCGTCGAACGTCGCTTCCTTGAACGTCTCCCGGCTCAAGGGGGTCTCGCCGGTGAGTAACTCGTAGAGCATCACCCCGAGTGAATAGACGTCACTACGCGTATCAACGTCGATCACTCCCAGCCCGGCCTGTTCTGGACTCATGTACAGAGGTGTTCCGACCATCTGTGAAAACTGGGTGTAGACCGTCTGGTCGGTGAGCTTCTGGTGAAGTGCCTTGGCGACACCAAAGTCGATCACCTTGGGGACCGCTTTGCCGTCGATCTCGGCGACGAGCACATTGGAAGGTTTCAGATCGCGATGGATGATCCCTTTTTGATGTGCGTGCTGGACCGCGCGGCAAACATCGACGATCAGTTCCAATCGCTCGTGGGTGGTCAGCCGCTTCTGGTCGCAGTAATCGGTGATCGGCAGCCCCTGAACGAGCTCCATCACGAAGTAGGGGAGCTGCTGGTCGGTCGCGCCGCCGTCAAACACACGCGCGATGTTGGGGTGATTCATCATCGCCAAGGCCTGGCGTTCGGCTTCGAACCGCGCGACTACGTTCGGACCTGCCATCCCTGGGCGGATGACTTTGAGAGCCACCTTCCGCTGGACCGGCTCCGTCTGCTCCGCCACGTACACCACCCCCATTCCCCCTTCGGCGATCTTTTCGCGGAGTTTGTAGGGACCGATCTGGGTGCCGGCCATTTCGCTGGTGGATGGCATTTCCATCGTGGCGGCGACCCCGCGCGGTGGCGTTTCTAAAAAGCCGGGCTCCGCTTCGTGGATTCGCAATAGCAGAGCAACTCGGTCCCGCATTTCGGAATCCTCGCCACATACCTGTGCGAGATAGCACGCTCGCGCCTCGCGAGCCGGGATTTGACTGGCAACGTTGAAGATAGCTTTTTCGTTGAGATCTTGGGCACTCATCTCAGATCGACTCGAGCGACGTGGAAATTACCCCTCGAAAGACAATGCGAGAGTTCGCGACCGATTGGCCGACGAAAAATCGGAGTAAACTGACAATTGTTTGTTCTTGTGGCTCAGGAAGATTCCAAGAGCTCCGCTCGAAGCCAGCACTTCGCATAGTTCCAGTCGGCTTTCGCTGTGGAAACCGAGACGCCCAGCATCTCAGCGGCCTCTTGAGTCGACAAGCCAGCGAAGTAGCGAAGCTTGACAACCTCGGCGGCACGTGAATCTCGCTCTGCCAGGCGATCGAGTGAGTCGCTGAGGGCAACGATGTCGATGCCGTCTTGTGTCACCTCGGGGTTGATGACGGAAAGCTCCACACGATGGCGATCTCCCCCAGCTTTTGGGCCTTGCTTGCGCCGCGCTTGCTCGACGAGGATGCGACGCATCGCTTCGGCGGCGGCGGCAAAGAAGTGACCCCGGCTGTCCCATCGCTGAGACTTTTCGACGTCGACCAGTCGCAGATAAGCTTCGTGCACCAGCGCGGTGGCCTGCAATGTCTGTCCCGGCTTTTCTGACGCCATCTTTTGCGCCGCCAGTTTGCGAAGCTCGTCATAGACAAGCGGGAGCAGCTGTTCCGAGGCTTTTGGGGCGCCTCGTTGGATTTCGGAAAGGATGCGAGTCACATCAGTCATAGTCTTAGGATATCGCTCCGATCAAGCAACGCGGCCCAGGGCTAGCGACTGAGGTTCACCGTGAACCTCAGGCGCTAGCCGTGGGCCCCGAAACTGGCCGACAAAAACCACCAATTCCCGAACTGGGCGCGGCGCTTCCCGCGACTCCCGTGGTAAAACGCGCAACATCAGAACGCGCTAGCGTGTGTGTCCCCTGCCACCCATTCCAAACTGGTCACTTACCGCTGGGACTCACTCGTTTGCGCTTCGCGCTCGGATTCTTTTTCGCGGCTGGTTGGCCGGGTCGCTCAGGGGAAATCGCGCCGGACGGCCGAATCATTTCGGCGGTGGGGCGTTGGTTGGCTTTGATCTCGGCGACGTGGGCATCGTATGCCGCTTGCAGACGCTCGACGATCTCCGGATGTTTGGCGGCGACGTTGGTGGTTTCGCCGATGTCGGCCAACGTGTCATACAACTGGACCGGATCGGTTGACGGTTTCCAGCTTGGCATTGTCGCGGCTCTGCTGGCCCTTTCCTTCCTGCCACGGATAGAACTTCCATTTGCCACTGCGGACGGTGCCGGGACCATGCATCAGCACGTAAGCTTCGTGCGGGCTCTTGGCATTCGTTGAACCGCTCATCAACGGCCAGATGTCTTTGCCGTCGATCTTTCGTTCGGGCAGCTCGCCACCGCAAAGCTTGGCCAGGGTCGGCATCACGTCGATCGATGCGGCGACCTCCGAACAGACGGAACCAGCCGGGATCTTTCCAGGCCACCACATCAGCGTCGGTTCGCGGATGCCACCGTCATAGACGCTCCCTTTCTTGGCCCGCAGCGGCAGCGACGAACCGACCGCGGCGCCGTTGTCGCTCGTAAAGATCACCAACGTCTCATCGGCAATGCCCGCTGCTTTGACCGACTTCAAGAATCTCGCCCACCGACCAGTCGACTTCTTCGATCGCGTTGGTGATCAGATCGTTGTCGGGATTGTCGAAGGCTTCCGAGACCGCCAGCGGCAAGTGCACCATGGTATGTGGCAAATACAGAAAGAAAGGTTCGTCTTGCTTCGCATTGATGAATCGAATCGCCTCCTCGGTATAGCGCCGTGTGATCGTGGTTTGATCGGCGGGGTATTCGATCACTTCTTCGTTGCGCAAGATCGGCACGACGTTCTTGGCCTTGTGACCGGCCTTCAGATCGGCGAGCGTGAGTCCCTCGCGGATCACCACATCGTCAGCAATCTTGTTGGCTGGATCGATCCACATGTCATTGCTGTAGGGAATGCCCCAGTAGGAATCGAACCCCTGGTACGTTGGCAGGCAGGGGGGCAGATGACCGAGATGCCACTTGCCAATGCATGCGGTGCGGTAGCCAGCGCTTTTGAGCATGTCGGCGAGCGTGACCTCGTCGGGATGAAGACCGCGGTCGCTGTTGGGGAACAGCACCGGGTTCATGCTCAGTCGTTGGTAATGGCATCCCGTCAGCAGCGCGGTCCGCGAACCGGAACAGACGGCGCAGCCGACATAGAAGTCGGTGAACTTCATCCCTTCGACTGCCATCTGATCGAGATTCGGCGTCTTCGGAACCGTCGCGCCGTTGAACCCGACATCGCCGTAGCCCATGTCATCGATGAAAATCAGGATGACGTTCGGCTGCGACGCGTCAGCTGCGTTGGCGATGCTGGAGAAACACCCAAGTGCGGTGATCAGCATGGACAGGAACGTGAGGGCAATGCGGTTCATGTTTTCAACACAGTCTCGGAGTCACGGACAGTAACGATGGAGGCTCTCGGATGGCCGAGGCACAAGTATGACCGTGGCTGTTCCCGGTTGCAAATCGTTCCGCGATCGCACCAAGAATTGCCGATGACGAGTTGGAACCAAGGTTTCGCAGCGCTGACAGGGCCGGAAGCGAGCATTGGTTCCACACCTCCCGTCACCCCGTTCCTGGCAGAATGAGGTTGGTTAGCGACGATTGCCAGGAAATCGTTCGACAAAACTCGGTTGCTGTGGCGCTTCCCAAAGTTGAAACTCAGCCCAGACCGGCAAATGGTCCGAGATCGTCAAGGCAACTTCGCGTGAAATCCCCAGCGTGCTTTCCAGGTCAATGACACCCCAGCGACCGGTGTACTCAGCCGTCGACTGGCCCTGAAAAATGATGTTGTCGTACGCTTTGGTGCGCCGTGTGTTGGTCATCACGCCAGTGACCGTCCAGCGGATACCGGGATACTGCCCCAGTCTTCCCAACTGCGTCTCGCTTGCGTTCAAGTCGCCCAGCAAGATGACGTCATCCTCGTCCGGAAGTGCGTATCGCATGCCGTGAAAAACATCGGCGAGCGCGTCGACCTCCTGAGGCACCTCATCAGGATCGGTGTGCGCGTTGACCATCCAGAACGTAAACGCCTGGGCCGGCGACTGGGTTCGTGCTCGAAAACGTGTCACCAGTGGTTCGCGATGCATCAAGTCAGACGGATCGTTGACCGTGCCAACGGATGAAGGATCATGCTCAATCGTGTTCGTGTTGAAGACGTATGCGTATTGCTCAGTACTAACGGTTCGCCCCAGACGTGGGCCGATGACAAAGCTGTAGCGACTGCCGTCCGCGTTCACCGCTGCGACCAATTCCGGCAAAATATCGTCCTCCTTCGCTCGCACCTCCTGGATGGCGACCAGATCAAACATCCGAATGATATGCGCAAGCGCTTGCGGCATCCCGGGTTTGGACATCTTGCTCTTGCCGAGAACCTGAATGTTGAAGCTGGCGATCAAGAGGCTATTGGTCGGTGTGCGATTGGAAGCGACCTGGGCGGTGACTTGGCCCTGACTGGGCGCCTGGCCTTGGTACGGTGCCTGACCTTGGTACGGTGCCTGGCCTTGATAGGGCATCTGGCCTTGATAGGGTGCCTGACCTTGATACGGCATCTGGCCCTGATTCAGAGCGGCAGGCAGTGCGTTTGCAAGCGTCCCGACCACACCGTCCGATTGAGCCAAAGCAGCCAGCTTCGCGCCATCGCCGGACTGGAACCGCGCAGTGATCTGTTCAACCAGTTTCCCGATGATCGGCGTATCGGGTTTGACGTAGCCCGTGACTCCACCACCGGAAATGGCAGTGAAGATCAGCCAGGCCAGAGTTGAAAGACGCGACTTTTTCGGCGCGGGGCGAGATTTCTTGCTTGCCAAGACAGGCCTCCATGCCCGTGTTCGCGTGCAGATTGATACGTCGTGGACTGATGCTAAGCCCTGGCCTTCTCCAGAGACGCTGTCGCAAGCCGAGCCAATCTCGCATCGGAGGATTGGGCAGCTTCTTCGAGCGCAGCAATCGCGGCATCCGATGCCGCATTCATTTCTCCCAAGGCCCAGGCCGCTCGTTGTCGTACGCTCATGTCGGACGACTTCCGAAGAATTGCCGCGAGGTCATCCTGGCTCGATAGTGCGGCATCACCACTTCGTCCAAGCAAAGTGATCGCCCAATAGGCGACCAGTGGATGGTCCGACGATGCCAGCGTGGCAAGTTCCGAAAGCGATTCAGTTGGCGGCGGTCCAAGCTCTTCCAAGGCCGAAACGGACCACTGTGATACCGCCTCCTCGTCAGCGCAAGCCTTCACTAGCTCGACCGCAGCAAAGGCCGCATCCGGCCCCATCAGGCTCAAGGCCTCGGCTGCCGCTGCACGTTCCTGGATATCCTGACTCAGCAATTGTTTTTGTTGTTCATTCATGACTGCGACCGCTGTGAACAATTCGTCAAGCTGATATCTAGAGAATTGCGCCGATGACAGCAAGATCCAACGCAACCATCCATGATTTGCACCCGGACCAAGCGTGAAACTCTGCGTGAAACACGTTGTAGTGATATGTTGGCAGAAACGCGAAGAGTCTCGGAGAACCAGGAGGTGCGTTATTGGTTGGGCAGCGCGACCGTGGCGGGTTGATCCGTCAATGCAAGCACGACGCGCAAGTTTTGATGTTGCGCGTCGTGCTTGTATGGGGGAGACCGATGGCTAGCATCTGCGGCCGTTGCGCGGTCAACTCACTCGAATTCTTATCGGCTGACCATCGCAAATCGAAAAGCTAACTGCCCGGCGCACTCCTACTCCGCCAGCGACTTGACGCGGATGTTCTTCCACAACACCGTTCCCTTGGCGCCTTTGTGAATCTGCAACCCGAAGAATCCCTTGGCGTAGGTACCGTCGTCGACCCAGTGGGCAGCCGGCACTCCGTTGACCCATG
This sequence comes from Pirellulaceae bacterium, assembly GCA_963697195.1. Classification (GTDB taxonomy): domain Bacteria; phylum Planctomycetota; class Planctomycetia; order Pirellulales; family Pirellulaceae; genus Rubripirellula. The sequence continues at coordinate 359,336 of CAVOND010000013.1, forward strand.
TCTTGACGACGTTCCCCTTCGCCATGATTGTCAATCGGTTCCAGTCGGTTCGCTTCAAAGCCTTCCTCGCTTGCTGATGCTCTTTCAACCACAGCGGATAGAAGTATCCGCCGCAGCTCTGCCCGTAGATGCCGCCATTCCAATAGCGATCGCCAGTAATGCCTTCCATCTCCGCCTGCGGGCCGAAAACGATTTCCCCCTTATCGCTTGGCTTGACCTGCGCATGGAACATGACGCCGGAGTTACCGTCGACTTCCCATTTCATATCACAAGTGAAGACAAAATCGGTGAAGTCGGCTCGGTCGGTACAGAGGTAGGTACTCGGTGAGTCGGCGACGACAGTGCCCACAAGAAGACCGTCCCTTACCTCGAAGTGGCAGGTTCCGCCTCGCGGTGTCCAGCCACTCAAGTCCTTGCCGTTGAACAGTGGTGTGAACCCGTCCGCTAGTTCCGGTTCCGCGTCCGTGTTGAGCAGCATCTTTTCGGGCAGCGGAATATTCTCTTGGTCCTTGTATTTTTCATACCACTCGCTCTGCACCGGATCAACTTCTCCCGCCACGGCGGTCGTGCTGGCAAGCAGCGAGAAGGTCATCAGCACAATGATGAATGAATTGAGGATGGCAATCACTGACTGTCGCAACATTCGTATTCTCCGGGGGTCTAACAGATGCGAGGCAGTTGCTCGCCGATCGGGATCGTGATGACGCGAGAAGCACCGATTGAGGTTCTTGCGACCACCATGCCGGGATGGTCGGAAACAACTTTACCAATCACAGCAGCAGCCGCACCAGCGGGATGGGCGTGCATGGCAGCCAGAACATCGGCCGCTGAACCTTGCGGGAACGATGCAAACGAGCTTTCCTTCGTTGGCGACCAGCAAGGGGTCCAGCCCTAGAATCTCGCACGCCGACTGCACCGTCGGGTTGATGGGAAGACGCGACTCCTCGATCACGATGCCGCACTTCGATGCACTGGCAATCTCATTCAGGCTCGCTGCCAGTCCACCACGCGTGGGATCGCGCAGCACGCGAATGTCCGGGCAGGCGTCGATCATGGCGGCAACCATCTCGTTCAGAGGAGCCGAGTCGCTTTCGATTTGGGCCTCGAACTCCAGTCCTTCGCGAACGCTCATGATCGCCATGCCATGGTCGCCGAGCGTTCCGCTGAGGATCACGACATCGCCCGGTCGAGCGTTGGTGGGCGCGATGTCGATTCCTGCGGGAACGACGCCGACTCCAGCGGTGTTGATGTAACATCCATCACCGTGACCGCGTTCGACAACCTTGGTGTCGCCGGTGATGATCGCCACACCGGCCCGTCGAGCCGCGGCTCCCATGTCGTGGGCGATGCGTTGCAGTTGAGCAACGGAAAAGCCTTCTTCGATGATGAATCCCGCGCTCAAGTAGAGTGGCTTCGCTCCGCTCATGGAGATGTCGTTGACGGTACCATTGACCGCCAGGTCGCCGATCGAACCGCCCGGAAAGAACAAGGGCTGAACCACGTAGGAGTCGGTCGAAAATGCGAGTCGTCCCGCCTCGACTCGGAACACCGTCGAATCGGCAAGGCCAGCGAGTGATTGATTGCCAAACGCCGGAAGGAAAATGTGTTCGATGAGTTCCGACGAAAGCTTTCCGCCACCGCCGTGCCCAAGAATGATATTCGGATAGTCTTGCAATGGGAGTGGACAGCTCAGCCCATGAAAGCTGACGGCTTCATCCGGATGCGGGTTTCGAAGCATGCTCGTTCTTGTCGATCGCGTCGGTTGCCAGGTCGCTCACTTGGACCCTCCCACCGCCTGAGCAGATTTCGGTGGCGTCAACTGCACGAATCGACCGTAGTTGAAGTACGCCGCGCAGGCGCCCTCGCTGGAAACCATGGTTGCGCCAAGCGGGTTCCTCGGCGTGCATTCTTTGCCAAAGGCTTCGCACTCGTTCGGTTTGATCGCACCTTTGAGCACGTCGCCCGCCCGACAGAGCGGCGACTCGCAAGTCTTGATGTCCGAAACCGTAAACTTTCTTTCCGCATCGAAATCGCGGTACGCATCACTCAGCCGCCAGCCGCTCTGCGGAATCGTTCCGATTCCGCGCCAGCCGCGATCGGTCACTTCGAAGACTTCGTCGATCACGGCTTGGGCAGACGACGTTTCCATGTTCGGATACCACCCGCGGATACGCATTTTCGACAAATGCTTGTCCGCTTTCCAGTTGAATGACCGTGCGGCGAATGCCTTCGAGCAAATCGAGTGGCTCAAATCCGGTGACCACAATCGGGATTCCGTACTCGCTGCACAGCCGCGGGTATTCCGCGAAGCCGGTCACGCAACAAACATGTCCGGCGGCGAGAAAGGCGTTGACTCGATTGCCGGGTGAATTCATGATCGCTTCGATCGCTGGGGGCACGAGCACGTGCGAGACCAAAGCGGAAAAGTTTGCAGATGCCTTGATCTTTCGCCAGTTTGACCGCCATCGCGTTGGCGGGTGCCGTCGTTTCAAACCCGATCGCCAGAAAGACGACTTCGCGATCCGGGTTTTCGCGTGCGATGTTGAGAGCATCCAGCGGCGAATAGACGACGCGCACGTCACCGCCGGCTCCCTTGATCTTGAACAGGTCGTCTTTCGATCCGGGGACTCGAAGCATGTCGCCAAACGAACAGAAGATCACTTCCGGTCGGCTGGCAATATGCCAGCGCCTTGTCGATCACTTCCAGCGGCGTCACACAAACCGGGCAGCCCGGTCCGTGGATCATCTCGATTTCATCCGGCAGAATCTGGTCGATCCCGTTGCGAATGATCGAATGGGTTTGGCCACCGCAAACTTCCATGATCGCCCAAGGCTGGGTGACCAGTCGGGCGATTTCGTTGGCAAGGCGTTTCGCTTTCTCGCCGTCTCGATATTCAGTCAAGTGTTTCATGGTCGCGAGCTCAGTTTTGCTGGCTTGGATCCGCAAGACCAGGCATATCGATTTCTCCGCTGGTCTCGAATTCCGTCTCCCGCAGTTCCGCTAACTCATCTTCAAGTAGCCCCAGTTCCTCGAAGGTCTTCAGCGTCTGCTCCGCCGACACTTCATCAATCCGACTGATTGCGAATCCGACATGAACAATGGTGTAGTCGCCGACTTGAATTTCGGGCAGGTAGGCGAGGCAAACATCTTTGACGACGCCACCAAAGTTGACTTTGCCCATTCGAGTCCCGCTGTCCTCGAAGATTCGTTCGATCCGTCCCGGTACTGCAAGGCACATGTTCGTTCTCTAAGTTGTTTCGAGTGATTCGATCAGCCGACGACAGTCCCACAACATGACTCGATTGTTTCCCGAGTCGGCAATGGCGAGCGTGTCCTGATGGAAACAGATCCCGTAAGGCCAGCATAGCGTGTTTTCGTTCACCGAGTCCCAGTGGTTTTCGCCGTTTCCCGCGAAGTCGACCTGGCCAATCACGTCCATCGCTCCGGCGAAACACGTTTGATCCAGTGGCACGCGCCAAAACAAGATGCGATTGTTGGCTGTGTCAGCCACGGCGAGAATATCCTGGCAAGCATCCACCGCGTAGGGAAAACGGAGTCGACTGGGGCCCTGGGTGTCGTACGGAAGCTCATAAGCTGTCGTGAAGTCTTGCTGGCCGAGCACGCTGTCCGCAGGGCAATCGTGTTGCGGATGGTGATTCCAGCACAACACCCGATGATTCCCCGCGTCGGCCACAAACAATCGGTCCCCGACCCCGGCAAAATCATGCGGCCAACGAAACGAATCGCCGGCAACCGGTCCGCTCCGGTTCTCGTCGCAAGCGGACGCATCGGGCTGTCCTAGCATGCGGTCGGCGGGTTGATCGACTCCGGGAATTCCATCCCAGATCAACACGCGCCGATTGCCGGTATCGGCGACATAGAACTGCTGGTTGATCCAAGCGATCCCGTAGGGCCAGTACAAACCTTGAAGCGATGGTTTGCCGCCACGATTCTTTTCCACTTCGCCTAGGCTCGATTGGCCAATCGCGTAGTCGGGCGGTGTGTCAGACACCTCGGGAATCCTGATTCCACACCAGGACGCGATGATGCCACGCATCGGCGACCAACAACTTTCCGTCGACGACAATCACACCGGTGGGAAGATGCACGCCGTTTTCCGGGCCGCGACCTGCTGCGGCCGGACCTTCGCAGGCGAACGTCGGCTGGCCCAGAACAACATCGGCGGCCGTTTGGTCTTCTTGCGGAATCGTGTTCCAAATCATGATCCGGTGGTTCCCGGAATCACACACGATCAATCGCTCCTCGTCCAGCCAGACTCCTCGTGGTGCATACATCTTTGACGCCGTTGGGTGCGCGTCGGGAAGGGCCAGGCCGAACGGAGATTTGGCGCCGAGCCAGAGCTTGGGGCGACAGAGGCCTGACGCTTGCATCGAGGGTGCACCATCAGCGACCGGCTGGCTTCGCTTCGAGATGCTTACCGTTTGGATCTTCGGTTGTACGTCGGTTTCAGAGTCCATGAGCGTCTATTGCGGCCGTACGAAGACACGATCATTTTCGATGCGCAGCGGAAACGGCTCGAGTTGACATTGGGGAGCGGAAAAGCACTCGCCGGACTCGCTGTCGTATTGGAAACCGTGCCAAGGACAAGTGATCGTACCAGCTTCCGCGTCAACGAGCCCACCATCGAGCGGCAGCCCCTGGTGTGCGCAAGAGTTTCTGTACGCCCGCAGTCCCCTTTTTGACTTGATCAGAAGAATTTGTTCGTCGCCAGTTTCGAATGCGTACGGTTTGTCTTCGCTCAACTGCGAGACGAGCGGCCCTTCGACCCAACCGTGTTGACTGTTCCCAGCAGCGGGCGATTGCAGTTGGACCAGGTCGTCGGGTTCGTTGGGAACGACTTCGACCTTTTCAATTTCTGGAACATGCTCACGAAGGGATTCTTCCACCGTGTTCCGCAGAGTCACCGACGACATCGAACAACCGTTGCAGCTGCCGGCAAGGCGGACGAAGGCGGTCTTGCCTTGCACATCGACAAGACTCACGTCGCCGCCGTGCGACTGCATGTAGGGGCGAACCATATCGATGCACGCGGCTGACCTGCGTTCTCAGGTCGGCTCGGACCAATCCGTGCATCGCGAACAACGCATACACGGCCGGTTGGTCCACTAAATCGAATAGCAATTGCTTGCCATTGGGATCGTTCTTGAGCGTCTTGACGATGTGAGTCAGCCCCACCTTGTGGAATTCCTCGATCGTCGACTTGAGCGTCATGGCCTTCGCACGCACATCCGGAGCGAGTGTTTGTACCTCGGCGATCGCGCGGTCGACTCGCTCGGCCAACTGGTCCAGGTCATCGACCGTCACCGTCGGCAAACTGGTCTGGGTTGAGGTAGTGTTCGTTGTCATGGTTTGTTCCAGTCTCGTGAACCTCAGGCGCTAACCGAGGGCGTTTACTGTAGGCGAGTCTCTCCGAGGCTGTGAACAAATGCAACCGCGGTGCATTACTGTAGGCGAGTCTCTCCGAGACTCGCACGAAACGCAGCAAAGCTGCGGGTGTCCGCCTTGGAAAGGCGGACCTACAGTAGCATGCCCAATATCTTCACAACCTCTCCGAGACTCGCATGAACACGCACTGCCCTGGCAAGCGATTGTCGCAAAGATCGTCGCCATTGGCTCCGTCGAACATTACAGGATTGGACGCTACGATCGGCGACGATGCAAATTCTCAGTCTCGGAGAGAATGACCTACGGTAGGAACCGGTTGGTAGCCGGAATTCAGTTCCAATGACTCAATTGTTTTTTGCAGCAGCAGTTCAGCGAACAGAGACTTAGCCAGCTCGATCAGTGTCGATTCGACCGTCCCCGCTCCAATGGGTTGTGCTTTTCGTTTCGCCAAGGCTTGTAGTACGAAGCACGCCCCCTCGACATTGTTGAGTAGAAAATCGTCAAAGACGGCATCGGTAAAGCCGCTGAGCCAAACGCCGTCCGCCTCGGGGTCTCTCCGCAGGTTTTCCAGCGCGCCGTCGGCACCACGAAACCGCTCTTCAAGCCGGGCGACGTACCGCTCGGTCGCCGTTTGCAGGAAGAAGCCGAATTGTTGTTGCTGATAAAGTTCCATGATGCTCAGAGTTATTCGAAAAGGGGTCTGACCCTCTCCGGCGTGGTCCAAAGGGTCAGACCCCTTTTCGAATAGGTTCTCAGTTCGATGAAATTTCCTGAGGCTGTTTCCGCTCGTCCAATCGCTGATTGATCTGCTCCACCAAGTCTCTCGCTGCGTTGGCCTGCTCCACTTGCTCGTACCAATGAAAGAGCTTGTAGGCTTCGGACAGTTTATCGAGCGCGGGCCTGAAGATCCCGAGATGCGCCAGCGCATTGGCTTGATTCAACAGGACCGTCGCGTAGGCGACGGGGTCTTTCGCGCGACAGCGAACCTGCAACACATCTTCATAGATCTCGACCGCCTGGATCAAGTTTTCCTCGGGGTGGGACGACGGCGCGTATTGCAACGCATTGGCCAGGTTCATGCTGACACTGGCCCACATGTCCGCGTGGTCCTCGATCGTGTAGACCTTCAGCGCGTGACGAAACGACTGCACCGCGATACCACTGCGAAGCTGGCTGCTCGATTCTGTGGATGGAATCGAGAGGTAAGCAAGACCCAAATTGTTCTGGAGCTGAGCAAATTGGTCGGGATGATCTCTTTGCGTGACCCCGTGTTGCAACGCGGCCTGGTAAGCATTGACGGCTTCCAGTAGAGCGCCTCGTTGACCGTTGGATGCGTTTTGAAAAATCATCCCCAGCTTGGTGTAGAGTTCCGAAAGCAGCATCGGCAACTTGCAATCGCCCGCGAGCTGGATCGCTTCGCGGTAATGCAGGATCGCCAAGGCCGGGGATTGCCCAGGCGTTGACGTGATCAGATCCGCCAGCTGGGACAAGCAAAATCGACGCGAGCAAGGGAGATTGGTCGCGGGCTTCGGCGACGGCTGCCTTGAGGCTGGCCCTTGCCCCCGCGTCGTCCTTTTGCTCCATCGCTGCGGCGGCTCGCGTTGCCAAGGCCAGCGCCAGTAACTCGCCATCCAGCGGAAAAGGTTCATCGAGCGAATCAATCACACCCGCAGTGTAGGCGGCGACGTCCAGCAAGGAAGCCAAGTCGTCAGGCAAGTCTTGACGGATGTCGCCGATAGCCCGGCTCGTCCGGTGCGAGCACGAAGCGATTGTAGGTTGCCAGCGACGAGTTCGAGTCGGCAATCAACTCGATGGCTTTTGCGATCTCGCCGCGAGCCGCTGCCACAAAGAAACGCCACGACTGCGGCACCGTCACACTCAAGTCGCCTGCCAACAGCGCCTGCAGAACGCCATGATCGCTGTCCACAGCCGGCAACAGCAGGTTCGATGCGGGCGACGGGATAAATCCCAATCGGCTGTGGACGAAGGTCGATCATCGGCGACGTGCTGAATTCCTGTTTTCGCTAGTTTGGAAGCGACTCGCCTTGCCCTCAATCGGGCAACGACGTCATGGATTCTCGATCGATACATACAAGCACGACGCGCGAGCGAGCGTGTCGAATGCGCAGCGAGGGACACACTCGCTTGCGCGTCGTGCTTGAATTTTGCTGTGCTTTACGCGTGTCAAATGCCGGTTGGTGGGCGAATCGTTCGATTGGCTGACCTTTCAATCCAGGATGCGGCGACGATCGCTTCTTGTTCGGTGGCATAGTCGTTGATGGGTTTCCAGTGGTTGGCAACCGGGTGTTCGTCATCGGTCGGCTCCCATGATGGAACGTTCAACATCACGAGCCACCGACCATTGTCGCAAACCACACGGGTCATCGCATCAAGCGGCGTAAAGTTTTCAGTTGGGTTCTTGTTTGGCTTTTCTCCCGGATTGCCAGCGGCTTCGTCGTGATCGCTCATGTCGGTTGCCTGTCCAGGGCGACTCGCAGCCCCCCGATCCCGTCGTCCCAAATCGCGGTAAACCTTCCTGTCGGCATCTGAAACTGAAAGACTTCCGAAATCAGCAAGCTGCGATCGCCGTGACTGTTTCTTTGTTTCAACAGCAATCCTCCGGCCGCCGCGCCGCGCGTCGGCAACAACACGAGCGTTCCCTCACGCCACAGGGCCAACAGAGTATCTTCCGGGAAGAAATTTGCAGCGTCTTCACGGGAGACCCGCAGGTAACCGTCCGCATTGAGTTCAAGACTCAGCACCGTGCGAGTCGGCCGGGTGACTTGCTCACTCATGCTGGGATCCCCGGCGTCGCTTTCACGGCATCAAAAATCCGTATTACCAGTTTGTCGATAGCGGCGTCGACAGCCGGGGAAAGTGATTCGCCGATCTCGAACGCGGCTCCCTCAATCAGATAGACGGTGACCTTCTCGGGATAATCGTCTTTGAGCAACCAATGGCCGAAAGCGATCGCATGATCCCAGCGAAACGAATGCAGGTTGATACCGTCGACCGGAGGAAGCTGTTCGACCTCGTGGCCGGGAACTTCAAACATCGTCCCCGGTTCGCTTCCTGACTGACAGGCGTCGACAAGGATCACGTGACGGACACCGCGCATCTGAAAAGCAACATCCATCCCTCCCGTGCCACCATCGGCACAATGGACATGTTGGGGCAAGCCCCGTTCCCACATGCGACGAATCAGGACCGGGCCGGTCGCATCGTCACCACGAAGCAGGTTGCCACATCCGATAATCAATGTGTCGATCCCACTGAGCGTCGGTTTCGACGGATCGAAAACTGCGGTTTCGTTGTCGGATGGAGTGGTCATGGGTCAACGTGAGTGATCTGCTTTCAGTACGTCGGCCTTTCCAGGCTGACTTTCTTACCGTTCCTGTCAGGCTGGAAAGCCTAACGTACTTCCAGGCTGAGGTTCTCTGTGTCTGTCAGGCTGGAAAGCCTAACGTACTTTCAGGTTGGAAAGCTTGGCCGTTCGGTTCCCCTACGCCCCCTCTCCGATGCGAAACCTCGCCAGTTCCTTCCCGGTTTTTCCGTCGTAGGTGTGTACGGTGCAAACCAGGCACGAATCATAGGAGCGGGCGACGTGTCCCATCTCAACCGGGTCTCTGGCGTCCTTGATCGGAGATCCGATGAAGGACTGCTCCATCGGCCCATGCACTTGACTGCCGTCTTGAGGTCCGATGTTCCACGCCGTCGGCGTCACGACCTGGTAGTTCTCAATCCGCCCGTTCTCGATCACGATCCAATCCGACAATGCGCCACGCGCTGCCTCGGTCGATCCAAAGCCTTTGCCCGAGGCATGTTCGGTCGGCTTGGTGTAGAACTTGTCATGAAGATCGATTTCACTCAGCCACTTCTGAGCCAGCTTGTAATACTTGCAAGCCTCGTGCATCCGGGCCATGACGCGAACGATCACGTTCGGTCCAACTGTCTGAACGGCATTCAAGAACAGCGGATCGTAGTCCTGATGCGCGGCGGCATCCGGTCGACCGGCGATCACCTGACGCGCAAGCGGCCCTGCCTCCAACGGCATGTGCCCTTTATCAGGAACCTCGTAGCGGGGCGATTTGGCCCAACTGTACTTGCCCTGTTTGCGACCCTCCTGCGGATCAATCGGATCGGTCACGCCATCCCACGGATGCAGATAGGTTTCGCCCTTGAAGAACGAATGCGCCGTCGACTCGCGGACCCTGAGGTGGTCGAAGTCGTGGAATTGCTCACCATCGTAGACGCCGGATCGATTGACTAATGCCGCGTTGCGTCCCTCGATCGTCGGGTTTTCGTAGAGCTCAGGATTGAAGTAGGTTCCCGTCGCCAAGAACTTGCCGCAGCCGTGGCCGTAACGATCGAGACCGGCGGCTTTGGTGAAGCGCAGGAACAAGCCGCAGTCCGAATTGCGCTGGCTGTCGTTTTCGTCAGCCCAATTCCAAACGTCGTCCCAAGACTTGTTTTCCATCCAACGATCGATCGAGCAACCGAGCCACTCTTTCTCGAGCCACTCTCGTTTCCAGTAGTCCAGGATGGCGATCGATCTTGTCACGTCAGACAGATTGGGGCCGCACATCACGCCGCCTGGAATCATGAAACTGCAATGAGGCCACTGGCCGCCGAAGATCGCGTACACCTCAACCGGCTTTCCCGAGAGCGTCACGCCCTTCTCGTACGCCGTTCCAACAAACGGAGCAAAACGCCTGACAACTTCCTCGTATTCAGGGATGTTCGCGTAGTTCTTGTTGGTCAAGTCGACCGCAAACAACGCGTAAAACCAACGCGGGATCGACTGCAATGTTTCGCAGGCCTGCGCAATGTTACGGACCAGCGTTGCATTGCGTGGCACGTGCGTCTTCCAGGCTGTGTCGAGTGCGTAGCAAGCCTTGTAGAGGTGACTGCCACCGCAGATGCCGCAGATGCGTGGCGTCACGATCAACCCAGCCTGAGGGTCTTTCCCTTTGAGAATGATCTCAAAGCCACGAAACATGCTGGCTTCCGTCCACGCGTCGGTCACCACACCATCGGTGACTTCCACCCTCAGATCCAAGTCGCCTTCCACTCGGCCAAGAGGACTGATCCTCATGGGGGTTGCAGTTGCCATTCTCTTTAAACTCCCTGCTAAACAACGAAGATGTCTTCTTTGGACCATTGGGGCGCCGCGACGCGGGCCGCCGCCGCATGCGCCATGTAGGTCACATGGTCCGTTCCTTCCGGAACGTCTTTGGGAATCACGCCGCCGATCTTCTGAGTCTTGAACACCGTGCCGGGCGCCAAGTCATAAAACGGAAACTCCGGCTCGGTGCAACCGGTACACGGCATGCCGGCCCGCGTCTTGGATGACTGGCGATTCCAAAGGATTCGGTTGCACGGTGAATGCGTCATCGGACCGCGACAGCCGAATTCGTAGAACAGGCATCCTGTTCGCGTCCCTTGCCCGAACTCCATCGTCGACTGCTTGTACTCGAAGAACTGGAGTTCGCGTGCAGCCGGTCTGTGTGAACGTCTTGAAGAACGTTTGCGGTCGTTGCAAATCGTCCAAGGCGATGTCATTGGCTCGGCCACTGGCGATCGCCACCAGGATCTGCGTCACCCAGTCGGGATGGCGATGGACATCCGGGGATATTGATGACCGGCAAACCCCATTTGGATTTGAAGTCCGGGCCGAGATACCCGCCATGATCACGTTTCAGGTACTGCAGACCGACGCTGGCCGACGGATTGGGGGCGTTGGCCGGGATTCCACCCCAGCAGGCGCAGTCCCCCAAGGCGACCACCGCGTTGGCCCGGGGCGCCAGATCGCTCACCCAGTCCTTCATCGGTCGATCGGCGAACATGTTGAAGCGACCGGTGCCGTTTGGCCCGGTGATCACCGTGCCTTCAAAGACAAAAATGTCGAGTTGTTTCTTGCCCGACACAATGTCGCGCAGCATGTCCTGAACGATGTCGCCCATGTCCATGCCCAGCGAAGGGTGCCACAGCACATCGATCCCAAAGTCGGTGACCAGGTCACAAGCACTGGGCTCTTCCGCATTGAGAAACGACATCGTGTTCCCGCTGCAGGCACCGCCCTGAAGCCAAAGTAAGGATGCCATGAAACACTCCTCTCTAATAATCAAAAGCCAAATTTCACCAGGGCGCCACACACCAGGATCGCAAACCCGGAAATCGCGTGGCTAAATCGGTGCATGTCAGGAAACCGAAGGAAGCTCAGTCCAAATACCATCAACATCACCGATGCCAACATGGTCCCCACGGTCGCAACCGAAAAGGCAGCGACCACCATCACAATCGTCAGCAAGTCCGACTCCGCAGCCGGATACATCAACAATGGAATCAAGACCTCGCAGGGCCCGAAAACAAAGATCAGAAACAAGATCCACGGGGTCATTGTCTGACTTGCCCGTGTCGTGGGTTCCAGGATTTCGACACCATCATGCACATGACAATGCGCCGAGTCGTGCTGATGCAAATGTGTGTGGACTGTTCCGTCTGGATGCGAGTGCAAATGCGTGTGAGAGATGCCTCGAACGGCCTGGACTAATCCCCATGTCAAATACGCGAGACCGAAACCGATCAACAGCCAGGCAGCACCATCGCCTCGCAACGCTTCGAATGCCTCGATGCGGAACAGGGCAGTGCCGACAAGCAAGCCCATCGTTCCAATGATCACGGAGCCGAGCACATGTCCAATGCCGCAGAGCGACGTGATCACGAGCGTTTTTGCCGCCGACCAGCGATTGCATCGCGCCATGGCAACGAAAGGGACGTAGTGATCGGGTCCGAGCAAGGTGTGCAGAAACCCGATCGAAAAGGCGGTCGCAACAAGAATGCTGACATCTCCGGCCACGTTGAATCGTCCCTTCAGTGCAGTGAAAGCTCGCGGACTCCTCGAACTCGACCGATTCTTGGCCATCGACAATCGAATTGAAATAGCATCTTCATGCCATTGTTCCCATTTTCTTTTCTGCGACGATAGAACTCTGATCGTCTGGAAATTTTCTGCGAGTCTGGAGTTTGAAAATGTCCACAGTCGCAAGCGATTCGTCTGCCGCTCAACGGCTTCAGGAGCGTCTCAACGATCCAAAGGTTGCCGACAGCCTCAATCGCCTTCTCGACCGACTCGACACCGTTGCTTTCGCGGTCGAGTCGCTCGAAGGATTGATCAGCCGTGGCGAAGTGATTGCGGATTCGATCACCTCCACCGTCGGCGACCTCAAGAAGGCGGACATCGGTCTGGACAAGGAGCTGCTTCAAAAAGCCCCTCAGATGATCGAGACTGGCACCAAACTTGCTGAAGCGGCGGGTGCCATGAACGTTGACGAGCTCGTCAAGTCTCATGTCTTGGAGAGACTGACCGATCCGGTGACACTTGCGACACTGAATCAGTTGCTAGACCGGTTGCCTTTGGCAGCTTTCTTGCTCGAATCGCTCGAGGGCTTCATCGCGCGAGGCGAAACGATTGCGGAGAACCTTACCGGAGTCGTCGCCGAACTGAAAAAGAACGACATTCAGATCGACACCGAAGCGATTAAGCACCTGATGGACACGCTTCCTAAACTTGCAGCGGCCGGGGAACGATTGATCGATTCCGGGCTGGGCGATGATCTACCCAAGATCATCGATGCCGGAGTCGGCATGGTGGACTCGGGGATGCTGGACAAGGAGGTCGTCGCCGTGCTGGGATCCCTCGGCAAGCAAGCGGCTGACACCTACCGAGAGGTCTCGAGTCGTCCGGTCGCACCGATTGGTGGCCTATTTGCTACACTCAAGGCGACCAAGGACCCCGACGTGCAAAAGTCGCTTGGTTTCCTGTTCGCCTTTGCCAAAGCGTTTGCCAAACATCTCAAGTAGGATCGCGATGCACGAACTTTCCATCGCCAATCGCTTGGTTGAAATCGCCAGCGAACTTGCCGAGAATGAAGGGGTCTCGACGATCGCATCGATCACGCTGCGGATTGGGGCCCTGTCGTGTGTTCACAGAAAGGCGCTCGAATTCAGCTTTGAGCTGGTCACCAAAGACACTCCCTTGGAAGGCGCGATGCTGAAGATCATCGACGTTCCGGTGACGATCTTTTGTGCGGAGTGTGAACGCGAAGTCGAATTACCCGGGATCCAGCGTTTCCGCTGCCCTGTCTGCGATACCCCAAGCTCCGACATTCGTCAGGGCCAAGAGCTTGACATCGAATCGATCGAAGTGCCTCAAAACGCGCCCGCCAGCACGTGACAACGAACCATGCTTGAACCAAGAATCCTGGAAGTTCGCACGAAGATCCTGAAGAAGAACGATGAGCTGGCTCGCCAAATGCGTGACCAGTTTGTCGATTCAGGGGTCTTGGTCGTCAACATGGTTTCCAGCCCCGGCACGGGAAAGACGACGTTGCTTCGCGATACGCTGACGCGGTTCGTCGAAGCGGGCGACAAGGTCGCGGCGATCGTCGGGGATCTGGAAACGGACAACGACGCGCGGCGGCTTTCGCAAAGCGGGGCTCCCGTTCGCCAGATCATGACGCACGGCTGCTGCCACCTCGAAGCCGACATGATTGAGGAGCATCTGCAAGGCTGGAACCTGGCCGAACTGGACTTCTTGTTCATTGAAAACGTCGGAAATCTGGTTTGCCCAACCAGCTGGGACCTGGGCGAATCGGTACGGGTCGCGCTGCTTTCGGTCACCGAGGGGGAGGACAAACCCTTGAAGTACCCCGGTTTGTTCAACACGTCGGATGTGGCCGTGATCACCAAGATCGATTTGGCAGAACCTTGCGAGTTTGATCGCACCGCCGCTCTGGAAAACATACAATCGGTTCGTCCGGGGATGCCCGTTTTCGAGACGTCCGCCAAGACTGGTCACGGAGTGGAGCTTTGGATCGGCCATTTGCGACAGAAGAGAAGCGAGCTGATTGCGACTGGTTCAGTCGCGACGTAGCTTCTGATGTTGGTGCAAGGGACGATTTGCCGTGCAGCGAGGATGGCCAGCCATCGGTAGGCGATCGCGAGCACTACGAACTGCGACAATCGCAACGCCAACTCCAGCAGATTTCGGACGCTGCCCAAGCCTTTTCTCTCCAGCTTGACTTTTACAAGCTGCTGGCTGATATCGCTCAGCACGGCTACGAGATCCTTCGCTCGGATCAGGTGATTGTCCATTCCAATATCGACAATCAATTACGTGCCCGAGTCCAGTACCCAACGACACGCGTGACGGACGACGTGGTCCGCGACGATGTGACTTGGTGCATTCGCTACCTGAAGCCAAAGGTTTCCAACCAACCATTGCAAGACGGATCCGACATTCGTAATTCGGTTTGTGTCCCGATTGTGGCGACTCAGAATCGAGTGCTGGGCGTCATTGAGTTTCGCAACAAACGATTCGGTGGAATCTTCACAGCACAGGACGCTCGGGTCGCCTCCTGCCTCGCCCGCGTGGCGACCAGTGCGGTCGATCGCGCCCTGCTGTTCTTTCGCATTGAAGAATGGAAACAGTCGATGGAAACGTTGCTGTCCTTCAATGCAACTGTCAACCAACATCTCGAGCCGGAGAAGATGATTCGTGAATTGGTCGCCAACGTGACCGGATTCCTCGATGCAGATGGCGGCGCATCGGGACTTGCGCTGCGAAATGAGTCCCAAGTCGTTCTGCAGTGCGAGGGTTTCTATTTCTCCGGCAAATGGCACGAATTCAATCGTCGCTGGCAATCGGGTGACGGTGTGCCCGGTGTCGTTCTGGAGACGGAGTTCCCATATTTGATCAACGATTACGGAACCAATCCGCTCTCCGATCCGGCACTCTCGGATCAGTTTGATCTTGGCTCTTGCATTTGTGTTCCCATCAAGAACGCTCGCGAACAAGTTCTGGGTTTCTTTCAGCTGCATCGTCGCTCCGGGCGTCCCGAGTTCACCTGGCAAGATGCCGCGTTTTTGGAGTCGCTTGGTAACACGGCAGCCGTTGCCATCGAGAACGCGCGCCTCGTCAAGTCACTCGAGCTGAAGAATGCCCAGATCAAAACGCTTTCGCTGGATCACGTACAAAGACTTGAGGAAGAGCGGCAACACATCGCGCGCGAACTGCACGACGAAACGGGGCAGGTACTGATCGGGCTGAAGTTGCGGCTGAAAATCCTGTCGGGCCTGCTGACGGATGACCAGAAGGACGCCAAAGATGAACTTGCGGAGCTTCGTGGGCAGCTCAGCAAGGCAACGGTCAAGCTGAAAGACCTTGCCAAGCGGTTGCGTCCTCCCACGCTGGACGAACTCGGATTTGAATCTGCGCTTCGGCAACTGGTCAGCGAGTTTCGTCGCCAAGCCGGACTGATTATTCAGCTTGACGTTCACAATCCGCCCGAATTGCCGAACGACTCGGAGACGGCTCTCTACCGGATTGTCCAGGAATGCCTGACCAACGTTGCCAAACATGCCGACGCGACCCAGGTCGACATCAGTATGCTCAAAGAGGGCGAGCATTGCGTGCTGCGTATCGCTGACAATGGGATTGGATTTGACAGCGAAACGCCAGCCAACGGATTGGGGCTTGTCGGTATCCGGGAACGTGTCCGAATGCTTGGTGGAAGTTTCGACATTCGATCCTATCGCGGAAATGGCACCACGATCGAAGTCACCCTTGCTGGTGGGGACCCAGAATGAGAATCCAGTCGACAACGCGTGTCATCCTCGCTGACGACCACAATCTGGTGCGCAGCGGAATGGCCGCGCTACTGCGCCAGGACGGACGCTTTGATGTCGTCGGCGAAGCGACCAATGGCATGGAAGCGCTGGAAAAAGTTAGCGAGATCGCATGCGATTTGCTGATCATTGATCTGGCCATGCCAGGTTTGGGCGGGATCGACGTGATCGAGGAGCTTCGCCGGCACAACAAAGAGATCCGAATCTTGGTCTTGTCGATGTACGACGATGCTCAGTTCGTGGCCAGAGCGATCAAGAACGGCGCCAACGGTTACCTGTTGAAGCATGCGATGGACGGCGAATTGTTTGATGCGATCGAACACGTTTTGACCGGTGACGAGTTCATCAGCGACTCGATCGATCGGGAAGCTTTGGTGGAGTTCACGTTCGACGACTACGAGCTGACCACTCGTGAGAAAGAAGTTCTGCAGTGGATTGCGGAAGGGATGACCAACCCCGAAATCGCCGACGCTCTGTTCATCAGTCCGCACACCGTGACTCGCCACCGGGCAAACCTGATGAAGAAGCTGAACGTTCACAACCGTGTGGAACTGGTCAAGGTCGCCAACAGCCGCGGCCTGATCGTGATCCCGAAGGTCGGCGAATTCTGAAGATGGGAAAGAATTGGGCCACGAATGAACACGAATCTGCACGAATCGGAAGAGCGAAGGATTTCGTACTCGACGTAGGGTGGGTCGAGGAGCGACAGCGACGATGACCCACCATCGGACATCGCCACTTTGCCGCGAAAATCCGAGCCTCGGAGAGGCTCGGCGACAGGCAAGCGTTCCATCCGAAAGTTTCGCCGTGATTGACGAGGCGAAAGATCAAAACTGGCGATGTTTAGGAGTGCGTTTTCAAAAATGACATCGTCGCCGATCGCTCCGCCAATCGTAGCGCGCGGTGACCCTGCGATCGGCGACAATCTTTTCCCGCCTAGGAGAATTGTGAACACGCTCTAGACGCGCGAACGTGCCACGATTGCTTGCCCGAGTGCCAGACCTCCGTCGTTGGGCGGCACGATCGAATGGGTCAGTACGTCGAATGCATTTTCGGCGAGTCGAGCTTGAACCAGTTCTGATAACAACACGTTCTGGAAGACTCCCCCGGTTAATCCGACCATGTTGATACCGGTCTGATCGCGGATGATTTCGCAGACGTCCAACACCATGTTGGCGACCGCGTGATGAAACAGCGCCGCGATCACACGCTGATGGACGCCTTGGTACAGATCCTCGCAAATCCGCTGAATCAAACCCGAGCAGCCGATCTCGATCGGCGAACTCCTTTGGATTTCGAACGCGTAACGATTTGGGTCAACTGTGTCGATCGCGCCGGCGGCCAGCGCTTCAAGTTCCATGGCAGCCTGCGCTTCATAGGTTACCTCGTGACGAACTCCGATCAGCGAAGCGACCGCGTCGAACAATCTGCCGATACTGCTGGTGGAAATACAATTTACTGACCGGGTCAGCTGTTGTCGCAACACCGAAAGTTCATTCGCGGGACAGGCCGTGCGACAGGGCAGATGCTCATCCCAGGGGATGACCATTTGCCCATAGCAGCGCCAACGCGATCCGGTAGGGCTTCTTGATACTCGCGTCGCCGCCGGGCAAGGGGAAGTATTTCAGCTGCGCGACACGATCAAAGTCATGACCGCTCGCAACCAGGAACTCACCGCCCCAAATGGCCCCATCGCTTCCGTAGCCTGTTCCGTCGAAGCAGCAGGCGATCAAAGACTGGTCATTCGGCCAGTTTCGTTCCGCGATCAAGGAGGCCGCGTGAGCAAAATGGTGTTGAACGCCGATCAGGGGAACGCCCAGCGACCTGGCAAACGTCTGGGCCCACTGTGTCGACAGATATCCCGGATGCAGGTCGGCAGCAACCGCGGAAAGTTCGATGCGGAACAGCGTCATGAAATGCTCAACACCTCGCTGCAGCGCAGCGAGCGATTCCGAGGTTGCCCATGTCGCCGATATGTTGACTGACGTAGGCGTAACGACCCTTGGTCACGCAGAACGTTGCCTTGATTTCGCCGCCAACCGCCAAGACGGCGGGACCCTCCTGCTGCAGTCGGATCGGCATTGGCGCGTAGCCACGCGATCGTCGAATCGGAAGAATTGAATCGCCGACGCAACGAACCACCGAATCATCGCAAACGACGTGAATGTCGCGATCATGAAGCAGAAACGAATCAGCGAGAGATGCCAGACGCTCGCGAGCCTCTTCATTGCTGCGAACGATCGGTTCATCGGAAACGTTACCAGACGTCATCACCAGTGGCGATGAAGCTCTCGACCAGCAAGAAGTGCAGGGGCGAATAGGGCAGCATGACGCCGATGAAATCGTTTCCCGGTGCCACGTCGTGAAGCATGTTGTCCCAAGCGGCGGTGGTACGTTTTCTCAACAGCACAATCGGCCGTTCCCTGCTCTCGAGGAGTCGCTTTTCGCTCTCGCTGATCACCGCGAACGATTGCAGCCGTGTCGATACTAGCAACCATGACTGCAAACGGCTTGTCGATTCTGCCTTTGCGCTCACGCAGCGTTGCAATCGCTTGTCGGTTTGTCGCGTCACAGGCCAGATGGAATCCGCCAATGCCTTTGACTGCGACAACCTGCCCTTGGGCGATGGCTGACTGAAAGGACTCGATAGCATGGTCTACCAGTTCGTCCGAAATCAGAGATGGTTCAAAAGCTAGGGGGTTTCCAGACTTCGACACAAACCAAATCTTCGGGCCGCAATCCGGGCATGCGTTCGGTTGGGCATGAAATCGTCGATTCGACGGATCATCGTATTCGTGTTGGCACTGCGAACACATCACGAACGACTTCATCGTCGTGTTGGGTCGATCGTAGGGGATGTCTTCGACGATGGTGAAGCGAGGCCCACAGTTGGTGCAGTTCAAGAACGGGTAACGGTATCGCCGATCCTTTGCATCGTACAACTCGCGTAAGCAATCGTCGCAGATAGAAACATCGGGAGAGACTGGTGTACTCGCGTGTTCTTGCACCTCGCTTTGGTGAATGACAAACGTCGATTCGGCGGTGGGCGGAATCTCCGTTTCTTCAATCGAATCGATCCGCGACAAGGGAGGCGCCGCGTCGAGGAACCCAGCGAGAAACTCATCGACACGGCCATCGGTTCCTTGAATCTCGAGTGTCACGCCGGAGGAATCGTTTCGTACCCAGCCAGTCAGTCCGAGAGCGCACTGCGCGTTTCCAAACGAACGGCCGGAAGCCGACGCCCTGAACATTGCCGATGATGAATACGACGACGACGCTTCAACCACTTCCCCGAAAAAGACCATTCCAAGAGGATGCTACCAGGACGACCAATTTAGGGGATCTTCGGGGAACGCATGCGCTTTGGAATGCTGGGCGAGAATGTTGAGGCAGACACGGGGGAAAGCAGGGACGCAGCGGGAGGAGAGTGCAGGCGTATCGGTGGCGCGGAACAACCGCATGTTGCCAACGTACTCGTCGCTCAACGTCGTACAGACGCTTGCCGAAAGATCCCACGCTGCCCTGTTTGCCAAAAAGGTGTCGGACACCTTTTATTCGGGGCGTCAGACCACGGCGACCTTGACGCAGTTGATCGGTGGTAGGGACGAGAACAGGCACTCCCATTCCTCGCCGCCATCTCGTCCGATCCAGAGTTGCCCGGTCGTCGTACCAAAGTACAGGGCGGGTGACTTCAGGTCGTCGATGTCCATGGAATCGCGCAGCACGGTGAAGTAACTCTCTTTCTTTGGAAAGCCTTTGCTGAGCCGATGCCACTTGCGGCCGCCGTTCTCGGTCCGCCAAACGGCGGGCTTGGCGCCGGGGCATGTTCGCGTCATCGGTTCCAGCGGCAAAACGTAGACCACGTCGGGATCATGCGGATGCACCACGATCGGAAAGCCGAAATCGGATGGCAGCCCATCGGCGATGGAGTACCACGTTTGACCGATAGTCGTCGCTGCGCAGCACGCCGATTCCCGGCCGTCGGTCCGCCCGGCCCGTCCCAGTCACCCCAACCGCCATGATTCTGCATGTAAAGACGACCGGGTGCATCGGGATGTCCGGCGATCTTGTGAACACATTGGCCGAACTCGGGATAGGGATCCGGCGCGAATCCCGCCCCCACGCCTTGTTGGCCGCCGAAAACGTCTCGACCTCCGTCGTTGCTCACATAGTGCCCACCGGTCGAAATCCCCAAGTGGACGCGATCGCCGTCGCGCAGGATCGTGTGCAAACACAAGCCGCCGTTACCCGGTTGCCACTCTTTGGAGTGCTGGTGATTGCTGATACCAGGCACCATCTCCCAGGAGTCACCGCCATCATCGCTACGAAATAGCGATGCCGGTTCAGCGCCGCAAAGCAACTCTTTCTTGTCGCCGCCGGCTTCGATCGCCCAAATGTTCTGTAGCGCGCGGCCATCGTCCTTCGGGAAAGCCGGAGCGGACTCGGTTTCCTTGAAAGCTCTTGCCGAGATTCGTCGATCGCAACACCTTCATCCCGAAGAAGGCGTTGCAGCTGGATGCGTAAATCCGTGGTGAACGCCTGCGATCAATCATCGCCGCGTAAACCGAAACGCCTTGTCCGAACGGTCCACGCAGTTCGAATCGCCGCCGTTGTTTCGCGCCCTCTGCGACGAACATGCCCTTTTTGGTGCCAATACAAATCACGACGCGTTCGGACATGACTAACCTCCAGAGACGGCCGGCATGATCGCAACAACATCGCCTGGTGTGAGCGTGGTGTCGAGACCATCCTGGCCACGGACAAGAGAAGTGTTGACAAATAGATTCACATGCCGCCGCACCGCACCGGTTTCGTCACAGACACGTCTGTAAAGTCGCGGGTATTCGACTTCAAGTTGCTCAAGCGCCGACCGGACCGTACTTGCCGAAAGACGAATCTCGGAGCACCCATCACAGTCGGAATGAAGTAGCGATGGGACTTCAATCAAGACGGACATGATTCATCTTGTGGAGAGGACCGTGGCAAGTGAACGCCGGTTCGAATCGAGGTACGATCGTTCAAGTAAACTAGGATACGAGGCCTGACGGTCCAAGAATACACCCGGCCAGAAATCGGAGTCCAGATCATCAAAGTTAACGTTCAGGTCTGCCCCCCCTTTTTTCGTGAACCCTTCATTTGGGAACGGCTACTCCACGGCGTCCAGGAGCTCGTCTTGGGTCCAGAGGTCTGAGCGTGACTTCAGAAGTTCGCGAAGCTCGCTGACCGTTGCAGGCTCGACCGGAGCCGCATCGTCCGCAAACTCACGTCGTACGTAGGTCAGTACTCCTGCTATTTTTTCGTCGTCGAGTGTCTTGGACATACCAGGCATGCTGAGTCGATTGTCACCATTGTACAACTCGCCATTGATCATGATTGGCCCCTGAACCCCGCTCAATACCAATCGAATCAATCGCTGTTCGTTGTCCAGCCACTCGGAGCCCAAAAGTTGAGGCCCTTTCGCGGCGAGTCCGTATCCCGACTCATGGTGGCAGCCCGCGCATAGCAACGCGTACTCGCGCTTTCCCACGTCATACAAACGCTGTTGTTCGTCGCTGAGTTTTCGTTTCTCCGGAATCGGCTGGCCATCTTTGCCGGGCCAAATGAGTTTATCTGCAAACGCATTGGCAGCCTTGGCGACAGCTTCGTTGGTCGAATGACGCAACTTGTCCAGGCCAACCGGTGCCGTGTCAAGCTTCACCGTTGTGATCCGGGGTCCTCCAAAACCGGGAAAGGAGGCGCGAGTTGAAGGGCTGGCGTTGCTGCGGGGAGCATTGCCCGTTGTTGTCTCCGCTTGCGATCTGGTCGAGGGAGTTGGATTGCCCTGCGAAGGGCTGCCTGGAGGAGGTGGGAAACGTCGCCGAGGCTGAGGCCGTGGAGGATCTTTGATTCCCTCGAGCAACGCGATGGTTTGCCAAGACTGCTTCTCAGGAATCGAGTCTAACAAGTGACAAAACCGCAGGATGGCAACGGGATCGCGTTGCCTCCACATCACTCCTGCCGCCTGACCAAGCAGCTTTTCACGCCAAGGTTCAGGCGACTTCCAAGTCGGTTGATGGAGGCGAGCCGTCAGAAACTCGGCTTCCTTGCCGGCGAAACCGCTCAAGATGCCGACAAGCAGTTGTTCATCTTCGGCGGCGGCACGCAACGTGGGCTCAATGACCTGTTCGGCCGCTGCTGAGTCGATCAGGCCGAGCGTGAGCACGCTTTGCATCTGCACCAACTTGTCCCGATCGTCTGCGATCTCACTCAAGTCCCCGACGATCGTGGCTACCATCGATTCCATGGCGAGGTAGCGTCGGTACAACGTGACAGCACTTGCTCGAACGTTGGGATCCGTATCCGAGAGGGTCTCATACAGGAGCTCAGGGTCCAGCCGCCCCAATCCTTCCAGGGTCCACAAGGCGTGCAGCCGACCAAGATGGTTGTCCGAGGAAATCGCAACGTCCTCCAACGACTCGACCACGGACAAATCAGCTCGTTGCACTAACAGTTGCTGAGCCATGTCACGATACCATCCGTTGGTGTGCGACAGGTAAGGGACAAGTTCACGACTGCTGAGCTTCGACAACGCCACAGGTTTTCGACTCTCGGTGGTTGTGTGAGCGACTCGCCAAATTCGTCCCAGGTTGATGTGCTGGTCCAAACCTCGAGCGAGAATCTGTTCGCGAAGATAGGGAGTAATGAAGGCTCCGTGCTGAATCACACCGCGATACATGTCGACGATGTACATCGTTCCATCCGGGGCATTGAACATGTTGACTGGACGAAATCGTTCATCGGTCGAAGCCAAAAACTCCTTTTCCTGATAGGCGTTTCTTGATTTCAGCTGTCCGTCGCGCTCCTCGAGGACCTGTCGGCGCACCAAATTGCCGGCGGGCTCGGGGATGAAAATGTTACCCACAAGCTCAGACGGTAGATTGTCGCCACGATAGACAACTGGGCCACAGTTCGAATTGGCTTCGATGAGCGATCCATCAGGTCGCAGAAAGCCTTCGATGTATCCACGATTGATGCCTGGCGTTGGACGGATCGGATACATCACTTGCTCGTCGTAGAGGGCTACATCGACAAGTGGATTGTTGCTCTGCGCGATATCCGAATAGCAGGGAACCAGATCGCCTCGGATCAGCGACGCATTGACGTTGTAAAAGAGATGTCCGTAGTTGTCCTGAGTCATGCCCCATTGTCCGCGAGCCCCAAACGGCGTGTTGACCCACTTGCCTGCCGAACGCCGAAGACGAATGCCCTCCTTGGCGTTGTAGATCCAATTGTCGAGTGCAGGCATGAGCCCATTGAGCGCATGCTCAAGGTTTCCCGGGTTGTAGTTGCATACCACTTGCTTCTCTTCGCAACGGTCATTGCCGTCTTGATCTTTGCACAGCCAGATGGTTCCGTTCTCGCAAACCAGCAACCCATCGAGGGTCCAACACAACCCGCGTGGTAAAACGAGTCCGTCCAGAAAGATGGTGCTCTGATCCATCACGCCGTCACCGTTCGTGTCGTCGAGCACCGAGATGACGCCGACGGGTGCGTCCTCACCGATTCCCTCGATGTCCGGCATGAAGCCGCGCATCTCGCAGACCCAGAGTCGTCCATCCGGGTCAAAGGTAATCGCGATCGGATCCTGAATGAGTGGATCGGCAGCGACCAATTCAAGTCGATAACCGTCTACGAGTTGAATGGTCGCCAGTTCTTCGCTTGGACGGAGCGCCGGCGCCGACGGGGTGACGAAAGTCGGCTGGGGGCTCGCCTCGTTGGAAGTTTGACCACTTGATGACTGCGTTGATGACTGCGCAGAAGCGTATGGGTCTGAAAAGATGAAGACGAGTATGCAAACAAGGGTCGCAATTCGACGCCACTGGAATGAATCTCTCATCTGGAATACGCCTGGTTCGATCCGAGCCAATCAACTCTGGTTCTTCAACACGAGTCATGCAAACTCGTCTGCGTCGGTGGAAGCGTGCTGATTGCACGACTGTTGAAGCTATCCGGAAACGGGTGTGGATTCAACGTTTCCCAACCACAATCTGGCACAGTTCGGGAACGAAAGCGTTGATTCTCTTGCTTTCTTCTAAGATCAGTTTGTGTACTCAAGCGGGGCACCAACTGCGTTATACTCACGATTCCCTCGACGCGATTGGCCTCCCCCCAAGGAGTTTTCGTGATGTTGCTATCTGGCTGCTCGGTTGGTCGTTCCGGTTCGCTTGTCTCGGCTGCGTTGCTGTTCGTCATCTCGGTGGCTTTCGCAAACGCAGAAGATGTGCTCTTCAAGCGGCATGTGCTTAGCGATACGAGCGACTATAGCGCAGCCGCATTGATCGACGTCAATCACGATGGCCATCTCGATATCGTATGCGGAGGCGATTGGTATGAAGGACCGAACTGGACGAAGCACTTTGTTGCTGAGATACCCAGAATCGGTGGGAGACCGGATGGGTTTTCGCATCTCGCCTTTGATGTCAACCGTGACGGTTGGATGGATGTGATCACCGTGAACTATCGAAGTCGCAGCATCAAGTGGATGGAGCATCCCGGTGCAGGTCTCGGAGAGTGGACGGTGCACACGGCTGTCGAGCCGGGACCAATGGAAACGGGAAGGCTGGTTGATATCGATGGCGATGGCAACTTGGATCTTTTGCCAAACGGGGCAAACTTCGCGGCGTGGTGGGAGTTTCGCTGGGATTCAGAGAAGGAAGTTGGTGAACCCGCTTGGATTCGGCACGAGTTGCCTGCCGAGGCGGGCGGTCATGGACTCGGGTTCGGCGATATCGATGGCGATGGACGTGGTGACATCGCGGGTCAAAACGGCTGGCTGAGTGCTCCGCAAGACGCGAGAAATGGTCAGTGGGAATGGCATCCCGATTACAAGATTGAACGTGGAAGCATTCCGATGCTGGTCGTCGATCCTGACGAGGACGGTGACAACGACATCGTTTGGTGCAGCGCCCATGGTTTCGGAGTCTATTGGCTTGAACAAGGCAAGGACGAGAGCGGGCAACGCACCTGGACGCGACACGCAATCGACACCAGTTGGTCGCAAGGCCACTCACCGTTGTGGGTTGACCTGGATGGCAACGGGCGAAACGAATTGGTGACCGGCAAACGGTACATGGCTCACGGGGGTGCCGACCCCGGTGAATACGACCCGATTGCGGCGTATCGCTACGAATTCAATAAGGAGTCCAAAACTTGGGATCGTTGGACGTTGTCTCCGGTGGGCGACCGAGTGGGGATGGGATTCGATCCCAAAGTTGCAGATATCGACGGAGATGGCGACCTGGACTTGATGGCGTCTGGACGCAGCGGGCTCTATTGGTTGGAAAACCTGGGGGGCGGTGATTCGACGAAGCTGGAATCCCCCGTGCCAGTTTACAGCGATCACGAAAATCTAATGGTGGTGATCAACAAGGATGGCTTGGAGAAGCAGATCGAAGAGCCGGAGGCTTGGGGACTGCGAAGGTACCATGCGATCGCAAAGATCGAAGAGCAGCTCGGATCGCTTCCAAGTTCGAGTGAGCGAGTGCCGTTGAGGTTAGAGACATCCGC
Organism: Pirellulaceae bacterium; assembly: GCA_963697195.1. Lineage (GTDB taxonomy): Bacteria > Planctomycetota > Planctomycetia > Pirellulales > Pirellulaceae > Rubripirellula. The sequence continues at coordinate 384,978 of CAVOND010000013.1, forward strand.
GGTACCTTCCGAACTCATTGCAGCCGAGTTTGAGTTGCAGAGCGTTCACTATCAACTGAGTGCCAATCGCCGAGTCAATGGGCTGATGTTTGTCCCTAAGAACGCGCAGCAAGGTGAGGCCAATGGTGTCGTCTGTCTGTTTGGTGCCGACCAGCAGCTATTAGCGATGCAGATTGCGGGCGAGCTGGCTTCACGAGGGTTTGTTTGCATCGTGCCAAGTCTGGCAGCCTTTGAGGGAACATCGGAACTGGCAGATTATGTGTGGCAAGCCATGAGGGCCGCTGATGTGTTGCAGGCATCCGACAAAGTGCACGGGGAGCGGATTGGTTACATCGGAAATGTCATGGGTGGTCAAGTCGGAATGTACTTGGCGGCGCAGGATCAACGCTTTATCGCATCGGTTACGGACGCTTCGTCAGCCGAGCAACTTGTCGCCCTTGGCTCTTCGGCAGGCTACAGCTTGGCAGAAGTGCTTGCCGCGGCAGCGCCTCGAGCACTCAACGTGATTCTGCCGCAACAGGCATCCTTGAACACGACGCTGCGAACTCACGCAGAGTTGGCAAAGCCCGTGTTCGAACTGAGAAACGTTCCAGATAACTTGATGTTGTCCGAAGGCTCGTTGAGTTCATCTGAGCGGGAGCAAGTCTACGAATGGTTCGAAGCCAAGTTTCGCCCACGAAGATTCGGTGTTGGACGCTAAGCCAACGTAGGGTGGGTCCAGCAGGCGGAGTCTCGGAACACGCTTGAAAAGTAGCTTGATGAAGCGATCCGTGACGTGTCGAGCCAGTGGGTGCCAGCCTGCGCCGACCCACCATTTGCGTCGAACGACGTTCGCAGCGTCAGCGATGGGTCGGCACCGGTTGATCGATACGCGCGTTCAGATCATCGAGCCATGCAAAGTTAAAGCTACGATCATCGCGTGAACTAGCGGCAACCGCTTTGACCCATCCTACTTCTGCGATTGGTCATCCCAAAAATATTCCTGATTGGCCGAATGGGATTGCTTACGCGACATCCAGAAACCTGCAATTGCAGCGGCCAGCACAGGAATCAGCACGAGTCCCAGAATCGCCACGATGAACACCCAAGTCACTGCCATGAGTCACCTCGGTATACCCGTTGTCCCTTGGATCCTATCGGCTCGGTGGGCCGTGTTTGCCTCCGTCTCAGCCACACATGGAGAGGCTCGATTCTTTCCAACCGAGGGCGGAAAATCTGCGAAGAACTTTTCCTGCCGCGTTCCGGCGGGCGTTACCGTGTCCCCGCAATGTTGCTTCCCCGCAATGTTGCTTGTCCCCATCATGTTGTTCGCGGAGAATGGCAACTTCCGAGAGTCCGGTGGCGTAAGCAGAACGATTCCCTAGGGTGTAGACAATCGGATCAGTTATTTGCATCATTTTGACGGTCCAATCGGTCGATCGCGACGCGGGAGCTACATGAGCCAACTCGAACTACTCAAGTTCGTCGCCGATTTACTCGGAAAGCTCGGGGTGCCCTGGATGCTCGTGGGATCGCACGCGTCCAGTTACTACGGCGAAGCAAGGTCGACCCACGACATTGACTTGGTCGTTGATTTACCGCCAGAAAAGATCCCCGATCTGATTGCGGCCGTTCCGTCCGATCGCTTCTACTTGAGTGAGCAGGCACTTCGCGAAGGCCGGATGGCCAATTTGATTGACACGACAACCGGTGACAAAGTCGACCTGTTTCTGGTTTCGGGTAACGAGGTCATCGGGGCAGAGCTTTCCAGGCGTCAACCGGCACGTGTACTCGGTATCGACGCCTACATCGCCACGGTCGAGGATACGGTCATTGCTAAATTGCGTTGGAACCAACAACTTGGAGGATCCGAAAGGCAGGTTCGGGACATTCGTGGGATCCTGCTAAACCAGATGTCAAGAATCGATTTTAATGTTTTGGATGCACGGATCGATAGCGAGAACCTTCGGCCTTGGTGGGACGAAGAGATCGCACCTTGGTTGAAAGAGAACTCATGATTCCTGAAGAACGCGAAGTCACCCTTGCGCGAGAGACCGAGGCCGGGCGTGAAGCGCTCGAGGTTTTGCGGCGTGTCCGCGCCAATCTCAGCGGCGAGCAACGCCTGGCGAAATCGTTCGAGTTGACCGAGACCACGCGACAGTTGATGCGAGCCGGAATCATTGCGGCTAATCCGGACCTCGATGAAAACCAAATTCATCGTCTCTACGTCGACCGTCTCCTCCGCCAACATGGCCATTCGCTCAAGCGGATCCGCGAACTTCAAAAGCATGGGCGCCAGCGGGATCATGCCCATCCTCCACACGGGTGACGGGGACAGGGCTCGACACGGGTGACGGGGACAGGGCACGTGTTGGGAACAAACAAGGGAGACGGGGACAGGGCACGTATTGGGCGGCGCGGGCAAGCGTGCGACGATTTTGAGATGCTTGCCTTCGTTTCAGTCGGCTCGGTCGTCTTGATGAGTCAGGCTGAGGTCGCCGATGCGAAGTCTTCGGCTGCTAGAGTCCGTTCGCTGACCCTTCTGCGGCGCACCAGGCTCGGCGACAACCAGGCTCGGCGAGTTTGAATATGACTTCGCGCGGTCCGCTCGAGGTGAGCGTGCGCGGTTGGCTATGAACAAGACATTCGGGGACACGACACCGGATCTGATGCTTGCAATGAATCGCTGCGTCCCAGTGCCATGTCCCTGGGTCGTTTTTCTTTTCGATTTCGGGGCAACGCCCCGTTCGTTTGCCTAGCCCAAGCCCAACGGGCTGGGTTCCCATTGACACCGCGAATTGCAGGGCCAACGGCCCGGCTGTTTGTTGCTTCGATTCACAAATGGCCGGACCTTCGGCCCTCAACAGCAATCTCGCCATAACACCCAGCCCGATGGGCTTGTCTTTACCCACATTCTTTTGATGCCGAAGGTATCACGGCTACCATCCGCGACCGCTTCGCGGTCAATTCACGCGAGTTCCACTCGATGATGGAATTCAAATGTGGGTAAAGACAAGGTTCAGCAGGCGGAGTCTCGGAAGACGCGTGAAAAGTGGTTTGTGAAGCGATCCGTGACGTGTCGAGCCAAGTGGGTGCCAGCCTGCGCCGACCCAGCATTTGCGTCGAACGACGTTCGCAGCGTCTAGCGATGGGTCGGCACCGGTTGGTCGATACGCGCGTTCAGGTCATCGAGCCATGCAAAAGTTAAAGCTACGATCATCGCGTGAACTAGCGGCAACCGCTTTGACCCATCCTACTTTTGCTATTGGTCATCCCAAAAATATTCCCGATTGGCCGAATGGGATTGCTTACGCGACATCCAGAAACCTGCAATTGCAGCGGCCAGCACAGGAACCAGCACGAGTCCCAGAATCGCCACGATGAACACCCAAGTCACTGCCATGAGTCACCTCGATATACCCGTTGTCCAGTGGATCGTCTCTTACTCAGTCTCGGGTACACAAAGAGAGGCCCGATTGGCCTCAATCAAGGGCGGAAAATCCGCGAACAATTATTCCAGCCGTGTCGCAAGCGTCGTTCCCTCTTGCGTTCCGCCGACCGGACGCTGGAATGAATGGTCGTGGCGGCGTGAAGGAGGGAAAACGCAGCCACGAATCGCACGAAGTGACACAAAGCAAGGCAAGGAGACGGGGCCCGACATTGGTGCGGGTTCGTGAGATTCGTGGCAGCATCGACCTCACGTTGCCTTTGGTTGCGCGTCCCGCGGAAGCCCGCAAGAAAATCACGGAACGCAAAAGAAGTGCCCCCACTAGGACTCGAACCTAGGACCCACTGATTAAGAGTCAGTTGCTCTACCAACTGAGCTATAGGGGCGGTGGTTGATGCGGCCTGCCCAGAAACATCGGCCATGTCAACGACGCGGCAGATTCTAGCAGGTTCGCGATGGGCCGCAATGCGAGGGTGAACTCGGATTACTGGCGTCCCAATCCTCCAAAATCGCTCGCAACATTCCCTCCGCTTTTGCCCAGGTTTCGGCCTCTTCCGATGCCGCATCACTGCGTGCCGTGATCCCTCCGCCCACCGGGATCTGCCAATATCCCCCAGTCGCTGTGATCGTGCGAATCAGGATATTCAAGTCCGCGTTGCCTCCGCAACTGATGTAGCCGATCGATCCGCAGTAGGGGCCTCGCGGATTCGGCTCCAGACGCGCAATCGTCTTCATCGCCTCGATCTTCGGCGCTCCCGTTACGCTGCCGCCCGGAAAACAGGCACGCAGCAGATCGACCACGCTTTGATGCTCCGCCAGCGTTCCCTCGACAACCGAAACCAGATGCTGAACGTATTGGTAGCGCTCGAGCCCACAAAGCTGCCGAACTTGGACAGATTCATCCGTGCAAACTCGTGACAGATCGTTGCGAAGCAGGTCGACGATCATCACGTTCTCGGCCCGATCCTTTTCACTCGACAACAGTTGCTCGGCCAGTTCGCTGTCGGTGCCCGAATCTCCGGTTCGCCGAACGGTTCCCTTGATCGGCCGGGTCTCCACATGGTCGCCGCGCACCTGAAGAAATCCCTCTGGACTGCTACTGAGCACTTGGAATCCGTTGCCGTTGTAATAGGCGCCGAACGGCGCAGGGTTGTGTCGACGAAGACGCCGATACAGTTCCGGAGAGGAAAGGGATGCTTCGATCAACAATCGTTGCGCGAGGTTGACTTGAAACGAATCTCCCTGACAGATCGACTCTACGATTTCGCTGATCGCCGATCGAAACGCCGCCGAGGTGAAGTTGCTGCGAACGCCCGCGACATTGGTCGGGTGCTGTGCCGCGAACACCGCCGGATCCGGACGCACTTCGCCGCGTGAGCTCCACATCGTGCGATGAACTTCGCAGCCACCGCTCGACCTGGTCCAATCGCTCCTGTGCCCGCGCCCATCGGTCGTTCGGGCTCGACGCAATGAGTCCGGGGCTGAATCCTTGGCTGATGATCCAGGACTGGTCCGTTTCGTGATCGGTGGCAATCGTCCAGTCATACAAACCCAACGAGATTGCCGGGGTCGGAAGGTCGTTGTGCCGCGCGACACCGACCTGCTCCAACCAGGCGGCCGCTTCGTAGCCCCACAGCCCGGCGATTCCTCCTTGAAATGGGGGAAGCGTTGGATCGACGTCTTGCGGCAAGGCGCGACACCAGTCATCGAGCGTTGGCCACGGATCCTCGTCACCGACCGAAGCCACGAGCGAGTTCAACGGATCGGCCGTCAGAAAGGAGTATCGCCCCAACTGCGCTCCATCGGAGTCCCGCGGTCCGTCCGAACGCGGAATCGAGCCACAGGCACCCGGGCAGCGACGCAAGCCGTCCAAAGGCATCGGCGATCGAGAACCCTCGAGGCAGCGGGCGAACGACAGGGAGGAGGGTTTGCGTCATGAAGATTTCGTGATGGACGTTCCTGTCGCGAGATCGTACCGCTCCGACCCTGCCAAGGGAGGGTGATGCAGGCTGCTGCAAAACAAACAGATCAATCGCCTCGTGAATTACCATATCACGGTTCCCATCCCCGCCTAGCCACCTCGGTTTTTGCGAGCGAATTGCCGCTGCCATTCGCTATCGGGCAATGTTGGTTATGATGGGAAGGTGCGTCTTGGGTCGCCGACCGGTTGCGGCAGGTGGTCATGGTGGTCATGGTGGTCACGGTGGTCATGGTGGTCATGGTGGTCATGGTGGTCATGGTGGTCATGGTGGTCATGGTGGGTCATGGTGGTCATGGTGGTCATGGTGGTCATGGTGGTCATGGTGGTCATGGTGGGTCATCGTCGCTGTCGCTCCTCGACCCACCCTACGAAGATCGACCCGTCCCGCGAAGCCCCGTCGCCAAACACCGCCCGAAATCCTTGGATGCCGTTTACTGCTACCCACGTCGCCGCCGTTCTCCCATTCGCCTGGCTTTGCCGTTGGCGTTTGCCCTTTGTCGGCGCTGGCCATTGGATCGATGGTGCCGGATTTCGCGAGCTATTATCCCGGGCTCTTCGACTATTCGGTGACTCCACTCGTTGCAGGGGGTGATCACGCATAGCGTTCCGCTGGGGCTGATCGGGTTTTACCTGTTCCACTTGTTGCTGAAGCAGCCCCTGGTCGATCTCTTGCCGCAGCCTCTGACCAGTCGATTGGCGGACTGGAGTCGAGGCGAGATTGACGTGCGACCTGGCCCGAGTCTTGGTGGTGACCGGGTGCATCGCGTTCGGTGCGCCGACCCACGTCGTCTGGGATTCGTTCACGCACGATTGGGGACTTGGCGTCGCGATGTTTCCATCGCTTCGAGCGTGGCGTCATTGAGTATGCCGGCCGACCGATCCCAGCGTACTCGTTGCTCCAGCACGGCAGTTCGCTGTTGCTGTTGCCACCGATGACACTCGGTTTTGTCTGGTGGGTGATGCGTCAGCCCGAAGAACCGGCGTCGGCGCGTCAGCAAGTCTCGATGCCACGTTCGATCTCTTGGACAGTCGTTGGCAATGATCGCGGTCGGTGCCTGGATCTATTTCCAGTCTCTCCTCGCGAATCAAGTGGCTGATCACCTGGATCGCCGCGCTGCGCATCACTGTCAAGCACTGCGGTGCCGTCGCGATTGTCGTCCTGCTGTTCTATTGCATTGGGATGCATCTGGCGTGGTGGTATCAGTCACGGGAAGCCGACAGTGAATCCGTGGAGCCGGAACTGGATCCTCTCGAGGGATGGTCGCTTGCTGCGCCACGGAACCGGCCCACGACGTCCTCGGTCTCACTCGTCCCCGCAGAGTCGAGTCCGAAGTCATGATGCTTGACGCATGTCATCTGCCACTTGATTCAGTGCCGTGCGAGTCGTCGGATGCCTGGTCGTGAATGCCACGGATCGATACGAGCTCGTTGTCCGCAATCTTGATCTCGATCCAGAGCGTATCGGCGGGCATGACCGATTCAACGCGGTCGGCCCATTCAATCAGCGTCCAAGCCTGATCGTCCTCAAAGAGTTCATCGACACCAAGTTCAAGAAACTCGTCCTCGTCGGCCAGCCGGTAGGCATCGAGGTGATGCAGCGTGATCCGACCGCGATGCGTTTGCAGCAGCGTAAAGGTTGGGCTGGTCACGTCGCTGAATCGATGCCGGCGGCGCGAGCGATCGCTTGCACGAGCGTCGTCTTGCCCGCACCGAGCGTCCCCACGAGTCCAATCACCAGCTGCTGCGGCAGGCGATGGACCATCGATTCTGCGAGGCGGTCGATTGCCGGCAAGATCAAGTTCAGGAAGCTCGATCGAATCGGCTGGCTCATCAGGTGATTCCGTTCATCCTGGTTGTCATATCGGCGTTGGCTGATTCTCGCCTGATCGGAAACCTGCTGCACCACCTCGCGGCGATCCTGCGTGAGTCCGAGGATTTCGCGTTGTCGCTGCGCCCAGTCCCGATCGCTGGCGATCTCGCGGACGTACAACAGTTCGGACTCGCATCCCAGGTCAACCGCGACGTCGCGAAGTCGATCGACCAATCCGAAGGCAATCTCGGAAACCGGCTGGACACGGTAATCGCGAGCGTGGACCAGGCGTGCCGATCCGCCGAAGCGTGCCGCCCGCCACTTGTTCTGGCGGACCATCATCGGATGGCAGTCGAATTGATAGGTGCCTTCGTCGATCTCATCGCTCAACTTCTTGACCAAACACTGGATCAGTGCCGTCAAGCCGCAAACATGATCGAGATTGCCAGGCATGTCACAAACCCGGACCTCGACCGTTCCAAAATTGTGATGTGGGCGAACATCCCACCAGATTTCTCGAATCGTGTTGATGAATCCCGTCTCCACCATGTGGTTGACCAGCCACACATACTCACTCCAGTTCCTCATCAGCGTTGGCAGGCCCGCGGTCGGCAAGCCCTCCATCAGCTTTGGATCGATGCGAGTGCAATCCGGTGTCGCGGTTCTGCCAGTACGGGCTGCTGGCCGACAACGCCAGCAACGTCGGCAAGTGCTGCATGATGCGGTCACAGATCATCACCGCCTTGTCGCCGGAATCGACTCCCACGTGAACGTGCAGACCGAACGTAATCAGACGCCGAGCGAGTTCCTGAAGCATCTGTACCAGGTCAAGGTATCGCTGCGTTTCGGTCACCTCCTGCTCTTCCCAGAGGCTGAACGGATGGGTGGCACCCCACCACAGATCGCATCCCTTCGAGGTCAGCGGCCTGTTCCACCAGGCGAAGTTTTCCGGCGAGGTCCGCTCGAGCATCCGAGACGCTGTTGGCGACGCCGCTGATCACCTCGATGCAACTTTGCATCAGTTCGTGCTTGATCTCGTTGTGCAAATCCGTCGGCAATCGAGCCAGCAATTGGCTGCATCCACTGACCAACTGCCGCGTCTCGGCATCGACGATGCCGAGCTCAAGCTCCACACCGATGGTCGGGCTCGAATTCGAGTTGAATTCCAGTTTTGCCATCTCAGGCTCTCCGCGAGGGGTCGAAGTAGTTCACCACCGCGGCCGCGAACAATTTGCAGCCGACTGCGATCGCATGCTGATCGATATCGAAGGTGGACGTGTGCAGTGGTGCGTGTCCCACCTGTTCGCCGGCCACACCGAGTCGAAACATGGCGCCGGGAATGAGGTCGAGATAGTAGGAAAAGTCTTCGCTTCCCATGCTGGGTTGGTCAATCCACTCGATCGCAGCGGGACTGAGTACGTCGGCGGCTGAATTCGCCAGCAAGTCGACGAGGTCCTTGTCATTGATGACCGCCGGTGCGGAGGACCCCATCGTCATCTCGACTTTGACGTGCGTCTCGCGCTCGATTGCCTCGCAAACGTCTTCCAAGGTTTCCCAAGCGGCCTTGCGGCTTTGCCTGGTCCAGCGAGCGGAGTGTTCCCGATAGCATGGCGGTATCGGGAATCACGTTGGCGCTGTGCCCCGCTTCGATGTGTCCCACCGAAAAGACGACCGTCGCATGCGGATCGGCGGTTCGACCGATTCGCCGAAAGGCAGCCTGGACCCAGTGGGTGGCCGCATCGATCGGGTCATTGGCGAGTTGAGGTCGAGCGCCGTGACCTCCCTTGCCGGTGAAATGAACGTGCACGGCGTCACAGGCTGCGGTCAAGATGCCGTAACGCAGTCCAACGCAGCCAACCGACCGAGTCGGGTCGACATGCAACGCCAGAATCGCATCGACGTCGCGCAGCGCATGATGGTGAATCATGTGCTTGGCGCCGGTTGCCAGCTCCTCCGACGGTTGCAGGATGGCGCGGACGGCAATCGGCCAGGGAAGCGAGCGTTCCGCATGCATGGTCGCGAGCAGTTGCATCGCACCGCAAACAATCGTGGCGTGCACGTCATGCCCGCAAGCATGCATCACCCCTTCGCAGCGGCTGCGGTAGTCGACGGACTTTCGCATCGTCGATCGGCAGCGCATCGATGTCGCCTCGAATCGCAATCCGATTGGAATCAACCGGCTGGCCCAGAACTGATCAGATCCGCGGTCACGCCCCTTCCCTCGCCCGGCACATGCGTGGGCAGACCAAGCTTGGCCAACTCGGCGGCGAGGTATTCCGTCGTCAAGAATTCAGCATCGGAAAGCTCGGGATTCTCGTGCAGATGCCGGCGCATGGCGATCCACTGCGGATTCAGTCGCTCACAGTGTGATCTGCAGCGTCGACATCCAAGAGGGCGGTGGTTCGATCGCCTTCGTTTCCATGGAACCCACTTGTATCAATTTCCTTCTTGGTAGGTTGGGTCAAGGAGCGACAGCGACGCCGACTTGACGAGCGAGGTTGCCGATACCCTATTGTAGGTCAGGCTCTCCGAGCCTGACACCGCAGAATCCTGCCAGGTACTGCGAGTCTCGGAGAGGCTGTGAAGCTATGGGCTTTCTACTGCGAGTCTCCAAGGCGGACGCCGCACTACGTTTCATGCGAGTCTGGGAGAGACTCGCCTACGGTACGGGTTTCCTCTTTCCACCGTATCGCAACAGCAGTGCCGGCAGGAAGATCAGGTCGCCGAACAAGCGCGCTGCTGATCGTCAGGATGCCCATCATTGCAAAGATCCGATGATCGCGTGAATCACTCAACAGGGCCGTGCTGAAGCCGATGACGAGCACCACCGTGGTCATGATCAGGGCGGTGCCCACTCCAATGAACGCCCGACGGATCGCCTCTTTGCGACTGTCGGTGGTCACTTCCTGTTCTTGATAGCGGGTCAGGAAGTGAATCGTGTCGTCCACCGCGATCCCGAGGCACACGGTGAAGGCGCAGACACTGACGATTTCCAGACTCTGTCCCGTCACCCACAGCAGAAACCCGGTCGCCGCGAGCGGAAAAATGTTGGGAATGATCGAGATCAATCCCAATCGTATCGATCGATAGACGATCGCCAGCACCCCGAAGATGATCACGCTCGCCGTTCCGAGACTGAACGCGAGGTCGACGACGATCTGATACAGATTCTTCCAACGCCAGACCGCGTTTCCCGACAGGCTGAGCCGAAAATTGGGATGTGCTTGTTGGATCGATGCCAACTGCTGCTCCACCCGCGTGAACACCGGACCATAGCTGGCGATCCCAATGTCCTGAAGTCGGAATCCCACCTTTGCATACCGATGCCTCCGGGCGGTAGTAGGCTCGCTTGAGCGGTGGCGGCAACAGTTCCAGCAACGACATCCGCGTCGCCGTCGCTCCCTCGCCTGGCAAGGCATCGATCAGATTCCGAATCGAAAGCGGGTTTCCGATCAGCGGCTCCTGCAGCAGCACGTCGTCCACCGCCGAGACCACTTCGCCGATCTCGGGATCACCGTCGGCGACTCGCGGATGCCAACGTACCGAGACCTCGGCCGTTTCCATTCCACCCATCGCCTTGTCGATGTGAGCCAATGCCATGGCTGGCTCGCTGCGCGAGGCCAGACTGCTGGTCAACCGCTCGTCAGGGCGAAGCTGGAGGGTCAGGGCCGAGAGAATCAACGTCAGTAGGATCGCGAAGATGCAAACCGCCTTGGAGTGGGCCAAGACGAAATCGATCACGACCGAAATGCGGCTCAGATTCTTGTCGACCAGGTTGCGTCCATAGCCGGTGTGCACACGCTTTCCCAGCGGGCTGGCGCACGCCAGCGGAATGATCGTGATCACGGCCACAAATGTGGTCAGCACGCCAATCACACAGCAGTAGCCAAACTCGCGCACGACTTCATGATGCGCCAGGGCCAGCGATCCAAAGCCAATCGCCGTCGTCAACGATGTCAACCAACAGGCCAACCCAACTTCTCGAATCGATTGCCGAGCAGCCTCCGGCGCCGAGAGTCCTAAGGCCCGATGGCGACGAATTTGGACCATCATGTGGACGCCGTCGGTGAAGCCAACCATGCACAACAGCACCGGCACAATCACCGAGTTGAACGGATTGTCGTCGTAGCCGAGGAAGTGCAGCAGTCCCAACGTCCAAAACACGCCGAACGCTGGCGCCAGTGCCACAATCAACACCGACGACAAGCCGCGAAACAGGACGAACGCGATGATCAGGGCGATCGAGTATCCGATTGCCTGGTATTTGAGTTCGTTGTCGCGATTACTCGCCGCCCGACTGACTCGAATCGGTACCTCACCGGTGACCTGAAATGAAATCGAGACGCCTGGATACCTGGCCGCCGCTGCGGCCGCCGTATCACGTAACAGATCGGTGCAGTCGCTGTCTTGCGTGACGAATAACCAATCGATCCCGACCATCAGCAACATCGTCTTGGCATCGCGCGAGAGCAGTTGCCCAGCGACGAGCGGATGTTTGAGGGCTTGCTCGCGTGCCGCCTCGAACCGTGCCTGGGACGCATCGCCTCGCGGCAGGATCGGTTCTTGTAAGCCGAAGATGTTCATCATCGGAGCACGATCCATCCACAGCACGCTGTCGACTTGATCGAGCGACTCCAATGCCTCAATCGCCGCCCGCATCGCTGTGGCACCGTCAGGCGTGAAGAATCCCTCCGATCTGGCGACGACGATCACATCACCACTGGCGACTTGAATCGGTGAGACACCGGGCGAAGGACGTACCGGGGCTTGGTCGAACTCCGAATCCTCGACCGACTGCGGCTCGGCCTGCTGCTGCGCCACGCCTGGCTCAGGCAGCAGCAAGTAAGGATCGTAGTGGCCGATCGCCATCACGATGGTCCAGACCACCAGCAAGAACAGCGTCGTCCAGCGATGGTCGATGATCCAATCCGCCAACAATCCAAAGCGGCTAAACACAGTGTTTCCGTTCAGTTGGTAAAGTTTCCGTAGGTCCCGTAGGTTAGGCTCCGCCTGACGATATGTAGGTTAGGCTCTGCCTGACACCCTGCGGCACGCGGATCGTGCTGACACCCTGCGGCACGCGGAGCGTGCTGACACCCTGCGGCACGCGGAGCGTGCTGACACCCTGCGGCACGCGGAGCGTGCTGACACCCTGCGGCACGCGGAGCGTGCTGACACCCTGCGCACGCGGAGCGTGCCCTACTACTCGTCTTCGAGTTCCAAACGTTGCAACGCCTGGCGATAGATCTCGTCGTGGACGATTCGACCGTCTCCGTTGAGATCGAGCTGCCAATAGCTGAACAGTCGGACGGAATGGGGAAGCTCATTGCTGGTCAAGGACCCGTCACCATTGTGATCCAGACGCTCGATGTACCGATCGGCAAATGCTTTCGCCTTGCGCTCGCGACTCGCCTGCCGCTCGGCAAGCCGTTGCCGATCATCCTCCGATAACTCGTGCGTCGGAGCTTCTTCGGATTCACCGCGCGGTTGCGCGACGCTGATGAATGTCACCGCCATCTCTTGCCATGTCTGATCCCCCCACGTCACCAGTTCGGACGGATCAGGGTTAAAGGGATTGTGGGATGAATTATCAAACACGGCGGAGAACGAGAGCTCATCGATTTCATTCAACGGAAGGGGCGAGCTGAGCTCATAGTTGTGCTGCCAGTTGAAGTCGTAAGCGGGGACCTGCAACAGGATCTCGGATCGATCGCCCGACTCGGCGCGAAACTCAAACCCTTTTCCTCGCAGGTGCATGTGCGGCATGATCGAAAGCAGCAAGCCGTTCTTGGGAAACCAGCGAATGCGGCCATCCACCTTGTGATTCTCGGCGCCGGGAGGGATCTCAAACTCTTGTTCGATGCCTCCCAGAGCGATCACCTCGTGAGTGACTTTTTCAGCATCCATCAAGACAAGCCCGAGTTGAGTCAGATCCTCTTCCGGCTTCCCGCTCGGGGTGTAATGCATCTGGAAAACGATCCGCGATCCCGCCGGTATTTTTTGAGCGTAACCATCGGGAAGCGGCGATCGGACCTGTCCGGGAACATAAGCCGACAGTAAACCAATGTCGCGGAAGGACGAGCCGTCCGGCGGGCGCGTGAACGCGATGCAGTGGTGCACGACGGCGTGGTTACCCGGGATCACTTCCGCGGCGCGAACCCACTTGTCCTCGGTAAAACCAGGGTCGACGACGAAGTACTGATACTCGACCGTCCCTTCGGCTGGAATCGCAAAGGGATGCTGGCTCATCGGCAGCACCACATGCGGCGGTTCGGGCAACCGCCATCCGTTGACATAGTTCGCTGGCGGTGGCAGGTCGTTCGGGTCGCCGTAAGGCATTCCCGCATCGACCCAAGCATGAAGCAACTGCTTGTCCTCGTCTGGCATGTGACGTGAATTCGCAAACGAACCATAATCCGGACTGGCATGCCACGGCGGCATCCGTCCCTGATCAATGACTTCGAGTGACATGTCGGCCCAGCCCACGACCTCGTCAAAGTCGTCGAGTGCAAACGGACCGATCTCGCCGTCGCGATGACACTCAACGCAGTGAGTTCGCAACACGCCAGCGACCTGTTTGCAATAGGTCACGGAATCATCGGTCGGCACACCACGAGTGCGTCCGATCAGGCATCCAACCGCTTCGGTCTTGATCGCGGCGGGCTCGTTACCGGCGATCAGCGAAGTGATCGCATCTCGCAGGTCGTGCTGCGTCGCTTCGTTGCGAGCGACTCCCGGCTGGTACTGGTCGTCAATCCTGCCCTGATAGCGAATCGCTCCGGTGCGATCGAGGACAAAGACCTCCGGCGTGCGGGTGGCCCCCACCGCCGACGCGACTCGGTGATCGTAATCCTTGGCAACCGGAAACTTGATTCCATGGTCACGAACATATTGCTTCATCTCGTCCATCGAGTCTTGGACATTACTGACCACGCCGATGAACTCGACTCCCGCATCGCGGAATTCGTCCGCCATTTGTTGCAGCCGCGGGCCGTAAACACGAGCCATCGGGCACTCGGTGCCAAGAAAACAGAGAACATGCAACTGGACCGTTGGGTCACGGGACAATGTGACCGTGGTTCCGTCGCTACCAGGCAGTGAAAAGTCTTGAGCTTGCAATCGTGGATTTTGCAACGCGGTGGCGATCGAATCGCCAGAGAGCAGCGGCCGCTGCCAGAGCAAACCCACCAATACAATCGCCGTGAAGCGAGTTACGAAGAACTTCGACCACATCTATGAATCCATCGGTTTCGCGATTCCACCCTCCAGCACGCCACCCTCCAGCACGCCACGGGCGGAGGAGTTGCCATCGAGGCCGGTGCCCATTCCGGCCGGGTATCCTTGGATTCTAACGCGAACTGTCCGCCGCGTCTCTGCGACATCTCTTCGTGTCGATTCGTGAGATTTGTGGAAAACGTCGCATCCGTCCCCCCGTAAGAAGCATTGGTGCTAGTTTTCGAAGCGGACTGCGATCTGAAGGTCCTGGCGGCGGTACAGGCACTGCCCCCCTTCTTCTTCGCAGACGTAGTAGAGCGCGTACGCGTCAACGGTCTGGTCGGTGGAATCGTTGGCCGCGCGGAGTTCAAAGTCGACGGTGCGGGCCTCGCGTGATTCAGGCTCCGACGGCTGGGCGAGCTCGATCAGCTGGCTCTCGGCTTCCCATCCATCGGGCAGCTTCAACCAGATCCGTGGCGGCTCGGCTTCGTTGTTCCAGTGCGCGTCGCGACTGGGCTGCAGTTTGAGATGCACGCGAACGGCCTCGCCCGGCTTGATCTTTCCAGGGACCACCACCACGTTGACTTGGATGAATGGCTCGACGTCGCGGGTGATTCGGTCTTGAGGATCGGGAGGCTGTGAAGACGGCTGGGTGGCGCGAACGTCCTGCGAGGGCTCGGCGATCTCCGCACCGACCGGTTCGCTCGCCAGTGACACTGGTGTCTGGCCGCGGGCGACGATCTCGGACCTTGCCTGCTTGATCCAATCATAAAACGGGTATGGCTTGCTCAGCCTTGGACCGTACTGCTGAATGCGGCGCCGATAGATGTAATGGTTCGGATCAAGCTCCAGGGCACGGTCCCAGGCTGCCGCGGCACTTGCGAAATCACCGCTGCGCGATTGAGGTGAGTCGTATCGAGCGCGATAGGCCACGCCAAGTCGAAACCAGCCCGCTGCATTGCTTGGATCCGCTTCCACGCACTTCGCGTAGCAATCGATCGCGGCAGACTCCTTCCCCGTGTCACCCCAAAGCAATCGATGGTCTCCCGCCGTCATCCAGTCCTTTGCGGCTCCCGATCTCTGTGCCTGCTGTTCCAGTGAGTCGGCATCTTGGGCCACGGGCACAGCATGCTGAGACGACGCCTCGGCAGAAGGTCGACTGAGAAAGTCATCCAACTCCGCGTTGGTGAGATTCGCGTCCACGACGACGCCAGCTTCGTCGATCGCCACGAAGATCGGCACGGCACGCGGGCCGAGTCGATTGACGGGATCATGAAGAATCGGCCAATCAAAACCCTGCCACTGCGCAAAGAGTCGACAGCGATCGGCATGTTGTTCCTGGATCACTCCCAGGACGACGAGCTGACCGGTTCGGCGTGCCCGAAGTGTCTGTTCGTGCCACACGGGCACGTGCCGGCGACAGCCCGCTCACCACGATGCAAAGTGAATCAGCAAGACCTTCTTGCCGCGGAACTGTGCGAGCGAAACCGCTTGTTGACTTTCAATGTTCGGAAGGATCAGCTGCGGATGGGGCTCTCCCACCACTGGCCGATAGCCAACGATCTCGGACAAATCCGCTAGCGATTGCGCACGCGCCTGCGGGCAAAGGCAGCAGGCAAGCAAGCACAAAAAGCCTGCGAGTGACGATCGCAAGAGTTTCATGGGACGATCCGTGATCAGGAAGTGAGCAACGAGCGACGACCGTGATTCTAACCCATTCGGAATGTTGACGGATCATTGTTCGACAAGAAGTGTCAGCCTGGAAAGGCCGACGTACGTTAGGCTTTCCAGCCTGACACTCCTTTCCGATGCCACGCTGTCCTGTTAGATGCGGTGCTCGCGATCATCTTCCTGGTAGACGACACGGTACAGATCTCCGCGACGATCATTCCAGTTCTGGACCGAACCCCCTTCACGATGTCGCCGCAGCAATTCCAGGTCGACGTCATGAATGATGATCGTTTCGATGTTCGCATTGCATTCCGCCGCGATCGCATCTCGCGCGAACTCCGCGTCCGCGGGTGTAAAAATCGCGGATTGCGCGTAGTGAATGTCCGAGTTCTCGACGAACGGCAGGTTGCCCGTACATCCGGCGACCGCGACGTAAAGATGGTTCTCAACACAGCGAGCCATCGCACAGTTTCGCACACGCAGATAGCCCTGGCGCGTATCCGTGTTGAACGGCACGAAGATCATCTGGGCTCCCTTGCTTGCCGCGATCCGCACCAACTCGGGGAACTCGATGTCATAACAAATCAGGATCGAGATCACACCGCAATCGGTATCAAAGACTTCCACGCGATCACCAGGCGTGACGCCCCACCACTTTCGTTCGCTCGGCGTGATATGAATCTTGTACTGTTTTCCCAGTGTCCCGTCGCGGCGGAACAAGTAGGCAATGTTGTGAAGTACATCCTGCTCAATCACGAAGTGGGATCCGCCAATGATGTTGACGTTGTACTTGACCGCCATCTCCGTAAAGAGCTCGAGATACTGCGGAGTGAATTCATGCAGTTGACGCGCAGCTTCGCCGGGACGGGTGAGATGCGAGCAGGAGAGCAACTGGGTGGTGAACAGTTCGGGAAACAAGACGAAGTCCGATTTGTATTCCGACGCCGTATCGATGAAGAACTCGCACTGCTGAGCGAATTCATCGAATCCCTTGATCGTACGCATCTGGTACTGGACCACCGCCAATCGAATCGGCTCGACCGGGTGGTGATAGCGGCGTTTGGCGCCGGGTTGATGGTCGAGATTGACCCACTCGCAGAAGGTCGCATAGCCTCGCGACTCGGTATCCGAAGGCAGGTAATTGGGAATCAAGCCACGCAGCGAGAATCCGTTCGCGAGTTGAGCGGTCAGAACTGGATCGTAAAGCGTTCGATCGACCACGTTCTCGACATACACGCGAGCCGACATTTCATCGGCGTGTGCGCCATAGCCGGGAATTCGACCACCGATCATCATGCGACAAAGATTGCGTTCGCGGCACAGTTCTTTGCGGGCATCATAGAGACGGCGTGAGAGCTTCATTCCGCGGAACTCGGGATCGACCATGATCTCAATTCCGTACAGCGTGTCTCCCTTGTTGTTGTGATTGCGGATGTAACCCTCATCGGAGATCGCCTTCCAGTTGTGCCAGGCGAGATTCGGATCGTACTCGAGGATCAGGCTGCTGGAGGACGCGGCGAGTTTGCCCTCGACCTCGACGCAGAGCTGTCCCTGGGGAAACCGCTCGAGCTGGCTCTCAATCTGGTCCCGTCCCCACGGCTGCATCCCGGGAAAGCAACGATTTTGCATGGCGACCAGATCGTCGTAGTCGTCCATACGCAATTGGCGGATATGAATCTTCCACTCGTACTCGGTCAGGTCGATTTTGGGCTCGTTAGGAACCTTGGACATAAAGAATCCCGATTAATGGAATGAAGGAAGCCCGTCGTAAGCGTTTGGACACGGAGCCCAATCGTTGTAGCACGATTTCTCGATCACGTAACCGCCGATTCCTTGAGCGTGTCGGCCAGTGACTGATAGAGCGTCTGCCATAAACGGCGCCGGCCCTGCTCCGATCGCCGTGCGAGTCGATTGTTGATTTCCAGTTCGATCCCCGCGTAGTCGCAGTCGTCGAACTGCCGTCGCATGGCGGTGGTCAGGCCGTCATCGATCCCCAAGTAGGGCTGATTCAATTCAACCCGCAACTTCGTGTCACGCGATTGGAGGATTCGTTGCCATGTGACGCACAGCTCATGCTCGAAATCTCGGTCAGGATCGAACAGCAAACCGATGTCCAGATTCCGCCTGACTCCGCGAAAGATTGGCGTGAACGTGTGCACCGATAAGTGGACCACGCGTGCTCCCGCGTTCCTAGCGGCCAGCAAGGCCTGCTCGATTCGTTTCCGATAGGGATGGTAGTGTTGCTCGAGAATCGCCTGTCTCGCTTCGGAAGCGATCGGGGTGATGAACCGTGAAAAGAGTTGGCTGTTGCCCGAGCGACCGATTCAGGTCGACCAATAATCGTGACGTCGTGGAGTGAATCAGGGGGGCTCCCGATTTCTCAGCGAAAAATTTCGCCGCTTCCAGCGACCCCGGATCCCATCCGCGATGGCTGTTCAAGTGCTGTCGGGCGTGCGGGCTGTCCAGCGCGAACTGGAACTCATCCGGTACCACGTTACCACCATGTTCGCAGGAAAGGATCAATTGCGTTCGCCGGTTCACGATTGAAAAGGGACTCCATCGACGAGGCAGCGGCCGAGGGTTCGATAGACGTCGCGCAGCGAATCTGCCGCGACCAGCTCACCTGGAGCTGGATTGCCCAGTGCCGTTTTGATGCGTCGGGCGAGGGTGCCGTGCGTCATTAGGAATCGCAACGGTTCATCAAGCGACGTCGGGATCGGGTGGGTGCGGCGGAGACGTTGAATCAGCACGCTCCACAACTCTCCGGCATTCATGGCGGCCCCGTCGACTCCAAAATGCAACAGAAAATTGGAGTCGTTGAAGACCGCCTGTTCCGCGTCGCGAACGGTGAGGTCCAGCATCGAGCGAAGGCATTGGCTCGATACTTGGCATTGGTCGTGATGCTCTGACCAGGTTTCGTCGACCAGCATTTGCAGGACACCCGTCACGGCGGCACAGATCGCCACATCGGCGGCGGGATATTCTTGGACGTCCATCAATCGGATCTCGATGGATCCGCGATCGAATCGGGCGATCGCGCCGCGAGCATTGAGGAACTCGACATCCATCACTTCATCCGTGTCGAGCGGTGTGATGTCGGCTTCGATCGGCGCAAAGACTTGCTCTCGGTACGTCGCCTCGTCGAAAATCGGCTCGGGGATCACGTCGCCGATCAGCGATGGCACGCGGCGACAATGCCCGATGTAATGCACCAGTCGAGCATCCAGTTGATCGGCGATCCTCCGCTCAACAACCGGGCTGCTGGCAGCCAAAGCGGGCAGCAACGGCAACACCAAACGAACCGCCGCGTGCAGTCGTTCGAACTGCACATCATCAGCGAAGGGGAGGTTCAAGTGCACGCTCTGCACATTGGCCCAGCCGTGTGTGCGGCAATTGAAAATTCGATCAAAGGCCTGATAGATGGCCGCGTTCTCGTGGGGCCAAAGCCGTGTCTCGCTGGCCGGGTCCATCCAGGGGTGCATCGCCGTCGGCAACATCCGCAGGTTCAACTGGTTCAGCGCCGGCTGCAAATCATCGATCGCGGCCGAAAAAACGACCGGTAATTGATCGAGCGAGCTGGTCGGAGTGCTGGTTTTCAGCTCGATGACGTGCGCCGCCAATTCGTTGGACCAGGTCGCTTCGCCTCGCTGCACATCGGAGGTGATATGACCGGCGAGCTTCGCCAGCAATTCATCGGCCTTCGGACGCACGTCGAGCGTGTCGGCGTCCACCAGCATGTACTCAAGCTCGACGCCGTAAACTTCAAATAGACTGTATCGCTCCATCAGGGATCACATCTTCTTTCGCTCGATGCGGCGCAAGAACGATTCCATGATGCGGCGATAAAGTTCATCGCGAAGGATCGCGTCTTCCACACCGGAATCGAGGTTGGGGTTGTCATTGACTTCGATTACATAAGCGGCGTCATCACAGACTTTGACGTCGACGCCATAGAGACCGTCTCCGATCAGGGAGGCCGCCTTCAGTGCGGTCGCAACAGCTTTCCGCGGCGCCAATTCGATCGGAACCGTTTCAAACTTGCCCCATTTGGTCGATTTACCGTCCACGTGTTTGGCAATCTGCCAGTGACCGCGCGCCATGTGATACTTGCAGGCGAACAGCCCTCGACCGTCGAGAACGCCGATTCGCCAATCGAAGTCAGTCCGCATGTACTGCTGTGCGATCACCAGTTCGGATTCACCAAACAGAATTTTCAATTGGGCGTGGAGCTCGTCTTCGTCTTTGACCTTGACGACACCCAATGAGAACGCACTATCGGGACTCTTCAACACACAGGGGAACCCGAGCTCGGTGATGATGGCGTCGCTGTTTCCGCGGTGGGCCACGATCGTTTTCGGAATCGGTACTTTGTTCTTCTGTAGCAGTTCGGCGAGGAAGACCTTGTTGGTGCAACGCAGGATCGAAAGCGGATCGTCGATCACGACCAAGCCTTCATGCTCGGCACGTCGAGCCATCCGATAGGTGTGATGATCGATTGCGGTCGTCTCACGAATGAACAGGGCGTCGAATTCCAGCAATCGGCCGGCTATCTTGCTGGGTGATCAGCTGGGCATTGATCCCCAGCGACGACGCAGCCTTGATCATCTTCTTGAGCGCCGCGTCGTCCGACGGTGCCAGGTCCCCCTCGGCGGGATTGTGCAGAATCGCCATATCGAAGCGCGCCGCGGATCGCCGCGAGGGCTGGTTCGAACCTCGCTTGAAATGGGTGATCGCCGCCTCCACGACGAATTCGCGATGGGTTTTGGGAACGTCCGCTGTGCCGATCGCATGCACCCGTCGCAGCCGCCAATTGGTCCGGCGTTTGAAGTGAAACCGCAGCAGCGGCGCCTGAAACAGGTTGTAAAGTTCGCGTGAGAGTCTGTCATACCGCTTGGCCGTGTTGCGACCGAAGTAGACGCTGAGCGTGAACTCGTCGGAGGCGATCGGCGCAAGCGACGTTTCAATCAGGTCCTCGAGCTCAAGCGGGACCAGACGCACCGCAGCATTGCGATGTAGATCCTGGATCGTCCGTACCGTGGGAAGCGGGCGCTGTCCCCGCGCCTCGGCCAGCAGCGAGACGTAATACCCCAGGCTCTTGTAGGCATAGGATTGACAGAGGTTGTAGAGCTTCAAGCCGCTACGCTTACTCCATTCCGGGCTGGTCAAATAGTCGCGGGCATCAACTTGTTCGACCCCCGCGATGTCGGTCAACCATGAGTCACTCGTGTCAGTGACCAAGATGATGGCCAT
Source organism: Pirellulaceae bacterium (assembly GCA_963697195.1). GTDB lineage: Bacteria > Planctomycetota > Planctomycetia > Pirellulales > Pirellulaceae > Rubripirellula. The sequence continues at coordinate 406,332 of CAVOND010000013.1, forward strand.
CAATGATTCCTTTACGGTGCGCCGGCGGCGCGATGGTGAGTAGGTTGGCATCATAGGTGACGATGCCTAGAAAGATTGCTGCGGAAACCTTCGACAGCGACGCAGCATAGGTGTGTTCTTTCCCCAACGGATTGGACAAAAGCGGGTCGGCGATCAACACTTGAGCCTTCGCTTTGTCGTAGCCGTAGAGCACAACGAAGTGACCCACAGGATCACCGGTGATGTCGTCGGGCGTCGACGTGCGGCCAGCGGCATCGGCCTTCTGACCGCGCTCCCGACGTTCTCGGTACAAGTACGTGGCGGAAAGTCCGCACAGAATCGGGACTCCCCGCATCAGTGATTTCACGATCAAGTCTTCGTCCAGCGACGGCATCCGCACCTTGCCGCCCAGACTCAGAAACTCCAGGTACGATTCGGTCGAGACCCGCAGTCGCTCGAGTTCGTGCAGACCACGATTCGATTGTGTTGCCTTACAGGCAAGCTGCTCTCGCAATTTGGCGGCGAGGTCCGTGTCCCTATCGAGAAACCAACTCGGGTCGAACAGTTGCAGGTTGTAGCTGTGGATCGTCGCCTCGTAGCCGCGCCGCAAAGCATGGCACGCCAGCTGGACCGCCAGTGTCCCGCCGATCGACAGTTCACCGATGTCCGCAATCGTCTGATCCAGCGAGATGGGATCCTCCCAAAAGCGATAAACCGCGTGCAGGCACGTGGGCCCGCATGTCGAGTCGGTAGGCTGCGGATGGATGGAGAAATCGAGAGAATGCTTCATGGAATCAAACGTGTGCGTCCCGACGGCGCGGTATTGTCATGTTGCCAGCCATGAATTCAATCCCCTAAATCGATAAAGTCAGCTTTTCAAGCTGAGGAATCAGGCTTACAAAGCCAAGCAGCTGGACAAGAGGCTCTGCTGCGAAAAGCGTTCCGGATTTCAGAATGGTCGAAGATGGGACGGATCCCCATGTCACCGGCCGTGAACCTCAGGCGCTAGCCGTGGGCCGTGAACCTCAGGGCTAGCCGTGGGCTGTCAACCTAGGCGCAGCCGTGGGCCGTGAACCTGGCGCTAGCCGTGGGCCATTGCATGCTCCATGGTGATCCGTCGAAGGCCCACGGCTAGCGCCTGAGGTTCACGGAAAAGCCGTCAGGAGACGTTTCGATAGCAACTCAAATCAACGCGACTTTTGGCACCCCAAAGCGGCTTCCCTCGAACCTTCGACTACCATTGCCAGCGAATTGCGAACCTGAGCTTGCGGCGAAGGCTCTTTGAATGTTTTGCTTGGCGCTATGCTTGCTCCACTTCCATCCTGTCACACGACGACCGGCGGCACCAAGAGGCCGATCCGGCAAAACCTTCGCGCCAGCGCTGCCGACGGGGCTGCTTTTGGCGGGATGGTGGGGCTTGGTGAGACCTACTTCGCAGCGTTCGCCTTGGCGATGGGGCTGGGGGAGGTTGCCGCTGGATTGGTCGCCAGTTTACCGGTGATGGCGGGCGGCATCATGCAACTGGTGTCTCTCCGCGCGGTGCGCTGGATCGGATCGGAAAAACGCTGGATCTTGCTCTGTGCTTCGCTGCAAGCCCTCTCGTTTCTTCCACTTGTTTACGCCGCTTGGAATGGTTCGATTGCTCCGTGGATGCTGTTTCTGGTCGCCTCGATCTATTGGGGGACCGGGTTAGCCACCGGTCCGGCCTGGAGTACCTGGATCGAGACGGTGGTACCCGCTGGCATCCGCATGCGGTACTTCGCCAGCCGCAGCCGACTTGCCCAACTGACCACGCTTTCGGGTTTCTTGCTTGGCGGCGTTGCATTGACCCTCGGCCGAAAGTGGGGGGATGTTCCGACCGCATTCGGTCTGATGTTCTGCGCCGCGGGGCTGCTTCGCCTTTATTCGGTCTACTGGCTTTCCCGCCATCATTCGCTCGAACGTGGGGCATCCCTTCCCCAGTCGCGGTCGCGCCCCGCAACGATTTCGCCGTCGCGAGGCGTTTGGGTTCACGGCGGCAGGCTGTTGGTGTTTCTGGTCGTCTTGCAGGGGATGGTCCAGCTTTCGGGGCCGTTCTTTACTCCCTACATGCTCAAGCAACTGGAATTCAGTTACGTACAATACGTTGGTTTGATTTCGGTCAGCTTCATCGCCAAGGCGATGAGCCTTTCCGCCTGGGGGCATCTGAGCAAACGGACCAGTGCCAAGGTCTTACTCTGGATCGGGTCAATCGGGCTGGTCCCGTTGTCGGCGTTGTGGATCGTCTCGACGCAGTTTGTTTGGTTGCTGTGCGTGCAAACGCTCAGCGGCATCTTGTGGGCGGCGTATGAGTTGGGCTTCTTCCTGATGTTTTTCGAAGTGTTGCCGAAAGATCGTCGCGTTCGCATGTTGACGGTCTATAACTTTGCCAACTCGTCGGCAATCTTCGTGGGTGCGAGTGTCGGTGCCACCATCCTGTGGTTGGGCGGTGCAGGAGCATCGAGCTATTGGACGCTGTTCGGTCTCTCGTCGGCCGGGCGATTGCTTGCTCTCGGGATTCTGGCGAGCGCTAGCCTGGGGACGGTACCGATCGTCCAGATTGCGGTGCGTGTGCTAGGGTTGCGAGCGGGTAGCGTTTCATTGGATTCACCAATTCTTCCGGGACTGGATGAGGGCGAGGAGCTAGCGCAGCGTCAGCTGTTAGTTTAGGGATTGATGGCGAAAAGGGGTCAGACACCAATAATCGCAACGGCCCACAGGGGGCTTCGCATTCTTGGTGACTGACCCCTTTTCGCCGATCGACGTCACCGCCATTTTTGGATGTGACGATGCTCTAGCCGCAATCGAGAATGCGACATGAACTTGGATTCGGAAGTCAATGAGTACATGCACCTGTTGGGGCTGCTGATCCGCGAGCCCTCGGTGGTGGGCTGCGAGTCACCGTTCTACCGGGTGATTCGGCGCGAACTGGAAGAACTTCCGATTCGAGTCCGCCAGTACAAGGGACTGCTCGTCGCCGAAGGCGAAGATCCCGACAGCATCTACTTTTCGGCTCACGTTGATCGCAACGGCCTGCTGTGTACGGGGCCGAACGAGTTTCAATATGCGGCCTTCATCGCGGGCAACCGCGGTGAACTGTTCGGCGATTCGGTGTCGGAACAGATGATGGAGTTGATCCAGGATCGGTTTCGCGGTGAGCGAGTTCAGGCGCATTTGCCATTCGTCGGCAGCTATCTCGGCCAGGGGACGATCACCCATACGATCATCTGCCCGCAGCGCCGCAACTTGATTTTCGAAGTCGATGGTCTGGGGTACCTCGAGCCCGGGTCGGCGGTCTCCTTCTTGGATCGGCTCAAGTTTGATGGGCAGTTTCTGTCGGCACAGCTCGACAACGTGGTTTCGGTTGCCCTGCTGATTCACCTGCTCCGGCACGGTTTCCGTGGGACGGCGCTGTTCACGGCCGAAGAAGAAGCGGGCCGCAGTTGGCGGTACGTGCTGGAATGGTTTCAGGCCGAACAGAAGCGAACCAACCGCCTGGTGGTGCTGGATACGAGTCCCTATCCGACGGTCACCGAGTCGACCAGTCAGGCATTGGTGCTGCGGCGTCGAGACAGTGGCGCGGATTTCGATGCTGCCATGACCGATGAATTGCAAAAGATTTGCCGGAAGCTCGGCGTGAAGACCAGCTTCAAGGACGATTACGTCACGCGGATCAATCAGACCCGGGAGAAACCGATGTCGTATGGCCGAACCGAACTCGGGCGTTTGATTGCAGCCACGCAAGGCGAGGTGACCGGCACGACGCTGCAGATTCCGACAACCGGTTATCACACCACGCGAGAGACCGCTTCGATGGAATCGATCAGTTCTGCCATTCGTGTCCTTCGCACCTATGTCTGAAGGCAAGCGAACCTCTCACTCTATCGGGCGCAGGTCAACTGCTCCTCAGCAGCTGCTGCAAACTGGCGATATCGATCGGCTTGACCAAGTGCAGATCGAAACCCGATTCGCGTGCCCGGAGTTTATCGGCCTCCTGGCCGTATCCGGTCAGCGCGACCAGCTTCGTCCGTTTGTCGCTCCCCAACCGCTCCCGCGCGGCGTGAGCGACTTGGAAACCGTCCATGGCAGGCAAACCAATATCGACCAGGGCCACATCGGGTTGGTCTCGAACGATGGTCTCCAGCCCCTCCAGTCCGTCGACGGCGACGTTGACTTGAAAACCTTCCAGCTCCAGGAGTGTCTGTAGCATCTCCCTGGAATCCTGGTTGTCCTCGACGATCAAGACTCGGATGTCGCTGGGTTCACGGTTTGCGATGCGCGCCGGCACCCCCTTTGCTCCAGCCAAAGAACGCGAATGGTCGGGAGTGAGTGGAATACTGACCGTGAAGCGACTGCCACGGCCAACGCCTTCGCTAAAGGCGTCGACCGTTCCGTTCATGGCCTTGGTGAGCGAACGCACCAGCGTCAGCCCGACACCCATTCCCGATTCCGAGCGGTCGAGCGAGGTGTCATCCTGGACGAACATATCGAAAATCGAATTCTGAAACTCAGGTTTGATGCCCTTTCCATTGTCACTGACGATGATTCGACATTGGTTCTCAAATTGCTCGAGCTTGAACTCAATCTGGCCTCCCGCCGGCGTGTATCTGCTGGCGTTGACCAGCAGGTTTTCGACGACTTGAAGTAGGCGCGATCGATCGGCGCGAATCATCAAAGGACTGGTGCAGTTTTGGACCTGCAGAACATGTTGCTTTGCCTCGATGCCAGGCCTTGTCGCTTCAATGGCTTCCTCGAGGGTCTGTCGTGCATCGAAGACTTCCATCTCGAGCTTCAATTTGTCGTGCGTGAGCCTGGCGACGTCCAGCAGGTCATTCATCAGCCGAGCCATGTGTTCGCTTTGTCGGCGAATTGATTTTCTCGCGTTCTCGATCCGATCCTCACTGACGCTTCCATGCTCCAGAACGCCCACGGCATTGGTGATGGCCGCCAGGGGGTTTCTGAGTTCATGCGAGAGAATCGCCAGAAAGCGATCTCGCTTGGAGACGGCGTCGAGCGCATCCGCTTCCGCAGCGCGAAGCGTTTCAATCGCCAGTTCGAGTTCCGCAGCATACGATTCTCGTGACGCCTCGGCTCGCTTTCGACGAGTGATGTCCACAAACGAGATCATGCGACGGGGCTCGACCGATCTCGCACTGTGGACAATCGACGCGGCCACTTCGACATGGAAGATCGAACCGTCATGTCGCTCGATGGAATACTCGTGAGCCTTCCGATCATCCGACTCGGCATCGGTGCAGATCTCGCTCAGCCTCTGCACGTCTTTTCCCGTAAACAGTTCGGAGAGCCGCTTGTCCAGCAGAGATTGTTGCGGGTCGAATTCGAACATGCGAACAAACGATGGATTGGCATACTCGAGCGTCCAGTCGAGGTCGGTCAGGATCATTCCATTGATGCTCGAATTCAAGGCGTCGTAGGCAATGTTTGCTTGCTCTTGAGCAAGCTTCATGCTGCTGATGTCGATCAAGGAAACGAGTACACCACCGGTATGCTTGCGGCTCTTGTATGGAAAAATCCTGGCGAAGAACCAGGACTTGGATTGATCCGACACCTCGCGTTCGATGAAGGGGCGCTCGCCACTGGAAACCTTGCGGATGTCCTGGAAAAGCTCGTCATAGTCCAATGAGTGACGAAAGGCGTCGATCCGACGTCCGATGTCCTGCGACGAAATGCGGAAGACACGGGCTGCGTTCGGAGTGAACTTGCGAATGCAGAGTGCATGATCCAAAAACACCGTACCGATTTCGGTGGCCCGAAACAGGTTGTCCATGTCGTCGTTGATCTCTGTCAGCTCTTCGATCTTCCGTTGATGCTCGACGTTCACCGTGTAGAGTTCTTCATTGACGGAGTGAAGCTCTTCGTTGGTGGATTGAAGCTCCTCATTCGACGCGACCAGCTCCTCGTTGGTTGCCTGCAACTCTTCGTTGCTGGTTTCGAGTTCCTCAATCGTCGCCTGCAAATTCTCCTTGGTGTGACTGAGCTCCAGTTCGAGCAGGCCCATTCGCTGCTGAATTGTGTCATGAATATCCAGTTGATCCATGTCAATTTGCGCGGTTTGGCCCTGATGTTGATCACAGGGAATCAAGAGAACCATGTAGCTCATGGCCGCCGGACCCATATCGAGCGGTTTGACATGGACGTCGACGTGAATCAGTTCGTCGCCGCGACGAAGCTGGACCGTGGAGAATTGCACGGACACTTGCTCACGCACCGACCGCTGGATCGCTCCCGTGAGGGCGACCCGCAGTTCTCGGTCGACCATGTCAAGGAGGCAATCCGAGGGGACCCCTTCTCGATGGCGCAGGAAATCGCCGCCGCCTGGCAACGTGTACAGCAGGCGACTGCGTTCGTCGATCAAGAAGCCGGGAGGCAAGTAGTCGGCCGCCAAAGCCTCAAAAATGCGAATCAGGCTCTCGCTGCTTTGTTGACCACGTCCTGACCTTTCCCCGCGCACAGGCATCGCACGACTTGGAAGCTCAAGTGGGGTGCGGAGGTTAAGGTCCGATTGCAACCGCACATCACGTCGCTTGCGGAAGATCCTCCAATGCCGATCAATCGGATCAAACTCTTCGGCCAAATCAGCCGGTCCTTCACTCGGACCGAGGAACAGAACGCCAGCGGGCTTGAGCGCAAAATGAAAGAGCGACATCACCTTCTTTTGGGCAACCGGCTGAAAATAGATCAACAGGTTGCGGCAACTGACAAGATCGATTCGCGTGAACGGAGCATCCTTGATCACATTGTGAGGCGCAAAAACGATCATCTTGCGCAGTTCTTGTGAGACCTGATACCCGTTGCCCACCTGGTTGAAATAGCGTTCCACACGCTCGCTGGACAGATGGGAAAGGCTGGCGGCGTCGTAGTTCCCCGAACTTGCCCGATCGAGGGAAACGCGATGGACATCCGTTGCAAAAATCTTTGCCGAAATCGGGCGATCGAGTTGGTCTAAATGCTCATGGATGATCATCGCGAGCGTGTAGGCTTCCTCGCCAGTCGCGCAACCGGCTACCCATATTCTCGCCTCTTCGTGATCCTTCACCCCGGCGAGCATCTGAGGAATGATGTCGGTCGAGAGTCGCTCGAAAGCCGCTGGATCGCGAAAGAACTGCGTCACTCCGATCAGCAGATCGTAGTAAAGATGATTCAACTCGCCAGCATCCGACCGCAACAACTCGACGTACTGTGTCAGATTTTTCAATTGCAGAATCTGCACACGACGCTCGATCCGGCGACCCACGGTACTGGACTTGTACCAGCTAAAGTCGATCCCGTGCTCTTTACGAATCAGCTCCACAATGTCCTGGAAATCATCGCCGCTAGGGCTGGCGATCTGTGGCGAACGCACCGTGCCCGTGCTGCCAAAGTCGACAATCGCCGAACCCATCTGCTCCGGCGGCAAAATGAGATCGACGACACCGGTTTCAACCGCGGCCTTTGGCATGCCGTCGAACTTGCTCGTCGATTCGTCCTGAGCGATCACCATGCCGCCGGCATGGCTGACTTCTTGGATCCCGCGTGATCCATCGCTGCCAGTGCCGGAGAGTACCACGGCCACGCAGCGGCGCCCTGCGTCCTGCGCAAGTGAACGAAAGAATGTGTCGATGGGCAGCGATAGCCCTTGCCCCGGATCCTTGTCGGTCAGCAACAGCCGACCTTCGGAAATCACCATCTCCTTCTTGGGGGGAATCAGATAGACATTGTCCGGTTCCACCTCCATCCCATCCTCAACGCGATGAATGCGGAGCTTGGTGTGTCGGGAGAGCAACTCGTCCATCATGCTCCGAAAGTCGGGAGACAGATGTTGAATCACGACATACGCCATCCCGCTATCGGACGGGATGTGATCAAACAACTTCTCCAGCGCCTCCAGGCCGCCAGCCGATGCCCCGATCCCAACGACGAACGGAAGCCAAGTCGAAGGGAGCAGACTGGGAACCTTGCGGTTTCGTCTGTTGCGTTTGGCGTGTTGCTTCTTGTTCAGTTCTCGCGTTCTGCTCTTGGGCGTCCACACTTCCAACGGGGACATTCATTCGATTGCCTTGCTCTGCTATCGGTCCGCGCGACCTTTCTTCGGAGCAAACCCTCCGACCCTGCGCGAGAGCACGGTTGCAGCAAGTAGCATGCCGATCTCGCTGTGTGGCGCATCCGTGCGCTTCGCCTTGCCCTCTTGGCACAATCTTTGCGCCACTCAATGATCGGCAAGTCGTCACACAGTGAGATGGATCGAGCTCTCGTGCAGCGTCAAATTTAAAAATGGGGGTGACGTCGATCGGCGAAAAGGGGGCCGACACCAAAAATGTGAAGCACCCTTCGGGCCGTTCCGGTTATTGGTTTCGGACCCCTTTTCGCCATCCGTCGCTGTACCGTAGCCGAGTCTCTCCGAGACTCGGACGAAACGCAGTAAAGCTGCTGGTGTCCTCCTTGGAAAGGCGGACCTACCACAGGACCGCCAAGAAACTCACAGTCTCTCCGAGGCTCGGACGAAACGCAGCAAAGCTGCGCTGAATGACGGTCTCGGAGAAACCGACCTACAGCAAAGTGGCGTTGTCCAGCTAGGCGACTTGTAGCTCCGAAGTCATTTCCCGAATCAAAATCCTTGCGTCGACTGGCTTGGAAAACCATCGATCCACACCGTTCGGGCCGATTTCGACCTGCAAATCGTTTCGATCTGCTCCGGAAACGGCGAACAACTTGAATGGGGAGTCGGTCAAGGCTGGATCGCTGCGGATCTCTGCGATCGTTTCCACTCCGTCCATGTTCGGCATGCACATGTCGAGCAGGATGAAGCTGGGGGTCTGTCGTCCGGAGCGAAGAAACGTCAACGCCTCCCGACCATCGGGTACGGCGAACACATCGAAACCGCTCAAGTGCAACAGTTCGGCCAGCAGCGTTCGCTCATTGACACTGTCGTCAACCAGCAAAGCAGATCGAGCAGGCTTTGCCGAATCCGATTCACTGCCCGGCCGTGAACAATCGAGATCGGGCATCTTCGGAGGCCGGGCTCCACTGTCGAGGGCCTGCAACTCTTCGATGGCACGTCCCAACATCGAATCGATCCCATCACGCTCACCCCGCTGAAGCCGCCTTTGCAGCACTTCCAACGTCAAGCCAAGGGAATTCAATCGGTTCCTCAAATCGTGTTCGCGTTTCTCCGATCTAGAAACCGCCGCAGCCGTTGGGGATTCCATCCGAGACGCGATTTCGCCACGAAGAATCGCGACCTCCTTGGGGGCGTCCACTCCCAACTGGGCAACCCGACCGTTGGTCTTCAAAACCTCAACGGTGATGCCAAGGTTGGGGAATACAATCTTTTCCTTTTGTCGCCGAGATAGCACGAGCATCGCATTTCCTTCCAGGTTGAGACATGCCATTTCCTCTACGGTGCTGTTTCCAGGCCGCAAACGGCAGTCCATGTGTTGAATCCATTGAACGAATGCTCGGCGTCACTGTCGAGAAACTAGAAGGGCGGATGCATCGTGCTTCTCCCATTCGTTCGTTCCGATTGAGCATATTAAACCCGTCACCAGATAGATTGCCTACGCCAGTTTCAATGTGATTTTTCGAAACGATCATTCAGCACGTCAGTGGCGATCCTCGAAGCAAGTTGCTGGCAATGTTCTTTCCGCCTCGATGAAACGGTTTTCCACGCCCTTGTCGGCCTTCTTGGTTTCGGCAAGCCAGCTCGACCGTGACACAGATTGCCTCAATGCTTTCATTACGGAGTTCCAGAAAAGGGGTCACTGGCGAAACGGGGGGCGATACCAAAAACCGGAACGGCCCACGGGGTGCTTTGCATTTTTGCTGCGTTGCATTTTTGGTGTCGGACCCCTTTTCGCCGATCCGACCACCAAATCACACCGAAGAACCGAAGGGCTCGCGCCCTTCCGCTAGAAAAAGCCATCCAATGGGTTCTAAGTACGCGCCATTCCTAGTGACCCAATCTTTCGAAATGGCGACGTCAAAGACGACCAGACGTCAAAGACGACCAGACGTCAAAGACGACCATGGCTCTAGCCATCGCTATCGCGAAGGCCGAGATGCCTGAGTCGGCTGCGTAGGGTCGGCCGACTGATCCCGAGTCGATTGCTTGCCTCGCTCAAATTGCCGCCCACTGCGTCCAGGACCTCCGAAAGGGTGATTCGGTCGACCAGCTCTCCGATGGCGCGTGCGATCTCCGGCTCATCACGCTCAATCATGTCGCGGACCAATGCCCGCAAACGGGCTTCCCAAGCGTCCGCATCGGCGACCGAGCCAGTCGGTTCGTGCTTGCCGGTGATCGTGCCGGGCAGTAGCGAGGGGGTGATCATCGGGCTACTGGATTTCAGAATGGTCTGTTTGACAACTCCCTGAAGCTCGCGGACATTCCCCGGCCAGGTATAACGCAGCAACATTTGCATCGCCTCGGGAACGACCGCGGAGAATTCCTTGTCCAGCGAGTGCGCATACTTGCGAAAGAAATGGTCGATCATCAGCACCAGATCATCACCGCGCTCGCGCAATGGCGGCAAGTGAATCGTGAATTCGTTGAGGCGATAGTACAAATCGCTGCGAAAACTCTTGTCGGCCATGGCGGCCGCCAGATCGCGGTTGGTTGCCGCAATGATTCTGACATCAGCGGTCAGCACCGCGTTGCCGCCGACGCGTTCAAACTCTTTTTGCTGGAGCACTCGCAATAGTTTCGACTGCATCACCGGGCTCATGTCGCCGATCTCGTCAAGGAACAGAGTGCCTCCGTTGCAAATCTCGAACTTACCAAGGCGGCGTTGGTCGGCGCCGGTGAAGGCTCCCTTCTCGTGGCCGAACAGTTCGCTTTCGAGCAAAGTTTCGGGCATCGCGGCGCAGTTGATCGCATGGAAAACCTTCTCGCGACGGTGACTGTGCTGGTAGATCGCCCGTGCGATGACCTCTTTTCCCGTCCCGGTTTCTCCCAGAATCAGCACGGCGACGTCGCGTGAGGCAACGCGTCCAATCGAACGAAACACCTCCACCATGGCGGGACACCGCCCCAGGATCTGGTCACCTTCTTGCGCTGCCGCCCCGGCAGACGAATCATTGGGTAGGACGGCAGGCTTGCGCGCCATGTGACTGGTCGCAATTGCCGAGTCGATCACCGGCAGGATATCGTCGGGCTCGAAGGGCTTGGAAACGAATTCAAACGCGCCTCCGCTCATCGCGTTGATCACCGTGTCGGCCGAACCATGACCGGTCACCAGGATGACTGGAACCCGCGGATCGATCTGACGAAATCGCTGCAGCGCCACCAGGCCTGGTTGGTCCGGAAGTTGGTGATCCAGGAGTACCGCATCGGGCTTGAAGGACTGAAAAAGCGAGATCGCGTCACGGACCGTTCCGGCGGTCACCACTTCATACTCGGGAGCAGGTAGCGCCAGTTGCATGCACTGCAGGATCAACGGATCGTCGTCGACGATCAGCAAGCGTCCCACTTCGTTGTTCGTTCCCATTGCGCCGTTTCCCATGTTGACGACATTGTAGGTCCAGCACCCAGATGAGGTCGTGCCATTTGTAAGTTCAGTATTTGCAGAGGTTGGCGACCGTCAATTTACTCTCCGGAACGGTACCGCCGGGACTTTCGCGTATCGATTACGAGCACGATGCGCCAGTTTTGGTGTTGCGCAAGTTCATACAAGCACGACGCGCCAGCGAGTGTGTCCCAGGAATCTGCGCAATCTCACGTCCACTAAACGGTTGAGAACCGGAAACACACTCGCTGGCGCGTCGTGCTTGTATTTGCAGCGTTTTCGCGAAATCGAAATCCACGAAGACGCTGCCTGTTCACGCGTCGGAGACAGACTTGCCTGTGGAATCAAAATCAACCGGAAGGATCATGGTGACAACCGTCCCCTGCCCCACCCGTGACGCGACGTCAACCGCCCCATGATGACCACGGACGATGCCGAGCGACGTGCTCAGTCCCAATCCGGTCCCTTGACCGAGCTCCTTGGTGGTGAAGAACGGATCAAAGATGCGATCGCGAATGCCAGCGGGAATGCCGCAACCGGTATCGGATACCGAAATCTCAACATAGTCCCCCGGCTGTAGCGTGACCAGAGAGTATGTCTTCTCCGAGTTCAGCGTCCTGCGTTTCGCAGCCAGAGCAAGCGTTCCGCCGTCGGGCATCGCATCACGACCGTTGATGGCCAGATTCATGATGACCTGGCTAATCTCGGTTGCGTCACCTCGAATCGATGGGAGCGCTGGATTCTACCTGAACGTCCAAGTCAATGCTCGGGCCGAGCGTGTGTTTGAGGATGCCGCCGACCTCAGTGAGGACACCGCCGACATCGAGCGGAACATGCTGTCCCTTGCCGCCGCGGGCGAACGTCAGCAACTGGGCGATCAACTCTGCAGCCCGACTCGCCGATGTTGCGATCGTTTCCAGCATCGCCGGACTGTCCAAACGGGATCCACCACGCTGTAGCATGCGCGAGCTCATCAGGATCGGCGTCAGCAGATTGTTGAGGTCGTGCGCCACACCGCTGGCCAAAGTCCCCAGCGCTTCGAGCCGCTGTCGACGTCGCTCGACCACCTGCAGCTGCGTCCGCTCACCCAGATCCAGGTCGAAGATCACTTCGCCAATCACGGTGTCTCCCTCCATGATCCTGGTGCGGCGGCGCTCGATCAAAATCGTTTGTCCCGATTTCGTGATCGCACGCAATTCGCCGGTCCAGCGGACCGCCTCGACATACTGGATCGCATGCACATTGTCGCTTTCACCTTCCGGGGGCACCACTTTCAACAGATCATTCGCGGAATGCCCAATCGCTTCTTCCGAGGTATAGCCATACAGGTGCTGGGCACCCAGGTTCCAATAAACGATTCTATTTCCCGCATCGAGAATCAACAGCGGCTCGGGAATCTCGCTGAGCAATGCCTCCTGTTGCATCAATCGCACGCGTGACACCTCCCGATCGGAAACGTCGCGAACCGAGATTGCCAGAAACTCCTGATCGCGAATCACACTTTGCGTGATGGAAAGCTCCGCGTCAAAGTGGCTCGCGTCGCAGCGGTTGGCAACGACGGTGCGATGGGTCATCGGTTCCGATTCCATCGCCGCGCGACTGCTGAGCCACTCATCGATCAAGGTGGTGTCAAACAGCGAGCCCACCGAACGGCCGACCAGTTGGTTTTCGTCCGCGCCGAACATTTCATCGAGCGCCGGGTTGGTCATTTCGATCCGGCCGCCAGCGTCGGTCAGAATGATGCCGTCTGCCGAACCGCGCACGATCAATGCGAACCGCTCGTCTGCTTCCAACAGCAACGAATCGGATCGTTGGCGTCGCCGCACTTCCGCATCCCGGGCAAAATAGAGCAGTCCGATGACCCCCAAGATCAACGCGTGCCCCCCCAATAGCTGATAAACCGCTTCGCTCCGGGCGCGGTTAGACGATTCTCGAAGTCGCGTCAGTTCCTCACGCCCGGAGGAGATTTGGTGCAGCAGTTCGGCGCGGGAGATCGCGATTTGCCCGATCAGTTCGTTGTCCGACGCTACCTCGCCGTGGCTTGGGTAGGACGCCGCCAAGCTTGAAAGCTGCACCAATTGACCCCGGCTGCTCTCGACCAGAGCTCCGCAGCGGAGCCTCGACGGGCAGGGCAAGCATTTCCTCGGCCAACTGCAATCCGCGTGACGCAGCGTCCGCGATCTCGCGTGCGACTGCTTCCTGATCGCCGCGACCGAGCAATCGGGCATTGGCGGCAGCAACGCCAAGTGCCCCCCGTAAGCCAAGCATCCGCTGCAAGCCGTCTTCGATTACCAAGATCTGACGCTGCAATCCTGGCAATGCATCGAGCGCCCGATACGTGCCGACGCCCGAAACCACCACGGCGGCCAGCGCGACCGAGGTCGCAATCTTGAAAATGTGCCGGCGAAGCAGGCGAGAAAAGGCTCGAGCCATCCTGATTGCAACGCCCTTGTTGAGTTCGGCACAACCTTTGCGTCTACGCAATCACCTTCGGTTGTTAGCTGGCGGTAGTCGTGGGCGCTTATGGTAATGGACTCGACCTCAATTCTCAATCAAGCACTTGACGCCGCACAGTCCGCATGGGTCGGTTGCGACTGGGATACCGAATTTGGTGATCGCAAACAGAACCTGCGCGGCTTGCGAAGCCGGCAGGCCAAACTGGCGGCCCAGGCGACTCGGGGCGCCGAGTCGATCCGCTGGTGGGAGGCCTGTCGGTTTCTGGAACGAATCGAGCAGGATGCTCGGGCCGCCGCCTCGCTGGCCGCGAAGGCGGTGGCCCAGTGGCAGCGGGGCGATCTGGCGAGCGGCCCTGAATCATCTCGATCAAGCCATTGAGTTGGAATCCAACTATCATCCGCCTCAGGTCTATCCGTTACTGCGTCAGCGGATGGTGCAAGCGACGCAACCGACCGCAAATTCCCCGTAGGGCACGCTTCGCGTGCAGAACGCACGGATGCATCGTCAGGCAGAAGCCTGAATAACGGAATCGTCGCCGCGGAAATGACAGACAGGGATGCATCGACACATCGCGGGGAACGGATTAGGGTTTGGCAACAATCTTTCCACCCTTGGAACCGGGGTTGCCAGATTGCTTTGGAACATCGGACTCATGGAAACTCGGTACCACGCCCCACGGAAGCGTCATGAACTTGACCCCACCCACCAATCCTGAGACGGATCCAGTCGCGCCGGCTGATGACTCACGCAGCGTTGCTCGAAGAACCCTGGAAGGAAATGATTCGGCTGGCCGATGAAGGGAAGTCGGACGAGTTGGACGATTTCGTTTCAAGCCTTTCCAGCAGCGACCAGGCCCACGCGCTGAGCTACCTCGACGAGGAGGAAACGGAACGGGTCTTCGAGGCCTTGAGTCCCGACGATGCCGCCGAGTTGATCAGCCATCTTCCCGAGACCCAAGCGGCTCAGGCGATCGGTTCGCTCGAAGTCGACAAGGCCGCGGCGATCGTCCGCGAATTGCCTAGCGACGAGATGGCCGACGTGCTTGGCGATCTGGAAGACGATCATGCCGAGGCGATTCTCAATTCATTCTCGGACGAAGAGGCCGCCTCGTTACGTCAGTTAACGTCCTATGAAGATGACGTTGCCGGCGGCTTGATGGTCAGCGAGTTGATGAGGTTCAGTGACGACATGACCGTCGCGAATGTCATCACCCAGCTCAGCCAGGACCAGGAACAGTACGACGAGTACGACATTCGCTACGGCTATGTCTGCGATTCACGCGGTGCACTGATCGGTGTTCTGCCGATGAGCCAGCTGTTGTTTGTGAAACGCTCGCAGCCGATCGCGGCGATCATGATTCGCAATCCGCTGTCCGTCCTCGACACGACGCCACTGGAGGAGCTGATCGAGTTTTTCGACACGCATGATTTTCTGGGAGTGCCGATTGTCGACAAGGAGGGTGTGCTGAAAGGAGTCGTGCACCGTGAAGCGGTCGACTACGCGACGGTACGGGCGACCGAGAGCGACTACCTGAAAAGCCAGGGGATCGTCGGCGGCGAAGAGCTACGCACGATGCCGCTCTGGCTGCGGGCTCGTCGTCGGCTGAGTTGGCTGAGCATCAACATCCTGCTCAACATCGGCGCGGCAAGTGTGATCGCGGTTTTTCAGGACACGCTCAAATCGGTGATTGCGCTCGCCGTGTTTCTGCCGATCATCAGTGACATGAGTGGCTGCAGCGGCAATCAAGCGGTCGCGGTCAGCATGCGAGAGCTCGCACTCGGCGTGGTTCGACCGACCGAGATGCTACGGGTTTGGTTGAAGGAGATCACGGTCGGCCTGATCAACGGATCGGTCCTTGGGCTACTGGTCGGAATTTGCGCGATGATTTTCGACGGCAATCCGTATCTCGGAGTGGTGATTGGCCTGGCGCTGTTCGCCAACACACTCGTGGCGGTATCGATTGGAGGAACGGTGCCACTCTTGTTAAAACGACTCGGAGTCGATCCGGCGGTTGCCAGTGGTCCGTTGTTAACAACCATCACCGACATGTGCGGCTTCTTCCTCGTCCTCGGCACCGCCACCGTCATGCTCAGCAAGCTGACCTCGTAGATCTCGTAGGGTGGGTCAAGGAGCGACAGCGACACCGACCCACCATCGGGGCTTCGCTGAAAGGAAATAAGCGTTTGGCAGAATGATGGTTGGCAGAATAATGGTTGGCAGAATGATGGTTGGCAGAATGATGGTTGGCAGAATGATGGCCAGCGATTTTGTTTCGTGGGCTTGAGCCGCCTGCCTTTTGCTTGCGCCGCTCATCATTCTGCCCTACATCATTTTGCCACCAACCCGCACTGCCCTTCCACTTTCCGGCGGCGCCTACGGATCACGGGTAACGCCCCCACACCAAGCAAGCCCCAAATCACAAACGATGCTGGTTCCGGGATCGCCGCCACGCCCGGCGACACCATCACGTTGTCGACATCAACGGTTGTTATCCTCTGGTCTGCGTCACTTCGCATCAGAAAGCCGATGGTATATTGACCGGTTGAGATCGGCGGCAGCGACAAAGAAACCTTTCGCCACCCGTTGCCAAGTGAGTTTGTCGTCACACCACTATTGGGTGTCGTCTCTTTGAATCCGTCGCCCGTGCTAGTCGGTTCAACTTTGAAGAAGCCCGACAGACCAGGATCGACTGGATGGACCGGGTCGAATGACGGATCGAAAAGGAACGCGGTGAACGAGTCGGCGAAATTCCCGCCTCCCGCAACGCCATCGGCTTGCATCAGCCGATATTCGAACATGAGTTGAGTCGATCCGGGGGTTGGGTTAAACATCTGGAATAGTTGCATCAGTCCGTCGACGTCATCGCCCGCAAGGAAGCGGGCAATCCCGCCAGGATCCTCCGGCACATTCATGCCGGATGCTGTCATCCAGTCTGAAAACGGATCGGGAGCGACGCCGCGAGTTTCGAAGTCACCATTTGCGATCACGCCTGCAAATGTAGCTGGTGCCAACGATAAGCAACAAAACAACGTCGCCCCAAAAACAACAGTTTGAATCCGTATCGAAAACATGGTTTGAACTTTTCGGAATTGGATGGCTTGAACCAGCGAACGGCGGCACGGCTCTATCATGATTACTCGGAAGGTCAAATTCAAAATGAATGGGATCTTGTCGGTCGCAACAACTGCGTCGGACTCAGGAGCGTGTTCATTTGACACCAAAGGTGGGCGAATCCAGTTCTGAATCAAGCCATTCCCAGGTGTCCTCATCATCGAGATCGGCGAAGACGGCATCGGATTCGTCGGTCGGGTTGAGCGCCCATTGCTCGCTTGGATTGGTGGTCGCCTCTCGCCTTCGTGACATCTCGTTGATGACTTGCAGCGCATCAAGTGCAGTGGCAGCCTTGTCCCCGTTCACGTCGACCCAAGGTGACGCTTCCATTGCAATCGCGTCGGCGATGTCATGCGGAATCAGCGGTCGGTCGGCGGCCATGTGATTGATCACGGTCAACGCATCCAGGGCGGAGACCTTGCCATCGTCGTTCACGTCAAAGCGATCGCGGGCGTTGCGAAAAGCCGAGGGTGCCATCGCCAGCAACTGATCAAAAGTCGGAAACACCGTCGATGCTTCATCTCCCGTTGATGGCATGACAACTGCGAAGACGCGAGGCGTGAACGTATCGAGCGTTTGTCCGGGAGGCTTTACGGTCAAGACGATGGGACCGCTCGTCTCTCCCGGCATCAGTTCACCGGAGCCGGAAAGTTCGTGGTAAGGCGTCCCATCACGGAAGGTGCCGAGCGGATTAAGGACTAGCGTGCCAGGTACCAGGTCGGCCAGTACCAGGCGCAACGGATAGGCAAGTGGAGCATTCGAATTGTTGGTGATCGATGCGTAGAAGCCATACACGCCGGTGAACCAGTTGTATTCCACGCCATACAAATGCACCGTCACATTCGAGGAGATGTCGACGGGCTCGTCCGACGAACTGACGAACGTGAAATCGAACGAAAATGCATCACTCGGATTCGATGCATTGTCGGAGACCGCACCGGCAACCGCGGTGACGGTGACGGCACCTTCAGCCAGAATGTCGCCTTCGTCGTTGTACCAGTAGCGAACCATACCTCCACCAAGGTTTTCAACGCGATCGACGTCGACGCCGGAAACGGTGACATCGTCGCTCCCGTACGTCGTGACATCGATACCAGCCACACCGCGATCGGTCCACTGAACTTCGACGTAACCTTTGTCGGCAGTCGTCAGGTCAAGCGGCACGGGGTGGATCAGCTCACCCGTCGCCCCGAGTGAATCGAGCGTAAACGATTGCTGCGATTCAGCACTCAGGTTACCGACAAGGTCAGCGACGGAGCCGGCGACCATCGACACCTCCACCACGCCTTGGGGAAGCGAGTCGCCGTCGTCGTTGTACCAGTAGCGAACCAGTCCACCACCCAGGTCTTCCGCGCGATCGACATCGACACCGGTGATGGTCACGTCGTCGATCCCGAAGCTGGTCGCGTCGATGCCGGCCGCGCCACGATCGGTCCACTGAACGTCCATGTAACCAAGGTCAGCGTTCGTGAGTCCAGTCGGAACAGGCTGCACCAATTCACCCGTCGCCCCAAGCGAATCGAGCGTGAACGATTGTTGCGCTTCGACATTCAGATTGCCAGTGATGTCGGCCACCGACCCCGGCACGATCATCACGTCGATCAACCCTTGGGTCAGTACGTCGCCGTCATCGTTGTACCAGTAGCGAGCCAGTCCACCACCGAGGTCCTCGACATGATCGACATCAACGCCAGTGACCGTCACGTCTTCGACCCCAAACGTATTGGCATCGATGCCACGGAGGCCTTGCCCAGTCCACTGCACTTCCAAGTAACCTCGATCTTGGCTTGTGATTCCAAGTGGGGCAGGTGTCACCAGTTCGCCGATGACCTTGAGCGATTCGAGCGTGAACGACTGGGTGAACGCCGCGTTGCCATTGCCCGCGAAGTCACCGATCGAATCGGCCGCGGACGTGACTTCGATGATTCCAAAGGGAAGCTTGTCGCCATCATCACCGTACCAGTAGCGAACAATTTCTCCTTCGAGCAATTCATACCGATCAACCGTCACGCCGGTAATCGTTACATCGAATGTATCGAAGAGGTTCCACGATAGGCCCGAGTTCCCCAGGTCGTCCCAGTCGATCTCGATGTAACCGGCATCCTCATTGATCGTCGAACCGGGGACCGGCGAGATCAGCACACCGGATGGAGCAAGTGAATCGAACCCGAACGAATCGGTCGTCGCCTCACTCAGATTGCCTGCCAAATCGACCACCGCCCCCTCGGGGAAGGTCACGACGACTTCACCTTGAGCCAATGCATCTCCGTTGTCGTTGTACCAGTAGCGGACATCGCCGTCGGTGAGCATTTCGACGCGATCGATCGTGACTCCGCTGACGGTGATGTCGCCGACGTCGATGCTGGTCGCGTCAACACCCGCCAGGCCGCGGTCAGTCCAGTCGACGTCCACATAGCCGGCGTCGACATTCGTGAACTGATTCGCTCCAGGTGAAGCCAGCTCACCAATTGGGCCAAGTCGATCGAGCGTGAAGCCAAACGTTGCGGCCGACGAGCGATTGCCCGCTACGTCCATGACTTCACCGTCAACCAACACGACCTCGATCGTGCCGTCGGGCAGCGTGTTGCCGTCGTCGTTGTACCAGTAGCGAATCTGGCCGTTGCCGAGATCTTGCAGGCGATCGATGGTAACGCCAGCGACGCGTACGTCGTTGACATCCAGCGTCGTCGCATCGATTCCCGATGGACCGGCATCCGTCCAGGTCACGTCGACAAAGCCGGCATCAACATTGATCGCGGATCCAGGAACCGGCGAATCGAGCATACCTGCGGGTCGTTGCCCGTCGTAGGAGAACGACTGCTCGCGAGCCTCGTTTGCATTGCCTGCACGATCGCTGACCGCAGCGGCCGCGATTGTCACACTGACAGGACCATCGCTCAGCTTGTCCCCGTCGGCGGCGTAGTGGTAACGAACCAGACCTCTACCGCGATGCTCGACGGAGTCGATGGTCACTCCCGAAACGGATATGTCCGTCGTGTCGAAGCTGGAAATGGTCCAAACCCGCGTCACCCGCGTCCGTCCACTGAATTTCGACGTATCCGAGGTCAGCACTGGTAAAGAGTCCGACTGATCGGTATCACGAGCGACCCGCTGGGAGCCTGGCGATCAACGATCACGTTGCGAGAGGCAATGGTTTCAGCATCGCCGTTGGTCGCTTTGACACTGACCTTGTTCGTTCCTTCGATCAGATTCAGATTGTCGAAGCGGAAGCTGCCATCGTTGGCCGCGGTCGTCGATCCGTCATCAAAACCGTCGCCGTCAATGTCGATTGCCAAAACAACTCCTGGCTAGACGTCGAACCAACCAGATCGACAGGAGCAAGGTTCGTCACATCGTCACCGATCGACTGCCGAGTCGCTGGCGGCATCCAGCATAAAGCTCAAGTCGGGCACGTCACCGCTAATCAAGCGAACGTTGTCGATGGTGACGGAGCTTTCCGCATCGCCAAATCCGAGCAGGTCAAAGTAAAGGGTCGCCGCAGTGCCGGCGGGTACGCTCGACAGATCGACTGTCACGATCGTCGGCACCGCGGGAAGTTTGTCGACACCGGAAAGGCCAACGTTCGGAAGTCGAACCGAGTTGGCGAAGTAGACGGACGTGTCATGCTGCAAGTTCAGCAGGGAGTCGGTATTGGCCAGTGGTGTCGCAGTCCCGACCAGCGACTGACCGGTTGCCGCATCGAGCAGCGCCACTTCAAAGGCATCGTCCGGTCCGCCGTCATTCTCGGCCAAATCCAGATCGACGATCTCGAACTGTAGCGCCGTGACTCCGGCCGGTACCGTAAAGGTTTGCCGAAGGCCTGATTGAAAACGCTCCTCTTCACGAAGAGTGACAGCACTGTTACGAAATTCCGGAGTGAAAATAGGTGCGTCATCGATCAGCTGAAGCGAATCAAACCTGCTGTAGCTCGCCGTTGCGCTGATCGAATCAACCGCACTCGTAGCCGGTCTTGTACCCGCATCGAGATTCAAGATTTGAAGTGCGTCCTTCGGCGTCGGTTCGACCTCCCTAAGAAACAGCTCTGCTGAAACTTTAGCTGGCCCTAAATCACGAGCGAATCTGAAACTAAATTCAAATCGTAAGACATTGGCTAAGTTGAAGTCAGCTGTGGTCTTAAGGCTGGGGTTGTTATTCCGCCCTCTGCCAACAGTGAATCAATAATAGTAGATTCCGACTCGTTAAGCTTAATCCCAATCTCGCTCGCGAATTTTGCCCAATTCGGCAAGTTAAGATTGATATCGTTGCCACCGCCGTATAGCGAGACGCTTTTCTCGAACTTGATGGATCCGGATCGCGGTAGCAAGCCAAGTGCATTAAGGACCAATCTTGTGGTCGCGTCCTGAACTTCGGATGAGCTCGTGATCGTTGCTCCGACCTTGAATCCGATTGCCCTTGCTGATATCTGAGGCAAAAAGAACGTGATCGTCTTTGTTTGTTCATCGTAACTTGCTCCAACTTTGAGTCCTAAGTCCACAGCATTCAGCTGAACAAACGCGTCTAGAGTAATCGTCTCCTCGAAGAGTGCTTTTCGTACCGCGTCGGCGTACTCTTCATCGACAACGAAGAGCTCGTTGCCGTTGATATCAACGCTTTGGGAACTTAACGCAGAGGAAACAAGGTCAACCAAGAGTTCAGTAACAAAAAGAGCTGGATTAATTACAGGAATACCAAGCGCTTCCTTGCCACTCAGTTCATGGAGAATTTTCGTTAGTGTCTCCGTGGATCCCGGATCCAGGTAGTCATAGCCAAGACTGTTGATGATCAGACGGGGTCGAAACGTATCGTCAGAATCCAATTCGAACTGACTCATATCCACTTGGATGCGGTGACCAAGGTTAAAAACGATTCCAGGCGATTGCCCCAAGACTCCCCGAACATTGCCACCAACTCCGTATTTGCTGAGCAATATCGATGGAACGAGTTCGTCGAGCGGTTGCTTCTGAAGTTTCTCTCTTGGTAACGTGGTCGAGTGCTTGATCATCTCCGTGGCGTTATAGACGTAGATGGCGCCTCTGCCGCCACCCTCGATTGGGACCCCGGGGTAGCTAACAAACAGAAGTGTTCCGTCATCCGAAATCGATATGTCCTGGGGGAATCCGCCGGGAATCCCGTCCGTCCCAGCTAGCACCGTACCAGTCCTCAAATCGACGACCGCGATGTTACTGCCAGCAGGATCGCTCTCTGGGAAGAAATGGTTTTGGAAGGGAAGACACCCCTGCGAGATCGAGACTTCGAATAATGAATTGTAGCGACTGCACAGTTCCGGAAGGTTGTGAGAAGTCACAAATGCGAAGGGTTGCTCGGGGTGAATAGCAATGTTGCGAGGATTGCTTGTATTGAACTGGTCAATCAATCTGCCAAGCGACTTCTGGTTAGCAAGCTCTTCACCCGTGGGATCAAGACTGAAACGAATTCCGTTCTCAACTGGACCGGCATCGTCGAGAAATTGAAGGTTGTCTGGTCCAGGACGTTCGCTCGTGCCTGACAGGAAGTTCGCTACAAGTACATCGGCATTCAGTTCATCGGATAGTTTCTCCGGCAGTGCTGCAACTCCCCAAGGATAGCGACCGATCTCGTCACCTTCGAACGCGTCAAACTCCTTTCCGAAAAAAGCATTCTTAGACTGGAAGTGCATCTTTCCATCAGCGTCAAAGTACTTTTCACTCCACCAAGTTTTCTTGTCGGATGGGTCAATGCCAATGACGAGTACGCTACCCGCCGGTTCGCCTCGCCAGCCGCTGCCCATGAAGTTCTCAATCTCGGGCGCGGCAACATAGAGCCTTGTTCCATCATGATTGGCCGCCAAACCGCGAACACCAAAAGGCACACCATTCTTCCCGCCCAACGTGATCAGGTCGACAACATGAAATTCTTTAGACGATGGATCAATATTGATTCGCCAGATTCCTGGTTCGCTTCGAGACGAAACGTACGCGAACTCGATCGACAAAGCATTAGAAATCTCTTGTTTCGACGCACCGACTGGTACTAAGCCTTTCTGCTGAGCAAGTTTCAACTGATATTCATAGTCATCGGGAAGATGTCTCGTCGTCACAATTTCATAGGGTGCCGCCAGCTTGCTATCGTACGCGGCGCTGCACGATTTCTTAGGTTGAGCAGAGAGAGGCGCTTCGCGTAAAGGCAGGAAGCTCGTTTCGCTTGCGCAATTCTCTTGCTGCTTGCCTCCGGGTAAAGTCACATAATGCTCTTCAAGTGTGACGGTATCGATGACCGCCAATCCCATCGTGTTTTGTTGACCAACTTTCCCTTGCATCGTGACATAGATTCGAGATTTGTCGAAGCTCATCGCAAGAAAGCTCGGGCGAGTTGCTTGACCACCGCCGACGGAAATCTCGGCCGCAAATCAGCCTCCCCGACTGAAAACGCAACCACTGTATTTTCTTGGGGAAGCGCCGCGAAGGAAAGTTTTTCGACCGCCTTCGATGCGTTGAACTTGGCAACGTTACTGACTACTTTCAACGCATCACCGTTCCGGTCCTTCAAGGTCGAACCATCGGGCAGCACCGTCCTCGTTTCAACTTGAATGCTTGCTAGGCCGTAAATCTGAAGCGGGTCGACGGGCAAGCGGAGTTCATTTGGTGAAACCAGCACAGGAGCTTGTCGATCATTCGCGGGTTTGAAACCATCTAGCCCGGGATAAGAAAACTGAACCGTCAACGCGGAGGCATCGAGGCCGAATCCGCTTCCCCGTATGACGACTTGCCGACCGGAGCTTGATTCCTCGATCGCAAGGGAACTGATATTCGCAGCGGTTGGCACGACACTGTTGACAGTGATTGGAATGTCGACCCTTGTCGTCTCGCCCAATTTGACATCGATCACAATCGGGTGGAATACGGGCATTCCGAGTGGTGGGACTTCGACCACCTTAGCCGGATTTTGCCCCCCGCAAACCTCAATCGCAAATGATAATTCACTGGCAAAGGGCGCCGCCGCCAGGAATGAGTTGTTCTGCGTGTTTTGAATGACGACAGCTTGAAGTATCTTCGCGAGCTGACTTCCAAGAGCAGGTGACTCATCGCGAATCTTTCCCACAACCTGGCCCGCTGTGCACGTCAATGATGCCAGCATTACGTTGAGCAGTCCGCCCCCCACCGCTCCTAAGCCAGGAAACGGAAAGGAATTGCTGCGTGCTACGCCGTTCCCGTCGACGACTCCCACCTCATCCATGAACCAGCCAACCTGCTCTCCGCCTTCCTCTGCTGGCAGCACGCCGAATCGCAAGAAGTAGACCGTTTGTCCAGGGCTAGCCAACCCACTGACATCGACCGTCATCTGCATCGGTTGGGCGAGTGGATCTTCTGGCAACTGCACTGAAAATGCTCTGAGGAAATCAAAATTATCGGGCGTAACCGCCGGGATACTTGCTTCGTCAACTGTCACGAAATCGATCACCGAAGGCTCGGTCAGCGCTCCAGGAGCGATCTGAATCAACGATCCATCATTCGCCGCAATCACACCTCCTTCGGAATCGACCAAGGATCCGGACGGTCGTGGCGATTGGACGATGACCTCCATCGACGATTCAACGCGACCGTTGATGACTGTTACTGTCGTGGCACCAGCCGAGAGTGACTCGACAAGACCATCAGGCGAGACGATGGCGACATCGGAGTTGCTGACGTAGTAACGTGTATTCGAGTCACCTGAAGTGAGGTCGATGCCACGACCAAGAATCGTGACTTTGAGCGGGCGACGTCCATCCACCACGGGGATGCTGACGGCTCCCGGCTCAACAAGCAACCCTGTCGCCTCAGCCAGAACCTGTGTGGAACCGACGCTCGGTCCAATTCCAACTGCGGTCGCTGCAAGGATCGGTCCCCGGCGAGCCACGACGGTGGTGGCGCCTTGACCGATGCTTGTAACGAGACCGGAGGTGGTCACCGTCGCGACATCAGGAGCACTGGACTCAAATGTAAGGTAGCTGGCAGGTAGTACCACGTTCGATTCATCAGCGAAGTCACCAACAAGTCGCAAATCAAACGCTTCACCGACTTCCAGAATTGGATTTCGTTCGATGTAATCAAGAGCAATTAACGTCGCGTCACTGATGCTGACGATCACTGTCGAGCTGGAGACTCCAAATCCGTCACTCGCGAGCAATTCGATCGTCGCTTGCTCCGATGCTCCGAGACTTGGAATGAAGACCAGCGACTGACTTGTTTCGTCGAGATTCGCGACACCACCACTGACCGCACCGATACGCAATGCAATCGAGTCACCTTCCGGGTCATGCACTTGGTCAGAAAAATCCGCGACAACTGCTAAATCAACATGCGTCGTCATCGGCGACGCGGTCAATATCGGCGGCAGGTTGGTTTGGAAGAGGAAGTTGCTTCCTAAGATTTGCACGTCGGTTTGGTTGATCGTGCCGTCGCGGTTGGTATCGGCAAACGGGTTGTAACCGGCTTGGCCGCTGGTGATTCCGAGCAGTGCGGCTTGCGATTGTCCGTCGATCCCGTCAACAACGCCATCTGCGTTGACGTCCCCTGCGATGAACAATCGGATTTCGAAGTCACCCGTAGTTGTCTCGTCGGTGCCTCGTACCGACAGCAACTTCAAGCCGGCCGTGTCGATCGCGAACAACGCGTACGCTGTCTCCGCGGAGACTTGCGATGCGACGGGGGTCAGGCCATCGATCATCGGTAAGGCAGTAGTCAAGCCGCCGCCCGTCGCCCTGATCTCGATTCCCAGCAATACGGTATGGGATGCCGTCGACGCCAATTCGGAATCGCGAATCGTGAAGGCGTATCGCTCCGTTTGACCCGCGACGTGAGTGCCGGCCGTGGCGACTCCCACATACCGGAACGCCGATCCGAGATCGGAACCGATCGGCTGAGAGACCACGGTCGGACCATAGGCGATTGATTCGCCGCCGGCCTGGCTGGACGCAATCAGCGTCAATCGATTTGTGGCGGTCGTTTCGTAGCCGTAGCGAACGCTGGCGAAGGTCGCACTGTTCACCGCCGAGACAAGGTTGCCGATCGCATCGTATGAATAGACGACTTGTCCCTGTGTCGACGTGATCGATGCGATTCGACCACCTTCGCCGCGCACGATGTCGATGCGATCGCCGTTGGGAGCGATCACCGCTGAATCGCTCAGGATCAACTTCGTCCCCGACGGCTTCACCTGTGACACCGCTTTGCCGGCGGCGTTGATTCCGTAGATAGTGGCATTCGGGGCAGTCAGCGTAAAGTTGTTGGCTCGGTAGCGATCACCCGAGGGATGATACGGTCGCGACGTCTTCAAGTCGTAGAAGCGATTCCCTGCACGCGTCAGCACGGCGTCGGCTGACTGCAGCGTGAAGTCGACTCCGGAATCGGCGATCCAGTTCGGTCGGAAATAGGTCACTCCCGCCTGTTTGATCTCAGTCGGCGCGAAGGTGAACCCGGCGCGTTGCCCGTTTGGCAGTGTCATGTAGAGACGGGTGCCAACAGAGTACGGTACGAAGACGCCGAGGCTTTCACGCCCCGTCACGCCCGCGTTGGTCTCGATCTGCATCTCGCGGCTCGACCAGCGCCAGCCGAAACCAGACCCGCCCGGATGATTCGACGAAAACGAATCGTAACCGCGAACGAACTCAAACGTTTCTCCGCCTAGCAGCACCGACAGATCGCTCTCACTTCGAGTGAACTGACCCGACTTCGTTGCACTGTTGATTTCGATCATGGCGGCCGCCTTCGAGGTCCGCCCCGCGATGTCTCGAGCCGTGAGTCGCAGCAAGTAGAAACCGTTGGACCACGTGCCCGGATCGATCGATGCTAGAGTCGAAGCTGCAATCGGTGATTCGCCTGCCGCCAGTTCGATCCATTGCTGAGAGGATTGCGGCCGAATCTCCAGTTGCCAGAAATCGAGGTTGGTGTCGTTGACCGTCCCCACCAG
This sequence comes from Pirellulaceae bacterium, assembly GCA_963697195.1. Lineage (GTDB taxonomy): Bacteria > Planctomycetota > Planctomycetia > Pirellulales > Pirellulaceae > Rubripirellula. The sequence goes on from CAVOND010000013.1 coordinate 433,322, forward strand.
ATCGGTTGCCGTCTTGATTCGTAGTCCGTCGGTCCCCGTCCCGAAGCCCACGACGGGTGGCTCAGTGTCGCTGGCGTCGCGCACCCGTACGAAGAGTTCCGCGGTGCTGGTCAGCCCATCCGCATCGACCGCCGTTGCCACCACGGGAACCTTGCCAGGGCTCGTCGGTACAAACGACGCGCGCCCGAGCGCATCAAGAGGAAGCGTTTGACCGTTCACTTTGATGGTGAGCTCGACGATCTCGGACAGGCTCGATGCGAGCGGATGGAGTAAGACCTGCTTCCCGGGTTCTACAGGAAAGCTCGGAGTCAACTCAACACGCACCGTCGGACCGGCCGGCGTCAGGCTGGCTCGCAGGATCGCGGATTGATCATCCGAGTCGATGCCGTCGCTAACGCGATAGTTGACGACGTAGTCGCCTTGTTGGCCGGGGCCAGGCGTCCATGTGATTTCGCCCGTGGCGGTATCAATCGACGCTCCTTCGGGCAGGCCAACCGCCGAGTAGACGAGCGTGCTATTCAGATCAGGATCACTGCCGTCGAGGGTAAAGGCCAGCGTGCCGCCGATCGCCACTTCGTGCCCGCTGACATTGATCACAGGCGCGCGATTGATGTTATCGATCGTCAGCAAAAGATCAAACGTGTCAAACGCTCCTGTTGAGTCGGTGACTTTGACAGGTATCGCGTAATCACCCGCCTGTTCGAAACCGGGTGTCCAGGAGAAACGTCCGTTGGTGGGTCCAAGCGTCGCGCCGGGCGGAAGTGCGGTCGACGTGTACGTCAACGCATCACCGTCGAAGTCCGAGCCATTGACCAGAAACTCGATCAGGGCATCTTCGCGACCCGACAAAAGTGGCAGCGGCGCGATCACCGGTGGCTGGTTCTGATTGGCAACCGTCACCGTGACCGTTCGCGTGACACTGGAATGGCCATCGCTGGCGGTCAATTCGATTCCAGGATAAACACCACTCTGGAACAGATTGGGCGTCCAGCGGAATTCACCAGTCGCTCGGTCCACCGACGCGCCAAGGGGCAAGAACTTGCCAGTGTAGAGCAGGTTGTCGCCGTCGCTGTCGGTCGCATTCAACTGGAATACCAGTTCTTGAGTTTCGGCAACCGACTTCGGGTCGATCACCGGCATGACGGGACCGGCATTGGCGGTCCGTACCGTGATCACGATCGGCTCTTGGTCGCTCAAAATGTCGGCGGCGTTGCCGTTGCCACTGTCGGTGACGCGCAGGATCACATCGTGTGTTCCCAAGTCGGTCACGGAGGGCGTCCATGTCAATTGCGCAGCGCCGTACGTGGATGTTGGCGCTAGCGTCGCGCCGGCAGGAAGTCCGATTCCCTCAAAGGTCAGGGCGTCTTCGTCCAAGTCGCGGACACTCAGCAGAATCTCCATTGGCTGACCCACGACGGCCACTCGATTACCAACTGTCGCCAAGACGGGTGGTTCATTCAGCGCATTGACCGAAACAATAAAAGTGAATTCGTCTGCACGGATGTCGGCGGATCCCCCTAGATCGCCGTTGTCGCGTGCTGTCACGGTGATTGGATAATCGCCTCGATCATTGAAGCCGGGTGCAAAAGTGAACCGCGACGTCCCATTGCGGTTGTCGACAAAACTTGCGAAGGAGGGAATAGAAAATCCTGGCAACCCGGTCGAGGTAAAAGTTATCGGATTGCCTTCGGGATCGGTCGCTTCGACATCGACGACCAGTGTTTCACCCCGATTGATCGAGACGTTGTCGACCGTTGCAAGCTCCGGGGGATGATTGACGTTCAAGACTGTGATGGGAATTGTGATCGACACAATCGCTGATACACCGGTTCCGTCGCCATCATCAGTCGCAGTGAACACGGGCGCATACTGCCCAGCAGCATCAGCTTCAGGAATCCATTCGAAGATTCCCAATTCGGCATCATAAGTTGCACCAGGTGGAAGTTTGGCTGATGTGTACGCGACAGAGGGCAAATCCCCATCCAATGGTGACAGTTCTCCGTCGGCCCATCGCTCTTGGGGTACAAACCCAGGGTTGTCAGGATCAAATGCAAACGTGCGGATACGGAGCAATTGGCCTTCCTGCACGACCCAGGAACCCGACCCACGGAACTCGGGCGTGGCGTTTTCATTCAGAACCCTGATCTCGACCGAATCGTAGGTCTCATCCTTGCCATCGCTCAAAACAAACCAGACCCTGTAGAGTCCGACTTGCGTGTAGCCAGGCGTAAATGTGAAGACACTAGGATTGCTGGTAAGTGTTGAATTCGGAAGCAATGTGGGAGCGAGTATCGAAACGTCATCACCATCAGCATCCGTTCCCTTGAGCTGGATCCGAATCGTTTCTCCTTCACGAATCGATACCTGGTCAGGCGCGATCAGCACCGGAGCCTGATTGGCCGGCGCGACACGAATGGTCGTCGACGTGTCATCTCGTAGAATGCCCATCGGTGGCGATGAATCGCACGTCACGGTAGGTTCCCGCCGCATCGAACGACGGAGTCCAACGCAGCACGTTGACTCGACTGTCGAAGACCGCTCCCGGTGGCAGGTTCTCGACCCACACCGCGACGTTGTCGCGGTCGGCATCGGTCACCGCGATCGAAATTTCCAACAACTCCCCTTCGGTCGCGAGCAGTTCCTCCGGAAGCGGCCGCACCTCCGGCCCATGATTGCCGCCATCCAACTCGACCGTGAACGGCTGAAACGCGAATCCGCCGCGCGCGTCGTAGGCGTAGATCACGACCGATGCATCGGCCCGATTCGAACCGGTAGGCAACCAGGTCACCAACCCGGTTTGCGTGTCAATCGTCATCCCCTCGGGACCGTCGTACAACAGGTAGCTGACGCTACTGCCGTCGGGATCGTCGGCGATCACCTGGTACGTGTAGAGCGTGTCGACGGTCGCCGTGACGATCGGCTCGGAGGTGAAGACCGGCGCGAGGTTATTCGTGGGAAGCGTGTAGACGCCGTGATCGACACGAACCTGTTGGTCGTCCGGATTCAGGATCGTCACGGTTCGCGTCGTCGTCGATTCGCCGGACTTCAGCACCCCATCGGTCAAAGCTTCGCTCAGGTCGATCAACCAAATCTGCTGCTCGGTCTGTCTGGTCGCCTCCAGCGGTGTCCCATCGAAGCCGTTGCCCGGATCGAGCACCAACATCAACGGCAACAACAAATCGTTCGTCGAGGTATTCGTGATCGTGACGTCGTACGACACCGTCCCATCGGTCCGATGCGACCGCGCGTTGGTGAACTCGATGTCGACGAAGTCGGAGAAGTCCGAGATCGCCAGGAACTGCATGCTGAAGGGGGCAGCCAACAGCGAGCCGAGCTCTCCCTTGATCGTCGCGGAAATATCAAAGGTGTAGGTGTCGGGCGTGAAGGCCTCAAACGTCAACAACGCTGTCTGCGTGCTCGCGTCGTATTGAACCGATTCGAGTGCAATGCTGTCGCCACCGTCGTCGATCAACGAATAGTGCGAAGGATTCAGCACCGAATCGACGTCGGTGGAAACGCCGACATACATCGGTTGATCGAACGTGACCAGGATATCGCGGCGGGGCAAAGCGACGATGCCGTCGGCCGGTGGACTGGTCGCTGCGATCTGCGGCGCGATCGTTGGCGAGAAGACATCGATTTGCGTCGACTGGCTGATCAACAATCGGCCATCGTCGGTCGCCTCGATGATGTCGCCACGCGTGCCACCATTGGCAACGGCGATCCGCTGCAGCGTGACCAGGTCGACCATCGTCAACTCGCTGGCCCCATCGAGCTTCTCGCCACGATTGTGCGTGACGAACAGCAGCTCAGCGAGCTGGGTGCCGGGCACACCAAAGGCAATGCTGTCGATCGGCGAATCGAAATCGAGCATCGCTTCGGCTTTGCCACGCGTCGTGAAGCGAACAACCGCGTCACGTTGCGGCCAGGCGACGCCCCACAGTTCGCCGCTGGGTCGAATCGCAAGATTGCCGACGCGGAACTTGCTGAACAGCGTGAACTTGGAAGTCGCGGGATCGAACAGCTCGACACCTCGACCGGACGAAACATAGATTCTGCCGCTGGCGTGATCGATGGCCAGCGACTGCGTGATCCCATCGCCAAATTGCCCGAGAATCACGCCGTTGTTCGGATCGATCTGCAACAGCGGCCCACCACCGGTTGCTGCCCACAGTGTTCCGTCGTCGGCCAACTCGATGTCGAATAGCGGGTGAGCGAGTTCGGCAATCGGTGCGTCGGCGACACCACCTTCGGGCGGGAACAGGAACAATTGATTTCGTCCCGGGCCGCCGGTCGCATAAACGCTGCCGTCTTCCCTGACGGCGATCCCCATGGGGCCAATGTCGGCGTGACTCTCTTCGAAGTCGGTCGCAAACGACGTCGCATAGAAGGGGCTGAGGACGCTCGCGAACTCGCTCGGACGCGACGCCGAACCTTCGGAAGGAATGTCGGCCCCGGCGGAAACGAACAGCGGGTTGGTCGATGGCGTCGGATTCGGTTCGGGCGCAGGTGGCAAATCTTCGCTGCTTGTCGTCGTCTCGCCACTAGCGTCGCCAAGATTCGTGCCACTTCCATCGTCGGGCGCGGAAGTACCGAGCGGTGCGGTTTCACGGTTGCCCGCGTTGTCGGTCGCCAGGGCGAGAAACTCGTAAGCGTGGCCAGCCGCTCCCGAATAGATCCCCGAGGCTTCCACTGTCTGCTGTTTCCAGATTTTGAAGTCACCGCCGTCTTCGGCAACGTACACGGTGACATGCTTGACGCCTGAGCCGGTCGCATCATCGACGGCGCCCCAAGAGACCAGGTAGTCAGTTCCCGCGACGCCAAGGGTCTTCGCGGTGAGCGAAGTCGTCGGTGCGGTGGCGTCCAGCGTGTGCGTGACGCTGGTCGCATCGAGCGGCGGAAGATTGTTCAGGACGGCCCGCGCACCGGTCGCAATCTTGGTGCCGGTCGTTGCGTCCGATTTCGAACGCACCGTGTAAGAAACCGATCCGGCGCCTGCGCCGAGCGCATTATTGGGAGGCAACAGTCCCACACTCGAGTCCTGGACCAGTTCGCCAGTGTTCGGATCGATCGCCTGCATCAACCAGGTGGCGATCCCGTTGGAGGTATCGACCACGGCACTGACTTGCAGGATGAATCCCTTGGTCTCGATGAAATCAAAATTCCCCTGGAACACACTTCGGCCGTTGGGAATGTGAACGTCGATGTCGCCGACACGAATGTCGCCCAAGCGGAAGGAGCGTGGATCGAGATCACTATCGAGCTGAGTGGTGATGCGAACCTGTGCCGTGGTGGCTTCCGATGAAGATGGATTCTGGAACTCGATCGTATAAGGGAGATTGGTCTCGGTGGGAACGAACTGCTGCGCACCTGATCCGAAGGGTCCGGCGACGCGTACCGAGGGTGAGTTAACGCCCTGGCCAGCAAGCAGGCGAGACGTGTCGGGAACTGGCACGTCGACGCTCTGCGGCAAATCAACACGACACGTTGCGAACGGCACATAAATGTTGAACGATTCGTAATGGGTCGGTTGCGAAAGCCCGAGATCAAAGTCGTCACGCTCTGGGTCGCCCGCTTGCATCTGGTCGGCATCGTGTCCGTACCAAGCGCGGACCTGGGCGAAGAAGTCGACCAAACCGCCGCCGGTGATGATTTCCTCGCCAGCCGGTCCGGCCAGAATCCCACTGGTTAGCGTCGCCATCAGACTGAGGACATGAGGCGCTTCGCGGATCGGAGGGACGTCGTCGACCGCGCGAAGGATCCCCGCTTCCTCGAGTGCTGCAAGGTAGCTTGTCGTCCACAGGTTGGTATCGGAGGCCAGGTTGCGAAGCGGGAGCGACGCAGTCGAATCCTGCAGGATCGCTTGCCGCAGACGCAAAGCGTGCTCCGTCTGCTGGGCAATGAACTCATCTCGCGTCAATGCGGTCGCCGCAGCCGTGATATCGAACGTGAAGGCGATCGTATCGCACATGTCGGGATCGAGAACCGACCCTTCCTCTTGGTAGATCTCAAACAGACCGGGGAAGATGTCGTCGAGGCCCTCCGGACCGTTGTCAAGGTAGCCGACGTAATCGGGATACTCTTTGTAGATTTTGTCGCGCAGCGCATTGAAATTCCGCTCCTCCAACTCCTTCAAGCCTGGATAGGTGTGGGCATTGAATGTCATGCCAGCGAATCGCTGGGTCGGCAGATCAAACGCATAACCAGGCGCAAGATTCAGTCCACTGGCGTTGACACTCGAATTGAGGCTGGCCCATGGCACCGAATCGAGGTCGCCGGAAGTGGGCGCGCCGCCAACGTTGGACGAAAAGGTGACGTACTGGAAGCCGAACACGTCCTCGTTTGGCCCCAATTCCGGCACACCGAATTCAAAGTGCACATAGGGGGCGTCGACGTTGGTGATGTTGCGGACCGAGACGCCGTAGGTTCCTACATCGCCTGGAGCCAACACGCGCGGGCCGCCCATGCCGACGCTGACATCCGGTTCGACGGCGCGCTGGATCAGATAGCGATACGGCAGGATCGCTTCGGCGCCATCGGGATTGACCACCTTGACGTCGTACAACCCATGGGGCGCATCACGAAGATCGAACGTCGCGATGATCTTTGTGCCGTTGAAGACCTGGTAGTTGACGGCTTCGAATTCGCCGAACTGCGGTCGCACCAATTTCGGCACGGCGGTCGCACCGATCTTCGACCCCAGGATCGTCGTGGTCACCCAACGGCTGTCGCCCCCGAAATCGGGAATCACGTCGGTGATTTGGAAGGGAAGCAACTCAGCGAGGATGGTGACCGGCGTGTCGTTCTCGGGTTCGGAATGGCCGCGCACGAGCACATAGTATTCACCGGGCTGCGTCGAGCCGATTACGGCGCTTTGGTTCGGTCCGAGTTGTCCCTCGTAAGCGGCATCGAAGCGAATCCCCGTGGGTACATCGCCGCGACGCAGAAAGATCTCGTTGGCTCCCTCGTCGGTGTCCGATTGAATCGAAACACGAAGCGTTTCGCCCGGTCCGACGTCGACTTTGTAGAGACGCGACTGACCGGTGCTGAGTGTGGTTTCCAGCTCAACGCCCAGCTGCAACGAGTCGACAGTCAGGTTGATCGTGTCGGCCGACGCGGTGCGGTTGTTCGCTTCGTTCTGCGCCTCAAAAATGTCATCGAGCACATCGGTGCGAACGATCACGCGATAGTCACCCGGCTTGGCGGGTGGCAGCGTCGTATCGAGCGTCGCCGTGTAGGTGCCGCTGGGAGCCAATCCTGTGGACTGGTCGATGTCAACACGTCCGATCAACGTGTCGCCGATGTCCCAGATCGCATCATCGGAGAGATACGCCGAGTCGACCCAGCGACCTTCTGCTGCGACACTCGGGTCCGCATTGACGACCGTCCATTCCACATGAACCGGATCGCCCGACCGGCCCGACGATGGAATGGTGATCGATTGAACTTGCAAGTCGGTTGGCGGCGGCGTTTCAATGATCAGCGGCGGCGAAACGGTCGACGCGTTGTTGCGCTCGTTGTCCATCTCGAAGACGACTCCGCGCGGAGTTGATTGATCTGGACGCGACGGATCGGTGACAACGAAGACGTAGTAGGGACCGGTTAGTGTCTTCGGAAGACGGATCGATTGCGTGACGGTGTAGCTTTCTCCCGGCGCGGAAATCGAAACCGAGGCATCACGTGAAGCGATGTAGCGATCGGCATTCAGATCAAGAAAAGGATCTCGCGACAGGTAGATCAGGTCGTCCCAGTTCAGTTGGTCGGGCGGGATCGCCCCGGTTCCAACATTGGCCACGGTGTAAGTCACATTGACGAACTGTCCCTGATTTGCTCGCTCAGGAACCACCACGCTGGTGACCTGCAGGTCGGGAGGATCGGCGAGGCCGACTGTCATCGGCATCACAAACAGGTTGTTGGCTTCATCGCCGAATTCCTGGACGCGGGCCATCTGACCGAACAGCTCAGCGCACGACACGATCGAGTTGCCACGAACAGCCCAGATATCGCCCGGGACTGGAATGCCGCGTTCCAATTCGAGCTCGGACCGATCGGGTGTCAGTGCACGTTCCGTAATGTTGGAATCGACAAAGACGAGAACATAGAAGTCGCCAGAGATTCCGAGCGGGAATTCAACTTCTGTTGCCAGGTCGTACGACTCGCCGATGCCGATCGGACCGCCCAACTCGCGCACCGCTTCCCCCAAGAACCAATCCCCGCTGTCGAGCGATGGGTCTTTGGAAAGATAAACGCGATCGATCCAGCGCGATTCGGGCTGGTTGGCATCATTGGCGGACGGGTAAGTGGCGGCAGTACCGTTGTTGGTCACCGTCCAGCTGATCGTGGCCGTTTGACCCGAGAGCGGCGTTTCCGTCGGCAAGATCAGATTCGTGACAACGAGATCGGGCTCGGTGAAGTGAATCGTCAGCGAGCTGCTACCAGTGTTGTTGAGCTCGTTTGGTCCAAGTTTGCCTCCCTCATACACACTCCCCTTGTCAACGTAGAACGCTCGGTTGGCATCGTTCAGACCCTGTGGCGGGGATGTCGGCTCGAACAAGCCGGGGTTCGGAATGGGCTGTGGGTCGGTCCAAACATGGACGTAATAGACGCCATCGGCCCCGCGAGGCAGGTTGATCGGCTCCGTCATGGTGTAGGACTGGCCGGCACCTAGGATCGGAGCATGATCGTGAATCACCTCCTTCAGTAGCGTCGCGCGGTTGAGATCGAATTGTGGCGACGTTGAAATGTAGAGGAAGTCCGTCCAAAACTGAGTGCCGGACCAGACATCGGCACCAAAGTTCTGCACCGTCCAGGTCACATCGACGGTCTGGCCCGAGTCGCTAGTCGTTGGAAGCACCACCGAAGTGACTTGCAAATCGGCCGGGGCCCGAACGTCGACCTGGGTACCGGTCGAGGCTTCGTTATTGTCCTCATACGATCCTTCCCAGACGTCACCAAGCGTGTCGGCGACCACGATCACATACTGGCCGCTGACTTCCGGAGATAGCTGGAACGTCGCTTCGGCCGTGTAGCTGCTACCAACGTTGAGCAGTCCGGACCGGGGAACGTGACCGAGATCCCAAGTGGTCGCGCCGACCGCATCGAGCGTGGGATGCGTCGATACAATCACGCGATCAAACCACTGATCGCTCTTGGTCGAACGGCTGCCTTGGTTCTCGACGGTCCAAGAAACGGTCAACGACTCGCCACCCGTCCCGGATGCCGGTGCGGTCACATTCGTCACCACGAGATCAGGTGGCGGAGCGGCCAACACCGATGTCCCACGCGCCTTGTAATTGTTGTTGTCCAGTTCGTTGGGATCATCTGGATTGATGTTGATGTCGAACGTGTCTTCGGTCACCACGTCATAGGTGTCGGTCCAAACCGTAACGTACCAGTCACCCGGAACGGTGATTGGCGGATCGTCGCGACGGCATTGGCCTGGCGTCCCTCCCTCGGGAACCGTGACGGTCACGATTTGGTCGTAGGATTCGCCGACTTCCAGCGATCCATCATGCTGAAATCGGCCAATCAAAAAATCGCCAGAGCAAACATTGGGTCGGTTCTTGTCGGTCGTTAGCCAGACCGTATCGGTCCAGCCATCCACGTCCGTTTCGCCCACTCCCAGATTCGTCACGGTGTAGCGCACTTCGATTTGGGCGCCGTCGAACACTTGAGTCGGGGCAACCACACCGGAAATCACCAGGTCCGACGGCGGCAACGGATCGATCGCCAGCAACTGCTGCGTGACGTTATTGGCTTCCTGCGGAAACTCGGCGATGTTGTTGTCAGCGTCGGTTTGCACCAGGACGAACACGTCGCCACGAAAACGCCGCGGGATGGTTACGCTGTCGACCTGGGTGGTGTACCGCTCGCCAGGGCCGAGCGCCGTTTGGTTTTGGACCTTTGCCACGATGATGTCATCCGAACTGATCACTCCGTCGAGCGACAGGTACACTCGATCCTGCCAGCGACCACTGGTTGGCACCGTCCCCTGGTTGATGATCGTGAACTCAACCTGAGCGGTGCCGCCGGCCGACGCCGAAGCGGGAACCGTGATCGTTTCAACTTGCAAATCGGGACGCGCCGGAAGCGTCAACAGAATCGACTGAGACATCCGGTTGTTGGCCGCTGCTCCATTTTCGAAAAGCTCGTCACCAAGGTTTGTCTCAACAATCAGCTCATAAACGCCCTGTAGGTTATCAGGAAGCTTGACCTGTTCACTTCGAACGTAAGAACGCCCGGCTAGGATCGGGAGAGAATAGGTAAAGGTTCCAATCGTCGTCGGAATCGCATCGGGATCACCAACCTTGCGGATGCTGACACGGTCGGTCCAAGCCGTGGTCGCGTCCCCGGATCCGATGTTGCGCACGGTCCAGGTGACGTCAATCTTGCCTCCGGAGTTGAATTCCGGTGGAGCTGCGATCGATTCAATGCTCAGATCAGGCGTCGGTGACAACGTGACATTGACGGCACTCGAAACGACCCGATTGTTGTCTTTGTACAAGAACTCATAGGGCGTGCCTGGGGCCACCAGCAGGATCGGATAGATGTCGCCGCTCAACTCCGGAGTCAGTTGAACCTCCGCACTCCGCACGTAGCTTTGGCCCACGGCAAGCGCGCCGTTGTGCTCGAAGACACCCCATTGGAATTCACCGCTTGGCGAGCGAATCAAATCGGTTCCCGCTGCGTCGCGTGCAAGGTAGACCCATTCGATCCATTGGGATGAATCTGTCGTGACGATTCCGTTGTTCGTGACGGTCCACGAGAGCTCAAGCGGCTGGCCGCTGCTGGCGTTACCAGGAACGACAAAACTGTCGACCACCAGATCGGAATAGCGAATGGGGCTGACGTCCATCGGTACTGACGACTCGGCCGTGTTGTTGCTTTCGCTACCATTTTCAAAGACGAGCCCCTCGGCATCGGTCGTGACGAAAACGTGAAAGCGATCCTCCAGTCCAACTGGCAATAAGATCGTTTCCTGACGCGTGTATTCCTGGCCAAGCGCTAGAACACCATCGCGTACAAACTCCCCGACAATGCGGTCATCACCGTTGCCGGCAATCTCGTCAACCGAAAGGATCACTCGGTCGGTCCAGCGATCGGTTGTCCCGACGCCGGTTCCGTCGTTCCGCACCGTCCATTCGATGAAAGCCGTTGCCGGATCACCGAACACCATCGTCGGTGACGTGACCGAGGTTACGACCAGGTCGGCGTAGGGAACCAGCGAGATTGCCAGCGGGCTCGATACCACGTTGTTCGCCTCAAGGCCTGTTTCAAAGACTTCGTCGTCGGCGTCGCGACTTGACGATCCAGTACCAATCGCCCGACAGTTCAAGCGGAATCTCGACCGTGATCGACTGGACGATTTCCGCGCCGGCAGCCAACGGACTTGCCTGCGCAGCGCTGCCCACAACAAGGTCACCACTGTCCAGGATTGCGTCCTGCGAAAGATAGACTCGATCGATAAAGCCCGCGAGCGTCGCGCCGCTGCCGAGGTTGCGAGTGGTCCATTGCAACAGGACGGATTCACCCGAAGTCACGGCGTCTGGAAACGACGTCAGAAGCGGACTCAGGTCCGCGTGGACGATCATCGATGCGTGTTACCGGCCAACGTCGTGTTGTTGTCCTCCCCGCTGCGTTCTTCGATCTCGTTGTAAGCATCGGCGACCACCAATACCTGGTAAGTGCCATCCGCAAGCGTCGGCACAACGGCTTCCGCTTCAACGCTCACGCTCTGGTCGGGTGCCAACGACTCGGTCCGCGGGACGATTGCCAAGAGGGTCGCATTGTTGACCGTTCCGTCGGTCGAGAGATAGACAAAGTCGGACCAAGTGGATGTGGTCGATGCGGCCCCCTCATTCTTGATCGTCCACTGAAGACTGAGAGACTGTCCCGGTTGAATGATCGCTGGAGTTGCCGACGCCGACGTGACGACCAAGTCGGCCACCGGTGCGAGGCTGACCGTGATCTTCGATGCAGAGGAGGCCAAGTTGTTCGACTCGTCGACTTCACCGACTGAATTGCCGCTATCGGTCAGGACCAGCACAAAGTAATCGCCGGAAAGTCCGGTCGGTAGTGGTCAGCGAGTCTGTCGTCGTGTAGTTGGCTCCGTTGGCCAGATCGCTCGATCGAAGCACGTTGCCGACGAAGATGTCGCTGCCATCGAGTGTCTGGTCGAGTGACAGATAAACGCTGTCTTGCCAACTTGCCTTTGCTGGGCTTTGGCCAATGTTGGCGACCCGCCACGTGAACGAGACGTCGCCTCCGCTCTGACCGCTTGCGTCGCTGCTGACCAGTTCGACGTTCAGGTCGGGACGATCGTTGATGAGCTCGCTGGGCTGTAGCGTCGAAACATTGTTCGTGTAATTCTCAATCTCTGGGACAGAATTTGCCCAATCGGTGCGAACGTAGAAGTACACCGTCCCGGCAAGCCCGTCGGGCAGCGTGACCGCTTGCTGCTTCGAGTACGACTGCCCCGCCAACAATCCGGTGTTGTGTGGAATCGTCGCAAGAAACTGGTCATCAAAGTTGCCGTAGACATCATCCAAGCTGAAATAAATGTCATCGGACCAGCCAACCGACGAGGGAATGTCGATGGGAGCCAGATTCCTGACCGACCAATCGATCGTGATCCTCGGCGGGTCGAGCAGGACGGCGGGGGACGGCACCGACAGCGACGTGACTTCCAACTCGAAGGTATCGGTTCCCTGGTTGATCCCGTCAATCGCCGGCAGGATCACGCCGTTGTAAAGCGGATCGGTGCTGATCGATGCATCGAACGTGACTTGGAAAGGAACGTCGCCATCATCGAGCAGGTCATCCAGGCCCGTTGCCGTGACGGTCAGCGGTTGATTCCAGGTCGACGGGAAGAAGGTATAGCTGCTGTAGTCGAGTGTCGCCTCAAGCGGCTTGTTCGATGCAAACACGATTTCAACCGGCGCCACCGGTTCGCTGGCAAGCGAGATGGTGAACGTCGCCTGACCACCCGATTCGGAGGTGATCAACTGTGCCGGGGCCACGATGTTGATTCCGGCGGTATCGTCATCAAGATTCGTCAGGTTGAATGACTTCGCCGTTAGCGCCGCATAGCTCGGATCAGTGGTGCTCTTGACCGAGACGATCACGGAGTAGGATGCGTCGCCGTCGTCAATGTCGTCGTTCTGGCCGGTGATGACGACCGTTTGCGCGACATTCCAGTTGTCGACAGTGAAGGTCACCTTGCCGGGCGCTGGCAGCCCTTCGTCCGGTTGATCAGAGACAATCTGCAGCTCAACGTTGGCTGACGGTTTCGCGTCGAGCACGATGGTGAATTCGCTCGCGCCGCCTGCTTCGGTGGTTTGTGTCGAGGTCGGTGTACCGAGAGTGATGCCGGCAAGGTCATTGTCGAGATTCACCACCAAAACATCCGACGGGTTCAGCCCGTTGAACAGTGGATCGGTGCTGACCGCCGCAGACGTCACGATGGAGTAGGCCACATTGCCGTCCTGAACCAGATCTTCTTCGCCAGTGATCGTGACCGTTTGCGGTTGATCCCAGTTGGCTGGAGTAAAAATCAACTCGGACTTGTCGATCGTTCCTTCGTTCAGATTGTCCGACGCGAGGGCAATCGTCACCGGTGCGGAGGGCTGGTCTTCGAGCACGACCGTGAACGCAGCGGTGCCACCCCCTTCGGTCGTCTGCAATCCAAACGCAGGTTCGACGCGAATGCCGGCGATCACGCTCGTCAACGTGTAGAGCATCTCGGTGCGACTGGGGACCAAAGCTCGATTCGCGTCGATCTCCAGACCCGTGATCGCGAAAAAGTCACCCGCCAGGCTGTTGTAGGCGAGGACGTCGAAGAAATCGTCGCGCAGCGGCAAGAAGGTATCGGCAATGTCAACCGCGAGCGTACCGTCCAGCCTTGCGACCGCCCCTCCCACGACCAAGACATCGTATTGTGAAAACGGCTGGCTTCCCGCCAGGTCGATTGCGATCGACGCATCAGCGCCTTGAGTCAATTCACCAAAAATGTAAAGCCCGGCTGGCCCATTCGTACCGGGGCTGATGATCCCCGCCGTATTGATCACGTTTGCGTTGACAAACCCCGCACCGGACAGCATGCCAGATCCGACAAGGAAATCGCCACTCGGATCGACCGTGCCAGAACTGCCGTTGAGGCCAGTCGAGGTGGTGCCCGTCGTCTGGTTGTAGTCGCCCTGAACAAACAGTGTGCTGCCGCCGCCGACATAGACTTCGCCAGCATTGGCAAAAGGACCCGGCGTGGTGAGGTTGGCGCCCTCGCGGATGCGCAGAGCCGCGTTCGATTGATTCGTTGCGACCGAGGCGAGCGCGTTGGTCAAGCTGTTGCTACGAATGAGCGCGTCCGGTCCGATCAGTTCGATCACCGCTGCGTTGGTGACGATGTCAGCTCCGACAAAGCGAAGTTCACCACTTACGATGTAGCTGCCGTCGGTCAGCGTTTGATTGGCGAAATTCGAAAAGGTCCTCTTCAGGTTGAGGAGTCCCGCGTCAACCTGCAGCGTCCCGGTACTGGCAACTGAGATCGGCGTGGAGATCGTCAGTGTGGCGTCGGTTGTCTTTCGCCACAGACCTTCATTGTTGATCGCTCCAAAGTTGCCGTTGCCGTAGTAGGGAAGAATGGAGCCGCCAAACGCTTCCACCACGCCGTCAACGAGATTGTTCAGGGTTCCAGCTTGGTCCGAGTTGCCCAACCTCTGCGTGTAGATGTTCGCCGATGGACCGATCGTAATTGTTCCCGAATTGTCCAGAGTGCCCACCAGAATAACACTTGCGGCCTCCGGAATGATGAACGTGCCGAGGTTCGTCCATGTCACACCACTGTCTTGATTACCGCTCGAGAATTCGAGCACCTCGTAGTTGGTCCATGAACCGACAAGCGATCCCCCGTTGACCTCGGCCTTTCCCGTCAAGCGCAGTTCGACGTCGGCGCCAAGGATCTTTCCACTGGTGAACTGCACCGTGCCGCTACCGTCATAGACGCCGGTGAAGACTCCATCACGCCGGTACTGTGCGTACGTCAGTGTTGCACCCGGACTGGATAGATAACTGCCGCCAGTATTGTCGACACCTGCGCTAAGAGTCAGCGTGCCAGCCTGGGCATCGATCGTTCCACCCTTCATGTTGAACGGTGCACGGATCGTCAGTGTGGCGTCGGTTGTCTTTCGCCACAGACCTTCATTGTTGATCGCTCCAAAGTTGCCGTTGCCCCAATAGGGAAGAATGGAGCCGCCAAACGCTTCCACCACGCCGTCAGCGAGATTGTTCAGGGTTCCAGCTTGGTCCGAGCTGCCCGACCCCTGCGTGTAGATGTTGGCCGATGGACCGATCGTAATCGTTCCAGAATTGTTCAGAGTGCCGACGAGGTACGACGCTGAGAATCCCGCGAAGTCAAGACTTCCCAGGTTATTCCAGGTAGCGTTGAAAATCAGCGTGCCGTCATTCCAGTACGAATCTCCGTACGTTGTCCAGTCGCCGACGAGTGTTCCACCTTCGAAATCGAGACCGTACGCAGCGACCGCACCTTCGCTGACGGCAAAATTGGAGTAGGTCAGAATCAGACGTTCATCGCTGTACACGGACCCGATGTTGACGGTGTCAAAGATCACCTCCACGAAGCCGTTACCGGGCATATTCGGGATCAAAACGTTAGCCCCCACTCCGGGAACTTGATCTCCCGTCCAATTCAATGGATCGGACCAGGTAAAGCCGTCACCCCCTCCGTCCCAAACGAAATCGGCCGTGTCGTCGTCCTGGTTGGATAGGTAGACGCTGCGCGGCGTGACGAGCTGAAACAGGGGGTCTTCGGAGGCAAGCAAGCCAATGCTGATGGAGTATTCGGTGTCTCCATCGTCCACCGGATCGTTCTGGCCGGTGATCGTCACCGTCTGTGGCACGTTCCAGTTCGCCGGCGTGAAGACGATCGATTCGACCGACACGGTTCCTTCACGCGTGTTGTTGGAGCGAACGAACAGCGTGACGTCGGACGTCGGTTGACTGTTCAGTACGACGGTAAACTCGCTCTGCCCGCCGGCCTCCGTCGTGAAACCACTCGACGGAGCGCCGAGCACGAAATCGACCCCTTCGTCGTCACGGTTGGTGAGTGTCACATCAGCAACCGTGTGCCCGTTGAAGTCGGGGTCCGCACTCGACGTCGACGAACTGATGATCGTGTAGCTGATATCGCCATCGTCATCCGGGTCGTTCAGCCCGGTTACCGTGATGTACTGCGGCACATTCCAATCGGCAGAGGTAAACGTCAGCATCGACGATGACACAGCCCCTTCGGTGTCGTCGCTCGTGGCGAAGCCGATCATGACCGGTGCGGCTGGCACGTCCTCGAGTTGAACCTTGAACTTCGCAGTACCCCCCTCTTCCGTCGTGATCAAGCCATCCACCGGATCGATGCGAACCAGTGGCATCTTGCTGACGAAGTACACCGCAGCATCGGTGACTTCGGATGTGAAGTACCTTGCAAATCCATAATCGAAGTTGAACTCGGCATCAAAGTTGGCGAGGCTCGCATAAGTGATCCCCTCCAATTTGGCACCGAGCTGCGGACGCTCGTAAGAGTCCATCTCGATCATGCCGCCAAGATCGGCAGAACCCGTCACGCGGATTGGGGTGTCCTCCTCGCCGTATACCGACGCATTGAACGTCAGCGACAGCGTGCCCGTCGTGATTAAGTCTCCTTCGACCGTCAAGGGTCCGCCATACAAGTACATGTACCCGTTGTTGATCAAGTCGCCCGCAATCGTTCCACTCCCGTAGAAATCCCCGGCTTCGATCCGCACGGCCCCTGCCGGGTCCAGGACACCGCCCGGCGCCATCTCCGTATCGCCGTAGTACAAGAAGTCGTCATCGATCTGGCGATAGTCACCAGTAGTGGAGAGCGTGCTTCCGTCGCCGATGTAGACGTAGCCACGATTGACGAACGGGTCGGCCAGTGCCAGCGACTTGCCGTCGTACAGGGAGATTTCGCCCTCGTTCGATTCCAACGTCGCAAACGCGTCCTGTCCGCCCAAATCGACAACGGCCGCGCCCGGCCCGTATAAATCGACATAGGCCTGGTTCGTCACGATTCCGTCGTTGGGAAATGCCAACTCGCCGGTCAGATAGTAGTTACCAAACGAGAGAACGTGGTTACTGAAATTGGTCAGTTCCTGAGTGATCTCCAGTCGCTCTGAGAGCACTTCGAACGTGCCGGAGTTGGTGACCGGGCCGTCGGACATCGTCAGGCTGCGCTCAACTTGCAAGTATCCTGGATTCTCAACGCTGCCGCTAATCGTGCGAGTTCCAATGTCGCCGCTTCCATTTCCATGGAACGAATAGATTGTCGAGTTGTTCGTGAGCATGCCGTTGCTGACCTTGAGCACGCTGTTGCCCATGTCATCTGCGTCACTGGGACCTTCGCTGATCTCAATCACCCCGTCGTTGGTCAGACCGTTTTGAAAATCGACCGTGAGCGAGGCTTCGGATCCGAGAACGCTTGGACTGCTGCTACTGGGCAATAGACGCAGCATGCCGGCATCGTTATTCAGAAATGCACCGGTCAAGGCGACCGTCACCTGCTGGCTAGGTCCGTCGGCGATATGGTGCACTGCTTCAAAGAGGCCGTTGTTATCAATGTCGCCGGCGATCGTGCTCGAGCCTTCGACCGTCAGTGTCGCGTTGACTCCGACATTGATCGTGCCCGCTGCGAAATCGACATTCTCGAGAACCAGCTGAGTGACGTTCGACGCGCTCGTGAGTGTTAACGATTGAACTGTCGTGTTGGATGTCACGCGAACCGGCGTCCCATCGGTTTGATTGATGGTCACATCGTCAATGGCGCCTGGTGTCTGGTTGAGGTCCCAGTTCAACGCGTCGGTCCAGGATGTCCCGTCACCGCCCCCGTCCCAGACCATTTGTGCAAGCACCCGACGATCCTCGAGACGCTCCATCGTCAATCGTTCGCGACGAGGCCGCCGCCGCTTGGGATGAGCTTGTCCAGTACCAATTCGACCGCCGCGTTTTCCCACTGATCCCATCTCCCGGTTCATCGAGCCAAGCCACGGCTTTCAAGCACGTAAGAAACCAAGCCGAGCTTGGTACAAGAACGTTGCCGATGGCGAACGCCTTCCCGTCAGCTTTGAATTCCCTTGGCTAGACCAAGAGAACGGAAGTTCTCTACCGAATGCTGAACATGCTCCGGCTCGGATCGGAAGCTCGGTCGCCTGCTATTCAATGCGTAAAGCAGTCGCCGGATGGCTCATTCATGTTCGCAATTCCGAAAAAGAACGCGGTGCTCGTTCCAGCAACACCGCACACCTCAGTCCGGCCGCAACCGCCGAAACAGGCGAACAATCATCGTCTGGACTGCCTCAGCTCCGCTCCTTGCTGGTGCTGCGAGAGCACCCCCCACCCTTCCCGCCAGACGAGGAGTGTGCGCCGCCGAGAAAGAAGTGCAGAAATGCCGGCAGCACGCAGCACGCGTTAAGAAAGCGGCTCGAGTTAGCGGTCTCGTGTACCTCCACCGCCGCTGTTTCCGCCGAAAAGCGTGCAAAAGCGGTCGTTGGTCACTTAGATCCGTCGCTGGGTAGCGGTTCCCGCGTTCGGCGCACCTCGCGGAGGCGTTGCATACGCTCGCGCTGCTCGGCGAGCGATTCCTGATACGCCTCTCGCCCCTCGGGATCGAGGATGAAGTTGTCCTTCATCCAGTCGGCGGCACGCTGAGGCCACGTCTGTAGCGTCACGAGCTTGGAACGATTCCCCATGTTGAACGCGTGCCCGCCCCTCGCGTAGATGTGGGTCTCCACCGGCACGCCGGCCGCCCGAAATTTTCCTAGCAGACTGGTTACCACCGACGCAGCTCCGAAGTCGTCATTGGCTACCAGCAAGAATGCTGGTGGCGCATCGTCGGGGATCGTGTTGGGAATACCGAGCGGGCCAGGATAGACCAGCATTTGAAAATCGGGACGTGCGCTCTCTCGCTCAATCGGGTCGTCCGAGTCCGGATTTGGCTCACCGTTCTTGGCGTAAGCGACCATCGAAACGACTTCGCCGCCGGCCGAGAAGCCGAGGATGCCGACGCGCGTCGGATCGATGCCCCATTCCTTGGCGCGACTTCGCACCAAACGGATGGCTCGCTGTCCATCCTGTAAGGCGTGCGTCTCGATGTTGTACGGCGATCCCTCCTCTCGTCCTAAGCGATACTTCAATGCAAAGGCGGCCACACCGATGCTGTTCAAGTACTGGGCCGCCTCGATTCCTTCGGCATTGAACACCAGTTCGCGATGACCGCCACCGGGACAGATCACCACCGCCGCCCCGGTTGCCTTGTCCGGATCGGGTAGAAAGGCTGTCACCGAAGGATTGTGGATATTCTTCACCCAGTAGCTCTCGGCCTTTTCCGCTTCGTTCATGCGGTCTTCGAAACCGGGGGCACCGTCCTTCCAAAGAGCCAGCGTTTGGCCGGCGCCCTGTGCTGGGAATTGCGCGGAAGCGATGACGGTTGGCGAACAGGCAAACGCAACGGCCAATAGTAACAAGCCAGACGAGGAGGATCGCATGAGGAGTGGCGTGGGTAAGAGGGCTGTGGAATACGAATCCGCCCGTCCAGCATAAGCGAATCAGTCGGGTCCGAACCAGCGTGCATCAAACCGGACGATCGAGCGGACGCAGAACTACGCCGCGACTGAAACACCACAACAGCGGCTTTCGTTTCGCCAGGCACATTTTTTTTGCAACGATCCGAAAACTCGATTGCTTTACCATTCCATGATCAACACGCCCGGTCAAAAACCCCGTACGATGAGCGTCCAAGCCCGGCGAAACGAACTTACCGTCCCGTACGATGGGCTTCTTGGCCTACGGTTGATCCTACATCAATGGCGAAAACGCTCCGTCGGATGACGCGACGGGCTTGGAAGCCCATCGTACATCTTCGCCGCCAGAACCGCCCGACCAACACCCTCTTTGCTGTGAGAAAGAAATGATTCGTCGACGCATCGTTCTGTTGTTTGCAGGCTCGTTCCTGCTGGCATCCCTACCGATCATCGCCACGGCGCAAGAGTCGTCTCGGCGTGAGCCTCAACCGCAGATCAAGTATCCGCTTGGTCCTGACTCGCTTCCCAATGGTTCTGCTCCTAAGGGAAAACTGGAAGGCCCCTTCCTGTTCCACAGCGACATCATCGCTGATACGGTGCGCAAGTATTGGGTCTATGTGCCGGCACAATATGATGCGAGCAAGCCAGCCTGCGTCTTGGTTTTTCAAGACGGTGCTCGAGCCATCAATCCAGAAGGCTCTTTGCGTGTCCCTCAGGTCCTCGAAAACCTGATCGCCAAGAAACAGATCCCGGTCACGATCGGCATCTTCATCACGCCAGGCCAGCGCGGCGACGAGTTTCCGGACAGCATTGGAACGGGCAATCCCGATAACCGTGCGGATGAGTACGATGTCTTGAACGATAGCTACGCGCGGATGCTGCTCGAGGAAATCCTTCCGGAAGTCGGCAAGAAATACAAGCTGACCGATGATCCGGCGGGACGAGCCATTGGCGGAACGAGCAGTGGCGCCATTTGCGCGTTCACCGTCGCCTGGCAGCGCCCTGACCAGTTCCGCAACGTCCTGAGCATGATCGGTAGCTATACGAACATTCGTGGCGGCGACGTTTATCCGGAACTGGTGCGGCAGACCGATAAGAAACCGATTCGCATCTTCTTGCAGGACGGCGAAAACGACATCACCAATCAGTTCGGAAGCTGGTTTGAGCAGAACCAAAAAATGGTCGCTGCACTCCAGGAAAAGGACTACGACATGGTGCATGTGTTCGGCAAAGGCGGGCACAGCGACGACCACGGTGGCGCCATGCTGCCACAGATGCTGCGATGGATTTGGCGCGATTACCCGGGCATCGAAACATCGACAACCGACCTGGTCGCCGAAGCCGCCGCGATTGAGCCAGAGACCAGCGAGTTGTTCCCCGGTTACGACGCGACGGCCAAGGTCGATCCGAGTGGGACGTATCGTTGGGAAAACCGTTTCGGCAATACGGTGATGGCCAGTAGTCTGGTGATCAAGAATGAACAGGGAAAACTCTCGGGTAGCCTCGAAGTCAAACGCGGCGACGCCGATCCAACGGTCAGCGAGCTCATCGATCCGGTCGTCGAAGGCAACAAGCTGATCTTCGATGTCACCTCGACTTTCCGCGATCGCGAGTTCACGTCGACCTACCAGGGCATCGTCAGTGACCAAGGAATTTACGGCTGGCGAATGATGAGTTTTGGCGGGCAAGCTCGCGATAGCGAATGGGAAGCGGAGCGGGTGAATCCGTAGTCGTGAATCAAGTGATGTGTTGAATCACGCTGCCTGCGGGTAGCGCCGTCGTGGATTTTCGGCTGACACATACAAGCACGACGCGCCAGCGAGTGTGTCGGGTGCGCACATGGGACACACTCGCTGGCGCGTCGTGCTTGTAGTTTGCTATTTGTCGTGCGTTGCATTGCAACTCTGCTGTCGAATGCCGCGCGATCTCCAACGAACGGATGAGGGCGAATAGCAATCGACGGATGGAATGGTTTTTCCTTTATTTCATTTCTGCTTTACAGGATGGCTCGTATGAGAACTTGCTTGATCGCACTCGTCGCAGTGCTACTTCCCTGCTCGACATCATGGAGCGAAGCTCCTTCGGCGAACTGGCAGCAATGGCGCGGCCCCAATGCCACCGGCGCTTCGGAATCGGCCAATCCACCGGTGACCTGGAGCGAAAGCGAGAACATCAAGTGGAAGGTGGCGGTGCCGGGTAAGGGGAGCTCCTCGCCAATCGTTTGGGGCGACCGCGTCTACATCATGAGCGCGGTCAAGACCGATCGTCAGAAGGAGGGTGCTGCTCCGGCTCCAGCACCAGCCGAAGATGGGGGTGGAAGACGGCGATTCGGCGGCGGACCAGCCCCGACCAATTACTACGAGTTCCTTGTGCTTGCCTACGACCGCAACACTGGCAAGGAAGTCTGGCGGACCAATGTCGCAGAAAAAGTTCCTCACGAAGCCGGACACAACACCAATACGTTTGCCTCCTCTTCGCCCGTCACCGATGGGCAGAGGATCTATGCCGACTTCGGTTCACGCGGGATCTTTTGTCTCGACATGAATGGCAAGGTGCTCTGGGATCGTGATTATGGATTGATGAGTACCGCAGCCAGCTTCGGCGAGGGGACGACGCCGGCCCTGTATGGCGACACGCTAATCGTGCCCTGGGATCACGAAGGCGATTCCTTCATCGTTGCGCTCGACGCCGAGAGTGGCGAGGAACAGTGGAAAGTGTCTCGCGACGAGGGGACGACTTGGGCGACACCGCTGATCACGGAGTACGACGGAGTTGTGCAGGTCATCACCAACGGCAAGAACCGCGTCCGAAGCTATGACTTGAAAACGGGCGAAGTCATTTGGGAGTGCGGTGGCCAGGCGAGCAATCCGATTCCCTCACCCATTCGATACAAGGACAACGTGATTTGCATGACCGGGTTTCGTGGCTATGCGATCTATTCGATTCCACTGAGCGCTCACGGCGACATCACCGATACCGACACCGTGACGTGGTACCACGAAGACGCGGCACCCTACGTTCCCTCGCCTGTCTTGTATGAAGATCAGTTGTACTTCACGAAATCCAACAACGGCGTTTTGGTATCACGGCGGGCCGACAATGGCGAGATCGTGATCGACGAAACTCGTGTCCCGGACGTTTCAACGGTCTATGCCTCACCGGTCGCAGCAGCGGGCCGGATCTACCTGACCGGACGAGATGGAACGACGACGGTGCTCAAAGCCGGCGACAAGTTCGAAGTTCTCGCGACCAACAAGCTGGACGAAACGATAGACGGGTCGGCAGCATTGGTCGGGAACGAATTGTTCTTGCGAGGCAGTGAACACCTTTACTGCATTGAGCAAAAGTAGCAAGCGAGTAGCGAGATTCGTAGGGTGGGTCCAGGAGCGTCAGCGACGCCGACCCACCATTGA
>CAVOND010000014.1:0-127498 GCA_963697195.1 Pirellulaceae bacterium
CTGCAATGGGTGGCGAGTGTCCGATGGCGAAAAGGGGTCAGACACCAAAAACCGGAACGGCCCGAAGGGTGCTTCGCATGTTTGGTGTCTGACCCCTTTTCGCCGATCGACGTCACTCCCATTATTAGATTTGACGATGCACTGGGCGGATTAGCTGCTCAAACTGAGCGTTTTTCGCATGTATCATGCATTTGGGGCATCATGAATCACTCTCCCTTCCGGAGAGTCGAGCCTAAGATACCTATCCGAAACGGGATCTGACCCTTTGTTCAAGCTTCCGACCCCGGTGGAAGCGCATCGCGACTTGCGGCAAGAAGTCGCTCTCCTTGTTCATCCCGCAATCGAATCAATCCATAACCGAAACCGATGACTGTCACGCTTCAAAATCGAATTACCAGCCTCGCTATCCTGTTACTCTCGCTGATCGTCGCGACACGTGCTGACGCGGAGAACCGCCCCAATCTCTTGTTCATCTTTTCGGACGATCACGCCATCAATGCCATCTCGGCTTACGGTGGCCCACTGGCAAAGGTTGCACCGACACCGAACATTGACCGGATTGCGCGCGAAGGTGCCGTCTTCTTGAACTCGTTCTGCGCCAATTCGATTTGTGGACCATCGCGTGCCACGATTCTCACCGGCAAGCACAGTCACAAGAATGGCTTCATGCGAAACACCGGCGCGGGATTTGATCAGAGTCAATGGACCGTTGCCAAGTCGCTACAGGCGGGCGGTTACAGCACCGCGGTGATCGGCAAGTGGCATCTGAAAACTACACCGGTTGGTTTTGATCACTGGGAAATCCTGCCCGGCCAGGGGAATTACTACAACCCAGACTTCATTCAGATGGACGGCGAGCAACGACACCTGGAAGGCTACGCAACCGACCTGACGACGGATAAGGCCGTGGAATGGTTGGAGCAACGAGACGACACGAAACCATTCTTCTTGATGTGCCAGCACAAGGCACCCCATCGCACCTTCGCCCCTGCCCTGCGGCACCTTGGTGCCTTCGACGACGTGGAGATTCCGGAACCCGACAACCTGTTTGACGACTATGCCAACCGAAGTCGTACGCTGGCGACGAATGAAATGGAAATCGATCGCCACTTCGATTGGGCCTACGACGTCAAGTTGCGCAAGGACGAACGCGGCGGCATCACGTTACCGGGCCCGGACCGATACGGGACACCGGAATACAACCGCATGACGGATGCTCAAAAGAAAGCGTGGGATGCCCACTTTGGCCCTCGAAACCAAGCGTTTTTGAAAGATTTCCAAGCTGGCAAACTCGACCACCGCGATCTCGTCCGCTGGAAATACCGTCGCTACATGCGCAATTACCTCAGTTCGGTCAAGGCGGTCGATGAGAGCGTCGGCCGGTTACTGGATTACCTGGACGATCACGATCTGGCGGAGAACACGATCGTGATCTATTCATCGGATCAAGGCTTCTATCTCGGTGAGCATGGCTGGTACGACAAACGCTGGATGTTTGAAGAGTCTTTTCGGATGCCCTTTGTTGTCCGCTGGCCGGGAGTCTTGAAACCGGGCGGCAAGCCGGATCAGCTGATTCAGAACATCGACTACGCCCCCACTTTCCTTGAGGTTGCGGGATTAACGATACCGTCCGAGGTTCAGGGCCGTTCTTTACTCCCGCTGTTCCGTGGCGACGCGGTCGATTGGCGAAACTCGCTTTACTACGCCTACTATGAATTGGGTGAGCACGCCGTCCCGCAACACTTTGGAGTCCGGACGGCAAACCACAAGCTGATCTTCTTTCCGCAAACCAACGAATGGAATCTTTTCGACCTGGTGCGGGATCCACACGAAATGAAGAGTTACCATGACGATCCCGCTTACCGAGAAACGCTGGCGACGCTGAAGACGGAATTCGTCCGGCTGCGCAAACAGTTCGAAGCTCCCCCGTTTCCGGAGACACCGTAAGAGTCAAGGATGAAGAAAGCGGTTCGACAATTAGCGATCTTGATCGAAAGCGTCCTGCGGACAGATCACATCGACGGGCTGATTCGATCCAAACTCGTCCCTCAAGAAGGTCCACCCGAGAAGTGATGCGACCATCGAGTTGCTGATCCGTCATTTGCAGTGCACCTGCGACACGATGGACCAACTCAACCAGTGGGTTGAGGACCACAAGAGAGACGCCGCAGCCGCCACCCGTCGCATCGTACGTCGCTTCTTGTCAGCGTTTGTAGCTGCAATTCTTGTTGCCATTGTGATCAGGCAAACAGTGTGGCGATTCGCCAGAGGCCGAGGAGGGCAACGGCTACCACGACCAGTCTTGCCAACAGCAGTCGAAAACCACCAAGCAGCTTCGTCTCGCCTTTTCCGTTTCGAGTGACCACCATCAACAAAAAGATGGCGACGATCGGCAGCAGCAGGCCGTTGGTCACCTGTGCAAAGACGATGGTCGCCGACGGGCTCTTGCCAAACAAGAACGCGAACGCCCCACCGATTGCCACGACGCTGAGGGCAATGATGCGGAAGCGGCGACCGGCCGGGTCGGCCGACCATCCCAGACAACCACATACCGCGTACGCTGTTGCCAAAGGTGCAGTGATCGAACTGGTTAGCCCTGCTGCGAACAAGCCGATTGCGAACGCGATGGCGCTGAATCTTCCCAGTGTCGGTTCCAGCTGACGCGCGATGTCCTCGGTTGACGTCCAGGGGGTCTGGGTGTCGAAAAACGCAGAGCTTGCCGTGATCAGGATCGAAGCTGTGACGAGCCCGCCAAGGCAAACGGAAAGTGTGGTGTCCCAATCCGATTGGAAGATTGATTCGGATGTGGGTTCCCCTTTCCATGTCGACGCCGCACTGCTCGCATGCAGGAATAGGTTGTAGGGAACAATCGTCGTACCGACCAACGCGAGTACGAGAGTCAAATCATCCGTATCGAACTTGGGAACCGACAACCCACTAACGATGCGACTGGCTGAAGGAAGCGAAAACAGTGCCGTGCAAAGAAAGGAAACGCTCAAGAGCACGACCAGCGCGACGAGAACCGAATGCAGGACTCGATACCGGCCGACCAAGACAATTGCACAGGTGCAGGTGACTGTCACCATCAGCCAGGCTGCCTGAGAGCCACCCGCACATGCGTGGATTCCCGTCGCGGCGCCCGTCAAGTTTCCCGTCTGGTAGGCCATGTTTCCAACTCCGATCGCGGCGATCACGAGAAGAACCGCGGGCCTCAACAGTCGTGATTTCGCTAAGGTGTCTCGGATCGATTCCCCCAGCCCTTTTCCGCCGAGAATCCCAATCCGCGCCGCAAGCGATTGCAAGACGATCGTTCCCAAGCACGCAAAGAGGATTGTCCATAGCAAGCCGCAACCGCGCTGTGCCCCGGCCTTGCTCGCGGTGACCACGGTTCCAGGACCGAGAAACGCGGCGGTGATCAACAGGCCGGGGCCGATGCGAAAACGGTGTTGGACTTTCCGCCGGGGACTCCCCGAATCACCTGCCGACATCCTCGACTCCGATTCGCTCGATTGCGTACAAGCCAAACGTCGCTAGCCAGTGATCGCCCTCGTAGTGTCCGCTGTTGATGTATGCCAGACCCGCGTTGAGATGCGATTGGGCGCTGGCAACCAACGGCTCGCGAAGCGGGTGATCGTCGCGAAGTGCTGTTGCGACTGATTGCAGGCACCAGGCGCGGTGGAGATTGAGTCCCGCCAGGTGAACGAGTTTTGGATCACTGACGTCGCTGACACTGACAGGGGCAATGGTGCCGTCCGTGAGCTGTTCAGACAGGCGTGGAGTAAAACTGCCAAGCCACTTTTCAAACTCCTGTTGCGGTAGCACACGCCGCATCAAGTCAGCTTCATTCCAACACGACGAAAAGAAATCGTGACCCGATGGTTCGTAGTTTACGGGGTAATCCTTGTCCGACGCGTAGAACACATTGGCCCGGTCAACAACGAGTCTCTCGAGTTCCTCTTTCTTCATCGCGCGAGCGTAGTCAAGGATTTGCCCGAGCGCGAATCCGGTATCGTTGTGTTGCCCGATCCGAATCGGGTACGTCAACAAGGGCAGGTACGCCTCGATCCGCTCGGACAGCACGGTCTCGAGCGGACGAAGATTCTCCCGCCATCCCTCTCCATCCGGATCCTCCCAGCCTTCAAGCTCGATTGCCAAACGCAAGAACCAGGCCCAGCCATACATCCGCTCAAATGTCTTTTGCTCGTCACGGGCGAAGAACTCCGCTTCTTTCTTGAGGTTCGTTGCAGTGAGGTGTCGTGTGAGGACCTCCCGTATTTGCGGTGCCGATTCGATCGTCGGGTGAGATCGCAAAAGCCGAACAAGTACCCAATGCCCGTGAACACTGCTGTGCCAGTCGTAGCAGCCGTAGAAGGCGGGAAAATGCTCGCGCGGTGCCTTGATCTGATCTTTGTTCGCATAGACCAGTGAAAGCTTGTTTGGGAACTCGGTGTCGACTCCTTTGAGCACAAGCCGCCCCCACTCGTTGGCCGTTGACGCGTCCAAGTGACCGGTCGGTGAGGTCGACGACTGGGCCGAAGTGATCGATGCACTCCAAGCCAAGAGCGTTACGGATAGGATCGATCGAATATTCACCGCTGATTCACCATTTGGGGATTCACACTCAACGTTCCATGTGACCGAATCCGCCGATTCCATCAACGATCTCTCGCCAACGGAACAGCGCCGCTCGAAGAGAATGGCCAATCCATAAGTTATTGGATGAGGCGGTGTTGTAGCACCCGCCATTCGGGCAAAGCCGCAGCAGATTTTTCAGGCGGCGACGCATTGAAGTGGATCAGGCACGAAGTACCGACGCAAGGAGTCCCGAGTGCGTCAGCACCCCTCTTTGTTATGCACAACTCGATTTGCCAGGCCCGAAGGGCTGATACACCCCATGCCACCTACTTTCTGGCGGTACGGCGCGAGCGGGCTGTTGATTTCGTAACCCGCCGCGTAAGCAAGGAACAACAGCCGTCCACTCGCTCACGCTTCGGGTTAGGATTCCGTCGCGGCGTACCTAAACAGGAATAGATCAACAGCCCGCGAGCCGTCCGGTCTCGACCACAAACTCACATCGAAAAACCGGAGGGCTCGCGCGCTTTCGCTAACAACAGCCACGCGATCGCTCCTGGGAAGGAAGTAAAGAAGTGCAGTCATCCGGTGGTTTACATCACCGGCATCGTCTGTGCCGACCCTTTGGGCCTGAAAATCGCGGATGCTTGACCTGTCTATTTCAATCAGGAATTGACAGCCGCGGAAATTCTGGTGACGCCACTTCGTCTCTGAAGAGGAGACGCGTTATCCTATCGGGAACACGTTTTATGAGAGGTTGTGTCATGCAGCGTAGGCAAATTTGGTGGATGGTCTTGATCGGCGCGTGGCTAATGTGCACTGCCGACGGAGCACTGAGCAATGAACCGGAGTCGGCAGCGAGCAGTCAGGCCAATTACGATCGACCACCGAGAAAGGTCATCGTCGGGACGACAATGACTCCTTGGTACAGCGACTATCCGGGACTCAATGAGCGATTGCAGCAGATCGGGAAACTGCTCGATGAGATGGTTGCGGAGTCACAATCGAAATATGGACGATCGCTCGACGTTGCGTTGTTCAGCGAATATGCCGTGACGGCCGGAAAGGCAGGGACTGCGAAGGAGGTGGCCGTACCAGTCGAGAAGACGATCGAAATGGCGCTAGGAGAATTGGCGAAGCGACATCGCTGCAATCTCGTGGTGGGAGGCGTGTTTCGTGATGGGGCGGACGGACCAACGTGTGCCAATTCAGCCATCGTGATCGATCGTGAGGGGCGACTGGTGGGGCGCTACGATAAGGTGCATCCGGTGCTGGATGAAGTGAAGGCCGACGGAACGGTGGTGCTGGAAGGAGGGGTGCGGCCGGGCAGTGAGTACAACGTGATCGATCTGGATGTTGGCCGGATCGGAGTACAGATCTGTTACGACGTGAACTTTCCCGAGGGCTGGCAGCGATTGAAGGACAAGGGAGCGGAGCTGGTGTTGTTTCCCACGCAATCACCGCAGCTGACGCGTCCCGCCATGTACGCAGCGATCCACGAATACTGGGTGGTGTCTTCGACGTTTCGGAACAACGCATCTTTCTTTGAGCCTGGAACCGGCTTGGTGGCGGCACAGATACGGGAACCGAAGGCGACCCTCGTGCATGAGATTGATTTGAGCTACATGATTCTGCCGTGGTCGCCGGAGCTAAGAAATGGAGAAGCACTTCGGGAGGCTTTTGGGGACCGAGTTGGATTCCGATATTCCGAGTCAGAGGATCGGGGAGTCTTCTGGTCGAACGATCCGAGCACGAGCATCGGTGAGATGGCAAGATCGCTCGGCTTGCGTGAGACCGTTGCGGATGAACAGACGCGGGCTGGCGAGGCTCACGACCGATTGCGTGGAGGAGCTGCCAGGTAGAGCACGCGTCGCGCCCTGCAAACGACCACACCCCGATTCGCGAAGTCAGGCAACGGCTGCTTCTACAAGGAGAATCCGATCCAAAACTTGAAACCGGAAAGTTGGCTTTCAATGGAGGCTCGTTGGCAAATTCTGACAGACCTGCTTTTACCTCAACCGACGTAGCCGAGCCGGGCGGCTCTGATGTGGACGACCGTTTCCCAACTGCCCGCCGATATCGACCTTTCAAGAGAAGGACTTGATGAGCCAATGGACCTCACCCAGGCTATTTTTCCACTGATCGACAATGATGACGTGTCTGGTGTCGCCGCATTGCTGGATGAGCATCCGGGGCTCGTTCATTCGAGAAGGATGAACGCGGATGACCGTCGGTCAACGCTTCAGTATGTAGCCGCACATGGGAATCTTGAATTGTGTCGATTGCTCGTAGATCGCGGCGCCGAGGTTTATCCGAATCCGATGAATCAGTATCCGCCTGTCATCGAGGCGGCCTGGAAGGAGCATCAAGATATCGTTGATTACTTCCTCAAAGAAATTCCACATCTGGCGGACGGGACGAATGGGCTCGGGGTTGCGATCAACTTAGCAGGGCGGCAAGGTTGGCCTGAGATTGTGCGTGAGCACCTGAAGCGAGATCCGCTGAGCGTGCATAGTCGTGGCTGGATTGGCGATACGCCGCTGCACTGGCCTGCCCACAACAACCGTGCCGAGATCGTCGCAATGTTGATCGATGCCGGCGCGGATATTGAGGCGAACGAGATCAATTGGATCGGTGGCAAGCCCTTACATTGGGCCAGCGAACATGCCCCCGACTCAGTTCGCTTGCTGCTCGATGCCGGAGCAGATGTGAACAGCCGCAACGTGCGCGAAGATTCCGAATTCTTTCAGGTGACACCGCTAATCATGAATGCCACCCAGCGTGATGACTGCGTCGAGGTTACCGAGCAGCTGCTAGAGAGAGGAGCAGACATTTCCGCCACCGACGCCCGTGGCATGACCGCACTGCAACATGCTGAAAAGCGAGGCCTCAAGCGAATTTCGTCTGCTCTTCGATCGGCAGGTGCCTGATCCCTGCTGGTCGGGAATACGCGGTCCGACACCAAAAGCCGGAACGGCCCTTCGGATGCTGTGCACTTTTGGTGTCGGACCCCTTTTTCGCCGACGGGCGGAACGCTTGCCTGTCGCCGAGACTCGGATATTCGCGGCAAAGCCGCGTTGAATGACGGTCTCGGAGAGACGGATCTACAGCAAAGTGGTGCGGTACCGCGCGAGCCGTCCGCTCTCGACCACAAAATCACACCGAAACACCGGAGGGCTCGCGCCCTTCCGCTAACAAAGAGCCACCCGATTCGTCGCAAAGTCGGTGGCCTTGGTGTCAGCCACCGGATGATCGCTCAAGTCGACGGGTCGGGGGTAGGTTGAGGTACGGATTCCCCAGGTGGAACGATTTCGAACTCGGGAAGGGCTAGCGGAGCCGCCGAACCTTCGATCATCGGGTACTCGGTGATTGGCGCTGGATCCAAGTTTATCGAGCCGGCGGAGCTCAGTGGCATTTCTGCACACGTCGAACCGTCGCAAACGGTTGTCTTGGAGCGTCGCAAACCCAGCCAGTTCGTAGAACCGCAGCCGGATACGGTTAGCACAAGAATCAATAGCAAGTGACGCACGGATTGATCTCCAAAGATGGCCCTGCATCCGTGCGTTCGTAGTCAACTCCAGCCTTGGATTGTTTGGTTTCGGCTAGCCAGGATGGGTCACTGGAAAGAAAAGCAAGCAATGCCGATCCGGCGAAGTATGCCGGTTACGCCAGCGTGTAGGGAACTACTAAGAGGCCCGTACTTCGGGATTGCGTTGGTCAGGAAGTCTTTCTTAGTATCGCCCAATCTACAAAAAGTCCCGTAGGCCATGGAGTGCAAGGATGCACCCCCGATCACTCGACTCAACTGCGCCCTGTTTGTTGCGGATTCGTCCCTTTTGGAACGAAAGCAAGCACATCACGTGGGCAATCGACGACGCCAACAGGGCGACCGTTGCCACCGTCATCGAACACGAATGCATCGTGGGCGATGGCTGCAACACGCATCGTGCCGTGAAACTTGTTAAGAAACTCGCGCCGCTCCGCTGGTGGAAGCGGCCGGTTCCTATTCGCCTGCCACCGATCTCCTGCGATACCGATCGCGTCCGAGTCGGCAAGCCAGAGGTTCGCGCGTCGACCGAAGTTTTCGAAGTCTGGGCACGAACACAGGCGGCTGCATGTTGACGACGATCCAACGCCGGATCGCTCGCGATATCGTACACACGTTCTTTGTGTCGCTATTCGCGTTGACGATGCTGGTGCTGTTCATTGGCGTTGCAAGAGAAGCGATCAATCAGGGGCTTGGTCTGATTGGCGTCGTTCGATTGATACCCTTCGCCTTGCCGAACGCCCTGTCGATGGCAGTGCCCGGTACGGCGTTGTTCAGCGTATGCCTGGTTTACGGTCGGATGTCGGCGGACAACGAATTCGTTGCGATGCAGTCAGTCGGCATTTCGCTCCTTCCATCCGTACTGCCTGCAGTCGTGATCACGACCATGCTCAGCGTGGCAACGGTGGGCTTGATCAACGTTGCATTCACTTGGGGGTTTCATGGCGTTCAGCACGTCGTGATCTCGTCGGTCGAAAACATTGCCTATGGAGTGTTGGAACGAGAAAGAAGCTTTCATTATGGCGATCTCTCGATGACGGTCAGTGGTGTCGAAGGACGCAATATGATCGAGCCCCAGATCAAGATCAATCGGCGAAACGGCGAGCCGGTAACCATCGTCGCTCGCACCGCGCAGATGTCCTATCGAGATGACGAGCAAGTCCTGGAATTCCGAATTACCAATGGATCGGCAAAGGTCGGTAAGCGGGCTTCGTTTCATTTCCCCGACACGTTTGTGCAGACGGTCCCGCTGGCGATCACACCCGAATATGATCTGCTGACCGCTCACCCGTCGCACATGCCGATGCGAGATCTTCCGGCAGCCTCGCTTAGCCAAATCGACGACATTGGGCGGCGTGAAAATGCGATCGCCGTGCATCTCGGGTTCAGCATGCTTACATCGCGTTTTGATCAGACTGTCGACGCGGTCGCCGCGGCGCGGGACGCGAGCCTCTATTCGAGTCGCAAGCGACTGCATCGCCTCGATACCGAAATGCACCGTCGTTGGGCGAGTGGGTTCACCTGCTTGGCGATGTCAATGATCGGTGTTCCGCTAGCGATCCGCATGAAAGCATCGGACACCATGACGACGTTTGGCACCGTATTTCTTCCAACGGTGTTGACCTATTATCCGATCTTTGCGTTGACCTTGGACATGGCCAAAAAGGGCCGTTTGCCCCCACAAGGTGTCTGGCTTGCGAACGCGATCTTTGTTGCGATCAGCGTTGTAATGATACGGCGACTCATTAATCGAGCGGTTTAATCAACATGTTGTTTCCCTATAAATCTCGATTGCGATCGTGGTGGAACACAACTCAGTTCCCCGTCGCTACCAGCGATAGTTTGTCGTCGGCCCAGCCGTGGTCCTCGAAGCAGAATCTGATCGCATGGGCTGTCTTGATCACCGCGTCGCTTGGCGTGCTACTGCCAAACTTGTCGTATCCGTTGATCGAGCCAGACGAGACGCGGTACGCACAAATCGCGATCGAGATGAATGCGTCGCAAGATTGGATTACACCCACGCTCGATGGAGAACCCTACCTCGACAAGCCTCCGTTGATGTATTGGTTGACAGCGGTGAGCTTCAAGCTCTTTGGAACACAGGAGACTGCCGCCCGGTTGCCGTCGATGTTGGCGGCTTTGTTCACGATCGTCATCACATTCGCACTGGGAAGCCGAGTCGTTAGCAAACGGGCAGCATGGCTTGGCGCACTGTTGTTGGTATTGTGCGGAGGTTTCGTACTAGCTGGTCGCTTTCTGATTTTGGATGGATTGCTAACACTCTTTACGACGCTGTGCCTGTTCTCCGGCTATATCGCCGTCCGAGAGCAACAGCATCGCTGGGCTTGGTGGATGCTCTCGGGCGTCGCCTGTGCGATGGGTGTGCTGACCAAGGGGCCAATCGCACTCGTCTTGTGCGCTCCTCCGCTGGTCATCAACGGCTGGCTTCGCGCCGATCAAACGCGAACGCGTCTTTTGCATTGGGGCGCGTTCGTGATCCCGATGATCTTGGTTTGCGTTCCCTGGTACATCGCTGTGATCAAGTTCAATCCAGAATTCATCGACTACTTCTTCTGGGAACACAACCTCAAGCGATTTACAGAGGGAATGAACCACCAGCAGCCGTTCTTGTTCTATGTGCCGATCGTTTTCGTTTGCATGTTTCCGGCCTCTCTATTGTTGCCCTCGGCGATTCTATTCCTGGCGAGTCGAGCGGACCGGAAACGCCAGCTGCGTTCCAAGGATCTCGGTTTTCTGCTTTGCGGCTCAGCCTGGATCCTCCTCTTCTTTTCGCTCGCTAGCTGCAAGTTACCAACCTATATATTGCCCGCGATCCCACTCATCAGCCTGATTATGGGTGTCATGGTAGATCGAACGGTGCTCCGCTGCGAATCCGCTGGTGGCGTCACCACTCATTTGAAACCGTTTCCGCGACGTGCTTTGCTGATTTTGACTTGCAGTCTGTTGCTCGTCGTTGGGGCGGAAGTCTGGCTTAGCGGCCTTTCGGCGGTGACCGTCACGGCTGCGGTTGTTTGCCTGGTCACAACCGGTTTCATCTTGCGATTTTGGAATCGTCCGATCGCGTTTTCTGTCAATGCATGGGCGGCCACGGTATGTGCTGCCGTGGCGCTGCTGGCCTTTTCGTCGATTCAGTTGTTGCCGAGCATCGCGACCGCCAGGTCGTTGTATTCGAAGACGTCGCGAGTGGCAGATGAGTTTCCGGAAGCCCTGGTCGTGTTCTACAGGGAGAAGCCTCACGGCGTGCAGTTGCAGATTGATTCCAGGAGAGTGGTCTATTTTCCGACGGATTTTCGCGATGATTTCGTTCGTTTTCTCACGTCCCAGCCCGATGCGATTGTCGTCACGGCGGACGAATGTATCGATAGCACACGCGAAGCGCTTTCACCGACGCACGACCTTGTCAACTTGTTCCATCACGATCACTTGTACTTTGCAAAGCGAAACAAATTGATGACGACGTCCCCGTCCCTTGCGGTCGCGTCTCCAGCGGTCGTGCCCCCAACGGTCGTGCCCCCAACGGTCGTGCCCCCAACGGTTGCGACTGTGGAAGCTGAGGAGCGTCGCTAGTTGAACGTTTGCTTTCTGACCTCGCAGAGAATTCGCATCCTGCGTTTCCTTGTAAAATTGCAGCCGTTGGGAGTATTGTTGGCAATCCTTTTGCTTCAGCGTTCTGTTGCGCTCGGGGAAGAACTGCCGCCGTTGTTCGTCGAAGAACAGCAAACGCTTGATGCGGCCAATGCGGAGTACGAGTCGATCTTCCGTGAAATCACTTATCGCCATGAAGCTTCCAGCCGAGATGTTGTGACATGTAAGGAATGGCAGTTGCTTCCCGAAGGACTGTTGTGGCATTCGTATTTGGCCGGGCCTCAGGAACCACGAATTTCAACGGTCATCTACTATGATTCCGAAGATGGTGTCTTCTGGGACGCGACGCTGGGCGGCCGCGTCGGGCTGGTGCGTTACGGAACGGCGGGCGCGAAAAATCCAAGTGGTTGGCAATGGGATCTCGAAGGCGCGGTAATGACCCGATTGGACCTATTGCACGCTGAAGATGTTGAATCGATGGACTATCGGTTCGGCACCGAAATCACCGCCGCAGAAGGCCCATGGGCGGCGAAGTTCGGCTATTTCCACATCAGTTCCCACGTGGGTGATGAGTACCTCGTTCGCAATCCAACCTTCAAGCGACTCAATTACGTCACCGAGTCCTTGATCCTTGGGGGAAGCTACAAGCCCATCGAATCCATTCGCTTGTACGGTGAGTTCGCCTATTCGTTCCACACAGCGGGAGGTGCCAAGCCCTTCCAGTTCCAAACGGGTGCCGAGTACACGCCATTTGCCACATCGATTTGGCATGGCGCCCCGTTCGCCGCAGTCAACTTGCAGTTTCGTGAAGCCGTCGACTATGACGTTTCCACCACGCTCCAGCTCGGGTGGTCCTTCCTAGGCCCAGATTCCGGACACCGATTGCGATTTGGCGCTCAATACGGCGATGGTCCGACAAGCCAATTCTCCTTTTTCCAACGTCGTGATCGCTACATCGGACTCGGTGTGTGGTTTGACTACTAGCGCTGTTTCAGGAACGACATCGCGTCAGGAAACAAGAGCTTGTCTTTGCCCACATTGATTTGATGCCGAAGGTATCACGGAGGGTAGCCATAGGTCGCGCAGCGCACCTATGGAAGCTCGCAGAGGTCCAATCCCAAGCGACCCGAAAGGAGGTCGCAGATCGAATGCGCGATGCGTCTGCGACCGCCTTCGGGGTCGGTTTCTGTTGCGCATTCACTTTCCGTAGGTGCGCTGCGCGACCTACGGCTACCATCTGCGACCGCTGCGCGGTCAATTCACGCGTTCTTGACAACCTGCGTCACTTGCAGCCCGACCGTGACTCGCACCCATGGAATCGCATCTAATGCTAATTGATTCGAATCACACCCGGGACCACCATCATCCGCCAAGGAATTTTCAATGATCCAGATCGATGAAATTGCTTCCGATGTCTTCCGTCTCAGCGCCTATGTGCCTGAATTTGATCTGCAATTCAATCATTTCCTCATCCGTGATGAGGAACCCCTGCTGTATCACGCGGGCATGCGACGGATGTTTCCAGCCTTGCTCGAAGCGGTCTCCACATTGATAAGACCAGAGGCGCTGCGGTGGATTAGTTGGAGCCACTTCGAAGTCGACGAATGCGGCGGATTGAATCAGTGGCTTGAAGTGGCACCCAGTGCCGTTCCCGCCTGTAGTACGGTCGGAGCACTGGTCAACCTCAACGACTTCGCCGATCGTTCTCCGCGACCCCTGCAGCGAGGCGAGGTAATCAACACTGGGCAAAAGCGTTTCAGGTTCCACCCGACTCCCCACCTGCCACATGGCTGGGATGCCGGTGTGCTGTTCGAAGAGACCGAAAAGATTCTCTTCTGCTCCGATCTCTTTCATCAGATCGGGCAAGTGGAGCCTCTGACAGAATCCGATTGTGTCTTGGAGCGTACTCGTAACGCGATGCAAAGCTATCAGGCAGGGCCGCTGATGGACTACGTCCCGTACACTTGTCATACGGGACGGTTACTCGGCGAGCTCGCCGACTTCGAACCGGCGAAGCTTGCGATCATGCACGGTTCCAGCTTTTCTGGCGACTGCGCAACGATGCTGCGAGATCTTGATCCAGTGATGAAGGCTACGTTCGACGTCCGCAAGCGTTGAGCAGTGCTGCGAAATGGCGACCGAGTTGTGCCTGACATCGGCTATGTCCCCATGAAGTCTCCCCATGAAGTCCTTGTGAAACGACTGTCGTCCCTGTGATGACGATGGTTATCAGTTTGACCTGCCCCGCTTCTCGTGATTCGATCTCGATGTGTCGGGCGTTTCGTCGGCCTGATTTTCATAAAAGACCAGTGTATTCCGCGCGGGACGCGATCGCATGAAGGATGAATGCAGCTGGATTGGCTCGTCGCTTGGCCAAAGGCACACGACTTGCAGTTTGCCAGGAACGCTAAATAAAGTTCGGGGCGGTCTCTTCTCTTGCACGGTGTCGGGTGATGCGCGTTTTCTTCGTGATCGCGTTGTTCGTTTTCACAGCGTCCATTGCCAGATCGGACGAATCCACGTCGGACGAATCCACGTCGAACGAATCCACGTCGGACGAATCCACGTCGGACGAATCCGTGCCGTGGCGAAAACCCTTCGAGCCGATCTCTGCATCGCAGGAAACGGATGCCCTGGTGTTGGTTTTGATTACGAACGAGGATCCGTTCTCGCTCGCCGAGACCACCAACGAGCAGGTTTCGGAAAATGAACTGGCGGCCGGATCGAGCTGGAAACCGCCGGTCTGGTGCGCCGACGTGTTGGAGCAAGCCTATCGCAAAGCATTGGTGACGCGGGCTGATCTGCGAGGCAGGATTGTCGTCCAGTCGATCGCTGCCGGGCTACCGAAGGAATTGACTGGAGGCACCGACGTCAACAAGCCGGCCCGCGCGGTGCTGGCGATCTGCGACGGCCACTACCGATTGCTTTCGTTTATGGTTGGTGTGCCTGATGGCGAGGACTTGCTCACTTTGATCGAGGACGCGGAAGATGTCGCCATCGTACGAGGTCTTCAAGAGGGCGATCAAAACCGCTTGGTTGATTCAATCGCGCAGCGAAGTCGTGAACGTCTGAGTCGGTTGTGGCGCGGTGTGTTGGATGAGTCGATCGATGCAATGGACGGTGACCGCGGCGGTGGGGACGAGGATGCTTCTGGACAAGAGCGTTCGTCGAAGATGCAGATGTGGTCATTGGCCGAAGCCCTCGATCCGACGTACCTCGCAGATGTTCGACTCCGATTCGGTCTGACCGATCAGTCGGACGCAACACGGTTGATCATCTTGGAACAGCATCCCGAGGCGCGGCGTCCGTGGTGCGACGCGATGACGCCATTTACCGCAGGTTGTGACTTTCCCGAAACTTGGCGAACGTTGGTCGAATTGATATGGGGTTTCCCGCCAATCACCGCCGATGCGGAGGCGAATGACCTGATCGATTGGTTTGACCTCCACATTGAAACGGACTCGGTGGTTCTCGGGCTTACGCCGTCTCTTCGACTGCAGCACGTTGCGTGGCCTCCCGTTTCGGTAAGCGGGGCCAGTAGGCGCGGGGTTGGTTGGCAGAAGGTGCATTCGCTGGCAACGCTACATCCCTTTCGAAACGTGGACGCACAGCAACTGGCTACGTTGATTCACTCGCGGGATCTTGTCACGGTCGATCTAAGGCAACCAACCGTTGCAAGGTACCTGTTCATCGAGCCCAGGAAAAGAAGAACGCATGTCGTGCGAGAAGGTGATCCGCCGGGGCGGTTTGCCGGGATTCTGAAACGATCTCAGTCTAGTTTTGTGAAAGAGTGAGGCACTCCTATGTTCCGTTCCATGACACGAGCCATGATTCCAGCGATCATCGCTACCTCTCTTATCGCATGTGTGGATAGCGGCCTGGTACATGCTGTTTCTCCAAGCGCCGTTCAGTTGGGAAGGCAGCTGTTTGAACGCAATTGGACCGCTGGGAATCCGACGATCGGCAGCGATGGACTTGGGCCACTATTCAACGGGCAGGCTTGCGTGGAATGTCACAACCAAGCGGGTGTTGGTGGCGGCGGAACTGCTGAGTTCAACGCTCACACAATCGGGATTGAAGAGATGCGGATTATCGGTGGAGTCGTCGATAATGACGTGGTTGGGCGGATGCTGCGAACTTTTCACGCTGGATTTCTTCAAGCTGACGGGACGATGATCAATACCTTTGCCCTCCCTCACCACGGAGGAACGAACCGTTTCGTCAGCGCCCGGACAGCCTTTCTGTCGCAGCTGAACGCAGAATTCAGTCGCGCGGGCGGTCCGGCAAATGCGGAAGAAGTCCGTTACGCCACGTCAACGCCCGTACTATTTCAGAACCAAGTCGGTACGTACCAAATCTCCTTGCGGGCGCGTTTGTTTCAGCGCAACACAACGTCACTGTTCGGAGCTGGGTTGATCGACCAGATCCCGGATCCGTTGATCCAGGAACAGGCCAGGCTTCAAAGGAAGCATCCTGAGATCAGTGGGAGACCGGCGACGCTGCGGAATGGCCGACTCGGCAAGTTTGGTTGGCGCGCGAACGTTGGCTCGCTCGTCGAGTTCACCGATCAAGCTTGCGCGAATGAAGTTGGGCTGGAAACCCGTCGCAAGCCGCAAGCGAGTGATCCAACGAATCCGGATTATCGCAACCCTGCGATTGACGTTTCGGACGATCAAATCAGGGCAATGAGCTTGTTCATTGCGTCACTTCCCGTTCCGATTCGCGAAACTCCGGATGACTCGGCTGAGCGAATGGAAAGTGAGCGGGGGGAGCAACTCTTTTCCTCGATCGGCTGCGCAGTATGCCATGTCCCGAACTTGGGTCCCGCGAATGGAATCTACAGCGATATTCTGTTGCATGATATGGGGTACGAACTGTTTGATCTGAATCACGCCGAGCCTTACATTCTGAGCGTGACGCCGCAGACCCGCGTTTCGATTGCAACGGATGAGCAAGTTTCCGGGACACGAATGGTTGGCGGATACTACGGGCCTGCAAGCGAGATATCGGTGAACACGACGAGCGCGGTCAGCAGGACCGGTGATTTCGCCTCTTCGCGAAATCGAGAGCTACGGACGACAGACTTCCACTTCGTGGCTCCCACGTTTCCCGCCGCCACCATTCAATTAGTCGATTTGGGTCACGAAGATTTCGTGAAGGAAGAGGAATTCGCGTCGGAGCAGTATCGCGGTGTCAATGACGCGAAGGTCCGACGGAAAGAGGTGACACGGGTGACGAACTACATGCGTTTTCGATTTGAGCCGACGAACTTCAATCAGGAGTGGCGGACTCCTCCGCTATGGGGCGTACGAGACACGGCTCCCTACATGCATGACGGTCGCGCCGCAACGCTGCTTGAGGCTGTGTCGATGCATGATGGCGAAGCAGCGGGCACAAGGGATCGGTTCCTGCAAATGTCTCTGGCTGATCGGCACGCCGTGATCGCATTCATGAACACATTGGTGGCGCCGCCGGACGCACCGCGCCCAGCAAATTAGGTCGAGTCGCTTGCCGCCTAGACCATCCAGCGTGCTTCGTTAGCGAAGGATTCGGATCGGCCCAGCCAGCGTGGGCATCTCGATACCCAGACGGGCGGACGGACGAATAACGTCGTCATCGCCAAGATGATCCCGATGCCTGCCAGCGCGAATGGCCTGCGCAGCGGCCGCTCCAGATAGACGCCGCCTTCGCCGACCGCCGGTCGAATCGTGGGGGTAACCGGCAAGCCGTGCTCATTCGCCATTGCCACAACGTCGATCATGTTGATCACGGGGACATCGTCAGCCAAGAAGCGGGATGCGACGGAATCGATGGGGTTGCGAATTCGATCGAACTTGGATGGTCGAATGACTCCGCGACCTAATTGATCGTTGCCCTTGGTGCCTCCGATGGACGCCATCCCGCCACCGATGTTCACATAGGCGGCAAAGCGTTTGATGTCTCCCGCCGAGCCTGCGTAGATTTGCATTCGTTGATCGATGAAGTCTTCGCTAGCGTCGCTTTCCAGCATGGGGATCCCATTGCGCTCGATCGCGTCATCCAGCAACCTGCGGGAGTCGTCTGTCATGCCAACCGCCATGTCTCGGAATCCGCCTCGCGAAGTCGCAAGGGATCGTGTCTGGATGATCCCTTCTTCCAACAAGATCCGTTCCATGTCGGGCCACATCAATTGCGGATGGTTCGCACCGAATTGACTCGACGCCACGCTGCTCACCAGCGAAGGCTTGAGCCCCAGCGTTTCTGCGGCCGTCAAGACTGCGATGTTCAGCGCCGGGAAGGAACCAGTGCAACCGATTGCGATTTCGTCGCCCGGTTGGGCTCCGGCAGCGCGCAAGTATTGCACGGCGACAGCGGCAAAATTCGGATTGACCGAGGTCTGTTTCGCATCCAGGTGCCCTGGCAAGCTCGTCACCAGCGACATTGAGGGGCCAAGCATTCCCGTTTCGGCTGGATCGTAGACCTTAAGCATCCGAATTCTGGATTCAACGCGTCGCTTTCGAATCGCTTGGAATCCGGCATCGGCCGCGGTCGCAGCCTTCGTCATCAGATCCCGTTGCGATGATGACGTTGGCTGGGGAGTGATTTCGACCGCGGCGATGACCATGACCGACACGATTGCCAGTGCTAACAATGAGCGTGTCGATACTTTCTGAGGATGATAGTACATCGATTTCATATCACTGTCTCGATCGATAAGAGTACCAGGACCAGTCGAACCAGGCTGGTCGCGATGATCATGGGTGAAAGGGCTGGAACGAAGCCAATACGATCAACCCAAAGCGCGATCAATCCGGGAATCACGAACCCGATCACGGTGGCGTCGACCCCCTGCCCTGCTATCGCGTCGCCGTTGAAAACGGCCAGCGCCGCGCGGATTGTGGAGGCGATGGCGAATCCAACCACCATCGTGATCACGACGCGGCGCCGGCCAAATAGAATGGCCCAGCGGTTGAGTAGAACGATGCAGCCCCAAGTGATCATCGCGGCAACGAAGGTCAGTAGCACCGTTGACGGATGGTCGAAATAGAGGGCCAAGTAGCCGGGCACGATCATGCCGCCGACTGTCAATCCGAAGACCTCGGTAAACAGCAAGCTGACGATCAGGCCAATTCCGATTGATACTGCAATCCATTCCATGTCATGCCGCCTTGCGCGAAAGCTGCGAAGTGATGAGTTTGGGAGCCGCCGTCTTGGGTTCATCCTGCGCCATCGCATCGCGCGGAGTCCAAAGTGCGGTCTCTTGAAAGAAGTCGATCAGCGACATTCCAGGTCCGGCGATGTTGCCCATCCCAAGGATCATCGTGTTCTCGGAGGTGACTCGGGAAATCGCTTGGATGATCTCCGCTCCACTAGCCTCGCCAACGCAGTGGAGTTTCTGCCGCTCGACCCCTGAGGCCAATAATGTTTTCGAAAATCGTTCGGTTCCGGTTCCCACGATGACGTAGTGATCAGCCGGGCGCCAGTCGGCGCAAGCCTTCGCCATCGTCACGGATCGATCGGTCCGATCGGCCCGACAGTTCATCACCGCGATGCGCTGGCCGATTCCTGGAAATCGATCGTAGGCAGATTCCCAAATCGAGCCAGTCGATTCAGGATCGTTGGCAGCAAACGCATTGACGAAATACCAATGCCGGTCATCAACAGGAAAGTGATACACCCGCATCGCACCGGGATCCGGTTCCGCAGCCCACATTCCCTTGATCGCATCGTCGCGATCGACGCCGACCGCTTCGCAAACTCGCAGGGCCAGGGCAACATTGTCGGGATGCTCCAGGTAGCTGAAGCCCGACAGGATTTCGGGGGTGATGCGGTATTTCTCGAATTGACTGATCGGCTCGAAGTTTGAATTGCGATCGTTCGCCGCAAACTCCATCACGCGAAGACTCTCGGGACACTCTTCGGCAGTGAAAAGCGTACCGGCAACCGGGGTTGTTCCCGCCAAGGCGCGGGCGACGTCCAACCGCGTTGGTCCCATCACGTCCAAGTGATCGGCTCGTGCGTTGGTGATGACTCCAATGGTTGATTGCACAAGTTTTAGCTCACAGACAGCCTGCAATAGCGGTTGCAGTGCCATGCATTCGATCACCAGTGCTTCGGCGGAGTCCTCGACTGCGGCGCGAACCACACGTTTTTGTTCGATCACATTGGCGCGACAAGGGCGAAAGATTGGCACTTCGCTGCCGTCCGAGAAAATCATTCGGGCCAGCGTACCTGTCGTCTTGCCACACGTGCGGATGCCGCCGGCATTGAGTCCGGCACAGATCAGACGAGTAACGGATGATTTGCCGCGCGTTCCGTTGACATGAATACGGATCGGTATCCGCCTCAATCGCCGACGGTAATGCCATGCTTCAGCCAATAGCGCCGAGCATGTCAATACGGCGAGGATAGCAAGAATGAGTGTTGCAGGCATGGGAGCCTCTTGCCAACGCAAGGCGGTGCTAGACTGCTTCGTCGCTCAGCAGCGTAACCGAATTGGTTATCACCGCTGCGCCGAATGCTGAAAGCCGAGCATCAGACTTGCGAAATTGGAAAAGTGTTTGCATGCGATCCGAAGCCTGTCAACAGAACACCCATCGGCGTTCAGTGATCAATAGGGCCCAGAACGGTTAATTGGATAAGACCTGATTGCATTTGGAATAGTTCGGAATCCGACATCGTGTCCGACAGATGTGTTGGATGATGTTGGCTTCGAATAAGGCAATCGGTTCCCCATTTCGGTCGCGCGGTACGCGGCATGCCCGACTTCGGCGGTACGGTCGTTGGCATTCCGCGTCCCATCGCATCTTGACGCGGTTTGACGCGCCCCAATTGAAGGAACCTTGTGGAGATTTCGGGTCGCGGGACGCGATCGATGGAATCAAAGTAACGTGAAACGGCCATCGGCTGCGATCGGGGTGGGATTCTTCCGGCTGGCGAAAGTCCAAGAGGTTACGGCCGCGCCGCCTCACCGCCGTGGGAGGTAGTTGCGAGTTGCGGTTTCACGCGACTGACACGTTCCGCCACTTGGCATCAAGCAGAGGGACGAGGTCTTGGTAACCCACAGCGTCAGCGAGGCCAACGCTAGACAACGAATCCTCGCTTACGCTCTTTGATGTTGCGCTTTTTTGATTGAGGGGCAACGCCCCGTCCGTTCACCTGGCCCAGCCCAACGGGCTTGTCTTTACCCACATTTGAATTCCTTCATCGAGTGGAACCCGCGTGAATTGACCGCGAAGCGGTCGCAGATGCTAGCGCGACCCACGGCTTCGGGTTACGCTGCAGTCCGTCGAATTGGCTCCGCTTGAGTACCTAAGGTTTTCCGACTTCGCTCGTTATGTAGATATGTCGATGCCCGTCGAGGATTGTCGCCCCATCGATATGACACCCTTGTGAGAGCTTTTCAGTCCGGGAGACAGTGATGAGACTGGGTTTGTTGTCGTGTGTCCTGGCGCTGATTGTTTTCGTGACCACGGTATCGGGCCTGAATGAAGACACGGTCTCGCGTCCATCCGAAGCGTGGAAGTTGCAGGTGGACCTGGTGGACGGATCTCGGATCGTCGGTGAACCGGAGAACAAGTCGTTGCAGCTCGACGTCGAATTCGAACGTCTGCAGATTCCGCTCGATCGAGTCCGGCAGGCGCGCTGGTTGAATGATCGGCGTTCGGTGCGAGTTGAACTGAGGAATCGGGACGTGATCACCGGCAGGATCACCGCGAAGCAAATCGCGATGTCCACACTATTTGGCGATGTGACGTTGAAGACATCACAGATGAAGGCCCTGGAAGTGATTCCTGCGAACCGGCTTGGATGGCTGCCCAGTGAAAGAGACCTGGTCCTTTACTTTTCATTCGATCGCGATGACGGGACCAAGGTCGTCAACCACGCTTCCGATCAATTGCACGGAAGGGCCAGCAACGTCCGCTGGATTCACGATGGCCGACGCGGTGGTGCCGTCGACTTGGACGGGAATGCGTCCATTGAAATCCCGCACCACAAAGATCTGTGCCCCCAAAAGTTGACCCTGGCCGTATGGATTCAACCGACCAGTATCGGAGGAAGTTACGAGATGGTGATTGCCAAGACAAATGGTG
Organism: Pirellulaceae bacterium; assembly: GCA_963697195.1. Lineage (GTDB taxonomy): Bacteria > Planctomycetota > Planctomycetia > Pirellulales > Pirellulaceae > Rubripirellula. The sequence goes on from CAVOND010000014.1 coordinate 21,799, forward strand.
GATCATGGAGCCAAGGCTATGGGTTGGTCCGTCGATCAGGCGAACCGAATCATCTGACATTTTTTGTCAACCAGTACTCGTCCAGTGGCGCCATGGTCAAAGCCGAGATCGGCAAGTGGTCGCACATCACCGGCGTGTTTGACGGAGACCAGGTGAGTGTCTATCTCAATGGCGAGTTGGCTGGCAAGGTGAAGGTTCCCGCCACGTCCAGCGACGCAGAGCCCTTTGATGACCAGAATCGATACGAAACACGATCAAATATCAAACATTCCAACACCGCCATGTACATCGGCTGCAATCCGTCGGGCTACAGCTGGTCAGGCAAGATGGATGAGTTGGTGATCTACTCTCGCGCTTTGGAGCCGGCGGAAGTCCAGCAGTTGTATCGCGCCAGCGCTGGTCCGTGAGTAAAGATGGCGAAGAGGTTGATCAGGCGAGAAATCAAAATCCCCAGGTTGACTCTGTCGGCGAGGGCGTTGTGACGTCGATTCGAGACAAGGCCCTCTGGGTCGGTGATGGTCTGGTTGTCATCGACGCCAATCTCGCCGATGCTGTTTTGCGCGGTCGAGCGTAGGTTCGGGAAAGACGGTGTCTCGGGGGGGAGTGGTCAGGCTGGAAAGCCTAACGTACGTCGGCCTTTCCAGGCTGACCCTTCTTCCCCGTGTTCATCTGTCAAACTTGAAAGTGACTTAGCAATGGGCCAAACCGTGCGGCGACGATCGCAACTGCTCCGGATTGCTGTTGGACTTGTGTTGGTCCTGGCGGCTTTGGCTGTTGTGGGACTCGTCTTCGAGTGGATCAATTTCGCGGGTAAGATGCCGGACCGTGGGTCAAGTCTTCCCGTTCTTCGGCTGGTTCTGCTGGGTATTGCGAACCTGATCTTCACTGGCATCTTGGCTGCTATCGCGTCACTGTTCCTATGGGCGCGAATGGCTCGCTCGCTGCCCGATCTGCAGGGCTGGCATCTTCAAAGTCCTGCGTCGGAATTCAACGCGACGGACGTGGAAGAGGGTTTCAGCTTGGACGATTACGTCAAGCAAGAGGCAAGCGTCTTCCGCGAACTCGATTCGTTCGTCTCAGGATCGTGGTCGAAGCAATCGCAGGGCGCCTACAACCGCTTTGATCCGCAATCGGTCTGTTACCCGGACAGCATTTTTGATCGCAACTGGAATCGTACTCAAATTTTGAAAGCAGCGAACCCGATCGGCGGGGCGTTGCTTTTGCATGGTTTAAGTGATTCGCCCTATTCGCTGCGTGCGATGGGACAGCGGTTGCATGCCGAAGGCTATACGGTTGTCTGTCTGCGCACGCCCGGTCATGGGACCAATCCGCAGGCGCTGTCCGAGATCACCTGGAAGGATTGGACGGCGGCAGTGAAGATCGCCATGCACGGTTTGCGAGATCAACTGCCCGCTGGCTCGCCACTGATCCTCGGCGGGTACTCCAACGGCGGCGCATTGGGCTTGTACTATGCGCTGGAGTCCATCGACGACAGCACGCTGCCCAAGGTTGACTCGATCGTGTTGTTTTCACCGATGATTGGAATCAGCCCGCTGGCAAGAATCACACGTATGTATCACGCCGTCGGATTGATATCGCGAGATGCAAAGACGAAGTGGTCTAGTATTTTTGCTGAGATCGATCCATTCAAGTATAGTTCCTGGCCGATGAATGCGAATGTTCAAGCTTGGGCAGTCACGAAGCTCGTTGAGCGAAAACTCGCGGCGCTTGATAAGTCGAAGCGTATGCACGAGTTGCCCCCTATTCTGGCCATGCAATCCGTCGTCGATTCGACTGTCGTGGTTCCCACGCTGATCACCGTTCTCTTTGATCGTCTCACGTCCGAATCGAGTGAGCTGTTCCTGTTTGATGTGAACCGCATGGATTCGCTGAGCAACCTGGTGAATCTTTCCTTCGAACACAATGTTCTGCCGAAACTCGAGCGTACCGACCGGCCGTTCCGGCTGACGGTCCTGGGAAACTCTCAGCCGAACTCAGACCAACTCTCGTTACACGTGCGTGATAACGGTCAGTGGACGGAGCAGCCCGTGGATGTGTCGTGGCCGCCCGGTGTCGTCTCGCTTTCGCACGTCGCGGTTCCCTTTGCGCCCGACGACCCTGTTTACGGCGATCATACAGACGCTGGCGGATTTTCTCTGGGCACGATCAGCATGCGCGCCGAACCTCACGCATTGATGATTCCTAGTTCTCTTTTCGTCCGGTGTCGACACAATCCGTTCTACGGCTTCATGGAGGATCGCGTGATCGATTGGCTATCGCAGCAACGCAGCGCAAGAGAAGACTGATGGCGATTCAGCTCCTTGGATGGCTTGTGCTGTGAAGTCATGTGCGTCGTCGGGGAAGGCGTCGCGTTGGAAGAAATGGGTCAGGCTGGAAAGCCTAACGAACGGGTCAGGCTGGAAAGCCTAACGAACGGGTCAGGCTGGAAAGCCTAACGTACGGGTCAGGCTGGAAAGCCTAACGTACGTCGGCCTTTCCAGGCTGACTCTTCTTTCCCCATGATGGTCCGTCAATCTTGAAGGTGCCTATCGAACTGATGGGTGGAATGGCTGTCGCCCCCGGCGGACCAACGCCTCGCCGCACGCTGTCCTCCAATCCGGCAGAGTACCGCTCCGCCAGCCGCAATCCACCACCAACGCTCCCCAATTCCAAGAGGCACGACCGCAAACGCTAGAAGGTGCACGACTCCAATGCCCACGCCAAACAGTACCGCCGTTACGCCAATGATGAGTAGGCAAACGGTGACGCGGTCCAGGCCGATGGCTGTTGTGGTTTCCGATTCTGTCGTGTTCATAGATGGATAACGACGGAGCTACATGGGTCAGCACTCGCGATGACGAAGCCGAGAATCTACCAATATACTGGATTGTCTTGCCGCATCCTCAAGCCGCTCTGGCTCGATTCCTCTAAAGCGTCATCGTGGACGGAGAGCTGAGTGAATGCGAACCACACGTGCCGTATTGAATTGGACGACTCTCCGTATGAAACGACGCGGCCGGAAGGTTTCACCCGCGATGAGAAGCGAGCGAACCGGAAGGTAGATGAGATCGTGGAAGAAGTTGTGTTGGCTCTTAAGCACTTCCAAGAGCTGAGTGGTTGAGAGTACCCCCAAGTGACGATGATCGATGGCGACGTCATCCACGACCAGATGTATGAGCTGGCAGGCTACGAGCCGGGCGATCCAACCGAGTAGATGCAAGAAGAAAACGATTACTGCATCGTCGAGTCATCACTCGGTTTCGCCTTCATGAATGAACTGCTGCTTCAATGAGTCTTGCAATGCCGGGCTTACCGAGACGAGTGATCGGGGATACGATGAAGATAATCATCGTCGAGTTTCCTGACGGCTTGCTCCTTCGTTCCGAGTCATGGGCGACTGGACGCCGTCGAAGCCGAAGGAATCAAGGCCCATGTCCGACGCAGATCTGTCCGTTGACAAACCGCTCGACGCTGAAGGCGTTGAAAGCTCGCATGCATCCTTGTCCCGAGTGTTACGTTGGTGGCCCGCCGCGGTGATCTTGGCTGCCATGGCGATCGTCAAAGCCGCGCCCAGTTTATTCGAGTCACCTCCCATTTCCCTGTTGATGGTGGCGTTCATGGGGCCGCCAGCGATCAGTCTGTTGCTACTACTGTGGTGGCTATTTGCTAGTCGAGCTTCGATTCCTGAGAAGCTCATTGGGTTTGTCGGGCTGATCGCGATCGCAATCGGTAGCATTGTCTTCTCGCACTATTCGATGCAGGGCATGAGCACCGTGATCTTTCAGGTCCCCGTGGGGCTTGTGGCTTTCGCGTTACCACTTGTACTGCTCGCCCGTGTTCCCGGGGCCAGGGTGGTCGCCGCGCTGGCAAGCGCATTGATTGGGTTTGGCTATTTTGACCTGTTGAAACTGTATGGAACGACGGGAAGGTTCCAACCAGAGTATGGCTGGCGCTGGGAGCCATCGCCGGAAGACGACTATTTGAATTCGTTAGCCGGGACATCGGGTTCGGATGCCATGAATGCCGTCTTGAACGAATCGATCTCTCGCGAATCGGCGGAGTGGCCCGATTTCCGCGGTCGCAATCGCGACGGAGTCGTTTCCGGCGTGGTGCTCGAGACCGACTGGGACACCGGGCCACCGCAACTGGTTTGGAAGTCGCGAATTGGACCAGGTTGGTCGTCCTTCAGCGTCGCGGGTGACCGACTGTTTACGCAGGAGCAGCGAGGAGAAGAGGAAGCGGTCGTTTGCCTTGCTGCTGATACCGGAAGAACCGTCTGGTCCAAAACGTACCCCGGCCGATTCTGGGAAGCCATCGGCGGCGCCGGACCGCGCGCGACACCAACGATTGGCAATCAACAACTGTTCACGTTGGGCGCCGACGGACAATTGTTTGCGCTGGATCCAGCCAACGGAGACGTGCAGTGGCAGCGGAGTTTGCGGGAAGATGCCCAGCGCGGTCCGCCGATCTGGGGCTGGTCCGCCTCACCTCTATTCGTTGACCCGCTCGTTATCGTCCACGCCGGTGGAAAAGGTGACAAGGGAGTGCTGGCCTACGACGCATCAACTGGTGAAAAGGTCTGGGGCGCGGCGTCGGGGGATCACAGCTACAGTTCTCCGCAGCTGGCGAGTTTCTTTAACGTCGAAGGCATCTTAATGATGACCAACGCGGGACTTCAGTTCTTGGATGTCCAGGATGGAACCACGATCTGGGAGCATTCTTGGCCGATTGAAAACTATCGTGCGATTCAACCACTGGTGGTTGGTAACTCGATTTTCATCGGAGCCAGCATGGGCGCAGGAACACGCAAGATCAGCATTGATCGCTCGGATGACCAATGGACTGTCACGGAAGACTGGACGTCGCAGGAGATGAAGCCGGAATTCAATGACTACGTCGCCTATGAAGGCAACTTGTACGGATTTGACGGGAACATCTTGGCTTGCATGGACCTCCAATCGGGCGAACGCAAGTGGAAACGCGGACGCTATGGGAACGGTCAGCTGCTGCTGCTGAGCGATTCAGGTCAACTGTTGATTACTTCCGAGAAAGGCGAAATCGTAGTCGTGGCCGCCAATCCCGATCGGTTCATTGAGATCGCCAAGCTGCCAGCGATTGAGGGAAAGACGTGGAATCATCCCGTCCTGGTTGGCAATCGCTTCTACTTGCGCAACGGCCAAGAGGTTGCCTGTTTCGAGCTCAAGACTGCTGCTGCCCTGGATACTCCATCAGCCGCCGGGCTGTAGCTGGACAGCGCCACGCTTGCGGGTTGAGCCGTCCATACAAGCACGACGCGCCAGCGAGTGTGTCCCGATTTTTCGTCGTTTTTGTCGGTCAGTTTTGGCGCCCACGGCTAGCGCCCGAGGTTAGTTTTTGGGCGCCCACGGCTAGCGCCCGAGGTTCACTGTGAACCTCAGGCGCTAGCCGTGGGCCGCTTTGCTTGTCGGTGTGATTCGAAGAATCCGCAAGCGAGTGTGCCGACGCTTCCAAGGGAAACACACTCGCTTGCGCGTCGTGCTCGTATACGGCGATCGACGCGAAAAACACACGCGTGGGTTGAAGCGTAAGCGACGATCAAACTTGCGCTGAGAAAACTTTCAGGATAAGAATGACGCCGTCGATCCAGGTTTACTCGGCGATTCGCTTCGGCGGTGACTTAAGCATATCGACGACTTGTTGTACGCCAGGAGTTGCTCCGACGGCCTTCGTAATCTGCTTTCGCTGGTTTTCGTACTTCAATAGCCCGGTGAGCGTCACAACACCCCTGCTCACACCGGCCAGCACCTTTGGCGGCGCGTTGATGCGAACCAGACGCTTGTTGACGTTCTTGGACAGATCTTTATCCGAAACTTGATTGCTTAACATTCCCGAATCCCTCATTAGAAGATCACGACACCGTACGACACTGCACGGCGTGAGGAGGGGGAATCGACCAGAACGGCCGTGTTGGGGAAGTGGAGGAGGATGGCCCGACCCATGACTCCATTGTATATCAGCGAGAAACCGAATCTCCTAAGCAAATATTTCATAATGTCAAGAACGACAATAATAGCCATCGATTCGCGAAATCTCGGCAGTTGTCGTTAGACGACAAACGGGGATCAGGTCGGGATGCCCAGCAAGCCCTCTCTGGACTAACCGAATCCAAAGAAGAGCCAGTCAGTCTGTTCTTGGCCAACGAGGTCGTTGAAGGTAGTGACCGGTTCCACTTCGACACGCGGAAAGACGGAGGCCAGCGCTTTCGAAAACGAGCTGCTTTCGGCGTATGACCATACCGACAGCACGCCACCATCGCAGAGATGAGTCTTCGCCTGCGAAAGTCCCTCAACCGTATAGAACGGATGTTCTTCCTGACTCAGCTGATCGCTTGGCGAATGATCGACATCGATCACAATCAAGTCATGACGGTCGCTCGGCGGACGCATCAAACGCTCGTAGATATCTCCTTGAACGATCCGTAGTTTTGTCGCGGCAACGCTATCGGATCTGGCTAATTCGGCTGAGAGCGGGACGAGCCCGTCGCGAAGCCAGCCAATGACTTGGGGCAAGTACTCGACAACATCGACGATTTCGACTCGTGGGTTGCGGGCCAGTTCGTTGGCGGTGTAGCCGAGACCAAGTCCTCCAACCAGCGCTTTCAAGGAGTCTCCGCCGTGGATCTCAATTGACCGCGCCGCGATGATCCGCTCCGAATCCGTGTTGTAACTACTCATCAAAAACTCGTGATTGAGCGTTACTTCGGTAACAGAAACGCCAGGTTGAGACAGTAATTCGCGTCGACGCAAACAAAGCGGCCCCAGCGGCGTGTCCTCATAAGCGAGGATTTCAAGGTTTGAGGGAGACACGAAGTGGCGATCCTAGTTGAGAGTCACGTCAGAGAAAGGCGAACGTGCTCACAACAGGCACGACTCTTTTCCGAACGGCACACGATAATATCACGATGGTCCCCCGCCTGGCCAAGACAATTCAGGCTCGGATCGACTAACTGGACAGCGCCACTTTGTTGTAGGTCGGTCTCTCCGAGACCGTCATTCAAGGCGGCTTTGCCGCGAAAATCCGAGCCTCGGAGAGGCTCGGCTACAGACAAGCGTTCCATCCAGAAATTGCGCCGTGATTTGCACCGCGAAACTGGTCAATCCCTTTCTAGCGGTGTCTACTTTCTTTCCAGGTAAACTTTCGTTCACTCGCAATTCGTAGCTTTGCTCCGCACGATTCGCGGCGAAAACAACAATCCGCGAGATGCACCCATTTGGGGGAACAGTAATTGCGGCCCCATGAAATCGGCCGCACCGACGCAAGTCAGTTCAAGTTCGGCACTCTCAAGGACGTTCCTCGACTGCCAGCTTCGAGTCTCCGCGAAACGGTTTGGGCCAACCTTGGTGTCCCATGGGATCTCAAACTCTGTGGCTGAGCAAGTTGAGCAGCCAGCGTCATTCACTGCGTCGTTCCAAAACAGCTCGCCGCCGACACCCGATCATCGAGAGCCTGGAGTCGCGGCGATTGCTTGCCGCGGATTTGCTTTACATCGGGGATAGTGGCAACGATTCGGTTCAAGTCTATGATGCGACCACCGGGGAGCATCTCAGCGCTTTCGTCTCGAGTGGGCTGGCAGGCTTGCATGGTCCCCGCGGAATGGTGATCCAGGGAAATGAGCTACTGGTCGTCAACCAGAACGCGAACACCGCATTCAACGGCGAGGTTCTGAGCTTTAACCTGCAAGCTCCGTCGACGTTCTCGAAACTCGTCGATTCATCAAGCGACGATGCTCCCTTTGCACCCTATGGCATCGTCGTCAAAGACAACATTGCCTACGTCGCCGACGCGAGAGATGACGGGATATCCACCTCCGGGCGCATCGCAAAGTATGATTTGTCGACCGGCACTGGCGTTTTCGTGGGTGACTTATTGCCAACCCATTTTGTTGATGAGTTTCGCCCTCGCGGATTGGTGTTTGGACCCGACGGGAAGCTTTACGTCTCGGTTTCCAGCAAGGAACTGTACGGCAGTTCCGATCCACCTGGATATATCTTGAGTTTCGATATTGCGACTGGTGTTGATCAGGTGGTTGCTTGGAACAACGGCAACGAAGTTCAGCAACCTCTCGAAGGAGAAGCGGTTGGATTGCACAATCCCGAAGGCATCGTATTTGGGACCGATGGGAAGCTCTATGTCACCTCCAATCGCGTCGATGTGTCGACGGGGATCGATGACGATACGCACATCTTAGTACTTAGTGCCGACCAGGGAAAACAGCTGAAGGACATCAGTCTCAATTCGAACTTGCCAAGCAAGTACTTAACGAGAATCCTTGCTGAATCAATCGTCTTTGGCCCCGACGGCAAGCTCTTTATCCCCATTGCCCAAGGAACCCTCACTACCGACGGTTTCCTAAATGAATGGACCGTAGCGGGCGGTGTGCTGAAGTACGACACGTTGAGCGGGGCGTTGACCACCTTTGTCACGCCGTCGCCCTACGAGGACCTGGTGTTTCCATCCTACGCGACCTTCGGTTTGACAGACCCATCGACGCTGGCCTACGCACCGGCGGTTCCCATCGAGCTACCGCACAGTCACGTTGCTGAGCTGGCGCAATACTCCAGCAAGAGTTTTGATGTCAGTTGGGATGTCGATCCCGGTCAATCTGAAAGCATCGCATTCGAAATCCTGGTCTCAACCAACGGCGGAGCCTATGTGACATGGCTTGCGAACACGACTGCCCACAAGGGTCGCTTCAATGGACAGGATGGAGTTGAGTACGCGTTTGTTAGCCTGGCACGAGACTCTCAAGGTCACGTCGAACCGATCCCGACGACGCCCGACGCGACCACGATCGCACGCTTGTATCCCTGGCAGAACCCCGTAAATCGTTTCGATGTCGAAGGTTTTGGCTTAGAAACGCGGGCATCCGATGCACTGCGGATCATCAACTACCTTGCCATTGCCGGGCCAGATTCACTGTTGCCGGAACCGACGGCCTCGCATCAGCCGGGACATGGCTTTGGTTTCTACGATGTCAATGGAAACGGCCGTGCGTCTTCCCTCGACGCGCTCAACGTGATCAATGAATTGACACGTCTCAGTTACGCGACGCAAGCTTCCGGGGAGCAAGTTTCAGGAACGGAAGCCAATGGCGCCGGGCCCAACGCGTTGGAGTCGCTGACTCATTCGGCGCAGACGTCAATTGTCCTCGCACTCCCGCCAGCAGCATATGCATTACCGACATCGCTCCCGTTCGCCGAGCCTACTGAATTCGCGGAAACGCTGACGCTCGTCCAGCCCAAACGGCCAATCGCAATCGCAATCGATGGGCCACACGTTGATGCTATCTTCGGGAGTGAGTCATTCAGCTCAACTGAGGGCACGGCGAACACGGAGTCCGAGATGGAATCGCTGCTATGGAACCTATCGGAGGAGCAGCGAATGCAATTTGCCGATTGATCCAATCGCCGGCTGCAACACGATGACTAGTGTATTGACAAATCAAAAATGGGGGTGACGTCGATCGGCGAAAAGGGTCGGCGAAAAGGGTCGGCGAAAAGGGGTCAGGCACCAAAATTGCTCAGCACCCTTCGGGCCATTCCGGTTTTTGGTGTCTGACCCCTTTTCGCCAGCAACCCTAAAACGAAATGCTGACGTTGCACTAGTTGGTGTTGTCGATTCTCTTCAGGAACTTGAAGATGTCGCTGTCGGTGGTCAGGATCATCGTACTGTCTTGATCCAGCATCTCTTGATAGGTTTCCATTGTCTTGATGAACTCATAGAAGGAGCTGGAGTCCTCGCTTTGGTTGTAGGCCTGTGCATAGATCTCGGTGGCCTTGGCATCCGCGGCTCCATGAATTTCCTGGACCGTCTTGTAGGCCTCCGACTCGATCTCGAGCAGATCCTTTTCCTTCTTGCCGAGGATCTTCGCGGCTTCTCCCGCGCCTTCACTGCGAAACCGCTCGGCAATCTGCTGGCGCTCGCTGGTCATCCTGTCGTAAATGCGTTGCTGGACACTTTCGTTGTAGTTGATTCGCTTGAATCGGACGTCCAGCAATTCGATACCAAAGTCGTCTAGTTTGTCTTTCGCGGCCTCGAAGATTTCCTGTTCGATCTTGGCTCGTCCCATCTTGATCGGATAGAGAATCCCGATGTTTCCCGGTGCTTCGGCAATGGTCACATCGCGGACCGGCTCGCGGTCTTTGGTCGTTCGAACCAACTCAATCAATTCATGTTTGGCGATCGCGTTGCGAGTTTCGCTGCCAAGGATGTCGTCGAGTCGCGATTGTGCGCTTCGTTCGTCTGTCAAACGCAGAAAGAACTGTTTGGCATCATGGATTCTCCAGCGGCCAAATGTGTCGACCACGATGTAGGTCTTGTCCTTGGTCGGCATTTCGTTTGGCCGGCCATCCCATTCCAGGATTCGCTTTTCCAAACGGTTTACGTCCTGGATGAATGGGATTTTGAAATGCAGACCCGCATCGCTGATCGGTTCGCCGACTGGCTTTCCGAATTGAGTGATGATGGCCTGCTCCGTTTCTGAAACGGTGTAGGCGGCACTGAACAAGTAGAGGGCAATCAGAGCAATGACGACAATGATGGCTGAGACGGAGAGACCCTTCATTTCGATCCCCTTTCCGATTCGGTTGATAACTGCAAGAGTGGCAAGATCTGACTGGCCTCATCGTCGATGATGATCTTTCGGCCAAGAGCAGGCAAAACGTCTCGCATCGTTTCGATGTAGATTCTTTGCTTGGTCACTTGGGGTGCTTTCGAGTACTCCAAGAACACCGCGTTGAACCGCGACACGTCCCCTTCGGCTTCGTTGACACGCTTGAGTGCGTATCCTTCCGCCGCCTGGATCTTCTGTTCGAGCTTCGCCGCGGGCCCGGGGAACTTCTTTGTTGTATTCGCCGTTGGCAACGTTAATCATCTGCTCACGTTCTTGTTGCGCCTGGTTGACCTCGTTGAACGAAGGTTGCACCGGCAGCGGTGGGTTGACGTTTTTCAGTTGCACCTGATCAATGCTGAGTCCCAGTTCGTATTTGTTGACGAGCTCCTGCAGTTGAACGAGAGCATCGACCTCGATCTCCTGGCGGCCGATCGTGATCACTTCGTCGACGGTTCGATCCCCAACGACGGTCCGCATGACTGATTCGGAAAGATCGCGCAGGGTCAGTCCTGGTTCGCGAACCTCGATGAGATAGGACTTGGGATCGTCAATTCGATACTGAACGACCCATTCGACCGTCGCGGTGTTCAGGTCTCCGGTGACCATGCTTCGCTCCTCCCGCTGTTCGGAGGAGAATTGCGTCGGATTCGATCCCCCCTCGGTGCCAAACCCAAACTCTTGCTTGAGCTGGCGGCGTACCGGAATGATTGACACCTGGTCGATTCCAAAGGGCAACTTGAATCGCAGGCCTGGCTCGACCGTCTTGATGTACTGGCCGAATCGCAGCACGACGCCTTGAGATTCAGCCTGGACCGTGTAGATGGACGTATAGAGAAGAAAGAGCAGCAAAACGGCGGGAACCAGCCAAACCAGATAGGGCTGGAATCTTTCCAGTTCCGACCACTCGTTTCTTTGCCGATTCGAGTTACTCATGGGACGTTACGCTGATTAAGGTGAGGGGTGAGCAAGCAGGGCTCTCGCTCCCAGGTCCGCGCATTGTCAGAACGACACACGCGGAGCATCTTCCTTAACATGGGCTTTGATTGTACGGGGCCGAGGCGTCCTTTCTGGAAAAACCTGGACTTTTTGCCGCTTCAGCCGTTGGTTCGTAGGGACGTTCAGTTGTAGAGGACAGTTCGGCTCGCGGGCCGGCGTAGAACCTTGCCAGCATGACTAGGATCGTCGCCGCTGGAATCGCTTCGGTGAACGGAATCGTCATGTAGGCGGCCGCGCAGATCGCGAAGGCGATTCTCAGATTGCGGTCGATTCCCTCATGCTTGCTCAGAATCCAGCCAGCGTATCCGCCCACGACCGCACCCAAGCACAAGCCAATCGGCCCGAATGTCGCGAGGTCGAGAGCATCCAGGATGAACCCAACCCCCAGCGGCCCGAGTGCATAGCTGAGTCGCTCCAAGAATCCCCTGAGCTCACCGGTCTGTGGTCTCGGTGATGCCAGAGGTCGCGTTTGCCCGGTTCCGAACGCGAATTCGGCCGAGGAGTGATCTGATTTCATGCTCGCGGCTCCACTTGAGGACGGCGGTCGGCTTCTTTCTGCCATTCTCTTCCATCGACCCCCGCCTTCTCAAGTGATCGGCACCAAAAGGGGCGAGAGAGGGCGCGGCGAATCCCCAGGCTCGATCCCGTCCTGTCAAAAAGTCCATCAATACAAGCACGAAAATCGCTACTGCAACTCGATCCAAACCGCCGTGTCCGTCGCGAAGGGCGAAAGCGTTAGCTCGGCCGCTTGGCCTCCAGATACGTTGAGCGGCGCGAGATTCGACGATTCACCCGACTTGGTGTCGATTTGTTTGATCGTGTAATGGCCATCCGGCAGGGCGACGCGAAGCCGCACATCGCGGTTGATTTGTCTGTAGCGTTCAACTGGCTGGTCTTGGAGGCGACCGGGAAGATCGACGTGAACATACACCAGATACACCTCGCCAGGCTTGCCGATTGCGGAGGCAACGAAACCGTTCGGGGCGCTGGCGAAGTTGTCCGACTGTGGTTGCAGTTCCGGGATTGGCAACTGATCGAACGTCGACTTCAGGATGGATAGCTGCGAGCGAAGCTCTCGGCTGCCCCCACCCGGCGAGCTGTACTCGATCAGCGTGCCGGCTGGATGTTGGACACTGAATGAGTAATCCAGGTTGTTGTAGGTCGCACCGCCGGCAATCAGGAAATCCCAGCCCTCGGTGCGATAGAGAAAATCCTCTCGACCTCGGAATCCTGTCTCGTTTTCGCCAATCACTCCATGGATCTGTTGGTTTTCGGCAACCACGATCGGCGGATGACAATAGTGAAAATTGAAAATCGAAACGGCTGGGTGTGGATCCTCGATCTTCTTCGACTTATTAGCGACGTTGACCGAAATCAGTTTCTGTGATCCCAGTTGCTTCTGCTTGGCAGCGACCACATCGATCATTTGACGCTGCCACTGATCGGTAACGCCGCCAAAATAGGGTTCGTTACAGATTTCGATGTAGACGTTGTCGTATGGCGACAAGGCCTCCACCATTTTCTCCGCCAGTGACGATTGCACCCTCATGAGATCTTCGCGCTCCGCCGTGTAGACCTCCGTCGAACCGCAATCGCCAACGCCATTGACGTTGTTGCGGATGTTCATCGGATTGACGTCCCAAAGAATGGGCTTGTACATGGGACAGAAAAGACACATCTCCACGACAATCCCGCGTTGTGCGGCGGCGGTCATCATGGCATCGAGCCGCTCGAAGTAGGCCTTATCCCATTTTTCCAAGTCGAAAATCGGCGAACCATCTCGGTGCGTCTTGTCGCTGCGCGCCCACGGGCAGATATAATCCTCGTCGGTTGGCGCCAGTGTGTTCTCGGTGATCCCAAATGAGCTCCCAACCTCGCGGTAAATGCCACTGAAAACGCGTGTATGATTCAAACCGTGTGATGCCAATTCATCAAAATAGGCTTTGAAATTGAACGCCCGATTGAGCAACAAACCATAGTGCTCGCCGGAAGTAATCAGAACCGTTGGCTTGCCGCGATACAGGAAGTAACGATGGTTCTGCGGATGTAGCGAAATCGGTTGGACGGTTTCCTGTGCCGACGCCCTGCCACCATCTATCATGGCGTCGCCGAGTAACAGAAATGCAACGATCAGTATTCGAGCAGCGAGAATCATGATGACGGTTCCAGGATTTGGTGGTTCATCCGAAAGAGTGTGCACGAAAGCAAGCATCATGATAGCTTGGTTGGTCGTTGCGATCACATCCGCGACGGCATTCGGGCAAAGTACACGCTTGCCTTCGTCAGAGTCCGTGTCGCCGGCGGGATTGAATTTCAGTTCGCAACGTTGGCACAGGGTCGAGAGCTACTCGAACAAGAAGACTCGTTTCTTCAGAATTTGAGCCCGTTTGACCGACAAGCGAGAATGCAATTGGAAAGCGATCCTGGGAAGGATGCCTTTCGGCAGTTTCTTGCGGGAGAGGTAATCGAGTGGACCGAGCAAGATCGTGCGGCCATCGGCAAGGCCATTGAAGGGCTGGACAAGGCGCTGAGCGATTTGGACTTGCCGGATGTGGGCCCGGTGATGCTCGTCTGTACCACGGGCCGCGAGGAATCGGACGCCGCCTACACGCGAGGTTCCACGATCGTGTTGCCTCGGGGGAAGGCCGGATCCATCTCGAAGCCACCGATGAGGCTGATTACGCATGAATTGTTTCATGTTCTTTCGCGAGCGGATCACCGATGGAGAGACCGGCTCTATTCGATCATCGGGTTTCAGCCGATCAATGAAATCAAGTTGCCTGAAAGCGTGGCGGATCGACGAATCACAAACCCGGATGCACCGCAAATCTCGCATGCCATCAAGGTTCGACTGGGCGATGACCAAACGGCACTGGTTGCTCCAGTCTTGCTCGCCAAGTCTCGCTTCCGTTCCAGTCAGCCGTCACTGTTCAGCTACATCGACTTCAAATTGATGGAAGTCGAGCAAGACGCTGGCGGTCGTTGGGTTGCCAAGACGGTCCATGATGAGGTTGTCTTGCACGACCCATCGATTCCCGACTTCCATCGGCAGATCGGTGCCAACACCGGGTACATCATCCATCCCGACGAAATTCTCGCGGACAACTTCGTGATCCTCGTGACCGGCGCCAAGGCAAGGGACGAGTGGGTCATCGACGCAATGCGATCGCAGCTTTGAGGACCACCGTCTCCGATCGCTCTGCATTGGTTGGCATCGGCATTGGCAGAACGATGATGGTCAATACGAGCGGGCATTTTCGCCCATGATGTGGGACCTCGTCGGCAAAGGGTTCACTTGCCTTCGAGTGGCCTTAAGTGTTCGCGCAGGGAGGGTGGCAAGCTGCGGACGACCATTTCAACGGCTTCGGCCGGCGAGTCAACGATGCGACCGAACCCGACCTCGTCGGCTTCGAAGACACCTTGCTGGACCATGTAGACCAGAAAGTCACGGAACTTGTTCCAGAATTCGCCGCCAAGGAGCACGAGTGGAAAGGGGCCAATCTTGCCGCATTGCATCAGTGTCGCCGCCTCAAACAGTTCGTCGAGCGTACCCAGGCCTCCGGGGACAACGATGTACGCACAGGAGTACTTCATCAGCATGACTTTGCGGACAAAGAAATACTGAAACTCAACGCTCTCATCGACGTAGGGATTCGGCTCTTGCTCTTTCGGCAAGATGATATTGAGACCATACGAGGGGCCACCGAGTTCGTGAGCCCCGCGATTGGCAGCTTCCATCGCGCCCGGTCCGCCGCCGGTGAGCACTGTGAAACCGGCTCGTGCCAATTCTCGCCCCACTTCTCGCGCCAACTCGTAATTGGGCTGACCCGGTTGGAAGCGAGCGGAGCCGAACACGGTCACGGCTGGTCCCAAATCGTGCAACCGCGTGAAGCCTTTTTCAAACTCCGTCATGATCCGCGTGAGCCGCTCTTTTTCGCGTTCGAGCGAGCGCGGGTTCATCAGCAAATTGCGTTCTCGATTGGCTGCGTGGTTTTCGGGCAGCTTGAGTTCGTAAGGAGAAAAACCCACTTTCTGCCAGTGATCCTGCCACGATTGCTCCCATGCGTCAATCGAAGCCTCTGAAGACTCATTCTGTTTCGATTCCATCGTTCCTCCGCTGAAACTCCTAATCTGGTGTGGTTGCTTTCGACTTGCGAGAGGTCGGTGTCAGTCAACTGCCACAGGTCGCACGTTCCAAATCTCTTCGCAATACTGCTTCATCGATCGGTCAGACGAGAAGAATCCGCAACGGGCGGTATTGAGAATTGACATTCGTGTCCAATGATCTTGATCGCGATAGGCATCAGCAGCTCGTTCGCTGCATTCGATGTAAGCAGGATAGTCAACAAGCAGCAGGTATTCATCCCGCTGCAACAGCGCATCAACAATGGGTCTGAACAGTCCCTTCTCACCGCGCGAAAAATCGCCAGCTGCAATGCTACCGACGGCTTCCATCAGTTCCCAGTTTGCTTCGTAGTAGTCTCGTGGCTGATAGTCACGCTGCTTGAGGTCCAGCACTTCCTCGGCGGTCAGCCCGAACAAGAAAAAGTTCTCGGCTCCGACGCGCTCGCGGATTTCGACGTTGGCACCATCGAGTGTTCCCACGGTGACCGCCCCGTTGAGCGCGAACTTCATATTGCCGGTGCCTGAGGCCTCTTTGCCAGCCATCGAAATCTGCTCGGAGATATCTGCTGCGGGATAGATCTTTTCGGCCATCGAAACGTTGAAATTGGCTGGGAAGACGACACGAAGCCTGCCCTGCACCTCTTCGTCATGATTGATGACCTCGCCCAAGTTGTTGATCAGTTTGATGATCAGTTTGGCCATCGCATAGCCCGGTGCTGCCTTGGCGCCGAAAACGAACGTACGGGGAACCATCTCGATATCGGGATCCGCCTTGAGCCGACGATAAAGCGTGACGATGTGCAGTGCCTTCAGCAATTGGCGTTTGTACTCGTGCAGCCGCTTGACCATCACGTCAAAGATCGAATCTGGATCGGCTGTCACACCGGTTGACGTTCGCAGCAGTTCACAAAGGTCCCGTTTGTTCGCTTGCTTGATCTCCCGCCAACGGGCGCGGAAGTCCGCGTCTTCCGTAAAAGCTTCGAGTTGCTTGAGAGAATCCAGATCATTGAGCCATCCATCACCAATCTTGGACGTGATCAGTTCGGAAAGACGTGGGTTAGCTAATCGCATGAAGCGCCGCGGAGTCACGCCATTGGTCTTGTTCTGAAATTTTTCAGGCCACAAATCGGCAAAGTCACGAAGCGTGCGCTCACGCAGCAGTCGAGAATGTAGTTCCGCGACACCGTTGATGGCGAAGCTGCCGACGCTGGCCAGATGGGCCATTCGTACTTGCCGTGGCGATCCCTCTTCGATGATCGACATGCGGCGCAGCCGATCCAGGTCATCGGGAAATCGGGCTTGCACGTCCTCCAGAAAGCGACGATTGATTTCGTAGATGATCTCCAGATGGCGCGGCAGCAGGCCGCCAATCAAATCCAACGGCCACTTCTCCAACGCCTCGGGCAACAACGTGTGACACGTATAGGCAAAGGTCTGCTTCGCAATTTTCCAAGACTTATCCCAACCAAGCTGCTCTTCGTCCAGCAACACTCGCATCAGTTCGGGAATCGCGATCACCGGATGTGTGTCATTGAGCTGTATGGCGACCTTGTTGGGGAACTGATCCCAATCATCGTTCAGTAAGCGAAAGCGGCGAATGATATCCTGCAACGAACAAGCGACGAAGAAGTACTGTTGCTGCAGGCGTAACTGTTTGCCTTCCCAGGTCACATCATTGGGATAGAGAACTTTGCTGATGTTTTCCGAGTAGACTTTCTTTTCGACGGCGCGCGCGTAATCCCCGGTGTCAAACAGTTGGAAATCAAATTCCTCGGTGGCTCGGGCACGCCACAATCGCAGGATATTGACAGTCGTCGTCTTGTAGCCCGGTACCAGCGTGGTGCAAGGTTCGCCGAAGACCTTGTGTTTAGGGATCCACTTGCAGCGTAAGCAACCGTCTGAGTCGGTGTATTGTTGGGTGTGTCCCCAAAAGCCGACCTCCACCATGTCGTTTGGTTGAGGAAATTCCCAAGGATTTCCGTACAGCAGCCACTCGTCCGGTTGTTCGACTTGCCAGCCGTCTTTGAACGTTTGCTTGAAGATCCCAAACTCATACCTGATTCCGTAGCCGACCGCGGGGATGCCCAAAGTCGCCAGCGAGTCCAGAAAGCAGGCCGCCAATCGGCCCAAGCCCCCGTTTCCCAAGCCTGGTTCGATGTCGAGTCCGACCAGCGAGTCGAGCTCAACGCCGTACTCGGCCAGGGCTTGGCGCGCGAGGTCCGTCGTGTCGGTGTACAGCATATTTTGAGGTAGCTGTTTTCCCAGCAAGTACTCAGCCGACAAATAGCAGACCGACTTTGGGTTGGCTTCGTAGAGGGCTTCGACGGTTCGCCGCCAACGGTCGATCAGATGGTCACGCACGGTATAGCACAACGTCATGTAGGCATCGTGCTGGTTCGCCGTTTGAATCGCTTGACCGTGGATGTGCCAGAGATTTTCGACGAGCCGTTGGCCAAAAGCCTCGACAGTCGCTTCGATTCTCGTACCGCTTGTCTTGTTGCTCATGACTCAGATGCCTCAGCTATTGGGGTTTCTCAGCCCGTGCTCTGGACCTAGAGCAGTAAGTCGCCGAGCTGGAAGCTATTGTTTTAGCGGCACCGAGTCGCTCGGTGTTGCTCGGATTCCGACTTCTGGTCGAGCGTTCGGCACGCTTGTTGTCCCGTTTCGACGACTTGCGGGATCGGCGAAAAGGGGTCAGACACCAAGAATGCGAAAAACCCTTCGGGCCGTTCCGGTTTTTGGTGTCTGACCCCTTTTCGCCAGCAACCCGAAAGCTCAATGCTGACAAACCACTCGGAAGCGAATCAACAGAAAGTTCCATGACCGGATTCTTAAACGTTCTGCTCTACGAAGTTGGCTGGTTTGCCTGTGTGCTGGGCGCTGCGTACGGGCGGCCGTGGCTGGGGATTTCCATCGCCTTGTTGCTGGTTGGCGTGCATCTGTTGCTGACGACGGATCGGCCGAATCAAGTCCGACTGCTTTTGGTCGCCTTATGCGTTGGCATCGTCGTCGACAGCAGTCTCTTGGCCCTGGGAGTTTACCGCTTTCCCAGCGGTTCGATTGTTGACTGGCTACCTCCTGTATGGATGTCCGTTTTGTGGTTGCAGTTTGCAACGACATTTCGATACTGCCTCAAATGGCTCAGTGGACGCTACGTCCTGAGTGCCTGGTTGGCTTTCTTGGGAGCGCCACTTGCCTTTCTTGGCGGCGAGAGGTTGGGCGCGATTTCGTTCGCCGAGCCGAGGATCCAGAACTTGCTGATCCTGGCGATTTTCTGGGGCGTTGCCATGCCGCTGCTCATCTATGCCTCGGATCGGATTCATGCTCGAGCCACCGTGGCGGCAGGCTATCGAGGAATCAAGACCGCTCGGCTTGATTAGCTGGGCGCCGTCAACCGCCCCATGAACACGTTGGCGATGAGCTTGATCAAGAGGGTCAGAATCATCAGGCCGAAGGCCAAGATTCCGACGGTGACTTTCCACTCCACGAGGCTGGGGGAATACTCGACAATCTCGTGCAGCGTGGAAGGAATGAAACCGGGGACAATCAATCCCATCCCCTTCTCGATCCAAATCCCGACGATGCAAAACAGGCATGCAAAGATACGAACGGGACTCCGCTCCAAGGCGGCCGGCATGAAGAAGAGAACGGTACCGAGCAAATTCAACCCAATTGCGGACCAGATCCAGGGGACCAGTCCGTGGTGACCGTGCATGCCAAAGTAGAGGTAGTTGATGGAAACGGCATGCGCTCCGCCGGTGTAGAAAGACGTAAAGAGTTCGCTGGCCAGCATGAGTAGGTTGGCGACCATTGCGACGCGAATGATTTGAATCAAGGTCCTGGCTGGCCCGGGGTTGAAATCGTAGCCGTAGGTCATGCGAATCACCCGCATGACCAGGATGATGAAGGCCGGTCCACTCACGAAAGCCGACGCAAGGAACCGCGGGTCGAGCAGTGCCGAATTCCAGAAGGGACGGCCTCCGAGTCCGCAATACAAGAACGCGGTGACCGTGTGAACGCTGATTGCCCAAATGATTGAGAGAAACATAAAGGGCACGTACCACATCGGGTTCGCGTCGCGTCTGAGGTACCGCATGTACAACAGGTAGCCGACGATGTGAAGATTGATCAACAGGTACCCATTGAGCACGATGATGTCCCAAGTCAGCATGGACATCGGCCAGTTGAACTTTCCAATGCCCGGAATCATGTGCCAGGAGCGGTCGGGACGTCCCATGTCAACAACGACACTGAGGATGCACATCACGATCGCAGCAATCGCGACCGCCTGACCGACAATCGCGACTCGGTTCATCTCCTCATCGTTGTAAAGATATGCCGGGATCAACATCATGACCCCGCCCGATGCCAGGCCGACACAGAACGTGAAGTTCGCGATGTACAAGACCCCAACTGACGTGATCGGTCATGTTGGTGGCGATCATGCCGTCGGCGACTTGATTGAGCCCAGGCATTGGCGCCAACCAGAGACAACGCTGTCAACATCGTCATCCAAGCGTAGAAGCTGAGCGAGCCTTCGGTGGCTAGCCACAACGAACGCGCGATGAACCTGGGGTAGCTCATCAGGTAGGAGACTTCTTCGTTCGGCGATGCGGTGATGCTACTCATGATTGAATTTGCTGAAGGACGATGACATCCGGTGCTCGCGCCAGCCGACAACGATCGTGAAGCGGCCGGTCAATGGGTTGCCTAATCGAAGTAGTAAAAGAATGCCGGCTTGGTGCCAAGCTGCTCTTTGAGAATGAAGACGCGTTTGTTTTCCAGGATCCAGCGAATGTTGGAATCTTTGTCCAGAATGTTTCCAAAGACACGAGCGCCGGTTGGACAGGCTTCCAGGCACGCCGGAAGTCGGCCACGACGTGTTCGGTGCAAGCAGTACGTACACTTCTCGACGACGCCCACCGGTCGAACGCGGTTGCTCAGGTAGCTCTGATCCGGATTCACTTCCTCCGCCGGCACCTCGGGTTCTTTCCAGTTGAAACGACGAGCGTGGTAGGGACAGGCGGCCTCGCAGTATCGACAACCGATGCACCAGTTGTAGTCCACGACGACAATTCCGTCTTCTTCCTTCCAGGTTGCCTGGACAGGACAAACGTCGACGCAGGGCGGCGCGTCACATTGTTGACATTGAACGGGCAAATAGAATTTACCGTCCTTCGGCACCACTCCCGAGTAGGTGGTCTTACCGTATTCCATCTCCGTTGTGCCCGTGGGCATCTCGAGGATACGGATGTACGACTGGTTGGTCGCTCGATCGTGGTTGTTCTCCTTGTGGCAAGCCTCGACGCACTTGCCGTTTCCGTTACAGACGGTCAAGTTGATCGCGTAGACGAACTTGGTGCCCGGGATCGGTCGGTCGTCTGCGATCACGACATCGACACCGTACTTCTCTTTGGCTTCGGCTTCCAAACGCGAAATCACATCGGCTTTTTGTTCATCCGTCAGCTCCGAGTAGTGCTGCTGCATGAACTCAGCCACCGATGTGAGCTTGGTGGCATTGCGAAGCGGCGAAACGGAAGCGACGAAAGCTGCGGCGCCCAAAGTTGCGAAGGCGCCTTTGACAGCGGCTCGGCGCGTAAAGTTCTCGACGATCGGAAGCGATCGGTCGCTTCGGGGTTCATTCGTGGTCGTCATGCGGAGCCTCTCCTTCCAGGAAGCGGTCACGCGGCTTGAAGCTGACGATCATCTTCGGGAAACTCGGTGAATGGGGATCGTGACAGTCAATGCAGTTGTTTTTCATTTGAGGTCCCCGAGAGAGATCCCAAAAACCAATCATGCCGCCGTGCGCGCCATGGGCGAACGAGGTCGCCTGAGGACCATGGCACTGCGAACATAGCGTCATCACGTCTTGATACGGAATCTTCGTACCATCGGCGGACCTCAGCGAATCCGCGTCGTCCGGGTTGTGGCAAGCGTAACAGGCCAGCTTGCCATGACCCACCTTCAGCCCTTGATGGAATTCATTGAGCGTGGTGGAGTCCCGGTTTTCAAGGTTTGGCTTGCGGACGCTGTGGCAGGTTGAACAGGCGACCTGGCCCACCCGCCCCATTGGATCGCCGGCTGCCAACTCCAGCAGCGGCGGCCCGGTCGGCCGACGAACTTGGACCGCGAATGCACGAGGCTCCGGACTGCTCGTTTCCAGCAACCCGGTCCGACTCTTCCAGCCCCGGCACTGGTTCCGCAAGCGTTTTTAGGCCAGGTCCCGGCCCGTGACGCGGTTTCTCGTCTGGGGATGCCGCCGCCCAGAGCATGACAACGAGCCCCAAAGCGACGACAACCAGTAAGTTCGTGGACTGAAACATCGATTTCCCAGGTGCGTCGAGCTTTCATGATCAGCTTCGATTCTACACACTCACGTCCCGCTTTTAAGTTCAGTTTTGCCAGGGTTTGCGAATCTGATTCACCCTCCCGCGGGGCAACGTCATCGCGGATTTTCGAGTAGCGATTACAAGCACGACGCGCCAGCGAGTGTGTCGGATGAGGAGTCGGGACTCACTCGCTGACGCGCCATGCTCGGATTTTGCGGCATTTTCGCGGAGGCGAAATCTGCGATGGTGGTCCCCGGCGGGAGAGAATGGGTGGGAGTAAGTTGGCCCAGGCCGGGGCAGGCAGAGCACTGGCGTGGTAGATTTGGATTCCAACCGCTCCGCGCGTACCGACAATCGGGCCGAACAAGGTCGCAAACAAATGAGATGGAAATGGCGATCCAAGGCCAGGCCTCACGGTGATAAGCCGCGGATCAACCGCCGAGAGTTGCTGCAAGGTAAACTCTGGAAGCTCATTCGCCCTCCGAATTACATTCCGCTAGTGATGCGGTATCCCAAGACGGCCCAGGATATCGAGCCATCCGAGTCGCCCGCGCAAGAACCGGCCACTCGCCATATCAGCGGTATCGCGATTGAACCGGTGGCTCCAACGCGACTCTCGTCGTCAGGCTCACCGAGGGCGATTCCAGTCTTTCGCCCCCCCGGCGCGATCGAAGAGCGTCAGTTCTTGGCCGGTTGCACACGTTGCAACGATTGCGCCGATGCCTGCCCATACGATGCAATTCGCAAGGCACCCGATCGGCTCGGATCGATCGCCGGGACACCGACGATCGAAGCCGACACTGCCGCGTGCATGATGTGCGAAGGTTTTCCTTGCATCGCCGCGTGCGAGCCAGGCGTTTTGGTTGATTCCATTCCCAAGGTCATCGGAACGGCGAGAGTGACCGAACAATTGTGTCTGGCGCATCACGGCACCACTTGCACCGTCTGCAGCGAGCGCTGTCCTGTCCCGGGTGCGATCGAAGTCAGGCAAGGCAAGCCTAAGATTCTTGAAGATGTGTGCGTCGGCTGCGGCGTCTGCCGCTACGTTTGCCCCGCCCCCGAGAATGCAATACTGCTCATGCCCGCGTTCCTTCGCCCAACGATCCCGGCAACCTGAAGCTTCCAGAACGATGAACGAAGACGAACCGCTCCCCGAACTGTTGCAGGCAGAATGGACACGGGACCAGGTCATGGCCTTGTTTGCAGATTTAGCTGCCGGCGCAATCGTCCAGCAAGTTCAGCTGCGCACCAGTTCGAGTGATCAAGCGGTCACGCTTGCGGATGCCAAAGCCTCCTTTGTTGCCGATCAGGCAAGGGCGATCCAAGTGAGGTACCTGTTTGAAGGTGAGCTTTGGAGCGATACCATCATCCCGGGCAATCCAACCACGAAGATCATTCGCAACCGATTGCCCGTTGGATAGGCCGACGTACGTGAGGCTTTCCAGCCTGACTTGCCTTCCAGAGTCCACGTCATTCCCGAAAATGCTCGATCTGGACAGCGCCACTTTGCTGTCGGTCGGTCTCTCCGAGACCGTCATTCAACGCGGCTTTGCCGCGAAAATCCGAGCCTCGGAGAGGCAGTGAGTTGATTGGCGGTCCTATCGTAGGTCCGCCTTTCCAAGGCGGGCACCAGCAGCTTTGCGGCGTTTCGTCCGAGTCTCGGAGAGACTCGGCTACGGTACAGCGACGCGGTGCAATTTGCTCACAGTCTCGGAGAAGCTCGGCGACAGGCAAGCGTTCCATCCCAAATTTTCGCCGTGATTGACGAGGCGAAAGATCAAGACTGGCGCTCTGCAGCTATCGCACGGGTTGCGAAGAGGGTGACAGGCTGGAAAGCCTATCGTACGGGTGACAGGCTGGTGACGCTGGACGTTGTTGCTGCGACCGACTGCTCGAGGGTTGCCGAGGATGCGTGACACTGCATGCAGTTGGTTCTCCAGCGATGAGTCACTTCCAGGCCCGGCCATCCGACAACTCCTCCGTGACAGGAAAGACAACGCTGCCGCATCCACGTCGAGTGGGGAATCGCAGGCGGCGCGCCTTCAAACGCCCTCGGTCCTGCGTTCGGCGCGGGAAGCCCCACAAACGAATTGGCGACTTCGTTTTCGAGGTTAGCGAACGGTTGTGGTGGTGGAGCCGCGTGACACTGTAGGCAATTCGCGAGCGGGCCATGCGACATCCGGTTGGCGACGCGCTCCCCGATCAGCGCCCCTTCGCCGTGACAAGCGTAACAGGCAGCGTCATTGGTTCGGTCGATCGCATGCGGAATCACCGGTGGCGCGCCGTTGAACGCTCGACGCGACGCGCGAATCGCCAGCGACCGAAGCTTGTCCTGCTCGTTGGGCTTGACCTCCGCCGTGTGGGGATTGTGGCATGAGATGCATCGTTGGTACTCGGTCCCCGAGTGAATGCGCTCCAAGCTCGGTTTCGATTGAGCGATCGAGCCAAGCTCCGCCTGACGCATCTCGGAATAGGCGGCGGCGGGTATGACCACCGCAGAACCGGCAACGAGATCGGCATTTGCGGCAAGGACTTCATCCGTCGCGGAGTCTTGGTCTGCGTTCAGCACGTCAATCGCTGCGGCGGCAGTTTTGCTGTAATCCGCGCGTGGCACGCCATCGCTGATGCCGACGTAAAAGCCGACGACGGCGAGCGCGATGATGCCGGTCAGCAGCAACGAAGTCTTTCGCCCGGTCAGATTCGGCTGTGTCACGCTCACTCGGTCTCCTTTGCTGACCCGCGCCGACGAATCCGGGCCGCACACTTCTTGTAGTCCGGTTGCTTCGAGAACGGGTCGGCGGCGTCGTTCGTGACGAGATTGATCAGCTTGGTCTCATCGAAAAATGGGACAAAGATGGAACCTCGCGGTGGCGCGCCCCGGCCGTTGATCCAAACAGGAAGCTCGATCGCACCGCGTCGCGACTCCACCACCACAAACTCGCCCTGGCGGACATTCAGCGCCTCGGCGTCTTCGGGATGGACCTCGACGTAGGCGGTGGGCATGGCCCGATTGAGCTGCGAGACGCGCCCGGTCATCGTACCGGTGTGCCATTGTTCAAGCACGCGGCCAGTGCATAACCAGAGCGGGTAAGCCTCGTCGGGGACCTCCGGTGGAAGCTGGTAGTCGTGGAACCAAATCTGGGCGCGACCGTCATCGGTCGTCGAGTGATAGAACTCGAGCGAGCTGCCTTCGGTAACAAACGGATCCTCACCTGCCACGAAACGAAATTTTGTTTCGCGCCAGGATCCATCCGGCTGCTCCACCACCGGCCAGCGTAGTCCGCGGGCTTGGACATATTCGTCGTAGGGCGCCAGATTCTTGTGCTTCAGTGCGGTGAATGGCCGGTACTGTTCAAAGAGGGCTTTGTCGACGTTGACGTCGTAATAGTGCTCCCACTCCCAAATCGGTACCTCGTTTCCATTTTCGTCTTCAACGCGGAAGATAAAGTTGCCGTCTTTGTCCCGCATGCCTTCGTGTCCGAGTTCCATCAGCCGATGAGCAATGGCGATCGTCATCCAGCAATCGTCGCGCGCGTCGCCCGGTGGATCGACCATCTTGAACCATTGCTGGGTACGGCGTTCTGAGTTGCCAAACATGCCGTTTTTTTCGACCCACATCGCCGCCGGCAAGATCAAGTCGGCGATTTCTGTCGTGGCAGTCGGATAAACATCAGCCACGATCAAAAACTTATCGGAAAGCGTTTGCCGGTTCGCGAAGAACTTGTTCAGATCGGGAAGTGACTGAGCGGGATTGGTGACCTGCACGAAGAGTGTGTCGATGTCGCCTCCCCCGTCACTGGCCGTGCTGAACTGCTTGAACATTTGCAGGGTGTCGTAGCCCGGCGTCGGGTTGATTTGGCCCCTGGGTAGATTCCAGAGCTGCTCGCATTGCGCTCGGTGTTCGGGGTTGACCACCAAACGACCGCCGGGAAGCGCGTGCGAAAGCGTGCCGACCTCACGCACGGTCCCGCAGGCTGAAGGCTGTCCTGTCAGACTGGTTGGCGCATCGCCGGGTCGGCCAAAATGCCCGCTTAATAGATGAACGCCATGCACCAGTGAGTTGACTGCGGTCCCCATGGTGTGCTGATTCATCCCCATGCACCAAAGACTCGTGATCCGCAGCTCTCGGTTGGCGAACAAATCGGCCAGTTCCCGAATCTTGGACTCCGAGACGCCGGAGAGTTCCGCGACAAATTCAGGGGTGTACTTCCCAATGCGACGCTTGAATTCGTCGAACGATATCGCCTCGCCCAGCAGTGTCGGATTGTTCGCTTCGGGGGCGCGAAAGTGGCAGTGCTGTTCCACGAACTCCGCGTCGTAGCGATCCTCGGCGACCAGCAGATGCATGATGCCAAGCGCAAGAGCCACATCGCCTTGCGGCTTCATCAAGATAAACTCGGTGGCTAATTCGCTGGTCTGGGTCCGACGTGTCCCGATATCGATCACCACAGCAGGTTGCTCACGACCGTCGACTCCGTGCTTGGGTCGATCAATGACTCGCGAGAACAAGACGGGATGATTCTCCGCCGGATTGTTCCCCCAGTTAATCAGGACATCGCAGGCATCCAAGTCATCGTAACAGCCGGCCGGTTCGTCGACGCCGTAGGTTGCGGTGAACCCGGTGACGGCCGACGCCATGCAAAGCCGGGCATTGGGATCGATGTGGTTGTTGCCCAGTCCACCCTTCATGAATTTCTGAGCGGCGTAACCTTCGGGAATCGTCCATTGTCCAGAACCATAGAAGGCAAATTTCTCGGGGGCCCGCATGATCCGTTGGGCAATCGTGTCGATGGCTTCTTCCCACGAGATTGCGACCAGTTCATCTCCTTTGCGTAACAGCGGCTGGGTCAATCGATCCCTGCCGTACATGATCGCACCGACGTGATAGCCCTTCACGCACAGCAAGCCCTTGTTCACCTCGGCGTGTTTGTCGCCGGCAACGGCGACCACCCTTCCCCGGTCCACGCCAACCTGGACGTGACAGCCAACTCCGCAAAACCGACAAGGTGCCTTGTTCCACTGGATGCCGTTGTCCCCTGGTTCGGCCG
Source organism: Pirellulaceae bacterium (assembly GCA_963697195.1). GTDB lineage: Bacteria > Planctomycetota > Planctomycetia > Pirellulales > Pirellulaceae > Rubripirellula. Next base: position 48,948 of record CAVOND010000014.1, read on the forward strand.
CCAGGACGGGTAACCCAGACCCGATCGGACTGCGAACGGTTACGGCGGCGGAGGCTGCCGCCATGGCGGCTGCCCTCATGAACTCGCGGCGATCAGCTTCCATCTTGTAAATCGTCCTTCCTACCTTTGGTGGGATTGAGTCGTGTTGCTGATGGAACCCGGCCTCGTTGGAAGGGCGTCACCTCCGTTTGCTGCTCAAAGCCGACGAACGCCACTTCAAGTAGCGAAACACCTGAAAGCGAACCGAGCCACTCCCAAATCTGTTTGTCTTCTTGACTTGAGGTGGTGTCGACCACAATCGCGAGTTGGTTCTGTTCGAGCACGCCCATTGTAATCTGAGACTGCTGGCCGATCGCGGCGAGGGTCTCGGTACGCAACAGGGGGTCATCACGCAGGGATACAACCAGTCCGCTGATAGGCATTACCGACTCCTCAAGCATCTGCACGCGAACATGCTAACGGTCTTCCCGCACCAGTCGCGTCTCGACGTGTGGGGGACCGCCTGCCGGATCGGCCACGGTTGACGCCCCGGTGGCTATCGTGGTTTCCCGGTTGTGGATACTGTCAAAGAAGCTGACTGAGCCTTTTCGGGCTGGTGATGGCAGCACCTCTTCCCGATCATAGGGCGGATGCTTCTTGTGAGCCTTGCTGACGTGGCACTTCACGCACTGAAGCATGTCGAGTCGTTGGATCTTCCCACGAAGCGTTGTCAAACCTTCTTCCGTGATGATCTCGTTCACGAACCGCAGGGCAAGTTTCGAGTGCTCCTCGCCGGGACCATGGCACGACTCACAGGAAACGCCAAACTGTTGAGTAGTGGTGTCCGTGGCGAGTCCGGTGGTGTGGCACTCCAGGCACGTTGCGTCGGTGCGGTATTTCAACGGCAGGATTTCGAACGCTCGGTTGTGTTCGGATCCCTTCCAATCCTTGTATTGATCAAAGTGGCAGGCTGCGCATTTGGTCAATCCAACATATTCGCCGTTTTCATGTGGCAACACCGAATTCGCGCCCGTCACTTGTTGACTCGTCACTTGTTGACTCGTCACTTGTTGGGCTTGGCTGACGCCCGAGCATGCACAAGCAACGACCATGACCACAACAATGATCGGCACGCGACTCGCCGAAACCTGGATTCTTTCAATCATTGTATGCTTCCTCAGGATCAGGCCTTACTTTTAAGAATCCAGACGGTGCTTGGAAGCAATCCTTGACCAGACAACCACTTTCCCGTCGTGTCGACCAGCTCTCCTTCGCTCAGTTTAGACAAGATAACTGCAATGCCAGCGTCCGCAAGTTAACCCCCGGCGTGAGCGGGTGGGAAATGTCGATTTTTGCGGCTCGAGGAGCGAAACGACGTTCCAAATGGGCGGGAGGCTCAGGCTGCTTGTTTGGACATGGCGGAAGTTCGTCGATCGTTGGGCTGCGATGGAAGCTTCCGAAGCAACTTCATTCGGATCAGGCTCGTGGACGCGATCAGGCCGACGAGCACGGCCAGCGCCAACCAGCGACCGTGCGTTGCCAACGAAAAGGGCGTGCTTTCCAACTGAAGCCGAACCACTTGAGCGGCCGGAAGCATGTCGCCCGTCGACTCGAAAGTGACCAGGCCCTCGGTCTGCGATGACGCCAGCGCTAGATTGCAGGAGACTTCGTCCGGTGTTTCCGTGTGAACTTCGATTTTCAGATGATCGCAGGGCAAATCCAGCGGACGCTCCCAAACACGATGACGATCACCATTGGGCAACACGTAGGTAAACGTCAGTTCTCGCTTCCCAGGCGTCCAGGGGATGTCCGTCACCAGATGTCCTTCGAAGAGAGTGAACTGGCGGCCGTAGAACTCTTGGTCAAACGTGGTGCGGCGGAAGTTGGAGGGAATGGAAAGCCGCAACGTGGTCGCCCGACCACCCTCGCGCTGCGGATGGCCGATGTACGTCGTCAAGCTGGGATTCTCGATCAGCAACTGCTCCGTGACTCGAATCGAATCGGCTTCCGGGTAAATCGTGATGTGGTGGTGGCGCAGCAGCAACGGACTTGGATCGGCAATCGTCTCATGGATTGCCAGCTTGATGCGCGCGTGGGGGCCATCAGGGCTGAGTCGCACTCGCGAAGCCGGATAATGGATGCCGTCGTGATTGGCGCCAGGCAAGTAGATGTAGTCGGCATCGGCGGGAATGTTGTCAAACAGGAAATGGCCTTGCTCGTCCGCAACGCCTTCCGCCGCGATCACGAACTGTCCGTCGATCATCACTCGCAGCACGACCTCCGCAGCGCCCACGGGTGCATCCTGTTGCGACGCGTTCACCACCACGCCACTGATTGAACCAGCGCCAGGGTTCCCCTGTCCTAACAGTGCGAGTAGCGCGGTTATCGCTAATTGTGAAATCACCGATGCTTCCTGACTAGAGTCTGTTCTGAATGAGAGCGTCGCCGTTCGCTCCGTCGAACGCTCGCGCAAGTCCGCCGCTACGATCGGCGGAGCGATCGGCGACTATAAGACTCACAGCCTCGAAGCGATCTGCGACAATCCCTCGCCGACTAAGCTGCTTTCGCGGATGGCTCGCCACTGTCGATGTCTTGCTCGATTTGCGCTTGCAACGCATCGAGCGTTTGCTGCAAGCGACGCTGTCGCATGCCCATTCGTGCAACGTAAAGCATCACCGCTAACCAAACTGCCACGTAGGCCGTCATGAACGTTTCCATCAAGCGTGCCTCTTATCAAGAAGGGTTTGTCAGTGTTTGGATCTTGGGCAGCCCGATGGTTGCCACGGGTTGCATGGCTCCCGACCGGTCATCGACCAGCGTCTGAAGCTCCGCCACGCGATGTTCCAATCGCAGCTGGTTCCGTCGGCGAACCATCAGAAGGGTCATCAGCGCTGTGAGTCCCACGACACTCGCCAACAGTGCAAGTCGCATCGAGGGTTCCATTTCGGGTGATACGGGATGAATGCCACGAAACCAGCGGGTTGCCATCACCACGAGTGGAACGTCGGCGACGCCGATGATGGCCAACACGGCGCTCAATCGCGCACGTTGGTGGGCGTCTTCCAAGCCGCTGCGCAAGATCAAATTGCCGCTGTACAAAGACCACAGGATGAATGACGTCACCAGCCGCGGATCCCACGTCCACCAGGTTCCCCATGCCGAATGCGCCCACAGCGATCCCGTGACTAGCGTCAATGTGGAGCAGAGCCAGCCGACTTCGCAGACCGCCAGTGACCACTCGTCCCACCACAGATTTCGACTGAGTAAGTATCGCAACGCACAAACAGCCATCGTGACAAATCCCAGCAATGCCAGCCAGGCGACGGCGATGTGCACATACATGACGCGCTGCGCATCGCCCATCGTCTGCTCGGTTGGTGCCGAACAGATCGCCAGGATCGCGCCGGTCAGCAAGAGGCCAACCAGCAGCGTCCAGAAGACCGAGCGGCTGTGCTTGGATGCCACCATTGTTTTCATCTCTGCTTTTCCTTCCCGTGGACCAGCCTACGAATCCACCCGCGTGTTGTTGTCCATTGCCTCGATCATGATGCTTTCTACTGACGACTCCCGATGATTCATTCCTCGACCAAGAACCCAAACAGCACGATACCGATCGTCGTAAAGACGACCGCAAAGCCACCAAGGAACTGGATCCAACGCCACCACTCCTCTCCCATATCGTCCTCCGCAATCAAACGAGTCGCCTCGGCGGCGGATAGTACCAGGGGGAGCAATAGTGGCAACACTAACAACGACAAGACCGCGCCGCGTTGGCGAAGACCATGGGTCAGTGTGCTGACCAGTGTTCCGACTGCAGCCATGCCGAGGCTTCCCAGCACTGCCACCAGAATCATCGCCCAGGCATGTCGTAACAACGGCACATCGGCCAAGACCACGAACAGCGGAATCAGGATGCACTCCAGCGCCAACAACGCGATGAAGTTGACGACCAGTTTGGCTAGATAGATCGACGAGTGCGGCAGCGGGTAAAGCGTCAACGCATCCCAACAGCCATCTTGTTGCTCGGCGGCTCCCGTCCGTTCGATGGCGACCAGTCCTGCAAACAAAGTCGCCAACCAAAGCATCGTTCCTGCCGCGGCCGGCCGCTCCGGTCGGGGTAAATCGATCTGCAGGCTGAACAGCACGGCAACGATGACGCCCAACAGTAGCATCGCAGGCCACGCTTGCCGCGTACGAAACTCGACGACCAGATCCTTGTGAATCAGCCACCAAAGCTGCTCCCCATGCCCGTTCCATTTCATGCCGTGTCTCGCCACGTGCCGAGTTCATCGGACGCACGCGCAGCGACTGCGTGGGCGGCGACTGCGGCCGGCGAGGCCGGCGATCGCACCTTCCTGCACCGTCTCCAGCCTGCCGTGGTGCAAGACCAAGGTTCGATCGGCGAGTTGCCGCGAATGGTCTTCGTCGTGTGTCGCAAAACAGACCGCTCGTCCATTCGCTCGTTGTTGGCTCAGCAGCTCGATCAGCCAATCGCGGCTCGCCTGATCGAGGCCCGTGAATGGCTCGTCCAGCAACAAGATCGGTGGATCGTAAATCAACGTTCGCGCTAACGCCAATCGTTGAGACATTCCCTTGGAAAGCTGTCGTACTTGACGCCCGGCCATCTTTCGCAAACCGATTTGCTCGAGCAGGTTGTCGACCACACGCGAGCGATCGCTCAGCATCCGCATCCGAGCGGCGAAGAGCAGGTTCTCACGCAGCGTCAGGTGCGTGTACAGTCCACTTTCGTGCGCCACCATTCCGACCAGCTGGCGTTGTTCAGGAACCTCGGTGGCCGGTCGGCCGAACCAGCGAACTTCGCCCGATGTCGGTCGTACGATGCCGGCCAGACAACGCAGCAGCGTCGTCTTCCCTGCACCATTGCCGCCCATCAGTGCAACGCATTCGCCTTTGGCAATCTCGAGGTCAATCTCACGCAGCACCCGATGGCCATCGAGATGTTTGGAAAGACGCAGGGCCTGTATCGCGCTGATCGGTTTGATCATGATTCGTCGTCGTCACTGGTTGGAGGTGTGTCTCAGTGGCTCGCTGTCACCAGCTCGCGGCGTCTTTTGACGGTCTGCTTGGACCGGTGGTGGGGTGTCGGGGCGCGCGGTGCTCGATGACGGTGCGCCGCAGTGGCCACAAGCGGATCGCGGTGCCGGCGACAATCACCCAGCCGCCAAACCACATGCAACGCATCAGCGGGTTGTCGACCAGCGTCAGCCTCACCGCGCCGCGTTCTTCGCCGTTGTGCAGAATCGTGTAGAAGTCGCCGCCCCACGTTGAATGAATGGCAACCTCGGTGGTCCATTGGTCTTGCAGTCGGTGCAGATGCTGGGCGGGGAGCAGACGAAAAGGCGGTTCCCCGTCGCGTGAAATTTCCAATTCCGCTTCCACGACAAACTTGTCCTGCAGGTCTCGTTCGATCAGCCGTTGGAAACGAATCGAGCGACCGGACCATGTGACGATTTCACCCGGTTGCATGACCAATTCATGCCGCTGACTTCCCAGTGAAGAACCGGTGACGCCGACCACGATGCAGACCATGCCGAGATGAATCAAGAAACTGGCGTACAAACGACGGCTCGCCAGCAGCGTGCCGAGCAGCCCTCGCCAGGGTCGCTGGGCATTTCGCTGCAACGACTCCAGGATCACAGGGGCAACATGCGTTGCGACGGAGCACGCGGCAAGCCATGCGACCGCCAACGCCAGAGGATGACGAACGCCGCACAGCCAGGCGATGGCTGTCGGAACGATCGCCAATGCGGCCGAAACAAGGAACGCTTTCCTTTCTCTCGCGAGCGGCGGGGATCCCCATCGCAGCAGCGGCGCCGCGGCCATCGTCGCCAACAATAACAAACCGATCGGCATCAGCACGTGATTGTAAAACTCGGGACCGACCATGATGCGGCGGCCGACAACCGCGTCGGAAAGGGCGACACTCAACGTACCGGCCACCGTCACCGCCGCTAGCGACAACAGCGCCCACATGGAAAGGATTACAAACGCCTCGCGTGTCCAGACACTCGTCAGCAGACGGTCTGGCACCAGGCCTTGCCGGTGTCGCGCAATCAACAACGTTCCGCCGACGACAAGCAATACCATCAAGCCAAGAAACAGCCAGCCGATCGGTGACTGACTGAAGGCGTGCAGGCTGCTGAAGATGCCGCTCCGCGTCAGGAACGTGGCGAAGTTACACATGCCGAATGTTGCGATCGCAAGCGCGACACTCGTCTTCTTCAACATCCCGCAATACTGCCAGGCCATCAGCCCATGAATGAAGGCTGTGCCGATCAGCCAGGGAATCAATGATCCGTTCTCAACCGGATCCCATGCCCAGTAGCCGCCCCAACCCAGTTCTTCGTAGGACCAGTAGGCTCCCAGCAAAATACCAATGCCGAGGACGGTCCACGCCAGCAGCGTCCAGGGCCGGGCGATGCGCACCCAGCTCGAGTTGAGCGGCGTTTGCTGCGTCGACAACGCGCGGGAACGTGGAGTCAGCAACGCCGCGATCGCCAGCGCGCAGGGGATCGCCCAAGTCGCGTATCCGAGGAAGACGATCGGCGGATGAATCAGCATCGCCGGGTGTTGCAGCAATGGGCTCAGGCCGGCTCCTTCCTCAGCCGGGGCAATGTTGGCCTCCATCGGGTCGGCAGCGAACACCATCGTCGCTGTGAGGAAGCCGCAATAGGCCATCAAGATTCCGAAGGCCGGATCACGAAGTCCAGTCGGTTGTTTCCACGGCCAGAATCGAAACGAGAGCGACAACACACCAAGCATCCAAGTCCACAATAGCAGCGAACCAGCCTGGCCAACCCAAAGGGCGGAGAGCGAATAATGCCAGGGAAGCAGACGACTGGAATACTGGGCGACGTAATGGAAGTCGAAATCCTTCACAAGCAGCGCCCAGGCAAGCACCGCCATGACAATCGTCAAGGCGACCACGCCCACCACGGCGCTGGCGAGGCCGGTGCGCAGCAAGTTGCGATGCTCCCAACGCGAACCCAACAGGCAGGCGAAGGCCGCATAGCCGACCGCGACGAAAGCCGCGAGCAGACAGATTTGTCCCACCATGGTCATCGGCGAGCCCCTTCAAGATCGGTCGCTAATAGCTGCACGACTTCTCCGGCGATGTGGGGTTCTCCGGCGATGTGGGGGGACTCGCTTTCGCTACCATGCCAGTCTCCGACGCGTACTTGCTGGCGCAGCGCGTGAGCACTTTGTGGCCTTGCAGGTTGCCTGATTCGTCCAGCCGTCCCTCGACGACCACATCCATCTCCTCGGCCAAATTGTCGGGCAATGGACCATCGCAGCGAACCGACAATTCGTGCGCGGCCTCGCTGATCTTGAAGGTCGCTTGCTGGCGGCCGGTCGCAATCTCAAGCGAGTTCACCACAACCTTGCCGCTGACTCGAATCGGCTGATTCACCAGCGCCGGCGCGTTGTGGAGACACTCTTCAATTGTCAAAAAGTATCGCCAGTCCGCCGTGGTGCCGATGTAGGCCATGTATACGGTAACGCTAGCAATGATCGAGGCAGCGATTCCTAGCTTGCCGTTGGTACTCATGGGGACCACGTATATCAAATGGTCCAAACCTGAATCAATTGGAATCCTTGGGGGTAGCTACGCTCGCCGGAGCAAGGAAAACGGGGCACAACCAACGCGAACGCGACGAATTGCTAGCGGTCGTTCGTCAATGATGTGGGAGCGAGCCGCTGTTTGCGATTCAACCCACACGCGTGTGTTTCACGTCGGTCGTCCGCATCCAAGCACGACGCGCCCGTTTTGATGTTGCGCAGTTTGACCACGGAGTGGTGGGAAGCGTCTCGCCCAGGTCGGGAGTTTGTTGTTTTTGTCGGCCAGTTTCCGGGGCCCACGGCTAGCGCCTGAGGTTCACTGTCAAGTTTTGGGTGCCCACGGCTAGCGCCTGAGGTTCACTGTCAAGTTTTGGGGGCCCACGGCTAGCGCCTGAGGTTCACTGTGAACCTCAGGCGCTAGCCGTGGGCCTCTTGCTTGGCGTTGGGATTCAAAAAATCTGCAAGCGGGAGCGTGATGATAGCGCAACACCAAAACTTGCGCGTCGTGCTTGTACTGAGCGCTTTCCAGCGATGGACGATGCCGTCAGCGCAGCATCGTCAGCCCAGCGAGAAACATGTTCGTGGTCCCGCTGTTGAAGTTCGTCGAGAGATCTTCGAAATCGAAGTGCACGTAGCGGAAATAGGCGTTCATCGACGGATTGAATTCATGGTCCACGCCCAGATTGATGCGGGTGGTTTCCACGATCACGTCGGAAAACGACGGCAGCGCCGTCCAGTCGGCACCGGCGATCGACGGGGGGACGGAGAAGACATTGCTGCCCCGATCCCACTCGACGCTACCGACCAGCTGGGTGCGCGACGAATAGGCATAGCTGGCGGCAACATTGACGACGTTGTTGTACCCGTCGTAGTTCCATTGGGTCGTCTCGGTCGGATTGTTGAGAAACCCGATCGTGATGTCCTGGTCAATCCAATTCGACAAAAAGGCGTAACCGCCAGTCAGGGACAGTCGCTCCGTCGGCGCGTACCAGACCGTAAACAGGATCGGATAATTGTCCTCATCAAAATCGGCGTACTGGGAATGATTCCAGCTGTTTTCGATGCCGAACAAAGCGGTGGCGACAAAGTTCGGCCGCGGGTTCCACGTGCCGCCAAGTTCGATGCGGTGAAGCTGTTCGGGCTGGTTGGTGTTGAACTTTCCATCGGCCTGTCCGACGCCGATCAAGGGATTGTTGATGAAGCCTCCCTTGTAGCGGACGTACGTATCGAGAGTCGGTGAGACCCGAATGTACGGACCGATGTTGATCTGGTGGGTTTGCGTGTCTTCTTGGGTGAACGGTCCCGACAGGGTGTTGTAGCTGACGAACGCACGGGAGAGGTCGAAGAACTCGTAGCCGCCGACGAAGGACAGCCAGTTCTTGGAAGGTGACTGCCAGTTTCCTTTCAGCCCGACGCGCCCGCCGGTGTAATTGACTGGCTGCCGCAGCGATCCCGGCTCGTAGGTCGGGGGTGCACCGGTGTTGATACCGAAGGGAGGTGACGTCAGCAGGTTCGTGGGCAGGCCGGTACGCTGCGTGTCGAGTTTGGTATACGCCGCCAGGGTCACGTCATCGATCGCGCGATTGGTCAGCCGCAGATCGAATCCGTTGAAGCTCCGATGGGTTCCCCGAAAATCATTCTTCGTATCACCCAAGTACATATTCGTGTAGACCTCATTCGCGTCATTGAGCGGGACACTCAACTTGAGGCGATCGATCTGCGTGAAGCTTTCCGGGACCCAACCGTAAACGAACGGGGGGCCCTCAACCCCGAACGCAGGCGAAAAGTCCCAGGCGGTGTAGGTTCGCTCCACGGCCTGGTCGTTCTGGCCAAAGGCACGCATGGTTCGCGAGTACTCGACCACGGCATCTCCGAGGTTGGCCTCCAAGTGGGGCTCGATTTCGATCGTTGTCCAGTCAATGCTTTGCCGCTGACTGAGCACGTGACACGTGTAGTTGGCGGCGGCGGGAGGCGTGTTGACGTTGAAGCAGTGAGCCATCGCGTTGGCCTGGCGTTCGCCCGACTTGCGCATGCCCCAAAGATTGACTCGCCACTTGAGATCCTTCGTCAGTTGCCCTTTGACGCTGGCATCAAGTTGTTGGACACGAATGGCGTAGTCCTCCCCGACGTTCAAATCGTCCGTGACCACTTTATCCGTGGGGCCCGGCGGGCCGCTGTTGATGTCGAAACCCGCTAGCGGAACATGATCCAATCGGTGAAGGAATCGTTCGTATTCGAATTTTGTGGTCAGGTGAGGACCATAGAAATAGGCCCGTGCGTCGTTGGTGTCGTTATCCAATCCCGATAAGGTGAAATCCAAGGTTCGCGTGCCATTGGTCCAGACGCCGTCGAAGTCCCAGAAAGGTGACGACGAGAGGCCTTGGTACTCACCGACCTTGACCGGGCTCCCGTCGTTGTCGACCCCCCACCAACCGAATCGCATGGCCAGACTGGGGCCAAAACTGGGTCTGCCCTGGACATCGTATCCACAAGTTTCGCAAACTCGGGAAGCTGCAACGCCCGTGTGCATGAATCGGCCGCTCTTGGGGGCGCCGCAGTGGCGACAGGTGTGGTCGGGGACTCGCGAGATGCGTTCGACCGGAGAGTTTGCGTGGATGTCGGACAGCGGCGACGAGTCAGCCGACTCGTCCTGGAGCAGGGAAGTGGACAACCGCGAATCGGACAGGATTGGATCCGCAAAGAGCGAATCGGAAAGCCGCGGCCCGGACAGAATTGGATCCGACAGAATTGGATCCGACAGAATTGGATCCGACAGCAGCGGATCGGACAGCAGCGGAGCGTGAGGCTGCGAATCCTTTGACCAAGGATCCACGACGAGCTGATCGTCGATGATCAAGCCGCCGTCCGTTATCGCCTCCTCAATGACATCGCCTTGCGCCCAATCGGTCAGCGCAGCGTACGGCTCCTGGGCGGTTGCCCAGGCCGGCGCTAACACGGTCGCGACCAGGATTACTCCTAATCGCGCGATTTGCTTGGACCCGAATTTCATGGCGCTTGTCGATCGAGTAGACCGAACGGATGAATCAACCTATCTCAACAGGGAATGCGGATTGTTTGGGGAGGGCAGATCACTTCCATGGACTTGCGCGTGGCATTGGCTGCAATTGCTGAAGAACGCTGCCTGCTGGCCCACATCGTTTCCAACATCGGGAAGCCCTGCGAACGAGTGAGATCCGGAAGTCGGTCCCGTGCGGTGTCCCGAGTGGCACCTCAGGCAAAGGAATGTTTCTGGCTGATGCAACAGGTTGTTGGCGACGGAGCCATGTGGCGTATGGCAAATGCCGCAATCCTGCGTCGCCGGTGGGTGCTCGTATGCAAACGGACCCTGTTTGTCGGCATGGCAACGGTAGCAGAGCTGGTTGACAGTCGCTTCCTTTAAGTTGCCTTGCGACTGGCCGTGTCCGTCGTGGCAATCCGAGCAAACCATCTTCCCCTCTTTGATGGGATGATGTGACGGCATTGCGTTTTGCGCGAAGACTTTGGGATGGCACTTGTAGCAGGCATCCGGCTCGTCCACCGCCATCGGCATCCGTGGCGGCCGTGTGATGTGTGTGTGCGTGATCCCCACCGTTTCTTGGACGAAGGTCTCGGGGTGAGGGTTATGGCAGTCGGTGCAGGCGACCCCATTCAGACTGTGCGTCGAGGAATGCCAGGCCATCGTGGGTGTGCCTTTGTGGCACTCAACACACAGATCGGTACGTGTCTCCGGCCGGACATTGCCGTGTGGATCGTGGCAGGTTTCACACGAGAATCCGTTCTTGCCGAGAGTCTGGTGTGGGTGCGCCAGCTTCTCATACTGAGCCATGCTGCTGTGGCATTGGTAACAGACCTGAGGCGCGATCGCTCCCAGGAAGTTCGATTCGGCGCGGATCGATGCCATCTCGAATTCCGAGATGGGCGTCTTCTCATTCTCTTGTTCAACCAATGAAACTTGCTGGATTTCCACCAAAGGGTTCTGAGCGATCTTGCCATCGACCTTGGGCGTTCCCGGGGGCACGTTGTAATGCGCGTTGTGGCAGTCGGTGCAGGCGACGCCGTTGTGGGCGTGCACCGAGGTGCGCCAGCTGGCTGTCGGCTCGCAGTGGTTCTTCTCGTGGCACTTCAAGCAGATTTCGGATCGCTCCGCTTTCTTCAGCTTGTTGAAGTTCACGATCAGTCCTGGCTCCTTGCCTCGCGTCCTTAAATGCTCGCTGGCCGGACCGTGGCAATCCTCGCACTTCTGTCCCCGATGGACGTTGTGGGCGAACGTCTCAGCGTAGGTCTGGTGACAGGTCATGCACAATTGATCGAAGTTGACAAATTCGGCGTCGACCACTTGTGGATAGGCAACGCGAACCACCGGATACTTTTCTTCCTCAAACCGGAAGTCCGCGGCAGGCCACCCAAACGGGATCGGCTTCGGCTTGACCGTGTCGACCAGATATTGGGAGCGGCGGGAAAGTGAGCACGAGGCCAGAAGCCATACCGACAGCGCCAGGCACAGTATGCCTTTCTTCTTGAGAAAGATCGGACCAACCTGCCACCGTTTCAGTTTCACGACTTACCTCCGTGTTGCCGCGTCAAATCCTTCGAATCGTTCAAGCGATGATTGTTTCAATTGACGGGATCAGAGAGATAATGCAGGTTGTATCGACCGTCCCAAGCGTCTGGCATCATAAGATTTTCCTACTACTTTCCACGCGAATCACGGCGTTGTGCCGGTCGCTGTGCGTTGCGGCGTGTGCGTTGCGGCGTCGCCCCCGGGGGCGCTCGTGGGAGCGTAGAGAAATTGTGCGAGCTGAGTAAACGTCGCTACCAAGGCCCGGCAAGTCAGCCCGCGGCTGCCGTGTCCCAGGCCTTACCGCAGCGGCTGCCGTGTCCCAGGCCTTACCGCAGCGGCTGCCGTGTCTCAGGCCTTACCGCAGGTTGTGCGGAACCGGCAGAGGTATGTGCGACTGTGCGCACATCCGTGACCCAATGTGTGCGGAATTTGTCTCAGTCGGCCTGAAGTCCGCTTGTAAGGTGTTGCGTGCTGCCCTCGCAGGTGGCCAAGTCCGTTTGATTCTTGACCGGTGTTGATCGTGTAAGTAACGTCGATGACGGCAAATTGTCGCTCATCGACGGCCTTCGCCAGGTTACCCGCTCCATCTCATTTCGCGGCATACAACCTGCAGAGACGATTCACGCAGCAGCGCATCCCAACGGTGCGGACCAGATTTACTCGATATCAAAACTTTTCAGGGGTGCCGAATGAGCGAGCAGCACAATGGCGAAGAAGGAGTGACGCGCGTCTGTTCCGCCCGATTGCCGACGATTTACGACGAATTCTGTATGACCGTCTACCATGACGAAGCTGGGCGGGAGCATGTCTGTCTGTCTTTGGGTGACGTCAGGGGGGAGCCATTGTTGGTTCGGGTACACTCAGAATGCCTGACCGGCGATGCATTTGGTTCGGTTCGCTGTGATTGCCGGGATCAATTGCAGTTCGCACTTGCTTCGATTGCCGAAGAAGGGCGTGGAATCCTCGTCTATTTGCGACAGGAAGGGCGCGGAATCGGGCTGACCAACAAGATCCACGCCTACGTTCTCCAGGACGGAGGTCTTGATACGGTGGATGCCAACCTGCATTTAGGGCTACCGGTCGATGGTCGGGACTATTCGGTGGCCGCAGCGATCCTTCGCGACCAGGGCGTCAAGCAAGTTCGACTGTTGACCAACAATCCACAAAAGGTTCAAGGTTTGGAAGGCGGCGGAATCGAGGTGGTGGAACGTGTTCCCCATGAAGCGGCGCCGCGACCGGAAAACGAAAGCTACCTGAAGACGAAAGCCGACAAACTTGGGCATTTGCTTGGAGATTTCGGAATCCCGCCTCAACCCTCGGGAAGAGAACGAATCGGTCGCCAGCGCGAACAAGGCTCGATTGGGCTCGAGTTCGACTTGAATAAGCAGCATCATGAATACGAAGGATGATTTACTGTCAAGCCAAGTCGACGTATGCGAGAGGTTGCGGAATCGTCTGGGGCAACTCAGGCATCGACTTGAAGACCGGCCAAATCCAGTCGTCACGTTGACCTACGCGCAGAGCATTGACGGCTGCATCGCCCCCATCGGAGGCGGGACCTTGCGGCTGAGCAACGCGGAGACTCAGCGGATGACTCACGAGATTCGCGCGCTGCATGATGCGATTCTGGTTGGCATCAACACGGTGCTCTGCGACGACCCGCGACTCACGGTCCGGTTGACATCGGGCAAGAGCCCGCAGCCGATCGTTTTGGATAGCCGGCTGAGGTTTCCGCTCGAAGCAAATCTGCTGCAGCACCCGGTTTTGCGACCGATCATTGCTACCGGCCCGTGCGCTTGCGACGACAAGGCAGAACGGTTAACCGCCGCCGGAGCCCGCGTGATTCGCGTGCCGCTGCAGGAAGATGGCTTGATCGATTTGTCGCAACTGCTACCTCGGATCAAACAGATGGGGTTTCACTCCGTGATGGTGGAAGGGGGAGCGAAGGTGATTACCAGCATGCTGGCCTCCCAGGTCGCCGACCATCTGTTGTTGGCGATTGCTCCTCGATTTGTTGGCGGCATGCCCGCCGTCAATCCGGTGCAGGCGTGCCAGCCGATGCCCCAATTGCATGATGTTCATTATCAATCGATGTCGGGAGACCTCGTCGTGTGGGGAAGATTCGAACCCGCCAACGGCTCGAGCCCGCATGGATCGCCGGTCCATGCCGATGAAGGCGAAGAAACAACCTATGAAAATTGATCAATTGGTACTCGGCGTGCTGGACATCTCTCAGTCAATGAGTGACTCGTCGGTTGCGGAAAAGTATCGTGACTTCACCGTCTCTTGGTGCCGTTATGATTACCGCGGCGAACTGATCGAAGACACAAGTGTCAATGCGATCCTAGATCGCGCCGTGGTGCTCGGATATCGATGGTGTTTGGTACTCCCCTACGGCCACGTGATCGCCGAGCGTTGGAGGCCAGAAGATTGGCGGGGATTGGACTTTGCTTCCGCACTGAAAGATCGCATCGATCGCGATGATTTTCTGGTAGCGGGATCCATCAGCGCTGATGAAGACAACTGGTTCGGATTCGAGAACCAGTGCATGCTCGTGAATCTTGAAATGTACCAACAACTCGGCTCTCCCAGTTTTGACATGGCCTGCGAGCAGCCGATCGAGTTGCCCAAGGCAGTGCAGCGGAGGGAGGCCGGACACATTGCAGCACTCGTTCCGAGTGCCGAGTGTGAGTCGCGGCAACCGGCCATGACAGGCTGGCATTTCATTGCCGCTAGTCTCCGTGGTGGGGTTCCCGTCGTGGGGTTCGATGAGCCGTTGTCCGAAGGCATCTTGGATTTGTCTGCGACATGTCCGGCCCGTTCACAGGCGTTGGCTCCTTACTTCCGAGACGGCATCGTGAGTTACGATCCGGAACAAACCCATTCAGAACTGGGGCGGGATCAAGTCGCTTTCCTGAACATGGTCCGGCCGCAAACGACCGGGGCCCGCAATGGTGTGTTCTTGTGGAATATCGAATCCTACGCAGACATCGAGACTCCTCGAGATGATTTCAGACCACCGATCGGATCGCTTTACAGTGTGGCTGCTGGCTTCAAGCCGAATCGAATCCTCCATACGCATGGATGGGACCGGTCGACCCGAGTGGTCTTTTTTGATTACAGCCCGAGAGCCCTGGAGATCCGGCGGTATCTGGTCGAACACTGGGACGGCGAGGACTTTCCAAAATTCGTCGATGAACTGTTCGACGTGTCTTCCCGTACCCCGAGACGTTCTACCAGTTGTGGGATGGACGGACGCCCGATGACGTCGATTCATCCGACATCGAGCGGGTGTGGCAACGTGAACTAGCACGCTGGGGTTCTGCCGAAGTCTTCCGGGATCATTGGCAGTCCTACGTGCAGCTACAACACGAATACGTCGATTGCAATCTCATGACCGATCCCGCATCGCTGCTGGATCAGATCGTCGATGAACCGAGTGCGATCATTTGGTGGAGCAATGCCTTCTTCACCGTTTACGGGAATTGGTTTTACTCGCTGGAGCAACGGAAGCAGTTGTATGACAACTGGATCGAGCAGATTGCAGAGCGCAACCCCGATCTCTACTTATTTGGATCGGATTACAATAACGTCAACGTCAACGCCATTCGTGCGGGCGAGTATTGGGATGCCTATCAACGTGCCGGCAGCGATTGGCTGAATCCATGTCGGCTTTCCAAAACCGAAATGAGGATGTGATGGCTTGTGGAGCTGAGCGTGCCTTTGACGAGGCACGGTAGTTCAGTTCCCTGGCGACACTCCATGAGACAATTAAGAGCAGGAGAAGATGAGCTTTGTTGAACGCAAACGGTAACGGAAAATTTGTGCGGCATCGAGGACCCGTGACATGCGTGGCCGGGATCCCAGGTTCTGACGCGGCGGTCAGTTCGGCGTATGACGGGGCGACCGCGTACGTGGATCTGAAGGCGCGTACGATGGAGTTGCTCGGTTATCACGACCATTTGGTCAACAAGATCACCGTCAACAGCAAGGGAACGCTCGCTGCTTCCTCGTCGTCGGACTATACGATCTACATCTGGGATTTGGTGAAGCGGCAGCGGCAGCAGGTTTTGTTAGGTCACAGCGACGACGTCGAAGACTTTGTCTTTATCGATGACGAGACCGGCGTTTCGGTGTCACGCGACTGGCGGATTCTGGTTTGGAATCTCAAGACCGGCGCCGTCTCTCGCGTGATCGAAGGTCACGAAAAGGACGTCCTGTCGGTTGTCTACAGCGATGGTCGAATCTACACCTCGGGCGACGACATGACGCTCCGCGTCTGGGACCTGGACACCGGCGAACTGATCAAAATGTGGGGTCCGTTCGAGAATGAAACCGACAGCTGCGCCATCGATGCGATTCATGGACGGGCGGTGCTGGGATGCGACGATGGCGTGATTCGTGTGTTCGACATTGCCACATCGGCAACGCTGGCCGAGATTGCCGCTCATGCATCGGGCATCAAGAAGGTGGCGACGTCTCCGGTCAACGGCGACATCCTTTCGGCAGCCTATGATCAAAAGATTCTTGTCTGGGATGCCAACGACTTCAGCCAGAAAGTGTCGCTGCAACGCAAGGCGACGACTTGGGAACGCTCCTTCAACTGGACTCCGGACGGAAAGCGAATCCTGGCAGGTACGTTCGACGGAACCGTCCTGGTCTGGGACGCGGCGAGCGGAAAGTGTCTCGATGAGATTGGCGAACGGGGAACTGGCAACATCTGCCTCAACGACGTAACGTCAAACCAACACGGTGAGATCGCTGTGGTGAGCGACGACGGTTTTGTCCGGCTCGGCAAGCTCAATGACGAGGTTGCCCAGTGGACCACCCAGGTCGAACCAGGCTCGGGAAGAATGCTTGCCAATGCCGTGACCATGGACGACGAATACGGCGTGGTGATCAGCGGAGCGCACGATCAAAAACTTCACATCTTCGAGAAACAGGACGGTGAACTCGGCAAAGAGATCGAGGTCACGCTCGGCGAGGGACCCATCAACTGCGTGCGCATCGCCCACCATCCCGGTTACGAGGGACAAGCGTTCGTGGCCTGCTACAGCGGTGCCATCGTCCGTGTCAGTCGCGATGGCGAGATTCAAGACACCATTCGTGTCCACGACGGTGCTGTCAAAGCCTTGCGACTTCATCCCACCAAGACGATCGGCGTGAGCTGCAGTGCCGATGGAGCACTGCTGGCATGGGACTTCGATGGCAATCTGCTGCAACGGTTCCTTGGACACATGGCGATCGTGGACGATGTCGACATCGATCCCAGCGGAGAATTCATCACCAGTGTTTCCCGCGATTTCACCATGAAAGTCTATCGCATCGACGATGGCGCATTTGCTCCACTCGTTCTCGCTGGGTCATCGTTCCCCGAAAGGGGTCTGTTTCCTCGATCCAAAAACGGTGATCGTGACCAACTACTGGGGCGCACTGTTGCGATTCGACTTGGCCAGCGGTGACGCTCTGACTCGACAGATTGCCGAGAATGGCATCAGCGCCGTGGCCCGCAGTGGTGATCAACTCGTCGCTGTGTCCTACGACGGCGTCGCCTATCGGGTGTGTCCAAACGACTTGAGTGTCGTCAACTCGTTGCGCAGCATGACACAGCGATTGCATCCCAGTAACTTGATCCGTCCGGTTCTCACATCGGCCGCCGCCTCCACTTAGTCCCAAACTGAAAAGGGGTCTGACCCTCGCTGGTGAAGACTCGCTGGTGAAGACAGAAATGCCATGAATCGACTCGCCTCCAAAGGGTCAGACCCCTTTTCGGATAGATTCTTAGCGCCCCAAGGTGACTGCAGTGACGCGATTTGTCATCCTGGCAGCTCCCCGAACGGGCAGCAATCTTTTGTGCACCTTGTTGAATTCACATCCGCAGGTGCTCTGCCACCATGAAGTCTTCAATCCTCAGGGCGTCTTCACGGCGCACGACTATCACGGCGACACGTTGAACGTCGACTCGCTACGCCAGCGGGATGACGATCCGCTGGGCTTTCTCGAACGTGTCTGGCAAACCGGAGGCGACGACATGTGCGTCGGGTTCAAATCGACGCGCGGCCAAGATCAGCAAGTCTTGAAGAGCGTCCTGGAGGATGCCGGTGTCAAGAAGATCGTGCTGCGTCGAAGGAATCGAATCAAAACGTACGTTTCGGAGCGGATCGCCCAGGCAACGCACCAATGGGAAGTCTATTCGCAACAGGATCTGATGCTCCCTCGACCCCGTATTCACGTGGATGCCGCGGAGTTGAAAGAACACATCGCGAGCAATCAGCGCTTCTATGCCGAGATCATGGCCGCCCTCTCCTGTCCCAGCCAACCACACCTGGAGATCGACTACGAGTCGCTGTTTGAACGCGGGGTCCAGGTTCGCATGTTCGAATTCCTGGAAGTCGACCGACCCGAAACGCCACCGATCCCGGGAAGCGTCAAACAGAATCCAACCGATTTGAGAGACACGATTGCCAACTTTGCCGAACTCGCCTCATGCCTGTCCGATGGCGACCTGATCACGGAGCTTTTCGATCTTGGAATGTAATGAATGCGTCCGATCGCCACAGGCAATGCGCCAGGCCAGGAGCCTGTCTCCATGCAAGCGGAATAACCCGCAGGGTCGACGTCGTCGTACCATCCATCCGGTGGGCGAGTTCTTGGAACTTTGTAAACGATCAATTATAGTCGATTCCCGGCATGTCTCCTCTCGGCCGCCAAGCTCCCTTCATCCTGAGCCACCGGATTATCTTTTGGTCCGGCGATTGCTCCGGTGCATTTTCAACAATCATTTGTCCTCCAAAAAAGGGGTCAGGTACGAATGGCACGGACTTAAGCGAAGCAGGACGTTGGTTCGAATCAGCCGCCGAGCGTTCGCTCCCGGTTTTCCCAGACGCCACCCAGCCGGACGCGAACGCGTTGCGGCTGATAGAAGCCTAAGTACATGCCATTCGGGTAGGTACCAATCGTGCGAAGCACCCGACGGGTAGCTGGCGGCTATTGGTACCTGATCCATTTTTAGAACCGGATGCGGAACGAATCGCGATGCAGCACATGCCAAATTACACCACCAGCGAGATTGGTCGCAGCGGATCAGGTTCCACCTTCGACTTGTTGGAGCTCTTCTGGCGTCGCCGACCATACGTCATCGCGTGCACGTTGCTCGGGATCGTCCTGGGTCTGATCTATGGCCAGTTAGCGACCCCTATGTATGAGTCGACAGCCGATGTGCTGGTTGTTCAAAAACGCCCGCAGGTTGTTACGGGGGACCATCAATACGAGTCCGGCTTTGAGGACTACCTGGCCACTCACCTGGCAGTCATCGTCAGCCCCGTCATTGTTGAGCGGGCGATCGAAGAATCGGATCTTGCCTCCCTCGAAAGCTTTGCGGATCTCGAGTATCCCGAAGAGGATCTCGTCGACACTATCATCGACAACTTGGAAGTCGAAGGTGGTTCCCGAGATCTTGGCGAAAATGCCGACAGCATCATGACGGTCGCCTATCGCAGTAGCGTTCCCGAGGACGCACCGATCGTGGTCCAGGCGCTGCTGGATAGTTACGAGGCCTTCCACACGGAGATCTACCGCGGGATGTCGGACAGCACGGTGGATTTGATTGGCCAGGCAAGTGACCTCCTGAAGAACGACATTGCTGAGCAAGAGGAGTCGTACAGCAAGTTTCGCCAGGCATCTCCTCTGGTCGCCAATGGGTCCGAAGAGGTCAATCCGCTCCAGGAGCGTTTGGCGGCAATCGAGGTGCGGCGATCCGAGTTGCTACTGCGCCGAACTGGAGTTGAGTCGCAATTGAAAGCCCTCGAAAAAGCCAGAGAGTCGGGCGCCAACTCGCAACAGTTGTTAGCGCGGGTTACTGAGATGCGACAACAGCCGACGACTCCCGATGGTCTTCCCAGTATTTCCGCGGTGCTGGAGAACCAGTTGGTTCAATTGATTGATGACGAACAGGGGTTGCTCGAGCACTATGGCCCGAACCATCCGCATGTGCTGACGATGCGCCAGCGAATCGCCGATACACGGCGATTGTTCGCACTTCCCACGACTGCACATTTACCGGAACTCGATTCGGGCGATGCGTCCACGCTGGCTTCGGTCAACGAGGACCCTGTGGCTGTGTACACCGAGTACCTGCAGCAAGAACTCAATAGCCTGGAGATCGCGGAAGAACTCTTGGCCGATCTTTACGAGCATGAACATACTTCTGCCAAAGAGCACAGCATCTTTCAGTTGAAGGACATGAGTTACCGCCGCGGTATCGAACGAACCGAGGCGCTGTATGACATCGTCATCAACCGTTTACAGGAGGCCAGTCTGGTCAAGGACTATGGCGGCTTCGAAACGTCCGTCATTGCCCCGCCGAGACTCGGTATGAAGGTCAGCCCCCAACGGCGGATCATCTTGCCGGTTGCAGCATTTGCCGGAATGCTCTTGGGATGCATGTTGGCCATGGTCGTTGAGCTTCGCGACGACAGCTTTCATTCCTGTGATCAGATCCAACAACAGTTGGGCTTGCCGGTGGTTGGACAGATTCCCCAATACGCTGCTGCAAACCTGCCCGTTCGGGCCGATGGCGCCGAAGGTCGCAGCATGGCGATCGACCCAATGCTCTGCTCGTATTATGGACCTCGGACGGCCCCAGCAGAGGCTTTTCGAACGCTTCGCACCGCGTTGTACCTCAACGGCTTGGAAGAGTCGTCTCGTGTCTTGCAGGTGACGGGTACCGGCGTCGAAGATGGCGGGAGTACCGTCGCTGCGAACCTGGCCATCAGCTTAACGCAAACCGGAAAACGAGTGTTGCTGATCGACGCCGATCTGCGTGCACAACGCCAATACCAAATGTTTGGCCTCGAGAATCCTGACACGGGATTGGCTGCGATCATTACATCCGACGTCGAACCGCTCGACGCGATCTGCGAGACCTCCGTGAACAACCTTTCGCTGCTACCCGCCGGTCCGCTCCCTGACGGGCCCTGTGAGTTGTTCACTTCGCCTCGATTTGGCGAGCTGATCCGTTTGGTCCGTGACACGTACGACCATGTCTTGATTGATACCGAACCGATGTTGGCGGCGTCCGATCCATTCGTCATCGCATCTCATGCCGACGGTGTCATTCTGGTGATGAGGCTGCGCGAGATGGTCGGCAGAAGGCACAGCAAGCGAAGCAAATGATGGAACGTCTTGATGTCAGCCTACTGGGTATCGTGGTCAACCGTATGAATGATGTGACCTTTGGGCAACGCACGATGGATCGGCACGAACATGCAGGCATTTCCGACGGACCACCACGTTCATTCACAGAACAAAGTGTGGGTTAAGTCGCCGCAAAAGGCTGAATGATAGTCCGTTGCACCGGGGAACGTTGATGAAGTTGATTGAAGCAAGTGGTGCGAAATTGAAGAGCCGTAGGCAGCATAAATCGTTTGGATCCAGTCCAGATGACATTGCATCTGACGACTTGGTTCTCTGCGCCCGCTCGGGCGAATTTGAATCGACCATTGCGCGTGCCGTGAAACGCAGTGTCGATGTCGCGATCGCGCTGCCAGTGGGCTTGGTTTTGCTGCCATGGCTGGTCGCGATCGCGGCCGTGATCAAATGCGTTTCGCGAGGTCCGGTTTTCTATGGCCAGGTGCGCCTCGGTCAGAATGGAAAACCGTTTCGAATGTGGAAGTTCCGCACGATGGTCGAGGATGCCGAACGCTGTTTGGATGAATACCTGGCGGAAAACCCCGGGGTTCTGCAGGAATGGAACACGGGATTCAAGTTGAAGAACGATCCACGTGTCATTCCCTGGGTTGGCCAACTGCTCCGCGTCAGCAGCTTGGATGAGCTGCCCCAGCTTTGGAATGTGCTCGCTGGCGAAATGAGTCTCGTCGGGCCACGGCCATTGCCGAAATATCATCTCGATTCTTTCGAAGAAGACTTCCGGATTTTGCGTGAGTCGATGCCGCCTGGCATCACCGGGCAATGGCAGGTCTTCAGCCGGAAAAACGGCACTCCTGAAATGTTTCGCAAGTGGGACACCTACTATGTCGTCAACTGGTCGCTCTGGCTGGACCTGAAAATCTTGACGCTCACGCCTTGGGCTGTGCTGTTCGCAGCGCGGGTTCGCGAACTTCCGGCAACTGAGGCTGCCGTCAGACACTCCTAACTTGGACGAAACTCATCTTGCGTCTCATGCCTGATCCACCGCGACTGAAATTGCTCGTCATTGCAATGATGTACGAGCCAGATTGCGTCGGAATCGCCGCGATTGCATCGGACATGTGCGCGGCCCTCGCCGAGCGTGGGCACGATGTCACGGTCTACACGACCTATCCGTACTACCCTGAATGGAAGCTGAAAACTGACGCTAGCTGGCGGATCCAAGAAGAATCGATTGACGGCGTTCGGGTTCGAAGGCACCGGATCTTTGTTCCATCGAAACCGTCACGCCTGCTTCCACGTTTGCTTCACGAGCTGTCTTTTCCGGTCAGCCTGCTGCGGAGTCTGTTTCACGGCAAGCAACAGGATGTCGTGATGGTTTATTGTCCGCTGATGGGTGGGGTGATGTTCGCTGCCCTTCGCAAACTGTGGTTCCGTGATCCGCTCTGGTTGAACGTTCAGGACATTCCCGTCGAAGCGGCCTCCGCCAGCGGGATCATTCGATCGAGCTTGCTGGCCCGCCTGGCGTCGATGGTTCAAGGGTTCATCCTGAATCGAGCGGATACTTGGAGCAGCATCTCGCGGGAAATGATTCAGCAACTCGAGACGATCAAGAGCGACAAGATACCGATGCATCTTTGTCCAAACTGGTTGACCGGTTCGCTGCGTGAACAGATAAGTCAAGTCTCATCCAAAGTAGGTCGAAGCCCGCAACCAACCACCAAGTTGCTTTACTGCGGAACCGTCGGCAAGAAGCAGGGCCTATTGGAGTTCTGTCAGTTGCTGAGTAAGTGCGACGGCGACTTTGATTTTGAGATACGAGGCGCAGGAGGCGAAGCGGGTGCGGTGCGGCAATGGGTCGAATCAAGTGGTGACCGCAGGTTTCGGTTCGATACGTTGCTGCCGCAATCAGAATTCGTGAAAGCCATTCATGCGGCCGATTGGTTCGTCGTTCCACAGAAATCAAGCGTGGGGAGCTCGTTCTTCCCGAGCAAGTTGATTCCATCGATTAGTGTTGGCACGCCGATCCTCGCGATCTCAGAAACCACGGGACCGCTGGGGAATGAGGTCTTGTCCCATGGACTCGGTTTGGTCGTGCCGTGGTCGCAAGTGGAAGCGTTGACCGGCGAGCTCGATGCATTTCGACAGACTCCGGCAAGATTCGAAGAACTGCAGAAGAACTGTTTGCAACGTGCGACGTGCTACCAACGCGATTTCGCGATCGACAAGTTGGAAGCACTCTTGTGGGAACAACGCTCTCGATCCAAGGGCTTGGTACCGACCGCATGAGATTAGAAGGACCCGAACGATCGTCTACTGCATCTGACCGCCCCGAGGAGCGGCGAGGTGCTACGCGCGTTGACCGTCCGCATGACGAGTTAAATGCCGGACGTTTCCTGACATCGACTGACGACGCCCAGTCGAACCAGGGGCGCGTGATCTACGTTGCACCGGACTGTACGGATTCTGCCGTACAACGGCGTGCGCGCGGCTTTCTCGATGCGGGTGTCGATTTGATCAGTTTTTGTTTTCGTCGCACTCGATACAACATGGACTTCGTTCCGGACTGGCCCAATGTTGAACTCGGCGTGACCACGGAGCGTCGGCTACTGGCTCGCATCTTCGCCTCATTTCGGGCGCTCAAGGTGATCTACAACCACCGTCGCCCATGGCGTGCCGCGTCGTTGTTGTACGCACGCAATCTCGATTTGGCAGTACTTGCCCTGATCGGCAAAGCCTTGACGCGATCTCACGCTGCGTTTGTATACGAAGTCCTGGACGTCCACCCCGCAACCACGCAGCCCGGCATGCGTGGTGTCGTGTTGCGATGGCTGGAGCGGCGGGTTCTGGCCCGTTGTCAATTGTTGGTGGTCAGCTCTCCGGCGTTTCTCCGTCACTACTTTCAACCGATCCAGCATTATCAGGGCGAAACGTTCTTGCTGGAGAACAAATGGCCCACTTCCGAGATGTCCGTTCTGACGCGGCAGCTTCGCCATGAATGGAACGACGAGGAACCGATCTGGACCATCGGCTGGTTCGGTAATATCCGCTGCCCTCAAAGCCTGGACATCTTGACGGAACTGGCCGATGCGTTTCCGAAACGAGTGCGCATCGACATCCGCGGTTGTGCATCCCTGTTGGGGGAGGGGAAATTGATGGAGGTGATTCGCGACCGAGACAACATGATCTTCCACGGTGAATACAACGCCCCACGTGACCTGCCGGAGATTTACTCGAGCGTGCATTTCAACTGGTGTGTTGACCTGTGCGGAGGCAAAAACTCGCTCTGGCTGCTACCCAATCGGCTGTATGAAGGTGGCTATTTCGGCATTCCGGCGCTTGCCATCGGAAGCCACGAAACCGGTCGAATTGTGCGTGAACGACGTTTGGGAATTGCGCTCGACACGCCAGTTGCAGAGCACCTCCGCAAGCTGATCTCGACCATCACGCGAGAGGACTACGCGGAGCTGCGTCGAGGTATCGAGGGGGTGCCGGAGTCGAACTTTGTCGATTTCGGGGAGACGGCACGGTTGGTGCGAACGGTGTCACAACAAGGCCGTCGTCGCGGCGCCGGGCAACCGAAACGCGAGCTTCAGCACGATGGAGTCGGGCAGCCCTACTGAGATGACTCAGCCGTACCTCCAATACCGCAGAGAACTTGTTTTCACTTGCCTCGCATTGGCTTTCGCGGCTAGCGTGGTTTACGACACCGCGTTTATCGTTACCAGGGAAAGCCTGCGGGCGGTGATCGCCGTTGCGGTAGTCGGATGTTTCAGCGCCGTCTTTCTGCTTACGACCTACCCGAAGCGTGTGATCCAGCCGGCGCTGGTGGCTGCTTGGCCACTGCATCTCTACACGATCTGTTTCTTGGGCGTGTCCTGGTGCTTTCATGGCGGGGCTCAAAAGGGCGCGATCATCGCCTACACAGTCGTCGCCTACGCAACGTTTCTGCTGGTACCAGTTTGCTTGCTGATGGATCGTCGCCTGTTCGATGGGTTCGTGAAAATGGTGGCCGTGGGGAGTGCGCTCTTGGCGATCCCCTGTTACATCGGAGCAATCGGTATCGATTCCATTCTCGGCGTTCCTCTCAGCAACAAGTATTCGTATTCCAACTTCTCGGGCATCGTTGCCAGCGGTGGCATCTTTGAGCACGGCGAAGGTCACGCGCTTCAGATGGCGTCGGGCTGTTTTGTTGTGTCTACGCCTTCCGCAAAACGGGCAAAGGGTTTTATGGGTTGTGCACGCTGATGGTCCTTTTGGGGCTGGTGATCTCCCAGGGGCGCGGAGCGATTTTCGGTGTTCTGATCGCAACTGCCTATTACGTCGTTACCAGAGCTGTTCAATCGTTCCCGTCTCGTCTTCCTCGGCAGCCTGGCCTTCTGTCTGCTGTTCCCTTTTCTGGTTTGGCCGCAACTAGCGAAAGTTCCTGGCTTGGCGGATTATCTGAGGATGGAGCGAGGGCTTTCCGGGCGAGATGTGGCATGGCTGTACGCGACATCGTTAATTGAAGAAAGACCTTGGACGGGCCATGGCTTCGGAACCTCCAGCGATCTGTCCGAAGACGCATGGAGAGTGCTGAGGAAGAGTGGCTACAGTGGCGCCGGCACCACCTTCCACAATACGTTCATTACCAAGGCCGTTGAACTGGGAATGCTCACGACGCTCGTTTACGCGCTGATGTACCTCGTCGCGCTCATGAAGATTTGCAAGCCGGGTGATGATGTTCTGCGCCAGCAGTTGATCCGCAGCATCATCGTGTTGACGCTCACGGCTTCCATCTTTCGCGACTACAATGTGGGCGGAGTGAGATCGACCTCGATGTTGGTCGCTGTTTTCCTGGGCCTCGCCAACCTCTGGCCTCTGGCCGCCCGGTTTGCCGAGGCATCGCAAGCGACCGCCGACATTCCAACGCAACCGGATAAGACTGTTCGCCCCGCTGGTGGTGGTCGCCTGTTGAGAATCCCTGGCCAATCCGGAAGCTGAGTTCAGTCTTGTCATCTCCTCTTCCCGTCCAGCAGCAAGGCAGGCATCGAAGTCCCGTTGGTGACACAGGACAGGAGCAGAATTCCCTTCGCTCCGCCGGTGCCCAGTTGATCAAGGAGCTGGTCTGGTCCTGTGTTCGTTTTCGACCCACCAAGAAACCGATCTGCCTTTACGCTTCGCGACGCAGTGGCAGCACGCTGCTGATGCAAACGATCAGCGCAAACCGTGGGGTAATGTTTAGCGATCAGCCGTTTGGGCTTTATTCCATCGGTTCGGCCAACGTCAATCGGTTGCCAGTGTTTGCCTATAGCCAGATCGCGTTTCCGGACGAGGATGAAGCAGCGATTCTCCGCAACTATTTCCAGCGACTGATCGATGGTCGAATCCGGGTCAACACACCGTGGAAGTTCTGGAGTCGTGACTTTCATCTGCTCAATGACCGCATTTGTCTCAAAATCACCGACGCCAAGGCGATGATCGATTGGATTGACCAACAGTTCGATGTGAACACCGTCGTGCTGACTCGCCATCCAATTGCCCAGGCGCTCTCGGTTTCGGAAAACCGTTGGCTGACGAGCGGAAAAGGGCTGCTCAAGAACTCCGATTTCGTTGCACGATGGCTGACCAATGAGTTGGAAGCTGAATGTTGGGATCTGTATCGGCGTGGAAGTGAACTCGAGGGACGGATGGTCGATTGGGCCTTGGAGAACCTTGTGCCACTGACGCTACTTCCTGACCGGCCAAAATGGCTGTACGTGAGTTACGAAGACTTGATCGTTCATCATGCCGCGGTCATCGACACCCTGGCAACGGAATTGCGACTCGATGACCGCGAGGCGATGGCCAGGCAAATGGCTCGCCCCTCACGATCCACCCAGAGAGCCAGTAGCCAGGAGCGGCAACGAATGATTCAGGAGCAAAGTCGGGATCGGCTTGTGGACTCTTGGCAAGCAAAGATCAGCAGCGAGGATCTCCGTGATTGCTTTCGAGTCCTTGAGCGGTTTGGCATCGACCTCTATCGGCCTGACGCCAGCCTTCCCGACCACCAACGCATCGGCCGTGGAGGGTTCGCGTGAGTAGTGATGATCGAAAAACGGTGACGACCCACATGCCACCAGTGGCAGTCATTGGCTGCGGCGCTGCAGCCCGAGAATTCTGTCTGCCGGTGTTGACGAAGTACGCTGATTTCCGCCACTCGATCGTGCTGGTCGACAAATCGGCCAAGCAGGCCGCTGCTGTTGCCCAGGAGTTCGGCATACAACACCATTGCACGGACTACCAAAGTCTGCCGATGGAGGTCGACGCTGCGATCGTCACGACGCCGCATCATCTCCACGCCGAACAGGCCATTCATTTTTTAGAACAGGGCAAACCCGTGTTCGTCGAGAAGCCCTTGGGCATGTCGGCGTCCGAAGTCCAGCAGATGCTTGGTGCGGCCAACTCTGCCGGCGCGACGCTGATGGTCAACAACTGCCGTCGGCTGTTTCCGTCCTATCGCCGCATCTACGAACTGCTCCGCTCGGAAGAGTATGGAGCGATTCTGGATGTGAGGATCAGTGACGGAAGTCCATTCGAGTGGAGCAGTGTGTCCGATTTTTATCTCAGAAACGCCGCCCAGGCCAAGGGAGTGTTTCTCGATCGTGGTGCGCACACCGTCGACATTGTCCACTGGTGGCTATCCGAGCACAGCGCAGGGAATCGTCCCGAAGTCATCGACGCTCGGCATGATGCCATGGGCGGGGCGGAGGCCCACTTTCATGTGAACATGGCCTTCGGCAAGACTGCGGTTCAGCTCGCGTTCAGCCGTCTGTTCAAGCTCGAGAATTGCTACACCATCGAGTGCGAGCGAGCCAACATCACTGGCAGGCTGTTTCAGTCCACCAGGTTCGACATCGTTCGAGATGGAAGGACGGAGTCGATTCGAGTCGGAAGACCGGCCCCGTATCAAGAATACGCGTGGCAGCTCTTGAAGAACTTTATTGAGGTTGTCCAGGGCGTCGCGTCACCGCTTTTCACAGCCGCCGATGTGGCGCCTTCGATTGTGTTGATTGACGAATCGTATCAGCACGCGAAGCTGTTCGACTTGCCCTGGTACGAGAACGATCCGAATGTTGCGCTGCTACGCGGTCAGGCAACGACGGAAAGACCAGCGGTCAGAACCAATTCTTGACAAGAGTGAAATCGATGCAAAAGGTACTGGTCACGGGCGCGGCGGGATTTGTCGGCGGATGGGTTGTCGAATGCTTTCAGCTCAGTGGAATCCCCGTTCGTGCCGGCATTCGCAGTTGGAGCAGCGCCGCCCGGTTGGCTCGACGAAAGACTGAAATTGTTCCCTGCGATGTCCTGTCCAACTCTCAATTGCGTGCTGCGATGGAAGGATGTGACGCGGTGGTTCATTGCGCTGTCGGGAACGATGAAGTGACCGTGTCCGGTACGCAGAACGTCTTGGCCACGGCTCACGAAATGGGACTTCGTCGAGTCGTCCATCTCAGCTCTGCTGGTGTGTATGGCAATGCAGCCGGCATCGTTGACGAGAACATCGCCCCAACGCAACGTGGTAACGCCTATGCCAAACGCAAGATCGCTGCGGAGCAGATTTGTCAAACGTTCATGGATCGCGGCATGCCGGTTGTCGTCCTCCGCCCCACGATCATTCATGGTCCCTTTAGTTACACATGGACGGTGAGCTTTGCGAACCGACTGTGGTCCGGCCGTTGGGGAACGTTTCGGGCGTACTGGGGAGGGCAAGTGCAACCTCGTGTACGTGACGGACGTCGTTCAGGCAATCTATCGAGCCATTGAATCAGACGATGTGCCGGGCGGAACCTTCAACGTCAACGGCGACGAGATCATCACCTGGAACGACTACTTCTCGCGATTCAATGACGCCCTCGGTCGACCTCCACTGCCGACGCTCAACACGTGGCCCATCGCCGTCAAGAGTCGGTTGATGTCGCCGGTCCGAGTGGCCGGGCGATTCGCGCTGACACGATTCAATAGCACGTTGATGAAGCTGAATGCCCAGAGCTCTCTGGCTGCCAAGTACATGAAGGTCACCGAGTCTTCGCTCAAGCTGACTCCCACGAGTGACCAGCTGAAGCTGTTCGCTCTGGATGTCGAATACACCGATCGACAAGGCCCGCAAGCAGCTGGGCTACGCACCTCGGGTCGGCGTTTCCCAAGGCCTGGAATTCGGTGCCGCCTGGCTTCGTCAACACGATCTGTTGTTCTGACGGATCGAGAAATAATCGCTGTACGCAGGTTCACGAGTGGAGGCCTGAGGCTCGCGATTCTCTGTTTTCGGCCGTCTTCCGCCCGCTGATCGCCAGGCATTCGCTCGGGACAAGCCAGCCCCGTGGCCATCCGATGCGAACTCCGTGACCCAAGTTTTTCGAATTCAAATACGGAATTTGTGGTCAAAACCCGATTTATTCTTAGAAAGTGCCTTGTTAGAATAGGTAAGTTCGCCACTCTCACTTCGGGCCCAGCCAAGCGATCCTTTCCGCTGCGAATTGCTCAACGCATGTGTTACACCCAACGAGCAGATGTCAGGATCCAGCAGGTCGATGGTGAGACGTTGGTGCTCGATGACGAGAATGGCTACATCCATCAATTGAACGATACAGCGAGTTTTGTTTGGCTGCAGTGTGACGGAAAGTCTTCGACGGAAGAGATCGTTCGGCGTTTCGCCGAAGAGTTTGATGTCGACGATGCTGTTGCAGCCAAGGATGTGTCAGAAGTGATTGAGAAGCTTCGTGAGTTGTGGCTTCTGAGTGAATGATCCTGGAGTAAGCGCTATGAATGAGAAACCGGCAACAGAGAAATCCGCAGCAAAGAAATCGTCGAGAAGAGGTTTCGTCAAGAAGTTAACCTATGTCTCGCCGTTCATTCTCTCGTTGAAGGTATCGCCCGCTCATGCGACCAACGGATCCGGAGGAGGCGGCGGTGGTGGAAACTGCAATACCGGCCGTCATCACCGAGGTCACCGCCGAGGTCGTTAACGAGCGCGTGGTCACGCCAACCATAGGCAAGGCTGGTTTGGGCGACCTGTCCTACCGTATCCTTGGCGTCGACGTTGCCGTTCACTCCCCGGTTGCCGAGTTGCGAGCACTGCTGCAAACGCACTGGGGTTCCATGTCGGTCGACCGCGACATCGACGATGATCCGGTCCTCGGCCATCTGACTTATTCCGTTTCGCGCAGCGATTCGAATTCCGAGATTCTCATTGACCGCCCCGGGCAACCGACCCAGTCGAGCCCTGATGAAGGCGAGTTTCTCTACGCGCTGGAAGTCGATTCAACCATCGCGGTGCAGCGGATTCGTAAGGATCTCTATTTCCTCCACGCGGCCGTTGCTGAAGTGGACGGCAAGGCTTACCTGCTGGTGGCCAAGTCCGGCGGCGGCAAATCGACGACACTGTGGGGTTTGTTGCATCATGGTTGGCGTTACTTGAGCGATGAGCTGGCGCCGATCGATCTCTCGACGATGTGCGTCCAAGCCTACCCACGGGCGCTCTCGCTGAAGCGACATCCGCCGGCCTATCCGCTGCCCGAAGCAACTCTGGAGACGCCGCGGACGCTTCACGTTCCAGTTGAGCAGTTGCCCGCCGTATCGAAGCTGGAGTCGTGTCCCTTAGCAGCCGCCTATTTTGTCAATTACCGTCCAGATGCCGACGCGCCGAGGTTGCAACCGATGAGCGCCGCGAGAAGCCGGTGCCAGACTCTATGCCAACGCCCTGAACCAGTTGGCCCATCCCAATGCTGGGCTCGATGCGGCTGTTCAGATCGCGAAGAGCATTCCCAGTTTCTCGCTCGAATCAGCCGATCTGGCGGAGACCTGTGCGCTGGTCGCGGGGCGGAGGAGCTAGTTGGCGAGAGGCGAGTGGCGAGTGGCGAGTGGCGAGTGGCGAGTGGCGAGTGGCGAGTGGCGAGTGGCGAGTGGCGAGTGGCGATCATCATTTTGCCGGCATCCCCTCGCTCGGCGCGGGCAGCGCGAGGATCGGATGCTTGGCTGGTGATTAGATGCGTGGTAATTGGGTGACGGCCGTTGCTCCGGTGGCGTCTCCACGTTGGAAGACCTGCCAGAAGACGTTGAAGTTGAAGATATCGTTGAAGTAGCGAGCCATCGACTCTTGTCTGGTTTCCTGGAGAATCAGCACGTCACCGGCTTGGACAAGAATCCGTTCACGCGGGTCGACCAGGGCGCGGTTCAAGTCGACGAAGATGGGAATCTGTCCCCCGTTGGGCGTTCGCCGAACCACGGTCAACGCGCTGGGATTCGGATTGCCAATCCCTTTCTGGATCAGCAAGCCGTTGAAGTTGTTTCCGCCGAAAGCTCCGTTGACCAGCGTGCCACTGGCTTGCAGGACGGCCTCGACGACGTCCAGGTCGTAATCGCGTGGGAGCACTCGTTCCGCTGCCGGCAACAGCCCGCCGGTGTAGAAGAGATCTTCGACGCGGGCTTCGAGCAGCACCACGTCTCCCTCATGCAAAATGACGTCTTCTGCTTGAAACGGCATCGGCTCAGTGGGTAGCCATCTCGTGGGAATGTAGTCGGTCTCAACCGAAAGACTGGAGAGTTCCGATAGATCCGCACCTGGCGGCGAGGACTCTAACCTTTGAGTGAGCTCCAAATTGGACTGGCCGCCGCGAAAAATGTAGATGCCGCTGTAGGCGTCCAGTCCGGGCAAGCCGCCTGTGTTGGCCAATGCATTGACCACGTCGTTGTCGTAGGCACGAAGATTGATAATGTGTCCCGTGCCTCGCTTGACGCCGTTCGACGAAATGTCTCCCCGACCACCTGCTGCGAACCCACCAACCTCCTGGCGAAATACCAGGATGCGAATTTGACGGGGCTGCATCAGCGTTAGCATGACTGACTCGCGTCCAGGCTGCAGGATTCCCTTCGTCGCATACGCCTCGCGGACCCGTTCATTTGCCTGCTCAACCGTCAAACCCTCGAGTGATATCGGCTCGACCAGCGGCAGTGACAACGTCCCGTCATTTCGAATCGTGACGGGGTAGCCGAGTGAAGGCGGTAACCCGGCGCCGAGCGGATCGATTTGCGAAGGAAAATACACCGGTGGTGAGGCGAGCGGTTGATCCGCGGTCGTTGGCGGAAAGACACCGGCAATGAAGACGCCCAACACGTCACCCGCGCCAAGGATGTAATCCTCGGGCTGCTTCTGACGCAGTAAGGAAAGTGGAACGGTCTGTAAGTGATCGCGATCCGGCTGGGACAGCAATTCTGGTGGCAGTTTTCGAACCGGAATGCCATTGAGCACTGGGTTGGTCAAGGATGAACAACCGCTCAACAGGCAGCAAGCCAGCACCACAAACCAACCGGCTTGGCTTCCGCAGGCGCCTCGTGCTCGCCTTCGCGGTGCCACTTGGCCACGCCCGGCTTCGCATCGCGCCTGCGTGGAGGAAATCGAATCCGGCTCGACGGTCCATTGCTGGTGATCTTTCGGCAACATGTCTTGATGATCCGTGGAGCGAACGAGAGCCCTCCGGCGGCGGCGAAGCAAAGAACCACTCGCAATCAAGAGCAACGCCGTCATGAAGATCAATCTGCGCCGATCGAGGAGCGCCGCTTTCGATACCGATTGAACCGTCTTGCTCTGACCATCACGCCGCAGCGCGGCGGGGGATGGCAGCGCCTCGGGATGCAATTGCTCGATGTCCGACGAGGGGCCTCGCGGAGTCTCTTGCACTTCAATGAGGCCGTCATCTCCTAACTCAAGCGACGTCTTTTTCATCAGCGAGTTCTGGGGCGCCGATAACGATGGGGACAGTAACGATGGGGACAGTAGCGATGGGTTCAGTGGCGATGGGGACAGTAACGATGGGGACGGCGGTCCTTGCGAGGACTCTCCGACCTTTGGCAGTCGCTTGATCTCGATCAAGTCAGGGGACTCCGAGAAACGCTTGACGTCAGTCGGTGGCAGCGTGGCAGGGGCAAGCGTTCTGGTCCCTAATGGCCGTGCGGAAGACGCCGCTGGTGGCGCGGTCGAATCGAACGGCTGAGCCGCGGCGATCACGAAAGGGGGCTGCTGATTGAATCCGGGATCGCGAACGCTTGCCGAGTCGCCGTATGAATCGCTCGACTCGACCACTGGGAACTGACCGTTCTGCAGCCAAGCTTCCCAGCTTTCCGGCAAACGCTCATCGGGGACCGGCAACTGGATCTCTTCGGCCGCTGAATCGGTCGCGGGCAGGCCCGGCTGCAACTGCGTCTGCATCGCCAGGTCCGTCCAGCTCGCCGAGTGGTGTTTCGATCGTTTCCCCGTACTCGCCTTCCGAAAACTGACCGGGATAATACGGCAACGTATTGATCAGCAGCGAATCACTCAATGGAATCGTGACGCAGTTGCGATAGCCGGTGGCCTCAGCAACTGCGGCGCCGTGTTGAAATCCCTTGTACCAATCCTGGATCGCACCGTACTCCAACGGACCGTCGCAGCCGCTCCACCAATAACGCCGAGGTGGCATGGGCGGAGGAGTGCCTGTTCCGCCGTAGGTCAGGTAGTCAATAAAGCCAGCTTTGAATCCCCTCTCATGATCAAGCGAGAATGGCGGGCACGAATAACTGTCTGACTCCGCGCGTGCGATCGTCCGTGCCCGCTCCAATTCCACCTCGGCCAGTCTTCGAAATCGGTGACGCTCGAGCTTGAGGTCCCAATAGCTTGAGTAGAGGATTGGTTGAACCAGCGATGTCCGCAACAGGTTATCGCTTAACGTGCAACCCGTATTCAGGATGCAGATCGCGGACATGGCTATGAGAATTGTTACTTTCATCGCCGCATGCGGGCTAAGGATCAAACCGAGTGTCGGGAGGCAAGGATTCGACTGGATCGATCGCTTTCTCTTTCTGTCTGACTGCTCACAGCGATGTGGGGTGAACGCGGCAACGGCGCGAAGCATGCGCGATCCTGTGAGTAAACCTGTCGTATGGATTCGGCAAGATGTGACGGTTGTCACTAATTTTTTTGGGGGTTTCTTCTCGGTTCGCGACCAGAGGGAATGCTATCAAACGGTCGGCGCCTGCGAGTAAGACCCTGGTGCCGATCACCGCGCCGCCCCATGGCAACCACCTTTGGCACGACCTTGGCTTTCTGCGTGAACCTCGGACGCTAGGGGTGGGCCTTGGGGGAATCGCCAGTACATCTTCGGAGCCCCTTTCCAGTTCTCGATTCAGGCTTCAACTGGGCAGTCCGGGCATGCTTTTTGCTGTCAAAATTCTGCCTGCGGACTATACTCATCTCTGTTTGTCACTTGCCATCTGGGGGGAGGGCGGGCAGCGGGATTTTTCAGTCAAAACGTACGCATTATCGCCGCCGACTGGTCCGCGCGATCCACAGAGCGAAACAAGTGAAGCAGCTGGGCGCTAACACGACGACCTGCTACCGAAGACGAGCTGCTGATTTGCTGCGCACGTGTTTCCCAGAATGAGGCGGTGCGGGATCGGTGCGAGCAGCTGCTGCGTCAGCAAATTGACTGGCAAACCGTGTTGAATCGGAGCTGGTGGCATCGGATCCGCCCGTTGACCTATTCCCACCTCCGGGGTCAGCCAGCTGGGGTCGTTCCGGCGGCGGTCTTGGAGGTGCTGGGGAACCAGTCGCGTGAGCTGGAGCAACGCAACCTTCGGCTGATGGAAATGCTGAGCCAGGTCGCAGGGCTGTTTGAGCAGTCGTCGGTGCCGATGCTTGTTTTCAAAGGGCCAACACTGGCTGCCGATGCCTATGGTGACTTGCGTCTCCGTGAGTGCGGGGACCTCGACATGCTCATCCGTCCAGAGGACTTTCCACGCGTGCGCGAGCTCCTCAGCGACAACGGTTTTGGCTGTTTGTGGGATCAAGTGGATAGCGCACGAAAGCGACAACTCTTTGCGTGTGAGTTTCAGCGAGATGGCGTGGAGCTCGACGTGCATTGGGATCTGGCACCGAAATGGCACAACTTCGATGTCGATTTCGATCGGCTTTGGGAAAGCGGGGCTCCGATCGCGGCGAGCAACCGATGTGTCCGAAAGCTACTTCCGGAGGATTCCTTGGAGGTGTTGTGCATGCACGGCACGCGGCACTGGTGGGAACGCCTTCGATGGATCTGCGATATCGCCGAGTTGGTCAACCGTGGCACGATCACCGATTGGGATCGGGTCGCAGCCAGGGCTGCCGAGGCGCGCTGTTACCGCACAGTCTGGCTAGGCCTGTGGCTGGCCGGCGATCTTTTGGATGCAGATTTGCCGCCGGAGATTCGAAGTCAAATCGAACGGTTGCCGGTCCTCAAGCGACTCGGCACACAGGTCGGCGTTTGGTTGGAAAATGCCGAACAAGCTGAGACGGTTCGAAAACTTCCCGACCGTTTTCTGTTCCGCATGCGACTTTGCGAGCGTTGGCGAGATCGTCTTCCGCAATTGGCGCACTACCTCGTGACGATGCCGTCAAGGAGCCTGAATTGGAATCCTTGATCGTTCACGGCGAACCGAGTTGCAATCATGAACTTCGACATTGTCCGATCTCGGGGCGAGTCGAATTCACGTGGCCTGCGTCTGCACCAAGTCCGAGAACTTTCCACCACAGCAGAACGTTCCGGAGATGGTCGTGTTGAAGCCGATCGCGCAGATCATCGGAGAGCTTTTCCGAGCACGCAAATTGCTGCTGGTGCGGTTCGTGATGACGTCCCTTGGCCGTGCCGCGACGTCGATGGCCGTGATCTTCTTCATGCGCGAGTTTTTGGCCAGCACGGCAGCCGAGCACACGGGCTTCGGTGATGTCATCACCTCGTCGCTCGGGCCCAGTGCGGGTCTCTGGGTGGCGGCCGGGTTGATGCTGATCACCTATTTGGTCGGCGCCCTGTTCTTCTACGACAACTATGTCATCGTCCAACGCATCATCAAGGTGATCGAGTTGGGCTTCATGGACCGCGTCATCCGACATCTTTTGAAACTCTCGGTGCCCTTCGCCGATCATCAGAGTCATGGCGACATCATCCAAACCGTGCGCACGGATGTGACGCAGTTGCGGATGGTTGTGCAAGCGACCGCACGCATGTTTTTGGAAGGTGCCGTCGTTTTCGGGCTGTTGGTTGTCGCCGTGTACATGAGCCCATCGCTGGCCTTGTGGGTGCTGCTGGTGCTGCCGATTGTCTCGTTGCCGATCATCCTGGTGTCGCAAGCGACTTCGCAAGCGTTCGTACAGGGTACGAAGTACCGGATATGTCTTGTTTGACATGATTCTGGAAATCCTCCGGGGCATGCGCGTCATCAAGACGTATCAGGGCGAGGAGATCCAGACGCACATGGCCCTGGAAAAGGGACGAGCCTTTTTTGACGAGCTGATTGATGTGGCCCGACTTCAGGCCCTCGGGCGCGTAGGTATGGAGTCGGTGGCTGGCTTGAGCGTCGTGATTGTTGTTTTGGTGGGCGGTTTTCAGGTGATGGACGGCAAGCTTGATTGGCCATCATTGTTGGCCTTCGTGATGGCTATCCGCGTCATGCATACACCATTGAACCTGATGCACCAGCAGTATTTGGAGATCCATACGTACTTCGCTTCCTTCCGACGCATTCTCGATTTTCTTGGCACCACGCCTGAGATTCAGGACCGCGAGGATGCTGAGCCACTGACATCACCACCGCGCGTGATCGCCTGTGAGAACGTCGGCTTTGCTTATGGAAACACGGCCGTATTGAGTGACATCTCGATTTCCGTCAACGCGGGCGAAACCATTGGGATTGTCGGTCCGTCCGGAGCCGGTAAAACGACGTTGTTGAACCTGATGATCCGACTTTACGACCCCTCCTCGGGCTGCGTGCGATTTGATGGACGCGACGTTCGGAATTTGAAGCTGGATGACATTTATCATCAAGTTGCGATTGTCGCCCAAGAGCCATTTCTGTTTTCCACGAGCGTTCGTGAGAACATCCGCTGCGGGCGTCCCTCGGCATCGGACGTCGAGGTCGAAGCTGCCGCGCGGGCCGCCTTCATTCATGACGAGATTCTGCGTTTTCCCGAGGGATACGACACGCTGATCGGCGTCGGTGGACGAGGGCTTTCTCGCGGGCAGGCACAACGAATCAATGTTGCTCGGGCCTTCGTCAAAAACGCCCCGATCCTGTTGCTGGACGAGGCCACGTCGAGTCTTGATTCAGTCACCGAACACCACGTCCAGGAGGCGATCGAACACTTGCTGGAATCACGCACGAGTTTCGTAGTCGCACACCGTTTGTCTACATTGCGTAAAGCTGACCGATTGTTGGTGCTGGACCACGGCAAGTGTGTCGGATTTGGTCCGCACGAAGAACTGATGCGTGAGTGCCCGCTCTATCGACGACTTTGGAAATCCCAGCTGTTGACTGATACGATTGAGTATCAACAAATCGAGCAGGCTTGAGACGCTTCCTCCCCTTGCTCGGGGCCGCGCATTGAAGCCCCGATAAACCGTTTAGGTTCGCCCTCGTGAGCGCTATCGATCTTTGTCTCTTCTTAACGAGTTACACGCTCGTCGTCGCCGTGGTCGCCACGGCTGAACTGCTGCGATCGCGACGCGCCGCCTCGTTAGTGAGCGTGATGGTCGCGTTAGCCGCGATCGTGGCGACGACCATGGTTGGTTTCTATCTCAAGCCTGGAACCAACTATGTTTCACTCCTCGGGTTCTTGGTCAGGGAGCTGGATTTCAGTGCGATGGCGTCGATGGGATTGGGCATCGCCGCCGCACTCGTGTGGGTGACCCGCCTGTCGGATCCAACTCCGACTGGTAGCACCCCGAGTGCTCCCGGAGCCATCCAGCGAGTCGTTGCGCAGCTCATCCTGGCTGCATCGATCGTCGGTGTCGTGACTTGTAGCCTTGCCTTCATATGGAAGGAGCTTCGCGGAGGCCAGCGCGATCCCGCCGCGCGGATGCTCGCGCCAGGATTCATGATCGAAAAGATTGCCGACCTCGATTATGCACCCATACGGGTCGCCGTCAGCGAAAGCGGTCAGGTGTATGTCTGCTATGACTATTTCGAGAACGCCGGCACCATGGGCGGAGGCATTGTTGAATTGACCAGGGACGCCGCAACCGGAAAGTATCGGAAACGGATTGTGGCCGACTCCCCGCTGCTCATGCGCTGCTACGGACTGGTGGCACGAGACGGCGAGTTGTTTGTTTCCAGGTCCGGCATCAGCGCCACGGCGACCCGAGGAACCATCGCGTACCAGGACACCGGAGCGGTGACGCGGTTGCGAGATGTGGATGGCGATGGCTACTTCGAGTTTGCGGATGATATCGTGACCGGTTTGCCCGGAGCTCGGGGGCCAGACACGATGCAGCAAAACAACGGGATTTGCTTTGCCGCAGACGGAACTCTGTTTGTGACGACCGCCAGTGCCGCCAATCGAGCACTGACGGGCCATCCGTGGGAAGGGGCGGTGCTGAGGGTCGACTCGAATCTCGCCGAACCCGAGGTCATTGCCAGGGGATTCCGCAATCCCTTTGGCATTGTGATCGGACCGGATGACGAGTTGTTCGTCACCGACAATGACATCGACGAGAATCCGGGAGACGAATTGAACCACATCGTCCGCGGCGCCCACTACGGTCACCCCTATGTGGTTCCGAACGAGCCAACGGCCGAATCATCCGGATTTCGTGAACCAATCCTGGTCGGAGAACACGAATGGAATTTCCTGGGGATCACGTATGCAACCTCGCAATCACTTCCCGACGAGTATCGAGATTGCCTCTATGTGGCTGACTTCATGCAGCATGCGATCTGGCGAATCAAGCTAGAGAGAATTGGCGACACCTACAAAGTGAGTTCCGTCGACAAGTACGCGTCGGTCTCCTCACCGATTGACATCGCAGTCACAGACTCTGGCGAGTTCTTCGTGATTTCGCGTAACACAAAGAATCTGTATCGCATTCGACCACTCGATCCCGTCAGCGGGAGGTCCGATGGATAAACCAATGCCAACCATGCCGACGCTGCGCTGGCTAGCGCTATCGTTGGGCTTGCCGACCGCCACGATGCTCGCCACCGCTGCCTTCATGTCGATTCCTCCCAATACACGCGGCATCGATACGGTCGCCGGAGGCCAGTCGTTCACGAAACACTGCGCGTCGTGTCACTTCACGAAAGTCGGTTTTCCGGCGCACATTGGTCCTAATCTTCACGACATCGGCAGTTCGGCGGCAACTCGAAAGTCGAATCAATCGGCTGCTGCGTACATCCTTGAATCGATCCTCGAACCTTCCGCCTATATCGCGCCGAGTGGCCGACCCGGCATGCCTCCCAACGTGGCTGCGGATCTCGACCCCAACGAGATCCGGAACATCGTCGGTTACCTGGCAGGTCACGGTGCTTTCGCAGATTATGACGAAATCGCGAAACTTCAGATTCCGGACCGTCGCAGTATGGAGACCGAGCCCACGTTGATCGATCGCGAGCAGATGGAACTGGCCGAAGCCGTACTGCGCGAAAAGGGATCCTGTCTCAACTGCCATTCTCTCTACCACGTTCCTGAGGGAAAAACCGTTGCCCCAGGACTGTTTGCCGTCGGACTCAGCGATGCCAAAGCAATACACGAATCGATCGTCAATCCCCATCGGGAAATCAAACCGCAATACAAGTCGGTCAGCGTACTTTTGGAGGACGGGGTAATCGTCTCGGGACAGTTGATTGCACGCACCGATGAACGTCTGGTCCTGCGCGTTTGCGACGAGCAAAATCAGATTGGCTTGCGTGACATCCCGCTTGCCGAAGTTGAGAAAGAAGATGGGATTCCATTGATTCGCGACATGAACACATCGTTGATGCCGGCCGGATTTGACAAGTCCCTGACTCCCGAAGAGGTCAATGCGGTGATCAACCTGATCCGGCAATTGAACTGAAGTGCTCAAAAAGTATGCCGCTCCCCTGCGCATGTTCCAATGCGGCGTCGATCAGTAGCGATGAAGAATGTTCGGGGCGATGTTGGCAGAATGAGGTCGGGCAGAATGATGATTTTCCAATGGTGATGGGGCGAAATTGCCTGGCGAAAGACCTTTCTCCGACCGTTTTGCCCAACATCATTCTGCAGAGAACAAGGTGATGCTTTGCGATTAGCGATTCGTCGGCGGCCAAAGGGTGAATCGGTTCTCACCGTCGGTGAGCTTTTGAAACGGGCCTGCCGTCACGTCGGTTGTCGGTAGCAACTCACCGAAAAAATCTCGCTGGACTGCTTCGATACCGGTCGCTTCGACTTTGCTCGCCGCCGATCCCAAATCGAGCGAAAGGACAAGGTCCGACGAAAGGCTTGCATGGGCTGTTTCGGCTGAAACATTCTGTGTGCCCCAAGGATTGACGAGCTGCTCGCCGCTGGGGCTGATCAAATTGTGGTCCACTCGATTGTCTTTCGCGTCCAGTCCTGGTAACGGCAAGTCGAAGGAGCCGGCTTGGTTGTCGATGAAGATGTTATTGCGAATCACGATTCTCGAGACCCCCGCGCCCGGGCGACTGGTCATCTTACGGTTCGAGGATCCAAAACGCTGACAACCAAACACCAGGTTGTGGACGAAGGTCACGCCCGATGCATCGTGCGTGCAAAGGCCGTCAGCTCGAGGATTGTCGTGGCTAAAATCGAAACGTGAATTGGCAAGGATGTTATGGTCAATCAGCACGGGGCCTTGCCCCAGTTCCACGAAGATCGCACTCCCCCGATTGCCGATGACGATGTTCTGTCGCACGCGCGCGTTGCGATAGACATTGTCCAACCAGATGCCAAACGCATCGTTGTCGCGAACAAGATTGCCTTCGATCACGCCGTCGATAAAGTAGTGAACCTTGATGCCGCCGATTTCCGGTTCGCTATGACGATTCCAATTGTTTCGTTCGATGGTGTTGCCAACAATCTTCGTGCCGAA
This sequence comes from Pirellulaceae bacterium, assembly GCA_963697195.1. Taxonomy (GTDB): domain Bacteria; phylum Planctomycetota; class Planctomycetia; order Pirellulales; family Pirellulaceae; genus Rubripirellula. The sequence goes on from CAVOND010000014.1 coordinate 90,081, forward strand.
ACTGCGCATGCCCGCGATGCCACAGCAACCGTTGTCCGTGATGCGATTGTTTCGAATCAAGTGGTAGCCGGTGTTCTGCGGGGTTGGCTGGATTCCCTCCAGGTCACGTCGTCCTTCGTACCCACAGTCGATCCCGATCGACTTGGCAAAGCGAATCGTATTGCCCTCAATCAACCAGTGGTGGCCGGCGCGACAACCGAGGGCACCTGCCTGGGGCGAATCACTCTCCCAGAATCGCTCGGGGAATTGGTTGGCGCAATGCTCCATCGTGAAGCCTTGCACGTGTATGTATCCCAGGCCGCGTCGATGGGGGGCGAAGATACGCGTCCGCGTGGTGACTTCGACCAATCGTTGCTCCGGGCTCCTTTCCCCCGGCGGAAAATGGATCTGCAGTTCGCTGCCCTGATCATCGACCAGCCACGTTGCCGGCGTTGCACGAAGTTTTTGCGGGGTGTCGACCTCGCGGAGCGGTTGACCATCCACGAACACCTGGCCGAGCGTGAGGCGTTGACTCGCGGGCATCCCTTTGAGCCGTGTTCGATACGGGTGAATCAGCTCGTCGCGGAACATCGCTGCGTCCAGTTCGCCCCGGTAGATTGGACGTTCGTCACTCGTCTTGGCCCACCGTGGTTGCCAGACATCTGACCCTTTGATGACCACCTTTGCCCCCGGGGCTGCGGTGTAAACGATGGGGTGCTCCTGTGTACCGCCCTGTGCGGGTGCAACACGCTCGCGATAGACCCCGGCATGGACGAGCACGGTGTCACCCGGCTGGGCTTGCTGTGCCGCGCTCTGGATCGTTTTCAATGGTTCCGCTTCGCTGCCTGCATTCTGATCCGACGCCTTGGCATGCCCGCCATGGACGACGAAGGTGCGGCCGAAACAACTCGATGCAAGCAGTACGGACATGCCGACTGTAACGATGGCAACACCTGTTTGTCGCGGGACGGCCCGTCGTGCCTTCACGGTTTACCTGCTGGTTGAAAAGATTGGCCGAAGGGCGAGAATGCTGGCCCAACAAGACTGGCGCACTTCCGAAAAGACGGTGGTTTCCAGAACGTTTTGTTAGTATGCAGTTTATAATGTTTCCCTCCGTCGCGGCGCTCGAACAGCCGAGCGGTTCTTCCTGTCAATTTTCGCCGAAGCTTTTGAGACAATATCCATGTCATTGGTCGACAAAGAGTTTGTCAAATCTCATCTCACCGTCAGCGATCCTTGGTGCCAAAGTCATGGATCCGCGGAAGGCTCCGAGGATTTGGGCGCCGGGATGTTGTATTACTCGCTGGCCTACTCACTCAGATCCAAGACATGCGTATGCCTTGGATCCGGAGGAGGTTTTGTTCCCCGCATGATGAGACAGGCCCAACGCGATTTGGGACTGGAAGGGAGTCGTACGTTCCTGGTCGACGGGACGCTGCAGGTACCGCCGAGCAAGAAAGGAGATCTGGGGCGAGCCGTGCTGGGTCGCGGAGGACTCCGTCTTTCGTACCAATTATCCCGAAGTCGAAATCATTCTGGAACTGACCGAGACCGCATTTCGCGATTACTTCCAGCGGAACAACGTGAAGATCGACTTCTTGCATATCGATGCCGACCATCATTACGAGGGCGCCAAGCTCGATTGGGACTTGTACCGCACGCTGGTACCGGATGACGGGATCATTACTTTGCACGATACGATCAATTATCGGCCACCGTGCGGGGTCTATCGGCTGATGGATGAGATTCGCGAAAGTGGCGAATACGAGATGATCAATTTCCCAATCCGATATGGCACCGCTGTGCTGCGCAAGCGACAGTCCGACGGTCGTCCCGCTTCATGAAGATCGTTCTGTTGCAGGACGAGATTTTCCTGCCTTCATTTGCCGGTGGCACCAAGGCCAATCGCTGTTTGCTGGAGGGCTTGGCCAGTGCGGGACACCAATGCCTGGCGCTGACGCGCGCCCTGACCACGTTCGCCGGACGGCCCCAACGATCTGGTCCAGTTTCGCGAGGAAATGCAAGGGCGTGATTAGCTGTCCGACGAGCGTGCGCCCGATGTGCTTGCTTACGAATTCCGGCGGAGTGCAAGTCGAAGCACTCAACTGTCCGAGCACCGATGCCAGAGGCGATTACATCATTCATCGAATCCGAGAGTTCCAGCCTGACTGGGTCCTGGTCGCGGATGACAAACGTCGATTCATGCTCGCAAGCGCCGCTGCGGCGGCCCCGGGACGCGTCATTCCACTTGCTGCAGACGATCATGCAGCTGCCGTTTGGTCCACTCTCGGTCGATCAATGCGAGACTCAGACCGCATTGATGCGCGACGCTCCGGCGATCATCGTCATCAGCAACTTCATGCAGAGCTACATTCGAGATCATGGCGGGATGGAGTCGCATCTGATGCATTTGCCGGTCTACGGTCCAGGACCATTCCCGAACGTCGCACGACACGACGCTGGTTTCGTCACGATGATCAATCCCTGTCCATACAAAGGGGTCGCAATCTTCCAGGCATTGGCGAGCGAGTTTCCTCAAGTCCCCTTTGCCGCCGTTCCGACTTGGGGCGCGAACGATCAAGTCCTGCAGCGATTTGGGCAAGCTGCCGAATATTCGTCTGCTTGAACCTTCCGACAACATCGACGACGATCCTTGCCCAGACGCGCATTCTGTTGGTGCCCTCGCTGTGGCCGGAGTCGTTCGGCTACGTCGTTCCCGAAGCGATGCTGCGTGGCATCCCTGTGCTCGCCAGTGATCTCGGCGGGCTGCCGGAGGCAAAACTCGGCGTTGAGTACTTGCTGCCAGTCGCGCCGGCGCAGCGTCAGGGACAATGCCTATGTCAGTCCCGCCTCAGGACATCCAGCCTTGGTCCGATGCGTTGCAGGAGTTGCTTGGCGACCCGCAGGTTTACGAATCCTGTTCGCGACGATCGAGAGAGGCAGCGTTGGAAGTTCGCGGCTGGAACGCCATCGGTCGTCACCCTTCGAGCGCGTTGATGTCCGAGCTTGCCATGCGTTCGAAACCGGTGATCGCGATCGTCGATCCGTATTCGTCGGGATCGCAGCTGGCCCGCGACGTCAAGTCGCGCGGTCATGCGTGTTGGATGGTGCAGAGTGCCGAAGCAGATTCCCGCGATGTATCGCTCTTCGTTTCACGCGGAGGATTTTGACACGATCGTTCAGACACCGAGGCAATCTCACAGCAGACGTGTGAGGCCCTGAAAGCGGGAAACGTTGGTCTTGTCGTCGCCGGATGTGAAATGGGAGTGGAGCTCGCGGACCAGATCAGTGAGCGATTGGAGTTGGTCTCAAACGGAACGAGGCTCAGCCCGGCCAGAAGAAACAAGGCATTGATGGTGGAAACCTTGCGCAAACGAGGCATTCGGACCCCTGCTTCGTTCTCATCGCCGATCTGGCATGCAGTGAAGAACTGGATTCGCAGCGGACGTAGATGGTCCAGTCGTGCTCAAACCGATTTGCAGTTCGGCGTCCGATGGCGTCTTCGTTTGCCGGACGGAGGCCGAGGTCGAATCGGCATTCGAGGACATCATGAGTCGCACCGACGTCTTTGGCGCAACCAACGAAGCGGTCTTGGTGCAAGAATATCTTGTTGGGCACCGAATACGCGGTTGATACCGTGAGTTGTCAAGGACGCCACAAAGTGGTGGCCTATTGGCAGTACGGCAAGAAACCTCTCGAACGGGTCGTTCCTGGGAAGTGATTCGCTGGAACTGTTGACATTCAACTCGTCGCTGCATCATCAGTTGTTTCCGTACGTTGCCAGCGTCCTCGATGCGCTTGGAAGTAACGAGCGGTCCCGCCCATTGCGAACTCATCTTGTCCGACGATGGACCGGTCATCGTTGAGATTGGGGCCGGCTCAATGGTGGAAACAATCCGATGCTCAGCCGGATTTGCGGCGGGGCTTCCCAGATCGACGAGACGCTCGATGCCTATTGGAACCCAACGCATTTCCTGAGCCAGTTGGATGAGCCCTACGAATTGTCCAAGCAAGCGATGCGTGTGTTTCTGATACCTCGGCAAACAGGCCGATTGAAGGCGTCTCCTTGCTTCGACGCAGATCAAGCGGCTTGACTCGTTCCACGAACTGCGTTTCTCGGCAAAGCCTGGACAGGTCTCTTTCGCGAATTGCCGGCTGGGTCTTGCTTGTACATCAAGATCGTGACGTGCTGCATCACGATCTCAACGAGATACGCCGTATGGAGATGCATGGACTCTATCCGATCGAACCGGAAGAGTAGGCGGCGTTGTTTTGGTGCGAATTGGAGAACAGTACGATTCAGCAGCACTCGCTTGCACGTCAAGCTTGCCTGGAGGGCGGTCACTTCCAGAGGGGTTCGATCAGCTAGGGCCTATTCCGCTCGACGTTATCTCATCGCATCGGACATGCAGGATTCGATGGTGAAAATGATCGCAGATCAGCACTTCGCGGTGGTTGATCAGTTTGGCCCAACGGGGTTGATTCAATCGTGTCGGGTGCGTGCCTGGGAACACATGAGAATTCCCACAGTAAGCGTCCTTCGCTGGTGGCCGCCAAGACTCGGTTGTTGCCTGTGTCGGCGATCACCATCGTGCCATCGTCGATGATCTCGACATGCCGAGGAAAGTTCAGCCGAAAACAGCGATCCATCCGCATCGATCGCATCGATCTGCTGGACGCACTCTCCATCCGGACCGACGATCAGAATCCGGTGATTTCCCGTGTCGGCAATCACGATGCTGCCGTCGTCGAGTCGCTGTGCACTGTGCGGGTCCTTCAATTTCAGTTCGTCCAGCATTTCCGATCGCCCGATAAACTCGGCCTGACCAGTCAGCTTCGACCACCAAGTCCTGCGCGGAATCGGCGATCAGCAAGTGACCGTCAGGCAGCATCTGCACGTCATGCGGATCGCTCAGACTTCGTGAGTCCACCGAGATCGACTTCGGTAAGCTCGTTGAGGACTTGCCCCTCGGTGGTGACTTCAACAATGCGTCCGTTTCGTCCGTCGGCAATCAACATTCCGCCGGAAGGCAAGGGCCGCGCACATCGTGGCCAAAATAGCGGACGCTCGGCAGCGATGGGACGCTGGCGAACCGTGTGGTTCCAATCCCGATGGTTCCAATCTCGACGACCCGATCATTGGCCGTGTCCGCCACCATGTACGTTCCTTCGTCGATCCATTCCACCGAACGCGGATAGGAGAACAATCGCCGCTGTGGGGCGACGTTTCCAAACTGCCAAACGACTTGGCCAGCGGGGTCGGTTTCCACAACACGTCGGTTCCCCGTGTCACAGATCAGAAAGTTTCCATCGCTGAGTTCGGTCGCGTAGCCGGGGTCGCAAAGTTTCCCCTGGTCAAGCTTAAGCTGGTCGGTCGAGCCCTGATCATCGACCAATAGCACTCGATGGTTTCTCGTGTCGGCAATCAGTCGTCGACCGTCGGCGACGAGTCTTGCCGAATTTGGGCTGGAGAGGCGAGAGGTTGCTTTGGAAGGATCGCCGGCGACTCCGAACTGCCAGACGATATTCCCGCCGCGATCGATTTCAATTGCGACATGTCGAAAAGGATCGGCGATCAGAAACGTGTCCGCAGGCAACCACTGGATGCTGCCCGCGATACCGAGTTGGCTGGCGCTCGGCTTGAGGAACCAGAGCAATCGGCCTTGCCGGTCCATTTCGATGATCTCAACTTCTCCGACGCGATTGCAGAAGACAATCACGAATGTCGCTCGTTCGGTCCAGGCAAACGAGTCGGGGCATGCGTTTGCTCATCGACCACAACGGCAGACGCTCGGTGATCACCCCCTGAGGCGAGACGATCAGCAGTTCCCACTTGGTGCGCCGCAGAATCGCTTGGAACCCGTTGTCCATCAGGCAGCCGATTCCGTCATGGATGCCCATCGGCAAGGAGTCGAAGACGATCTGACGGTCGCTGTTGACGCGGATGGTGCGGGATTCGAATCGGAAACGGCACCAGCTTTTCGGTGCCGAGTTCATCACCGATCAAATAGGTGCCGTCTTCCGCTTTGGCGGCATAGGCGGGGAAATACAGTTCGGTGCCCATCGACTCACCGGGCGGACCTTCGACGCCGAGTTCGTTGACGAGTTGTCCAGTTCATCGCTGGCGTGTTGTTCGGAATTCAATTCAAGTCTTTCGTTTGATTCTTATGCGGAAACGCCGTGCTGGACGGCTTCACTCTCGCGGCGGGAGCTGCCAATCCAAGCGCGAATCGCCAGCGAGTGTGTCCCCATTTGCACCGTCCCCGTTTTCACCGTCCCCATTTTCACCAGCTCAGCGGTTGGCGTCACTCAAATTCCCTGGAATTCACTCGCTGGCGCGTCGTGATTGGATGAAATTGCGCAACATCAAAAATGCAAGCGAGTGTGTCGTGGTCGCCCAAGGGAGACACACTTGCTGGCGCTGCGTGCTTGTATGTGAACGACCGACGTAAACAATACTGCGATGCGACGTGTCACCATCATCGCACGTCCCGGCCGATGCAAATCAAGTTCTCTTCCGTGCGGACGAAGATCTCACCGTCGGAGATGGCGAACGATGCGTACACACTCTCGTCCAAATCATTGCTGCTCAACTCGACGTACTCGGGACCGGCTTCGACCACTGTAGTCGTACCGTTGGCATTACAGAAATAGATTTTTCCGGCAGCTGCGGTCAGGGAGGCCCAATAAGCTCCCTTGATACGGCGGCGCCATTTTGAATCGCCGGTCTGAGCGTCGATGCAGCTGGCGATCCCGTCCTTGGTGATCATGTAGAACAGGCCGTCGTAAACCACCGGCGAAGGCATGTCAGAAAGGTTCCTGCTTCCCTCCCAGACGACGCTGACAACTTCAGCACCCTTTTCGGAGTCGACTCGCAAGCCGGCCAAATAGGGAGCGTATTTTCCGCCCAAAATCATGATCAAATCGTCAGCGACCACCGGCGTACAAACCGGTTGTTCCCCGGGATGGAAAAACTTCCAAAGTTCTTTCCCTGTGGCCGGGTCGTAGCCGACCAGAAGCTTACAGGCCAGGTGCACCAGCTCGGGCTTTCCGTCGCGTTCGATCATGATCGGCGTGGCGTAGCCATCATATAGCTGCGACGGTTCAATCTCACTGGTGCGTTCCGAACGCCATCGCTCGACTCCGAGTCCCTTGTCGATTGCCAACGGTCATCGATTGATGATCGCTGTCGTAGGTCATGATCACGAGGTCCTGCCACAGAATCGGTGAACTCGCCGAGCCCCAGTGGGATGCTTGGACTGGATCATCAAACTTCCACTGCACGTCGCCATTCATGTCGACGCAAAACAGACCGACGTCACCAAAGTGGGTATAGACATGCTCGCCGTCGGTCACTGGCGTTGGCGTCGCCATCGTATTGGCCGCGTGCAGCTTGCTCGTCGTTTCGCTCGAATCGCAGCGAGCGATCCACTGCACATCTCCTGTGGCCCGATCGACGGAAACGAGTTCACGAGCATAGACGCTGCTCGGCAAGAGAAAGTTGGCGAGTGCGAAATAGATGATGCTGCTGAAAAGGACTGCAACTGCAGCGAAAGTGATGGACCAACTGCGCGTCGAATCGCCCTCCTTCACTTCGCGAGATGTCAGCGGCGCGATCCATGCAGCCAACATCCCCAACGCTGCCAACGCCAACAGCATCTTCACCAGCGGTTGCAGACCGGCTCGAATCGCCGTCGCGAGAATCCCGAACTCCTCGTTGGCCGGCGCCGCCGCAATGACATAGAACATCAAAACGCCGGTGAACAAGATCCCGGCAAGCCGTATCCATGGTCGTCCCGGCAACATCAGGTTGAAAGCGATCAGTCCCAACACACCGATCGCAACCGTGAGAAACCAGGTCGTTCCGCTGGGAACAAAGGGCAGATCGGCCATCGCGGCGCTGTGCACCGTGATCAGAAAACACGCAGCGGCAAAGCACGCGATCCAGTCCACCATGGTTCGCATGATTTGATTCAGTGGGCTTTCGGCTCGCAATCCAAAACGAACGTCCAATCCCAACAGGTTCATTCGGAATCGGAACAGACGTTTGGGCGGGATTTTGTCCATGTGGCTTGCCAGTGCGTCGCCCGCTCTTCGACGCCGTCGGGCAATCGTCGAGTTCACGGCAAGCAGACTGAGCATCGCGAGCACGCCACCATAGTAACAAGCCAAGGGAATTCGGGGTGCGCCGAAGAACGGTCCCTCCACCTTCTTGCCTGTCAACACTCGAAACGGTGAAATTGGCGTGTCGATTTCTTCATAGCCGGGCGCGTCGGTGAAGTACCACGTCTTGTCGAGCACGCGATTGCGTAAGCCCTCCGGATACTTCTCCAAAACATCGTACGCCAGTTCAACGGCGATGATTGTCCCGTAGCCAATGACAAGGAACAGTAACCAGACTGAAAAACGACGCAGGAACCTCGCTCCCTTTGACTCCGTCGACATCCAGTTGGCAGGGCGATTACCCAGCGGGTCGGCTAATGTCCCATCCGTCAGCCGCCACAGGGCCAATCCACAGAGCAGGCTCAAGGCCAAGAGCGACGCCGGCGCGAGCCAGTGTCGTTCCACTGTGGGCCGAACGGTCGTGATCAAGACCTGATCTTGCCAAACAATTGGTGACGAATGGCCCTGTCCATCGATAGGCGTTTTCCAGCGGATGTTGCGGTCGGCCGACCATTCCGTAGGAACATCGGTCTCCGCCGAGATCCCCGAACCGTCGTTTCGCCAGCCTGGCCAGTTGTCGGCGTAGGCATCGCGATCAAAACCGACGGCCAACGCTCCCAGAGCGACCACCATCAAAATAATGCGCTGACTGCTTTGACTTGTCATTGGATCTGGAATGGCGATTCAATCGATCACGTGGCGGACCCATCGCGTCTCAAACGACTGCTGCGAAATCCCGTTTCCGGACTCGTTCCGTATATTAGCCTACGTGTTGAATGGTTGTGAGTTTAGCAAGTTTGTGTGGGTCTTGAACCTTGCATCCAAGCAGAACCAGGGCGAGTCCGTGTTTCGTCTTCAGGATGGTATTTCAGCCATGATTCTTGACAAACATGGCACCGGTAAATAGCTTTAGGAACGTCGAGTTTGCCGAGATGATTCAGTCAGAGAAGCCGAGAGCAGTGCCGCCAGCCAAGCAAAAACGACTCGACAGGCTCAAGGCTGAGTCCGCTGACGGCGCAGCCAAATTGCTGGCGTTGGTACTGCGGCCTTGGGGCAAGAATACTTATCGCGATCTGGTGAATGCTCTGTGGGAACGGCAGCCGCTCGATTCCGAGCGTGAGATCGTGCTTCGCGTCAACGAACACCAGTCGCCGGACCCGTCGGAGCGACCGCTCGTCGAACGTATCTTTGCGGCCTATCAGCTGGCCAAACGCGACCAATTGCAACAGGATCCCATGTTTCTTCCCGGCGGTGGCTGGAAGAATGTGACGGACTCTGCCTTTTCGTATCTCCTGGACGGGTACGAGCAAAACGATCTCGATCGCTTTCACTATTTCCTTGCAAATTTTGGGGCCTGGGAGAAGCCCACCGGGATTGGCGAATCGTGGGTCTTTTCCAAGCTCAACGCGTCGAGCAGCAAGAGGAAGTTCTTCGAGCAACAGACGATGCCGCAGTTGATCCAATGGTGGGAGGTTTTCGAAAGCCAGGGCCGGAGTTTGTCCGAGTTGGTAATCCCAAGTCATGGGAACCAAGGGGGAGCACTCGTAGACGGTCATCTCATTTTGCCGAACTCAGTTTTTAGCGAGTGTTACGCACGAATGCTGGCCGGATTCGTTGATCGACCGCGACCGGTCATTGGCGAACTTGGAGGCGGTTTCGGACGACTTTGCTGTTTCCTGAAACGTCAGTTCCAAGAGTCGACTTATGTCGGTTTCGACCTGCCCGAATGCCTGGCTTGCGCATCGTACTACCTGATGCTGAGTTTTCCCGAGAAGTCATTTCTTTTATACGGCGAAGGGGATTTGAACGCGGAAGCTCTCTCCAGCTTCGATTTCATTCTTCTCCCGTCGTTTGAAACGAAGAACATTCCCGACAGGTCCCTTGACTTGTTTGTCAATGAGAACAGCTTGGGCATGGTGCCACCGAAGACCTGCGAGTTCTTTGTCAAGGAGATGTGTCGAACCGCAAACGCAATCTGGCACCGCAACCACGAGATCCGGCGGAATCCGACCGGTGACGGAAGCTTATCGCTCCTGAATTACGAATACCCATTCGATCGGGATCACTTCCAGGAAGTCGTCAGGTTTAGTGATGTATCGCGACTGGTTGGTCACGAGCGATCGAAGATCAAGGCGGATATGTACTGGTACTACTTTCGCCGTAAGGACGGATGGGAGTGATCTCATCCATGGATGTTCACACAGCGGCTGCCCGCGTTGCCTCCTCGAAACGAATTCTCATCCTGGGTTCTCCAGGGTCTGGCAAGACAACGTTGGCGATCCGCCTTGGTCGCGTTATGGACTTGCGAACGATTCATCTCGATGCCCATTTTTGGAAGCCCGGGTGGATCTCCACTCCGCAGTCTCAGTGGCGGACGACCGTTGCTTCGCTGATTCAGCAAGATGCATGGATCATGGACGGTACTTACGAGAGTAGCTTGGACCTGCGGATCCCTGCTGCCGAAAGCATCATTCTGCTCGAAAGCTCGCGATGGACTTGCCTCTGGGGAGCGCTGAAGCGAAGAGCAACGGTCGACGATCATCATCGCCCCGATGCTCCCAGCGGGCAAAAGCTGGAACTCGCGTTTCTACGTTACATCTGGCAATACCCCGTCGTGACGCGACCCTTCGTTTCGGAGTGCATTCGCAACTACGGACCAGAAAAAAACGTGATCCAACTTGAAGGGTCGCGGAAGATCCAGGAGTTTCTCCTTGGCGTTCAGGAAATCGTTGATCGCGAAATGCCCTAACGGGTCCATGCCAACCAGCGATCGAACGTCTTCTTGACCAGCGGCGTCAGCCGTGTGCGGTTGTACTGATCTCCAAGGCGACGGATTGCTTCGGACTGGGTTGGGTAAGGGTGGATCGTGGAACCAATTTTTTTCAAACCGAGATTGTTGGTCATCGCGAGGGAGAGCTCGCTGATCAGATCGCCAGCGTGTTCGGCGACGATGGTGGCACCCACGATCTTGTCGGTCCCCTTGCGAACGTGCACCCGGGCGAATCCCTCGGTCGATCCGTCCAGGATGGCGCGGTCGACTTCCGCAAGCGGCTGAGTATAGGTATCGATGTCGATCCCCTGTTCCGCAGCCTGTTGAGCGCTGAGACCGACATGCGCCAACTCGGGCGACGTGTAGGTGCTCCAGGGAATGACCAGCGAACTCGCTTTGGCGCGGCCCTTGAACAACGTGTTCTGCACCACGATCCGGGCCATGAAATCGGCCGCATGCGTGAACTGGAATCTCGAGGCGACATCACCCGCCGCATAGATTCGCGGATTGGTCGATTGCAGATGGTCATTGACTTCGATTCCGGTTCTCGCGTCGAATTTGACTCCAACCTGCTCGAGTCCCAATCCATCCACATTCGGTGCACGGCCAACGCCGATCAGAATTTCATCGGAGGCGACTTCTTGCTGTTGACCATCGGACGCCTGATAGACCGTTATCTTGTCGCCGTCACGCTGTTCGAAACGGACGGTCTTTGCATGGAGCATGATGTGGACTCCGTCTCGTTGCATCGCCGCTTGCACGATCTCAGCCGCATCCGAATCTTCGCGACTAAGAATGTGCGGGCCCTTTTCGATTTGGGTGACGTGAGATCCGAAACAGGCGAAGGCCTGCGCCAACTCGCTTCCAATCGGCCCGCCACCAATCACGGTCAGCCGCCGCGGAAGCTCCGTCAATGAGAAGACGGTTTCGTTGGTGAGCACGCCAACTTCACTGATGCCGGGAATCGGCAATTGGGCGGCACGAGCGCCGGTGGCAATCACCGCTCGTTTGAACTCAAGCGTCTGTCCACCCACTTCGACTTGGCCGTCCCCGACAAATTTTGCGGACCCGAGGAAGACGTCGACGCCCAAATTCTGGAATCGTCGCGCCGAATCGTGGGGGCTGATTCCAGCACGAAGCTTCCGCATGCGTTCCATCACCGCGGGGAAGTCAACATGCCAGTCCTGGCCGACCCGGACGCCAAACTGACCGGCATCCCGGACTGCCGCAGCCGCTCGAGCCGCACGGATGATCGCCTTCGATGGGACGCATCCGACGTTCAAGCAATCGCCACCCATCAGGCCGCGTTCAATCAAAGCAACTCTCGCTCCCAGGCCCGCGGCGCCGGCGGCGGTCACCAACCCGGCGGTGCCTGCCCCGATCACGACCAGGTTGTAGCGGCCGTCGGGCGTGGGATTGGTCCAGTCGGCGGGATGAACGTTATCAACGAGTGTCTGGTTATGGACGTCGAGGGGTTGAACGAGAACAGACATGATTCGGTACTCCGAAGTCCAGCGGGCGGCCGAGCCCGCTTTGTACCACGTACTGCGTCTGCAGGAAGCCATTGATGCATGATTCCGCTAAGAGCCAGCAATAATTGGCCACAGCATTTGTCCAGAAAGGGGTGGCTTACCAATACCGCCAGTGGCTCTTCGGGTGCTTCGCACGATGTTCGGGTGCTTCGCACGATGTTCGGGTGCTTCGCACGATGGGTACCTGGTCCGAATGGCACGAACGGTAGATGAGTCTGTGAACCTCAGGCGCTAGCCGTGGGCCTTCGTCGCGGCAGCCCACGGCTAGTACCTGAGGTTCACGCATGTTGGACTCGATGATTTATCAGCCGCCAGGCTAACGCGTGGCGGCTGATTATGACCTAATCGCAGTGGCATTGGCACCTGACCCGTTCTTGGGACAAAACGGAACATCCCCACCAGAAGGCAGGGATGTTCCTAATGTGACAGCCGTTCAAGCTCAGCGACCAAATGCAAGACTGGCTTCAACGAGCATGCCACGCTTAACGGGTACGCATCGGATGCCGAAGGATCATGCCTGGTTACTTAATGAACAGCATCTCCTGGTAAGTTGGGAGCGGCCAGAGATCGTCTGCGACGATGGTTTCCAGTTTGTCGACATTCTCGCGAACTGCCAACATCGCCGGCAGAATCGCATCGCAGCGGTGGCACGCCTCTTCGAGCGGCGTCGCTGCCCCTTCGTCATCGACCGCGTGTTCGAGTGCTCCGATCGAGTCCTGAAGCTGCTTGACCAAATCAGTGACAACATCAAGCGTGTCGGTATCAAAGTCATAACCGACCAACTTCAGATTCGCACAAGTCGACGCCAACTCATTTTGGTAGCGGATGGCTGCTGGGAACACCGAGGTCTTGGCAATTCGGATCGTCAAATTGGCCTCGACGTCCACCGTCATGCAGTACTGCTCCAAATAGGTTTCGTAACGGCTTTCCAGTTCACGCGAGGAAAGTACGCCGTACTTTTCGAAGAGTGCGATTACCTCCGGTGCTTGCAACGCGGGCAGCGCATCCGGTGTTGACTTTAAGTTCAACAGCCCCCTTTTCGCAGCCTCGGCATGCCATTCCTCGGAGTAGCCGTCGCCGTTAAAGATGATTGGCGAGCATTCGTTGATGATTTCGGTCAGCAGTGTCTGTACAGATCCGTTGAGCGCCTCTGGATCTCCCTCAACCGCCTGTTCGAGTTTTGAGGCACAGTAGTCAATTGACTCGGCAATGATCGTGTTCATCGCCACCAACGGACCCGAGATCGATTGATTCGATCCGACCGCACGGAATTCAAATCGGTTCCCCGTAAAGGCAAAGGGGCTGGTTCGATTTCGGTCGCCCGCATCCTTCGGAAATGGTGGCAGCACGTCTACGCCAACGGTCAAGGTTCCCGACTGGAGCGATGTGCTCGCGCCACCCGTCTTGATTTGCTCGAAAATATCGGTGAGCTGGTCACCGAGGAAAATCGAAATGATCGCGGGAGGTGCCTCGTTGGCGCCGAGTCGATGATCATTGCCGGCGGTGGCGACAACCGCACGCAACAGGCCTTGGTATCGATAAACCGCTCGAATCACCGCGGCACAAAACACCAGGAACTGGGCGTTGTCGTGAGGGGTGTCGCCGGGGTCCAGCAAATTGCCCTGAGAACTACTTCCCAAAGACCAGTTCACGTGCTTGCCGGATCCATTGACGCCAGCGAATGGCTTTTCGTGCAGCAGACAAGCCATCCCGTGCTTTTCCGCGATGCGGCGCAGCGTCAGCATCATCAATTGTTGATGGTCCGAGGCGAGATTCGCCGACTCAAAGACCGGTGCGATTTCGAACTGACCCGGTGCGACCTCGTTGTGCCGAGTCTTCACCGGAATGCCGAGCTTGAACAACTCCCGTTCGGCTTCCAACATGAATCCCAGCACACGCTCGGGAATCGCGCCAAAGTAGTGGTCGTCGAACTCCTGTCCCTTCGGTGGCTTGCATCCGAATAGCGTTCGGCCCGCATTGAGAAGATCCGGCCGCGCGTAATAAAAGTTACGATCGACCAGGAAGTACTCCTGCTCGGGCCCAGCCGTCGACGCGACAAAAGCTCCGTCATTATGCCCGAAAAGCTTCAAGATACGTTGAGCTTGCGTATTGAGGGCCTGCATGGAACGAAGCACCGGAGTCTTCTTGTCCAGAGCCTCGCCGGTCCAAGAGACGAATGCTGTCGGAATGCACAGCGTGGTTCCGTTGGGATTCTCAAGTAGATAGGCGGGACTCGTCACATCCCAAATCGTATACCCGCGAGCCTGCGACGTAACCCGAATGCCCCCAGTCGGAAAGCTCGATCCGTCCGGTTCCCCTTGGATCAGTTGCTTGCCGCTGAATTCCATCAGCGTCCCGCCGTCGGATGTCGGTGAAAAGAAGCTATCGTGCTTCTCCGCCGTCGCACCGGTGAGCGGATAGAAAACATGCGCGTAGTGCGTTGCCCCTTTCTCCATCGCCCAATCCTTCATGGCCGATGCCACCACGTCCGCGACGGTGGGGTCAAGCTTTTCGCCCGACTCGATTGTCTTGATCACCGCCTTGAAGATCGACTTGGGGAGTCGATCTTTCATGACCGCTTTTCCGAAGACGTTCGTCGAGTAGTAGTCCCGAGCCTCGAGGTTGGCGTAATCAATCGCCGGCGCATGCGATAGGTAATTCGCCACTCCAGAGATCGCGGCCTGTCGGACCGATTTCGCTGATTTCGACGTGCCGTTGGAAGGGGCAAGTCCTGATTGGCGGGTAGAGGGAGGAGGGTTCAGTGTTGAACTCATAGAACAGCCTTGGAGGATGGGTTGGACGGTAAATGAATGTCAGCGTGATCAGCCGATTTCCGAGCCATCCTTGGCTTTCAACTCTCCCATACCAAATGGGTGATCTTGCCCGTGATGAATGCGCCACAACATCACGTCAGGCCAGATTGAGCCGAAGCCAGGCACAGTTGCAATCGGCGTGCCGCCCTCTGCGCTTTGTATCGATGATTCCATCGGCGGCAGGCTGATGCGCCGCGTGAAAGACGATAACTTTCTGCTTTGCAGAAGTCTCAATAATTATGGAATGCCGTCGGCCGGCCAGACGAGCACGCCGCGTCTGCCTATGCTCAAGGCAGGTTGCGACTTGGTTGGGCACTCGCCGGACAGCGTCACTTTCACCGATCGCGACGTGAATTTTAACCCGAAATGTCAGCCAGAGAGTTTCCAAGCAACCCATTATGCCTTGCTTACGCTTTCGGGTTATGGATGGCTTCAACTTTGCGCTATCCAGCGAAGGCGAGTTATCTCGACTTGAGGTACTGGCTGTTCAGCTTACCGCATGACCACAGCAGTCCGCGGGTAACGAGATCCAAATAGCGAGAATCGGCCACCGTCTCATTGTTGTGGCCAAGCGTGGTGGCAAACACTTTCGCGGTGTCGCGATAGTCGTTTGTCCAGACCACGACAAAGTCCTCTTGCCGCTCCACACCCTTTTTGTTCTTGGACGTTTGCTTGCCGCGAGCCAGCGGGGTCGCGGTCCCGAGCAATTTGCCCGCACTGTTGTTGTAGAGTTCCTCGTTGATCGTCGTCCAATCCGTCAAGCCGTGGGTGATCTCGTTTGCCGTTGATGAGAAGGTGATCGCAATCGGTGATTGCGGACCGTGTCCGGTCGATTGCAGTCCTGTGAACTCGAACCAGGGCGTGACGTCCGGGTAGCCCTCGCTGCGATAACTGTGCATGCCACAATGAAGGATCACCGCCGGAAGGCCCTTTCGATGCGGTTCCAGGATGCGATCGATCAACGTTACGTCGGTGATCTGCGAAGAGCACTCGTCGTGAATGACCACGTCAAATCCCTGTGCCCAAGCGGGCGACTCGTAAACAGGATTGAGATGCTCGGTGGTCGTATCTGGGTCGTGGGCGATGGTGATTTCGACATGGGCACGCTCGCTGATTCCCTTGGACAACAATTCTTTCTGGGTGTTGTAGTCGTGGCAACACCCGCCGAGCACCAGCAACGCACGGAGCGGCTTGACCGTCGGTTCCTCCGCCGAGCACGCATACCGCGGTTGATGAATGCATGCGATGACGGCAACCACGAACAAGAAGCAAACGCGAAACGTGGGAAACGATGAGACCATGGGAGGGAACCTTTCTGTCGTCAGAAACGATTGGGGGGGAATCAATCTTAGTTTGAGCCGCTACCGACTCTGAGCCAGTCTTCCAAGAATCGGAACGTGCCTTCGCCATTGATGCTGTGTCCGCCTTGAAAGAACTCGATTTGCAGGCGATCGGCCATTCCGAATTGCGCGTAAAGCCAACGGACCTTCGCGAATTCATGGGCGACCCATTGATCTTGACCGACACGGTCGTGATGCCCTCGTTCGACCATGAACGGTCGCGGGAACATCAGGTAGGACATCTCGGCGTAGTCGAATGTATTGCCGAGATTCCAGTAGGGCATCTCCCATTCGATCGTGTTCATGAACGAGAACGTGTGTTCGGTGGACGCGACTTTGCGGGTCCACTGGTTGAAGTCACCAGAGCAAATCGACAAACAATAATCTTCCAGGATGGGTGGCACGCGAACCGCCGTTTCGCCGCCGTAGCTCAGGCCATAGAAGGCGATCCGTTCTGCGTCGACGAACGGCAGCGATTGCAGCCATTCCAGGCAAGCCTCGTGTTGCGCGACGATGAAGCTGAAGAGCGTGCAGCCAATCGTGTTTGCCTTGCGATCAAGCCAGCGATACTGGTCTTCGCCGCGGTACAGGTTGTGAGGTGCGAAGGTGATGAAACCGCGTTCGGCCAGACGTGCAGCGAAGTCGTTGTAGGCCGTCGATCCCGTGTCGAGCGTGTCGCGGGGCACACCGTTGCGACCGTGCTGGCAGACGACCACCGGCCGCCGCTGTCCCGCTTGCAGATCCTTGGGGATCACCAGCAGTCCCCAGCTAAAGAGCCCATCGTAAACATCGAGAACGACGTCATAGGCCGTCCATGAGTCGGTTTCGGCAACCTTCCGAGTGCGTGCATTGGCCGGAACCCGCGGCGCATCGAATTGCCCAATGGCTTCTTCACGAAATCGTTTTCGGAAAGACTTCGCCGCCTCGATGAACTCTTGCGGGATCTCGTGTCGGATAGCGTCGCTCCGTCGTCCAACGCGAGTCGCTGAATTCGGGGACTGCCTTATAGAGAAAGGACTGGTCGCGAAGGTCGTCTGATTTGCGAACCAGCGTCTGCACGTGATTTTCCAACTGCGAGACCGTGCGTTGTTGTCGTTGGGCAATCCACTCTCTGGCCGACTGGCGTTGATCGACCAGCCCGTCCTGGCTCGGCGGTCGTCAACAATTCGCAGCCTAGGGAAGTACAGAACGGAAGAAGTGCTTCACGTGAATAGGGTTTGGCGGAAGCTTCTTCCGATCCGATGAGAATCGCGTGGTCCTTGCGATCCGGGATCTTTTCGAACTCACTGCTTACCGTTTCCAATGTCGGAGTCTGCCAAGGCGCCTTTGTGACCGGTGACGGCGGGAAACTCACAGTGCTCAATCACCAGTTTGCGAGGCGAGATCAGCGCCGCGACTTCGGCGTTTCCAAACTGCCTGAGTCTTCGACCAGACATTGCGATAGATCGGCTCCTGCCACGCGGCATCGCTGCTGTCGAAGTATCCGCTCACGAGGGCCGCGTCGATCCGCGTATCGATCGCCGCGGCGTGAAGTGCCAGCAGTCCCCTTCGCCATATCCGGCAATTCCAATGGGCACTTCATTGTCAAGCGATTCAAACCAATCGACGCAAGCCAAGACGCGGGCAAGGTCGTAACCAATCACGTGACGTCCCATCTGAAACGCCTGGCGATAGATCCACTCCCGATACGTGAAATCGGCGCGCTTTCGTCGCTCGTCGTCGGTCGACATCTTGGCACGGCTAACGATCGCCGGCACGATGATCTCAAATCCGCCTTCCGCCAATTGTCGCGCGATCGCGCCAGCGTCTCGCTGCGACGTCGACTCGACTGGGTCAGAACGACCGCTGGATGCCAAGCCCAACAGGTCTTCGGGGGTTTGATCGGCGTCGGGAACGAGGACGAGGCGACCCGTAACCGGGCCGAGTGGCCGAATCAGTAGTCCTTCCCCGTCGACTCCTTCCAACACCGGCCACCGCACCTGCAAGACTTCATAGGAATCCGTCTTGGCAATGATGGCAGGATTGTCTTCGTCTCCGAAGTGTTCCATTCTCGGCGGCAATCGTTCATCCACGACACCCAGGATGGTGCGCAATGTTCGCCGTGCCTGCTCCGCGGAATCGGAGTTGCCGAGCACAGCCTGGCGATCGGCGTTGGCTCGCTTGATTTGCTTTTCGACGAAAGTATGAGCGGTTTGCATCAGTCGCTGCGACAGATCTGCTTCGGGAAACTCAAGCGGCTTGGTGTCCGCCAGCGGCATCGTCACGATGGGCTGCGGTTGCCGCTCGGGGCAGCGCATGCAGCAGAACGAGCGCAGCCCACGCGGTCGCGGCTGTCGAGACGAACTGGTCTTTGCGATGTGGAAATCCGGTTTCGAAATAGATTTGAATCGGCTTGCTGCGAGTCTTTACCAGCCACGAGCCATCCTCAAGTTGCTGTTCAAGCAGAAAGCCGTATTCCTCGCGTCCAGGCCGGATCGTCGTCTGGAATTGCCGCGACCTGACGTAAGGCAAACAGCGCCGTGGCGGTGGCGTAGGCATCGCTTTCCAGTTCTGGCAATTGAGCCCAGCCGCCGTCGTCTCGCTGTAGTTGCTTCAGTTTGTCGATCGCGTTTTGAACCTGCTGGTCGTCGACGGTCACGTAGTCAAACGACAACAACTGGAAGACCAAATCCTCGGTGTCGGTTGGTTCGGTATTGACCAGCCAGGCAGCGGCCGAATTGTTCGCTCGCTCGATTGCTTCTTGTTGGTCCGCGGTGCCAAAGACCGACAGTGCGCGGAGGGCGAGGTAAGTAGTGGTGAAATGACTGCCTTGAGTTGGCGGCCGTTTGCTCGTGCCTTTCCAGAATCCTTCCTTGCTCTGCTTTGTGATTAGCCAGTTCGTGACGCTCTGAATCACGTCGTCTTGCGAAACGTCGCTCTGTCCTCCAGCGACCACAGTGCATACCCCGACGTGTCGACGCCACCTCCTTGCCCTTTTCCCTGGTCGTACTGCTCGCGTCCTCGTTCCAGATGCTTGATCGTATGTTGAATCTGTCGTTCCAGATTTTCCGAGTCGACGTGAAAACCGTGTCGTTGTGCTTCGGTCAACGCAAAGATCGGAAGGGCCTGGCTGTGGCAGGTGAAGCACGTGCGTTGATCAGCCGATCCGGACGAAGCAATTTCGAGAAGCGGCAATGCTCGTTCAACGGACTGTGCGATGCGACTCTCGTCGATCACGTCGCTACCACCTAGCCCTAGCCGTTTGCAGCGAGACAATCACCACCACGACAAGCGTCGCGACGACAGGACAGTTTCTCATGTTCCCACTCGATCCCAGAGGTGAAAGACCGGTCTCAATGGCATCAAGTGTACACGAGGGACCTGTTGGAAATCGCCAGTTTCGTCAGCCGCACGCGTACGGTTCTCTCGCCAGACAGGATTTACAGAATGAACAGGATCAAAAGCTTTGCGCCTTTTGGTTCAATGAAGCGTGTTTCTATCCTGTTTCTATCCTGTTTAGCCAGTCTATCCTGTCAAAAAGCTCAGTGCCTCTCCGAAAGGGGCGGACGCGAATTGCACGAACTTAGGCGAAACACGGCGTTGGTCTAAATTAGCCGCCACGCGTTAGCGTCCGGTTCTCCAGCACTGCGAAAACCGGACGCTAACGCGTGGCGGCTGATCAATGCCTAAGTTCGTGCCAGACCCCTTCTCGGATAGGTGCTTCGTTACAGAATACGACTTTCGCGCAGCCAGGTATGCAAGACCGTGTACGATAGCCTTTCTGCATGATCCCCGCCAAACCGAGCTGCCGACAAAGACTCACGATCGAGAACTTTGATCTGTACGCGGAATCGCTTCCAACCTTTTCGACGAATGACTAAATCACAACTCACGCTGCTGGTCCTGTTGCTTCCAGGTATGACGGCACAGGGTGCCGACTGGCCGCAGGGCCCGGGTCCCCACTTCAACTTCGCTGTTGCTGCGAGCGCGACTCCCACATCCTGGAGCGCGGCTCTGGATCGCAACGTCGCCTGGAAAACCGATCTCCCGGAGACCGGCCAGTCGGCGCCGGTGGTTTGGGGCGATCGGCTTTTCGTGACGACGATGAAACCGGTCGACGCCAATGCGGAAACCGGCAGCGATATTGTGGTCTACGCACTCTCTACCAACGACGGGTCCCTGCTTTGGCATCGCGAGATTCCCGGTGGCTACCAAACTCAGCTCAGCGCTCCGTTCGGCGACGCATCATCGCCGGCTCCGGTGACCGATGGCAACAACTTGTGGGTGCTCAATCCGACGGGGCGTCTGGTTTGTTTTGATCTCGATGGTAACGAGCGCTGGCAAAAGCAGATCACTTCAGTTGCCCGCACACAGCCGGTCCTGTTTGAGGGCAAGCTGATTCTGCATCGCCAGGTTTATCTCCCCGATGAACATGGACACTTCACGCATGAAAATGCGCAGGCACCCCACGAACGCTGGACTCAGCTGCAAGCACTCGACGCCCAATCCGGCGATTTGGTGTGGCTGAGTCAGTGCGGCGTCAACATGGGCTGCGTCCCGCTCGTGCAAAAGCTCAAGGACGGGCGAGCGGTCTTGGTGGTCGGTCGCGGCGGTGGGCACGGACCGCCTGAGACTCCCGAGGGCGTGTCGATGATACGTGCTGATGACGGCCAGACCCTTTGGACACTCACGTTACCGGAATTCATGTCCACGCAGACCTACCCGATCGTCGACGGTCAGGCCTTGGTCTTTCACAAGGGTGATCATCTTTGGGTTGACGTGGATACCGGAAAGATCAGTCGTCAGGTTTCCATCGTCCACGAGGTTCCGGCGTGTCGCTGGAGTGCAAGCGGCCACGAAATTCATCCGGAATCGCTCGCTGAGAACAAGCCGCGCTCGATCACTCAGCAATCCAACTTATTGGTGGGCGATTACCACTACTTCCGCGCTTACACTCGGAACTACTTGGGACGCGTTCACGTTCGTTCCGGCGCCGTCGAGTACCTGGAACTTCCGCTTCAAGTATTGCGGGAACCCGGAGTGCAGGAGCAAATTCTTTGGAATCCGGAGCAGATGCCCGATCAACTCGTTTCGCTGGCGGATGAGAAGAAGGCCAAACGCGATCTGACCAATACGTCGCTACGTCTCAACGTCGTCAAGGATTCTCGCGGCTACACGGTCATGGGGGACGCTCGCGCGCGAGCGAACGGTTGGGGGCATACCGCTTCGCCGCTTCCCACTGCGTTCGGCAATCAGCTGATTGTGCCCATTCTTTCCGGAATGGTTTTCGTTATTCAAGCCGATGCAAGCGTCCTGGATCAGAACGCTTTACTAGCGATCAACGATCTCGGCATTCTCGGTCAATCCTTCACGCGAGCCAGTTTGACGACGGACGGCAAACGAGTCTTCGCACATACCATCATGGGAGTGCTGGCGTTCGAGTAACCGCATGGAATGGAGAAAGAAGATGAAGATTCGCAAAGACGCTGGCGCCGATCTGTCCCAAAATACAAGCACGACGCGCGAGCGAGTGAGTCCCGTTCCCTGATTCGACGCCTCCATGTGCAATGCCGCGATCGGACACACTCGCTGGCGCGTCGTGCTTGTATTGGTTGCTCGAGAGTCTGACGCGCCGTCTCGTCGCTCGTGGGCGTGCCTGATTGTGTACAATCGTCGGCAAAGACTCGAGCGATCTCGCCGCCGAATGCGGGCCTCTTCGGAGGACTCTGATCGAAACCGTACCAGATCGAAACGTCGAGGCTGATCACGGAATGCCCGAAAACACAGATGATTCGGACAGAAAACCGTCAGATGAATCGCTCGCGTTCCAATCGTTTCAATTGCGGTTGCAGAACGGAGAGGCTGCCGCGGTCAAAGAGCTGTTTGATGCGTACTCGCGGCATCTCGTCGACCTGGCGAGCGACAATATCCACCCCGCCCTGCTACGGCGATTCGATGGGGAGGATGTGGTCCAGTCCGTGTTCCGGACATTCTTTCGACGTCAGGAAGAAGGCAAGTTTCATATTGAGCATTCCCAGCAGTTGTGGCAATTATTGGTCACTCTGACGCTCTGCAAGACCCGTTCACACGCACGAAGGCATACGGCCGAAAAGCGAAATGCTCGGGCAGTTCAGGCAATGATCGACGAACACGAGATGCTCGATCGACAGCCGTCGCCTGAGGACGCACTGGCGCTCTGGGAAGAAATCGACGCCGTGCTGGATGGCTTGCCAGATCGAACGGGCGAGATCATCTCGATGCGTCTGGAAGGGCGGAGTCGATCAGAAATCGCCAGTGACTTGAACCTTTCACGACAGACCATTCATCGAATCTTGAAACTGGTTCAGCAGCGCTTGGAGCGACGATTCGAGCAGTTTTCTTAGTTCAATTCGTCAAATTTGAGAAAAATCGGAGATTCGACGTGACACTCTTTGGCGCCATCGCGATGGCTTAGTTAGAAAGAGGTCCCTCTTGGGAGTTCGTCACGATTAACTCCACCAATCAACACCAGTGACTGGAGTCCCCATGTCATCTGCTGAGCGCCTGGCTGTGCTCGAGGACACGCAGCGCAATGAACTTGAATCTCTGTTGATGGATTTTGATCAGGCATGGTCTCCCAGCTTACTGGGGACTTTTTGTACACCTGTGACGTCACATTCAAGTGAATCATTTCGCAGCGTGGCCCTGGTCGAGTTGGTCAAAATTGACTTGCACCGTCAGTGGTCCGCTGGGATCGCTCGCATGTTGGATGACTATCTCAGAGAGTTTCCGACGCTGGGCACGACGGATTCGGTTGATGCCGATCTGATTGTCGCGGAGTACGAGGCCCGGCGTAGCGTCGATCCGCAGATTGCGCTTGCGGGTTACGAATCTCGCTTCCCGAAACAGTTTCAGCAAGTCAAAACGCGGGCGAGTCAACTCCTCGATTCTGGGGTGACCGATTATTCGACGCCCAAGCGGACAGAGCGTGAGTCGATTCAGGCGTCCATCGATACCAGCCGGATTGACGACTCGCGTGATACCAAGGCGGGCAACAGGAATGGGGCATCCGACGAGTTGCCGGTTGAATTTGGACGATACCGAATCATCAAAGAGCTTGGCTCGGGCGCAATGGGCAAGGTCTACCTTGCGCACGACAGTCAACTTGATCGGCAAATTGCACTGAAGACACCCAGTTTTCGGGGCTCCCATGACGATGACCTGGTCACGCGTTTTTATCGAGAAGCACGTGCCGCCGCGAAGATCCAGCATCGGAACATTTGCCCGGTCTATGACGTTGGCGAGATAGACGGGCGTCACTTCATCTCGATGGCCTTCGTCAAAGGCCGCTGCATGTCGGAGTTCATCAAGCCTGAACAGTTACCGCCTGCAAAAACTTCCGCGATTCTAGTCCAACGGCTGGCGCTGGCCCTTGCCGAGGCGCATCGCCACAACGTGATTCACCGCGACTTGAAACCTGCCAACATCATGATCGACCTCAGCAAGGAACCGATCGTGATGGATTTTGGGCTCGCTCGCCAGACGGATGTGGAAAGCCGCGTCACACAGAGTGGGATGGCAGTCGGCACACCGGCTTACATGTCTCCGGAGCAGATTCGTGGAGACGTCAGTGAAGTCGGTGCGACAGCAGACATCTATGCGCTCGGAGTGATCCTGTACGAATTGCTGACCGGCGAGCTGCCATTTCGTGGTCCGATTGCCAAGGTTGCCTACAGCATTGTGCATGAAGAGCCGGTCGCCCCCTCGCAGCTTCGCGATGGAATCGATCCGAAGCTCGAAGCGATCTGCGCCAAGATGATGGTCAAGCAGCGCGAACAGCGATATCAATCGATGGATGACGTCGCCACGGAGCTGAAGAACTATCTGGACGAGATCAAGCAGCCAACGACGATCTCATCGCCCCACCGCTCCGCTGCTCAGAGATGGGACTCCGACTCGGAGCCATTGACCGAAACGGATGCCCTCAATGCCTTCTTCGCTGCAAGAGCGTCTCAGGATTTGACGAACACCGTCATCGAATCGCCCGCGCCTGAGGTCCCCCAGCACGCACTCCGACCTCGGACCCAGGTGTCACCGACGCGCGGTAGCGGTCGGACCAAGTGGATCGTCTGTGGATTGGGTGGATTCTTGTTGCTGGCCGGTGTGAGTATCTACTTTTCTGATGGTACGAGAGTCGAGATCGAGGATGGGACGGAGGCAACCGTCGAAACGAATCCCAACGGCACGTTGAAGAGCATCACGACGAAAACGACCCCCGACTCTTCAGTGCCGACGCCGGCTGTTGGCAACCAAGACTCGCAGGAGCTTGCCGTTTCCCCACTGGCATCCGCGCCCGCGGGGGCCGATACGGGGGCTGAAAACGCGGGTGAGAGTCGGATCACGTCCACGCAGTCGCCTGCTGCAATCGATCGCCTCGAGGTGATCACGATCAAGACGGTTGACGGTACGGCTTCCATGGCGATTTCGCCATCAGCCCAGCTTGTTGCCAGCACGGGCGATGGAACGCCAAGGCGTATTTCGATTTGGGACACGCACACGGGCCAGCGCGTATCGCGTTACGCCGATCCATGTTTTCAAGACTCGACTCACAACCGTCTCGCCTACTCGCCCGATGGGAAGTGGCTACTTTGTTCCAGCGGTCCTTCGTTCAGTGTGGTAAGCGCCGAGGACGGCAAGGAAATTTCCAGGTTGGAATTCCCCGCGCGACCTGCGGTTGTGGTGTTTCCGCGCCGTACTTTGGCTCTGGCACTCTTCCATGAGAGCGAAGTGCATCGCACCAAACGGGGTGGTGTCGCCCAGCGAATTCGTATCTGGAATTGGCGCACCAACGAGACCCTCTACGAAGAGAACTTTCCCTTTGAAAATGGGGCTCCCAACTCGTTTCCAGCAGTATCGCCAGATGAACGCTATCTGACGTTGGCCCGAGAACACCATCATGTCCGCTATCGACTTTCCGTGGATGGCGATCATGTGTCCATCGACAGTCCTCTCGCGATGGAAACAACCAGTCGTGTTCGCGGCCCGCTCGTGTTTTCTGCGGATGGCAAGTACGCGGCAACGAGTGTCAAGAGCAAAGCTTGTATGGCGGCCGTGTTGGACATCGAAACGGGACGGATCGTTTCCCTCATTGATCCGGAATCGGCCGCGAGCAGCAATGACGGTCATCAATATGGCTGCAGCCTCGGGTTCACCGCCGACGGGTCTGGCATCGCATCCGCAGACCACACCGGCCGCGTTGCATTTTGGGATGTGAAGTCGGGACAACTCATCCGCGAGTTAGGGCGATTCACTACCTCCGGAAATCACCAGCCGCCACAACTGGCCATGACCGCCGATGATCGTGTCCTGGTCGGTGGAGACCAGTCCGATCCGAGAATCACGATTCAGCAACTTGAATAGGAAATTTCGAGTTCGGAAGAGCCCGATCACCATCGAAGAACGAGATGAAATCGACAATGAAACGAAAATCCAGCGTCGCTACCGAGGAAGAACCGGTCATTCAAACGGTTGCGGAGCCACTGCAACAATATTTGCAAAAGGCGGCCGTGCCTGCGACGGGGGCTCCCGTAATCAAGCAACCGACCAGCAGCGCAATTGCCAGGCGTCCTGCCGTTTCGCCCCACCAATCGCCAACCTCTGGCCATGCTGACCGTGCTGGATGACGGCAGTCGTGACAGCGGAGAAACGATTCGAATCCGTGATTCGCGGTTTGCCATCGGGCGCGAAAAGGGTGATCTTACCATTGCGTTTGATGCCGATATCTCCGCTCAACACGCAGAGCTCCGCTGCCAAAGGCAGAAAGGACGTTTTCGCTGGTACTTGATCGACCAAAAGAGCACGAACGGATCGTTCGTCCGCGCCTTTCGCGCTTCGCTCTCGCGTGAAAACGAGTTGATCATCGGCGGGCGGCGTTACCTGTTTCAAATGCCCGAACCGGGCACGGAAGGGACGGAGACGGAGGCACTGCAAACACAGGCCTATCGGGCGCCGTCGAGAACCATGCTGGAACAGTTCATGCCTCGGCTGACCGAAACCGGAGTCGACGCGGAGCACGCTCGCTCGTTTTCGCTCGGTGGAAAAGAGGTGTACCTCGGCACCGATTCCCGCTGCCAAATCGCAATCGATGACGACCCGTTTGTCAGCCCCAAACACGCCCGCATCTTTCAAGACGAATCCGGACGCTGGATGATCGAGGACCAAAAGTCGCTCAACGGCGTGTGGATTCGCGTCAAGAAATTCGCCATGGACAAACAGACCGAATTCCAATTGGGCCAACAACGATTTCGGTTTCAGCCAAACATGGATTAACCGCTACCAATTACTCATCACACGCGAATCATGCCTCAGCAATCCTGGACGATCGGATCCGATGCTTCCTGTGACATCGTGGTCGAAAGCCCAACGGTTTCCGGAACACATTGTCGTTTGGTCTCCGATGGCGACAACATGACTTTGGTCGATCTCGATTCCACCAACGGCACCTTCGTCAACGGACAGCGGCTTACTGGATCACGTTCGATCTCGACGATGGACCGAATCACACTAGGCCAGACGCAGCCGATGCCTTGGCCCGATGCCCTCAATCCGGACCACTTCGCATTCCAAGACAATCCACAACCATCGACACCGCCTGCAACGAATTCTCAGCACGCTCAGGTCATCACGCTTGGCAGGGGACCCGATAACACGGTCGTGCTAAGCGAATCGAACGTTTCGACGCAACATGCACGGCTGATTGCCAATGCCGACGGGATCGTTCTGGAGGATCTCGGCTCCACCAACGGCACTTCTCTAGGAAAGGTGGAAAACAAGATCAGTCGTGCACGCGTTGAACCTGGCGACACGATCTTTCTTGGTTCGACGGCCTATCGAGTTTCCGATCTGATGACTCGAGCGCAGCCTACCTATCTGAAGCCAGTGAGTCAGCAGGCCGCACGAAAGCCGACCTCCAAACCGCCCGCCAAGCATCCCATTGGTTTGACAGCCATTGGTATTGGCGGAGTGCTTGCGATCCTGCTGGGCTGGCTTGTGATGCGGGATCGTGATTCCAATGATCAGCAAGTCGCCTTGGCGTCGAGCGTTCCGCCAGCGGCCACCGCGTCATTACCTGCCGGCGAAGTGCCACGACAGAACGCAACCGATTCCCTAGCGGCGAAGACGGATGACGTGCCCGCTGTCGCAGTCGAGTTGTCACCACAGGAGAAACTGTCACAAAGTCTCTTCGTGATCGTCTGTACCGATCCTCAGCGAAAGACTCCGTTTCGGATTGGAACCGGCTTTTCTATCGACTCCAAACATGTCGCCACGAGTGCGGCAGTGATCGAGGCGATGCGCGGGCTTCAGGAAAACGGCTTTCCGGATGTGATCCTGTATTCGCCGGCTACGACTGATGAACTGACGATTGCGTGGGCCAAGATTCATCCTCACTATGAAATCGCCAACACGGTGGCACGCATTGCACAACAGGAGCACGATGCGATCTTTGACAATCTGGAGTCCGAGCCTCCGAAACCAGAAGCCTTCGAGGCGGTCAAGGAAAAGTTGCTCGCGGCCCGGGTAAAAGCGTTGCAAGCGATCGATCGCAAGACTTCCTATGACGTCGCCGTTATTGAAGTGAATCAGACGCTCTCGCATTGGCTGCCCACCATCGGTTCAGACACGTCATTGCGCCCAAACCAAAAGCTTCGCGTGACCGGATATGCATTCGATGTCGAGGATCCTTACTTTGATCGCACGGCTCCGATCGAACTCTCCACGATGTCAAGCCGAATCGGCCAGTTGATCAAGTCAGAGGATGATTCTGCCATGCGTCTATCGGCCCGGGGCGGACCTGAGCAGCTCGAATACGCGTACTTTGGAAGTCCTGCTATGAACGAGCAGGGGCAAGTCGTGGCGGTCTATTCACGCCCCGCTCCATCGGATGAGGAGGAGACCGATTCGGATACCGAATCCCTGTTCGATGCGGCATTGTTTCAGCGGGTCCTCGAATGCCTTGCCGAGCAAGGTTGAATGTTTGTTATCTCTTTCGAGCAATCTCATGGCCAAGTCAATCATCGCGATCGTCATCGTATGCCTTGTTTCAACCGGCGCGGTTTCAACCAGCGCGACCGTGGCTCAAGAAGTCGTGGTGGTTCGCCCGACTTATCGATATCCGCGGCGAGTTCATTGGGCGGTTTATGACCCCTATTACGCCGTGACATCACGCGTTTACGCGCAAGCGGAATTGATCCGCGCCCAAGGGGATGCCGCGGTAAACTTCGCCTATGCTCGCGGCCTGAACGCGGACGCTTACAGCAAGGAACTCGACAACTGGATGAAGGAGTTGCGGGTCTATTGGGATCGCAAGACCGTCGCCGAACAGAAGAAGCTGGAATTGGATCACGTCCGCCAGATCGCGACGGATGAAGTACCTGAACGATGCCAAATGGCAAAACAGCCGATTCTGGGATCGTCTCAAGAATCATCCCGAACTCAGTGAGACGCGTATTCGCAATGGGGACGCGTTGAACTTCATGCTGGCCCGACTCGCCGCCTCTTCGCTGCCCTATCAATTTGATCCCAAGACAAGCCGCTACAGCGAAGAGGCGCTCGATCAGCTTGACTTAAATAGCCAATTGCTGACCAACATCACGCTCAAGCAGGGACCATTCAAGTTCACCGCCAGCCAGACCGTGGATGGAACGATCAATCTATGGCCATACATTCTGCGTTGGGAGGACTTTGATGTCTCGCGATCGGCCTTCGAAGAGGCTCGCGTCGCGGCCGTGAAGGAATCCGAGGCCGGCGGCCAGGTCTCCGTCGCAAGCATTCAGGGAATGCAGAATGCATTGGTGAAACTGTGCAATGACTTTCACGGCTCGGCCAAAGTCAAAGATTGGGTCAAGCAGCATCATCGCTATGCACCGTTCTATTCTGCGGATCGTTTTTTGCAGGAATTGGATCGAGAGATCGTGCAACTGGAACGGACTGGGAATATCCGCCCGTTCCGTGGGCAAAATGGCTATGACCCGAAGGTCGACGGCGATCACCTCGTCAGCCTGCTCTGCTTCATGAATCGCAACGGCGTCGAGTTCGCTGCCGCACAGCCGGGCAGCGAGTTTGCCTATCACAACCTGTTTGTCCTCATGCGTGGTTTGTATTTGACCGTCGCCGAAGAGGACGAGTCGCTGCAACCACAGAACCTTGGTGAGTTGGCCGAGTAACCGTCAGATGAGCACGAGTTCACGATTGGATCCATCATGTCAAAACCGGACCAACTGGCCACCCTGAACGTTGAACAGCGTAATGAACTCGAATCGCTGCTGATGGAGTTCGATCAGGCCTGGTCCCCTTCACTGTTGAGCGATTACTGCGCTCGGCTTGAATCAGGCGAGAGCAGACGATTTCGCCAAGTTGCACTCAGTCAGCTGGTCAAGATCGACATGCAACGTCAATGGTCCGCCGGGAACCGCAAGGAACTCGAAGGCCTATCTTGAGCAGGTACCAGCGCTAGGAACGAGCGATTCGGTCAGCCCGCAATTGATTCTGGCCGAGTTTGAAGCGCGGCGATCGGCGGGTTTCGCGGTCGATCCAGACAGCTATGCGTCTCGATTCCCGAAGCAGTTCAAACAGTTCCGACGATTGGCTGAGCAATTGGCCAAGTCGGACACTGCGAGATCCTCGCGGCACCGTCCCCCAACCTCTGGATCAGGCGTCGATCGACACCAGCCGGATCGACAAGCTGCATGACACCGCGTCGGAAAAGACGAGCGAGAAAACGAAGGATTTGCCGGTGGAATTCGGACGCTACCGAATTCTTCGCGAGTTCGGTTCCGGCGCGATGGGCACGGTCTACCTGGCTCACGACAGTCAACTGGATCGTCAGGTCGCGCTGAAGACGCCGAGTTTCGGCGGCACAATCGAAGATGATCTGGTCACGCGGTTTTATCGGGAAGCGCGATCAGCGGCCAAGATCCAGCATCGGAATATCTGTCCGGTCTATGACGTCGGCGAAATTGATGGACGACATTTCATCTCGATGGCCTTTGTCAAAGGCCGCTGCATGTCGGAGTTCATCAAGCCCGGCAAGCTGCCGCCGCAGAAGACGTCAGCGGTTCTGGTTCATCGATTGGCCTTGGCACTAGCCGAAGCGCACCGCCACAACGTCATTCATCGTGACTTGAAACCTGCCAACATCATGATCGACCGCAAACGCGAACCGGTCGTGATGGATTTTGGACTCGCTCGACAAACCGATACCGAAAGCCGAGTCACACAGACCGGCATGGCGGTCGGTACGCCTGCCTACATGTCGCCCGAACAGATCCGTGGACAACTGGACGAAGTCGGGCCGCAGTCGGACATTTATGCGCTCGGTGTGATTCTGTACGAATTGTTGACCGGCAAGCTACCGTTTCGAGGCGCCATTGCTCAGGTCGTTTACAAAATCGTCCATGAAGATCCGGTCGCCCCATCGCAGATTCGTTCCGAGATCGATCCGGAACTCGAAGCGATCTGTGCCAAGATGATGGCCAAGACGCTCGACATGCGCTATCAGTCGATGGACGAGGTCGCGACCGATCTCAAGGCGTACCTGCAAAAGGAAGCACGAAGCGAACGCCGACGCGTCCAGCAGAACGTGGGGAAGAGAGGTCGGTTAAGTCTGGCCGGGCGCAAGCCGATTCCGTCGTCCGTTCCCAGGCATCGACGTCCGATCTGGGACAGGTTTCCGAGACCGGCGCGCTGAACGCATTCTTCGCCGCCCAGTCGGATCAGGACCCAACGCAGACGGTGGTGGAGAGTCGTGATTCGGCGAAGCCATCGCAACCTCTTTCGCCGTTCCCCAAGGCCTCACCATCGCGACGTGGTAAAGGTCCGCCGCGAAACGCGATGGTGCTGATTGCTGCGGGATTTTTCGGGCTGTTCATGCTGGCTGGCGTCATCATCTACCTGGCCGACGGAAGCCGTGTCGAAGTACCCGAAAATGCCGTGGCCAAGATCGAGACGAATTCGGAAGGTGGAATCAAGAGTATCACGGTCACGCCAAATCAATCGGCGGCGAAGGAGCCCGGTAGTCAACTTGAATCCGCCGTCGCAAGCTTCGACGATCGCGACGCACGACGCAGGGAGCCTCTCTTCAAGGGAGTTGCTAACGTCAACGGATTGGGAATGGAGCGAACCGGTGTACCTTGGTGAGTTCTTTC
This sequence comes from Pirellulaceae bacterium, assembly GCA_963697195.1. Lineage (GTDB taxonomy): Bacteria > Planctomycetota > Planctomycetia > Pirellulales > Pirellulaceae > Rubripirellula. Next base: position 121,839 of record CAVOND010000014.1, read on the forward strand.
TGAAGTCACAGAATTTGGATTCCGAGCTTGGTGATTCTTTGACGACATGGTACGGCAGTTCTTACAAGCACATTTTGAGCAAAGGTCTCGCCAAAGGATATGGTGGAACCGATATCTGGCGGTTTGAACGAAAACCGACCGATGCCAGCTGGGGACCGCCCGTCAACGTCGGCAACGTCATCAATACAACGTTCAACGAAAGCTGGGCCGAGTCTTTCCCCGAACGGCTTGGAGATGGTTTTCGAATCCGATCGTCCAGGAAGTCTTAGTAAAGCAAGTGATCTTTGGATCAGTTCTCGTCCATCCATTGGCGATGCGTGGTCGAAACCAGTCAGCCTCGGATCGGATGTCAATAGTCGAGATTGGGATGGGCAAGCATGCTTCGCAGAGGATGGCCTTGCGATCTATTTTGCAAGTGGTCGCAAGGGTGGATACGGCGAAAGTGATCTCTACGTGACAAGACGACCTGCAATCGGCCAACGTTGGGGTGCGGCGGTCAACCTTGGCCCGCAGGTCAATTCGTCAGCCGGAGAATTGGGGCCGACATTGTCCAGCGACGGACTCGTTCTTCTCTTCTTCGATAGCGGTCGGCCCGGCGGGCAGGGAGAATTCGATGCTTGGATGTGCCAGCGGGCTTCACTCGGTGATGCGTGGTCGCGTCCCGTCAATCTCGGGCCTCCCGTCAATACTGCCGGTCACGAGTTCCCAGGTTTCATTGCAAACGACGGTCGGCTCCTGCTGTTCAATCGCATCCCACCCGGCGGTCAGGATGCGGAAGGTCACGGGACCTGGGCCGTTAGGCGCGTACCGAAGCAAGCCTCCAAGAACATCGCCGCGGAGCCAAGTCAGATTCGCCTGAACAACAATCACGCGACTTCCGAAAACCAGCGCTGGCTCGTGCTGTTCAATGGCCGTGACTTGACCGGCTGGAGCCAGTGGCATAGTTACGATGTCTGGAGCGTACGCGAAGGTTGTATCGTCAGTCGAGCCCGGCGCGGCAAGGAGGCGGTCGCAGGCTGGCTGGCAACGGATCGTCAGTTCTTCGACTTCGAACTCGAGCTCGACTACGAGCTTGCAGCACGAAGGCAATAGCGGTGTCTTCCTCCGAATGAGTCCCGGCAAGACGACGATTGGCGCCGATCAGTTGGAGATTCAGTTGCTCGACGAACTGGCTCCGAAGTATCGGGGCTCGATATCGGACAGGAATATCACCGGTGCAATCTACGGCGTCGTCGCCCCGAAACCCCACGCCGATGCTCGCGCCAACACGTGGAATCACATGGTCATCCGCGCCGTCGGCCCTCAGATCACGGTGCACGTCAATGAAGTGCAGATCGTCGATGCGAATCTCGATACACTGCAAAGCCAGATCAACGGGAGGTTCAAGTACCGACAGTCTGGTCCAATCGGATTGCAGTGGCATGGCCATCCCGTACGTTTTCGTAACGTTCGGATTCGAGAGCTGTAGCATTTGCGTGAATGACATCGTCGGCGGTCGCCTCGAAGATAGTCGCCCTTCGCTCCGCTGAACGCCGGCGCAAGTCCGACGCTACGATCGCCGCTACAATCGCCGACAATCACTAGCTGACGATGAGAAACTTGAAATAGCTTTCGATCCAGTGCATTCTGTAAATCCTGTCTGGCCAGAGCAGTTTCGTTTTTGGTGTAGCTTGTCACCATCCAAGCACGACGCTCAAGCGAGTGAGTGCAAAAAATCGGGCACACACTCGCTTGAGCGTCGTGCTTGTATTTGGAGGGATGCCACGTCATTCTTGAAGGTGCTCTAGCTGGAACACTCCTCGAGAATTCGTATCACAGGAAAGATGAAGATGGCAGCTGATCCAGATCGACGTCGCGTCATGAGGCATCTCGCCCTCCGGAACATGCGATTGATCATCTTGGTCGCCGCTTACTTGTCATGCGCATCGATCCTCCAAGCCGAGGACCGACGTCCCAACATTCTCTTCATGTTCACCGATGATCAGCCACAGAATTGTCTCGGGGTCATGGGCAATGAACACATTCAGACGCCCCATCTCGATCAGCTCGCTCGACGCGCGACGCTGTTCAACAATGCGTTCGTGACGACGGCGATCTGCTGCAGCAACCGTGCCTGCATCTTGACCGGCCAACACATGTATCGGCACGGAATCAAGGATTTCAAAACCCCGCTGAGCGCTGAGGCATTCGATCAGACCTACCCGGCGATGCTGCGACAAGCCGGCTATCGTACCGGCTACCTGGGGAAATATGCGATCGGGAATCCAAGTGTCAGCAACCGTGAGCTCAGTCTTCCGGCGGGCAAGTTCGATCAGTGGTATGGCTTTCCGCAGAGCATCAATTTTCGTCAGGAGGTCGATGGGAAAACGCGATACCTCACGGAAGTGATGACGGAGAAGGCGGTTGAGTTTCTGGAAGCAACGACGCCCGACCAGCCGTTCTGTTTGACGATCGCATTCAAAGAACCGCATGGGCCCTTCAACTACTTTGACCCCAACACGCCCAACGTCTACGAAAACGTTCAGATTCCGCCGTCGCCAACGTTCACTTTGCAAGACTGGAATTCACAGCCTGAATTCATACGAGAATCGCTCAACGGCGACGGAAGCCTCGCAAGACTGCAGAATCCGGAGTTGTATCAGGAAACGCTGCGGACGTTTTATCGAACCGTGACCCGAGCTGATGCTGCCGTCGGACAGATTCTCGGTGAACTCGCGCGGCTTGGCCTCGATGACAACACGGTGGTGATCTTCTCGTCGGATCACGGAAGCCTACTGGGTGACCACGGGCTGTTCGGAAAGTGGCTGATGTACGAGAACTCGATTCGTGTACCGCTGATCATTTACGATCCGCGCGTTGATCCGAAGCGAGCTGTTGGAAGACGCGATGAAATCGCGCTGAGTATTGACCTGGCTCCCACCATGCTTGCTCTGGCTGGAATCGAAGTGCCAGAATCGATGCAGGGAACGAGCTTGCTGCCGATTGTCCGGCAAGAGACCACGGATTGGCGTTCGGAATTCTATTACCAGCACACCTACAACACCGATCCGCCGCGATCGCCGATTCCCGTCACCGAAGGTATTCGAACGGAGCGATGGAAGTACATTCGCTATCCGGAAACCGATCCCGATCTACGAGCAACTATTCGATCTCGAAGCCGACCCGCTGGAGAGAACGAATCTGGCGTTGGTCGACGAGCATTCAGCCATCCTCGCAGAACTTCGGCGAAGATGTGACGAACAGCAGTAGCGGATCGTCTAGCTCTAACTTTATGCAATTCAGCCATGCTCAGCGAAGCGGTGCTCGTGCTCAGGCCGCAGGCCGGTGCTCCTAATCGATTGCGAGCACCGCTGCGCTGAGCACGAGCACGATTTTGACTCAGTCTGATTTTACTCAGACTGAGCTAGCGGTGGACAGAACAGGAGGGCAATCGCCGCATGCCGCACTAGGATCCAGCTACCTCTGCGGGAGCCTGACGCCGGCGAACCGCTCAACCCGAACCGCGTCGGCAATGACGAACTGCGAAACATGGGGAGCGTCATTGATGGCAGCCGGGGACACGCCTGCCGTGTTGCCCGAGATCGTCGTGTCGGTGATTGTGAGTCCACCAAAGTCACCAGCCTTCAATTCACGGTGCTCGAGCGATTGGAAGGACAAACGACGAGAATTGCGACGTGACGCGAGGGGTTTTCTTCTTAACATATGGGTTGTCCTGATTCCGGATTGGTCGGGGGCGGGACGCTACACTCAGTTCCATGCCCGTCAACGCGGCGCCTTACCCGCCACAACGCCGGAAGAAACTTCGATTACCGCACCACTCGAATGACCGAAGTCACGGAAATCCTCGCGCGAATAGACCAAGGTGACGCCGAAGCCGCGCGGCAATTGCTACCGGTTGTCTATGACGAGTTACGTAAGCTCGCCGCCGCGAAGCTTGCACATGAGAATCCAGGTCAGACACTACAGGCGACGGCGTTGGTGCATGAAGCCTACTTGCGTCTCGTGGATGGGAATCCGTCGCAGCGATGGGACAGTCGTGGGCATTTCTTTGCCGCGGCGGCTGAGGCGATGCGGCGGATCCTGGTGGACAACGCCCGCCGCAAGAAGCGGCTGAAACGGGGTGGGGAAATGACGCGAAATCAGCTGTCCGACGTTACCTTGGCAGCTGGCGAGACCCACGAGGATTTGCTTGCCCTTGATGAGGCCCTCAACCGTCTCAAGTCGACAGATCCGCAAGCGGTTGAACTCGTTCAGTTGAGGTATTTCGCCGGGCTCTCGATTGCGGAAGCGGCGAAGACGCTGAGCATCTCGCCCCGAACCGCAGATCGTCTGTGGTCCTTTGCTAGGGCTTGGCTACATCGGGAAATTGCCGACCTGGACAGCGAGTGAGAAAATATTCGCAGTTTTCTTGGCGTAATTTAGACGCAAAGATCGCATTGATTTCAGTTGGACGTGGATCTGATGCCCCTTAAGAACAAATCCGCAACATGAACGAACGCGAAATCTTTCTCTCCGGACTGGAGATCGAGGATCCCGTGGCCAGGCAGACGCATCTCAAGGCGGCTTGTGGCGACGACCGGGAACTGCTGGCTCGTGTCGAGTCGTTGTTTGCCTCCCATGATGCGCGGAGTCAATTCCTGAACACCCCCGCGGTTGCGCAACTCGTTGATGATCAAATCACCCTGGCAGAGGATATGAGGCTGGCCCGAACAACCGCTCCGCGAGACGTCGATGCAGTCGACTCCGGCGCCGATGCGAACGAGTCGGACACGCAGTCGCTCGATCAAGTCGAGCTATCAGATGAAGCCCGACTCGATTTCTTGCAACCCTCATCGTGTGACGGTTCCCTTGGGCGACTTTCGCACTACGATGTGCATCAGATCCTGGGGCAGGGCGCTTTCGGGATCGTACTGAAGGCTTTTGACGAAAAGTTGCAGCGGGTCGTCGCCATCAAGGTACTGTCGCCGGATTTGGCGAAGACCTCACCCGCTCGAAAACGATTTCTTCGTGAAGCGAGGGCCTCGGCTGCGATCCGTCATGAGCACATCGTTGGCATCTACGCAGTCGAAGACGAGCCGCTCCCTTATCTGGTGATGGAATTTGTCCCAGGACAGACGCTTCAACAGCGGCTCGACGAGAACGGGCCGCTGGGATTGCTGCAGGTGCTGGAGATCGGCAAGCAAATCGCTGATGGCTTGGCCGCCGCTCATTCACATGGGCTGATCCATCGGGACGTCAAACCGAGCAACATCCTGCTCGACTCGAGCGTGCACGACCGAGTGAAGATCACGGACTTTGGTCTGGCCCGTACGGCCAATGACGCCAGCACGACTCAAAGCTGCGTGATCGCTGGCACACCCATGTACATGGCTCCCGAGCAAGCTCTTGGTCAGCCTCTCGACCAGCGCCGACTTGTTCAGTTTGGGGAGCGTGCTCTATCAGATGCTCAGCGGTCGTCCCCCGTTCCGCGCTCGCTCTACGTTGGCCGTCCTCAAGCGGGTCGCTGAAGATACGCCGCGGCCGATTCGAGAGATCATTCCGGAGGTACCCGACTGGATGTCCACACTCGTCGGATATCTACACGAAAAGAATCCCGATGATCGCTTCCGTTCGGCCAAGGAAGTCAGTGAACTGCTCGGCAAGTGTCGCGATGATGTTGT
>CAVOND010000015.1:0-92262 GCA_963697195.1 Pirellulaceae bacterium
TCGGCACGAAGATGCGATCGAGCATCTCTCGATAGCCATCGAATTGCAGCGACAAAAGAATGGGCTTGAACATCACAGCCGACAAGAGCCGCGTTCGCCGGTCGTGCGCGCTGTCACCTTGCCGTTGGCGAGCAGGGCAAAACTCGCTCTGCAGGAGCTGTCACGAGTCGAGCAGGTCGTTTCGCTGCAACTTGGGCGTATTTCGATTGGGTCAATCTGATCATTGCGTACCGGCAACTCCGACTCAATGAGAAAGCGTTGCATTGGAGTCAGCGGTTTGTGGATGCCGCGTCCGAGTGCCACGAGGCATATTATTGGCGTGGTCTGGTTCGTGCGGACCTTGGTCAACAGAATGCTGCCAGAAGTGATTTCATCAGGGCAATTCAACTCGCACCCAGCGATGGTTCAGCCTACCAGCGCCTGGTGGAAGCCTGTTTGGCCGAGGGCGACGATCGAGCAGGATTGGAGTACTGCGATCAGTGGGCCCGCGCCGCTCCAAAGAGAGCGGCGTTGATCGCTGGCGAGGTCTGTTCCATTACAACCTGAAGAACTTCGCAAAGGCAGTGATCGAGTTGGGGCAAGCCATCGAGCTGGACCCATACTATGCTCGCGCTTATTACCATCGCGGTCGAGCCCACGCTGCCTTGGAGCACGACTCTCAGGCGATCGACGATTTCACGTATGCGATCACATTGGACGCCGATCAGAGCATGTACCGTGCACGAGGCGATCTACTTCGTAAGCTCAAACGCTATGAAGAATCATTGGCCGATCTCGAGAAAGCGATCGAAATCGATAGCGAAGATGCGACCAGCTATGATCGTTGCGGACTCGCCCATGCGGCTCAGGGGAATTATCGCGAAGCAATCGAGTACTACGCAAAAGCGTTGGCAATCAATCCTGACGAGCCATGGACACGCTCGCATTTGATCACCGCATACCGCTCTGGGCGATCACAAGTCGGCCCATCAGGCTTGTGAACAATGGACAAGTCGTAATCCTGATTCGCATCGAGCCTGAAGACTCGAGGAGACTTTCATGCTGCGGTTGGCGATCATCAAGCCGCTGTCGAAGCGTATACCCAAGCGTTGCGCTGTAATCCTTCGGACGACCGGTCGGCACTCGGTCTTGGTCGAGCCTATTTGAATCTATCGAGATTCTCGGCGGCAGTCGCCCAGTTCAATCATGCACTTGAGATCAATCCCCGTGCTTCAGGAGTCCATTACTATCGAGGTCTGGCACAGCGCAAGCGAGGACGATTCCATTCTGTGCTCGACGATTTCGATGAAGCGTTGGAGCGTGATAGCCAGGATGGGATGCTCCACTATCAGCGTGCCTACGCCATGCGCATGCTCGGGCGATATCGAGATGCCGAATCAGAGTCGTTGTCTGCCTTGGAGCTGATACCAAACAGTTCGATGTTGCATTACCGTCACGGCACCATCCTTGCCGAACAGGGCCGGAATGAAGAAGCGAAATCGTTCTTTATGCGAGCCCTTGCACTGAATCCTTTGCGACACGAGCGTTGCAGTCGTACCATGCCCTGGGGGATTATCACGGAGCGATCCGCTACTGTGATCAATGGATCATCGACGAGTCTGAGTCCAGCAAGCCCTATGACTTTCGTGCATTCGTGCATTTCCGATTCGGGTATCACGATCTGGCGATTGAGGACTACGGTCGCGCGATCGAGATCAGTCCTCGCGACGCTGTTGCCCACGCACACCGAGGGCAGGCCTACTTGGCCGCCGGCTTGCGAGACACGGCGGATGCGGAGTTTGCCGAGTCGCTCCGAATCTGTTCGGCAGATCCAGCGGAAGGGGCGAGAATCAGTCTCGCAATCGGGCATCTGTGCGGTGAAATCAGCAATTGGGATGCGGCGCAATCACACTTGTTGATCGCGGCCCAGCTTGATCCCGACAATGTCGAGCCTTGGCGCTTACTGGCACTGGTGCAGCTGGCCGCTGGCGATGACCAGGCGTATCGTCGCACCTGCCCGATGATGGTGGAGCGGTTTGGGAACGAACAAGATTCTGCCGTGATCCATGCCGTTGCGCAAATGTGTCTACTCGCCCCCGGCGCCGTCGAAGACCTAGTGCAAGTGACCAAAATGGCGGAGCACGCCGCCACCATCACTCCGCGAGACGCGATGTACCAGGCGACCTTGGGCGCCGCTTACTATCGATCGGGGCGGCTGGACGATGCATCTTCTTCGTTGCAGGAGGCAGACCGACTGGGCCGTGAACCGGATCGACTTCGCCGCTGCTCTCCCGCATTCGCCTCTAGCTTCTTGGCCATGGTTGAGAGACAAGGGGGTCGGCACGGCGATGCCGATGCGTGGCTCGAGCACGCGCGTGATGCGGTCGCCGCAACGAACAGACCAACGCCCGGTTGTTTCGATTGGGATCAACCAATCATGATGCAACTTGTTTATCAGAAGGCTAGCGATACGCTCGCTGCCCTAATTGCGGATTGATCGAATGCCGTGCGCACGGCGTACGGCTGATTTCAGTTGTGGAGTCAGCCGACGTCTAGGGGATGTGTCGAGGCGGGTCGAATCGGAGCGATTTGCCGGCCAGGACACTTGTGTCTTTTCCCTCGACAAATGCCGGTTGGCCGCTGACAAATACGGCCAAGAAAAAGTGTCCGACACTTTGGCAGACTGGGTAGGTACGACGTCTGTGTTCGACGTTTGGGCATCGGAGATCCACCGGAGAAGACCCGTGGCCAGAACTCTTTTCGAGGAAGACAATGCACTGTCAGGACTTTTTGCGGTGCACGAGCGAGGGCGCGTCGGTGCCGCTCCGCGTCACACCACGCTACGCATTGACGTTGGCACGCGGAGCATGCCCTACCCGAGCCCTCTCTCTTTCTCACAAAGGCTGATTATCTTCCAGTCACGGGTGTCGCCAGAGGTGTCGACTCTGGCGAAAAAGAAGTGAGGGTGCTGGGACTCGAACCCAGGACCAACGGATTAAAAGACTGCACGGGACCCAAAGAAAAAACTCACTTTCCCTTATAAGCGAAACTGAGTTTATCAAACACGATCGCAACTTGCAATCATGCGCGATGAACATCACTTATTCCCAATGAATTCGGGAATCGCGCGCGCGTTTCTGGGAACTTTCCCGAAAACGATTTGCCGTGTTTTTGCGACTGCGCACGATCATGTAACGCCATTCGTAATGACCAATCATATGACGTTCGTGATGATCACATCGTTGATTGACTCAATCGAAATTCAAGAACGTGTAAGTCGAAGTGCAGCGGTCAAGACTTGTCTACAACCCTCAAGAAAAGAGCGGTCTTTATCGATGTCGCGATCCAGCATCCGACGGCAAAAGCGAGAAGGCGTCTCGTCATAAGGAATCGAACTTTGACTTTTCGCCGAAACACCCCGCATACGCCGCGGACACCGCATTCTCTCCTTTGGCGTCTGAACCGCGTGCCTTCTCATCGCTCGCTCAGAGTTCTTCCCGGTCGTTTCGTGAGAAGACAGACTTTGGTCACACGGTCGGAAACCACAAAGCGATCTCCATAAAAGATTCTCACGGCCTGAAATAAGTCGCCGCGTTCGCGCATCGTATTGGTGTGGGACGCAACAGAAAGTCGCGAACCCGTTCAGAATTTTCGCGTCTAACTCTCTGAACCCCACAATTCACCGCCTCACAAGCGAGAGCAGAAAGTTCAATGTTATCGAGATTCCAATCCGAGCAACCCGAACAGATACGCGAAGGCAAGCTCTTCGGCGCCCCGTCCAATGGTGGCTGGTCGTTGAATAGTCGTGCCGCCGCGTATTGTTTGCGCATGTGACATCTGCTTCTCTCGAAGCGCCTTTCATGAAGGCCCGATGTCACAAGCGACATCGGGCCTTTTTTCGTTGGGTGATAGCGAACAGTCCATAGTCTTTAGAAGACGGTGGTGACGCTCTTCCTACAGGCTAAGGACGACAGACGAAAGACTATTGCGGGCTGGTAGCTGAGACGGTCTAGCGGCGGTTTGAAGCACCGCAGACGAGGATTCGAGCGCCTCCCGGCCCACTGCGAAGTTGAAAGTACGCGCACACCGATCGTGACATTGTGACGCACGACTATCGATCCGTTCGGGAGTTAACGACTCCAGCACGGACTATCAACCAACAGCGATCGACTTCGGATACAGGTGCAGATGGAAGCACGCCTGCTTTGGGAGCAGGAGGGTCTCGGTTCGACTCCGAGGTGTCCGACTAAAGACACATGGTAGTCGAGGGCTGGTCGCCCATACCCGTCTGATACGCGGGTCGCGCTGAGTTCGATCCTCGGGGCTACCACTGAAGAAGGCCGGAGGTATTTAGACCATAGGCCGTAGGAAGACAAGAAAGAAGGATGCGAAGCATGCCACGCCAGACCTAAAGCCTAAACACCTACAGCCTATAGCCTGTCATGGGGTTGTGGTGTAACTGGCAGCATGACGGACTTTTAATCCGTTCGGCGAGAGTTCGAATCTCTCCGGCCCCACTTGCTACTCACGGCGTGTAGCTCAGTGGTGAGAGCGGTGTCCTTATAAGACACGGGCCGAAGGTTCAATTCCTTCCACGCCGACTGAAACGAAACAACGACAACGAACAATTTGGGATTGTGGCAGACAAGGTAATGCATCGGTCTCTTAAACCGAACGATGTGAGTTCGATTCTCACCGGTCCCACTTAGAAGCGAGTTAGCTGTTAGCGAGTTAGCAGGTTAGGAACGACGAAGAAGAAACCTAATCGGCTAACAAGCTAAAGGCTAATCCGCTTATTTCAGCACTGATGGTCTAACGGCAAGACCCCTCCGTCGTAACGAGGTAATGCGGGTTCGATTCCGGCTCGGTGCTCTGAAAAAGGCTTTTCGGCTGTAGGTTTCTAGGCATTAGGGAAAGCGGCTAACGTTCGCTCCCTAAACGCCTACAGCCTAAACACCTAATGCCTTACTGATCTTTGACAATTTGGTAGTGATGCATTTTGCGCCCATGGTGTAGTGGTAACCCATCTGCTTGCCATGCAGAAAATGTGAGTTCGATTCTCGCTGGGGCCTTGCAAATCAGGGTGTGGGAAAGCTTGGCAATCCGCGTGCGTCGGGCGCACGAGACCGCTGGTTCAAATCCAGCCATCCTGACTTGATGAATCAACAATCCGGTGTGGCCCAATCGGTAAGGCGGCTCCCTGTTAAGGAGACGAGTGAAGGTTCGAGTCCTTCCGCCGGAGCTAAGTGGAGCGAATTAGCAATGAGCCGATTAGCAGTTAAGTTTCGAGCAGAGCAGTCGTTCTCTGGCTAAACGCTAACAAGCTAACAGCTAACTCGCTTTTTTTCTCTCCGGCGCGTAGTCGCGACGTGAGCCTTTGAAGCTCGCAGATCGGGTTCAATTCCCGGACGGAGTGCTGTTGATGATTTGATTTAAAACGCCGGAGTAGCAGTTGCTGGTCGCTGCACCTCGCTCTGAACGAGGAGTTCATTGGTTCGATTCCAGTCTCCGGTGCTGTGGCCGTCCTGTATTGGTTTCAGGAACTTCGACTGTGAACGAAGTCCATGTCGGTTCAATTCCGATCGGTCACCCTCGCGAACATTTTCGGTGGCAAGTTCCTCTGGGAAGGAAGCTTGATTGTCTATCAAGTCGCTGCGGGTTCGACTCCCGTTGCCATCGCTTTCATCACGCCGCATTCGACTACTGGCTAGGTCGGTTGCTTCTCAGGCAGCAGGAAGGAGATCGAAACTCCTATGCGGTACTGGAATAGGTATTTAGACCGTAGGGGTTTAGTGCGTAGGAAGAGAAAGCGAAATACTCCGACCTACAGCCTAACGACCTATAGCCTACAGCCTTACATACGGAAGTCACCCGGCCGGATGAGGACACTGTCTTGAAAACAGCTGCGGGTAAAACCGTTGTGGGTTCGAGTCCCACGGCTTCCGCTCGAACAACTTGGGAGCGTTTCCACACGGGAGGTTGTAACCCTTCTGCCTTTAATTGTGTGGTAGCTGGCGAGAGGTGCGATTCCTTGCGTTCCCACTTGAATCACACGTCCTTGGTGTAACGGTAGCACTGCTGATTCCAAACCAGTAAGTCAGGGTTCAAATCCTTGGGGACGTGCTTAGAAGTTTGAAGTGCGAAGGGTGAAGTGTGAAAGGGCAACCGTTTTCAAACTTCCAACTTCACCCTTCAAACTTCATCCAGTCCTGTGGTCCAACGGCTACGACACCTGTTTTACACGCAGGAAACGATGGTTCGATTCCATCCGGGACTACTGAATCAAGAACGCCTAGATACGCCAATCGGCCGAGCGGCTCGACTTAAACCCGAGTGTTTGCAGGTTCGACTCCTGCTCTGGGCACTGATGAACGAATGAAACAACATGGGGCGCTGTCGAACGGGAAGACGTCTGTTTTGCAAGCAGAAGATCGGGGTTCGATTCCCCGGTGCTCCACTTTACGCAAACGCTGAGGTAGGCCAACGGCGAGCCGCTTGTCTTAGGAACAAGTGCTTGCGGGTTCGACTCCCGCCCTCAGTACTCAATCAACCTGCTGTGGTACGCAAACCGGCAAAGCGGCGAATTTCAAACGTTCGTGTTTGAGGGTTCGACTCCCTCCCGCAGTACTTCGATTCAAACAGCCAAGAGGTGGAACCGGTAGACACGCGACACTCAGAATGTCGTGCATTGTGTTCATTGTTTTCGGCGTGCGAGTTCACTCGCCTTGGCTACTTCAATGCAGGTGCGACAGGTGTCCAACCAACGTTCATAAGGTCGGTCTGCTCGGCTCGATACCGAGACCTGCAACTTTCGATGCAAACAACAACGCGGATGGGCCAGTGCTCAGCCAGGCCTCATAAGCCAGGACCGCCGGGTGCGACCCCCGGATCCGCTACTTGCGAAGGTCGAGTACGCAAACAGGCAAAGCGGCAAGCATGAGAGGCTTGTGATTTTGCAGGTTCGACTCCTGTCTCGACTACTCGGGCGGAAACATGATCGCGTGGTCCAGCGGCTAAGACGCCTGCGTGACAAGCAGGAGACCGATGGTTCGATTCCATCCGTGATCACTAAAACGAACGGTCTGTAAGTGTTGCGGCAGCACGCGTCTGTGGTATGGATGAAGACCGGGTTCAATTCCCGGACGGACCTCTGAGTGATGGTTAAACACAAATGGGCTGGCATGTTCCAAGGCGGCGACTGACTTTTGCAAAGTCGGTGGAAGGGTTCGATTCCCTTCCGGTCCACTCTCAATCTTTGTTTACGGAAGGTAGCCGGATACGGTTTGCCGGGCCGCACTGCTAACGCGTGCCACCTTCGGGTGATGAGGGTTCGACTCCCTTGCCTTCCGCTTGTTCGTAAACGGCTCGATGGTGAAACGGACATCATCTCTGGCTTCTAACCAGAAGTTCCGGGTTCGACTCCTGGTCGGGCTGCTGATACGAACAAAGCCAGCCGACGTGGCTCGACATAGAAAGTGCTGCTCTTGTAAAGCAGATCATGCTGGTGCGAACCCAGTCGTCGGCTCTTGTGACTATGTAACCAACCATCATGACTCGTGGGTGTGCTGGACAGCATGACAGTCTTCGAAACTGTCGGACCAGGTTCGATTCCTGGACGGGTTAGCCCTATATGGCAACTCATCGCGCCACTTCGACTTTGACTTCGACTTTCGCTACCGGGGCAGTTCCGATAAGGGACTCGATTCCAGCCGAAGCCGAGACTGCATGAAGATCATTCACCTTCTCGCTCTGCGCCGGCGGGAAGTGGATCCCGGAGGATGACTACCAACTCAAGTCCGTGCGCCGATCGCTTTTGAAAATGATTCCAGAGTTCACTGTGGAGCTAGTCTGGATCCTGGTGAAGTATCAATCTGCATCCAGAGAAGACGTGCAGAATTTGGTTCGGACTCCGTCAATGAAAAAGCATCTATCAAAAAAGGGCTCCCAGGTTTCGGAGCTTATCGATCGTTTACCCGGAACCTGGCAAGAAGGCGACATGCCGGCGAGCCTTTCAGAAACAGCGCAGCCGTAGACGCTGGCGTGTTTGCAGAAGCATTGACGCTCAGCTGATAGGTTTCTACAGTCTTGATTCCCAAAATGTAAGAATGGAGGATAACTAGAACCCGGAAGGAACTGAAACGGGCTCGGCGGGTAAAAAAACGCCGAGCAATTGGGTCCCATATGGGGTCCTTCTTTTGTCGATGCGGTGAGGCCCATCACCCATGACGCTGGATGATCCGATAGATCGTCGGCCGGCTTACGCTTGTCGCTCGTGCGATACCAGCCTTGCTCATGCCCTCCTTGTTGAGCCGTAGGATCATGGCGACCTGCTCCTCGGTGACGGTCAACAGTCGTCCTGGTTCCGAGCCTCCCCAGGTTTTCCCTTGAGCTCGTGCCTTGGCTTGGCCAGCTAACACCCGCTCGGCCCGGACCTCCGTCTCGAATTGGGCGACCGACGCGAGCACATTGGCCATCAATCTCCCAGCAGCAGTCCCCAGGTCGAGACCATCTTTAATCGAAACGAGTCGCACGTTGTAACGGGGAAGATCGGTGAATAGGGCGGTCAGCCCTTTAGCGGTTCGACCCAGGCGGTCGAGGCGCCAACAGACCAACATAGAAACATGGCCCGACTTCATCGCTTGATCAAGCTTCGACCAACCGGGGCGATCCATCGTCTTTCCCGTGAACTTATCCCGGTACCACACGACCTGGCTTTCACCTGCATGGTCCGCAATCCATCGCCGCAGGTCAACTTCCTGCGAAGCCGTGTCCTGGGACTTGGTGCTAACCCGCATGTAGATCGCGATGTGTCGTTTTCTAGCCATGCAGAAACTCTAGACACCAGAATGTCCATGTCAACTATAAACGACACGTTGCGCATTTGGCTCATAAGAACACCTATCGAATCCCGTGAATGACATCGCTCCTCGGGGCAATACTCACCCGTTACACCTGGTTCGCTTGAGACGGTATGGCAGAACAGCCCGTGACTCTCGAGACAACCGTACGAGCGGATCACCGAAGGACGGCAGGCTACCACGCGAACTACAGAGCAACCTCTGCGGCTTGGGATCCCTGACAATCCATCGCATCTGCCGGCGCCGGCGAATTGATGCGATGCAGGAACCTGGTCACTGCCTCTTCGCTTGTGAACACCGCGTGTCCGATTCGGACCGTCTCAAGCTTCACTCCGCCAATACCGCGGCGCGTCCATCGCCAAACGGTACTGCAGTGAGGTCGATTGGCGAGGCGCTGAGGAACGGCGGATAGTGGAACAATGGTTTCGCTGAGCAGCCCTAGCGACCTATCAGCCATCTGTAGATCTCCACGACTTGGATGGGCAAAAGCAATCTTCTGTTGTGGCACGATCTGCCGCAACAGCTTGCTCACAGTCTCTGCAATCAATGCGCAGATTGCAACACGAAAAGCGTACGCGGGATTACTACCCCAGCTCGTCCTTCTGAGGATACGTTCATCGGACACGTCCCCACCACGCGCCATCCTCAATCGGTTCTCGCGGTGAGTCTACGTCCGCCCAAACGGCGAACCAACGTTTATTGAAGCTGACATCCCCCAAGCCCAACAAGTCACCTGACGAGCAAGAGACATCACGGGTTGCTGTACCAAAAACTGATTGAATCACGGTGTTACAGCCACATCGCGCCCTTGGATTCGCGTTATCGGGGGGCAACTGTGAAATAGGTGGACCAGTACAAGGCGGAAAGCACTCGTGCCCTCCTGCAAAGCGAGTGCAGTTAACAATCGCCGGCTACCGCTATCGACGCAGGACGCGTCGCAACCATGCTACCGAGTTCTTTCGCCTGCACGTGTCGTCAGCAGCTGATCGTTACATCTGAGCTCAATCTCGATCCCCGTCCTCGCGAAAAACCGATTGACTGCCTGCTTGCTAGTCATGTTCAGGCCGCCGAGCTTGAAGGATTCGAGCACGATGCCTCGAAATCCGGTCGTTGTCCACTTCCAGACTGTGCACCGAGTCGGCTTCCAAGGCAAACTCGCAGCTAATTCGGAAAGCCGCACCAGTTCCTCCTCAATCAGGTCCAAAGATTCTTGGCTACAGGACACTCGAGATACCCATGCTTCATGTTGGTTTTCGATCGGGATCCGGAACGCCAACCGACAGGCCCAAGATCCATGAATTTCATCGCCTGTTCATTATATGGCTCGGTACCCTTTCCGCACGTCACCACTTCGCATCGACGATTGCGGCAGCACTTCGGCTGCTCATCATGCCCGACCTGCAGACATGCTGACGTGCAGACACGCTGGCATGCATACGAACGGAGACGCTCAATCACCGATTTGCAGACGTGCAGACACGCAGACGGGCTATCGCAATTGAATCTCCGCTGTGCCAGCGACCACATCCGGGCAAGCCGTGCTTCGCTTCGTGTGATCGACAGGCTCTCATTGGAGTCTCTATCTGATACCAGCCCCGGCTTCTATTGGCACATTTCAAGAGGCGCCCTTGGTTAAAGGAGAGCCCCTCTTGGAAAAGTTCAAGAACAGGAGAATGTTGGGGCCAGCTGTCCTATCTGCGTGTCAGCCGGTCTGCATGTCTGCATGTCTGCGGAGTGACCGTATAGGGCGGTTGGCTCATGCTCGCTGGGAGGTGCGGGCCTACCAACAATCGCCTTAGTCGATTCCCCATGTCGGTATGCAACCCCTCGTCGTTCTACCTTGCCGGTCAGCTTCCGCCCCTGAATATCGATGCAATCCTCATAGCCGGTCATCAATGATTGTGCCAGGTCCGTCGTTGGCCTTCTCTGCCAACGGCTTTCTTCGCGCCATTCGATTCTGACCGCATATTTCTTATCCGGTGCCAATTTTACTGATGTGGATCAGAGGGCATCGGGGACGATACATCATGCCCTGAGACGTTCAGCGGATCTCAAACAGCCGCAAGAAACAACGGTCGATTATGAAATACGAAGATCTTGTCGAGCACGCCAAGTCATTGAGTTATCGAGATAAGCTCCGTCTCGCGCAGGTTCTTATCCAGCTCGCTCGCAGAGAGGAGGAGACACAGGGCACTCAGTCGCACGAAAAGAATGGACGCAACAAAGGCCCGAGCGAGGATTTGGTCCGCTATGTCGCAGAACGACTTCGAAAACTGCAACCATCTAAGAAGAAGTCGCTGATCAATTCCATCAACTCCATGTTTCAGTTTCAAGGCGGGATTGCCGAGCAAGACGTAGAGAAAGTCTTTTCCGAGTTGCAGAGACGGGGATACATTCAAGTCGCGAACGGCGGACAGATTTCTTACTCTGCCGGCTGGTGATGGCGTGTCTCCCTGCTGCGGCGCGTCTGACGAAAGAACACGTTCGCAAGAGGGCTGGTGATCGCTGTGAGTACTGCCATCTGCCACAAGCGGCCACGCCTTTTATCACGTTTCACCTTGAGCATGCAAATGCGAAGCGACACACGCCGGACGATGCAAACCTCGATAATCCGGAGCGATTGGCACTCGCCTTGCGCCGCTGCAATCTCTTGAAGGGCGCCAATCTTTCCAGCATCGATCCAGAATCCGGCGAAACCGTCAACTTGCAAGCCCCGCAAGGATAATTGGAAAGAACACCTCGCGGTACGAAGAAGCATGATTGTCGGAGTGTCTCCAACGGGGCCCGCCACTGTGCGACTGCTGAACATGAGTGACAGTCGTCGCGTCGACCTCCGGGAAAAGTGCCTCGAGGAAGGCGGCGAGATCTAGGCCAGCTCCGGATACTTGCCATAGTCCAGAGTATCGAGCTCTACTTCGGCTTTACCTGATCGAAGAGTGACCCGTCGATCGGCTGCCAGTTGTCAGGAAATCGCTTGGACAGTCGATAGAGAATCGCCGTGAACCCATGGCGCGAGTTCCACTAGGGCGATGCAATCTCTAGCCCGCAACAGATTGTTTCGGGCTCCGGTGTGTGACCCCAAAACGGCTTCCGGTCGATGAAACAGGTGCGGCCTCATGTTCCAAAAGTCGCTTCAACGTCAGTCACCGGGGTGCAATATCGATGTCGGGAACTCGCTTCGGTCCCCCAAAAGCACAGCGTGCTCCGGGCGGCTACAGCAGAGCGTAGCGAACTCGAATCCGATGGAAAGTGTCTCTGCCTTTGCAATGGCCGTCTACCCAAACCGCCCATTGATTCGTACCGTATGAAGATCTGGGAGGCGGCAGTGGAATTTCGACCGTGGATGATGGAAGCAGCACATGACTTCATTCGAGGCTCGCGACTGCTCTCGGAAAACAACCTCGGCAGAGTGTCGATGGTCAACGTGGGCATCGGACTTGAGATTCTATTCAAGAGCTTTAATGCAACGGTTGACGGGCCTTCCGGCGGTATCGGCGAGCAGTACCAGACGAGTGACCGCCGTCATAATCTGCTCGAGTTGTTCGACGCCATCCCAAACGAAATCCTGGAGCGTCTCGACTTCCAAAACTACCGCGACTATTTCGAGGGCGACGCGGGTGAGCTGTTCGTACGAGCGCGCTACCCCTACGAACGGGATGGAATTGACGAAGGTGGTACCGCGATCATCGAAGTCGCTGAAGAAATGTTCGATCGGGTTATGCGGGAGTACAAGGACGGTGGCTGCACTGACCCGTGGATCGTAGCGTACCCCACGCCCTGACCGGTGCCTGAGTAGGATTTCGAACGCAGCGGAAAGGGCGCCGCATGCAATCGGCCGAGGCATATGCGGGTGATTGGTTTAGCCGAAGTCTCGCGGCCGAGTGCAACTACTGTATTGAGACGTCAGCAACCCGACGTCGGCCAATGTGAGGTGTTTTGACCAAGGGTTTGGTTGAGCCATGAAGCGATTCGAACTTCCCGATTCCGTAAAGCAACTAGAAACTGAGATCGACAACGCTTGTTTGGGCAATCAGCTGTTGCGATGTGGGCGTGAGCAAGCGCTGTGGTGGTACTTGGCTTTTTGCGAAGACATCCTTTTCCGGCAGCTTTCGTCGGAATCAGAAGGGCTCCAACGAACGGCGTGTTTTACTGACTATTTGGTCAACACAATGAAGTATCCGATTCGCTGGATTTGGAGCCATTGCAGTTGCAATGGACGATTGGATCGTGAGTTCAACGACGATTGCTATGATTGGGCATGGAACCTTTCGAAGCTAGCAGAACGTTATGATCCGTTCGAGACGGTCTACATTTACGCGCGCGCCGGATACCTGCAGCTTGACGTAGTGGGCGCTGAACTTGTCTGCTCTGCTTGGGATGAGGACGTTCGATACGAAGCGTATGACCGTTTGCTCGGCGTCGAATCGGACGTTTTGTCGGCTGATCCGCACGGCCTCTTCCATGCAGTTGCGAACAGCGTCGAAGTGAAAGGCGACCGGTTTCGCTACGGGATCACTCCGGAATTTATGGCATATGCGCGTGAAAGCATGCGTCCGATCGAACAGGTTTCGTCCCGATTGCCACGATCATGGCGTCTGCCTGATTACACGCTTGGCGATTTCCATGACGTTACAGCAACTATTCGCTGCCTTGCGATGATTCACCATTTTGCTCGCTCAATTGCGGCAGCAAAAGGTTGTGCGGCCCTAGGAATTCGCGACGCGGTGCTGCTCGTTAAGCCCCACGAGCTTGTCAAACACGTTGCGGAATATACGTCGCTACCGCAATCCACCGTATCGGCAGTTGTCGGCGACTTGCGTTACGGCGATGCTGGAGTCGTCAATCCCGATCCGGCATTACAACCGATCGTTCCGCTTGGTTTGGATCGTTTAGCGATTTCCCCGGCGCTCTGGTTGTCCCTTGACGTCGAAAGAAACTTTTGTGTTTTGGCAAACAGGCTACCACACATGAAGTCGGCATACAGCGAACTAAGCCATGACCGTTCCAAGATACTGAGCAATGAGATTCAGCGCGAACTGCGCAGACTCCCGGTGCATTTTTGGACAGGCTCGATACCAGGGCGACCCGACCTACCTGACATTGACTTTGCAATAATCGACTCACTCGGCCGCGTCTGCTTGATTTTGGAATTGAAGTCATTCATCGAGCCCGCCGAGCCACGGGAAATTATTGAGCGTTCTGAGGAAATCGCGAAAGGTGTGAGTCAATCCCGAAAGCTGAAGGAGTATCACGCCCGATGCGCTTCACATCTTGAGCAATTGCTCGATATCGAGCCAGGATTCCGGTTTTATTTTGCAGTGGCAAGCAAAAACTCAGTCGGGCTATCTATAGTTCAAGATGACGACGTGCCAGTTGTCCGTGCATCTCATCTCGTACAGCAGATTTTGGATGTAGGTGTCTCGCAGGCATGCGAATGGCTGGAATCTCGGAGATACCTACCGATCGAAGGTGAGCATTTCGATCGGGTTGAACTGACACATGAGGTCGCCGACCGCACGCTTCGATGGTACGCAATTCGCCCACTCGTTCAGTATTTGCATAATTGATAGCAAGGGGAGTGGTTCAGCGCCGACTGTCAAATGGCTTGCGTAGTTCGATCGATACTCAGTAATCGCGCGCGATTTATGGCGGTCCGGCTTCATCGGCCGGGCGCGGCCCGAACTATTGTGGAAGCGCCTTTTCCACCGAGATTCGAAGGTCGAGCAGGGAGCATTCAGTCCCGTCGCACGTCGAGTGGAGTCTACGGGATGTAGTCGATGGCAACGTCGGAGATTGTCCAGGTGTCGACAACGTTTCCATCCGGCGTCAGACGCTATTGTAAAGCCAAGAAGGCCTCAGAAGGCACAAGCGACGAATACAAAGCCACCGTGAGAAAGTGGATTAGCTGGGGCCAAGACATTCGTCTCGAGCAGTTATCTCGATCCACCATCCGGGATTTTTTGGATGCGATTGAACAAGGAGGTGAGAATCCGGAACGCACATCGAATAAGTCTCGCGATCAAATTCGTGCCGTCGTTGCATGGGCATGGGAAATCCCGCAATTCCCCAACGCAGTATTCAAACGCCATTTCGACCTCGCTGAGATCAAAGAGAAGATCGACGTTGAAACAGGCGTTTTAACACTGCACTTTAGGTGATTGTTTGTAAGGCCGCTGATCGTCACGCCGCCAATGCGAGCAGGCGTTCGAATCGGTCGCGGATTATTGCTTCGTTGGGGGCCGCAGGAAGATCGTTCAAGAATTCAAAACGCAGCATTTCGCGGGCGATTCGGCGACGGCGATCTGCGTGCGAGGGGCGACGCGATGGATTGTCCCAGGGGCGGTCACTGCGATCAACCAACTGCTCGGCCGTCAGGTCCCAGCACTCCAGTTCAACCAGGCTGTACAGCCATCCGCACAAGTTCCAGCAGGCAATGTTCGACCAGACGATGCGCACCTGCTGCTCGCCGGCATCCCCAGATTTCCTTAACGTCGTGAAAGTGCTCTTCAATACTCCAGCGGTCAGAGACCGTTTGCAAAGTCGCTTCCACGCTCATCGTCGTATCGGTGCTGATGTAGGCTGCCCAATCTCCACTGCCGTGCTCCACCAAAACCACTCGACACTCTCCGTCGACGACTCTGCTGGTCGCGATGAACGTCTTGTAACGCCGCTCAGTCTTCAGGCCCCGACAGCAGTAGGTAATCGATTGCCAGCCGTCTCGCCGCTCGGCTCGCTTGGCCAAGCTGATTCGATTCTTGCCGTACTTGCGAGGCCGGCTACGTTACCACGGTGTGTTCATCGGCACATCAAACAGCATCGCATCACGACGAATCCGTGTGACCACCGTGGCACCTGCAGCGATCAACAGCCGAATCAGTTCGCCAGCCGCATACGCACGATCGAACACGACGATGAATCCCGCCTTACTGCCGAGCGCACGAAGGATTCCAATGGCTTGCTGAAGCAACTCCAAGGCGATCTGGTGTTTGGTGCGAAACTCCCATGGATATCGCTGTTTCAGTTTGCTGATGTCGGTCTGCCGAACGTACAGTCGCGAGAGCAACGGCAACGCCATGACTCCAAACAGTGGATGGCTCAAGACCATCGCCAAGCAGACCCAGTTGTGACCGTAAAGCCAATCACCATCGCCGGTGCCGGGCGTCGGGTTGTGATGAATGTTGGCCGCTTCGACGCACCGCCCAAATCGCTTGGTAGGCGAATCGTCGATGACAAACGTCCAGTGCCCGCCTTCACCGGGATCGAACCTTTTGAAGATGTACATGAGCAACGGCAGCATCAACGAGACAGTGTTTCGCCCGATCGATTGAAGCATCTCGTAGAACCGATCCCAGTCATCGTTGACTCCGCCGCAGCGAAACCAGCTAGCGGCGGTGCGCCGACCACCGGCGAGCATCGCCCCGGCGATGACGATCGGCAACACCGTACATCACAAACAATTCTGAGAGGCGATTGATGACATCCTCACTGGCCATGCTTCGTCCAACATCCAATGTGATGCACCGTCGGGTGTATTCATCAACGATGGAGACAAGCGTTCTTGGACTTGCCTCTTGCTCGCTTTTTCTTGGGTTTTGACGCACTTTCTGACTCTCAGCTTTCCAGATCCGGTGCACTCGTTTAAAGCTCACTCGGAAACCCTAAGGCGTCGGACGACATAATGCTCGACTGCCTTGTCGTACAAATAGAATAGCGTCCAACGGGAGGTAAGAACGTGCAGGTAGCGCATCCGCAATGAGTGGCTGCTTCCCCTTTGACTCCGACGCCGTTTGTCTCTTACGATCCCGTTTGTGAATTCGACTGTCCATTAAAGTCCATTCGACGAAAGGGAAGGTTATGCGTCTCAAGCCGTATATGAACTTTAGTCAACGGGTCGATTGCTTGATTGCTGACTGTCAGAATGTCTCGGGAAGCAATGAGTCCAAGTTCCTGTGTCCGATTACATTCGAGCTTTTTGAACGTAGTCAGCTTTGCCGTGGCCATTTGATACCGGAGTCGCAAGGCGGAGTTGACTGGATTCCACAAGTTGAACACGTCGACAATTTTTTCGGTGCGACAGTCGAGGCGAGTAGTAGCAGTTTTTCGAAGTCAGAACCACTGAACGAGTATCAGATTCTCGCCGACAAAGAGCTTGCACGAAAAACACGTCCAACTGTACGCCTGGATGGGAAAGTAGTTGACTATTTCCCAGTTGCTTCGCAGCCGCAGGGGAAGTCAACCCTTGAAATTGCAATCGGCGAAAACTCTGCCCTCTTTGGGACTCACCTGAGCCTTGAGGAGTGTGAAGAGCTTTGCAAAAGCGGACCACCCAGAATCTCGGTCGAGGTTAACAAGGATTTCTCCAGCCCTTTTAGCGGAATGCTGCTGCACAGTGCACACCTCATCATGTTTCGGATGCTTGGGTACTCTTACGCGCTTCGGGATGAATGCGGGATACGCGTTGGAAAGCAGATTCTCGGCGACTTCTACTCCCGTTCAAGAGGCGACCATAATCTCGGCAATAGACTAGTCGAGGAATGTTTTGCTCCGTACAAATGCTTGGTAAAGCAACTTATACCGGGAGTGGTTGAGACAAAGGGAACACTCAACGACAACCGAGTGTTGCTTGCTCTCAATTCCAATGGCCTGGCATGGGCCTGTCTCGTGATAATTCCGATCGGGAGGAAGTTATTCGGTGTTTTGCTTCCAGTCGGTGAAGGCGTAACACAACGCGTGACGTTTGATGAGTACCTCGAAAGCCCCTTCGAGTTCGTTTGTTTCAGTGTTGCCGAGTTCGATATCACCAATCAGAATTGGAGGGTGACACCCAATTCATTTAGGTCGAGGTGGAATCAGCCGTCAAAATGATAGGTCAGCCAAAAACGGACGCCATGCGGGCGTGTTCCACCTGCAGGTATCGTTCTCCTACGGGACACTCAAAAAGCTGCCGCGATTACGCCTGCGGCTTCATAGACCGAATGAGTGAATAGGAATCCGAATTGCGCTGAATTTGGACTAATCTCAGCGTCTCATTCAACCCCCAACTCCGCTGCGGTCTGCGCCACCTCTTCGACTTTCGGAGCGTCGGCGTTGGTGGCGACCAGCTCATTCGGCTGACAATTGTCGTAGAGCTCATTGCCACGTCAGTCCGGGAACTGCAAGGCAAAACGAATCAGGGCAGGTCCGCCAAACGGATCCAGCACAGCGGCTGAGAATCGCCGTGTTGTTCCTCGCGACATCGCCCTGCAGCGTCCTTCGATTGATCTCAGTGTTTAGATCCTACGCTTAGATAGAACAAATCCAACCCGATCCGATCGAGACGAACCGACTTAGCGGTATCGTTGCGTCGAGCATAAGGCGGCCTTACTCGTCTAAGCATTTGACTTAAGCTTTTTAGCAGTCGCGAGAATCAACTCTTTGCTCTTTTCATCCAGCATCGACCATGCAACAATCATTTCCGCTGTTTGATTGTCGGTGATTTCTAGCGAGTGCCCGACTAGTTGCCCTGCATCAACGTCTTTAAGTTTGATGACTCTTGTTTCGCCATTTGGCGACGAGAACTCTAGGGTGTACTCGACTTACGGCAAATCAGCCTTTTGACTGTACCCATCAAAAAGTCGGTACAGGACACGAGGCCGTTTCTTTTTCGTCGTTCTCGCCCGGTCCGAGCATTGATCGCAAGACATCAGCGTCCTTCTGAATGTCTCCAGGAGCGTAGTGCTTTCGCGTTGTTTCCCAGGATGAGTGACGCATCAACCGGCAGATGATCAAGGGCGGCACTCGCCCCGGAATCACGCGCCAGGTGCGCTGCGGCGTCACGCAAGCCGAGCTAACTTAGCGGGAAAAAGGGTGCAAAACCGGCCGTTGGCAGTCTCGCCATTCGATCCACTTCAGCGCCTCGTGTGCATCGTCCGAAGCGGCGAACCAACCAGGCTTCCTGCAGGAGGTGAAGAGACCGGCGCACCGAAGGAAAATCGCTTCGTGCGTGAAGTTGGTCGAAACGAAGGACGCGATCTTGGCGACCACGAAGTAGTCAAAGAGGGTAGCCAGAGGTCAGCGCAGCGCCACCCCTGGTTGGTCGTCACACAAATCCGTCGCCCGCCTCCCGGTTTTCGCCGGGACGCGCGCGGGCAATCCTTTTTTCTGGTCAGCCAGTCTCTCAAACTCGATTTCGTATCGCCGGCCGCTAGCGACCAAATGCAAAGAAGCGATCGAAAGTGGATAGGTAAAGCGTGCCGTCAGCGGCGACGGGGCTGCCGTAAAGGCCCGTTTCGAATTGCGTTTCGCTGAGCAGATTCTTCTCTCGCCCGGATTGGAATACGAACATGGTTCCACGCTTGTTGCCCACGTAGACTTTGCCGTCGGCGACCAAGGCGGTCGACCAAAACTCAGCCTTCGTCGAGTGTTCCCAAACAGACGCACCGGAGTCTCGATCCAGGCAATGAAACGTTCGGCCGAAATCACCGATGTAGACCAAGCCGTCATGGATCGTCGGCGAAGCGCTGCAGTGGCGGCCAAGCGGAAATCGCCACACAAGATTCTTGTCGGTGACGTCACCGGTTCCCGAGAGCTTGATGCACTGAAGGGATGCTTCGTTCTTGCCCCACCAGATGTCGCCACCACTGCTGACGAATAAACAATCGTCGACGACCACCGGCTGGCTCATCACATTGGTCGGACTCTCGTGTCGATTGCCAACGAAATCGTGCACCTGTTCCTTAGGCGACCCTGGATCGAGGTCAAATTGCCAAACTTTACGAAGCGTTTGCCCTGGTCGTGGTTTCGCATCGATTGGCAACGGATCAAATCCATAACAGATTCCGTTGCCGCCGCAAAAGATGATGCGGTCACGTCCATCGATCTGAGCGACCACGGGCGAAGACCAGTTGCAGTGAAAGATATCTTCGCCAATTCCAAGACCATCGGTCGCCAGAAGGTCGCCGGTGTGACGATCCAACACGATCAGGCTGGGCGCATTGGGCTGCGGAATATGGCTGTGTTTCGTATCCACTCCGTTGGCTGTGTTCAGATAAAGGTGATCGCCGTGCACTAAGATGATGCTGTGCGCGGCGTCGTGAGGATGCACTTGTACCTGATCCGTCATTGAAAAATGCCAAAGGATATCGGCATCGTGTGGACCCAGCTTGACTGGTGCGTCCGATCGAGATCGCATGAAATTGGACTCATCGACAAAGGTTCCGTCGTTCCCATCGGCCAGACCGCCAAGATCCAAGCACAGCACTTCGGCACGGTTGCTGACGACGTAGACTTTGTCGTCGACCACCGTGGGCGGCGAACAGATTCCGCCAAGATGCCAATCCAGATATTTTGGGTCGGTCAACTTGGGGACCGTCAATTGCCAGATCCGATCGCCAGTCTCTTCATCCAGGCATAACAGCGTACCGCGGATTCCCGTGAAGCGATCGTCAAGCGGGGCACTGTTGTTACTGCCAATCAAGACTTTGCCGTTGACGACCACCGGTGTTGCGTACGAAGAATTGCCCATCTCAATCGACCACCGTAGATTGCCGGAATCCGAAGTGTCGAAATGATCGGGCAGCCCAGTTTCATCCGAGACCAGATTGTGCGTCCTGGCGTCACCCCATTGTGGTTGATCGGCTTGCAAGCGGGCTGGTAACCCGATGGCCACGAAAACAGCAGCGATCGCGAATCGCCTTGCTTGCCAGGACGTGTGTTTGTGATTCATGGTCAATCTTGCGACTTCCGTTGGTGGGTCGATCGAGGGCGGGCAGAGGGAAAGCAGAGGAATGATCGATGCGAGCCAGACGCACCAGTTTACCGAAACTGTAAACGAGAAAAATTGTCGGCACTTGGGTTGGCGTGGAACGGGATTTGATGACGGCTGCAGCAACGGGATCACCACCTTTGGCTCCCTCTTCAGGCAATGAACGCGACGACCATGAATTGCACGTGCGGACTGAACGGGGGTCGATGGCCAGCGGGATGGTTCCCGCTTGGGTAGCTGCTAGCCTCAAGCCCAGCAATGAGTTTTTGCAGCAAGGGTGCCTGCCTGGCCTTTGACGCCTTATCGCTCAGCCAGTTTTTGTAATGGCGGCTGCATCGTCCTCGCGGAGTTCGACCAATCGCTTCGCCGCAGTTTCCCCGATTTTCGGTCCCATTTTGGGAGAAGTCTGCATCGAACCGGGCAACTTGCCGAGGTGTCGGCGACCGAAGTGGCCAAGCGGATCGGCTTCCTCCGCGAAGGTGGTCCAGCCGAAGCGCGCAACCTTGGCGACCACGAAGTGGTCAAAGAGGGTAGCCAGGGGTCAGCGCAGTGCCACCCCTGGTTCGTCGTCACACCAATCCGTCGCCCGCTCGCGTCCCGGCTTTCGCCGGGACGCGGGCGGGCGATCCTTGTTTTCTGGTCAGCAGCCCCGGGTGCGCTGCGCGACCCGGGGCTAACCTCTTGCATCCCTTCGGGATGAAATACTCGCCGAGGCTGCATCGGCCGAAGCGGCGTAGCGAAATCGGTTCGCCGCCGTTTTCTCAAAATCTGGGACCAGAATCTGGGAAAACTGCTTCGAAGCCGCTAATCTGCATCCGTGTCGGGACCGAAGTGTCTGAGTGGCAACAATCTGCGATGTCGCCACCGCAGGTGAGGAAATTGGTTTCCTGAGGATTGTTGGCAGAGTCCGCAGTTTGTGAACCAGCCTGCGGAGTCGCTTTACGGAAGAAGACCGGGAGTCCACACGATCTCATCAACGGGATAGACTCGGTCTCCGGCGCGAGCGTCAGGGGTTTAAGCGTTCTGTGGCAGATAGTATTACGTCGAATTAATGGAGCGAGGATTGGCTGACACGCCACAATTGCTAGTTGTCGGCGGTCCGAACGGGTCTGGCAAAACGACCGTTGCATTGCAATACGCGTCGTCGGAAGCGATTGCGTACATTGGCGCTGACGCAATTGCTGCACTCATTGCTCCTGACGATCCGACCTCTGCTCGGGTTGAAGCGGCGAGGCAGTTTATTCGATCCGTCGATGATACGATTGCAGATAAGCGTTCTTGTGTGGTGGAATCGACATTGTCCGGGCGATCGTTTCGAAATCGCATTCTCGAAGCGCGGAAAAATGGATTCAAAGTCACGATTGTCTTTGTTTTCGTTGATTCGGTCGATGTTTGTGTTGCACGCGTCTCAGAACGCGTCCGCAAGGGTGGACATGATGTTCCGGAATCAGACATACGGCGTCGCTATGGTCGTCGCATCAAGAACTTCTGGTTGCGCTATCGCGAATTGGCCGACAATTGGGTCGTGCTTTACAATGGAGGAAGTCGGATACAAGATGTATCTGCTGGATCGCATCGAGAGGTGACCGTTCGAGATGCGACTCTGCACAAGACCTTTTTGAAACTGGTTGAGTCGTTCAATGATTAAGAAATCGATTTTGACCGCTGAGCAATACGCCAAGATTGATGAACTCGTGCGACAGGGAAGCATCGCGGTTGACGAGGCTCAAGACGAAAGCAGGCGTCTGGGTGTGCCCAATGTCTATTCGATCAACGGTCGACTTTACTACGAAACTCGAACTGGCGAACTCTCCGCTTCGGACCCTGGCGTTAACACCACAGAAACAAGCGATGAACCGAAGTCGCGGTACCGTCGATTTCGCCATGGTCAATCAAATCCCGCGACTTATCGTCGCTAAGCTTGGTTCGCAGTATTCACAAGGGCAGGAATCAGCCCTTATCGCCATCGACTCTTCACTTCCGCAACTCGCTTCGGGTGCATCGACCGCCTGGAGTTCGTCCGATCGCTTCGCCGCAATTTACTCGGATTCTCAAATCATTTTCGGAGAAGTGTGCACCGAAGCTCGGAACCTGCGTCGGCCTCTTCGCCGGGGAGAGGAACGCGAGCAGCCTAGGTGTTCTTCAACTATTGGCGAAATTCCTCGCCGACTCCATCGACGAAGAATTCTACTCTGCCGCATCTTGGGCAGCAGTAAACGTCGAACTTCTCTTTGTTGACGAACAACTCACCTAAGTCGCCAAGAACTCCCCATCGCGTGCCTTCGTGAAATCTTTTCGTTCCGACATAGTCCAGATCACGGTCACACCTCGGGCACGTGAGAGGCGTCTTTGTCTTTTCCACAGCTATTGGCTTGTCCGTATCAACCAATTCGTTCTCGGCTGCGTTTGCAAATGAAGGATCTTCAACTCCATCCCTTGTAGTGCCACAATTCCAGCAGAGGTCGAACGAATCCTCAAGATTTTCTTGACACTTAACGCACTGCCACATGTAAGACTGCTCACTTTCGACGAACTTATCCCAAGGGCGATGATGTAAATTCGCTCTGAGGCTTGCCTGGTTGATTCGGGCGACGAATGATCACCGCCTGATCACGTCACAGTTCCCCGAATTATTCACGTGCTATTCTAAACCCCCGCCGGGTTGAATGCGCCGCCGACCAACGAGCTGCGTCGTCCGGGCGACCCCGAGTTGAAAAAGAGACGGCCTGCTCGGCGGACAACACTGACGCCGTCACGATCAAGAACGAAGCCGTTGAGATTGACTCTAATGGCGAACAGCCCAGGGGGCCTAAGGGCCGGAACAAGCCGGTAATAGCTGGCCCTTCGGCCGTTCTTCATGCCAGCGGTTGCATCGACCGCCGCGATCTCGAAAGATCGCTTCGATGCAGTCTTCTCGGAATCTCGGTCCAGAGTGAGCGAATACCGCGCCGAAACGGTGCACCTGAATGTCGACATCCGTCGAATCGAATAGACGTCGTGCAGGTTGTTGGTTCATCCCGACCGCAGTTCTTACAGCTACAGGACGCAATGCGTGCAGTTAGCGGAAGCCCTTTAGAAACGCCCGTCCGAGTTACGTCGCCAATGCACGTTTCATGTACTGAGCAACTTCTCCGTAATCGCTACCCGCGATGGCATCGGGAGTCGTATGAGTGATGTCCTCAAGTTGACCAAGCTTGCTCGTCCACTGACCATCGGGAAGTTGACGGGCGGCGTGGGTGTACATCATGCCGAGAGAGTACAGGGCCACCTTTTCGAAGCCGTCCTCAAGCAAACCGTCGCTACATTCTTCATAGCCAAGGCTCTTGAATGCAAGAACAAGCTCGCCAATGCCGTAGTCGTCACGAGTCGATTCGATTGGCCAGAACGCGCCCGGCTGCCACCATCGTTCGGTGTTCCCCGCTGCCCACGCGATACAGTTGTAATCGATTGTTCTCGGGCTTGTGATCAGATGGTTGTCATCCGTGAGGTTGGGGAACAGATCCTTGAGGTTCATTTCAAAAGGCTGTTCTCTTTTCCCCATTGGATCCACGCTCGAGCAGAAGCAGCCATGTCTCCAGCATCGGAGTCGGGGACAGGGTTCTCACCGGTGATCGCTTCAAGCGCCCAAAACCAATGATCGGTTTCCCGCTGCAGTTCCGTCAAAATAAGCGGAAGCGCGTTTGGACCCATCCCAATGATTTGCTGGTAAGAGGACACCAAGGATATCTGTGCGACATTTGACAGGTGTCGCGTCCTGGACTTCCAGTCTTGCGCCAGCAAGTTAAAACGTTCCTGAATTGGCTCGGCAACATTGGTGGTGGACATAGGCTTTCTCCGTATTTTGACAGCATCCCAAAAAAGGGTCGCCCACCGCAACATCGGTCCCGACGTGCCAGCAAACCATTCATCGTAGCGCACCTATGCTGTTTACGCCACGAACGTGGGCATCCAGGTATTTGAGACGCCGTGTCTACTAGGTATCGAACCTGCCTTTAACATTCTCAATGATTGGGCGTCTTCGTGCAGTAGGATGCATCGACCTCGCGGAGTTCGATCGACCGCTACGGCGCAGTTTCGCCGAATTTCATCCCGTTACTTTGAGGAAGTGTGCGCGGAATCGGCGAACCTGTATCGGTGCCGGGGAACGAGGCGGCTTGGCGGATTGGCTTCCTCCGCGAAGATGATTCCAACCTCGGCGTCGTAGGCTAACTCAAATGTATAAATGTATCGGGTTAACGGCAACAAGTCGTCCCTTGAGCTATCTACGGGTACAACTCCCCGCCCACGTGATCGCATTGGCCGGAGGACTTGATGCAATTACAGGCGCCAAGCCAAATAGTCTTGACTGGAATCTGCAAAGCGCAGGACATCGATTCCGTGTTCGGCGTATCGAAAGACAATCACCCAACGTTTGAATGAGAACAGACGGACTCCATCACCAAGTTCGGGGCTATCCGTACCCAGTTGCGAGTCTCGGCTCGTGTCGGCGAGCATTTGGCATTCACCGACGAGTTGCTCGATAGTTCGATCGGCAACGATGGGCCGTCCATCTCTGACGGCAATTTGGAACGCGATCTCTTGCAAGTCGCGTTCGGCAGCTTCCGTTCTTCTCGCCAACCGCATCAATCGGAAACACCGTGATCGCGTAGCCGTTCGCGTACCGCGTGCTTGGTGGCCGCGGTATCAAACGGACCCACCCGCCCAGCAGCGATATCTTCCTCTGCCTCCTCGATCATGTGACGAAGCTCAACTAGACCCTGTTGTCGCTTCTCGAGCGCATTGAGGGCCTCACGCACCACATCCTGCTCCGACTGAAACTCGCCAGAGACCATCTGTGCGCGGATTCGCTCTTCCAGGTCGGGCGGTAGGTCGATCGACATATGGATTCCCTTAATCGAAAACTTCCTTGATTCGAGTTTACATCATGTCGGTCCCGTCGGATACGCAAATCGCGATTGCCGGACGTCAGCGGAAGCGGGCGATTCCGCCAAGCCTGACCGGTGTCCATTCTTCGCATTTTCTTCCAGGGCCTGGTCGAAGATTGAGAATCAGCTGCCCCCGATGGCCACTCCGCCCTGCTCATTGCGCTGTTTCCGGTCCCAAAGTGATAAATTGATCCATCGAGTGCTGCTTCCGCCCATCTGATGCTGCTCGCGCAAGTTCGAGTAAGCTGAGGATCATGTCTGAAATAACGAAAATCCTCTCCCGAATCGAGCAGGGCGAAGTCAGCGCCTCGGAGCAGTTACTGCCGTTGGTCTATGAGAAGCTGCGACGGCTTGCTGTGCAGAGGATGGGTTCCGAGAACCCTGACCAGACCTTACAGGCCACCGCACTGGTGCACGAGGCTTACGTGAGGCTGGTCGACGTCTCATAGGCTCAGCACTGGGATAGCCGCAGCCATTTCTTCTCCGCCGCGGCCGAGTCGATGCGACGTATCCTCGTCGATCGGGCGCGGGCGAAGACCCGTCAATAACGGGGTGGCAAGCTTGACCGCGTTGACTGCATTGAACTGATTGCCGGCCAAGAACTCGATCCCGAGACCATTCTTACGTTCATGAGGCTCTTGATCTTTTGGCCGCCGAGGATCAGGGGCTGGCGACACTGGTGAAGCTCCGATACTTCTCGGGCTTTTCTCTCAGCGAAGCCGCCAGTGCTTTGGGAATCAGCCGACCCACCGCCTACGAATGGTGGGCGTAAGCCAAGTCGCGTCTGAGGGTGATCTTGGACGAGGGATGCGGCTCGACCTCCTGAGCGACCGGTTGGAACCGATGCCCCTACCCTCAAGAGCGGCCCAGTCGAGCCGCCCGCACCGCCAGCATGATCAACGCCGCGATCGGTATCTCGCAGAACTTGGATACCACGTGGTGCGGATACCTGGATACGAGGTTTTGCAGAATCCTGTTGCAGTGCGGCGGCAGATCGAACAGGCAATCGATGTGCGTGCGCCGCGATTTGTTCGTGAAGTCGGCTGCATCGACTTCGCGGACTTGACCCGAATGCTTCGAAACAGCTTCCTCGGATTTTCGGACCACTTTCAGAGAAGTGTGCGTCGAACCGGGCATCCGCGCTCGGTCTCCAGCACCTCATGCGCGGATCCCATTGGCCGCCGAGGTTGGTCCAGCTTCCGCGGAGTTAGAAGCCGCCCAGCGGAGTTCGCTTAGGGAAGAGCTCATACCGTGACGTCCCAATCAGTTCTCCCCGCTGAATTCGCACTACGGGAATGCACACAAAGAGCCAGTGATATTCGCTAATTCGACTTGTGCGTCTTTGAAAGTTCAGGCTAAGCAGAGCAGCCACCAAGCGTAGAATGCCATGATAAAGCATAGGCAACCACAATACGCTGGCATCTCGCGAGTTTGACGAAAGTTCTCTTCAGTGCGTTAACAGGTTCCACAGTTTGTCGTGCAGCATGAACCTATTCGGCTGAATCTTGACTGACCTCTTGAGCTTCGTCGCTAGCGGTATTCGGTTGTGCAATTCCAAGCACGGCAGCCGCTTCGTCTCGAACATTCTTCACCCATGCATCATCTGGACTCTTTTCGAGCCCTTCGAATCTCTGCGTCGTTAAATAGGGTTAGCGCGCTATCATGATCTCCCAAGCTTCTCTTTAACCATCGCCATGTGAAAACGCAGTCCTCCAATGGTTTGATCACCGATGCCGTCAAATGCCTCCGAAAGACTTTCGTTCTGCCGCTTCAAAGTTACCTTCCGGTAGTACGCGTAACCTAAACAGTATTTCGCGCAGTTATTGTCGGGTGACAACTCGAGTGCCTTCTGTGCCCACTTAAGGGACTCTTCGGGGTTTCGCTGGTCCACTTCATCCGCATTCACATAGCGCCCACGCAAGCCACAGTGCCGGACTTAGTCTCTGGGGAGCAAGATCGACGGCTGCTCGAACAACTCGGTTGCAAACGTTGACTTGTTGTCAATGAAGAGAGACTTCCCAATATCTCTAATCTGGAGTCCAAGTTTCGCTAGATCTTTCTCGTCTGCTCCGAGGTCTCGAGCTCGAGACGCATCAGCCAGGCCTTCACGAAAACGGTCCTTCGTTGTGAGCGACGACGAACAGAGTAAGCGGGCCCGGCAGAGTCGAGCCTTAGGGTTCGCGGGATCCAGTGCAATGGCCACTGTAGCAAATCTGATTGCGGTTTCCCAATCTCTTGGTGTTTGCTGAGCATACAGATTAGCGAGCGAAAGGTTTCCCCAATAATCACCCGGTTCGAACGCATTCAGTTTCCGCAACATCGCTAATGCTTCAATTTGTCGGATCCACCCAGTCAACGTTATCCGTGGTTGCCAAGATCCTAAATCGCCCCAGTAGCCCACCGTTGCGTCCAGTTTGGATGTCAATCTGTAACTCGTCGTCGCTTTCCGAAATTTCATTGAGATTCAGTTTGAAAACGACGGAGTCTTCTCGAGCTTCCTTTGCTAGCCATTCCGAGAACTCGTCACCATCAAATGCATTCGAAATCGGGAAATGCAAATTATTGCGTTGTTGATCGATGGACTTTGTAACTCGAATTGGAACTTCCGAACGTGACTCAGGGC
Organism: Pirellulaceae bacterium; assembly: GCA_963697195.1. Taxonomy (GTDB): domain Bacteria; phylum Planctomycetota; class Planctomycetia; order Pirellulales; family Pirellulaceae; genus Rubripirellula. The sequence goes on from CAVOND010000015.1 coordinate 28,129, forward strand.
CGACATTCTTCCGAATCGATATTTCACCAATTGAAATATGCCCACGACCGTCATTTCGGCTGAAGCGGCCTTTAAAGTGGCTAGCGTCAGAGAGGAATTGGATCCAGATCGCAGTGATTGGCATCCCGTCCATCGCGAACGTTAGCTTGTAGGTATCACCTTGAGGCATTGGCCCACTGGCGAGGATGGAATTGTCATCTAGTTGTTCGAGCACGGTGCCGCGTTCGGAACTCAGGCTAACTGGTGCCAATGGCTGCCAGTCAACACCTCTGGCAACATCGGCTGCGTTGACCGATAAACGCTGGCGCTTGATCAGTTCCGCCAATTCAACACGAACGATTGCGGGTTGCTTGAGCAATTGCTCGTAGTCGCTTGCGATCTCATGCAAAGCGTCAAAATCGCCACTCGCAATAATATGACGAAGTTTCCTTCGATATTCGTCATCGTCGGCATCCCGGACAACGATCGAGAGCCATCGCCTGAAATCACGCTTGCTATCGGAGCCAGATGTCAACCATTGGAAGCGTCCGAGGTTGGCCCTCCGATTAGGGTCGTTCTTGTCTCTGTCCGCATGACTGATGTGTACAAAGAATCCGGATTCATCATACAGGGGTTCATCAAGCTCAAGCACGACTGTGTGCTCTTTTCCAGGATGTTCGTGACCATTGAGCAGTCTTGCGGTCGAGACGGGCCATATTGGATTGAAATTGGTTGCTGTCGCTGCTATGAATTCGGGAGAAAACGTAATCCCTTGATTGGACTTGGGCACGATTGAAACGCGAAAACTTTTGAGGTGGTACTTACCGCTCCCACTCCTGCCTGGACCTCTTTTGGGAAGCGAGTCGTCCGGAATTGCGGTCAATCGCAGTGCAGAGATGGTCTTTTTATCCGTCTCATAGACGAGATCGTAGCCGAACTCTGGGTGTGCCCCGCTAGCCAGAATGGAACCGTCGGCAAGGAGCTCAAGGTGATCACCACCTCGCGAGACCCGCTTGATGGACTTCATGGTGCTCCAATCGGCGGTCTCCCAGAAGCCAAATAGTTTTGGGGATCGTACAACATGCATCCATCTTTCAAGCGACGTTAAGGCAATTGCCCGAAGATTTAGCGGTAGTTCTCGGATGCGTTTGACGGCTTCGCCTTCAGGAGTTTGCCCCGGCCGCAGGCCCCACTGGGCAAAGGCTCTCTCGTAGTCATCCGCCACGTCGATTACAGCAATTTGCCTTAACGGTCGGATAGTGCTTCCTGCACCTTGCTCTGAGGATTCATCTCTCGATAGCGCCAGATCGCGGAGCTCTGATTCTCGGTCGGCGAGAAGCTCCATGTCTTTTTCCCAAACTGCGTGCAACGCCGCGATGAGCTGGTGGTCGCGGTGTCGTTGTTCAAGTTGCTCCCTTAGTTTGACGACTGCCTTCGAAAGTTCTGGATCGAGATCATCCGACTCCAAAAGCCTTTCGGCACTGCGGATCGATTCCAGTGCACGGGCGAGCAATGCGGGATCGACACGTGAGGATTCACTGATGTTGCTATTGAGTGCTGCGGCCGCTGCCAAGTGGTCGCGAGTCTGCTGCTCCCGTTCATTTTTCTCACGGGCTTCAGCGACCTGATTCTGAAGATGTACCTGGGCAAGCTCAAAGTCCTTCGTGCGTCCCCACAACCAACCGCCGCCACCGACGCACAGTGCGGCAATAATCGATGCTGCTAGCGCTAAGACAACACGACGTCGTTTGCGTTCTTCCACCGCACGGGTGTTTGCCTCGACCCGTTTCAGTTCTGCTTGACGCAGTCGTTGATCGACCGATTCCAAATGGCCCGTGATGCGTTCGCTCAACACTCCCGCGTCACGCAAGCGATCCGCCGGCTCGACAGCTAAGCAGTCGCGAACCAACGCGATCAGATCATCCTCGGCTTCAGACTTATCGAGTCGTTCGAAACAATCTCCAAGCTTTCCCCGCGAAGCCATGCGGAAGACTTCCGTCGCATCCTTGCCGGTGTAGGGTGGTTTTCCAGTCAGAATCTCGCTTAGGATCGCACCAAGCCCAAACACATCGACCCGCTGATCGACGATATCGGACTCGCCGAGCGCCTGTTCCGGGGCCATGTATGCCGGAGTCCCCAGCACACTGCCTTGTTGGGTCTGTGAACCGACGACACCTTTTGTATCACTGCCTTGACTGCGGATCGTTTCGATGATGCTGGTAGTTTGCTGAGTGCTGAGAGCCTTACGTTCGTCGGCAACGCCGCCTTCACTAAGAACCTTTGCCAGCCCCCAGTCCATGACTTGGACCTCACCAAAGGATCCGACCATTACGTTTGACGGCTTGAGGTCGCGATGGATCACGCCACGGCTGTGCGCGTAGGCCATCGTCTGGCAAATCTGTTCAAAAATACCCAAGTATTTTGCTCGATCCTCGGCGGGCGATTGCCGTGCTGCGAGTAGTGCTGATAGCGTTTTCCCTTTCACCAGTTTCATCGTGAAGAAGGGCCGTTGGTCGCTGAATTGCCCGAGTTCGTACACCGGAACGATACCCGGATGCTGTAGCTGCCCGCCGATCTGGGCCTCCTCAATGAAACGCTCAATGACTTCCGGCTTGTCTTTATGGGAGTCGAGCAACACTTTGATCGCCAAGTCGCGTCCCAGGTCGACATCGCGACCCTTCAAGATGGCCCCCATGCCGCCACGGGCGATTTCACCAGCTAGCTGATAACGGCTGTTCGGGGCGCTCGAAGGTATTTCAGGTGACTTGGTGCGGAGAATGGGAGAACTTTCCTCGACGATCGCCGACTTAAGTTGGACACGCGGGACGCGATCAACCTTGCGCGAAAGAGACTCTAAGATGCTCTTTTGTCCGGGCGGTTGCTCGAAATCATCATCGGCTCCAAAAGCTACCGCCATTCCTGCCTCAAGCGCCTCGGTAGGCATTTGCGCGAGAACGGTGCGTTTGTCCATGTCGCGGGCTGGCGATTCATTTTCGCTCATAGCTCAAGCTCTACCTGGTAATGGGAATGCGGTGTTGAACTGGCCTTCTATTAACAGGTTCGTGCCGGTCACGATTTTCGCGAATCAGTTTCCGATTTTCATTGAATATTTTTCGAGATACCCAAATCGGACTCCGGCAATCACATCCGGACCCTTGCTGCAGCTCCGAGCATGAATGTCAGCCAAGTATTTCCAGAAGCAGTCCGCACTCGTCTTCGACTTCTTCTGCCGAGCCAGGATGGTGGAACGACACGACCTCAAAAAGCGCCATTTTGAATTCCTTTCGCGCCTTGGCGTATTCATGATGCAACTTCGCAGGATCCTCACTCCAGCGAGCAGCGATTTCTCGGATCGGTAGTCCCTCTTGGAATCGGAGTCGAAGCAGCTCGACTCGACGCACTGCGGCCTCACCCGAATCCGCCGCCCACTTTGCTTGGAGTTGCGCGGCCCGACGCAGCATCGCTCGCGCCCAAGCACGATCGAACTGAATCGATAGTGTCGACTCGTCGGTAGCGACGGCTCCCATATCGAAACTTTCTTCACTTCCACGTAGAGCGAGTTTCTCCCTAGATTGCGCCTCGAGCCGAAGCGCGACGTTTCGGACGACGCCGAAGAGAAACGGTCGGAAACCGCCACTGCGTTCACGATCGGCGCGTGCAAGCGGGCCGCCAGTCCGAAAGCATTCGACAAATACCTCTTGAACAGCGTCATCGACCAAAATTCGAAACGAAGAATTTCGCCAGCGACTTCGCAGGTATGCTTCGATTGCCGGCAAGTAGCACTGCGCGAACTCCTCGCGATCAGCCGTGCTACCGCGTGCGGCCGCGTCGATCATTGTCCAGCAGGTTGATTCCGAATTCGACATGGCCGGCTTCTCATTGAAATCTCCTCAATCATTGTCTCCGAGGACTAATCCTACCCGCAAATTCCTGGGGCCGTGAACGGTAAGTCGATATTTGCGCGGGCCTGCATTTTGCCATTGCTGTGTTGAGATTTTCTTTCATTAACTCACGTCGGTTGCATCGACAACGTGGAGTTCCGGGGCTTACCAATTTGGTGGTCCAGCGTCGGCGCCGATAGCTCATCGCCGCTCCCGTCCATGGGGCTTCTCGGGAGTCAACCGCTGCCAGTCGAGTTGACGAGCGACTGCACAAATGTCCATGGGGAAGGAGTAGAACACCAATTGCTCCCTGTTGTGTTGTGTGTTCGATGCAGCATCAAGACCGGCAAGAATGTACTGCGCTTCATAACACGTTTGAGTCACATCCTCCGATTCGCTAGTATCACGGCTTCTTCACGTCCTCACGGAGATCATGTCATGCGCAGCTATCTGTACTCAACCCTGGCTTCGTTTCTCTTCCTGTCGAGTCCGCCCTTTCTGCAAGCCGATGAGCGTGAAGCATTTAACGTCTTTGCCGACGTTGTCGTCGGCGGCACATGGCACAATCAAGGAACGGAGCGCCAACACTCCTACCGCTGGCTCGGAAACCACTTCCTCTTAATGATCGAGAATGACACTGCCTTTGTCATCGTCGGAATCGACCCTGCAGACGATACTCACACACGCTGGGAATTCCGCGAAGACGGTTCCATCAACATCTCCAAATCGAAAGAAATCGAAGGAGGGCCCCACACTACGAAGTTCGAACTTTTGACTACGTCCGATGATATTCAAGCTGGTACCGTCCTATGTGGCGACTACAGCGAAAATGAGATAGTGCTTAAAACCGAAGAAGGCGAGGTCCTCGAAGTTTGGACTCGCGAACCACTCAACGGTGAATTCCCCTCGCTTGCATCAGACGCGCCGAACGAAATGCCTAAATGCATCAAGCTCCTGTCGGGGAAGAAATGGCTGAAAGGAGCCGATCCGGAAGGAATGACCTTTTTTGGGGCCTCTGTAAGCGGCTGGATTCTGAACAGTCACTTTTTCGTTCTAACAGGAAGCACCATTGCAGAGAACCAAGAAACTGCAACCAGCATGTTCATCTATGGCAAGGACCCTCAAACTGGACAAGACAAGTGCTGGGAATTCAGTGCAGGCGATCCGCCGGGCGCTGGGACATTTTCTATCTTGGCAGACGGCATGTCCCTAAAAGGTACCTTCACCGCTGAGGCCCCCTTCAACTTTTCAGGAAAAATGCAGCTTCTCGACGATGGTGCACTTGAATACACCGCTAGTGGGACCATGGGTGATGACCCGAAGGAGCTGCCATATGGCTGGACTTACTACCCTGTTAAATGACATTGCACCCCATGACCAATTGAGCCGCGTTCGGGCATCGAACGCCGTCTCGACGTGCGCACCGATGCTCCGAAGCAGCTCGGATTCCTGTTCATTGTTACTCCCGCTGGCTTCATTATTCGCTCGCCGGGATATGGTCCTCACCCCTTGACGAGTGACGTGAACGGCTAGTTAGTTAGGGCGAGTCTCCCATCCCAGACAGGCGTTCATTTCCTACGATTTTGGCGCGTCGGACCGGGTGGCCCCGGTTCGACGACACGGAGACACCAAATCGCGGAGTTCCGCTAGGGTAGGTCTCAGCCCCTTGAACACCTGTTGATTCCGGTCGATGGGCTTTGTGCCGCGGGCAGCGGCAGGACAAGCCGACCGATAGGCGGTGACATCAGTCCTCGGGAATAAAATGAAGCCAGGCTGAGCCAGCGATATCACGTGCACCATGTCACGCCGATACGATCTGCTGGCAATCGAGCCACTTTGGCCGGAACGCGAAGTGTAAGTTCAGCAAACTCGTGAAAGAACAACTGTATGCTAGCTGACTCCGCAAGTTTGAATCAGTCACGAAATTCGCGTAAGACAAAGCAACCACTCGATAAATAGTGCGAGAACATCCGCCGCGTTGCTTTGGTGCTACTTCTGCATTCTATTCGTGCAGTTCGCAGACAGGCAAACAGTTCTATTGGCACGCCCCTTGCGATCAGCGACAGTGCAGGTTGTCCGAACAGATTTGCCGCGTTAGACAAGTTCAACGGTCTGCGAACAGTCAGGATGCCCCAAGAAAGAAACAACTCAGGAGGAGTTAGACGGTGTTAACAACCTCTACCGCACCCGTCCCTTCGATACTGTCCTTCCAGTCGTCAAACCAACCGAGTGAGGTTCGGCGCTGGCTTGGCAACGCCGCCATCGCGTTCGCCGCGCTCGCGGGTTCTGCTTTTGCTCCCGCATCGCTTTCGGCCCAGCAAGCCGAGCCAACGCATCAACCGGGGCACCGCGTAAAGTTGGTCGATGTCGCCTACATTCTTGAGAATCTTCCGGGGATCAAGGCTCACGTCAGTAAGGTCAAAGCCGATTTGAAGAAAGCCGAGCTCGAGCTCAAGCAAAGACGAGACACCTTCGAACAGGCCGCGAAGCAACTCAAACCCTGAAGGTCGGGTCGGCCGACTACGCCAGACAAGAAGAGTACGTGGCGAATCTAGAATCAAAATTGCGTTTGCATCAGGTTCACAAACATAGAGAGCTGACTGAAGCCGAGGCCAGACTCTATTACAACAGTTATCAGCAAATTGCTGCTGCGTTGCGGGCCATCGCGACCGATAACAACATCCAGCTCGTGCTAAATTTTAGCAGCGAAGAAATGGATGTGGAGCAAAACGATTCCGTCTTCCGTGGTGTCATGAAGAACGTCGTCTATCACGTCAGCACCGTCAACATGACCAACACCGTCATCCGGTATTTGGAACAACAGGCAAACTCGCTGGAGTGATTCATTTCGTGGACATTCGTGATATTCGTGGCCGTCCCAACTTCTGAGCTTACGTGTGAGTGGTTGTCTCGCGACCCATTCTTGACGACGGGCACCATCGGTGACAACAGCCACGACTCCATCCCGCAGTCGGTTGTTCGAGTTGGACTACTCTTGCTGCTGCGCATCGGCCCCACCGATCCGTCAGTCGTGTTGCGAGGGCTGTTCTGATTCGCGGCTCGCCTTGCGGTCGGCCATCGCCGCCAATCGCGACTCGGCCTCCTTGGACAACGCCTGGATCTCGAACTCGGGATACTCTTTCTTGGCGATCTCTCCCTTGACCTTGGCGTATTGATCCAGCGCTCGCTCGTCGTCCTGGTCCGCGAGCACCATGACGGACAACAGTTGAACAACTTGATCTGTCTCTTCCGCAGGAATCGCTTGCAGGTGTTCAGCAGCCTCTTGAACTTGTCCGTTGCGATAATGGGCGAGGGCACGTACGGTCAACTCTCGGCCATTGGGATCAAGTTCGATCGCGAATGGCTGGGTCAGTTCCAGCAAAGTCGCGGGCTCCACGTTGATCAGAAAGGCGGAATAGAACGCCAGCAAACGCTGATAGTTGCGAGAACTGGGTCTCACTGCCAACAACTGCAAGTAGAGCTCGGTGGTCATCTTCACGGCATCGCCCCCCTTTGCTGTGAAGGGTTCGAGCTGCGCGATACTGACCAAGCATTCGATGGCCTCTTGGGGATACGCGATAATCTGCGGGTGGGCATCGGAAAGCCGCTTGAATTGTCCAACCGATTTCTCGTAATACTCCACCGACTCACGGGGGCGTCCCTGCATGGCCGAGAACGTGCCCAGGTTGGTATACGTATCGCCGAGCTCCTTGGTGTACTGCACGATGGAAGGATAATCCTCGACCAGCTTCTCGCGAATCTCAGCTGCCTGCTGAAACGCCTCATACGCTTCGTCGATCTTCTTGGCTTGATAGAGCGCCAGTCCGACGTTGTTGTAGCCGCCCGCCAAAGCATTGCGAAATCGATGCTGGGTGGGATCCAAAGCGGCGAGGCTTTCGCGCAGCAGCACACTGGTTTCGTAAAGTTCCAACGAACGTTTCCACTGGCCGCGTTTGAATCCGAAGAACGTGCCAGCGTTGCTGTACATGTTGGAGATTGCGAACAGATACTCAGGATCTTCACCATGCACCTCCAGCAGCGGCTGAGCCAGTTCCAGTGCGCGCTGGAGAAACGGTTCGGCGCCCTCCTTGTCACCCACTTGGCTCTTGGCATGACCAATGTTGTGGCTTGATTGTGCCAGCCCCAGGACGTGCTGCGGTTCCGGATGTTTCAGGCTCAGTTCCGACCAGACTTCCGCGGACTTGGTGTAGGAATCAATGGCTTGATCGAAGCGGCTGGCAGCAAAGTGTGCGTTTCCGATCGCGCCGCGGGCCTCCGCCAGCCCCCGGTGGTATTCCGCGGCGGGTTCATCCTGGTCAATGAGCTGTTGGTAAAGCTTGGCCGCCTCGGCATACATTTGAAACGTTTCCTCCCCCCCTGGGTCGAGGATCTGTGCGATTTGGCCGAGTCTTGCGTAAGCACAGGCGGCTTCGTACTGGACGGTGGGATTGTCACCAGACTCGGACAGAAATTGCTGGTAGTAATCGCGCGCTTTTTCGAGCAGCAATCGTCGCAACGACTGGGTCCCCGGCGAGCGATTGAGCACGCCGTCTGGCTTGGCGACTTCGGTCAAATACTCGTCGACGACCGCTTGTGCTTGATCCAGCCGTCGGTCGGCCAGCAAGAGGGCACGGTTCGCCTTGGCATTCGCGTCGACCGATTCCCGCCACTGCCAGACGACGCCGACCGTTCCGATGATCGAGACCGTTGCGATCGCGACGGCCATCGAGGAAACCCAGCGCCGCCGCTTGGATTCTTCGTGTGCCCGCACGACCGCTTCACGACGATCCAGTTCTGCCTGCTTGAGCCGATCTTGAAAGCCGGCCAGGTAGTGGGTGATTCCGTCGGCGACCTCACCGGCATTTGCGGGGCGTCCCTCACGATCGATGCTCAGGCAACGCTCGCAGAGCCGACGCAACTCCTGGTCGGCCGACGAACGACGCAGGACATCCAGCGAGTCGGCGAAATCACCGGCGACCACTCGCGTCAAGACTTCCGCGACGGTTCCCTCGCGATGAAGTCGTTGGCCGGTCAGGATCTCAAACAAGATCGCGCCGAGGCCAAACACATCACTGCGTTGGTCGATCGCTTCGACCGCACCGCGGGCTTGCTCGGGCGCCATGTAGCTGGGCGTCCCCAAAACATCACCGGCCGCGGTCAGGCTATGGCGAGCTTCGATCCAGGAGGAGTCCAACGACGATCGGGCGGTGTCTTCCGGTTCGCTCTGACCAACGCGAGGCATCGATACGACTTGCGAGTGATCGCCCGCCGTCCGAAGCGAAGGTTCCGACGCGAGATCGCTGGTTGACAAGCGCTTGGCCATCCCCCAGTCCATCACTTGGACTTCACCAAACCGACCCACCATGACATTCTGAGGTTTGACGTCGCGATGGATGATGTCATTGGCGTGCGCGTAGGCAAGCGTTTGTGCAACCTGCTCGAAAATGCCAAGGTAATCAGACATGTCGGAAGCGGAGGGATCACGCCCCTTCAACATGCTCTCAAGTGTGTCGCCCTGCACTAACTTCATTGCGAAGAAGACATGTCCGTCGTCAAGGTGTCCATGATCGTAGACCGGTGGAATACCAGGATGTTGCAGCGTGCCAGTCAAGAGGGCTTCGCGTTGCAGGCGAGTCTGAGCGTCGGTGTCTCGTTGGAAACGGGGCTGCAGCAATTTGATTGCGAGGGGACGTTGACCACGGCGGTCGAAAACTCGCCACACGTCACTGACGCCGCCACTGCCGACTCGATCCAGGAAGTCGTAGCGCGTGGAACCCCCGCCGGGCGGATCGCGATCCGTTTCGTGCTGCGCCGGCCCCGGCTCATCGGACGACTTGGAAAGCAACGCCGCGATGTGCCGTTTCAACGCGCCGGTGTCGGCGGAATCATCGGCGAAGCGAAGGTATTGTTCGGCGCCAGTCGCCTCGCCGCGGCCCCGTCGAAGTTCGATGTCGAGTGCCGCCAACTCGCAAAGCAAGGCCGATCTTTCGTTCCCTTGACTGCCGGCGAGAAGTAACTCGATGTCACGATCCTCTTGGCGACATCCCGCTTCAAACTTCGTGCACACCATCTCGATCCGACGCAACGAGGCAACGGAAAGGTCGCGGGAGAAGGCCAGTTCATTCATGGCTGAGAGGAGACGGTGGAGTTGGGATCTTCAGGCACATCGGCCGAGCTCCAGATTTTCCGGATCAACTGCAGTCGGCGTTCGACCGAGCGCCTCGCACAGCCGACGCGAGTGGCGATCTCATCGACGGAGTATCCCTCGACACGAAGAATCGCGACGGTTTGCAGCATGTCATCTTGCAGCATCTCAAACAACCGTTGGCAGTCATTGGCAAACTGGGCTAGCGTCGCTGGTGAGGCGGAGGGGTCGGCAACCTGGTCGATCCCGTGTTGTCCATCGGGATGCGCATTTGATTTGAATGTTGACTCTCCGGCTACGAGCCCGCCACCTCTTTTTTGCCGTGTCTGGTTTCGAACGTATCCGTTCGCCTTTCGCGCCGAGATGCAGTAGAGCAATCGCCACAGTTCATCCCGGCCCTTGATATCCCCGAGACTGCCCTTTGCCGCGCCGATGCAAAAGCTCTTGAAGGCACTCAGCGCCACGTCTTCTTCATCAAGGACCCGTCGCAGGTGGGCCGGCAGTTTTCGGCGGGCATAGGACAGCAGACGCGGAAAGCAGTGCTGCCACAGCGCCGTGGCCGCGTCTTGGTCACCGGCCTCAATGGAACGGATCCAATGAGTGATCTCCCCCTCCGAAGCTGATCGATCAGCGGCTGAGTCAGAGGTCGGTTGCATCGGAGTCTCCAATCCCTCTGAAGTCCAGTGAGATCGATTCGTGAAGATTTGACGGCTTTGGCGGCTGGGACCGCTGAACGGTCACAAACCGTTTGGCAGCGGTGCTGCGCGCTCGCAGAACTCCCCATCCCGAGTGAAACCGCGTAAGTGGAACCGCCCAGCCTCCTGCTCCGAGCGTTTGCTGGAACTCGCTCGGAGGAGACTTCCGACCCGATCTTAGCCCACACGACTCAGTCTGTCAGTAAAGATGTTCTCACACCCCCCAAAACGACGACCTCCCGTCTCTCGCCGTCGCACCGCGGCGCCGTCCAAGCGCCGGATGCTCTGCGAAATGCTGGAGGACCGACGCCTGCTTGCCCAGGTGTTGATCAACGGACCGAACCAGATCGAAGCAGGTACGGAGGACCCGGACCAATTCGTCTTCGTGGGCGGTACCGACTGGGATGGGGCCACGATTGTCGCCGCCAAAGGATCGGGTGACCTGCTCGATTTGAGCGACGTCAGCGAAGACCTCACGTTTCGTCTTCAAGCAAAGAACCGGGTCCTGATTACCGGTGGTGGAAAGACCGCAACGGCAACGAATGTCAGCCACTTCAAGGCGGGACAAGGCGAAAACCTGTTCATCGTTGGGAACGGAGCGACCCTTGATCGCGGTGTGATTGAAGGGCTTCCCTCGGCGATCACCATTTTGTCTTTCGTCGAGCCCGGGTCGCCCGGATCGGGTGCCTCCACCCGCATCGTGGGCGACCTTTCCAACCAGAATTCCGTCGTGAAGTCCGGTTCGGTTGTGTTTGATCGTCTGGTCAACGTGACACAGATTGTCAGCGGTCGCGGAAGCGATCAATGGCTGGGCAATCAGGATGCGAATGCGATCGATGGAGGTCGTGGCGATGACGAACTAAGAGGCGAGGGAGGTGCCGACACGCTGCGAGGTGATAGGGGGAACGATCGGCTGTTTGGCGGCGAAGGTGACGACCCGCTTCTTGACGGTGGCACGGGCAACGACATCATCGAAGGGGGCGACGGCGCGGACCAGCTCCGTGGTGGCGAAGATCAAGACCAATTACTCGGCGGCGACGGGAACGATGATCTGCAGGGCGGGCCGGGCGATGATACTCTCGAGGGCGGCGGCGGAAGCGACACGTTGGCAGGCGGCTCCGGAATCGATCGGTATCGTTTCGCCGACGGATGGGGGCAAGATGCTGGGGTCCATGAGCTTTCCGGTCAGGGAATCGACACGCTTGATTTCACCGCCGTAACCTCGTCGCTGGATGTTCAACTCGGTAGCGACGATGCCTCTGCGATGCTGACGATTCAATCGGCAGCCGGAGACCGAGTGACCTCGACCAGCCACATCGAACGCATCGAAGGTGGTACTGCCGCGAATACTTACCGTGTCTTGGATTCGTTTTCAGACGGGTTTCTCTCTGATGATTCGTTGAAGAGGACTCTGCGGATCACCAATCCGATCGATGCACAGGCGGGTGCCCAAGCAACCGTCGACTTGTCGCAGCTGACCACCAGCGTCGAGATCGAGGTCAAGGCGTTGGCTGACAACGACAACGAGGTCAGCATCACGTTTCAGAGCGGCAAGGGGATCACGATCAGCAACGTTGCCAACCTGATCGGATCAACAAAACTCGATCGGATCCGCTTTGCCCCCAACGCCAAACTTGCCGGGCGACTCGACGGAGGCCCCGGGTCGATTCGGGTTGAGTACGAGAGCAGCGTCCCCAGCGATGCGTCGGGCGAGTTAAGCGTCACGGACCGCGACAGGCTTAGCGTTTTGTCAGCGCGCCCCGACCTGGACGACATCTTCGGGCCGCGCGTGTTGGATCCCGGCAACCCCAAGCTCGGAGTTCAATTCACCGTGGGAACCGGTGACGCGCAGACTCCGGCCGTCGCGGCCGAAGCGGTGAATGTCTTCGGCTTTCGTGGCGGCACGAAGAACGACTATGTTTTCGGTGGCAGCGAGGACGAAACGCTTGCCGGGCAGGGCGGTAATGACGGACTGTTCGGCAAAGGCGGCGTCGACGATCTCAATGGTGGCGAAGGGAATGATTATCTCGATGGTGGCACCGGCACCGATGTGCTGAGCGGCGAAGAAGGCGATGACTACCTGGTCGGTGGTGATGGCGACGACCTGCTGCTCGGGGGCTCCGGGACGGATGTGCTCATCGGTGGCTGGGGAAACGACTTGCTCGTGGGTGGGCGTGGCAGCGACACGTACGTCTTCGAGCCTGGGTGGGGTCAGGACCGGATTGATCCGGTGGCCTTTGAGTGGCGCGAAGACCGACTCGACTTCACCGCCATCGACGAAAAGCTGACTTTCAGCTTCTCCGGGGGCGCCATCCAAATCGGAACCGGCACGTTCGAGCGCGGCCAGATGGGCGTCGGTCCTGTCAGCTTCAAGACGGCGGCCGGCACGTTTGCCGACGACCAGGGCTCGCGGCTCACGATTCCGAAGGGACACAAGATCGCCTCGATTGAGACCGGCGTCGGAAACCATGATTTTCTCTTCGACAACATCTGGCAAAGCGCCACGATCGACGTCAGTGGTAAACGCCCTGAGGACCAGATCACCCTTGACTTTGGCGGCAACACCCAAGCGCTCCGTTTCGACTTTAAGAAGGATGGCGCCGGCGCCGCCTTTGTCGAAGTGGTCAATATCGGGACCGCGCCAAATCTATTGAAGGACGACATCCCCGGATTGAGCGCGGACACGATCAAGATCATTGGAGTCGATGCCAACACGACGCTCATTAGCGGCCGCAACGAAAGTCGTTACCGCGTGCAGGATGAGGCCGTCTTCCCTGGCAAGTTGGTGCTCACATCCGGCGCGGGCTGGACGAAAATTCCTCTGACCGAAACGAGCGTCCCCACGGGATTGCGTCCCGCCCATCGACTTGATTTGACGCGGCCACTGGGTAGTCCCAAGTTGGGTGATGTTCTTAATCTCAAGACCGTCAACCTACAGACGCTCGGTCCCTTCTCGTTGTTCAGCACCAACGTGGACAAAATCCAAGGCATTCCCAACATCGAGCTGGAGGATGTGCTGCTGCCTCCCCGCCTATCGGATATCTCCTTCGGTTCCGGCGTGAACCTGATTCAGGGCGATACGCTGAACAACGATTTCCAGCACAAGACGTTGCGTCCCGGCATCGACGTGCTCTCTGGACTGACGGGGGCGGACTCGTACCGTTTCGGGAACCTGTGGGGTGCCGCCGCGATCCTTGAAATTCCAGATCTTCAGCTCAACGGCGTTCCGGCGCCCGAAGCTCTCGACACGCTTGATTTCTCGGCGATGGTCGGCAACATCGAAGTCGATGTTTATCAAGTCGATACGCCTCAGGAAGCGTTCGACGCGATCTTTGCTCAGTTCGGCGATGGCGTGCTTCCCGACACTCTCAATACGTCATACCAGGGAATCAGCGTTGGCACGAACTTGGTGTTCGTCAAGGACACGACATTGGGATCGCTGATCTCGGAATTCACGCCGGACCGGCCCGGCGATCCGGTCAATCAGTGGTTTCGCGGGTTGGAAACCAGCTTTGTTGCCGCCATGGACATTGAGTCATTAGTTGGACCGAGAGGGATCGGCATCGACGGCTTTGGCGTGGAAACGGGCAACATGACCGTACGACTGCACGGCAACGCCTCTCTGAGAGGTACAGTCTCCGCGGGGAGTCTCGGGTCGGTAACGTTGGACTATTCCAACTACGGCCGCCCGGTGGATGTCGATGCGACCGCCGGCAATCTCGAACTCCTGCCAAATTTCGAGTTCGTGAACCCATTGGAAGAGATCATCAATCTCGCACAGGGCTGGGCACTAACCGAAGGGAGCCTTTATCGTCCGGGACAACCGTTAACCGCAATCTCTCGCGCGACCGGAATTCAAGGCAATCGGCTCGGTGGATCGACGACGCTGGTCGGTACGATCTTCGGCGAAAGCAATGTCGTCAGCCAGCTACTCGCTGACCGAGCGCTCGTAGGACTCAAGAGAGTGATCGGATCACCCTTTGCCGATACGTTCACATCGGGCGCACTTGGCGCCGACGCGTTTGAGATCGGAACCGGCGACACGCTCGATGGACCACGTGAGGTTCGAATCCTCGCCCCTCCCAGTCCGGCGTCGGGCGTCGAGTTGGACCTTTTCGGCGTTGGTGACCAGGCTTCTTTCGAAGTCGATCTCACGATCGGGACGGTCACTCGCGGCGGCGAGGATTGGGCTTCGATCAGCGATGTTGCCCGCGTCGTGTCAGGTCTTGGCAACGATCGTTTGATCGGCAGCTCTCGCGGCGAGACGTTTGTTTTCAAGACGGAGACAACCGATGGCGTGACGACGGGTTGGGGCGTCGATACGGTGGTCGGTGGAGGCGGGCGCGACCGGATCGACATCGCTGGCATCCCCGACGATTGGACCTGGTCGGTTCGCTCGGAAACGGTCGACGGCGAGACGTTCTCGGCGATCTACTTCGTCGACGGAGAAAATCTTGAACGACCTGAGCGGGTGCTGCTGTCGCGCGCTGCGGAAAATGACTTTACCGTGATCGACCGAGGTGGAGTCTTCGCGGGATCTCGTTGGATCAAGAGCCCGCGAATGCTGTCGGCTTCCGATACCGCCCTGAACCTCGCGTCCAGCTCTGCAGCACCTGTCGACTCGGTGCTCAGCGCGTGCGCAGCCGTCGGGCCTGGCGATCTCGTCCGTTCCCCAAGCCGCGATCTTCGCCGCCATCGATGCCTTCAACGGCAAGACGATCCTCGTGCCCAGAAACGACGGAGCAAGTGATGACGCGTACCTGCTTTCGACGCGTTCGGGACTCTTTGGCGGTTTGCAGTTGGTGACCGATCAAGGTGCGATTCTGATTGACTCCACCGACCTGGACGTGCGTGTTGTCGATCTTCCCGACGATCAGCTCTCCTCGCGATCGTCAGTCGGCGGATTCTTGATTGACATCTCTGCCGCCGACTTTGGCTGGCATACCGATGCGGCGAACGATCCTCCAGCCGGCCGCGTCGATTTGACCAGCGTGTTGATTCATGAGCTTTCGCGGCGGATCGGCTTGGATCCTTCGATCGACGCGATGCAGGTTCAGCTTGATCCCGGCACGCCTCGTCGCGTGATACCGACGACCGTGGCACGCGTCAACGAAGAGCTGCCGAGCGAGCCATTGATTGTCGGCAAGTTACCCGACCTGGCCGTGACCGCAGTCGATGTCGCGATCATCGAGCAGGCGGTCGCGCGGTGGCAGGCCGCCGATCTGCGGGTGGCGGGCAACTCGGGGGCAAGTGTCAATGTTGCGACTCCGATGATTCAGTTTGCTCACCTGCCCGGCGATGAACTGGCGCGAACGCTCGACGATGGCACGATTGTCTTGGACTCCACCGCCGCCGGTCATTTCTGGTTCGTCGATGATTCGTTCGACAGTGACAACGATATTCCACCCGATCGGATGGACCTGTTGACCGCGATCATGCACGAACTCGGACACGCCGTTGGGGTCCGTGATGCCGAAACGCCGGGCGACTTGATGAACAGTCGACTTGCCAAGGGGCAGCGATCTGGTCCGAGCACCTCAACGATCGAAGTCGTCACTCTCGATTCACCCGATCAGACACGTTTGGAGGCGGGGCTTTCGGCCTTTGGTGGTTGGTTGGGCGGTCTCGGTGAACGGCTGGAGCAATTCTTGACCACGGGAGTCGACATCCCGTTTGTCGGCGACGTGAACATCGCCGGCTTGTTTGGGATCGACACCGGGGCGGTGACGACTTTGACCGACGCGCTCCAGGCAAACGTGGTCGACCAGATCCGCGGGGTCTTTGCGGAGGGTGGCGATGTTGATGGCGACGGCGTGATCACGACGATGGACATTGCGGCCAAGCCCAACCTCGACTTCGCCCCAAGCAGCAATGATGTCGCCTTCACCGCTACCCTCTCGCTGCCCGACTTTGACTTCAACCGCAACTATGACCTTGACTTGAGTCATTTGCGGATCGGCAACCTGGATCCCGCGACGCTGGGACTTCGTGTCAACGGGGACGCACCGGAAATCGCCGTTTCGGGTGGGATCGATTTGCAGTTCGTGTTCGGTTTGAGCAACGAAGGCGAGTTCTATGTCGAATCGCCTCAACTGGTCGCAAGCCTGCAGGCGACCCATGGAGACGAGCCGCTTGATCTGAACATCGCCCTGGGACCGTTTGGTCTCTCGGTGGACGGAGGAACCATTTCGATCGGTGGCCAAATGGCTTTGGGCACCGACGTGCGGCTCACCTACGACGCCTTGATCAGCAATCAGTTAAGCCCTTCGCTGCTGGTCCCAACGCTTGCCGGAGGGGCGGGATTCGAAATCGACCTGCCGCTTTCGCTGACCGGTGCCTTGGCGGGCGTCAATCGTGAAGGGCTTGCCATCCGCGCGTCCGGCCAGGTTGCCGCGGGCGTGGGCAGCCTGCAATCTTTGGTCGGCGGAATCGAACTGGAAACTCCGGGCCTTACCGATCTGTTCGACTTGCGAGGTGTGAGTCTCGATCAGATCCTTGATGCGATCATCGCCGGACTCGATGCGCTAGTCGACGAGGACCCGATCAATGGAAGCCTGATTTCGCGCCGATTGCCGGGAATCAACCAAAGTGCCATCGAGTTGTTCGGCGACGGCACGACTGATTTCATCACGAACCTGAAGACCGCCATCGAGGACGTGCGTTCCGATTCCGGCAGCAGTCTTGGGAACCTGGCCGACCGCCTCAATGCCGCAACCAATGCCGCTTTGGGCTTTGAAGCCAATCCATTCTCGTTCCTTTACGAAGACTCAACCCTGCTCGTCGATTTCGCTTTCGAGAAACTCTTGATTGACACCGCGGTTGACTTCTCGGTCGACCTGCGCGAGCTCTTCCTCGATGACTTGCAATCATTCATCGATACCAGCCCGCTTCTCGAAGGCGTGCGCGACCGAATCAATCTCGATGCGTTGGATGTCACCCTTGGTGACGAAGACGGCCAGATCAAGCTGCTGGCGAACGGTTCAGCGGGCGTCAACTTCGGCCTGGGTCTCGACCTGAGTGATGTCACCAATCCGATCAGTTTCGTAAGCGACGACTCGGAGATCTTCCTCGGCGTCGGCGCTGCACTCGGGTCGCCTGTTGACCTCGACGTTCGCCTTGACTTGGCAAAATTGGTTGGCGTCGAGGATGCCGGTCTTGGCACGGTTGGATTCCTGATTGACGACGCGACCGCGTCGCTCGACGTTCGGGCCACCTACGGCTTGGCGACGAGGGAAGGTGACGGACGCTACGCGCTCTCGAATATCACCACCGATGACCTCGAGTTCTCCGTCGACGGTTCCGCAACCGTTGACCTACCTCTGTTCCTGACGCCGCAGCTGCCGGTAGGCGGAACCACGCTGGATCGAAACGGGGATGGATTCGCTGATCATGTGCTCCACCTCGGAGTCTCGCTGGAAGAAGGCGAACCGGACCTGGAATTGGCCGGCCCCGGCGTGGACCAACTACTCGGGATCGCAGCGCTGCTGAACGATCCTGAACTGATGCTCAGCGGTCTCGAGCAGACATTCGATCTGTTGCAGTCGGACCTCGATGAGAAGTTCAGCTCGCTTGGATTGCCGCTGATTGGCGAGTCGTTAAGTGACGCCGCACAATTCGTCGTTAGCCTCCGTGACGATGTGTTGGGTCCCAAGGGTACCGATGGAAGCTACAGCGGTGATCGTGTCGGCCAACGTCTGCAGGAAGCGATCGAAAGTGGCGAAAGCGTAATCGACGTGGTGCGGCAGGGATTGTTTGACGCGATTGGATCGGTCCAGGGCGCGGCAGGCCTGTTGCGCGTCCCCGTGCTCGATGACAACGGGTTGCCCACCTTCGACACCAACGGAAACCTGGTGCTTCGCGACGTCACCAGCCCCGAAGACATCGGCATCACGATTGATGACGGAGGAGTGCAGTTCAACGTGGTCGTCGCTGACACGGTGTTCCAAAAAACGCTGCCGATTTCCTTGGACGCGTCGGCGCCGGGTCTTGGCCTGAGCACCACGGGCGACGTCGGTGTGGAACTTGAATTGAGCTACGTCTTCGGGCTCGGCTTTGGACTCTCCACCAGCGATCTGTTCTTTGTCGACACCAGCGGCGTGACCGATAGCGGATCGGAATTATCGCTTGACCTCCGGGCATCCATCGCGGCTGACAGCGAACTGGAAGGAAGGCTGGGCTTCTTGCGAGTCATGCTCGAAGAGGCAGCGGACGAAGACGGCCAAAGCGGACTCTTCGGACAACTGGAGATTGATCTGACCGATGCCAGTGGCAATGGTCGCTGGGCTCCACTCACGGGTGAAGCACTTGGAATCGTCGGACGCATCACAGCCGACGCGAACGTCGATTTGAACACCGTCGTCGACATCCCTGCGAGTAATGGTCTGCAGTTTCCGGCGATTCAAACGCTTCTTCATTACGACCAGGTGTTTGCGGAAGTCGAATTTGGAACGGGCGGATCGAACGCCAGTTTCGGCGCGGCACCCGAAGTTGTGTTCGAAGACGTGACGCTCGACCTGGGCAGCTTCATCTCCGGATTCGTGGGCCCGTTGGTAAACCAGATTTCCGACGCGCTGCAACCGGTCAAACCGATCATCGATCTGCTCACGACCGACGTTCAATTCCTGAAGCAACTCGGAGTCTCGACCACCTCGCTGTTGGACATTGCGGAAGTTGCCCTGGGACCGACGAAGTTCGCATCCGTTTCCCGAGGCGTCCGGGCGATTGAAAGTGCGACCGAATTTGTCGAATCGGTCAAAGCCTTCGACGCCAGCGGCGGTGAGAGTCTGTTGGTCGAATTGGGCAGTTTCACCGTGGGCGGAGATTTGCGTAGCGGTCAGGGGACGCCGTCGACCGATGGCGCAAAAGACACACAATCGCAGGTCAATCAGAACGCGCAGAAACCGGAAACAAAGAAGGTTGCCCAGCAATTCGGCACAACGAAGGGAAGCTTTCAGTTTCCTCTGATCAGCGATCCGCTCGCGGCCTTTGGCCTGCTGCTGGGGAAACCCACGGATTTGTTTCTATACGAGATGCCCGGCCTGGGGCTGAATTTCTACTACATCAAATCGATTCCCGTTTTTCCGGGGCTCAATGCGCGCCTGGGTGGGCGAGTCAAGGCCGACACGAACTTTGACTTTGGGTTCAACACTTCGGGCCTTGAGCGTTGGTCGGACGGTGACTTCAACATTGCCGACATCGGTGCCGTGTTCGACGGGTTCTACATCGATGATCATGTGACCTTTGATCCCGCCTTCGACGTCGTCGACGGCAACGGCGTGGTGCGCACGGACAAGCCCGAAGTGACGCTGTCTTCGAGCATCATCGCCGGCGCTTCGGTCGGCGTGGCAGGCCTGGTCGAGGCCGGCATCGATGGGGGAGTTCGAGGAGAGGTTTCGTTCGACCTCAATGACATTCCCAATCCAACGTTGAGCACCGACAGCACACCGGTCTATGACGGTCGATTGAGCGTGGAAGAACTTGAGAATCGGCTTTCACAGGGTCCCGCGTGCGTGTTCGACACGCGAGGGCAAATCTCCGCGTTTCTCGATGCGTTCTTTTGGGTTGGTGCCGACCTGGGAATCTTTGGTCGAGCCACGCTGTTCGAGGCGCGACGCAACTTTGTGAATGAGGTCCTTGCAAAATTCAACTTTGGATGCCCGGATCCGAATGCCACGATTGCCAGCCTGGCTGATGATGAGGACGGCGATGGAAAGGTTCTGGTGTTGAAATACGAGCCCGGTCCTGGCGAAAGGTTGGCTGCGGACCAGGGAGAGATCTACAAAGTTGAACAAAAGCAGATTCGGGTTAACCCGCTGAGCAAGACCGATCTCTCCACCCATGAGCGGATCGTGGTGACCTCGCGAGGTAACGTCGTCGACTTTGACCCGGCGGTGATCGACAAGATTCGAATCAGCGGAACGCCTCGGGGCGACGAATACATCGTCGGCGCTGGGGTAACCGCCGACCTCTACATTGACGCAGGCGCCGGCAACGACTTGATTCAGGTCGCCGGCGATCAACCATTCCTGCGCGAACTCCACGGCGGTGACGGAGACGACCTGATCTTCGGCTCCGAAGGCGTGGACGTGATCAGGGGCGGGGCCGGCAACGACATGATCAGCGGACACGGCGGCGGCGATGACATCGATGGCGGTGATGGCGACGATATGCTCAGCGGCGGATCGGGCGATGACCTGATCCGCGGACGGCGCGGCAACGACCTGATCCTCGGCGATGCCGGGCGAGACCTGCTCATCGGCGACGAGGGAAGCGACAACATCGAGGGAGGCGCCGACGCCGACGCGATCTATGGCGATGTCGTCAACGTGGATGCCGGTGTGGTGACCTTGGTGGTCGTCGCCGGCGCCGGCGACGATTTCCTCAAAGGCGATCAGGGCCAGGACCAGATCTGGGGCCAAGAGGGTAACGATTCGATCAATGGTGGCATCGATCCCGACTTCATTCGTGGCGGCAGCGGGGCCGACACCATCGATTGGAGCTCCGGCGACGGGGCCGACGCCTTGATCGAAGGCGGTGTCTCCTTCATCCCCACCGATCCTCTAACCGGTGAGTTGCTCGACTCGGCCGGCAACGGCACCGGACAGTTCTTGCCAGACGGAACGGTCTCGATTCCCGAGGCGGACACCGTTCGCATCACGACTCGCCAGGGCCTCTTTTCGGACGCGATTTCCATCAGTCCGAATGCGGCCGATCCCTCCAGCGTTGATGTGACGATCGTATCGGAACTGGGCAGCGCGTCGCTGCTGTTGAATCAGTTTCAACGAATCAGCATCAATGCGGGCGAAGGGGGCGATACCTTTCGCGTCCAGGACCTGCGTTCGACATCGATCACCGACGTCGAGCTTGACTTTGGTACCGGTGAGATTCTGGAAACCGTTCAAGTCACTCAGCAGCAATTCGTCCGGGCAAACCTGATCGTTGACGCCGAGGGCACGCCGCTTCCATTCGATCCGTCGACGCCGCCGGGCGAGAACCAACAAATTGTCTCCGCATTCCAACGCCAACGATACGACGGGGGCGTGTACCTGTTTGAGGAACAGGATGGAGTCGCCACGGGAACACCCATCCTGATTCCCTTATTGGATCAAGACGGTGTCGTTGTCCTGGACGAAGCTGGATCCTCCGTCCTGGTTCAAGCCAACGAGGGTGGTCAACCGATCTTCGACATCGATGGCTTGCCGGAATTGATTGCCGTTGAGACGCGAGAACAGTCCGAATTTCGCGTGGTGCCGAGCGTCTTTCTTGTCTCGGATCCCTTGCCGGCTGGAACGTTCCGCAGTAGCAGCACTTTTCTGCGGCAGCAGCACACCGGTGGTTTGTTCCAGTTCGACGAGCAAGGGGAACCGGTCCTCGTCGAACTGGAGATTCGAGGCACGCCAGTACTTGTGCATCAAAACGTGGGTGGCGTGGGCGCGTTTGACGACAACGGAGACCCGGTGCTCGAAGAAGTCGAACTACGAAGCCTGCAACGATCCAAGCAGGTCGAGATTGTGGAACTCGATGAACTGGGCAACCCGAAGGTCGATGCGGCGGGGAATCCCGTCACCGAAGTGTTCATCACTCCCGAGTTCGGGATCGATTCACAAACCGACACGTTGCATCTGTTCGGCTCGACCGAGGATGACACGTTCGACATTCGGAGCGTCGGGAATGCGGTTCACGCGACACAGCAGGGCGGCGTGACCTTCACCGTGCTGAACTCTCGCAGCGGACCGATTCCTGGCGGAGACCGCTTGATCGTGGAGACGCTGGACGGAGACGATTCGATATTCGCTTCGGATGTCTCGACCGATTCGCTGAGTCTCGTGCTGATTGCCGGTCGCGGAAACGACACCATCATTGGTTCGCCGTTTGATGACCAGATCGACAGCGGTCTCGGGGACGACGTCGTGACCGGTGGTGCCGGCATCGACGTGTTCACCGACGCGGGCGGGAACGATCGATTGGTCGAATCTCGCGACGCCAACTTCACGTTGACCGATACCAGTTTGACCGTTGCCCAGCTTGAAGCGAACGTGGCCGAGGTGGCGGCGAGGACCGAACTCAGTTCGGAAACCGAATCGCTGGACGGCAGCTTCGAAACGATCGAACTGTTGGGGTACAACGAAATTGAAGGGCTCGATCCCGCGCTCAGCATCAATCGATTTACGGTGCGCGACTGGACGCGGATGGCGATCCTCGATGGTGGCCCCTCGGGTGACGACTATCGGATCACGCTGAGCGGATCATCCGATGCCACCGTCAGCTCGACGATCGTGATCGGCGAAGCGGTCGACAATACCGGCATCGATGACGTGTCAATCTTTGGCACCAACAGCGCCGACACCTTCGTGTTCAACGTGGACCTGGTGGAGCGACTGGCCCCGCGCCCGATGGATTCCGCCGAGGGTTCGATGTTTGCGAGCCTCGACGAATTCTCCACCGACATCACCGTCCGCAACAGCCAGCTCACCGACGCCTTCCGCCAGCGAGTGGATTATCGTTCGGCCGAGAACGTGACGGTGTCGGGGCGCGCCGGGAACGACCTGTTCCTTGTTGACGACAGCAGCACCGAGTTAACGGTGATGGGCGACGAGGGGGCGGACCGCTTCTTCATCGGCAACGTGATCTCCACCAAGCCGTACGATGACCCCAGGCTTGGCAGAATCGAGGTGGTCGACGAGATCACCAACGGGGTCAGCTTCCCGGCTAAATTCTACGGGGGTTCTGGCAACGACTACTTCGAAGTCAACCACAACCTTGCGGAAATCTCGCTGTTCGGGCAATCGGGCGACGACACATTCTTCCTGCAGGCCCATCTCACCACCGATACCGCCGACAACTTCGCTCCCTCGGAAGCAATCAATGTGGTCAGCGAAGCCGGCGAACGCGACATCCTTTCCTACGTCAAGAATGCTCCCGTCAACATCATCGGCGGCGATGGCTTCGACACGCTGGTCGTCCTTGGAACGCAAGTCGATGATGTCTTTACGATCTTTGTCGAGGATGTCGACGTCGACGGCGTGCTTGTTCCCACCCAGCGAATCTACGGTGCGGGACTTGTCATCCCGGAAATTCAGGGAATCGAACGGCTGATCATCTTGACCGGTGCGGGCGACGACACGGTCTACTTGTACGGCACACTCGATGACCAGGAAATCCAGATCATCACCGGCAGCGGCAACGACACGGTCCGGGTCGGTGGTGAATCGGTTGACCTGGATGTTGTCATTCCGGAGTCTCGATACACGCAAGTCACTCGCATCCCGCAGGAAGACGTCGTGACGACGGAGACCGTCCAAGTACGTGCGGCCTACTCCTATCTGGAGTTAGTCGGATACGGGATCGAGATCGGAAGCATCAAACTGTTTCCTCAGTTTCGTCGAGTGGATGTCCCGGCGAAGTTCAAGACGATCACTCGCCGCACTCCGCAGCCAGATATCCTGGAAGTGGATCAGATCACGGTGCCGGAATCGGTGCTGCCGGTCTTCGTTCCCGAAACCCGAAACCTCTCCGGCATCAAAGGCCCCGTGATCGTTGATGGTTTGACGCGCAGCAATCTGCGTGACGCCGAAGGAAATCCGACGGGTCGGCTCGGTGACGACACGATCCTCTTTGACAACCGGTTTGCGGATCAGGACCGCGACGACGACGGAGTGGCCGATGGAATTGTCACCGGTTCGCTCAAGCGGCGACTGGTCGAGGACGTTGTGATCACGACCGATGCGAGCGTGCTCGAAGGTGTCGTCCCCTCAGGCACATCGGCCGCCCTGCTGGAAACCGTTGTCCGCAACAAGATTCGCGACCTGCACCGGATCCGGCGCGAAGGCCTGGTGTACGAGATCTTGAAACCGGAGAACCGAGGGGGAACGACGCCGGTGACCCTATCGCAGGGAACCGTGTTGCAGCAATTTGCCTCAGCCGATCCGCTGGCCGACTTTCTAGCCTTGGCCGACCAGCACCCGTTCACGGCAACGGTTGACCCCGTCTTTGATCCGGTCGAGGGCCGCGAGATCAACCGGCTGCAGGTCTCCGAGCCGACGGCATTCTCCTCTGGTGTACCTTTTGAACTCGAGGTCGACTACGACTTGGAATTCCGGATCACCGAGATTCGCTTGCTGGCCAGCGAACCGATTGAATTGGAGATCCCCAATACGTTTGTCACGGAACTGGTAGCGATCGAGAACGCGGTGACCTACGACACGGTCTCCGGTTTCGGAACCGGCAACGGTATCTACTACGCAGACTTCAACGTGGTCGGACTGAGCTTGACCGAAAGCGACGACGTGTTGGAGGTGAACGAAACATTCTCGCTGGCGCAAACAACGGTCAACGCCGGTGGCGGTAACGACCAGATTGCGGTAACCGCGGTCAGCTCGCCGTTGAACTTATGGGTCGGAGCGGGCGACGATACAGTCAGCATTGGCGATGGCCGGCTCACGGGGATTCGCAGTCTCGTCGACGTGATGGACTCTGAGGGCCTCGACCGAGTTGCATTTGAGACCACTCGAGAGGATGCAGATCTTGCTCTCCATGTCGGTCGCGATGAAACGATCGGGTTTGTGATGCCCGGACGTGTTCGCTATGCAGACGGAATCGAAGAGTTGACGCTTGGGTTAGGGAGCGGCAATGACGACGTGACGCTCAGTCTCGGTCTTGAAGCCGACGGCTCGCCCGCATCGACCGCGTTGCGCAGCGCCACGATTGACGGCGGGGGTGGTGTCGACGTCGTCGATTACACGCTCTACGGGCAAGTCGACTCGTCGGTCTGGATGGATTCGATCAACGTCGAAAACGTCGTGTTCTGGAACGAGATCAATTCGCAATCCACCGATTGGTTGCTGACCAACGCGAGTCTATTTGGCGGACCGACGGAACAAACCCGATCGCCGGTCGTGCAAACCAGTGGTGCCCAAACGATCGAGCTGAATCTATCCGACGCGTCTTTGCTGCCCGACCGCCTGCGGGTTTGGGACACGCCCGCAAGTCTGGCTCAGACGACGATCCGTTTGCGTGGAGGAAACGACGATGTCACCGTTGGTGATGCTGACGCGACCGACCCCCGGCGAATCGCCGATGTGCGGTCACCGCTGATCCTCGATGCGTCAGCGGGACTGGACGTGCTGCGGATCGATGATCGTTGGGCATCGAACAGCACGGTTCGCGTTGGGATGATCGGAGCGAGTCAAATCGTCGGCTTCGGTGGGACTTCGATTGATTGGCTTGGCTTTGAAGGCCGCGGCAACGAAGCTGGATTACGTTTCGACGGCGCCGCCCAAGCGGCGTATCAGTTGATGCTGACGGGAACAACAGCGTCGACCGAAATCGTCTTGGGTGATGCTGCCGATACAGCCCTGATCAATTCGATCTCGCATCCAACGACGATCCGACTAAACGACGGCGGTGATGCGATCACGGTGATATCGGCCGACGCCCCGCTAGAGATCTTTGGCGGCGACGGAATTGGGAATGATACGTTGGTGGTAGATCGCTCCGCCGCGATTCTTGCGGTCTCGGGCGGCCGACTTGAAGAGGGCGACGCAGAAGGACAAGGGATCCTCCGTCGAGTTGCCGCTAGCCATCCTGTTTCGCTTGACCAAGGTTTCATCGCATTCGATCACGTCGAACTTGTGGAAGTGAAGCTCGGTCAAGGTAATGACCAGTTTGCCTTGAATACGGATCTCGATGACCGGGACTTCTTGCGCGAGACTTCCTTTGCGATTGACGGTGGTGCCGGAAATGACCAGATCGACCTGATTTCAGTGAATTCACCGACGACCGTCACCGGCGGACAAGGTGCCGACAAGGTGCGGGCGATCATTCCAGCCTTTCCGTTGCCCGGACAATTCGCCTCGGTTCGCCTGGACGCCGAACTTCTGGAGGTCGACAACGGTGCGAGTGCAATTCCAGTCGCCTGGTCGCGTGATGAATCCGACCTGCTTGGCGCAGCGGATCGGTTCGGCTGACGATCCGGTGGACGTGATCGATACCTCAGGCACCGACCTGACGCGAATCATCGCGGCCAATCTGCTCGAGAATTCGCTCAGCATTCGAACGGCGCCCGAAGCCGGGGCAATTGAGGGGGTGATCGATGGCAATCGCGTTGATCTTCGGTCGGGTGCGATTGTGCTCGAACCGCTGGGGCCAATTGATGTCCCGGACTTCGACTCCGTGGTCAGTTTCGACCGATTGATCGGATCAAGCACCAGCTATCAAGAAGATGGTCTTCAGTTCGACACCACGGGTAATTTCGTTCGAGACGACGCGACCAGCCCGGCGTTGCGAACGATCTCGCCGGACGACACCGTGACACTCACCGCGGTCGGACCGAATGCGTTGTCGGTTTACTCGCTCGATGTTTCGTCGGGCCCATTCACGCTGGAGTTCGAAGGGGTTACCCGAAGCGGAGCGACGGTCCTTGCTCAGTTCGCGGTACCATCGGGGCCGGATGGACAGCGGATCAATTTCCCTCACAGTTTTCGTGATCTGATCTCGTTGAGTTGGGTTCAAGGTGGCGTCAAGTTCGACAATTTTGTCTTGGATGCCACACCGTTGGTGCCCGTGTTCACTGTTTCCTCCTCGATTCGCTTCGATACCAATTCGGGAATCATCGCGAGCGGTTCGGTATTGATCGATGACGATCGTGATGGGCAGGCGGATCGAGCAATCGGTGCCGGCGAAGCGTTTACCGGAGACGGATTGTCGGTGGTTCTTTTCGGTGACCGAGCCGAATTCGAAGTCGACGGAGACTTGGTGTTTCCGGATGGAACCACCATTACTGCGACGGGCCCTCGCGCCCTTTCGCTATCGGCCGCGAACGATGTCGTGATCGGAATGGATGTGCTGTTCGACGTTTCGGCCGCTGCCCAAAACCCGGGTCCTGGAGGAGGCTCATCGGGAAGTGGAGGTTTGGGAGGATCGGCTTGGGGCGATGGCGGACCGGGAGGCGTCGCCGCACTTCGACTCAGCGATGGATCGGTTGTCGAATATGACAACGTTAACTCCGGCCCCGGCGGTCTTCGATGGTCAAGCGGTCGTTGGGGTGATTGGGGTGCTCGCAGGCACAGGCGGAGCGGGGGGACATCGCCCGGCAGCATCTTTCGACAGGCGGCGAGGCGGGTAAGGATGGATCGTCCGGAAGGTCGGGTCCCAACGGTGGATTCAATGGATGGAATGGAGCCCCTGGGAACTGGGGATTCGCCGGACTTGGCGGCATCAACAACCCATCGGGCGGTGGTTTCGGCGGACAGCGAGCAGATACTGGCGGAACCGGCGGCGAAGGGGGGGCTTTCGTTGGCATGGATGCGCCCCGGCGGCGCTGGCGGTCGCGGCGGCTATTTCAGCGGCGGCGACGGTATCAATGGTTCTGATGGGTTGAAAGGCGAAGACTGGAAGCCGCGGCAACTCGCCATCGAGTAGCCCGCAAACCGGTGCCGGTGGCAACAACCCATCTCGGGCTTCAGTCTCTCTGGCGGCGGAGCAGGCGGTGGAGGCGGCGGTGGTGCCCAAGGCGGCGGGGGCGGTGGCGGTGAAGGCGGCGGCGGTGGCGGTGGCGGCGGCGGAGGCGGCGGCGCGGCCACCGTGGTCCGGCGGACGAGGCGGAAATGGTGGGACGAAGCGGAATCGGCGGGCGAGGCGGAACCGGCGGCGCGGGCGGGCAAGGCGGCGTAGGCGGCGGCGGCGGCGGAGCGCTGCAGATTGCCGCTCGTGGCGCTGTCATGGTTCATTCAGGTTCCACGTTCCTGGCTCTCGGCGGTGACGCACCGAACGTCGGCGCACCGTTTGGCCCGGCAAACGGTGCGGCTGGGACCCTTGGGAGCGACGGAGCAGACGGATCTGGCGGACAGGCCGGCACATCCAACGGCGGAGACGGTGGAGACGGCGGAGACGGCGGTCGCGGTGGAGCTGGCGGAAGAGGTGGGGATGGTGCTCGCGGAGGCGGTGGTGCTGGTGGCACGATCATGCTGGTCGGAACCACCATCGATCTCCGTCAAGCCAACGATCCCTTCCATCCCTTTGAGATCTCCGCGTCGGGCGGAATAGGTGGTCAGGCAGGTGGGCTCGGAAGACTTGTGTTCGCCAGCAACGACGCCGATCCCGGGCTCGACCTAGGAATCGTCAACGCCCGCATCGAAGACAGCTTCGCCGGGCCCCGTGACGCCAATCCATTCCTCCCCACAGCATTCGCCCAGACCCCTTTGATCGCAGGTCTCTCAGGCGGTGCCGATGTCTTTGGACTGCTGGCGGGAATCACTTCCAACGACTTGGATTACGATCCAACGACACCGGAATTGGAACCGGTACCAGCGAGTGAAGCCAACGCCCTTGCCGCCGTGATGCGACTGGACGTGGATCCAACTGGCTACGGAGTGGACTATGAAGGCTTTGACATGTTGCTGGTCGCCAACCTGACCAATCGTCCGCTGTCTCTGCCGCGGCTCGGAATCGCATCACCTGGTGAAACGACCTCCCTCTCAGACTTGAAGACTCGCGGACTGGCTTCCGAACGTCACCTCGAATCGTTGGCCCCCGGTGCCGTTTGGGCGACGCTCGTGCCCGAAACGACCCTCACGGTCTCGGTGACCGCATTGGGCATTCCGATCGACAGCGGCGACAGCCTCGCGATCCGCCCGATCCGGGAGGAGAGCCTGGACGTCGGTTCGGTGCGTTTCCTTCGTGCCACCCAATCGCCATCGCAGTTGCTCGACAAAGTCAATGGACTCGACTCGATTGCGGTCAGCCCCGACGGTCGCCACCTATACGTGGTGAGCGCCTCAGCCAATTCGTTAACCGTGATCAACACCGCTGATCAGTCTCACCGACAAACATTCAAAGATGGAGTTGACGGGATCGATGGTTTGCTGGGTGCTCGGGATGTCTTGGTTACTCCAAATGGGCGTACCGTGCTGGTCGCCAGCCCCATAGAGAACAAACTCGCCGTGTTCACGCGCGATCTCAGCACCGGCAATCTATCGCCGCGTCAAATCGTTCCTCACGATTTCGAAGGCGACTTGGCCTCGTTGGAATTCTCGTCAGACAGTTCATTGGTCTACGTCAGTTCCTCCGCAGGAATCGGTGTCTATGAGTTTAAGCCCAATCAATTGCTCGACTTCGTCCCGTCGAACCTCAGCACCGGAGCCATTTCCGATCTGGCTTCCAGCTCTGACGGCGAATTGCTGATCGCGGCCGACCGTGAGTCGAATCAGTTGCGGACGTTCCGTACGGAGTCATCGCCTCGCGTCACCGACGTCGATGTCACCATCGATATCGACCATGATCGCGTAGACGAGTTGACGGTGTTCCTGGTTAGCCCAAGTGGTCGAACCGTCCGACTCTTTCGTGACGTGGGAGGAACTGGAAGGGAATTTCAGAATACGACCCTGGACGACGAAGCAACTCGATTGATCAGTTTCGGCAGCGCACCGTTCGTCGGAAGTTACCGGCCACAGCAACCCCTCAGCTTCTTTGACGGCGAGCAGCCAGACGGCACTTGGACGCTGCGCATCATCGACGAGGTTGGCCTCAGTTTTCCAACGATAAACTCTGGGCGTCTGAACCGATGGTCGATCAAGCTCACCACTTCGGACAACGTGGTTCGTAGTTACCAAGATTCTCCGTTCCGCACGATTGGTACGATATTCGGTAACGATTCGAACATTGAAGCTTCCCTGGAGGTTGCGCGGGCCTGGACTCCTCTAGCACCCGTTGAGACACTCGATGGTTCGCTTATCGAGGGTCTGCAAGGAGCGTCCGCGGTCGCGATGAGTACGGACGATCGCTTCGTCTATGTGACGGCGACCCAAGAGAACGCCGTTTCCGTATTTGAACGCGACCTGGTCAGCGATCGACTTGGTTTGGTGCAGGTGGTTCGCAACGGCAGTGGAGACGTTCGAGGATTATTGGCCGCCAGCGGTGTGAGCGTCTCGCCTGACGGGGATTACGTGTTCGTCAGTTCGCTGACGAATGATTCGTTGGCCGTGTTTGGCCGCGATCCGCAAACCGGGCTGCTCACCTACCTGCAATTGATCAGAAACGGAATCGGCGGCGTCTCGAACATGAACGGACCCCGCGCTGTGCTGGCGACCGAATCGGCCGAACTCTACGTCGCAAGCGAAGGGGACGGCATCAGCGGCGGAGGGCTGGCCCGGTTTGAAGTTGAGACGGGAACTCCGCAGCCGTTCGAGCGATTGACCATCTTTGATTCGATCGAATCGCTCTCGGTGACCACGTCGGATAGCTCCGATACCTTAACGATTCGTTCGGTGACGTCGGACACCGTGATCAGAACTGACCTCAACACCGGCGCGGGTAACGATTCGATCTTTCTGTTCGACGCCAGTCCCGTGACCCGCGTCAATCTGGGTGCGGGGGATGACAACGCGACGCTCGAGACGACGACGTTCGGAATCAATCTGCAGGTCGATGGCCAAGCGGGCGAGGATGTGATTCGCCTGAATCGGTTGGTGCAAACGCGACGGTGACGCTGCTGGGCGGCGCCGACGAAGATCGGTTTCGCGTCGCTGGCAGTCGCCTGCCGATCTCCGCCACGACGACGATCCTGGGCGATGACGATGTCGACACGTCGATTGATTTGCTGGAATTTGATCCGGCCGGTGGCGACCTCGAGCCGCAGCCACCGCTCGCTCAGATCGATGGGAATGTTCAAGTCGTCGATCAGGGTCTTCTCACGTACCAGACCATCGGCATTGTCAGCGCTATCACCCCGCCGGTGATTCGCTTTGTGACCGTGCCGGAGTCCGATCCAGCCGTTCCCGAGTTGACCGAGTCTTACACGATTTCGGAGGGCCAGGGCGTCAACGTGGCCGTGGATGTGACGCTGCCACAGGCGGGTGTCGGCCTGGTCGGTGTCGACTGGGACATCGACGGCGACGGCAACTTCAATGATGCCATCGGCGAATCGATTTCGTTGAGCTGGGCACAGCTTCGAGACCTTGGACTTGGCGACGACGGCATCTATCGGATCGCCGCCCGAGCACTTGATCAGGCCGATCGACAGAGCGTCGAATTTGCAACCCTGGTCATCGATAACGTTTCACCCGCCGCCCAGGTCTCACCGGCAGGCAACGCCCAGGTTGGCATTCCCTATCCGATCGAGTTCTCGAGCTTCGATCCCGGCCAGGATGAAGTGACAAGCTGGCGTGTGAACTGGGGCGACGGAATCGAGGAAGTCTACGGCAGCAATTCAGTCTCCGCCTCACACACGTACCTTGACGCAGGCGTCTTTGAGATTCAGGTCGAAGTAACCGACGATGACGACGCTCGCAACCTGGTGACGACCAGTGTGACCGTCACACCCGCAATGGCCCAATCACAGTCGACTTTCTCGATTACCGAGGGTCAAGCCCTTCGACTCGATGCCAATGCGATTGGCAATGCAACCTTGTCGTGGGATCTCAATGGCGACGGCGACTTCAGCGACGCAAGTGGACAAACGCCGCTCGTTTCGTGGGCGGCACTGCAAGCCTTGACACCACCAATCAATGACGACGGCAGCTACCCGATCCGTGTCCGTTCCACCTATTCCGATGGAAGCAGCGCTGATGCGACGGCGACCTTGATCGTCACCAATATCGCTCCCACTGCGACGCTGGTTCATGACGGCGCAGCGGCCAAAGAAGGGGATGCCGTCCGCGTCTCACTGATTGGTGCGGACGATGTCGCTGCGGGTGATGTGGCCGATGGATTCCGATACTACTTCGACTTGAACAATGACGGACTGTTCGAGATCGGGCCTCAGGACGAGCCCTTTGCGGATCTCGTGGTTACCGATTCTGGGCTGCGAACCATCACGGCTCGTATCGAAGACGACAAAGATTTCCGCCAATACCAGACTTCGTTTGCGGTCACTGAAGTGGCACCGGAGTTGAACGTCGAAGTCGTCGACGACAGCGGAAACGTGCTCGATCCAGCGTTGCAGCCGTTGGAAGGTCAAGCGTACCGACTGCGGTTGAGTGCTACCGATCCGGGCGATGACCGGATCACGACGTGGATCGTTTCCTGGGGCGATGGGACCTCGCAGACGATCGAAGCCGATACAGCGATCGTCAACAACACGTATCGAGACGACGGCGACTATCGTGTCGTGATCGCCGCGTACGACGAAGACGGCGAATACTCGCTTGAGAAATCTGTCTCCGTTCAGAACGTCGCGCCGACGATTTCGTTCACGCCGCCTGCACAAGTGAACGAGGGAGAGTCTTTTGAGATCCTTCTCGAGTCAACCGATCCCGGTGATGACGTGATTGATCGCTGGGAAATCGACTGGGGGGACGGTAGCGAAATCGAAACCATCGACGGTGGACTGCGGCGAGCCTCGCACGTGTACCTCGACGCGGCCGAAGCTGGCACCGAATTCGGCGTTCGCGTGACCGGATATGACGAGGGGACCGCGGCGGTCAGTGAGACGCAAATCATTCGCGTCCGCAACGTGGCTCCCACGGCAACGCTCTCGGTGAGCCAATCGGATCTGGTCGAAGGCGGCCAGGTGACTCTCACAATCGGTTCGCCTGTCGATCCGGGGAACGATACCGTCACCGAGTACGTGATCGATTGGGGCGACGGTCAGCAGCAAACAATCCCGGCGCCCCAGCCAACTACCGCCTCGGACGGCAGCGAACGAATTCCGCCCGTTCGTCTCCAGCATGTTTACACCGATGGCGATGCGACGCGGATCATTCGCGTCACGGCCGGAGACGAAGATGGCCAATTCTTACTTGATCAGCAACTGCAAGTTCGTGTCGCGAACGTCGCCCCGACGCTGTTGGTCAGCGGAACGGATCGAGTCACGCAAGGCCAAGCCTACGCATTGCTGCTTGGCCAAGCGGAGGATCCCGGCGAGGACACGGTCTTCGAATATCGGGTCGACTGGGGCGATGGCAGCGCCGAGGAGTCCTATCCAAG
Source organism: Pirellulaceae bacterium (assembly GCA_963697195.1). Lineage (GTDB taxonomy): Bacteria > Planctomycetota > Planctomycetia > Pirellulales > Pirellulaceae > Rubripirellula. Next base: position 61,749 of record CAVOND010000015.1, read on the forward strand.
CCCAGGTCTCGTCACCCACGTTTATGACACCGGTGCGTCCCGAATCATCATGATCACGCTGGTCGACGAGGATGGCGCAAGTCGCGACGACCAAAGAGGTGTTCGTCAATTCCGTTCCCCTCGCGGCGGACGACGAGGCTGTGATCCCAGAGGGAGGTTCCATCCGAATCGACTTGACCGCGAACGATCTGGATCAAGAAGGAGATCTTCGTGGTGATTCGATTGTCGTGACCGACGGCCCGATCAACGGGACGCTGCTGGTCAATTCCGACGGAACCGTTGACTATTCACATGACGGCAGCGAGACACTGGAGGATTCGTTCCGCTACGTGGTTTCGGATCGAGACGGAGCGGTTTCGCAAGTGGCATCGGTTCGCCTCGCGATCATCCCTGTCAACGACCTGCCTGTTGTCGGCCAGGATGCAGCAACGGTGCAAGAGGGAGCAACCACGCGGATCGATCTAGTCGCGAACGACTTCGATGCCGATGGGTTCCTCGACCTCAGTTCCATCACCATCGTCCGCGCGCCCAGCCACGGAGTCGCCGTGCTCAACGGCGACGGCACCGTCGACTTCATTCATGACGGCAGTGAAAGCGAAATCGATACGTTCGACTACGTGATCCGAGATGACCAGGGCGGCCTGTCCGCCCGCGGCAACGTGACCGTCACGATTCTGCCGGTCAACGATGCCCCGAGAGCCAACGATGACAGCGCCACCGTCGACGAGAACGGAACGTTGACGATCGATTTGATCGCCAACGATTTCGATCCCGAAAACCGACTCGATCCGGCCTCCATCGTTGTCCTCAGCGCACCGATCCGTGGCCAGTTGAATCTCCGTAATGACGGATCCGTCGATTACACGCATGATGGCAGTGAAACGAATTCCGATCAGTTCGTCTACTCGATTCGCGATACCGAAGGTTTGGTTTCCGGCCCCGCGACAGTCCAGATCTCGATCCAGGGCGTCAACGACGCACCCCTGGCCGCGGACGACGAAACGGTTGTCGCCGAAGGAGGTGAGACCTTGATCGCCGTGACGCTCAATGACGTGGACGCCGAGTCCGCTCTTGACCTGGCGTCGATCACGATCGTGCAGACGCCGGTGCACGGAGTTGCGAGCGTGGAGAGTGATGGAACGATTCGGTATCGACACGACGGCTCCGAAACTCTCCGCGATAGCCTGACGTACACGATTCGCGACACCGCGGGCGCGAGTTCCGACGAAGTGACGGTCGCCGTGACGGTCACGCCCGTCAATGACGCCCCGGTTGCCGACGGCTTGCAGGCAAGTGTGTCGGAAGGCCAAACGGTCACACTCGACCTGTTATCTCTCAGCTCTGATGTCGATGATGGAATCGATCCAGCCTCGATCTCGATCATCACTTCGCCGCAACATGCCGTCCTGGTGATCCATCCCGACGGGACGGTCGGCTACATCCACGATGGAAGCGAAACGACAGCTGACTCGTTTGCCTACGTGATTCGTGATTTCGCGGGAGCCGTTTCGCCGCCCGCGACCGTCGCACTGACGGTCACGCCCGTCAATGATGCGCCGATCGCGCGAGATGATTTCGGTCGCTTGCAGGAGGGCGGGCGACTGACGATCAACGTAATGGGCAATGACGTTGACGCCGACAGCGATTTGTTATTCAACTCAATCATGATTGATCGCCTACCGGCTAACGGGACAGTGCATGTCAATCCAAACGGATCGATCGAGTACGTCCATGACGGCGGCGAAACACTTTCCGATCTGCTTTCCTACACCATTCGAGATTCCCTGGGCGCTGTTTCGGCACCCGCGACGGTCCAAATCAGCGTCGATCCGATCAACGACCGACCAGAAATCCTGCAAGGTGATGAGATCACCGTCGTCATGTCGGAAGACGGCGACCCCTTGCCCTTCGCGTTGATAATTGACGCGATCGATCCGGACGACGCGGTATTGGACTGGAGCATCTCCGGATCGCCCAACTTGGGCACGGCCGCTCTGCTTGGCGAGGGTGACTCCCGTGTTGTCACCTACACGCCCTTCGAGAACATCTTTGGGGCCGATCAGTTCGTCGTGCTGGTTGCCGACGGACGCGGCGAGATCGACACCATTACGGTCAACGTTGAGATCCAGCCGGTCAACGACGCTCCGGTCGCCGTCGCCGAAGCGGTCAGCACCGATCAAGGGATGCCGATCACGATCGATGTGCTTGCCAACGATCGCGATGTAGAAAGTTCAATCCTGTCGCCTCGGGTCACACTTGAACCCCTTCACGGGACCGTCGTTGTCAACGCCGACGGGACACTGACGTATGACCCCCATCCCGCTTTCTTTGGTGACGATTCGTTTGCTTACCTGGTCAATGACGGTGAACTCGACAGCGAGCCGGCCGTGGTGTCGATCTCCGTGGCTCCAACTGAGCCGGGTGTCACCTTGATCAATCGCGTATTGCAAGTGATCGGCAGCGAGAACGAGGACAAGATCAGACTGCAATCCAAGAATTCCCAGATTGAAGTGTCGATTCGATTGGGGAATCAGAACAAGCAGACATGGACCTTTGACGAGTCCGATATCGACCGGATTGTCATCCTTGGTTTCGGTGGAGATGACAAAATCCACATGGATCGGGACATCCGGATTCCTGCCTTCATTGATGGAGGGAGCGGCAACGATCGAATTCGTAGCGGTGCCGGGGACGACGAGATCGTTGGGGGTGAAGGGAATGACCGCATCGAGACGAACGACGGAGACGATCTGGTAACCGATCGATACGGCGATAATCGAATCTGGACCCGCAACGGAAACGACGTGGTTGTGACTGGTCCGGGCAACGATCGCATCGCCACCGGCGACGGCAATGACGTGGTTCAGTCAGGCTCCGGCGCCAACCTCGTCTTCGCGGGAGACGGCAATGACTGGATCGAGTCGGGTGACGGAGACGATTATATCGCGGCCGGAGCTGGTGATGACTACGTGGACGCCGGTGGCGGCGCCAACCAAGTGCTCTTGCAAGCGGGTGATGACATCGCCGTGGCGGGTAGCGGAAACGATCTCATTCTGGGTGGAAGTGGTCGCGATCTGATTGTTGGCGGAGGAGGCGAGGATCGATTGCTCGGCGGCCAGGATGATGACTTGCTGGTATCGGGGCTGTGGATCGAATCCGATACCGAGGGAACGCTGCGGGCAATTCACCGAGTCTGGACCGATCCCGAGTTGAATTATCACGACCGCGTGGACGCGATCATGAGCAGCATCGACAGCGATGATGGATTGGTCAATATCGCGGAGTCGATCGCCAACGACGCAGATGCCGACTCACTGGTGGGAGGAAATGGCCAAGATTGGGCGTGGGCCGATCCTGACAACGACCAATGGATGTTGGCACTCCGCGAGATCCTGACCGAACTGACCTGACAAGCCGGGGGCGTCAGGCACCCAAACTTGGACTGTCCTCATTCTTGCAGTGCGATTCTTCCAGCCACGCCGAGAAGACTTCAGGCGTCAATCTCAATCGCATCACGAATCGATTCACTGTTTGCCACACTCCGAAACGACGCTGGCGAAGTATCTGCAAGAGGCAGGCTGTTTTACGGCGTTGGTCGGCAAGTGGCACTTGGGGGATGCCGATCACTACCCCGAAACACATGGCTTTGACGTGAACATCGGTGGGACTCACTCGGGGGCGCCCCAAACATGCTGGTGGCCGTATCGCGGTTCTGGATATTTCGGGGCGGAGTATCGCTATGTCCCTCACCTGGAGTTTGGCAGGCCCGGTGAGTGTTTAACGGATCGCCTCACCGACGAAGCGTTAACCGTCATCGACAACGCCGGGGACAAACCGTTCTTCCTGTACCTGGCGCACCACGCGCCGCACACCCCGATCAAAGCCAAGCCAGAAGACGATCGTGATCTTCGCTAGTGACAACGGTGGCTATATCGGAACAGACACGAAAGTCGGGCAGACGGTTCCAGCAACGAACAATGCGCCATTGAGAAGTGGCAAAGGGTCTTGCTATGAGGGCGGCATCCGCGTCCCGCTGATCGTTCACTGGCCAGGCGTCGCGACTCAAGATGCCGTTTGTCGTGAACCTGTGATCATTATGGACTTGCTGCCAACGCTGCTTGGTGCAGCCGGAATTGAACTGCCAGATGACGTTACCTTTGATGGGCTGAGCCTTACGCCTCTCCTGAAGGAACCATCCGGCCAGCTCGACCGCGACGCGTTGTGCTTCGATTACCCACACTACTATTCAACGACCACACCTGTCAGCGCAGTGCGATCACGAGACTGGAAGCTGCTGCAATACGACGAAGACAACCTTGTTGAACTTTTCAACTTGAAGCAAGACTGATAGCGCTTTTAATCCCTCTTGTCCCCCTGATCTTGCCAGAGATGGCAAGCGTTTTCCACTCGCTCGGCCAGATTCTGCGCAGTCAGCAAGGGGAGCCACGCCCAAAACGCGCTTTCGGCTGAGCAGACGCCACGCTGCGCGTTGGACGTAACAAAGGGGACGGACGTAACAAAGGACGGCGTCATTAAGGATTTGCCCCCCGTCCCCTGGTATGTCCCCCCCTTTTTCTTCCCCGAGCGAACTTCGGACGCTTTCGCATGCATACCACTTCAAATCGATGCATTCGCGGCGGCGGTCCGACCCGTTGACGAATCAAACTCACTCAACAAGCCCCGCATCTTTTGAAGACTGTGACGGAACAACTGCGTCGTCCGTGTCGTGCTGAGCCCAATTTCTTTCGCAATCACATGAAATGCAACACCGTCCTCATCGCGATCGAAACCGAATCGAGCCATCACGATTTGCTTTTCGCGGTCATCGAGTACTTCCATCAAACGAATGACCTGATCGTGAGCCTCTCTTGCATCAATTCGCGCCAAGTCGCTTGCACCGGCGTCTGAGATGGCTGACTGCATTGCCTCGTTTCCGTTTGCAATGAAATTGCCTTTGATCCGAGTCTCTTTTCGATGGACGCCAAAAATTGAACGCTGGATCGCTTGATAAGCATACGTGCAGAATCGGATTCCACGACGGAAATCGAACAGATCCACCGCCCGCATCAGCGCCTCGTTGCCGACGGAAATCATTTCATCGAATTCATCTGAGGCGAAACCCGCATATTTCTTCGCCAGCGAGACGACTAATCGCAAGTTCGATTCGATAAGCAGGTTTCGCACTTCGTTAACACTATCCTTCCAACGATCGATATCGTCCAGCATTTCTGCGCAACCCATGCACGAATGAGCGTTTGCTCGTGTCGTGTTCATCAAATGCTTGATGTAGTTCAACTTGCGGAAACAGTGGTACTCTTGCTCTTCCGTCAGCAGCGGCACCGTCCATAAGTGTTGCAGGTAAGCCGGCAATCCACTCGGAGGATTCTTTGTCTGCGAAGCCGGTGACGCTGGCATCGGTCCCAACAGCAGTTTGGCAGCGAGCTCATCCTCGAACACATCTTGGAAGAAATAGTCAGCGGAACCGCCGCGTTCGCAACGCACCCGAGGCAAATCAACTCGACGAGCTTTGCGGACCCAGCGGCTGTCACGTGCGGAGTTGTTGGTGTTCGAAATCGACGTAGATACAAGAATCATGGAAGAGGTCTCCGGACGAACGCAATGTCGGCGGTCAACAGGTCATGGCACTTGGGTCATGGCACTTGGGTCATGGCACTTGGGTCAGGAGGGTGGGGCGGATTCGGTCAAAGCGGTTCGTTTTCTCGATTGCTCGCGAGACTGCGCGACCGACACGCTTGGCGACTCGTGAGATACACTTTGCCAAGTCAGCATCCTTATCCGAAATCACCACATCAGCGGCTCGATGCAGCTTGACCGAGACGCGGCAGGTCTTGTCGACGCCGCCCCGTGGACCGTTTTCGTCGGCGACAACCAGCTCAACCTGCGCGACCCGCGAACCGAAACGCGACAAGGCAAAGAGCAGCCGTCTCTCTGCCAATTGCCGCAACTGGTCGGTGAGAAGACCACTGCGATCTGTCATAGATGGGATCACGTTCGTACCTCACATTGAGTAGCGAAACAAAAATCGAATCGACGCTGTTTAACTGTACGGCAGTTGCGTAGAGTTAGACAAATAGAAATACAGAACACCATCTATTGATAAAAACTATTCGAGGTTTTTCATGGTCGATTGGCTCAACTACCACCACCTGCTTTATTTCTGGATGGTGGCCAAAGAGGGCGGAATCACAGCTGCCGCCGACTTGCTGCATCTTTCGCAACCGACGCTGAGCACCCAGATCAAAAAGCTGGAGAAGTCGTTGGGAATAAAGCTCTTCGAGCGAAAAGGCCGCGCGATGATGCTGACGGACAAGGGCCAGATGGTGTTTCGATACGCCGATGAAATTTTCTCGCTTGGCCGAGAACTCACCGACGCCGTTCGCGGACGCGAAGCGGACGAATCGCTTCGGCTGCTCGTGGGCGTGCCCGACGTGCTCCCGAAACTGATGATCTACCGAATTCTCAAACCGACGCTGGAATTGGACGAACGCGTGAGACTGGTGTGTTATGAAGGCAAGTTGAAGGACTTGCTGACGGACCTGGCGATGCACCGGCTGGACGTCGTCTTGGCTGATTCACCACTGACACCGCAACTGAACTTGCGAGCATTCAATCATTTGCTGGGCGAGTGCGATGTTACAGTTTTCGGTACCGCTGCGATGGCAAAGCAGTACAAGCCCGGATTCCCCGCATCGCTTGATGGGGCACCGATGCTATTGCCGACGCAAAACACCACGATGCGTCGAGCGCTCGAGCAGTGGTTTGACGACAAAGACATTCGTCCCGAGACGATTCACGAGTTTGAGGACAGTGCGCTGCTCAAGGTATTCGGTCAAGCGGGCGAGGGCATGGTCGTTGTGCCTTCGGCAGTCCAAGCCGAAGTCAGTGAGCGGTATTCGCTTCTGCCGATCGGCCGCATTCCCGAGATCACCGAACGTTTCTATGCCATCACCGTGGAGCGGCGTCTGAAACATCCCGCAGTTGTCGCAATTTCCGAAGCGTCAAGAGAGAGTCTGTTTGGCTAGACGCAACATCAGAAATCGTCTGCGACTGGATGCGGCATGAGTGATTCACCAACCTGTTCGGTTCAACGAATGTCGAAAACGTTGCCGATACCGTCAAGCACGACTTGCTCGGCGGCACAGATTCTTCCGAGTCCCATGAAGCCACCCGATGCACGTGCTACTGCCTTGGCCTGTCGCAGCAACTGATCACCCAGCATGTTCTGCATTGCCCGCGGTGTTCGCTTTAGTCGAGCCTCAGTGAATGCTACCCATAAATCCCACAGAGCCTGGTCGGGGCGAATGTCAAGCCAAGACTGTGCCTGGCACATCGCCGCGGGGAATTCGTAAAGTCGGGCCTCATAGATCGACGACACTGCGGCTCGGCGTTCTTCATCGCTCACCGAATTGCTTGCCCAGGCAACGAATGCGATCGGGGCGAGTTGCAGTGCCGGCAGTGTCGCCGGCGTGAACCCCGCGTCGACCAAACGATTGAGTACATCGTCATCGTCGATACGAGCGAAGTCGGCGAGTGCTTGTTTGTCCGCTTCACGCTCGAAGTATGCATCCATTTGCTGATAACCGTTCTCGCCACTCAGCGGGACGAACGTGACTGGCTCCCAGTCGTGGTCTTGGTTGGCGAGCGGTGATTTTTGCTGGTTTGCTGAGATCAACATGGCTATCTCCGGGTTTGGATGAACCAGCTGGTTCGTAATGGATCGGGATTTGCGGAACGCCCCGGAACCCGCTGTCAACAGAACGATATGGCTATCGATCCACTTAGACTCGTTGAAAAAAGCGAATCGACCGGGCATTAAACAAAAGATTCGGCTCCCTAATTGATGCGTAGAATTGGAATGACATTGAAGATCACGCGGCAACCGTTCTGCGTGACCCGGAGCGAACACACCCAGCAATGTGGAGTTAGAAACATGTCCAAGACTGCTTCGACAGTCGTATGCGCTTTTTTTGCCGGCGTCACGCTGTGCCTACTCGCTTCGGATCGCTTGCCAAACACTGCACACGGGATGACGGCTCACGGGACCGAGAAGAAGACGATGGTCACCGTGCCATTGGATGCGGGGATGGAAGCGGTGGTGACGCTTGATCACGTGACCGGTGACATGACCGGATATGTGATCAATCGAATCACCGGCCAGTTCTTCATTCGCTATCGGTACAACGTGAGCGAGGATTTTCCGCAGCATCGAGGCTCATACTTGATGGCAGCAGGACTGGCTGATTTCCGCGGTTTCACGAGCAATGAACGAATTGCTAACGGCGTGATTTATGTCTCGGAAGAAACTTCCGGCAAGGTCTGCGCATACGCGATCCCCTGGAACACCCAATTCGCCGCAAGTGGTGCCCCGAACCGAGACCTTGAATTTATCCCCTTGGACAAAGCCCAAACACGCTTCACGCAGCTTCGTTGATCGCGGCGTGGAAGACTGGGGTAGATTGAGCAGCGGGAGAAAAGGGGGGAATTGAGATTTGGGGTAGCTTCTCGCCAGTGAGCCGATCGATGCCACGCAGCCGAGGCAAGAACGCGAGCTGACGCCAACGCGATCCACGTCCATTGAAAAAGCTATCCAAATTCCGAATCGTTTGAATGGGTTGCTGAGTTGCCCGATTTCTACAGTTGACTCGATAATGGCAGTCCGACGGCCTTAAAGGATGCGGCGATGGATGAAAAGGCTCTGGTCGACGATGGTGTCGACGAATGCGTGATCAGCGAGCAAGTCGAATCGCGGCTTGCTGCGACTCTTTCTCCGCGGTATGTCGTTGGTATCGGAGCATCGGCTGGCGGACTCGAATCACTTGAAAAGTTGTTTCGCAACTTGCCCAGCGATACCGGGATGGCATTCGTTGTCTTGCAGCATTTGTCGCCGGACTTCAAGAGCATGATGTACGAGTTGCTCGGCCGCGACACGACGATGACAATTCATCGGGCCGAAGACTCAATGGCGGTCGAAGCCGATTCCATCTATCTGTTGCCGCCCAAGAAGGAGATGGTCATCGAGGACGGGCGTCTGCATGTCACGGACAAGGATCGCAGCAAGGGTTTGGCCCTGCCCATCGACCTGTTCTTGGAATCGCTTGCACGTGAATGTGGCAGCCAGGCGATCGCGATCATTCTCTCAGGGAGTGGTTCGGACGGATCGCGGGGCGTGATCGAGATCGCTCGTCACGGAGGATTCGTGATCAGCGAGAGCCCGAAGACGGCCAAGTTCGACGGCATGCCCGCCAGTGCTCAAGCATCGGGTGTCGTGGACGAAGTCTTGACGCCCGAAGAGATCGGACAGTTGCTCGTTCGCCTTGCGACCGAACCGAGCCTTTCACGAAAAGAACGCCTGGTTCAAGAGGAATTGCGGCAAGATTCCTTGCAAGGTATGGACGCCATCTACCAGATGTTTCGCCGCATCCACGGGATCGACTTCTCCGTCTACAAAGACACCACGGTGCTGAGACGGATTCATCGCCGTGTGGCGATGGTGGGATCGGCGAGTGTGGACGATTACGCCCGCAAGCTGCACGATGAGCCGCAGGAATTGGATGCTTTGTACAGCGACCTGTTAATCGGCGTGACGCAATTCTTTCGTGATCCCGAAACTTATGAAGTACTCTGCCAGACGATCTTTCCCGAAATGCTCGACAACCGCCACGGCGGGGAGCCGATTCGAGCTTGGATATCGGGTTGTGCCACGGGTGAAGAGCCCTACTCGATCGCGATCGCCATCCACGAAGCATTCGAGAAAGTCGGTCGAACACCCAACTTGAAACTTTTTGCCACCGACGTGCATAAAGCTTCGCTCGATCACGCCGGTCGAGGCATCTACTCGGCCGACGTGATGAAGGGGATCAGCGAAGAGCGACGGGGCAAGTATTTTGTTCCTCGCGACAACGGATTTCAGGTTTCGCCGGAGATTCGCAAGTCGATTGTATTCGCGCCCCATAATGTTTTGAGCGACGCTCCCTTTACGGATCTGGATTTCGTGTCGTGTCGGAACTTGCTGATTTACTTCCAGCCCGCGGCTCAGACACGTGCACTTTCGATGTTCCATTACGCGCTGAACAAGGGCGGCATCATGCTGCTGGGCGGCAGCGAATCGCCGGGCGGATTGGCGAGCGAATTCGACGTCGTTCATGAGCGATCACGCGTTTATCGCAAACGTCGCGCGGTACGATTGCCAAGCGAGTTTCGCGGTCCGATCAGTCGTGGGCCGGGCGACGACCTGCACGCTTTGCCGGTGCGCGCTCCGCTGGCCCCGCGCCGATCGCAGAGCGAGCAGCAAACGCTTCATGACCAGATGCTCAACCGGTTCATGCCGCCGAGTTTGTTGATTGACGAGAACAGATCGCTTGTCGACAGCTTCGGGGGTGCCGAAAAATTTCTGCGACTGCGGGCACGGCAGCCGTCGCTGGATGTGCTCGATCTGATGGACGAGAGCCTGCGGACGACGTTGTCCGGCGCGATCGGGCGCACGCTGATGGACAATGCGCCGGTGCGATTCTCCAACGTCTTGCTTCGCAGCGGTGAGACCGACAGTGACGGCGGCGAACGCGCGTACAACTTGACTGTAACGCCGATCAGTCATCCTTCCATCGCCGGGAAACATCATGTCATTTCGTTTGAAGCCTTGGACGTCCGACCTGCTGCCAGCGATGTCCCCCTCGAAACCGCACCCGGCGAATTGGATGCATGGCGGGAACACATTCGGCAACTGGAAGAAGACCTGCGGTACACGCGCGAGAACCTGCAATCCACGATCGAAGAACTGGAGACGAGCAACGAGGAACTGCAGGCAACGAACGAAGAATTGATTGCCTCAAATGAGGAATTGCAGAGCACCAACGAGGAGCTCCACAGCGTCAACGAGGAACTCTACACGGTCAACGCCGAACACCAACGCAAGATCGACGAACTGGCGGAACTGAACCAAGACATGAATCACCTACTGGAAAATACCGACGTGGCGACGGTGTTTCTGGACAAGGATTTGCGAGTGCGCCGATTTACATCTCGCGTAAAGAACGTGTTCGATTTGGTCGAGCATGATGTCGGGCGGCCGATTCGCAGTTTTCTGCCAAAGTTTTCGGTTGCCGATCTGGTCACACGTTTGCAACAGGTGCTCCAGACCGATCAGCCGCAAGAATGTGAAACACTTGCCGATGACGGAACCTGCTATCTCATGCGAATGTTGCCCTACCGCATACAAGAATCGGTCGAGGGTGTGGTGTTGATGCTGGTCGATGTATCGTCGCTGGAGGTGCTACGAGACAAGTTGCGTTGGATGTCTGCAATCGTCGAATCGACCAACGATGCGATCGTCGGCCAGGACCTCAGAGGCGTGATCACGAGCTGGAATGCGGGCGCTCAGCGGCTGTACGGGTACACTGCTAGCGAGGCAATCGGCAAGCACATTACCATGCTGGTTCCTGAGGACCGGCGCGATGAAGTCCAGGCGTATCACGCCTCGATTGCTGCCGGCGAGCGGTTGCACACGCGAGATACGATTCGGATTCGCAAGAACGGTGACCCGCTACATGTGTCATTGACCGTCTCGCCTGTCTATGACGGCCACAACCAATTGATTGGAATTTCCAAAATCGCTCGCGATGTTTCCGTGCGGATCGCGATGGAAAACGAAATCCGCGCTCAAGTTCGACAGCGTGAAGCGTTCCTGGCGACGCTCTCGCACGAGCTCCGCAACCCACTCGGCGCGGCACTGAACGCCAGCCGCCTGATTCGCGACGAGCGGACGGACCAAGCGACTCGTAACGACGCGGCCCGAATTGTCGAGCGTCAGATTTCGATGACGCGGACATTGCTGGTCGATCTGCTGGACATGTCGCGGATCTCGCATGGCAAGATCGAGTTGAAGTTCGAGAATGTGGACTTATGCAGTTTGGTTGACGTTGTCCGAGAGACAACGCAATCGGACATCACTCGTCACGCACGTCATCTGATTTGGAATGTTGTCGATCGACCGTTGGTCGTGTCGGGCGACGCGATGAGATTGGTACAAGTGCAGGTGAATTTGATCAACAACGCCGCAAAGTATTCGCCGGTCGACACCGACGTCCGAGTGTCGATCTCTCGCCAAGGCGAGTGGGCTGTGATCGCCGTCACTGACGAAGGCGTCGGTATACCAGCGGAACAACTCGAACGGATTTTTGATCCTTTTGTGCAGATCAGTGAGACGCAGGGCCAAAGTGACGGCGGTCTGGGCGTTGGACTGACGCTGGTCAAGGCTCTGGTCGAAGAACACGGAGGCAGGGTCGAGGCGGTCAGCGATGGAATGGGCAAAGGCAGCACGTTTTGCGTTTGGTTGCCGCTACTCGATGTTGTCCCCAATGACGGTGTGGAAACATCACGACCCGATGAAGCAGCGGAAGCGAAATCACCCGAGTCCCGCCGTATCGTGTTGATCGAAGACATCGACGAGAGCCGCCGGATGTTGGCCTCGCTGCTGTCGCTCGACGGACACGCCGTCTACGCGCACGCCGATGGCGAATCGGGTACTGAAGCGATCGCCCAGCATCAACCCGATATCGCACTGGTTGATATCGGGCTGCCGGGAATCGACGGCTACGAAGTCGCCCGGCGAACGCGTCAGAACTCGAACTGCAACCACACCGTGCTGGTCGCGTTGACTGGATTCGGTCAACAAACAGATGTCGAGAAGGCGATCGCCGCGGGTTTTGATTCCCACCTGGTCAAACCGATCGATCCGGATCAACTCAACGCCTTCCTTTCGAATCCACACAGTTCGATGCCGTCGCCAATTCGTTGACCCGGTCTGCGGGGCTGAGCGCGGGAGTATGGTAGGAGTATGGGGTCAAGCTTTGTTTTTTGTTTCCGTCTGTTGCGAGACCACACCTAGTGATGCTTGCAAGCAATCCTCAAAGGAGTGCCGTTTCCCGGTTCTCTTGACGTCGAACGGAAAAGGTTGGGAATGTCCCCAACGGTGCTGCGTACCTATTGCTGTCAGCGAGATTCTCCTTGCTCCTTTCTCTTGACTGCCAAGAAGATGGCCCCACTTTCGAGTTACCCATACACAAAGATAACGCCAATGACTTTGTTCGCTAGCCCGCAGAAACGTTCCGTCCAGCAGCTTGGCCTTTGCTCCTCTTCACGCATTGCTTGCAATCGACGGAAACAAAAATCAAAGCTTGACCCCAAATTCCTTAACTTCCAAATTCGCCGGGCGTGGGAGAAGAGCAATCTGCTCAATCCAATTCGAACTGCAAAATAGTCCGCACTCTTTACGAACCCACACGAAGATGTCGTGGCTCCGCAGCTGAAAGGCATGGTTTTGTCCGATTCAAACCCCCATCCATTTGTCGACCCCAGTGGTGCGCCACTGCTCCGTCAATCTGTTACCGCGTTTCTCGACATTCTCGGGTTTTCGCAGTTGTGCAGTCTCGATACGGACATCGTCGAGTCGCAAGAATTACTGCTGAGCATCGACAACGCAATTCGTGAGGCTGTCGCGGTTGTCGAGCAATCACTGTCCGCAGACGACGAGATCATCTTTCGTAACGGTGTCGCGAAGTTTTTTAGCGACAATCTACTCTATGCACTGGCTTTCGAGGACGAAACCAAAATTGCGACGTCGGCTGAACTGGTGTTGCGTCTGGTTCAGCAGTACCAGCTGAGAATGGCTTTGAACGGATTTTTTATCCGTGGTGGCATCACTCGTGGCCCGATTTGCGTGACTGAGCAAATCGTATTTGGCAACGCGCTGGTTGAATCATACCTGCTTGAGTCAAAAGCATCGATTGTCCCCCGTGTCATCATTTGCCGCGAGCTCTACCAGAGCTTGCGTTCACTTGCAGCAACCAAGCAGGATTCGTTGGCAAGCGACTACCTTTGCCGGGACGTGGACGATTGGTGGTTTGTCAATTATCTGGACGCAGCAACTCAAAATGGATGCGTCCAGTGGGACCTCATTCACCGGCACAAGGAACGCATTCTAAAGGCCCTCTGCGGATCGCATCGCCACGACGTCCTGCCAAAATTTGGTTGGCTGACTCGTTACCATAATATGTTTTGCAACTGGCATCGCGACACGCCCGGCTTTTCAAGCGACTATCGTATTGATCGAACCGATGAGCAATCGATCATACATCGATGGACGGAAGTCCGGCATGATGGTTGACTGGCTGTATGGTTCACGAGCACATTCATACCTCTCTCTGACCAAAAGCGATCGACCTCGAAGGCGAGGAGGTAGCCACGAGCGAAGAGGGGACCGCATGGTCGGTGATCAGCACGTAGAAAGCTATTGAGGGCAAAGCCGCGGGCATTTTGAAGGAGTATGGGGTCAAGCTTGACCCCAAATTAGCAAAAACTACCTCCCCCATGTCTCTCAATTCGACTACGGCTTTCGGCCGGCAAGGACGTTGAATCTTGTGCCCCTTGCCCCTGTAACAGCTAGCACGGAAGGCGGCGGAAAATCAAATCAGGGATCTGAGCTCGCAATTCGCTTGCCATGAATCGCTTCGTCCGGTGCCAGGTCCCCGGGCCGTCTCACACAAGGATAGGCAAAGCAGCTTGTCGCCGTGTCGTGTCCCCGCGGGGGCTGTGACGCCCCGCGGGGGCTGTGACGCCCCGGACTGTGCGACCACTCTGAAGGCTTCAAGGCCCGTCGGGCCGACACAAGAACTGCCAGGGCTGTGACGCCCCGGGGGCGGCGACCGCCCTCAATGCTTCAGGCCCGTCGGGCCGACACATTCGCGCGCGTTCGAACCTCTGCCGTGTTATTGAGTCACGCCTGTCCCCAAGCTCTTTTGCCTCCTGTGTCGCCCCTTCGGGGCTATCAGATTTCTTTGGCATGCAGACCGGGGCCTGACGACCCCGGCAGAGAATGTATCGGGCCTCCGGCCCTGCCGTGCAGCAAAGATCAAAGGGGTCAGAGATCAAAGGGGTCAGAGATCAAAGGGGTCAGAGATCAAAGCGGTCAGAGATCAGCAGCATTCGAGCAAATCCTCCAGGACGGGCTCCGACTGCATGAGTGAAGCGCTGGGGACATGAACCGACGCGGACACGGTCGGCGCGGATGTTTCTTGCAAATGACCCTCGAGGCAGTGCCGTGTCCCCGAGGATTTGTCCTGTCCCCGAGGATTTGTCCCCGAGGATTTCTTCTGACCCCTTTGCACCGTGACACTTTTCCACGACTAGAGACGGGCCAATATGGTCAATCGCGTTTGTGCTCAAAGCGTTCGCTGGGCATGGAGGTATGGCAGACCGTGCACTTGGAGATGGTGCCTGCAAAGCCCTGGCGTTCGAAGGCCTGGACGTTGTCTTGCGGCGTAACCGCTGGTCCAGTCGCATGCGGACTTCCGTGACAAGCCGAGCAGTGGACGTTGCCGTGGCCGCGCGAATCTTTGAACAGTTTGCCCGGTTCCTCGAATTCAAATTCGCGACGGCGTTGCTTATGACAACTGCCACATGTCGGTTCCGACACCCAAGGCGTACGCGATGAATTGGCCACGTCGCTCATCTGTCCATGGCAGTGAGTGCAATAGATGCCTTTAGCAAAATGTATATCGCGTTGGCAATTGGTCTCAAAGCCGGGGTGGCAAGCGTAACAAGCGTTCTTGCCCATTGCGGTCAGCGCGGCCACGCGCGTGGCGTGCGAACCGTGCATCGCATGAGATAGAGTCTTGACTCCGGTCAAGCCCTGCGTCCCGAGCGCGGGATCCGCGTGACACGCCGCGCACAACACAGGATTGCCGTTGGCGGCACTCATTTCTAACTGCGTTTTGTGCTTACGGTCGTGTTGACGGAGTATGTCAAATTCAACTTGAGCACCAGTTACGGGAGTACCAGCAGCGACATTGGGATGGCAAAGGTTGCAGCTTATTTCCCACGAAACGGGGACGACCGCATGTGTTGTGGCGAGCGTCTTTCCACGGGACCCAACCTGGATCAGTGAGAGCGGGTAGGGATTGAGGGTGCCGTCATCATCGATCGGAGTAATGGGGATTCCGGTCGCGGCCCAGTCGTTTTGTGCTGTCGGCACCATCGTTCCCGATAGTCCGTTGCCCGTTAAACCGACATTTGGCGGCAGATTGACTCCGAATAAATTCGGCGCCCACACCCAGAAATTGGTCTTGTCGGCAGAATGCGTATTGGTCGGAATCGTGTACGTCACGTCAACTCCTTGAGTGACGATTCGCGGCTCCTTGCCTCGTTGGATAACTTGGGCGTGCAAGTTGTTGAAAGGGGGGAGAATGCAGAGCCGAGAGAAATCCTGGTTCATGCAATGCATCCCAAGATCGTTATAACCCAGGACCACATAGGATAGCGCGGTTTCGCCTCCCCCACCATCGCTTTGGCCTGCGTCGTCGTCATGCTCCCTCTCCCTCTCTTTCTCCTTGTCCTTCTCCTTCTCCTTCTGGCGTTTGCGAGCGGTCGCGGTGCTGGTGCTGCCTCGGCTACTTCCTCCGTCATCTGCATGCAGGGCAGGGAGGTCCATGACCAGGGCAAAAAGCGAGACAAGACCGATCATCCCAAGGCAACGCTTAGGGTGGCATCTTCGGAATACAGGTTTCATGACTAACTCGATGGATGCGGTGCAGAACGTTCTCGTCTGCAAGTCAAACCGGAGCAACCGCCATGAAGAGAGGAGCCGAAAGCGTCACCCTGAACCGCCACGAAAAACATCAAGAATCCAAAAAAAGGTCGTCCGGAGAAACGAAGGGGTCAGGACTCTTTCTTGACGATCGTGGAATCGACAACCATCAAGGGCATTCGAATCCGATGGCTGTGCGTAGTCGATGAGTACACACGCCAGGGTCTCGCGATCAAGGTTGGTCGAAGTATCAAGAGCGAAGATGCGATCGACACGCTCGCAGAGCTGTTCGCGATGTACGGCGTCCCGAAACGCCAGCGGTGCGACAACGGCCCCGAGTTCATATAGACGGCGATCAAAGCGTGGATGTCGACGATCGGCGTCGAGGGGCTCTGCATCGAGCCAGGCTCACCATGGCAGAACGGAGTTTGTGAGAGCTTCAACAGCAAGCTCCGAGACGAATGCATCCAGATGACCGACATCGTTAGCGTCGAGCATGCTCGACTGAAGGCGCGTCTCGGGAGGAACGATTTCAACGAGGAACGGCCCCACAGCTCCCTTGGTTACTTGACCCCCTCGGAGTTCGCACGTCGCTGTGCGGATTCCGTTCCGCTCGCCGCGCTCTCTCCAAACTTGCTTTGCTACGGACCGCTTTCCATGATGTGACACCGTCTCGGAAGCTGAGCCAATACCAACGCGATGAATACACCGGCAGGCAGCAGATCATACTTCCACCAGAAACTTTTTAGACCCGCACCTATTCCTATCATCCAAAAGTCACCGAGAAGCAGTAACGCAGCCACAGAAAAGCACGTCGCTCGAAAGAGACGCCGGGCGTGCCCATGCTTCGGTATGGCAAGTGGCACAAGAAGGCCCGCCAATGTGCATATGGGAACAAAAACCCACCAAACCAGAATGCTCGTAACTGCGATCACGTCCAAGGGTCGACCGGGCGGCCAAACCGCGCCGACAACAAGCAATGCGGCCGGCAATGCAGCCAGAGCACCAATTGTACAACGAGCGAGGAAAACCGGAGTGTCACGTGCACAATCGTTAGTCTGGGCGATCACGCCAGTATCTCCTTGACAACCGGCGGAGTATTCCTGCCGAATAACGACCGAGGTCGCTGGGCAGGGCGCAAGTGACATTGCAATTCAAAAACACCCTGATCGCCCGCTCCGGTGTACCGCAGTGTTCGCTGAGTTGTCGCTTCGAACTTGGCGTGCGTCACCACGGGAACTCTTCCGATATTCCGACAATTTCCACGCCCTCATCGGCCTGGAACACCGCCATTAGGTCCTCATGCAGCTTCTTGACCCAAGGCGTTGTATCCACGAATCGGAGTTTCTTCCAATTCCATTTCCGAGGTCCAGTGGCTCCGTCGGTACACACAAAATCAATTGGCCCGTCTTCCTCCGGCCCAGCGTAGATGCATACTCCAAACACGAATGGGGCCGTCTTCAGTTCAACCCACCAACCCCAGTCTTCACAGCACACGAACGGAGCATCGTACCCTCGGTCGCTCAACTTCAGCTGCAAGTATTCTGCGAGTGCTTTGCCATACATCCCTTCGTTTACGAGCTCCTCCTTTTCACCGGGTAGAATCGGGAATTTCGAAGACCTGATCTGGATGAACGCGCCCATGATTCTTCAGCGAACAATCGACTATCTGCAGGACGACTCCGTCCTTCACGGCACCCTCCTTCGTTGATTTCCGATCGTATGGGACGGCACGTGTGCGATCAACTTGTTGAGGCAGTCGCAGACAAGATTTTCCGGAATGAAACGCAGGGCAAGTACACCGCGCCGCTGATGCATTCGACTCAAGTCACATGAGCCGTCGATTCCCTTTTTCGCCTGTTGTAGGTCGGTCTCTCCGAGACCGACATTCAACGCGGCTTTGCCGCGAAAATCCGAGCCTCGGAGAGGCTCGGCGACAGGCAAGCGTTCCATCCGATATCTTCGCCGTGATTGACGAGGCGAAAGATCAATACTGGGGCTATCCAGCTAGAGGCAGTGCCCTGTGCCGAGTGCCCTGTCCCGAGTGCCCTGTCCCGAAGGTCGTGTCCCGAAGGTCGTGTCCCGAAGGTCGTGTCCCGAAGGTCGTGTCCCGTGGATCATTTCGGCCGCACAACCAAAACCTCCGACGCTCATTTTCAGTTCGTCACTCGACCGGATTGCAGAATGGATCGAACACCGAACTATAATCAATCAACCATTACTCGTTTTTGATTGATTGAAGCAAGTTTCCGACGGGACCGAGGACCGTGATATGCACTTTGGTCTTCTTGTCGCTGGTGTGTTGTTCGTTTCAACCGGAACCAATCTTCAGCTGGAGGCTGCCAGCGAAAGTGACGAGATTGGTATTGTCTTGGTTATCTCGGAAGCGGCGATCGATGCGCTCGTTCGAGATCAAGTCGAGATAAAGATTCCGGTTATGCGTGATGTACAAGGCATTTCGGTAACGGGGGAAGCGATCGGGCGCGGAATTCCGCGAGTTGAATTTGTTCCATCGCCCAACTCGGGCCGATTCACCATCGTCGTCAATGGTACGGCCGAAGGCTACTTTTCTTCCACCGTTGGGCCGGCAACCGTCCACGCGTCGACCAACGCTTCGTTTCGTGCTCAGAAGCAGATTGAATTTACTGGTGAACGTTTTTTCGGATTGCCAACGCAAACGACGAACTGCAATCAAACGACGATAGATCAGATTTGTTCGCGTCCGCGTTGGCTCGCCGGACGATTGGTAAGACGCGTCGCCGGAGTCATCGCCGGAAGAAACAAAAGCGAGATTGACAAGGAGGTTGTCATCGCAACGCGCGAACTGATTAATGAGACGTTCGACGGCACCTCTGAAAAGCTCGTCAGTTCATTGGATGTCTCCTTCCCGTTTGGCGATCTTGTCAGAAAGTATTTTCCGGAAGCCAAGGACTGGACGTTTTCTCTGATCACTCGATCCGATTCGATCGTCACTGGGATTGGACCACCCGATGCAAAATTGGCAGCCGAGTTCATGAACGGCAAAGAGCACGAACTGCTCGGCGACCAACCACCGGCACTTGCGGAGATATGGCTGAAAACGACGCCGGGTCAAGCAGCCATGCTACAACTGGTCGCCGACTGGAATCTCGCCTACGATGTGATTCAAGACAGCGTTGATCCAAAAATCGCGAAGCTGTTGGTTGATGAGGTCAAGCTGGTCAATGTGAAGGGATGGTCGGTGCTTCGGATCGGCATTGAATCCGCCTCCAAGCAGGAACAGCCTTAGTTACTCAGACCGAGCGGTGTTCACGAATCGTTTGGTGAGTGGATTGGCGAGGCAGGCCAACTTTCTCGGTCAGTTTGTCGTGCTAGACAGGATATGAAGAATCAACAGGATCAAGTTTGTTGTGTATTTCGTTCCAATGACACCATGTTTTCTATCCTGTTCATCGAGTTCATTCTGTCACGCCTCTTCATGCTTTCCATCGTCCGACGTCCGTCCAGGAATCAGGACTGCTCAGTTTGAGTAGCCAGGCATAAGCCTTTGAGCACATCGTGAGACAGGAACAACGAACCCGAAACGAGTCGCGCTGGCGAAGGCGAATCCTGGCTGGATTGATCTTCGTCTTCCTTGTGCTGTTGTTCTTGCCGTGGGTCGTTTCGAAAGACCCGCTTCGTGATCGATTGCTCGCCTGGCTTGTCAACGATCCGATGATCTCGATTTCAACCCAAGCCGCTGGCTTTGGGTATTTCGCTCCGCTGACTGTCGACGAATTGCAGATTTCATCCGCGGATCAATCGGTTGACATTCGAATTGAAAAGATTCACGCCGAAAAATCGTGGCTGGCAATGTTGATGGATGCTCCGCAATGGGGTTCGGTGACGTTCACGCATCCTCGCCTCCAAGTCATTCTCGATACGGACCGCCAACAGCAACCCCGTCAGCCAGTGAACAACCGACAAACCGGATTGCCAGTTTTTGAAGCAATTGTGGAACGGGGCGAGATTCGGATCGGGCGAAGCAACGACCCTGAGGATCTGCTGGAGTTGAAAGATATCAACTTGTCGGTCCGCATGCTGCGGGAACATGGGGGCTCGGTGTTCGCGGTGGGTCCGATCACGGTGCTTGATCACGAAGCCTTAACGCCTGACCTTTGCCGTGAGGGATTGCAGTTGGTCGCACCCCTGATTGCTGATCAAATTGCCATGCAGGGCAGCGTCTCACTGAAGATCGACAACGTTCGAATCCCCGTTGGAGCGGCTTCGCAAGTCAACAAGAATGAATTGCAAATCAGCGGATCCGTTGCCCTGCACAACGTGAGCGTTGAATTGAAAGACGATGTAACGCGTCGACTGGTGGCGATGTCCGCCGAGTTGTTCAAGGTCGAGATACCTGACAAGTTGTTGGTGACCGAAAACATGGGCGTCGAGTTCCATGTTGCCGGCGAGCGAATTCATCACCGAGGTCTGGGGATGGTTTTCCCAGGTTTCGATTCGCCCATTTCCATCAACTCGTCTGGCTCGGTAGGTTGGGATGAAACCCTCGACCTTGAGATAACGGTCTCAGGCAAATCAGGTGAAGCGCCCGGCAACCGAGTCGCCCGTTATCGAATTCGCGGAACGATCGACGAGCCGACGTTTGAATCGGATGCGGAGTAGCGAAACTGAAGTTGCTCGTCAATCTTCCACCGCCGCTTCCTCGGGAAAGTCCGCTTCGACGAGAACTGATTCGCAGATCGCAAGGATTGTCTTTTCGTAATACTTCTCGATGTCGGCATCGACGATGAATACGATTCCTGCGAACCTCTCGGGTCCGGACTGAAAGACGCCCGACGTGAACACAACTTCGACTCCGGACTCTTTTCCTTTCCCTTTACCTGACAGCACCAAAGCACCACCATCGGTCTCGGTCGTTTCGTCATATTTGATCTCTGTCAAATACTCTTCAAGGCCTTCCTTGATCTTCGGAATCCCGGCAGCCTTGTCCTTGATGTCGTTCAGCGTGCTGATCACCGACCACGCGGTACCATCTTCGCTTGTGGCGACGACAGAATTCTTTTCGACGAGCTGTTTCCAGTCGGCCGGATAGCTGACGCCGAGAATCGCTTTGCCTTGCTCGCGCAAAACGATGTCGTGGGCATGGGCTGCAGTCGCCAGGATCGCTGAGACGACCAGTAGATTGACTATCTTGTTCATGGGATGGAATCTTTATCGGGGGTAGACGAAGACGGGAGGGCGGACGATCACGCGCGGCGGAATGGCATAGAAGTTGGAGTGCACGCCGGCTCGATACGGCGCGGTGGCTCGATACGCCGATCTCGCCTGTGCCTCTCGGTAAGCCTGCATCTGGCTGGCACGCCGCACGCCACCGGCAACCGCACCGACTACACCGCCGATTCGGGCACCGCGTTTGCCACCCAGCAATCCGCCCACCAACGCTCCTCTGATGCCGCCGCCGATGACGCCGGCACCCTGTACGTCCGTCACGCTGGGACTGCTAAGCACCATCGCGGCGGCAAGCAGTCCTAAAATCCCAAGTCGTTTCATTGATCATCTCCTTCGAGGTTGCTCGTTTTGATTCAGTCATTCATCTTCGCTCTTCAAGATCCGGTCGTTCCCGGGGAACTCACCAACCGATTCCCATCGAGATGCCTCGCCCGTAGAAAGGATGGCTGAAATGGTGATGGCTCGATCCGTGGTAACTGCCAAAACGGCCGATGCTGACGGGTACCGGAGTCGGATAGTAAACAGGTGCTCGGTAGTAGCTCACGACCGGGACGGCGTAAGATCGTTGTACGACGACCGCCGCGGGAGCGTAGTGGGCGCGGCGTGCCTGGCGACGAGCGTAGCCTCGTCCACCGAAAGCGTCGGCGTGGTCCGCGGGGAAGGTTAGTGAAGCCGCGATAGCGACCCCTGCGAGCAAAAGCATTTTCAACATCTTAGCGTTTCCAGGGATTGGGTTTAGTCCATTACTCAGTCAGAACGATGCACCGACGATTGTCGTGCGAACACCGCGCTTAACAACAACGGCATCAATTTAGACACGAGACGTAAGTTAAGCGATGCCAGGTCTATGATCCCCCCGAGCTTGATTCGTCAGATGGCAGAAAGGCCGACAATCGCTAGTCAATCATCATTCTCCAGTGCACTCAAGCGATGGCTGAACGTTTCGGCAGAGACAACCGTCCTATGTAGCCGTTCGTCAAGCCCGGCCGATCGCGATTCTTTTCGGGGGACGGGCTTTGATAGCGAATCGTTTTGCCCGATGAAGCCCACGACATGATTGCCAATTCGCTCACGTTCCGACGGCCTGATTTTGCTGCCCGGATAGGCATCTGCCGTCGAATCCAGTAGATGCTCAAAGACAATCAACTTGTTGTGTTCTGCTTCGATGCGAATCCAACTGACTTCGTCGACGTGTTGCAATAAGTAGTAAGTCAAGCAGACGCACTTGTCGAAATCATTGAGTTCGTCGCTGACTTAAGAGTCTTTCAACGGCGCGAGTTGACCGTTACAGCGGCTCGGTTGGCTATCCGCTTGGCGGAGCTTGCCACGAATCGTACGAATGGGCACGAATGATTCGATGACTTCCGTCGTTCGTTCGTGGCAATTCGTAACATTCGTGGCCAGTTGACTTCCGAGGTTCCGTTGGAGTTTATCGTTGGGTTGCCCTTGCCAATTGAATGAGCCACCGCGGTTCTTCTGGAGTGTTTTCACGTGCGCTCGCCGGTAGCCTTCGGTATACTGCGACGAACCATTCGGTGTACTCGATCCCTCAAGTTGATCTTGGCCATTGGTGGCCTGTTGGTTCGGGCCGGGTGACCGTCCACGATAGACGTTTGTAAAATGGTTGCCATCTTTGCGAGGGGTATCGAAGAGCCGAAGTTCGATTGTGGCGAATACCTGCATCAACGTCTTGCCCGCGGCGTGACACGATGGTGATGATCGAAGTTCGGTTAAGGAACGGTGGCGTCGCACGCTTGGGCCCGTTAACGAACGCGTCAAGCGCAATGGAATGCGTCGGTTCGTTCTAGCGAATATCGTTCCAAGTCGTCGTCGCGCCGGGCTCAATAGGGGGTTCGAGACGCACGTTCGTAGCCATGGATCATTCGTCGGTACGGATAGCGAGTTGATCGGAAAGGGTTGCTGTCAAGCAATGGTCACGACACGTCGCTTGTCTGCTGCATACCAAGAAACCAAAGCAGATTTCTTCACCTCAATCGGGGAGTTATGGGGCTTTCTGCCGAAGTGAGTTTTTGGATAATGCACGTCATTGCTGCTTTCATCGCATCGCTTTTGTTCTGCGTTCCGGCCTCGAAAGCACCCGCAGAACTCACGGAAGCCTGCCTGTGACTGAATTCTTCGCCGACTTGTCGCAGTTTTCTGTCGTGGTCTTCCTTGTTTCAAGCATGTCCGAGATTGGTCTGGGACTGAGACTGCATCAAATTGTGTCGCCGTTGCGAAACGCCAGGCTGGTCGTTCTCGCGCTGCTCGCGAATTTCATCGTCGCTCCGCTATTGGCAGTGGGTATTGCCCAGCTACTGCGATTGGACGAACCGTTTGCGATGGGGCTGTATCTGCTTGGATTGGGCGCCGGTGCGCCGTTCATGCCAAAGATTGTTAGCACGGCGAGAGGAGATGTCGCATTTGCTGTTGGTCTGCTCGTGATGCTGATGGTCGGCACGATCGTGTTTCTGCCGATTGTCCTGCCCTTGTTGGTCACGGGAACGCAGGTCAACCCAACGAAGATCGTGCGATTACTCGTGTTGCTGATCCTCCTGCCGTTGATCGTCGGCTTGATCATCAATGCACGCGCAGCGTCTTTCGCCGCTCGCTTGGTCCCCGTGCTCAAGTGGGTATCGGGCGTCGCATTGCTGTTGACGATTGTCCTGATTATCTCCCTTCATTTTCGAAGCCTGCTGCAAGTCTTTGGAACAGGCGCGATCTATGCTGGTTTGCTGTTTTCTGTTCTGTCTGCGCTCGTCGGATGGCTTCTCGGCGGCAAGGACGCGGCCCAGCGGACGGCTCTTGGACTGGGGACGGGATTCCGCAGTTTCCCGGCCGCGTTGATCGTGAGCGTGCAGAACTTCACGGATCCCAATGTATCGGTGATGGTCATCGTAATCACACTGACCGCACTCGTCGTCCTCGTCCCCGCTGCGCTGCTGCTGGGAAGGCGCAAGCCCGCCTCGCCGAAAGGGCTCGACTCGCCATGATTTGGAAAGACCTCAACCGAAACAAGAGCTGCCAGGGTCCGTCGATTGGCATCGTTCGCTCAATTCTGCATGAGTCAAATTCGGAATAATGAATCTCATTGCTGTCTTCATCGTGCTGATCTTTTTTTACAGCCTGGTTTCCGGGCGACTCGAGCGCACGATCCTGACGGCGCCAATCCTGTTCACCGTTGCGGGCATGTTGGCTTTCTACTTCCTGCCGGAGTTGCGCGGGCAACGAAACGATCTCACGCTGTTGCTCCGGGTCGCCGAAGTTGGCCTGGTGCTGTTGCTGTTCAGCGACGCCAGCCGCATTGACCTTCGCGTGTTAAGGAATTTTCAAAGCCTGCCGACGCGACTCTTGACCACAGGAATGTTGTTGACCACGGTGTTGGGCGCGCTCGTAGCACGACTCGTGTTTCGTCAACTTTCACTTTGGGAAGCGTGCATTCTCGCCGCCATTCTCGCTCCGACCGATGCCGGACTTGGGCAGGTGATCACGAACAGTCCGCGTGTGCCGCTGAAGATTCGTCAGGCTCTGAACGTCGAAGCCGGCCTCAACGACGGACTTTCGGTTCCGCTGCTGCTCTTCTTCATCGCTTTGGCGGGTGGTGCTGCGGAAAGTGGGCATTCGATCCTGACACGCTTCATTATGGAACAACTTGGGTATGGCGTGTTTGTGGGCGTGAGTATCGGACTGCTCGGCGGCTGGCTGCTGGGTCTGGCGCACGCGCGGAAGTGGCTGGGCGATGCATGGCAACAACTCGGAGTGGTGGCGTTGCCGATGATGTGTCTGGTAACGAGCGAGCCGATTGGAGCGAGTATGTTTATCGCCTCGTTTGTCTGTGGATTGACGGTACAGCTCGGGTTCAAGCAAGCAGGCAAACACAGCGTCGAGTTTACCGAAGAGTGGGGCCAGCTAATTAATCTTTCGGTCTTCTTTCCTGTTCGGCATTCTGTTCGTGCGCGCTTGGCCTGAATTCACTCTAGCTCACGCGCTGTACGCCGTGCTCAGCGTCACGGTCATCCGCATGCTTCCGGTCGCGATCGCTCTCGCCGGCACGGGCCTGAGCCGACCGACGGTTCTGTTCATGGGCTGGTTCGGCCCGCGTGGTTTGGCCTCGATCGTGCTCGGGCTGGTCTACTTGGAAAAGCAGTCGCAGCAGCCAGGAGACGCGACCATCGAGCTTGCCGTGATGACGACGGTGTTGCTCAGCATTTTCGTGCATGGGCTGAGCGCCGTCCCCGGGATGGAGCTCTATGCCCGGAAGATCGAGAGCTTGCCCCTCGATGCGCCGGAGCTTGCCGACTAACTCGGGTCCAAGACCGAGCGTTCCGCCGCCAAACCATTGGACGTGCAACCCAGGAGAAGAAAGCCAGGGGTCAGGACTCTTTTTCGATCTTGTTCTGTTGCTCACGCAGTATCTCTGCAGCAGCGCGAGGAGTCTGATATGGGCTTGGATCTTGGCAAGCCAATCGGCACGGAAGCACTTGAAGGCGAAGGCTCGCGTTCAACGCGTGTAAACGACGTTGATATGTGGACGGTCTTCATGGCACGAAGAAAGCACTGGGAAGAAAGCACTGGGGACAAAGCACCACAAACGATGCTTGCAAGTGACCCTCGAAGAAGTGCCGCGAAGAAGCGCCGTGTCCCCGTGAATCTTGTCCTCGCTTATAATGTGCTCTGTCTCCAACATGTGCTACCTCTGATAAGCGACCGCTAGGGTTCCAATGCAGTTCGCCTCGTTACCGCCGGAAATTCGAGTGCAGTGGATCACCGTGACAGCTTGTAGCATTTTCGCGATTTGCGCGTTTCTGTTCGGTTGCCGACATTCGCCACCTACTGGAGGCGATAGCCCGGTGACGTCTCAACGGCTAGCGCACGCACGGCTAACGGACATTCGAGAACCACTGTCATGGACTTTCAATGACTCGATTGTCGTGATCGACAACGGTGATCAGGCAATCCCCTCCGACATGGTCGAAGCATTGCTTGGAGATGGTTCGAAACCACGGCGTATTGAGGCAACCTGGCGCCTCGATGAAAAGGTCGGTGTGCTACACCTATCCGAGTTGAAGGCCGATGAAGAAAGAATTGACCGGGAGGCAGCTATTCCGATTCGCCCAGCCGGGCACATCCGCGTGAATCTTGGGACTCGCCAGTACAACGTATCCCGCGGTAGCGCGAAGGATCCCTGAACAGGAGCATACGGGCAGGAGCATACGAACAGGAGCATACGGGGACAGGTCACGTTCGAAAGAGTATGAGGTGCCAGGCCACGTTCACGTGATTGCTGGCAGGGCAGGTGGCTCCATGCAATGAAGTCTCTCGTTGTCTCCATCGATCCCCCCGAGACATTCTCGATCACGCTGCACGCTGGCAATTGCTGCGACCGACTCGTCTCGTCCTCGATGACCCGCTTGAGTGTTTGCATGTGTTCTTGCTAGTAGCCTTGGGTATACTGCGACGAACCCATCCCATCTCATCGACCCGAGTCCTCACGTTGCCTTTGGCGAATGGTCGCCCTTTTGATTCGGGTTGGAGGATCATCCATGTTCGGCCACCGGAGGCTTGCCAAAAGGGAGACGCTGATGTCGAAGAAGAAAGCAGTCAGCTGAGTGGACACAAGCCGCATGTACATCCCCCCGTCATTCCGAATCACCGATGCCAAAAAGCTTGCGGATTTCATCCGCGCACATGGTTTTGCCACGCTTGTCACATTCGATGGCACCTGTCCATTTGCAAGCCATTTGCCCGTTCGACACTTTGTTAGAGATGACGAGGAGTTTCTGGTTGCCCACATGGCGCGAGCGAATCCGCAGTGGCGACACTTTGTGGCTGACCAGGAGGTGCTGACCATCTTCCAGGGGCCTCACGCCTACGTTTCGCCGTCTTGGTACGCCACCGAACCGGCGGTTCCAACCTGGAATTATGCTGCCGTACATGCCTATGGCATTCCACATACGTTTGACGACCACGACCATGTCGTTGCCATGCTTGCCGAAACGGTCGATTTCTACGAGCGTTCGTTCAGTCGTCCTTGGCCCGGTATTCTTCCCGAAGAATTTCGCGACAAGCTTGTCGATGCGATTGTCGCCTTCGAAATTCGGCTGACACGAGTCGAAGGAAAATTCAAGCTGGGGCAAAACCGATCTAGTGACGACATTCGGGGTGTCTATGAGGCTTTGTCGACCGGAAGCGAACCGAACGGCCGTCAACTTGCGTCGCTCATGGCATCCGAAGGTCTTGTCGATGACCGGCGAACCTAGGTAACGGCAGCCCTGCCGATGTGTTCATTGGCCCTTTTCCATCGGCAATCGCTTCGGCACTGCTATGCGGTGGAGAAGGCCGGAGGACCTGGCGTTTTGCGGACCCGCGAAGAGGGATGAAGCGACTGCCTCCTTCGCGATCCGTTTCACTGGCTGAATGATTCGAAGGGTATCGAATACCCCTCCTTCGGACCGGCAGATATTTCTGAAATTCTACTCCCCGCCGTGCATTCAGTCGGATACATTGAACGCCCTTCTCTTGCACGTCATCGGCACGTCCGGACGTGTCATGATGACACTAATCGAAAGTGCGTGACTTATCATCGACGTCATTCGATGGTCCGCGAATTGGACGATTCGCATCGGACCGTTTTGCATTTTGTTCTCATTGATGTGCGGCTTGCTGTGCCTGGTGGATGTCCGCCCCGTCACAGCGCAACACGGCAACCAGGGAAGCCCGCTCAAGGGTGTCGACCTGAACGGTCGCCTCTGTCGTCTTGGTGAATCGAGCGAAACCAACGGAGTGGTTGTCGTCTTTCTGTCGGTGCATTGTCCGATCAGCAACAGCTACCTGCCGTCGCTCAACGAACTCGATTCGCGTTTTCGGCCGATGGGGGTCGAGTTGTACGGCGTGATTTCGGATCCGTCGGTGTCCCGCGTCCAGGCGCTGGAGCATAGCAAGGAATACAATGTGCAATTCCCGGTGCTGTTTGATGTCTCGGGGGAGTTGCGTTTAGCACTGGCGCCCACGCACACGCCGCAAGCGTTCGTGCTCAGCCCGTTTGGCACCAAGCTCTATAGCGGTGCCATCGACGATCGGCATGTTCGACTAGGCATCAAGAAGGATCAGGCTACGCGCTCCTATTTGCAGGACGCCATCCAGTCGGTGGTCATGGGCCACAGGATCGCCGTCCCACAAACGAAACCGATCGGTTGTTTGCTGGAAGACCCGCCCGACAATTCATCGACCGGAGCGGTGACTTTCGCGCGAGACATCTCTCCGATCATCCGAGCCAACTGTGCGTCGTGTCACTGTCCGAGCGGATCAGGTCCGTTCCCGCTGTTGACATACGACGATGTCAGCAGTCACGCCAACCAGATCCTCGAGGTCACGCAATCGCGGTTCATGCCGCCCTGGAAACCGGCTCCAGGTTTCACTCGTTTCCTGGGAGAAATGCGACTGTCGAGGCGCGAGATCTCACTTCTGGATGCATGGACCCGGGGGGGCAAGCCTGCCGGTGACGCGGCCGATCTTCCCGCAGCGATGCAGCGTACCGAGGGGTGGCCACTGGGCGAGCCGGACCTGGTCCTGGAGATGCCCGAAGCGTTTTCCGTTCCGGTCAGCGGTCCCGACCTTCGAAGGTACTTCGTGATCCCGACCCAGCTGAGCCATGATCGTTTGATCTCCGCGATCGATTTTCATCCGGGGACGCCGCAAGCGATTCATCATGCCAGCTTTTTTATCGATACCAAGCAGATCGGTCGGCGAATGGATCAAGCCGATCCGGGACCGGGCTATGGGGGATTTGGCGGACCGCGGTTTGAAGCCGACGGGACACTCAGCAGTTGGTTTCCAGGTATGAGTCCCCGACGACTTCCCGATGGAATGGGGAGGTTGGTTCCGGGCGGCAGTGACATTGTATTGGAGATCCACTATGTCACGACCGGCAAGCCGCACCATGATCGATCGAAGATCGGGCTCTACTTTGCGCCACCATCTGCCCGAAAACGAGTCGTGGAAGTTCAAGTCGGTACCACGAACATTCGTATTCCTCCCGGAGCAACGCGGCACCTGCAACGCGCGACCTACACCCTTCCGGTCGACACGACGCTGTTTGACATTGTGCCTCACATGCACGTGTTGGGACGCGAGATGAAGGTCTGGTCCAAGGAGCCCGATGAGACCACCAAACCACTGTTGTGGATCAAAGATTGGGATTTCAATTGGCAGGGGCAGTATTCTTTTGCCCAGCCGGTTCGCTTGCCAAAAGGGACCAAGATCTATGTCGACGCGTGGTACGATAATTCCGCTGACAATCCATTGAATCCAAACTCGCCACCCAAAACGGTTCACTGGGGAAGTGATGCGACCGACGAGATGCTGCTCTGTCATTTCCAATGCACCTGCGAAACGACAGAGCAACTCAACGAGTTGGTCGAGGACCAAAAGCAATACATTGCCGCCGCCAGCCGTTAGCATCGATTGGTCGGCTGCAATGGGTGGCGAGTGTCGGGGGACCAAATGCAGGGGACCAAAAGGGGTCAGCGACTAACAATGCGAATTCGCCCTTCGGGCCGTTCCGGTTTTTGGCGTCTGACCCCTTTTCGCCATCCATGTGACACCAGAGGGCTTGCGCCCTTCCGTTCGAAGAACCACTTCAGCGTTGGCCGCCGGGAAGGGTGGGCGATGCACACGGATCCTGATGGGACAAAGCGTTTTTGGCTCGTG
>CAVOND010000016.1:0-19903 GCA_963697195.1 Pirellulaceae bacterium
CAGGCCGAATGGGCCACCTGCATTGACCAGTTTGGCCTACTCGGAAGCTTACGACGAAGTGCGTCGACTGGGGCAGGCGGAACAGCGCCGAACGAACCGCCGAGCAAACGGAAATCACAAGATTTTGGCTTGATGGACTCGGCACTTACACGCCACCGGGCCACTGGAACCAAATCGCTGCTCAAGTTGCTGCCTCGAGCGGTAACAGTCCCACGGAGAACGCGAGACTCTTCGCCGCCCTGAACCTTGCCCTTGGGGATGCGGCCATTGTCGCCTGGGATGCCAAGTACGCGTTCGACTTTTGGAGACCCATCACTGCCATTCAAGACGCGGCGTCCGATGGTAACGAGCTCACGAATGCTGACGACACATGGGAGCCGTTCATCATCAGCCCTCCGTTTCCCGAGTATGTTTCTGGCCATTCGACATTCAGTGGGGCCGCCGCCGAGGTGCTTGCCGGTGTATTCGGCGATGATGTCTCATTTGTCGACCAGTCGCTGGGACTACCTGGCGTGCAGCGGTCGTTCGATAGTTTTTCGATGGCGGCAGCCGAAGCGGGGCGCAGCCGAATCTACGGTGGCATTCACTTTGAGTTTTCCAACCAGGATGGTTCGCAGGCAGGACGAGAACTTGCCGCCTACGTGATGCAAACGTTCGCAACCGAGGACGATACACAGCCGCCACGAATCATTCTGGATAGTCGAAGCGGAGCGGTCTTCGGCGACAACGTAGAAGTTGATGGCCAAGTTCTTGATAACCTAAGCGGCGTCAGCTCACTGGAGGTGTCGATCGATCAAGGGGACTCGTTCGCCTTAGCCTTTGACGAGCGGGGCCGTTTTTCGATCATTCCCAACCTGCAACTAGATGGCTCGTCGGATGGACTGCATCATTTGACGCTGGTTGCCACCGATGCCCAAGGCAACGAAAGTGAACCCTTGGACTACCTGTTCACACTCGACACGCGGGCTCCGCAAATCGAGATCGATTCCCCGTCGCTCAATGCCAATTTGGACTCGCAATCACGACTGAGGGGAACGGCGCGATCGACCGGATCTTCGATCGTGCAACTCGCCTATCAATTTTCTGGCCAGCCTCGCGTTCCCGTTCCGTTCGAGCCCGTGACCGGTTCATTCGATGTCAGCTTGAACCTGTCACGACTGCCCGCAGGATCGACCACCCTGACGGTGTTCACAATGGATGCGGCGGGTCATACGGCGTCGGTCGATCGAAATCTAACTTTGACGGAACGGATTCCCTTTGAAGTGGAGCGTCTCCTACCCGTTTCGGGTGCGTTCGACGTCGGTTCGACGTTTCGTCCGCAAGTATTCTTCTCGCGACCGGTCAACCCGCAAACGCTTACGAGCTCCAACTTCTACGCATCGGGACCCAATGGCCAGAAGCTTGATGCAACGATCGTACCAGCCGAGGACGGCAGTTTTGCCTGGCTCTTCCTGGACCAACCAATGCCGGGTCGGTCGCGGATTACTGTGACCGTGAGTGGATCCACGATTCTGGCTGCAGGCGATGGGGTCGCATTGGACGGCGATCGCGACGGCGTGCCCGGCGGCACGATGAGCTACTCCTTTTCCACGGTCAGCTTGACGCCTTTGATTGGCACCTCTCTGTCAGGCAAAGTGGTGGACCCGGGAGCGGATCTGAAACCGATGACGCGAGACGATCTGCTGGCCGGACCGGACCAGCGTCAACACACTGCCGACGACATCTTTCTGCTGCCAATTGTCGGTGTGAAAGTCTTTATCGTCGGTCTCGAAAACCAGGCCGTGTTCACCGACGCCGAGGGTAACTTCTCTTTCGCTTCGGTTCCGGCGGGCAACGTCAAATTGGCTGTCGATGGACGGACGGCAAGCAATTCGCCCACGGGCGTCTACTTTCCCGAGATGGTGATGGATCTGAATCTTGAGCCGGGACGAGCGAACACGGTCATGGGTTCGATGGGATCGCTCGAAGAGCAGAAAGCGAATCGCGATCGCCAAGAGTTGTATCTTCCTCGTGTGCCGAATTCGATCCTGCAAAGCGTTGACGGTTCGACGACCACGATGATCGGCGTGGATGCCGTCGCTGCGCCCAACTTGACCGCGAACCAACGAGCGAACCTGAGCATTGAAGTTCAACCGGGCAGCCTTCGAGATCAGCAGGGCAACCTGCTCGGCACCGGTCAAGTTGGGATCAGCACGGTGCCGCCCGAGTTGGTTCGCGAAATGCTGCCTCCGGGGCTACTGCAGCACACCTTCGACATCACCGTTCAAGCGCCGGGCATTTCCAACTTTTCCGCGCCAGCTCCCATGACGTTTCCCAACACCTTTGCTGCTCCTGCCGGAACGCAATTGAATTTTCTCTCGTTTGACCACACGACTGGCCGCCTGGTGATTGAGGGCACGGCAACGGTTTCAGCCGACGGTAGCTCCGTTCGAACCGATCCCGGCACGGGCATCACCCATCCCGGCTGGCACGGTCTGACTCCACAGGGGTCAGACACCCAACCGAACAGCTGTGATGTCTCTGGGATCGATTTGATTGAGGATGAGGCGGCACCGATCCTTGGCACCTCGACCTCGGGACAGGCCTCGTTTGCTGCACCAGCCAAACCGCAGCTCTTGCTATCGGGACATGACAAAGACTATCTCTTCACAAATGATCGCGATGGTGAGGAGGCACTAACCTTTCTGGTGACCGAACCGGAGTCGTGCGCAAAGATCGTGCCTTCGAAGTTGAGATCACGGTAAGTGACGATGCGGACGCTTTTTCCTACGGACTAGAAAACCAGATCATTCAGCTCTATCCGGGGAACTCCTACACGATCAAGTTCTCAACCAAGGCGTTTACGCCACTCCTGCCAAAGCTTTCGCCGCCGATCGATCATCTTTATGGGGCAACGGTGACGCTAGAAGTGTTCGAGGTAGACAGTGGTGGCCATCGAACTGGCTCGTTGGAAGCACACACATTCAATATCTATCGCTACGTCGATGCGGTTGATGCGGACGAGAATGACAACCGCCTTTCCTTCCCAGATGCTGTCAACGACGGCGCAGGAAATATCATACGAGAGCGTGAGATCTACTATGTCGGAGATCCTGACGCGTTGCCCACACTCTCCGTTGGCTCCCTTCTCGCAGATACATTTCGATTCACCGGCAGCCCAGGTGACCAGGAGCCTGACGGATCAATCCGAGATACCTGGCGATTGGAGTTCGATCCTGTTCGAACGGGTGATGCGACAAACCAAATCATCGTGACTCCATCGAACACGACAACGAGACCAATTGTTCCTGGCCGCCTCGAGGCCTTCGGACGCGGACGCGATAAGTACGGCGTGTTCATCAACACACAGCAACTCGACCGAGTGCTTGAGCAACTGGCCAGTCGTACCGAATCATACGATCTGACCTTGCTGTTTAATGATCAGGCCGCTGCAAGAGGGGCACAGATCAACCTTTCCATCGATACAGTGGCGCTTTCTCTCTAAGTGACAAACAGATCGATGGCGAGCGACTGCGCAGTCTTCTCGCGTCGTTCTCTGAAATCGAGGCTGGAAGTGTTGAAGTCCAAGTGGAGCCGACGGAAAGGATTCAACTTCGTGATGGAGTGCCGGCGAATCTGTCTACGATTCATGTCTTGTTCCGCCGTCGCGATCCCAGCAATACGCGGCCACTGACTTTAAGCGGAATCGACCCAGGAATTATCGGCACATTCGCGGTTCCGCAGATGAACTATGCGAACATCACGCCGAATGAACGAGCCCTCTTTGATGAAGCGTCTGAGCGGGCCTCGCTAATTGATTCCGTCAAGGCCGGCATCGAGGCTCAGTTCCAAGCCTACGGCGAAGGCGTCCAATTCGTCGCCCAAGACCAACCTCATTTCCTGGAGATCACCTGGGAAACGGATCAGCGCAACGCTTTGCTAGGATTTACGGATTCCTTCAAGCAAACGAATGCACTATTACTTCTCGCCCGGGATGCGGAGATGTACAACTCTGGCTCGTTAGGATTTCGACTTGCAGAGATCCTCGGTGCGCCAAAGGCGCTCACCTCCGTCGTCTATGTCGACAACCCGCTGGAGGTGCGTGGTGGGATACCATTTGAACTAACTTCAACCTTGCTGGTGAATAGTCTGGTCGGAACCGCATCACATGAAGCAGGGCACGCCTTTGGCGCACAGCATCCCGCCCATCTCGGCGAGGAAGTCATCAACTCCGAAATTCAACAGATTCAGGTCAGCGGTGGAGACGACGGTGATACGTTTACCTTGGAGTTCTCAGGCTTTCAAACCGACGACATTCCCGTAGGCGCCACGACGGACGAACTGCTTGAACATCTACGCACGATTCCGGCAATTGATCCGGACAGTGGTGTCACCGTTGAGGGAATTGACGGGGGCCCCTATCAAATCATTTTTGCCGATCCAAACGCACCGATCGCGAAATTCCGAGGAAACGATGTCCCACAACTTACTTCGAGTAGTCCCCGGATCACGATTACAACCGTCCAGGAAGGTGAGACTCGATACGTGATCGACGGTGCCGAGCGCGTTGTCGATCGCACGCGAGGAAGAACCGATCTCATGGCATCTAACTCCGCAAAGCAGTTTGGGCAATTCGCTTTTCGGGATCCCCTTTCGGGGCCTGCGCTTTCGAATGGGAATGCATCTGAATTGGAACATGAAGGATGTCGCCAATTACCTCGCGTCGATTCAGTTCTTGGCAAAACTGAACGCTAATACAGGCGCTAGCAATTTACTGGAGTCATTCGTCGAACAATTTGATCTTGGTCGTCAATTGACATTGTGGGAAGACAACTTGACCGTGCTTGATTCTCGTCTTTCCTTCGGAGATATCGCCGCGGACGGTCTCGGTGGCGAAATTGCCACGAGAAGTTTTGAAGTGGTCAACTTCGGAACGGAGTCTGTCATCGTTTCCAGTGTTCGTGTGGTTGGGGGTCAGGAAAAGTTCTTTGTGGCAAATGCTGCCGGTACCGTTCTCCTACCGGGCGAGTCGCTGGAGATACAGGTGAGCTTTGATCCATCGGTTGCCGGCCCAGCGACGGGCATCCTTGCGATTGATTCCAATGCTGAGAACTTTGAAGGCCGTTACATCCTGACGGGCGAGGCAACTCCTTTCGAAACGCCACGCGTCGCGGTCGCCAACTCCTTGCTGCTCAACAACAACTTTGGCGGAGTCACGGTTGGGCAGACGCTGTCTTATTTCGATGCTCGAGGCCAATTCGCCAAGGTTGAAAACCTCGGCGACCTGCCTCTGACAGTCAGCGAGGTGCGGATCTCCAATGGTGCCGGCCAGAATGAGTTTGCGATTACATCGTTCAACGGCCCCGTCGACGTGCCACCAGGCCAGTCGCTGGATTTCAACGTTCTGTTCACGCCGATTCAAGCTGGATTTCGGCCCGCTGTGATCGAGGTTCTTTCCAATGATCCGGCGAATCCCACGCTGCGGATACCGATCGTGGGTACCGGTCTTGGTGACCGAGGCGTTGATATCGGTGACGACTATGTCGCTGTGGGAGTGTTCCCCAGTGTGTTTGACAATTTCCCTGCGAACGAACTGCGCACGCGTAGTGATGCAGGTGGCAACTGGTCACTTTTTCTACCACCAGAACGCCAGATTGAGACGATCACGTTTGATCCGGTGAGTGGTCTGGTACAACACGTCTTCGCGCGAACCAACCGGGCCGGACAGTCAACGACTCTTGTCGCAGCCCCCTTCCTCGCCAGCATCGAGCGAGACTCGGATGGCGATGGCCTGCCCGATGACGTCGAGTTTGCAATTGGGACTTCGCCGAACTCGATCGATACCGATGGCGACGGATTATCCGACTTGGCTGCCATCGAGCAGTCGCTCAATCCGCTGACCGATCGCGCCGGCGTGACGGGGTTGATTGCCGCCTTGGAGTTGAGCGGTCCGGCACAGGATCTCGTGTTGGCGAAGAGTCCATCCAATCCCGATCAGATCCTGGCGTTCGTTGCCACCGGTTCGGGAGGTCTCGACGTAGTAAATGTCACGCAGTTCGATCGTCCGATTGTGATCAGCCAAGTGGACCTTCCTCCCTTTGCTTCCAAGATTGCGTTCGATGCCTTGCAGCGTCGAGTATTCGTTGCGGCTCGCGAAGGTGGTTTGCATGTGATCGACGTTTCCAACCCCAACCGTCCTCTACTCGAGCAGGCCATCCCCGGTGAACACCGGCACGTGAACTACTTCGACGGACGGGTGCTGAGTGCCATGTCCGACTCAGTTCGCGCGTACGACCCGGTGATCGGGGAGCTCACCGATGAATTGAACTTCGGCGGGGGTTCCTTGGTCGAGTGGTACCGAGATGGTGCAACCCTGTACGCGTTACTGAATGACGGCGGACAGGGTCGTTTACAGCTCATCGACTTGTCGGGACCGATGATGGTCGCCAGTGGATCGCTCATCCTCCCCAGGCCTGCCGCGAATTTGTTTGTAGCGGATGGAGTCGCATGGATTGGTGCCAATGAGCCACCGTTTCAATCAACCGGGTTGATGACGGTCGATGTCTCGGCGCCGAGCTCGTTAAAGCTGATTAGTGACATCGACGGAGGTGGGTTGGCTCCCGATGCGATCGCGCTGACACCGTCCGGCGTGGCAGTTCTCGCCAACCGACGTGTCGGCGCCGGTGGAATCGGATTACCCGCGGTCAGCGTGGTCGATGCTACTGACGTTTTTCAGACGGATGCCTTGTTCACGCAATTCGATTTACCCACCGTTGGCAAGTCCGTCAGGCTCTTTTCAGGCCTGGCGTACTTGGCCGACGACACAGCCGGACTTCAAGTCCTAAACTACCTTCCGTTCGATCGCGGCACGGAGGCACCCACGGTCAGCCTGAGTCTTGTCGCCGACATTGACCCCTCCACGCCTGGCAACCAAATCTTCGAGGGACGAACCGTCACCGTCTCGGCCAGCATTCGTGATGATGTCCAGGTTCGCGATGTGCAGTTGCTGTTGAATAACGTCGTCGTCCGCGACGAAATCAGCTATCCGTTTGATCTTTCGATTCCCCTGCCAACGATCGCCCAGAACGGCAGCGACCAGGCACTCTTGCAGGTTCGCGCCACCGACACGGGAGGCAACGTCGCGTTGTCGCTGCCGATCGTGGTGCAACTCGTGGCCGACACGATCGCGCCAGCCGTGGTTTCGCTCAATCCGTCCGACGGCAGTACCCAGCCAAGAAGTTTTCGCCGCATCACGCTCAGCTATTCCGAAGCACCCGATCCTGCAACGCTAACACCGGCGACGCATTTGCTTCGTGGGCCAAATGGGGTGATCATGCCCGATGAATTTCGCGTTCGCCAGCAAGGCACGACGGTGGAGATCGTTTATCCGCCGCTAGCCATCGGGGACTATGAATTCGTCATCAACGCGGCCAATGTGACAGATCGTGTTGGGAACGCCGTCGACACAACGGACCTGGTCACCCACTTTCGTGTGGATGATCCCATGCGAGAGCCCACAATCGTATGGATCAATCCGGGAAGTGGTCTCTGGAACGATCCCAATAACTGGGAACCAGGTGTGGTTCCAGGCGAAAACGACGATGTGCGGATCGATGTACCGGGGGACATCACGGTGACGATCGATGGTGGCCAGCATCGCGTCAACAGCCTGTTCTCGAACAACCGATTGACCATCAGCGGCGGAAGGTTGGACGTGACCGAAACGATTCAGGTCAACAACGAGTTCTTGCTGACGGGACTTGAAACGGCGGACCCAAACGATCTCACCACATTGAGCGCCACAGTACTGCGGGGAACCGGCGGCCAGGGGATCACGATCGGCGGGAATTTTCTGCGTTGGGCGCGGCTCGTCGAGTCGACCGTGGAGACAGACATCGATGTGGTCGGCCAGCAGGCTGCCCTGTTGATCGAAGGAGGGCTGTCGCTGGGCGGCACACTCCACTTGTCAGACGTTGAATCCACTCTGGTAATCAACGGGACGCAGGCAATTACTCGGGGGACGATCGTCTTCACTGATATTCCTTCCTCGCTTAGCTCCGTTCAGGGGATGGGAGACAGCACCCTGACGCTCGGTCCCGAAGTTGTCGTCCGAGGGGGCCGCGGAATTTTCCGTAACGTGGGACCACAGAGAAACCTCTCTTTGATCAACCGCGGGGAAATCAACGTCAGCGGCATTGGAAATTCGATCGTTACCGAGACAAAGTCCTTTACGAACCAGGGCGTGATTCGTGCGACGGACCGCGCGGTTGTCGCTCAACGACCTGACCTGGTCGAATTTGGGAATGGGACAGATCCTCGCTGAAAACGCAACGTTGGATCTTGGTGCGAGCTTGACCACGTCATGGTCCAACGCTGGATTGGTCGAAGCAACCGAGACATCGTCGGTCAATTTCTCGATCTTTCGCATTGCCGACGAAGTCACCTGGTCGA
The DNA here is from genome assembly GCA_963697195.1 of Pirellulaceae bacterium. GTDB lineage: Bacteria > Planctomycetota > Planctomycetia > Pirellulales > Pirellulaceae > Rubripirellula. Next base: position 8,431 of record CAVOND010000016.1, read on the forward strand.
ACACCGGCTTGTTCCGTTTCGAGACCTCCGAAGTAATCACCAACGGCCGCTTCACCAGCGACGATTTAGTGAATTTGCAGCGAGTCGGCGGCAACTTCTTCCTGGGTGGCATCATGGACAACACCGGTCGTACGTTCGTGTTCGACGACGCCAAAGGTGTCTGGATTCTTAACCCTGGCCCCACTCTTCCAGGCAAGATCGTGGGCGGAACGCTGGTGCTGAATCCCCCCACTGCCACACTGTTATTTGGTGGTCAGTTTAGTGGCGAAGGCGGTGGCGTTCTCGACGGTGTACGGATCGATGGCGACCTACTCCTTGGACCCCAACTAAGTGACTCCGTGCAGGTTATCTCGGACCTCCACATTGACAACGGATTGCAGGTCACCGGGAACGTCGTCGTGCGGTGTGGTAGCTTGACGCTCGACGGCGTTCAGACGCTGTCCGATTTGCAGTTCCAGATGAAAGGTCAGGGCCCTGGCAGGTGCTCGGGCGGCTCAGTCGTTGGCGGAGAGTCAAGTGATGTGACGCTCGCCGACACCGTGTCGATCGTTGTGGAAGGCCCCGGCACGTATCTGGTCCGAGACATCGTGCATTCGGGAACGACGACGGTGAAAGGAACGGTCACTGATACGTTTCATTTCAGGGCCGTTAACCGCGGATCGATCACCGTGGAACCTGGAGCGAACGTCGAGCTACAGGGAACCAACGAGGGTGTTGTCACCGTCAATCAAGCCGGTAGTTTTGCGATCCGATTCGACTGGCAGAACACCGGAACGGTCGATGTGATCGATACGGTCACGACACTCGGACAGTTCCAAGCAGGCGGACTCCCAACGTCCGCTCTGGGAACCTTCCGCCCCGTGGGCGGGCAAGTGAACATCCGCGGTGAGATTGACAACGCTGGGCAGACGTTCGTGATCGATACGCCGACCACGCCTTGGTGGCTCGACTCCGACGGCGTGATCCAAGGCGGCGAGGTGCAGGTTACCGCCGGCTCGCAGCTCTTTCTGGCCAGTGGAACGCTTCGAGACACGGTCGTCCATGGGAACGTCGAAGCGACTTCGTTCGGAGTTGCCGGCACCGTTTCGTTCGATGGCACGGTACGTCCCAAGGGTACCGGTGCAGTCGGGCTCGTGCTCGGAGGTGCGTTCCCGTCACTTCCCGTCGTCATCCCATCAGGTCGGTTCGAGTTTCCAGGAAACATTCAATCGGCGATCTTGGAACCCACGCGGGTGCAAGGTGGCATCACGTTCGGCCCAGGCTTTGATCTAGAGGGCGGCAATGTGCTCGCGAACTTTCCCAGTGACCTGATTCACAGGGGACGCATCATGGCGACCGTCCCGCCACAGCCATTCCTTGACGGAAGCATTCACTTCACGCGCAGTATCGTGACAAACGAAGGGACCCTGGGAGCTACTGGTGGCGGCACGCTAAGGATTGCCACGCTCGCAGCAAACCGAGGCGAGATTTACGCCGGCGTCGGCGGTCAGGTACGGTTGGACGATGACCTGCCACAAGAAGCGACCGGTTCGGTGAACATAAAAATCGGTGGCACGTCCGCCGGGCAATTTGGCCAGGTCGTCGTCGGCGACCAGGCGCAATTTGCAGGTTCACTCCAAATCGAGTTCGTTGATGGCTTTGTGCCGCAAGCCGGAGATAGTTTCTCGATCATCACCTACGCCTCGTTCACAAATCAGTTCGCAAGCGTCCAGGTCGTCGGACTGCCTGCTGGACTCGTCGCGACGCCAAACTACGGTAGCACAAGTCTCGACATCATGGTTGGTGCGGGCCTCGTTGCCAGTGAAGCGAGTCCCAACTTGCCCTCCATCGCACCACTGAACGCAGGCAATTTGCAACCAATCGTTGATGCGGCCATGATTCGATTGATCGACTCAGGCGTTCCGGAAAGTTACGCTCAGCAAGTGTCCGCAATCTCATGGAGAATTGCCGATCTGTCAGGAAACCTGTTGGGACTGGCGGGCAACGATACGATCTGGCTAGACGTCGATGCAGCAGGCCATGGATGGTGGATCGATTCAACGCCGCTGGACGACGACGAGTTCCTCAACGCCGGCTCGGACGCAGGAGGTCTTGAAGGCATGGACTTGTTGACCGTGGTCATGCATGAGCTTGGCCATGTCTTTGGGTTTTCGGAACATACCGATTCAGAAAATGGCCTGATGTTCTCTGGACTGCAAGCAGGCGTGCGGCGTACCGTCCTGGATCCCGACGCAGTGGATCACTACCTGACACCGCACGCTTCCCGGTCAGTATGATCGTTACGCCGCTGCAATTTCCAATCGGGGCTGATCTACGCCAATTCTGAAGCTCATGCGACGGGCTTGGAAGCCCATCGTACGCTAATCGAGTTGCTCAAAGGTCGCGTTGCCGATCGCGTAGTCTTTCCAATCCTTGTAATCAAAGTGCCACCACTCGTATTCGTAGATCGTAAAGTCTTCCGCTTCCATGGCGCGACGTAGCAGGTCGCGATACCAACGCTGTCGCGATGTTCCGCCCGGATAGAGTGGGAACGATCGTGTCGAGAATTCATCGTAGCCCGCCACCATCGGAATCGGCTCACCCGACTTCAGGTCATACAGCGTGATGTCCACCGCGCAGCCTCGATTGTGTCGCGAACCATTGGCTGGATTGGCAACGAAGTCCTTCATCGATTCAGGGGTCGCATCCCAAAACATCTTGGTGACATGCCATGGCCTGTACGCATCATGCACCAGCAGACCAAGCCCGCGTTCTTTCAATCGCGCACTGACTCGTACAAGGGCCTCCGCTGCCGGTCGCTGCATGAACGCTCTTGCCTGGTTGTAAAAGACGGCCCCGGTGAAGTTGTTAGTCGTGGCGTAGCGAATGTCCAGTTTGATGGTCTCATCGACTGACGTCAGCTCCACGAGATCAGCCGCCTGGAACTCACCCGATTCCGCAGGTGGGGTTGCCGCCAAAGCACCGGCACGCAGTTCCTCGATCGGTTTGACCGGTACGATCTTGAACGTCTCTCCATCCTTGGTTCCAACTTCGCGCCGATCGAACCTGACTTCGGCTGCGACCACATGCGTTGCGCTGCCGTCGGCACCGCGATGGAACCGCAGCCCTTCGCCGTGATAAAGCCCATAGTCGGGGAACTCGAACGTGTTCTCGTCGACTTCCTTGAGCGGGTAGTAGTAGAACCATTCGATCAAAGCGAACAGCTGCCCTTGGTCTTCCAGAATGTAGAGGATGTTGTGATCCCAACCATACTCACCGATCAAGCCCTTCCATCGCTCGGGTGACTCCGCGGGTGGCTCATCCGGCAATCGCTGAAAGAGGGCGTTTCCGACTGCCAATCGCTCCGCCTGCTGAGGCGTTACCTCCGCTCCAAAACCAAACTCGTCATCGATCACGATTCGCCCATCATCGACATCCGCACCCAAACGGCGCCGGAACGAGCCGTACTGCATGAAAACATCACCAGCAAGTTCGTGGATGCGAACAAAACCATCGCCGTCAACTTCGCGATAGGTTCCAACCAACTCACGAGCTCGCTGCGGCGGGATCGAGGCAGTCGTGCGGTACGACGGCAATGGTTTCCCATCCTGCGTGGCGATCATCAGCCGCAGCGCGTAGTCAGCCAGACGCGATACCACTCCGTTGGTTCCATCCAGTGATGCAGCTGCGGCCACGCCGAGCCGTCTCTCCGGTAGTGCTTCCAACTGCGTGGAAAAACCGTAAACCGCCCCGCCGTGCCCGATCTTCGTGTACCCGTCGAGTTCCTGGACATGGAATCCGATGCCGAACCCTTGGGGTTTTCCCTCGGCGTCCGTCAGCGGCGTCGTCATGGTGCGGTAGGTCTCGGGCTTGAGCAGCTGACCGTCTGCGGCCTTACCCTCGTCAAACATACAGACAAGAAACCTGGAAAGATCTTCGACGCTGGAATAAAGATTTCCCGCCGGACCGGTGCCAAGCAGAAACGTGGGAGCTTCAAACGGACGACGGCCGTCGTAGGCGTACATCCAACCAGTGGCCAGTTTCGGCGCGACGGCGGGTGTCACCACAAAGCTGCTGCTCGTCATGTTCAATGGATCGAGGATCGTCCGACGAACCTGTTCCGGATGAGAAACATCAAGCTGTGATTCGAGCGCCGCTCCAACAACGGCAATGGCGGCATTGGAATACTTCGTCTTCGTCTCCGGCTGATAGACGAGCTTTGTGTCGTTGAGGCTCGCGACCGTTTCCCCCAATGTTGGCTCGGTCGGATCGAAATAGTTGCCAACGGGCGATTCTCGCACCAACCCGGAACGATGCGACATCATCTGCCGCAACGTGAGCGGGATATCATACGGATTCACGGGACTGAAACCCGGCACGTACTTCTGGATCGGAGCATCCAAGTCCAACTCGCCGCGTTCGACCAACTGCATCACAGCAATGTCGGTGAAGAGTTTTGAGATTGATCCGACGCGATACACAGTTTGAGCAGTGGCCGGGACTTTCTTTTCGGCATCTTGAAATCCAAAACCGTCGGCCCAGACAACGTGCTGATCATCGACCAGCGAAATCGAAAACGCGGGTAATTCCTTGTGTTCGACTTCGTGCCGAACGGCAGCGTCGAGCTTCTCGATCGCTGCGGTGTAATCGGTCTTGCCGGAGGTTGAAACCGACAACTGGGAAGCGGACACACCCTCTTGTGCGTCGGCAATCGAACTCGCGAAAACCAATGAACCGACCATCCACAGGGCCAGCCAACAAGCGATCAAGCCCAGACTTTCGACCACATGATGACGCGTGCAACCAACACGTACGATGGGCTTCCAAGCCCGTCGCAAACGTACGATGGGCTTCCAAGCCCGTCGCAAACGTACGATGGGCTTCCAAGCCCGTCGACACTGTTCGACGGGCTTGGAAGCCCATCGTACATTCGAGATTCGCCTTTCGACGGGCTTGGAAGCCCATCGTACATTCGAGATTCAACCTTCGACGGGCTTGGAAGCCCGTCGTACGCGGTGGAGGACGAAGGCTGGTCATGGGTGACTCGGATGCGACGGCAGGTGCAGAAAAGAGTATCTTAGCGAAAGCACAACACCAGTTGGACAAACTCCCAGCCTTGACCTGCCCTTTGGAGACTCCCATGCTCGACACCAATCATCCGCGCGTTAACCGGCGACGTTTTCTTGCACAATCCGGTCTTTTAGCGGGAAGTACCATGATCGCGAAGAACCTCCCCGCGCAGAGCCCATCAGAACCTCTGTTCAAAATCTCATTGGCACAATGGACCTTGGTGCGGGAACTCCGCGCCGGGACAATCGACAATCTCGATTTCGCGAAGGTCGCGTCGGATCACGGCATCCATGCGATTGAGTACGTGAACCAGTTCTTCATGGACAAGGCCAAGGATCTTGCCTACCTCGGTGAGATGAAGAAGCGTGCGGCCGACCTCGGGGTCACGAGTGTCTTGATCATGTGTGACCAGGAAGGCAGCATCGGTGATCCAGACGACGCGAAACGGACCAAGACCGTCGACAATCATCGCAAATGGATCGATGCAGCGAAGTTTCTTGGCTGTCATGCCATTCGCGTCAATGCCCGCAGCGCCGGCGATTGGGATCAGCAGGTCAAGCTTGCCGCCGATGGTCTGGCCCGGCTCTCTGAGTTTGGAGCGGCCCAAGACATCAGCGTGATCGTGGAGAATCACGGCGGTCTTTCCAGCAACGCTGATTGGCTCGCAGAGGTGATCACCAAGGTCGATCATCCCAACTGCGGGACGCTGCCCGACACTGGCAACTTCCGAATCAGCGACGATGAGACATACGATTCGTATCGGGGTGTCGAGAAGTTGATGAAATGGGCCAAAGGCGTTTCGATCAAAGACACGGTCTGGGACGGCGACGGTAACCAGTCGCCACTCGACTTCGAACGCATGATGCGAATCGTCGTCGATGCGGGCTATCACGGCTATTGCGGGATCGAATTTGGTGGCTATGAAGGCCTGAATCATTCCCGCGAGCAACTGGAACAAGCACGGGAAAAGCTTTCTGCGTGAATGGCAAGAGAAGACCGCATCGAAGTTGTTTTCGAGTCCTCGAAAGCTTCGAGAAGTACGCTCGTTTCCATGCTTCGAATGGGAGGGCCTCATCCGCATGACCGAAAGCGAGAACGTCAGCCACTGGATCGACCAGGCCAAGGAGGGAGATTCGGTCGCGGCTCATCAACTTTGGCACCATTACTTTGACCGCTTGGTGCGATCGGTCCGTCAGAACCTGCGTGGGCAAAACCGTGGCATGAGCGACGAAGAAGACATTGTCGTCAGCGTGTTCGAGAGCTTCTATCGGGCTGCCGAAAACGGGCGTTTTCCGGAGCTGTCGGGTCGAGACGACCTTTGGCGGTTACTTCTCAAGATGTCCGCTCGAAAAATCGTCGACAAGCGACGACATGACCAGCGGCAGCGTCGGGGGGCTGGTGCGGCGGTGCGTTCTCTGGACGACCGGGGCGACGACGAGGCCGTGCTCCAGGTGATTGGCGACGAGCCGTCACCGGAAATGGTCGTGATGATGACCGAGTCATTGGAGCGACTGATGAAACATCTCGGTGACGGCCAACTGCAGGAAATAGCGGTTGGAAAACTAGAGGGGTTCTCCAACGCAGAACTCGCCCAGCGGCTCGAGTGCTCCGAACGCACCATCGAACGCCGACTGCACCTGATCCGAGAGAAGTGCCAGCAGGAGCTGCTGGAGCAAAATGACCATTCGCCATGAAAAGCTGCCGGTTGCCGCTCTTGAACAAATCGATGCCCTTTGCGCCGAATTCGAAAACGCCTGGCAACTCGGCGCGCCACCGGAAATCGAATCAGTCCTCGCGCAGATCGATTCTCCAACCGAACGTGCTGCGCTGCTGTCCGAACTCTTGGTCCTGGAAATCGACTACCGCCGCAAACGGGGCGAACAGCCGACGGCACAGGAATACGGTGAGCGATTCCCACAGGATGCCACGATTGTCCAACAGGCAATCGACGAGGGCAAAGAGCAGCGAAGGGGATCCCAATTCGAGCCACCGACGATTGCCCACCTGGCGCCGCTGTTCCCCACACTGGACATCATCGAGCTGATCGGGGCCGGAGGCATGGGGGCGGTCTACAAGGCGAGGCAACATGGCCTGGACCGTTTGGTCGCCATCAAGATCCTCCCCGACGAAGTCGGACGCGACGCCAGGTTCGCACTGCGATTCACGCGAGAGGCGCGGCGCTGGCCAGACTGAACCATCCCAATATCGTTTCGATCTACGAGTTCGGCAACGCCGAGGGAACGTACTACTTCTTGATGGAGTATGTGGACGGCTCGACGCTTCGCGAGGTGATCCAATCGCATGAGCTGAAACCGGAGCAGGCATTGGCGATCGTGCCGCACCTTTGTGATGCATTGCAGTATGCCCACAATCAAGGTGTGGTTCATCGCGACATCAAGCCTGAAAACATCCTGCTGGGCAAGGATGGTCAAGTGAAGATCGCCGACTTCGGACTGTCGCGACTCCTGGGCAGCGAGAGCAATGAGCAGGCTCTCACCGGCACGCATCAAGTCATGGGAACACTGCGGTACATGGCTCCGGAACAACTCGAAGGGGCTCACCATGTGGATCATCGCGCTGACATCTATTCCCTCGGTGTGGTGTTCTACGAAATGCTGACGGGCGAATTGCCAATCGGCCGTTTTTCCGCGCCGTCACACAAAGTGCATATCGATGTCCGACTTGATGACGTCGTCCTTCGCACCCTTGAGAAGGAGCCGCAGCGCCGATACCAACGGGCAAGTCAGGTCAAGTCGGACTTGGAATCGATCGCCTCCGGGCACGGTCGTCAATTGGATCCGACCGTCGATTTCGAGCAGGACTCCGCGCGACGACAGGAGCCTTCCAGCTCACAGGATCTCGAACGGCAGGAACTAGCGGGTCGCGTTTTGTTGCTCCGCCGCGAGCTGATGGGCCGAGTCGAACGTGCGCTGAGTCCGTTGTTTTGGGGACAGATCATGCAGATGCTGATCGGCATCGGCTTCATTGCGATCGGAGTCTTTTGTTGGACTCGGAACATGCAGGTGCCTCACCGAGTGGTGTCAGGGGCAATCCTGCATGCCTATGGCGTGTTGATGATTCTTGCCGCTGCTGTCACTTGCGGACGCATCCGACGGCTCGATTACTCGAAACCGCTCGATGCCGTACGCGATCAACTCGATGCGATTCGCGTTCATTATCTACGCTCCGGATTCTTGCTCGGCTTTGCATGGTGGCTGCTGTGGATTCCGCTGGGCGTGGCGATCGGTCTTGATTTTGTGGTAGAACCCGTCACACTCGGAATCTCGACCGCCATTGGTGTGCTCGGTTTGATTGCGTCGGCCGTAATCGTTGTGCGATTCCTGAGTTCGGAGAACCCTAAGGCGCAGAAATGGTCACGAGCGCTAGCGGGGGAGAGCCTCCGCGCCGCGTCGGTCGCACTGGAGGAGATGGCGAGCACCGAGATTCGCTGAGTGCAAACATGAACATGGACGGAATACCGCCGGGACGCGAAGCCGTTTTCAAGACTCAACGGCGCAGCGAATGCATGGAGTTGCGTCTGGTGTTGAATGCCGCTGGCATCTCGGCCGAGGCCAAACACCACGACGGCTGGTGGTTGCTGATTGTGCCTGCGCACGATCTGGCGAAAGCAACGGCGGAACTCGATGCCTACCGCCAGGAAAACGCTGTCACGACAAAGCGCGCCGGTGAAGTGTTTCCCAGATACGGCGGAGCGGGAGTGGCCGTCGTTGTCTATGTGTTCGTGATCTTGGTGATCGCCACCTGGGATGCGGTGTCGGCCTTTGACGTGGATTGGCAATCGGTCGGCGCGATGGAGGCGGGACAGGTCGTCGCCGGCGAGTGGTGGCGGTGCTTGACGGCGCTCACACTGCACGTCGACGTGGGACACCTGATCGCGAATCTCGTGTTCGGAATCTTGTTTGGATTGATCGCTGGACGAATCCTGGGTGGAGGCGTAGCGTGGCTGGGGATGGTCATCGCGGGAGCCCTCGGCAACTTCTCCAATGCGCTCTGCGCTCGCCAACTCATTCGTCCATCGGAGCCTCGACCGCGGTCTTCGCGGCGCTCGGCATGATCGTGTTGCATGCGATTCGTGGCGGATGGTCGGACCGGGAGACCATGATGAGACGCTGGAGTCCACTGATCGGCGGGCTGGTGTTGTTTGCGTACACGGGCGTGGGGAGCGAACGTACCGACGTCGTTGCGCATGCGACCGGTTTCTTAGCCGGCATGCTCGTCGGCTGGATCGGCTGCCAGCTTCCGCCCCATTGGCTCGCCAGCAAGAAGGTTCAGTCGGCCGCAGGTTGCACAGCGATCGCGTTGATCGTCGCCGCGTGGATCATCGGGCTGTCCGGACAGCGTCCTCAATAGAGGCCCGACGCGCACGTTCTTATGTTGCGTGCTTAGCCATCGAATCGACGTTTTGTCCGACAAAATACACGCACGACGCGCCAGCGAGTGTGTTTCCGGTTTTCAACCGCTTGGCGGACGTGAGATTGCGCAGATTCCTGGGACTCACTCGCTGGCGCGTCGTGCTTGTATTGGACTCGCAACATCAAAATGCGCAGGCGAGTGAGTTGGCCGCGCTAAGCGGCTCGCTTGATCCGGCTATCAGCGTATAGATGCTCGCGGGTCGGCGGCATCCCGGAGTGGCCCTTTTCAACCCGGTTCGATGCGACGGTCTGAAAGATGCGTGCGGTACCGTCTGTCAGTGCGAGACAGACGCCCGCCAAGTAGAGTAGCCACATGCGATACTTTTCTTGCCCGACCAATCGAATCGCCTCTTCGCGATTTGATTCGAGTCGTTCGGCCCAGCGGCGACAGGTCACACCATAATGATCGCGCCAACCTTCGACGTCATGAACCTCGAAGCCGATGGACTCCATGCAATCCAGGACGTGGCCTTGATGATCCAGCTCGCCGCCGGGGAAAATGTACTTCGTCAGCAGTCGGCGTTCCGGTGAATTGCGTCGAAACTCTTTTTGGCTCCGCTTGGCCGGTCGAGTGATCGCATGGTTTAGAAACAGGCCCCCGGGCACAAGCAGAGATCGCACTTTGGCCATGTAGCCAGACAAGTTATCGATGCCAACGTGCTCGGCCATCCCGATCGAGGAAACTTTGTCGAAGGTTCCTTGCACATCCTTGTAGTCACAAAGTGCTGCGGTCACGCGGTCACCCAAATGACGCTCGGCAATCTTCTTTTTCGTAATCTCGAGTTGTGCTTCGGAGAGCGTGACACCATGTGCGTAGACGCCGTAATGCTCCGCGGCGTAACAGATCAGTGCCCCCCAACCGCAGCCGATATCGAGCAACCGGTCGCCGGGCTTGAGTTGCATTTTGCGGCAGATCATTTCAAGCTTGTTCTGCTGAGCCTGTGCCAGACTCTCACTCCAATCACGAAAGTAGGCACAGCTGTAAACCATCTCGGGGTCGAGAAACAGTTTGTAGAAGTCATTGCTGACGTCGTAGTGAAACTGGATGAAGTCGAGATTGTCGGACTGTTTCCGATTCAGCCCCCGATCGTCCCCTTCAAAGCGCAGGCTGTTCGAGGCCGCGTGTTTGGTCGAAAAGAGAAAACCCAGAGCGACCCTGGCGATGAGCGATTTTGAAATCGAGCGAGAACGCCGACGCGATCCCTTGACCCTTGCGAGCTCGATGAAGGAAACGAGATCGGCGCCATGGAAGTCGATGTGGCCGCGCGCGTACTGGGCGAGCAGGTTCTCGGGAGTTGGCTTTCGTATCAGCGAACCGAGCACACCGGGATCGGCGATCGACAATTCGACGCCAGGCTGGGGATCTTGTCCCAAGGGAACGACCGAGCCATCCCACAAGCGAACCGAGATCCGGCTGTCCAGCTTCTCGGAGACCGCCACAAAGAGTTCTTTCGCCAGGGCGAGTTGGCGTGTTTCACGGTCCAATTTGCGGAACACTTTGAATCCTTCCATGCATGCGTCCCTCGATATGACGGACGACCGAACAGTTGGAACAGTTTCGGGACGATACGTCAAGACGGATGCGACTGGATCGGCGATGCGTTGCGGATCGGTGACCAATGGTGGTACGGTATTTGGCTGACTTGGACCAAGGTCGAACGAAAACAGGAGATCGCAATGGAAGACAACGTCTACAAGAAGATCGAGATCACTGGCACCTCAAAGACCTCCATGGAGGAAGCCGTTCAGAATGCAATCGCGAGAGCCTCCAAGACGGTCCACAAGCTGCGCTGGTTCGAAGTGGTCGAAACGCGTGGAGACATTCTCGATGGCAAAGTTTCACACTGGCAGGTGACAGTCAAAATCGGCTTCAAGTTGGATGAGTGATCCACGCACGGTCTGCTTGGTGTGAAACTGGAGACAGCGCAGATTGAGCTCTGTGATGTCAATTCAGTGATGACAAACAAAGGCGGATGCGATCATCCGGTTCC
>CAVOND010000017.1:0-17601 GCA_963697195.1 Pirellulaceae bacterium
TCATCGACCAGCGAAATCGAAAACGCGGGTAATTCCTTGTGTTCGACTTCGTGCCGAACGGCAGCGTCGAGCTTCTCGATCGCTGCGGTGTAATCGGTCTTGCCGGAGGTTGAAACCGACAACTGGGAAGCGGACACACCCTCTTGTGCGTCGGCAATCGAACTCGCGAAAACCAATGAACCGACCATCCACAGGGCCAGCCAACAAGCGATCAAGCCCAGACTTTCGACCACATGATGACGCGTGCAACCAACACGTACGATGGGCTTCCAAGCCCGTCCCAAACGTACGATGGGCTTCCAAGCCCGTCGACAGATGCCCGTCGTCGCCTTTCGACGGGCTTGGAAGCCCATCGTACATTCGAGATTCGCCTTTCGACGGGCTTGGAAGCCCATCGTACATTCGAGATTCAACCTTCGACGGGCTTGGAAGCCCGTCGTACGCGGTGGAGGACGAAGGCTGGTCATGGGTGACTCGGATGCGACGGCAGGTGCAGAAAAGAGTATCTTAGCGAAAGCACAACACCAGTTGGACAAACTCCCAGCCTTGACCTGCCCTTTGGAGACTCCCATGCTCGACACCAATCATCCGCGCGTTAATCGGCGACGTTTTCTTGCACAATCCGGTCTTTTAGCGGGAAGTACCATGATCGCGAAGAACCTCCCCGCGCAGAGCCCATCAGAGCCTCTGTTCAAAATCTCGTTGGCCCAGTGGACCTTGGTGCGGGAACTCCGCCGCCGGGACAATCGACAATCTCGATTTCGCGAAGGTCGCGTCGGATCACGGCATCCATGCGATTGAATACGTGAACCAGTTCTTCATGGACAAGGCCAAGGATCTTGCCTACCTCGGTGAGATGAAGAAGCGTGCGGCCGATCTCGGGGTCACGAGTGTCTTGATCATGTGTGACCAGGAAGGCAGCATCGGTGATCCAGACGACGCGAAACGGACCAAGACCGTCGACAATCATCGCAAATGGATCGATGCAGCGAAGTTTCTTGGCTGTCATGCCATTCGCGTCAATGCCCGCAGCGCCGGCGATTGGGATCAGCAGGTCAAGCTTGCCGCCGATGGTCTGGCCCGGCTCTCTGAGTTTGGAGCGGCCCAAGACATCAGCGTGATCGTGGAGAATCACGGCGGTCTTTCCAGCAACGCTGATTGGCTCGCAGAGGTGATCACCAAGGTCGATCATCCCAACTGCGGGACGCTGCCCGACACTGGCAACTTCCGAATCAGCGACGATGAGACATACGATTCGTATCGGGGTGTCGAGAAGTTGATGAAATGGGCCAAAGGCGTTTCGATCAAAGACACGGTCTGGGACGGCGACGGTAACCAGTCGCCACTCGACTTCGAACGCATGATGCGAATCGTCGTCGATGCGGGCTATCACGGCTATTGCGGGATCGAATTTGGTGGCTATGAAGGCCTGAATCATTCCCGCGAGCAACTGGAACAAGCACGGGAAAAGCTTTCTGCGTGAATGGCAAGAGAAGACCGCATCGAAGTTGTTTTCGAGTCCTCGAAAGCTTCGAGAAGTACGCTCGTTTCCATGCTTCGAATGGGAGGGCCTCATCCGCATGACCGAAAGCGAGAACGTCAGCCACTGGATCGACCAGGCCAAGGAGGGAGATTCGGTCGCGGCTCATCAACTTTGGCGCCATTACTTTGACCGCTTGGTGCGATCGGTCCGTCAGAACCTGCGTGGGCAAAACCGTGGCATGAGCGACGAAGAAGACATTGTCGTCAGCGTGTTCGAGAGCTTCTATCGGGCTGCCGAAAACGGGCGTTTTCCGGAGCTGTCGGGTCGAGACGACCTTTGGCGGTTACTTCTCAAGATGTCCGCTCGAAAAATCGTCGACAAGCGACGACATGACCAGCGGCAGCGTCGGGGGGCTGGTGCGGCGGTGCGTTCTCTGGACGACCGGGGCGACGACGAGGCCGTGCTCCAGGTGATTGGCGACGAGCCGTCACCGGAAATGGTCGTGATGATGACCGAGTCATTGGAGCGACTGATGAAACATCTCGGTGACGGCCAACTGCAGGAAATAGCGGTTGGAAAACTAGAGGGGTTCTCCAACGCAGAACTCGCCCAGCGGCTCGAGTGCTCCGAACGCACCATCGAACGCCGACTGCACCTGATCCGAGAGAAGTGCCAGCAGGAGCTGCTGGAGCAAAATGACCATTCGCCATGAAAAGCTGCCGGTTGCCGCTCTTGAACAAATCGATGCCCTTTGCGCCGAATTCGAAAACGCCTGGCAACTCGGCGCGCCACCGGAAATCGAATCAGTCCTCGCGCAGATCGATTCTCCAACCGAACGTGCTGCGCTGCTGTCCGAACTCCTCGTCCTGGAAATCGACTACCGCCGCAAACGGGGCGAACAGCCGACGGCACAGGAATACGGTGAGCGATTCCCACAGGATGCCACGATTGTCCAACAGGCAATCGACGAGGGCAAAGAGCAGCGAAGGGGATCCCAATTCGAGCCACCGACGATTGCCCACCTGGCGCCGCTGTTCCCCACACTGGACATCATCGAGCTGATCGGGGCCGGAGGCATGGGGGCGGTCTACAAGGCGAGGCAACATGGCCTGGACCGTTTGGTCGCCATCAAGATCCTCCCCGACGAAGTCGGACGCGACGCCAGGTTCGCATTGCGATTCACGCGAGAGCGCGGGCGCTGGCCAGACTAAACCATCCCAATATCGTTTCCATCTACGAGTTCGGCAACGCCGAGGGAACGTATTACTTCTTGATGGAGTATGTGGACGGCTCGACGCTTCGTGAGCTGATCCAATCGCATGAGCTGAAACCGGAGCAGGCATTGGCGATCGTGCCGCACCTTTGTGATGCATTGCAGTATGCCCACAATCAAGGTGTGGTTCATCGCGACATCAAGCCTGAAAACATCCTGCTGGGCAAGGATGGTCAAGTGAAGATCGCCGACTTCGGACTGTCGCGACTCCTGGGCAGCGAGAGCAATGAGCAGGCTCTCACCGGCACGCATCAAGTGATGGGAACACTGCGGTACATGGCTCCGGAACAACTCGAAGGAGCTCACCATGTGGATCATCGCGCAGACATCTATTCCCTCGGTGTGGTGTTTTACGAAATGCTGACAGGCGAATTGCCACTGGGACGATTTTCGGCGCCTTCACACAAAGTCCATATTGATGTCCGTCTTGATGATGTCGTCCTTCGCACGCTTGAGAAGGAGCCGCAGCGCCGATATCAACGGGCAAGTCAGGTCAAGTCGGATCTCGAATCGATTGCGTCCGGGCACGGTCATCAATTGGATCCGACCGTCGATTTCGAGCAGGATCCCGCGCGACGACAAGAGCCTTCCAGCTCACAGGATCTCGAACGGCAGGAACTAGCGGGTCGCGTGTTGTTGCTTCGCCGCGAACTGATGGGCCGAGTCGAACGTGCGCTGAGTCCGTTGTTTTGGGGACAGATCATGCAGATGCTGATCGGCATCGGCTTCATTGCGATCGGAGTCTTTTGTTGGACTCGGAACATGCAGGTGCCTCACCGAGTGGTGTCAGGGGCAATCCTGCATGCCTATGGCGTGTTGATGATTCTTGCCGCTGCTGTCACTTGCGGACGCATCCGACGGCTCGATTACTCGAAACCGCTCGATGCCGTACGCGATCAACTCGATGCGATTCGCGTTCATTATCTACGCTCCGGATTCTTGCTCGGCTTTGCATGGTGGCTGCTGTGGATTCCGCTGGGCGTGGCGATCGGTCTTGATTTTGTGGTAGAACCCGTCACACTCGGAATCTCGACCGCCATTGGTGTGCTCGGTTTGATTGCGTCGGCCGTAATCGTTGTGCGATTCCTGCGTTCGGAGAACCCTAAGGCGCAGAAATGGTCACGAGCGCTAGCGGGGGAGAGCCTCCGCGCCGCGTCGGTCGCACTGGAGGAGATGGCGAGCACCGAGATTCGCTGAGTGCAAACATGAACATGGACGGAATACCGCCGGGACGCGAAGCCGTTTTCAAGACTCAACGGCGCAGCGAATGCATGGAGTTGCGTCTGGTGTTGAATGCCGCTGGCATCTCGGCCGAGGCCAAACACCACGACGGCTGGTGGTTGCTGATTGTGCCTGCGCACGATCTGGCGAAAGCAACGGCGGAACTCGATGCCTACCACCAGGAAAACGCTGTCACGACAAAGCGCGCCGGTGAAGTGTTTCCCAGATACGGCGGAGCGGGAGTGGCCGTCGTTGTCTATGTGTTCGTGATCTTGGTGATCGCCACCTGGGACGCGGTGTCGGCCTTTGACGTGGATTGGCAATCGGTCGGCGCGATGGAGGCGGGACAGGTCGTCGCCGGCGAGTGGTGGCGGTGCTTGACGGCGCTCACACTGCACGTCGACGTGGGACACCTGATCGCGAATCTCGTGTTCGGAATCTTGTTTGGCCTGATCGCTGGACGAATCCTGGGTGGAGGCGTGGCCTGGCTGGGGATGGTCATCGCGGGAGCCCTCGGCAACTTCTCCAATGCGCTCTGCGCTCGCCAACGCATTCGTCCATCGGAGCCTCGACCGCGGTCTTCGCGGCGCTCGGCATGATCGTGTTGCATGCGATTCGTGGCGGATGGTCGGACCGGGAGACCATGATGAGACGCTGGAGTCCACTGATCGGCGGGCTGGTGTTGTTTGCGTACACGGGCGTGGGCAGCGAACGCACCGACGTCGTTGCGCATGCGACCGGTTTCTTAGCCGGCATGCTCGTCGGCTGGATCGGCTGCCAGCTTCCGCCCCATTGGCTCGCCAGCAAGAAGGTTCAGGCGGCCGCGGGTTGCACAGCGATCGCGTTGATCGTCGCCGCGTGGATCATCGGGCTGTCCGGACAGCGTCCTCAATAGAGGCCCGACGCGCACGTTCTTATGTTGCGTGCTTAGCCATCGAAACGACTTTTTGTCCGACAAAATACACGCACGACGCGCCAGCGAGTGTGTTTCCGGTTTTCAACCGCTTGGCGGACGTGAGATTGCGCAGATTCCTGGGACTCACTCGCTGGCGCGTCGTGCTTGTATTGGACTGCGCAACATCAAAATGCGCAGGCGAGTGAGTTGGCCGCGCTAAGCGGCTCGCTTGATCCGGCTATCAGCGTATAGATGCTCGCGGGTCGGCGGCATCCCGGAGTGGCCCTTTTCAACCCGGTTCGATGCGACGGTCTGAAAGATGCGTGCGGTACCGTCTGTCAGTGCGAGACAGACGCCCGCCAAGTAGAGTAGCCACATGCGATACTTTTCTTCACCGACCAATCGAATCGCCGCTTCGCGATTTGATTCGAGTCGTTCGGCCCAGCGGCGACAGGTCACACCATAATGATCGCGCCAACCTTCGACGTCATGAACCTCGAAGCCGATGGACTCCATGCAATCCAGGACGTGGCCTTGATGATCCAGCTCGCCGCCGGGGAAAATGTACTTCGTCAGCAGTCGGCGTTCCGGTGAATTGCGTCGAAACTCTTTTGGGCTCCGCTTGGCCGGTCGAGTGATCGCATGGTTTAGAAACAGGCCCCCGGGCACAAGCAGAGATCGCACTTTGGCCATGTAGCCAGACAAGTTATCGATGCCAACGTGCTCGGCCATCCCGATCGAGGAAACTTTGTCGAAGGTTCCTTGCACATCCTTGTAGTCACAAAGTGCTGCGGTCACGCGGTCACCCAAATGACGCTCGGCAATCTTCTTTTTCGTAATCTCGAGTTGTGCCTCGGAGAGCGTGACACCATGTGCGTGGACGCCGTAATGCTCCGCGGCGTAACAGATCAGTGCCCCCCAACCGCAGCCGATATCGAGCAACCGGTCGCCGGGCTTGAGTTGCATTTTGCGGCAGATCATTTCAAGCTTGTTCTGCTGAGCCTGTGCCAGACTCTCACTCCAATCACGAAAGTAGGCACAGCTGTAAACCATCTCGGGGTCGAGAAACAGTTTGTAGAAGTCATTGCTGACGTCGTAGTGAAACTGGATGAAGTCGAGATTGTCGGACTGTTTCCGATTCAGCCCCCGATCGTCCCCTTCAAAGCGCAGGCTGTTCGAGGCCGCGTGTTTGGTCGAAAAGAGAAAACCCAGAGCGACCCTGGCGATGAGCGATTTTGAAATCGAGCGAGAACGCCGACGCGATCCCTTGACCCTTGCGAGCTCGATGAAGGAAACGAGATCGGCGCCATGGAAGTCGATGTGGCCGCGGCGTACTGGGCGAGCAGGTTCTCGGGAGTCGGCTTTCGTATCAGCGAACCGAGCACACCAGGATCGGCGATCGACAATTCGACGCCAGGCTGGGGATCTTGTCCCAGGGGAACGACCGAGCCATCCCACAAGCGAACCGAGATCCGGCTGTCCAGCTTCTCGGAGAGCGCCACAAAGAGTTCTTTCGCCAGGGCGAGTTGGCGTGTTTCACGGTCCAATTTGCGGAACACTTTGAATCCTTCCATGCAAGCGTCCCTCGGTATGATGGACGACCGAACACTTGAAACAGTTTCGGGACGACACGTCAAGACGGATGCGACGGGATCGGTGATGCGTTGCCAATCGGTGACCAATGGTGGTACCGTATTTGGTTGATTTGGACCAAGTTCGAACGAAAACAGGAGATTGCAATGGAAGACAACGTCTACAAGAAGATCGAGATCACCGGCAGCTCGAAGACCTCCATGGAGGAAGCCGTTCAGAATGCGATCGCGAGGGCCTCCAAGACGGTCCACAAGCTGCGCTGGTTCGAAGTGGTCGAAACGCGTGGAGACATTCTCGATGGTAAAGTTTCACACTGGCAGGTGACCGTCAAAATCGGCTTCAAGTTGGATGAGTGATCCAGGCACGGTCTGCTTGGTGTGAAACTGGAGACAGCGCAGATTGAGCTCTGTGATGTCAATTCAGTGATGACAAACAAAGGCGGATGCGATCATCCGGTTCCTTTTTACTCACAGATCGCGAAAAGGGGTCAGACACCAAGAACCGGAACGGATCGAAGGGTGCTTCGCATTTTGGTGTCTGACCCCTTTACGCCGGCTGGAAAGGCCAAAATACGCTGTCATGCAAACATCGGTGAGGAAGAGCGAAATGCAATTTTTGATCATTCGGTTCCAAGTGATCCTCCTTGCCTTACTCTGTCTGACGGTTCGAACGGTTGGTGCGGAGCCGACGCGTCTCGACGAGTTTGTGTTTCCTCTTCACGACCAGCACAATCACGCCCCCGGGATCGTTGAGTGTCCGGAAGGTGACCTACTCGTGTCCTGGTATCGCGGTTCGGGGGAACGCACCGCGGATGATGTCGCCGTTTACGGCGCGAGGAAACCGAAAGGCGCTTCGTCATGGAGTGCACCGTTCCTGATGGCGGACACACCAGGCTTTCCCGACTGCAACACATGCATGATGATCGACCGACAGAATCGGCTTTGGCTGTTCTGGCCGGTCATCCTTGCGAATTCCTGGGAGTCATGCCTCACGCATTACAAGATCGCGGACTCCTGCGCTGCCGGACCCACAGGTGCCCCAACCTGGTCGCAACAGGGCGTGATTCTTCTCAAGCCGGATGATTTTTCCGTCGAAGCTGAAAAGGTCCTCGAGGAAATCTTGCGAGCGGCCGCGCCCGAAGAACTGGGACCGTTTCAGCAAGAAATCGAACAACTGCGTCAGCGTCTGAGCGATCGACTGTACCAACGACTGGGATGGCAACCTCGCTGCAAACCAACCATCCTTCCCTCGGGACGGATCCTGCTGCCGCTCTATTCCGACACGTATTCGATTTCGATGATGGCAGTCAGCGACGACTCGGGCCGATCGTGGTACGCAAGCAAACCGATCCTTGGATTCGGCAATATCCAGCCTTCGATTTTGAGACGCAACGACGGGACGCTTGTCGCCTATATGCGCGACAACGGCCCAAGTCAAACGGTTCGCGTCAGCGAGTCGGTCGATGACGGCCTTTCGTGGACGGTTGCAAAAAGCAGTGAACTTGCTAACCCCGGTTCAGGACTCGATGGCTTGCGACTCAACAATGGTCACTGGCTGTTGGTATACAACGATACGGCTAAAGGACGCAGCAGTTTGGCGGTTTCCATTTCCGACGACGAGGGAATCACCTGGAAGTGGACACGGCACCTGGAGCGTCAGGAACGAGGGCAATATCACTATCCAGCAGTCATTCAAACAAGCGACGGACGGATCCACTTCGTCTACAGCTATTTCGTCGATGGTGGGAAGTCGATGAAGCACACCGTTGTCAACGAAGACTGGATTTTGAGGGGGGACGATTGATTGCGATCGGAGTGAAGAAAGGGGACGGGGGTCGTTTCGGAAAATTGACCCCCGTCCCCATTCCTGCTCTCCGCATTTCATCGTGATCACACCAAAGAATTTCTTCGGCAAGCTGATGAGCCCACTGATTCGCGTGGGCATCGGTAAGCAGACACGTCAAGCAGCAAGCAACTTGAGGAGTTTGCTCGAGTCCTCGTCCGACTGATCAGACGACGACCGCGGGAACATGTTACATTGCCCTGACATGTCGTCGTTGCCGATGTCCAGACATGTGTCAGTCTGCCGTTGTGTCTCGTTCCATGCGGAGATTTGACGGCTACAACCCCGGAGTTTCTTCCGCGTTCGGACCGGCCAGCGCACCTCCGATCGCGGAGCCAAGTTTCGTTGAAGAGAAATGGTGAGTCATGCACAAGTACGTGATCATGGGTGTACAGGGCTGCGGGAAAGGCACGCAGGCTCAGTTGCTGGCCAACGAATTTGACTTGGTCCACATTAGTGTTGGCGATATCTTCCGCTGGCATATCCAACACCACAGCAAGCTGGGTGCTCAGGTGAAGCGGATCGTGGCGTCGGGCAATTTGGTGAATGACGAACTTGTTGGAGACATCGTCCGCCGTCGACTGGACGAGCATGATTGGAACTACGGCTTTATCCTGGACGGGTTTCCACGCAGCGCCATCCAGGCCGAGTTTTTCTTGGAGAGCTACGACGTCGACGCCGTCATTCACATTCATGTGCCTGACCAGGTTGTCCGTGATCGCGTGCTATCTCGACGCCTCTGCAGCAACTGTGGACTGGATTACAACCTGATATCGCACCGACCCGCCAAGGAAAATACTTGTGATGTCTGCGGCGGCGAACTGGTGTCTCGACAAGATGATACGGCGGAGGCATTGGCCGATCGTTTGCGCGAATACCATGACAAAACGGAACCGGTGTTGGACCTGTTTCGCCGCAAGGAATTGGTGCTCGATATCGACGGCGCCCAGACGTCGCAAGACGTTCAGCAAGAGATTCGTTCCCGCCTTGGTATCAGCGTCAGCCAGCGAGGAAAGGCAACCATGCGACCTGTCCGGTGATTGTGTTGGCGGTGAGATTGGATTCCGGGGCATCGGTGCGGCGAATGGGATTCACTGTCTTCGACGGCCAACCACACACGCGATGGAGTCGATCTGAATGTCAGGCGACGCCGATGCAAGCCTTGTGTATATCCATGTACGATTAAAGGGGGACGCGATTAAAGGGGGACGGGGGTCGTTTCGGAGAATTGACCCCCGTCCCCTTTCTTGTTCATCACCATTGATCGACTTTCATCGATCATCGTGAGAGTCGATTCAATTCGATTCGAAGCAGGCAGTCATCGCGAATCTCCAGTTCCACGAGTTCACGAACTTGGCGTTCCGTGTACACCCCCGGCTGTTCTAGCCGGCATTCGGTCACGGTAAGCGGGTCCGGATCGACGATCAGGTAGTGTTTGACTCCCTGTTGAGCATACAAGTCTCGTTTTTCATTTTGATCTCGAACATGAGTGCTCGGCGAAAGGACTTCGGCGATCATCGCGGGGGTATCATGAAGGTGCTCTGGAGGAGCAGAACCGCCAACGACCAGCACGTCTGGTCTCACGACCGTGTCATCTGAAATAATCCAGTCGAGTTCAGTCAGTACGGTCGCGTCGCAGTCGGCTCGCTCAATGGCTAATTGAAGTGAGGTTATCAGACGGGCGACCACCTGTGAGTGTGGACCGAAAGGACTCGGTGTCATCGCGACGGGGATTCCATCCCAAAGCTCCCAGTCGCCCTCCCAAAGCATGTAATCCCTGACGGTGTAACTCGGTAGGTAGCGGCGAGCCCTGCTCATCGTGAATTCAATCGCGAAGAGTGGTCTGACGTACAACTGGTTTGTACGCATTGGCGGATCGAGGGGTCCACTTAAGAAGAAAGCCCTGCCAGAAGAAAAATGGGGCTGGGGGTCATTTCAGAGAAGCGTATCGGGGGAGGAAAAGGGGTCGGAAATCGAAAAGACACTGACGGAATTGCATGTAACCAGGTGGCCCGCATGTCCACCTATGCCATGAACAGGTTCCATTTTCTGAATACAATTGAAACCTGCTCGATTGAGAGCGCAAAGGAGAAAACTCGACCAACCGGTCCAATGGGTTTTGAATGTAGAGAATGGAGTATCTGAAACGAGCACGGTTCGCTCCCCTGTTTTGAACATGAAATGAAACACGCCGCCTTGGAATGCTCTGGACGTTGGCTCGGCCCGTTGATGGCAGTCGCACTGATGGTCGGAATTGCCGGTCCATTGACGGCTGACGATCGCGTGGAGTTCTTCGAAAAGCACATTCGACCGGCACTGACCCAACACTGTTACGAGTGCCACTCGAACGCTCGAGGCAAGTCCGCAGGTGACTTGTTGCTTGATAGTCGTCCCGCTATGGAGCGCGGAGGGGAATCCGGGAAGGTCATTGAAGCTGGCAGACCAGACGAGAGTTTGTTAGTCGAGGCGATTCGATATGAGTCGCTCGAAATGCCACCAGGCAAGCAGTTGGATGATGAGACGATTCGATTGTTCGAGGAGTGGATTCGACAAGGGGCAGTGGATCCACGCGACGAGCAAACAGCGCCGGGAGACGCGGATAGCATTGACGTCGAAGCAGGCCGCAAGTTCTGGTCATTCCGTCCTCGCGAGAACGTTCCCATTCCGAATCCCGAATCAGATTGGGGCTCGTCAGCCATTGATTGCTTCATTCTGGAAAAGCTTCATGAAATGGGGCTTGAGCCAACAGAAGAAGCAGACCGCCCCACTTGGTTGCGACGAGTTACCTTTGATCTGATTGGACTTCCACCGACGGTCGAACAGCTAGATGAATTCACGGCAGATCAACGACCTGACGCTTACGAACGAGTGGTCGACAGGCTGTTGGCGTCACCGCACTACGGCGAGCGTTGGGGACGACATTGGCTAGACCTGGCACGCTACGCCGACACCAACGGCGCGGACGAAAATCACAAGTATCCCGAGGCCTGGCGTTATCGAGATTATGTTGTCACCGCGTTCAATGGTGACAAGCCATACGATTGCATGATCCATGAACAGCTCGCTGGTGATCTCCTCCCCGCCGAGAGTGAAGTCGAGCGCTGCGAGAACCTGACTGCTACCGGATTTCTCGTTCTCGGTCCCAAGATGCTGGCGGAACAGGACAAAGAGAAATTGGTGGCGGATATCGTCGATGAGCAGCTGGATACGTTTGGCAAGGTCTTTCTCGGGTTGACCCTTGGCTGTGCTCGCTGCCACGACCATAAATTCGATCCCGTTACCGCCAAGGACTACTACGCACTGGCTGGCGTCTTTCACAGCACCAAGACGATGGAGCATTTGAATCACGTCTCACAGTGGAACGAACGTGAATTACCTGTCCAGAGTCACGAACAGGACATCGTTGCGAACGGGAAATCCCTCGATCCTGCCAAGGCAAAGGTCATGGCTGCCGATGAATCCAAAGTAACGCTGGCTGCGTTGCACGTACGCGGCAATCATCTGCAGCTATCCGGCGATCCGCTGCCGCGAGAAGTCCCCGAGGTTCTGCGGTCAGCAAATGTTCCAACGGAATTTCCTTCCAACGCAAGTGGCCGACTGGAACTGGCTCAGTGGTTGACGCATCCCGATCACCCGCTTACTGCGCGCGTCATGGTGAACCGGATTTGGCAAGGGCATTTCGGCCAAGGACTGGTGCGTTCGCCTTCCAACTTTGGTATGCGCGGTCAGCCACCGACACACCCGAAGTTACTTGATTGGCTGGCCAGCGAGTTCATTCGCGGTAACTGGTCGATCAAACGAATGCATCGAATGATCGTCTTGTCCGCGACCTATCGCTTGAGTGGCTCGGTAAGCCCGGAAGCCAAATTGGTTGATCCGGAGAACTATCTGCTGTCGCACTTTCCACGGCGCCGGTTGGAACTGGAACCGATTCGAGACGCTCTACTGGCGATTGCAGGTGAGCTGAATCAGCAATTGGGCGGTCAGATTGATTTGGCGAAGGATGCCAAGTACGAGGAAAGCAACGTCAACTGGACCGAATTGGATGTCCCTCGGCGGACCATCTATTTACCGGTCAACCGTGCGAGTCTGAACGCCGTATTTTCGACTTTCGATTATGTGGATCCCGCCGTTTCTCTAGAGCAACGGCCGACCACGATTGTCCCGCACCAAACTCTGTTTTTGATGAATCATCCTTTGGTCATGGAGACCGGAAGGCGATTGGCTGCGCGAGCTATGGCGCACGCCGAGGAATCGGACGCAAGGATTGAGCTCATCTACAAGTCGACGTTCGCCCGCCTCCCCACGCCGGAGGAACGTCTCGTTGCAGAGCGGTTCATGACGGCATCGATTGGCAGTCCAGCTGACGCTCGGGAATCCAAGAACCTATCCGAAATGGGGTCTGACCCTCTCCGGCGAGGACAGAAAGACAGTGAACTTGACTCGCCTGCAAAGGGTCAGACCCCTTTTCGGATAGGTTCCAAGTCCGACTCCGAGTTGGCTGCGTGGACCAGCTATTGTCGCGCTCTGCTGTTAACAAGCGAGTTACTCTATGTGGAATGATGCTCAGCTCCTAGATCCAATCGCACACCAGAGAGCGGCACGTTGTCGCGACGCAGCTCGCACACAAGAACATTTGTCGCGGCGCGATTTGCTGGCACGGTCCGCTATGGGATTCGGTTCGATCGCGCTCGTCGATTTACTGCAGCGGGAGGCATTCGGCGCCGACGCGTCAAGCGGTTTGCATTTCCCAGCGCGTGCCAAACGAGTGATCTTTCTTTTCATGCATGGTGCTCCGTCCCATGTTGACACCTTTGACTACAAGCCGCTGCTGGAGCGTGACGACGGCAAGCCGCTTCCCTTTGACAAGCCACGTGTGCAGTTTGCGCAGACCGGCAATCTACTCCGCAGTCCCTGGAAATTCAGTCAGTACGGCGCAAGCGGAGCGTGGGTCAGCGAACTGTTCCCGCACGTTGCCCAGCACGTCGACGATCTGACATTCGTTAAATCGCTACACGGCTCGAACGAGGCCCACGGGGGGGCGTTACTCAAAATCCATACGGGGAGCGACACGTTTGTTCGTCCCAGCATGGGCGCCTGGATCAGCTATGGGCTCGGAACACAGAACGACAATTTGCCAAGCTTCGTCACGATCCAACCAACAATGGGACATGGTGGTGTCCAGAATTTCGGTTCGGCGTTTCTACCGGCCGAACATCAGGCCACGAGGATTGGATCCATCAAAGCGTCGATGACGCAGGCGGCCATCGAGAATCTCTCAAACCCGCTGCTGGAGAGGAACACGCTTCGCACACAGATGAACCTTGCGCAGACCCTGAATCGCCTGCAACTAGACCGGGTGGGTGCCGATCAGAATCTGGAATCACGTATTGAGTCGATGGAACTCGCATTCAGAATGCAAACCGAAGCACCGGACGTCATCGATTTGTCGCGGGAATCTGCTGCGACGCATCGGTTGTACGGCATTGACCAACCGGAGACAGAACAGTTTGGTCGTCAATGCTTGCTGGCCAGACGACTGAGTGAAGCTGGCGTGCGGTTTGTCCAAGCCAGTCACGGCTACTGGGACCAGCATGCAAAACTACGTGAAGAGCATGGAAAGTTAGCCCACGAGGTGGATCGTCCCATTGCAGGGCTGTTGCAGGATTTGAAAGCGCGTGGACTACTGGACGAGACGTTAGTGATCTGGGGAGCCGAGTTCGGAAGAACTCCCACAGCGCAAGGAAACGACGGGCGAGATCATAATCCGCACGCGTTCACCTATTGGTTCGCAGGGGGTGGAGTCAAGCGAGGCTTCACGTACGGGTCCAGTGACGACTACGGTTATTACGCTACCGAAGACAAGATGCATGTCCATGATTTTCACGCCACGTTGCTCCACCTGCTGGGGATCGATCACGAGCGGTTGACCTACCGCTACGGCGGTCGCGACTTTCGTCTGACGGATGTTGCTGGCCGCGTGGCCCATGAGATCATTGCATGACCAGGCTTAGTTATGCGCGTCAGAGCGTCGATCGAGTAGCGAACAAAACGTCCCATTGAAACTCAGTGGATACACCACGAAGAACCCCGATCCTATTTTCTGGACGAACATGAACACCATTTTCCACCTAGCTGCGGCCCCACGAATGTGCGTGAGTCTGCTTCTGTTGCTTGGTTCCACTGTCGTCTTTGCCGAGCGGCCCAATATTCTGATCATCTTCACCGACGACCAGGGCTACGGGGATCTCGCTTGTTACGGCAACCAGACGAACAAGACGCCGAGACTCGATCAACTGGCCAGAGAGGGCACACGTTACACGTCCTTTTACGCTCAGACCGTTTGCGGTCCATCCCGATCCGCACTGTTGACCGGGCGTCAGCCGATTCGCAGCCAAGGATGGAGCATGCCGGCCGATGAGATCACCTGGGCGGAATTGATCCGCGAGGTTGGCTACCAGACCGTCTGCATCGGTAAGTGGGACGTTTCGAACCGGAAGCCGATCCTCGAACGGATGCCGAATGCCCAGGGCTTCGATTACTACTTCGGAACGCTTGGCGCCAACGATGGTGGCCGAGTCACGTTTCACGAGAACAACGAAGAAGTCGGCACGACCGATGACATGGGTGAGCTGATCCGGCTGTACACCGACAAGTCGATCCATTGGCTCAAGGAGAAGCGTGATCCAGAAAAGCCGTTTGTGCTCTACCTGGCTCACACGATGATGCACACCATCATCGATGCTTCGGAGCGATTC
Source organism: Pirellulaceae bacterium (assembly GCA_963697195.1). GTDB lineage: Bacteria > Planctomycetota > Planctomycetia > Pirellulales > Pirellulaceae > Rubripirellula. Next base: position 15,066 of record CAVOND010000017.1, read on the forward strand.
CGCGGAACATCGGCCGGCGGACTGTACGGCGATGTGGTTGAGGAGTTTGATTACGAAACGGGCCGCCTGCTCGATACGCTTGATGAACTCAGCCTGACCGAAAACACGCTCGTGATTTACACCAGCGACAACGGACCGTGGAATCAGGACAAGTACACCAAGAACAAAAAAGGGCACCCGGAAGGCTCGGTGTTTTGGGGCGACTCCGGGGCCCTGCGCAACGGCAAGGGTTCCTGCTATGAGGGAGGCTACCGGCTTCCCTGTATCGTTCGCTGGCCGGGAAAGGTTCCGGCCGGTCGCGAATCGGATGCCATCCTGGCGACGATTGATTTGCTGCCGACCTTCGCCAACCTTGCCGGGTTCGAGGTTCCGAAGGATCGCTACATCGACGGCATTGACCAGACCGACCTGCTACTCGGGCAACGCGAGACCGGGCGGGATCATTTCTACTTCCACAACGCCGGTGTTCGACAAGGGAAGTGGAAGTACCTCAAGCCCAACGCCCATTTCTTTGGCTACGCCATCGAGGACAACCGCGAGAAAGTCGACGAACTCTACGACCTCGAAACCGATCTCAGCGAGCGGAACAATCTGGCGGAGGATTTCCCTGAGCGAGTTGCCGAACTGAAGGCCTTGATGCAGTCACTGGAGTCATACGAAGGAAGCCAAGATCCGACAGCGGCCGCGAGCATTCGCAACTAAAGCATTTTCATCGATGCCCTCGTCGCCGTTCTCCGTTGAACGCCAGCGCAAGTCCGACGCTACGATCGATGATCGGCGACTATAAAGAATCACAAACTGGGAGCGATCGGCGACGATCACTGAACCCGCTACGCGGAAGTGTATGCAACACGACCGCACCGAGACCATCTCCCGTACCCAGAAACGACCCCACGAAAGTCGCCAATTGCACCCGCAGTGCCTCGATTGTCCCGGATGGACCTCGCAGTAAGATCAGCACGAGCGCTAGAACAAGCACGCCTGGCAAGTGCGTCCGAACAGCTTGCATCCACTTTCGAAAATAGTCGCTGGGTCTCGTCATCGCATCGCTACAAAAAAGCACCGCGGCGACTGAAAAGATCGCTTTGCGTCACCGCTGGAATGCTCGAACGCTCGCCGCAGCCCTGAGAAAGAGGGCACAGCGAAAGAAGGCACAGCGAAAGAAGGCACAGCGATTTCCCAACCAGCTGTCGAATGGGAAAAGAGAGCAATTGATTTGAAATCATGGGGTGCATGCAGTTTCTCATTGCGGCCCCGCAACTAGTGCAGCGTCAGCATTCATTTTGGGGGTTGATGGCGAAAAGGGGTCAGACACGAATGGCACGAACTTAGGTTGTCTCAGTGAACCTCGGGCGCTAGCCGTGGACCTTCGCCGCATCCTAATGACGTTTTCTTCGCCCACGGCTAGCGCCCGAGGTTCAAAGCCCGTGCCATTCGGGTCAGACACCAAAAACCGCAACGGCCCGAAGGGTGCTTCGCACTGTTGGTGTCTGACCCCTTTTCGCCGATCGACGTCACCCCCATTTTTAGATTTGACGATGCACTAGCGTGTCTCTGCTTGCTTGTTCATTTGAGCAACCATGTGCGAAGAGTCGCAACGATCCACGACCGCCCAGAAATTCATCGCCTGCAAATGCGATCAAGACTGGCCTCGGTACATGAATTCGATTTCTGGATACGTCATTCCGCTGCAGCCTGCTGCTGAGCTTTGATGCCGGCTTCACGAAGAGCATTGACGGCAGCGTCACGAGCTTTGGTCTCAGCTTCGCGAGCCGATGCGACGGCGTGGAACATGGCGAAGACAGAGATGGCAAACAAGGTATTGAGAAGCAAACCAATAACCGCATGACGTGCGACACGTGAATAGCTAAAGGATAACTTGAGTCCGATGAGCGAGACAACCAATCCGACGAAGATACTGCCAATGAACACGATACCCCCAACGAAGTCGATTGGCCGTGCTACGAATCCAATCACGATGGCGACTAAAGTTCCGGCGAGAGGAATCTTCCAAGATAATTTCGCGAAGTTGGATTTTGCCTCGACATATGGCCTGATCGATTGAGCAGGCGTTCGCACTGGCGGCGCTTCGTATGGATTTGTCATTCGAAAAAAAATCCTTTCGATGGCGGCGCGATGGATTTCAATCAGATCATCATAAACCCGATCAGCTTGGCTGGCATGAATGAGGCAAGGTCTAGCGACTCAAACCGAGCGGTCATCATTCCTAGCCTCGCTACAAACGACTCCACCACGGAGTATTCCTGACAGGATGAACTCGATCCGAAAGATTTCAAACGCCACGCCTTTCACGTCGCCCTATTCGCCGACAGGTACGAAGCACAGCACGGCAAGGACACGTGCCAGCGGGTGCGAAACCGCCTCCTATGAAGAGCCTCCTTCTTTTTCGAGACGGAGCTCTTCTCCAGAGTGAAGCCCATGTCGTTGCACCACGGGTCTACTTCCAATTCTGGGGACAGGAATGCAAACTGCCCCCCGGGGTGTAACCCGAGGGGCAGTCGTGAGAAAGAATGAG
>CAVOND010000018.1:0-369264 GCA_963697195.1 Pirellulaceae bacterium
GGGGTCGGTCTGCGGCGTTGAACCGGTGCCTTTCGCTGCAGACTGAGTTGCTGCTTGCTGCTTCAGAAAGGCTTGATCCGCCTTACTTAATCGCGAGATCGGCAAGCTGACGATCTGGCCATTTTCGCGCTCTAGCACAACGGTGTCGCCCCGCACGGCCACAAGCTGAGCATTCACGCGGAAATTCCCAGTCGAATCCACCCACTCGCGAGCAAAAGTGGTCTGGGAAAAACATAGAAAGACGACCAATGTAAGAGCGGCGACCGGTGAACGCATCGCTAAAAACCTCTTTTCTCGATTCCACAGAATCAAACAGGATCAATCAAACGAGCTCCAACGTTTCGCCGAATGGGCCCCCCAGGATACCCGAGCGCACGGGAGGCTGCCAAAGAATGCGTGCGATTTCGGCAGCCGACGCGGTCTTTGCGCTACTCGGCCGCGAGCGGGGGGGAACCAGATGGGAACCAGATGGGAACCAGATGGAACCAGATGGGAAGGCCAAGTTTCGGACAGGGGGCATTGCTTGCAACCGTTTGTGCCTGTCCCGCTTTGTGCCCGTCCCGTGTCCCGCTTTGTCCCGTGTAGATTGACCGCGAAGCGGTCAGCGATGGTAGCCGTAGGTGCGCCTTGCCCTACAACCAGATGGGGACAGGCCAAGTTTCTGACAGGGTGCATTGCTTGCAACCCGTTTGTGCCTGTCCCGCTTTGTCGAAACCAGATGGGGACAGGCCAAGTTTCTGACAGGGTGCATTGCTTGCAACCCGTTTGTGCCTGTCCCGCTTTGTCCTTGCTTGCAACCCGTTTGTGCCTGTCCCGCTTTGTCCGTCCCGTGTCCCGCTTTGTCCCGTGTAGATTGACCGCGAAGCGGTCAGCGATGGTAGCCGTAGGTGCGCCTCGCACCTACGGTTTCGTTGTCAGCGCTGCGACTCCGACCCCGAAGGCGGTCGCACCATGCTGACCGGGTCGTGTCAGCGACCGCCTTCGGGGTCGGAAAATGTTGCGATTTTCCACGTTCCCGTAGGTGCGAAGCGCACCTACGACTACCGTCTGAGATGCCTTCGGCATCAAGAAGATGTGGGAGGCAGACCAGATGGGGACAGCAACATTTAGCAACGTTTCACATTGCAACCTGCACTCGCACGCTGCAATCCGTTTCAGGCTTGGGGATGCCACCCGGCGTCGGCCCAGAGTTCTCCGCTGACGGCAGAGTTGGAGACCAGGAAGCAGATCGCGTCGGCGATTTCCTTGGGGCGAATCAACCGCTTCAGTTGCGTGTACGGCAAGACGTGTTCTTGAATCACATCTTCGCCCATCGCGCGAACCATCGGCGTGTCGGTGAAACCGGGATGAATCACGGCACATCGCACCCCGTAAAACATCGCTTCCTTGTTCAGCGTCGACGCAACACCTTCCAGTCCCGCTTTAGCGGCCGCATAGGAGATCTGACCCTTGTTACCTTGCGAGGAGACGGATCCGATCAGCACAATCGCGCCTTGCATTTCCTCTTCCGGATTCCAACGCCCGAGTCCGCTTCGTTTCCGTTCTTGTGCGATCCGGGCGACGGTTTCCAGCGCCCAGTAAACGGGAGCGATCAAGTTGACATTGATCACCAACTCGAACGTTTCGCGTGGATAGATGTTGGCCACGCCCGTTTCCTTGTCGACTTTCACCGAGATGGCATCGCGTGTGATGCCCGCGGCGGGCACGCAAATTCGCGGGACCCCGTATTTCTCGGTTGCCTGGTCAAAGCACTGTTTGCGAAACTCTTCGCAGGTGACGTCGCCAACGATTCCTTCGGCGACTTCGGCACCAATCTCTTCATTGATCGACTTCGCCACTTCGTGAACGCTTTCGCTCAAGTCGACGAGCACGACGCCTTTGGCCCCCCGTGCAGCCAATTCCGCGGCTGCTGCTCGACCAATTCCACTGCCGCCGCCGGTGATCATGGCAACTCTATCGGTAATGTTCATTGTCTCTACTCCTTGTGCCTCTGAATGAAGTTTCCGGCGTCCCGGTCTTTGCGACAAATCCGAGCCGCCCGACTCGGGCGTTGGTTGCTCCTGGTTCTTACCCCTTCATGTCGATTCGACTGGCGTTGAATGCTCTACGAACCACTGGGCAACTTCTGGCCAAAATGTCTTATGAGCTTTCGAGCTGACCGCCAGACCGACGTGGCCAGCATGGATCTCCTTCTTTTCGATCTCGCTGGAACTGACGTGCGGGATCAGACCGAAGGTCGATTCCGGCCGGACCAAGTGATCGAATGTTGCCGCCAACAGCAGCAGTGGACACTCGATCCGTTTCAAGTCGACGACCTGTTGTCCCAAGCGAAATTCGCCTTTGACCAGCTGATTGCGCTGGTACAGGCACTTGACGAATTCGCGAAAGGTTTCACCGGCAACGGGAATGTTGTCGTTGGTCCATTTTTCCATCGCGAAGTAGTTTTCCAGGAATCGATCGCTGTGCATGTTCTCGCCGAAGTCGATGTACTTTTCGATGAAGTTCTGGACGGGCTTCATCATCTGAAAGGTCGATTGCAGGAAGGTCGCCGGACAATTGCCGTACGCATCAATCAGCCGGTCGACATCGAAGTACTCTTCTTTGGTCCACAGGTGCAGCAGCGACTCGTCGCCGCTGAAGTCGATTGGCGCGGCCATCAAGTCCAAGGTTCTTGACCAACTCTGGATAGAGTGCCGTAAACATGGTCGACATCGTTCCGCCCATGCAGTAGCCGAGCAGGTTGAAGTCCGGCGTCCCTGACCTCTCGCGTACCACGTCGGCGACCTTTCGCATGCTGCCGCAAACGTAATCTTGCAGTCCCAGCGTCTTATCGGCAGCGGTGGGAACACCCCAGTCAATCAGGTAGACGTCCAAACCGCCTTCCAGCAGACGTCGAACGACGCTGCGCTCCGGTTGCAGGTCCAGGATGTAGGGACGATTCACCAGTGCGTAACAGATCAGCACTGGCTCGGCCACGACCGCGGGTGATTCACGGTGGTAGTGATACAGCTTGAGCGAGTCCTTTTCGTACACCACATCATGCGGTGTCCCGGCGACCTTGGGGTGCAACGCATGTTCGGCTACGGTTGGCGCGTTGAGCAACCGATTCCACTGTTTGAAGCTCTCGTCCCATGCTTTCTTGTGCATGTCGAAAGCCCATTCCATGAATGCAGGATTCATTATGTTGCTCCCCAAGAAAAGGATCTTGTTGTCGTACCGAATGGCTCACATGGCGTAACCGCCGTTGATGTCCAAAACATGCCCGGTGATGTAGGACGCCGCGTCCGACGCGAGAAAGGCCACGCCGGCGGCCACTTCGCTGGGCAGACCAAGTCGTCCAATCGGTGTGGCGTCGGTGACCATCTTCAAGCCTTCCTCAGGGACTGCCTCGGTCATGTCGGTCTTGATGAATCCCGGCGCGATCGTGTTGACCGTCACCCCTTTGCGGGCGTACTCACGAGCCAATGACTTGCTGAATGCGATCAGTCCGCCCTTGGCCGCTGCGTAGTTGGTTTGGCCAAAGTTGCCGATCTCGCCAATCACACTGGCAATGTTCACGACCCGTCCCCATTTTCTTTCGGCCATCGGGTCGATGAATTGCTTGGTGACCAGGAAGACGCCGGTCAAGTCCACGCTGATCACGGAGTCCCACATTTCACGGGTCATCTTCTTGAACGTTTTGTCCCGAGTGATCCCAGCGTTGTTGACCAGGATGTCGACCTGATTGAAGTCGGCGAAGATCTCGTCTCGCATCTTTTGGACTTCGTCCTCGTCGGCCACGTTGTGCGCATAGTACTCGGCATTGCATCCCATGCCACGAATCTCGTCTCGGACCTGTTCGGCGAGTGCGCCGCCGGTGTTGCAGTTGAGTGCCACGTTCGCACCTCGGGCCGCCAAGGCGATTGCGATCGCTCTGCCGATCCCACGCGAGGCGCCGGTGACCAACGCGACCTTTCCATCCAGGTCGATGCTTCGGGCTGCATAGTCGTCGGTTTGGGTTGCTGCTTCAGTCATTTCTGCTTTCCTGATGATTTGTTTGACTTCGAGTTGAGTTTCTTATCGATCGCTTCAAGTCGATCTTCAATCGATTGCAATCGTCCTAACAGGACCTCATGCGCCGTTTCCAGCCGATCATACAAACCGCTGATGTCTTCGATGTGCGGCATGCCAGACTGGCGAGCAATTTCTCGCTTCGCTAATTCCGACGTGACTTTGGTTGCCGTCATCGCTTCCGCGTTACGGCGCATCGACTCCAGAAAGGCAGGCGTACGCATGTAGGATTCGATGCTTTTGGTCATCGCACCCATCCACTGCTTGCGGACGGTGGTCGGATCCACATTGGGTGGGACTCCAGCCATCAGAGCTTTCGTCCACTCCGTATTCTGTTCGTACAGCTTCATCCAGTATTCGACCCAGGGCTGGACCATGGCATTGGTCGCGTCGCCGAATTGGCCGGAGTTACCGTTGTTTTCGCTCATGAGTTCACCTCGCTTATTCCAAACGCTCAACCGCCATCGCGACACCTTCGCCGCCACCGATGCACAGGGCAGCGATTCCTCGGCGAGATCCAGTTCGTTCCAAGGCATTCAGCAGGGTTACCAGAATCCTGGTTCCGCTGCAGCCAATGGGATGTCCCAGCGATACGGCGCCACCATAAAGATTGACTTTTTCCGACGGGATCTTTAGTTCTCGTTCGGCCGCCAGGGTGACGGCCGCGAACGCTTCGTTGATCTCAAACACATCGGTCGATTCGACGGTCCAGCCCGTTTGCTCAAACAGCTTTTGCAGGGCACCGATCGGTGCCAGCGTGAACCACTCGGGCTCGCGACTATAGGTCGACATCCCGACGATTCGAGCCTTCGGTGTCAGTCCCTTCTTGCTGCAAACCTCATCGGAAGCCACCACCACTGCGGCGCCGCCATCATTGATACTGGAGGCATTTCCGGCAGTGACGGTGCCCTCGCCGCCAAAGGCGGGTCTGAGAGCACGAAGCTTTTCTTCATTGAACCTGGCTGGACCTTCGTCCTCGCTGACCGTGACTTCATTGCGCCGCACCTGGAAGGTCACGGGAACGATCTCCGCATCAAACACTCCCTCGGCCTGCGCCTGTCGGGCACGGACGTAACTGCGGACGGCAAAGTCATCCTGATCTTGCCGAGTCAGGCCGACCTTTGCGGCGCACTGGTCACCGTAGGTTCCCATGTGCTTGTTGCCGTAAACGTCCCACAAGCCGTCATAAACAACGGCGTCCACCAACTCACCGTTCCCCAAGCGATAGCCGCCGCGGGCATTGGGCAACAAGTAGGGAGCGCGGCTCATGCTTTCCATGCCCCCAGCGACAGCCAAGCCGATGTCGCCGAGTCGAATTCCCTGGGCCGCCAACATCACCGACTTCAAGCCTGACCCGCAGACCTTGTTCACGGTTGTCGCGCCAACACTGCTTGGCAAGCCCGACTTGATGGTTGCTTGCCGAGCAGGATTCTGGCCCTGGCCGGCACCGACCACGTTTCCCATGATCACCTCGTCCACGTCGTCACTGCCGACGCCCGCTCGCGATAACGCTTCCCGGATACACACAGCACCCAGCTCCGAAGCGGGAACTTCCGCCAGGCTTCCGCTGAGCGCTCCAATGGGTGTTCGTACACCCGATACAATGAATGCTTCCGCCATTTGATCCTTTCTCCCTGTGCAGTTTGGACCGTGATAAGCAACCAGTTCGAATGAGCGTCAACCTGTCGATTCAGCTTCCCGAGACGGACATCAGCTCCGAAAACTTTTCGGTAGCGGATTTGAATGATGTCATCTGGGCTTCGGACAACTGACGCAGCGATTCAAACGACTTGCGGTACAGTTCCGTCACTTTCTCTTGATACTCTTGGGGACTCTTCGCTTCCTCAACGGCGAAGATGTCTTCCAAAGCCTTGATCCCGGCTTCGTAGTTCTTGTCCACCATTTCCTTTTGCCGCTTGAGCGATTCGGCGACAAGCTCTTCCCATTTGTGTCGCCACTGGCTCATGGCGTCCGTGGCCGTCGGGACCTGGGGAGATGCCGTCGGAAAGGCTTCCACCCACTTCTGGAACATCTCTTGCTGCATTTTGACCGACGACTCGGTCGCCTTTTGCAGGTTGCTAAAGACTTGATCAAACATGACCGGCTCCTTGATTTTGCTAGTTGGCCGTCGTATCCAGGATCAAGCTGGCTACTGCTTGAGCTGATCCAACACCCCCATTATTCGGCTGATCCAGCTCCCGGTCAATGCTAAAATGCTGCAATTGCAGCATTTTTTCAAAATCGCGTTTTTACTTGCATTTCTTGTCTTTTTGGGCGATAATTCGGACACGCTGTTCGCATGCACAGCAACCCATGCTGGCAATGCACAACGCCGCCTGGATACCAGGGAATACCGTGAGCCAAACCGTTGAAGTCACTCGATACCCCAATCGCCGGCTGTACGACCGGAGCCAAACGCAGTACGTGACACTTGGGGACATCGAGGAGATGGTCCGCAAGCGGAAAGAACGTCCGTGTTCGCGATAGCAAGACGGAGGAAGATCTGACCCGCGTGATCCTGACGCAGATCTTGCTCGAGCGTCATCCGGAACGACTGCAGATGTTCCCGGTAGCCTTGCTTCACGAAATCCTTCGCGCCGACCAGATGGCGATCGACTGGCTGACGGTTTACCTAGGCCAGGCGAAAAACTTCATCGAGTCGCTGCCGACAACGACCGCCGCCGACTTGGTTCCCGGGATGGACCTTTGGAAACTCTGGATGCCCGGCGACCTCAACGCGGCGGAGACACCCAGTGCAGAGGTTCAGGGGAAAGACGCGCAGGGAAAGACGCGCAGGGGGAAGACGCGTCCGAGGACAACCAACCGTCCGGATCCAAAAAGGAGATGGCTCAACGACTGGCCGAACTGGAGCGAAGGCTGAATGAACTGGAAGCTAATCGAGATTGAAGGGGAGTGCGCGGCAAGTCATTGCCGTCGTTTGCGCACGGCACGGCCGATGGGCAAGTGCGGGCCAGATGGGCGGGCCAGATGGGCGGGCCAGAGGACAGGCCAGATGGGGACCGGCCAGATGGGGACAGGCCAAGTTTCTACGGGCCAGATGGGGGCCAGATGGGGACAGGCCAAGTTTCTAGCAAGGTGAATGGCCAGATGGGGACAGGCTAAGTTTCTCGGGCCAGATGGGGACAGGCCAAGTTTCTAGGGCGGCCAGATGGGGACAGGCCAAGTTTCTAGGCAAGGGCCAGATGGGGACAGGCTAAGTTTCTAGCAAGGTGAATTGCTTGCAACCCGTTTGTGCCTGTCCCCGATTGGCGCGTTATCCATTTGTACCTGTCCCCCTTTATCCCCCGGACTTCACGCAGCAGAGGCTAGAGAGCCCTAGCGAATCTGGGATCATTCCAGCTTGCCGTCTAAACTGATCCACCGTGGCTAGGTCAACCAACACCAGCAACGTCGTGAGGGGAACGTGATAGAGTTCTGGTTAGTCCTTCTGCTGCTGCTCGGCCCAGTGGGCATTTGGTTGATCTCATGGGTGCTTGGACGAGTGCTGAGCGAAGTGGCCCTTTCGCGCGTTCCTCTGGTTTTTGGGCTCCATGCTTTGGCTTTTGGGGCCGCAAGCATCTACACAGCATATTGGTGGTTTAATCATTTCATGGAGGGGCCGATCCCGTCCGTCCGGCGGGCAGAAAAGATATTTCTCTTGTGTACGGTCATGTGGATCGTTTCGGCGATTACTGCAATCGTCTTCCGCGTACAAACGCCAAAGAGAGAGTAACGGGGTGGCGGCTCACAGCTAGGGGGCCGCGGCGACCCGCCGATCAAAGATGAGGTCGGTATTGTTGGCAAGCTCGACAACTACATGGCGACGGACCAAGCGATTACTAGTTGCCCTTTCGGCGATACGTGGAGTCGGTCAGGCCTTCCCAAATGTCTTCACGCAGCAGAGGCTATAGAGCCCCGGGGCCAGATGGGGACAGGCTAAGTTTCTAGCAAGGTGAATTGCTTGCAACCCGTTTGTGATCCGGTAGGCACCGCCGTTGCCGGCGGCCCCCCGCACAGATCCGTACGTGAGTGTCTAGCTCATACGGCTCCTGCGTTGAATCGGGCGCGAAAATTGTCCTTGTGCGCCAGATGGGGACAGGCCAAGTTTCTGGCCAGATGGGGGCCTCGTAGATGGGGACAGGCCAAGTTTCTAGGGCCAGATGGGGACAGGCTAAGTTTCTAGCAAGGTGAATTGCTTGCAACCCGTTTGTGCCTGTCCCCCTTTGCGGCGACCCGTTTGTGCCTGTCCCCCTTTGCGGGGGCCAGATGGGGACAGGCCAAGTTTCTGCCAAAGTGCATTGCTTGCAACCCGTTTGTGCCTGGCCCCCTTTGTCCCCGGCCCCCTTTGTCCGCTTCAAACTTAAAAGGGTCGGAGACCATCTTCGAACATCAGCGAAGCTGTTCTGGCTGGACCGTTTCACCGTCCATCCTCTCCGGCAGGCGGAACACATTGCCGTTGGCGTCAGCGAAATGCAAGCGGGAATCGGATGGTTGTCGGCCGTGGCCATCGGCCCAAATGGCGATGAAGTCTGGATGGGCATTGAGAACGCGGCGGACATACGTGTGATTCATCGGGCTGTCGTGGGTCAACTGGCGTTGCTCTGTCCAAGTGGCTCCCTGGTCGCGGCTTTGCCACATCACCACTTCCCCGCCCGGATTGTAGGCTTGCGGTCCGTCGGCGGTCGGTCCGATGACGCGCCAGTCGTCGTCTGCCTGCAACCACAGTTCGCCCATGTCGTAATTGTTGTCCGAGGTCGTGATCGCGGACATCGACCATTGGGCACCCGTCCAGCGCGCAAGCATCCAGGTGCGAGGATTGTTCTTCGGGCCTGACTCGAAGCCACCGCTGGTGAGGTAAAGCAGTAAGGGCCGATCGTTTTTGTCGAAGCGAAGGTCCTTCAAATAGACGTTCAGGCCTTCCGTTTCATAGTCGTGGATCAAGGCATCGTTTTGCACCTCGGACAGTGGCAGCTTCAGTCTCTTTTGGTCCACGGTGTGCCAGGTTGCGCCATTGTCGCTCGTTTCGACGTAATACAGATTTGTCCGCCAGTTCAATCCCTTGCCCTGCGGATGATAATTGAACATTGACCCGAGCTTCGCCTGGCCAATGCCCGTGACCTGGTAATGCCCCTCGCCAATCGCGGCGATCCGTTGCCACTCGCTCCAATGGCGTCCATCGGCGCTGCCCATGAAACAAATCGTACGGGCCGCCGGAAAGTTGTAACGCGTGAAAAACGCGTCAAAACCGTGCTCGGCTGAATGCCAAATCTGCATGTAGGAAAAATTCGTGATCGGTACTCGTTGATCGCCGTCCGCACGAGTCGCTTCGATCAGTTCGAATTCATCAATGTCGTAGGGCCGTTTACTGCGATGAATGTACGACGGACGACTGCGACCGTGCGACGTCGAGAAAATCCAAATGTGTCCTTCGCTGTCGATGGAAATGACAGGATTGTCGTGTGCGTCATCGGTCTGCTTGTCCAGCAGGATCGTTGGCCGCGGCACTGTCTTGGTCGCATGATCGAAAGTAGGACACCATGTGCAGCAAGTGCTGATTACTGTCCTCCGTCGTCCCGCCGTAACAGAAAAAGGTTCGGTTGACGTCCTTGCAATGAATCGCAAACGGCTTGTGCTTGGCGCAGTACGTCCCCATCCCGCCGCTGTATTTGTAGACATACTCATCGCCGGACGGCTGATTCATGTACCAGATGCCGCGGTATCCGTTCGCTTTGCGGTTCAAAGTTAGTGAAGCGTCCTGCGCAACGGCAACAGGAAGACAATTCGATACCAGCCAAACTGCGAGCAGTCGGGCCGGGGCTGCAGCAAACCAACGCGATGCTCTTGAGGTTGCCATTGATAATCTCACGATTTGCGATACTTGTGGCGACTTATGGTTTTCGGTGGATGTCAAACGGCCATCAGCTCAGGGGCTATGTGTGACTCTCGCGAGAATGACCTTGTTGTTGTCACCCTCGCGCTTTCCCTGGCTGACCCGCCCTTCGGCGACGGTAATCCAGGCTTCCTTGTCGCTGATCACACAGACGCCAGAATTGCCGAGCGTCGCGTGATTCTCTGGGACGACAATTCGTTCCGTGGAACGGCGCACCTGAAGCTTCTCCGGATCCACTTCAGCGATGAACAGCGGAGCACGGTGTCGCATGATATGGTCGTTGTTAGCACCGCGACGCGTATACACCAGGTACAGCTTTCCACCCAATGTCACCCAGTGTTGCTGGGTATGGTAACTGCCTAGCGAGAGACCGTCATCGAAAGTCCACGGTCGATGGTTGGAGAAATGGATGCCGTCGTCACTCCTGGCCACATAAGCATCATCATCTGCCCGCATCGTCAGGAAGTACTCGCCGTCGAAGGCCGTGAGGGACGGTTCGTATAGCCCGCGTCCGGTTTCAATGTGGTGTTCACTTCCATGGTCAACATACGCGAGCGTGCTGCCATCGAACCGACAGCGTGCCACAATCGTCGTGTAAACGCGCCGCTTTGCATCTTTCTGATAGCGAATCGGCAACAGAATCTCACCGCTGAACTGATCAACTCGCTGGTGACAACCAGCATTTGGTGCGAGGATCGGTTTGCCCTCGTGATCGTGCTTCGGCATTTGAAGCGTTTTCAGCGGACTGCACGAAAGCGTCGTCGGATCGATGACCGCGTACGACACCTCCTCGCGAAGAAAATTCTCTTTGGAGCCATTCTCAAAATTGAATGTCTTGCCGGTGATCAAGATGGTGCCGGTCATTGGGTGATAGGTTGGCCATAAATCACCGGCGACGACTTCGTACCCGTCGGCTTGTGACGCACGCCTCAGCGAGGGAATGACTTCCGGGGCCGACCACATCATCCCGCGATCGCGACTAACCGACAGGAACACGTCGAAGTACCCATGGGCTCCGACTTTCGCAGTTCGCGACATCGTGGTCAGCCAGAGCGGCGACTGGCCGGGCACGTACGCAGTTCGCGCCTGAGTCCAGTCCCAGTTGACGTCGCCCTCCACAACGTTTGACAGTTCGATCTTCAGTGCTTGGGCATGCGCGGGAACGACACTCGCTGCGCCGAGTGCAATTAACAGGACCCAAACACGAAGCAAACAGGCTGGGGCAAGCACGGTCAATGTTTCCTCAGAAATTGCACCCATTTTTGCATCGTGGGCCCTGCTAAAGAACACGCTGGATACATCAGTCGCGCGGCATGAACACCTGATGTAGTTGAATGGGAAGATCGGTTTCAATCACATCGATGCCGAAGTCGAGTACATCATGATACCGTATTCGCAGGTCGCTATCCCCGCTGCCTTGACTTGCCAGGTCCTTGTCTAGATTTCGTGACGTTCCCGCCATGCACATCGCACCACGCTGATGAATCGCCTCGATCAGCGCCGAATCGGTTGGGGGCTGATGGCCAACAAAGGCGATCAATCGATCCCAGGGGACCCCCGACTCATCGATCGCTTTCACTCGTTGAAGGTCCGGCACCATGATTTCCATGACAATGTCCGGGTTGCTCTGATGGACCAAGACCGCGTCTTTGACGCTGCCGATGATCAGCATCACAAAGCCGGCTGCATCATTTTCGGTAATCGCCTCGATGCGTCGCTTGAGGGGCAGATCCTTTTGGTCCAGCACCAAGACCGTTTTGCCGCGTGCCCACTGAATCGCTTCGTCGAGCGTTGGCATCTGGTATTCCGTTGGATGTCCCTGCAAATCGGTCAACGTCAATTGCTTCAGCTCCGTCAGCGTTTTCTCAATCAGCGGTCCGCTACCGGACGTCGTACGATCGAGAGTGGCATCATGATGCAACACGACCTGCCCATCCTTGGTAAGGCGGGGATCGACTTCCAGCATCGCGCAGCCGTGTGCAAGCGAGTGCTCGAATGTGGCAATGCAGTTCTCAGGAAATCCAGGCTGGGCTCCCCCGCGATGAGCACTGATCAGCACTTCATGCGAGGGTCGGTAACGCAACAGCTCACGAAGCCCACTTGGATTCGCTGCGTCAAACCCAAAGCAGTTCGATGCGACAGAGGGTTTGGTTCCTGCTTCTTGAGCCGTCACAGCACAAAATGAAAACGAGACCAGCAGGCAATAGCCTGCTGCCAACAGCTTGGTGCGTGAATGTGTCATCGACGGGGGCTCGAAAGTGAAGGTGATGCAACCATGTGGATCGACGCAGTATCAACGCTGTGATCCGGTCTTTGATGTAAAGACTTTCCCGCGGGAACACCTAGGCGGGCAACTCAAGATCATACCGTGGCAGTCGCAGCGATAGTGCCAGGCTTTCTATCGATTACTTGCAAGCGTCATCCAGGAACTTCCATTCGGAAAAGGTGGCTGCCTGACCCAGATGATCGCCGCGTTGGTCGAAGAGATTCCAAACAATCGCCTGCTCAATCAAGAAACGGCGGCCGGATGTTGCGATTCGAATGCCGCGGTAATTGTCGACATAGCCGTCCCGGCTGGTGCGATCGAGCAATCTGGCGCGCTCCTCGCGGTGGACCGGCTCGGCAGTTTTTTGAGAGGGCGTGACAAGCAAGCCGGGAATCGAAAGCTCCCACAGCGCAAGCGCCGTCGCGTTGCCATAACTGAGAATCGGGTCGGCCTGGGTGCCATGCGAAACCACCACGAAAGGAGCCTCAAAAAGTCTTTTCGCTTCATCCAGTTCATCGCCGGATCGCTCGATCAACTCGCGTCCCAGCAGCCTCGAGTACGAGTCCAGCATCAGTTGCGTGTGAATGATCCAGTTGTTCTCTAGCCAAGGCGACATGACCGTTCCAAAATTCCAATGTAACGCTTCGAAACAGACATCTTGATCGGGGCGGCGCTTCGCGGACAACACGATCCACATTGCTGGCGGTCGCGATCTCGTCCGATCCGAGATCGCTAGTGCAGCGTCAGCATTAGTCGGCAAACTCGAGATTGCGAGGTGGGCGCCGCATCCCTTCCATGGCGGCTGTCGGCAGTAATGACTCCAACGCAGGCTTCACTCGGCCATTGGAAAGCAGCAATCCCCAATGCGGACCGGGCCCACCCTCATCCTGCTGCTTCCACCGTTCGTCACACATCGCGAACCACAGATACTCGATCTTGTTCTGATTCAGCAGAGGAATCACTTCTCGAAAGTAGGTCGCCGCGTTTTCGCTACTCGCCGACGCATCGCCGATGTTCCCGCCATCGGTTGGCCAACCGAACTCGGTCAAAATGACTCGCTTGTTGGGAAATCGGCTTTGCAATTCCTGCACGCTTTCCAGCGTGTTGGCGGCGGCCTTTTCAATCGTCAAACCGCCCCAATACGGATAGATCTGGACGCCAAGGATGTCCACTTCGTCTGCGAGCTCAGGATGCTCCATCCAACTGTGCAACAACTCCGCAGTCGCGACCGGGATATCCACCTGTTGCTTCACGCGACGAATGTACTGGATGTACTGATCGACGGAAAAGTCACCGCGATGGAGGACTTCATTACCGACGATGACAGCTTTGATTCTGGAGTTACCGCTTTGGCCGACCCGGATAAGCATCTCCAACTCCAGGTCATTCAGCCACGGGTATTTCCCCAACGCCGCGCCTGGGAAGCAGTCAATTCCCACGTCGCCACAAATCTCTGGGACCAATGCAAAGGAATCGCTAACACTGTAGGTTCGTGCTGCGCGCGCCAATTTCGCCGCAAAGGTCACATCCTCGCGAAGCTCGGACAGCAGCGGCGTGATCCCAAAGTGCGGTGTTTCGTTGTCGCGAAAAAGACTCAGGCACACGCCGTACAATTCGCTGGATCCGATGGGGTCGCTGGATCCGATGGGGTCGCTGGATCCGACGGGGTCGCTGGATCCGATGGGATCGCTGGATCCGACGGGGCCCTGCTCGCTCTCTATCGATCGCCCTGAGTTCTTTTCAAATTCAGTTCGTTGGTCATCCGTCGGCGCCGCCGTCTTCGGCGACTGGACGCCATGGTCATCGAGTTCAGCTTCATCGACTTTCTTCGTCTCACCTGCTTCTTCCTGCCTCAATCGAAGGGGGCGAAGTCCCGCATAGGGCAGCTTCACCCGCCGGGCTTCGCTTAACCTCCAAGCCAGGCCCGCGGCCGGTGATCTCGCCGCCTGTTGGGTCCGGCGACGGAGTTCCAAGGGCGACCTGCGTCACCGATTCGTTACGGCCTTCGTCAACGGCAAGTCGAAAGGTAACGGTACGTGGCGGACGCATTGATCCGGTATGGACGTCGCTGGGAAGCACGTTTTCAAACTCGGGCTTGATGGTTCCGTCGGAGTGAAACAGTCCCCAGTGGGCGCCAACACCGCCCTCCGGCCCGACCTTCCATTTCTCATCCCAGACCGCGAAGTAGTAGTATTCGATATCGTTCTGTTCCAACAATGGAATCACCTCGCGGAGGTAGCGGGCGGCATTGACCCCGCTTGCCTCGGCCTGCCCCAGAGAATCTCCATCGGTCGGCCAACCGAATTCTGTCAGGACGATGCGTTTGTCGGGATACTGCTGCTGCACATCACGGACGCGACGCACTGTGTATTCCGCTGCCCCCTCGATCGAAAGACCTTCCCAGTAGGGATAGATCTGCACACCGCAAATGTCGACCTCGGCAGCAAGCTTTGGATGTTCGATCCAAGCCCGCCAGGTATCGGCCACTGCGACCGGCACGTCGATCGACGCTTTCGCCTTTCGCACGTAGTCAATCAATTGGGATTCGCTGCAGTCGCCGCGGTGCAACACCTCGTTGCCGATGATCACCGCCTTGATCCGTTTGTTGTTCCCACCCGCCAAATGCGTGAGCAATTCCAGTTGAGCATCGTTTTGCCATCGAGTCGGACCAATCCAGGCTCCCACGATGCAGTCGATGTCGTGCTTCTCGCAAAACCCAGGGATCAGGTAACTCGTGTTTTGAACCGTGTAGGTTCGGATCGCCTCGCAAAACTTGCTGGCGAACGCGACATCCTTTTCGATCGCCGATGGCAACGCATGAATCTGCCTTGCTGGACTTTCATTGTCGCGAACGGAACTGAAGCAAACGCCGCGCAACTTTTCGGTTGCCTGCTGTCCTTGGCAATACGTGCCTACTCCCAGCGGGATCAATAGGCCAAGAATCAAGAATCGCATCGATCGGTCTCGTGCAGCAAGGAATCGGTCGCGAAGTCAGCACGCGGAACATTGTAGTGTGCTTCAGAGCCGATTATGAATTGCAGGGGCGATTTTGGAAGAATGATGGTGAGCAGAACGATGATGATCGAATGGCGAAGGGTCGAAACTTTCTGGCGAGAGGCCTTTGTCTTACCGTTTTGCCCATCATGACTCTGCCAAGAACAAGGTGATTGGCGTCAAAGAGACGGAACTCGTTTCTGACACGAATGAAGCCGATAAAGACCATCCTCCTATTCGTAGGAGTTCGTGAGATTCGCGGCAACGTCGACGCGCACGCGCTGGTTGGCCGTCATTCAAACACCGGCTGGTAACTCACAAAGGCTACGTTGCGACTATCGGGCGACCAGGAGGGAACATTGATTGTCCCTTGCCCTCCGTACAGCTTGGCAAGCGTTCTGATGTCTCCACCGTCCGCGGGCATGATTCTCAGTCGCACGTCTTGGTTCGCAGGATGGCCCTTTACGTCCTTCTCATAGGAAAGAAAGACGATCCATTTCCCATCGGGTGATGGATGTGGGAACCAATCGTTATACGGGTCGGTTGTCACTTGAGTCTGGTCGGATCCATCCGCGTGCATCCGCCAGATTTGCATCGTACCGGTGCGATCAGAGTTGAAGTAAATCCACTGACCATCGGGCGAATAGTCTGGACCATCGTCGAGTCCTGTCGCGGATGTCAGTTGGGTTTCGTTTCCCCCTTCGACCGGGATCGTATAGATGTCGTATTCGCCGGATCTCTCCGCACAGTAGGCCAGCGTCTTACCGTCCGGCGACCATCCGTGCCAGTACGATGGTGTCGCGTCAGTGATCAGTTTCGGTTCACCGCCACTCAGCGGCATGACGTACATTCTTGATCCGCCCGGCTTCGTTTGGTCACTGAACACAATCTTGCGACCGTCCGGCGAGATGCCATGGTCATTGTTCAGTCGCGTCAGGTCACCTGTGTCGATCTTCGTCGGCGTCCCACCACCGCGAGAGATCGACGAGAGCAAACCGCCTCCGTTGAATAGAAGTGTTTCGCCGTCGGCAAGCCAATTGGGGGCCTCGATCCGATCCCTGGTGTGATAAACCACTCGCCGGTCCGTCGAGGCGATCGAAATCGTCTCAAGGGTGCTTTCCACCGCTCCCGTAGCCTGGCTGGGCAAATCCCTCTCAATCACCACCTGAGAGAAGACGGCTGTTTCCAATCGCTCCTCGTTATCGGCGCAAACACCAAGGCCGACGTAGAACGGTTCTTCAAACTCGATTCGAAACGTGCCGCCGGCGGGCATCATCCCATCGGCCCCGTCGCCAACCTGCATCGATACGTAACTGCCTCGCTTCTCGATCTTGATACGCTGGGGAGCTGTCAGATTCGATTGAATCTCATGCGTCGCATCGCCGACGGTTTCGCGATACTGAATCGAACAGAGTCCATCGCCGTGAACGACCGCATCGGCATAAGCCGAATCGGGATCGAGCGATTGCCGAATGATTAGGCAGGCCTTGCGATGCGCATCGCCGCCAGCCTGTGGCCAGCGAACGTCGGCCGCCAGCGAAACGTCTCCGCGAACCTGCTTCCAAACGTAATGCAATTCGTCTTTGGCAAACCACATGTTCTCGCCGCCGCCGCTAACCGTATAGGTATCCGCGTCGGCGTCGTACACCACATTACCGGCTCGACCCACATCTCCAATGTCCACAGCAGACTGAAACAAACCGAGGGTCTGAGCGGAACTTCGCGACGGGCTTCCCCAGAAGAAGCAACCTGCGACGAGCGTGATCAAGAGGTAATATCGTGACAAGCTTCTGTTCTCCAGAACTGATGAAAGCCAATTGCAGATTCGGTGCACACGCGTGTGTGTTTGACGTCGGTCGTTCGCATACGAGCACGCAGCGCAAGCAAGTGTGTTTCGTTGGAAGAGCCTGACACGGTCGATTACGCGTCGGGATAGGATGGGCTGACATGGTCGCTGGCGCATCGGGATAGGATGGGCTGACACACTCGCTGGCGCGTCGTGCTTGTATGGGCGTGCTCTCTGCTTGAGTGATGGTGTCCAGTTAGCGTATTGCGATTCAATCGGGTGCTTTTTGTGAGCTGGCCGAAACAGTGGCTGCGGTCATCTTTTCCAGGAGCGACGCGACGTCCTCCAAAACAGTCTCGGTTGCGGAAACGACTAAGGTGTTTTTGACGGGAACAATGCTGGCTGGACCGCCCAAGGTTTCCCAGATATCAGGGACGACGGTAGCTTGTACCGCCTTGACGATCTCAACTTCACTGCCAGTCAACGATGCCGGAAGCTGAAAAACTCGCACGTTGAGATTCTGTTCAGCGGATTCTTCCGTGGTGATCAAAAGGACTTCGTTGCGGATCATGTAAGACAGTTCAAGATGATTGAGAAGCAAACGAAGTGCGCTTCGAAGACTGATGTTCTTGACGGCAAGGCTCACCGGCTCCTTGCTTGAGAGTCCAATCTCTTCTAAAGCACGCAGGTCAATGAGGATCGGAATCTGATGCGCTTGCGATAAGCTCTTGACCGCTTCCGCGAGGGTTGCGTCCACAAAACGAATGGAAGTCTTTTGGTTTAGTTCCGAGCGGATATTCTCTTCCGAGCTGAGCGGAACCGCGGATCCAGCCGGTTCGGTCCCTTTGGGATTGACGCGTGTGACTTCGGCCAATCCGTGATGCTGTGGAGGAGTTGATCGACTGTTAAACGGATCGTCTGTGCCTTTACCCGGACCGCCAAAGGGATCTGCACTGGCCCGTCTTGGTTCCTGCGCCAGGCAGGGGGTGAGCACGAACAACCCAATGACCGATGTCAGAGAAGAGAAGCGTAGCGTTTGCATCGTAGGTCCCGGAGAAGAGTGGAATGAGCATCCAGTTTGTGATTGTATCGCAAGTGGAGCGGACTTTCAGCGTTCGCGAAGAGGAGTCAGCCGGGAAAGGCCTACGTACGTTAGGCTTTCTAGCCTGACTCATCCTCTTTTCCGCGGCCGAGACTTTGTGCTAACTGCAGGAAGGTCGTGGATGCGTTAGCGGAGTGTTGGGTCGTGCAGGGAGGTCGTTCGCTGTGACAGAGTCTCGTCGATTGGATGCATGACTGTTGTTTCAACGCTTCAATTTTTGCTTCACCTGCTTGACCCAACCTACCTCGAGCCGCGGCTAAACGATTTCGTTGATGACTTTTCCGTGAATCTGCGTGAGTCGTTCTTCACGTCCTAGATGCGGGTAGGTGAGCTCGTCCTGATGAATTCCGAGTTGGTGCAGAATGGTGGTGTGAATGTCGCGGAAGTGATAGGGCTTCTCGATCGCTCGCAGGCCAATCTCATCGGTCGCGCCCACAACTTGGCCGCCTCGGATTCCACCCCCGGCCATCCACATCGAGAATCCGAGATTGTGGTGATCACGCCCCTTGGAAGACTGTGCCTCCGGTGATCTCCCGAATTCGCCACCCCACACGACCAACGTTGAATCGAGAAGCCCGCGGCGTTTCAGATCCATCAGGAGTGCAGCGATCGGTTGATCCGTTTGCCCCGCCATGCGATCGTGATTTTCGACGATGTCCTTGTGCGCATCCCACTGACGATCACCTGGCCCGCCTCCGGATACGACGACGGTGAATCGAACACCTTTTTCAACCAGGCGTCGCGCGAGCAAGCAACGACGACCGTAGTCGTGCGTCGGTTCGCCTCCAACACCGTACAGATCCAGCGTTTCCTGCGTCTCGTCGGAAAGATCAAAAACCTGCGGCGCCTCCGTTTGCATTTTGAATGCGAGTTCGTAACTTTCGATCCTCGCCTCGAACTCATCGTCGCCGTCGGCCAGCGCCGCTTCGTTCAATTGTCCGGATCAGCTCCAGCGTCCGACGACGCTTTTCAAGCGAGGCGTGCGACGGCAAATCGAGATTCAGCACGGGACGCTCACCGGGCAGCAGCATCAGCGGCTGGTGTGCCGCCGGCAGAAAACCGTTCATGTACATCGGGCGGCCTGCCTCCAACGCACCATCCGGATCCGGCAGCACCACATAGGCTGGCAAGGAATCGGTCGCAGATCCCAAGCCATAGACAATCCACGAACCCATGCTGGGAAAACCGGGCACGATCCTTCCGGAGAAGAGTTCATACTGAGCGGCCGAGTGGACAACGGAGTCGCCATAACAGGATCGAACCACCGCAATGTCGTCGATACATCTGGCAACGTTTGGAAACAGATTGGAGACTTCGATTCCACTCTCACCATGCTTCTCAAAACGCACATGCGATCCGAGTAGCTTCGCGTCGGATTGAACAAACTGATACTTGGCTTCCCCAAACGCAGCGGGGCGCGGTTGGCCGTGCAGTTGATTCAAGAGTGGCTTCGGGTCGAAGGTCTCAATGTGGCTTGGGCCACCCGCCATGAACAGGAAGATGACCGACTTCGCCTTGCCTTCGAAACGAACTTCCTCACCCATCGCGGACTGTCGCAGCAGCGTATTGAGCGCCAATGCCCCCATCCCGCAACAGGACTGCTGAAGAAAACTCCGTCGTCGGCCATTGAATCCGAATGCGTTCATTTGCGGCAAGCTTTCATCCGATAGGAACCAATTCACGAATCAATCGACGTAGAGGAACGCATTCAAGTTAAACATTGCCAATGCGAATTCATCCAAGCCAACCTCTTGGACAAACTGCTTGCGAAATTGCCAACTCGGATGCCGTCGGCTGGCGGGCTGTGACCAATCGATAGGCATGCTGCACGAGCGCCTGTGGATCCGATCCCACCTCTCTCGTCAGTCGCCGAGCGAACGCTGCGGAAAGCTCGTTGGCGATCGGACCGTTCAAGAGCTCGAGCGCCTGCCTGGCGTGCGTGCTTTGCTCGCGCACCGCACAGCTTGTTTGCGAACTGGGTTGGTCGAATACTTCCATGAAGGGCAGTCGCAAGTTGCGTTTGGCCAGCAAGTAAATCGAACGGCGGTGATGCTGTTGCACGTCTGCGCTGACTTCCCACTGCGACGGCTTGTAAAGCTGGTCGACCAGTTCCTGTTCGACCGGAAGCACGACGCTCGGTCCGCCCATCTGCGGATTGATGCTTCCAGAGATGCGAAGCATGGCATCGCGGATCTCTTCCCCACTGAGTCGTCGTCGCGTGAAGTGACTCAAGAGCCGATTGGATGGATCGATGGCTTCGGCGGCGGCGGTTGTGGCGGAGGCCTGCCGGTATACACCGACTTGTGACGATCTCGCGATGAAAAGCCTTGAAACGCCAACCGTTGGCCACAAACCGCTCGTGCCAGAAAATCGAGCAATTCCGGGTGAGATGGTCTTCGAGCCGTTCTTTCCAAAATCGTTGGCAGTGCTGACCAGTCCTGTTCCAAAGTGCTGCTGCCAAAGGCGATTCACGATCACGCGTGCCGTTAGCGGATGCACGGGATCAACGAGCTGCCTTGCCAGCATGGTCCGTGGTTGCGGGGTATCGAATGGCAATTCCGCATGCATCGTCAGCAGACAGCACACCGAGGTTGCGCATACCGACCGCTGGCCCCGGCAAGTCGGGATCACCTCGCTTGAGCACGGAGATGGGAGACGCATGCTTGCCAATCGTTCTTGATGCTGCAAATGGTCGGACCGGGTGGAGGGAGCTGTGCTTCGAGCTCCTGAATCTCCGCCTTCACACGCAACGCCTCGTCACCGTCCAAGGCTTGCAGGATCTCCTTCTGTTCCGCGATCTTGGCTTCCAGCTCGGTCTTCAGGGCAACCCGCCGCTCGTGCTCGGGGCCTTCCAGCAGCGAAACGTTGTCCTCTTGAGTCGCCGCAAAGAAGGCTTGCAAGCCGATAGTAATCTCGTTGAGGAATCGGATCGAATTTGTGATCGTGACAGCGAGCGCATCCGACGGTCAGCCCCAAAACAGCGGAGCCAATGATGTCCGTCCGTTCGGTCAGCACCTCGTTGCGACTGCTCGCTACCGCCTGATTGCCCGCGTTGCGGCGAACGGCACCCAGACGATGAAAACCTGCCGCAATTCGCAGCGTCGGGATCGTCACCCAGCTCATCGCCGGCGATTTGCTCCATCAAGAATTGGTCATAAGGCAGATCCGCATTGAAAGCGTCAATCACATAATCACGAAACCGCCAGATGTCCGGCATCAATCGATCGTATTCAAAGCCCTCCGTTTCTGCGTAACGAACCACATCGAGCCAATGCTGTGCCTGACGCTCGCCGTACTGCGGACTGTCCAAAAGATCATTCACGATCTGCCGATACGCCTGGTCGCTTGGGTTGGCGAGGAAGGCATCGATCTGTTCAAGCGTAGGAGGCAACCCTGTCAGATCAAACGTGACACGACGGAGTAATTGTTCGGGCGCCGCCTCAGCCGCCGGCATGATGTCGCGTGATTCAAGCTTTTCGAGAATAAAGTTGTCGATTGGCGACATGCACCATGCCTGGTCGCCAACTTGCGGGACGGATTGTGGCTCGACCGGCTGAAAGGCCCAGTACTTGACGTGCCTCGCTGTAGTCGGGTTCTCGCAGCGGCAACTCCTCCGCTGCATCACGTGGATCAACGGCGCCGGCTACGATCCACGAACGAAAATCCGCCACGACTTCCGCGTCAAGCGGTTCGTCCGGCGGCATCGGATTGTCCTTGGAAGTGATCGCGGTCAGAAGCAAACTTTGAGATTCGCTTCCTGGCACGACGGCTGGACCGGAATCACCACCGCGTCGAACCCCGACGCGACTGTCCAACCGCAGTCCACCTTCGAGTTCCGCCGCCTCTTCAGAGTGACACTCGTAACAACGGGAAACGAGAACGGGCAGGATCTTACGTTCGAAGAACTCTGCGTGCTTCTGATCGTCACTCGAGCCTGCGACGTGTCCGGATGTGCTCAACGCTGTAGTCGTTTGCACGCTCTGGCCGATCGCAACGACACACATCGACTGTGCTAAGATTCCCGCCAACAGGCACGTAAAGCACTTCGACACTTGCCGATTCTCCAAAGGAATCCCGTCGCCCCAACAACCAACCTTCGCAAGTTCGCCAGTATAGTGCAGATGCCGGCCGTCGAGCGACGATTTCTTCGGGGCTATCAACGGAAAGATGGAGCATGCCCGGAGCCCAGAGCGTCGTCAAGATTGACGTACCATCGTTCGGGAAGAAGTGTCAGCCTGGAAAGGCCGACGTACGTTAGGCTTTCTCGCCTGACCTATGTTTTGCGAGCCCATGTGTTGCCCAAAAATGCACGAACGGCCCCGTCCTAACGAAAATCACTGGGGCGATTTCCATGAAATCTTTTGAACGCCGCCGATAGTACAAACGCGTCGGAGTAGCCGACTTCGCGGGCGATTACCGATAGCGGGTAATCGGATTGCTGCAACAGTCGACGAGCCTGATTCATGCGAATGGCAATCACCATTTGCTGTGGCGTGGAATTGAATAGTCGACGTACCAAACGCTGCAGCGTTGCGGGCGAGATACCGAGTTGTTTGCTCATCGATTTCTGCGACCAATCCAGACCTGGCGATTGCTCGATTGCATTCCACAATTGCTGAAGCACGGCCTCCCACGGATCAACATGGATGTCGGGGGGCATCAGGATCTGCCGAAGGTACTCGGCTACCAACTCTCCGAACAGATTTGCCGCTCGACTCGATGGAATCATGGGCCCCGGTTCGCCCGCGACCCAACCCGATTCGGTCAGGACGGATTGAGTGCCTGCATGGCCCGTCTCGGCCAACAATCCCTCGAGTGCATGCTGCAACTGCGTGGCAAAGACTGGGCGAATCAATTGAGGCGGCGTGTGATCAAGATGGTGCCAGCGTTTGAGACCGTGGATATAGAACCAGAGAAAAGTCCATGGCCGCTTGGGCGTACCGAGTAACATCGGGACACCGACCGGCGAGACGAGTAGATCTCCGGTGCCCGGACGAAACCGATGCTCATGAGAGTGAAAAAAGCCTGTGCCGGCGAGTGTCAACAGAATCAGGTGGCAGGTGGGATCCTGATACCCGACTCGATAGCCCGAACCGAAAGTCCCAATGCCCGAGAGCCTGACCCCAAGTTTCGCCAATGGTACCGCGGCCTCCTGCTCCAACTGCAGAAAGCGTTGGCGTGTGTCTGTCGGCACGCAGATCACATTACGATAGTTTGTCGTGGAGGATGGATCGGTCATGAAGCCCTGGATCCGGCATGATGAGAAATAACATGCCCGTGATTCTAGTGACTATTCCCCGCCGTTGCGTTTTCCATAAGAATTTGCCGAGAGCAGGCGCTGGGTGGCGTTGAGATTCCGCACAATACAAGCACGACGCGCAAGCGAGTGTGCCCCGCGCGTGCATCCCACACACTCGCTTGCGCGTCGTGCTTGTATGTGTCGCTCAAGATTCCGCGACGGCGTTGCCCAAGGGGAGAGTGATTCATGATGACAAACAACTTCAGAATGCGAAAACCGCTTGGCTTGACCAGCTAATTGAGATTCGCTTGTCCATACCTCTACGGAAAAAGAACCCACCATGATGACCAAAGCTGATGACATCCCGAATCCGACACCATCACAACTTGCCGAACTGCCGCGGCAGATCGGATTCGTTCCATCGGTCAACGCGAATCCACGGACGCTGAGCCCTGCGCAAATCGAGCAATACAACGAACTGGGCTACCTGATGCCCTTTGACGGGCTCGATCAGCAAGAAGCCCGCGAGCTTCGGGCGTTCTTTGATGGTGTGCTCGCAGCTTTCATCGAACTGGGAAGGACAAGCTACTCGATCAATACGGCACACCTGCGTTTCGCGCGAATCTATCAGTTGGTGCAGCATCCAAGCATTGTCGATGCGGTTGCCGACCTATTGGGGCCCAACGTCGTCTGCTGGGGATCTCACTTCTTTTGCAAGATGCCGCATGATGGCAAGCGAGTTCCCTGGCATCAAGACAGCACTTATTGGCCCCTGAGCCCGACGAAGACAGTGACGGTCTGGCTGGCGATTGACGATGCCGACCCGGAGAACGCGAACATGAAGTTCATTCCCCGTTCGCATCTTCACGGTTTAATCGATTACGACGAAACCGATGACGCCGATACCGTGTTGGACCTGGCAGTCCAAAACCCGCTTTCTTATGGAGATGGTGAAGTCGACGTACAGCTTGCGGCCGGTCAATTCTCGATGCACTCGGACCTGCTTTTGCACGGATCGGAGGCGAATGAATCGGATCGACGGAGGTGCGGGTTGACGATTCGTTACGCGGCGGCCGATGTGACCACCTGGTACGACTGGCACAAGAAAGGCTTTGTCGTTCGCGGGGAAAACGTTGGCGGACATTGGGCCAATCCCAAGATGCCCAACCACTGATGCAATGTCCGGTTTATCGTCCAGTTCGCTGGCGAGCGGAAAAACCGGCAGCTAACGATCGGCAGCTAATAAAAACCCCACGCTGTGCTTTGCGGAATCCCGTTCCATGGACGGCTGACCCCTTGGCCGCAACCCCAAGGCGACCCCATTCGAGGAGAATTTCGCTTCCGCAAAGGCCGGGGAACGTAGAATGCAGAAGGAGCGGCCAGTCGGGTTCCGTGGGAGTTCGGGGTCGCAGCATGCATACTAGGTAGAATGGAAAGATGATTCTTCAGAAGAGACTACTGCCGCTGGCAATCCTGTTGGTGGCGTTTTTCGTCTCGATCCCGTCCGCTCACGCTCGGGGGATCAGCAGACAGAACCCTTACCGCAGCTTCAACTTGAGCGGTATCAACTACGGATCGATGCGTTGGGAGCAACAGCACCGAAATTCTACGCAAACGAACCGACGATATTCCACGCAAACCAACCAGCGAAATATCACGCAACCTACCAACCGCATTTTCTGGCGAAGGTCGCGATAGTGCTGGCGAAACGCGGCGCGAGCATCGGGTTCATTCGTTCGGGCCGCCCGAGCGTGAAAACATCTGCGTCAGCTTTCGGAAATCGGTCGCATCCGACAGAAATTGAACCGTACCATCCGCCATCGCCACGTACGCGCCTCCGGTGTGCAACGAGTAGATGCCCCGCGAGTTCGATTCGTTGACCTAACGCACACACCTTCCACGGCGATCGGCAACTTAGGTAGTCCTGGGTAGCAAAGAATTGTCTAATTCTTCTCGTAGAGATCGCGAATTGCAGGTTCGAGTTTCGGATGAACGAATACGAATCCCTCATCAGCAAGACGTTCTGAAACCAAGTAGCGACCGTAGAGGGCAAGTTCCGGATCGGTTCGCAGGAACAGCGGAGCACCGATTCGTACCATCCACTCAAACGCGGGCAAGCCGATCGGCATCTTGATGACACGGCGCAGTGTTCGCATGAACTCGACTTGGGAGACCGGATCGGGCGATGAAGCGATGTAGGCTCCAGACATTTTGTTATCGGTGATTGCCTTAGCGAACAGCCGATTCAGATCGGTTTCGTGAATCCAACTCATGCCTTGCGTGCCGCTGCCGACCTTGCCGCCAAGTCCGAGTCTCGCCAGCAAGCCCAGTGTCCCAAGGGCCCCACCGCCGGCACCACGATCGCGGCCGATCACAAAGCTGGTTCGCATCACGACACCCCGCTGAGTAGGCAATAAGCTTTCGTCAAATGCGGCTTCCCATGCACGTGCGATCGTGGGCGCCAAGCCGATCCCTTCGGCAGAGCTTTCCGTGCAAACCAAACTTGGCGGATCGCCATAGATGTGTGCGGTGCTCATCTGCACCCAAACTGGTGGCGGCGAAGCAACGATTCGCATCGCTTGCCCGAGCACCTGCGTCGACTCGACGCGTGAACGAAGGATCTCGTCTTGGTGGTCCGGCGTTTTGACGCAATCGACCGAGCGGCCGACCAGATTCACGATTGCATCCGAGCCATCCACGACCTGCGTCCACGGGCCAATCGTCCGCGCATCCCAAACATGATGTGACCAGTCGCCGGAGACCTGTGGCAGGGAGCGAGAGAGAATCACGACCGACGCACCATTCGCTAAGAAGTGGCTTGCCATCGAGATTCCCAAGAACCCACTGCCGCCGGCGATAACGATCTTCAATCCATTCAGTTCCGACATTGCTCAGCTCTCGTTGTTGGTCAATGCGTTCACAATACCAGCGAATCGATGGATGGATGTTTGGGTTCGCTGCGGGGATACCCCATCGGGAAGAGCGTCTTCTCCGCTCTCGTTCGAGAAGCAAACCGAGCTCGGCCATAAGTTGCCAGAAGCGCGCAGACGATCCATTCACTCTCAACGGTACGAGAAAAATCGGCCTGATGATAGCTCCGTCATCCCCGAGGATTGATTACCTCATCACTGGGTTTTTGCTCCTACTAGTCCCTATTTTCAATCTTTTTCCTCGATCACCGCCAAACCCATCATGACTTCCACTACAACATTGGAAGGTCCCCCTTTACTTCAAACACTCTCATCCCGAGGACCATTCTATGCTTCGTTCACAACTGCTTTTCTTGTTCGGCTTCACCTTCTTACTATCTCTCCTGGTTGGTTGCGGCGGGCCAGATGATGGAACTGCAAAACCGGCCGCGGACATGAATGAGCTCCAGCAGTTCCTCGAAGACAACCCTGAACTCAATGTGGATATTGAGGAAGAAGACATGGACGTTGACTTGGCGGAATAGCCTAACGATCGGATGCGCTTTGGTTGTTCGCTTGCGTACTTTACCGCGTTGACACCTGCATCGCGGCATGGCGGATTCTTTTCTTTCTATTTCGGAGGCGTTCAAATGAGTCGATCAAAATTGAGGCATGGTTTCACTCTCGTGGAACTTCTTGTAGTGATCGCCATTATCGGTGTTTTGGTTGGACTGTTATTACCCGCCGTCCAGGCTGCTCGAGAAGCGGCTCGCCGGATGAGTTGCAGCAATAATTTCAAGCAGATCGGCTTAGCACTTCACAACTATCACTCGGCGTACAAGCAATTGCCGACCCATTTGGGAGGAACGACCAGTGATGGAACCAACACGACCGCGGCTCAAGAGCTAAGGCCGGCCGGTCACAACAATCTGTTCTTGAGCATGCTCGTTGGCTTAACGCCCTACATGGAGCAGCAGGCGCTCTGGGATCAAATCAGTAATCCATACCAGAGTGTCGTGAACGGGTCGGTTGTCGGCACGTATCAGCCGATGGGTCCGCGTCCAGATAAAGGGCTTGGTGGGGCCAATGGGCACGCCACCGAGCCGTACGATCCCTGGATGAGCGAGATTCCCACACTTCGCTGTCCCAGCGATCCGGGCGTTGGGCTTCCTGCCCGAGGCCGGACCAACTATGTGGCATGCATTGGTGATTCGAGTCGATTCAGCAACAACGGACCGCGTAATCCTCAAGGAGCGATCACCACCGGGCGATCGAGGCAAAGCCGCGCGAGTCAGAGGGGTGTCTTCGTTCCTCGTAAGCTTGAGACGAAGTTTCGAGACATTCTCGATGGCTTGTCCAACACGATTGCGATGGGTGAGATCTGCACCGACCTTGGTGATCGGGACATTCGAACACATCTGGGTTCTGTCTTGGCAGGCGGCCTGCGCCCTGGGACGCCGGCGGTGCGGTCCAGTGCGAGCAGTGGAAGGATCCGAATCGTCCGAGATTCTGGTCTCCCACCGCTCAGGTATCCGGCGGCGTGCAAGCGAAGCGTGGATACTCCTGGGCGCACGGTATGCCTTTCTGGTCAAGTTTCAATACGATCCTTCCGCCGAATCGAGAGCAGTGCGGTTGGAATGGGGTCTCCAGTGAGGGCATCTATCCGCCAAGTAGTCGCCACCAAGGCGGTTGCCATATCTTGATGGCCGACGGCGCGGTGGTCTTCATCACCGATTCGGTCGAGGCAGGTGACAGCCAGAGTGCTCAAGTAGTCGAGGGAACTCCGGGTGGAGCTGGCGGTTTGCCGCCGGGTTCCGCCAGCCCCTTTGGCCTCTGGGGTGCCCTCGGCACGCGTGCCTCCAGCGAAACGATCGAGGAACAGTTGAACCAGTAGCGGAGCATCCTGCGCACTGAATTCATGGTTCCTACCACCGACGCCAGCCGTCAACGATCGGGCGTCGGTGGTCAGCCTG
This sequence comes from Pirellulaceae bacterium, assembly GCA_963697195.1. Classification (GTDB taxonomy): domain Bacteria; phylum Planctomycetota; class Planctomycetia; order Pirellulales; family Pirellulaceae; genus Rubripirellula. The sequence goes on from CAVOND010000018.1 coordinate 28,210, forward strand.
TTGCGTGCACCGTTGTTAGCTGATAGCCGCACGCACATCGTCGATGAGATTCTTTGAGATCGCTTCTAGATTCAGGTCAGACACCGAACCACCGATGGTCTTGGTGTGGGACTTGTTCAGAAAACGAAACTCAATCTGCAACTCGATGTTGTTGTCCCTCAACATCGCCGACAACGTGCCTTCAAAGCTAATCTCGTCGATCATGAACAGGTCGTCGTGATGCTCGGCAGCGAACGCCAGTGCGCCGACGGCGCCCGTCGACACGTTCTCCGCTGTCTGAACAGCGACTTTGGCAATGTTCAGCGCGGTGGTTTTGATTGCCAATTCCGCCTTCAACCGGATGACATCGGGATGCGCCTCCGGCCCGGCGGCGTCGAGCGCCCATCCAGCGGCAGCGCGAACACCCGCAAGGGTCGCATTGGCCACATTCAATGTCCCCTGGGCAGCTACGCGAGCTGTCTTCGTGGAGACATAACTGGCGTACGCGCCGACTTCTACAGCCTTGCGTCCAGCATACTGGTACCACTTTGCACTGTTCGTGCTTGCGACCGCCGATCGCCAGATCCGATAGCGGGAGCTTTCAAGGCTTCGCAGTGATGCAACCTTTGACGACAGAGACGCCACCGCAGATGCGGCCTTCGCCAAATTCGATTCGATCTTGTCGTACTCGGCTTGGGCTTCGACCATCGCGTCTCGAATCTCGGCTTTCAATCCGTCGACGACGGCTTGAGCGCGGTCTAGATTGGCTTGAGCATTGTCAAAGTCCTTGTGTGCCTCGGCGACCCAATCATTGAGGTTGCCAGCTACCTTGTCTTCCAGCGTCGAGCTTAGTTCGTTGCGCACGACGGCTCGATAACTCCAGAATGGCACGCCTTCGGTGGACGCCTCAAAGGTGTAATCGACCATGCCGAGTCCATCGACCTCCGTCGTGATGTGGTAATGCATTCGTTGAGGCGTGATATGAATGTCGACCACATGGGACACGCCAAAAAGCTCGATGCCTCCTTTGACGATAAAGTGATCGCTCGGGCTTTCCGACATCAAGATGTCGACCGTCACGTTGCTCACCGACAGGGCGCCCAGTTGAAAGGCCCTTGTCCAGGCATTCAGACGCACGACAGGCGTGATCCCGGTGCGATCGATCGAACCGTCGACGCGACCGGCGAGCGCGCCCTTGATGTAGAGTTCCCCCTCAATGCCGATACCATCTTCGATTCCCAACTCCACATCACCGCCAAGGGGCGCGATGTTGATCACAACGTCCCGAATCTCGAAGGCGTGTGTTCCCGATGAATCCGTGGACAGTTCGCCTAATCCCGATACACGCTTTGCGAAATTCATCAGGTCCGTGCTGGACAGAGATTCCAATTCACCGCGCAATGCAACCTTGATTGGCGTTCCAGCGACGAGACTGAAGTCAACCCTGCCGGCAATCGATATGTGGCGACCATTGAGATCCAGATCCGCCAAAACGCCGACGCTGACGGACGGTGCAGCCGTCGGTCCAACGGGCGGCGGCGTGTTCTCGCCGGGAACAGGTGCATTGACGGTATTCAGGCTGATCAACAATTTGACTTCATCGAGATCCAGTCCCGTGACGCCGAAGGCATTCTGAATGCCCGCAGCCGTCGCCGACAAACGGAATTCGGTTCCCGTCGCTGTGTCGGCGATGCCGAGGCGCCCAGAAAGCTCGGTCAAGGATCCGTCGCTCTGCGTCATCGTCATGTCGACACGCACATACAACTGATCGTGATCCGTACCGGGTGACTGCCAAACCAAAGATGCATCACCCGTACTCATATTGGACGGCAAATCATCGATCACGATTTGCGGGAGCGTCACGCGAAGCATCACGTCCTCGCGCAGCTCTTGCCAGAACCCCGTGTCCTTGGGCTCCGTCTTCCATCGCCGCATCACGTCGTCGGAAAAGTCGCTGAAGAGCACGCCTTCGATTTGAATCTCCGGAATGCTTAGCCCAACCTTGTTGAGTAGTTCCGCCGGCACGGTTCCTTCGGTCACGGTTGCAGTCGTCAAGATGTTGACACCACGCTCGAGTCGAACAGTGAAAGCTTCCAGCTCATAAATGTCGCCATAAAAAGCTTTGGCCTGCGACGACATCTCGGTTGATTCGATTTCACCGGCGGCAGCCGAAAAGACGAGGATCGGTGAACTCAGTTCCAGCGGAGGCGTGGCCAGACCGTCGTTTTCGATCAGTGCGCCGAGTTCAGTCTTTACCGCCAAAACCCAGTGCCCCATTTCCCCGCCGACGTATTGAAACAGGACCGGTGCGTCGGAATCACCGAAGGAGGTTGTGCCGCTCACCGAACCGTCGCTTCCGAAGGTTGGGGCCTCGATCACAACGCCCGCGAAGGCAGCGAATTGGTCAATTTGATCCAGAGCGATTCGGCCAGTCTGCTCCGCCATCGCTCGCATCGTTTCGACCATCGACGAGGCGGCAGCGGAAATCGCGTTCGGCGTCGAATCTGTCTCAACCGCTTGGTCGCTGGACGCCGGAGTGGCGACCCATGCGGAAGTCAAATCATCGATTGGTAGATCCAACAATGCCGTATCGGCCGCCATCAATTGCCGAGTTTCCAGCGTTTCGATGGAACGCGCGATACGCCGAGTCGTGCTGCGACGTTTCGAAGTGTTGGGTTTTGCCCGAGACGATGAAATTCCAGTCAAGGAGGAGATGCGAAAGGACATGACGACGACCTCGGAAACAGGGTTTGGTTGGCTTGAATGCGGGTGTGAATCGGTGCATTCCGACTCACCCAAACCTGCGTGAAATCGTGCAAAATCCCTGAACGAATTCTTGCGAGAATTTTTTCCACTACTGAATCGGCGCCGTCACCACTTGGGAAAAGCGGCCCAGGAGTGAATGGCGTGGGCCGTCAACCTCAGGCGCGAGCATTTTCACATTTCTCGTAGGCGGCCAAAGATTGTCGCCGATCGCTCCGCCGATCGTAGCGCAACCGCGCGCTACGATCGGCGGAGCGATCGGCGACTATGTCATTTTTGAAAATGCGCTAGCCGTGGGCTTTACTTACGCGATCGCAACGGTATTCACATGGCCCACGGCTAGCGCCTGAGGTTCACGAGTACAGCGAAAGCTCCTGCCTCGCCGTCACGACTCGATCACTCTGCCACCTCGACCCGCGCTACACCGATCCCGTCATAGCCAACCGTCGCTTGACCCTGAAACTCACCGATATGGACAGTGATCTCGGTCGTTTCACCACCGACGACCTGGCGGCCGATGTAGGCGCGATACAGTCCCATTCCCGACTCAGATACTTTCACGTTCTCGGCGAACTGATGCGACTCGGCGTGCTGTGAAGACCAACGGCGAAAGACGAGCATCTCGGTCGGCGCGAAACCGCCACGGAGTCGCCAGTCTTCACCATGCTTCGACCAGAAATAGGCCCAGACGTCATAGGTGCCATCGGACAGACCGCCGACGCTTGTGGTCAATCGCGACGACGGCAAAGGGCTCGCCGCTCTGTTCGCCAGATAGACGTTATCCCCGTTGCCAAAGTCGCTGTTGAGTTCCCATGGCTTGTCTACCGGGGTCGTGTTCTCGGCGCTGGCGTCGATGTAGCGCACTTTGCCGACACGGACTGCCGGATCATCGATGATCCCGACCAGGCTCTGGTCAAAGACATGCTGACTTTCATAAACGCCACGCAGCCAACAGACGGCCGTGTGCCTGGCGTCCCATCTCGGAATTGCGGGGCGAAGGTTATCCACCGTCGATTGCTCCGTGATCGCCGTCCAATTCCAGTGTTTTCCTAGATCGACAGTCTTGCCTTGATAGATTTCTCGCTTCGGCGTTTCGGTTTCGTTACGTGGGTCGTGATTGGTCGAGACGTAAACCAGACTCGGGTCATCGGGATGAATTGCCGCAAGTCCGACGTAGTCTTCTTCGGATTTCCACAAAGGGCCGCCCATCTTGGCGATCTCCGTGTTGTACCAGTCCTTACCATCGAACCTTGCATAGAACAATCGATGGTCCGCTTCGCCCGGTGTGTCATGCACCAGAGCCGTCCCATACCGCGTTGAGAACAAGGCGTACAGATTGTCGTTTGGATCGCGTTCCAACTCGATCGTCCAAGCACGATGAAACTCAATGTCGTCATCAACACCATCTTCTTCGGCCGCTGCAAAGACCGTCGTGAAATCCTCCGGCGCTGGAGCCTTCTCGTCAAAGATGTTGTCGTCGATCAGCATACCGCCTGAGTCATACGACTTGCCGCCTTGGATGTAACCGTGATAGATACTGGTGTTGTAGTCTCGCGGGTGATGCTCCGTTGTGATGAAGTCGATACGATTCTTGCCATCACTGCTGAACTTCAGGTAGCCGTTGGAGTAGGTGGACTTTGTGCGCGTTAGCGTCAGTTTTCCTCCGTAATGCCATGTCTCGCCGAGATCATCGGAGAACGCTATGTTCGGACTGCGTTGACTCTCACGGGAAATGTTATAGAGCCGCCCTTTCCCATCCCGCTCCTCCGCAAGGTAGTGCAGATTGCTATAGGTGGCCGTGTGCTGTTCGCCCCCATCCGGACTGCCAATACTCGGCCAGTTGAAAGTCTGCTCCGGCGTCCATTGATGAGCATCATGCGGTTTTGTTGAGAGCCGGAAGAAGCAATTGCGAGTGGACTCGTTGTGCCCCGTCCAAACGTGCAGGTACCTGCCATCCGGACGGATCCAAAGCGCGCCGACATTGTGATCGTCGCCGGAATCGTACGAATTCCGCTTGCCCATGGTGACACGAAGACGCCGGCCCGTTGCCGGTGCGAATGCCGTCACATCCACATCTGCCTCACGCGGCTTGCCGTTGAAACCGGCCGCGTTGGCGATCGTGCTTGAAAGCACCGTGCCGGCGACGGGGTCATGAATGATTCTCTCGTCCTGATACCAGCACCAACCTGCATTGTCATTGAGCAAGATCAGGTTGCCGGCGACGTGGTCCTGTGCAGGACTTGCGTGGTACGTCAATGCAGCATTGACGACGATCGCCAGGCCAATCGCGATCCTCATGGTGCACCTCGATCCGATAGTAGAAAGCTTACAGCATTCAATGATATCATGGTGGGCCTGTCCCGAATGGCACGAACTTAGGCTGTCTCAGTGAACCTCGGGCGCTAGCCGTGGGCCTTCGCCGCATCCTAACGACGTTTTCTTCGCCCACGGCTAGCGCCCGAGGTTCAAAGCCCGTGCCATTCGGGCCTGTCCCCGATTCGTTTCATCCCCGATTCGTTTCATCCCCGATTCGTTTTGCCCGATTCGTTTTGCCCGATTCGTTTGCGATGCGCTGAATCGCTCGCCACGGTCACGACGTCCCGATCAGCCCACCGAAAGAGTTGTAACCATGTCTCTGCTTCGAAATTGCCGTCGACTCCTGTTCGGGATCGTGGCGACCGCGACTGTCCTTTGCGTGACGCCCATCCGCGCTCAAGATGATCCAAAGGAACCTAGCGGGCAAGCTTTACGAGTTGCGCTTTTACACCACCAATCCTGGCAAGCTTCCCGATTTGCACGCCCGGTTCCGCGACCACACGATGGGCCTGTTTGAAAAGCACGGGATGGAAAACATCATCTACTGGACCGTCTCAAAGGGGACGGAGGAGGACGGTGATGACAAGGACAACATGCTCGTCTATATCATTGCGCACAAGGACGATGCGGCGCGGAGTGCTTCGTGGAAAGCCTTCATGGAGGATCCCGAATGGCAAGAAAGTCGCGGCCGACTCCGAGGCGAATGGTAAGATCCTTGCAAAACCGCCACGCTCGATCCTGATGCAAGAGACCGATTTTTCTGCATCCGATGAACCGGTGAACCAAGACTCGACGACGACGCGTCTTTGGGAATTGCGTCAATACAAGGACGGACCGGAGCGAGTTCCCAGCACCGTCGAACGATTCGCATTCGGCGAAAAGGATCTGTTCACCAAGCATGGTATGCAGACCGTGAAATTCTGGACCGCGACGGACAACAGCGCGTTCATCTATCTACTCGCCCATCAAGATCAGGAGGCCGCCGATGCGTCATGGAAAGGATTCTTTGGCGACTTCCGTCCTTTCATGCAGAAGTACCGCGAAGCTCATCCCAACCTGCCGGGCGGGCGTGGCAACGGAGCCGAGGTTCGGTTTCTCGTTCCTACCGACTATTCGCCCCGCAAGTAACCCGACCGCCTGAACTTCACGGAACGTTCGTGACAGGATCCATTCGATGAACAGGATCAGGAAACATGACGTCGTTTGACTGAAACACGCAAGACTCGTGATCCTGTTCATTCTGTAGATTCTGTCCAGCACGACCATCAGTCGGCGAAGGTCTTTCCGAGACCACTATTCGTCGTGGTCACGCCGTAAAATCCGAGCCTCGGAGAGGCTCGGCTACGGTAAAGCCTGGCCGACTAGCGACCGCCTGGCATCGGCAGTTTCGAGAGATCGATTTCGATCTTCTCACCGTACGCTTCTTCGTACGCCTTTTGTTGCGCCTCGTTCAGGACGGCTAGCAGGCTCTTGTCCCTGGATTCCACCATTTCATTACCCGTCTTGGTCCTTTCTTCGGCCGACATGTTTTGAAAATCCTGAAAGGCACTGAACATCTTTTCGCGGCTTTGCTGAATCGCGTCCTCAAGCTTCGACTTTTGCTCCGCTGTGATCTCAAGCATCTTCTGAATGGGCTCGTCGGCAAGCACCATCGCCTGGTTGGCCTGAATGTAAAGCTCCCGCATCCGCTTGACTTGTGCTGCGTCGAGCTTGGCATTGAGTGCCTCAAAGGACTCGGCATAAAGCTTCGTCATGCCCGAACCAATCTTGTCCCAGTCGCCCTGGGCATCTTGGAATAGCGTCATGCGATCTTCATTGAGTTTTTCCTGCAGCTCTTTCGCTGCATTCTTTTGCTCGTCAGTCAGCTTCGCCGCTTCTTGGACGACATCGAGCTGTGCCAACGTCACTGCTGGAATCGTACCAAACAAGCGAGGGTTGCCGCCCCGTCCTTGAGCGTTGGCGTTGCTTTGGAATGGAATGGCGGCAACCAAACTGACGAGTGCCGTGATCAGGAAAGGTCTGCTACGTGTCATGTTTCTTCGCGATTGATTGAAGGGTGTGGAGGGGATCCAGGAAACTTGATCTGAGATTCAGTCGTGAGCGAGCGCCCAATGCCATCCAGTTTAGCGGTATTGGAGAACCTCAGGCGCTAGCCGTGGGCTTCGAAAACGCCGCGGCGATCCATCCAAAAACCTGCGGCTAACATCTGAAAATCACCGCAACGGCATGTTGGAAGTGCCCATCCCGGCTAGTGCATTTTCAAAAATGACATCGTCGCCGATCGTTTGCCGCCTACGAGAATTGTGAAAATGCTCTAATCACGCTGCAATCTTCTGGTTTGCGGCCCGAAACTAGCCTCATCATCACGATGCATGGCTTATCGACGCTCATCAGCTTCAATCGTCGCTGCCGACTTTGCCACCGAAATCGGCGAAGACGACCTTTACATATTTCGCCAAGACCTCTGCCAACACCGGATCATCCGTCGAGATTGGAGTGTTGGGGTCAATGTCACCCTGACGTGCGGCCAGCACGATGGCAGCCAAGACGTGCTCGACATCGACGGGCAGATTCGTCACTTCTTCAAGTTTGATCGCGAAATCGAACAACACGTCTGCGAGTGATGGATCGACCGTTGCTTGGCCCGATGCTGTGAGGGAGATTCCCGGCACAATCCGTTGATCGCTTTCGCTGTTCATGTGCACTCACAACGCTCCACAGACAAACTCGAACAATACTTGCGCCGGAGGATTTCGACAGAATCGACGCCACGCTGCATGATCATCAATGAGTGACTTTCGAGCCGCCCCGTGCTTTGATCCACTCGACTTCCAATTTGAATGGGCCAGCCTTCTTGTCGCTGAGTTGAATTCCAATTCCAGTAACGTTGCTGGGATCAAATCCCTCATTCGGAAACACTCGCCCTCGCCAATTGGCCACGAATTTGTCGAGTGGTAACGCGATTTCGATCCACTCATCCTTCTCCGTTTTGAAAGACTGTCGATAGGAGTTTCGGCTGATGCTTCTCGGTACATTGAGATTGAAGTTGTATTCGCGACCGTCACCACGGACTCGGGCGACAATCGAATCGCCTTTGACAAGCCCCAGCGTGCCTTCTCTCGATCTCACCGATGCGAAGCCGCCGTTGTTCTCTAGTGACAGCGTGCCGAAGAACTCCATCTTCTTGTCATCGGTGATTCTGAAGCGACCATCTGAGCGACCACCCATGACGCCATCATTGACCGTCTGCCATGCCTTGGCGGCTTGGTCATCTGAAAATTCAAAAATGACTCGATCGTTCTCGTCCGCCAACAGCGACGAACAGAAAAACATGAGCGGAAAAACAAGCAGTGGGTAAACTTTCACGATCGTCTCTTTCTGGGTTCGCGACCTTCGACTCGCCATCGGTCCGCTTGGGCAGTCGTGCCAAGCAGTAGCGTGAAGTCAGCAAACGTATCGTATCGACTTGTACGCTTGAAGCCAAATACAAATTGCCAACGGCCAGAAGCGGAAGCCTTCGTGGACAAATTCCTGCTCGGCGACCTTAGCGCAAACACAATTGGGTAGAGCTGACCAATGCCGATCTGAAAGCGGGCGACCATACCCTGACAATCACCTATCGTGAAGACGGAGCCTTGATCGACAAGATCGGGATCACAACGTATGTCGACGGCCCTACTGAGCTAGGAGACGAAGCCGTCAATCTTTGTGACAAGTGAACGATCGAGCAAAGCTGGAGACACTTACGATCGAACAATCCAAGCGAGTCGCGATGAGTTCTTGAACGAAGCAAATCGCCCGAACCGGACTGCTGCTCGCAGTCTGGACCATAGGTTTATCGCAATCAGGATCACAGGCGAGACTCTGTACGCGATCATGCTTGACTGGCCACAATCCAACCGAGTCACCATCGAGACGCTGGCGAAGGGATCCAAGAGAAAGCCGAACGCGATTGGGTCAATTGAGTTACTTGGAAGTAGGGTGACAATCCAATGGACGCACGATCAGAATGGTCTGCATGTCACTCTTCCGAAGACGAAACCATGTGAATTCGCATTCACATTGAAGATCCATTGAACCAGAATTCGTTGCAAGCATGTAAGTCGGAGCGATGTCCCCAAGAGTCATGTCCCCAAGAGTCATGTCCCCAAGAGCTTGGTCCCCAAGAGCTTGGTCCCCAAGAGCGATGTCCCCAAGAGCGATGTCCCCAAGAGTCATGTCCCCAAGAGCTTGGTCCCCAAGAGCGTTGTCCCCAAGAGTCGCGCGAAAGTGGTCCGTCTCTCGCGCGAACGCAGCCTGTCCCGGTTACTTTTCCGACTTACCAGCGGAACACTTTCAAAGCGTTCAAGTCGCGGACAATGAGGCCGTTGTCAATGACCGCGAGATAGGCCCAGCAGTCGTCGGCAACTTTGCGACGATCCAAGATTTCTAGTCGGTCACGGTTCAAGGCGACCGACAACAACTCTCCCGACTCGTCCAAAACCAGCATGACATCGTCATTACGGACAAGGCTTTGATACTTTCCCATCGGCTGTCCAACCCACAGGATGTCACCGGTTTGAGTGTCCATTGCCGTCAGGCGTTCGTTCTTGGAGTGCAGATAGATGATGTCGTCAAACACGACAGGCGATGACATGTAGGCTTGGACCTTTTGATTCCAACGCTCTTTGACCTGCCATTGGTTTCCGATGAGGGACAAGTCAAAAAATTGGGCACGACCACTGTGAGCGGCCGTGAAAACGCCATCGCCGATGATGGTTGGCGTCAGGACATTCATATTGCGATAAGCTTCGATCGGCTCGGACCACAGTACTTTTCCGTCGTCGAGGGAAACACCGCACAGTTTGAGCCGAGTTTGAACGACGAGTTGCTTGACACCCTCGATGGTCGCGATGATCGGACTGCTAAATGCGTCGTCATCGTCATCGCTATCGAGAGTCTTCCAGACGGTGCTTCCATCGGCCACCGACAGCTTCAACGTCGCTCCTCCACCCTGGACGTACACTGCGCCGTTGTCGATGATCGGTGAGCAAACGGCGCCGAAGTGAGGACGCTCGGATCCGAATCGCTCGGAGAGATCGATCTGCCAACGCTTCTCACCCGTCTCCGGATCGAGACACACCAGTTCGTCCCGAATCCCCAAGACGACAAGTGCATCTTTGGTCAGTGCTGGGGTGGACTTGATCCAAGAACCGTTGGCCGCCGCATAAGGGGGAACTTTGATGGCGCCATCCCATCGAGTGCTCCACTTCTCTGCTCCCGTTGCCAGATCGAAGGCGGTGACTCGTTCAAATTTCTCGTCAACCGTTTCTGTTGTGTAAACGATTTGTCCATCGGTGATCGGCCCGCTGTACGAAGGCGAGAGCGGCCTTTCCCAAGCAAGCGAAAGCTCGGACAGGGAATTGGGCAGTTCGCCCGGCCAGACGCCATCGCGTTGAGGACCTCGCCACTGATTCCACTGAGCGGTCTCCAGTAGCGTGGCGGCGCTTGGGTCGGCGGCGCTCGCTGAACCAACAGCGAGAAACATCAGACAGAAGGCTAGGAGTGTTGTCCGCATGTTTTTTTGGGGGGTGGGAGGAACAGGTATATTGTCAACCATAGGGGCTGGGGAAGCCTGTTCTCCGGCGACATCGCTCCGGCGGCAGATCAAACGCGCGGATCGGAAACAGGATCGGAAACAGGATCGGAAACAGGATCGGAAACAGGATCGGAAACAGGGTCGGAAACAGGGTCAGGATTGAGGTCGGGACCCAAAACGCGAATCGCTTTGAACCGCAGGCTATATTGACGCTCTCCGACTCGAACTCCCCCAACGCCCCCAACGCCCCAAGGATAGCCATGAGGAATCGATGTTCAGCCCCGATGGTGATTTGTGTTCTGATCGCCGCCTCGCAAGCCTTCGGCGAGGATCAGAATTGGCCGCAGTGGCGGGGACCGCTGGGCTCGGGCGTAACCTCGGCCGTTGGCGTCGTGAGTCAGTGGAGCCCAGATCAGAACGTGAAGTGGCGGATCGAACTGCCAGAGCCGGGCAACTCGACTCCGATCGCTTGGGAGGACAGAGTATTTTTTACACAGCCGCTTTCGGAAGCGAAGCAGCGAAGTCTGTTTTGCGTTGATCGCGAGACCGGTCGTGAACTTTGGCGGCGTGGTGTGACGTATGACCAGCCGGAAACTTCCCACAAGACAAACCCATATTGTTCTGCCTCGCCCGTCACGGACGGGAAGCGTGTGATCGCCTGGTTTGGATCGGCCGGGCTGGTCTGTTGGGACTTCGCCGGTAACGAATTATGGCGTCGCGAACTCGGCACACAGGAGCACATGTGGGGCTACGGGTCGTCACCGATTTTGCACGAGGATTTGTGTATTCTTCTGTTCGGTCCTGGCAACAATGAGTTCCTGCTTGCCGTCGACAAGGAGACTGGCGAAACTCGTTGGAAGGTGGATGCACTCGACGACGAGGCGGAGCGCGCACTCAGCGGTCCCGAGAATGACGGCAATGCCAACGATTTCATCAGCGACAAACCGCGGAGCGAAAGACTTCGCGGTGCGTGGAACACGCCGATTGTGATCGAGGTCGATGGCCACTTCGAACTGATCGCGACTCTACCGCGCCGAGTCAGCGGGTTCGATCCAACGACTGGCGAGCGGCTATGGACTTGCGGCGGCGCGGCCCCGTTGGCATACGCCTCGCCAATGGAGTCGGACGGGGTGATCGTTGTCTTGGGTGGCTATGGCGGTGCATCGCTCGCCGTACGGGCCGGCGGTCTCGGCGATGTAACGCAAACCCATCGGCTCTGGCATAAATCTCGCGACAGTGGATGGTTGGGTACCGGCGTTGCTGACGACGGTTTGATCTATGTGTGCAATATGAGTGGCGTACTGACTTGTATCGCGGCTCAAACGGGAGAAGAGCTTTGGAAGGATCGCAGTGGCGGCGGTGGCACATGGTCCAGCATCACTCAAGCTGGTGATGGGCGTATGTTCCTGCTAACCAAGTCCGGGACCACCACGGTCTTTCAGCCCAATGCAAAAGAGCTAAAGCAACTTTCGGAGAATACGTTGAACGAAACGACCAATGCCTCCGTCGTTGCAGCGGGCAATGACCTCCTGATTCGCACCGACAAAGCTCTCTGGTGTATCGCGGGACCGTCGCCGGAACGGTAGCGGAAGATGCCTGAGAAGTGAACATCGTTCAGGCCAAGCGTCTCCGAAGGAACAGAACGGGCGAGCAGCAGGGCAGAACGGGAAGGGCAGGGGAGGGGCAGAACGGGTGGGGCAGAAAGGGCAGAACGGGGACAGGCCAAGTTCGGGCAGAACGGGAGAACGGGGACAGGCCAAGTTTGGGGCAGAACGGGGACAGGCCAAGTTTGAGTGCCGCAGAACGGGGACAGGCCAAGTTTGGCGATCTTGCAGCGCTGCTTCGATTGACTCGGTGTTTGTCTGGATCGTTACAACGCGGAGACTGGGGAGTTTGGCGAGGCAGAACGGGGACAGGCCAAGTTTGCGCCGCAGAACGGGGACAGGCCAAGTTTGCGCGATCTTGCAGCGCTGCTTCGATTGACTCGGTGTTTGTCTGGATCGTTACAACGCGGAGACTGGGGAGTTTGGCGAGACTCAAGGTCGTGATTCGGCTTCCCGATTCAGCGAATACCCCGTGATGATTGCGCCGGTCGCTGCTTTCGGCGCGCACCCACAGACTGAGCGCTGCAAGATTCGCTCTCACGGACTAGCTCGATCGATTGTGGGACTCAATCTTAAGCCAAGCAGCCGGGCGACTGTATCCAGTGCTGGCCACGGCGCGTCGCTTCCTCTTTTAGGTGCTCGGCCGTACCGACCGCGCGTTTGAAGTAGCGACCGAACTTCGACACCAGATCGCACCAGCGCGCCGTGTCCAAGCCAAGCCGCCTCAGAATCGGCGCCAGATGCCCTGGAATCACGCCCCGTTTGCCACTGCGAAGCTGTCTGCCAGTCCAGTCCAACAACTCGAGGTAAGTACAAAGCGAGATCGGCAGAAAACCTTTCTCGCTGGCACGCCGTACCGATGCATTGGTGTCGACACCAATCGGGTCGGCCGCTTCATCAATCTCGATCGGGCTCATCCAGCCACTGTGAGGACAAAGTTGACTGCGCTCCCAATCGTGGTCGCTCATCCGAGATCGATCGCCCCGAGTGCGCAAGTCATCGACGCGATCTTTGGCGCCAGTAAACCGGCTGGTTTCCAGACTTTCTGCGATGGCCGCGCGAATCGGATTCAAATCGACATAGGCGGCGCAGGCAAGCACCGAGGCTTCATCGAGCAGTAGCTGTGCCTTGTAGCGGCCTTCCCAGAAATGGCCGGTGACGTTGTCTTCAAGATTGCTTTGGCGAGCGATATTCTCTGCCGTGCAGCGCGCCCACCAGCTGATGTCGCTCAGCCTTCGGCGGCGCTTGGACAACGCTTCTGGATCGTTCACGATTGAGTCAATTTCGGGCTGCGAGGGCTCCGCCGGCGAACCATCTTCGTTGCGCCGGCAGGGAAAGAGCCGCAGCCAGCGCCGGGCGACCTCCTCATCGCTCCAGCTTGCGACCACATCGGGCCTGCTTCTCAGGACCAGATGGAGATGATTGCTCAAGACCGTGTAGGTCAGGCAATCGATGCCAAAGATGGAAGCGAGAAACTCGAGCCTGCGGCGGATCCACTGGCGTCGATGTTCATAGCACGCACCGGAGTAGTGATCCTTGCCGCACAGAAAGGCGCGACGAACGCAGCGATGAACACAATGGAAGATCTGGATCTGCCCCGGATCCATGACTTCGCCCCGAGCCTGTCTTCCCATGAGTTTGCCCCCCTCAAGGAATGAGTCAATCGAAGCCGAGATGTTAGCGAAATCATCATAGCCGTCAAATTGTTCGCTAGCTTTTACGACGCCAACATGGCCTGTCCACCAACATGGCCTGTCCCCAAATCTACCCCCACCAATATGTGGCCTGTCCCCAAATCTAATGTGGCCTGTCCCCAAATCTATGTCCCCAAATCTAACATGGCCTGTCCCCAAATCTATGTCCCCAAATCTAACCATATGTGGCCTGTCCCCAAATCTATACCAAATCTTATATGTGGCCTGTCCCCAAATCTGACCCAAATCTGTGGCCTGTCCCCAAATCTAACCCAAATCTAAATCCCCAAATCTAAATCTATGCCCACCCAAATCTATGCCCCCAAATCTATTCCGTCCCGCGGAGACTCGGTTGGTGGCTAGTGGCGAGACTCGGCTACGCTGGGACGTCGATTCCGTACGCCCGCAGTTTGTCACGCAACGTTCCTCGGTGAATGCCGAGGACTTCGGCGGCCTTGGCTCGGTTTCCACCAGTCGATTGAAGAACCTTCCTAAACAGCGACGTTTCAAGCTCTGCCAGCAACTGGGAGTGCAAGCCGTTTCGGGAATCCGACTCGCCTGACATGTGGGCGTCAACCCAATCTGCAACGGCTTGGGCGAGCGACTGAGTCTGGGATGTGTCCTCTTCGAGACGACCTGTCTGTTCGGGTGGAAAGTCGTCGATGTTGAGCGGTCTGCCGCGAGCGACCACGGCGGCATGCTCGATGGCGTTTCGAAGCTCACGAACATTGCCGTTCCATTGCCTTGCCATCAACAAATCGAGCAACCGATCGTCGATCGCACTTTCCGCGTTGCGGTAATCGAGCCGACTAAGGAAATGGTCGCACAATGGCCGAATGTCTTCGGGGCGTTGTCGAAGTGGTGGCAAGTGAATGTGCAAGCCATTGAGCCGGAAGAAAAGGTCTTCGCGAAACCGACCGTCCCGCACGGCGTCGTGCAATTCCGCATTCGTGGCCGCCAGGATTCGCACGTTACACTTTCGAGCTTCCACCTCACCGACGCGGCAGTATTCGCCCTGCTCCAGCACCCGAAGCAGTTTTACTTGCACACCTAATGGCAGATCGCCGATCTCGTCGAGCAATACAGTCCCACCTTCCGCTCGCTCGAACAATCCCGCTCGGTCGGACGTCGCGCCCGTGAAGGCTCCTTTGACATGACCGAACAGTTCACTCTCGATCAAGTCTCGGTTGAGAGCCACCGGTGCAATCGGCAAGTAGGGAAGTTCCGCACGTCGGCTGTGACGATGAATCGCGGCGGCAACGAGTTCCTTCCCAGTCCCAGTTTCGCCGGTAATCAAAACCGACAGGTCACTTGCGGCAACCAAGGCAATTTGTCGAAACGCATGCTGTATGGCAGTTGACCGTCCCACAATCCGCTCCGTGTCCCAGCCATCCACTTGAGTTGGTGTCTTGGGCGCGATCCGCGATCTCACCGACTGCAACGCCACGCGGCAAACACGCTGTGCGTCCTCGAGGCGAAAAGGCTTCGTCAGGTATTCGCTGGCACCGTTCTGCACCGCGGCCACAGCGGTTTCCAAATCGCCAAACGCGGTCATCACGATCACCGGCGACCCATCCGTCGCCTCGATGAATTTTGGCAACGCCGTGATGCCATCTTCGTTGGGCAAACGCACGTCCAACAACACGAGTGCCGGCTTTCGCTGCCGAGCGACCGCCAAGCCTTCCTCTGCCGACGAAACCGTCACGACCTCATGCCCGTCACCGCTCAACATCCTTTCAAAGCCCCAGCAAATCGAAGCTTCATCGTCGACGATCAAGACCAACGCGGGATCAACGCTGTTGAAGTTGGAACCTGTTGTGGCTGACTGGGAAGAACTATTCATGAATCACTCAGACGTTCAATCGACGAAAGCTCCATTGCGGACTCGGGGATGACACGTTTCGTGGTGACAATGCACTCGAACCGAAACCGGGTGAATCCATTCTCGCGTCTCCAGCTTACTTGTCCACCGAGTTGTTCAGCGGCCCGCTTGACCAGTGGTAATCCCAACCCCATCCCTTCGGGCTTCGATGTCACGAACGGCTCAAACAACTCGTCGGCGATCGCTGCATCCACTCCGGGGCCGTTGTCCGCGACCTCCACCACACACGTACCGCCATCGACCGACGCAACGACCTCGACCGACGTGGCGGATTGCAAAGCGTTTAGGATCAGGTTTGAGATCGCTGCTGAGAAACTCGGTCCGTCTGCGACCACAACGCCATCTTCGACCCCCTCATCGTTCCACTGCAAATCGACTCGGAGATGCTTCGCCACAGCAGCATGACTCGATCTGACATCGTTCAGACAATCAAGTAGTTTGCTCGGCTGTTCTTGATCTTGCTGCCCGGAACCGAGCATCAACAATCGGCGCACGTAGTCCTCGGCGACTTCCATCTGACGAACGGCAACATCGACATCGTCCTTCTCGTCAGCCGGGCAGTGTTGTCGATGCAGCTCGATCGCCATCCGCGAACCAGTGAGCGTGTTTCGCAGTTGATGAGCCATGCCGCCGGCGATTTGATGCAAAAGCTTGGCGCCCTGTTGTCGATGTACCTGATCCCACAGCCGACTTAGTTGCCGCGACATCGAATCAACGGCCGTTCCCAGTTGACCAACTTCGTCGATCGTCTCATCACTAACCGCGACCAGAAAATCTCCTGCTGCGACGCGCTGCACACCTTGCTGCAATCGCACCAACCGCCGAACCAGCGATCGCGTGATTCCGAGCATCACCGTGGTTAGGAACACAATCGTCGATAGCCCCGTCACCAGCGGCAACAACGCGGCGCGACGACTTGATTCGTCGATGCGGTCTTGATCGAACAGCACCAGTACGCTCGCGACTCGATCATTTTGGAGCGTCTTTCCCGAGCGACGAAACTTGAACGACAAAAACGAATGATCGGCAACGGAAACGACTTCCTGTTTCGTCGCGGAAGACTCACGCAACTCTTTCTGCAGCGTTGGAAGGTCACGACTCGAAAGCGACAACGTTTCCGACAACAGGCTATCGTCGCTGGCCATTGTCACCAACTCCGTGCCGGTCAGATCGGCAAGGGATTGAAGCACCGAAGCGGTGAGCGGAAAAGCGGATTCTCCGAGCGTTGATTCGATCCCCGCAAAACGGGCTTGAACCTCCTGCATCGCCCAGCGACGACCCATCCTCGCTGAAACGACAGCGACGATGACCGCAGCGATCAAGGCGGTTCCCAGCAGGGGCAGCAAAAACCTCGCCCGCAAAGTCGCAAATCGAAGTCGTTTCAAATTCCAAACCCTCGGTTGAAAGGCGGGAATTCCATCGTCACCGGTGGAACATCCGCCGTCGTGCGCCAATTCCGAGCCTCAAACGGGCGAAAACGCTGGGAAACCTTCGTTGGCATGAGTCGTGCAATGCCCGGAAGCTCCGATCGTGCCAACACCCCCATTCTGCTTGGAAGAGAGATTCAACTCAATGCGTACGCATCGAAAAGGATTCACACTGGTCGAACTAATGGTGGTGATCGCGATCATTGGCGTGCTGATTGGCTTGTTGCTTCCGGCCGTACAAGCGGCCCGCGAGAGCGCTCGCCGAATGCAGTGTTCCAATAACATGAAACAGATCGCGCTTGCGTGTCACAACTATGAGAGTACTTTCAAAACGTTTCCACCTTCGGCCATCCTGGACCTTCGTGTCACGAGCACCGCGAACAATGGTTCGTGGGGCGTTCACGGACGCATCTTGCCCTATCTGGAACAAGGCAATGTCTATGACACGGTCGATCTGTCATTGGCGTGGGACGCTCAAACGTCGATCGACGGGTTGAAGATTCCAACTTACCGTTGCCCAAGCGATCCCGGCAGCGATCAAGTTCGGACCTTTAGCGATGGACGACCCTCTTTGTATCCCACGACGTACGGATTCAATTTTGGACGCTGGTTCGTCTACGATCCGACATCGCGTCAAGGAGGTGATGGAATGTTCTATCCCAACTCGTTTCTGCGATTCCGAGATTGCCTCGACGGAACCACCCATACGCTGCTGCTGGCCGAAGTAAGAGCGTGGACGCCGTACCAACGCAACGGCGGCCCCAGCACGACGGTGATGCCAAGCACGCAAAGCGAAGCCGAAGCGATCGTGGCCAGCGGTGTCCAGTTCAAAGACACCGGACATACCGAATGGCCTGACGGCCGCGTCCACCACACGGGCTTCACGGTCGCGATGACACCGAACTCGAAGGTTCACTTCAACAACAGCGGACAGCTTCACGAACAGACTGATTTCAATTCGTGGCAAGAAGGCAAGAACGGCGCTGCGGGCAACTCAACCTATGCCATCATCACGTCACGAAGTTACCATCCTGGTTTGGTTCAAGTCGCATTGCTCGACGGTAGCGTCCGCAGTGTGACGGAGTCGATCGACTTGGAAGCCTGGCATTCGCTGGGAACACGTGACGGCCGGGAAGTGCTGACATCGGACTGGTGATGCATTTCCGTTCAACGCTCCGCCACATCAACAGAAGCCAACTCCCTGTTGAAGATTCGATTCTTGCTCCGGCCAGAGCTCATCGAATCCAAAATCACCCAGCCCACTTGCTTCGACACCTGACCCCATTCATTCTCGATTTCTTTCAGATCATCGAAGCAATCAGTTCGTCCACGGGGACCGTTGCAAAAGTGGTTGCGTAGTCCGACATGGCGTAAGGAAGCACAAGATGCCCGTTGTGGATCACGCTACCGCAACTGTAAACGACGTTTGGGACATAGCCTTCCCGTTCATTTTCGTTGGGTGTTAGCAGCGGTTCTTTCAAGCGACCGATCACTCGCGATGGATCATCCAGGTCCAACAGGATGGCCCCGATGCAGTACTTGCGCATCGGCCCGACGCCATGCGTGAGCACGAGCCATCCCATCGTCCGTCTCGATCGGCGAACCGCAGTTCCCCATCTGTACAAACTCCCATGGATACGTTGGCTTCACGATCATTTCTTTGGTATGCCAGAAGTAGAGCATGTCAGAATACATCAAGTAGAGATGCTCGCCGTCTTGCCGAGACAACATGGCATAGTGTCCGTTGATCTTTCGAGGGAACATGGCGAGCCCCTTGTCGGCGATCGCTGGACCATTGAGCGTGTGCATTTTGAAGTGGAGGAAGTCGCGAGTCTCGAGCAATTGGGGCAACACCATTTTTCCGTCGTACGCGGTGTAGGTGGCGTAGTAACGCGAGGATCCATTCTCCTCTTGAAATTGCACAAAGCGGGCATCCTCAATCCCGTTGGTTTCGGTTGGGCCAAAGGGAAAAATCAGGCGTTCGGATAGCTCGTGTTCTGGCAAGTAGGTGATTTCGTAGTTCGACTTTGCGAGCATGATGACTTGCTCGACGATAGCGTTAACTCGCGACGTCCGGACCGATAGCTCTCGTACGCCGCTCTTCAACGCGTTCTCCAGTTGATGCAAGGTGAATTCATTGTCCAAGGAGGCAAGCACCGATTCCGTGAATGCGTTGCCCAACTCAAGTTCGACCAGTTTGCGAAGAAACAGATCTTTCTCATACAGTGCGTCTGGAACAAATTCGGGCGTCGTCACAAACTTCGTTGGTTCGTCGATCGATAGCCGGTTGTCGCCATCAATGACTCCTGATCGAAACGTGACCGATGAAATGTGTCCTTCACCGACCGCACGCAGACTCAGCACGAATCGCCGAGCACCAGCGGCAAGGTTTGACTGATCGGGATGCCAGACAATCGACGGATTGAACAGCGCCGCTGATTCCAAGGCATACTCCTGAGTAAAGTAGGCACCGAGTAACAGTTGGCGGCTTTCGCTCAGCGGTGTGTCCGTCAGCAAGTATTGACGAATGGCTTCGTAGCGACGCAGAAAGAATTCACGTGGTCGCTGATGTCTTCCGTGGAATTCCTGCAAGACGTGACTTAACTGCGCATCGACCTCTTCTTCGGAAAGAGTCGACACGCGAGCGATGATCCGAAGTCTTCGGTTAGCATTGGGCATCTCAAACGGTCGCAGCACAACGCGGCGGTTGTTGGGCGAAAGAATGATCCCTGTTCGCTTAACTAACATAGGCACCGCTGACGGTTTCCTTTGGTTGTGGCTGCGTTGTTGCAGAATCGGTTGGAAGCGTTTGCAATGACGGCAACGATCCTTCGAGTCGTTGCATCTCTGCTAAGGAAAGCAGAAACGCGAGAGTCGATTCCGCCCCTTGGTTCTGATTGACCTGATGTTCCGCCAGCCCGTCGTAGCATCCGCCCGTTGTCGCGTCGTAGATCGGCAATCCGTGGTCGTTGCGTCCAAGGAACCAGTCGAATGCCAAGTGCGCTTGTTCGCACCAAAAGGGGTCTTTGACAGCATTGAAGGCCTCGATCGCTGCCGACACCATCGCGTGTGCTTCGATCGCCTGTTGATCATAGATCGCAGTGGGCACATCTTGGCGACAAAAACCATTGCACCCAATCGGACGGAATCTGCCTTCGGGCGACAGTTGTTTTCCGCACAGCCAGCGGAGCGACTCGATACCGATCTCCGTGACCCGCGGATTGTCACTCCAACGTCCGCTCAGAATCAATGCATGCGATAACTTGGCGTTGTTGTAAGCAGCGACATCCTCAAACCAAGGCCAATCGTCGGACGCCGTTCGATCGTACAGGTCGACGAGTTTTTCGGCCAATCGCTCGCCGGTCTGACTGACGACGCGATCACCGCTCATCCGACGCAGGTATTCGTGAATACCAAGCAGTGCGAGCGCCCAGGTGCGCGGCGACGTGGTGTCTTCACATGCGGGCAGTGCCTTTGCGAACAACTCCATCGCCCACGCCTGGAAGCCTAGTCTCCGTGAACGACCGACACAGGTGCCGAGTGCCCAGATCGCGCGTCCCTGAGAATCATCGGAACCGTCTTTCTCAAGCCATCGTCGATCGAAACTGAGAAAGTTGCGAAAGCGACCACTCTTTCGATCAAAGGCATAATTCAGAAACGCCGCGTAAGTCGATGCCAACGAGTGCACTTCTTGCGAATCCTTGCCCAGTTCCTCCAGCAAGACCGTCAAGATCAAGGCCCTCGCATTGTCATCGGTGCAATAGCCTTCGTGATGGTTGGGGATCGAGTAACAGGCGTGCTGAATGATGCCGGTGGAATCGCTCATCCGTTGCAAGTGTTCCAGATTCATTCGCGGCAGGTCCAGCGGTTGTTCATCCAGCGTTCGCACTGCCAGCGGCTTGCGATCGCTCCCGTGATTCGCCTGCGCGTCGCGGAAGGACTGCAAATAGATTTCCGCCACATGACTCCAGAGCATATCGCGTCCCAATGCGTAGGCACGATCACGCATCGTCTGTCGTCGCCCGTCGTCGCTCAGCAGGGCGATCATCTCTCGGCTAATCGCATCCGAATCGGCAAACGGAACGAGCACCCCGCGATCGTCAGCGAGTAACTCTTCGGCGTGCCAATAGGGAGTCGAGATGACGGCTTGTCCGCAGCCGAACGCATAGGCAAGCGTCCCGGAGACGGCTTGTGCCACGTTGAGGTAAGGAGTGATGTAAAGGTCCGCGGCACCGATGAATTCGGTCAATTCGTCCAGTTCGACGAATCGATTGTAGAAGCTGACGTTCTTTGTAATCCCCAACTCTTTTGCCATTCGTTCCAAGCTGATTCGATACCGTTCGCCTTCGCTGCGCACCAAACTGGGATGCGTCGCCCCCAGAATCAGATAAATGAAGTCCGGGAATTCGCGAACGACATCGGGAATCGCTTTCAATACGTACTCGATACCTTTATTCGGCGAGAGCAATCCAAACGTCAACGCGACTTGCTTGCCTTCCACACCGAACTGCTCTTTGAATCGGCTTGGATTCCGCATACGGCGCGTCGGGAATGCCGTGTGCGATCAAATCCACCTTGCTTTCCGGGACTGCGTACGTTTTGCACAACGTCTCGCGACTTCGCTCGGTCATCACGACCAGATCGCGTGGAAAGATCGGTCAGTTGTTCCATGACTCGCCGCTGCGTGGCATCCGGCTGTGACAAGACCGTATGCAGCGTCGTCACGACCGGAATCCGTATGTCTCGCAGAAAGGCCAGAATGTGGCTGCCACCGAGGCCTCCGTAGATACCGAATTCGTGCTGCAACGAGATGACATCGACTTTGCTGAAGTTCAAAAAGTCGGCGGCACGACGATAGGCGTCGATTTCCTGTTCCGGAATCTGAAAACTCACTTCGGACGCGTAGTCGTAGCCACCTGCGATATCGTCCACTGGCACAACAACACATTGGGCCGCAGAAGCGCTGGCGACCGCGCCGCGCAAATCGTGAGTGAACGTTGCAATGCCGCACTTCCGCGGCAGGTAGTCGCCAACGAAAGCGATTTTGGTTAGGTCAGAGTTGGCCATGGGTGGGCTCCTTTGGTGATCTGGATGCGGATGTCAATGCAGTGCGTCCAGGATGTCCTGTTTGGAAAAGTCGACGACGCCGATCGAAGTGTCGGCCGCGCCGTAGTAAACGCTGAGCAGGTCATCGTGCTGATGGATACTCGAGTTGATCATTGCCGTTGGAAACACGACGTCAGGTACGAAACCGTTTCGCTCAAACTCAGCCATCGGTCGCATGATCGGCTGGTCGGATCGCGCCAGCACTCGAGCCGGATTGTCTCGATCCAATAGCAATGCACCCACGGAGTATTCGCCGACACGACCCTCCTGCTGGACTCGCTGGCTGCCGTGATAGAGATGCAGCCAGCCTTCGTCGATCAAGATTGGCGGAGTTCCTCCACCGACTCGGTCCGCTTCCCAACTCTGATGCCCGCGATGCAGGCTTTGGTGCTCGCCCCAGTGCAACAGGTCGGGTGATCGGGCGATCCAGATTTGTGGCGGACTGAAATGCGAATTCGGATTCGGGCGATGCAGTGCCACGTATTGGCCATCGACCTGCTGCGGAAACAGAACGACGTCTTTGTTCTCGGGACAAAAGATCAAGCCGTGTCGCTTGAACGTCACCATGTCATCGCTGGAAGCCAGCGCCGTTGCCGCTCCCTGTCGTGAGACCGCCACGTAGGTGATCCAGTACGTTTGATCGATCTTGGTAATCCGAGGGTCTTCCATGCCAAACTCCTCGATTGCCATCTCAGGCAAGAGTGCCGGTCCTGGCAACCAGCCATCCGAGCTCCCGTCAAGCTTGCGAAACAGACGCAGATGCGAGACCGACGTCAGCCGCAACAGGCCCTCGGACTTGATTCGCACCACGCGCGGATCGACCGAAATCAGGTCGTCGTCGCAAACCCAGTCGATGACGTAGTCACCACTCGCTTCCCAGCGCGGCAATCCCAGGAAACCGGCGCGCTGCTCAAGTGGCTTCTCGGCGACTCGCGCGAGCATGACGAACTTCGTTCTCGATCCGCACCACGCCTGGATTGAAGACACCGATCACCGCAAAATCATCTTGCGATCGGCTTGATGTCATCCGGACAAAGCAATTGCGATTCGGAAAGTCGAGGAATCATTGGCGCTCGCTTAAGAATTCGGGCACCGTTTCTGGAGAATCAAGCGACGATGCGTCAGCCAGTCCGGTTGCCAACAGCCCGCGAACCTCACTCGGACTTCGACATTGAATCGCAAGTTCGGCGAGCTCAGTCGCTTGGCGCGAGTCCGTTCGCGCGGATCGCTTGGCGGGTCGCGGCTGCCCGACTGGGGCTAACACTAAGCTCTCGGATACCGAGACCGACAAGCAAACGGGCAAAGTCGGCGTCCGCCGCCTCTTCGCCGCAGACGCATACCGGTCGGCTCCACTGCTGGCTTGACTGGACAATCTGCTTGATCGCGCGGAGCACAGCCGGGTGCATCGCCGTGCAATCGTCCGTCCCCTCGGACAAGTCACGATCGGCTGCCAACATGTACTGAGTCAAATCGTTCGTGCCGATCGCGACAAAGTCGGCCAACTCAAGTATCTCGTCCAAGGCAAACAGCGCCGCAGGTGTTTCAATCATGGCGCCGACAGGAGGTCGACGTAGCACATCGAGTTGCTGCACAGCACGATCAACGGCTGCGATTGCCAGCGCAAAATCGTGACTCCCGATTACCATCGGAAACAAGATGCGAACGTCCGCGGTCTGCGCGACTTGAACAATCGCCCGCAATTGAGCGTCAAGCAGATTCTTTTCAGACAGCGAGAATCGTAAGCCACGCAGATGAAGGCTCGAACGATTCCTCAATTCATCGAGTGCCAGGAAGGGAGGAAGTTTGTCGCCGCCAAGATCGAAGGTCCGAATCACCATCGGCAAACCAGCTAACTTGCTTGCCATGTCGCCATAGACTTTCAACTGCAAGTCGAAGCTCGGACGCGTATGCGAGTCGATGAACAAGAACTCGGTGCGAAACAGCCCGACGCCGGTCAAGTGATGTTCTGCGACCTGATCGAGTTCGTCCGGTAATCCGACGTTTGCCCAGCAGCGAAATCTCCACGCCATCCCGTGTCACACACGGCTGATTTTCCTCGGACACCAGTGATGCGATTTGCCGCTCGTGCTGGAGCTGACGAACTGAAAATTCTGCCTCTTCGGATTCGGATGGCTGAATCGTGACGGCTCCTGACAAGCCATCGACAAGCAACTTTGCGCCGGACGATATCCGCGTGGTCACGTTCGTGATACCCGAGATCAGCCGGAATCCCCAATGATCGGGCAACGATCGCAGTGTGACTGAACTTACCTCCGTACTCGGAAACGATCGCGACCACACCGCTACTGGCAAGCCCGACCGCTTCGGACGGAAGCAGTTCGCGGGCCACGATCACGGATCCCGGCGGCAGCGACTCGAAGCTCCACGGCATCACGCCTGCCAAGTTGCGAGTCATCCGCTGGCCCACGTCGCGGACGTCTTGTTCGCGTTGCCGAAGGTACTCGTTATCGAGTTTTTGCAATCGGCTGATCCAATCGCGGATGACGGAATCAAGAGCCTGCTCCACATTGACAAGATCACATCCAATCTGCTGCTTGACTGACGCCGCAATCTCACTGGCCATTGCCGCATGAGCAGACAACAGCGCTGCCGCGTCTGCGAGTTTCGGATCACCGCTGGCAGTTTGCTCAGCAAGTTGCAACTCACTCTTGGATTGCTCCAGCGCATCGTCGATCCGAGCGCATTCCGATCTGCACATCGGCACGCCGAATGACACGATCCGGCAACGTCAGCTTACGTTCGACTTCGTAGTCGTAAACGATCGCAATCCCACTCGCGAAACCAGGTGAGATGGGACTCCCTTCCAATATTTTCATTCTTCTTTCCTATTGGTTTAGCCGTTCTGCTTTGGCTTATCGGCTAAGCGTAGTTGGTCAACGACACGACGGATTCCCTGCACTGCCGCAACACATCGAACGATTGGCTTTCGCTCG
This sequence comes from Pirellulaceae bacterium, assembly GCA_963697195.1. Classification (GTDB taxonomy): domain Bacteria; phylum Planctomycetota; class Planctomycetia; order Pirellulales; family Pirellulaceae; genus Rubripirellula. The sequence continues at coordinate 53,513 of CAVOND010000018.1, forward strand.
TATTCGTTCTTGATTGTTCCAGTGATGGTCGCATCGCCACCCCTAACTGTTGCACTGAATCGTGAAGCTCCGGAGCATTTCTGCATCAATTTGCGTTCGACATTTCTTAGCAGGGTTTTGTCGGGGATTTGATTTCCATAAAGCATGATCACTCCTGTTTGGTGTCTCGAGGTTTTCTTCTGATCTGCTCGTCACGTCCAATTCAGACGAACGGCATTTAGCGAATCAGCGATCTGATTCTTCAAGTAGTCTTTCAGCAACGCGTAAGGTGTTAACGGGACGTCGCAATTGGCATCCGTCGACCTAGAGGCTGCGGGACGACCAAAGTCTGGGTGAAAAGACTCGGTAGGCGTACAGCAAAGCGACTGCACCTCCCGTCGCGATCACCAGACTGCGGAGGTCGAAGCCGGTCACGCTTCCGAATCCAAGAGCCGTTCCGATCATTCCACCGACGATCGCACCTCCAATGCCAATCAGCGTCGTGACGATGATCCCACCCGGATCCGTCCCCGGCATCATCCACTTCGCGAGAATTCCGGCAAGAAGTCCCATCGCAATCCACAGTCAGAATTCCCATCACAGCCTCCTAAAGGCGTTCGAGAAAGCATCATTCGATTTCGCGACTTGAGCCAAAGTTGCCCATGCCGGTGAATGACCAAAGTTCAATCAGAACTCAATCAATCAAGTTGTCTCAGTTCAGTCTGAAGCATCGACCTGTGCCAGCGGATGGAATCCGTCATCATCGGCGCGCTCCATCGATTCACGGTCACCACCTTCGTCCGAATCCACTTCAGGAGTCAACAAAAACACTTGCACCATCGCACCCGACTTAAATGCATGAGCGATGGCGCCCGTTGCTGTTTCGATTTCTGCGGTTGCTTCTCGCACGTCCCGACCGGTGATCCTCTTGATCTCCTCTCGCATCGACTCGGACGAACTGGCGAAGAGTTGTCGGTGAAACTCTTGCACCTGCGCTGCGCCCGCGGAGTACGGACCAAGGCCTTCTCGGCTGGTGTGAGTGCATCGTCCAAAGTCACGACCAACGTGTTCTCGCTGAGGATCACGGTCACCGCCGTGGGGGCGACTCCCGTCCTCTTCTGTTGCAGCGTGCTAGCGACGCGGGCGAGTTCTTGCGTCATCTGCGACTTGGATTCATTCATTTGGTCTCTCCCAGCACCGTTCCGGCAACACTCGCTTGAGGAAGTCTGACACGGAAAAGTGCGCACAAAAAAAGCCGATGGGGTAGAACACCCAAAGGTGTTCCGCCACATCGGCTTACTTTTTAACGAGCCCACTGAGCATCCCAATTGATTGGGCTTGCCAGATTGCTCTTTATCTTGTCGTCCGGGTTATTGAAGAGGAAAGATTGGTTGGACCGTTCCCTCAACTACTTCATCTTACGGTGTCTCAGTTGAGAAAACAAGGGCGCGAAGCCGACAATGTCAGTCCTGATGCATTGGCGTGATGGATTGGGCTTCTTTTCTCTTGCGCCAGACACATCTCAACGAGACAGTCTTGGTGTTTGCCAGCGTTTGACACCGAATGGAGTCAACGGTGAAAACACGCCCGCACCCTTCCAATCTCAGGCTACCCTCGCTGGGCATGTGGTAGATTATCGGTTCGCGCATGTTTTGCCTGTTTGTTCGTGGCTCAGGTTTTCCGACTGTGAGCGTCGCAGATCAATTGCTCATTGAATTGGGATAGCGGTTGGTGAAGACACAGGGAGAAATCGAAGCTGCCGTCTGCAAAGGGATGTCCCATTTCGAGCAGGAGTACATGGGGCGGGGCCCCAAGGACATCCGCGCCCATTTGATCGGCGATCTGCTGGTGGTTCGACTGCAGGGTGTCTTGACCGCGGCCGAGCAGCATCTGGTGACAACACTTCCCGCGGAGAAGGGGCGGGACCTGCTGAAACAGGTTCGGACCCAACTCATCGAGACGGCCCGGCCGACTTTGGAGACGGTGATTCACGAGATCACCGGCATCAAGCCTCGCAGCCTGCACCACGATATCAGTACCCGCACAGGCGAAGAGGTCGTCATTTTTACGCTCGAAGAGGCGCCCGCTTATCGCGAGTCGAAAAAGAAGTAGAGGTCAAGCTTGATCCGTGCACGACTCCAGGCACCGGACACTTTCGAGCAGATGAACTGAACGCTGTCCTGCGCCGACTTGGATCGCTGGTCGCAATGGTCATTGCAAGTTTCGACCGCCTACCAGGCCCGTGCGTTCAACATCGGCGTGCCGACCGAGGACTCAGGCTCGACGATTGTCTGCCAATGTTGTCGCTTCCCTCTTCTGACCACGCTCGCTCATAGCTTGTAACCCTTCTGCCCGAAGATCGGCGCGGCGATCCGACGCAAGTTACCGCCGAAAATCTGCAGCCGCTCGGCGGGTGTCAAATCAGCGTCAAAGACCTTCGAGAGTTCGGTCGAATACGATCGCGAAGGACCATGACCGCCCCACACCAGCCGGCTGGCTCCCAGTTGTTGCACGGTGTAGTCCACCTGTCCGGAATGCGGGTCCGAGCCGCTGAACTCGATGTAGATGTTTTCGAAACGACGCACCGCTCGCACTCCTAGTTCCCAGTCGCCGCCCGAGTGACCGCAGATGAACGTGACATCCGGGAATCGCTCGGCCAGTAGCGCCACATCCATCGGGGTCGACTCACCACGATCGTTGCCTCCCCCAGACTGACGCGGTTCCCCACCGACCTTCGTCCACGTGTGGATGTAAATCACGGCATTGAGTTCCGCGGCCCGCCGGATGATCACGTCGTTGTTGGGATGGCTACAGACGACTCCACCGGGATTGCCGCCATAGTACTTGATGCCAATGCATGGACCCTGGTCGACCCACTCATCAATCTTGCGACAGCTTTCGACGGGCTGCGACGGATCGATGGGAATCAAGCCTGACACCCGGTCCGGGTGCTCTTCCAAATACTCGCGGATCTCTCGCTTCTGTTCGTCCGAGAACTGAGTCCCCAACGGATCGGTTGGCGTCCCGCAAATGTCCAGGGAGAGCATCCGTTCGATCCCCATTCGCTCGACGTAAAACAGATTCTCCTCGTGTTGGCGGAGACTGCCCCCGTAGAAGCCGTGATAGTGAACGTCCCAAATCCTCAGCTTCACCAGGTCGTCGCGGGTCGGCAGTCCGTACGTGGCGGGATTCAAGACAAACTCATGTGAGCCGGCGGGATTCATGATGTCGCACTTTCTCAAAGTGTTCGGAACCGGAGAATGCTGCTGAGGAAGAGGGGTCAGGGACGGACGGAAGCGAAGCACGGCGTCCATGCCATTCGTACCTGCTCCCTACTCCGATGGCTGGTTGAAGTCACGCTAGCTGATGAGGCGCCGGGCATTGGTGTGCATCAGCTGTTCCAGTTGCTCAAGGTTGAGCGGCGACTCGAACAGCTTCATGACGGCGCTTTCGCACGGAAAGAACGGAGCATGCGAACCGAAGACCAGTCGCTGCACCGGTATCGCACCGCGGTAACTCGGATTCGTTCCCTCGATGAGTCGCCCGACGCCGCCGTTCCCTTCGGTGGCGGCAATATCGAAGCAGACTCCCGTTTCACGAACCAGTGCCGAAACATTGTTGCCGAGCAGCGGGCCCGGCCGCGTTGATCAACTGCACTTTTGCTTGGGGCACCTTCTTCAGGACTTCGACCAGAGGCGACACATTGAGCGGTGGCACATCGATCGCCGGATGATGCACTCGCTCGTCTTCCAGCCGCATCGCGATCTGCAGCAACATGCCTCGCTTCGCGACCTCGTGGACCATCCGCGCGAATTCGGGATGATCCAGCGTGTACCCATGATAGGCCGGGTACAGCCGTAGACCGGGCATGTCGTATTGCTCGTGACAGCGTGTCAGGTCTTCTTCCCAGTCCGGCCAAACCGGATTGACGCAGCCGATAGGAACCAGCGCACCGTTTCCGAACGTCCGGCACTCTTCGGCCAGCTCGCGGTTGACTGCGTCAAGTTGCTTGTGGAGCACGGCCTCGAAGCTACCGGCCCACGCCTGGGTGATGCGATGCTTGCGCAACTTCGCGATCAGCGCTTCGGTCCCAGCGTACTTGAGCTTTCGAAAGGGCCATTGAAATAGATGCACATTGCTGTCGATGATTTCGGGTCCTGCGGAAACGTCCTCTGGCTCGGCACATTCGGCCAACGTATTGGACAGTATTGCGGCGAGCGGATATGCAGCAGGAATCAACGACGCCTTCACAAAACTTCGCCGATCGGTCGTTGGCGCATCGCGACGGTCGTGGGACATGCTTTCTTCTCCAAGCGGATTCGGCAGGGGAACTCTATTGAAGCGGGTTTCCATCACGGCTGCCACAACCAGCTCAGGGTTTTCCAGTTTGCCAGTGGCAGAGTCACGACCCCCCAATGTCTAATGTCCAACGAACGATACTGCATGAATGACCGATATCGGGTCGCCATCACAGCCTGGAAGACGAACATGCGAACAATTCTGTGGATGTTGTTGCTGCCCACAACCTTATACGGCCAGGAACTCGCACCATGGCGGTCCGACCGACATCCAGGCGACGTGTCCCAACGACACGTTCAGGAGATCGTGGAAGGACGACTGGAATACCGAGTCATCCAAGGCGGCACGATGGATGGGTGGAATTGCCGCTCGCCGCAGGGAGTCTGGACACCGTTCGAGCAGACCTGGGAATCGAACCGCTCGGTGCGTTTGGAAAACGTCGGCGAGACGGACGTTGTCAATCCATGGCTTTCCAATGGTCGCAACGACTTCCGAAACCTTAGCTCGATCGCCGCTCGGGCCATCGAGCCAGGAATGACCGACAGGGAGAAGGCGATCGCACTCTGGTGGCAGGAAACCCAACATCGCTTTCATCATGAAGGCGACAACAGCGAGCTCTTAAGTCCCGTCAAGGTATTCAACATCTATGGGTACAACACCTGCGGGAACGATTCCATTTGTTTAGCTGGCCTCTGGAAAACCGCTGGACTCAAAGTAGCCCCCGCCCGCCTGGTAGGACACTGCGTCACGCAAGTGTTTTATGACGGCGACTGGCATTTGTTCGACGGTGATATGCATTCGATGTACCTGTTGCGCGACAACGAGACGATCGCTAGCGAGCAGGACCTGGTGCGCGACCACGATTTGATCACACGCACGCATACACAAGGCATCCTGCGGCCGCAGGGACGCCCGGGAGATGAGTGGGAGTCCTCGATCTATGTGTTCGAAGGCAACGTGACTGGGGATCGCGACTCGGATCGAATGTCCAACATGAACATGACGCTGCGCCCCGGCGAATCGATCGTCTGGCGTTGGGGGCAAACCGATCCGGTCAAGTACGTTGGATCGCCGCGACATCAGTTCCCGGAGAGGATTTGCATCGGGCGTTGGGAGTACCGTCCGGATTTTACGCGGGCTACGTGGCGGAAGGGAGCTGACCTCGTGCAGGCAATCGTGTCGGCAGACAATGCGTTGCAAGCAGAGGAGGGTATGACCGGCGAGGTCGTCTGGACCATTCGCTCACCTTATGTTTTGGTGGGAGGAAAGCTCGAGTTCGAGGGAACCGGTGTTCGATTTCAGCATTCCTGGGACGGCGAGACATGGGAGGACGTCGACCGTGATCTCGACAGCCTGTTTCCGCCTGTCGGAACGGCGCGTTACTCGTACCAGCTGCGATGTCAACTCGCTCACACGGCAAGGCTGCACAGCCTGGCGATTGTGAACGACGTGCAGATGGCTCCCCTATCACTTCCTGAAATGCGGGTTGGCGAGAACCAATTCACCTACTCGGACGAGTCACCCGGCGTACGACACGTGCGGATCACGCACGAGTGGGTCGAGCGCTCGGCCAGTGCACCTCCCACCATAGCGCCGGCGCCGATCTGGCCGCGCGATCAAGGAGATTCCGAGGGAACCGATGTTGTCTTCCAGTGGCAGCCAGCCTCCGACCCGGACGGCGACCCGATCGCGGACTATCACTTCGAGCTCTCCTCAAGAGCCGATATGAAGTGGCCCCTCTCGATGAGTTTCGCCAAGTTGATCTCTCGCACGACCGACGCCGGTTCGGCGCGTTATACGCTCAAGGCCCCCGGCGAGCTGAATCCCGATTGCACCTACTATTGGCATGTTCGCGCCAAGGACGATCAAGGAGTCTGGGGCCCATGGAGCAAGACTTGGAGTTTCACACCTCGCGGACCGGCGCCGCCACTGAACGTGATGCTGCAGTACGACCGCGAGCTAAACCTGGGGATGCTTCGCTGGGCACCCAATCCAAAGGGACGCAAACCTGTCGCCTATCGTGTCTATGCCAGCGACGAGAAGGGCTTTTCGGTCAGCGACGAGTCGTTCACAGTCGCGGCGGGAATCTACGACCTCGAAGAGAACGTTTCCAGCAAATCGCCCACTGAATTCCCAGCGAATTTTCTGGTTGGCACGAGCGCCACCGAACTGGCCGTCGTGGGTACAGGCGTTGAGCTACCTGGGGCCAACAAAGCGTATTACCGAATCGTTGCGGTGGATGAGGCCGGCAATCGGAGCGGACCTTCCGACTACGTAACAGCACCTCGGCCTGTCATCTACAGCAACCCCGTGGTGCAGGCCAGCAAGGAGATGGAATATCGTTACGATGTTCGTGTCATCCGCTCCCTCGGCGATCTTCGGACCCGAGTCGTCGATGGGCGAGAGGTGATGAATTATTGGGATGTCGAACAGCCGCATTTCCATCTCGAACAAGGACCAAGTTGGCTGAGCATCGACGATTCGACGGGCCAACTTTCGGGGAAGCCGGATCGCGTCGGACGCTCCAAGGTGATCGTGGCCGTCGAGTTGAAAGGTGAACAGCGCAGTCTCGACCCGGGACTTTTGCAGTGGGGCGTCGAAAAACCGTTGAGTGTCAGCGTCGAAACCGTCGGCACCGCGAAGCAAGCATTTGTGATCGAGACGGTGTCCGTGACCATCAAGATTCAATTCATACGGTGCCACATCCTAGAGCATTTTCACAATTCTCGTCGGCGGCAAAAGATTGTCGCCTAGGCGAGATCTAAAAACGCTCTAACTCAGTATTCTCATCTTCTATCGCACGCCACACAACTTGACTTCCATCCCAAGTTGAGCTGCCGTCAGCGCCTTGGCACGCATCGCGACCTCGGCGCCCTCGGCGGAGTTGGCGTATGCAACCTGAATGTGGTTCGCTTTGTGGCGAGCCATCATCTGGTTTCGTGTGACGCCGTGTAGCACAGCATGCATGATTGGCCACTGCGGCGTGGTGCAGTTCCAACGTCGCTCCGTTTCAGCGCGAGGAAGCTCGACAGCAGTTGCCCGCCCCAGGTCCATCTTGAGTTTGTCGTTTTCGATGAAGATACGTGACCAAACGATCTCGCCAGGCTTGCTGATCCCGCGGATCGTACTGCCTCCGGCCGGGAAGTACATCGGTGGTTGGCGAAAACCTTCGGCAGCCGACCAGCCGCCCTCGAAATGCGATGCCGGAACCGCGCCGCTGATTTCCAACACCCAGACCTCGCCCTCGACCGTTCCAGAATGGTCCTTGTCAGACCAACGTAAATCGTGCAGCGTATTTTCGGTCGGTTCGCCTAGCGCACGATGGATACGCTGCGTCAACAAGCCATCCAGCCCCGCACATTCGTCGACCTCATTGAAGTGCGTGAGCGGAACTCCCGGGTACAACTCTCGCGAATGGTCGCGAGAAAGTACTGGCGGTCGCACCGAATCATTGAGCATTCCTTCAACCAAATCGCTAGCTGGCAGCAAGTCTTTGAGGCCTTGTTGATACTGAATCCCGATACAGTCACAACCGAAATCATCTGCGATTCGCATGGCTGCAATGTAGGTGCGGCACTGATCCAATATCTGCGCGTCCGTCAAGTGCTCGTCGTGATTTGGACCGGTGTGAAACTTCATACCTGCCTTGTCCAGCCAATCACGCACTGCCTGCGATTCCTGATCGGACACTTGCTTCGCTTCATAATAGAGCGCCGACTGGCTAAGGCGTTCCTTGAACACGCCCAATGGGTTGAGCAAGTGATCAGGGATGATCGCATTGAACATCCCCATGCAGCCCTCATCGAAAACACCCATGATTGCTTTGTCACGGCGAAGTGTTGTGGCAATCTCGCTGGCTAGCTGCTGGATGTCAGCGGGTGCTCGGCTTTTATCAAGCTCGTTCACGTGTGATGTGTCATGTTCGACGGAACCTGTTTCCAGCCAGTCACGTAGTTTGCCATTGAACCAGTCGTCTCGAAACGTTTCGCTCCACAACGAGCTGTACTTCACGCCAGCCTTGGTTAGCGATCCGTTGAGATTGAGTAGCCCAACCAATCCCGGCCACTGCCCCGACCAATTGGCGACCGTCAAGATAGGACCGCGATGGGTCGTCAGGCCCGCGAGCACGTGATGCGAATACTGCCACACGGCTTCGGCCACGATGAGTGGTGCGTCGCGATCGATGTCGCGGAAGACCTCGATGCCCTGACGCTGCGATGCAATGAATCCGTGTCCACGATGGTCACATTGATGAGCGCGGACGACGTTGTGCCCGTTCGCCTCAATTGCAGCCGTGAGCGCCGCTTCCATTTCTTGTTGGGCAGCCCAGCAAACCTGATTGGCAGAATCACGAAGGTCGCCCGAGGCGATCAGGGAGATCGTTCTTGTCATCTTACTTTCAAATCGAGGTTATTTGGTTCATGTTTGCGGTTCGTCTGGAGAATGAACTCAAGCCGGCAAAGCAAAATCTTCTCACGCGTCCGAGTCGCCAACAAGGACTCTGTCAGGTTGTGCAAAACGCCATGGATACATGCCATCGAAACCGTGATCATTATTGTGAATCCAATTCACATCAAGCCTGAGCCTCTCGAATCACCCGAGCCAACCGGCGATAGTTCAAGTAAAGCTCTTCATAGCTTTCGCGGTTGGCTACCGTTGGCGTGATGATTCTCTTGTCACTCTCGGGCACAGACGCCATCGCTTGGGCGGCTTGCGTCACGTTGTCAAAACCTGACCTCTCTTTCCCGGCGGCAACCATTCCCAGGACGGCGGCTCCGATCGCGGGGCCCTGCGGCGACGGATGCACTTCGATCTCGCTCCCGAGCACATCCGCATAGACCTGGATAACATCCGGGTTGTGATGGGGCAAGCCGCCGGTCGCAATGAAGTGCTCGACCGGCACGCCACCTTCGCGAAGCACATCCACGATCCACCGAACACCGAAGGCCGATGCTTCCAATAAGGCGCGGTACAAGTGGGCGGGTGTCGAACTGAGCGACAAGCCTGTGAAAGCTCCCTTGAGTTTGCCGTCCATCAGTGGCGTTCGGCAACCATTCATCCAGTCCAGGCACATCACGCCTTCGGCACCGGGCGGTAGCGACATCGCATCGCGACTGAGCTGTCCAAACGAATCCAAGTTCAACAACCTCAGTAGCCACGCGAACGCATCACCGACAGCCGCTTGTCCCGTTTCGTAGCCAAACAGTCCCGGCAGGATTCCACCGTCGACAATTCCAGCCACACCCGCGACTGGCTTGCCTTCGACCGCGTTGAGCATGTGACAACTGCTCGTCCCCAACACCATCACCATCGTTCCGGGTTCGGCCGCACCCACGCCGGGCACCGCCGCGTGAGCGTCAATGGTGGCAGCGGAAACCGCTATGCCGGCGGGCAAACCGAGACGCTGGGCGAGCTCGTCGCATAACGTGCCGGCAAGTTGCCCTGGTGACAGCATGATGCCAGGCATTTTCGATCGGGCAGCTTCGGCCAGCCGTGGATCGACAGCGTTCAGGTAGTCCTGCGAAGCAAAACCATCTTGCGCAGACCACAACGCCTTGTAACCGGCTTGACACGTCGAACGCGGTAACGACGCCGCGTCGCATCCCACAAGTTTCCAAACGAACCAGTCGCCCGCTTCCAGCCAGACCTCGGCGGCGTCCGCGATCTCCGGCGCGCCGTCGATCGTCTCGAGCAACTTCGGAAAGAACCATTCCAGCCCGATCGTGCCTCCGTAACGTGCCATGAACGCTTCATTTCGCTCGGCAGCGATTTGATTCATGCGGTCTGTCTGCTCAACCGCTCCGTGATGCTTCCAGAGCTTCGGCCACGCTAGCGGCGTGGCGGCATACTTGGCTAATTCACACAGAGGCGTTGAATCCAGCATCGTTGGCAACATCGTGCAGCTGGTAAAGTCGACGCCGATCCCAACAACTCGGTCGGGATCAATGCCTGACACTGCGATGGCATCGCCGGTTGCCAAAGATGCACTTTCGATCCAGTCTCCCGGCGACTGCAGCGCATAGTTCATCGGAAGTGGTTGCTCGGTTCCTGGCAATTTTTTGATGATTTGGCCGTGTCGGTACGGGTGGATTCCCACCCCAAGCTCGCGACCGATGGCATCCACCAAGACGGCTCGAACCGATTCGGTGCCAAAGTCCAATCCAAGAGCAACCGGTATACTTGAATCGTTCACTACTTCGAACTCGCATTCACATGGACGTCAATTGAGTAGAGCTGAATCGAGGACCAATCGCTGCCTCTCGCGGTCGCTTATGAGTGTAAGTTATGCGGACTCGGTCATCGCGCGACGTCATGATGGCCGGATCGTTAAAATTCCATTTTTCATGATTTTCCAGCACACGAACTTGCTGCTGGGACCAAGCAGTTGACTTCTGCAACTCAATTCGACCAGCTCCAAGAGTGCTTCACCGTGAGGCACTGGTGCCAATTTTCGAGGGACGCGGGATACGACTGAACGCTCAGTCGATACACTCACCTCAACCTCTGTCCCGGCGATGATCTCCAGAATTCAGGTTCATGAATACGCCCGATAGATGCTCAAAAGCTATCTTGAGTGACACGATTGTCCACGGATGGGACCGACGCAGGGAAGAGCCTTCCAAAAGCGACCGCTTCAACATTGCCGGACAAACACCCAGGACACATGATGCAGGCTAGTGAGCTTTCTCGGTCGCTACCCTCGGCACTTGCAGAGCGAACCCGTTTGCTTGGTCGCGAGCAAGTTTCCACCGCGGGTGATTTTGTCCTTTATTGGATGCGGACGGCAATCCGTACGGAAGAGAATCCGGCTCTCAATGTGGCGATCGAGCTTGCGAACCAATTGGGACTACCACTGTTGGTTTACCAAGGTCTTTCTGAACGCTACCCGTTTGCTTCAGATCGACATCACACGTTTGTGCTGCAGGGGGCTCGAGATGTGCAATTGGGCCTGACCAGCAGAAACATCTTCTATGCCTTGCATGTCGAACGCCCGTATCATCGCGGACCGCACTTGAAGACGCTTGCAAAGCAGGCAGCGCTCGTGGTCACTGAAGACATGCCTACCGAGCCGCTGCGAAGCTGGACCGAATCACTCAGACGCGGTGTCCAGTGCGCTCTGATGGTTGTCGATACGGCATGCATCGTTCCCATGCGTTTGGTTGGTAGGAGTTATGAGCGAGCATTCGAATTCCGAAACGCGACGAACGAACTCTTCGCAGAACGGGTTTCTTTAGATCCGATGAAATCCGAACCGCGAACTGGTTTGCCAGTCGTCGATGGAGCTCCCCTTTGAAGCTGTCGATTTGCAGGACATCGACATCGCAAGCTTAGTTAGTCAATGTGAAATCGATCACTCGATTGGCCCCGTGCCGCATACGGCTGGTGGATCCGTCGCGGGCTATTTGCGATGGCAGGACTTCAAAGACAAAGGGCTCTCGACCTACGCCAGTCGACGCAACAACGCACTCATTGATGGTGTGAGTCGGATGTCGCCGTACCTGCACTACGGCATGGTGGCTCCAACACGAATCGCCCGAGAAGCGGCGGCAGCTCAATCCAAAGGTGCGGAGAAGTTCCTTGACGAGTTGCTGATTTGGCGAGAACTCGCTTACGCCTTTTGCCACTTTCGCCGAGACCACGGCAGAGTTACGTCGATTCCCAGCTGGGCCCGCGAGACGCTATTCGAACACGAGACGGATCCTCGTGAGTCGTTGTCTTGGGAAACGATGTCTCGGGGCCGCACAGGCGATACCATCTGGGACGCTGCGCAATGTTCGTTGCTGATTCACGGTGAGTTGCACAACAATGTTCGGATGACTTGGGGCAAAGCGATCTTGAATTGGACGCCCGACGCAAAGCGGGCCCTTTCTCGCATGATCGATTTGAACCATCGTTATGCTTTGGACGGAAGAGATCCCGCATCCTATGGTGGGATCCTGTGGTGCCTGGGACAATTCGATCGTCCGTTTTCGCCGGCTCAGCCTGTTTTCGGAACGGTTAGAACTCGCTCGACTGATCAGCACGCCAAACGGCTTGATCCAATCGCTTATCAACGCAAGGTCACGCGACCGTTGTGGGATCCGATACCGAAAGTCGCGGTGATCGGAGCAGGGATTTCAGGCCTGATGTGTGCTCGAACGCTCGCCGATCACGGTTGCGATGTTAGCGTGTTTGAGAAGAGCCGTGGCGTGAGCGGCCGCATGTCCACCCGACGAGTCGACGACAGCTTGAGCTTCGATCATGGAGCTCAGTACTTCACGGCTCGTGATGATCGCTTCAAGCGGTATGTCGAGTCGTGGATGCATGATGGACTTGTTCAAACATGGGATGGACGCATCGTGGTCCTGGAAAAGGGCGTCGTCAAAGCCGAGAAAGCGGGCGACAATCGCTACGTTGCAGTTCCCGGCATGAGCTCCATCGGCAAGCACATAGCATCGGACTTGCGAGTGCACCTGGAAACACTGGTCGCAACACCAGAGATACAGAATGACAAGTGGCTACTTACCACGGACGGGGGAGATAAATTAGGTCAATTCGATGTCGTGGTCGTTGCCGTGCCATCGCACCAGGCTGCACCGCTGTTGACGGACGCGCCTGAACTGGCCAATCAAGCCGGCTCTGTCAAGATGCACGGCTGCTGGGCGTTGATGCTGGCGTTCGAGGAATCTCTGAACCTTGACTTCGACGGCGCGTTTGTGCATCAATCACCGCTGTCATGGATCGCCCGCAACAGCAGTAAGGCTGGCCGCGATGGCGAGAGTGAAACGTGGGTTGCGCATGCAGCTGCCGAGTGGACGGAAAGGCACCTTGAAGTTTCGCCCGAAGAGATCAAGCCATTGTTGATCGGAGAGTTTTGGAACGCCGTGGGAAGAACGAGGACGGACCCAATCTATTCGACCGTGCATCGTTGGCGATTCGCGATCCCGCAAGAGCCACTTACCACCGATTGTTTGTTCGACGACGAACGTAGAATCGGCGCGTGCGGCGACTGGTGTGGCGGACCGAGAGTAGAGGGCGCGTTTTTGAGTGGAATGGCACTCGCAGGCCGAATCCTTGGGCGGATTAACTCCACTTCCGTTCCTGCTCTGCAGGAAGGGCGGCAGCTCACCCTTTTCTAGCGCTACTGACTTGACTCTTTCTCCAACTGGTCGAGACGTTTTCCAATTTCCTCGGCTTCTCCGCGTTTCAAGTCGCTCTGCTTCCGATTCGTGTGAGACAACCGATAGGATTCTTCCATCAGCTGAGTGTACTTCTTCTGAAGGCTAGCTTTATCGTTGCTTGAACTTCCGAACATGGTCATTCGCTCCCTGAGAGTTGGCTTTTTCGTAGGCAGTGTTGTGGGGTGTCAAGTACGTGGCCGTCGGCAACAACGGGACCGCCCCGTACCGGCCAAACGGTGATCAATCTTCCATTGCCAAGCAGGCGGCGGTCGCTCGGCGCGGCACGATGCTTCCAACACAGCTTTCCGGATTTCACTTCAACGCAATAGAGATAGCCGTCATCGGATCCGAAGCAGACGCGATCACGCCAAATCGCCGGGCGCATCGCACGGGCCCGTTGGTTCGGAATGTCCAGCGACGATCCCCCGTGTCGGTACCGTAGGCGATGACGGAGTCTGTCTGCGACGAAGCGATAAGAAGTATGCCACCGGACGAAAGCGGTTCGTAACCGGCATCAAACCGCAGTCGCGGGTTGTGAAAAGCTGGTGTCAGCGGTGGCAGTCGCCGAGCCCACCGAAGCGTCAGATTGCTTGGCATCTCAGACTGGCAGACGCAACCGCTGATACCCATTCTCATCCGTCTGAATCAACTACATTAATCTCACCACTTTTCGCATGCTAAGTGGCGTCAGACTTCAACCTCCCTTTCTGGGGCCCGAATATGTTGAACGTGAAGCCCATGTTTCTATCAATTCTAGTGACTATTTTAGGCCTGATGCTTGCAGGTTGCCTTCACGCTGAATCCGTCAGCAACGAGGATGCTCAGCGGCGACCCAATATCCTAATCGTTACGGCGGATGATCTGGCCTATAACTCCGTTGGCGCCTTTGGGTGCAAGGTGCCGGGCATCACTCCCAACATCGACAGACTTGCCGAGCAGGGAATCAGATTCACGCACGCGCATGTCAATACTGCCGTCTGTCAGCCATGCCGACAGTCCTGGATGACCGGCCGATTTCCCCATAACAATGGTGCTGAAGGATTCGAACCCATCGACCTCGACGTCCCAACCCTGCCCGAGCAGCTAAGAAGCCGGGGATATGTGAATGGCATCTTGGGCAAAGAGATCCACCACCAACCAGTTGAACGTTTCTGTTGGGACTTTATCCCGTTCAAAACCGAAAAGGAGGCTGTTTGGCGAAACGGACATTCCCGCAATCCCGAATTGTTTCATCGCTATTCAGCCAAGTTTTTTGACATGGCTAAGGAACAGAAGAAACCGTTCTTTCTGATCGCCAATTCGCACGACCCACACAGACCCTTTGTGGGAAGCGAAATTGACGCGCAGGCCTGGGGAGATCATAAGCCGCCTGTTTCCAAACAGTTCGCTCCGGACGAAATCGAAATGCTCGGGTATTTGCCCGATATCGAGAAGGTCCGCAAAGAGGTGGCTCAATACTATGGCAATGTTTACCGCTGCGATCAAAATATCGGCGCGGTACTCAAGGCACTTCACGAAAGCGGTTTGGAAGAGAACACTTTGGTGATCTTCTTGAGCGATCACGGTGCTGCCTTTCCCTTTGCAAAGGCGCAGTGTTATCTGAACAGCACCAAGACGCCCTTGATCGTTAAATGGCCGCAAAAGATCAAACCGGGATCGGTGGACTCCAGCCACTTTGTGACGGGGATCGATCTGATGCCGACGATCATGCAAGCGGCCGGACTTTCGCGGATACCGAATCTTGATGGGCAGAGTTTCCTGCCGCTGCTTTCTGGTGAACGCCAGAACGATCGGGAATATGCCTACGCCACCTTCTACCAGATCTTCGCCAGGATACGATACCCGATGCGGTGCGTTCAAAATGAGGACTACGGTTACATCTATAACTTCTGGGCTGATCATGAAACTGCGATGACGGGTGATTCCACAGGAGGTATCACGTGGAGGGCCATGATCGAAGCAGCGAAGACGGATCCGGAAATTGCCGAACGAGTTGAATTGTACAAGTACCGGGTGCCTGAAGAGTTCTACAATCTCAAGGAAGACCCCGACGGCCTGAACAATCTCGCCGACAATCCGGCCTATGCCGCAGGAGCTGAAGAAGTTCAGAGACAAGATGCTGGAAATGATGAAGCGGTACCAGGATCCGGCTTACGAAGCCTACCGAGACAGAGACAAACCAGGCGTTGTGAAAGCGTTCATGGAAGCTCAACGAGAAAAGGCGAAAAGCACCAAGCCTGTCGTCAGATTCTAAAGCTTGATGTGGTCATGCGATTGCCCCTTCAACATGTTGGGGCGCACCTAAGAAAGCTTCAGAGCATCGGGGGCAAGTTAGCAATTCATGTTCGCGGCGGCCGCAGGGCTCGCACTACGGCCTCCCGGCGTGGATACCGCAATCCCTTGCGATGAAACACGTTCGAACCTAGTCGGGGCGTCTGGTGTCGAATTGCTTCATGCACCGTAGAATACCAAGAGCATCGCTTCCAACACGGTCAGACTTACTGTGAATAACAAATAGGCTGAGACGAGAGGGTGCTCCAATCGGCGAAAAGGGGTCAGACACGAATGTCACGAACTTAGGTTGTCTCAGTGAACCTCGGGCGCTAGCCGTGGGCCTTCGCCGCATCCTAACGACGTTTTCTTCGCCCACGGCTAGCGCCCGAGGTTCAAAGCCCCTGCCATTCGGGTCAGACACCAAAAATGCGAAGCAACCTTCGGGCCGTTCCGGTCTTTGGTGTCTGACCCCTTTTCGCCATCCGAATGCCTGCTGGCGGCGATGAACGAAAGCGAAAGCTGGCCGCAGCTACCGAAAGAGTGAAACCGCTATGATTGGGAATCCTCATCCATCTCCGTTTTTAGCCAAGCCCGCGCAAATGCCCACGCTCGATCGGCCGTTGCGGTCGAGATACCGAGCGCGGCTGCGGCTTGTTGGTTGGTGAGTCCGGCGAAGAAGCGGAGCTTGACGAGCTGCGCCTTCTGAGGATCCTGCGACTCGAGTTTGGTCAGTGCCTCGTCGAGCAACAGAAAGCGTTCGGGCCGCTTGGCCGCCGGATGCTCCAGCTCTTCGAACTCAACCCGCTGTAAATCGCCGCCCCGTTTCTGCGCCGCCTTGGCCCGCGCCCGGTCAATCAGAATCCGCCGCATTGCTTCAGCGGCGGCACCGAAGAAATGGCCCGTGCTGTTCCACTTCGCCGGGTCCTTCCCTTCAGTGTCAAGCAATCGCTGGTATGCCTCGTGTACCAGGTCCGTTGCCTGCAGTGTGTATCCAGGTTGTTCGTGCGAGAGTCGAGCTTTGGCGAGTACTCGTAGCTCCTCGTACACCAGTGGCAGCAATTCCAGCGCAGCACGCGGATCGCCCTGGTCGACTGCCGTCAGGATCTCGGAGATGTTTGACATCGTTGCCACGCCGACGTACCGCCTGCGTACCTTCACCTAATAGTCGAGGATTCCGGAGTATGTACCTTGCCAGTCTTTCCACTGGTCTTCGTGAGCCAGCAGCAATTCGCTGAGGAAGTAGACCGTAAACATGAACTCGCCACCGTTCCGGCATGCTGTTAAGTGTCGTCTCGCATCGTCCCATCGTGTTTCTGCAATGGCCTCGATCCCCAAATAGAAACGGGCATGCATCGTAGAGACATTCGCAGCCGGTGTTGAAGCGCACTCATCAAGAAGCGCCTGCTCGTTACGGTTGCCTTGGTCCGATGCTTGAATGTAGTCCCGTATCGGCTGGTAGACACAGCCTTTTTGAATCACGTCATCGAGACGGTCCTTCGAGTACCACTTGCTCTGCGAGCGATCGCCTAGCAGCATGGCTGATTGGACATCAAACTGGATATTCTGTGTCTGACCCGTTTCTTCCTTCCGTTTGATTCGATCAACCGCATTTTTTAGTAGCGAAGCGAGTGACATCGACCTTTTGGGATCAACGACCTTCACAAAGGTTTCCACGTTCAGATGTTCGCTCGTGCCATAGTAGGCGAGCTCGCGAAGAAGCCATTGGTTTGCTCGCTCGTATTTACCCAAGGTAGCGAGCTTCATCGAGAGGAAGTGTGCGGCGTATGGGGAGCCGACCCCCTTTCTCTGCCAGTCATCGGCCATCGAAATCAAGTCCTCGGGCGCACGCAATTCGCTGACAAGCATGACCGCGGCATACTGGGAATCGAACGAGTCCTCGGATGCGCGAAGCGAGGGAAGCATATTCATTGCAAGAGTTCGGGATTGCTCTGCAACGGCTAGATGGCTCGCTCGGTTGGCGGGATCGGAGTCGGCAAGACGTTGGTAGATGTTGGCCTGATGGAGATAGGCGATCGTCAGTTCTTTTAGAATGAGTGAAGATTCTTGCATCCATTCCCTTGAACTTTCCATCTCCCGGATCGCTTCAACGATTTCCCTTTGCTTGTCCTCGAGATCGACGAGTTCGATGGTGGCATGTCCACGCCTCGCAACACCATGCAGAAAAACGATGTAAGGCTCCCTCCCGCGCATCTCGATGGCTTCGGCTAACAGTTGCATTGAGAGCTTGGAATCTCCCCAATGATGTGCGTACCCGAGGAAGAACTTGTCCTCAAAGCTCTGAGCATCGTCAGGATCGATTTCGGATAGCAGTCGGAAGTATTCGTACTCGTTGCCGCTCCACATGTAGGAGGTGGCAAGCAGAGCCTTGGCAGAGATACTGTTGGGTTGAAGCTGTAGGGCCTTCTGAAACTCGAGTCTCGCGTCTTCGTAGTCCTGTCGAAAAAGCTGCCGTAGACCACGGTGGAAATTGAGCCAATACGGGGACGCACCCAGCTCTTCGCCGTGATAAATCAGCTCTGCCGTACCAGCCGGGCCCCTGCGGATCAGGTCCTCGAAGATTTGCTCGCTAACGTCTGCTAGCTCACTTATCCTGCTGGCTTTACGGATCGCGAAACCCGTACACGCAACTGCCGCTACAACGAGAATCAGGCAGGCCCAGCTTGGATTTCGTTTGACCCAGCGAACGGTGTGACCCAGCGGTCCTATGCGGCGTGCGGCAATCGCATGTCGTCGGACGAACCTCCGCAAGTCTTCGGCGAGTGCCCCAGCGGTCTGGTAGCGATGGTCGGGATCTTTGTCGATCGCCTTCATGCAGATGGTGTCGAGATCGACAGGAACTCGCCGATTTAGCTTACGCGTCGAAGCTGCGTCCTTGTGCAGGATCTGGCTGAGTACCTGATCACGGGTTTGGCCGGGGAATGGCGGTGAAGAGCACGAGCAGTTCATAGAGAGTCGCTCCAAGTGAATAGATGTCGGTGCGGTGGTCGATCGTGACTCGGCCGGCCGTGATCTGTTCGGGGCTCATGTAGAGTGGTGAACCGACGAATTCGCCGCTCATCGTCATGCCGGGCTGTTCCAGCATCCGGGCCAGCCCAAAGTCGTTGACGCTGAGCCGTCCATCGGGCGCCAGTAGTAGATTCGACGGCTTGATGTCGCGGTGGATCACGCCATGTTCGTGCGCATGTTCCAACGCGTCGGCAACTTCGGCGATCATCGTCGCCACATGGTCAAAGTACTTGGTTCCTTGAGCAACCGTTGAACTCGACGAAACCGGACGAGGAGTCCGTGCGAACCGGTGCGGGACCGGTCGCATCATAGAGAGCGGTCTTCCGCAGCCAACTCGGCACATCGGCGTCCGATTCACTCTTCTCCGTTTTCTCCGTTGTCTCCTGTTTCAAATCCTTAATCACCGCATCGAGCGACGGCCCATCAATCAATTCCATCGCGTAGTAGTGAATCCCCTTGTCTTCACCGGTCGTATAGATCGGCACGATGTTGGTGTGATGCAACTTGCCGGCCGCTTCCGCCTCGCGACGAAATCGCAAGATTGCTTTGCTGCTCAAGCCCAATCCACTCGACAAGATCTTTAAGGCGACTTTGCGTTTAAGCGATTTTTGGCGTGCTTCATAGACGACCCCCATGCCGCCGCGACCGAGTTCGCGAATGATGTCGAAGTCACCGATCGCCTTTCGGATTGGCTGTTCGACAATCGTGTCACCAGCGAGAACCATCGCCTCGGTGTCCAGCAAACTGTCGGCCTGCGCCATGCGCATCGAGCAGAGCCTCCACCCGCGCACGCTGCTCCGTCGATTGACAGGCGTCCGTCAACAACTCGTCCCGGTCGTCTCTGCCAAGCTGAATCGCCCGATCAAAGAGTTGCTCATCAGTCATGGCGCACTTCCACCGTCGCACTAACGTCTGGAATCCATTCTGGGAAATCGTCGGAGGGATCCTCAAGTCGCTTCAAGAAGGCCTTCGCCGCATGATAGTCGGACCAGCCGTATCGACCGGTTTGCACCGCATTCCTGAAGTGCTCCTTCGCCAGGTCGCGATTACCTTGACACAGGTAGTGCATTCCAACCGTGTAATGGGCGACGCACATCTGGTATGGAAACGGGTGTGCTTCCGCGACGAGCATCTCTGGTGTGATCTTTCCTGTGTATAGATCCAGTGGTTTCCTCTCCCATTCCCAAAAGAAGAAACCTTCCTGAGCCTGTTTCAAGGTGCGTCTGAAACCTTCTTCGTCCCTGAGAAGCAAGAACCCATCCAAGCTGATTTCCGAAAGATTTCCGTTTCCAAATGCACGCTCGGACAATTTGTTACAGGTTTCTATGGCTCCTTCATCATTGCCCAGTTCTTTTTGCGCCAGTGCCTGAAAGAAGCTCCGAATGAAGGGACGATCGGGATCATCCCTAAGCAGTTCCTCGAATTGCTTGTCTGCGAAGGCTTCAGCAGCGACTCGCTCAGCATTGTTGAAATTGTTCTCGAGACGCGTCTCCATTTCATCAGCCTTTTCGTCATTGATCAAGCGATAGTACATAAGCGCAGTGACGCACCCCTCAAAGGATGACGGCGATGTGTAGAACTCGTTTGCGATTCTGTCCGCTTCGCCACGACAGTGCCGCAAGTCGTCTTCCGAGAGTCTCTCGGGGAAAGCTTGCGCGAAGGCGATTGACTCGATGCACGTCTCCATGGTGTGCCTTTTAACGAATTCACTATCGGGCATGTACATTCGGGCCACACGCATGTCTTGTATTGCAAGGTGCAGATCTCGGGGGGATTTCGTGCGATTACAAAGATCCAGGTATGCGTAGCTGCGAGCTTGATAGGCGAATCCCCAACGTGGGTGCCTCTCAAGGATCGCGGTCAGTTTCTCGATGGCTTTTTCATCGGCAACACCAGGCTGAGGTGCGGTAGCGAACGAGATCAGGAGCCGTGAAAAGTCGTCGTCGCCCTCTCCCAACTCGCTGATTCGCTCGTACGTGTCGTCCATCGCGGAATAGTCGCCGGATCCAATCGCTGCCCAGACCATTGCCGCGTTGGCGAGTTGATTATTGGAGTCAGATGCGATCACCTCCTTTAGCCTTTTCGTGGCACCGGCCTCGTCCCCCGAGGTGAGCAGAGCGATTGCCTCGAGTGTATCCAGCATGCCTTGCGGTGCTTTGATGGCTTTGAGCTGCCCGTGCCATCGATCGAACTGTTTTCTGTCACCGTTACACGCTTCGTTGAATGCCAACTCTTCGAGCGTTAGCTGCAGGGCCTTCAGACGCCCGACGGCCACATTTTTTTCTTGTTCGGCAACATTCCTTGCTTCCTCTGCGACATTCCTTTCACGTGCGACCGATACAACGGCGATGGTAAGAATTGCGAAAAGTATGCTTGCCAGGCTCAGCCCAACACGATTGCGGTGAACGTATTTTCCGAGCCGATAGCCAACCGTCGGCGGGCGCGCATCCACCGTGGTTCCCCCCAGGTAATTCCCAAGATCTTCCGCCAATCGACTCGCCGATTCGTATCTTCGCTTGCGGTCTTTTTCCAGCGCCTTCATCACGATCCAGTCGAGGTCACCGCGGAGTGTTTTGGAAAGACTCGATTGATCGGTGTGGCGATACGCGGCAGTCTGCGTCGCCGCTTTCCCTTGGCTGCTGAGCCGTAAGCTGGGTCTCGCTGGTTCTTTTTCTCGGATCGTTCGCAGCATCTGCTCCAGCCCCTGACTGCGCAGCTCCTTCGCATCCAACGGCGTTTCGCCGACCAGCAATTCATACAGAATCACTCCGAGCGAATAGACATCGCTTCGCGTGTCGACATCGAGTTGATTCAATACCGCCTGTTCAGGGCTCATGTACTCAAGCGTCCCAACGATCTGTCCAAGCTGCGTGTACAGCGTCTTTTCGGTGAGCTTCTGATGGGTTGCTTTGGCGACTCCAAAATCGATTACCTTCGGGACTGGGCGGTCGTCATACTGGGCCACCAAAATGTTGGACGGCTTCAGGTCGCGGTGAATAACGCCCTTTTGGTGGGCGTGCTGAACCGCGCCGCAGACGTCGACCATTAATTCCACACGTTCCTTGGGGCCCAATCGATTGGCGTCGCAGTACTCCGTGATCGGGAGGCCTTTGACCAACTCCATCACAAAGTAAGGCTCATCTTGGTCCGTCTCACCGGCGTCCAGTACCTTCGCGATGTTGGGATGGTCCATCATCGCTAGCGACTGACGCTCCGCCTCGAAACGGGCGACCACCTGGCTGCTGTCCAAGCCAGCACGAATCAATTTCAGGGCAACCTTCCTCTGGACCGGCCGTAGCTGCTCGGCCAGGTAGACGCTTCCCATGCCCCCTTCGCCGATCTTTTCGAGAAGCTTGTAGTTCCCGATCAGTCGGCCAGCGGCCGTCGGTCGCATCGCCGAATTGCGTAACACCTGCTGTTTCCGGGAGATCGAGCAAACTGTCGGCGCCTTCGGCGGCGGCGAGCAGTTCTTCGATCCGACGCCGAAGCCGCCGATCTTCGCCGCAAGCTCGATCGAGGTACTCCGACCGCTCTTGGTCATCCAGGCCTCGGGCCTGCTCGAACAGGACTTCTTCAATCGGCACTTCCTGGGTGTCGCTGGGTGAAGCGGGTGACCGCGACGCCGCGCTCACCTCGTCCGAGACGCCGGAGGGATCGAGCGAGCATCCACATCGAGGGCAAAACTCAGCGGAAATCATGGCCGCGGCTGTCACTCCCCAACCGCACCGCGGACATTCTTTTGGCGGGGGAAAGCCCTCCGGATCGTTTTGAAGTGCGACATCTGCCATGGCCAGGACCCTACGAATACCGTCAAACCGTTCTCTACTGGGCAGTGCGTAGAGGACCGTCAATTTACATCACAAATCTTGGAGGTTTTTCCGACGGGGCTCCTTGGAGTCGCGTCCCGCGTGAATTCTCCCCATTTTTTCCACGATCACCTGAGCCCTCCGCCACGCAAAATCGCATTGGCTTTTACCATAAGGAATCCCGAGGAGCCAAACCGTGAGCAACGTGAAGCCGATTGAAGAGCTGTTTCAGGAGCTGATTGAGCTGTCCGACGCCGATCAGCAGCGAGGATTTTCTCGACCGCGTCTGTGGCGACGATTCTGGCCTCCGCCAGCGGCTCGAGGGGCTAGCCCACTCCCACGAACAGGCAGGGAGTTTTCTGAAAGACGACTCGCTCGACGAGACGCGGGATCTCGGCCAGAAGCCCGCGGCCGGCCAATCGATCGGCCCGTACAAGTTACGCGAGTTGATCGGCGAAGGCGGGATGGGTTCGGTCTATGTCGCCGAGCAGGAAAGACCGGTCAAACGCAAGGTCGCATTGAAAGTCATCAAACCGGGGATGGACACCAAGGAGGTCGTGGCACGTTTCGAAGCCGAGCGCCAGGCCTTGGCGATGATGGATCATCCCTGCATCGCGAAAGTGTTTGACGCCGGAATGACCGACAACGGACGGCCGTACTTCGTGATGGAACTGATCAACGGAGTTCCGATCACCGAGTACTGCGACGACAACAAACTTGGGATTCGAGCAAGATTGGAACTATTTACTCAGGTATGCAAAGCGGTCCAGCACGCGCACCAAAAGGGCGTCATTCACCGCGACATCAAGCCGTCGAACGTTTTGGTGACATTGCACGACGGCAACCCTGTTCCGGTGATCATCGACTTTGGCGTGGCGAAAGCGACCAATCAGAGTCTGACCGACCAGACGATCTACACACGTCTCAACCAGGTCGTCGGCACGACACTGTACATGAGTCCCGAACAGGCAGAACTGAGTCGTTACGGCGTCGACACGCGGACCGATGTCTATTCGCTGGGTGTGTTGCTGTACGAACTCTTGACGGGGACCACACCGTTTGATCGCGATCGATTGAGCACTGCTGCCTTCGATGAAGTCCGCCGCATCATCCGCGAAGAAGAGCCTCCGAAGCCAAGCACACGAATATCCAGGCTAGGGCAAGACGGCCACCGATGTCTCTGTTCACCGAAACACCGAACCCACCAAGCTTTTCAGCACCATCCGCGGCGACCTCGACTGGATCGTGATGAAGGCGCTGGAGAAAGACCGGAATCGACGGTACGAATCGGCAACAAGCTTTTCCGACGATGTCGAGAACTATCTATCCGACCAAGTCGTCGAGGCACGCCCGCCGTCAACCGTCTATCAGATTCGCAAGGTGTGGAAGCGGAACCGAGCACTCTTTTCGACTCTGAGCGTGATCTTCCTGGCCTTAGTAGTCGGACTTGGATTCGCTTTCTCAGCAATTCAGGAAAAGAACCGAATACTCACAGACCTTCAAGACGAGAAGGAAAGGGCAGAAGAGACGGAACGAGAGTTAAGCGAAGCAGTGAGTTCGTTTGGCGAAGCAGCAATGCAGCTCGGACTGCAGGCTGCATTGAGTGGCAACCGGGAAGAAACCAAAAATTGGTTGCTGATCGCCGACAAAGCAAGAATCTCCCAGGAGCGCATCGAGATAATTGAGTTATGTCTTGAGCTCTACTCAAGAGGCGATTTCCCCTCTGCCTTGACCCGCCTGCAAGAAGTAATCAATCGGAACGATAGCATCGCGGCTCATGCTCTAGCTGCAAATGCGGCGCTCTGGGCGGGCAGCGACCTTGACCTGCACTATCGACAAGTCATTGAATTGGATGAGCGATTACATAGAAACCAAAACTGGGAAGACATGGAGTTGGAGACACGAGTCTTCCTCGGTCATGCCCTTGGAATCGTGCAACCCAGAGTCGGCTTAGAAATCTTGCAACCCGCTGTTGAAAAGACAAATTCACCCGTGACACGCATGCTTTTAGCACAAGTAAAGCTGGAGTTGTTCTTCGATTCGAATGATCCGGCTCTTGCCGGAGAGGCATTGCGTAATGCACGTGCTGCGTACCACTTCATGCCAGAAAGCTCAATGGCGAGGGCGATTTACATCGTGGCATTGCACGCAGCATGGATTGCAAGTGTTGACGGCCAGCGAGAATGGTACTTAACGGAGGCGAAGCGTCTGTATGATGGCATCGATCCAGAAGAAGATGGGCCGATTCATCTTTTTGCCTCTCATTTCTTTACCGAGGCAAATGATGAACACATTAGTCTCGATCAGAAATGGACCATGGTCGAGACGGCAAAGATCGACGCGGGTATACCAGGGTATCTGTTTTGGCGAGCACCATCTCGATTCGACGACCTGATCGAGATTCTTGAGTTGCGACTGCAGCAAGATGAAACGGGATGGGCCGGAGTTGAAAACGCGTTACTCGTCTTACGAGCGCTGGACAAAGACAGACATCATGAGAATCAAGAACACATCAAAAATCTCGATCGAAACGCCAATCGTCTCTGGGGCTTGGATCCAAGGTTTTTTGCACTAGCGGCTGCTTTGATCATGGATGGGAAGGAAGGCGAAACCACGAAGAAGCTACTTCCTCAATTGAGATCCAATCGGGTCCCCAGCCTAAGAGAGCCAATTCACTTGGTGGACTACTTGGAAGATCGAATAGACGAGCAACAGTTTCTGGCTAAAAATGACACGGGGAAAGGAAGACGAACTATGTCAGAATTCTACGTGGCCCTCACCTATCTGGGGAAACGGAAACGGGAAACGGCAATCGGGCATCTTGACCGCGCGATCGAAAACCATGCGATCGGAGTGCATTACTGGCTAATTCGTGGAATCCATCAGGCCCTGGTAAGCGATGATCCGCTTGTCGCTTGGATTGGTGGATAGCAGTGTCTGACGTCACCACCATCCTTTCCCGCATCGACTCCGGCGACCCATCGGCGGCGGAGGAATTGTTGCCGCTGGTCTACGAGGAACTGCGAAATTTGGCAGCCGCTCGGATGTTGCGGGAGAGTCCGGGGCAGACGTTACAGGCGACGGCGTTGGTGCACGAAGCCTACGTTCGTCTTGTTGATGGATCGAACTCGCAGCAATGGGATTCGCGGGGCCACTTTTTCGCAGCGGCTGCCGAGGCGATGCGGCGAATTCTCATTGATCGGGCTCGGGCGAAAAATCGGCCAAAGCATGGCGGCGATCGACAGCGGATGGAACTGGAAATCAATTGCCCTGCCGGCAATGAGTCGCCCGACCGTCTGCTCGCGATCGACGAGGCTCTTGAGAAACTGCAGAGCGAGTAATGTTTTTGAAGGAATTCCGGTCGGCAACGAAGTGATCCTTCTCGCCAACCAGTTCGTCCAATCAACTGATTACGCCGCCGACTCATTGAAAGCAATCGGCCATGATCTGCGAAAGTTCGCCCGATGGTTCACCGACTCCAATCGTGAACCGATGACATTTGAACGAGTCACTGCCCGTGACATTGCCGATTGCCGGGATCATCTGCGCCGGGATCTTGGTCAAGCGTCAGCGACCGTCAATCGATGTCTGGTCACACTTCGCCGCTTCTTCGGATGGCTCGCTGAGAATGGACACCTTCCTGCCAATCCAGCCAAAAAGGTGAAGCAACTTCGAAAGCAGGAACTTGCTCCGAAGGGACTGGAGCGAAGCCAAGTCCGAAAACTACTTCGGGAAGTCGAACTGCGGACAGACATTAGAGCCCAAGCGATTTTCAATCTGTTCCTGTTTACTGGTTGCCGAGTCAGTGATTTGGTGGGGCTGGAATTGAACGACCTCATGATCGGGGTGAGAAGCGGCACGGCTATCTTCAGGCAAGGTAAAGGGAACAAGCAACGCTCAGTGCCGTTGCCAATTCTGGCTCGTCAAGGTTTGCACGCCTATCTCGATACCCGGCCACCGGTTGATTCGGATCGAGTGTTTGTTGGTGAACGTGGTCCGCTGACTGCCCGAGGTGTCCGGAATCTCTGCGACAAGTATTCAGCGTTTTGCGGCTTCAAAATCCACCCGCACTTGTTGCGGCACACAATGGCTCATCAGTTTCTTGCCAACAACAGCAATGATTTGGTGAGTCTGGCGCAGATCCTTGGACACGAGAGCCTCGACACAACGAAAATCTACAGCTTGCGTTCGGCGGATCAACTTGGCGAAGCATCCGACAACTTGAATTACTGATCCTACAATTGAAACTCACGGAGATGCTTCAATTAAACTGCTCACGAGATTCCTGCAAAGGACAGGGGAAGCTCGTCAGAAGGTCTTAATCTCTTCAGGTTCGACTGACAGAAGATCAGCGAGTTCGTCAAGCGTCTTCTTGTGAATGCGACGAACTCTTCCCTGCTCAATTCGAGCAATCGTTTTGGCTGAGACTCTTGGCTCAAAGTCCTCCCTTCTAAGACCACGCTGTTTACGAAGTCGTCGAAGGGATGCTCCAAAAGTTTGCTCTTCTTGCAGACGTTGCTTTGAAATCCGCCTCCGGTACTCGGAATCATTTTCATAAAGAATTGCATCAACCGCAGCCTCATAGTCACCAAGCTGCACGGTTTGCCCACAGTCTACGACTGAAAACCGATCGAAGTCTGGCTGAGTTCCATCCCCCGAAACTTCGAACGAAGCAAAAGGTACAGTCAATGGTTTGAGATCACCTCTCCAAAAAGTAATTGTTTTTGTCTCATGATTGACGCAACCACCGATGAACAAGTCTGACGAGTTTGTTGCGTGCAATACCTCCACAAGTTCATCCTCTGGAATGAATCCACCGTCCATAGTGAAAGCAATTCTGCGAAAGAAAGACGAGAGAGCCGGAATAGTCCCCACATCCATTGAATGGATGAATAATCCCCACCCCATAGATTTCTGAGACGCAGACATTTGCTTGACCAAAGCCTCAGTAAGATCATTCGTATAGCTAATCCAGAACGTATCCGCAGCCGCATGGGCAAGAGAGTTGCGCAGCTCAGTCAACGAAGAGACAATCTCCGGATGAAGCGAAGCAAATGCTGATGGGCGTTTCTTCGCACGATCCATCAGAATCATTCGATAGCGACTCTTTTTCTCTGTCGTTTTTGTAGCCATTCTCTTACTCCTCGTCCTGTTCACCACCAACCACAGGGTTGTCTGGGTATAAACGATCCCACGCATCACAAAGCTGTTGCCAGATAGCCTCTCCTTTGAGGTATTCGAGGAGACCGGAAGGTATGGCAGAAGGATCAGGAGTTGGGTCCATGAACATCCCGGTCCTCAGGTTAATCCTCCACGCTTCCGTACCACGAATGACTGTGACATGGGGGTGTTCACGGGTCTCTTTGTCTCGAATCTTGACCTTCCATCGTGCTCGGCGGAGGACAAGGGAAAGTCGGAGGTTGAAGGCCAATTGCCGCTCCTTCAGCTACTTAGTCGGCGTGAGCCAGTCCAGAACATCAGTCATTCACCTGAAGTATATGTCCTGTTTTTGCAAAAGTCAATACAGGACATTCCACCGTGGCGGGAATCCCGAAGCACAGGCTGGCGTAGGAGAAAGGAGACGGGGACAGGGCACGTGTTGGGCGGCGCGGGCAAGCGTGCGACGATTTTGAGATGCTTGCCTTCGTTTCAGTCGGCTCGGTCGGCTCGGTCGTCTTGATGAATCAGGGCTGAGGTCGCCGATGCGAAGTCTTCGGCTGCTAGAGTCCGTTCGCTGACCCTTCCGCGCCAGCGCCACCAGGCTCGGCGACCTAATCAGGCTCGGCGAGCTTGAAAATGACTTCGCGCGGTCCGCTCGAGATGAACGTACGCGGTTGGCTATGTGCACTGGCCGAAGAGTGTCTTTGTGCCGTGTCCCTGTTGTCACGTAGAGGAAACCCAATTACAACGCGCTGAGAACGACAAGTCAACGCGAGAGAAGCCGGTGGAGCGACTTCGCGCAGAGCATCACCTCAGAGCCCAGTCAACTGCAAGCAACGCGCACTCAAAACCCACGATACCATTGCAAGCATCCGTGGCGGTGCCGCGTGGCGGTGCCGTGTCCCTGTTGTCAGTGCCGCCAGCTGGGCTTCAACCGCTTCTTTTGCGGAGCTGTTAAGGGTCGAGAGCATCAGTCCCGACAAGGCCTCGAGCGCAGGCCATACTCTCTGCCAAGCGGAAAGTGAACCAATTCGTGTGATGTCTGATGATCTTTGAGCCTTGATGATGATGTCTGACATGGAACGCGCCTTTTTCTATTTGATCCGGTATCCAGCAGCACATTCTCCCGCCTCCGCCTACGGCGCGAAGGCATGTTCAAGAAAGCGAAGTTGCCAACATAGCCAGAGTCCGATCGTCGCAGCACTCAGATCGCACCTGCAGATTCAGCGTTTGGCTGCAAGTTTCCTAAAATCTGGCCTGAGATTTCGCGAAGCCTGCGGCGAAGCAATCGAGCCAACTCGCCTCGGGCGATGCAGCCGACGCGAGTTTTTCATCCCGAAGGGATGCAAGAGGTTAGCCCCGGGTCGCGCAGCGCACCCGGGGGTGCTGACCAGAAAACAAGGATCGCCCGCCCGCGTCCCGGCGAAAGCCGGGACGCGGGCGGGCGACGGATTTGTGTGACGACGAACCAGGGGTGGCGCTGCGCTGACCCCTGGCTACCCTCTTGGACCACTCCGTGGTCGCCAAGGTTGCGCACTTCGGCTGGACCACCCGACGCGTCCAACGAAATCTGCAAACTGCACGAGGTGACGCACGCCTCCGCGTCTCAGCACATCGCCGGACGAGGTCCGTTTGTCGCCTCAGCGCCCCCGCTCCTGACGAAAGTGGCGACGGGATTTGAGCTCTGCAACACCCTTCCATCAAACGAGTTGCAGCGAACAGTGGTATTGACCGGCCAACTTTGCTGATCCGTTTGAACTCGTGAAGCGGCCGTCGCGAAGCGCGGTAAACTCTACCTATGCAATGAGAAACAGCTCGCCGCGGGGCAACGCGACGAGCTGTTTTGATTTCAAGTCGGGGCGACAAGATTCGAACCAGCGACCTCTACGTCCCGAACGGAGGCTGGCAGGTCAGGAAACCCTGCTTTTCACGACGTTTTCTGCAAATTCGCATTTCATGTTTTCCATGCAATCAGCCCTATTCGTGCACGTTTCGTGCATTGATTCGTGCACGAGTTACAGGTCCTGGACACTCCATTGATGATTGGTAATTCCGAAGTCACCTGTGATAGAATGGGAGTATGAATGCCATACAACTCCTCGACCGAATTCTCGATCCCGTCGCTGACGCCTTTTCCCCGGAGGTGGCTCGCCGCATTCTCGCGCTAAGGGGTGATGATGAGATGCAGGCCAGAATCGATGAGCTGGCAACGAAGTCGAACAAGGGCGATCTGACTGACGAAGAGCTTTCCGAGTACAAGAGTTATGTCGACGTGATTGACTTGATTTCGGTACTTCAGGCGAAAGCTCAGCAAGCCTTAAACGCCACCCAGTAGTCCGATGGACAAGGTGACGCGAGATCAGGTAATCGGGCGGGCGATACTTGCGAATTCTGTCGGCTTCCTCAGTCTGCTCAGCCTTTCATCACCTTTCACGTTGATCATGTGATCGCCTCGCAGCACCGCGAAGATGACGGCTTGGACAACCTGTGTCTGTCTTGCCAAAGCTGCAATCTTGACAAGGGGACAAATCTAACCACGATTGATCCAGAGTCGGATGAGCTGGTGCGAATTTTCAATCCACGAACGGATATCTGGGGCGATCACTTTGGTTTCGAAGACTTTGTTGTCGTTGGGTTGACGGACATGGGGCGCGCGACAGCACGGCTGTTGGCTATGAATACTCCTCAACGCATTGAACTACGAAAACTTCGCGGAGTCGTCTAGGTCTGTCTCAAAACCGCAAACAAAGAACGCAGCGAGTACAGCTGTTAAACATCCTCTCTCCTCCGGCTTTGTTGAGTTCGAGTGACGGGTCTTGTTGAGACCAAGCCTAGTTGTCTGAGAGACTACTCGGCACAAGCAATGCAATTGGCTGTCAATCTCGTGGTACCATGGGAACTCACAGGGGGCAATCACTTGTGGGCATTCATCACCAATCATCCGTTGAAGAGAAGATTCGGCTTTTTCGCTCGCTCTTTCGAGGACGAGACGACGTTTATCCGCGCCGCTTCGAGAATCGCCGAACGGGAAAGACTGGTTATTCACCAGCTTGTGCGAACGAATGGGTCACCGGCATCTGCGAAAAGCCACGCGTCAAATGCGCAGCCTGCCAGCACCAACGCTTTTTACCGGTTACCGATGATGTCATTCGTAGGCATCTTGTTGGAAAGGATGAACACGGCCGCAGATTTTGTGGCGGGTGTCTATCCGATGTTGTTGGATGAGACCTGCTTTTTTCTAGCCATCGATCTCGACAAAGCGAAGTGGCAAGACGATGCATTGGCCGTTCTGGAAACGTGTCGGCGGCTTGACGTACCTGCCGTGCTCGAACGCTCGCGATCGGGAAACGGCGCACATGTCTGGATTTTCTTCGAGACGGCAGTGCCAGCGTCCGTCGCGCGGAGACTCGGTTCGCATGTGCTGACCGAAACGATGGAGCGACGGCCCGATATCGGCCTCGACTCATACGACCGTTTCTTTCCAAACCAGGATACGCTGCCCCAAGGTGGCTTCGGAAATCTGATCGCACTACCGCTACAGAAGCAGCCGCGGGAGGCCGGCAACAGCGTGTTTGTTGACGATGCAGTTCGCTCCGTACGCTGATCAATGGGCGTTGCTCTCGTCCATCGAGCGGATGTCGCCAGCGACCGTCGAAGAGTTGGTTTCCAAAGCGGCTGTTACGGGACGCATCATCGACGTGCGAGTTGCCGATGATACCGAGCCTTGGAGGATGCCGCCGTCACGACGTCGACGGTGCGCCGCGTCGGATTGAAAACTTGCCGGCAAAGCCTGGAACTGATCTTGGCCGATCAGATCTACATCCCCAAAAAGAATCTGCCTCCGGCGCTACGCAACCGCTTGATTCGACTGGCGGCATTTCAGAATCCGGAGTTCTACAAAGCTCAGTCGATGCGTCTTCCCACTTGGGGAAAGCCGCGAATCATCAGTTGTGCCGAAGACCATCCGCAGCATCTCGCACTCCCCCGCGGATGCTACGAAGACATCCAGCGTCTACTTGATGACTTAGCACATCGAAATCGACACGCGTGACGAACGGACCTGGCGGCGAATCCATCGACTTGGAGTTTCAAGGTAATTTGCGGCCCGAGTCAACACACGGCCGCTCGAAAACTGCTCGCACACGATACCGGAGTCCTCTCCGCGACGACGGCATTCGGCAAGACCGTGGTCGCTGCATGGATGATTGCTCAGCGGGGTGTCAACACACTTGTACTTGTACATCGGCGGCAATTGCTCGATCAGTGGATCGACCGACTGTCAGAATTCCTTGGAATCTCCACCAAACAGATTGGTCGGCTCGGCGGTGGCCGCAGGAAGCTAACCGGACAGGTCGATGTGGCCATCATTCAGAGTCTTGGTGCGAAAGGGCGTCGTGAACGACTGCGTCGCTGATTATGGTCAGGTGATTGTTGACGAGTGCCATCATTTGTCCGCTCACAGTTTTGAACTCGTCGCGCGGCGGGCCAAGGCCCGATATTTTCTCGGGCTCTCTGCGACCGTGACTCGCAAAGACGGTCATCACCCGATCATCTTCATGCAGTGCGGACCGGTGCGACACAACGTCGATGCCAAGGCTGAAGCAATCGCCCGCCCATTTGAGCACACCGTAATCGTGCGTCCGACAGGATTTCGTCCGGTATCGGAGGCCGATCCCGATCAGCGAATTCAGTTCCAGGATCTCTATCGCGAATTGATTGCCGATAGTGATCGCAATGATTTGATCTGCCAGGACGTGATTCGTGGTGTTCGCGAAGGCCGCTCACCACTGGTGCTGACTGAACGTCGAGATCATCTTGAGACACTTGCCGCGAAGCTTGAATCGGACGTACGACATGTCGTCGTGTTGCAAGGCGGGGCCGGCACCAAGAAGTCTCGCGAAATCGCGAATCGACTCGCGGAAGATCGCTCCCGATGAAGAGCGTGTGCTACTCGCGACGGGAAAGTACATTGGCGAGGGCTTCGACGATCCACGACTCGATACGCTGCACTTGACTTTGCCGGTGTCGTGGCGTGGTACGATTGCCCAGTATGTCGGTCGGTTGCACCGACTTTCTGAGAACAAGACGGAAGTTCGCGTTTACGATTACGCCGATCTCAGTGTCCCGATGCTCTCACGCATGTTCGATCGGCGGTGCGAAGGTTATGAATCGATCGGCTACCGTGTCATGCTACCTGGCAGTGCAGTTCCCGGCTGGCCCATCGACGTCCCGCTTCCGGTCGACCCGCAGTGGAAGACTGATTATGCGGCGACTGTCCGAAGACTTGTGCGCGATGGAGTGGACGTTCCTCTCGCCAAGTTATTTGTCCATGTTGCACGCGACTATGACCCAAACGCGAAAGGGGTAGCACGAGCCCGCAGCGCAAGCGAGGCATTTCTTTATCGCCGACTTCAATCACTTCCCGAAACAAACGGTCGATTCGAGCTCAATGTCAAATTGCCAATCCCATTCGATGGATGGGGCAACATGGAAGTTGATTTGCTCGATTCAAAGACGCGGATCGTCATTGAACTCGATGGCGGTCAGCACTTTGCGAACGCCGACGCGTATCGCCGCGACCGACGGAAGGATGCACTACTGCAGGAACACGGTTATTTCGTATTGCGGTTTCTAGTCCAGGACGTCGGGAAGACGACTGGACGAAGTGCTCGACGCGATTCTCAGAGTGCTCGCCATGCGTGAAAGAACTCCGTAAGGCGAAAGCGGTTCCTGAAGATCAAGTCCCAGTGAATTCTCAGGTACAGAGACACCGGTGCAGAGTCAGGGGTACGGTTTCGGCGACCTCTACGGTCCAAGCGTAGCGGTCGCCGGCGATGGCATTGGCCTGAAACTGCGTGTGAAACACGTGGTGCCCATCCGATTCACTCGTGAAGCCGGGGCGAGTCGAGTCCAGGAGATGGTCAAACGTTTTCACTGTTTCCACCCGATTCGTGCACTGAAACGTGCACGAATCAGTCGGTTGATCCAGAGCAGATCGAGAAAAAGGCAATGTTTTGCCGAGTCGGGGCGACAAGATTCGAACTTGCGACCTCTACGTCCCGAAGGCGGTCAAGCCGCATCGGCATAAGTGCTTGCTTTGCTAGAAAACTCCGGCTTTTCTATGGTGGAGAATGGTATCAACTCGCAAGTTGATTTGCAATCAAGGGCGACGTTAACGGTATTAGATACCGGCAGAGCAACTAGATAGGAGGGTTTCCGGTACGGCGAACGCTGACGTACAACCTCGGCAGCGCGACTTCCGATGACGGACCGGCGTACCGCGATGTAGCCACAAATGAATATCCAGAGTGATGACCAAGGCGGAACCTCCTGGCAAACCCAAGCAATCCAACGCGGGCAGCGCGACGCAACATCTTGGCTTAAGTTTCATTTGTCTCAAATGAAACTAACGTGGTATTGGATGTTGGATCACCTACTGTGCGACTCAACGATGTCCGCGGTACGCCTTGCTTCCCTCAACATGTCAACGGCCCAATCTCCCCAGGTGTATCGCCGAGGGATAGGCGGAAGACGGACCATGCCCTGCTGAATCGCCGACGGTCCTCCAAGTGGGTTGTAGGGCACAGCGACGGCTGTCCAGTATCGGTGGACCTTGCCAGAGTTCATCTGTCTACGGGCATCGAGTGCGTACGCTCGGCGGTCTGCGCGGCGCTGCTTGTACTCGTAGTAAAGCTGCTGTTTCTCGACATCTGCAAAACCCGCATCGCGAGGCTTGCTGATCATCATCGGGTCACCTGCGTATGCCCCAATTGAGATTGCAATGGAGGCTATGAGAGTTGCTCCCGTCCGTTTCATCAGTTTGCTTCCATTGGAATCGCGGCCATTCTCGGGGCCCCTTCTTGCCCCCCTACTTAACTGACGCAGAAAGCCTTGTTCTTGTTGCCACGCTTGGTGAAAGAATCCAGCGAAAGTACGGCCGGCTCAACGTTGGCGTGATTCGTGCCGTTGCTGACAAGCAGAGCTGACGAAACCGGCCTAACAACAGCACGAATGACGGCAAACCTCCTTGTTTTGCATGAATTCGGCTGGACTCTTGAAGACCCAAGTCGAGGCCAAGGCGTTCATTGAGACTTCTCGCCAACACATCATGTGTGGCCTGGCGTTCTCATTGCCATGTAAGGACACAACGCACTAGCTCTCGTGAACCCAAAGCAGCGACGAATGACTGAACCCCTGAGCTGATTCATAGCCGCAAGTTCGGCCTCGCGTTGGAGTCGCATCTAGCGGTAAGAGCGCACGTCGCGCTTATCGGACTCTGTCGTCCCAGAGACTACTGCAGTCCAAGCTGAGCCTTTGCCATGACCTTGCCATTCATAAACGTGACGTTGCAGTTTCCGCCAAAGATGCCGGCGAATCCTTCAGCCCTCCACGAGACTATCATTGCAGTTGAGCCCATGAAGCTTGATTCGGCTGATATTGGATTGTCTGGCGTTCCAAGTATCGCGACGACCTGACCGTAAGTCATACCTTCCCTCACCAGTGCAAAGTTTCTCGCCGTTACGGCACCTTGCTTGGGCTGTGGGGCTGGCTCGCTTGCCAACCGCTCCTGCTGCGCTAGCCTAATCGCGTCCGCCTCTTCATCTTCTAACTGCTTGCGAATCGTAGCAAGGCTGGGTGCAATCGGTTCAGGTTGCTGCGATAAGGCCAGAATTTCGTCATCCTCCGAGATCTGCTCCTCGATCATTTTGATCTGATCTTCCCAGAGTTCCGTGAGCGTTTGATGGGCGACAAGCTTCTTTCGTGCCTCATCAACGTAGATCCGATCGTCCGCGATTAGCCTAGACTTCTCAACGTCGACGACACCACCCTTCGTCTTTCGAAGCTTCACAGACACTCCGTCAGTCGTGACCAGTATTGCGTTTGTCTGGTAGTCGGTCCCGACTGCTTTCCAGTCTCTTGCGCTAAACACGGGACGCTCCGGCGGCGACGACCGGAGTGAGGCTAGTGTCGACTTCGCTTGCTGAATTTGCGATGCGATGTTGGGGCTCGCATCCTTTGCTTGCTGCCACTTGGCAAGCATGCTGTCGTAAT
Source organism: Pirellulaceae bacterium (assembly GCA_963697195.1). Lineage (GTDB taxonomy): Bacteria > Planctomycetota > Planctomycetia > Pirellulales > Pirellulaceae > Rubripirellula. The sequence goes on from CAVOND010000018.1 coordinate 89,271, forward strand.
CGGCATTCTCCTTTGCGAAGATGGCCTCTGCTTCTATGTCGATTCTTGATTTCGGTGGCTTCTTCGATTCAGGCGTAACTTTCGCTGTACCACGCTGCGAACTCGCAGCAGTTGAAGTGGATGCCTGTGTGCTGTTATTGGTCGCCCTCTGCGATTCAAGTGTCCCAATCAGGCCGATGAACCCACAGCACGTAAGAATCGCTACAAAACCACACCCGAAGAGCCCTTTTCCAGCGTTGCCCGCCATGCCGTCACTTAGCCTTTTTGCGTCAAAGTAAGAAGCAAGTTGTGTCGTTGTTGAGTTGCAGCGACGGAACGAATGTTCACGTTCTTCCAAGTAGTCGATACCGAGCTGCCAAGGGCAAATGACGCGAATCGCGCGGTCCCTTTGAAGGAGCCGCGACTTTAGCTCTACCACCCCGCAGTCATTTACTCCAAAAAGATGGATCAGTACTCGGACGAGCACTGCCACAAGCGGATGAGAGCCGGGAAATCGCACGATGTATTGGATCTGCGACAAGAAGTCGCTGCGGTATCCATGCGATGCTGTCGCGGTGTCTTTCGTTGATGGAGGATCTGAGACTGATTGTGGAGAGACGATCAAATGAGGCGGCGACAGAAAGTTGCTTCCGATTCCTGGTACTTGCGGTTTCGGTATTCGCTTTGGGGTGTGAAATTGACGAACGCACCACACGAGAGCTCCCCCGATCCTCTTCTGCCGCGACACCGAGACCGCATCAACAAGGCCCCAGAACAAAGCCGATCAGGTCTTCGCACAACGAGAGCTTGATTACGAGCAAGAATTGCGGAGATGGGAATCGGATCGGTCGCGACTCGCAGAAATTACTCGCGATCTAACGGAAAAGCGAAAGGAGTTGAACAAGCTTGGCCTAGACGCTCTACGCGAACCAAATTTTGAACAACGCACATGGTCAACGATCGGCGACGAGTACAAGGTAGCAGCGACTTTCGTTGATTCCGATGGCGAGTCAATAACGCTGAGGAAAGAGAACGGCTCTGTAGTTACAGTAAAGATAAGAATTCTTTCGGCGGATGATCAGATTGAGATTCAGCAGGCCAAGCGAAAAGTGGCCGAGCACAGAGCAAAGGTATTGAGCCTTCGGGAGCAGCATAAAATCGTGAAGCTGCGAGTCAATGAATTGGAATCACTAAGTGTGGAGCTGGACTATTCAAGGCCGAACTTACCTAACAGAGATCAATTCGAACTTGAGCTTGCAAAGCAAAGGCGTATGGATGCGTTGCGAAGTGTTCGCAGAAGTAATTGGATGGATGAGTATCGAAATAGACGAAACGCCTCATTTGAAGATAAATCGGACCTAATAACCTCGCGGCCCACCAATGTCTATCGAATCTCCGGCTGGGTCAAGAACAGCCTCAACGGGACGATGGTTGTTCGTCCGGGAAATCATCTGGACGCACGATCACGGCTGAGCTCGCGGCCCTCTCCCTTGCGTCTTTCGCGACGAAGACGTTGAGTTACCTCACTCAGCAAATTGCCCAGTTCGGCGTACTGCCTCGACGCTGGGTTTCTTTGTGCGCTGATACGACCGAGGGAATCGCTCCCACTCCTGCAGACAAAACGACAGTTGTGCAAAGTGGGCAACGGTTCTGCAGAGGCAGACAACCTAATCAAGATCAGCAGCTTCCTCACTGCGGATGCGACGCGCCAACTTGAACCAGTCGCGGGTCTTCTTGGATGTTACAGCGAAAGTACCGAGGCATATGCAAAGCACTCCAAATAGCAAAACAACATAATCGGCGAAGACAAAATCGTAATACCTGCTTCCGTATCGCGATCTCAATGGCAAGTGAGCCAAAAAGAGGCCGATCAACCAGAGGAATAGCGTTGTCAGTACTCCCCCCCAGATCCGTCCTGTCGCGAATCCGACTCCGCCGACAACACCAACCAGAAGAAACGCTCCAGCCACGTAAAAACTGGGACCTAGAGCGCTTTTATTGCTATTATCCTGAAACAGGAAAAGGCAAATGACTAGAAACACGAACGCCAAACAAAACACTAACCCAGCTGAGATCAAAACAGGCGTCGGCCGCCTTGCTCTAATCTCCGAGCTATCAACCTTGAATCGATAGTTAGGAGCAAGCACGGCCTCTCCGTTAAGGAAGCGAGACAGATCATCTCCGAACTCCTCAGATGTCTGATAGCGGTCATCCGGGTCTCTGGCAGTCGCCTTATGAACAATGTTCTGCAGGGGGACAGGAACTTGCGAGTTTACCTTGGAAACAGGTTTAAGAGGCTTAACGACAATGCTCCGAATAACGCCGTCGAGGCTATCGCTGTTAATTGGCTGTTGTAGTGCGAGTAGTTCGTAAAGCACGATACCGAGAGAATAGATGTCCGTCCTTGCATCGGGATCCATCCTGCTTGTCACCTGTTCAGGTGACATGTAGGTTGACATCCCAACCAACGCACCTATTTGCGTAAGCGTTGCATCTTGAAAAAACTTGGCGACACCGAAGTCAATAATGTGAACGTTTCCATCCTTGTCCAGCATCAAGTTGTCTGGTTTTAGGTCACGATGGATTACCCCTTGGTCATGGGCGTGTTGCAGTACCAGCGCAACATCGCGCGATCTCGGCGCAGTGTCGTATGTGGCCATCCGTAGAGATCGCTTGATCCGCTTGAGGTGACCTATACGGATTTGTGTCGTCCGACGGCACGTAATCTTGAGTCGGTGCTGGCTCGTCGAATCTCTCAAGGGTCGGCTCAACCCTGGGTAGGTTCACAAAATCGTTGATGCTAGAATCAGACCGGGTGGTCCGAGCAAGCCGTTCGATGCACTCCCGTAGCGAAACTCCGTCGATGTACTCCATCGCCATAAAACAGAGCTTGTCGTCCTGTCCGACAAAGTAGACGCTGGCGATGTTGGGATGATCTAGCTTGGCTACTGCCTGTGCCTCGCGTTGGAATCGCGCCTTGTCGCTGGCGCGAGTCAGCGACTGCCCAAGCACCTTCAGCGCGACGAGCCGGTTCAGCGACATCTGCGTGGCCAGATAGACGATCCCCATCCCGCCAGCACCAATCTGCCGTTCAATCCGGAAATCGCCGATTTGGATGGGGTCGCTCATGGGAGAGATTGTAATCCAGGCCGACTAGCGCTGGGCTGACAGGCAGAGTCGGAAACTCCCGGCACCCCACTTTGATTCTGGCATGTGCGTTCTGAATTGTTTAGCTGTTGATTCAGAGATACCCCACTCAGCCAATTGGCCCAGCCCAATCCTGCCAGCCCCAGCTCCCCAGTCGATACGGGCCGAAAGACGGCAAGTCCTCTGCGATCTCCGATGTCTACCAGGGCATGCCCGAAGCACGCACCGATTTCTTCGCAGAAATCTGCCACTTTCATCTGCGGATCCGATGCCCCAGTTTCGCGAAGAGGTTAGCGCCATGGCGACCCAAAAAAATGACTGAGATGACGGCCAATCGCAAACTGACGACACTTGTACGAGCGTCCACGGGAGTACGTGCCTCTGCTGTAAAGAGCCATTCGGTTCATCAGGTTGCCCGCACGATCGTTGGTCGACGTGGTATCCCCAACATGCATGTAGCCAAGGCCCGCGCAGCCACGGTCCCGAAGTCGATCCGTGCGGCTGGACTGACCAAGCAATATCTCGCGTCTCTGGATAACGCCTGAGTCAAGAACGCAACCGAGAGATCTCACGTCGGAACAGCGTGAGAGCGAATCTGAGCAAGAGAAACCGAACAAATGAAACGCTACCCCGCCCTGATTATCGTCCGATGGATCTTTTTCCTGATGGGCCTCGTATATCTCGTTACGTCGCCCCTACCAATAGTCGAGGTTTACAACGAGATACGTCAGGAGAAGTACGACAATGAACAGCTGAACAACCAGCGTGTCGCTGCTGGTATGGACGAGTTACCGAGAGATGAAAATTGGGACAAGATTCGTAAGGGTCTTTCCATGTTCGGAATGTTTCTGTCCTGGACGTTTGCGCTCGGGTGCATCGCGACGGCAGAGTTCATCAAGTTGATGATTAACATCGAAACGAACACTCGAAAGGCTGCCTCGAACAAGCCGCCGGTTCCGAAATCAGCACGGCAAGCTGAATACGACCCTCGTGCACTCGCAGCACAACTGCGGACGTGATGTAGGAGACGTTTAATGAAATTGAAATCAGCTCGCCATTACTAGTAAGCCACGCTTCACAAGAAGAAGGATCACCAGACCGAGTACATAATCGTTTCGTCAATATTCGTTGACATGCGAACGCGGGTCATTTTTTGCGATTCGGACAAGGACTCACTCGCGTCACGCACGAGTCGAATGTTACTCTTTCATCAGCGTTTAGTTCGTTGCATCATCCTCTGGTAGCAAGATACTTCGCACGTTCCTAAAGCGCATGGTAATGCCAAATTGTCCGGCGAGTTCCTCGTCTCCGAAGAACTCGACGATAGCCCAAGACTGGTGAACTCACAATTTTAGAGTTGATTTAGCGAGCTTGGATTCGAATTGATCGGCTGATCTTGTATCTGGGTCCGATGAGTTGCGCAGGGCAGTGTTCTTCACGCCCATCCATCACACAGCACCGCCGCCTGCTCTAGTACCAACTTCGTCGCCTCCGCTTCGAGGTCAGGCGGATAGCCGTGCTTGCGCAGGATCCGACGGACCATGACGCGGATCCTGGCCCTTGCCGATTCACGTACTCGTCCGGATCAGGGTCCGAAACGTCGAACACGTCGCCGCCAGCCTCGTGGCGGTCATCGGACCATCGCATAGCTTGGACGGCATCCGGCTTGCGTTTGAACTCGTAACGCTCGGTGCGACCTTCCCACTCGATCGTCAGCGTCCACGCGCCACGCTTGCCGCTGATCTCGTACTCGGGCTCGGGATCGTCTTCGTCGATGTCCTCGAACTCGTCATCCGACGCGGATGCGAGTTCCAACGCATCGCTCGGAGTCATACCGTCTGCGATGAATGACGTGATCCTGTCCGTTGCCTCTTTGCACTGCCCTTCAGAGTCGAAGCCGTCCCACGTCGCCTCGCCGCCCAAGAGACTCGGGTGCTTCATAACGATCTGCCAGTCGTACTGATGCCCTCGCCCTTTCCCGTGGTCGACGTACTCGAACGTCGGGTTTATCACCGGCTGACCCGCCGTGTCGTCGATGTCCTCGTCGTCGTCGTCGTCGGGACGCGATTTGCCTCGCCCCGGTTGCTCGCCTTTCAGCGTGATCGGTGCGATCGCGAACCACCCTATGGTGAACCGAGTATCATCCGTGTGCGGACAAAGACCGACCTCGATCATTGCATCGAAAAGTTGTCGAAGTGCTACCGCATCACGAACGAAGCGTTCGAGCATTGAATCGAGCGATCCGTCGTCGTCGGACTCGCTCGTAACGATTACGAGGTCGGACTCTTTCTTGACGGCGTCCAGCCAGTGATCGGCGATCCCCTCAAGCCGGATGCCAGCAAACAAGCAAGCCATCAACTCGACCTCGGGACGCGGGATGGCTTGCAGCCGTTGACGGATGAACTCCTCCGGAGTCGGACCGTTGAAGTCGGCCTTGCTGATGGTGTCGACTTCAAGGATCGCCTTGACGATCGCCGACTCGTAAGTGCTCCGATCCTTGCAAAGCTCTTCGACTTTTTTGGCGGCCTCGTCCGAGTTGAATGCGTCGAGCACTTCACGAGCGATCGAGGGTAGGTCAGTCGGGTCGCTCATCGCGTCGCCGAGAATGTCGCTTAGTAAGTATTCCCGCCCGATCTTGGTATGGATCATCGCCTGGACTTGCTCTTCGACCGTCTCCTTGTCGTGACCGTCGGACAGTAGGCGCGTCAAAGATGTCCATCAAGAAGCTTCGTTCGTGCACGCTGACGGGAGCTTCGCCGATGCACTTCGGATACTTTTTCGCGCGGTCCGCTACAGCGATCGTGATAGGGTGCGATTGGTCCTCTTGGCGAAGTCCCTGGTTCTTGCGTTCAAGGTCGACCCAGTGAGATAGTAGTCCTGCAAACTTCTCCGCTGAGTCGGTTTGACCGGCGAACTTCACGATCGCGTCGAAGTACTGATCGCAAGAAACGAGCATCCGGAACCCGGACTCGGGATCACCTTCAAACGTCAGCCCGCGTTCAAGGAACGGACCGACGAGCCATCGGGAATTGAAAGACTCCTGACGGATCAGGCGGTTGATCAGCTCTTGATAACCTTCGACCTCTTCGAGCCCGGTGCCGATGCCGGTGACCTCCACGAACTCGTTGATCGTCTTTGCCGAGTATTGGCCTGCCTCGTCGTAGAACTTCCACAAATCGTTTCCGCGGCAGTATCCGAGCGCGTCGTCAGCAAACCACGGGAAGTCCTCGTCGCACTTGAAGACCTTCTCCACGTAGAGATACCAAAGCTCGACGGGACACTCGTAAGACTTCAAAGCCCTTAGCGTGCGGATAGGTATCGACGCGAGAATTGAATCCTTACCCGGCAAGTAACCGTCCAGCACTTCCGACCCGACCTCCGCAGCGTAACGCTCAGGGTTGCGGGTTGCGTATTCTGATCGGATGTCCGATGCATCGGCGTACAGAATCGCGTTGCGGACCTTGCCTTCGCTAACGTCGATCGATTTCGAGAACTCGACGTTGGACAAACCCGACTCTTCCCGCATCGCGCGAAACATCCGGCCTTCGAGCACGGGGTTATGCGTGCCGTGCTGGTTCCGCTTGAATGTCTGCCGCATTGCTTCGAGATCGGACATCTTGCGGACGACGCACGGCACTTCGGCGTGGCCGCAATCTTTCGCGGTGCGCCAGTTGTGCTCGCCGTCGCTGATCTCGTAACGGTTACGAGATCTTCCCAGCCGTCGAACCAAGATCGGCTTGGCGACTTGCCCGGTATGCCGGACTTCGGCGACGGTCTGCGCGTACTCTTGGGCGGTCTGCTTGTTGGGGTTCCACTCGTTGGGAACAAGCTGGTCCACCGGGATCATCTGGACTATGATTTCTGACATTGGATTTGATTCCTGAGGGGTATTGATTCCATCGGCCGCGTCGCCTTCGGCAGCGACGCGGCTTTCTTTTTGTTTGGGGCTAGACTCCGACGGATTCGTCGGCGTTGACGGTCTTTAGAAAGCGGTTGAGCGCTTCGGCCGATGTGATGCGGCTTCCGCCGCCGATGCGGAACGACTCAAGCTTGATACGTTTGCCGTTCTTGAGAATGCCTTTGGTACACCAGCGAAATAGCGTCGCATGGCAAGGCTTGCGACCGGGGATTAGCTGGGCAGCTCCGGCGAGCGAGACGACGGTCTCGCTGAGAATGCGCGTAGACATACGTTGGTACAGCTCCAAATGATTTGGAGTCGGCGGCGTACCAACGTGTGGACTGCGATCCTTGCAGCCGTACGCCTAAGATTGACATTGGCATCTTTGCGAATGCAAACGGAGATGCAAGGCCCTATACGGCGATTTTTGGAAAGATGCGTTCCGCCGCAATTATCGCTGCATCGATGGCGCTTTGCCATGACGGCTGCGCGTAGATCTCGGTCGTCTTCGAGTCAGAGTGACCGAGAAGGCTTTGAGCGCCTTCGAGACCAGCGCCCTGGCGAACTTCCGTTCCGCTGGTGTGCCGGAGTTGATACGGCGTCCAGCGCTTCACGCCGGCTTTCTCGCATCCGCGGACCACGGCCCGGTTATAGCTGTCCTTCGTGAACTGCTTTCCGGCGGTGCGCTTCGGATTTGCTTTGCGGTTCGTCCCGATGGCATTGCCTTGTTTCGGTGGCGTCTTCCGATTAGCGCTCCGTTGATCGCGGAACCACTGCGCGGATTCGGCCGGCGAGAAGCACGGCTCGTCCGCTCCGCGGAGCAAGAACGGAGCGAGAACTGCTTGAGCCTCCAGAACAAACGGGAGCACTCGTCTTCTGTCGTGGTGGGCGGTTGTATGCTCGTCGCCGAGATCGTAGATCCAGACATCGCCCGATCGATCGATCTTGCCCGGCGTCATCCGGTAGATCTCGCTCGGTCGCGCACCGACCAATACTTGAAGCTTCACCATTGCGGCGACCTGGGGCGAAAGATGCAGGAGCGTCTTAGCGACATCGTCCAGATCGGCCGGCTTGCGCTTCGTCCCCTCCTTTGCCTTCGTGCGGCCCGCGCGGAGCGGTTCGAGTGTTTGCAAGGCGACGATCCGTTCCGGCCCGATTAGCTCGCGTGAAACAGCATGCTTGAAGATTGCGACGATCGATTGGATCTGCCGGTTGATATACCGGCGGGAGTTGCCGGAAGCGACCATCAACGAGCGGAGCGACTCAAGCTTCCGCGGACCGAAGTCGGTGACTGGTTCGTCGCCATACTCGTCCTCAAGCGTCGTGCAAAGATTCCGCATCCGGTCACGGTGGGATTTGCTGGGGTGCCGCTCATCAAGAATCGATCGATACTCCGCGGTCACGCATCGGACCGTCACCGGCGCATCGTCAAGTCTCGTCGTCGAGTCGTCCGGAAGACGCCGGCCGTTGGCCTCGTAGACCTGAAGAATCGCAAAGAACTTGGCGCGGGATTCCGGCGAATCGTACTCGCCGAGATATCGCCACTCACCATCAAGCCAGACTCTTGCTTGTCCTGAGATGTGGAACTTGTATTCCGGAATCGAAGCCTTTGGACGAGGCATGCGAACGCTCCCTTTGATGGGTTTCCGGTATGGAATACCGGAAACGAGTCAAACCGAAGTCGCACGCCACGATGGCGGTGGGCCCTAAGATGGGCATCGACAAGAACTTATGAAAGTCGGGGCGACAAGATTCGAACTTGCGACCTCTACGTCCCGAACGTAGCGCTCTACCAGGCTGAGCCACGCCCCGATCTTTGGGTTTCTCGCCGTGATTCACGGCGGTTTGTAGACGCCTAGAATCATAGCCGGCCAGTCACCGCTCTGGCAAGCATGGCTCGGCTGACTCCCCCTCACTACAGCCGCTCGGACGGGGACTGTCTTCGTGGGGATCGCCATCGGCTACAACGCGCCCCACCGACTTGTTCGGTAGAACGCACGACACGACAGCGAGGCTCTCTCTTTTCGATTTGTCAGGCAATCGTGCCGCGTTGGTTGCCGTATTCCTGATCCAAATCCACCGGTCCGCTTAGCGACGACATTTCCTCAACCCGTGAACCAGGTCCCCGAGCTTGTTGAACTGAAGACTCAGCATGATTTGATGGGACGTCAACTCGGCGTCGTAAGCTCCGGCGGGAGCGTTTCCAAATACCGAACTCAAGGCGACTGTGGCAGTCCCGTAATCGACGTAGCGATATCCCAGATCAACGTCAAAACAATCGCTGCAGTGCCAAATCAGACCGCCACCTGCCTGCCAAGCGAATTCGCTAAAGCTGTCACGACCTTGAACCACGCCGTCCGTAAGACTGATGCGCCCACCGCCAACCCCAAGCCCGCCGCCAGCGTAGACGCCCAAGCGATCCGAAATATCCAGGTCGAACCACACGTTCCCCATCGCCGACCATCGGTCCGTATAGTCGACCTGATAGAAAAACGTCGGCGTCGGCGGCTGAAAACTGCCGGTCACGGATTGAAACATGTCTCGTGATAACGCTTCGCATTCCAATCGGATCGCACCATGACGATTCGGTACCTTCAGACCGATGGCACCACCGATGTCAAAGGATTCGTCGTCATCACTACCCGTGTTCTGGTGCGGTCCAAGCGTGTTCAATCCTCCGCTCTCGAGCCGATTGAACGATGCCCCAAGTCGGAGTGCCGCATAGTGTGATCGCTGGTCCCAGCAGCACCCAAGCCCGCAGCCACCACCGCCGAAGCTTGACCCACAGCCATCGCAGCCACCACAGGAAGTGCAGCCATCACAGCCATCACAGACGTCACAGGACGCACAGCCTGCACTCGGTGTACAGCCGTCACAGAAGACACAATCGTCGCAGTAAGAACCGACTCCATTCCCAGCGTGCATCTGGGAAACTGTCGAAAACATCAAAGCAATTGCAACCGCGATGAACGCTCGCCGTGACTCAGAAACTGACATGGGGCATTCCTTTGCCAAGTGGGGATCCGATGAATGGAACGAATTGGTCGATTCCAACGATCTTGGCAATCGGTAGTGATGCGATGGTGCGCGAAGCAAACCTTGCGTCAACAAGACGTTCGCACGCTTCCGGGAACGGGTTGTTCCGTCTGTGTCGATATTCGGGGTCCCACCCTGATGGCGAAAAGGGGTCAGACACCAAAAATGCGAAGCACCCTGCGGGCCGTTCCGGTTGTTGGTGTCTGACCCCTTTTCGCCGGCGGTTTTTGGTGCCTGACCCCTTTTCGCCGATCGCAGTTGATCGCCGCGCCCGGCTATGCTGGTGCGCCTATTGATTCGTCGAAACGCGCCTCATTCACGGAGTTGACCGGATGCGATTGCTGCTGAGCTTGCTTGCCTGGGTTGTCGGCCCTGCAACGATGGTCGCCGTGGCCGAGTCGCGCCCGAACGTCGTCATCATTGTCTGTGACGACATGGGCTTCTCCGACATCGGCTGTTACGGCGGCGAAATCGATACACCCAACCTCGATCGACTGGCGGCCGGCGGACTTCGCTTCACCGACTTTCATAACAACGCCAAGTGCTCGGAGACGCGAGCTTCGATCATGACCGGGCTCTGGCATCAACAGTCGGATAATCTGAAGAAGCCAGGGCATGTCACCATGGCCGAAGTGCTACGACAAGCGGGTTACCGAACCTTGATGAGCGGCAAGTGGCACCTGGCGTCAACTCCACCGGATCGAGGTTTCGATCGCTACTTTGGGTTTCTCAGCGGGGCGATCAATTTCTTTACCGGTTTGGATTGGCAAACCGGTGAGAACCTGATGCGTTTGGATAACCAGGAATACAAGGCCGGCGACGATTTCTATTCGACCAATGCCTTCACGGACTACGCGATTCGGTTCTTGGACGAAACCCAGGACTCCGGCAAGCCTTTCTTTCTCTACCTGACCCACAACGCGCCGCACTTTCCCTTGCACGCTTTGCCCGAAGATATCGCCAAGTACAAGGACCGTTATCGTGTTGGCTGGGACGTGATACGCCAGCAGCGTTATGAGCGGTTGAAGCAACTCGGTGTCATCGACGCTTCCTGGCGACTGTCCGCACGCGATCCGAAGGTCGAAGCCTGGGATTCATTGACGTCACGGCAAATTGATTTCATGGAACCAATGATGGAGGTCTACGCCGCGATGGTGGATCGCCTCGACCAGAACATCGGACGGCTGGTAGCACATCTGGAAGCCACGAATCAGCTGGAAAACACACTCATTCTGTTCTTCTCGGACAACGGTGCCTGTCCGTACCAGCGACTGAACACTCCCGGCGTGGCACCGGGCCCGGCCGAGAGTGACATCGCTTATGACGCACGTTGGGCCAACATGTGCAATGCACCCCTGCGACTTTACAAGCAGTACGCGCATCAAGGAGGCACGCTCACGCCAATGATCGCACATTGGCCGAGCGGCATTCGGGACGAGGGAGCCCTGCGATCGTTTCCTTCGCATTTGGTCGACCTGATGCCGACTGTGATCGAAGTGACAGGCGCGGCCTATCCTGAAGAATTCGGCGGGCAAGCCATCCTGCCAATGGAAGGCGTGTCCCTGGTTCCGGCGTTGAAGGGGACGGCCACGAAGCGGCAGGACCCTCTCTTTTGGGAATTTTCCGGGAACCACGCGATTCGTCTGGGCGACTGGAAACTGGTCGCCGAGCGCAGCAAGGAGTGGGAATTGTACGACTTGTCGCGAGACAGGTCGGAGACCGAGGATGTGGCCGCGAAGGATCCTGGCCGAGTCGCTGAACTGTCGGCACGCTATGACGTCTGGGCGGAGCGCGTGGGAGCCAAGACACACGCTCAATCTGTTCAGGCAAAGCCTTCGACACAATCGCAGCTGTTCGACCTGTCCACGCTCGCTCCCTGACATGCTCGCCGATCGCGCATCCTCGCCGATCGGGCATCCTCGCCGATCGCGTGTTTCGATTGTGAGGCTCGCTAGGCTTGTGAGGGAGCCTTGGGTAGACGACCACTCGGCGTCGCCGCGAGGTAGATCGCGCGGACCAAAAATTCTGCTGATTGAGACGTCTTTTCTGTGATCGCTCATTCGACACCCCCAAGTGTGTCCTAGATTCCTTGTGAGTCGGTCTCGGTTGGTTCCGAGACAAACTTCTCAGCTGGGTTTCCTGCAAGATCGCGGATCGCACGATGACCAAACCTAAACCGAAAAAGCGTTCGAAAACACTCGTTGATCCTGAGGTACAGGGTGGCATCCTCCGTAAGATTGCGGGTCACTGGGCGATTTTCTTCGTCTGCAATGCGATGGCGCTGATGATTTGGATTCGCCTGTTCGAGCAGCCTGATGCCGAGTGGGGACAAACGTTGGCGGATACCTTTCGACGGTTCATGCCATTCTTTGTGATCACGATCGCGCTGATCCCAGCGTTTGTCTGGGACACGATGAAGTTAACGAACCGATTCGCCGGCCCCATCCTGCGATTGCGTAACGCGATGGCCGATGCAAGCGCCGGCCGCGCCGTGCCCCCATTGAAGTTCCGCTCGAACGACTTCTGGCAAGAGATTGCCACCAGCTTCAATCAAATGATGGAGCGGCACTCCAACGCTCGCGAGCAACGTGATGACGACTCCTCCGCTGGCTCGACGCAGTCGTAATCGCAACGAAGCGTGCTTTCGATTTTCTATAGGCCCTTTTGAGTCAGAATGATGCGAGTCAGATCAACCCCGTCAAGGCGACCGAGACAACGACGTCGCGGCGTCGCGGCAGTCGAGTTTGCTGTTTGCCTGCCTGTGATCCTGTTGCTGGTCTTCGGGGCAATTGAGGCTTCGAGCTTCATCTTTTTGAAACAGTCCCTGCACGTTGCGGCCTATGAAGGCGCTCGAAGTGCCACTCGGCTCGGCGCGGGGAACACCGAGGGGACCGACAGCGTCCAGAACATTCTCACCTCGCGGAATGTCCAAGACTTCCTCGTTTCGTTTCCGAACGGTGACGCGGCCAAGGCAAACAGGGGTGACGAGATCGTGATCGAGGTCAGTGCTCCGACGGCGACTAATAGCCCGCTGACCGGTCAGTTTGTGACCAATCGAGTTTTGACAGCTCGAGTTGTGATGGTAAAGGAATAAGAAATGGCCCACCCATCGACAACGACCGCAACCATTGGCTCACTTGGTAACGAAGCAACGTTGCCTTGCCCTCGGCGGACGGGACTGCAACGACGACGACGCCCTCGGAAGGGGGCGATGATGATCTTGATCGCCATCATGATGATTGGCTTCATGATCACCGTCGCATTCTCGATTGACGTCGCACACATGCATCTGTCGCGAACCGAACTTCGCACAGCGACCGATGCCGCGTCCAAAGCAGCAGCGGCAACACTCTCTGACACCTACAGCGAAGACCTCGCCATCAAGCGAGGACAGGAGATTGCCGCACGAAACCTGGTCCATGGAGATCCACTGATGTTGGATCCGGCGGACTTTCTCTTCGGCCACAGCACCGAGCTGACCTCCGGAAAGTTTCAATTTGCCGCTGGCGAGATCCCCAAGAACAGTGTGCAAGTGACAGGGCGACGAACGACCGATTCTCCATCAGGCCCAGTTCCGTTGTTCTTCGGAAACATCATGGGGATGCGGATCTTTCAGCCTCGCTGCCTGGCATCGGCAACCTACATCGAGCGAGATGTGGTCTTGGTCGTCGACCGCAGCGGTTCGATGGACGGCCAGAAGTTTCTGGATTTGGTTGCCGCGATCGACACCTTCACCGCCACGCTCGACGAAACTCCAGTCGATGAGCAGGTGGGACTGGCATCGTACAGTGACTACGCGACCGGCGATGTACCGTTGACCGAAGACCTCAGTGCGATCAGCGCGGGAATACGAAACCTGAAGGTGGGTGGATACACCAGCATTTCGGGCGGCATGAGTGCAGGGTCGGAGATCCTTAACAACAGCCGCGGTATCGATTTCGTCGAACGGACGATGATCGTGATGACCGACGGCCTGCACAATCGAGGCATCGAGCCAAGTGAGGTTGCCGTTGAACTTGCCGCCGCGGGAGTGACCATTCACACGATTACTTTCGGCGCAGATGCTGATCAGACACGTATGAAAGAAGTCGCGTCCATTGGTGGTGGCCGTCACTATCATGCGGAAAACGGCCTTCAGCTCAAGCAAATCTATCGAGAAATCGCTTTGTCACTCAACACGATGATGACGCAATAACCGCACAGGCAGGGTGGAATCCATGAATCAACGATCAAACAGTCGAGTTCGCCGGGGCGCCGCCATGTCCGAATTCGCAATCGTGGCGCCGCTGTTGTTTCTATTCTTTTTCGCTGCGTTTGAGTTTTGTCGCGTAGCGATGATTCGACACACCGCTGACAATGCCGTTTACGAAGGATGTCGTGCTGGTGTGATTCCGGGGGCCACGACCGGCGAGGCGGAGGCCGAGGCGCGTCGCGTCTTGTCTACGCTTGGCGTTACCAGTGCGAACGTCGCCGTCACACCGACTTCGATCAACCGAGACACCGAGGACGTGACGGTGCGAGTCGAAGTGCCTCTGGATGAAAATAGTTTCGTCCCCAATCAGTTCGTCGCAGGTCGCTCGATCGTCCGCGAATTGACGATGCGGCGTGAAGGCAAGTAGCCGCCCGCAGAGTCGTACGTTGGCCTTTCCAGGCTGACGGGCAAGCGGTAACGGATTCCGGCTTGAGGAACAGGGTGTGGTGAAAGATGTCAGGCTGGAAAGCCTAACGTACATTGTTCGACAGCAGGTCAGGCTGGAAAGCCTAACTTACGGGTTTCAGTCGAAGCAAATCTGTTTCATGTGTTTGGCCGCTTGCTCGATGGCATGACGCTCGGCGACCTGTTGTGCGCCGGTTTGGCCGAGTTGCTTTCTCAGTATCGGATCAGACTTCAGATGCTGAATCATTTCGCACAAGTGATCCGCATCGCTGGGCCGAATCAGTAACCCGCCTCCGGTCGAAGCGATCAGTTCGGGAAAGGCTCCGTGCTCAGGCTGGATCACGGGAACCCCCGCCGCGAGCGACTCAAGCACAAACAGTCCCTTTGGCTCATGGTAGTCCGTTGGCACGCTCATCAAATCAAAGGAGCGAAGCAGATTGACTTTCTCTTCCAAGCTGGGACTGCCGTGATAGAAGAATCGATCTGTCAGCCCAGCGGACGCAATCTTCGCTTGCAGGTCATCAAAGTAGCGACGATTGTTCTCGCCAAGCCATCCGGCGACGTGCAGCGAGAGGTCCTGGTGGCTTGGCTGAACCGCCAGCCGAACAAAACCTTCGACCAGATGATGCAGTCCCTTTTCGGGTGCGATGCGTGCCATGTAGCCAAGCCGAAACTCGTCACGATTTCGACTCACGCCTTCTGCTAGACCTTGTTGAAACGGTCGCAGGTCGATCGACAGCGGTGTGACGACGATGCGTTCGGGCGGAATCGACAGCAGCGTTCCCATCTTCTCCGCATAAAATTGGCTATGCACCACGAAGCGATCGACAGTCGGCACTAAATCCCTGCACAAACCGATCGCTTCGGCGCGGGATGCCTCTGGCAGATAATCCAGGAAGATGTCGTCGCCTTGCAGCAGGACCACCAGCCGCGCATCAGGCAAACGCTCTCGGACCAGGGGCAAGCATCCGCCGATGAGCAGGTTGCTGAAGATGATCGCTTCGGGTTTGATCTCGTCGCTCAGCCAATCGACCAGTCTTTCGACTTCATCGGATTGACGCCCCTCGGTTCCGCGCAGCATCGAGATCGACAAGTCGCCAAGTTGTTGGGCGTCGGTCGATGCGGCACGACGCGTGACCAGTTCAAGCAGTGGCTTCCAATCGAGCAAGCGACGAATCGGCAGGGGCACCCAGTGCAGCCAAGGCATTTGCTGAAGCAGGTAGATATGAATGCCACCGAAGAAAAGCCGATCGCCCGCCACACTCTCCTCATCGGTCCGAATCGGGGTGTAGACCGGTTGCAGCAAGCAGTCGACGCCCTCTTGGCGTAGTGCTTTGGCCATCGCGTTGTCGTGCATGCAACTGCCGCAAAACATGCCGGCAGCTCCCGCGGTCAAGAAAACCGCCTTCATTCAGCAACTCCCTACTTTCTTTCCGGTTGGACCTGGGGCGTTCCCATGGGGTGATCGCGGTGGAGAATGCTCGTTGTGAGAAACGATGTGCCCTCCTATACTTCCGCGTTCAGGGGACTCCGCTTTGAGGGGTACCGTTCATTCTTCCTGGCTTTAAACCCCCCGCCTGACCGATCGGATTGGCGTGCGGGATCACGATCCCGCGTCTCACCATCTTATCCGTGACCATGTCCTCCACCCCCGCGATCATCGATGTTTCGCAGGCTCAACCCCCTTTTTTCTGGGGAATCGACATTGGGGGCACCGGAATCAAGATCGGTCTGGTGGACAGTGCCGGTCAAACGCTCAGCTACCGGAATATTCCAACTCGCGAGAGTGAAGGTCCCGACGCGGCGATGGAACGGGTGTCCGAGTTCATCCTGGCGACTGAGCGTCAGCAAGCGACCGGCCCCAAGGCGGTGCGGATCGGCCTGGGCGCCCCGGGTCCGATGGATTTGCCTCGCGGAATGCTGGTTGCCCCGCCTCAGCTTCCAAGTTGGTGGGACTTCCCAATTCGCGACGTGGTCGCACAATTACTGGATCGGCCCGTTTCGTTCCTGAATGATGCCAATGCGGCGGCCTTTGGCGAGTTCTGGTTGGGGAGCGGTCGGGAGGACAATTCGATGGTGCTGTTGACCCTTGGTACAGGGGTTGGCGGCGGCATCATTGTTGACGGAGAAATGGTCAACGGGGCCAACAGTTTCGGCAGTGAATGCGGTCACATTGTGGTCGACCCGGCAGCGGAGGCGAGACTTTGTGTTTGGGGGGGCGGACGAGGTCAATTGGAGGCTTACGCGTCGGCCAGCGCCGTGGTCGAGCGAGCACGGCAACGACTGACCGAAGGAGCAACGAGTTCGCTGAGCGGATGCCTGGGTGGTTCGGACCAAGAATTGACGGCCAAGCGGGTCTACGAGGCAGCCGGTGGTGGCGATGCGTTGGCGCTTGAGATCATTGACGAAACGGCAAGATGGCTGGGCGTTGGTGTCACGACGTTGGTTCACACCCTGGACCCCGGTTCGGTGGTGCTGGGCGGCGCCATGAATTTTGGTGGAGCCGAATCACCGATCGGCAGGCGATTTTTGCAGGGGGTGATCGAGGAATTCCGCAGCCGCACCTTCGACAATGTCTTTGCAGGGACGACAATCAAGTTTGCAACACTCGGGGCGGACGCGGGCTACCTTGGCGTGGCGGGCTACGCCAGAAAAGAACACATGGAGTCATCTCGAACGAGTGGTTAGTGGCAGGCATCACGACCTGCCCAGCGATTGCAGCGGAATTGGTTTTCGGCTGTGGTCGTTCCACGGGCGTTCAGCGATACAAGTAAAAGCATGTCAAACAACATTCGGAATTTCTGCATCATCGCCCACATCGATCACGGCAAGAGTACGCTTGCCGACCGGTTGCTCGAGCACACCGGGACGGTGACGATTCGCGAAATGAAAGAACAGCTGCTGGACGATTTGGAATTGGAGCGTCAGCGTGGCATCACCATCAAGGCCCGCGCCGTGCGCATGTTGTACAAACGCGGCAGCGAAACGTTCGAACTGAACCTGATCGATACCCCCGGGCACGTGGACTTTCAATACGAGGTGTCTCGGTCACTGGCTTGTTGCGAAGGAGCGTTGCTGTTAGTGGACGCCTTTCAGGGCGTGGAGGCACAGACCGTTGCCAATGCCTATGCCGCAATGGATCATGATTTGACGATCATTCCGGTGATCAACAAAATCGACCTGACCCACGCTCGGCCAGATGAAGTGGCCGAGGAAATGATGAACTCGCTCGGCACCGACCCGGATGAATGCGTCCGTGTCAGCGCCAAAACGGGCCAGGGCGTCAGTGAGCTTCTGGATGCCATCATCGAGCGCATTCCAGCCCCTACGGGTGATCCGAAGGCGAACCTTCAAGCGATGGTTTTCGACTCGCATTATGACGACTACCGCGGAGCGATCACTTACGTTCGCGTGATGCAAGGCACCGTTCGCAAAGGGCAAAAGATTCAGTTTGTCCGCGCATCTTCGAATCATGAGATTGTCGAACTGGGCCAGTTCGTGCCGCAACGCCAAGCCTGTGAGACGCTTCAAGCAGGACAGGTCGGATACTTGATCTGCAACATCAAGAGTCTGAGTGACGTGCACATTGGCGACACCGTCACGATCACTGGAGATGGTGCCGCCAAGCCTCTGCCGGGATACGCGCGTCCCAAGCGGATGGTCTACTGCGGACTGTTTCCGAGTGATGGTCAAGACTTCACAGAGCTTCGTGATGCCTTAGAGCGTTTAGCGATCAACGACCCAAGTTTCGAATTTGAACCGGAGACCAGCGACGCGTTGGGCTTTGGTTTTCGATGCGGGTTTCTCGGCCTGTTGCACATGGAGATCGTGCAGCAGCGTCTCGAGAACGAAGCCGACATCGACCTGGTACAGACCGCGCCGAACGTGACCTACGAGGTGGTCAACAAGCGAGGCGAGACGATTTCGATACACAAACCTCAAGATGTACCCGACCCGGGCGACATTGAAGAGTTCCGTCAGCCGATCGTGCGTTGCAGTGTGATCGTACCGACGGAATTCATCGGTGCCGTCATGAAGCTTTGCCAGGAGCGGCGTGGGATTCAGAAGTCCCAGGAGTACCTTGGTGCGCAGCGAGCCATGCTGACCTACGACATTCCCTTGGCCGAGGTCGTTTACGACCTGCACGACAAGATCAAGAGCTGCACGCGCGGCTACGGAACGCTCGACTACGAGATGGTCGGCTACGAGCCGGCCGATCTCTGTCGTCTGGACATCCTGGTCAACGGCAAGCGGGTCGACGCGTTGAGCGTGGTCTGTAATCGAGCCGATGCGGACCGACGTGGCCGTGCGGTTGCGAAGCGGCTGAAGAAAGAAATTGAGCGGCACATGTTCGAGGTTGCGGTTCAGGCAGCGGTTGGAAGTCGCGTGATCGCCCGCGAGACCGTGCCGGCGATGCGGAAGAACGTGACCGCCAAGTGTTACGGTGGCGACATCACGCGAAAGCGGAAGTTGCTGCAGAAGCAAAAAGAGGGGAAGAAGCGAATGAAGGCGATTGGCAACGTCGAGATCAGCCAAAAAGCGTTCATGGCGGTGCTGAGCTCGGGCGAGGGCGAGTGAGGCTGGGCGGGGCCGCGGCGGCACCAATGGCTGCGGAACGACCCCCTCAGCGAGATTTTGCGGGGCGTTCTCGTCCCGAATCCAAGCTGGTCGCGAATGTTTCCTTCGCCGGTCGCCCCTTCTATGAAGGCCAGTGGGGGCAGCTTATCTTTTTGGCTGTCGGTTTCGCTCCCGCGGGGCCGTATTTTTCGCGAATCGCTCTTTTGCCGATGATTGATGCCCCGTCGGACTCCGGGGCGAAGGCGGTCATCATCGGCGAGGCGCGCAGGAATCGCGCGTTTGGAGCGGCTTGCACCGCGCACACACATTAAATGAATAAGGTGGTAATCGTGAGTCGCTTGAATCGTCTCTGGGTTTTGGCTGGTGTGATGGTGATCAGCTTCGTCGTCACCGCGTCGTCCTCGTGGGGACAAGAAGAAGTATCGAGTGAGGCGGCCGCTGCGGAGGCGGCAGGAACGCCGGAAATTTTTGTCGCCCCGGTCGAAGGAATGATGACCGATAGCCAGATTGCCGAGGGTCCCGAAGCGGCTCACAACGCATGGATGCTTGTTTGTTGTGCGCTGGTGTTGTTCATGACGGCGCCCGGGCTGGCAATGTTTTACGGAGGCCTGGTCCGCCGCAAAAACGTGTTGAGCGTCATGATGCAGTGCGTCTTCCTGATGGGCTTGATGACGTTCATCTGGGCCATCTACGGGTACTCGTTCGCCTTTGGCGGCGATGGCGGATGGTTTGGTAACTTTGACTATTTGTTCATGAATGGGGTGGAGCGTCAGTGGAATGGCGTCGAGCCCGTGACGCCGATGGAAGGAAGCATGACGCGGCTGACGCACATGCTGTTCCAGGGGATGTTCTTCATCATCACTCCGGCTTTGATCTGTGGTGCGTTTGCAGAGCGAATGAAGTTCAGCGCCATGGTCGTCTATTCGATTCTATGGGGCACGCTGATCTACTGTCCGCTTTGCCATTGGGTGTGGGATGGCGGACCGCTTTCTTACTTTGCCGGCGACAATGCGTTCTTCGGCGGTGCACTCGATTTTGCCGGCGGCACGGTCGTGCACATTAGCAGTGGTGTTTCGGCGTTGGTCGCTGCAATCATGATTGGCCCGCGTATGGGTTACCTGAAAGAGCCGATTCAACCTCACAACTTGACGTACACGGCGATCGGGGCCTCGATGCTCTGGTTTGGCTGGTTTGGCTTCAACGCCGGCAGCGAGTTGGTCTCGGACGGTTTGACGAGCAGTGCCTTTGCGACCACGCACTTTGCGGCAGCAGCCGGCGCAGTTGCCTGGGCTTCGACGGAATGGGTCGTCTTGGGGAAACCGACGGTTCTGGGCGCGAGCAGCGGTGCGGTCGCCGGGCTGGTCTGCATCACTCCGGCCGCCGGATTTGTTCAGCTGATGCCGGCATTGCTGATGGGGGCATTGGCCGGTGTGATCTGTTACCTCGCCTGTTCGAAACTCAAGCATGCTCTGCGTTACGACGACGCGTTGGATGCCTTCGGCGTGCACGGGGTCGGGGGAACGTTGGGAGCGATTTTGACGGGCGTTTTTGCGTCACGTGCCTGCTGGGACGTCAGCGGTGGGACCCCGATCGGTTTGATTGAATCTGGCGGAGACGTCAAGCTGTTGATCGGTCAGATTGCCGCCGTCGTCGTGACGTTCCTGTTTGCGGGAATCGGAAGCTTCGTCCTGTTGAAGCTGATCGATATCGTGATTGGACTTCGTGTTCCAGCCGAAAGCGAGCAGCGAGGTCTGGACATTTCCTATCACGGGGAAGAAGGCTACATGCAAGCTTAGTGGCTTGCATTCGGCCCGGCTAAGATCTGGAACGACGCCGTGGTCGCAAGAACTGTCCAGCTAGGTTTTCGAGTCTGATTCGTAAGCCTCGTCAATCGGAAATCTCAAACTGATCGCGGCCGTCACCAACAAGGTGACGGCCGCGATGCATTGGGTCTGGACCAGTCCGATGTGCCCGGCAATTTGCCCCCAGGTCAATGACCCAATCGACATGGCGGCCGCAAGCACGGTCATGTAGCTTCCCATCCCTCGTGCCCGAAGGTGATTGGGAAGGGTCATCTGGGCACTCGCGTTGAGCGTGGTCAGGGTGAGCATCCACGCCGCGCCCATCACAAAGGTGGCGATCAAGACGACAGCACCTCGTTGGCTGGATCCCATCACCAACAACCCGAGCGCGAACACCATCATCGCGATCGCAATCGTACGATCGTGCTTCAGTCGTTGATGCAATGAGTGCAGCATCCTTGCCGCGAACACCGCCCCGAGGCCGAGCGAGGCAACCAGCAAGCCGTAGCCCGTTGCTCGCCAACCAAGTTGTTGCCGGGCCACTAGCGGAAGCAACGCCCACATGGCAGTTGCCGGTGTCAAGAACAGGAGCACACCGACCAACACGTTGCGCATCGTTCGATGGCCGATCGCAAATCGGAGTCCTTCGAACAAGGCTCCTCGAAAACTCTGTTTCGCCGATGACTCTGCTGGTTCCGGCTTCCACCACAACAGGACTCCCAGGACGCCATGCAAAGGAGAACGCGTTCACGGCAAATGCAATCCAGACACCCGCCATCGCGATCAAGATGCCACCAATCGCAGGCCCCACAGCGCGGGCAAGGTTGAAGCTGATGCTCCCTAGTGCGATCGCCCGGGAGAGTTGACGGCGGGGAACCAACATCGGAATGGTCGATTGCCACGTCAGAACATGCATGACCATTCCAAGCCCGATGACAAAGGTCAGTCCGAGCAAGCCCCAAGCAGTGATCGAATCGGTCAGCGTCAACGAAGCCAAGGTGGCGGTGGTGGCCAGCAATAACCACTGCGTCACGATCAGCAACCGTCGCCGGTCAAGCCGATCGGCAAGGACTCCAGCGGGAATCGCCAGGAGCAACGTCGGGACCGACATCGCGACGCGGACAGCGGAAACCATTTCCGGAGTCGGATCGAGACGCGTCATCAACCAACCCGCCCCCACTTCGTGAACCCAGGTACCGAGATTGGAGACCAGGGAAGCGATCCAAAACATGCGAAAGACGGGGGCGGCCAGGGGTGCCCAAGGCGAGTCACTTGGCGGGCTGGCAGACCCGGTCTCGGATTCACCAGAGACCCCCTCTGCCGTGCCTGCTGCCTCGCTGGGGCCCGCCGCCCGTTCGATTTGACGCGGGGACGTTGAGGGCTTGGTGCGATGCATTCAGTGCGACAGTAGAGAATTCGGGCCGAAGGAAGCCGACAGAGGGGAAATCAACCTGTCGAGAACAACGACTGCAGGATTTGTAGGATGCCGTCAAACCGTCGATCCGACCAGCGGCGAGCCATTTGTAAGCTAGTTTTTAACAGACCATCTGTTCCAGGACTCCTCCGAATCTGCATGTGATCCTCCGATGATCGAAATCCGCGGCCTGCGAAAGCTCTACGACGATTACCTGGCGGTCGACGAAGTCACGTTTTCGATCGGATCCGGCCAGATCTGCGGCCTGGTCGGTCCCAACGGGGCTGGGAAGACGACGACGATGCGGTGCATCGCCGGGTTGATCCCAGCGACCGCGGGTTCGCTACGGGTGGCAGGCTGCGATGTCCAACGCGACTTGATGGAAATCAAGCAGCGTTTGGCTTACGTACCCGACGATCCGCCGCTGTTTGATGATCTCTCGGTGATCCAACATTTGGAGTTCATGGGCCGCCTGTATCGCGTTGCCGACTACCGGGAGAAAGCGGAGCAGCTGCTGCGTCAGTTCGACTTGATGGACAAGTACAAAGCAGGCGCGACGACGCTTTCGCGCGGCATGCGTCAGAAGCTTGCGGTTTGCTGTGCCTACATGTATGACCCCGACGTGCTTCTGCTTGACGAACCCCTGACAGGACTGGACCCGCCCGGAATTCGTACGCTGCTGGCTTCGATTCGCAGTCGCGCCGCAGCGGGTGCGACCGTCGTCATCAGCAGCCATCTGCTGGCAATGATCGAAGACATCTGCACTGACTTGTTGGTGATGCAATCGGGAAGGATTCAATACTTTGGGGCGACGGACAAATTGCGACGTCAGTATCCCAAGGCGAAGACACTTGAGCAGGCCTACTTTGCGGCAACCGGCGACGGAGAACTTGCCGAATCACTTGCCCCTAGCTCGCCCGCACCCATTCTCACAACGATTCCGATCTCCGACTTTCGCAGCGGAGCCTTCGCGTGAACCGTGTCGGATGGGACGCACTGGAGACGCATCATCAGCTGGGCCGACTCATCGTTGCTCGGAGCGGTTTTCGAATTCGGCGAACCCTCGATCGAATTCGCTCACCGCGCCGATTGTTGGCGACGAGTTTAGCCGTTGCCTTCTTTGTCATCTATTTGCTCAACGGCATCTTCATTCTTTCAGCGCGTGAGCCAGCCGATCCCGATCGGCTGCGTCTCTGGCTTTCGGGCGGTATGGTGATCTATGCCTTGTATCACTGTCTTCGCTGTGCCTGGTCAAGCGATACTCGTGATCTTGAACTGACGGATGCGGAAAGCTTGTGGCTCGGTGGAGCACCGATCCAACGATCCAGCCTGGCCATCTATCACGTCGGCACGATGATTCTTCCTGCGGTTTTGAAGACGCTGCTCTTGGCGGTCGTCCTCAGTCGCGACGTCCAGCACTTGGAACTGATGCTGGTGGGCGTGTGCTCCTCGTTGGTCCTGCTGGAGATCAGTCGGTTGATCATTGCCAGGTGGACGGTGGCGTTCGATGAGACTCAGCGTCGACGATTCCGCGTAACGATCTCACTGGTCGCGTTCGCCCTGGGAGCCCAACTGATTGCAAGAATCATGGCGGGTACGCCGGCGGGATCAGCGTTCTGGGTCTACTTGCTCAATGGCTTCCGCGCACTGGGACAACTGGCATCGTCCGAGGTGATTCAGTGGCTGTCGTTGCCGTGGATTCCGGCAGCCCATCTCTCGGTGACCGATCACTATCAATGGCTGACAATCGCACAACTGCTGGCGTCCGCTGCGGTCCTTCCGGTGGCCATCTGGACATTGGTTCGAGTCGACGCGCGAAGCTCACGAAAACAGCATCGATGCGAGCAAGAGCGTTTGGCGGCGGGTCGCTTCGAGACGGCGGCGTCGTCATCGGAAGTGATCATTTTCGGATCGTCCAGTCGATGGCATCGCTGGGCCGACCGCCTCGTACCGGAATGGCTTCAGGATGCCGGTGCGGTGGTCTCACGCCAGTGGGTAAGCGTCAAACGTTACCGAGCAACCATCGCCTTTAGCTTCGTCATCCCGATGCTGCTCTGTCTGTCGCCGCTGGTAACGGGACAGGTTACGGAGCAATGGTTCTATGTGGTCGGCGGGATTGCGCTCTGCACAATGGTGCTGGCACCACCGGCTTTGCGGCTCGATTTTCGACGCGACTTGCGGCGCATGCTGCTGCTGCGATCGCTTCCGGTCAAGCCTCTGTCGATGGTACTCGGGCAAGTCGCTCTGCCGATCGCGATCACGTGGATATTCCAGTGGATCACAATTGTTGTGGCGGTGATGGTGACTCGCCCCTCGTGGGATCAGGTCATCCTTTGGACGTCGCTGCTCAACGCGCTCGCGGTGTTCACTTTCGCGGCGGAGAATGCTTTGTTCCTGGCCTATCCCCATCATGAGCGGAGCGAGGGGGTGGCCATGATGATTCGAGCCAAGCTGACCTTCTTGGGCAAGGGAACGGTGATCGCGTTGGCGCTGGCCGGACTGGTTGCTTGGGCAATGCTTTGCCGAGGTATTCTCCCGAACGGATATGCCGATGCCGCGTTCGTGGGCGGTGCAATTGCAACCACATGGTGCATGGCCTCCGTCGCAGTCGCCGCCGCGACGATCTGCTGGCGGCGATTCGATGCCGGCGCGGATATTCCACCGCAGTGAGAAGATCAGCCGCGAAGGGCCGAAGCAAGAACTGCCGGGTGCGTCAGCACCTTGTTGTTATACACCAGTCGATTTGCCAAGCCCGAAGGGCTGTACACCCCTTGCCGATGCCGTCAGGCACCGGGTTGGATTCTGTATCACGCGGTTCGCAGGAGCGATCGGCGGCGAAGCCGCCGATCGCTCCTGCGAAGGAAGTCAAAAGTGAAATCATCCGGTGATTGACACCACCGGCATTGACTGTGCCGACCCTTCGGGCCTGACAATCGCTGTTGCTTGACTTGCGTCTATCAACGCGGCGAACCACACCCGTGGGTTTAAACCCACGGCAATTCATGCGTGGCTACTTCGTGGCTGAAGACGGGAGCCAGTACCTATTCGTCTTCCTTGGCCGGCTCTTTCCCGGCTGCCTTGTTCTTGAGCTCTTCCAACAGCGGCGTCAAGCGTGACTTGATTCGTTCGTCGGTTGCGGAATCGATGGCCGCTTGTTGCGCGGCGATCGCACCTTCGAGATCGCCCGTTTCCGAGCTCAACAAAGCCACCGTGTTGTAGAGAAGTGGCTTGAGATCTGGCGAAGCAGCATCCACCTCTGCCTTGACCGCCGTCAATGCGTCGGCGGCAAGCGGACCGACATCAGCGCCCTGTTGCATTTGACCGTAGATCGTGAATGCGAACCGGCCGACTCCGTATGCGTTTCCTTTCATCGCGACGAGTTGCCCGCGGAAGTAATTGATCACATCGTCATCCAGCATCCCGCCGGACAACTTGAGTTGATTCGCGATGGCCGTCCACTGTTCGTTCAGGGGGCTGTCCTTGGTAGCTTCCTTTCTGCTCGTCAACGACCTTGAGCGCCTCTTCGAACCGTCCGGCGCCGGCCAGCATTGCAACTTTCTGCATGTTCTGTTCGAACTCTTGCTGCAGTTTCATTTCCTTCTTGAATGCTTCTCGGTCCCATGTGTCATTGACGACTGCCTCGAGCGGCCCGTCCAACTCCATCGGATGACCAATCCATTCGATCACTCCGGACTTTCCTACGATGAACGAGGTGGGAATGCCCTCTTGGTTCGCGGCTTCCATGTAATCACGTACACCGAACGATCAGGATCGGTCGTGAGAGAATAGGCCGAGGTGATTTCTGCAAAGGTCTTGCCTACCTGTTCATTTTCCTTGGCGAGCAGATCTTTGACTTCGTCGACGCGTCTCGTCCGACACGCTGACGATCTGAACGTTCTGGCCGCGATACTTGTTTTGAAGCTCCGCCAGATGCGGCATGCTTTGAATGCAGGGACCACACCAGGTCGCCCAGAATTCGACGACGTACACCTTGCCTTGTTCGAAGGTCGTGACGGGCTTGAAGAAACCGTTTCCGTCTTGAATCCAATGCTCGATATCCAACTCGGGCGCCCGTGAACCAATGCCAAGTTCCTCGGCGGCGGCGGCGCGTGGACGATCCAGAGTCCAGAGACACAGGGCCACGGCGATGCTCGCAGCCAGTAACAGTCGAATCTTCATATCGAGGCTAGTTTCTGAGGGATGGGATGGTTTGAAATCGAATCGCTATATGCTACGCGACCAGCGCCCGAAATCCCAGGCGAAACAGGCCTCCCCCCCGCCCTGAATTGCGAGCATCAAGATCGCGACGCTCACTCAAAAATAGCCATCTGGCCGGCAATTCCGCCAGGGCCTTGGTGTCGTCAGGTAGCGCCTGGTTTGTCACAATGCTTTCCGCCCGGTTTGCTTTGCCAGTTTGTTTGGATTGGACAATGCGGACTGATCTACGCTGCCTGATCTACCTTCGATGTTGAACTGACGGCCGAGGCCGACCTGACCGATGAGCGACTCCATGCCGACCGCTTCCAATCCAGCTCGAAAACGGGTGAATACTCGCACACTGCAGCGGCGGCGGGACGAGGGCCGCACCATTTCGATGTTGACGGCCTACGACTTTCCCACCGCCGAAGTTCTTGACGAAGCCGGGATCGACGTGCTGCTGGTCGGCGATTCACTGGCGATGGTGGTACAGGGACATGAAACGACCTTACCGGTCACGATGGACCAGATGATCTACCACGCCGAGATGGTGGGTCGTGCGGCAAAGCGTTCGATGGTGGTCGTGGATCTGCCGTTCCCCGAGGGACAGCTCGAGATTTCGCGGAGTGTCGAGGCCAGCGCGCGGGTGCTGAAGGAGACGCGATGCCATGCCGTGAAGCTAGAAGGCGGGGCTGAACAGGCACGTCGGATCGAGCAAATCGTAACGGCTGGGATCCCCGTCATGGCACATGTGGGACTTCGGCCTCAAAACGTGCACGTCGAAGGGGGCTACCGCATTCAACGTGACATGAAGCACCTCGTCGCCGATGCGGTGGCGGCCGAGTCGGCCGGTGCCTTCGCCGTCCTGATCGAGTGCGTGCCGGTCGAGGTTGGCAAAGCAATCACCGAGGCGGTTTCCGTTCCCACCATCGGCATCGGAGCCGGGCCACATGTCACCGGTCAGGTCTTGGTGACACATGACATGATCGGGTTTCACTCCGGCTACCTGCCCAAATTCGTGAGACAGTATTCGGATGTCCGCCGTACGATCCTCGACGCCGCGACGGCGTATCGCGAATCGATTCAGAGCGGTGCGATTCCCTGGCGAGAAGGAATCTTTTCAATGACGGGCCCCCTACCGGATCCAGCAGGCTCGGCGACAGCCATCGAAACTTACGATCAGCTTGAGACGCTACATCAGGCGGCGGCCGATGCATTTTGTGAGCTCGTGCATCGCGCAGTCGAAGATCGTGGGATTGCCAGGATTTCGTTGTCGGGAGGCTCGACCCCCAAGAGGCTCTACGAACTGCTGGCCGAGAGAAAACTTCCCTGGCAGAAGATTCATTGGTTTTGGGGGGATGAACGCAACGTCCCGCCAGATCACAAGGACAGCAATCAAAGAATGGTGCGTGAGGCGATCCTGAGCCGTGTTGGTGTTGCGGAATCCAATATCCATCCCGTTGCGGTTGTGGTCGACGACCCCACCGCCACGGCCCTCCAATACGAACAGTCACTTCGCAAGCACTTTGCCGGTGACGATTTTCCGGCTTGGGATCTGGCGCTGCTGGGCATGGGAGATGATGCGCACACCGCCTCCCTGTTCCCATTGACCGATGCGTTACAGGAACAGGAACGTTGGTTCGTCGAGAACTGGGTGGCAAAGTTTGATGCGTTTCGCTACACGCTGACGGCACCAGCCATCAACTCGGCGCGAGAATCCTGGTTTCTGGTAGCGGGCTCGGGCAAACGGGACGCACTCGGACACGTTTGGGGCGTGGCGCGCCGTCCAGAGCAGTATCCTTCGCAATTGATCCAGGCCACCCGCTGGTTCGTCACCCGCGATGCCGATCCGAGATCAGAACAGGGCGAAGTAATTGGCATTGGGCGCTAGACGTTGGGCGCTAGACGTTGGGCGCTAGACGTTGGGCGCTAGACGTTAGGCGCTGACATCAGCTCCGAAACCGCATTTGCGATCCACCAGGGCCCACGGCTAGCGCCTGAGGTTCACGGCGCCGTGCGACTTGATTGATGATGGTGTTGAATGAAAAAAGCCTCTC
The DNA here is from genome assembly GCA_963697195.1 of Pirellulaceae bacterium. Lineage (GTDB taxonomy): Bacteria > Planctomycetota > Planctomycetia > Pirellulales > Pirellulaceae > Rubripirellula. The sequence continues at coordinate 118,036 of CAVOND010000018.1, forward strand.
GTGAACCGAGAGGCTTCCTGAATCACTTCGCTGGCTATCGCTGAAAGCGATCGCGTCTTGCATTAACCGGCCTTGGCCAGATTTTGCTTGCGGAGCCCTTCGATGTAATCGTGGGTGACATTCAGCACCTCATCATTATAGAAGCTTTCCTGAAAGATCACTTCGTTGCCAACTTGAGCCTCGAGGTGTTCTTCCTCTTCCTCTTTCTGGGCATTGAGTTCCTTACGGCGCGCCATGAACGCATTCTCTTCAAGCGAGATTGTGTTCTGCTCTTTTTGGCTCACGTAAGAACTGATCCGTCGCAGCAAGTCGGAGAACTCAGTGTCATTGGCGACACGCTCCTCAGATCGTTTGCGCAGGTAGCCGAGCAGATCAGCCGGCACCATGTTGTAGAGGTCATGTTTCGAGGGAGTTACGGCGTCATGCTCCAAAGCGTACTTCAGGTCGCTTTCGGCAATGTCCATCTTGGCGGTGATGCTAGGCAGCACCACGTCGGCCGCGACTCCCTTCCGCTGGGTGCTCTGTCCGTCGGGCAGGTAGAACTGTTGTAGGGTCACCTTCAAGGCGCCGAAGTTTGCCGCTCCACTGCGGTTGAACAATTGCTGACCGAGATCCATCAAGGTTTGAACGCTACCCTTGCCGTGCGTTGCTGGATCACCCACGACGATGCCGCGGTGGTAATCCTGGATGGCACCGGCAAAGATTTCGCTGGCGCTCGCACTGAACTTACTCGTCATGACGACAAGAGGTCCGTCCCAGGCGGTCCCACTGTCTTCGTCCTTGTAGGCCTGCACACTGCCATCCGAATCCTTTACCTGAACGACCGGACCACGATCGATGAACAAGCCGGTCAGACTGATTGCCTCGGTCAAGCTTCCGCCACCGTTCTTGCTCAGATCCAAGACAACGCCATCGACGTTCTTTTGCTTGAATTCGAGCAGGATGCGAAGGACGTCACGTGTGCTGCTACGGAAGTCCGTTTTGTCCTTTCTCGCCGATTCCATATCGAGATAGAAGCTTGGCAGATTGATGTAACCGATTTTGAGCGTGCCGTTTGAACCGGGAAGCGTATGCTCGATCACTTCGCCGCGTGCGGCTGACTCTTCCAGTTCGATGCGGGCACGTACGATCTTGTATTCTTCAACATTCCCAACGCCTCCCGGCTTGACGCCGAGGCGCACCACGGTGCCGGCCTTGCCCCGAATCAGGTCAACGACATCGGTCAATGGCATCTCGACGATGTCCACCATTTCGCCGCCGTCGCCTTGACCGACACTGACGATCGCGTCATCGGTCTTGAGTTTGCCATTCTTGGCAGCGGCGCCACCCGGGATGACTCGTGTGACGATCGTGTTTCCGTCCTTCTCGCGAAGCTGAGCGCCGATCCCGTCCAGGTTCAAACTCATCTGAATCTGGAAATCGTCCAGCGTTCCAGGCGACATGTAGGTGGAGTGCGGGTCATAAGCCGTTGTCACTGACGTCAGGTACATCTCGAGCAAATCGTCACTGTCGGTTTGTCTCCAACGGCGAGCATAGCGAGAGTAGCGACGACGCAGTTGATCAATCGCTTCCTGACCTTCCTTGCCTTCGTCCTTCAAATCGAGGATTGCATACTTGATCTGACGGCGCCAACGATCGAGTGCCTCTTGAGGAGTCTTGGCGAAATGGGCCGCTTCAGGATCGATAATGATGGTTTCGTCCGTATTGAACTCGAACTCTCCGTTGAGAAGATCGAGGGCGACGGCCACGCGTTCATCCACACGCTGGATGAAGCGGCCGAAGATCGTGTAGGCCAGCGATAGGTCGCCATTGCGAACCATGTCATCGATCAGGGTCGAACTCTGATTGAATTCATCGATGTCGCTTTGATAGAAATACAGCTTCATCGGGTCGAGCGAATTGATGAACAGTTCCAGAGCTCGCTGGCTGATCGTATCGTTCAAGACCTGAGATGAAATGTGATTGCGAGGCATCAGGGCGGCAATCATTCGCGCGACTTGTCGATCACGCTCGGAAGGCTTCGCCAATTCGATTGGAGGAGCGACCCGCTCAACAGCAGCCCGCGGCGGCGCAGCGACCGGCGGGGCCTGTGCGAGAGCCGTCGAATCGACGCCTGTCGAAAGGAACAACCCAGCCAAAATCAACGCCGCGGCAAAACCAGCCAGGACACGCCGACGGCTTCCCGCCGATTGGTCAGTGCGTTCGAACCGGGCGGGACGGAAGAGATGCCGTGAAGGACTGTCCATCATGTTTTCCTGGATACTTTTCGGCCGGGGTTTCGGTTAGGTGGGAACGACTCTCGTTCCCGAGCTACGCGTCTTCAACAAGGACGAACCGCGAAGGATTCCGCAATGTTTGAGGAGCGTTCAACGAACGCTGCACCGTCGGATCGCTGAAAACAGGGAAATCTCCCCGAGATCCATCACCGACTCACACCTTCGGAATAGTAGGGAAGCGGCAAAAATCAAGCAACTCCTTTTCTTCACCCAGTTTACCCAATCGGTGCGCATCGGTGGTGGCAATTCACCTAGAAGTGAAAGGTCGCGGCGTCTTCCTGCGGAGCCGGCTGGTAACTCAGCGGCTCCATGGTGCTGGCCGCACGACCCTGGCTCAGGCTGCGCACCGCCCCGGAATATCCGAACAATTCCTTGAGTGGGGCGTGAGCCGTGATCACCGTCATCGCACCACGCGTCTCGGTGGCCGCGATGATCGCACGACGTTGCTGGAGGTCGCCGACGATCTCCCCCATGTAGTCCTCCGGGGTTGTGACTTCCACCTTCATGACCGGCTCGAGCAGCACGGGGCCCGCCTCTTCCAAGCCACGATCGAACGCGTCTCCGGCCGCGATTCGGAAGGCGACGTCGTCACTACCTTCTTCGTGCATCTCGGCGTCGTAGACTTCGATCCGAACTCCGGAAAGTGGAAAACCAGCGAGCAAGCCACCGCCGGCAGCACGCTCGCGAATCTCGTCGACGGCGGTCGTGCGCAGATTGCCAGTCAGGGCGATGTCGGGAGGAAGACGATCAAATACTTGCACCGGTGCCGAAGGATCCTCGAGCGGCGAAACACGAATCTTCAATCTCGCAAACATGTGCGTGGCGCCGATCTGACGATTGCATTGCCCAACCACGTCGCTCTTGCCACCGATGGTTTCCCGATAATTGACGCGCGGCTTGTAGAACTTGACGTTGAGCCCGAAATCACGCGTGAGTCGATGCTGGATCACTTCCAAGTGCAACTCACCCATCCCGCTGATCAGCGTCTGACCGGTCTCTGGATTCTCAACCGCGCGGAACGTTGGGTCCTGGCGACGCAACATATCGAGTGTCTCCTCCAGCTTTTTTCTGTCGCCGGTGTTCTCTGGTTCGATCGCCATCGACAACACCGTGTCTGCAAACTTGATGCTGGGCAGTTCGATCGCCTCTTTGGGATCGCAAACGGTATCCCCGGTGATTGCAAATCGGGGACCGATCACACAACAGATGTCACCGGCCCCTACCGATTCGATCTGGCCACTGCGATCCTTCTTGGTGGCATGAATCTGCCAAATCTGGGCGACGTTTTCCTTCTTGTCACGATTCGGACAAAGGACTCGAGAATTCTGTTTGAGTTGACCGCTGTAGACCCGAATCCAGTAGTTGTCTCCCGTCTTGGCGGGAAGAATCTTGAACACCAAACCACAGAAGGGTTCCTTCACGTCAGGATTCCGCCGCAACACCTTTTCGCGGTTTTTGAGGTCCACCCCTTCGACTGGCGGACGATCCAACGGGCTTGGCAGGAAGTTGCCGACGGCCGTCATCAGCGGCTGAACTCCGATCCCATGAAGCGCCGACCCGCATAGCACGGGCTGGATCACCCGGTCCACGCAGCCTTGGCGAAGGGCCGCGATGATCAGATCGCGCGGAACGTCCTTGTCTTCCATGGCAAGACTGGCTGCTTCTTCGCTGAAGTCATAGACCGCATCGAGCATCTGTTCGCGCCACAACAACGCTTCATCCCGCAATTCATCGGGGATATCCGCTTCCTTGACCTCCTTGCCCTCGGTGGCAGGATCGAACTCGAGCATCTTCATCTCGATCAAGTCAATCACGCCCCGAAACGGATTCGCAACGTGTGCCGGTCCCTGGCCTACGGGCAATTCGATGGCGACCGGCTTGCCTCCAAGCCGTGGCCCGATGTCGTTGAACACCGATTCGAAGTCTGCCCCTTCGCGATCCATCTTGTTGATAAAGACGATTCGCGGAACGTTGTAGCGATCGGCCTGACGCCAAACCGTTTCGCTTTGCGCTTCGACACCTTCACGAGCCGAAAAGACGACGACGGCCCCATCCAGCACGCGCAGGCAACGTTCGACTTCGGCGGTGAAATCGACGTGGCCCGGTGTGTCCAACAGGTTGATGGAGTAGGGATTCCAGTTGAACTTCACACAAGCACTGAAGATCGTGATCCCCCGCTCCTGTTCCTCGGGATCGTCATCGGTGTCGGTGGTGCCATGATCCACGCGTCCGACACGATGCTTGGCACCGCTGAGAAACAACATGCGTTCAGTGACGGTCGTCTTCCCCGCGTCGATGTGGGCAATGATGCCGATGTTGCGAATCCGGGAGATGTCGGAAGCCATGGATGGTGTGCAATGCAGGAAGGGAGTGGTTAGCGACCGTCGATGCTCGGGGTCGAGTTCGCTGCGAAACGCCCAGATGCGGGCGGTCAAGCTGTAAGATTAGCGTAGCGCATAAAAAACCGCGACACGTGAAGGTGCCGCGGATTCTTGGAGGTTCGGAACTGGCTTGGAGACGACTACCAGGCGAAGTGAGCGAATGCCTTGTTGGCGTCGGCCATTCGGTGCGTATTCTCGCGTTTGGTGTAGGCGACCCCTTCCTTCTTGTAGGCGGAAATCAGCTCATCGGCCAACTTGAGGTGCATCGGGCGTCCCTTCTTGTCGCGGACGGCACCCAAAATCCAGCGGATCGCCAGGCTCTGTTGGCGGGTGCGGTTGACCTGCATCGGCACCTGATAACTGGCACCGCCGACTCGCTTGCTGCGAACTTCGATGTACGGCTTGACGTTTTCGACAGCCGCTTCGAAGACTTCGATTGGCGAGTGATCACTGGTCTCTTTTCGCCGCTGAATCTCTTCCAATGCGTCATAGAAGACGCGTTGCGCGGTGGTCTTCTTGCCGTCCAACATGAGGCAATTGATGAATTTTCCCGCAAGCATCGAATTGTGCTTGGGGTCGCCTTTGAGGTGAGTGCGGCTGGCGGTGATTCGTCCCATCGTTGGTCTTGAACTGTTGGATGTGGATGGATTGGAGGGTTGGGCAAATTACCTCGCGCTGATTGATTGGCGCCGAGGGAGCTTACTTTTTCGCGCCGTAACGGCTGCGGGATTGCTTGCGGCCTTCGACACCGAGCGCGTCACGCGAACCGCGAACGACCTGGTAGCGAACCCCTGGAAGGTCGCGAATACGTCCGCCGCGAACCAGCACAATCGAGTGTTCTTGCAGGTTGTGGCCTTCACCGGGAATGTAGACCGTGACTTCCTTGCCGTTGCTCAACCGGACACGGGAGATTTTCCGAAGGGCCGAGTTCGGCTTCTTCGGGGTCATCGTCCGCACCTGCAAGCAAACCCCTTGTTTCTGGGGGCACTTTTCAAGCACCGGCGACTTGCTCTGTCTCTTCTTTAGTTTCCGTCGCTTGCGGACAAGTTGGTTGATCGTGGGCATAGAAAATGTCGTTCGGGTGGGACGATTCCACTCAATAGGTTGTTGGGCCACGTCCCCAGCAAGGGGCGAGGTGAAGGGGTTTGCCCCGTTTTTTGCGAAAAACACGCAGATCGGGCGAGCAAACCGAAGAGTATCCCCGCTGTGAAATTTCTGTCAAGAGCTGCCGGGAACCTGTCGGCCAGAACAGGGCTCCGCCAGATCTCAGCCTTGATCTTGCCTTGATTGCGAGCGCCAAGCTATGACCGGAGCGTCTTTCTCGCATTCTCCCCGCTGGATTCGGATTTTCGACAGGATGTCTTCAACCACCTTCTCTCTCTGCCGATGCCTGCGCGCCTCGCGGGACTCGGCCGCGGCCTTGCTTTTGTTGATCGCGACACTGCTCTGCGGTTGCACTTCGCTGATTCCAGGAAAATCAGAAGAAGCCGAGAACGAAGCGAAGCTGCAAGCGTTGATGCGGGCACCGGAACCGCCTGACCTCATCCGCGACGGGACGATCGTGCAGGGGCTCAGGCCAATCGAAGTCGAGGGTGTTGGGGCGATCAATCGCTTGCCTGGCACCGGCGGACCTCCTGACCCATCGAATTTCCGCGATCAATTGATCGAGGAGATGAAACGCCACGACGTGCCGGACCCAAATCAATTCTTGGAAATGGACGAGACGGCGATGGCCCGCGTCTTGGCCTCGATTCCTCCCGGAGCCCACCGCGGTGATCCCGTCGATATTCGCTTGGTGGCTCCCAAGGAAAGCCGGGCGAGTGACTTGCGGCAAGGCTGGCTGCTCGACACGCGTCTGCGCGAACAAAGGCTGCTCCAGAACGTGGTGCGTCAAAGCGAAGTGATGGCGATTGGGATGGGATGGGTGCTGACCCGGGCCGACTACACGCCGAGCCAGGACGAAGCGCTGCAATTGGAAGGACTGATCCTTTCCGGCGGGCGGATCCAGGTCTCGCGCAAGCTCGGATTGATCCTGCGACCGCAGTACCAACACGCCAAATTGGCGAAGGGGATCGCCGACGCCGTGAATCGCCGCTTCTTCTTCTTCGATGGAACCACTCGACGCGGCATCGCGACAGCGATCGAAGATGACTACATCGAGGTTGAAGTACACCCGGGCTATCGCCACAACGTGCCCCGTATGATGCGTGTCATCCAAGCGATTAGCGTCAAGCAAGAAAACTCCGGCAGCCAGAAGCGACTCGCCGACTTGGCAAACCGGCTCCGCGACCCGGTGACCGCGGCCGATGCTGCGATTCAGCTAGAGGCGTTAGGCGAAAGCGCCGTGCCAACGCTTCTCGAAGGCATTCAATCGACCAATCCAGAACTGCGGTTCTATGCGTCGGAGGCTCTGGCATATCTCGATCGCGTCGAGGCGATTGAACCGCTCGAGGCAGCCGTCCGTGACGTGGCCGCGTTTCGCCACGCGTCTCTCATGGCACTGCAAGGGATTGAGCAACAACTTGCGATTGATGCATTGCGTCGCTTGATCGACGAACCGAGCATTGAAACGCGATACGGCGCCTTCTGTGCGATTCGCCGCCGCGTCGATGGCAAACCGATTCTCGCCGGACGCTCGATGGAATCGTTCTGGTTGTACGAGGTCCCGTCGTCGGCCCCCGCCGCGATTGCAGTTTCGCTTCGCGAGTCGCCAGAAATCGTTCTGATGGGAGAGACTTCACCGCTCGAAATCCGACAATTCCTGATGTTGCCCGGCGGTATCATGATCAAAGCCGACAACGACCGACCGGGTGAACTTCGCGTCAGCCGTTTCCAGCCCGGCAAGCAGGACCAGCGGGTGGTCGCTCCCAATAACGTTGCCTCGGTCGCCGCCGCCATTGTTAGCGTGGGTGGAGGTTATGGCGATGTGATTGCGATGCTGCGGACCGCCAAAGACAAGGGCTATCTCAAAGAGCAATTGGCGATCGACCCATTACCCCCCGTGGCTCGAATCTATTATCGCGACGGGGACAACGACGACGAGGAAGCGGACGAGCCAGAACAGGAATCGGACGATCGCGAGGAAGGGTCGCCGTCTTAACAGTTGACAGGGAGCGTGGCTCGGAGCAATCTACTCTCGACATGCGCTACCTTGCTTCCCTCTGCCTGCTGTTTGCTACACCGCTCTTGCTCGGCTGCCCACTGGCAACCGCTCCGGAGTCGCCGGTCCACGTTGAATGGGATGAAACCGAGTCACTCGAGAGCCTGGTCGCGCGAACGCTTGAGCAGAATCTACAAGGCCGAACGCTGTCGACCGAGACTCACGGCGCATGGCAAATCCTGCATGGCGTGCTGGCCTACGGCCATGATTTTCCTGTCGAGACCCCGTCGGGAACCACCGGCGCTCTCGATTACATCCTGGCGGGCGGAACGGTCCGTGGATTTGAACCGGTCCCAGGTGATTCCTTCGGCGACCCTCCGCGACGCGGACTGCGAATCGAAATGCAGCCCAGCACGAAGGTCGGCCAGGGACACCGTGATCAATGGCTGGCCATCGTTTCACAGTGCGGTTTGCCAATTGAGACCGAACTGAAATCGGCAACGCAGACGTTCACGGTCCAGGACTGGCTTCGCCAGGCCGAATACGATGTGCCTCTCAACTTGGAGCTTGAGTTCAGTTGGTCTCTGATCGCCCTGACCGCCTACCATGACACCGACTATCGATGGATGGCGCGTGATGGCGTGGAATACTCCACCGAAGACCTGGTCGCCTCGGAATTGCAGCAGAGCCTTGCCGGCAGTGTTTGTGGTGGCACCCATCGACTGATCGGGATCGCTATGTCGCTCGACAAACGACGTTCCGAAGGGAAACCGATCACCGGTGTTTGGAAGGATGCCGAAGCACTGCTCGACCAGTCCATTGAACTGGCCAGACAAAACCAGAATCCCGATGGTTCGTACTCGATCGCCTATCTACACCGGCCGGGTTGGACTCGCGACCTGGGTGAAACGCTGGGAACCACCGGGCATGTGCTGGAGTTTCTCTCCTTTGCCGCCTCCGACCAGACACTCGCCGAACCTTGGGTCGAACGCAGCGTACGCAGGCTTTGTCAGGTGCTCAACCAGTGCCAGGACGTCGACCTCGAATGTGGCGTGCTGTACCACGCCTTGCATGGACTGAGCGAGTATCAGAAAAGAAGGGTGAAGTGAGCAGGGCGAACCAAGAGATTGGAATCAGCAAACTCGCACCTCACGCTTCCTGCTTCTTCCTCGTTTTCTTGGTGCGGCGATAGGCGACTCCGCCAAGCAACAGGAGACCGCAGGCAAACGTGGTCGATGGTTCGGGTACGGCCGTGACATCCGCGACAAGGAAGTCGAAGGCGTAGGTGTTTTGCGGACCCGTCTGCTGAATGTAAAAGCTGTATTTACCGGGCCCAAGCGGTGGGGCGAATCCCGTCCCGGTATTGGTGACGTTGGCGCCCAAGAGTTCTAAGATTCGTTCGTTGCTACCGTCGCTGAAGTTCAGCTCACCCACAATGAGGCCACCCAACCACTCACTTGTATCGGGATTGCGAGTCGCAATTTCCTCGAACGTACTCGGAAACTGATCGCCCCTCGACATGGCGATGAACATTGCCGAATCGCCACCGCTGTACCCGGAGAGGGTGATGTTCTGAAGGACATTTCCGTTGGCAATCTCGAAGGTGAAGATATCAGGGATGCCAATGATGTTGTCACCGCCTTCGGTTTCACCAATCACCGTATTGACAACCGTGCTGCCCGGCGAAGCCACAAAGAAAGCGAGCGGCGTCGGCTCGGTGTTGTCATCCGAAAAATCGCCAGTCCCAATCGAAGCTTCGTTAAAAACGGCCGCACCGAGAACCTGCGAAACCATCGACAGGCAAAGACACAGCGTCATAACGTATCGCAAAGACATTCGCATGACGGATGGCTCGAGGTTGGGAAACGAGGCGTCCAAGACAAGATCGACGAGACGCTCAAGCTTAATCACCGCCCTGGAATTCCACCATCGGCTTCTTGGGGGGCGGGGAATCCGTCCTCGTCGCCAGTTGGGCTCTGACCGATCGGTTCGTTCGGATCGATCATGCCGATGATGACAGCTCGGCAACGCGACCACAACGAAGGCTTTGGTGACGGCCCGACACGTCGATGGCCTCAGCTAGGCCGCCGGCGTCCCTGCGACCACGCCACGGTAGTAGTCGACACTCTGCGCCAGCCCTTCGGCGATCGACACGTCGGGCTCGAAACCGAGCCGCCGTCGCGCCTGGCTGATGTCGGCTAAAGAATCGCGTACGTCACCGATCCTGGGTGGCTCGTGAATCGGTTCGATGTCCTGCCCAAGAATCTCTCGCAGTCTGGTCAGCAACTCCAGTAGTGACGTCCGCTCACCGCGACCGATGTTGAAGATTCCTCCAGCAACGCCCGGAGTGGTCGCCGCCAGCAAATTCGCATTGGCGACATCACCAACAAAGACAAAATCTCGCGACTGTTCGCCGTCACCATAGATCACCGGTCGGCTTCCCGACAGGATCATCGAGACGAATCGCGGAATCACCGCGCTGTATTCGCTCTGGGGATCCTGGCGAGGACCAAAGACGTTGAAGTAACGCAGCACCACCGTCTCCAATTCAAAGCTCTGCACAAACGCCTGGCAATAAGCTTCGGCAGACAATTTGGCGGCGGCGTAGGGAGACAGCGGCGCGGTCGGATCGGACTCCCGTTTGGAGACAAACGACGAATCGCCGTAAGCGGCACTCGTCGACGCCAGCACGAAGCGACGAACCTTGCCCTTGGCTGCGGCGCTGAGCAACTGGACCGTGCTGGTCGCGCACCAGGCATGACACAAATCGGGCTGGCGTATGCTTCGAGGCACGCTCGCCATCGCGGCCTGATGAAAGACATAATCGACCTGGTCCATCGCCCTGGCCACCACCGCCGATTCCGAAGCGTCGCCCTCGACCACCTCCACACGATCTCCCAGGAACGGCTCCAAGTTGTGATGAAAGCCGGTGCTGAAATTGTCCAGCACGCGAACCTGAGCACCTTGCGCCAACAACGCCTCGGTGATGTGAGAACCGATGAATCCGGCACCCCCGGTCACCAGACAGAGAGCGCCCCGCAAGGAATCCATATCGGCAATCGGCATCGCTGGCACTTCGCTCCAGATGAGACGTGAAAGTAGAGTCGGAATGAAGGTGTCAGACACCTTTTCCCGACCGAGTCATCCCACGAACAATGTTTAACTCTGGGCTTTCGCCTTGGTGCGGGCTTCACGCAGACCGCGACTCAGAATATCACGGAGCATCGGCGAGAAATCTTCGTACTTTTCTTCGTCCGGAGCACCGTTGCTGAACTGATAAATCGCGTCGCGAGGTTTGACCCCCAACGCGATCAACGTGCTGCTCACCGTGCCGTAATCGGCGTTGCGAATGATCATGCTCGGTCGACCCGGCCCCACCGGAGCGCGGGCAAAGACTTTGCTCGCCACCGCCAGAAACTTGACCGGCGAGTCGAGCGTTTGCAGCGTCAGCAGGCGACGAGCCATCTGGACTCGCTGGTCTTCGGGGTCGTTGAGGTTACGAGCACCGATGATGTTCAATCCATCTCGTAGCTCCACGACCTCCTGCCGCTCATCGGCGTGAATCGCATAGCCGTTCTTGGCGTCGGCAATGATGATGTTGCAACCGTCGTAACGCGTTTTCGCAAACTCCGTTTCCGCTTTTTCCAAAGCACGACTTGCCGAGGTGCAGCGAAGCAGATCGAGGGCAAGCAAGCCTCGCGAACGCTGCCCGAACAACGGCATCGTGGTCGCTCGGTTGCAGAGCCCAACAAACAAACCGTTCTGATTCACCCCCAACCAAGTGCCGCCAGCCTTCTGGTCGATGCCACACAGCACACGCGGTTTGCCCGATTGAATCGACGGCACCAAGCTGGGCCGGTCAAAATACTCCTCGCGGTTTGCCGCAACCAAGATGGGACTTTCGGGAACCAAGCGGTACTGAACAGCCAGTAAGCACATCTCGAGGCTTTCTATATTCAAAGATCAGTGGGTTATGGAACTCGGCCTGGCGTCGACGAATCGACGCCCCGAACGTTCGTGCAGGGACCAATGTATCTACGGCAATCTCTCACCCACACCCCCTGACGGGGGGAACGCTCAAAAAAGGAGTGAATCCGGGGCGTTTTCTGGAGTCAATGGGCGGACTCTGGGGAATCTCTGACGGTCTTTCGGCCGATAACTAGCTACAGTCAGCGCTGATTCCATCGCCACTCGGTTCACTCCCCAGTCGCCAGGATCCGGTCGATTCATGAACTCGCCAGCCCCCAAGCCCGAACCAAACGACCCCGAGCGAACAGCTATTCCCGCGCCGTCCTGGCGATCAAGACCCCGGTCAGTGTGACACTGGCCCACAAGAAGTGTTCACTGGACCGGATCATCGATTTGGTTCCCGGTGCGATGCTGACGTTCGACGCCCACTGCGACGAGCCGTTGACGCTCGAGGCGGGAGGCAAGCCGATCGCCACGGGCGAAGCTGTCAAGATCGGTGACAAGTTCGGCCTGCGAATTCGCGAAGTCGTGCTCACGGACAAGACGCAAAACGGCTAGCTCCCCGTTGCCCGCGTGTGTTGTTTGCCCCAGTCGTTCGCATCCAAGCACGACGCACGAGCGAGAGAGTGCATTTCCTTGGAGCAGCCGGACACAATCGCTGGCGCGTTTGGGTGTTGCGTGCTTTCCCACGGAGTGGCGGGAAGCGTCTCGCCCAGGTCAGGAGTTTGTTGGTTTTGTCAGCCAGTTTCGGGGGCCCACGGCTAGCGCCTGAGGTTCACTGTGAACCTCAGGCGCTAGCCGTGGGCCGCTTTGCTTGTCGCTGTGATTCGAAGGGTGATGATGGCGCAACATCAAAACTTGCGCATCGTGCTCGGATTGAGAACGCGCGGCTCAAGCGGCGCTGTCGTTCCAGGCTGTGGCGCTACGACCGTTGGGCCAGCGTCGGCAACACCGTTGCGGCGGCGGCGACCGTTTCATCGATCATCGCCTCGGTGTGCGTGCGACTGATGAACAGCGCTTCGAATTGGCTGCAGGGCATGTAGACGCCTTCGCCGATCATGCCCCAGAAGTAACGGCCAAACTGCTCGCGATCGCAGCGGTCGGCGTCCGGCCAATTGCGGACCGGTCCGAGGATTGAAAGAACAGCGTCATCATGCTGCCAACCTGTTGCACCTGGTGGTCGACGCCCGCATCGGAGGCAGCCCGATCGAGCCCTTCGGCCAATCGCTTGCCAATGGCTTCCAGGTACTCGTAAGGAGGATCGTCGCGCAGCAAGCGGAGGGTCGTGCTTCCCGCGGCGACGGCCACCGGGTTACCACTGAGCGTTCCTGCTTGAAACACTTTGCCAGCCGGAAGCACCTGGTCCATGATGTCGGTTCGTCCGCCATAGGCTCCCAGCGGCATGCCGCCTCCGACGATCTTGCCCAGCGTGGTCATGTCGGGCGTGATCCCGTAGCGCTCTTGGGCACCACCGAGAGCAAGTCGAAAACCGGTCATCACTTCGTCGAAGATCAGGATGGCGCCGTCGCGCGACGGTTTCCTCCCGCAGGCAATTCAGAAACTCGTGTGTTGCCGGAACGCAGCCCATGTTGCCGACAACCGGTTCCAGAATCACCGCGGCGATCTGCCCCGCGATGTTGCGAGAAGGCCTGGCGGACGGCCTCGCAATCGTTGTAGTTCAGCACGATCGTGTCTTGCCCGGCTCCCCGCGTGACGCCGGGAGAATCGGGGACACCCAAGCGTCGCCGCGGCACTTCCCGCGGCGACGAGCAGGCTGTCGACGTGCCCGTGATAATTCCCGGCGAACTTGATCACCTTGTCTCGGCCGGTCGCACCACGGGCAACCCGAATGGCGCTCATCGTCGCTTCGGTCCCGCTGCTGACCAGCCGAACCTTTTCGATACTCGGAACTGCCGCGATGATCTGTTCGGCCAGTTCCGACTCCGCTTCGGTCGGAGCGCCAAAGCTGGTGCCGCGCTGAGCCGCGCGAATGATCGCTTCAATGACTTCCGGATGGGCGTGACCAAGAATCATCGGCCCCCAGGAGCCGATGTAGTCGATCAGCCGGCGACCATCGATGTCGTACAGGTAAGGACCCTGCGGCATGATCCATGAACAGCGGGGTTCCGCCAACGGCGCCGAAGGCCCGAGCCGGACTGTTCACACCGCCTGGCATCAATTGGCGAGCACGTTGGAACGCCGCCGTACTCTTTGCTCCGACAGGATGTTCCGATGTGGTTGCCAAAATCGCCTCGTTGGTAGCTGGGTGCAGTCGGACATCAGCCGCCGGTCTCCTGCGTCGCGGACACGCAGGGTTGAATCTGCGGCAAGCAAGTGATTCTGGCAGTTGATGCTGCGAAATTGAAGAGGTGCGACCAGTGTGGCCTGCTGGCACGTCTCATCGTCGATTGAACCGAGCTTGGGCAAACTCGGTCGCAAGCGGTCACGATTCCGCATCGCAGCGGCGATTTTGGCAGGTGATGGTGATGGTGATGGCGGGCAGGACGATGCGAGCTGGACGTGGTGGACTGGACGATGACGGTCGCTGCAGCGGCCGGCCGAGCTTTCAGCGCACGAAAAACCCAGGCTGCGATCGGCGGACCTGGGCTGATTCGAGGTTGGAACGATCGCGACTAAGCATCAACCGAATCGAGCGCCTGCTGCAGGGCCGACTTGGGGCGAACACCCACGAAGCTCTCGGCGATTTCGCCTCCTTTGAAGACGAGCAGCGTGGGGATGCTGCTGATGCCAAATCGCTGGGCTACCCCGGGATTGTCGTCGATGTTGACCTTGCCGATCTTGATCGAAGGGTTTTCGCTGGCCAATTCGTCGATCATCGGTGCAATCTGACGGCAAGGGCCGCACCAGGGTGCCCAGAAATCGACAAGGACGGCTCCGCCCGCTTGCAGCACTTCGGTGTCGAAGTTGTCATCGTTAAATTCTTTGACGGCGTCAGAAGCCATGTTTCATTTTCCTTTGAGATGAAGTGGTTACGCCGAGGGATCGCCTTGCTACCTCCACAGCGGTGGAGCGACGAATGAACCGGCCAGTTTGGCACACGAGTGAAGCCAGGGGCAGAATTGTAGGAACCGACGGCGACGTGTCAATTTGCCGGCCTTCCGATCCGGTCACTTCCACCAACGGATGCGGTTCGCGAACGCCACCGTGACAGTTGTGCACTTGGATCACTCCGCTGATTGCAAGATTTGGGCCAATTGGTCCAGAATCAGGGCGGTGGCGCCCCAGATCAGGTGGCCGCCGTACTCGATCGCAGCGGCACGAAAGACCAGCCGATCGACCTCTTTGGACTGGATTCTGACGGCCCGCCGCCTGGTCATCCGCGTTCGATGCAACGGATCCTGGAGAACGCGGAGCGGCAGCGAGATCACCTCGTGAACTTCGACCGGATCGGGCGACCACGGCTGGCCGGGTGATTCCATGATCGTCACGACGGGGTGGACCAGGTTGCCGCTGGCGTAAACGTACTGCGTCGACAATTCGCCGCAGCGGTATTGCACCACCGGCGCGACCCCGAGTTCCTCTTCGAATTCGCGAATCGCTGCCCGATACGCATCCTCGTCCGGCTCGATTTGTCCCCCGGGCAGACAGACCTGCCCGGCGTGATGCTGCAACGTGCTGGGACGGAGCGTCAGGGGCAGCGTCCATCCGTGCTCGGGATCAGGGTACAGCGCCACCGCGACCGCAGCCATTCTCGAGCGAGCAGGTACCGGTCCACGATGGCGGCCGTAAGACAGTTCGGGCGACATCCTCGCGCGGCGGCAAAGCGGATTGATCGCGCAGCCGCTCGCGTCAGGAAATCGGCGAGGTCTTGGGGCGACATCGAATCCATTATCGTTGGCTTGATTCGATCGTGAGGCCGCGGCGTCAGACGTGGACAAGGACGCAGGCCTACAAGAGCGATTCCAGCAGCCGACGAATCTTACGCAACTCGACCCGATGATCCAGGCCTTCCATCGGTTGCATGTGGACTGTCAACGCGCGGTCGTACTTGTCACGCTCGAGCTGGGTGACCAACTTGCCGTAGTCGATTTCGCCCTGTCCCACGCTGACCTGAAACGCATCGGGGCGCGAATCACGCAGATGCACGTTGCAAACGAACTTCAAAATCCGATCGAGGTTCTTGGATTTGCTGCTGCCGCACACGTAGACACTCGGGTCGAGCGTGATGCCCAAGCCATCGACGTTGTTGCAGAGCACCATCAAGGTGTCCGGGTCGTCACTGAGGCACCCCAGCTGACTACGAACGGAAACTCGGATCCCTTCCGATTCGCCGATATCGACCAGCTTCTGGAGATGCTCGACCTCTTCGTTAAAGGGCGTGCCATGTTCGCCCGAGGGCACGGTGATGTTGACGACCTTGGTCGCCTTGGCCATCCGGCACATCTCTTTGAAATCCAGGTAGTGCTGTTCACCGGTCGAGGCCAATTCGACGCTGTACCCGGAGATATCGAGTCGATGGGAATAGCGCAGCCACTGAATCCCTCGATCCATATCCTCCAACAATTCGCTCGGCTTGACCTTGCCCGACTCGTGAATGGCGATTTCCACGGCCGTGAACTCGAGGTCCGAGAGTACCTCGATGGCCTCCTGGAGTTCCATATCAGGCCAGCACTCGGTCGACGCTGCAACAAACACGCTTCCGTCCCTCTCCGCTTCGTTGGCCCGATCGACAAGGAATCCGATTGTCGCCAGGCTCGTCCGTCTGTTGTTCGACTGATCTTTTCGATCGTTCCTCTGGACGCCATCTCACGGGTCGGCCCCCATGCTGGCGTAAGCGCTACCGCCTGATTTGGCGGCACCTATGCCCGGACAGCTTAACGCGATGTCAGTCCCTCGCAATAGACCGATCTGCACCCGTCCCGATTCCTCGGTCAGTCCGCGGCGTCTTTCATCGCTCGCGAGCCAGCGAGCGAGAATCTGGTCGGAGACCTCCTGCGCCTCTTTCCCGTCCGTCTCGATTCGATAGTCCGCCACCGACTCGTAGAGCGGTCGCCGTCGCCGTAGCAATTCGCGGATCTCCTCGAGTTCCCCCAGATTGGTCAGGGCGGGGCGTCGCTCGGCGGTGCTGGCGTCGCCGCGGAGCCGGCCGAAGATGGTTTCCGCATCGGCATCGAGCCAAAAACAGACCCCCGCTTGAGCCAACCGATCGCGGTTCGCCTCACGCAGGATCGCACCGCCACCGAGCGAGATCACCGACGCTGGCCGCGCAACGACTTCCCGAAGCGACTCCGACTCGAGCTCACGAAACAGCGTTTCCCCGCCCTGCTCGAAGATCTCACGAATCGATTTTCCTGCCCGATCCTCGATCAACTCGTCCAAGTCGATCGCGGGTCGTCCCAGTCGCTCGAGCCAAGATCACCCCGACGGTTGACTTGCCCGTTCCGCGAAAGCCGGTCAAAAAGAGATGTCGCGATGCATTCATTGCCCTATTCTGTGAATTCGGGTCCGACTGCGGCGAGGCCCCCATGCCGCGAAATCGACCAGGGAACATGTCGGCGAAAAGGGGTCAGACACCAAAAATGCGAAGCACCCTTCGGGCCGTTCCGGCTTTTGGTGTCTGACCCCTTTTCGCCAGCAACCCTAAAGCGAAATGCTGACGCTGCACTCGAGGCTCATCACCGATGCGATCCAACCGAATCCGATCAGATCGAAAACGGATCTGGGTCATGCGATTGGCTGCGATCGCGTTGTCGCTGTCGCCGCTGCTGCTCGCCGAGGTGGTGCTGCGCAGCCATCAGAGCCAATGCCGGTCGATGCCGTTGACGTCGATCCGCTGGTCGATCTGCATCAGTTGCGGCCGCTGTTTGTGCGAAATGAATCATCCGGACGATGGGAGATTCCGCAACAGCGAACCAACTTCTTTCGCCCCGACTCGTTTCTTGTCGAAAAGCCGACCGGTCTGCGCCGCATTTTCGTGCTGGGTGGATCGACTGTTCAGGGGCGACCCTATGCAACCGAGACTGCGTTTTCAACTTGGCTGAAGCTGCGACTGCAGGCGGCGAGCCCCGAAACCGATTTCGAGGTCGTCAATTGTGGCGGAGTTTCTTATGCCAGTTATCGTGTAGCCCGAATCTTGGACGAGGTGCTTCGGCACGAGCCCGATGCGATCGTGGTCTACACGGGCCACAACGAGTTCTTGGAGGATCGAGAATATGCCGACGTCCGCGAGTTGAGCCCGCTGCTCCGCGGAATTTCGATGGTTGCTGCCAAGATTCGACTCGTGACATGGATCCAATCGAAACTCTCGCCAGCGACAGGCCCCAAAACCGTGCTTGCCGGCGAAGTGGACACGCGACTGGATCATGTCGGCGGACTGGATCGTTACGTGCGTGATCCACGGTGGAGGACCGGTGTGGAGCGTCACTTCGCCGAGACACTGCGTGGCATGATTCAAGTCGCCGAATCGGCCGATGTCCCCCTGATTCTGTGCGTCCCGGCAAGCGATCTGGTCCGCACGCCCCCGTTCAAAGTCGCGACGATCTTCGCCGAGGGAACCCCTCAAGCCGCGCAGTTCGAGTCAGTCTGGAACGAAGCGACCGAGACAAACTTGAGTATCGAAGCCAGACTGGCGGCTTGCGATGACTGCCTGCGACTGGATCCCGAGCACGCCGGTGCCAACTTCATCGCCGGACGCTTGAGGTACGAGCAGGGCGAACTCCCGCAAGCCAAGCCGCTGCTGATCAACGCTCGCGATTTCGATGTCTGTCCGCTTCGCGCCACCAGTCCGATCGTGGACGCGGTGGTCACCCTTGCGCACGAACAAAGCCTGCCGTTGATTGACACGGAGCGATTGCTCGACGAGCGAGATTATCAAGGCCGAAGAGTCCCCGACGGCATCCCGGACCCTCGGTTCTTTGTTGATCACGTCCATCCTTCGATCGCCGGCCACCAGTTGATTGGAAACGCCCTGTTCGCCGAAATTGCCCGGCTCGGATGGTTTGACGTCGCCGCCGACGCTGAGCAGCGATACGAACAACTTTCCCAGCAACATCTCGATTCACTGGGCGAAGAGTACTACGCCAGGGGCAGCCAGCGACTCGAGGGACTGAGAAGATGGGCAACCGGTCGCGCCGGACAAAAGATTTCTGACGAAGCGCGTTGAACGCCCCATCACGAGGCTTGAAGGCGTGGGAAGTGCTTTCAGTTGCGTGATCTTTGGACAATTCGATCACTTCCGTTCGATCCGGATTTGAACGCGGAACGATTTCACGCGACAATGCCCTCACGACAACACCGTTCGGGCAATCTCACATTTGTGATCGGCGTCCGTTCGATCGTCAACCTCCGGCGCTAGTCGTGGGCCCGATGGTCAACCGCATAGCGCTAGCCCAACGCGACTTCCATTGGGCTAATGGACTCGATGGATCGATCAGCCGCCGTGCGTTAGCACCCGGTTTCTCGCGCGCTGGAGAACCGGACGCGAACGCGTGGCGGCTGATAAGACCGACAGGAACTGACATCAATGAAAAGGCTGCGACGTTGTCGCACAAACTTGAGAGCACCCGGTCGATTCGGCTGGGACGTTCGGATGAAAAGGAATCAGGGAGCTCATTGATGCGCCGCATCGCTGTATTGTTTCTGTTCGTGATGGTGATCTCGCCGCCGCTGGTTCATCCCGGTGGCGTCGCACAAGAACGTGACATTGCTCGCGGGCTGGACACGTCCGAGGAGTTCACAATCTCAGCCGAACAATTGACCGAGTCCTTCCAGGGCCAATTGGAAGGCCCGTTGGACGCGACCGACGTCACGTCGGCCAATCATTGGGTTTCCTCCCTCGGCTTGGCTGAGTGGCTGGGACCGCTCGCTCCGGTCGCGTTGTCTCCGTTCTTCGGTGTGACGTGTTTGTCAGGCCTTTCCCTTTGGGGACCCGACTGGGTGACCGACAATGCGATGATTGGCACCTCGAGTGTCCTGCGCAGCCAGATGCTGTTCTTCATCTTCCTGCTCTTGACCATTCTGACCAGCGTGCCTCGATTCACGAAAGTTAGCAAGCCGCTGGCACAAGCCGTCGATCGACTCGAAACCTATTCAGTCATCGTGATCCTGCTGGCAGTCAAGTTTGCCGCAGCGAGCCAGGGGTCGGGCGGCGATTCGGTGGCGATGATTCACTTGGGCGTCGTCAGCTTCACGCTCGATACACTGCTGGCGATCGCGATGATCATCAACGTCCTGGTGATCAACAGTGTCAAGTTCTTTTTCGAGTTCATGGTTTGGCTAACACCCGTCCCGCTACTGGATGCTGTGTTCGAGGTCTGTAACAAATCGGTCTGCGCCGCGTTGATCGCGATCTATGCCTTCAGCCCGACGCTTGCGACGGTGATCAACCTGTGTGTCTTGTTCGTCGCCCTGATGGTGTTTCGTTGGGTCAGTCGACGCGTTCGCTTCTACCGCACGATGTTGCTGGACCCGTTGATCTCGTGGCTGTGGCATCCCTATGGGCGCACCGACGTCGCAGAATTGATCGTCTTCCCGAAAACGCCGATCGGCCCCTTTCAAGCGAAGAGTCGGCTGAGGCTATACGGCAGCGATAGCGACGAGGGGGGCTGGATCCTACAGGAGGCCAGTTGGTGGCGACCCGACCGACAGGTTTCGATTTCAGGCGACGCAACCGCGCTGGTACGTCTTGGCTGGGTGATGCATCAAATCGACTTTACTCAACGAGATGGAACGACGTTGCAAGTCAGCTTCAGCCGCCGGTACGACGGAAACCAGCTGCAGGAAATCATCGAAGAATTGAGAATGCAGCTATCGGAGGAACAGGCCGAGGAAACCGAAGCTGAGTTGAGGTCCGAGTTTGCTTGAGTCGGTCTGTCGCAGCAGCGCGAGGAAGACACAAGCACACCTGGCGGAACCCCCAGAGCAGCGCAATGACGGCCTTGCCGGCAGAAATCTATCGACAACTCATCGACGAGTTCGCCAACGCTTGGTCGTCCGGGAAAGCACCAGAGATCACCGAGTATTTGCAGCGTGGCCGAGAACAGCTGCACACCGAAACCATCTCGTCCGACTTCGTGCTGACTCTGATCGAACTTGATCTGGTTCAGCGAATTGGCCGTTCCGCCCACCGGACCGTTCCGAGTGCGCACGAGCCTCGCGTCGAGGACTATGCCGAGTATCTGGGTGAATACTGTGGCGATCGCTCCATCCCCTTCTCTTTGATCGCCGAGGAGTTCCGCGCCCGGCTCAATGCGGGGGAACATCCTGACATCGAAGAGTACCAACATCGCTTTCCAGACAACCAATCCTTTGAGCAGTTGCTCGGGTTTAACGACACGATCATCCCTGATCCCTATGCCACGCAAGCGACCGATTCGCGGCCCTCGCCACGGATCTTCGGCCGATACCGAATCGATCGGGAACTGGGGCGAGGGGGAATGGGCGTGGTCTACGAGGCTTCCCCGATCGACGGTGGTCCATCGGTCGCCCTGAAGACGCTGAATCATCGCCACGCAGGTGCGTTGACGCGATTCAAGCACGAATTTCGCGTGCTGTCGGACCTGACCCATCGCAACCTTGTCAGGCTCGGAGAACTCGTCACAACCTCGATTGATCCCTTCTTCACGATGGAGATCATTCATGGCAAGGACTTTATCAGCTACGTGCGCAGCGCGGTCGATACGGCAGCAGTCGAACCGCAGCTTCCCTTCAACGAACACCGACTCCGCAACAGCTTGCAACAACTCGCCGAGGGACTCAAAGCCTTGCATGAGGCAGGCTGCATTCATCGCGACATCAAGCCGTCCAACGTGTTGGTCACCGAGACCGGCAGGACGGTATTGGTCGATTTCGGATTGGCACTCGATGCAGCGGACAAGTCCGGCGAGTTTGCGGGAACACCCTATTACATGGCGCCCGAACAGGCGCAAGGCAAACCAGTCACGCCCGCTGTGGATGCTTACGCCCTCGGTGTGATGCTATTCGAGGCGTTGACCGGCGAGACCGCTTTCCACGAGCACCGATGGGACGACTTGTTGGCCGCCAAGCTGTCGCCAGAGCGTCCAACCCCAAGACAACTCCTGAGCGCGATACCAGACGATTTGAGTCGACTCTGTGATCAATTGCTGCAGGTGTCGCCCGAGTCCCGTCCCACCGCGGATGAAATCGTCCAGCGTCTCACGGGAACGAAAGCGACACCGAGCAACGCCGACGTGTGGATCGGACGAACCACACAACTGATGAGTCTCGAGACCGCATGGAAAGAGGTACAGCATGGCGCCACACGTGTCATCCTGATTTCGGGATTCAGCGGTGTCGGCAAAACAGCGTTGGTGGATCGGTTCCTTCAAGACCTTCGCACAGGGGATCAGGTCGTGATTCTGCGCGGGCGCTGTTACCAGAACGAATCGGTTGCCTACCAAGGATTCGACAGCGCCGTCGATGCGCTGGTCCAACACTTGAAAGGGCTTGCGGAAAACCAAGTCGAGCGGGTTCTGCCGCTAGAACTCGAACCGCTGTGCCAAATCTTTCCGGCTTTACTTGAAGTCCCAGCAGTTGCCAGGAACCAGTCTTCACGTCGCGCCTACGGGGATCCTCGCGAGCGTCGACAACAGGGACTGGCCGCACTGCGAGAATTGTTGTGCAGGATCGCACGTTGGGAATCGCTGGTGATTTTCGTTGACGACCTGCAGTGGGGCGACGCCGAGACAGCGGAACTGTTCCGAGAACTGTTTCCTGTCGAGAAGGCCCCGCACGCGATGTTCATCGGAACGTATCGCTCGGAAGAGGCCGAAAGTCACTGCTTGTGCCGGATTCGCTTGAGCCAACAACCGGCGAGCAATCCCCCGCTGCTCGCGGAACAGACGGAGATCTCCGTCGATCGACTCGAACACGCCGAGGCAACGCAGCTGGCCCGGGACCTGTTGCAACGCGGTGGGTTCCCGGACAGCTCGATCGCCGAACGAATCGCAAGCGAGGCAGAAGGAGACCCACTGTTCATCCGAGTATTTGCTCGCCAGGTGATCGAATCAGATGCCGGCGTCAACAACGCGACGCAACAGATCGGTGACTGGACGTTACAGGATGTGATTTGGAATCAGGTCCGCAGGCTCGATCCTGTTTCCAGACGCGCGATGGAACTGCTGTCGGTCGCCGGACGACCCTTGCAGATCGATGATTTGGAGTTCGTCGCAGGTCAGAGTGCATCTCGGCTCGGGTTAACTCGGGCATTGCGAGTGAAGCGATTGATCCGGCACTTGAGCGATCACGAGCAAGTGGAAACCTATCACGACAAGATTCGGCAAACCATCGTTGGGCAGATTCCAGAGCAGGCAGTTCGATCGCTCTGTCTCGATCTGGCCGACCACCTGGAGTGCCGCTCAAAGGATCTAGACGTCGAATTTCTGGCCGACTTGCTACGTCGTGCTCAGCAATGGGAGCGATCAGGCGAGTACTACATTCGCGCTGCCGAGTCGGCGTCCGAGAAACTAGCGTTTGAGTTAGCGGTTCAGTGTTTCCGCCGCGCGATCGAGCAGTTGTCGCCTTCGGGGCGGCGCGAACAGGAGTTGCGAACGCGGCTGGGCGATGCGTTGGCCAATGCATCGCGTGGGGCGGAAGCGGCGGACGAATACTTGAAAGCTGCGGCCCTTGCCGATCCGGATGACCGACCTCCGCTGTACCAGAAGGCGGCTTTACGATTATTGACCAGTGGCCATGTGGACAAGGGAATCGACGTGCTCCAAGACGCTCTGGAGGCATTTGATCTACCTTGGCCGCGTGGTAATTGGCAAGCCATCGCCGGACTCGTTTCTCGGTTGGTTCGATTGCGATTCCAGCGATTGGATGTGACGCAACGTGGGACCCCGACTTCACCACGTGAACAAGCGTGTCTCGATGTCTGCTGGTCAGCCTCAGCGGGACTCAGCGTGGTCGATCCGGTTCGCGGAGCATTCTTCGTCACCGAGAGTCTGCTCCGCTCACTTCGCTGCGGCAGCGCCCGATTCCTTGGCCGCAGCCTAGCTGCCTACATGGGCCATGCTGCGATCGGCGGTCGCCGCAGCCGTCGAGAGGTGCGTCGCGTGCTGTTGGCCAGTCGCGAAGCTGCGCGTCGACGGGCATCCCTATTCTCGTGCGCTCGTCGCCACGTCACGTGGAATTGCCGCGTTGTTGTGCGGTCGATGGCGCAACGCTCAACGATGCTGTGACCGTGCCATCGCCTATCTCGACGATGATCAGTGCCAGGATATCGCCTGGGAATTGAACACCGCGAGAACCTTCGCGTTGTGGGCGTTGCAATACCAGGGGAACCTGCAGGAGTTGGCTCGACGACAGCCGGAATTGCTTCGCATGGCAGAGGAAACCAAGGACCACTTTGCAATCCTCAATTTTCGAACCCAGGTGATGACGCATTTGTTGACCGCAGCGGATCGACCTGAAGCAGCATTGGCGAGCTTGAACAGTGATCGTCAGCTGCTTTCGGATCGCGGCTTCTTCGTCCAACACCACAACCAGACGCTGGCGCGAACTTACCTGCAGATCTATCTGGGCGATGGACGCTCTGCATTCGAGGAGATCGATGGCACGTGGCAAAAGTATCGGGCTGCCTTTCTGTCACAGGTCCAACAAGTGCGAATCGATCACTTTCAAGTCCGAACGCGAGCAGCACTCGCCGCCGCAACCGCTTCCCCCAGGAATCGTCACGCGATGCTCAAAGTGGCCAGTCAAGGAATCCATCGCTTACGGCGGGAACGAACGCCCTGGGCATCTGCTCTGGCAACGGCATTGAGCGCCGCCCACGCGCAACTGGCTGGTGACAGCCGCACTGCGATCGAACGCTTGTTAACGGCCGAGCGAGCGTTCGACCGCGTTCGAATGCAGCTGTTTGCCAACGCGGTGCGTCATCATCACTCCAAACTTGCTGGCGGCGACGACGTTCGACGAGGAGAGATTGCCGCCCAGTGGCAACAAATGCAGGTCGTGGCCCCGGATCGGATGGCGAATATGCTGGTGCCGGGATTCAACCAAGAACATGGCGCCGAGGGTTAGCGACACCCAATTCGTTTGAATGTATTGGTGAACCACAGGCGCTAGCGGTGGGCCTTGCTCAGATTGCAACTCCTGGACAACGCCACTCTGCACTAGGTCGGTCTCTCCGAGGCTGTGAACAAATGGAACCGCGGCGCATTACTGTAGGCGAGTCTCTCCGAGACTCGCAAAAAACGCAGCAAAGCTGTGGGTGTCCGCCTTGGAAAGGCGGACCTAAAGTAGAAAGCCCAATATCTTCACAACCTCTCCGAGACCGACATTCCACGCGGCTTTGCCGCGAAAATCCGAGCCTTGGAGAGGCTCGGCGACAGGCAAGCGTTGCATCCGAAATTCTCGCCGTGATTGACGTGGCGAAAGATCAAAAGTGGCGCTGTCCAGATAGCGCGGTTGGCGCCCACGGCGAGCGTCTGAGATTCGGTGTGGTGGAGTACCGGACGCCCACGCGTGGCGGCTGATGAAAAGCTCGCGGATCTCAACACCGTGCCCCTCACCAACACCGCGACCATCGGCTACCTTGGATTCGATCCGAAAGCAAGGTCCGACGAGTCGGTCGAGAATTGAACGAAACTTACGAATTGATTGCTGTTTGCGCGCTGGGACTCGAGACGCTTGTGCGTCGCGAGCTGGAGTCGCTTGGGATCGAGGCATCGGTTGAAGAACCGGGACGCGTGGGCTTTCGAGGTTCTTTCGAAACAATTTGCCAGACCAATCTCTGGCTGCGCACGGCCGATCGTGTGCTGATCCGAGTGGCAACCTTCGAAGCGGCCGATTTCGATGCACTGTTTGAATCGACGCGTGCGATCCCCTGGGGAAAACTGATTCCCGAGACGGGCGAATTCCCCGTCACCGGCCGCTGCATCCGATCGACACTGTCGAGTGTTCCAGCCTGCCAACGTTCGATCAAACGGGCGGTCGTCGATGCCATGATGCGCGATCATCAAACGACCATCCTGCCCGAAACGGGACCGCTGTATCGAATCGATTTCACGATCGTCAAGGATCGAGCCACGCTGACGATCGACACCACAGGGCCAGGCTTGAATCGACGCGGCTACCACATCGCCGGCTCGCATTCACAGATCAAGGAGACGCTGGCCGCAGCGATGGTGATGCTCAGTTATTGGCGGGCCGGGCGACCGCTGATCGATCCGTTTTGCGGCGGTGGTACCATCGCGATCGAAGCCGCCCGGCTGGGACGGAACATCGCTCCGGGCAGGGATCGCGATTTCGCTTGCGAGAGCTGGCCCGATTCTCCGTCAAGCCTTTGGCATTCCATCCGCCAACAAGCCGATGATGCGGTTGGCGATCCGCTCGAGACGAAGATCGTCGCCAGTGACATCAACCCACGTGCGATCCGATCATGCTCGCGAAAACGCTGGCCGAGCCAAAGTGGCCGACGATATTCATTTCGACGTCAAAGCGATGCAGGACACGACTAGCCAGCGTCGTTTCGGGTGCCTGATCACGCGACCTCCCGACCACGGTGGCGTGGAAGGCGATCGCGAATTGGAAGCGATCTACCTGGCGCTACCCGATGTGTTTCGCAAGTTGCCCACCTGGTCGCTTTACATCCTGACCGCCTTTCCCCGGTTCGAAGCCATCGTCGGCCGCCAAGCCGATCGACGTCGCAAGCTCTACAACGGGCGAGTCGAATCGACTTACTACCAATTTCACGGACCTAAACCCGTTACCAACCGACCGCATACCGAAACCAGTTCCGAAGGAGTGAATGCCGAGGTAGCCCATCCGGAAGACAGCACGAATCCGACAAGCGAGCCGGCACCCGATCATGCCGCCCCCGATGAGTCAGATGCTCCGAAAGAAGTTGCTGAAGAATCGGTTGCTGATCATTCAGTCATCGAAGAATCGGTTGCTGAAAGGGCGAATGCCGTCACGACAGATAACGCGAAAGCCGAGAAGCCTTACGAACATGCCGCTGGGCCGGCCGCCTTCGGTCAGTTATCGACCAAGGCATCCGAGCAAGCCGAACTGTTCGCCGTCCGGCTCAAGAAACGCGCCAAGCATCTTCGCCGCTGGCCGACCAAACGCGGCATCACCTGTTACCGTTTGTACGAACGAGACATACCCGAGATTCCTCTGGTCGTTGACATTTACGAAGACTGCCTGCACATCACCGAGTTCGAGCGACCGCATGAGCGTACGCCGGCCGAGCATGGGAATTGGCTCGATTTGATGGCTGAAACCGCGGGTAAGGCATTGGGGATCAGTAAAGGCAACGTCTATTTCAAACGCCGGGGACGACAACGGGGCAAGACTCAGCACACCAAAGTCGCCGAAACGCATCAGCGCATGGAGGTTCACGAAGGGGGACTGAAGTTTCTGGTCAACCTGGCTGATTACGTCGACACCGGGCTCTTCTTGGACCACCGTCAGACACGTCAAATGGTTCGTGAGGCCGCCAAGGACAAAGTGTTCTTGAACCTGTTTGCCTACACGGGTTCGTTCACGGTCTACGCGGCCGCCGGCGGTGCGAAGCGAACGGTCAGTGTTGACTTGTCGCGTACCTACCTCGACTGGGCTCAAGAAAACCTTGCGATTAACGGGCTCGAGCGGAAGCGAGCACCAGTTCATCGCCAGCGACGTGGGCAGCTTTCTCGACAAACATCCTCCCGGCGAAATCTATGATCTTGTCGTGTTGGATCCGCCCACCTTTTCCAACAGCAAACGTACGGAACAAGACTGGGCGGTCCAGGACGACGTCGGCGAGCTGCTGATCCGATTGATGGGGCTCGTCCGCCAAGGTGGTGTGGTCTTTTTCTCGACCAACTTCCGTCGATTCAAGTTTGATCCCGAGTCGATTCCGGCAACGCAGATTCACGAGATCTCGAACCAAACCGTGCCCGAAGATTTTCGAAACCGACGAATTCATCGTTGCTGGCGAATCGTTCGCTAGGGCGTCGCGTCTTTCGAAGCGGATCCGATCGATCAAGCATTCGCTGTCCAAACGTCGGCAGACTGACGCTGGGCAGAATGATGGGCGACAGAATGATAACTTTCGGATCGCGTTTTGCTTACCATTCAGCCCAACATCGTTCTGCCTCCGGAACTCAGTAACGTTCAATGCAGCAGGATCATTCGTTCACGATCGGCGAATAGAGAAAGGCGTAGAGTCCCACAAGCGTCTTGGCGTCGCGGATTCGGCCTTCCGCGATCCACTGTGTGATCTCAGCGCGCGTGGCAATCCGGTTCTCGATTTCCTCCGTGGCTTCGCGTTGATGAGCGCCTTTGGTCAAGTCGCGAGCCACGTACAGGTGCATCAGTTCGTCGCAGATTCCCGGCGCCGAGTAGAACTCGTGAATCAGCGTCAGGGATCCGGCTGTATAGCCGGTTTCTTCGACCAGTTCCCGAGCCGCGGTCACGTCGGGCGATTCATCCTTTTCCCGGGTTCCGGCCGGCAACTCCAACAACATCTGACCAACGGTCGGCCGCTGATTCTCGATCAACACCACCGTATCACGATCGATCAACGGAAGCAGAACGACCGCTCCGGGATGCCGGATCACTTCGCGCTGGTACGTCTTGCCGTCACTGCCAATGAGCTGCATTTGATGCACGTTGAATCGTGCGCCCTGCAGAAGAATCGGTTCATCACCTGGTTGTTTCATCATGCCTTACCTGAGCAAAGAGAAAATCGCGTGCCTATTGGCAGAATGATGTCGGGCAAACTGATCGGAGACAGGCATTTCGCCAGACACTTTCGACCAATCGAATCGCGAAACCGATCATTCTGCCCACATCCGCACGGCAATTCTTGATCGACGGGGTGCCCCGGATCATTGTGCTGAGGTGCGGCAGCATGTAAAGCTATCGGGCATCTTTGCCTTGCGACACCCACCCAAGACGAGCATGTCACTTTTTGGATTTTTGAATTGCGATAAGCCTGCCGGCATGACGTCTCGCGACGTCGTGAACGTGGTCCAGCGGCGGCTACGCAAGGTCAAGGTTGGCCATGCGGGAACGCTTGATCCGATGGCCGAAGGCGTGCTGGTGCTTGGTGTCGGGCCGGCGGTTCGTCTCGTCCCGTTCGTCCAGCGGTACCGCAAGCACTATCGGGGAAGTTTTCGGCTGGGTGTGTGTAGCGAATCGGGAGACACCGAGAGTGAGCTTTCCGAGCCGTCCGGGTTGCACGTGCCGAGCCTGGCGGAGTTACGCTCGGCCGCACCACAACTGGTGGGACGCATCGACGCAAACCCCACCAACCTATTCCGCCATTCACATCGACGGCAAAGCGGGCTTACCAGCGAGTTCGGGCCGGGGAAGTGTTTGACATGCCAACGCGTCAGGTCGATGTTTACTCGCTTGAGGTGACCCGATGCGAGTTTCCGGAAATGGAACTCGATGTTGTCTGTGGTTCCGGCACGTACATTCGAACGCTGGGAATCGACCTGGCCCGGGCGGTCGGTAGTGACGCCGTCATGACAAGCTTACGGCGTCACGCGATCGGTCCGTTTCTGGGTCAGCGGTCCGTCTCGATTGAGCAACTGCGTGAGGACGATCTCGAATCGATGCTGGAGTCGCCTGTACTGGCTGTCCAAGATTTGCCTCGTCTGATCGTGGATGCCGATGCCAGTCGACGTCTGGGTCACGGGCTTGGCATCGATGGCGAACCCAGTGATGCCGAGGGGAATCGACATCACCAGCGATTGGCAGGAGGGTGACGAAGTCGCGGCGCTGACCGAACAACACCAGCTACGTGCCATCGTGCGCCGCAAGCGATCCGCCTGGTATCCCTATCGGGTGTTTCCCCTGCGTGAATCCGAACTCGGATACGATGAGTAGCAGTAACGTGCTGTCTGTTCCGTTCGAACAGACCAGGTAGCCCATCGTACAAGTTTTGAGTTAGGACCTTGCTCATGTCACGAATCTGGTGTCCCGTCGTGTTGGCTCTTTGCCTGGCCAACGGCGCCAGCCTGGCGTTTTCCAACGAGCCCGATACTTCCCATGATGCAGCGACGTTTGCGGATCAGGTTGCGTCGATTGTGAATCAGGGGATCTCCGACGGCGAGATGCCGGGCGCCGTCGTCGTGGTAGCCGATCAAAGCCGCGTGCTCTACCAGCAGGCGTTCGGTGATCGACAAGTCGCACCGACTCGCGAGCCAATGACAACTCGATACCGTCTTTGACTTGGCGTCTCTGACCAAGCCGATTGCCACGGCCACGTCGGTGATGCGACTGGTCCAGCTTGGCAAAGTGGATGTCGATCAACCTGTGTCACACTACCTGCCGGAGTTTACCGGGGAGGGAAAAGAGCGGATCACGGTCAGCGATTTACTGCTGCACATCGGAGGCATGATTCCGGACAATGCACTGGCCGATTACGAGGACGGCCCGGCACTTGCATGGGAGCGGATCTGCGGTCTCAAGCCGATCGCGTCTCCGGGTGAGAAGTTTGCTTACACCGATGTCGGTTTCATCGTGCTCGGAAAACTGGTGGAGCGAGTCAGCGGAAGAACGCTCGACCAGTTTGCGGCCGAGGAAATCTTCCGTCCTCTCGGCATGACGGAGACCATGTATGTTCCCAGCGAAACGTTGAGGATTCGCGCCGCGCCGACCGAGCAACGCGACGATCGCTGGATGCGTGGAGAGGTGCATGACCCTCGGGCCCATCGACTTGGCGGTGTGGCGGGGCACGCCGGCCTGTTCTCGACCGCCGGTGACCTGGTCCGCTACGGACAGATGATGCTTTCGCAAGGCCAGGGCGCAGACGCCGTCTTGAACCCGATGACATTCGCGCTCATGACACAACCCCGCGAGGTGCCGCGAGGAACCAGGACGTTCGGTTGGGACCACCAATCACCCTACTCGAGCAACCGGGGTGAGACTTTCTCCGACGCCGCCTTCGGACATGGCGGCTTCACCGGAACCGTGATTTGGATCGATCCGGAACAAGCAGCGAGTGTTTATCTTCCTTAGCAATCGGCTCCACCCCGATGGCAAAGGGAGTGTCAATCAATTGGCCGGCAAGATCGCGACGTTGATCGGACGTGACCTCAGCGAGTGAGTGTTCACGCTGCAGCATCCACCAGCGCCGGCTGTATTCGTCAACCTCCGGCGCGAGCGCCGGAGGTTCAATGCTGTGGCATCGAGATAACGATTAGGGTCGAACCCGAATCGCCTCACCGATCTCGCCCGGGCGATTGGTGGTGATGCCGACTGCACCTAACGACTGAAAATACTTCGCATCGTCAATCGAATCGACGGTCCAGACGTGGAACTCGGCGCATTGCCCTCGCCTCAGTTCCGAGGCAAAGGTGGCGTCGATCACTTCCCGCTGTGCCTTCATGCCGACGCCCTCGATGCCGAGACGTTTGACCGTCTCGGCAACGACCGCAGCGGTGGGCTGAAAGGCGGCGCCGGATTCGTCGGCTTCAAACTTGGTGAGCCAGTGGACTCGCGTCGACGGCATGAGTTCTTTGCACGCGGCCGCCGTGGCTTGATCAAACGAAATGATCAACACCTTGATTCGGCCGGTGTCCAGTCGCTTGAGTTCCGTTGCCAGGAACGGGGCGATCGATTGCTTCGACTTGAGCTCAATGACGAACAGTTTGCCTTCGGGAACCGTTTCCCAAACCTGCTCCAGGGTTGGAATCGGTTCACCATGCCACTTCGCATCCTTCCAACTGCCATATTCGAGCTCGCGAAGCTGGCTGAGCGTTGACTCTTCCACGACCCGCTTCGTTCCGGCGGTGCGTTCGGTGTCCCGATCGTGAATGCAGACGATCTGCTGATCAGCGGTCAGGTAAAAATCACCTTCGATGCCATCGCTCTGCTGCTGCCATGCGAGCCTGAATGCGGCCAGAGTATTCTCCGGGGCATCATAGGATGCTCCCCGATGCGCCACGATCATTTGGCTCCAGCATGGGCTGAGGTGAATGGAAACCAACAGAAAGGTCAAAGGGACGATACGACAGGCAATCATTGTATTCAATCGCAAAAAGTCCAGAGAACGACCGATTCAGGGAACAGCATTGTGGGGAGACCGCAACGCCCCCGCTATATTACTAGTGCATCGTCAAAACTAAAAATGGGGGTGACGTCGATCGGCGAAAAGGGGTCAGACACCCAAGAATGTGAAGCACCCTCGGGCCGTTCCGGTTTTTGGTGTCTGACCCCTTTTCGCCATCCGGTGAACCTCAGGCGCTAGCCGTGGGCCACCAAGACGCCCGTGCGCCCGTGCGCCCGTGCGCCCGTGCGATCGTGCGATCGTGCGCCCGTGCGATCGGGCGCCCGTGCGATCGGGCGATCGGGCGAAGGCCTGAAGCGAGGGCACACGGTGGAGGCCCACGGCTAGCGCCTGAGGTTCACTTGAATCGCTTTGATCACGATAGGCTCGGTTAAAATCTGGTAGTCTCTAGCCAATGCCCGAGCAAACGTCAAACTTTGTGTGAGCCTGATTGCTTCCGCCATCAAAGTCGAGAACCCATGGCAACTTACTCGATCATTTCTTTGATGCATGCTTTGTCGACGATCGCGATACTGGTGTTCTATATCGCAGCCTTGGCGTATGTCGTCTCGCGCAGAACCGACCGGAGTTCCGCCAAGAACCTTGCGGCCACCGCGCTGATCATGATGTTCTTGTTGCATCTCGGAAGCACGGTGTTTACGTACTGGATTTCGCAGAGCAGCTCTGCAATGGACGTCGCCTTTTGGGCTTCGTTGTTCTCGATTGTGTCCTCTCTCTGTTACATCGTCGCGATTGGAATGTTGGTTGCCGCGGTGTTCGTCCGTCGTCCACCGACTGAGTTGGAAGAATCTCCTGGAGAAGACAGAATGCCCGTCGGTGGTCCCAATCCCTATTCACCACCGGCCCACTAGAACCCACTCTTCCTAGCGACGTCGCGTTGCCGAAGCAGACTGAAATCCGTAGCAGGTAATCCCATGAGTAAATCTCTCGTCGCAACACTGGCTATGGCTGTTGGCTTGTACGTCATGGGATCGCAGCCGACCAGGCTCGACCCAACATCTTGTGGATTTCGTGCGAAGACATCAGCCCGCATTTGGGCTGCTATGGCGACCCCCATGCGATCACGCCGAACCTGGATGCATTGGCCGAGCAGGGCGTTCGATACACGCATGCCTATACAACGGCCGGCGTTTGCGCACCGTGCCGCTCTGGCATCATCACCGGGATGTACCAGAACAGCATCGGCACGCACCACATGCGATGCAACGCCAGTCTGCCGGAGTGGTTACGACCATTTCCGATGGAGCTGCGCGACGCCGGGTACTACTGCACCAACAACAGCAAGACGGACTACCAATTCAGCAAGCCATCGGCCCAACAGATCTGGGATGATTCCAGCGGAAACGCCCACTGGCGGAACCGGCCTGATCCGACGCAACCGTTCTTCGCTGTCTTTAACTTTACCGGTTGTCACGAGAGCGGCATTGCCGGAGACAGCAAGTACCGTCAGGTCACTCGCGACTTGCTCCCGGAACAACGACAAGACGCGGCCAAGCTGACCACGCTGCCGCCTTACTACCCCGACACGCCGGTCGTTCGAGAGGATTGGAAACGCAACTACGAGTTGATCACCGCGATGGACGCGTGGGCGGGGGAACGAATTGATGAGTTGAAAGAGGCAGGCCTGTTCGAAAACACGATCATCTTTTTCTGGTCGGACCATGGCGTTGGCTTACCGCGAGCAAAGCGATGGCTGTACGAATCGGGGACGCACGTTCCCTTGATCGTTCACATTCCCGAACGATTCCGCGTCGACGGACAGGGCTTGCCGGCCAGCGTCGATCCCCAACTGGTCAGCTCCGTCGACTTCGGACCGACCGTGCTGAACTTGGCCGGCGTGAAAATTCCTGATTACGTCCAGGGCCGAGCGTTCCTGGGGAATCATCTCGACGCCCCACGCAAGTACGTCTACGGGGCTCGGGATCGCATGGACGAACGATACGACATCATTCGCTCGGTGCGTGACAACCGCTACCGTTACATTCGCAACTTTGAACCGCTCAAACCGTACTACCAGTACATGAACACGCCGGAGCAAGGGGCGACGATGCGAGAGATTCGCAAGGCAGAGCAGAATGGTTCCTTGTCGTCGGTCGGCGAGCTCTTTTCGGCTGACAGCAAGCCGGTGGAGGAGCTTTATGACGTCGACGCGGATCCGCACGAGATTCACAATCTGGCCGAAGACCCGTCTTACGCGGGCAAGCTTCAAGAAATGCGGGCTGCTCTGGCTCAATGGCAAAATGAGATCGGAGACATTGGCCTGATTCCGGAAGCCGAGATCGAAATTCTCGAACAGCTCGTTGGCTCGCGCTACCAGATCCTTCGCGCTGGTCCCAATGCCGGGCAGACCCTTGGTCGGTTGGTCGAGATCGCGACCAAGGCATCGATGGGAAAAGGTGAACTGGAGACGCTCGTCGCCGGGCTCACTTCAGCCGACGCGGCAGTCCGGTACTGGAGTGCGACGGGGATCGGGAACATCGGGATGGAGGCCGCCTCGGCGCGGGCTGCCGTGGCCCAGGCGCTGCAGGACCCCTCGCCGAGCGTTCGGATCGCCGCGGCCCGCGCGGCCGCACGCCTGGGGGACACTGACCAGGCACTGGAGGTGCTGCGGCGTGAACTGGAAAGCGAGCATCAGTGGGGAAGGCTGGCCGCTGCCATCGTCCTGGACGAAATGGACCAGCAAGCCAGCCCGGCAATCGATGCGCTCAAGGGGGCGTTGAACGATCAACCCAACAAGTACATCGTCCGAGTCGCCAATCGGGCGATCAACGAATTGCAGGGAACGAACCACCAGGTGCCATGATGCGTAGCGGTGGGCACACTGGACACTTACAACGGAATCGAAATGAATCAAATTCGAGCTGAACGATTGGCTTGCGGGATGCTGGCCGGACTGGTGTTGCTGGCTGTCTGTTCCTGTGGTGCTCAGCGCAGTGGGCCCAGTGCGATTGACCCCGACGCTCCGACGGAATTCACCGCGACCGAGTCAGGGCTGAAATACCGGATCCTCCGCAAGGGCAACGGGCCAAAACCGAGGCCGATGGATCGAGTCGAAGTGGATTACTCCGGATGGCTCGACGACGGAACCATCTTCGACTCATCCTACGGTGATCGAGAAGCCGGCCTCCTTCTCGCTGGCCAACTTGATCATTGGGTGGTCCGAGGGAATGCAGTTGGTCGGAGAAGGAGGCATGATCGAGTTGGAGATCCCAGCGGAGTTGGGTTACGGAGCCCAGGGACAGCCGCCAAGAATTCCACCGAATTCGACCCTCCATTTCAAAGTCGAACTGCGGAAGATCAAGTAGACAAACGTCGCGGGTTGGAAG
The DNA here is from genome assembly GCA_963697195.1 of Pirellulaceae bacterium. Classification (GTDB taxonomy): domain Bacteria; phylum Planctomycetota; class Planctomycetia; order Pirellulales; family Pirellulaceae; genus Rubripirellula. The sequence goes on from CAVOND010000018.1 coordinate 153,075, forward strand.
GAGAGTCAGCCTGGAAAGGCCGACGTACGTTAGGCTTTCTAGCCTGACACTCTTAGTAGCGGGGCACACTTGGGTCGACCTCAAGGCTCCACTGATCGATTCCGCCGGACATGCTTTGGACCTTGTGCAAAACCGTGATTCCGCAGCGCGTGGGTCACCTGCAAGCTGCGGATGCCGTGATGGCAATGGACCACGATCAGCGTGTCTCGGTAACCATCGAGCTCCCCCACGCGCTGGCCGAGTTGGCTCATCGGAATCAAGCGGCTCCCTTCGATCCGAGCGGTCGCATGTTCATCCTCTTCCCGCACGTCAAGCAGCAGCAGCGGATCGTTCCGGTCAAGCATGGACGCCACACTGGCGACGTCGGTTTCGATAGGCAGATCGGGCATCGACATCCGCAAGGCGTCCTCTTACAAGCGACAATTGGAGATTGGAGTTTCAATGATCGCCGAAGCGCCAAGCGATTCCAGTCGTTCCATCGCTTCAATCACGTCATGGCGTTTGACCATCACGCGGACCGAACACCAACTGGCATCCTCCAGCGCATTGACGGTCGGGGAATTGAATCCCGGAGTGATCGCTTCGGCTTCGGCAAGCTTTGAGCGGGGAACGTTGTATTCCAGCAGCGAGTAATCGCGCGCGATCACGACCCCCTCCAAGCGGCGGACCACTCGGTCGGCCGTGAGCGGATCGGAGCAACGACTGTTTTGAATCAAAACCGTTTCGTAGGAATCGATCTCGTCCAGAATCCGCAAGCGGTTCGCAGCCAGCGTGCTGCCCGTTTCCACCAGATCCACAATCGCATCGGCGATGCCGAGTTGGATCATCACCTCGACCGATCCGGAGAGTGAAACGAGATGAGCCGAGGCGCCATGCTGGGCAAGGTACCGCTCGGTGATGTTCGGAAAACTGGTCGCGATCCGGGCCTTGCTCAAGTCCGCCGCCGATCGGAGGGATGCATCATCGGGCACACAGATTGCCAACCGGCAGCGTCCCACCCCCAACTTCATCCGCACCTCGATATCGACAGCCGCTTCCTCAACCAGGTCGCTGCCGGTAATTCCCATGTCGATGGCACCTTCGGCGCACAGGGTGGGAATGTCATCGGTGCGAAGAAAGACCAGATCGATTGGCAAGCCGCTGACCCGCGCGAACAAACCGCGACTCTGCCGCCGAAAGCTCAGACCAGCCTGTGACAACAATTCGATCGCGATTTCGCTCAGTCTTCCTTTGCTCGGCAGTCCGATGCGAAGGTTTCGTTCAGTGCCCAACGTGGTTACTCGTCATGGTTGTTGTTCGTTCTGATCCGCATTCGCCTGGGAGGGGCGATTGGCCTTTTCAACCAGACCGGAAGTCCCCTCGCGGCGAGCCAATTCAGCGGCCACTTCGTCAAGGTCGACCCCTTTCCAGGCCAGCAGCACCAGAGTGTGGTAGACCAGGTCACCCGCCTCGTAGACGAAGTGATCCCGGCCCGCTTGTCCCGGTTCGCCCGCCGCCTCGATCAGTTCGTTCGCTTCCTCCAAGATCTTGGCGCCGATCTTTTCCGCTCCGCCGTCCAGAAGCTTGGTCGTATACGATCCCACAGGGACGCGATTCCGCTCGCTCGCGCAGCGTCCGCATCAGCCGGTCCAGGGGTTCGAGCGATTCGGGCATGGCTTGCGATTGTCTCGGGGATTACGGCGGCGCGTCGACAAAAAATCCTGCACGATCAGAGCTGAACGGGGTTATCCGGACCGTGATTCCTGCACGATGTTAGACCGACCCGAGCAAATTGCCAACGAGTTGCCTGCGGGCATGATCCGTAAAAGACCGCGAACATCGGGGCCGCTGACGGCCTCCCTCCTGAGTCGGCTCGCGAGAACCCGGTTCTGCCGATGCGAAATTGCAGTACGCTAGGAAGCTACCGCAGCTCGGCAGTTTCCCGAGGCTGTGACGAAGCAAACAACGCACGGTGTCTTCGCCCATCACCTCCGCTCACAGCAAAATCACGCTCATGATCACGATCGTTGACTACCAGATGGGTAATTTGCGCAGCGTCCAGAAAGCGATTGAGCGGGTCGGAGGCGAGGCCCGGATCAGTTCCGATCCGACCGAGATTGCGACGGCCACGAAGCTGGTGCTGCCAGGCGTCGGCGCTTTCGGGGATGCGATGGCCGAGATCCGTCGCCGCGACCTGGCTGGTCCGATTCGCGACTTCATCGCTTCGGGCCGCCCCTTCCTGGGGATCTGCTTAGGACTTCAGTTGCTCTTCGAACGCGGCTTTGAACACGGCGAACATGAGGGGCTTGGCGTCTTGGAGGGCGAGGTCGTGCGCTTCGAACTTCCCCCTTCCTTCAAGGTTCCTCACATGGGCTGGAACACCGTTTTGAAGAAGACGAGACGCTCCGATTCTTGCCGACATGGCCGATGGGAGTCACTTTTACTTCGTCCACTCGTTCTACGTCCGCCCCAGCGATCCATCGATCGTCGCGCTGGAGTGCAATTACGGCATCGATTTCTGTGCCATGGTCTGGAAAGACAATCTCTATGCCACGCAATTCCATCCGGAAAAGAGCCAGAGCAATGGACTGAACTTGCTGCGCGGATTTCATGGCCTTCCATCGAGAACCGAGGCTTCCGTTTAGTGGCCAAGATGGATCAACGGGTGCTTTGCAATCGCGACGGTCGACGGTCGACTTCGAGTCGAGTTCCAACGGCACGAAGATCGTTTCGCGCACCGAATCCTGCTCGATCAAGTCGAGGTTGCTCGCAGTGTGGAAGGGGACGCCAGTGAGCCTTGGCCCGACTCGCCTCCTTTGCAGCAATTGTCGCTCGAGGACATCAAGGGAACCGAAACCATCCTGGCCGTTGGCGCTGCCGGACGAAGCCACTGGAGTCTGAGCGCGGAAATTGAATCGGCTCCTAAGGACGCGATGCGTGTTCGATTCGACGTCGCTGCGAGATGCCGAGACCATCACGAACATGGCATTCGATCGACCTACTTGGCCGCCGATTCGATTCGCGTCGAACCGTGCGACGGAGAGTTGATCGAGGACCGGGATGATCAGAGCGGTTGGCGGAGAATCTCGATTCGTCCCCGCGAAGCAACCAGCGGTGGAGCCACGCAGAAGGCCGCGCCCACGACGTTTCGTTGGACGTATCGAATCGTCGCCGCCGACAGTGGTCTTTCAGAGCCAAGATCCGGGTGACGTCGATCGGCGGAAAGGGGTAGACACCAGACAAATGCGAAGCTCCCCTCGCAGGCCGGTTCCGGTCATTGCGTGTCAGCTCTCTTATCGCTCGAACTGTCTGCGGTCGGCCAACCAGAACAACGCAAGCAACCCAATCTCTCCTGCCTTGCCGGCTATTGCGTTCTGGAGCTTCTGCGTGGTGGTTTGGGGGGATCCCCCTATCGCGATGGGCTGACGGCTTCGATGATCTGAGGCTCCCCGTTAACGCCTTTCGGCGTTCGGAATTCCTCCTCAACTCATCGGAGCATCACGATGCGACTGTTGTGTTTGTTGGCCCTTGTTGTTCTCTCGGGATTGGATCGGCACGTGGCGGCTCAGTCAGCCGTCGTCGTCGAGGCGACAAGCGAGACTTACTTCTGTCCGAAATGTGGCAAGCATCACGCTCGCTCACCGGTTCGGAGCGGTGTCTCGAATGTTTTGGATGCTCTGAACGGACAACGGGCTCGACAAGGATTGGCCAGCCTGCGATACGATCCTCAGCTTGCAAGCGGTCGCCGAGCGTCGTGCTGCGCAGATGGCCGCCAGCGGACAGAAGGGACATCCGCCGGGGTCGTTCTCGCCTGGGACTCACGAAGGTGTGGGTTGGTCGAGTTCCTATTCGCCGTCAGGAGTGTCGGCATGTTACACCAGCGATTCGAGGATGCAGTACGCCGGTGCGGCCATGGCACGTGGCCGCGATGGTGTCTACTTCGCCGTCGTTTATCGCTAGGTCACGTGCGGCAACGCTGTCTTCGGGACTGCGATCGGTGACCTCCATCGATCGCCGGGCCGGAGTCGAGCGGATGCTTGTTGTCGACATGGTCCCTCGCTTGCCTGATTGGATGGCTCGGTGGGAGCGTGATTGGTGAGACCGTCGGGCAGTCACCGGAAGATTCCCGGATGCCGCTGCAGGAGGTCTTGGTCGACTCCCTTTCGCTCTCCGAAAAGCAGGCCCAAAGTTCGGTTCAGTGGCTCGCTTCGGTCGCCCTCGACAAGTTGCCTCGGACATTGGATGGCGACAAAGATTGGGGTGACACCAAGAAGGTATGGGCCGGTGTCGACATCAAGCGGGATGGTTGGAAACTGAAAACGCATCGTCGTTTTCGCGAAGTCGAACATGGGCGTTGGATTCGCTACGAGGTCACCTTTCCGGATCCTCAGGCAGCCGATGCCCCGTCGGTTGTGATCCAGCAGGTCGTTCCGATCCGTGACGCGGCGACCGATCAACAGCGCTGGCGAATCGACTCTTCGATCGTGGTCCCGATGAAATTCACGGCCACGATTCAGCGATGGAACCTGGGCGTTCGCCTCTTCAGCATGACGGTAACCGGGGAGATGCGCATTCGACTGTCTTCTTCGGCGACAATGGGTTTCTTTGCGGATTACGCCGAGATGCCGCCGGCGCTGGTCATCGATCCGAGCGTTGAACAGGCGCACCTTGCATTGGAACGCTTTGAAGTGGACCGGGTCAGCCATATCGGTGGCGATGCGGCGGAACAGTGGGGCGACTTGATGGAGGAGATTCTTGTCGAGCGATTGGTGCGAAAGCAGAACGACAAACTGGTCGCGAAACTCAACCGGTCGATCGAGAAGGAACGAGACGACCTGCGTTTTTCGCTGGCGGACTGGTTCCAGCAGTGGTGACACGTACGTCGGCCTTTCCAGGCTGACTTGCCCGAGTCCTACTGTCAGGCTGGAAAGCCTAACGTACTTTGCCTTCGTCATCGCAGAGTGCCTTCAACTTGTCGGCAGCGGCTCCGCTGTCGATCGCTTGCGCTGCCTTGCCGACTCCTTCTCGCAGCGACTGCACTGCATCGACCAGGTGCAGGGCTGCGGCGGTTCCGGCCAGGACCGTGTCCCGGCAAGGGCCCGGTTCCCCAGCAAGAATTCGGCGAATGATTTCGGCGCTTTCCGATGGATCCGCAGCGGCGAGCGCCTCGGCACCAACCGGCAGCAAACCAAAGTCAGCCGCGGACCAGGTTTGTTGCGAAGTCCGATTCGGCGTGACTTCGATCACCGACGTGGTTCCCTCTAGCGAGACTTCATCCTGACCATCCGATGCGTGAATCACAAAGGAACGGGTGGTACCTAATTGTTCGATCGCGGCGGCTACTTTGGCTTGTGCCTCTTGGGTCGAGGTGCCCAACAACTGATGGGTGGCGCCAGCCGGATTGCAGAGCGGGCCGAGCAAATTGAACAGCGTTTTGACGCCGAGTTTGCGGCGCACGCCGACCACATGCCGCATGGCCGGGATGAAGCTTGGCTGCGAAGCAAAAACAGATGCCAATCTCGTCCAACCGGTGGGCAACCGACTGGGGATCCGATTCGATTCGAACGCCCAATACCTCCAGCACGTCCGCCGAACCAGTCAGGCTCGAGGCTTTGCGGTTTCCATGCTTGGCGACGGGCACGCCACAAGCAGCCGCCACGATGGCGACCGCCGTGCTGATGTTGAAGGTCCCGCTGCCGCTCCCTCCGGTGCCGCAAGTATCGAGCAGCAAAGCGTGGTGATGGGGTATCCGCGTCATGTGGCGTCGCATGGCCCGGGCGGCCCCAACCATTTCGCTGACCGATTCCCCTTTCTGCTTTCAGGGCGAGCAGCAACTGAGCGATTTGCGTTTCGTCCGCCTGCCCCAGCAACATGGCATCGATCAAGCCGCTGGTCTGGTCTTCGGTCAGATCCGCGCCAGCGGAGGCCTGGCGGATCGCGGCTTCAAAGTCGGAGTGGGCTTGAGAGGCTGAGGACATGGGCAGACAGGTCAAGTTGGAGGTTTGGGCGGGTTCGACAAGATCCTGGTAGGCCAAATCCTACCGAAATCGCGTCGCGGTCGCGGACCGGAGCCGCGGTGTCGGCAAAGGCTGAAATGACGGGAAACTGGTTTGGCCAAAGATCGGGGTCGTACATTGGCTGGCCCGACCATAAACTTGTCGCATGACGCGCAAAATAATCATTGATTGTGATCCCGGCATCGACGACGCGGTCGCGTTGTGCATGGCCTTGTTTGATCCGCGGGTGGAAGTGTTGGCGATCACACCGGTCGCCGGCACGATCGAGGCATCGCAAGCCACTGATAACGTAACGGCGATCGTCAGTCTGCTCGACCCGCCACGTTATCCTCGCATCGGGAAAGCGGCTCCAGCCGAGGGAGCCGCCCGTACTCGATGATCAACACCTCCATGGCAGCGACGGCTTGGGTGGATGTCATTTTGAGCCCTCCGGACGGCAGCACCAGACGCCTTGCGAGAAGATCCTCAGCGAACTGATTCACCAGCATCCCAACCAGATCACGCTGCTGTGTTTGGGGCCGCTGACCAATCTCGCTCGCCTGGCCAGGCGAGACCCTGGCGCCATCCCGCTGATTGACAAGGTTGTGATCAGCGGCGGGTCGGTTTCTCACAGTGGTAACGCCACGCCGATCAGCGAGCGGAACATGTATTTCGACCCGGTCAGCGCGAACGAGGTTTTTGCTTCCGCAACCACCAAGAGCCTCGTTCCCTTGGATGTCACCGAAGAGGTTCGCTTTGGCGTCGAATTGCTCGACAAGCTACCCAATCGGTTGACCCGAGCCGGATCCTTGCTGCACCGACTGATGCCTTTTGCATTTCGTACGGCGCATCAACAACTGGGTCGTGAACTGATACCGCTGTACGATCCGACAGCCCTGATGGCGTTGTTGGAACCGGAACTGTTCACCTGGAAAAACATGGCTGGAAAAGTAGAAACCCGAGGTGAATTGACACGCGGGATGACGGTGTTTGATCGACGATTGCGCCGCACTTGGCCGCTGAACATGGAGGTCGCGTTAGGAGTCGACGCCGGCGAGGTGAGCGCGGCGATCATCCGCAGTTTGCGTTACGCAGGCCAGGAAAGCTAACGGGAGACGTAGTTCACGGTTGATCCGTCGGTGCTGACCGCATCCATACAAGCACGACGCGCAAGCGAGTGTGTCATTGCAATGAGATCCGGACACACTCGCTTGCGCGTCGTGCTTGTATTGCAAAACAGGAAAACGGTGCTAGACACCATAGCGTTCGCGCAAGCAGAGAAGATGGGTTCGAGCGACCTCGGCGCGACCCTCTTGCCCGGCGTCTTGAGCTGACTCGGTGATTCGATCCAGGACGCTCGCGTACGATTGGATCCCTTCGGCACCGAGATCCCAGGCGGCAGCCACATGGCAGCGATGCGTCTGGCAAGGATCGTTGTTGCCCGCCATTTGCCCGGCTTGCTCTGTCCAATAGGCGGTCGCCTGTCGACGGCGCTGCCCGGCATCGGGCTGACAGAGAATCTGGAAATAGGTTGACGTGGCGACCTCGTCCGGGCGGAGCTGTTTCAGCCTGGCGACGGAGAACTTTGCCGACTCAGAGGCCATCCAGTGCGTATCGAGTCGAATCGACTGATCGGTGAAGACGGAACAGGTCGACGCCCGGCGGTAGGCGGCGATCGCCGACGAGAGGTCGCCCCGTCGTTCCGCTGCGTAACCGAAGATCTCCCAGCCCCAGGCCAACTCGGGTGCGATTTCGCAAACGCGGTTGGCATGGACTGCAGCGGCGTCCCAGTCTTGGGAGGCAGCTACGCCCGTCTGCTTCTGCAAGTTATGACGAATCGGCTCCGGCATCTGGTCGAGGTCAAACGACCACTTGGCCAAGTCCGAACGGTCCAGAGAAGCGTCGTCACGAAACAGCGAATGGAGAATCGCTCGAGGCCAGTGCGTCAACAGGGAGATCACCAACTCACAACGGACCGCCACCTCCGCAAGCTGAGACTCGAGCATGGCCTCGGCAATCTCTTGGCCTTGCAGCTGTCGATCAAACAGGGCCGCCACCGCGTCCGGCCGATGCGAGCGAGCCCATTGCAAGAGCGGGTCCTGGCGCCGCTGGGCAGCGTCCACCACCGGCCGGGGATTCTCGGCCGGAACCGCGTGCCGTCGCGCGGCACCGGGAATCCGTTCGATGGCGGCATCAAACAGGATCGCCTGAGCCAGATCTTCTCCCCATGGGATCCAGTCACCGCCGCCGTGATACCATTGCACGACTTCTGACATGACGTTGTTCTGATCAACGCGAACGCACAACCAGTCCCCGGCTGTATTGCCAATCAGGGGCAACAGATCACAACCCATCAACCCGGGCCAAATGACCTCTGGCGCCGGGACGAGCAAAGACTCGGGCGCAACCGGTTCGCGATACTCACCGCTTCCCACAAGTTTCCAGGTCTCGCTGTCAAACCAATCAGCCAGCACTGGCGAGAGCCGACATCGATAGCGATCCTCAATTCGCGCGGACCAACGGTTCATCGGCGTTTGCGTCGATTTGAAGAACTCTGACAACTTGCAATCGTCGCTTGAATAATGAGTGAGCTTGGACGGGTCGGATTGAATGGAAAAGCAACCAATCGTCAATCACATCTCCGATTATCAGGCTAGCGACTGAGAAACGGCGACGGCAAGGGGAGAAACCGTCGCCGACAAGGAGGCGTGAAACTCGCCGCAGCGTTCAAGGACTGGCAATCGTGTAGAGCCGGAGAAAACTCTGCGGATTGGCGATCTGCTGCTGGCTCATCCGCTCTTCCAGGCGGCCCAGCGACCGACCGGTTTGAATCTCGGCCAACTTATCCTCCGCCGCCAATTGATACGGGCGGAGACGACAGGCGAGAGCTTGGGATTGGGCATCGACAAGTAGCTTCCTCGCCGTTTGTTCTGCCGCATCGCTCCTCTCGTGGCGAGCCACACAGAGTTGCAGCAGCCCCTCAAAGTAATTCGCCAGCATCGTGCTGTACGCGAGATGCTCGTTTCGCAACTGATCGATTCGCACTTGAGCACGGAGCCGCCAGGTATCAGAAAAGTCCTGCGTCAACTGATGGAGTGCTGTGATCGCCCCCAACATGGCGCGAGTCACACGAAACAGCTGAATGCCGGAGAAGGGCAAACGTCGCAATTCGGGTTCCATCGATTCGAAGCGATTCCATGCTTCGTCAAATCGGCCCTGATACAGAAGTACTTGCATCGAGGCGAGCCAATCGAACACATGCAGCAACTGGGTACTGCCTGGCTCGCAGTCGTACTCCAAATTGGCGGCTTGCAGGCGCTGCAGCCGATCAACTTGATCGCTCGTCAGGAAGGCGGCGGCCCCTAACCCACTGCAGGTCAGGACCTGCTGTAGCAAGTCGTTACGTCGCAGCGCATCTTCCAACGCGCGATTGACCGTGGCCCGCATCATTCTCCAGCGACCAAGATTCCAGTTCGCCCACTGGTCCAGCCACTGAGTGTGGGCCAACTCGAAACCGAGCAAGTTACCGGCTTTCTGGTAATGCTGGAGGCTGGTTTGAACGGGCTGAGAGACTTGAGCCCATCGGCACGCCAAAGCATGCGAGTAGGCCATGCCAGCCCAAAACTCGCCGGAGGTGAACTCACAATTGAGATCGTCGACATGAGGCTTGAGGGCCAGCAGGTTGGTTTCCCCGACGATTCTCCGTTGCCCATTGTCGTAACAGTGAAAAACCGATTCGCCGATCGCAAAATGGATCCTCTGCGAAGGGCTTCCATACTTGAGCGAAAGCTGTGACGCCGCAAGACTCAGTTCCGCCGCATAGAGGTTGTCGAAGACTGACAACGGACGAATCAACGAGTCACAGAACCTCACCGCCAGAATCTTTTTCTGAACTGCCGGGGAAGCTTGCTGTTGAGAGTCGAGAATTGTGGCGGGGTTCGCAAAGGGATCGGCGTCCGAGCCTCCCGGCATCGCTTCGGTAACGCTTCGCGTCAGGGCGTTGGTACTGCCCAAGTTGGCAAGCAGTTGTTTCGTGACCAAAACGATTTTGCTTTGCCAGGCCGGCTTGGGTTTGGGCAGTCCTAGCGAAGCAGCGAACTGCTGCAATTGATCGCGAGCCGCAGTGTAGCGACCGCTTCGAATCAGCAGTGTGACGGCAAGCAATCGGCATTCAATGCGTTCGTCTTCCCCAACCAAATCAGCGAGTCGTCGATAGTACTCCGCTGCGGCAAGTGGATAATCGGCCTTGTGATGACACCGTGCCGCGTTGCGCAGAGCATTGATCTTTTCCGCACCATCGATGTGGTCAATGACCCTTGAGTACCAACGACCGGCTTCGGTGATCGCGGCGCGCCGCTCAGCATCCTCCGCGGCCAAAATGGCATGATGCACGGCTCGACCCGGTTCCCCAGCGGCAAAAAAATGTCCGGCGATTCTAGCTGCAAGCGCATCGGGATTGTCACCTCGCGACAACAGCATTGCCCAAGCATGATGGGCCTTGGCCAGCTCCTCCTCGCTTAACGTCTTGATCAGTTCGTCAGCAACATGATCATGGAAGATCGCAATGCATTCACCGCCAGTGGCCTCGTCGGTGACCAACCGTTGTCGGGCAAGCTCGGAAACCGCCACGTCGACGGCATCACCGAGACCGGTCAGGTCACCAAGCTGTTGCGTCGAAACACGTCCACCGGAAGTGGCGACATAGTTCAACACGTGCAGCGCCTCTTGACTCAAACGCATCGCTCGACGCTTCCAGAGCTCGTCAGCCTGGCCGAGCAACTGCACGGACGATGAATGATCGCCATCGTCCACGAGATCCAGACAGGATGCCACCGGGGCGAAACTCGTCCGACAATTCTCGAAGTCGGAACGGGCTGCCACCTGTCGATTTGGCCAAGGCCTCCAGCGTGGGCAGGGAAATCGCAACCGACCAGCGTTCGGCGGCACGGGCCAAAATCGCGATCGAATCCTCCAATTCCAGAGGCCTCAATTGAACGTATTTGTCCGCGGCCAGTCGCTGCGGGTCCTGTCGCTTCGCGAGAGACCGTGATGATCCCCAGGCCTTCACGCCCAACGGCGATTTGCAGACGATCGAGCACGTTGAGGCTATCTCGATCGGCCCACTGCGAATCGTCGATGATCAGGAACAACGGCCCGACCAAACGCAGTTGATCGCTCATCCGGGCCGCCGCTTCCAAAGCGTCGAGCGGCTCCACGTCGGCGCCCGAGCAAGGCATCTGCCGGCTGCTGGTAAAGACACTCTCAAGCACCGGAAAGATTTCCTGCAACAAAGTCACGCTGGCCGGATCGAGTTCCAGTCGCTCTCGATCGCCTTTCATGTAGCGATGGGCAATCGCATCACAAATCTGATCAAACGCCTGAAGCGGTTGGTCTTCACGCACTCGGCAGCGAGCACTGAAGACCTGGCCCCAATGCTTCGATTCGATGTGACTGATGACCTGCTCCACCAAACGGGTCTTTCCAATCCCCGATGGACCGGACAAATGCAGCCGACCAACATTGCCACAAAAAATATCTTCCACCCAAGCCACGATCTCTCGTCGCTCGGCGTCACGACCCACCATTGGATCCTCATGCGGCCAAACCGTGACCAACGAGCGAGGAATTCCCAAACGGGCAAGCCCCATCGCAGTCGGTCGCTCTGACGGCGAGCGCTCCAGCATTTCTCGACAGGCTTCCAGGATGGTGGCGGGAACCGACTTGGATAAGCCGGCGATCGCTTCGCCAATTCGCTCCGCGTCGTCCCGCTGGTTGCTGTTGGATCGCTCCAATTCCCTCTGACGTTTTCCGGTGCTGCAATGGATGTCGCAAAGCGCGTCGAGCGTGACGATGCCAAGGCTAAAGATGTCACCGGCGGGAAGGTAACGCTGGCTCCAAATCACCTCGGGCGGGAAATAGTGAGGCGTTCCAAGCAAGAATCCCCTTGCACCATATGTCTCTTGATCCAAGTCAAAGGAGTCAACCAGGCCGTAATCGATCACACGACCTCGCCCTTGCAGGTCAACCATCAAATTGTCGGGCTTGATATCGCGATGGATGTAACCGCTGGCGTGCATCTTGGCCAAGCCGGATGCAAAGTCTCGAAGTAACTGCCAGCAGGCGCTGATAGGCCTCGTCCGGTTCCATTGATTGGAAACCTCGGATCGCTTCCTTGAGTGTGCAACCCTCGATCTCTTCCATCGCCAGGGCGATGTGGCTACCCAACTGATAAATCCGGTCAACGCGGAGCAGATTCGGATGCTCGATTGACATCATTCGGCGAAAGCCGAGTTTGTTGCGAAGAAGGTCGTCGGGCGATCCATGCGTCAACAACTTCATCGCACAACGACGATTCGTGCGAACGTCCAAAACACGGTAGACGAAACCACTGCTTCCGGAGCCTAGCAACCGCTCCAGCACAAAATCGTTGAGTTGGTCGCCTTCCTTCCACGGAGGCGGTCGATGATTCGCCGAACCGCCACGCGTTTCTTTCTCGTGCTGGCAAGGAATATTCGTTTCCTTACTCGGATCGTGAAAAAGGTCGAATGCGTCGTCGCTCATTCAGCTAGCTCGAGTCGCGATTTCTAGGTGGGATACCAACACAGCCTTCTCTCACAGCCTGGATCGCGTTCGCCTCCTCGGATCGGCTAAGGCGTCTTGGTTGCGGTGAATCCCTCCCCCGCGACGCCGTCGCTGTGCTCTGCTGCGGCAATGTGTTGTTGGGGTAGCACCGATTATACGATCCATCGCACGATGCTCAGGGGGAAATGGTCATTTTTCATCAAAGATGTATCGAATCCGAATCAATCGCATTCCCCTCTGGCATCTCGGGGGAAGAAAACGCCCCCGCGGGATGGCTCGATGCCTGCTACTTTCTGGCGTTACGGCGCGAGCGGGCTGTTGATTCATTCGTGTTTAGGTACGCAGCGCCGGGATCCTAACCCGAAAAGCGTGAGCGAGTGGACGGCTGTTGTTCCTTGCTTACGCGGCGGGTTACCAAATCAACAGCCCGCGAGCCGTCCGGTCTCGACCACGAAACCACACCGAAAAACCGGGGGGCTCGCGCCGTTCCGCTAACAAAAGCCACCCGATTGGTCGCAACGTAGCTGGGATTGGGTTGACACCACCGGCATGGGCTGTGCCGACCCTTCGTGCCTGGAACGACTAGAGATCGACAGTCGCCCCGCCAGCGGCGTCACTGCGCCGGCAGGCATCGAGGATTCGTTGGGTTTTCAACGTCAGCTCGGGGTACGAGGCATCGAGCTGGCCGGTCAGGACGCAATCGGCCAGGCGACGCACCATGTTCACTTCGGCCGCATTCCGCTCGCCCGACGGGTACTCGGCGATTGCCTGGCGATCGGCATGTCGGCGGAAGTTCCAGCGGCAATTGTCGATCTCCAGGACGTCTTGATGAACCGTCCAACTCGCCTCGGCGTCGTAGAAGGGCAAGACAAAGTCGTCGATGGAGAGATAGCCCCGATCTCCGGAAAGCAAAACGGTCTGCTGATTGACAGTCAAGAACGAACAGTAGAAGGCGGCCGACAGACCGTCGGGGAAAAACAGCTCGGCGGAGAACTCGCCCGGCACTTCCCCATTGGAGTCTTTCCCGGACAACCAGGTGAGCGTCCGCGCCGAAAGCTGCGTCGGCATTTGCAATCCGGCCGCCCGCAGCGTGAATCGGATGCAGTACCAGCCCAGGTCACCCAGGCACCCGTGAGGTTCCAAAACCGAATCGGTGCGTATGTTGCTCTGCTGGAAACTGTCATCGCCAGAAAACGAGAAATGCGTTGAGATCCGCCGCAGTTTTCCCAGCGCTTGCTCAGCCTCGAGTGTCCGGCAAACCTCCGTCAACCGCTGGCTGTGGTCAAACATCACGCCGTCCATGAATTGCACGCCGGCGTTGGCGCAGGCGTCCACCATCTCCTGAACCTCTTGTTCGTTCACGGCAGCTGGCTTTTCACAAAGAACGTGTTTGCCAGCTTTGGCAGCGGCGACAACCCAATCTTTGCGAAGCCCAGTCGGCAAGGGAATGTAGACCGCATCGACATCGTCGCGAGCCAGCAACGCCTCGTACGAGCCGACCGCAGTTACCTTGCCGGACTGCGGGACTTCGGCGGAGCATTCGTCGATAAATGCCTGGGCCTTTTCAACGGACCGACTGGCGACGGCCGAGACCCGACCGTTTCCGCTCAGTCGGATCCCCTTCCAGTTCTTGCGGGCAATCGCCGCGGTACTCATGAACCCCCAACGACAAACCGATTCGCTCATCAAACTCGCTCGATAATCAATGTCTTGCTGCCATCCGTCTGTTCGCCGTTGGCGTTCGCGGCGAGCAAGAGAATAGCAGAGATTGGCCGGTTCTTGGGGGTGGCGTGGCCTGAGGGGCGAGAGCATGGTGGCCACCCGATCGCTCCGATCGTGGGGATCATACCTATCTTGCCAGGCTGGGCCTTGCCATTTCCGCCCATCAACCGCAGGCTGATGAGAGACCGCTGCTCGCGTAACTAGACTCGCAGTCTTACCGACACCCATTCGTTGGGTTTCGACCGTTTTGTCGGAGACGACGCTCCATTCATCCTTGCAATTCCTAGCCATGAAGATTTGCTGCATTGGTGCCGGCTACGTGGGCGGCCCCACGATGGCCATGATCGCGAAACAGTGCCCTGAGATTCAGGTTCATGTGGTCGACCTGAACCAGTCGCGAATCGACGCCTGGAACTCGGAGAGATTGCCGATCTATGAACCGGGCTTGGATGGCGTGGTCCGCGAGGCTCGGGGTCGTAACTTGACCTTTTCGACTCGCGTCAACGAAGCCATCGACGAAGCCGACATGATCTTCATTTCGGTCAACACGCCGACCAAGACGTTCGGAATCGGGGCCGGGCGGGCTGCCAACTTGGAGTTTGTCGAAAAATGTGCGCGTCAGATCGCTCGCAACTCGCAGGCGGCACAAGATTGTCGTGGAGAAATCGACGCTGCCGGTTCGTACCGCCGAAGCCGTGAAAACGATCCTCAGCAGCGAAGGAAACGGCGTCACGTTTGACGTCCTGAGCAATCCCGAGTTCTTGGCCGAGGGGACGGCCATCGAAGACCTGCTCAATCCCGATCGAGTCTTGATCGGTGGCGAATCGCAACAGGCAATCGAAGCCCTTTGCAATGTCTATGCGACCTGGATTCCTCGCGATCGGATTCTCACGACCAACCTTTGGAGCAGCGAACTTTCCAAGCTGACCGCCAACGCGTTTCTTGCCCAGCGAGTCTCCTCGATCAACGCCATCTCGGCACTTTGTGAAGCAACGGGCGCCGATGTCGACGAGGTCGCTCGAGCGATCGGCACCGATTCGCGAATCGGTCCCAAGTTCTTGAAGGCGTCCGTTGGATTCGGCGGCAGCTGCTTCCAAAAGGACATCCTGAACCTGGTCTATCTCTGCGAGCACTTCGGCTTGCGGGAGGTTGCGGCCTACTGGGAACAGGTCGTGACCATGAACGACTACCAGAAACGGCGTTTCTCCGAGCGGATCGTCAAGACGATGTTCAACACGGTCTCGGACAAGAAGATCGCGATTTGGGGATTCGCCTTCAAGAAAGACACGAACGACACGCGGGAGTCGGCGGCGATCTACGTTTGTCGCGACCTACTTCGCGAGCGGGCGCGCTTGGCGATTTACGATCCTCGGGTCTCGGCGCAACAGATTCACGACGACTTGATGCGCGCCTGTGCTGACCGCGATGGTCAAGTCGGTCCGGTCGACCGCGACATGATCGAGAACAACGTTACGATCGTGAATGATTGCTACGCAGCAAGCGAAGAGGCTCACGCGATCGGCGTGCTGACGGAGTGGGATGAGTTCAAGTCGCTTGACTTTGAGCGGATCTATGAGTCGATGTTCCGACCGGCGTTCCTCTTTGATGGTCGCAACTTGCTCGACCGGGCAAAGATGGAGAAGATTGGCTTTGAGCTACATTCCATCGGCAAGAGTCCGTGAGTCGATACCGTAGGTCCGTCTCGCGAGCGGACACGTCGCAGCCTCGCTGCGTTTCGCGAGTCTGGGACAGACTCGTCGACGGTCTTTGACCGCTTGTCAAAACGCAGGAATGTCGCCACGGTATCTGGCATGCCAATCCTGACGATCGAATCGAGCTGCGACGAAACTGCTGCGGCGGTCATCGCCGATGATGGCACCGTGCTGGGCGACTGCGTGGCCACTCAAGAAGCCTTGCACGAGCGATTCGGTGGGGTGGTACCGGAGGTCGCTGCGCGGGCACACGTGGAACGCATCCTGCCAGTGATCGACACCGCGATTGCTCAGGCAGGCATCGACCCGGAGCAGTTGGATGCGATTGCGGTCGCTGATCGCCCGGGACTCGCCGGATCCCTGTTGGTGGGACTGGTGGCCGCCAAGACCCTGGCCCTGGCTTGGAAGAAACCACTGGTCGCGGTGAACCATCTCCACGCGCACCTGTACGCCTGCCAGATGGCCTCCGACGTCAACGTTTATCCTTGCATCGGCATGGTGGTCAGCGGCGGTCACACCAGCTTGTATCATTGCCTGGGGCCGCTCGACTTGACCTATCTTGGCGGCACCATCGATGACGCGGCGGGCGAGGCGTTCGACAAGGTCGCTGCGATGCTTCAGCTTGGGTTTCCTGGTGGGCCGGCGGTTTCGAAGTTGGCGCTCAAGGGTGATCGAAAGGCCTTCGCGTTTCCCCGCTCGATGATTCATGATGACAACTTTGAGTTCAGCTTCAGCGGGCTCAAGACGGCCGTTCGTTATGCGATCGTCGGACCGGGCCAGCAGGACTTTTCGAAAGTCAAGTTAGCCGAACAAGCCAAGGCGGATCTGTGCGCTTCCTTCGAAACCGCCGTGGTCGATGTCCTGATTGCGAAGTGCGAGCGGGCGGTCAAGCAATACCGATGCCGCCGGCTGATCGTCGGCGGTGGGGTCGCTGCCAACGGTTACTTGCGACAACGGTTGCAGGAGTCGGCAGCGGCCAACGACTACGAACTGGCCATCGCGCCGATGAAGTTGTGTACGGACAACGCCGTGATGGGCGCGATCGCACTTGAGAAGATCAAGCGAGGGGAGTTCGCCTCCCTGGATCTCGATATCACACCCGGTTTGCAGCGAGGGTTCTGAGCTCCGCCACATCCGGCACTCGTAGGTTAGGCTCCGCCTGACACTCGTAGGTTAGCTGGTCAGCCAGCTTTGATCTTTCGCCTCGTCAATCACGGCGAAATTTGCCGGATGGAACCCTTGCCTGTAGCCGAGCCTCTCTCCGAGGCTCGGATTTACGCGGCAAAGCCGCGTTGAATAAAGCCGCGTTGAATGACGGACTCGGAGAGGTTGTGAAGATATTGTGATTGCTGCTGTAGGTCCGCCTTTCCAAGGCGGACACCCGCAGCTTTGCTGCGTTTCGTGCGAGTCTCGGAGAGACTCGCCTACAGTAATGCACCGCGGCTTAATTTGTTCACGGCCTCGGAGAGACCGACCTACAGCAAAGGCGATTGGCACGCGGAGCGTACCCTACCCAATCAGGAAAGTCGGTAGACTACAGGTTCGATCCCGCCTCGATCCTTTCACTCCCCGTGTGAGAGACGAATCACCTTTGAGTGACTTGATACTCGTACCGACCGTCATGGAGCGGAGCCTGTTGATGCCTAGGCTGGCGGAGCAATCGCGCGACGGCGACTACGCTTTGCAGCTTTGCGGTTTCGGCGCCATCGCCGCAGCCGCTCGAGCCGGATCGTTAATCGCCCGATACCGACCGCAACGCGTGCTGCTGATTGGGATCGCCGGGAGCTATGAGACCAGCAGCATCCCGATCGGCTCGGCGGTTCGCTTTGAGCAGGTGGCCTGCTACGGAATCGGCGTCGGCGTGGGGGACCAATTCGTAGCCGCCTCCGGACTCGGCTGGCAGCAGTTCTCCGGGGGTGACGCGCAACCTGAACTCGGTGACCTGATCACGCTCGATTCGACGTTCGTCTCCGGAGTCCGCTCGGCCGGATTGCTGCTCAGCTGCTGTGCGGCGTCATCCAACCGCGAGGAAGCCGAGCAACGACTGCGACTGTTTCCCGAAGCGGTCGCCGAGGACATGGAAGGGTTCGGAGTTGCGATGGCCTGCGCTTTGGCGGGTATCCCTTTGCAGATCGTGCGCGGTATCTCCAATCAAGTGGGGGACCGTGACCCGCAGCACTGGCAGATCGACGCGGCGGTCTCGGCTGCCGCTGATCTGGCGTTACGGCTGATGCCGCGTGTTTGGTTGCCGTCGTCAGCATGATGGATCGCTCGATGCAAAGTCACAATCACATGCCGATCAAGACCGACGATGGTGCGGGTCGAGATGGAATGACGGTTCGCTTGGGGATCTCCACATGCCCAAACGACACGTTTGCATTTCACGCCTTGATTCATCGACTCGTCGATTGGCAGGGCTTGCAGTTCCAAGTCGAACTGCTTGACATCCAACAGCTGAACGACCGACTGTTTAGCGACCAATGGGACGTCGCCAAGGCAAGTTTCCACGCCGCGCTGCTGTTGGCCGATCAATCCGTTGTCCTTCCCAGCGGATCGGCGTTGGGCTTCGGCGTGGGGCCCCTGCTGCTCGGCTCGCGGCCCGAGCAGGTTCCCGAGAACGAGACACAACTGGCGCTTTGTCCTGGCAAACACACCACCGCCGCGCTGCTGTTCGCCCTGTTCCACAGCGCCACCGCTCGAGTCGACCACTGCGTGTTCTCAGAGATCATGCCAAGATTGAAGCAAGGCACGGCTGATTTCGGCGTTTGCATTCACGAAGGCCGGTTCACCTGGCAAGATGAGGGGCTATACCTGGTCGAAGACCTGGGAACACGCTGGGAAGAAGCGACCGGGTCACCATTGCCCCTGGGTGGAATCCTGGCCAGTCGCCGACTGCCCGCCGACGTGATCGATCGGGTGCAAGCTGTCGTTCGCGCTTCGCTCGACTACGGACGCGACCACCCTGAGGAGGCTCTGGTGACGATGCGTCAGCATGCTCAAGAGTTTGATGACGAGGTCCTGATGCAGCACGTCGATCTGTACGTCAACCGCTGGACATGGGATTTGGGCGAAACCGGACGCGCTGCCCTCGAGTCCCTTTCGACGATGGCAAAATCGATCGGCTTGGTCGATCAATCGGCCGCCCCGTTAACGGTTTGGGGAGCGGCGAGGGGCGAGGGGCGAGTAGCGAGGGGCGAGTAGCGAGGAGACGAGGGACGAGGGGCGAGAAGCGAGGACGGGTGCCCAACAAAAAAACCCCGCTGCGTGTGCGGCGGGGCTGGGTCTTGTATCGACGTCCGATCAACGGACGGAGTCTACTCGCGGGGGCGAATCGCGCCCGTCAGTCCGCTGTAATCGACACGGTCGGTCGTGTGCCACAGGGGTTGTCCGAGTTCAACCCGGCGGCGAAGCACTTCAATCTTGTCCGCACTGCCTGCCGGCGCATCCGTCGGCACAAATTGCTCGTCCACCTGAGGGACAAAGTCTTCATCGTGACCGTACCGCAAGATAGCTTCAAAAACGTTCTTGCATTGGCTCATAAATCAGCTTCCAGATTCACTTCTGTCGGTATGCCCAGTCCTGGCGGCACACTCATCACAAATATTCGCGTGTGGTCCTTTCCGTAGGCCACCATCAGTTACTCAGGTGGGATTATTGACGTTCAAATGATTGAGTCAAGAAAATTGTGAGAAGGACGTGGCTGTGAGAACCGGTTATGGCAGGAACGAGACCACGGCTCGAAGACGCTCCCAAATCCGAGGCGAAGTCGATGCCGAGCGTGCCTTCGATCGCCCCGCAGCAGCGAGTTCCCGACAAGGGGGAAATCATCCACATTGGGGTCCCGCCACGGGAAAATCGGGCCCTTGACAAATGGGCCTTGGGGCACCCCACATTGGCGGACTGGTCGTCTGCTTGGCCCGTCATTCCGCGATGGGACCTGCTTGGAGTACCTTTGAAGCCCGAAAAAAATATTTTTGCCGCGCGACATTTTCTCGAATTGAGACGTCATCGACTATGTGGATCCAGCGAACTTTACGGCTTCCCGCCGCTCGGCGAGGCTTCCATTTGATCACGCATGAGATCCTTCGGGCTGTGCCGGAACTCGAATCAATCCGTGTCGGCTGGATGCAGGTGTTCATTCAACACACCAGTGCCTCGCTGACCATCAACGAAAATGCGGACCCCGATGTGCGCGTCGATTTTGAGACCGCGATGAACCACGCCGTCCCAGAAAAGCTTGCCTACATTCACACGATTGAGGGGCCCGACGACATGCCTGCGCACGTCAAAGCATCGATGATGGGAGCGAGCGTGCTGATCCCGATCGGAAACGGCCGGATGCAGCTGGGTACCTGGCAGGGCATCTATCTGTGTGAACATCGCAACCACGCCGGAGGACGCAGCGTGGTGATTACGATCCAAGGGGAAGAGTGAGGAGGGGCAGTGGGGCAGTGGAGCAGTGGGCAGTGGGGCAAAAACTCAAATCTCGAACAATGAATGTCGAACTCCGGAATTCGATCTTCGATCTCGCCTCTCGCCTGCCTCGCCTCTCGCCGCTCGCCTCTCGCCTCTCGCCTCTCGCCTTACTCCAGAATCATGTCGTCGACGGTCATGCCGCCTGGGATCATCGGCAAGACGTGTTCCTGGTAGGGAACTTGAACGTCGAGCACGAAGGGGCCTTTGTGCTCGATCATCTCGCGGATCGCTCCTTCGAGGTCGGCTTTCTTGCGAATGGTGGCCGCGCCGCAGCCATATCCCTGGGCGATCTTGACGAAATCCGGATACCGTTCCTCGGCATAGGTGAATCGATCCGCGCTGCTCGGTCCGCTGGCTTCTTCGTGGTGAATCGGTCCGAGGTAGGTATGGGCACGATTGCGGCCCATGAACCGATCTTCCCATTGAACCACCATGCCGAGATGCTGGTTGTTTAACAGCAGCACTTTGACCGGGAGCTCTTCGCAGAAACAGGTGGCGAGCTCTTGGATATTCATTTGAAAACTGCCATCACCGTCGATATCGACGACCAGTGAGTTGGGATGCGCCGCCTGGACTCCCATCGCGGCCGGCAATCCAAAGCCCATGGTCCCCAGCCCGCTGCTGCTGAGCCAGGTTCGGGGACGGCGGAACTTGTAGAACTGAGCTGCCCACATCTGATGCTGGCCGACGCCCACGGTGATGTAGGTGTCGATGTCCGCCGTCAAATCGCTGAGCGTCTTGATCGCGTGTTGCTGCAAGATCCCGTCAAAGCCTTCGTCATACTTCAGCGGGTACTTGGCCTTGAGCTCTTTGCAGTGGGTCGTCCACTCGGCGATGTCCGGCTTTTGGACAATCTTGTTGAGCTCGTTGAGGACTTGCTTGACGTCGCCGCGGACCGGGATGTGGGCGGTCTTGTTCTTGTTCAGTTCCGATGCGTCGATGTCAACGTGAACGATCTTGGCATACTTGGCAAACGATTCGACATGCCCGGTCACCCGGTCGTCAAACCGCACGCCCAGCGCAATCAGCAGGTCGCAATCGCGGACGGCATAGTTCGCATAAGCTGCTCCGTGCATCCCCAGCCAATCCATCGATTGTTCGTGCTCGGGCGGGACCGCACCAATTCCCATGATCGTAGTGGTCACCGGGATGCCCGTTTTGGCCAGAAAGTGTCGCAGTTCCTCACTGGCTTCCGCGGAAACGATGCCGCCGCCGGCATAGATCATGGGGCGGTGTGCAAGCTTGATGGCAGCTGCGATCTGACGAATCGTTTCACTGGGAACCGACGGAAGCGAGGCATCGTAGCCGGGCAATTCCATCGGAGGATCCATGTCGAGGTCGCTCAAGTCGTCAAGTTGAACGTCCTTGGGCATGTCCACCAGCACCGGGCCGGGGCGACCACTTTGGCAGACGTGAAACGCTTCCTTCATGATCCGCGGCAGATCGGAAATCTTGGTCACCAAGTAATGGTGCTTGGTGATGCCGCGACAGACTTCGACCATCGGCGTCTCTTGGAAGGCATCGCTTCCGATCGCCTTGGTGGGAACCTGCCCCGTGATACAAAGGATGGGAATGCTGTCGAGCTTGGCGTCCGCAATGGCCGTCACCAGATTGGTCGCACCCGGGCCGCTGGTTGCCATCACCACACCGACTTTCCCCGTGCTGCGGGCGTAGCCCTGGGCCGCAAAGGCGCCCCCCTGCTCGTGTCGGGGCAGGATCGTGCGAATCGACTGGCCGAATCGGGTCAGTGCCTGATGCATCGGCATGCTGCAGCCGCCCGGATACGCGAAAAGCACGTCGACCCCATGATCCACCAACGATTTAACCAAGATGTCGGCGCCGGTCATCAATCGGGACTGGGGGGGAGCTTTCGCAGTACTCATTTGCTTTTAGACAGATAGAAACCGACGGACTGGAACAGGTGCGACGCCGCCCCGACCACCGCTTTCAATCGGCGGCCTCACGGGCGACTTTCCTCAGCAGACGCTCTGCTCAGGGATTGGTTCAGGGACCGGCCAAAAAACTGACGTTTACGCGGCGGGCCGAAACCCCGAATCTACTCGCTAACGTAAGTTCGTGCCGAAACTTAGGCAATGGTCAAAACGGCCCCCGGTGATGACAACTTGGATCAATTTGACGATGGTCGCCGCCGGTGGAGCCGTGGGATCGGTCGCCCGTTACCTGATCACCTTCGGATCGGCCTCCCTTCCCGGGGGCTCGACGATGCTGGGGACGACCCTTGCCAATGTGCTGGGATGTGCGGCAATTGGGGCGTTCTCGGAATATGTAATCGCCATCGAACACCTCGCGGAATCTTCCCAATTAGCGGTCCGGGTCGGTCTGCTTGGGGGGCTGACGACCTTTTCAACCTTCGCCTATGAATCGGTCGCGTTGGCAGAACTGGGGCGCTGGGGATTTTCGGGGATCTACGTTCTGGGAAACCTCTTCCTGGGATGGCTCGCATTGATATTGGCAACCACGATGGTTCGAGGCTGGATGACATGAGGATTCGATGGTCTTGGTTCGCCGGAAGCCTGCTGATCGGCTCTTTCATGGTCGTGCCCGGGGGTGCGAAGGGTGCGGAGCTGGGCCAGTTTCCGGCACAGATCCCCAGTTACGCTCAGCCGTCGGAACTGCGTCAGGACGCGTCGCTGCGTTCGGTCGCTTTCAACAGCGATGGAGTCGGCGTCGCCTGTGGTGATCGCGGCACGATTTTGCGAAGCGAAGACGGCGGCCAGCGATGGGACGCCATGGAAAGCGGACTCGACTGCACGCTTCACCAAGTTCAGTGGGTGGCATCCAATCGAGTGGTGATCGTGGGTGGAGCTCTGGACCGCATCACTGGAATCAGCCGAGGCGTGGTGTTGACCAGCGACAATGCGGGAGAGAACTGGAAACGGGCAGCCGACGAAGAGTTACCACAACTGCGATCGCTTCAATGGGAGGACGACTTGCTGGTTGCCTCCGGAGACTGGTCGGACTCGTTGTTGACCAATCGATTTGAATCACGTGACCGAGGACGATCGTGGCACAGTGGTAGCGTCCAGACCTCACCGGGACCTCGATCGCCCGCGGTCTCTGAGCTGTTTCGCTGGGTCGCTGCGACGCAGACACCGATTGCGATTCGTCATGCCTGTCGTGTCAACGACGAGACGCTGTGCGCGGTGGGTGACCACGGAGTGATCCTGATCAGCGGTGACCGGGGACGCACTTGGAAAGCAGCGCGAGGTGAAGGTCGCCGAACCGCGATCCTGATCGTTGCCAAGGATGCCCGCAGTGTGCCTTGGGCTTTGCTTGGCAGCGAGACGTTGGAATCGCGCAGTCGAGTCGCTCTGCTGTTGCAAGACTCGACCAGCGGTCAGGGGGATGCCGACGCGGAGAACGCGGGCCAAGAGTATTCCGGCGGCGAGACGTCACTCGAGAAGGCTCATCAGGCGGCGGTCGCGCTCGGTGCGTCGGGCGTCGACGCGATCGCGCCGGCCGAGTCGGACTGGACCGTCGCCGCTCGACAATGGATCGCCATCCATCGCCCGGCTGTTCTGGTCATCGATCCTTCGCTCCGCGACGACGTCAGCGACGCTTTTTTCCAGGCCGCCACCGCGGCAGGCGTTGGTCGCGTGCTCCGCTACTCATTCGCAGGGCATGGCGATACCGCTTTGCATCGCGATGCCTTGCTCACCGGAGCGGTGTCCTTGCCAGCGACCTACAGGCCGACGCGATGCACTGGATTGACCCATTTCGCACCGAGCCCCAGTCGGTCCAGTTGAAGTCACTTTACGATGCGGCTGCGGGTGGGCGCCGCGGTGAATCGTTGCTCAGCGGTTTGACCTTGCCCGACGGTTACCAATTGGCTGCGCCCGCTCCGATCGCCTCTCGACACAAACTGCAAATTGCTCAAGCTCGGATGAACCAGGCGGATCGGATTTCCGCGTTGATCGATCGAAGCCGCACCGTGGAACAGTTTTCCGATTCGCTCGGACGCGCCTTGGACCTGACCAGCAAGGAGGATCAGTTCCGATTGGCCTGGTCCATCGTTGTTGCCACCGCCCAGCCCAAAGCATCGCTGCGAGTGGTTGCCTTTCACGATGCCGCCTTGCAGCAATTCGCGAGGCGATTCCGATCCACCTCGGCGGGCCGCTGGGCGGCCCTGCGTCGCGAGGTGATTACCAACAGCGTTGAGTGGGGCCGATTGCGATCCTTGTTGAGCGAATCGCTCGCCGCCGTGGATCGAGTTCCGGTCGCCGAATCCGTTGCCGTGTCTCCCTTTCAGGTTGCTTCCAGCGGCGTCCGGCAGGTTTCCGGTGTCAGTCCAGTGGTCGTACCGAAACCAGAATCGATTGACCTCAACCGTCCAGCGGAGGACGAACAAGCGGAGGTCGATATTTGCTGGGAATTCCATCCTCTGGTGTTGTTTGCTCGCGAGGCGGCAAGGCAGCGAAATGACGAAGGCCTGCTGCAGGTGAGCGGGGAAGAGTCGTCCAACCTGAAGCGGTTGGCAGATTCCGATCATCCCTGGTCAAGACTCGTCAGCATCGGCGGATCTCATACGATCATCGCGCAGCAGGCCATCGAGCCGCCACGTCTTGATGGTGTGATGGACGACGAATGCTGGCAGACCTCGACTTCGTCCTTGGACGCGTCGCCCGATGCATCAACTGGGGTCCGCCTGGCCTACGACGAGGACTATGTTTACCTCGCCATCGAATGCCCTTCGCACAAGATCGGACCCGATACCCTCGCGGACCAGGCGACCGTGGGATCACGAGACCAGGATCTTTCGCAGGTCGATCGAATGACCTGTTGGATCGACCTCGATCGTGATTTGATGTCGACCATGCAGCTGCAGATCTCTGAGGCAGGACGTGTGCACGACGCGATCGACGGTCAAGCCGCCTGGCAACCGACCTGGTACCCCGCTGTCCGACGCGACGCCGAGTCCTTGACGTATCGAGATGGCGATTCTGCGGCGCGACCTGGTCCATCTTCCCATCACACCCGGGGAGAGTTGGTTCTTGTTGGCCAAGCCGATCAGGGCCGGGCAATCTCCGCCCTCCTCGATCGCCCCCAATCCCAACGATTGGTTCCGAGTGGTCTTTCAACCGTAGGGCACGCTCGGCGTGCCGATCGCTGAGGATTGTCAGGCGGAGCCTAACCGACGAATGTACGGTGATCCATTGACTTTCGCCGCAGCATCAATAGACTCGGCGGGATCGCTGATCGCGGGTGTAGTTCAATGGTAGAACATCAGCTTCCCAAGCTGAATACGAGGGTTCGATTCCCTTCACCCGCTCTCCACCGTTCACTCGCACCTGCCAGGCCGCGTTGGCATGGCCGCGATACCATGGCTCGCGATACCATGGTCCCGGGCTGGTGCTTCAGCTCAGCAAGGAAACGCCATTTCCGTTCTCTTGCGGATAATGGCAGACGCCGTTGATTACCCTGCACGCCACTCGCGATGTCGCTTCGCAGCAGCGCGGCGCCATCCATATCGACGTAATCGAGCAGCGGCAAGAGTTGAGCGATCGCCGAGATGCCAACGGTCGATTCGGTCATGCAACCGACCATGACCTCCATCTCGAGTTCTCGGGCACGCTGAATCATCCGCCGCGCCGGCGTGATCCCGCCACACTTGACCAACTTGATGTTGATTCCATGAAAGTGGCCGGCACAGCGATCGACATCGGCGGCGTGCAATGCACGACTCATCGGCGATGATCGGTAGTGCCGAATGTTCGATAGACCGTTTTGGCCCCAGTCCAATCGTCGGCCTTGAGAGGTTGCTCGATGAATTCCACTCCCAGTTCCTTCAACTGGTGGGAATTGGCGATCGTCTCATCGACCGACCAGCCGCAGTTCGCATCGACGCGCAGGACGGCGTCGGTGTGCTCGCGAAGTTGCTGGACGATCTGAATGTCCTGGGAGGTTCCCAACTTGATTTTGTAGATCGGCCAATCGGGCACTTCCTGCAACTTGGCGATCATTCGTTCCACCGTATCGATTCCGATGGTGAAGTTCGACTCCGGAATTCGATCGATGCTGAGTCCAAGAAGTTGATAGACCGGACGCTGCAACTGTTTCCCCCAGAGGTCGTAACATGCCTGGTCCAGGGCGCACAGCGCGAACGGCACATCGGCTAGTTGAGAAGCGACGGATTCCCAAAGGAGCGGCGGATCCAAGCTCTCGACGGTCTCGACCACCTCGCGGACCTGCTCCAGCGCGTCCAACATCCGAGCCATGGTCATGCCATAGTATTCGTTGGTCGTCGCCTCACCGAAGCCTTGGTATCGACCATCATCGAGTTCGACGATCAGCGTCGGCTGGACCGTGACGGTGCCACGAGAAATCGTGAACGGATGTCGCAGTGGCAAGTCATATTGATGCGTGCGGAGTTTCAGCCGTCGATTCGCCATGATCATCAGGCTCCTGAGGAAATCCTTCGACGTTGCAGCTCGAGAACCGCGTCGACCAATTCGGCAGTTCCATCGCCGGATCACGTCGCAAACTGGAAGCCCCAATTCATCGCGCACACGCTGGCGTTCCGCTTCGGCTTGTGCTTCGGTCAACAGCCGACTATTGATGGCGACCCCAATCACCTCCGACGGACACATCAAGTTTGCCATGGTTTCATAAGCGGCCCGCAGCTCGGTCAAGCTCTTGAGCGCGATGTGCTCCATCCCGTTGACCCCCTCGCGTCCCGCTTCGTAGCAGAGAATCATGCCATGCGGCATGCATCCATGAAGCAGCCCAAGTGTGACGGCGCTGTATCGCGGATGGGCCAGGCTGCCCTGACCCTCAATCATCAGGATGTCGTGGTGCTGATTGGCCAGGATCAACTTTTCCACCGCGCCGCTGACGAAATCGGACACCACACAGTCGATCGGACATCCGTCGCCTTCCACGATGATACCGGTCTGGCCGGTCGCGATGAACTTCGTGGGAATCTTTCGATGCCAACAACGCCCGAGTCAGTTCGACGGCCACCAGCATCTTTCCGACGCTGCAGTCCTGGCCAATCGTATGCACGCGCAAGCACTCGTCACGAATGCCGCTGCGGCTAGCGACGTCACGCTCCTGGTTGCGGCGCACGTCAACCAGCTTGGAACCACTGGCTGCGGCCGCATCGACGAATTCGGAATCATTCGCAAGAAAATCGTGCAAGCCGGACACGATGTTCATCCCGCGCGCGATGGCATCCAGGACGATGGGACGCCAGGCAAGCGGAATCTTGCCACCGGGCGGAGCAATGCCGATCAAGCAGCGTCTTGGCCTGCGGCACCGCGTCCAGGCGATCAATCACCGGAATGGAGCCACCGACTCCCAGCAATTGACTCGGCTGTCTTTCCGGCCGCCTCCCTGTCCAATACCGCCACGACTTCATCGCCGCAGTAGCGAAGCACGCAGCAGGCGGTCTTTGGCCGTCAGAGGATTGGAATAGCCGTCGGTCAGGATCACCATCCGACGATTGTCGGATCCAAGCTCTGCGCTCCGAACCTGCTGATTGACTGTTGATTGCCGTTGCTCACCCGATCCTCCCGTTGCCGCGACCAAGCCCAACCATCTGCAACAAGCGAAGGGCGTTGGTGGTTGGGGAAACGCCATCACGCATTTTATAGTCAAACGTCATCTGCTCATTCCCGGTTGCGTCGGGGCGAATGGTTTCACGGAAATGAACGACCGTGGCAACCGACGCCAACTCAGGATCGTCGGCCAATTCCAAGTCGTGCGTGCTAATCGCGCCGATGGCGCCGGAGTCCATCAGGTGACGCAGCACTTGAACCACGGCAATCTGTCGTTCACGGCTATTGGTCCCCTGCAGGATTTCATCCAGCAAGAACAGGCAAATCCGATCGTGCAGCGTTGCCATCTCGCGGGCATGGTCGACCACGCTTTTGAGCCGCTTCAGTTCGGCCATGTAGAACGACACGCCCTGGCTGACATCATCGCTGACTCGAATGCTGGTAGCCAGTTCCAGCGACGGCAAACGAAACCGCTTGGCACATACCGGAGCACCGACTGCGGCCAGGGCGACGTTCAATCCAATGCTGCGCAGCATCGTACTCTTGCCCGACATGTTGCTTCCCGTGACCAACAGGATCGTACCGGGCGGCCCAACCGAAACATCGTTGCAAACGCGGGCCTGATCCGGCAGCAGCGGATGGCCGATGGCAATCGCTTGCAACGTCCCCTGATTCGAGGCGTCCTCCCATTCGGGCTGGCACCATTGGGGATACTCGTCACGCAGGGCCGCGATGGAAATCAACGACTCCAATTCACCGAGCGAATCAAACCACTTGCCGACGTGACTGCCATATTCCGCCTGCCACTGCTCCAAACGATTGAGCACGCGGACATCCCACAGGGACAGGCACTGCAGCGGCAGATAGATCAGGAACGTGCCGGCGGATTGTTTCAGGCTGCCGGCACGCGCAACCTTTTGCAGATCCCGCATGCCGTGGCTCGCCGAATGATCGGCGTCGAGCAACACGTGCCGGATCGAATTCAAGAAACCGGATCGAATCGCCCGTCGCGACCCGACGGCAACCAGCTCGCCGCAGAAAAAATCTCCTGGTAGTCGTTGACCGCTCGCCGATTCGACATCGCGATCGAAAAGATCGCATGCGCAGGCCCCAGCATCGCAGCGGTCAGCCCCATGTTGATCGCAATCAGAATCCCGATCGCGATCAAGCTGAAGCGAAACACCGCTGCTGGCACGATTCCCAAGCCGCCCAACAGGACGCCAATCACCAGCAGGATTGAAATCACCGCCGAGATGGTTGACCAGACAACCAACCATCGACGCTCGGCAAGCCAAGGTTTGCCGGTCGCCCATTGCACGAAGTGATCCGGGTCGCCCGCCGTTTCGCTGATCTGGCGAGCCAAAGTGTAGAACCGTAATCGCTGGTCTCGCAGCGGCGCGAGCGTCTCCACCGCGCTGGCACGTTGCCGCGCCGTCGTTGCCTCGGCCGGCCCGGCCAACCACTGTGCCAGTGTGCGGATGCCCGGAGCGGTTGCGGTCATCGAGACCAGATGAAACAGCGACGCACGGCCCAAGCAGATCGAGATCGCCAGCGACATCACGACGATGCCCGGGCAGTTCGATGGCCGCCAACTGACGCGTCAGCCCCTTGCTGGCGAGCTGATCCCAGTCACGTTCGAGCCGCGCGATCAATCGCCTGATCACACTGCGGTGCTTGCTCAACTCGTCGAGCTTCTCACGAATGGGCTCATTGGCCGCGACCGCAACCAGAAACAAAGCGAACGCAATCCAGCCGATCCAGGCGGCGTAGGGGACCGGATCCCAAAAACTGCCGACGGCCAAGAACAGCACGAACAGCAAGAAGAGCACGAGGCGGACCTGTCCGAAACGACGATCCTTCTGCTCGAGTTGCTGCCGCTCCACTTCGATCGCAGCCAGTTCGCTGCCGATAGCGTTCCAGCGCCAATTGAGCGCCGGAGTCGTTGAAATCCGTCTCCGAATGCCTATCCATCAAACTGGCTTCAGCTCCGTCCTGGGACCTCGAGCCGCCGGGGAACCGCCGGTAACGACTTTGGTGGCGACGCGGTCCTGCAAATTGGGCCGGAAGATCGTAAGGAGCAAAAGCGGTAAGAACCAAGCGATGTACAGGCCGCCGCCATAACCATGCCAGAACTGGGCGGCCACCATCAAGGCAGCCGAACCGCTGATCAACGTACCCAGATTCTTCTGTGCCGGCCAAATCGCGAAGAACGCACTGAGAATCACAAAGGCAACGATGACAGGAAGCCGCCAAATCGGATGCCAACCCAACGACCAAATGCCGCGGAACTCCTCCGGATCCCGATTCGGATTGAGCAGCCCGAACATCCGCTGAAGATGCACACCAAGTGGCTCGGAGTCATCAAACCAGAACGCCAACATCAACAACGCCAACATCGTCACCACGCCAACGGCGAACCTCCGGGCTCCACGCTGCCAATAAAAACTTGCCCACAAAGGAAGCAGAAACAGAGGGTAGTAAACCAATCCGCCGGCCAAGCCCAGAAAGGTGCCCGAGAGAAACGGACGTCGATACAAGAGGACCGCCCACAACAACAACGCGGCGGGAAGGGCATGATCGACTCGACCGGTCATTTGTGCCGTGTAGGGCAGCAGCAAGTACAAGGTCGCACAACCAAAACCGGCGCGAAGATTGCCGAAGTGCCGATTGCTGATCAACACGATCCCGGAAACGATCGCAAACTGTGCCAGGATCGCCAGGGCCTTGGCGATCTTCGTCAAACGAGCTTGCTGGGGGTTCAATTCTGCGATCGTCGGTGGGGACTCTGCGATCTTCGGTGGGGACGCCCCGCCAGGCTGATCGCTGACCGGCCGCGTCGGGATCGCCGGCAACATGTTCATCATGGCATAGCCTGGGCCGAGCTCCGGCCCCTGCTCCACTTGAACGCGCGGATTGCTGGTCACCACGTTGGCCATCATGAAAACGAACAGCGAGATCCCGATGAAGTTCAATCCACCCGTCGTGAGATTCGGATCCAGCAACGGCCGGCGGACCATCAACGGGTCAAGCATCAGGCGAAGCAAGATGAAGGACTCAACCACGAACAAGTAGATGAACCCCCAGCGCTGAATGTCGCGAGGATCATATCGCCCGACGACGATCTCACCTTCGAAATCGGATTCCTCGACCGATAGCGGCAATGGCTCCTGATCCGATTCGTCCACGCCAAGCATGTCCCCAGACTTGGCCACGTCCTCAACAGCAACCGACTCGGGGTCCGCTGCGGAACTTGCTCCATCGGCTTCCGTGGCCGGGGACGCTCCCGGATCGCTGTCACCTGGGGCATCGGTCGCGGTCTCGCTCGGGCCGGACTGCATCAGCGCGAAGACAGGGAACCTTCCCATCAGTTCGCCAAATCCCTTGAGCTGATCCTCTGCATTGCGACTCATCGGCCGCGGCCCCCCTTGTCGCATCTGCAATCTCTGAGCGATTGCCTCCGATTCGACCAATTGCCGCCGCCGCCCTTCGTAGACCGTCAGCAAGCCCGGCGCCAGCAGGATCAGCAGGATGATGTCGAGGTTGCGAATGCTCCAGAAGCGGTGGAAGACGAAGAACAGCCCAATCGTCAAGAACGACGACATGTAGACCCATGTCGTCGGATCGGGGCGTTTGTAATAGAGCAGAATCTCGCTCATTCGCTTCGAGCGACCGCCAATCAAGGTGTCCGCCCGCCACTCCGGTATTGGTGTGCTCGGTTAAGAAGCCTAACAGAATATCGAATCAAGATTCGGTGAGAAGCGTCCCCACGGAAGCTTTCGCTGCGCTTGTCCGGGGCGTTGCCCGGGGATCCACCGCCGCAAGCGACGCCGGACCAGCTCCGGTTTGCTGCGATGCTCGGGGGGGAAGGTCAAGAATCCCCGTCGCCGGCATTCCCCCTGCTGGCAACGCCGTGGCGGATGTTGACAAACGAAAAACACAGCAAAATACGATCACGTGCGCAAGCGATTGTGTCTCACGCTCGTAACCGACACATTCGCTTGCGCGTCGTGATGGTGTGTGTCGATCGCCGTCACTCTGAACCTGATCGCGAGCAAGCGTTACGATGACGGTAGAAACGCACGCATTTCAATCGAACCTGGACAGGAGTTGCCCACTGTGGATCAGCCTTCGGATTCATCAACAGCCGCCAAGTACCCGCTCGCCGCCGAAGCACTTCGAGCTGACCCACGGATTGCCGAAGCTCACCGTCTGATCGCTGAAGCGGTCGCCGATCACGCTTCGACGTTGACCGATGCCAGGCCTGCAAAGCTTGAGTTGGCTGGTGATTACGAAGTGTTGTTGGCGAGGTTGACCGCTGCTCGGGGCGGCCCCCCATTTTGGCCCTATCTCGCTTCCGGGATCGGAAATGGCCCTTTCGTGGAATTGGCTGACGGAAGTGTGAAGCTCGATTTCATCGCTGGGATTGGCGTGCACGGCTGCGGTCACAGCCATCCGGCGATGGTTCAAGCCGCCATCGATGCGGCCTTCGAAGACACGGTGATGCAGGGGAATCTTCAACAGCATCCACCCAGCATCGTGATGAGTGAACGCCTGATTTCGCTGGCCCGACAAGGCGGGGCGAAGATTGACCACTGCCTGCTTTCGACCAGCGGTGCGATGGCCAATGAGAATGCACTGAAGATCGCCTTTCATCACAAGGCTCCGGCGGACCGGATCATCGCCTTCGACAATGCGTTTGCCGGACGAACCTTGGCGACGGCATCCCTGACCGATCGGCCTGCGTACCGCTCGGGCCTGCCGCTGGCAATGAATGTCGACTACCTGCCGTTTCGAGATCCCCAACATCCCGAGCGCAGCCAGAGGTGGGCGGTGGATGCACTGCATCGCCTGCTCAAACGCCATCCCGGTCGCTATGCCGCCTTCTGGGCGGAGCCGATTGCCGGCGAAGGTGGTTACTACGAGGGAAGCCGCGAGTTCTTTGAAGCGCTCTGCCAACCGCTTCGCGAAGCGGGAGTGCCGATCATCTTTGATGAAGTCCAGACGTTCGCCCGATCGAGCCGTCCGTTTGCCTTCCAGCACTTCGGGCTCGATTCGTTTGCCGACATCATCACGATTGGAAAGATCACCCAGGTTTGTGCGACGCTCTACGGAGAAGCGTTCAGGCCAACGGCACCGATTTTGAGCCAGACCTTTACCGGGTCTTCCTCATCGATCGCGACCGGTTTGGCAATGCTGGACCAGCTCGAAGCTCAAAACTGCTTTGGTCCGGATGGTGAAAACATGCGTCGTCACCAGTATTTCCAGGATGGGTTGCAACGACTTAGCGAGCAGCACGCCGGTTTGATTCGTGGACCGTTCGGATTGGGAATGATGGTCGCCTTCACACCGGGTGACGGCAGTGCCGAACAAGCGAAGATGTTGATGACAACGATGTACGAAACCGGGCTCTTGGGATTCGTATGCGGATCGAGTCCAACACGGATTCGGTTCTTGCCGCCTCCGGCATCCACGACCAACGAACACATCGATGTGGCGCTCCGTTTGCTCGACGAGTCGCTCCATCGCTTTCGCGGTCAAATCGCCTCCTAATGCATCGTCATTGAGTTTTGGGGCTGCGAGCGAAAAGGGGTCAGACACGAAAAACCGGAACGGCGAGAAAACCGCGAGCTAACGCTCGGCGGCTGATAAGCACCAATGCCCTATTTCGCTTGAGTTCGTACCGTTGGTGCCTGCCCCTTTTCGCCGATCAAAGTCACCCGCACTGTTACATTGGACGATGCACTGCTTTCTCCTTCCTCAACGATTGCACAACTAGCTATGTGGACTGTTCGAGCCGTCAACATCGATGACCTGGATCCGCTTCATCGCCTGGTGCAATCCGCGACGCGTGGCTTGACTTCGCTGCAACTCGATCGCGCGCGACTGCTAGACCGGGTCGAACAGTCGGCCTTTGCATTTCGTCGCATTGGTGTATCCCCACGAGGCGAACCCTACGTGTTGGTGCTGACCAACACCGAAACCGGCGAACTGGTCGGCACCTCCACGGTGTATGCCAAGACCGGTGGCTACCAGCCAATGTATGCCTATCGAATTGTCGCCTCGGATCATCACAGTGAACTGCTGGGGATCAGCCAACATCGGGAGCGATTGGAGTTGCAGCGCATCCACGACGGCCCAACCGAAATGGGAAGCCTGTTTCTTCGCGGGATCCATCGAGGTCAGGGACGCGGACGTTGGCTTTCGCTGTCACGCTTTGCTTTGATCTCGATGATGCCGCATCGATTTGCCGACCGCGTGATTGCCCAGATGCGAGGCAAAGCGAATCCGGACGGAAGCGTCCCGTTCTGGGATGCGGTTCCTGGGAAGTTCATTCCAACCAGCTTTGCCACTGCCGATGCCATGTCAACGGTTTCCAAGCAGTTCATCGAAGAGATGATGCCGCAGTACCCCATCTACTTGGGTTTGTTGTCCGACGAGGTCCGCCAAGATATCGGGGGTGTCCATGAGGAGACGATGCCCGCGATGAAACTGTTGCAACGAGAGGGCTTTGTCGACACCGATCTGGTCGACATCTTCGACGCCGGACCGGTCATCCATTGCGAGACCCAGCGGATCAAAGCGGTCAAACGCTGTCGACCGTGTGTGGTTGCCCAGGTGGTCGACAAGGCGAGCGAGCAATGGGACCAACTCATGCTCGCCTCATCAGCCAATGGATTCACAAGCGTCTTGACCCTCGCGCTGGTCGACGGGGATGCGATCACGATTCAAGCTGCCGATGCGCGGCAACTGCACGTCGAAACCGGATCCACCTGCTACGTGCTGCCGCTGCGGCCAACCGATTGATTCTCGGCCGAAGGATGCGGGGTAAACGCATCGGCGTAGGGCCTGTTGCCAGGCACCCTCGAGCAATCGTCATACGAAAGTCATCGCTCTGCCCCACATCATCCTGCCAAAATCGCCCCTGGAATTCTGCATCGGCGATAACAAAAAAAACGGCCTCACCTAGGAAGGCGAGACCGCTAATGGAAAGCCGGAGCTGTTCTTGCTCCGGCACCCGCGTCCGGTAGGCGCAAGCGGGGCGAGCGTTCGCCCCTGACTCACGCCAAGTGATCGCTGCAGCGTCTCCGCATGGCGTTCCCTAGTTTTGGGCGACCATGTCGGTCGGATCGACGAAGGGGTTCGAGCGAACCTTGCCGAGGGTGACCGGCGTGACTGCCGAGAGCGAATAGCTGACACAAGGATTGCACGACGGTGCCGGGGCGGTGTACGGGCCCGGTGTCGGAATCTGTGGCTGCGAGAACTGACTACGCAGTCGGCTCTGGTAGTTGTCCGCCGCGCTCACCAGTGGCGGCGAAGCGAATGGACTCAAACCATAGGGGCGCGCGTGGCGTGCCCCGTAGTAGACCGGTGGGTTGGTCGTGAAATAGGGGGGCGTGCGGATCGCAGTGTTGTAGGACGCTCCGTACGGTTGATAAAAGCCGAACGGAAGGAAGCTGTAGGCACCGGGGCCTTGCGCCGCAGCGCGATCAGCGGTGACCGCCGAAGCGGCCAGTGCGAGACAAAAAACAACCAGAATCCTATTCATGGGGGGACCTCTAAGCGAGTCGGTGGATAGTCGGACGCAGGGATCTGCGCAAATCTGCAAAAGCAAGTGAATTCACCCCCGTGCCCGCATAATCTACGCTACTCAGGGATTCTGTTCGTTTCAACTGTCAGGATCCGAGAACGCGCGCATTTGTGATCAATCGCTCGACCATACACGAACCGCGCAACACACACCCATTCCCGTTGAAAGATGGAGGATCGGCAGTGTTTCGGCCGGCATACGGGGAATCGCGCGCGGCAACACCCCGAGTGAGCGGGTTGGACTTGTGAGGGATGCGCCAGTTACGATGGTGCATCCCAACCGCTGCGGTATCAGTTTGTGAAAGTCGCTTGCATCATTCATTCGCTTGACGGGGGCGGTGCCGAGCGCGTCATGGCATCGCTTTGTTCACGGCTGGCCGCGCGCGGCCACGACGTGACGCTGATCACTTTGGATGATGGCTGCCGCGAGCGACACTCGGTTGATTCCGCGGTCAAGCGAAAACGCTTGAACGTGATGTCGAACTCACGTAGTTGGCTGGCGAAGTTCACCAACACAAGAAATCGTGTTCTCCGTGTTCGCGCCGCGATCGCCGCCGCCGCCCCCGAAGTCGTCCTGTCCTTTTGTGATCGCACCAACATTTTGACGCTGATGGCAGCTCGAGGCTTGTCGTTGCCAGTCATTGTCAGCGAGCGGAGTGATCCGGCGCAGCAACAGCTGGGTACCGCCTGGGAATGGCTTCGCAACCGCACCTACCGGCAGGCCGCGACGATCGTCGCTTTGACCGAGGCATCGGCCGAACATTTGCGATCGCGGTTTTCGGTTCCCGTCGTCGTCATCCCTTCGGCTGTGGATTCGCCCCCCATTGTTTCTGACCGCCGTTCCGCGAGCCAAGCCAAGCGAATCCTCTCCATTGGACGACTTGAATATGAAAAAGGATTCGACCGGCTCTTGGATGCCTTTGCGCAGTTACCTGAGAGCTACAACGATTGGTCGCTGCGGATCCTCGGTGAGGGATCGGCGAGAGCGGATCTGGAGAGCCGAATCCGATCGCTTGGCTTGAGCGCACGGGTCACGATGCCTGGTTGGATCGAGCCGATCTGGGATGAACTGGCGTCAGCGACCTTCTTTGTCTTGCCGAGCCGTTACGAGGGTTTCCCATCGGCGCTGATGGAGGCGATGGCAATCGGAGTCCCTGCGATGGCGGTCGACTGCGAGAGTGGCCCGCGTGCCATCCTTCGCGATCCTAGCTGGGGGATGTTGGTCCCCAATGAAGTCGGCGCCCTGAGCAACGGCATCCGCCGGCTAATCGAGCAGCCCGATTTCCGTGAGCAATTGGGCGCAGCGGGCAAGCAAGTGACCCAGCACTTTGGCTGGGATGCCATGATCGATTGTTACGAAACACTACTGGAAAACGCCGCGGCGCGGCGCTTACCGTAGGCGAGTCTCTCAGAGACTCGTTTCATCAACACTCTATTTTCTGCGGTGCCAGTTTTCTGCGGGGCCAGTCTCGCAGAGACTGACCGATCGCACGCAGCCGGCAGGCCCGGTCCGATTACAGCATGCCGCCGTGAGTACGGATCGGAGTCAGATGGCTAGGCTGATCAAGGAACCAGAATCGTTCCCACTCATCGACCAAGGACCGCAGGTCTTCCGAAGTGAACAACAACTGTTGGACACGACGTTCGGGACGCGCCGAGTAGATGGGGACGGCGCAGCCGACCGTCGATGTCAGACAGACGGCGAGCATGATGATTTGCATTAAACGTCGCATCGAGCGTTCCTCCGTGAACGACTGGCTCTCGTTTTTCAGTCAGTTGTTTGGTGGTGGACAGGTTTCTTAGGTGTCCCAACGACCACTGGGGCCATCGGGAGAGTCGTCGTTTGGTTCGACCATGCGACGCTCATCGGCATCACCATCGTCCATGCCCAGGAGTCGGCGTTCTTCCGCCTCATCCAGATCACGTACTTTGGCTTCCATGTATTTCCCCGGCTTGAAGGTCACGACGTGCTTTCGAGGCACGTCAACCTGCTCACCGGTTCTCGGATTTCGAGCCTTTCGGGCCGCCCGAGGCTTGACCTCGAAAACGCCGAAGTTGCGAAGTTCAATTCGTCGTTCTCGTACCAAGGACTCAATAATCGCGTCAAAGGTCTTTTGGACGATTTCCTTCGTTTGCTGCTGAGTCAGTCCAACCTCTTCCGAGATCGTTCTCACGATGTCTTTCTTGGTCACTCTGACTCCCTGTCGCACCGAGGTGCTGGATCAGTAATCGATGTAAACCCTTTGCCACTTTCGACTTAACACTTCGCAGAGTCTAGGTGGCCGGATCTCGATCGTCAAGATCGCAGATGCTCCCGGGGCGAACAGGCTTTTCCAGCCGATTCGTCACATCGTCCTTATCGTCCAAGCTAATCGGCAAGCTTGAAACAATCGGAACAATCCGAAAAAACAGAACCGGATTTTTACCCCCTGCGATCGGCGTTCGTGCGGCCAATGGGCTGACAGTGTGTTTTCCCTTGGGCGTGCACCTCAGACGCTAGAAGAGCATTTGTGCTTTTGATGTAGGCGGTCGAGAAAAAGGATATGAAGATTTCGATCGTAACCCGAAAAGCGTGAGCGAGGCTCGTTGCGCAACTCATTTCCTCGCTTAGGCTTCGGGTTGCGCTTGCCCGCAAAGTGGCGCTGTCCAGCTAGTGCTGCTTCAAGTCAGTTCTTGTGAGCCGTGACGCGTGAGCGGCCGGGCCTTCTCGACGGGGAAATACGTCCGTCTCGGCCCGGTGCCTCGGCCCACGGCTCACAATCTCCGTCTCGGCCCGGTGCCTTACGGCCCACGGCTCACAATCTCAGTCTCGGCCCGGTGCCTTACGGCCCACGGCTCACAATCTCAGCGTTGAAGAGCCACTAGTGCTGCGTCAGCATTGATTTTAGGGGTTGATGGCGAAAAGGGGTCAGACACCAAAAACCGGAACGGCCCGAAGGGCGCTTCGCATTTTTGGTGTCTGACCCCTTTTCGCCGATCGACGTCACCCCCATTTTTAGATTTGACGATGCACTAGCCGTGGGCCGCGAACCTGCACCCTCGATCCACCCCGAGAGGTCCACGGCTAGCGCCTGAGGTTCACGCAGCAAATGACGCCCACCAATCGGTGGTCTACAGGCTGCCCCGCACCAGGAAGCCGATGATGGCACCGGCCAGCAGACTGATCGGGACCGCGATGGCCAAAGCGATCGCGATCGGAATCGCGTGGCTGGCGCGACGCGGAATCGGTGATTCCGGAGACCAATCCTCGGGCAACGGTGGGACGGAAATCGAGTCCGATTGGGCCCCCGAGGTGCTGAGGGCACCCGAGGAGTTGGCCAGTTCGGGCAGATCCGGTGTTTCACGCAGTTGCCAAGGTTCCTGAGGTGGCGGGGGTGGCGTCCAAGACTGTCGCTCAATCGGCAAGTCAACCAGTTCCGTTGACGCACTGCTGGCCCAAGGTTCCAGCCGCTCGGCGACCTCCGCTGCCGACTGGATTCGTCGACTGGGATCCTTTTCCATCATGTCGGCAATGATGTCGACGAATTCCTCCGAGAGATCGGGCGCGAACTTGCGCGGATGCCAGGGGGTTTGTTCGCAGTGGCGGCGGCACTTGCTGCGGGTGTCGCCGCCGGGAAACGGCACCTTCCCGGTCACCGCGTAATACAACGTGCAGCCAAGCGAGTAGATATCGCTCAGCGGGCCCACCGACTTGGGGTCACGGATTTGCTCCGGGGAAAGATAATCGGCCGTGCCCACGACTTTGCCTGCGCGAGGATCGTTCTCAAGGCTCATCGTCCACGTTGCCAATCCGATGTCGGAAACCTTGGCATGACCCTCAGGTGTGACCAGGATGTTGCCAGGCTTCACGTCGCGATGAACCATCCCCAAGTCGTGAGCATATTGCAGTCCCAGCGCAGCCTGAGAAATGATCAGCGCGGCGTCGTTCATCGGCAATGGACCGTTGTTGCGAATCAGGCGGCGGAGGTCGTTGCCTGGAACGTACTCGGTGACCAGGTAATGAACGTTTCCCTCCTTGCCAGCATCGAAGGCGCGCACCAGGTAAGGATTGTCGAGGCCCGCTTGGATGCGAATCTCGTGTTTGAACGCGGCCCGTGACTCCGCCGTCGACTTTTCCAACGGCAAGACTTTGACGGCGCACTCGCGCCCCATCACTTCGTGGATCCCTTTGAAGACTTGCCCCATGCCACCTTGGCCGATTCCTTCGGTGATCAGGTAAGGGCCAAGCCGGAACTTGGTGCGCCCGCTGCGAAGTTGCTCGGCCTGGTACTGCGTAATGACACCGCTCTTGACGAGTGTCGCTGCAATGACCGCTTCATCTTCGGTACCCGTCAGCTCAACGACCTTGCGGTACTTTCGTTCATCAATCAGGCCGCTGCGCAGAATGGCCTGCTGGAAATTCAGTCGGGTGGCGGATTCGCTCGATGCCATCACTTTCTCAAACCCATCGCTGACATGCTCATCCTAACCTAAGGCGATCGCCTCGACGCATCGTTCTGGGTCTGGACAAAGATCACCAGCAAGTCGGCCACACCATGACTGGGCATGGAAAACGAGACCAAGTCGCCGTCATGCTTCAGATCGCTCCGCTGTCCGCCGCGGAGGTTTTCCAGTTCCTCAAGTGACTGATTCAAGACATGCTCCAGTGGGCCCTCAACGAGCACGGCCGTTTCCACGTTGCGAAAGAACCGAAGCTTGGCTTTGCAGGTCTGCGGTTGTGTCTGGATGATGCGGACGAACGCCGACGGGTAGCCGTCGGGGCGATCATGCACGGCAAGCTGTGAAACGAGCAAGTCCTTCGGGGCAGCATGCAGCATCCAGCCGATCAAAGGCGTGCCCTGGGCCGGCTGGACCGCCAAATCCTCGGGCGGCGCCAATCGCGATCGGGCGGCCGCCACGGGGGACGGAACGTCGAAACCATAGTGCAGCGTGAACTTCGTGCAAGTCTCTCCCTGGACCAAGACCGAGGTATCGAGAAAACGTTCACCCACACGGCGGTGAAAGGCGAGACCCTCGCCGCAAACCAGCGTTTGCCGATCGGCTTCGTCAATGACCACACCGAGCGGTGCCACCATGCGACGCGATTTGGCCCGGTGAAGCTTGTCACGAATCAGCGTCCGACAGATCGGCGATTCGGAGGCGACCGCCGCCCGCGCTGCGAAATAGTGATTCCAGGGAGCTCCAACGATGGGCGTCTTGGGTTCAATCTCTCCTTCAATTTCCAGGAACCGACTGCCCCGCTTCAGCGTGTAAGACAGTCGGTAGGTTGCCAGGACCCGATCGCCCGATCCCTTTTCAGCTCGGATCGTTCCCCGCGCTTCGATGCAACCGCTACTGGGCGACGACGAGCTGACGCGAAGTTGATCGCAGTGCATCGAAGTCGCGTCATCGTCGAATCCAGCGCGAACGAGCCGGAAGGAAAAACGGTTGCCGCGAGTAGTTCCGCTGTAGACACCCGACACCCCACCCGACTCAGGGCTGAGGGCAATCTCCATGAACTCGTTTTGAAGGTGAGCCGTTTCCGCAATCGGCTTGGGGCCACCCATCAGTTTCTGCCGTAGTCGCTTGCCAAGCCCTGCACCGCCCTGATCCGATGGTTGGTCGCCTCGCAGCAAGACGAAGCCACAGGCCGGAACATCAACGGTCGCGATCACCCGCCCGCCTTCCATCGTGGCCGCATACAGGTAGTCCGACTTTGGCGGCAGGTTGCCAGCGACGGAAACGCCATGACGGCAGCCCGCGGAATTGGAGTTGATCACGAGCGTGGATCGTGACTTAGCCGAATCGGCGGCGAGCGGAGCACCAATCGCTGCGGCCAGACCCGGAGTTGGACCCGGAGTTGGATCGACCGGGTCGCCTCGCTTGCCGGTGATCAAGTCTCGCATCCCGGCGAAGATCGCGCGTTGCTCGTCGATCACCGATTGTCGAAACGAAGCAGCCAAACTTGACAGCGGGTTGGCCAGCTCCGAAGCGACCATCGTCGTGAGTAGTTCGGCCGAATGAGGTGACGAACTCATCGCCGTTCCGTGATGATAGGGATGCTCTCCGTTGCGAAAGTAATCC
The DNA here is from genome assembly GCA_963697195.1 of Pirellulaceae bacterium. Lineage (GTDB taxonomy): Bacteria > Planctomycetota > Planctomycetia > Pirellulales > Pirellulaceae > Rubripirellula. The sequence continues at coordinate 194,709 of CAVOND010000018.1, forward strand.
GCCAGATTCCAGAATCGGCCCAAACAGAGACTCCACGAAGCAACCCGCCGCAGATCGTCGAAGGCATCGCACGATTCCCCGGGCCAATGGGCCAGCAGAGCCGTCGCAATTTCGCCGCTATCGATTGCCTCTCCGAGACGAGTGCCGAGGGTCAGAAACGATGCTTCGCTCGAGGCATCGATCGGCTTGGCAGTCAAGGCTTCCAATTGGACGCCGGCCGCCTGCAGGATCACTTTGGCTTCATCACCGAACCCGCTACCACCAGCAAAGTCGATCGGGATCATCCCGCAATAGCCGAGGCGCACGAGGGTCGCCGTCATGTCCGATGGCGTCGCTCCAGAAAACCGGCCGTAAACCGGCGGCGCCGTCCCAAGTGCTTCCTGGGTCCGTCGGAACGCCTCTTCGAAAACGGACTCCGCCTGGGCGTAGGTCATGGCGTCGAGGCAAGCCGATGTGGGTGGACCGCCTCCAGCCCATCCGATCGCCCCGCTCGACAATTGGTCCTTCAACTTCTTCGTATGCGACTGGTCCATGTCGCCAATCGCCGCGGCCACCTCGCCATCAATCAGCAGGTTGATGGGGGTCGCCAGCAGGGCGTTGGAATCATCGAGCGCCGGGCTCTGGCTTTCCGCTGACTTGTCACGACCCGGAGCGTCGGCAACCGCGTCCGCTGCGACGGAATCGACTGAGCTGGCAAGCTGCTCCTCGACGGAACGCGGGAGCACCGAACCGGACTCGATCGACTCCAGAAGCCGGTCGATCGTGGAAGCGCTGGTCAGGGTCAGATCGACTAGATGCGGATCGGATGAGAAATAGTGGTCGCGTTCCTCGGCCAGGCAATCAAAAACGTCATGGAGCGCCTGGCTGGCTCCGCTGGCATCGCCGGCCACGAATGCCTGGGCCGCTGCGATGACTCGATTCTGCAGATGAATTTCGTCAATGTTGCTGGTGTATCGCAGCCTGCGCGTCATCACCTGGATCTGCAGCACCGCATAGCCGGCGGCGAAGAAATCATCGACCTGGATGGTCCGCGAACCACAAGCGATGCCCTGTGGCGGCCCCGCGGGGAGTTTGTCCAAGGGAAGCTGGTCCAACATCTCAGCGCGTGTCTGGCCGCTGACCCAGAGACATGTCGGGCAATTCTCGGCCCGCGATGAAAACCCATCGGGGAGTCGGGTCAGGCTGGATTGGGGGACAGCGATCAGCCGATGGTCGACCGCTTCGGGGGGCGAGTCGGCTCGATACCACGCCGGCAGCTGCCCACTTTCGGCGAGCAGGCTGGGGTGCCAGAGAATTGTCCAGGCTGCTAGCAGGCTGCGGGCGTCACAATCGGACAAATCGGACGGAAAATCCTCCAGCGTGGACGCCGGGATGAGCACGCAGCACTCGTCAAAAAGAGGCATATCGAAGTAAAAGTTTGACTTATTGGTGCAGGGATCGATAAACTATCAATGGCTCGTGTGGTTGCGCAAGACTCAGTCTACGGGGATCACCGGAAGCGAACGCCGCATCGAAAGGAACGCTTCCCGAGGCCATACGGCGGCCAACTATTCCTTACTTATCCATTTGTTATTCGTTGTTGAATCTCGCCGCACGTTCGCTTGTCGTTGGAGATCACGATTCATCCGAGCATCACTCGGAGTTTGGTGGTGCGTCGCCAGCCACAGCGGTCACGGGTCGGATTGGTCGGTACCAACCGACGGAGCGAACACGAAACCTCCCGCTTCCTGCGATCAGATTCATCCATTTTCGTCAAAACGCTGTAGAATGGTCTCTCAACCTCGGGATTGTACCGCAATCACGAGGGTGGCGATCGACGGTCGGGTCGTCAAGTCAACCATTTCGCAGACAAACGTCAACCTGAGTCGGTTTGCCCCGGTGAGCTCGCGCACCGGACCGGTATCAGGGAACGTGCCATTCATCACCCAAAAAGAAAACCCATCCTTCATCCGGGAAGCGCAGGAATCCGATGGCTAGTAGTCAAAGTGTTTGGGGAATTGAGATCGGTCAAACCGCGCTCAAGGCATTGCGTTGCAACCTTGACGGGGGCGACGTTGTCGCCACGGCGTTTGACTACATCGAGTACCCGAAGATTTTGAGTCAACCCGAGGCGGTCGCCGAGGAGTTGATCGCCGACGCGTTGGCCCAGCTGCTCGAACGCAACGAATCGGCTTTATCCGAGAAGGTCTGCATCAGCGTTCCCGGCCAGAGTGGCTTGGCAAAGTTCTTCAAGCCGCCGCCGGTCGAAGTCAAGAAGATCGCTGACATCGTTCGCTATGAAGCCCGTCAGCAGATTCCGTTTGACCTGGCCGACGTGGTTTGGGACTTCCAGATGATGCCGGGCAGCATGGTCGAGGAAGGCTATGCACTGGAGAGCGAGGTCGGCTTGTTCGCCATGAAGCGTGAGCAGGCCTATCGACAACTGGCCCCGTTTGATGAGGCCAACATGGAAGTGGACGTGGTGCAACTGGCGCCGCTGGCCCTTTACAACATGGTCGCCTTTGACCGCTTGCACGAGCGTTTGGAGTCAGAAGTCTTCGATGCGGACAATCCGCCGCCGTCGAGCGTGCTGCTTGTCGATCGGAACCGACTCCAGCGATTTGATCGTGACCAATGGTTTCCGCATCTGGCAGCGAAGCATGCCGATCGGCGGTAACCACTTCACCCGCCAATTGACCAAGGACTTGAAGCTGACCTTTGCCAAGGCGGAGCATCTCAAACGCAACGCTCGCGAAGCAAGTCGATCCGAAGCTGATCTTCCAAACGATGCGGCCGGTGTTCAATGACCTGGTGACCGAAGTGCAACGTTCGATCGGCTTCTTCCGCAGCATCGACAAGAAGGCCGAGATCGGCGAACTGTTGTTGACCGGCAACACGGTCAAGATGCCAGGCCTGGCCGCCTACCTGGGCAAGAACCTCGGTTTCGAGGTGCACGTGCTCGATCGCTTCAATCGACTCTCCGGCGACGACGTGCTTTCGATCCCGACCTTCCGCGACAACGCGCCAACGTTCGCCGTCAGTTACGGACTGTGCCTGCAGGGGCTGGGGCGTGTCGCAGATTCACGCCAGCCTGGTGCCGCGTGAGATCCTGACGCAGCGGATGGTGCGGGCCAAGAAACCGTGGACGCTGGCCGGCCTGGCTGCCCTGCTGATCGGGATGTCGGCCCACTACGCGTTCACCGAACGCAGCTGGTCGACCACCCACGACGATCTGTGGAAACAGTCGATCTCGCAAGTCAACACGATGAAGGAGTATCGCGATTCACAGGTCAGCAAGGACGGCGACTTGGAATCGAAACTGACCTACCTGGACGTGATGGGCCGCGAGGTCTCCGGGAATGCCGAGCGCCGGCTGAAGTGGCTCGAGGTCATCAAGGCCGTCAACGCAGCGATTCCCCGAACCGAGTATCCTGACGGCAAGATGCCCTCACCCAAGGAAGTGCCCTATTCGCAGCGGACAGACATCCACGTGACTCAGGCCGATACCAAGCACTATGACGACCTGACCGAATGGTGGACGCGAAGATGTCAAGAAGCGCTACCAGGAAGAGATGCGAAGCTGGGCCCGGGTCACGAACAACCAAAAGTACATCACTTCCCGCGAGGAATTTGAGGCAGAGCTGCTCGCTGAAACCGGACCGACCGGGCCCGGCTGGGTGATCGAACTGCACTGCTACCACTACTACAATGACCCGAACAATCGGGGTGAAATCGAGAGTGACCACGTCCGTAAGTACATGACCACAAGCTTCATGAACAGCAAGGTCAAGCTTCCCTCGGGCAAGAAGGATGCCAATGGCGAGGACATCATGGAAACCTTCACGCTTCAGGAAATGGGATTGAAGTATCCACTGCTGCTCGATGACAACCGTGCCAAGACGGAGCGAGATTCTGAATCCCGATTACGATCCGACGGCGCCCTTGCCTCCATCGGCTGCGCTCAGCACCACGCTCGACCCCAACAATTTGCCCGAAGGCTTTGAGCCTCCGCAACTGGAAGTCTCGAAACTTGATTTCATCTATCAGATCGTCTGGCAAGAAACGACGCTGAGTGAGCGACATCGCGGCCAAGGAAGAGGCTCGAAAGCTCGCCGAGGAAGCGGCTGCTCAACAACAAGCCGTCAGCGATGCCTCGGCCGCGCAGTGATGAGGTAAGCATCAGTACGGCCAGCATCAATACGAATGAACCAACCCTTCACCACTCCTGACCCTTCACCACTCCTGATCTCGAAGACATCGTCATGGACCAATTAAAAGCCCAGCTCGCCGTCGTCATGAAGTACGGTTTCTGGATTTCTTGCAGCTTGGTGCTGATTGTCTCGTTAGCGATTTGGTACTTGACCACCTCCAAGCTGGCCGATGAGAACCAAAAGCAGACGACCAAGATCAGTTCGGCAATTCAAACCGTCAGCTCGGTCGAACAAGAACTGCCCACGCTTCCGAACGATCTTTCGCACGTCGAAATGGAAAAACTGATCCAGACGCGACAAGATCAAGTCTTGCAGTCGTGGAAACGACTTTACGATCGACAGCGGAACATCCTGACCTGGCCCGTTGCTGAGCTAAAGGCCGACTTTGTCGATGAGTTCAAGGATCTGATTCCCATCGAAGTCTACGTTGAGTTCCCAATTGATCCGGCACACGAAAAAGAAACGACTTTGCTGAGTCGCTACCAACGCTACATCAAGAACACGCTACCCGACATTGCTAAGATCGCCGATGCAGAATGGACCGCCGAGTTCGATCGTTCCATGTCGATGGATTCGATGATGGGAATGATGACCGGCGGAATGAGACGGGGCAGAACCGAGGTCGACATCACTGGCGCCGAAAAAGGACCGCTGGTCAAATGGGGATCGGAAAGTCAGCAAACCGTTCTCAAGGATCTGTTTCCTTGGCGCGGGTCGCTGCCATCGAGCTTGGACGTCTACTATTCGCAAGAGAACATTTGGGTCCTCAAGCAACTTTTGCAAATCATCGCCGATGTGAACGGAGATGCCCGTCAGCCCTATCAGGCAAAGATCCGCGAGATCAGACAGATCGGCATCGGCAAGTCGGTCAGGTTCGGAGAAGGTCACATCAGCAAGCCGGGCGAAGGCGCCTCGGGCATGATGGGCATGATGGGTGGCATGGACATGGAGGGCATGATGATGGACATGTCGAGCGGGATGGAGGACGAGATGGGCTCGGACATGCTCGGGGGCGGATCCCTGCTTGAGCTCGATCCCGCCGAGAATCGCTATGTCAATGCCGCGTTGGAACCAATCACCGGCGCAGCGCTACGGTCCGCATTGACCAGTAACAGTCCCAGCGATTCGGCACTTGCCGTGGCGAAGCGGGTCCCCGTCATGATGTCCCTGAACATGGACCAGCGCGCCGTGCCGGAGTTGATTGCGGCCTGCGGTAGCGCTCAGCTGATGGTTGAAATCAACCAAGTTCGGCTGCTGCCCGAAACGGCCGCCGGCGGCGGGATGGGCATGATGGGGGGAGATAGTGAAATGGGAATGGACATGGAAATGGGGATGGGCATGGGAATGGGTGGGGGCATGGGAATGGGCATGGGCATGGGAATGGGTGGGGGCATGGCGAGTACCGAACCGGTCGACGAAACTCCCCTCGACATGTCTGTGGAGATCTACGGGATCATTTACATTTACAACCCTCCCGATCCGATCAAGCTCGGCCTCGAACAAGTCACCGAAGACACGGTGCTCGATGGGGCATCCGAAACCATTGGGGGTGAAAAAGTCGCACCGACCGTCGAAGCAACCGCCCCGGTTGAAGATGTACTGCCAACGCCGCAGCCAGCCGCTCCCGCGTCACCCGAGACTCCCACGCCTCCGCCTGGAGCTCCCGATACCACCACGCCTCCGCCTGCCGCCCCCGATAGCGGCACGCCGGAGGCCGTTCCGCCAGTTGCCCTGATCGGCAACTAGCGACCACTCGTTTCCATTCCACTCGCACCCCTTTCCTGATTCGTTCAGCGCCAAAACGAGGGACATTCCCATGGATGCCGACAAGATCAAAAACTTTTTCGTCCACCATTTCGAGAAGATGATTCTGGTCTTGGTGATTGCGGCATCGGGCTACTTGATGTATTCCGGCTGGACGCTGCCGAACTTCCTGGAAAAGGAGCAGCCAGAGCGGCTGGCGACCAAGGCGACGCAAGTCAAATCCGAAATCGACGTCAATCACAATGACGCCGTTCTGCCCGAACGTCAGAAGATGTTCGAATTCGACATCGTCAAAGAGACGACGCGCGTCGACACGCCGGTTGACCCCACGGACTATTCACTCCCGCAAACATGGAGTGGCAAGTCGCCGAACTCGATCGTTCGCCGACAGGACCCTGAGTTGCTCGCACCCCGCGCCTTGATCGTCAAGCCCGTCGCGACTGCGATTGCGATTCGCGGCAGCCGCACGGACAAGGAAGCTTACGCACTTGCCTCCCTCGAACCAGCCGACCCTGTCGAGAAGGTGGAAAAGCCCAAGCCTCGCGAAAGCCGTCGAAATCGTCGTGGCAACATGATGGAGATGATGATGGGGGGTGGCATGGACGACATGGGCATGGACATGGACATGGAAATGGGCATGGACATGATGTCCGACATGGGTGGGATGGGCGGTTCCACACCCACTGGGCCGGGACGTCGCTTCGACAGCAAGTTTGACTTTGGGATGCGTCCCAATCCGACCGACGACAAGCGGAACCCGGAACCTTCGGTCGGTTGGTTCATTGCCGGAACCGCCGTGGTTCCTCACAAAGAGCTCTATGAGAACTTCAAGCAGGCGTTCCAGGACGCCGACCTCTACGATCCCCGTCGTGACACACCTTTCTATTACGATATCCAAGTGCAACGGGCCGACGTGACCAACAAGTCCGTCGACGAACTCACCGACGAGGATTGGGGTGACAAGAAAGATGACAAATCGTTCGTGTGGGATCGGACGAAGTACACACAATTGGCCGCGTATCGATGGTCTGGCTTTGCTCCGGAAATTGTCCCCAGCGACTATCGTGACGACGCCTTGTCAACCTGGATTCCACCCGTGCTGCTGGATGACTATCGGACCTTTGCCCTCCATCCGCTGATCCCGATGTTGTCCCAAAAGGATCTCGAAAAAGAGGCAGCCCTGGAGAATGATGACGAGGAGATCATCGAATTCTCCACGGACATGGACGAAACCACGCTCGTCGCTCCCGGCCAACGAGCCGGCGCCATGAGCATGATGGGGATGGATTACGGCATGGGCATGGATGATATGGATATGGGCGACATGGACGGCATGATGATGGGCATGGGCATGGCGATGATGGGTCGCGGCGGAATCGAAGCCGAATCCGGTCGAGTACAAGCTGATCCGCTTTTACGATTTCGCCGGCTTCAAGGGCTCGCCACAGGTTGGCCGCAAGTATGTCTATCGAATCCGCTACGCCGTCAACGATCCGAACTTCCCCTTCTCGGAAACCTTGCAGCCCAAGGTCAGCAGCCTCTCGCCTGACGTTGCTCAGCGAGTCCAGGGAAAGATGGCGGAGGCCTTGAAGGCAGGGAAGCGTGACATTCCGTCGCTGGAGTGAATGGAGCGAGCCGACCGAACCGACAGGTCTCCCATCACTGGAACACTACTTTGCCGGTCCCGTTGAGCACGGCACCGTCAACACGTGGAAAGTGGCAGGTAAGGATGTCGATTACACACGCGATCCACCAACCGCCAAAATCGTGGCGTCGCAGTACGACCTGAACACCGGCGCGCGGATTCCCATGCAACTGGATGTGACCGAGGGGACCGTGCTGAGTCACAAGGCTGAGTTTGCCGACGTCGTCGACCCGATCACCCTTTCGGTCAAGAAGTTGCCCGATCCGGAACTGGTCAGCGGAACCACCGTGGTCGACGTGGATGGCGGCATCCCGTTGAAGATCTCCGATGATCTGAAGTCGCCAGGTATCATGCTGTTCTTCGACCAAATGGGACAGTTGAAGGTCGTCAATGAAGTCGGTGACCAAGAGATGTACCGGGTCTATACCTACGCGGATGAACGAGGCGAATAGACCGTTGGCGGTTCACGTCGGGATGCTTGCGACTCCCGAAAGTTGACGAACAAGGACCCGATGCCGAGGCATCGGGTCTTTTTCTTTGCCATCCAGTTGCCTGATCAGCGTGCAGACGGGTTCGCCACGGCGAATCAGCCGACCGGATGCGGGGATGTCATGCAACGTTTCGTTTACCCTCAACAGTCTTTCGATCGCGTTTCGATCGAAGCGAAAAGCACGGCGTGCAAACACGATTCGCTTGAAGTAGACGGGATCGTCGGCCATCGCTGCGGGAATGTCACCAACGACGCTTGAGAGTGGCGCACCGTTCATGCCGTCTACCATTAGCGAGAAGAGAGAAATCTCGGGTCGTCGCCTGCGCAGCTGACGCTCGATCAATTCGCTCGATCCACTCCAACGCGGATTGATCTCCAGCAGCCAAAGCGGACCCGCTGGGTCCACGATGAAATCGAGATTGAACAGTCCGCGAAGGCCCGTCGTTAACGAGATCCGCCTCGCAATTTCGATGAGTCCTTGCTGGACTGGCTGGCTCATCGAAACCGGCCCAACCGAGCCGCAGTAGACGAATGGGAATGCCCCCTTGCGCGTGAACCGCAATCGACAGACCCCCAGCAGCCTCACGTCCGAACCATTGCTGAGGTAGGTCGCGCCGAACGCGCGCCCGGCAACCCACTTCTGGACGACCTCATCTGGCGCGACGGCCATGCCGCCGCCGATCCAACGGGTCCCAAGCCCGCCACTGCTGTCAAGATCCTTGCGTAACCACCTCGCCCTACCACAACCTTGGGCCATGTTGTCTGCTGGATCACCAGCTGAACAATCGTCTGGGACGGAAAATGTCGTCCCTTTGGTGGCTGCGCGCAGACAATCCAAATCCCGCACTTTCTCAGCGGCAACCCGCTGTCCCGGCCAACTCCCAAGCAAAGGCAGGTCGTCGAGCCACTGGCGAGCGCCGACAAGCCCACCAACCGGGATCAGTGGTATCTCTTGACCGATCTGTGCAATCGGATTCCCGATTGGGCTGGCCAGAATGGCCGCTCGGTGCATGGCTTCGTCGAGCAAGAGATGACATTCGCAGGCCGAAAGGGTGTCTTGGTCGCCAAATTGATCCAGCCCGATCACCGTGAACCCGCCAAGTTTGGCTGATTCGGCAGCCGCACGCACCGAAGCACCGATCAAAGCGACACGCATTGGTCCCTTTTGACCAGATCGGGAGTTCCAATCGCCGCCCGGGCTGGCTTCGTTCGGCGCGGCGGGTGGTTGCATCGGCGGCGGGGTTTGCTACGTTCTTCGGCAAAGACTTTGGGCACCAAAGTTTAAATTCGGCTTCACGATCACACCATTGGACCTGCCCCCTCGCAGCTTGCACGTTCAAGCGGACCGCAGGACGGGATTTGATCGACGAGCCTTTCGCAATCTCCCTCTATAGGCAGGCTCTTTTATGCAATTCTACGTTGGTGAAGCTCTGGTTGGTGATGGTAATGAAGTCGCCCACATTGACTTGATGATCGGCAGCAAGGACGGTCCGGTTGGAGTCGCGTTCGCCAACGCTTTGTCGACGCAAAGCGAAGGTCACACCAATTTGTTGGCCGTGCTCGAACCGAACGTCGCCGTGAAGCCCTCGACCGTGATGATCACCAAGGTCACCATCAAAGGCATGAAGCAAGCGGTGCAGATGTTCGGACCCGCACAAGCCGGCGTAGCCAAAGCCGTTGCGGACGCCGTCAGCGAAGGCATCATCCCGAAGGATCAAGCGGAAGATCTTGTTTGCGTTTGCGGCGTGTTCATTCACCCAGCCGCCGAAGACGACGAAAAGATCTACAACTACAACTACGAAGCAGTCAAGCAATCGCTCATCAGCGCGATGGGCAACAAGCCATCGGCCGACGAAATGATTGCCAAGAAGGACTCCGCGGCGCACCCCTTCAAGGGTTTCTAGTTCGCTTGGATTTGCATCGGACGGCCTGAGTTAGTCCAACACGTCATCAGCCGCCACGCGTTTTCGTCCAGTTCTCCCAAATGGGAAAAACCGTGTGCTAATGGACGGCGGCTGATCCGGCCATCGAGCCAACCTGTTTGATCACAAGCTTTCCGATCGGGGTTATCGGAAAGCTTTTTTTATCACTGATGCGAGCCGTTCCTTCCCATGTCGCCGCGAATTCTTATTCAGTTGGACAGCGACGTTCAGCCCAGCTCCTTTGACTCGATCGTCGCGATCGACGCCGGGGTGGATCAGTTGCTCCGTTACGGGGGCGTGCAAGTCACGAGCGTCTTGCCATTGGTTCACGGTGCAATGTTCACACGGGGCGGTGATGACTTGAAGCAAACTGCGATCTTCATCGGGGGATCGGATGTGGATGTCGCAGAACGATTGATGGCCGCATGCCGAAACGCATTCTTCGGACCCATCCGTGTCTCGTTGATGCTGGACGCGAATGGCTGCAATACCACGGCGGCCGCCGCCGTGGTCGCCGCCGGTCGCCACGTTGATCTGCAAGGCGCCAAAGCCGTGGTGCTCGGAGGGACCGGCCCGGTGGGTCGACGCGTCGCTCAGTTACTCGCCAGCGACGGAGCCGACGTGTCGCTGACCAGTCGTGCGATGGAGCGAGCCGAATACGCCTGTCGTGAAATTGCCGGCAGACTCGTCGGCGCGAAGGTAACGCCCGTCGCGATCGCTGCACCCAATGCAACGGAAATCGCCCTTCGCGAGGCTGAGGTGGTGATTGCGTGCGGTGCTGCGGGCGTGGAACTTGTTTCGGAATCGTCGATTTGTAAGATCGAAAGCCTGAGAGTCGCCATCGACCTAAACGCGGTACCGCCGGCTGGAATCGGCGGATTGGCAGTGACCGACAAGGGCACCCCGTTTGGAAGTGGCGTGGGCTACGGAGCCATTGGGGTCGGAGGACTGAAAATGAAAACGCATCGTGCAGCGATCCGGACGCTGTTTGAAGACAACAACCGGGTCCTGGATGCAGCCGAGATTTATTCGATCGCAAAGTCGATCGGCTAAAGTACGTTAGCCTTTCCAGGCTGACACTGTGTTCCTGCATGTCAGGCTGGAAAGCCCGACGTACGTTAACCGTCTCCTCTGCAAATGATTCATACCATGCGATTCATGCTCACTTCCATCGTGCTCTCGTTGCTCTTCTTCGGCCTGTCCACGACAGGACCCGCAGCGGAGAAGCCCAATGTTCTGCTGATCCTGGTGGATGACCTCAAGCCGAGCTTTGGAGCTTACGGGGACACCTGGGTCCACTCGCCAAATCTGGATCGCCTGGCGGCGGGAGGCATGCGTTTTGATCGAGCCTATTGCAATCAGGCGGTCTGCGCACCCTCTCGAAACAACCTGTTGGTCGGCTCGCGTTCCACATCGCTTGGTGTTTACAGCCTCGGCTACAACTTTCGCCGCGCCGTGCCGGGCGCGATCACGCTGCCCCAGCACTTCAAAGCAAACGGTTACCATGCCGCAGGGATCGGCAAGGTTTTTCACATCGGTCACGGAAATGTCAACGACGAACAATCTTGGAGTGTTCCGTTTCAACCGGATAAGGTGGTCGACTATGTCCTCGAGGAGAGCACCGGCGGCCAATTGACACGCGAGGAGGCGTACTTCAGCAATCAAAAACTCGGCGAAAACAAATCATTGCCTCGCGGTGCCGCCTGGGAGATCGCCGACGTCGACGACGGTGCGTACGCCGACGGACGGATCGCGAGCGAAGGTATCAAGCGGTTGCGTGGATACAAAGCATCCGGCCAGCCCTTCTTTCTCGCGCTCGGTTTCACCAAACCTCATCTGCCCTTTTGTGCGCCGAAGAAGTACTGGGACTTGTACGAACCCAAGACGCTTCCCCTGGCCCAGTACACCAAGCCTCCCGTTGGCGCGCCTTCTTATGCCGGAAAGACGCTGGGTGAGTTGAATCAATACAAACCGGTGCCCCAGGATCCACCACTCACCGAAGAAATGACTCGCACGTTGATTCACGGCTACTACGCAGCGCTCAGCTACATGGATGCTCAAGTGGGACACGTCCTCGATGAAGCTCGATCGACTGGACCTCCGTGATGATACGATCGTGGTGCTATGGGGCGATCACGGGTATCACCTGGGCGACCATGGTTCCTGGACCAAACATACGAATTATGAACAAGCCAATCGCATCCCGATCTTGATCACCGCACCGGGTGTGACCAACGCCGGGGAGAGCAGTTCCGCGCTGGTGGAAACCGTGGACATTTATCCAACGCTGTGTGAACTGGCCGGTTTGGAGATGCCGACTGGCCCTCAACCGATTGACGGCAAGAGCCTTGTGCCGATCCTCACAGGCAACGCGGAGAGCATTCGAACACACGCCTACCACTGCTTTCCCAAGGGCGGAAAACTTGGCCGCGCGATCCGCACGCCCCGCTATCGATTGGTTGAATGGAAGCCGTTCGGATCGGACCGCGAGCCCGAGTACGAATTGTACGACTACCAAGAAGACCCACTGGAAACGGAGAACCGGGCGACCGTGCTGCCGGAAATGGTCAAGCAACTAGCCGGACTGCTTTCCGAGCACCCGCCCGCCGTACCACCCCGAAGAGAATGAGCCCGACGTACGTTAGCCTTTCCAGGCTGACACTCTTCCGCATGTCAGGCTGGAAAGCCCGACGTACTGGGATTAGTGCGTGCGGAACCACAGGCTGCGGGTTGCAAACTCGATGCTGTTTCGATCGGGATCACGACAGTAAATCGAATGCCCTCCGCTGGGCCAATCGATTTCGGACTCGATTGCGATACCATGCTGGGCAAGTCGCTGTCGAACGGCTTCCATCTCTTGCTCCCCCACGGCGAACGCGAGGTGCCCTGGTCCATGAGCTCCATGCGTGGGAATGGGATTCCCGCCAACCACAACGCTCGCCTGCTCGGTGGCCTGCGGCTGAAAGATCAACAACATGCTTCCGCCAACCTGGTAGAAACGATGCCGATTCGGTTCGTGCGAGAACAGCGACAACCCGACAACTTCTTCGTAGAACGCGCCGGCTGCCGTCAGGTCGTCACAGTACAGGACGGTCTCGAGAATTGACCGAGGCGCCTGGTACGGCTGGACGGAAGATTTACTTACAGGCATGGAAGACGTTGACGTGCGTGTGTACAGGGAACCTACATCACTTGGACTTCAAGATCGAGTCAAAAAAGTCCATCGATCTTCGCACGAGGTCCTGATGCGGTTCCTTCGCACCTCCGAAACCGTGACCTCCATCGACCACGACATACAAAGTGGACGGAACCCCTACCTTCTTTAACGCCGCATCAAGTAACTCGCTCTGATTGAGTGGGACCAGCTTGTCGGCCGAACCATGTAGATGCAGAAACGGCGGATCCGATGGACTGGCGTAGGTAATCGGATTGGCGCGGCGGACCTTGTCGGGATTCTCTTGAATTGCCGCACCGATGAATAGCGATTCTGGCGACCCGGCATCATCATGATCGATGCTGCCTGGAAAATCATTCATGCGAAGAAAGTCGGATGGCCCGAACCAGTTGCAGACCGCCTGAACCTCCGACGACGCCTTGTTCGTGATTGGATGTGTATCGAACAGGCTCTCGTCACTGGTGGTCCCCAGCAGCGATACCAAATGGCCACCAGCCGACGACCCCCAGACACCGAAGCGACTGGGGTCCAGGTTGTACTCGGCAGCATGAAATCGAAGGAAACTCACCGCCGCTTTGCAGTCCTCGATTGCCGCCGGAAAGATCGCTTCGCCGCTCAACCGGTACTCCACCGAGGCAACGGCATAGCCGCGATCCAGCAACGCCAGCGCAGGACCGGCCCCATTCTTCGTGCCCCCTCTCCAGCCACCACCATGAACCCAAATCACCAATGGCGTCGGCTGCTTCGACCCAGGGCGGTAAAGATCCAGCAAGAGCTTACGCTCACCAACCGTTTCGTAAACGAGATCCCTGTCAACCTGCGTGCCCTCCGGCAGGCGATTCCGAATCGAGCGTTGCGGAGGGTTCTTCTGCTGAGCGCTCTTCGCTTGAGCGCTCTTCTCTTGAGCCACGACCACTGCGGAACTCGACAACAGTGTGACCAGAGTCAACGTCCATCCAAGAGCACGCGAGAACACCTGTCGGCGAAGCATCGAGCTGTCATCACTAAGTCGGATCATGTTGGTAACGCCACCAGTCGGGATGAACCATACAACGAACGTGCATGATACCTCGAACCGGGTTACCGCGCTGCAAGACTCTTGTTACTTGGCGTTGCTTGAGTCGAGATGGAAGCGACGATTGAAGAGATCCGGATCAAACGGATTGTCGACTTGAGGGAGCCGAGAGGGCCCCGAGGGAGACTCGCTGGCGGCGTTTTGGGCCGTGGTGATTTCTTGATCGACGGTCCCAGCCGGTAGATCTGCGCGCACCGGAAAGGCTGGCTCGATGGAGGCCGCTGCGATCCGAGGCGGATCACTACTATTCGCGGTCTGATTCATCGATGCGGCTGCCAGCCATAACCACACGCGAAGTGACTCGATCGCTTTGGCATTGCGAGCGTCCAGAGGAGCCTCCTGGCCACCATGTGCCGACGTGGCCTTGGCAAGGAGCAGGCTTTGGTCAGGCGAATCGAGATCGACATAGGTCAACGACGAGGAAAGGTTGTCTCGGGTCATACGCGACGATGCGCGAGCGCCAACCGATGGCAGCACCAGCGTCCAACCTTCGGGATCGTGATTGGCCGCGTCGTGGCAGCGACCACATCGATTGGCGAGCATCGGCTGAATCTGACTGGCAAAGCGACGCAGTGCTGGCAGATTGACGGCGTCCGATTCTTCATCGGGATCATCGTAACCGACGATCTGAATCGACTCAGAGTTGGCGTCATTCGCGGCGTTCGTCGCAGCCTCTCCGCATCACCGCAGCTTCGTTGCCAAGCGGCGTACCGACATTGGCCACTTGGCTGCGCAACTGACGTTCAATCAAATTGGCTTCGGTATTCCTCGGATCGACGGTCCGGATCCTGCGAACCTCTTGCGCTGCCAGGTCATAGAGGTCATACCGGAGACACCAGCGTGCGTCGCGAACGAGCGCCGACAGGTCGCCCTGTTGGCGGTGGTCCACCCGATAGCGATAGAGATTGCGGACGGAGTTGGCCCAGCAGAGCACTTCTTGTCGGGCAAGCTTGATCTCACCTCCTTGGCCCGTTTCCACGACGACAAACTCGCCGACTTGTCGAGCGACACCAAACAGCACGTTGTCGTTGCGGAGCAAGACACACGGGGCGGACTCGGACCGAGGCGTGGCGGACACCGACGGCGCAGCGGCTCGGCTCACCTGCATCACGGAGGACAATTCCTCCGCATTGGCACGCGACCGTGTCGGCGCATCGACGATAGGCCAGAGGACAGCGATCAACGCCGCCAATGCCATCTGTTCCGCATTGAAGTTCCACATGAGCTGGGAACTAGCAAATCCGTGGCAGCAACGTCAATGCGGACTATGGCACTTACACACCTTGGCCGAAGGAGATCGATCGGGTTTCTGATTATTCGGGGTGCAGACATGGTTTTTCACCCTCCCTCGGGAGGGTCGAGCGACGGCGAGGGGAGGGTTTTTCCAGCAGCATTGATCCGCCCAATTCCAGCAACGATAATCTCTGGCCCGGCTTCGATACCGGTTTCAATGGTGGACGGTTCGATTGCCACACCTCCTTTCGGTGACGCCGATCCCACAACCTCACCCGCCCTCTCCCCTACAGGATTGTCCGAGATGCCAAATAAGACGCGGAAGAAACTCACTGCCTTGCTCGCTCATGCCGTCATGATTGCTCTCTTGATGGAGAGCGGCACGGCCGTCGCCGAGGAGTACCTCAACGGCATCGAGTGGGTTCCTCCGGCCATCGTCACCCCGGGCAAGACCAACGCCGATCCGCCGTCGGACGCGATCATCTTGTTTGACGGGAGTGATCTTTCCAAATGGAACAACGCCGAGAACTGGTCGGTCAAGGACGGCGCTTTCTATTCGGGAAAAGGCAAAATCGTCAGCAAGGAATCCTTCGGCGACTGCCAGCTTCACATCGAGTGGAAGGCACCCGAGCCAGCCAAGGGAAGCGGACAAGGGCGTGGAAACAGTGGCGTGTTTCTGATGGACCGCTATGAACTCCAGGTTTTGGATTCCTACGAGAACGAAACCTACTACGACGGCCAGGCCGGCGCGATCTACAAGCAGACGCCTCCGGCGGTCAACGCGATGCGACCACCATCCGAGTGGAACACGTACGACATCTTTTGGACGGCTCCTCGATTTGACGACGCGGGCAACCTTGAATCGCCAGCCTACATCACGGCGGTCCACAACGGTGTGTTGATCCTGAACCACTTTGAACTCAAGGGAGACAACCCCTTCACTCGACCTCCCAAGTACATCGCACACGATCCGACCGGACCGATTTCGTTACAAGACCACGGCAATCCGGTTGGTTTCCGAAACGTCTGGGTTCGACCTTTCAAGCCGGCCGCCGGCACACAGGTTCGCAAGCCGTTCATCCGCGACGGTGAGAAGGAAACCCCGATCGAAGAGTGATCGCAAACGTCACTACCGTAGCCGTGCCTCTCCGAGGCTGTGAACAAATAAAACCGCGGTGCATTACTGTAGGCGAGTCTCTCCGAGACTCGCACGAAACGCAGCAAAGCTGCGGGTGTCCGCCTTGGAAAGGCGGACCTACAGTAGCAAGCACAATATCTTCACAACCTCTCCGAGGCTCGGCTCTTTCTCGCACGAGAGGAATGACGGCCTCGGAGAGACCGCCCTACGATAGCAGCTGGGCAGCGAGTTGCTTTCGACAGGCGTCGATGACGCGGTTCACCAAATCGTCCGCCTGTTCACCGCTAAGCGTCGAATCGAATCGCTGCAGTTCCACCGTCATCAACACGCGTTTGCGGTCTTTGCCGTCCCTTTCGGCATCACGATAGGTTTCGCGGTAGGTCACATCGGCTAACTCGGAGCCCACCGCGGCGCGGACAACGTTCTCCAGGTCTTTCCACTGGACCGATTCCGCGACGATGAAATTCAGATCGCGTTGAACAGACGGGAACGCACTGACCGCGCGCTGCTGGGGAACCAACTGTGACTGTTCGAGTAGCACTCCAAGCGAGAGTTCGGCAACGACGACGCCCTCGGGAAGCTTCCAGCTCTTGAGAACCTTCGGATCGACAATTCCAAGGTAGCCGAGCAGGGCCTCGCCAATCTTCAGCTCCACACAACCGCCGGCTGCGAATCCCGCTCGTTTGACCGTACTCGACATCGAGCCGGCTGTCGATTCCCATCCGCTGGCAAAGCGTTTCCAGCACACCCTTGAGAACAAAGAAGTCGCTGCCCGAAACGATCCCAAGGGAGTACTGCTCGGTTGGCAGCGTGTCGTCGGAATTGCCGGGCAGATAGACGTGTGCGACTTCGAACAGGTCGGCGGCAAGACTTGCGGAAGCCCAGTTCTTGGCCCGCCCCTCGATCAGGCTTGGAATCAAGCTGCGGCGAAGTCGTCGAGCTCCTTTGAGCATCGCGGTTTGCGTTTGCAGGGCTGGCTGATCTGTCCAAGGGCTGAGCGACTCGTCCAACTTTTGTGTCACAATGCTCGGCGTCATCGCTTCACTCAGGCCTGAGGCCGTCAGGATCTGTCGGACACGATCCATCGCCGTGTCAAAGGGCCGCTTGGAACTCGGAGCCACCGGAATCGGAGCGTCCTCAGGAATCTTGTCGTAGCCATGAACACGGGCGACCTCTTCGATCAGATCGGCTTCGCGAGTCAGGTCGTGACGCCAGGACGGGGGAACGTAGGCAATGGCATCTCGGCTGGCCCCAGACCTGCCCGCCGCACAGGTGCAACCGAGCGAGGTCAGGATGCGAACGATTTCGTCGCCGTCGATCTGAAGACCGAGGATTCTTTCCAGCTGACTTGCTCGCAGCACGATCGGCTCGCGCGGCGGGATCTCCGGCGACGTGTCGATCACTCCGTCGGCCACGCTTCCGCCGGCAAGATCCACGATGATCTCACAGACTCGCCGGCTCGCCCAATCGACCCCTGCGGGATCGACCTTGCGTTCAAACCGATAGGATGACGGACTATGCAGTTTTAGCGTTCGCGCCGTCCGCCGGACCGAAAGGGGTGTGAAGATCGCGGCTTCGATGACCAGGTCCGTTGTCGTCTCGGTGACTTCCGATTTCGCGCCCCCCATCACACCAGCGACGGCGGATGCTTCCTGGGCGTCAGCGATCACGCACATCGACTCGTCAAGTTCGTACTGGCGATGGTCGATCGCCTCGATCGTTTCCCCTTTTCGCCCAGCACGCACGATGATCTTCGAACCCGCCACTTTCGCGTAGTCAAAGGCATGGAGTGGCTGACCACATTCCATCAGCACGTAGTTCGTCGCATCGACCACGTTGTTGATGCTCTGGTAACGCTCGATCGTTCCGTCGAGTCTTCGCTTCCAGAACACCGACTGCAATGCCTCCACCAGCCACTCGGGGCTTTCGCCAACCTTGACCCCCTGGATGACACGAGCGGTGTAACGCGGGCATGCTTCGACAAACTGATTGTCGACTGACAGAAGGGACGCAACGGAAGTGCCGGAGCAGACCAGCTTGGGATCCTGGACATGCGTTTCCAGCCCATAGAGGACGCCGATCTCACGGGCGACGCCGATGTGTCCCAAGCAGTCGCCGCGATTGCTGGTCACTTCCAGGTCGACCACGATGTTTCCATCGATGGTCTCGGTCGACTCGTGGTTCAAACCGGCCAGGCTCAGCCGGTGAGCAAGTTCATCGTGGTCCGCTGGCAAATCAATGTAGTTCGCCAACCATTTCAAAGAGACAAGCATGTTCGGTTTCGATTGCGTGGATTCCAGAAAGTCCAACCAACAATCTATCGAATCAGAAATAATCTTAATACCGTGGATTCAACGCCCTGACGCCAGCGACTGGTATCCGGCCCGAGAGCGAAGGCAAGGCGATCATTCCGCCCACCCATTTTCTTCGCGATCCCTTCATTCTGGCGACATTCTCAGTACAATTCGCGTAGACCGATGCGTTTATTGGATTCAGAGGATCGCCGTACAGGATCAAAACATGAAAAAAGTCTTTGGACTGGTGTTTGCTATTTCAAGCTGCCTGACTTTCGCGGGTTGTGGTGGAAGTGGTGATAACCAGAATGTCGTTGAAAAAGCTGATCGATCGGCGATCGAGGAATATGAAGCCGCAATCGCCGCGGACGCTGCCGCGATGGATGCGGAGATGAAAGAGGAAACCACGAAGGCCACCAAGTAGTTGGCCGCAAACGCTGGCCTTCGGGCCTCGTTAACACGCAACACGTCGATCGAATTGCTTCGGTCGGCGTTTTTTTGTGCGCGATGGCTGCGGCCAAGCCAAAAAAAACCTCGGCTTCTCACGAAACCGAGGTCTTGATCAACGGCGATTCAGCGAACTATTGGTTCAACTGTGCCTCGATGACTTCCTTGGAAGCCCGCGTACCGAGGGCGCCCCACAAGCCGTAAGGACTTGGCGAACCGGCCACGTTCGCCGGTGGAGTTGGCCCGAGGTTGGCACCGTTCTGCCAAACATTGCCCGCACGCGAGTCACCGGCTTCCACCGAATCGGTCATGAACACAACCGCGCCGTCGGCCATCAGGATATGCGCTCCGCCCTGGTGACGACTCGACGCCGAAGCGGTCATCGTATTTCCGGTATTGTTGATACCGCAAATTTCACTGTTGGGCGGAAGGATCGTGTGGAATCCTGAGTAGTTGACGCGGAAGTCAGCCCAACGATACCCACGACCGGCGGCGACACCATTGATTGCGACCCCCGGCGCCCAAAACTTTGGGCGATTCGGATCGATCTGGTTGAGCACCTCAGCACAATGCTTCGGATTGTCGCGCGTCGGGTTCTGTCCAACGCCGCCGGCGAGGTTTGCGTTGGAAGTTTGGATCGTGCGAATGTCGCGGTCACCCAAGTCGGTTGCGATTTCGCCCATCGCAATGGTGTTAGCCAATCCATCGAGAATATCGCGAAACTTCGATTCGTAGTGCGGGATGAACACGCCGCGGTCGGCAGCTCGCGATCGTTGAGCGTATCCGTTGTTGGGTCCCATCTTCCAAGTCGGGTTCGTTCCCGCGAAGTGCTTGGGACCGCGAACCGACCACTCCATCGAATCCCCCATGCACATGGCATAGTTTGTTCGACCAAGTGCAGGCAAACCGACACCAGGATCGCTGGGGCATCGAAGTGTCGGAAGCTCCGTCACCCAAGGAATGTACCGGTTAGCTTCCGGAACCGGACCCATCGGCTGCCAAACATCGGGTGCCGTCATCACGATGGTCGGATCGTCAGCACGCTGTGTGTTTGGGTTGGTGATCTGCTCCCAGACAGCCTGCTGTTCGAAGAACGGGGTCAATCCGACAAGGGCGCTCAAACGCCAGCCGTTCGAGTCGTTCCATTGGCCCCACCAGTTGACGGTGGCAGCGTTCAATTCCCTGTGTAGCCGCCCGGATTCGGTCCTCCATCGGGGCTATCTGTGCCAGCGCCCTGCATCGGCAGTTGCTTGTAAGCGCTGTGATAGTTGTGAATGGCAAGACCGATCTGCTTGAAGTTGTTACTGCAACTCATACGCCGAGCCGCCTCACGCGCGGCCTGAACCGCCGGAAGCAGTAGTCCCACCAGGACACCGATGATTGCAATCACAACAAGCAACTCCACCAGAGTGAAGCCGCTTTGCGATCTGCGACGTGATTTCATACGAGTACCTCAATAAGTAAAAAATGACAGTGGCGAACGCCGGAACAGAAATATCAACAAACTTCTATCCCATCAATGAAATGGATGGGACGAAGTTTGGTTTCGAACAAACTGCAGAACAAGACACGAGACGACCCGAAGCCACCCATCCAAACCGGACGAAATGCTGTCGACGCCGTTCACTGGCAGCCCTGCGAGACACGAGAAGCAATCGACGCAACATTGTGGTCCACTGCAGTAAGTCGACAATTACTCCGGAGGGGGATGAGTCTAGTAGCGGAGGGCGTTCAGAGGCCTTTACGACCTGTCTGAAACGCGAAACGTCAACTGGTTTGGCGGCCTGTGCAGTCAGGCAAGACGAGCAACGAAGTCAGGGAACCAAGTTAGCGCGTCCACGATTCGGAAGACGTCAACTCGTCGTCACCGCCATCCAAACGTCCAAGAACATGCGAGAATCCTCGCAAAAAGCGAGACAACTTGCTCGAAGCGAGAGTGTTGCCAAGACCCACTCAACGACCGACGGCCGCAGCGGACAACTTGATGCCTAAGTTGCGACCCCGATGATTCCGAGAAAGTTGACGAAATGGAATACAATGATCGGTGTGACTTGGGTCTGCGATCAACGAATCATTGCTAAAGAGGAATAGTGCGAATGAGCAAGCTCTTTGTGTTAATGGGCATGCTGTATTTGTTCCTTGCAATGGTCTTTTTGGCCGCTGGATGCGATCGGCAACCCTCGCCCGGCACTGCACCCATCGGGGGCCCGCAGCCGACCACCGCCAGCAAAGCTTCTTCGCAATCTCCGTCGGCACCGAGAGCGAGTCGTGCAGGTTCGTTGGCGCAGATTCGCCGCCTGTTGACCAGCGGTGATTTGTCTGGAGCAGAAGGCGTTCTCCAGACGCACCTGCTGCTTCATCCGAACGATCCGGAAGCGTTACTGCTTGGGGCGCAGATCGACGCCTCTCGCGGCCAAGTCGATCAAGCGGTCGCAATGCTCGACGAAGCTGCGGCGGTCACCACCGACGACCCACAGCCATTGCGGATTCAGGCTGCTTTGTTGCTTGCACGAGCGGAGCGTTGGCAGCAAGCCATCGGGCGATTGGAGGCCCTGGTTCGTGAAAACCCCGATTCCGACGAGGCTCGACGGCAACTCGTTGAAGTTCTGAACCGGCGAGGATTTCGCTTTGATGCCAACCAGCACGTTCGCGTGCTATGCGAGCGTCATCGTGCGACGACAGACGAGCTGCGCGGACTGATAGCGCCCGCTCGATCCCATACTGGTTTTCATGACAAGCCCGACATCGAGAACCAGGAGGAGATCGACAGGTATGGACCGCTCAATGTAGCTCTCGGTTTATTCAGCGAAGGCGATGTCGGCGATGCCTTGGAGGCTCTGAGGCGAAGCCGTTTGCTAGAGGAGAAGCATCCTGCCGTGGTTGCCTTCTACGGGCAGGTGCTCTTGGAGGCGCAGCAGTTTGAGGCATTCGAAACATGGCTTGAGGAAGTGGATCCAGCGTGCCAGCGATACCCCGCGTATTGGCTGGCGCTGGGCGGCTGGGCGATGCGAGCCCGGGATTATCGCTCAGCGGTTCGCATGTTTGCCGAAGCGATTCTCCTCGAGCCAGGTGACCTGTTGGCCAACGACCGAATGACGCAGGCGCTGGCCGCCTCCGGGAACGCCGATGCCAGCGAGCTGTTTCGTCAGCGCTCGATCGAGATTGATTCCTTGATGAGAACCACAGGCCAGTACATACAAGATCCGAACCGAGGCCTGAAGTTCATCGGTGAGATCTCACAAGTACTTGGTCGAATCGGCCGACCGGCCGAATCGGTGGAGTGGCTTCGAATTGCGCTGGAGCAGATGGGATCCCCTCCGGACGCAATGCGTAGCTACGACGCGGCGGCGAGAGAATTGCAGAAGCGCGGAGTTTCAGGCGTCCACCAAACAAACCTTGTTGTGCGGCTTGGATCTCGACCAGTTCCCGCAGGATTTCTCGATCGTTGCCGCAGGCCCGCGGCCCCCATCCAATTCGCTGGCTTCGTCCACGCAGCGCCAGCGACCAGCGCAACGACCACCCTCGTTCGTGAACGTCGCGGAAGCGGTGGGTATCGACTTTCAGTACGCCAACGCAAGCATCCCGGTGGAGCGTGAGTTGTTGATGTTCCAGCAGACGGCGCGCGGGATCGCTTGCGTCGACTATGACTTGGACGGACGGGTCGACTTTTACCTGGGACAAGGATCGGGAGATCCACCACGCGGTCGAGGAACCAGGCCGAACCTGTTGTCGCGGAACCTCGGCGATCGATTCTCCGATGTGACGCAAGTGGCTGATTGCGATGATCGCAACTACACCTGCGGCGTGACCGCAGGCGATTGGAATCAAGATGGATTCTTGGACCTTGTCGTTGCCAACCTGCAGCGCAACACTCTGTTCATCAATCAGGGTGACGGGACGTTCCGGATTCATCCCGGCGACACAGTTTGGAACAACGAGACCTATACCGCGAGTGTTGCCATGGCGGATGTCAACGGAGATCACTTACCTGACATCGTGGAAGTGAACTACTTGGATGATCTCCACATTTTTGATCCGATCGAACATCATCCCGATGGTACGCCCATCCGTTTGCCGGCTCCGCTGCACTTTCAACCTGCCGCCGATCGCGTCTTCCTATCACGAGGTGACGGTTCGTTCTCAGGTCAGATTCTTGGTGATCCCAGTAAGCCTCTGCCGTGCCACGGGCCTGGGTGTCCTGATCACCGACATCGATGGAGAAATCGGCAATGAAATCTTGATTGCCAATGACCACATGGCTAACCATTTCTGGGAGCAACAAAAGGATGCGGGATCCGAGGCTCGCTGGCAGAACACGGCGGCTGCCCGTGGCGTCGCCTATGGCGCCAACGGAGCTCCACTGGGATCGATGGGGATTGCTGCAGCCGACTTCGATGAAGATGGCCGCATCGACTTTCATGTCACGAATTTTGAAAACCAGTGGTCGAATCATTACATGCAAAGCGAGGCTGGCTTCTTCGAAGATCTCGTGGTTGCCTACGATTTAGCGGAGCCAACCTACGAGATGGTTGGGTTCGGCACCCAAGCCATTGACTATGACAACAACACCGTCATCGATTTGGTGATTGGCAATGGTCACATCGACGACTTGACTGCATCGGGCAAGAGCCAGTTTGAAATGCCAACTCAGTTCTTTGGTTTGAGCCAAACTCAGTTTCAACCACTACAGGTTGTCGGCGATGATGCTTACTGGAACTCGGGTCATTTGACGCGAGCCTTGGCTCTTTGCGATTGGAATCAAGATGGTCGCGTTGACATTGTGACGACTGACTTGAAGCAACCGTTCGCACTACTGGAGAATCGCACCGACACCGACTACCACTGGCTGCAACTGCAACTCGTCGGAATGCGATCGGAACGCGATGCAATCGGCGCGAAGATCACTGCCGTGTATGGAAACCAAACCGTGACCCGAGTGGTGCAAGCGGGCGACGGATACATGTGTAAGAACGAATCGTTGATCTGGTTCGGACTCGGTGAGCAGAACTCGATGACGCGATTGGAGATTCGCTGGCCAGATGGACAGCTGGAGACGTGGACGAATCTGCCCGCCGATCGGCGTTGGCTGATCATCGAAGATGACAAGGAACCATTCGAACTAGAGCTTCGATAAAGATGAGCGTTCATTCACTCCAGCTCCCTACCGCATCGATGCGACGAGAGTACAATCAGATCTGTCTAATGGCTTGATTTTCCTAGCGAGAGAGGAATACAGAATGAAGAAATTGTTTGGAGCATTGTATGTGCTCACGATCTGCGTCAGCTTTTCTGGATGCGGTGGGCCCGGCGACGGCGGAAGTGTCGTCGACAGCGCATCGAAATCAGCAGTGGACGATTACGAAGCCGCGCTGGCTGCCGAAGAAGCTGCGGCGAGTGGCGACGCGCCGACCGAGTAACCGCCTCGTCATTTGCTTGACCACCTGCGTCGCAAAACCGATCGGTATCGCCGATCGGTTTTTTTGTTGGCAGACATTTCTTGGGCGATCGGTAAAGGCGCATAAGAAAAGACCTCGGTTCCACTGGAAACCGAGGTCTCGATTCGTCACGAGTTTCAACCCAACTACTGGTTGAGTTGTTCCTCAATCGTTTCTTTCGAGGCTTTGGATCCCAGCGCTCCCCAAAGTCCATAAGGGCTCGGAGAGCCTGGAACATTGGATGGCGGTGATGGGCCGAGGTTCGCCCCGTTGAGCCAAACCATGGGAGAGCGACTATCGCCCGCTTCCACGGAGTCCGTGATGAAGACGACAGCCCCATCGGCCATCAGGATGTGAGCACCGCCCTGGTGGCGACTGGACATCGTTCCAACCATCGTGTTGCCAGCGTTGTTGATACCGCAGAGCTCACTGTTCGGCGGCAGAATGGTGTGGCAACCGGAATAGTTCACACGGAAGTCGGCCCAACGATAACCTCGTCCTGCCGTGACACCCTCGATGTTGATCCCGGGGGCCCAGTTCTTCGGACGATTGGGATCGATTTGGCCCTGGTCTGCGCACCATTTCGGATTCTCTTTGACAACCGAGTTATCGCCCGCCAGGTTCGCGTTTCTCGTCTGGATCGTACGAATGTCACGATCACCGAGGTCGGTTGCAATCTCGCCCATCGCAATCGTGTTGGAAAGTCCGTCAAGGATGTCGCGGAATTTCGATTGGACGTGAGGAACAAAGACGCCCCGGTCGGCCGCACGCGAGTGACGTGCCCACCCAGCGGTTTGCTTCGGCACCCACCAGTCCGAACGATTCTTGCCGCGGTCGAACGTAACCGGGCCACGAACCGACCAGTGCATCGAATCACCCAAGCACGCCGCGTAGTTCGTTCGTCCCAGCGCCGGCAAACCGGTCCCCGGATCACTCGGACAGCGAAGCGTTGGAATTTCAATCGTCCACGGTTTATAGCGGTTCAACTGAGGCGTCGGCCCCATCGGCTGCCAGACGTTCGGCGGAACAAGTGGAGTGTTCGGGTTGTTCGCATCGAACGTGCTTGGATTGCTGATTTGATCCCACAGCGCCTGCTGCTCGATAAACGGGGTCATCGCAACCAAAGCACTAAGACGCCACGCGTTGGCATCGTTGAACGATCGCCACCAATCGTCAGTCCCCGCATTGGTTCCTTGCGGAAGGGTTGGACCGCCATCAGGGCTGTCCGTTCCCGTCCCGTGCACCGGTAGGTTCTTGTACGCACTGTGGTAATTGTGAATAGCAAGACCAAGCTGCTTGAAATTGTTGCTGCAACTCATTCGGCGGGCGGCTTCGCGGGCGGCTTGAACCGCCGGCAGCAGTAGACCAACCAAAACGCCAATGATTGCAATCACAACGAGCAACTCCACCAGTGTGAAGCCGCTCTGCGATCTGCGACGTCGATTCATGTCAAAACCTCTTAAGAACTTAGAAAAAAGATGACGCCAACTTCGTCTGCCAACTGAAGCTGCGGTGCTCCGGGCTTCGCAAGGAATCCGAGAACAAGTCTGTTGGATTGAGCAACAGGAATATCGAAAACACGAATTCGGTTGCCCAATGAGCCGGTTCTATTGTACAGAGCCGCAAAATAAAGCGAGTCGGGAATGGCAAATTTTTGGGTACTAGCCCGCATCGCAGGGGGCGTCGTCTCATCGCTGAGGCGACGCCTTCGCGTCCCGTTCTCACGCATGGGGATACCGGGTGCCAACGCGCGGCGGCTGATGAAAACCAATGCCGCGCTTTGAGAATGCTCGTACCATGAGGAACAGGACCCCATTGAGTGTTGTCGCGACGCAGCCAAAAGAGGGATCCCGAGAGCTCTGGGATTCGTCAGCGGCGAAGCTCGAAAGCCGCCTCTTCCCCTTGAACCACCAGATAGGCGGCGTCGGTGGCGAGTCCGTCGAATCGTTGAGACGTCCCGTTAGGCCAAGTGACCCGGATGCGTCGCCGGGGAATTCGCGGCAACCTCCCCCAAGCCAAATCGCAGGATTCGCTCGTCGCTGCAGAGGTAGCCATCGCCCGAAACCTGTGCGGCCATCCAGGTCCGATTCTCGACCGTGACGTCGACGACCGCGCCGATCGCGTCGCGGCTATCTTCGGTTGCGGTGAGGACGAGTTCCAGCCATCGCCCTTTGGGCTCGCTGTGGTTGATCAGCAGGGCCACCGGCTCGGTCTGGTGGGTGACTGCCACGTCGACCTGGGCGTCCCGGTTCGCGTCGATCGTCCACAGGGCACGTCCAACATGCGGCCTGGACGCGTACTCGCCGGCGAGCGAATCCGCCACGGAATCGTAGGTATTGGAGACGTTGCGACGAAAGAGCTGCAGCGGTTGGGCGTACGGTGACGGAGAACGACGACCGGGGAAGTTAAAGATATCGACGTGACCGTTGGTGACGAGCAGCTCCGACATGGCATCTCGATCGAGATCGACTGCTGCAGTCCCGAATCCCACCATGTTGAAGGTGGGCGCGACCAGGTTGAGCCGGGCTGTCTCATCCTGCCAGATACCTTCGCTTTGTTGGCTATGGTAGGTGCTGTATTCCTGATTAAAGTTCGTGACATAGAAGTCGATGTCACCATCCTGGTCGAGATCCCCCGTAGCGATCCCCATCGAACCTTGGGCCAATGCACGGTCGTCGGCACCAAGGCCTCGCAGCATCGCCGATTCCTGCAGCCGAAACCCATCCTCGCCACGGATGCCACTCCAGTAATGATTGTTGGTCATGTCGTTGGCGATCAGCAGCTCGATGCCCAGTGGAACGGTCGAACGAGCCGGCGACGATTCCCAGTCCACGCCCGGGCACCGACGGAACCGCCTGCCAAGCCTGGGTTTGATCGACGAACGTCGCCGCTCGCGGTTCCCTGTAAGAACTGGTCGGGCTCGGCATCGAACTTCATGGGCGAGCATGACTGAATGACGCCCGTTTCCTCATTCGGACAACCGACCGTGATCGGGACCGAGTCCGGCACAGTAGTTGACAATGACGATGTCCGAGAGACCGTCTTGATCGATATCGGCAATCGCTCCGCTGGTTGACCAAAGATCGCCGTTGTTGGGAAGAGCGGATCGTTTGATCACGAAAGGTCCCGTCGCCGTTGTTGATCATCAGCACATTGGGACCGTAGTTCAGTACCAGCAGATCAGGAAATCCGTCTTCGTTCACATCTCCGACGGCGACCCCTTGCCCGAAGCCGCGGTCGTTCGTGTCGGAATCAGCCGTGACGTTGAGAAATCGTCCTTCCAGGTTCCGCATCAATGCGTTGTCGGCGGAGTCTTTGGCGGGAGGCGTTCCACCGGCGGCCACAAGATAAAGGTCGCTCCAGCCGTCCCGGTCAAAATCGATGGTGCCGCCGCCGCACCCGAGTGTTTGGTAAAGCATGATGCCCGGCACATCCAATCGGTCACCGGTGCGGCCGAAGAAGTTCAGGCCGCGCGGTTCCGCTTCATTCCGAAGTGAAAGGTGTGTGACCGGTTCAACCGGCGGGGGGACCGCCGTGACGTTGGAGGCCTCAGCGGTATCCTGATTGGCTCGCGGCGGTCCAGGCCGGCGATCTTGTCCAAGGCGATGCCCCGAAGATCGATCTGCAGTTCCGGAAATGGCTCGGTCATTTGCCACGGCGTCTCCTGCGACAACTGAGCCACGATCGATTGCCGTACACCGACGGCATCGACGGCATCGTCTTCGGGCAGCGTCAGGGCAATCGACGCCCAGGCTTCCGCCTCCCAAAGCCGCCCTAACTCGCGCAACACCTCGACCATTTCGATCACCGTCGCGCGCGAGATCTTTCCAGTGCGTTCAAATCGAGTCTTGAGCAAATTGAATCGACTCAGTTGCTCCGCTCGGCGCTTGATGCCTTCGATTTCGTCGTCACGCTAAATCAAGGGATTGATCCGGCAGCGACTCAATCGCGGAGACGAGTTTGGACCAGGGCTCCATCCAGTCGACGTCACGTTGGGTTGCCTCCCAGTAAGCTCGTGCGGCTTCTCGGTCGTGCCCTTCCGCACGAAGCCAATCGCCCAACGCGGCCCAGTATTGTGGGTAGCGTTGAATCGCTTCCGGCTGAGACTGCACCCAACTTTCAAGCTCGCCAAAGCGTCGGTCGGTCGCCAAGGCGCGGCCAAGCAGTGCCTGAGCAGGAAGATAATCCGGGTGTGACGCCACGATTTCACGAAGTTGATCAATGCAAGCTCCATAGTCTCCTGCGTCGAATTTGGACTTCGCACTTCCCAGCAGCGGCCGCTTGTCATCCGGGTTTCTCTCGGTCATTTCCGTGAGCGGCTCGGAATCCTGAAACCGTCGCTCGGTATTGCTGAGGGTCGTTAGCAAATCGATGTCGAAGGCACGCTGCCGAACGAGGGTCCGGCCATGGGGAAGGCCAGCCTGGCGGTTTTCCGCGCCCATGTAGAAGTCGTACAACCATCGACGCGTCTCCTTCTGTTCGGGCTGCGCGCTGACCGCTTCCTCCAAGAACGCCATCCCCTCGTGGAGCCGGCCCTCGCCAATCATGGCAATCATCGCCTGCTGGACTCGCTTGCCGTTGGCGAACGACTCGCTGCGACAAGCTCGAACCAGCAGTTCCGCGGCCCGTCCTTTGTCGCCATTCTGGAAAACCACGTGGGCGACATTGGCAATCGCCTCGGGATCGTCCGGGTGCTCCTCCAGAACCTGGTCAGCGAATTCCAGTGCCTGCTGCCACTGTCCACGTCGTACTGCCGATTCCATGGCCCGCAGCGGACGTACCGGCGGAGGTGCCACCGCCGGGGAACTTGGCGACGAATCACGACCGCAACCGATCACGGCAGCCAGCAGAATCATCCCCCCCAACAGCAATCTTGGCGTGAACGGTTGCGTCATGGGTTGCGTAGGTGAATGGCGTCCAAGAAAGTCGTTTCCCTCATGTTAACCGACGAGGACCATCGTCGGTCACGATGTGCAGAGTGCTCGCGACGATTCGGCTTCTGGTGCCGTCTGTGCCGGGCAAACTATTCTTGGTCAGTCTTGGAATCTCGAGGAGGGGAAATCAGCACCTGATGCATCATTACGTGGTTTCCAGTCGATTCGTTCTCTGCTGCTTCTCGGTGCTGGCGTCGACCGGATTGCTGATCAGCGGTTGCGGAAAATCATCGCCCGATCCCGACAGTCCGGCGAAGGCGACTGCCGCCGAAGCTCGTGCGGCGAGAGCACAAGCGGAAAACATGGCGTTTGTGGAAACGCGTTCGTCCGCAGGTCGAAGCGTTCTGCGGCAATTGCCACGCGATGCCGCGTCCCGCCAGTACTGCCAGGAAAGAGTGGGTCGATGAGGTCAACCAGGGATTCGTGCTTTACGCGCGAAGCGGGGCGCAATGACTTGGAGGTTCCCAACTACGACGACGTGCTGAAGTTTTTTCAGTACCAAGCCTCCGAGGCAGGTCTCGTTTCCCCAATTCGATTCTCGATTTTCCCCAATGCCCGATTCGCTTTCGTCGTGAAAATGTTCGTTTTCCTGGGTCTCGACCGCCTGGTGTGACCAACGTCCGCTGGATGGACATCGGTCTGAATGACGCTGCCGGCACTGGTGTACTGCGACGTCAATACAGGCGCAGTGATGGCTCATTGGCCGGGCTCAGACGGCGGAACGACGACGCGTCTGGCCACGCTGCTGCAGCCGGTGCACACCGAGACCTGCGACTTGGATGCCGATGGTTGGATGGACTTGGTGGTGGCCGACATCGGTGAGTTCAATGCGAACGATAGCGACCTGGGTCGAGTGATCTGGCTGCGCCGCGTTCCGGAAACGGAGAAGTTTGAAACCATTGAATTGATGGAGGGAATCTCACGAGTCGCGGATGTGCAACCGGGTGACTTCGATGCGGATGGCGATACCGACTTGCTCGTTGGCATTTTTGGCTGGCGAAAGACAGGACACATCGTGATGCTGATCAATCAGGGGGCCGACGAGGAAGGCATGCCTCAGTTCGAGGAACGTGAAATCGATCCGCGGCACGGTGCATCGAACGTCCTTCCCTGCGATTTCAATGGTGATGGCAAGCTCGATTTCATCGCCTTGTTGAGCCAAGAACATGAGGTCGTCGAATTGTTTCTCAACCAAGGGGACGCCACCTTCAAGAATGAACTGATTTGGGCGGCGCCCGACCCAGCCTACGGATCCAGTGGGATCGAACTGGTCGATATGGATCTCGATGGCGATATCGACGTGCTCTACACCAATGGGGATTCCTTCGATCGCGGGCCAAAGCCCCATCACTCCGTTCAGTGGCTGGAGAATCGTGGAGAGTTGCCATTTGTCCATCACCATCTCTGCAACATGCCTGGCGTGCTCAACGCGAGGGCAGGAGATTTCGATGGCGACGGAGACATGGATGTCGTTGCCGCCTCACTCCTGGCCCGCCCGATTCGCGAGCAATTCAAAGATTCCAACATTTCATCGGTGGTGCTGTTGGTGCAGGAAAGCCCCGGGGTTTTCAAGCCCACGCAACTCGAGCGATCGACCCAGCTACATATGTCGATTGCGACGGCAGACTTCAACGGCGACGGAAAGCTGGACTTCGCGACCGGAAACTACTGCCGAGATGCCGAGGGGGATCTGCCCGACCTGGTAGTTTGGTGGAACCAGTAGCCCACTGGCGGGTAATCGGCTGTCTCCTCCCTCGTGACCGGATAGAATGGGTTGAATTGCACCCGGTCGATCACTCGTAGCCACCCACGATCCATGTCGCAATCTCTTCAATGCCCCCGTTGCAACGGTTCGGTGACGGTGGCCGATCATGCGGCCGGTCAACGCGTGAAGTGTCCTCATTGCCAGCAGACTTTCCTGGCGCCGGGGATTGCGTCGACGGGCAACGATGACGACGACTGGTTGACGCTGGATGAGGTACCGGACGTCGCTCCACCAAAACCATCGCCCAACCTCCCCAGCAAACCAAAGGCGCCGGCAGAAGATTTCACAGCACCCGCTCCCAGTACTCCGCCCTCGGCAGGAAGCGGGAAGGCGTTCAGCCCGGAGGAAGAGGCGTTGCTGGCGGAATTTGCCAGTGACCTGGATGACTTCACAGCGGAAATTGATTCGCCGCCGCCGCCTTTTCGGCCGGCTCCTGTTTCGCCTGGGCCGACGGCGGGCCCGATCGGACCCACCAAACCCACGGCACCGGTCACGCCAGTGGGCGTTCCGCGGTCCGATGCATCGTCAAAGCCGCAGCCAGTAGCGGAACCGGTTGAATATGCCAACGAGTATCGGGTCACGTGCAACACCTGTGGTAGCTTCCTGTACGCCAAGGCTTCGCAAGCCGGCAAGACCGTGAAATGCAGCGATTGTTATTCGCCGGTACTGATTCCGTCGCCGCCGAAGGTCCGTAAGAAATTCGAGGTCAACCTGGAGGAAGCGGAGTCGTTTACGTTCGAGCCGAATCCAAAAGTCGAACGCCGGCCCGACCCCTATCAGAAATCGGCCGATGATTTGCTTGAGCAAGCGGCGAGGGAGGAGGTTGTCAACACCAAGCCGACCTATGACGACACCCCGAACGTGTTTGAGTGGCTCAAGGGAATCTTTTCTCCCTTCAAGGATTTGGGAGTCCTTGCTCACTTACTCGGCTTGATCGTTCTCGGCTGCGTTCCGGCGGTGATCGTCCTGACGATCGACTCACCGATCTTGGTGCTCGGATTGTTTCCAGCCGGGTTCTTCTTGGCGCTGCTGACGATCAGCTGTGGACTTGCCATCCTGCAATCGGTCGCCAACGACGAGCCTTCGGTATCCGACTGGCCAACGCTGGACCCCGGGGCCTGGCTCGGTCAATTATTCCTCGTGGCGGCTGCCGCGACGGTCGCCGCGGTTCCGACCTGGATCATCTGCATGTTGATTCTCGGGCCGGAGCTATTGAGCGTTGCGATCACGATGTTATCAATCTACGTGTTCTTTCCCTTCGTCCTCTTGTCGATGCTGGACATGAACAGCGCGTTCATTCCGTTCTCCAGCGAAGTGGCCCGGAGTGTGACGAAGTGCGAGGAAGCTTGGGGTGGATTCTATTTCTCGTCGGGTCTGTTATTCATCGGCCTGTTCTTGATTTTCTCCACGGCCACCGCAGCCATGTCGCCCGTTTCCGGAGCGATACTCGCGATCGCTGCCGCGGTTGCGGGAGCCTTCATGTACTTCGGCATGATCGGGCGGCTCGCCTACTCGATCGGCCAGGCGGTCAACGCGCCGCCCCGCCATGACGAAGTCGACCGCACGCGTCACACCGACACGGCCTAGCCCGTACGTACGTTAGGCTTTCCAGCCTGGACCCGCGCCCCGCAACGTACGTTGGGCTTTCCAGCCTGACACTCACGCCACACCACGCTCGTTCTGGAGCAAACCGTGGCCAGCGGCACGTCAGCCTGGAAAGGCCGATCTACGAAGTGCTCACTAGACGTCGATCGCCTCGGCCTCTTCGGCCCGTTCCATGATGAAGCGGAAGCGTGCGGAGGCATCGCGTCCCATCAGATCGCTGATCACTCGATCGGTCTCCAGTTGATCATCGATCTCGACTTTCAGCAGTCGACGTGTGGCCGGGTTGAGGGTGGTTTCCCAAAGCACCTTGGGCATCATTTCGCCGAGCCCTTTGAAGCGGGTGATTTCGGGCTTGGCGCGTCCACCGTGCTTCTCCAGGATTTCGGCTCTCGCTTCTTCATCGGCGGCCCAGTAGGTTTCCTTTCCAATGTCGATCCGATAGAGCGGCGGAACCGCAATGTACAGTCGGCCTGCACTGATCAGGGCGGGCATGTGGCGGTAGAAGAACGTCAGCAACAAGGTGGTGATGTGATGACCGTCGGAATCGGCATCCGCCAGCAGAATCACTCGTTCGTATCGCAAGTCGGCGATGTTGATTCCGGGCCCAATGCCACAGCCGAGTGCCGAGACCATGTCTTGGATTTCTTTGTTCTCCAGGATCTTCTTGAGCGTGGCGCTTTCGGTGTTCAGCACCTTTCCGCGGAGCGGCAAGATCGCTTGGAAGTTTCGATCGCGTCCTTGTTTGGCACTGCCGCCGGCCGAGTCGCCTTCGACAATGAACAACTCCGAATCACCTTTTCCACTCGACACACAATCGCTGAGCTTGCCCGGCAACATGGTCCGCTTGGCCCCGCCCTTTCGCGAGACGGCCTCCGACGCTGCTCGTGAGGCAGCACGGGCTCGGGCCGCTGCGATGATTCGAGCGACGATCGAATCCGCCACGCTGCGGTTGTTGTTCATCCACTGTTCCATCGCCGGCCGCACGACGGCGTCGACCACCGCCTGGATTTCCGGGTTATTCAGTCGGTCCTTGGTTTGGCCCTGAAACTGAGGCTCGGCGGTAAACACCGAAAGGATCGCCACCAGACCCTCGCGAATGTCCTCATGCGTGAACTTGACACCACGGGGGGTCAGGTTGTGGGTATCGATGTAATTGCGGACGGCTTTGTTCAAGCCGCTACGGAATCCGTTTTCGTGAGTGCCGCCGCTGCCCGTGGGAATCCCGTTGACGTAACTGCGAACGTGCTCGTCGGTCGACTCGGTCCACTGCAACGTCAATTCCAATCTCGCGTCGTCGTCATCTTTGCGAAGGGCAAACGGAGACTCATGAATGGGGCGTGCGTTGCGTTCCTTCAACACCTTGCTCAGATAATCGACGATCCCTTGTTCGTGCAAGAACGTTTGCTTGGTCTTGGCCACTTCATCGATGTAAGTCACCTTCAAGCCGCGATGCAGGAAGCTCGCTGTTTCCAGTCGAGTGAGAATGGCGGCACTGTCGAACTCGGTCTTCGGAAAGATCGTGGGATCGGGCGTGAAGGTGATCGTGGTTCCCGAACCTCGCACGGTGCCTTTCAGCTTTTGCAGATTCGTCGTCGCACGGCCCTTGGAAAAACACATCCGGTACTGAGATCCGTCACGCCGTACGACCGCCGTCAATTCTTTGCTCAACGCATTGACGACCGAAGCACCGACGCCGTGCAAACCACCAGCCGTTTTGTAATTGTGACCGTCGAATTTGCCGCCGGCATGGAGCACGGTCAGCACCGTTTCCAACGCCGACTTCTTCGTCTTGGGATGCTTGTCGACGGGAATCCCGCGGCCATTGTCCGACACCGTGATCGTCCGCCCATCCTTGTGCAGCGTGACCGTGATCTCGGTCGCGTGACCATTCATCGCTTCATCGACCGAATTGTCGACGATTTCCCAAATCAGATGATGCAGACCAGACATGCCCACCCCGCCGATGTACATGCCGGGGCGTTTGCGAACGGGCTCGAGTCCTTCCAAGACAACGATGTCTTCGCCCTGATATTTCTTGGTCGCTGTGGCCATTTTCTATGATGCGCAGTTGCGTCGAGAGAGAGGAATGTTCGAGACGCAGAAGAACCTGGAACAGGACGTTGGATGTGCGGGTCGCGACCTACGCGTTCTCGTCAAGCGGATCAGGCGATTCGGGAGGTGGAATGATGATGGTTTCGATCTTGCCATTCTTTTGAATCTCGTTGCCGCGACCGCCACGCGATGTGATGCGATACTTGGCCGTCGAGATTGTCTTCTTCGCCCCACGGTTCGTTTTCACGGTCAACAGATCGCGATCCCCAGTGGATGCCTTGAAGCCAAGCAACTCATCATCCGAGGCGAGGCGAATCAGTGTCACCCCTTTGCCGGGACCGGACAGATAATTGATCTCTTCAGCCGGACATACCATGGCGCGACAGGCGCGAGAGACGGCAAGCACGACCTCGCTCCCATGAATCGGGGCGACGTTGACAACCGAACTGCCGCTGCTGACTCGGGCATACTGTCGGCCGCTACGAGTTGACGGTTCGACAAAGGGCTCCAACCCGAACCGCAAGGCGAAACCGTTGGAGGTCGCGGCGATCGCGTGCGTTTCTGGACACAGTTCGGGATGCTTTGGATCTTCCTTGATGTCGCCGATCACGCGTGGATCAAACGAAATGGCCGCGACGATGCGTTCGCCATCCTTCATCTTGAACAGTTTTTGAATCGGCTCCCCAAAGCCAGTTGAAGCGGGAAAGTCGATCATCCGCGCGGTGTAACAGACACCGAGCGAGGAAAACAGTCCGATCGTCTCACGCGTGCTCCCCGCGACACAGGCGAGTACTTTGTCGCCCTGTCGCAGCCGGCTCTTGCTCGGATCGGCGATCTGTTTTTGCCGCTTCACCCAGCCGTCACGCGTGATCAGGATGTGACAGTCCTCGGCCACGATGAAGTCTTCCGCCGTGTACTCAGGCTCCTCTTCGATCGTGTTGATCATCGTCAATCGGCGACCCACTTCGTCCTTGGCGTACTGTTCCACCAAGGCCTCGATTTCGTCGCGGACGATCTTCCATCGTCCCGATGCGTTGGTGTCCTCGGTGTCTTCGGCTAACAACTTCTTGATTTCTCTCGCCCGTTTGCCTTTGTCCTTCAACTCATCGAGGATCAAGTTGATTTCCAGTCTCGCCAGCCGATAGAGCTTCAACTCCAGAATGGCGTCGGTTTGCTCTTCGTCCAATCCGCCGCCCTTGGCCGTGGCCGGGAATCTTTTCATGATCTTCTCGGCGGCATCTGCCTTTCCGTCACTACGACGAATGATCCGAATGATCTCGTCCAACGCATCAAAGATCAGCGCGAATCCGTCGAGGATATGAATTC
Source organism: Pirellulaceae bacterium (assembly GCA_963697195.1). Taxonomy (GTDB): domain Bacteria; phylum Planctomycetota; class Planctomycetia; order Pirellulales; family Pirellulaceae; genus Rubripirellula. The sequence goes on from CAVOND010000018.1 coordinate 231,199, forward strand.
GCTTCTCCAGCGATTTCAGCTCATTGGCAAGCCGCTCGGTGATCACCGCCAGCCGAAAGTGAAGGAAATGCCAGAGAATCTCTTTCAAGCTCAATCGGTTCGGCGCCCCAACCTCCGGATTCTCGGTCGGCACCAGGCAGGTGAGATTGACGTTGAAGTTATTTTGCAGCTGCGTTTGCTTGTAGAGGTACGCAAGCACCTTGTTCTCGTCCGCACCCTTCTTCAGGATCAGATCGACTCGGATCTCATCGGTGGAAAGGTCGCGAACCTCCGTGACCAACGGAAGCTTTCCGCTGAAGATGATCTCGCCGATGCGTTCGACCATCGCGGCCTTGTTGACCCCGAACGGAATCGACACAATTTGAAGCACCTTCGTGCCTCCTTGCGTCACCAGTCTCGTGGTGCCGCGCAGCTTGATCGTACCTTGGCCGGTGGCATAGATCTCGCGAAGCTCTTCCTTGGTATTGGTGATCTGGCCACCGGTGGGAAAGTCGGGTCCTTGGACCGCGTCGTTGGCGACCAGCTGGTAGTCCTTGATCTCGGGATCTCGCAGCAGTTTGAGCAGCGCGTTGCAGACCTCCTTGAGGTTGTGCGGCGGCACATTGGTTGCCATCCCGACCGCAATGCCGGTGGCCCCGTTGACCAGCAGATTAGGAACACGACTCGGCAGGACGACCGGTTCCTCGCGGCTGCCGTCGTAGTTGGGCTTGAAGGCAACGGTGCGCGTGGAAAGATCCGTGAGCATCTCACCGGCGATTGGCGTCATCCGGCATTCGGTGTATCGCATCGCTGCCGCATTGTCGCCGTCGACGCTGCCGAAGTTGCCACTGCCGTCGACCAGCGGCATCCGCAACGAGAACGGCTGCGCCATCCGCACCAACGCATCGTAGATCGAGCTATCGCCGTGGGGGTGATATCGCCCCATGACATCGCCGACCACCTTCGCGCACTTGACATGCTTGGTGGTGGCGGTCAGCCCCTGCTGGCTCATCGTGTAGAGGATCCGCCGTTGAACCGGCTTGAGCCCGTCCCGAACATCGGGCAACGCGCGACTGGTGATCACCGAAAGGGAGTAGTTGAGATACCTTTCCTGCGCAGCCTGACGGAGGGGCATCCCGGAGAACGAAGGGTCGCCGGCATCGAACAGCGATCCGGTGCTTCCGTTTCCCGAGGACCCGTTTCGCGACGAGCCGGAATTGCTAGCAGATTGGCCGCTGCTTCGCCGAGAATTGCTACGTGATCGACGTTTTGCCACGCTAAATCGGTTCCTGTGATGAGAAGGGGTGGTGCGATTTCCGTGCCGACGAAATCACTGCTTTGGTTGTGCGAGAGAAATTAGGCAGTTTGTGCCGATGACGCCAGCCGAGTTGGTTACGGGGGGCTGCGCGACTCAGAGCATCAGCGCCGGTTATAGCGATCGAAGCCGTGGAAGCGAAACCACTGATGGCAGCGAACACAACGCGACGAGCTGCAAAGATCATCCCCGAGCACGGATTCTTTCCGAAACAGACGGAGAACACGAGAAATCCTCGGTCACTGGTCAGAGTGTCCCCAAACGCCCTGGGCGTCGAAACGCTCTGAGAAATCGATTCAAAAAATGGCCGGGAACCTTCTTGCCGGCAAAGAAAACCTGGACAGTCGCTACGCTCGGGCACGGTTCACGGAGGAACCGATCCAATGAAAATGCAATCACTCAATCGCCTTGCCCCCTGTATCGTCGCCGCCATGGTGGCATTGGCCGCTACCTCGGCTCGCAGCCAGGAGGTCACTCTCAGCGAATCGATGCCGACTGCGACGGTCACGTCGGGGACATGTCGTGCAGTAGCTGCGGCAGCGTCGTCTCGGAGGACGGCGGGCTGCTCAACGGCAAATGCCCCAACTGCGGCGGCGCGCTGGGCGGGATTCTCGGAGGAAGCAATGGATCGGGTGGGGGAGGCCTGTTCGGCGGAGAGGGACGAGAACGGAAACCGAGTCGTCGAAAGCACGATCCAGCAACGCGGCTACGGACGCCCTGACCTATTCTACAACTACTACACCCAGGGCTTTGCCAACCGAGCCAACGCCCAAATGTATCTTTCGCCGGTTCCGGTACCACCGAATGTCGGCCATACGTTCTATACCTATCAACCGTTCTATCCGCATCACATGATGTATCCGCACGTCGACAAGTTTCATCGATACTACGATGGTGGTCGCGGGATGAACCGAACCAAGGCATCGTATTGGACGTCGGCGCACGCGAAGGCCAAGAACGTTTACTGGAATTACTTTCGCCTTCCCCGCTAACCACATCGATGTCGTGGTCGTAACTCGATCGAAACCTGTTGAGAAGAAAATCATGATCCGTCGAATCATTCTCGCCACCAGCGCGTTCGCCGCGCTGCTCACCGTGACCGGCAGCCATGCCTCGGCCAGCGATCCGCTCGGTGCGGCGCAGGTCCAGGCGTACAACTTCTCGATGAATCGACCCTGGCACGGTTCGTACTACCACCAGATGTATGGACAACCGCTGGCCCTGGTGGTGCCGCCAACGATCAGCATGCGTCAAACGTACTCGTGGGGCGTCAGCCAGAATCTGATGTACCCGGTCTATCACCAGTTCGGGCGGAGCGCCAACGCTCCCGGCGCCGCGGCACCGGGCAGCTTCTACGGGACCCCGCAGTGGCCAAGCCACACCGACCAGTTCGGCGTGTATTACGTGCGTGGCCCTTGGTAACGATCCGCCCGGGCCGAGATCCTGATCGGCGCTCGATCATCAACGACAAAACGACAAGCCGCTTGGTTTCCTGCAGGACCAAGCGGCTTGTTTCGTGAATCCACCGGGGTTCCCACCGATAGCCCGTCCGGTTGCGAGCGTGAACCTGTCCCGGATGGATCTTTTATTCCTGGTGTGGAAAGTCTGAGTTCCACATCGTCTGCGCACCATTTTGCGTCCTATGTTTGCTTGGGCCACCGTCCTGTGACCAGCCGTTGGGCAATCGCGTCTCTGATGATGCGTCGGGAAAGGCGGCACGACCCTTACAAGAGTTCTTCCCACCGAGCTCAAGTCGTCAAGACAGAGTCGTCAAGGCGGTTGACGCGTTCGGACGGCGACCAGCGAGTGACGGGATTGACCCGGGGGGACGCACAGGGGACTGATCGGAATCATTGACGAAGGAAAATCATCACCGATGAGAACGACGAACCAAATCTCACGACCTGACGCCAACCGCCAGACTCAGTTTGAGGAAGTCAAGCGTCGGATTCACAGCAAGTTGGTCGACAAGCTTGACCTGTCCCGCGTGGGCGATCTCAAGGGAGATGTGCTCAAACGCGAGATCCGGATGGTGGTCGAGCACCTCTGTGATGCAGAGGAAACGTTGCTCAACCGCCAGGAGCGTGAGCGAATCGTCGATGAAGTGATCGACGAAGTGCTTGGTCTTGGCCCGTTGGAACTGATCCTCAAGGATCCGCTCGTCAGCGACATTCTGATCAACGGTCCCAAGAACATTTACGTGGAAAAAGGGGGTCGTATGGAAAAATCGACCGTCGAGTTCCGCGACAACAAACACCTGTTGCAGATCATCGACCGAATCGTCAGCAAAGTTGGTCGACGCGTCGACGAAACCTCACCGATGGTCGACGCTCGCTTGGAAGATGGCTCTCGTGTGAACGCGATCATTCCGCCGCTCGCATCTGGACGGTGCCGCGGTCAGTATTCGACGTTTCGGTAGCAACCCACTCAAACTCGAAGACTTGCTGAACTACAAGGCATTCACGCCAGAGATGGTGATGCTGTTGGAAGGCTGCATCAAGGCGCGGCTCAACATCATCATCGCCGGCGGTACTGGCTCCGGCAAAACAACGCTGCTCAACACGCTCTCTTCGTTCATCGGCCACGAGGACCGTATCGTGACGATCGAGGATGCGGCGGAATTGCAGCTGCAGCAAGACCACGTGGTTCGACTGGAAACACGTCCACCGAACATTGAAGGCAACGGGGCAGTGACCGCGACCGACCTGGTCAAGAACGCCCTGCGTATGCGTCCGGAACGGATCATCATCGGCGAATGCCGTGGTGGCGAAACGCTGGACATGTTGCAGGCGATGAATACCGGTCACGATGGTTCGATGACCACGATCCACGCCAATACACCTCGCGATGCGATCGCTCGTCTTGAGACCTTGGTGATGATGTCCGGATTCGAACTGCCGGTCAAGGCGATTCGGCAACAGGTCGCCGGTGCGGTCGATGTGCTGATTCAAGCCAATCGTCTGCAGGGCGGTCCTCGACGAATCACTGCCATCACGGAAGTCGTCGGGATGGAACAGGACACGATCGTGATGCAAGACGTTTACAAGTTTGTTCAGCAGGGCGTCAATGAGCAGGGCAAGGCGTTTGGCCAGTTCATTTGCACCGGCGTTCGCCCGAGTTTCATGGACAAGTTGGAAGCGGCCGGTGTGCGGCTTCCGGCCAGCGCGTTCCGCGAGCGTGTGATGATGCAGGCCTAGATAGACAGCGCCGTCCTTGCCGTTTCTCCGACTCTCCGAGCCCGAGAAACCGACGGCGATCACGTCTCCGAGTCTCGGCGAGACTCGGCGACGAAGACCAACTAACTCCGAATTGATTTCAGTCCAACAATCGTTTCAGTAAAGCCATGAGCGGAATCGTCCTTGTCATCGCGGTCGGCGTCTTCGTCGCATCCTTGTCGCTTTCGCCATCAATGTGATGGTGCCCGGCAGCGACAACACCAACACCGAAGATCGGTTGGCCGCGATGGCCTCCCGACGGCGAAGCCATCGCGGCAATCCCGACGAACCCGAGTCCGGTTCGTTGCTGCTCGCTGGCGGCATGGACGACCAATCCGCTCTGCTCGGCCGAATCCTCAGCAACCTGCCGGCGATTGCGCGATTACCTGGAGCAGGCCGACGTCCAGATGCGGCCTGCCAAGTTTGCGTTTATCTGCATCGCCTGCTTCTCCGGTGGCTTTGCGGCCTGCCTCGTTTCCCCGGTACCGATCCTGCTGGCCCCAATCGTGGGCTGCCTGGTCGCTGGACTTCCTATCGGCTGGTTGCTGCTCAAACGAAAACGTCGCCTGGCGAAGTTTGGTAAGCAATTGCCGGAAGCCTTGGAACTGCTCAGTCGCTCGCTCCGAGCCGGTCACTCGCTGAACGCCGGATTCGGACTGGTGGCTACCGAGACGGAGGCCACCACTCGCAACCGAGTTCGGACGAGCCTTCGAGGAACAAAACTTTGGCATTCCGCTCGATGAAGCCATCGAGGACATGGCCCAGCGAATTCCCAACATGGATTTGCGGTTCTTTGCCACGGCAGTCGTGCTGCAACGACAAACGGGCGGCGACTTGGCTGAAATCTTGGACAAGATCGGACGACTGATCCGCGAACGATTGCAGATCCTCGGACAGATCCAGGCGTTGACCGGCGAAGGCCGAATGAGCGGTGCGGTGCTGTTGGCGCTGCCGCCGGTTCTGTTCCTGGTGATGCTCAAACTGAACTACGAATACGTCATGATGCTCTTTACCGACCAGATCGGCAGGTACATGCTCTGCATGGGTCTGGTCACCCAAGTCATAGGTGCATTGGTGATCAAGAAGATCATCACCATCAAAGTCTGATTCCTTCTCCGTTTTAACGATTCAAGACCACCGCTTCTCCCAAGAACGAAAGGTGACCCTTCGCTTGACGGCTCCACCGCCTTGCGATGGTTCGACCAGGAACGATTGACCATGATTACGATGACGATTCTTGCCATGTTAAGCCCAGTCACCGTCGCGTCGGTGGCAATCTTCATTGCTGTGACGGCCGTCGCTTGGGTCGTGATCGGACGAGTCAGCGGGGAAGACAAGCCGCGGGCCGAAGCGCGGCTGGACATGCTGAAGAAGCGTCGCAAAAGTCCCTTGGAGGATGATGGGACCGACAAACAACGCAAGAAGAACGATGCGTTTGCCGCCGCCCTGGAAAAGGCGACGTCGCCTCTGGCCGACACCGTTCGAGGCAGCGAAAAGGAGATGGGCCAGCTTCGAGAGAAGATGGTGAACGCTGGGTTTCGACGTGAATCAGCTCCCGTGGTCTTCAAGAGCATTCAGTTGATCCTTGCCGCGATTGGTCTGTTCATCGGCGGCGTCTTCGGAATGATCACCGACGGCTTGAGCCAAGGATTGATCATGAAGGCAGCCGGGGGGATCGTGATCGGATTCATGGTGCCCAGTCTGTTGCTCGATCATTTCGCAAAGCGTCGCAAGTTCAAAGTGTTTCTCGGGCTGCCCGACGCCTTGGACTTGATGGTGGTGTGCGTGGAGGCCGGCTTGGGGATGGACCAGGCGCTCCGCAAGGTGGCCGAGGAAATGCTCAAGAGCCACAAAGAGATTGGTGAGGAGTTCAGCATCGCCAATCAGCAGCTGCAATTCGGCCGATCACGCGGCGAGGTGCTGCATGCCCTTGGTTTTCGCAGCGGCGTGGACGATCTGAAACAACTGGCGTCGATTCTGATTCAAGCGGATAAGTTCGGATCCAGCGTCGCGACCGCGCTTCGCGTCCAAAGCGATGCGATGCGAACCAAGCGACGGCAAATCGCCGAAGAAAAGGCGGCCAAGACCGCGGTGAAGATGATCTTTCCGTTGGTGCTCTTCATCTTCCCAGGCATTTTCGTCGTGCTCGTCGGCCCCGCCGGAATCACGATGTACCGAAACATGCTCTCGAAATAGGGCGTCGTTTCCAACGACATCCGATCGACGTGACATCTCGATTGTCACGCCCCTGTCGATTCCGACATGGTTCGTCTTCAGCGACGGCATCCCGGGCGGTCGTCCTCTATAATCAGTGCCAGCCCCACCGGCTGTGCCGAGCAAACTGATTGAGGACGATGACCATGTACCGCTTTTTTTCCCACGTCGCCGTCTTACTGGCGTTGATGTCCCTGGCACTCCGGACTCGCGGCCATTGCCGAGGACTCCCTCACGCTTCGATTGCAAAGCCAGGAGCCGGTCAAGCCGGAAGCCGAGCGACGATTTCAACATCGTGTCGCGCGTCGAGCGGTGGAATCCCGAGCAGACAGCGGTCATTGTTTGCGACATGTGGGATTCACACCACTGCTATCGTGCCGTGCAGAGAGAGAACCAGATGGTTCCCAGAATGGAATCGTTACTCAACGAACTGCGCGATCGCGGCGTCACGATCATCCACGCCCCCAGCAGCTGCATGGATGCGTACGCGGACCATCCGGCGCGGAAGCGGGCCTTGGCGTTGACCCCGGTCACCGCCGCCCGAAGAAATCAATAGCTGGTGCTATTCCATTCCCGCTGAGGAAGCGGTGAAGTACCCGATCGACCAGTCCGACGGTGGTGAAGACGATACGCCCGAGGAACATCAGGCCTGGGAGGCAAAGCTCGTCGCCAAGGGCCTCAACCCCAAAGCACCTTGGAAACGCCAGCATCCCGGTTTATCCATCGACGGCGAGAAGGATTTCATCAGCGATCGCGGAGATGAAGTGTGGACGGTCCTGCAAACACGAGAGATCAAGAACGTGATCCTGGTGGGTGTGCACGTGAACATGTGTGTTCTCGGACGTCCCTTTGGTCTGCGCCAGTTAGCAAAGAACGGCGTCCATGTTGTCCTCATGAGGGACCTGACCGATTCGATGTACAACCCCAAGGCCTGGCCTCATGTGAGCCACGAGGAGGGAACCGCGTTGATCATCTCTCACATCGAACGACATGTTTGCCCCACCATTACCAGCGACCAGATTCTGGGCGGTGAACCTTTTCACTTCTCGCGCGAATGAGACCGAGCCGCGAAGCGTCGAGGATGCGCGGCACAGCTGCCAGTTCACAGCCTAAGTCGTGCATTCGGCCGACCCCTGCAGCGGTTACGACAGGATGTCGTGGACGACGTGGCCGTGCACATCGGTCAGTCGAAAATCACGCCCCTGATAGCGATAGGTCAAACGTTTGTGGTCGATGCCTAGCAGATGCAAGATGGTGGCATTGAGATCGTGGATGTGCATGGTGCCCGGCGTCCATCGCTCCTTGTCAGGCTGTGGCGATAACGGATTGCCATCGGCATCGGCGATGTTGTATCCGAACGCGTCGCTTTGCCCGTAGGTGGTTCCGCCGCGCACGCCGCCGCCCGCCATCCAGGTTGTGAAGCAGCGAGGATGATGATCGCGACCGTAATCTTCGCGGGTCAGCTTTCCCTGACAATATGCGGTTCGCCCGAACTCGCCGCCCCAAATCACCAGCGTCTCGTTCAGCATACCTCGACGCTTCAGGTCTTGGATCAATGCGGCACATGCCTGGTCAATGTCTCGGCACTGCGATTCATGTTCGGTCGGCAATCGCCCATGGGCGTCCCAGCCTCGATGAAAGATTTGAATGTTGCGAACACCGCGCTCGGCAAGTCGACGAGCCTGCAGGCAGCAGGCCGCGAAGGTTCCCGGCGTGTGAACATCGGGACCGTACAATGCCAGTGTTTCCGCCGTCTCCTGCGACAAGTCGGTCAGCTCTGGCACCGAGGCCTGCATGCGAAAGGCCATCTCGTGTTGCTTGATGCGGGCCAGGATTTCGGGACTGCCGACCTCACTGTGCAACCGCCGGTTGATGGCGGCCAAGGCATCCAACTGATGGCGGCGATCGGCGCGAGAAACGCCGGCGGGATTGCTCAAGTAAAGCACCGGGTCTCCCTCGCTACGCATCAGGATCCCCTGATGATCCGACGGCATGAATCCTGTACCCCACAAACGATTGAACAAGCTTTGCTCGGCAAAACTTGTCTTCGCATGCATCACCACATAGTGCGGCAGATCCTCATTCATACTTCCCAGGCCGTAACTCAACCACGCACCAAGACTCGGGCGACCCGGTATCTGGCTTCCTGTTTGAATGTAGGTGATCGCGGGGTCATGATTGATCGCTTCGGTAAACGTGCTGTGAATCACGCACAGTTCCTTGACGACACGCGCGGTGTGGGGCAATAGCTCGCTGACCCAGACGCCGTCGGCGTGATTGTCGTGCTTCTCAAACTTGTACTTGCTGGGACAGAGCGGCAAGTCCGTCCTTCTGGTTCGCCGTCATCCCCGTGATCCGCTGCCCGCTGCGAACATGATCCGGCAGCTGCTGATTGAACATCTCGAGCAACTTCGGTTTGTAGTCCCAAAGATCGAGCTGACTGGGTCCCCCACTCATGAACAGGTAGATCACGTGCTTCGCCTTGGCGGCGTGATGCAGGCCGTGCAAAGCTTCCGATCGCGCCTCGGCTCGCCGATCTGCCCGAGGTCGTCTCTTCGGCCAGGACATCGTCGCGATGCAGAAGTCCGGCAAGCGCCGCGGTGCCAACCCCGAGCACCCCTCGCCCCATCAGTTGCCGCCGAGTGAGTGTTTGCAGGTACTCGCCGTAAACAGGTTCCATTGGATTCACTACTTGCCGAAGTTCGTTTGCATCCCAGAGCGACGCTCAGAGGAAAGCCAGGACCAGGCCACGAGTTGGAACCTCAGTCGATAGCCGATGGACCTTCTCCAAGCCGCTGCGACACGCATGTGGCCCACGGCTAGTCATCGTCAGTCTAAATGGGGTGACGTCGATCGGCGATGGGGTCCGACGCAGCAATGCGATGCACCCGGTCCATTACCGGCTTTGGTTCGGATTTCGCCGCAACTCCCAGAATCAATGCGTGACGCTGCTGGCGTCTGAGGTCACAAACACAGCTTGCGCAGCTGCCCCTCCAGCTTACCGCCTGGAGACGCGATCATCAGCCGTGATACGTGGACGGGCCTGGCCAAGGCAAGCAGCTATCGCTGGGTGGCGACAACCGGGGTGGCAATGCGAAGGTCGGACAACTGCGAGGTGTCGACCGAAAGCAACTTGCGAAGCTTCATTTCCGCCGTCGGTTCCCCAGGAGGCTCGGCGCCGGGTGGGCTACCCCAAAAGATTCGTGATCCGCTCTGGGTCGTCAGTTCCAGCTGCGGAATCTCCATTTGCCGGGGGTCTCCGTAGACTCCGATGCTGCGAAGATCGGCCGATTCACGATGGGGAGCCAGGACGGCGGCGAGCCGCGCCGCAGCCTCCACCCGAGACATCTCCGAACGCGGCGCCGATGGGACTGGTGGTGTAGACGCCTGGGACTTCGATGTACAAAAACTTGCGTGTATCGGCCTGAGCGAACTCAGCTGGTCGGCAGCAGGACCCCTTCGGAGTCGACCGGAAAGAAGTAGCTTCGTGCATCGCTTTGATCAGGTTTGAACACGTGCACCATGGCAACCGGCGTTCGATACTCCAGTCGCACGTCGATCCCACCGCCTGGCAACTTGCGGACGCCGATGACTTTGCGGACCCAGGGATGCATCGAGAACGCAGCGGCAATCTTGGCGGTCGCCTGTCGATCCAGCAGTGACAGACCTTCCATTGCCGTGTCTCGGTAGACCGCTTTGACGACGTTGCTGCGGACGTACGCAGGTGGCCTCGGTGACCTGGATCAACGTCGGATCGATTCCGCTGTATTGATTGGCCACGTGCACCGAACCCCACTGATGCCAGGCGGCATAACCGCCGACGATCAGCAGGACCGGCCAGAGAACCGATAGCGCGGCGGGGGCCTTGATCAGCCGACGAATCATGTCGCGGATCGGCCGACGCTTTTCGACTTGAGGCGATCGCATCGCCACGCTCGAATCCTTTCCTTGGAAAACCCTTCGCTCGCCGAGACCAACCGGCGACGCGAAACCTCACCGACAAACCAACGCAGCGAACAACTCCAACCGCAGTCATCCTTACCAGATCTGCAGATTCAACTGCAAGTCGATCCCGGTCTGAAGTAACACCTGCTCCCGGACTCGTTCGATCAATCTCAAGCACTGGTCACTGGTGGCACCGGAGTGGGCAATGAGAAACTGGGGAGACTGGGCATCCAGTGAAGCGGCGCCCTCGCGAAGGCCAGCCAGCCCGACTCGCTGCAACAGGTCTCTCGCCGACATCTCATCGGGATCAACGAACGGCATGGCAATTCTCGGCTCATCATTGGGTCGAGAGGCGTTCCGGCCGATCCAAAGCTTCTGCATACGCTTCGTCAAGGCAACCACATCCCGGGGTTCGAGCTCGAACGTCACCCCCAGGATCGTCAGCCCCACGAGCGATGTCTTGCGATGGGAGAATCCGGCTTCCTGCTGGTTCAGCGTGCGAATCTGCCCCCCCTTTTCCAAGACGGTGACCGAATGAACAGCCGAGCCGATGTCCCGACCGTCGCTCGAGGCGTTTCCCATCACGGCGCCACCGACGGTACCGGGAATTCCCACGAGGTGCTCCAGGCCGGCGAGTCCGGCCCCGACCGCCTTGATCACGGCATGCGATAGCTTGGCACCGGCCCCGACGGTCATCTTCGACCCATCAATCGACATCTGGCTGGTCGTCGCCCCGGTCAGCGAAATCACCAGGCCGTCAACGCCGGCCTCCCGAACCAGAATGTTGCTGCCCCCGCCAAGGATTCGAACGGGAAGATTCTCGCTGCTGGCCGCCTGCACCAATCGCTGGATGTCCGCCTCTTCAACCGGCTCGGCGAAATAGCGGGCTGGACCCCCAATTCCCAACCAGACCAACGGCCCCAGAGGGCTCATCGGGCCGAATCAGGTGCATCAGATCGTCCGGAAAACTCATGCTGGTCGGTCTCTCATTGCGAGGCGAGCGGAATCCATGAAAGCCCCCTCAATTTCTGGCAAACGCCGGCGCTGGCAAGGGACGAAACTGGCAAACGCTGGGACTGGCAAACGCTGAGGTTGGCGAGCGATTGGGCCTTCCGCACAGAAGGATAGCGGATTGGAAAAAAAAAGCGTCGGCAGTGGAATCAAATTCCACGGCCGACGCGATTCTACGAACGGAGCGGGTGACGCCCTGAAACCGCCGTTAGCTGCTGCCCAGAGCGCGGCGAATCAGGTTGCGAATCGGCTGTTTGGACTGGAATCCTGTTAGCCGCTGCCGTTTCCAATGCCCCTGCTCGGGCGTGTAGAGGATGATCTGAGGGATCATTTGCTCGCCGCCGGTCAATTCCTTGGCTAGCTCGGGATCCTCGTCCTTATTGATCATTGCCAGACTTACGCCATCCAGTTCGCCTGTTTCCGCCATCGGAAGAATCGTTGACTCTTTCAACGAGTTGCAAGCCGGACACCATGGTGCTCCGACCACTACCAACAACGGCTTTTGTTGAGAAACCGAGTTGCGGTACGCGTCCGCGTAATTTTGTTGCGATGGTTGATCGCTGGTGATTGCCGCCAAGGCGATACCGAAAAGCAACGAGACCATTGATAGCTCCCTCAATGAAAGGACTGTTGCGCTGAGCGCGATCGACACCATGTCGACCCAACTTGGGACTCGAAGTTCGCCAGATGGCGGCCTCAAGCTACTTGGAAAATGGAACGCTCAAACGTCAAACAACATCTGTTCCCGCTACCCAGTCGTCCTTCGACGGCCCAACCCCTTCGTCCCAGCGGAATCGAATTCCGGCGGTCAGGGGAGATGCGAAGGGGTACTGGGCAGCGTGACCGCAAACCGGTGATCAGCCCACAGCGACTTGATCCTGATTTCGGACACACCGACTCGTGCTTTCGGAAAGCTAGCATGAGTTTTCCGATCGCGTCAAGTTGGCGAATGGGCGGGAGTATAGGGTTGCGATCGGAGGCAGCAAGACCTTGGCTGGGAAACCGAGAGAAATCGATCTTGACTCAGCCGCCGGAATTCTGGTTGGCACCGCCAACGGCGTTTTCGAGGTGACGCTAAACTGAGTGCAGTGCTTGACTTCCGGCATGCCAAAGGCGTGCGTCAAATTGCTGCACCCGAATGGCGAGAGGCCCGAGAATTGCCGATTTTTCGATCGGAATATCCAGCAGGAACCGGGCCAACTCGGTCACCGGAGCCGGATACAATTGTGGATCATCGGCAGCTCCCAATGGACCACTGGGGCTTGGCCGTGATGGCAACGCAGGGAGAACACGTTGCTGTCAGCCGGGCAAGGATCGCTGCCTGCTCCTCTTTGAAATCCACTCATGAAACTGCGCATCGGACTTATCGGGCTCGGTGAGGCCTGGCAGACGCGTCATCGACCCGCGCTCCGAATGTTGCACGATCGTTTCGACGTCCGCGCGGTCTTCACCGCAGTCGGAAAGTTGGGCGAGAACTGCGCTCGCGAATTTCAAGCAGACGTTGTCGACGGCTATCGCGCTTTGGTTTCGCGATGTGATATCGATGCCGTGATGGTGCTTCAGCGAACCTGGCACGGTTGGTTACCCATGCTTGCCGCTTCCGAGGCGGGCAAGGCGATTTACTGGGCGGGCGATTTGGACATCGACCCCGTCCATGACGAGCACGTTCGGCTTGCCATCGAGGGTTCCGGCGTCGCATTCATGGCGGAGTTTCCCAGGAGATTGGCGCCGGCAACGCTGCGACTGCGCGAGTTGATTGCGACTCGCTTGGGGCCTCCGCAATTGCTGTTTTGCCATCGTCGAATTCAACCCGATGTTGCATCGCGTCAGAATTCCTCCGATCGATCGCGGAGCGAATTCATTGAGCTGATCGATTGGTGTCGGTACGTCGTCAATCGCGAACCGATCAGCGTGACGTCGACAGCTTACGCAAAGGATGCCGACGACCCCCTATCGATGTCTCAGTCTGGCATTTCCCGAGACCGCGAAAGGACCAGCCGTGACGGCGCAGATCAGTTGCGGCAATTACATTCGATCGACATGGCACGAGGCGGTGAGTTTTCGGCCACCTTCGGCGATGCAGATTTGCTGTGAGCGCGGGATCGCCTTCGTCGATCTCCCCTCCAATCTTGTCTGGTTCGATGATGCGGGCCGGCACATGGAATCCTTGGACACCGAATTACCCGTCGGTGAGCAGTTGCTGCGTCAGTTCCATCGCACCGTCACCAGCCTGATTCGCAACATGAGTGACCTGAACGATGCGTATCGTGCCGCTACGATCTTTGCGGCAGCAATCGAGAGCGAGCGTGAGGGACGGCGTGTCAGCGTGTGACAACAACCGCAACCATCATTCTGCCAACCATTTCTCAATGGCCAGCCGATTCGAGTGAAACGCCATTTGCTCGAGATGAGCAACCGTCGGCTGGACCCATTCATAGTGATCCAGTTCGATTGGATCGAGTTCGATTTGCGCGTCCGATTCGACCTCACAAACGTAGAACAGATCGATCACTTGCACCACGATGTCCCGATAGTTGTAAATGTTCGGGGACGACATCAGGTAGTCGAACCGAGTGACCTGCAGGCCGGTTTCTTCCAGCACCTCGCGAGCCAACGCTTGTTCGACGGTTTCGTTACGATCGACAAACCCGCCAGGCAGCCCTAGCTTTCCTTTTCCGGGATCGCGAGCTCTGCGAACCAATAACAGCCGATTGTCACCGCGAGTCAGCAGGGCGCCGACCGCGGCAACGGGGCCAAAAAAATTACAGAATCCGCATGCCTCGCAGCGGAATGGGATCGAGCCCGGAGCGGGATTTTCATGGGAACAGGATGGGCAATATCGATAGGCGAACTCGATCGGTCGAGGATTCATTCTTCGTTCCCGGTTTGTCACTGGTAATCGACGTGGTCATTGACAGGGCAGACGGAAGGTCGAGTCCTCGCATCACCAGCTCCGCACGACCACGTCGTCGAATTCATTCAGATCATCGAACGAGCCGATCCCGATTCGCCCGCTGCCGAACCGCTTGTCGACGACTTCCATGTGCGGCTTGTCCATGTCGTCGAAAAAGACTTGGATCGATCCGGACGCGACATCGTGTTTGAGACGAACGGTATGCCATTGGTCGTCCCAGGGTGTCAATTGTTCGTTGTTGGTCATCGCCAATCGCGGAGCTTCCTGCACAATCATGATCTGGCCGCTGTGGGGATCCGGCTTGGCGCCGAGGTGGGCGTAATAGAAGTGCTGGTCGTCCTGATAAGCAAAGAACACGCAACAGTCTCGGTGATTGCCGGTGTCCTTCGTACTTCGCACCTTGAACGTGATGTCAAAGCTGCCGAGTTCAAGGTCCTTGATCAGTGCGACGTGACCTGGACTGCGGACCGGTGGCTTGTAGTCACTTTCACGCTCAGTGATCTCAATCGTGCGATTGCCATCACGGTCTGCGATCCGCCAGGTTGCCGGATCAAGCAGCTCCCAGCGATCGAACCCGGATTCAAAGTTTTCCTCAAAGACGACGACCGGCGATTCGGCACTCGCCGGTAGCCCCCAGCAAGTCACTAGCAGCACGCACAGAACAAGAAGGAAGTGTGGCATGACGTCGGAAAGACCTTCGTTGCGGGTAAGTGATCACGAATCCGGGATCACCACCACGGCATCCTTCGTTCGGATTGGGAAAGCGGAAATCGGGCGGCGATCGGGAAAGTTATAGTCTGTCTTGCTGAGCAGGTATTACAATCGGGGCCCCACTGTTTGGCATCCCCAACCATTTCAAGGAATCCATACCATGTTTCGACGACAATTTCTAAAGGCCACGGCAGCATCGGTCGCCGCGACGGCCATCCTGCCTCGAAGTACTTTCGCCGACCAAGGACTCTCCGGCGACAAGCCGTTCAAGATTTCTTTGGCCGAGTGGTCGCTGCACCGCACCCTGCGCGATCCTTCCAAGAACTTGACGAATCTTGACTTTGCGCGTGTCGCGAAACGCGAATTTGGAATCGAGGCGGTTGAGTACGTCAATCAGTTCTTCATGGACAAGGGCAAGGATGAGACTTACCTGGCCGACATGAAGCAACGAGCGGAGGACGAAGGGGTCAAGAGCTTGCTGATCATGGTGGACGGCGAAGGCAACTTGGGTGATCCCGATGACGCGGCCCGAACCAAGGCAATCGAAAATCATCACAAGTGGGTCGACGCGGCGAAGTTCCTTGGCTGTCATTCGATTCGCGTCAACGCTGCCAGTCGTGGCAGTTTTGAAGAGCAACAGAAACTCGCGGCGGACGGACTCAGTCGTCTTAGCGAGTACGCCAAGCCAATGGGCTTGAACGTGATCGTTGAGAATCATGGCGGGCTGAGCAGTAACGGCGCCTGGTTGGTCGGCGTGATCAAGCGGTCGGGATGGACAACTGTGGCACGCTCCCCGACTTCGGGAACTTCTTCATCACGCGAGGCCCGAACCCGGAAGAATACGATCGATACCAAGGTGTCGACGAATTGATGCCGTTTGCCAAAGCAGTCAGTGCCAAGACCCACGACTTTGATGACGAGGGCAACGAAATCCACACCGACTACGAGAAGATGATGCGGATCGTCGTGGAAAAGCATGGCTATTCCGGCTACGTCGGCATCGAGTACGAGGGTGGCAAACTTGGTGAAATGGAAGGCATTCAGAAGAGCAAAGAACTGCTCGAAAAGGTTGCCGCAAAACTGAAGCCCGCCAAAACCGCAGGCTAGGTCGGCTCGAAACGGGGACCAGCCGGCAAGCGAGTCCACCTTCGCCCCGGCTTTCCCACTTCTCGTACGATGGACAGTCGTCGCTACTAGCGACTCTTGGCGGCGTACATCTCGGCGTATTCGATCGCCCAGGTGTCAATCAATTGCTCGAACTCGTCGATGTCGACTTCGGCGACCGGGACATAGAAGCTGCGATTGAACAGTTCGCGATTCATGACCGTTCCCTTGCCCTTGAGGTCGAGGACGTGCAGATCGCTGTAGGGGCGAATCACCATTTCGAGCCGACTGTATTGATTGGTACGTCGTCCCGAGTCGATTCGCAGGTCATCGCGAAAACAGGCCGATCCCCAACCGACTTCACCGTACAGCGATTCTTGCTGGAAGCCGGGAAAATGATCGGCCACACGTTGAACGGCACTTTCGATTCGCTCCGAAAGCGTGAGTCGATACGAGGTGTGGAGTCGGCGAAGCTCCTCTTCGCTCAGCTCTTTCTGACGTTCCTGGGAAGCCTTCCATTCAGCCCGTTTCTTGCCTCGCGAGATCGCCGATTCGAGCCGAGATTCGAAATCGTCGCTCATGATGAAGGCGTATCCGCTGATGAGGAGGGCTCGGCGGGAGACGACTCGGGAGTGGAGGCTTCCGAGGTCGACGCGTTGCTTGTCAGCGAGATTGACGGATCACCAACTTCATTCCCCGCTCGCTTGCCGTGCGCAGTTCCGCCGACATCCGACGCGGACTCTGGAGTCGTCGCGCCCGCTGATGGATCTGCGCGATGGATTCTGCGCTATGGATCTGCAGCGATGGATTCGCGTTCGGAGTTGGTGCTGGGTGTTCTCCGCTGGCCTGCTGGTCGGCCGGTGGGCTTGGATCTCTTGGCCGGGGGCGATGGTTGCTCCGGCTTGCTGGAAGTCGACTTGCCGAAGAATTGCAGCAGGTCACCGAACGAACGCAGAGGCTCTTCCCCTTTTTGCATCGCATCGGTGATCGGCTTCGATTCCGGTTTACTGACTACCCGATAGGACTCGGGCTTCTTTTCGCGTCCGCGTCCACCGGATCGACTGTCTTGCTGACGCTTTCCTCCGCGAACGCCTCGACCACCTCTGCCTTGGGAGTCACCCCGTCGCCTGTGAGTCACGACCGGAACCACGACCCGATCCGCCACGAGCTTGATCGGCACGGCCTTGTCCCCCGCGAGGCTGACCGCCGCTCGACTCCAGCGGCCGGAGCAGCCGTGCCCGCACCGCTACGAGCTGCGCCGGTGCGTGCTGGACCACGATCACGACCACCGCCACCGCGGCGCGGACCACCTTGATGCGAGCGATGATCACGGGCTCGGCGGGCCTCTTCGATTTCCGCTTCACGCTCGCGGCGAGATCGCCGTCAACGCGACGCGACGTCGTTTCTCGTCGATGCCGGTCACCCAGGCCGTGATCACGTCACCGACTTGAACCGCTTCGTGCAAGTCTTCGACATAGGAATCCGACACACGGCTGACATGAACCAAGCCGCTGCAGTCAGGTGCCAATTCGACAAAGACACCAAACGGCATCACGCCAACCACCACGCCGATCACCATGTCGCCCTCTTTGAGAGCCTTGGAGGAGGGGAGGGTCGTTAGCACTGCCGGCGCGCTGCCACTGAAGTCGCTGTCCCCGAACGGATCGCACAACCACTGGACCAACTGATGGGCGCGACGGGCACCGATTTGCCATTCTTTGACGCACTTTTCCACCTTGGCCCGCTCCGGCCTGGGACGACGAATCGGTTCAGGAATATCCTCGCGAGCAATCGCCGTTGCCGTCGGCACCTCGGCTTGTTCTGAGCCCGAGGAATCGCCGTCGCCTTGGCTCGATTCGCCTTCCGCAGCAACGGGTTCTCCGGGCGTTGGGGTTTCATCAGAAGTAGCTGCTTCGGCAGCATCAGCGGAAGCTTCCGCATCGGACGACGCCGAATCGGCGACTTGGTCAGGGTTGTCGTCGGCGTTTTGTTCGGCATGGGGCACGGCCTGCACGTCACTCACAGCTTCGCCGGAGGCGTTTTCCGCTTGGGCCGTCTCAGTTTCTTCGACAGCAGCCGCCGAAGCCGCTTCCTCAATTGAGAATTCCTTGGCACGATCACCAGCACTGCTGAAGTCCTCGACAACGCTGGGCTTGGCTTGGGTGGGAGCTTCGGCGATTTTCACCTTGGCCGTCGGATCCTGCGGCTCTGAAAAATCGGGCGGCTCGTAGCCTGGCGGAGCCTGCGGCGGCAATTCGATTCCCAACGCTCCGGCCAGCTTCTTGGCCAATGCGTAGTCGTCTGGATGAATCAACGTTCCGTCGAGCACTTCGTCACTGCCGAAGACGCGGAGGAAGGGCAACGCCTGACGACTTCCCGCGACGCTCGACCATTCGGCCAGCTCGCCAACCGCAGTGCGAGAGGGGAACAGCGCGTTGCGTCTTGCCTCGTCAATCGCTCGAGCGACTTCCGAAGTCACTCCGGGCAATCTCACGAGCCACGAGACGGGGGCCGAGTTGACGTCCACACCACCGCGGGACGCACCGCTGACCATCACGTCCTCGAGCGCATCGGACATCGCGTCATCGGAGAGCTCTCGCTGGAAAGAACTCAATCGCAACTTGAGCGGATCGATCTTGGCCAACGCCTGAGCCGGTTGCAGCACCGAAAAGGCGAGCCATGCAGCGGCCCGGAAACGACGCGGTGTCGAACGCATTTCTTCGTCTGCGACGGAGCTGCCGGCGTAAACGTCCGCACCGCTCCGATCGGCCAACGTCCAGCGAACGGACTTGTCGGGTGACTGCGAGATCAGATCCCCCAGTGCAATCATCGTTGCCCGCCGCGCCGGTCCATTGCTGATCACAATCAGGTCGACGTGAAAACTGTGAATCAGCTCACCCATGCGAGCGACAGCCTGCGATCGGAGTGAGGCAGACAATTGGCAGGGAAGATCTTCGTTGTGCAGAATCCTTCCATCCGCACAGACGATCGAGGTCGCTGCGGTGCGAGGACCGACCGCGTCGATCGCCATCACCACCTTCGCTTCGACGGCACCGCGATTGATGTGTCGCCGCAGATGGTCTGCTGTAATCGTGACCAACCGCGAAGAGGCTTTTTCATGCAGATCGTCCCACCAAGCGGCTTCGGCTGCCTCACGAATATCGGCTTCGTGGTCCAGCACGATTTGTCGCAACTGCGGCTCGAAATTGCGATTGATCGATCCGGCGGTCCGCTGCAACTCCCCAACCAACTTGGTCGCGTCGTACTCGAACGAACATTGAGCCACCTGGCTGCGCAGCGCTCGGCCGAGCATCACGATCTGAAATGCACTGAGCTTGTCGCTGGCAAACCGCTTGCCCTCCAGCGGCTTCAGGACTCCAACGAGCCAGCGACGACGGCGTTGCCGAGGCGAAATCTTCTTTTGTTTCTTGCCGGTCTGCTTGGCCGCGGCGGCCTTCGATTTTCGTTTCCCCTTGCCAGACGGCTTGGTTTCCTGAGCGGTCTCGGTTGCACTGCCACCATCGCCAGCCGAAGCCGCTTCCGCGGTCGGTTCGGTCATCGCGGGCGTTGCCTCGCCTGGGCCTCGCTCGGCGCGGCCGACTCCGTCACTCGCGATCGAGGCTTCCGCGGTGGCCGCTTCTGGACTGGTCGCTTCTGGACTGGTCGCTTCTGGACTGGCCGCTTCTGGACTGGCCGCTTCGGTCTGGCCGCTTCGGTACTGGTTGTTAAGGGAGCGGCCGCGTCTTCGGTAGCCGCTTCTGCGTGGCCGCTTCAGCAGCCGCGTCTACCGTGGCCGCGTCTAGCGGTGGTTGGCGGCGGGGCATCCGCCGCTGGCGACGATGCCTCCGTGGTCGTTGCCGCTGGTTGCGAAGCAGCTTCCTTGACAGCTTCGGGAGCCTCCACTGCCGAATCCGCCGCTGACTCGTCGTCGGCGGCTAGATGGGGGTCATGGATACTGGCAATTTGGATTTTGGCGTTCTTGGCCAGCCATCGGACGGCGGCGGCAACCATCCGCGGATCGCCCGCGAGGCGTTTGGCCAGGGCCTGATCGACCCCTGCGACAGCGGCATCGACGTCCTGGATACCCTCGACACTGGCTGCAATCGCCGAGAGTTCGTCGTCGTCGCCCTTGTGCGGATTCAGGATACGGACTGCCAAACGCGTGGCGTCATCGGAAGCGTCCGCCGCTTCGTGCTTGAGCCGACGACCGAGACGATTCAACATTCTCAGCGAATTGGACTTCTTGATCGCGTTGCCGATCGCAGGATCACTGGGCGAAGTCTTTTGCCAGGCCTCGAAAAGCTCATCGCGCCGACGCTGAACCTGCTGCTCGGTTTGCATCGCCGTCGAGAGCGCCCACAGACTCGATTCATCGAGTCCACCCAGCTCGTCCCGACGATATCTCGCGAGAAAAGGAGGCGAGTATCCTTGTTCCAGAAGGGGAATAGCGAGTCGCAAACTTGATACATCGCAACGCCCGCGTTGGGCAATTGCCTCTAAATCGACGCTCATGACGAGTCAGTCTCTACGTGGATCGTCCCGTGACTTGGGGGCCAACCCCATTCAATCGGTTCGTTGCCAGAGGGTTCATTGGGGATGAATTCTCTTCCTACACGCGTGCGGAGCAAGCGGGTCGGAGGTGCGGCAAACAGGCTAAGTGGAAGCCCGCGAACATAGCGCCGCTTGGGAAGGATGTCAAGCGTCGCACTCACGTCAGGCCCCAGTCCAAGGTACGTTAGGCTTTCTAGCCTGACAGAGAGCTACGGCAGGTCAGCCTGGAAAGGCCGACGTATTGGTTAGTGGGCGGTTTCGGTGAAGCGGCTTTCTCGCACCACCGTGACCTTGATTTCTCCGGGGTAGGTCAGCTCGGACTCGAAAGCTTTGGCGATGTTTCGGCAGATCGTGGCCGCCTGCTCGTCGGTCGTCTTGTCGCTGCTGACGATCACTCGCAGCTCCCGTCCGGCGCTGATTGCAAAGGCCTGGCGAACCCCATCAAAACGGCCAGCGATCGATTCGAGCTCCTCCATTCGCTTGACATATCGCTCCAACGACTCGCGTCTGGCCCCGGGGCGGCTGGCACTACAGGCGTCTCCGATGGCGACCAGCATGGTGTAGGGGTATTCGGTGACGATCTCGTCGTGGTGCCCCAAGGCGGCGTGCACGACTTCAGCCGGCTCATTGTGTCGCCTCAGCAGGTCGGCACCGATCTTGGGATGCCCTCCTTCCAACTCATGGTCGGCCGCCTTGCCGATGTCATGCAGCAGACCGCAGCGTCTGGCCAAATCCGCGTCCATGCCCAGCATCTCAGCGACCAGTCCGGAGACAAACGCGACTTCGACGCTGTGTCGCAACACGTTTTGGCTATACGAGGTGCGAAAATGCAGGCGTCCCAGCATCGCTAGGATCTTTTGGGGCAGCCCGGGAACGTTGACTTCGTCGGCCGCTTCTCGCCCTTTCTGCAGAATCACATCGTTGATCTTCTTGGTTGTCTCCTCGACGATCTCTTCAATCTTCGACGGGTGAATCCGGCCGTCGGCAATCAGGCTATTGAGCGATTGACGGGCAATCTCGCGACGAACCGGATCAAACCCGCTGACGATCACCACACCGGGCGTGTCATCGATGATCACATCGACACCGGTCGCTTTCTCGAAGGCGCGAATGTTCCGCCCCTCGCGTCCGATGATTCGTCCCTTCATGTCATCGGTGGGAACATCGACCGTGCTGGTGGTCGACTCGGCGGTGTGCGCCGAGGCGTACCGCTGAATCGCCGTCAGCAGCATCTCTCGCCCTTGGGCCTGGACGACTTCATCGAGTCGCTTCTTGTGCCGCAGCAGGGCCGTGCCACGTTCGTTCTCCAGCTCCTTTTCCAGAGCCTCCATCAGCTTTTGGGCCGCCTGATCGCGCGTCATCCCACTGGCCTGTTCCAGCACAGCGGTCTGCTCTTTCACGGTTTTCTCTAACTGCGCCCGCTGGTCGGTGAGCCCGCGCATCTGTGTTGCCAGCCGCGTCTGGCTCATTTCCAAGCCGCGTTGCTGTTTCCGTAGGGAGTCCTCTTGCTGCTGTAGCTGCTCGTCGCGGCGGTCCAATTTTTGTTCGCGCAGCAGTTGCGACTTCCGCGCTGCAGCGGCTTCTTCTTCGGCCGTCGTCTTGATCTCCAAGGCCGCTTCCTTGGACTGCACCATCAACTGGCTGCGTTCGGTCTCAGCTTGTTGACGGATCGAAGCGAGCAGGCGGTCCGATTCTTCCTTGAGCTTTGCTTGTCGTTTTGTCTCGTTGAGCTTGAAGAGGCCAAAGGTGATCGCTGATCCCGCCAACAGCGAGAGCAGACAATAGAGAAGGAGGGTTGGGGTCATGGAGCTGTCCTCGAAACCGAGGACTCGAAAACCACCTGCGATCATCGTCCACGGGCGTGACGTCATCGAGAACGCTGCAAAACACGTCGCCTGGCTGCGCGATCCACCGTGATGTGGATCGATCTGGTACGAAGACATCGAGTCCCCAGGGATGCACCATCCGTCGGTGCACTCCAAGCGAGCGAATCAGGCGGAGCAGGATCGAAACGATCAGGGGCCACATCATGGTTGGAGGGGGGATTTGGCGTGCCAGCGTTTGGCGGCGGGAAGGGAAAAGGAACACCCGCCAACGCGATGCTGCTGGTGATTCTGTTGTCCGGAGGAGTTGTTAATCTTGATAGGAATGGGTCGGCAAAAACCGCGACGCGGCTACCGACAGCTCCAAGATTAACAGCTCGCTACGCCCATTGAAACAACGGAGATCAACAATTAGCGAACACCAGCCAAGGAGGAACCTGGGCCGCGGAAGTCCGCCGGGTCAACCAAGCGGTGCCGCCCGATCCGCAGCCCCCTGGGACCAGCTCCTGAGGGAGGTGGCCGACCAATGGCCGGTCGATCGCTGGCGTGGTCTTGGCGTCGTGGTCGGATGCAGCGGCGGAGCCGACAGCGTCGCACTCGTCTCGGCGTTGGCGGCCCTGCGCGGCCAGACGACCACCGCTGGACCGGGCCCGCCCACAGGGTTTCTCGTCGTCGCACATTTCAACCATCAGCTGCGCGCGGCCGAATCCGACGGGGACCAGCAGCGGGCTGAAGATTTGTCCAGGCAACTGGGGCTTCGCTGGCGGGCGGGGCATTCGGAATCGAGACGATCGGACGAAGCGTCGATGCGAACGGAAAGGATGCAGTTCTTGATCAAGACCGCGCACGCGACGGGAGCACGGTATGTCGCCCTGGCACACTCGGCGGACGACAATGTCGAAACTTTTTTGCACCATTTGATGCGGGGGACCGGCCCATCTGGTTTGTCGGGAATGGGGAGCCCGCGATCGCTCGCCGACGACCTCGTGCTGGTCCGCCCACTGCTGCAAACGCGACGAGATCTGATTCGGTCCGCGCTGGCCGCACGGAGCATCCCTTGGCGCGAGGATGCCTCGAATCTCGATCCCGCCTACCGACGCAATTGGATTCGGCACCAGCTGATTCCACTGATTGAGTCGCAATACCCGCAAGCCGTCAACGCGATGGAACGGGCGATCGAGGGGCAACGTCAATGGCGCCGGACCATGGATCGCCTGGCCGAGGCTGGCTGGACGAGCACCTGGTCGCAGGCTGGCTGGACGAGCAGGTGGTCGGCGATCGTCCGCTGACGCTGCGTCGCGACCGCGAACTCGATCCGGCCATCACGATCGCCGCCGCCCAGCGACTGTGGGCCCGGATCGGCTGGCCGAGAGGTGAAATGACGCAAGCGCATTGGCTTCGGCTGGCCGAAACTCTCCGCGGCCATGACTTCGAGCGATACACGTTGCCCTCCGGCGTGGACGTGCTCGCTGAGGACCACGAGGTCACGCTAAACCGCAACTTCGACGGCTGAAAAACGATCGGATTGATTCAAACCTGGCTCGACCCGGCCATCGTTGGGCTGCATGGTTCGCTGTTTGCTGTTTGGTTCCGGCCGGTTAAGGTGTGCCAGCTTGGCAGCTACCGAAAGGAAGCCCGCCTCGTTACAAAGCCAGCGGCCAGAAACCGAATTATTCGACCAACACGTATCCGACCAAAGAACCGATTGATTGCTCCGTGGCAGAAGATCTTTACCAAATCCTGGGTGTGAGTCGCGAAGCATCGAAGGATGAAATCAAGAAGGCTCACCGCAAACTAGCCCTCAAGTACCATCCGGATAAGAACCCGGACGACAAGGTCGCGCGCGAGAAGTTCAAACGGATCCAGGAGGCATACGACGTCCTCAGCGACGAAGAAAAGCGAGCCGCTTACGACCGTTACGGCTCGGACTTCGAGAAGATTCGTGGCACCGGCTATCAGCCTGGATCGGCCGGTTTCGAAGGGCTCGACCTGGAGCAGATTTTCGGCGGTGGCGGCGGCCAGACCCAGTTCGATGGGTTCTCTGATTTCTTCGAGCAATTGATGGGCGGCGGTCGCGGGCGGCGAACTGCACCCGGGGGTCAACGTCGGCCCGCACCGGGTCCACCCCAACGTGGCGCCAATGTTCGGCATGAACTCGAAATCCCACTCGAAACTGCCGTCAAAGGGGGCAAGACCGAGTTCTATCTGAACAACGAGAAGATCGCCGTCTCGATCCCTCCGGGGGTCGAAACCGGCTCCAAGATCCGACTTCGCGAACGGGGGCAACGGTCGCCGGGCGGAGGACCCACCGGTGACCTGATCTTGGTCATCAAGGTGTCGGACCATCCGCTCTTCCGTCGAAACGGACGGAACCTGGAACTGACCCTACCTGTCTCCCTTGCGGAGGCGGTGCTGGGAGCGAAAGTGGATGTGCCGACTCCGGCCGGTACGGTAACGATGACGATTCCAGCCGGCAGCAGCAGCGGCAAGCGATTGCGTCTGAAGGGACAGGGGGTCAAGCAACGCGACGGGTCCGCCGGCGATTTGTTCGTCTCCCTGCAAATCCAGTTGCCTCATGTGATCGACGACGAATCCAAGGAACTGATCAAGAAGTTTGAGGAACTCAACCCGATCTCGCCGCGACAAGACCTGATCTTTTGATTGGACCATGACAGAAACCGCCAGAACGTTTCGCAAGTGCCAACGCGTTCTTAGCAGCCTCCGGTTTGGTCAGATTCTTGCGCCGCGGAACTTACGCTGCCGATGGCGTGCTGGTGTTGTGCGCCATGGCATCCGAAACCGACCAGCCCGCGCGACTTGGGGTAACGATTCCGAAGAAAACCGGTCCGGCGGTCGTCAGGAATCGCTGGAAACGTTTGATTCGCGAATCGTTTCGCACGCAACAACACGAGTTGCCCGCAGGCTACGACTTTGTGGTGCGTCCCAAGAAGGGAGCGCAAGCCAACTGGGACGAGATCCAAGCGTCGATCCCACGATTAGCCAGACGAGCCACCAAGCACCACCGCGCCTGACCCGTAGCGAACATGTCTCGACGTGAACCTCAGACGCTAGCCGTGGGCCTTGGGTGGATCGCAACTGCATTCGCGGAGCCCACGGCTAGCGCCTGAGGTTCACAGGAAGCAACTTTGCCTAGGCTGCGACTTTGGCTCGCTGTTGGTAGTAGTCGGCGATGGTCTCCACCACCCGGCTCTGCTCGGCTTCGGTGAGGCTGGGGAAGATCGGAAGATTCAAAATTTCGAGACTGGCTCGCTCCGTCTCCACCAGGCGATTGCGATCGAACTTCAGATCGGCAAAGCACTCTTGCTGGTGCATCGGCACCGGGTAATAGATCTCGCTTCCAACACCTTGTTCGGACAAGAATTCACGCAGCTTGTCCCGGCGATTCCCGGCGATCCGAATGGAGTACTGATTCCAAACGTGGAAGGCATTGGGATCGACGTGTGGCAACGTGATCTGGTCATCGCCGACCAGGTTCTTGTCGGCCAGCAAGCGGTTATAGCGAGCCGCGATTTTTGCTCGCGATTCCACCGACTCTTCTAAGTGGCGGAGCTTGACTCGCAGCACGGCTGCTTGGAAGGTATCCAGACGGCTGTTGATGCCGACGACGCGATGGTAGTAGCGGGGACGCATTCCGTGACCAGCGAACAGCCGAAGCCGATCGGCCATCGCCGCATCGCCAGTGGTCATCATGCCTCCGTCACCCATCCCGCCCAAGTTTTTGGTTGGATAGAAGCTGAAGCAACCGACCAGTCCCCAGCTGCCTGCGGGACGTGAATGGTAGGCCGCACCGATCGCCTGCGCCGCGTCTTCGATGACGGGGATATCCCGGTCTCCGGCGATTTGGCAGATCCGATCAATTTCGGCGCACTGGCCGAACAGATGAACCGGGATGATCGCCTTGGTTCGTGGCGTGATCGCATCGACAATCTTTTCTGGATCAATGTTGAAGGTGTCGGGACGAATGTCCGCGAAGATTGGCGAGGCGCCCAAACGCGTGATGCAGCTGACCGAGGCAAAGAACGTGAAACTGGGAACGATCACCTCATCGCCCGGCCCGATATCGAGCGCCATCAGGGCCAGCAGCAAGGCGTCACTGCCCGAGGCACAACCGACCGCATTCTCGACCTGGCTGTAGGCGGCGACCTCGCGTTCGAGTTCGGCCACATCAGGTCCGAACAGGAATCGACCACTGTCGAGAACTTCCGTCAGCACCTCGATGAATTCCTCGCGATGAGGCCGATTGTCTCGATTGATATCCAGAAGCGGGACGTTTTGCGGTTGATGAACCATCGTGCAACCTTCCGTGGCTGAGCTCTTTGGTCAAATTAGAAGTGGGAATCACAGACGCTTGGCTGTAACGGTAGAAGTAGCCAGCGGCCGCATCGAGGGTCAAGATCAGTCAGCCGAGATCAAACCGAGGAAAAACACGCCGGTTTGAAGAAAACGTCGTTTGGGGACCGTCCAGGGCATGCGATGGCCGGCGATTCGCCTAGAATCACTCGCTGTTTCACACTCGAGGGTGCCGGCGGTTGTGACCGGCTGTTGGGGAATCAATGACGAACGCCTTTTATTTGTCCAGTGCCTTGGTCCTAATCCTGCTCAACGGATTTTTTGTGGCCGCCGAATTCGCACTCGTCAAGGTTCGGATCTCTCGCATCGACCAACTCGTCCGTGATCGTCGTCCCTTTGCCGCGACCGCCCGCTGGCTGGCACGCCGATTGGATCAATCGCTCTCAGCCTGCCAGTTGGGAATCACGATGGCCTCGCTGGGACTCGGTTGGGTGGGGGAACCGGCGTTCGCCCGCATTGTCGAGCCGATCCTGCACGCCGTCGGGATCCATGACGAGAAGATCGTGCATGTCCTCGGCTTTGCCCTTGCCTTTTCGTTCATCACCGGATTGCATCTGGTGATTGGCGAGCAGTTTCCCAAAATCTTTGCGATCCGTCGCCCCGAGACGATGCTGCTCTGGTGCGCGGCACCGCTGAAGTTCTTCTACGTGATCCTTTATCCGTTTCTGGCGATTCTCAACGGAACCACCTCGTTCCTGCTGAGGCTTGTGGGCATCTCGGGCGCGTCGGACGGAGACGGCCCCTCCACGGAAGAAGAGATTCGTGCGTTGCTTCGCGAGGCGCATGTGCACGGTAACGTCAGCCGCAGTGAGCATTCGCTGATCAACAACGTCTTCGAGTTCGACGATTTGATCGTTCGACGCGTGATGGTTCCACGTCGCGAAGTGGCGTACTTCAACGTCGATCAGACTTTGCCGGAAATCCTCGAACAGGTGCGTCGCAGCAAGCACACCCGCTATCCAATTTGCGATGGCTCGCTCGACAACGTGCTCGGCGTGGCTCATATCAAAGACTTGCTTGGCATTGCGGTCGATACCAAAGACTTCGACATCAAATCGGTGATGCGACCTCCGAAGAAGGTCCCCGAGACGATGCCAATCAGCCGCGTGCTACGCCATTTCCAGGCGACCCATCAGCTGCTGGCGTTTGTGATCGACGAGTACGGTACCGTCACGGGCATCGTCACGCTCGAAAACGTGCTCGAACGAATCGTCGGTCCCGTCGAAGATGAATTCGATACCGAACAATACGATATCGTGCCGACTGGCCCCGGTGAGTTCATTGTCGACGGAGCCACGGGGCTCGATGAGGCGCGGCGTGAGTTGTGCATTCCGCTCGAAGAGTCAGTCGAAGCCGACACCATCAGCGGTCTGCTGATGGATCACCACCAAAAAATCCTCTCCCAAGGCGATGTGATTCCGTTGAACGGCGCCATCGCGGAGGTGCTCGAGGTCAAGAGCGACCGAGCCACCAAGATTCGTTTCCGACTCACCCCAGAAGGGAACGAGAACGACTCGTAGGCTGGAGCCCAATGCCATCCACTTTCTAGCGGTAGGGCGCGAGCTGTCCGGTCGCCACCAAACAATCGCATCGAAGAACCGGAGGGCTGGCGCCGTTCGCTCCGTCGAACGGTCGTCCGCATCCAAGCACGACGCGCAAGCGAGTGAGTCCCAGGAATCAGCGCAATCTCACGTCCGCCAAACGGTTGAAAACCGGAGACACACTCGCTGCCGCGTCGTGCTTGTATGGCCGCTGCGAAATTTGAAAACGCATTAGCTGCGGATGATTCTTGCGATGGCTTCGGCTCTTGTTCGGATCTTTCCATCGAGCTGATCGTTACGAGCAGCTTGTAGAATCACGGAGTACTCCGGGCCAGCCGGGATGCCCAACGCACGCAAGTCGTCTCCGCTCAATAGCGGCGGTGGGTTCAATTGATCCTCAGGCCAAGACATTGCAGCTTGGGCTGCCGCCACATCGTCGACACCGGCCGAATCGTCATCGCATTGATCCACCGCCGCGATCGCGGCAGCAAGCGAGACAATCGTTTCGGCATCGCGGTCGATCAACAGCGGTTGAATCTTGGACCAGGCTAGCGATCGCGTCTCCACGATCATCGGCCAGTGGTTGAGTGCGGCAGCGGTCCGCCGCGTCTCTTCGTTTGACAAACGCCACCGCCGGGCAATCGCGGCCAGAGACTTGCGCCGGATCGTCAACGAGCGTCAACAAGCACGCCAGACGCAAACGACAAATCCTGCGTGGAGGCATGCGACAACAATCGCTCGGCTCGATCGAGATCCATCTGGCTCGTTTCCGGCATCACCGCTCGGTCCAACCCACATGCCATCAGGTGACGCAACCCCGTCACGGCAGGTTCCGCCAGCAGCACTCGACGCATTTCGGATCCAACACGTTCCGCACTGACCATGCGGATGTCGTCGGCATGCTCAAGGATCGCTTGCAGCGTCGACGACTCGAGCGAGAAACCGAGAGTGGTCGCAAAGCGGACGGCGCGAAGCATCCTGAGCTTGTCCTCGCCAAACCGCGCCAAAGGGTCTCCGATCGTCCGCAGGATACCCGACTCCAGGTCGTCTTGACCGCCGACATAATCGATCACACGGTCATCGTGAGGATCAAAGAACAGCCCGTTGATCGTGAAGTCACGACGCAGGGCATCATGCTTGGCATCGCCGAAGTGAACCGAATCGGGGCGCCGTCCGTCGCTGTAAAATCCATCGCTGCGAAACGTCGCCACCTCCGTGGGCTGCTGAGGATGCTGGCCCGACTGTTGCTGCGGTGACGGTTGCACGTGCCGAGGCGGCAACACACCAATCACGCCGAAGGACGCCCCAAACGCCAGCGTTCGCGACCGACCAAAGACGTGACGAACCGCGTCCGGCGTCGCATCGGTCGCCACGTCGTAATCTTTGGGATGCTTGCCCAACAAGGCATCGCGAACACAACCACCGGCCATGTAGGCGACGAAACCAGCGTCACGAAGGGTCGCTATGATGCGCAGCGCCTCGCTCGCCGCGGCGCCGCGAAGGAATCGATGCGTAGAGTCGTGCTGAGTCAAAGGTCACCCGGTCGTGGTCGCCATGAAACGCAGGCGGGTCGGGAACCAATGGCACCTGTTCCCGACCTACACCCGGCAGGCTAACCGCTGCCATGTTCCCAGGGTAGCTGGACCGTCCTACTTTCGTCACCAACAACGATGCATGGACCTCGCTGTTCAGAAAGCGGATTGTCGGCTAAAAGCTGTTCATGAACGATTTCAAGCCAGCCACACGCCGCAAACGGGGCGTCGTCGGTGTCATCTTTCGTCGCGAACGTCTGCTGATCATTCGCCGCTCCATGACCGTTGCCGCGCCGGGAAAGTTATGCCTGCCCGGTGGCGGCATCGAAATCGGAGAGTCCGAATCCGATGCATTGGTTCGCGAGATGCAAGAAGAACTGACGATTGACGTCAAACCGATTCGTCTCTGTTGGCGAAGTGTGACACCGTGGGGTACCAACCTCGCCTGGTGGCTCGCACACCTCGAGCACGAGGTCACGCCGATCGCCAACCCGGACGAAGTTGCCGAAGTCCATTGGATGACTCGAGACGAAATTCGGACCGCTCGAGACATGCTGCCCAGTTTGCCAATTTTCGTCGATGCTTGGGAACGCGGCGACATCCAATTTGATGACTGATCCCGCAGCCCACCGGCAACGCTCGATAGCAACTCCAGCAGGGGGCAAGCGAGCCCGAAAAGAGTCTCGCGAGCGTTCGCGACCGGGCACTCCATGTACCCGGTCCGTGAGGATTCGAAGACGACTGTGAACTCGGTTCAACAGCCGTCAAACGATGTCAGCCCGTGGCCGCAAGCTGACCGCGTTAACCCCACGCAAGGCGAACTCGCGGAGAATCGCAGATAGATCGTGATCATGCTATCAAACGGACCAATGGCAGCTTCGTAAGTTGAATGCTTTCAAAGACTTGCAATCAACCCGCTGACGTTCGGTCCGTGGTCGAAAAAGGGCACGACCGCAAGATCGTGCCCGTTCCATCGACAGCGTTAGATTACGCGTTGCCGCCGCTCGGTCAACTGCAGATTTTTGATTTCGCCCCCTCCCGATTCGCCTTGCCGCAGTAAAGCGTTGACAAAGCGCGAGTTAAAAATATTGGCCCTTTTTTCCTCCACCGACCCCGACGCGATCCGGCGGACATCGCCCCCACTTTCAGCACAGCTCCCGTGGGGGGTTCGGTGCGTGATCCAGGGCCTCCTCGAACGCCTCAACCGCCCAAAAATGGTCACCCGATCGAATTACCCAGCTTTCCTGTCTTCAAGGAAGCCTCTGCCGCGGAAACGATCGGCGAAAAGGGGTCAGACACGGCGAAAAGGGGTCAGACACGAATGGCACGGGCTTTGAACCTCGGGCGCTAGCCGTGGGCGAAGAAAACGTCGTTAGGATGCGGCGAAGGCCCACGGCTAGCGCCCGAGGTTCACTGAGACAACCTAAGTTCGTGCCATTCGGGTCAGACACCAAAAATGCGAAGCACCCTTCGGGCCGTTCCGGTTTTTGGTGTCTGACCCCTTTTCGCCATCAACCCTTAAACTGATGCTGACGCTGCACTACGCGGGCAGCTTGCCATTCCCCCCTCCGTCCCGATTGGGTTGCCAATATGGATTCCCCGACCCCCGTTCATCTTGCCGTCGACTTAGGGGCCTCCAGCGGCCGGGTCATCGCCGGCGTTCTGGAGGGCGGCCGACTCAGACTCGAGCCAGTGCATCGGTTCGACAACGAGGTGGTTCGGGTTCAGGACTCGCTGCAATGGGATCTGCTCGGCCTGTGGCGAGAGATTCAAACGGGGCTCCACGAGGCAACCTCGCGTTATCCGCTGATTGCGTCGGTGGGAGTCGACACATGGGGCGTCGACTTCGTCTTGCTCGACGAGCAGGACCAGGTGGCCGGGCCGGTGCGGTGCTACCGCGACCACCGAAATCGCGGAATGGTCGAGCGAGCCTTTGCGATCGTACCGCGAGACGAGATCTTCGCTGCCACCGGGCTGCAGTTCATGGACATCAACTCGCTCTACCAGTTGCTAGCGGCTCGGTTGGCCGGTGATCCGACTCTGAGGATTGCCGACGGCTTTCTGATGATTGGCGACTTTTTTCATTGGTTATTGACTGGAAAACGAAGCATTGAGGTGACCAACGCGTCGACCACGCAGCTACTCGATCCCCGCAACAAGCAGTGGCGAACCGACTTGATGGAGCGATTTGGCTTGTCGCCTGGCCTGTTTTCCGAGCCGGTCGAGCCAGGAACCTCGCTCGGCCCGGTCCAACCTTCCGTCGCGGCGGTGACTGGTTTGTCGGGGGTACCGGTGGTGGTGCCAGCCACGCATGACACCGCTTCGGCGGTCCTGTCGGTGCCGGCGGAGGACTTCGCGCCGGCCCAGCCTTCCTGGTGCTACATCAGCAGCGGAACGTGGTCGCTGATGGGATGCGAATTGCCCGAGCCGAAGATCAATGCCCGCTGTGCCGAGTTGAACTTCACCAATGAAGGGGGCGTTGGCGGCAGCACCCGTTTGCTGAAGAACATCGGCGGTCTGTGGATTTTCCAGCAGATCCGCAAATCGATGGAGCGGAGATCCACGGCTCATTCCTGGGATCAGATGGTGGAGATGGCCCGGGCCGCGACGCCGTTTGAGCTCTTGGTCAACCCGGACGATCCGTCGCTGGTGGCACCCGATGACATGGTGGAGGCTTTGGGCGACTATGCCGGGCGGACCGGCCAGCCTCAGCCGAGCGACCCGGCCGTGTTGTACCGGGCGGCCTTGGAAGGGTTGGCCCTTCGTTACCGCGTCTGTCTCGGCATGCTGGAATCCTTGGTCGAGCACCGAATCGAGACGATTCACATTGTCGGCGGAGGCTCGCTCAACGCCTTTCTCTGTCAGATGACGGCGGACGCCTGCGATCGAACGGTGATTGCCGGCCCGGTGGAGGCGACCGCGATCGGCAACCTGCTGATGCAAATGATCGGCACCGGAAAACTGAACTCGGTTCAGGAGGCGCGGTCGCTCGTACGAGCCAGTTTCGAAACGACTCGCTACGATCCGCAAGATGCTGGAAGCTGGACGGGCCCGGCGGAACGATTTGCCCGTCTGTAAGTGTGTCACTGCACCGGAAAGAGGTTTCGAGGCCGCACGGCATGCGCCGATACAGCTCGCGATTCGCGTCGTCAGGGAACCACGAGCACATCGCGTCGCCTACGCAAAACGAACACTTCGAGATACATTCGCGTCTCTTCCTTACCAGACCTCCTTACCGAATCAGATCGATGTCTGCAGACCAGTTGGCCCAACACAAAACGGAAATTCGCAAAGCTGCCCATGCTGCTCGCAAGGCTCAGGAAGACAAAGAAGGTGTGAGCAAGCGAATCACCGATCGTGTCATGCAATTGCCGGAGTACCAATCAGCCCAATGCGTGATGTGGTACATCGATGTTCGAGACGAGGCACGAACCCGTCATGCACTCGCTGACGCGCTGGCCAGTGGCAAGCGAATCGTCATTCCGTACTGTGTCGACGGGGAACTGGAACTCTTCCACCTCGAAGCAATGAATGAGCTTGAAACGGGGATGTACTCGATTCTCGAACCGCAGGCCGAGCTGCGTGAGGTGGCTCCCAAACGCGTCGACGTTTCCGAGCTTGATCTGATTCTCGTTCCTGGTGTCGCCTTTGATGCCCGCGGCGGTCGCACCGGCCACGGCAAGGGCTATTACGACAAATTGCTCGAGAACGCCAAACCGGAAACCCCGCTCGTCGCGTTGGCGTTTGAGTGCCAGATGTTTGACGAGATTCCGATGCAGGATCACGACATCTTCATGGACAAGGTGGTTACCGAGGCGCGGGTCTACGACGGAATTGGTCGAAAGGGTTGATTGCCAGCGACATGCCCGATTTGCAGCAACTTGTCGAAGACACCTATGCCGAGGGTTTTCGCAGCATCTATGGCGAGGTGTTGATCACCGCGCGCGACGACCGCTGGCTTCGGCATTGCGTCCATGCCGTGACCGGACACGCATCGAGCACGATCATGTGCGATTGCGAAGCCGGCGTGGCACAGTGGATCGACGCGGCGGAAGCGTCCGCTGGTGCGACACCCGATGGACGTCCCGGCGCCGTGGTCCAATTCCACGTGCCCCGTTTCGTGAAGAATCGCGAAAAGCACCTCGAGAAAGTGATGCTGGCTCGGATCAGTCAGAACGTGTTGACTTGCCCGACCGCGCGGTGCTTCAACCGATTGCAGACGGACGAGTATTTCAAGCTTGGTCGCAAGATCGCCCTGTTTGGTGATCGTCACCAATTCCGTGATCAACGATTCGGCGAACAGGGCTGGGTGATCCCGACCCTTGGTGGCGAGTTCTTTCTTTCTCGTCGCTTCGGATTTCGCGATGGGGTGATGGGGGGCAACCTGTGGTTCTTCGGCCCCGACGAGACCATCGCACTGGAGGCCGCGGAACTGGCATCGTTGGCCGTCGAGCGCACCCCGGACGTGATCACCACCTTTCCCGGCGGCGTTGCATCGAGTGGTTCCAAGGCAGGTAGCAGCTACGATTTTCTGATTGCCGCGACCTACGCCGAGTACTGCCCGACGTTGCGAGAAACCCTGGGCGAGCGGTCGCGGGTGCCCGAGGGGGTCCACAGCATCATGGAAATCATCATGAACGGGCGTGACCTCGAGGCCTTACAGGTTGCAACCCGCAACGCGATCCTCGCCGCTGCCGAAACCGACGGTCTGATTCGCATCAGCGCCGGCAATTATGGCGGACGTCTGGGCAAGACCTTCATTCATCTCCGTGAAGTGATCGCTTAAATCGCTTGCCGAGTTGTTTTGGCGTGGGCAATCGTGCGACAATCAGGCCCCTTCCTGAAGACACGATTGATCCAACCTTGCGACGGGTACTGCGACATGACGCGTTCAAATTTCTATTCCGCTGGACTCTTTCTCTGCATGCTACCGGCGTTCGCGACGTCTAGTTCGATCATCTCGGCGCAGGAAAAGTTTGTGCCGAACTACGACGAGGCGAAGATTCCAAAGTTCACGTTGCCCGATCCCTTGGTCACGGAGTCCGGTCAACAGGTGACCGACGCCGCGACCTGGAACAAGGTGCGACGCCCTGAACTGTTGGAACTGTTCAGGCAACAGGTCTACGGACGAGCCCCCGCGCCCTGCCAGATTTCGTACAAGCTGGTCAGCAGCAAAGAGGATGCGTTGGGAGGCAAAGCGACACGCCGCGAGATCGATGTCTTTTTCGGTCCGGACGAAAGCGCGCATGTCGATGCGTTTGTTGGTCTACACCCCGAAGACTTCTGAGAAGGTTCCGGCCTTTCTGGGGTTGAATTTCCAAGGCAACCACACGGTCGATCCCGATCCATCGATCAGTCTGAATCAGAACTGGATGCGAGATCGTGAAGGCACCAAGGACAATCGCGCGACCGAGGCCTCACGTGGCGTGGCCGCAAGCCGTTGGCCCATCGAAATGATCATCGATCGTGGTTATGGCCTGGTAACGATTTACTACGGTGACATCGACCCCGACTTCGACGATGGATTCGAAAATGGTATCCATGGCCAATTCAAAAGCGAGACCGATTCGATCCCAGCTGGCGAGAAGTGGGGAAGCATTGCGGCCTGGGCATACGGTCTGAGCAGTGCCTTGGATTTTCTGCAACAGGATTCGCTGATTGATGGCTCTCGAGTCGCGGTGATCGGGCATTCGCGATTGGGAAAGACATCGCTTTGGGCTGGTGCCACCGATCCACGTTTCAAATTGGTGATCAGCAATGATTCGGGATGTGGCGGCGCCGCCCTCAGCCGCCGCGCGATCGGCGAAACGATCGGCCGCATCAACACCTCGTTCCCTCATTGGTTCTGTGACAACTATCTGCAGTACAACAAGAA
This sequence comes from Pirellulaceae bacterium, assembly GCA_963697195.1. Classification (GTDB taxonomy): domain Bacteria; phylum Planctomycetota; class Planctomycetia; order Pirellulales; family Pirellulaceae; genus Rubripirellula. Next base: position 267,300 of record CAVOND010000018.1, read on the forward strand.
CGAAGACGCATGTCCTGTCGACCAGCATGAGCTGATTGCGTTGATCGCACCGCGAGCGGTCTATGTTGCCAGTGCCACCGAGGATCAGTGGGCCGACCCGAAGGGTGAGTTCCTGTCTTGTGTGCATGCCGATCCTGTCTATCGATTGCTCGGTACCGATGGCATGGGCGGATCGGAGCCGCCGACCGAAATGGTGGCGGCCGACACGCCGATCAAATCGGGAACCATCGGCTATCACTTGCGAACCGGCGGGCACGATGTGACCTCGTATGACTGGGCGCAGTACTTGGACTTTGCCGACCGGCATGTGAAGTGAGTCGATCACGCAGACCGGTTTCCGACACGAGCAGGGATGATGGGCGAGGACCGCTGAATGGACGAGGCTGAACGCCTGCCGGTCACCGAATGCCTCGGAGAACTGGTGACGTCGGTTGCAGCTTCGATTCCCGTGGTGCTCAAGGCACCGCCAGGTGCTGGCAAGACGACGGGCGTGCCCCCTGCGCTGCTCGATGCGGGGATCGCGAACGAAGGTCAAATCGTGCTGGTCCAACCGCGACGGATGGCTGCCCGGGCCGCAGCCAGTCGTCTGGCGGTGTTGCGCGGTGTCAAACTTGGATCCGAGGTCGGCTATCACGTCCGCTTCGACAAGTGCATGAGCCGGCAGACGAAATTGATTGCTCTCACCACCGGCGTCTTGTTGCGTCGGCTTTCCGCCGATCCGTTGCTCGAGGATGTGTCCTGCGTGCTGCTGGACGAGTTCCACGAGCGCAGCGTCGAGATGGATCTCGTCCTCGGGATGCTGCAACGCATTCGCACGACACTCAGGCCCGAGCTCAAGCTTGTGGTCATGTCGGCCACACTCGAGCCACAACCGATCGTCGATTTTCTCGGCGACGCCGTGGCACTGGAAAGCCAAGGCCGGAGCTATCCGGTCACGATCGAGCACTCGGGAGCCTTGTCTCGCGATCCGGTCGACGAGCAGGTGGCGGCGGTGCTGCCGAGTGTCTTACGGAATGGCTCCGGTCACGTCTTGGTGTTCCTGCCGGGTGTCGGAGAAATCCGCCGCGTTCATCGTACGGCTGGTTGCTCGCGGATTCGACCGCGATGCATCGCTGATGGAGCTTTATGGTGACTTGTCGCCCGCGGACCAGGATGCCGTGCTGACGGAAAGCTCGCAGCGGAAAATCATCTTGTCGACCAACGTCGCCGAAACCTCCATCACGATTCCCGGTGTCGCCGCCGTGATCGATACCGGGACGGCTCGCGTGATGCAGTACGACGCCAGAGTTGGACTGCCCAAGTTGCAGCTCGAACCGATCTCACAAGCCTCGGCGGACCAGCGTGCCGGTCGTGCAGGTCGGACGCAGCACGGCATCTGCTATCGGCTTTGGCCGCAGGCGTTGCATCGCTCACGCAGAGCCACCGACGTTCCGGAGGTCTGTCGATGCGACTTTAGCCAGGCGATGCTGACGCTGGCTTTGTGGGGCGAGCGGGACGTCTTCGCGTTTCCCTGGTTGACACCACCGCCTGACGAAGCAGTTGCCTCGGCCAAGACATTGCTGCAGCGACTCGACGCGATCGACGAACAAGGAAGCGTGACACCGCTCGGAAAGTTGATGTCGAAATTGCCGTTACCGCCCCGATTGGCGCGATTCATGATCGAAGCAACTCGCTTGGAGATCGACCAGGACGCGTCGATCGCAGCGGCGATGTCTGAGCGAACGTGATCCGTTCCGAGGGGAATCCGCGGCCAAGACCGTCGCGGCGATCGGCTGTGATGTCTCGGATCGCGTCGAACGTTTCCAAGACTTTTCCCGTGGCGACAGGTCGGCGGTGTCGAGCCCCGAAGCGGCCAGACAAATCGCTCGCGCCGCCAAAGCAGATCCTTCGCGAGACCGCTTCCATGCAGCTGGACTCAGACGAGTTGCCGCCCCTGGTGCAAGCCGCCGATGTGACCAAATCCGATCGACTCAAGCGGGCGCTGCTGGCGGCGTTTCCGGATCGGCTTGCCAAACGGCGCGAGCCGAGTAGCGACCGGGGTGTGATGGTGGGCGGCCGCGGCGTTCGTCTCGATGCTCGTTCCCAGGCAAGATCGGGAGACCTGTTTCTCTGCATCGACGTGGACTCGAAGGGAATCGAAGCAACGGTGCGAATGGCGTCGCAGATCGATGAGGCCTGGCTTGACGCACGGCACGTCCGCGAAGTCGACGAGCCGTTTTTCGATGCCGCACTTGCCAGTGTGGTCGCGCGACGAAGACGCTACTTTCACGACCTGATCCTCAGCGAGTCGCCGATTCGCTGCAAACCGGGACCGCGGGTGGCGACGCTGCTGGCGACGGAGGCTCGCAAAGACTTGTCCCGCGTCTTTCCGCGCAAAGAAGGCCCGCTGCTCGATTTCGTCAACCAAGTGCGGTTTCTTCAACTGCAGATGCCCCAACTCAACTTGCCTCCGCTCGATGATTCAGCCATCGACGAGGTGCTTGTCACGCTCTGCCAAACCAGAACGTCCTTTGCCGAGTTATCCTCAGCGCCCTGGCTGGATCATCTTCGTGGCCGCTACGATTACCAGCAACTGAAGTTGATCGACCAACATGCTCCCGTCTCGAATGACTGTACCGAGCGGCAATTCGATTGCGATTCGATACGCCGAGGGCAAACCGCCGATCATGGAGGTTCGCATTCAAGAGGTCTTCGGATGGCGAGAGACACCGAGGATTGCGGGAGGCAGTGTTGCCGTGCAAATGCATTTGCTCGGACCAAACTATCGACCGCAACAAATCACCGAAGACCTCGGCAGTTTTTGGCGAGAAACGTACGCGCAAGTTCGCAAGGAACTGCGTCGACGCTATCCCAAACATCATTGGCCGGAGGATCCGATGACCGCGGCACCGACTCGAAACGGTTTGAAACCACGGCCCTAGGAAGCAGTGTACTTGGCTGAATCGCAACTGCTTCGCGTGGAAGACTTGACACGGCGTGATCGCTCGTCGGGTCGAGTCATTCTCGACCGCATCAACATGACGATTGAACATGGCGAGCGGATCGGATTGGTGGGCAACAGTGGCAGCGGCAAGTCGAGTTTGCTTCGCGCGATTGCCCGACTCGATCTCTGCGACGAAGGATCGGTCCTGTTCCGCGGCGACGATCGTCGCTCGCGAGTGCGATTCCCGCCTTTCGTCGCCAGGTCATTTACCTGCCGCAGCGTCCGACGTTGCTGGCGGGCTCGGTGCGCGAGAACCTGCAGATTCCCTTTCGGCTCGCGGCTTCCCAACAGCAGTACGATGAATCGATGGTCGTGGAACTGCTGAGCGATCTGGAAAAACCGACTGAGATGCTTGATCAATCAGCCGAATCACTCAGTGGCGGCGAACAGCAAATCGTGGCGCTGATTCGGGCGATCCTGCTCCGTCCGATCATCTTGCTGCTGGACGAGCCGTCCGCTTCGCTCGATCCGAATACAACGGGTCAGCTGGAACGGTTGGTGATGAAGTGGCAGCAGCAGAGCGAAGACGCGTCGAGTCCGCCACGAGCATTGATCTGGACCAGCCACAATGCGGATCAGATCCTTCGCATGACGACTCGGGTTCTGCGGATTGACCACGGCCTCCTGCAATCGGGAGCGGGCGGATGAGCGGAATGATGCATGCGCTCTTGGCGCAGTTACCAGCCAAGACAGCCATGGACCTGTCCTTGACCTGGACCGAGGTCGGGATCGCCGCGTGCTTGTTGGCCATCAACGCACTGGTGTCGGTTGTGCTCAAGCTTGGACTCGCGAAGCAGATTGCGCTGAGTTCGTTTCGCATGACGATTCAGCTGGCGATCTTGGGGTTGGTCCTGAAGCAGATCTTCGAGCTTTCCATCGCCGCACCGGTGCTTGGGTTGGCTGCGCTGATGACGATCGTTGCCGGCGTGTCGGCCGTGCGACGCATCGACATTCGTTTTTCATCGATCTATCCGACAGCGGTGTTCGCGGTCTGGACCAGCAGCTGGATCGTCACCGCGGTGACGGTGTTGATGATCGTCCGACCGCAACCGTGGTACAGCCCACAGGTCGTGATTCCGCTGCTGGGAATGGTGCTGGGAAATTCGCTGACGGGAATTTCACTCGGCATGGAACGTTTTCTCAGAGAGCTCCGCAATCGTCGCGGCGAAGTCGAAACGCTGCTGTCGCTGGGGGCAACACGCTGGGAAAGCTGTCGCGAGCTGTTTGCCGGCGCGACTCGAACCGCGATGATTCCGATCCTGAACACGATGTCGGTGGCCGGGATCGTGAGCATCCCCGGGATGATGACCGGACAACTGCTGGCCGGTGCCCCTCCGATGCAAGCGGTCCAGTACCAGGTGATGATCATGTTTGTGATCGCCGCGGCGATCGCATTGGGAGTCGTCATCGCGCTTGGCGATCGCCTACCGCAAAGTCACCACCGCCGACCATCAAATCGATTGGGATCAGATTCGGTCCAAGTGACCGTACGAGTAGGCTTTCCAGCCTGACACTACGGATGCGACTAACGTAAGCGTACTGCTAGAACTGAAAATAGACGAACGGCCGAAAACCTCGCGGCGCATACAGCAGCAGTGTCCAAACCAGGATCGTGGTCGCGATCGGCGAGTACCAGGCATCGTAGGGCAGTCGCATCGCACGGCGCAGGCGTGTTCGCCAGGCGACATGCTCGAGCACCATGCAAACGATCGCCCCGATCGCCAGCGGCGGGTACCAATCAATCCCGCCAGCCATCGTCACGATCCGCCGCAGAATCGTGGCGCCTCCGCCATGTCGACGCTGCGGAACAGGACCCAACCGACCAGCACCACCGCCATCGTCACGGTCCAGCCGAGCACTCGTGGCACGCGGCGGACGCGTCGCGAACGTGTCTCGCGCCAGCGCTGGACGGACAACGCCAGCCCGTGCCACACACCCCACAACACGAACGTCCATGCGGCTCCGTGCCAAAGACCACCCAGGGTCATCGTGATCATCAGGTTGCGATAGGTTGCCAAGGCGCTGGTCCGACTGCCTCCGAGTGAAATGTACAGGTAGTCGCGCAGCCATCGCGAGAGCGTCATGTGCCAGCGATGCCAAAACTCCGCCATCGAGGTCGCCAGGTAGGGATGTCGGAAGTTGATCGGAAAGCGATAGCCAAGCATCTTCGCGGCGCCAATCGCGATGTCGCTGTATCCGGAAAAGTCGTAGTAGATCTGTCCGGCGTAGGCCAACACCGCGATCCCGATCGTCACGCCGCTGTACAGATCGGGACCGGCAAACACGACATCGACCGCCTCACCAAGTCGATCGGCGAGGATCATCTTCTTGACCGTGCCCCGCAACATCTGTTGTGCACCGCCGTAGAACCGACGCGATGACCAGCGTGGGACCTCGGCCAACTGCGGCAGCAACTCGCGGGCTCGCACGATCGGACCGGCGACGAGCTGGGGAAAGAAAGCGACGTACAGGGCAAAGTCCAGGAATCGATGCACCGGACGGATCACGCCACGATAGACGTCGATCGTGTAGCTCAGCGTTTGAAAGGTGTAAAACGAGATCCCCACCGGCAAGATGATCTCAAGTGTGCCCGCATGAAGCCCAAGCGACTCCAGCAGCGGCTGGGCCGACTCGATGAAGAAGTTGAAGTACTTGAAGAACCCCAGGACGCCAAGATTGACGCTCAGGCTGATCATCAACAACATGCGCCGCACGCGCTCACTGACGCGACTGATCCATCCAAAGCGCGACCCAGTAATCGACCACGGTCGACAGCAACAGCAGGCCACAGAAGCGGTAGTCCCAGTACGCGTAGAAGTAGTAGCTGGCAGCCAGCAGCAACACGTTGCGCGTTTCGCGGCGTCGACACACCCAGGCGGCGATCAGAACGACCGCAAAGAAAATGGGAAACTCGAGCTGAGTGAAGAGCATCGGCCGCTAGTTCCCTTCCTCGATCTCGACGCCAATGTTCTTCGCCATCGGATCGAGGACCTGCTGCACGAGGATCGAGCCGACGACCGCATTGCCAACCTTGTTCAGGTGGCCGCTGCCGATGTTGCCATTGTCGAAGCCATGGGGCCAACGTCCCTCACGAGCCGATTGCCGCAAGCGTGCCTGGGCACTGGCGACCCGGACGCCTGCCTGCTCTGCCGCCGATTGCATCCGCACCGCCGCGTTGTCGGCGCCCGAGTCCGTGACGACTCGACCGCCGACGATTTGCGGTGTCACCGGGGCGTGAAGAATCAGGATCGGCAGCGAGGAGGCGTCGCGGATCGCTTGCATCTCTCGACGCCACGGTTCGACTTGGCCGAGCGGTGTTGCGGCGAGGGCCGCCTCCTGGTTGGAAGTCGGCTTGGGAACCTCGGCGCTGACGTCCGGTCCGGCTTCCACTTCCTGCAGGGGGCCGACCGAAAACCTCAACCGACGCGGCGTGGTTTCATCCGCCTCGGTCAACAAGTGACGCGCGGCCTGGATCACAAACGCGGGGACTTTGGCAGCGATCGATGCGTTGGCAGCCGCCACATCCGATTGGCTCGGCGGCGGCAGCGGAGCCTGCGTCGCCGTGAGCAGATCCTGCAAGTCGACGACGAGGATGACATGAACATCGAGATCGAGCGCGCGTTCCACCGCGGGCATCTGGGTCAGCCAATCGGCCGCATCCTCGCCGCTGCGAGCCAAGCGGAAAAACCTGCAGGCGACCACTCGGAAATGGCTTCGGCTTGCGCGAACAGTTTGTCGTGGTCCGCGACACAGACCCCTTCGGCCTGGGAATCGCCCCAAAGCGCCACGCGAAGCACGCCGCTTTGCCGCGGCGGAATCGCGGTCTTGCCCGGCATTCCCAGCGGCCCGACATGCGTGTCGGCGTAACCTTCGCTGCGCCAGCGATACAAGTGGTCGGGTGGCAATGTCCAGACGCCGCGAACGTCGGATCGGCGTGGAGCGGCAAGTAACTGCGGACAAACCAAGGCGACGTCGCGGCGATGATCCCGGTGCCGACGAGCACGCCGGCAAGCCAAGATCCGATCAGCCGTCGCGTTGTCGCTGTCATGCCGCCCGACGAAGGAGAAGCGTTTGGCTATTCTTCGGTGACACGAACGGTCACCATCTTGTCGCCTTTTTCGATCGAATCGACCACGTCTTGCCCTTCGATGACCTTGCCGAACACGCTGTGTCGGCCATCGAGGTGGGGACAGGCCACATGCGTGATGAAGAATTGCGATCCGTTGGTATTCGGACCGGCGTTCGCCATCGACAAGACGCCCGGGCCATCATGCTTCAGGTCAGGATGGAATTCATCCTCGAACTTGTAGCCCGGTCCGCCGGTGCCAGTGCCTTGCGGACAGCCACCTTGAATCATGAAGTTGTCGATGACGCGATGGAAAGTAAGACCGTCGTAAAACTTCTTCCCGCACAGGGTTTCAAAGTTCTCAACGGTCTTGGGCGTCTTGTCGTCGAACAGTTCAACTCGAATGGTGCCCTTGTCGGTTTCGAAGGTCGCAACTTTCATGGAGATCAATCAGCTTTTAGCGGGGGAATGTCTGGTGGCTTCTAAAGCTCGCTATTGTCCACACCCGTGCCGTTCTTACCAGCACCGTCCAGGTCGATCGGCCCGATGTCAATGATCCCGGGGTCCTGCGTCTCAACGTTCCCGTCGTCAATCATGTCGTCCAGATTGATCTGCAAACCGCCTGCGGCCGCCTCGTTGACGACTCCGGCATCGAGCGGATACTCGTGCCATCGTCCATGACCAGCGTGCCCGACTTGATTCCGAGACCACCTTGGTGCCGACTTGTCTTGCACAATGTAGACCATGCCGGAACCGGCCGAGCCTTGAATACGAAATGCCAATCGGCGGATCCTCACCTGCTTCGCTCGCTTTTTGAGCGTTCTCAATGGTCTTGGTGAAATCGAACTTCAGCGACTGAATCTCACCGATCTGCTCTTGAACACTGGGGTCGGCGGCCAGCTTGGGCTGCAGATCCACTGCCATAGATTCATTGACAGCCCCGCAAGCATCGCCGGACCCCCGAACGCCGAAGTAGGCGACGCCCCCACAGCAAACCAGCATTCCGATCAAGCCAACGATCCCGCATCCGATCAAACAACCTTTCTTGCTCGACTTCTGGGGCGGACCATCGACGTAGATCGGGTCATCGGATTTCTTGAACGGGTTGTCTTGTGGCATGGACATCGGGTCGTCCCTGGGTTGGCAAGTCGGCAGCGAAAACGAAAGGTTACAACGATGGCACAAAGGTGCCCAACTCGGGGCGCCGGCGGGTACCATTAGAACGCCCTTCGCCTGACTCTCCTAGCAGAGGCGAGGCTTCATCGCCGCGAATGCGTTGCTGAAACCGCTAGAATGATCCTTGTTCGGACCTGCTTCCCCATCTCCTGCCCCCCTCGTTGACATGTTTCGTGCACTTGCTGGTTTGCTGCCCTGGCTGATGGCCTGTCATCTGGTTTCCTTCACACCGCTTGCGGCCGAGGAGGTGACCTTGGTGGCAGGACACACCGTCGATCATTACGTCGAACAACTCCAATCCGAGGATCGCGTCGTGCGTCTGCGTGCCGCCCGGTCGCTCGGACCGTTCGGAGCCGCAGCCGGCGAGGCCCTGCGTCAGGCGCTTGACCATGACGATGCGGCGGTGCGATTCATCGCAGCCGAGCAACTGGGGCGAATCGGCGGGGACTCGCTCGAGGCCGCCGTCGGTCGCTTGTGTGAACTCGCCGACGACGAGTCGTCGCATGCCGTGCGCCTGGCTGCTTCCTTTGCGCTGTGCCGTCACGGTTTGTACGACATGCACTTGCCGCTGCTGATCGAATCACTCGACTATCCCGAGCGGGGCATGGCTTGCACGGCCGCCTATCTTGATCGGCGAGATCGGACCGGACGCGAAGGGGGCCGCAAGGGCCGCTCGAGCAGACTTTCGAAAAGAACCGACCCGGTGGCAGCGAAGGGGATTACCACCTCGGCGGTGCCGCGCTCGAACGCGTTGCGAAAGATTCGTGGCGAGTAGCTCGCGACGTCGGTACGCGCAGTGCTCTTGGCCGGCATGCAGAACATGCTCTCCTCAGACCATCAACAGGAATCGCGATGATGTCGCACGCTCAGCCTTGTTTCGCTTCGACCGCCTGAGACCACGACGACCGCGCCTCCGCGGCAACCCGCCCGATGCGCAAGTCGTTGGCTGTTTCGAGTCGTCGTCGCGACCCTGGTCACGGCATCTGACCGCGCCGACAACCCGCGCCGACGACCGCCCAAACATTCTTTGGATCAGCTGCGAGGACATTTCGCCGAACCTCGGTTGCTACGGTGACCCCCATGCGATCACGCCCAACCTGGATCGGCTTGCCTCGCAGGGAGTGCGCTTCGATCGAGCCTTCACACCGGCCGGCGTGTGCGCCGTCGTTCGCAGTGGTGTGATCACCGGGATGTACCCACCATCGATCGGCTCGCAGCACATGCGCAGCCGCATCATTCCGCCATCCGAACGTGAAAGCCTTTGCGGAACTGCTGCGAGCTTCCGGATACTTCACCACCAACCGCAGCAAGACCGACTATCAATTTGAGTCCACTCCGAGCATCTGGAATCGCCAGGGCAACAACCACAAGGATTGGCGCGAACGGCTCGAACCCGGACCAGCCCTTCTTTTCCGTCGTGAACATTACCGTCAGCCACGAGAGCCAGATTCGCCACGGCGCCAAGCGGCACGCGCAAGTGATCGCGGAGATCGGCGAGGAAAACCGTCATGATCCGATCGAAGGTTGCCGATACGATTCCCGACTACCTTCCCAACACCGCCGGCGACGCGCGAGAACTGGGCCTGGTACCACGACAACATCACGTTGATGGACAAGATGGCCGGGCGAAGTCCTCGATCGCCTCGAGCAGGATGGACTCGCCGACAACACGCTGGTCGTGTTTTGGAGCGACCACGGCATGGGGATGCCGCGTGGCAAGCGATGGATCTACGACAGCGGAACGCTGATCCCGATGATCATGCGTTGGCCCGACGAGCTCAAAGCGGGCAGTGTCCGCGAGGATCTCGTCAGCGTGCTCGACTTGCCCCCCACCATGCTCAGCGTGGCCGGAGTGGCCGATTCCCGGATTACATGCAGGGACGAGTCCTGATCGGTGACCAGGCAGGCGAGGAACCGTCGTACCTGTTCTTTCATCGCGACCGCATGGATGAAGCCTTCGAATTACAGCGAGGGGTCCGCGATCGGCGCTGGAAATACATCCGCAACTACCAACTCGACACTCCCTATTCGCAGCACATCGACTACATGGATCAGATGCCCGCGATGCAGGACTGGCGGCGTCTGGCTGCGGCAGATCGACTCGCCGGTGGACAAAAAAATTGGTTCGTCACGCCCAAGCCGATCGAGGAGCTGTACGACACCGCGAAGGATCCATGGGAACTGAACAACCTTGCCGACCTTCCGCAGTATGCCGAGCGGCTCGCGCGGATGCGTGAGGCGACCGAGTCGTGGCAGCAGATCGCTCGGCGATACCGGCATGATCCCCGAAGCGGTGCTGATGGAAGAGATGAAACCGGGGGGAGAAACACCGGAGACTCCGTCGCCAACAATCGCTCATGTTGGTGGCATGATTTCCCTTGCCTGCGAGACCGAGGGGGCCTCGATCGTCTACCAGACCCAGCAGGGGGAGACTTGGAGCGACTGGACGCTCTACACCAAGTCGTTCGCACCGCCCGAGTCGGCCGGACGCATCCGGGCCACTGCGTGCCGACTGGGCTATCGCGATAGCGAGACCGTGGAGCAGCCGATCCGTTGAAGTCGACCCAACCGTGGTGGTTTCACAGACCTGTCGCGTTGCTCTTTCGCTTGGCTGGATTTCGGTTATTTTGGAGAGTGTCCTAAGGACAGCGAGCGATGGAATGCGTCGTTGTCAATTCCATAGCATTTCGCGATCGCGGATGTCGATCGGCCGGATGAATGGATCTGGGTGTCAGTAGGTAGGTTTGCGTAGGAAGTTGTTAGAGTTCGCGGCGCACAAGTTTCGACCCAGCACGGGTGCAGGCGCCGAGGTCACACGTAACTGATTCACAAGGGGGAATCGCTTTTATGACCAAATGCAAGTTGGAGTACATCTGGCTCGACGGATATCAGCCCACCCAGAGCCTTCGAAGCAAGACGAAGATCGTCAAGGATTTCAGCGGCAAAGTTGAAGATGCACCGATGTGGGGTTTCGACGGTTCGTCGACCGAACAGGCCCCGGGCGGATCATCGGACTGCTTGCTCAAGCCTGTTTTCGTTTGCGAAGATCCGGGCTCGCACCGGCACCGGTTTTCTGGTGATGTGCGAAGTGCTCAACCACGATGGCACGCCGCACCGCAGCAATGGCCGCGCGACGATCACGGACGACGACAATGACTTCTGGTTCGGTTTCGAACAGGAGTACACGATTTGGGATCCGGAAACCAACAAGCCGATCGGATTCCCCGCCGAAGGTTATCCCGGCTCCGCAAGGCCCGTACTACTGCAGCGTCGGTGCCGGCAAAGCGGTCGGTCGCGAGATCGTCGAAGAGCACCTCGAACTCTGCCTGGAAGCCGGCCTGAACGTCGAAGGCATCAACGCCGAAGTGATGATGGGCCAGTGGGAATTCCAGATCTTCGCCAAGGGTGCCGCGGAAGCTGGCGACCAGATCTGGGTCGCACGCTACCTGCTCGAGCGAGTTGCCGAAAAGTTCGGCCTGAAGATCAACTGGCACTGCAAGCCGGTTCAGGGCGACTGGAACGGCAGCGGGATGCACGCGAACTTCTCCAACACGTTGCTGCGAACCTGCGGCAGCAAGGAAGTCTTCGAAGCGGTTTGCCAGGCGTTCGAGCCCCGCATCAAGCATCACATCGACGTCTACGGCGCCGACAACCATCAGCGTTTGACCGGTCTGCACGAAACGCAGTCGATCGACAAGTTCAGCTACGGCGTCTCGGACCGCGGTGCTTCGATCCGGATTCCCGTCGTTCACCGTCGAGCACGGCTGGAACGGTTACCTGGAAGATCGTCGCCCGGCTTCCAACGCCGACCCCTACATGGTCGCCAGCGCGATCATCACCACGGTCAAGACCGCCAAGATTCCTCAGATGGCCTAAGCCACTGTTTGATTGGTGAATCTCAAAGCCCGGCAGCGAGGCTTCGCTGCCGGGCTTTTCGTTGCGCATCGAATCGCTGGGATGATTTATACTGGTCCCATGAACAGCGAACCGACGATCATTCTTTCGGGGACCGATCCTGATCTTCCTCGCGATCTAGCTCCCGGCCTCGGGCGCTACACGGGATTTCGAGAAATGGCTCGCGGCGGCAGCGCGCAGTTGAGGTCCTGCTTTGATCCGGTCACCGGCCGAACCGTCGCGATCAAATCACTTGCTGCCCGAGATGCGATACGATCGACGGGAGCGACGTCGGTTGCTGCGCGAAGCCCGCGTCACCGCGCAGCTCCAGCATCCCAACACCGTGCCGGTCTACGATATCGGCGACGATGCCAGCGAAGGGATCTACTTCGTGATGAAGCGGATCTCGGGCGAAAACCTGTTTGAGATCCTCAAGCGAATCGCACACGAAGATCCGGAAACGATCGAAGCCTATCCGACCTCGCGCCGACTGGAAATCGTGCTGGGTGCCTGCCAGGCGCTCTCCTACGCTCATGCTCGCGGCGTGATCCATCGCGATCTCAAGCCGGAAAACATTTGGGTCGGTAACTTCGGCGAGGTCATCCTGCTGGACTGGGGAGTCGCCAAGGTCTGGGGGCACACCGATGACAACGAATCGATGTCCCGCAGCGTACTGAAACCGCTCGGCGGACACGACGAGGGACAGCTGCAAACACTGACCGGGGGCGGCCAGCGGCCGGGCACCCCGCTGTACATGTCGCCCGAGCAGGTCAACGGCAGCCGGGCGATCGACGAACGCAGCGACATCTTCTCGGTCGGCGTCTGTCTTTACGAAGCCCTGGCAATTCGCGAGCCCTTCCGAGGACGGACGATCGACGAGACGTTCGACAACATCAAGCATCTCGATGTCGAGCCGCCCAGCCAGCGGTCGCCCGCCCGTGGAATCTCGCCGGCGGCCGACGCGGTCGTCATGAAGGCGCTGCAGAAACGGCCCGGCGATCGCTACCAGTCGATGCGAGAGCTGATCAGCGACATTCACGACCTGGAAGTCGAATCGTTCCGCTAGCGGTGCGGTCGGGTGGTCGCGGTCTTCGACGCAATCGAGAATGCAGCAACCGACGAGCACGTCGGGCCAGTTTTGGCGTCTGCGACGATCTGCCGTCGAAACGACATTTTGATCTCAACGAAATGACGGAGCACGACGCGCCGAGTCGAAGTCATGTTTCCGAGTTTTCAACCGCTTGGCGGACGTCAGACTGTGCAGACTCCTCGGACTCACACTCGCTGGCGCGTGACGAGCTTGTATTCGATTGCTCGAAAAGCCGCTGCCGGCATTGGCTGCGAGGGAGGTCGATGCGACTTTGCCTGAGACCAACAACCCGAGAACCCGCGGCCCCCGAGCGGTGTCCTCCGTCTCGGGCGACCGCCGTCGGGCTGGCCCGCCGAGCTTTCAGCACGGGGCGCATGAGGCAGGCAAAAACCGCGAGGAATGGGGTGAAACAAGCCAGATCCATCTTGCCCGATCGTGTCGGATCGCTACACTCTGCCCTTCCGAGGGCGTCCGAAAGGCTGGGAGCCAACGCAGCCTCTCTGCAGGGCGCCAGTACCTCTCGGCAGGGCACCAGTCGGCTCGAGTCGCGAATGCGCGAGGCCGTCGGGCGAGCTCGATCGATCGAACCCGGGAGACGTGGCCGAAGTCGTGGCGAGCATCGGCAACAAAAATGGCCAGTGTAGCTCAGTTGGTAGAGCTGCTGATTTGTAATCAGCAGGTCGTGGGTTCGAGTCCCTCCGCTGGCTCTTTGGATCAAGACATGTAAGAATCTTGGTTTCCACGGAGGAAACAGGAGAATTCGGCGACGACAGAGGCGACGAATCGTCGACGAACAGACGAGATAGCACGAGCGAATGAAATGGGGGTTTGCCCGAGTGGTTAAAGGGGGCGGACTGTAAATCCGCTGGCTACGCCTACACAGGTTCGAATCCTGTAGCCCCCACTTTTGAAGTTTGAAGAGTGAAGTGTGAAGGGTGAAGTGGGAAGGGTGAAATCGGAAGCGTTTCGCACTTCACCCTTCCCGCTTCAGACTTCCTCCGCGGGTGTAGCTCAATGGTAGAGCCCCAGCCTTCCAAGCTGGTTGTGAGGGTTCGATTCCCTTCACCCGCTTTTGGTTCGAATGCTGCTGTAGCTCAGTGGTAGAGCACTTCCTTGGTAAGGAAGAGGTCATGGGTTCAAGTCCCATCAGCAGCTCTGCGTCGGCGGAGCGCTCGGTCGATTTGGTCGCTGAGAAATGCCCAAAAGCAAGCGGCGTGGGGGGTAAACCGGCGAATAACCGTAGAATTCTTGGCGATCAGTGATTGCAAGAATGACAAGATTTCGCCACAACTTAGACCTCGCGATCTGGAGCCGATCAATCCGCTCGCGTGGATGGACAACTTGATGTGTATTTCATCGCGTTCCACTGTGGGATGCGAGTTCTCAAATTCGTTTCGATACCGTTGAACGAGCTAGATCTGTGCGGCTGAACGGACGGCGAACCAACCGTGGGTGTGAACGCGGTCGCTATCCCTTTGGGCTGATTCGGAGCGTATCTCCTGTCAGTAGTGGCACGGTCAGGTGTAGGTGAATTAGAAATGGCTAAGGAAACTTTTAATCGTACCAAGCCCCACGTGAACGTCGGGACCATTGGCCACATTGACCACGGAAAAACAACCACGACCGGTGCGATCCTGGCAGTTCAAGCTGCAAAGGGACTGGCAAAGGCCAAGGGTTATTCGGATATCGCCAAGGGCGGTACCGTTCGTGACTCGACCAAGACCGTGACCATCGCGGTGGCACACGTCGAGTATGAAACCGCCAATCGCCACTACGCCCACATCGACTGCCCCGGCCACGCCGACTTTATCAAGAACATGATCACCGGTGCCGCCCAGATGGACGGTGCGATCCTGGTCGTGTCGGCTGCTGACGGCCCGATGCCGCAAACCAAGGAACACGTGCTGTTGGCTCGCCAGGTCGGCGTGCCTTACATCGTGGTCTTCTTGAACAAGTGCGACCTGGTCGACGACGAAGAGTTGCTCGAGCTGGTCGAACTGGAATGCCGTGAACTGCTCAGCAAGTACGACTTCCCTGGCGATGATGTTCCTGTGATTCGTGGTTCGGCGCTGCCCGCTTACAACAATCCCTCCGATCCAGAAGCCAGCAAGTGCATCAGCGAGCTGATGGACGCGTTGGACAAGTACATTCCTGAGCCGATTCGCGAAGACGACAAGCCATTCTTGATGGCGATCGAAGACGTCTTCTCGATCGAAGGTCGCGGTACCGTTGCCACCGGTCGTATTGAGCGAGGTATGGTCAAGGTTGGCGAAGAAGTCGAAATCATCGGCCTCAGCGCCAGCCCCGACCAAGACGACCTGCACCGGTGTCGAAATGTTCCGCAAGGAAATGACCGAAGGACGCGCCGGTGACAACGTCGGTTGCCTGCTTCGTGGTGTGAAGCGTGAAGACATCCAGCGCGGTCAGGTTTTGGCCAAGCCGGGCAGCATCACCCCGCACACCAAGTTCGAAGCCGAAGTTTACTGCTTGAGCAAGGACGAAGGTGGACGTCACACGCCGTTCTTCAGCGGCTATCGCCCTCAGTTCTACTTCCGCACCACCGACGTCACCGGGACCGCCAACCTGATCGGTGCCGAAATGTGCATGCCCGGCGACAACGTCAAGGTCACCGTCGAACTTCACAAGCCGATCGCGATGGACGACGGTGTCCGCTTCGCGATTCGCGAAGGTGGACGCACCGTCGGTAGCGGTGTCGTCACGAAGATTGTCGAATAGGAAACGAATTCGATGCAGATTCATCCAATGACCAGCGAAGCATTTGCCTTCGTTGGTCATTGGTGATTTTGGGCGATTGCTGTACCATCAGAGGTGCATAGCGCCAGGCATAGCCCGTTTTAGGGGTGTAGCTCAATTGGTAGAGCACTGGTTTCCAAAACCAGCGGTTGCGGGTTCGAGTCCCTCCGCCCCTGCTTTCCAAGATTTTTCCAAATCCCTGGTCGCCAATCTGCCAGATCGCGACCCGAACCAATTCACGTGACACCGGCGACCACGGACGTGTGGCCGGTAAGCATTCAACTCAAGTAGGAGCGGACGGGTGTCTCGAGACATTGCTGGAACCAACAGCGCCCCACTGACGAGCGAACTGTTTCATGCAGCCGTTTACAAGCCGAACCAGGGGCGGATTGTCCGTCAGTTGACCTGCCTGGCGATTTGGGTCGTGATCGGGCTGGGCTGCTGGGCGCTGTACTCGACCCTGCGAGGCAACTTGGATTCGGGCTCGTACCTCGTGCCAGGAATTCCTGCCGTGGCTGCTGATGGCCGGAGCATGGTTTGGCTTTCGAGTGGTCAACTGGCCCCGCTTCGCCGATTTTTTGATCGCCGTCGAAGCGGAGATGAACAAGGTCACCTGGCCGAGCAAGGATGAGTTGATCCGAGCGGCGATCGTCGTCATTTTCACGATCTTCTTCCTGGCCATCGCCTTGTTCCTGTTCGACATCGTCTGGCAGCAACTATTCAGTTTCCTCGGGGTCACCGTCTAACGGCCTGTCCCATCGCGGTTATCATGTCCCCGCTTCCATCATCATCCCATCTTTGCCTCCATCCGGTCTGAGCACGTGAACCAAGCCGACACTTCCGAAGACACCCAACAGCCGGACGATCCCGCCGCCGCTCCGCGAAAGCGCGGTGACGGCGACCGTGACGACGACCGAAGCGCGACGCCAGTCGGAAGTCGCTGTCGAGGCACGGATGCAGCGGACGAAGCCGAGCGTCAGCGGACGCGCTCGCTCCGCCGCACCCTCGCCTGCCGCCTGCCAGCAACCGCCAAGCAAACGGCCAAGCCGGCGGTCGAAGTGGAGGACGAACCGCGGATGGATTGGTACATCCTCAAGGTTGCCTTCAACCGCGAAGATTCCATTGCCGACGCACTGCGAAAACGCGTCAAGATGGAAGGCATGGCCGAATTCTTTGGCGACATCGTGGTTCCCACCGAAGACGTTGCCACCTTCACTCGCGATGGCAAACGTCGAATCACCAAGCGAAAACTGTTGCCCGGTTACATCATGGTCAACATGATCATCAATGATGACACCTGGTTCCTGGTCCGCGAAACCAACGGGATCAGCGACTTTACCGGGGCTGCCGGCAAACCGATGCCGATGGAACCCTCCGACATCGAACGATTCATCACCAGGCCGCAGGAAGACGAAGAAGAGGAAGCCCCGATCAAGATCGGGATCCCCTTCAAGGTCGGCGACCGCGTGCGGGTCAAGGAAGGCAACTTCGAGAACCAGGAAGGTGACGTCGACTCCGTGGACGAGGCCAATGGTCGCGTGACGGTCATCATCAACATTTTCGGTCGCAGTGTTCCGATGGAACTGGATCACTGGCAGGTCGAACCGCTTTAGCGGTCGGCATCGGAACTTGCCAGTCGTGCCCTCGCACGTCACGCTCGTTCCCCCCGCCGCCCGCGACTCCAACCCATTCCGACATCTAACAAGTCAACCGACAAACTGTTTACAGACGACTGAATCATGGCAAAGCAAGTTACTGGTCAAGCGAAGTTCCAAGTTCCTGGCGGACAGGCAACGCCGGCTCCTCCGGTCGGTACCTCACTGGGTAAGTTCGGTGTGAACCTCGGTCAATTCGTGCAAGCGTTCAACGATCGCACCAAGGAATACAACGGGACTCCGATTCCGGTGATCGTGACGGTCTACAACGACCGCAGTTTCGACTTCATCACCAAGAGCCCTCCGGCCGCCTCGCTGCTCAAACAGGCCGCCGGGATTGCCAAGGGAAGCGGCGTCCCCAACAAGACCAAGGTTGCGACCGTCACTCGCGATCAATGCAAAGAGATCGCCGAGAAGAAGATGGCCGACCTGAATGCCCGCAGCATCGATCAGGCGATCCGCATGATCGAAGGCACCGCCCGCAGCATGGGCATCGTCGTCGAAGGCTAGCATCCCCGGCTGATAGGCGATTCGAAGCCGGGGCGTCGCCTTGACCCGTCCTGACGTTTTCCGCTATGGAAGAACTGGGGTCGAATGGATTCTCACAGCGGACGGATGCTCTCGGATGCGGCTGAAACTTTTGTTGCGCTATCCCGTCGACATTCGTCGTGCTCGACGACTGCTCGATGCCGAGGGAAGATTCGACGCAGCTATTGAGCGAGCGACCGCTGGTGTTGGACCTGCGGACACCGCAGTTGATGTTTGATTGCGGTCGGCATTTTCAGTCGATCGCCTATTACGCCTGGCGCGCCGGCTCACCCACGATCGTCCGCTGCAGCAATCTCGTGCTCGGCGGGATTGCCCGCAAAGTGTTTGGGCGCGAAATGCTGACCCAGCCCTACGTCAGCCGCATCTCGTCGGCCCGACCGCTCCCGCCCGGTTCTCTGGTGCTCGGCGACTATGAACCCAGCAGAGGGGAGCTTCAGAACGATGTCCGATGGCGGCATCACCTACCTGAGGATGCTGATCGGTCGAGACATCGATCGATCGGTTCCCGTCATGCCCTATCCGATGCATCCGGCCACGCTTCGCTATCTGGCCGACACCGATTTGAGCAATCTGCGAAGACGCGATTCACACCGTCAGTGCGATTCTGTTTGCCGGCTGCCAGAAAGCCCGCTACGGCGATGGATGGATGCAGCGCGAGTTCGGTGTGTTGAGTCGCTTGGAAATCTTCGAGCACGCTTCGCGAGCAGTTTCCCGGCCGTGTCCAGGAGTCGCTGCAGCAGTCGGGTTCGTCCCGACCAATCGTCCTGCTGGACAGCCGTGTACATGGCATTGCTGCCTCACAATGGCTGCCCACCCTCGCTGCCGCCCGCTTCTTCCTTTGCTGCCCCGGCGGCCGCCAGCCGCTTTGCCACAACCTGATCGAGGCGATGAGTGTTGGGACCATCCCGATCATCGAGTATGGCGACCGGATCACGCCGCAGCTGCGCGATGGCGAAAACGCGATTTGCTTCCGCGGACGAGACGGTCTGGTCGAGGCGGTCGAGAGAATCGATCGCATGGGAACCGAGGAACTTCGCTTGCTGAGCCAACGTGTCGCCTCATTCTACGATCAGCATCTTTGTGGGACGCGATTCCTCCGCGAACTGCGCGACGGCAAGATCGATCGCTCGGCCCGTCGTCTCTGCATGCCGTTCCACGAGCGAAATTTTTACGCCGGCGATCATTTGCGAGCGGCGTGAGAGGGAAGCGGGGCGGTGAGGCGGTGAGGCAGTGGGGCAGGAGGGCAACGGGGCAGTGGGGCAGTGGGTAGAGGATGAGATGGGGCAGTGGTTAGAGGATCGTGGGGTAGTGGGGGATCGCTTGGGGGTGGCGAGGTGCGGGGCGGCTTGTTCTCGGTTCCCGACGGTTCTGCGTAGCTCTTGCTCGGAAAAAACCCGGGAGCTGGGAATCGAGTTCCCAGCTGGTGGCGTGTCGAATGAGGGGGGAAATAGGGGTTGTGACGAGAATTCGACAGTTTTTGCTTCGCTTTCCGCCCGCGGTCTCGCCTCCTTCGGCAGCGGACTCATTGAGTCCTTGCCGGCTTTGCCTAGAATCGGGGCACAGGGAATGCATCATTTCCTGATGGGTCGACGATCCCTTCCTTCTCTCGATGCAACCCACGCTCCTGCCAAGCTCTGAATATGTCGCCAAAAAACGGTAATCCTGCTCCTCCCGCACCGACCTACGCCACCGCCAACGCCGCAGCCGTCGCCGCTCGTCTGCGTGAGAGCCTGCTTCATGACAAACAGGCATTGGAGGTCGACAAGATTTTCAAGGCCCTGGTGAAACTGGAAGGCTCCGACTTGCACCTCAAGGTCGGTCAACCGCCGATGGTTCGCGTGGCCGGAACGCTCAAGCCGCTTGAATCGACCGCCGATCGAGATGGAGGAGATGGTCGACCTGCTGATCCCGATGATGGATGAGCGAAACCTGTTGATCTTTGAAGCCGAAGGGGGTGCCGACTTTTCGCACACGATTCATGTCGACGGTGTGCGTTGGCGTTTCCGCGTCAACATGCTCAAGGCACTCGGCAACATTGGATTGGTGGCGCGTCGAATCAATAACTTCATTCCCGATTTCCGCGGACTGTATTTGCCCGAGTCGATCGAGCAGCTTTGTCACTATGACCAGGGGATGGTGCTGCTGGCCGGCGTGACGGGTTCCGGAAAAAGTACGACGATCGGATCGATGCTGAATTACATCAACAGCATCTACCGCAAACACATTTTGACTTTGGAAGACCCGATCGAGTTCATCTTCACCGAAGACAAGTCGCTGATCAATCAACGCGAGATCGGCCAGGACGTCAAGGACTTTAGCATCGGGATGAAGCATGCGGTGCGTGAAGACCCCGACATCATTCTGGTCGGTGAGTTGCGTGACGAAGAAACGTTCATGACGGCGATTCACGCTGCCGAAACGGGGCACCTGGTGTTTGGAACGATTCACGCCGCCAGTGCATCGACGACGATCGGCCGTATTTTGGACTTGTTCCCGGAAGAGATGCACAACGCCATTCGATCGGCGATCGCCTTCAACATGAAAGGCATCATCGCCCAGAAGCTGCTCAAGAGCATCAAGCCGGGCGTGCCGCGCGTGCCGACCTGTGAAGTGATGACCTTTTCCCCGATGATTCGAAAACTGGTTTTGGAGGGCAACGACCACAAGCTCCCCGATGCGATTCGGATCGGACAGGAGGACGGCATGCAGGACTTCACGATGAGTCTGAAAGCATTGATCGATGATGAATTGATCGATCGACCCACCGCATTTGCCGTCGCCCCGAACAAGGACTCACTGAAGATGGCGTTGAAGGGCATCGACGTGAAGGCTCCCGGAATTCTCTAGCAGTCGTGCAGCTCCGAAGCTGCGATCTCGCAATGGTTCACGAGACCACTCACCCTCCGGCAGGGTGACAGTCGGCCAGGCTTTTCGTACGCGTAAACGAAGTGATATGGCTGAGCAACAAGAGATACAACTTTGGCAAACCGTTGCACCGGTTGAGTTCGTTCCTCGCATCGCGGGTCGAACCGAGGCTCAATCGCTGTTGATTACCACGCGTCAGGGTCCCGGGTACCAGATCGCCGGCGGCCAGTTGGCTCACGCCATCCAGTCACGTGCCACCCACATGCTGATGGATTTCTCACAGCATGCCTGTGCAATTCGCTACCAGATCGACGGCAACTGGGAGCAATTGCCGCCTTTGGATCGCGAGACCGGCGATGCGATGCTGTACGCGATGAAGCAGCTGTGCTTGATGAATCCGACGGATCGTCGGTCCGCCCAAACCGGCTCGCTCGGTCTGAAGGTCGGCAAGCAGAAGTTCAACCTGAGCCTCCAGTCCCAAGGTGTGCAAACCGGCGAACGGGTTCTGGCCAAGATTGAGTCCGAGAAGATTCCCTTTCGAACGCATGGCCGACCTCGGCATGCGAGACAAGATGTATGCCGTCTTCAAGGAAAAGCTGGACGACAGCGGGAACATCGTTCTGGTGACCGCTCCCAAAGGGGAAGGCTTGACGACGACCTGGATCACCGCGCTCAACGCGGCCGATCGCTACCTGCGCGATTTCCAATCCTTCGAAGACGAGACCAAGCCCGAGCCGGAAACGATCAACATCAACGCCAACTTCTACGGCGGCGAAACGGGTCTGACACAGCTTCAACGACTTACAGAAGTCGGTCCTGAAAGAACCCGATGTCTTGATCTTTCCCGAGTTGCCCGAGCCCGAAGTGCTGCAAATTGCCGTCAGCCAGGTCGAAAAGAACGAGAAGCAGATCTATTGCCGGATGGTGGCCGACAGCGCCATGCAGGCGATTACCAGCTTCCTGGCACGCTACAAGGAATCGGCACCCTCGATCGTGGCCTCCATCGGTGCGGTGCTCTGCCAGAAACTGGTCCGCCGCCTCTGTGATAACTGCAAACTTGGCTACGAGCCCCCGCCGCAGCTGCTGAAGCAGCTTGGCATCCCTCCGGGGCGTGTCGCGCTGTTGTATCAGCCATTCATCCCACCGCCGATCGAACAACAAGTCGATGAAAACGGCCGACCTGCACCGATCACTCCCTGTCATGTCTGCGGTGGTCGCGGCTACTTCGGGCGGATCGCCGTCTTTGAATTGCTGACCCCCGGCGATCAATTGCGCGGAGCGCTGCTCAAGACACAGGATCTCGCTCAGCTCGGCCAGATCGCGAAGTCCGAAGGACACCGAGGCATTCAAGCCGAAGCGGTCCTGACCGTTGCCCGCGGTCTGACAAGCCTCGACGAACTGAAACGAGTCTTCGCCAAGCGTTAGGCCGCTTCGTCGTAGTATCCCGGTTCATCTTTGCCGTCGCCGTCAAAATCACCGACGACCGGCTGGCTGTTCTCGCCGGCACGAGGGACTTCGATCTGCAGGTCGTTGCCGGTGAGGCGTCGATCTCCATCGGTGTCGATGATCCACAGGTCACCGCGCACGACGCCGATTTCGTCGATCTTGTCTCCGTCGAAATCGCCAACGATCGGAATGTCACCTGGCTGGCCGAATTGGACTCGCCGATCTTCGTCGTTGCGACGCCCGTCGCCGTCGACATCGAGCATCCAGTGGCCTCCGCGAAAGACTCCGACCTGGTCAATGCCGTCACCGTTCCAGTCGCCGGCGATCGGCGTGTCGACCTGCTCGCCGTATTGAAACACGTGATCGACGGCATCGGCGCGGAGCGACCCTTCGGTGCCACGTCGAAGTAGTCGTTGCGGATCTTCACTCGCTTCTTCGCCAATCGCCTCCGCTGAGCGGGTATCGATGTCCGCGACGTCTCAAGTTCGCCGGATCGGGCAGTCCAGGATCACGAACGATTCGAAGAAAATCACGCTGCCATTGTCGTCCAAAGATCGCGATGTCGTCTTTGCCGTCACCGTCCCAATCACCGATGATCGGCCGATCCAATTCGGTACCCAACTGAATCCAGAGATCGCCCTCATCCCAGCAACCGTTGCCGTTGAGGTCGACGTACCATTGACCGGCAACAAAGATCACCGCCTCGTCCGATCCATCACCGTCGAAATCTCCGGCGAGCGCCGTGGCATCGATCTCGCCAAGCGTGATGTCCTGCACTGCGATTTCTTGCAACGGCTGTCGAGAACCAATGGTGATGCCAAACGTCCATTGGCCCTTCGCATGTGCGTCTCGGCTCCACGTCGGCTGCACCAATGCGACGCTAACGCTATGCACGTTACCGCTATCGACGATCACGCCGCGCGGGTAGCCCCCGTTGATCACGCTCAAGTGCCAGGAGACCGCCCATTCATCCATGGCGTCCCAAAGCATCCGGTACGGATCGAGCGGCTGGAAGGATGCCCCCCGGCGCGGCAAAGGCGACGAGACGAATGGGTCGATCAAAGGTTTCAATGTTGGCTGGGCGTTTCGGTCATCCCCGGAACGCGAATGGGCTCCGGCGGCACGACGTAGAGCGTCGGTGGACGAACGACAACCAGTTCGCTGAAGTTGTTGTCCGTACTCCGCCCATCCCCCACAACCGTGATGTTCAGGATCGCGTCGGTGCCCGGATCGGTCGCGGCACGACTGGCCAAAGTCTCGATCAGGTTGCGTGCATCCTCCGTCCGCGCGTCGGCTTGATTGACCGCCACGCCACCGGTCGACCCGGGCGTGTCCAAGCCGTCGATGTAATTGTCAGGTTGGCGTTGGTAGATGTGGTAAGTGCCCGGGCGCAGCCCCGTGAATTCATAGAAGCCGTTGACATCGGTCGAGATGCGAATGGGTCCTGCCGAATACGTTCCCGGCAATGCGGCGCTGGCGTCAATGGATTGGCCAAACCGATCACGCAACTCCAACGTGACGCCTCGTAAACGCTGATCATCTTCGCTGAGGACGCCGTCCTGGTATTCGCGCAGTTCCGAGGGATTGAGAACTTCCTTCAGGGTCAGTGTCTCACCGTCCTGAAAGACAAACCCAGAGATGGCGGCCGGAGGCACTTCCGAAAAGTCATAATTCTGAGCCGCGGTGCCGCTGAGCAACTCGATGCCAACGAGCAGGTTCTCACCGCCAACCCGGCCTCCGGCAGAACCAACGATCTGACCACCATGGAACAATCCGGTCGGCTGCAATTCCCGAACCGAATAGACACCTGGAGCCAGAAAATCAAACCGGTACTCTCCCGATTGGCTCGTGCGCGTCTGCTTGACGGTGTTTCCTTGCGAGTCAATCAGTTCGATGATCGACCCCAGGCAGCGGCGTGTCGCCCGGTTCAAAACGTTGATTTGGTAGCGATTCCTTCCACACTTTGCCAGCGATCGAGGAAGGAGCAACCTCACAGAAATTGAAATCGACGACTTGTTGTCCGGACCCCAGAGCGACTCCCAGCAGATCGGCGCCCAACACGTTACCCGCACCGTTGCCAGCGTCTTGGCCCCCCTGAAAATAGCCTTCCGGCTGACGCTCGAAGACCTGATAGGAGCCCGGCTCGAGCAGATCAAACCGATAGGCTCCTTGTGAATCCGTTTGCGTGGTGGCGATCAGTTTGCCGGTTGCGTCTCGCAACTCGATCGTCACACCCGCCAGCGCAGGTTCTTGGGGATCGCGGAGACAGTCGCCGTTTTGATCGACGTAGACAACGCCCGCGACGCTCGACGGTTCCAGTTCACCAAAGTCATAGTCGACACCGACGTCCCCCTGATTCAACTGGATCGATGTCAACGAGTCGATTCCATCGCTGCGGCCCGAGGTCTTTCCACGTACCTTTCCCGGCGTATCGATGCCATCGAGGTATCCGGACGGCTGTTGCTCGCGAAGCGTGTATTGTCCCGGTGGCACCTCCAGGAATTCATAGCGACCTTCGGCGTCGGTTTCGCGAGTCGCGACGACGCGTCCCTGAGCATCGAGCAACGAGATCTGTACTCCTGCGATCGGTGCTTCACCGGGATCGCGCCGACCATCGTTGGAGACATCGTGATAGACGCGACCACTGATCGACGCGGGTGTTCCTTCACAAAAGTTGTAGGCTTCACCGACGCCACCCGGCGTCATGACGATGTCGCGAATCAAGCCGCCGTCGATGCTCGATCCGACCGTCACACCGCCGATCGTTCCGACATGCGAGTAACCGTTGATCAAGCCAACCGGCGTCGTTTCCGAGATGGCGTAGGTGCCGACTGGAACCCTTTCAAACTGGTACAGGCCATCTCGAATCGGTAACCGTTTGCGCCACCGTTTCGCCGAACTCGTTTCGCAGCGCAATCTGAACGCCGGACAATGCCTGCGTTTCCGGGCGAATCATGCTCCCCGTCGCAGTCGCTTCCGGGTGCTGCGAGAAACACAAATCCGGAGAGCGAACCAAAGGGCAAGTTCGGCAAAGTTGTATTCGATCCCAGCATCGGATCCATTCAATTCGATCGAGCGAATGCGATCGCCGGGATTCACTGCCACCCCGACGACGCGACCGGCGACGGTTCCCGGCCGAGTCGATGCCGTCGACCAAATCGGCGGGCTGGCTGACTTCGATCACCTCGTAACTGCCCGGCGCGAGTCCATCGAATCGGTAGGAACCGTCGGCAGCGGTGGTCGTGGTCAATGGCGACTGAGGTGCGATCGTGCTGGTGGGAACCAATCGAACGCTGACCCCAGCGATCCCAGTTTCGCCTGCGTCGCGGCGGCCGTCGTTATCGAGGTCGCGATAGACGAAGCCGCTGAGCGAGGCTGGGGACCGCTTCGGCAAAGTCTTGATTGATCGAAAACGTATCACCCAGCGGCAAGCGAATGTCGGTGATCGCGTCCGCCGATTCGACGGTCCCATTGGGTGATCCGTCGGTCGTACCAACCACCGCTCCCACGCTCAACAAATTGTCCGGTTGTTGCTGGACGACGCGATAGGTTCCCGGCATCAATCCGAGCGATTGGGCAAATCGGTAGCGACCGGCGGAGTCCGTGGTCGCTCGATGACCGGTGTCTTGATAACTTCCCGCGGCTGACTGTTTCCAAAGCGAAAGTTCAACGCCTGCTAGTCCCGACTCTCCCGATTCCCGCAGCATGTCCAGGTCATTATCGATCCAGACATGTCCGGAGATCTCGACGGGCTTGGGCGTTTGCGTTGCCGCGGCAAGGGCTGCCGCTGAGCGATTCGGGCGACTGTCAATGTCGGTTCCTTCGTCAGGCGGCAAAGCAAGTCCATGGGACGCCGCTGGATCACCGAAGTCGTTGGCAAAGACTGCATCGGCGTGCGTGGTTTCGTAGTGAGGAGCTTCGAACGTTGCTTCCAAGATCGAGTCTTGAAATTCCTGACCCGAGGTGATCACATCCAGCCGATCGTTGAACACCGCCAGGTCGGCGGAATTGCGCAGGATCTCGTCGACATCGATGGTGAACTCCAAGCGATCGCCCGCGCGAAAGTTTGAAAGATGCAACACCAGTTCCTGACCGCCATCTTGCACTTGTGCCGCCGCGTCGACGGAATGTCCGTCAGCGGTTCGAACCCGGACAACTTGGAAGCCATGCGCACCACCCTTGCCTCGTCCACCGATCGCGGTGTCAAAGATCGGGTCACCGACGCTCATTCCATCGCCATCTTTGTCCGTTCGGATGCGCAGTTCGCTCAGCTCGGTCCCTGGCGCGCCGCCGGTAAACGACAAAATGAAGCGGTCACCGCGGGAGTCGCTGCCGACATCTTGATCCGACTCAAGGTAATCCGTTTCCAAGTAGACGACGCCAACGTGAATGGCATCCGCCGCAAGCAAGCGTCGAGCCTCCAGTCGCTCGGGACCTCGCGTCCGCCGCTTGACGGCTTCCGCTCCGCTTCGCTGCCGATTCTGTTTTCTTGACTTCCAAATCACGCTTGGCACCCCCATGTGCCTTGGTTTCTTTCCGTATTGCCCCGATTCCAGTTCGCCTGCCGGTTCTTGCCGTTGTCGCCGGTGCGATTGATTGCGGAACGTTCCTAGCGGTCGAGTCTCGGATCTCCCTCGGCGATGCGCTGCCCTCCCGCCGTGATTTCATTGATTGGCCAGCGCCGCAGCGTCGTGTCGTAGCTTCCGGAAAACAGCAGACCGCTGCCCGCTCCCAGCGCGGAAACACTTCCCGAATGCCCCTCGAGCCTTCGCATCAAAGTCCCATCGTCGGTATTCACGATGCGAACGATGTTGTCGGAACCTGCGACTGCGACAAGCTGGCTATTGATGACCGCGATGGCAAACAACTTGCCGGTCGTTACCGAGTGCGATGAATCAACTCTCTGTTTTGCGTATCGAAGACCGAGACATGGCCGTCGTCAGCCACGCACACGGCATGGGGCGAGTTGTAATGAAAGGCGATGCCGTGAATCCTTCCTTCATGAATCGGATGGCTGCTCGTGAACGCCATTGGCAATGTCGAATAGACTGAGAGTTCACCGGAGCGACCAGCGACCGCAAGCATGCGGCCGTCATCTCGATAGGCCACCGCGCGAAGATCCGTCCCCTCGACAGCGAAAAGTCGTTTGCTTGGCTTCGCTCCGCCCGATCCGGTAGACCTCCGAGCCAAAGCCGACCGCCGCAAGTCTCATCCCCTTCGGGCGAGAATCGGACGCAGGTCAGTGACGGCGTGCCGGACATCCGCTGCAACAACCGAAACGACTGGTCTCGATCCCAAAGAATCAGTTGGCCGTCGTTACCAGCCGATGCCAGTCGGCTGCCACTCGGATCAAAGGCGATGGTTCGAATCAGATCGCGATGCCCCGAGAGCGAACGGACTTGAGTCAGCGTGGACGAGTGGAGAATCCGAATCAGGTGATCATCCCCAGCCACGGCGACCAGTTCGCCCCGCGGATCGACCGCAATCGCCGTGATCACCGGAGCCTTGGCGGGCTGATCGGTCAGTTGGATCGATCGCGAAGTCGGCGGCAGCCACTGTCCTCGGCCGGCATTGGCCAAGCGTTCGCCCGGCTCGTCGGCCAACAGTGGCGCGTGCGGACGCGGCGCCGAGCATGGTTGATAGCAACCATCGCCGCCGCGAAACATGAATCGGCATGACATTCCCCCTGAAAAGTCTTTGGCGCCAACGATTTCGTCAGTCAGAGCGAGGCCGGTCTGGCCTTACCGCTGCGACCAGGAAGTCCCATCGTATAGAGAATCGGCAGATCACGCGATCAGCCCTGCATGACCTGAACAACCGGAAAAGTCGCGTCGCGAGAAGATTCGCGAGCGTCTCTGCGATTCCTCTTCCCTCCATCGACGGGGCATTGCTAGGATCCCGGCAACTCGAGGCAAGTGGATGCCATCGAGAACGAGTTTCACACAATGAAGACAGGCGTCACGGATGATGCGACTGACTTGTGCCACCTTCGTGGCGATCCTGATCTCCGCTCCAGTTTCTCTGCAATCCAACCGGCTGCTTGCCCAGCAAACCGCTCCGGTCCCCAGTTACGCACGGAACGGTGCCCAAGAGGCAGGCGCGGAGTGCCAGGGCGCACCAGCAGCCGGAGACCCCGATCGCTCGTGTGGCCGCGCAGAGGCAATGCGGCCTGCGCAAATGAGCCGATCGGACAGCCGTTCCCCGCGCTATCACCCGCGGCTCAGGCCCAACTCCAAGAATTGCTTACCAACTGGGAAGCACAGAGCAAGGGAACCAAGACGCTCGAATGTACTTTCTCGCGTTGGCACTACGACATGTTCGCGGCCCCAGCCGGAGTGCATGCCACTCGAGCCGATGGCGTGATCAAGTACTGCAGCGCCTGACAAAGGACTGTTTCGGGTTGACCGACTGGTCTTTTTCGACTGGGATGGGTCCCAACGGCCAGCCACAATTCCAGCCACAAGCAGGGACAGTTCGGCGAGCATTGGGTTTGCAACGGGAACAACTGATTGAATTCGATCGCGTCAAACAAGAGTGTCGCATTCAGGATCTTCCTCCAGAGATGCAGGGCAAGCAGATCTTCAACAGCCCGCTCCCCTTCGTCTTCAACCTCGATGCGACCCAGATTCAAGAACGTTACTGGGTTCGTCAGGTGGAAGCTCCCGAATCCAGGACATCGTTGTGGTCGAAGCCTGGCCGAAACGACAAGAGGATCGCGCACAGTACAAGCTGGTCCAGATCGCGCTCGACGCCAAGACGTTTCTGCCCCAGGCACTTCTGATGTACGCACCCAACTTCGACAAAAAGAACCGCTCCGAAGTGGGATCACTACGAATTCTCGGACGTGAAGCGGAACGCGATCGCCGCCAGTTTCCAAAAGATGTTCCTGGGAAACTTCATTCCTGAAAAGCCACCGGCCAATTGGAAGATCCTGCGGGACAAGTTCATCCCAGCGGTCGACATTCCGGTTCAGCAGGCGGCCGCCCCAGCCGAGGGTGCCCCCAAGCGTTAGACGCCGAACTTGCTACGAAGCCTTGTGGTAGCGCATCATGAGCCGCAGCCCGCAGTGCTTGCCCGGGTCTCGGCACTTCAATCAACAAGCCGGTACGGCCGCTTCTCGACGGGAAACAGTCCCTACCTCGTCCCGCCTGCTGCCCCACTCGCCTCAGAAAGATGGCCGCTTGACTTCGTGCAGGCGGCAAGAAACAGTAGGGGCCCGTCCTTCACCTCCGAAGGACACCTTCCAGGCGGCTACCCTTTCACGATCGAGCTATGCCAACCTACGACTACGAGTGCGAGGCCTGCGGACATTCGCTGGAGGTGTTCCAGGGAATCAATGATCCGGTCCATGAAGAAATGCCCCGATTGCGGCAAGAACAAGCTGAAGCGTTTGTTCGGTACCGGCGCTGCGATTGTCTTCAAGGGAAGCGGTTTCTATCAAACCGATTATCGCAGCGAAGGCTACAAGAAGGCGGCCGCAGCGGAATCCAAATCGCAGTCAAGCGACAAGGGCGAGTGCGAAGTCGAGCGATGCAAAAGCGGGCGATACGAAGAAGAAGGCGGAATCCAAGAAGTCCGACGGTGGGACCAAGAAAAAGAAATCGGGCGGCGATTGATCATGCCCCACGTTCGTTCTCCCCAGCGGTTGGACTCGCGTCCGCAGCGCCCTGTGGGTGATCGACTTGCAGGAAAAGCTTTGTCCTGCGATCCGATCGGCTGACAACGTGATCCGGCAGACCCATCGGCTTCTCGAAGCGGCACAATTGCTCGGCGTGCCGGCCGCGGCGACGGTGCAGTATCCCGCTGGCCTCGGGCCACTGGAAGCGTCACTGCGAGAACGTTTTCCCTCGCCGGAAGAAAAGCGAGACTTCTCCGCCGACCGTCTGCCGCGACGCGTTGGACGGCTGGTTTGCCGAAGGACGCGATCAGATCGTGATTGTGGGAATCGAAACACACGTCTGTGTGCTGCAAACCGTGCTCGACCTGATCGCCGAAGGGGCCCGACCGTTCGTGGTCGCCGAGGCGGTTGCCGCTCGCAACGGACGAGACCATGAGACCGCGATGGACCGGATGCGAGACAGCGGTGCCTGTATCATCACGGTCGAGAGCGTCTTGTTCGAATGGCTCGGGACCTCTGACCGCCCCGAGTTCAAAGCGATCAGCCGGATCGTTAAGTCCTGAGCACGAAGACAGATCGCAAGGCGAATTTCGACCAATCGAAAATGCCGCAACACACAAGCACGACGCGCAAGTTCTGAGGTTGCGTACTTTACCACGGAGAGGTGGGAAGCGTCTGGCCCAGGTCGAGTGTTTGTTGTTGTCGGCCAGTTTCGGGGCCCACGGCTAGCGCCCGAGGTTCACCGGCCAGTTTCGGGGCCCACGGCTAGCGCCCGAGGTTCACCGGCCAGTTTCGGGGCCCACGGCTAGCGCCCGAGGTTCACCGGCCAGTTTCGGGGCCCACGGCTAGCACCGAGGTTCACCGGCCAGTTTTGGGGCCCACGGCTAGCACCGAGGTTCACCGGCCAGTTTCGGGGCCCACGGCTAGCGCGCCGAGGTTCACTGTGAACCTCAGGCGCTAGCCGTGGGCCGCTTCGCTTGTCGGTTGTGATTCTAAGCAAGCGGGCGGGTGATGATGGGGCACCACCAAAACGCGCCAGCGAGTGAGTCTCGTGCGCCATCCAACACACTCGCTGGCGCGTCGTGCTTGTAGGCGCTGTTCCAAAGCAACGGCCTGTCGCGCGGCCGGTCGATTCAGCAAGTGATACACTAGGTTTTTCAGCATCCGATCTGCCAGAAGAGAACGCGCGCATGAATCTGCTCTTGAAACCTGGTAACTGGCTGCTCGCATACTTGTTCATGGCCATCCTCTTGCCCGGAACCGCGGCGATTGCGCAGCAGACCGAGCGTCCTGATGTCGTGATTGCCGACTTTGAGGGCGAGACCTATGGCGACTGGAAAGCGGAGGGCGAGGCGTTTGGGACGCGGTCCGGCGAAAGGAACGTTACCCGGACAAATGCAGGTCAGCGGATTCAAGGGACAGGGGCTCGTGAACAGCTTTCACAACGGAGACCGCACGACTGGCACCTTGACGTCACCACCGATCACGATCGAACGGAACTACCTGAGTTTCCTGATCGGTGGCGGTGGCCACCCGGCAAGACCTGCATGAACCTGCTGGTTGATGGAGAGATCGTTCGCACGGTCACCGGCGACAATACCCAGGCCCGGCGGCAGCGAGGAACTGGCTTCGGCGTTCTGGGACGTCACGGACCTGGCGGGAAGAACGGTCACGATTCAAATCGTGGATGCGGCAACCGGGGGCTGGGGGCACATCAATGTCGACCACACTTGTCCAGACCGACACGAAACCGATAGCACCGTCGCTTGCCCAACGCGAGAAGACGTTCACGGTCGAAGACAGATACCTGATCATCCCGATCCAGAACAAAGCCAAGGCGGGCGGCCAGCTTCAAGCTCTTCGTCGGCGATTCGGAGGTCCGCGATTACGGTTTGAATGTGGCTCCCTCGGCCGATGACGACGCGACTGGTATGCGTTCTTCACGATCGACCGCTACAAGGGCCAGCCGGCGCGTGTTGTGGCAAGCAAAGTCACCGAGCGAAGGTTTTGCCCTGATCAGACAGTCCGACACGATTCCCGGCGAAGAGAGCTTCTACCAGGAGCCGCATCGACCGCAGTTCCACTTCACGCAGAAGGTCGGCTGGAACAACGATCCCAACGGCATGGTCTACCACGACGGCACCTGGCACCTCTTCTTCCAGCACAATCCGGTCGGCTCTGCCGTGGGGCAACATGACGTGGGGACACGCCACCAGCCAGGACCTGCTGCACTGGGAACAACAGCCCAACAAACTGTTCCCGAAGACGATGGCACGTCGGTGACTGTTTCTCCGGCGGCGCAACGGTCGACAAGCAGCAACACGGCCGGCTGGGGAGAGAACACGCTGGTCGCCTTTCTGACCGATACCGGTGCCGGTGAATCGATTGCCTACAGCACGGATGGCGGCGAAACCTTCACCTGGTACGAAGGCAATCCGGTCGTCAAACACAAGGGCCGCGACCCGAAGGTGATCTGGTACGCATACGATGACAGCGACAAACCGCTCAATCGACGCAGCGCCGCAAACTCGGCGGCCACTGGGTGATGATCGTCTATGACGAACACCCGGAGTACGACCGCAACGCGGCGTTCTACACGTCGACGAATCTCAAGGACTGGACCGAACAGAGCCATCTGCCCGGCTACTTCGAGTGCACGGAACTCTTTGAACTGCCGGTCGACGGTGATGCAGACGAATACTCGCTGGGTGGTCTTTGCCGCGGATGCGAAGTACGCGATCGGACGTTTCGATGGAAAGACGTTTACCCCGGAACACGAGGGCAAGCACCAGGTCCACTTGGGGCCGTACTACGCGTCTCAGACCTTCGACAACGCTCCGGACGGCCGCAGGATTCCAGATCGGCTGGCTCCGAATCGACTCGCCGGGACCTTACAACCAGCACTTCAGCTTTCCGCATCGCCTGACTCTGCGCAACACAGACGACGGCATTCGGATGTTTGCCAAACCGATCAAGGAGATCGAAGCCCTGCGTGCCAAGAGCAATCAAACAGCGTCCCAGGATCTCGTCGCCGAGCAGCCGGTGACGCTGCCGTCGGATAGCGACCTGCTCGATGTGCGACTGACCCTCGAGATCGGAACCGCCGAGTCAATCGAATTGAAGCTACCGGGCCGAACGATAACGTATGACGCCAAGAGCAAAACGCTCCAGGGCGCGCCGTTGTAGCCGGTCGATGGCAAGATTGCCATTCAGGTTCTCGCCGATCGATCGCTGACCGAGATTGTGGGAAACGACGGACGGGTTTACATCAGCGACCGCGGTCCTGGTTGGCAGGAAGCGAGCGACGTGTCGGTTACATCCCATGGCGGCCATGCAAGGCTCCTTACCTTTGAAGCTCACGAACTAAGGTCGATCTGGAGCGGTCAGCCCATTTCCAAGTGAGCGGCAGCAAGTGAACGGCAGCAAGTCGAACAGCACAAGCTGACGACGCAGCAAGTGAGCGGCAGCAAGTGAGCGGCACCAAGTGAGTGGCAAACGAAGGGGATTCCACTCAATAGCCACGACTCTCCACGCGACGCTTGTTGACGATTGTGGCAACCAGGCCACCGGCAATCGCACCACAGAGGTGTCCTTCCCAAGAATCATGCGACTGAAGACTGGGGACGATTCCAAAAAGGAGTGTTCCACCGTAAAGAAAGCCAACCACAAGGGAAATCGCGATCGGCACGAAACTCCGTTCCAAGAACCCGGAGACAATCAGATAAACGATCATACCGTAAATCAAACCACTAGCACCGACGTGAATCATCGGACGCCCAAACAGCCACAGCAGAGACCCGCCAAGCAACACAATGGAGACAACGATTTTCGACGCCTTCGCGTTGGAACCGGCCAGAAGCAGAAGAAGAATGACAAGTGGAACGGTGTTGCTGATCAGATGCCCAAAATCCGCATGCAGAAATGGCGACAAAGGAATGCCAACCAGTCCCGTCAGAGATCGTGGCCTCACACCGTAGGCGTTGATGCTAAACGGCAGGAACTTTCCCACTAGAAAGACGCACCAGATCACGCCGACAAAGAGGAGAGCGTTTCGAATTTCCTTCCGGACCGATTCGCTTAACATGGATCCCATTCGCTATTGATTGAAACTCGATGGAAAGAACGTGCAAACATTGGCCTCATTGGACCACAATTCACAAGTCACCTAATCCTGTTCATCCCACAGAGACTGTCGGATCGCGAAAAGGGGTCAGACACCAAGAACCGGAACGGCCCGAAGTGTGCTTCGCATTTTTGGTGTCTGACCCCTTTTCGCCGATTGCTGGAAGCGTGAGCTGGGAGATTGTGGAAAGGCTTGCTGTTGATGCGGGTGATGCCTCGCGGGCTTTCGGGTGCATTGCAAATGAACACCGTTTTTTCTTGACTCGCCAGTGCCATGCGTCACCATTGCGGTAGCAAGCGACGACGCGAGCCGACAGCCAGGAGCCTAAAGCCAAAGGTGATAAGTCAAGTGCGAGCCGAAAGGAATACGCCGGTGGCGGAAACCAAGCGCTGACAGCCAGGAGCCGACGCCAGTCAATGAACTTGCTTGCCCGCGTGATGCTGCGCACATCACGCGGTTTTTTTGTTTCCGCAGGTGCTGCTGGCGCGACCTACGGCTATCCTCCGAGAAACCTTCGGCATCAACTCTTGGGAAATGAACCCTCGAATCGACCTCGCTTATGGGTTGACGCCGATGGTTGTCCGGCGCCCGTCAAGGAGATGGTCTTTCGGACCGCACAGCGCCGGCAGATTGAAACCATCCTGGTGGCAAACCAGTCGATCTGGGTGCCCGCATCCGACTTGATTCGCCGAATGACGGTGCCAGACGGTGCGGACGTTGCTGACAACGCCATCATCGAACATCTAAGGCCTGGTGACGTCGTCATCACCGGTGACATCCCTTTGGCGTCCCGCGTGGTCGAGCAGGGAGGGATCGCGATTGGCGTCCGAGGGGAGCTGTACGATGACAAGAGCGTGCATGGGCGATTGGCCTCACGGAACTTGATGGAACAACTGCGATCGTCCGGCATGGAGACCGCTGGCCCAAAACCATTCGATCAAAAGGACGCCCAGTCCTTTGCCAATCAGCTCGATCGAACCCTCACGCGGCTACTCAAACGCGTGCCTTGAAGCCCCCCCGCGAACAGTCCTGTGAACCTCAGGCGCTAGCCGTGGGCCTCAGACGCTTGGCTCAATGCCCCTGAAATCGAGCATGGATTCTAGCGGTACGGCGACGCGGTCCAATTTACTCACAGCCGCGGAGAGACTCGGCTACCGGCAAGCGTTCCATCCGATGGCGAACAGCGGTCAGACACCGAAAACCGGAACGGCCCGAAGGGTGCTTCGTATTGTTGGTGTCTGACCCCTTTTCGCCATCTGGAAGTGGCGGCGTACGTCGCCAGAAACAACGAAACCCCGCAAGTCACATGGAATTGCGGGGTTTTCGGAAGTGGGCGGTATTGGACTTGAACCAACGACCCCTACGATGTCAACGTAGTGCTCTAGCCAACTGAGCTAACCGCCCGAGTTTGATCCAGCCGAGATGGAATCGGCCAGATCCGCCGTGCCAGTTGAGACATTTGGCTCCCCTGACCGGTTCGGTAGTTTGTGCCGGAGGGACCGGATCGTCAAGTGTGCCCGGTCAGCGTCGACCATGCCCTGCGCGTGGCGCAGGATGGCTCCGACGGCGTCGCCGGCCATTGCCGAACGCGAGCCGTAGCTCCACCTGCGCAGCCCGTACGACCGCACAGGTTGCCGGCAATCCCGTAAATCTCGCCTTTTCCGCAAATTCGCTGTTGACGGTGACCCTGCGCGGCGTCGGATACTTTGGCGTTTGGTAGTGGGACCGGGACTCCGTCGGTCGTTCGTTTCGGTCGGATCGCTCAACCGAGCTCCACGAACTCGGAGCTCCAATTCCCATTCACCCGAAGTCGGATCACATCGCATCCGCGATGTTGATCAATCCTTTTCCTATTTGTGCTGGAACGCCCTCCGGCCGGAGATGACAACTATTAGTGGCATTGGCACGCAACAAAAGCATTCAACGAGAAGAGAATCGCGATTCTGTACGCATCAACAACAATATCCGCATCTCCCCCGTTCGGGTCGTGAGTGAGGATGGAGAGCAGCTGGGGATCATTCCCACCGAGCAGGCTCTCGAACGAGCTCGCGATGCGGGCTTAGATCTGGTCGAAGTTGCCCCCAACGAACGTCCACCTGTTTGCCGGATCATGGATTACGGCAAATACAAGTACGACAAGAACAAGAAGAAGAACACGGGGCATTCTCACACGAAGACCAAAGAAATCCGGCTTCGTCCGAAAACGGGCGAAGAGGACATCCGCACCAAGATTCGTCAGGCGGAAAAGTTCTTGGAGCACAAAGACAAGGTGCAGGTCAGCGTGTTGTTCCGCGGTCGTGAAATGGCCCACATCGAAGAAGGCCACAAGGTCATGGAAATGGTGATCGAGACGCTCAGCCCTGTCGGCAAGGTCGAGACCCAACCTCAGCAACATGGCCGACGAATCATCTGCATGATCGCTCCGAAGTAGATGTCCTCGCTCGACGCTGTTTGCGGCGTGCTTGCCCGGCTCGCCCCGTTGCGATTGGCGGAAAGCTGGGACAACGTGGGACTCCTGGTCGGCGATCGCCGCCAGAGCGGTCGCGCGAATCATGACCTGCCTGACGATCTCGCCGAATGTGGTGCAGCGAAGCGATCGACGAGAAGGCGGAGTTGATCGTCACGCACCATCCGCTGCCGTTCAAGCCATTGTCGCGGATCACCGCCGACACCATCACTGGTTCGATGCTGTTGGAGCTGATCCGTCATGGCATTGCCGTGTACAGCGCCCACACCGCCTTTGACTCGGCGGCCGACGGGATCAATCAAATGTGGGCGCAGCTGCTCGGCCTGACCGAGATCGAGCCACTCGTTCCTTGGGAAGATCCGACTGCCGAGGGTGATCCCGAGGGAGTTCGCCGACGCAATCGGTTCGGGGCGTTTCGGACGACTGGTCAGCCCCGAGCCGCTTGGGCAGTTGATCGCCCGAGCCGCCGACAGCCGTCAACGCTTCCGCCCCACGACTGGTCGGCGACCCCGACCGCCTGGTTTCGAAGGTCGCGTTGGCCTGTGGCAGCGGCGGCAGCTTTTTGTCGGCAGCGGCGCGACATGGCTGCGACGCCATGATCACGGGAGAGGCGACCTTTCACGTCTGTCTCGAAGCCGAATCGCGAGGCATCGGCCTGGGGCTGCTCGGGCACTACTTCAGTGAGCGGTTCGCGATGGAAAGGCTGGCTGAATCCTTGGGGCAAGAGTTGCCGGATTTGGCGATTTGGCCGAGCAAAAACGAGCATGATCCGCTCTCAGCGGTCTGGCGGCCGGCCTGAAACATTGACCGTCATCTAAACAGTTCTAGAATGAGTGGTCGATTGCCGGCTCGGCGGCATTCGCGGTGGGACTGGCCTGGGAGGCTTGCTGAGCCTCTATTCTTGATCCAGCCTGGCCCCTCATTTCTTTCGCCCGCATTGACACACCTGACCGCGCGCCGCCCAGAGGGAGAGCATGACAAACAAGGAAAAATGGCTAGTGGCGTTGCCGGTCTTCAACGAAGTCCGCTACGTCGACGAAGTCCTGAACGAGGTGGTCAAGCACTGTGACCACGTGTTGGTGGTCGACGATGGCTCGAGCGACGGCACTTCCGAAGTGCTGGCCCGGCGACGTGACATTTCGGTGATTCGTCATCCGATCAATCGCGGCTACGGCTCAGCGTTGATCACCGCATTTGAATCGGCGGTCGACGAGGGATACGACGGCGTGGTCACGCTGGACTGCGACGGCCAGCACCAACCCAGACGGATTCCCGAATTCATCGAGGCGGCTCGAGACGTCGACATCGTCTCGGGCAGCCGTTATTTGGAGGTATTCGCCGGTGACGACGCACCGCCTCCGGAGCGTTTCGCGATCAATCGCAAGATCACCGAGGAGCTCAATCGGCGACTCGGATTTCATTTGACCGACGCGTTTTGTGGGTTCAAGGCCTATCGCACTTCGGCACTGCTGCAGATGCGGATCACCGATCCCGGCTATGCGATGCCGCTGCAGTTGTGGGTGGAAGCGGCGGCGGCGGGGCTACGTGTGATCGAGATTCCGGTGCCGCTGATCTATCTCGACCTGGAACGCTCCTTTGGTGGCTCGCTCGATCAAGCGGAGACTCGATTGAAGTATTATCACCAGGTGCTCGACGATGCGATTGCCGTGGCCAGCCGAGCTGGTATCGTCTTTCCGCCGCGGGAAGAATGCCTGTTTGATTCGTCTGTCCAGCAATAACGGGAGCGTTTGTCGTTGAACGCAAGAGACTCCGAATCGACCGCCCTGCATGCGAACGTGATCGATTCCCCGACCACCGCGGAGCAGCAATCCCAGCCGCAGTTTCGCGAGTACCGTGCGCCGAGAGAACATGGCGAAGCCTTGATTTCACCGGCTTTGTCGCGTGTCCCCGAATTGCTGCGGAGCAACATCGAGCTGCTGCGAACCCATGAGTCGCTCGAATCACTGCGACGAGTTGCTCGCCGCCAACTGATCGACGATGCCGTTCGTTACACGTCGGCCTACCGCGACATCAGCTGGTTCGACAAGACCGCATCGGAGGATTCGCCAATCCTGATGGCAGGACATCAACCGGCGATCTTTCACGCGGGTGTTTGGTTCAAGAACTTCGCCCTCTCGCGGCTCGCCCAGCAGACCTCTTCGGTCGCCGTCAACCTGGTGATCGACAACGACGTCGCCTCGGGCAGCTCGATTCGCGTCCCGACGCTGGATGCCGATTCGGGACGAGCCGTCTACCGATCCGTTCCCTATGACCAGGCCGGCGGAGGCGTCCCGTACGAGCAAACCACGATCGACGATCGCGAGTTGTTCGACAGTTTTGATCGCAGGGTCCGAGGAGGTGGTCGCCCCGCTGGTGAAAGATCCCTGTGTAACCGAACTTTGGAAACATGCTCGCAATGCAATTGAACGGTGCGGCGTTGCAGGCTGCGCGATCGCCCAGGCTCGCCACGGGCTGGAAGGCGAACTAGGGCTGCGAACGTTGGAATTGCCGATCGGAGTCCTCTGCCGGACCGCAGCTTTTTCCGAATTCGTGCTGATGATCCTCAGCTGAGTTGCCGCGGTTCCGCCAGTGTTACAACGATGCGGCGCATACCTATCGCAAGGCGCATCATATTCGCAGCTCGTCGCATCCCGTTCCCGATCTGGCCGAGCAAGGGGAATGGTTCGAGGCGCCGCTTTGGATCTACGGCAACGATTCGCCGCAGCGCAAGGCGGCTTGGGCGAGATTGTCCGATGACGAGATTGTGATCAGCGACCGAGCGGGCCGAGAGATTCGGGTCGACATTCGTTATCCGAAGCTTGCTGCAGAGAAACTAACCAGCCTGATGGGCCCCAACTTGAAGCTTCGTCCGCGCGCTCTGATGACGACCATGTATGCAAGGTTGGTGCTGAGCGACCTGTTCTTGCACGGTATCGGCGGCGGCAAGTACGACCAACTTGGTGACATGATCATGCGGTCCTTCTTCATGATCACACCGCCTCAGATCATGGTGATCTCGGCCACGGTGCAGCTGCCCGGTTTGTCACCCGATTCGTCGGCCGAGCGGATTCGAGAGTTGCAGCGAACGATACGGGATACGAAGTACCAACCGGAACGATTCGCAGATCAGTTCGCACTCGACGCCGGACTTGCTACAGCCAGAAAGCTCAGCTGCTTGCCGAAGTTCCCGAAAAGGGAAAGCGGCGGCAATGGCATCGTCAACTCGAGCAGGTCAATGAGAAGCTTTCCGAGGGCTTGCGCGAGCTTCGGATGGAGCTGCGTGCCGACTTGGCCCAACAGCGGCGTCAAGCGGCGTCGCAGTCGTTGCTGGCCAGTCGCGAGCATCCTTTCTGTGTCTTTCCGCTCGACCGCCTCGTGACGACCTACGCCAGCTTGCTGGCGTAGCTGCTCAAAGGGAGCGGTCGGCGACTTGCATTCTCGTTAGATCGGCGAAGGCCCACCGCGAAGTGGTGAAAGAAGGTAGCCATTCGGCAGACACCAAAAACCAGATATGCTGCCAGGTCAGACCCTGGCCGACGAGTCACCCTGTTAGATTTTCAGCGGTTGCCGACCAGAATCTGGCCGACGATTAGCCAAACGGCGGTAAAGGCGACCCCAAGGGCAGCGTGAATGGCGTCGGCGTTCATGTTTTTGAGCCTGGCAGAGGAGGAACGGTAGCTTTGGCCCGTTCCATGGCCCAAAATCGCTGCCGAAGACTGGCAGCAGCGGTCGGTTGAATGCGCCGATCCCGGCGCACATCTAAACATCGGCAGTTGACCGGCCAGATTCGCAGGAAATTTTCGACAATTGCATAACGTGTCTATCCGGAAAACTTCAACACTTCACAAGCAGGAGTTTCATGGCTGTTCAGCATTGGTTGATGAAGACCGAACCAGAGACTTATTCCATCGACGACCTGGCAAGCGAAAAGAACCAGACCACGTGCTGGGAAGGGGTGCGCAACTACCAGGCAAGAAACATGCTGCGAGATGAGATCAAGAAGGGGGACCACGTCTTGTTCTATCACTCGGCGTGCAAGGAGCCAGCCGTCGTCGGTACCGCAGTCGTTTCCAAGTCGGGTTATCCTGACCCCTACGCATTCGACAAGAGCAGCAAGTACTACGATGCCAAGAGTGACCCGGACAATCCGACCTGGTACCTGGTCGACATCAAGCTGGACCAGAAGTTCAACAAGCCGGTGACGCTCGCCGAGTTGCGCCAACGGGCTGGACTGAAGGACATGTTGCTCCTGCAGAAAGGAAGTCGACTGAGTGTCCAGCCGGTGAAGAAGAAGGAATTCGAGGCGATCGTCAAAATGGCCGGCACAAGCTGATTCATTCGAAGCCTTGCGATCGCAACACGCGCGGCACTCAAAACGCGTAACATGGGACTGTTCGAAGCCCGTCGAACGCCACGAACGGCCCATCGTTCGGGAAGAAGGGTCAGCCTGGAACGGCCGACGTACGTTGGGCTTTCTAGCCCGACCTGCTTTGCCCGAGGCTACGTCTTTCCCGAAGTTGCTCGAAGCGAACAACTCGAACTGCCCCATACGAGGAAGTGAAATGCGAAGCTGCTGGTTGCTCGGTGCTGTCGATCTTTGGCGTAGCTTGGAACGTTCGCTCAGAGCGGACGAACTCGAAATCGTCCATGGCGTTGCCAGGCAGCCTCTGGTGGCGGCCACCGAAAGGCTGATCGAAGCGCTCGAGTTCTCGGGTTCGCCACTCGACCCGGCGATTGTGGCGCGACTGCGTGAGGCGGGCAAACTTCCCAAGCCCGCCGACACGTCCAAGGAAATCCAATCGATCCTCGATCCGCTCTGCCTGGTCGAGGTTCACATCAACCCGGAAAGCCGAGTCAAGGTAAAGGAGGGACCGGTCGAGAAGGAACTGATGCAGCAGGGCTGGCGAGCCTTTCTGGTCAAGGTACACAACGAAGCCGGTGTGAATCCTGAACTGGTCGTGCAGAGCCCCAATGCGCTGCCCGTTTACCAGAAGGGAAGAGGGGCAAGACAAAAGCCGATGACCGATGAACAGTTGGTCGATCCCAGCGATGTCGATGATCGCTGGCTGGACGTGACGATGCTGCAGCGAGAGCCGATGACGAAACGTCTCTCGGGCTTGGCGTTGGAGTACCGCGTCGTGATGTTGTTCAGCCGTGACCAGGGCAAACGCGAAGCCTCGCTGGCGTTCAACATCGGACAGGGGACTCAGGACATCGGCTTTCGGAATGCCGTTCCGATCCTGTTCGACTGCAAACGCGCGGTGGACGTCAAGTTTTCGGTCAAGGACACCGACGGCGAAACCAACCACGGCGGCCTTCGTGATTCGCGATACGCAAGGACGCGTCTATCCCAACCCGGCGCGCCGACTCGCCCCCGACTTTTTCTTTCATCACCAGATCTATCGCGCCGATGGTGAGTCGGTCACGCTGCCGCCGGGAGACTACTCCATCACGGTGACACGAGGACCGGAGTACTTGCCGGTGCGTACGGAGATCTATGTGCCGGATCTTCCCGAACACCACGTCGACATTCAACTCGAACGCTGGATTCACGTCGCGAAGAACAATTGGTTCTCGGGAGACCATCACGTGCACGCCGCCGGTTGTGCGCACTACGACAGCCCGACCGAAGGTGTCGGTCCCGGAAGACATGATGCGACATATCCTGGGCGAGGATCTCAACGTCGGCTGCGTGCTGAGTTGGGGCCCATGCTGGTACACGCAAAAGCAATTCTTCGAAGGACGTGCCTCGGCCCTTTCCACCGCTGACAACCTGATGCGATACGACGTGGAGGTCAGCGGATTTCCCTCGTCCCATGCCGGTCATCTCTGCTTGCTCAAACTGGTCGAGGACGATTATCCAGGCACCGAACTTCTGGAGGAGTGGCCAAGCTGGACCCTTCCGGTGCTCAAGTGGGGTCAGGACCAAGGGGGAGTGGTCGGTTACAGCCACAGCGGCTGGGGACTCGCACTGCCCGACATCATGCCCAACGGCGACCGACAGTTTGTCAACGCGCCATGGGGCGGCGCCCCTCCGGGATGGACCGGCAAAGCGGCCAGTCGAATTGCCTGATTACGCGATGCCTCCCTTCGACGGGATCGGTGCCAACGAGTTCGTCGTCACCACCGCACATGGTGTCTGCGACTTCATCTCGACGGTGGACACCCCGGCGATTTGGGAATTGAACGTCTGGTATCACACGCTCAATTGCGGCATGACCACGCGGATCAGTGGCGAGACCGACTTCCCTTGCATCTACGGCGAGCGAGTGGGACTGGGACGCATTTACGTGAAGTTGGACGATGGGCAAGACGCTCGATTACGACAACTGGGTCGCCGGTCTCAAGGATGGCCGAAGTTACTGCGGCGATGGATTGAGTCATGTGCTTGACTTTCAAGTCGACGACTTTGAGCTGGGAACACGGTCCAGCGAAGATGCCGAGGCCGAGTCGCTACGACATCGAGGAGCCCAAGGAGGTCACCGTTTCGTTTCGCGCTGCGGCACTGCTGGAACAGGAGCCCAACGAAGAAACGGAGCGGATCCGCTCGATGCGACTCGACCAGAAACCGTACTGGCACATTGAGCGATCGCGAATCGGCGACACACGCACGGTTCCCGTCGAAGTGATTGTCAACGGGGAAGTGCAGTCGACCCACACGTTGGTTGCCGACGGCGAGCTACGTGATTTTCGTGTTCCGGTTTCCGTGACAAAGTCGTCATGGATTGCGATTCGCATCTTGCCCTCGGTTCACACCAATCCGATCTTCGTGCATGTGGGTGGCGAGCCGATTCGGGCCAACGCCCGCAGCGCACAGTGGTGCATCGATGCGGTCAAAACCTGCTGGAATTCCAAAGTGGGCCAGATCCGGGCCGAAGAACGGCAAGCGGCGAAGCAGGCCTACGATGAAGCGGAAGCGATCTACCGCCAGGTCCTGACGGAGAGCCACTGAGCGAGAGGCTGTTTTATGTGGGTCCGCCTTTCCAAGGCTGACACTCGCAGCTGCTGCGTTTCTTGCGAGTCTCGGCGTGATCGGCTATCATGAGGAGAGTCGAGGCGAGCCGTGGCGGGTTGGTGAGCCAATCGATTTTACTTTTCAGTCCTTCGACGAACACTCGCGATTCACTTTCTTTCGGGCGATCCATGGGGATTCGATTCGCGTGCCACGAGTGTGGCAAGCGTTTGAACATCAAGAGCGAGCTGGCTGGGCGGCGTGGCGTTTGCCCTGCCTGCTCGGCCAAGATGCGCATCCCGCTGAGCGACGCGGAGACGTCGACTCCAGTCGAAGAGATTCTGCCTTTCCCGCAAGCCGATGCGCCGGCAGGCCGTCGAATCCATCGCCTCCGCTCCGCGAACATGAGCCGGAGGCGACCTGGTACGTTCGTCCGCCCAGCGGGGGACAGTACGGCCCCGCTTCGACGGAACTGCTGCGTCAGTGGATTGAGGAAGGACGTGTTGCCGCAACCTCGCTCCTGTGGCGAGACGGCTGGCCGCAGTGGCGGACCGCTTCCGAAGCGCTGCCCGAACTGGTTGGACGATTGCCAGGTCAGCCGGTTGCTGGACCGTTCGTCCTCGGCGTCCGCTGCGACGACGCCCTGCGACCGATCCGTTGCCACCGCGCACCGTTGCCGCCGCACCGCGTTGCCACCGCGCCGATTGCCACCGCGCCGCTGGGCACGGAATCCCTGGCGACTGGAACGTTGACGAATGCTCCGCTGGCGACCGCTACGGTCGGGAACTCCGACCATGACAAGCGAGGTCGCGTTTGCCGGACAATCAACGATTGGGTCGCAGCGTCGTTCCCGCTCATCACGGCGAGTGTTGTGGATTGGCTTGCTTTCCGCCGTCGCGATCATGCTGGTGGGCGTATTGGTCGTGGTTGCCAACCTCGGATAGTCGACCAGCGGCGTGACCCGGACGATTTTCCCGTCCTTTCGTGCCCCAGGGTTGATCCACTACAGTGTGGTCTTGTGATCCTCTCATTCGGGAGGTCGGTTTTCTCCCCAGGAGTCGATGACATGAGCAAGCGAATTCTG
This sequence comes from Pirellulaceae bacterium, assembly GCA_963697195.1. Lineage (GTDB taxonomy): Bacteria > Planctomycetota > Planctomycetia > Pirellulales > Pirellulaceae > Rubripirellula. Next base: position 312,022 of record CAVOND010000018.1, read on the forward strand.
TCGGTTGGTTTGGTGATGCTCTCCGCGATCTTGATCGGCGCATCGGCTCACGCCGAGGACAAGCAAGAGACCGTCAGCGTATTCGGAGATGGCGACTTGAAGGTCCCCGCCGAATTCAAGCGAGTCGAGCCGCAGAGCCCGATCATCGCTCACGAGTTTCAAGCCAAGGTGGGCGAAGGCAAGGATGGCGAGACGGCTCGCGTCACGATGATGGCCGCAGGTGGCGATGTGGCTGCGAATATCGAGCGTTGGAAGGGCCAGTTCGCCGGCGGCGACGCCAAGGACCAGAAGACCGAAGAGATGAAACTCGGCAAGTGGCAGGTTTACCTCGTCGATGTCAGTGGCAACTTTGCCGAACGCATGGGGGGCGGTCCGTTTGCCGGTGGCAAGGTGGTCAATCGCGAAAACTATGCGATGGCCGGCGCGATCCTGGTACATCCCGAGGGACAGAAATACTTTGTCAAGATGATCGGGCCCGCCGACGTGGTGAAGGCCAATCGCGAAGCCTTCGTCACCATGATCAAGAGCATCGGACAGTAACCGATCCATCCCCAGCGCAGGACGCGTCATGAACATCCAAAGCTTCTTGGAGCATCACGGCATCATCCGCAATCCTTTTGCGGAGGAAGATGCGCAAACCGACCAGGTCTTCAAGGAGCACTGCATCAGCAGCGCGTACCATCCGATCTGGGACAAGGTTTACGGTGATCCGAAGGAACCATCGACGTCCATCATTTTTGGACCCAAGGGATCCGGAAAGACGGCGATTCGTTTGCAGATTGATCAGCATCTGAATCGTTACAACGACGAACATCCGAGCGATCGGGTGTTCGTGATTCGCTACGATGACTTCAATCCGTTCCTCGATCATTTCTGTGAACGGATGAGTCGGCGTACGACCCGCAAACCGGAAAAGGTGCTCGACGCCTGGCGATTGTGGGATCACATGGATGCGATTCTCTGTCTGGGCGTGACCGATCTGGTCGACCGGATCCTGGGGACTCGGCCGCGAAAGCCAAGCGAAGCGATCTCGTCTCAATCGATCGATGCGCTCGACCGGACCTCAGCACGGGACATGTTGCTGCTGGCCGCTTGTTACGATCAGTCGACCGCATCGACCTTCACCGATCGCTGGAACGATCTTCGCAAGCGTTTGCACTTCGGCAACCTGCAAGTCATCTGGAGTCTGGTTTTGGCGATCGCTTCGGGCCTGTTCTCAGTCATCCTGGTGGCCTGGATGATGCTTCGAGATTCGGGCGCCGACGGAAGGCGGCGGCACCAGCCTGCAGGTGCTTTGGCTGATCCCGATCATCACGCTGCTCGGCTCGATGCCGTTCCTGATCAAGACCTTCAAGTGCCAGCGGTGCCGCGATGGGAATTCATCGCCACATGCGAGTCGGGAAACGAGAAACCGCGTCGCTGCGCAAAGTGCTGCAACAGTTTCCGACCAAAGAATTGGCCAGTCAGCCGCTGCCACGCTTCGATCGAACCGACGACCGCTACGAACTGCTGAACAAGTTCCAGCTGATCCTTCAGCGGCTTGGCTTTCACGGCGTGGTCGTGCTGATGGATCGCGTCGACGAGCCACACATGACCGGAGGCAAGCCGGAGTTGATGCAACGATTTGTCTGGCCGCTGTTGGACAACAAGCTGCTCAAGCACCCCGGTATCGGCTTCAAGATCATGCTGCCCCAGGAACTGCATCGTGAAATCGAACGCGAGACCCGAGAGTTCCACGAGCGGGCGCGACTCGACAAGCAAAACGTGATCCCGGCATTTCAGTGGACCGGCGAATCACTTTACGACTTGGCCCGGGCCCGCATGATCGCCTGCGCCGCCGAGGGCCGAACGCCCGAACCCAAGGATTTGTTTGCCGACGACGTCAGCTACGAGCGACTGCTGTCGGCATTTCAATCCCTCCGCGTCCCCCGGCATTTGTTCCGGCTGCTGTACCGGGTGCTGGTGGATCACTGCAATCGGCACACCGATGCCCAGCCGGTCTACAAGATCAAGGCCGAGACGTTCGAGTCGACGCTTGCGGTCTACACCCGCGAGGCCGAGTCGACGATGAACTGAGGAAGAAGGCAGTGAAGGCAGTAGGGCAGTGGGGCAGAAAGGCAGTTGGTGCGGATGGTCGGTTTCGAGTGTTTGCTACCGCTTGAAGGCCGGCTTGACCGCAATCGTGTCCCTCGCCCTCGCCCCTCGCCCCTCGCAGCTCGCCACTCGCGCACTGCACCGTAGCCGTCGCCGCCTCGCACCTCGGCCCTCGACGATCGACCTCGAACGTCGCCTCGTCCTCGACCTCGCCCCTCGCCTCGCGCCCCACCGCCCCTACTGCCCTCGCCCCACTGCCCCACTGCCCCACTGCCCTACTGCCCCACCGCCGTTTCATCGAATCCGCCTTGCCCCGGCCGCTTCTTTTGGTACGCTACCTGCCCCGAGAATTCGTAATCGTGGTGTCAGTGCGCCGTCACAGCGTGGCTCAGGTCTGCTTGGACCAAGATGGCGCGGCCCATGGCAACTCTCTTTCCTCGATGTCGAGCGGCGTTCCGCATCGACCTAAACACAGCGGAGAATGAACTAGGTGGGTACCAAGAAAACCGGAAAAGGTCGACGAAAAGTAGGTCGGAAGAAACGCAGAATGCGGGCGAAGATTCGCCATCGCAAGAAATAATCATGACGCCGGCCGCCTCGAGCCGCAGCGAGAACTGCTTTTGAGGGGGCGGAAAACCGGGAATGTGGCTAAATTAGAGTTCCTGCGGCTCCATCGGGACACGTGCCCGGTTCATCGCCCTGAGTCCCAAACCTGTCACTTCGATCCTCCGCCCCGGCGGTGACAAGCTAACGATCTGCGAATGTCCACTGTCGATTCCGATTCGTCCCAGCCCAAGGTTGGAGAGAGCCAAGCGGTGCCGCCCAAGAAACGGGGCGTTCCGGAGGGGCTGTGGCTGAAGTGCCCCGGCTGCGGTGCCTCGATCTACAAGAAAGAGGTCGAACAGCGGCTAAATGTTTGTCCCAAGTGCGAGCACCACTTTTACGTCTCGGCGATGGACCGCATCGCCCAGGTCCTGGACGAGGGGACCTTCGAGCCGATGGACGAGCACCTGCGGCCGACCGATCCGCTGGAGTTCGCCGACCGCCGACGCTACGCCGACCGTCTGGTTGGCGAGCAGAAGCGAACCGGTTTGACCGATGCGGTGGTCACGGGGGTCGGCATGATCCGGGCCCGACGCGTCGCGTTCGCGGTCACCGACAGCGCGTTCATCATGGGCAGCATGGGCTCGGTGGTTGGTGAACGTTTGACTCGTTTGATCGAATGGGCGACCGAACAGAACCTCGCCCTGATCATCATCAGCGGCAGCGGCGGAGGGGCCCGCATGCACGAGGGAATCCTGTCGTTGATGCAGATGGCCAAGGTTTCGGCTGCCTTGGCACGCTACGACGAGGCGGGCGGACTGTTCATCAGCGTCCTGACCAACCCGACGATGGGAGGCGTGGCGGCCAGTTTTGCGTCGCTGGGAGATTTGGTGTTTGCCGAGCCCAAGGCATTGATCGGCTTTGCCGGGCCGCGAACAATAAAAGCGACGATCGGGATCGAACTGCCTGAAGGGTTCCAAACGAGCGAGTTCCTGCTCGAGCACGGGTTCATTGATCGAATCGTGCCACGAAAGAACCTGAAATCGGAGATCGCCCGCGCCATCGATTATTGTGGAAAGTAGAAACAAGAAGACGCTAGACGCTCACAAGACCTGGACGACGGACTTCTGTCGCGATCGATCTTCAGCCCTCGAATGCCCGTCATCGACTGCTTCCTCATCCGCTTCGTCCATTTCGCTCCATGAGTCTGCTTGATTCCATCCGATCCGCGTTCAAGTCCTCCGGTGGTGGCGGGCGAATCGACGTCGAGGCTCGCTTTGGCCGGCAGCGAACGGCGGTCACCGGCACGATGGCCAACTTCTTTGTGGCCAAGGATCATGACCACAATGATCGCCTGGTCGGCGTGAAGATCCTCGATATCGAGAAGATGGAACTCTTCGAGAGCCGCTTCAAAGGGCTGAAAAAGCCGAGCGAAGGGGAAATCGCCATGAGCATGAAGCACCCCAACGTGGTCGAGACCTACGAGGTCGGCTACTCGCTCAAAGGGGAACCGGTCATCGTGATGGAGTACATCGCCGGACCCAGCTTGCAAAACATCGTCGTTCAGAAGCAGGAACACCATGTCGCCGGCAAGCGGATCAAGTTGATCCGCGACATGGCGGAGGCCCTCAAGTACGTCCACCAGCAGGGATACATCCACCGCGACATCTGTCCCCGCAACTTCATCTGCCTCCCCGAGAGCACCGGAATCAAGCTGATTGACTTCGGTTTGACCGTGCCGGCGACGCGCCCCGTTCATGACCCCGGGCAACCGCACGGGAACGCCCCTCTACATGTCGCCCGAGATCATTCGGCGACGACCCACCGACCAACGCGTCGATATTTTTTCCTTTGGGGTCACCTGTTACTGCCTCTGCTCGTTCCAGCATCCCTGGCAGGGCGAGATTCTCAACGGGCGGGCCGCCCTGCATCACGACACCTCGGCCCCCAACGATTTGCGCGAGCGATGTCCGAACATCGATCCCCGTCTGTCCCGCGCGATCATGCACGCCCTCCAACCCGAAGGTGGAGGAGCGGACCAAGGATATGGAGCAATTTCTGCAGGCGATCCGTTCGGTCGAGAAGGCGTTTGTCGACTAACTTTTTGCCGGGCCAATCGCAGAGCGGGGATTTCGGTGCAAGGCCACCCCCCGAGCGAAGCAGATCGTGCGGCTACCGTAGGTCCGTCTCTCCTAGACTGGTATCGTGCAAATCGCCCGTCTTTGCGAGTCTCGGAGAGACTCGCTCTACGCGTAACCAAGCGGACAGCCTGCGGCCGATACCGTATAAAAAGGAGGGCCCATTGATCGATCCCGCACAACCGGACTGTAAAATGGGGCGAGTTTGGGTTTGCCCAATTTCGCATCGATTTCGTTGACACTCTTTTTTCGGCGTAACTATACTTCGGAGGACGTGGTGATGTTGGCAAGTTTCTTGTCGCGACGCTGTCGCCCGCCACGGCCGTCCCTCGGGTAGAAACGATTGCGAGGGCTGACCCCTCCGCGTCAACTCTCGTCGGTCTCTTCGTTCACGGAAACAGCAATGACACTACTTGGGAAGTCCTTCTCGGTCGTCATCTTGATCCTCAGCGCTGTCTTTATGGTGATGGCACTTGCCGTTAATGCTTCTCATCGCAATTGGCGTGATGTGGTGTTGACTGGGGTTAATGGACAACCAGGCTTGAAGGCACAAATTGAAGCCACCAGGCGTACCAACGAACAACTCCGCGATTCGCAGACGCGGACTCTGGCGGCGCTGGACCGCGAACAGGCCGCTCGCCGCACGGCACTGGCCGCTCTGCAAACGCAGCTTGATCAGCTCAAGAACGACTTGCAGCAGAGCGAAGCGTCCGTTCAACAGATGACCGCACAGTTGACCGTGCTCAGTCAAACTGACCTCAGCCGCGCCCAGGAACTGGAGCGTCTGACGACCGAGAACGCGAACTTGCGAACGCAGGTACGAACCGAACAGCAGGACCGCGACACGCTGTTCACGCAGACGCTGGAATTGACCGACCAGATGAACAAGCTGCGAGGCTTCAAGCAGCAGCTGGAAGATCGCAATGAACAGTTGATGGCCCAGGCGACTCGTTTCAAGGAAGTGCTGACGGCGAAGGGAATCGACATCAACGAACCGCTCGACGGGGCTCCACCGGATCGTAACGGCAACATTCTGCAGATCGATCGCCCCAGCCAATTGGTGCTCGTGTCGATCGGCTATGACGAAGGACTGCGAAAGGGACACTTCCTGGAAGTGACTCGAGGTGGTCGCTTCATGGGCAAGCTGAAGGTTCGCAACACCGAACCAGATCGCGCGGTTGCAGAAATCCTGGAAGACTACAGCGAAGGCATTTTGCAGGAGGGCGACCGTGTCGACACTACCATCGAGTGAAAAGAATCGGAAGCAACCACCGAGTGTCTACACCGTGATCTTGCTGTTGAGCATGCTCTTCATGCTGATCGCAGTCATCGCGATGTGGATCGAACTGCGACGCTGGGCACCTGATTACTATCGCACCAACACGGCCAATCCAAGCGTGATGGTGATGCCCGCCAACGACATCCGCCTGGCGTAGTACCGTAGCCGAGCCTGTCCCAGGCTCGTGTTCGCAGCCGCGAAGTACAAGCACGACGCGCCAGCGAGTGAGTCCCAGGAATCTGCGCAACTCACGTCCGCCAAACGGTTAAGAACCGGAAACACACTCGCTGGCGCGTCGTGCTTGTATTTTTTTGGACGTGCTCCAGAGTAAGCTCTATCTCTCCAACGCCTGAAACTCCGGCCGAGCTCGCAATTCGGGACCAAAGAACTGCGGCTCTTCGGCCTGGATGTATTGGCGTTCGACCGCTTCAACGCCGGCTCGGCGGGCTCTCGAAAGAGCTTGCTCGAGCACCTCGATGGCCATGTTCTGCAACTCGATCCGCTGCTCGGCTTCCAAGGCTGAGAGCCCACCGTAGATGCAGGCGACGTTGTGCAACACCCCATAGGTTTCGGGTTCGTCATCCACGCTAAACAGAACAGCGAGACACCGAGCTGCATGTCGCATCGCCTCCTCACGCTCGCCCTGCTCGGTAAGCAAGATGCCAACCCAGCTATGAGCCTCGGCGCTGAGGAGAGAGTCTTTCCTGCTCTGCGGCTTGAGACGGGTCGCTCGTTGAAAGTCTTCGAGAGCAAGCGGTTTCTGCCCAAGGGCGCGGTGGTTCATCCCCCGCTTGTTGAGCAGCTTCATACTATCGGGTTCAATCTCCAGTCCCGCGGCGTAATGGTCGATCGCTTTCCTGATGCCGCGTGCACTCCCCTGGAGTCCAGCGATTCGTTCGGTCACGATTCCCAGTTCGTAATAGAGATCTTCCGTTTGCAGGCTCGTACTCGCAGCACTCAATTCACTCTCCGCAACCGCGAGAACATTCAGATCGACGTTCGACAACTCTTGAAAACGCCGCGTTCCGTTGCCTGCCTTTGCCTTGAGTGACTGGATCATTCCGGTTGATAGCTGACGCAAAAACTTGCCTCGCTCCAGCCGCGTACTGGCTGCGTCGGGATCGAAAGGGTCGTCTGATCGGAGCTGCAGATAGAGGTCAAGATGCTCCCGCCCTTCGGTCTCCTTGCCGAGTAAAAAGTGGACGGTCGCGAGATACTTGTGAGCAATCCAGTAGGTGTCTCGCTGGGTCGCATCCGCAAAGTTGCTGAAATGGGAAAGGGCCAGGGGAAGATTGTCCTGATCGAGATAGATCTGGCCCAAATAGAAGTCAGCCAGGGCATCCTGGTTTGCGGAATCGGAACGGACCTGCTGAAGATCGGCAATCGCCTGATCCGTCTCCTTTTGTTGCCAGTGGACCCAACCGCGATTGAGTCGAGCTGGTCCAAACGTCGGATCCGCTTCCAGGACTCGATTCAAATCCTCCATCGCTTCGGTGTATCGCCTCTGCCGCGCAGGCGCGACGGCTCGCGCCGAGTAAGCCCATGGCGCATCGGGGCGAAGCGCAATGCAAGCGCCGAGCGACTCAATCGCCTCTCCGAGCATGCCGCCTGCCAGGTAACAACGACCAAGTTGCAATCGCGACCAATAATGATCGGGATCTTTTTGCAGGGCAGCCCGGTACTCCTCGACCGCTGAACTCAGATTGCGTTGGGAAGGCTCCGCCGCGACTGCCGTAGGGTCGTTGCGGCTGATGGAGGCCAATCGCAACTGCTCCCCGCGGACAAAATGGTCGAACGCATCGACTCGCGTGTCATCTTGGACCGCGGTTGCTTCATCGTTCGCCGCTGCCACCTCTTTCCCGAGCAGGCGGTGAGAGGCGGCTCGTAGCTGGTAGAACGCACGAGTCGGCGTGTTGTAGGCAGCAGCAAATTCCAGGTCACGCAGCGGTTGCCCCGGGTCATCCGGCGATGCTGCCAACATTCCAACTTGAGCTCGTCGCAGCAGCAATTCATACAGTTCGCGGAGGATTGGCTCACGCTCCTGCGTGAGTGGCATCGCTTGAAGCTGATCGCCCCAGTTTTCGCCCCAGTGTTCAGCCATTCGCAGGGCGTGATCGATCGATTGTCGTCCCGCCGCGGCATCGTAGTACTTGAATCGCTCATCAGCATTTTCGAATCCGACCTTGAAATTGGCTTCGTCGTAGAGCTGACGAAACAGCTGAATTTCCTCACGCGTCTGCTGCGCCATCGCAAGTTCGGCCGCCTGTCGCTCGGCTGCCTCGGCACGCTTGCGCGAAACGCTGACGGCGGCAATCGCGCCGCACGAGACAGCCAGCATCGTCGCGACCGCCGCTCCCCGCATCAAACCACGCCGATGTCGTTTGATCCATCGCCAAAGGCGGTGATTCCACGGCTCGGGATAGGCTGCGACAGGCTCGTCGGCAAGGTACCGCCGTACTTCGTCGGCAAGTTCCAACGCGCTGGCGTAGCGATCGGACTCTCGCTTGGACATCGCCTTGAGGCAAATGGCATCGAGCGGTCGAGCGATTTGACGATCGATGTCTCTCGGCGATACCGGCTGAACCGTCCTGGCCAACTCGAGAATCTCATCTCGACTACTGCCACGACGAGGAGCGTTGCCGGTCAGGATTTCGTAAAGCGTCGCGCCGAGCAGGTAGATATCGGTTGCCGGTCCTGCCTCGGCGGCCTTACCAGCTGCGATCTCCGGTGCCATGTACGAAGGTGTCCCAATCACCGAACCGTAGGCCGTTTCCGTAGAGCGTCCTGAACTGGTGCGGGCAGTAGCCAGACCGGGCATCTCCGGCTGATGGAGGACCTTAGCCAGTCCCCAGTCCAAAACGATGGTTTCACCGAACAGGCCCAGCATGACATTGCTCGGCTTCAAGTCGCGGTGCACCACCCCTCGCGTGTGCGCAAAGGCGACCGCCTCGCAGATATCGATGAATTGATTTAGCAGTCGTTGCTGCCGCAATTTTCGATCGGATTCGTTGCCTTTGAAATCGTGATGGAACTCCTCGATCGCATCGCGCAACGTTTGCCCGTGGACGAACTTCATCACATAGTAGGGCAATCCCGACTTATCGATTCCCAGGTCGTGGACCGGCACGATGCTGGGATGCTCCAACTGTCCCGCAATCTGAGCTTCGGCAAGAAATCGATCATTGCTGCCTTCGTCGTTGCGCAACAAACGCTTGAGCGCGACCTGGCGGCCGATCTCTGCGTCCTCCGCCAGCCACACCTCACCCACGCCTCCCTTGGCATGAAACTGCAGCGGTGAGTAACGATCGCTCACCGCAGGCGTGATCTGCTGGTAGGCGACGGTGGTCTGCAGTCCCACCTCAGCTGGCGATGGCGCCTTCTTGTCGGTCAATCCCTGCTCGGTGTTGGTCGTGTCTCCGGTCATGCGGTCCCGCGCATGTTAGGGAAATGAGATTCGGAAGTTGGTCGTACCGCTGCGGAGATCGGGCGTCAGGTTCGTCACCGTCTCCGTGCTTGGACCGATCAAGACGTACCCGCCGCGAACTGTTTCGGGAACATCGTCGACGCGCAGGTCAAAGAATTCCTCGAGCGGATCGTAGACCGTACAGACGATCACTTCGATGTTGCCGCCGACTTCCACGTAACAATCGTCGTCGGTCACCACCAAGGGATCGTCGTCGTGCTGCGCAAGGTCGTAAGCGATTTCTTCTTCATCAAGATCGGACACGTTCAGCGAGACCGGATCGAGGAACAGAGCGAACAGCGACACGGGGCGATCTCCCCGCTCTCCCAGAGCCGGCGCTAAACGACCGAGGATTTGGTCGAGCAAGGTGTCGCTGACCGAAGCATCATCCCCCAGTTCGGTGAGCGCCTCATCGAGCGTCGCCGATAAGTCATTGTGCAACTGGGACAGGAATCGCGTGCCATCGGTAAAGACACCCAGGTCACCGAGCTCGCCGGCCGCGAGCACCAGGTCAATGGCGGCAACGGAAACCTGATCCGTCAAATAGCCGCCGTCGAACGCCATGAGGGGATGTCGACCGAGGTTCGGGAGCTCGGCCAACAACTCGAGCTCTTCCTGGTTGTACGGTTCGGATTGCAGCCCAGTCGTTTCAATGTGATACGAACCGGCCGGCAGGGCCTCGTCGAACAGCAGGGCGACCGTTTGGCGGATTGCCGTTGGGAACGTCCGGCCGCTGGAGATTTCCACGTTCGTACTGGGTGAATAAACCGCTTCGCTGACGGTCAAGATCTGATCATCGGCAGTTCCCAGCAAACGATCGGGACCAAATGCCGTCACGGTGTAGTGGCTGATGTCTTCGGCGGTGGCGGGATCGAGTCGATCCCCTTGGAAGGTCAGCACGATCGCCGTGGTCGGACCACCGGGATTGGACGATGCCCCCGGCAACAGCGCCTGTGATTCGACCGACACCACTTGGGGCAAGACGTTGATGATGGGTGTGAAAGCGCCATAGCCGAGCGTGCCGTCATCGACACCAAAGACATGCAGCACCAGTTCTTCGCCCTGATGGGCACGCACCCGGAATCGCTCGCCGCGGCCGAGCACATTGCCTTGGCCGTCGAGCAACTCGGCATCAATGCCCGGTCCTTCAATCGCTTCGAATAGCAGCGAGAGATCCACCACCTGGTCCGCATCGGTGACGACTTCGGTCGGAACGGTGAATTTGTAATACGCATCAGCACGTTCGGGCACAATCGTTTGTGTCTGGTCAAGGAAGTGGACGACCGTACCGAGATCACGCGCCGTGGCGAGCGTCGTATTGCTGGGGAGGTTGGGCGCATCACCAAAGATCAGCAGTGCACCGCTTCGATCGGCAACGGCAATGTCATCGACTCCATCGTTATTGAGGTCGCCGATGTCAGCGTCCAAAGGAAATTCTGCTCTCACAATGGTATGCGGTTTGCCAAAGCCGACAAACTGATCTTGATCATCAAATATCGTTGGAACCACGATGATCTCAGGGCCGCCGATTGAAGAAACGAAGGTCGTCAATCCGCTTGCGACGACGACGATATCGCTTTTCCCGTCGCGTGGCCCCAGGGTAGTCGTGCCATCGGAATTCGTGACCTCGCTACCGAAATCCATGACTTCTGCATCCATCAGTCCTTGGCCGACGAGCGGGAGAAGTACCTGGTCTTGAAGCGTTCCATCTCCGTTGCCAAAGAGCACGGAAACGTCGAAGCTGTCGTAACCTACGGCAATCACATCAGGGAGACTGTCGCCATTGATATCGTCAACCGCGAGATCCGGCGCCTGATCGACCGACTCGAAGCGACCGAGAAGCGAAAAGGTACCGTCGCCATTGCCTAGCTGTACCTCAATTCTCGGATCAATGTCGCCCGCCAACAGCAGATCCAGCACACCATCCTGATTCAGATCCGCTAACGTCGGATTGCGAGGTGGAACAAATGTCCCGCTATCCGCCTGGAATGCCGTCAACGTTCGAAACGTTCCGTCGCCTCGGCCCATCAGCGTTACGATGTCAATCAGTGGCAGATCATCCGTGGTCTCCACCACTACCACATCGGTATTTCCATCGTTGTCGAGATCGCCGACATCCAGCGCATTTGGATATGTGGTTGCGTCGAATCGCCTTTGAGGTTCGAAAGTCCCATCACCACGTCCAAGCAGGACGGAAACGTCGGATGAATCAAAATTAGTCACGATGATGTCGGGCAATCCATCACCATTGAATTCGCTGATCTCGACATCACGTCCTAAGAAGGTTGGAGGCAGAATTGGATTCGGCATGACAAACGCCCCAATCTTGAATTGCCGGGGCGATAGCAGCGTACCTTGGCCGGTACCGAGCAAAACACTTACCGTGTCGGCCAGGGCGTTGGCAACGACCACATCAACGTTACCGTCAAGATTGACATCACCGAGATCCAGAGACGACGGGCCCGCGCCAGCTGGGAACAACAGCGTTTCGGCATTGGGTGTTTCGAACTGATCGAGGTTGGTTATATCCAATTGGAAATCACCGGAAGAATCTGCTCCTCCCGTGACAAGTACAAGAAACGCATCATCACTAAGCGCGGGAAGGTTCAGCCGTTTCACCGCGCCGGGACCCGATGCCTCGGTGGCAATCGTAACAACGAATTCCCCCGTCCCTCCGGCACCAGCACCCGTTCCCGGCGTTCCAGGGTCGTCTGGTGGAAAGCTCTCCCAACCCATGATGGCGACCGAATAGGTGTCGGCCTGGACGGTCGTGAAAGTCAAGGACTCATCGGAACCGGGACCCACGTTATCCACGACCTGTAACGCCTGCCCGCTGCTGTCGTACAAGGCGATCAGACTGTCAAGCGAACTCTCCAGTGACGTTACATTCAGGTCCACGGTGATCAACGTATTCGCACCCGCGTCGAAGCGAAAATAATCGAGGTCGCCGCTCGTCGCTCCGAAAGCACCATCACCGATGGTGCTTGGAACGCTCACACTTCCTAATCCGGTCAGTCCAGTCTCGTTCGCCTGTCCAAGTGAGTCATTCGGTTCGGACGAAATGGCTGATATGGGTACCGAAGGCGGTGCTTGTCCCACGCCGAGCACCTGGAGCGTCTCGGCATCCAGCACTTGGACGGTCAAGTCGCCTGTGACGTTGTCGCCGCCTGTAAGTTGAACGTCGATCGATCCGGAAGCTGGCGTGACGACTCGGTAAAGCGCTCCACCGCCTGCGGAAACCGATGCCATCTGGCTTGTAAAGGCTCGAACTCCCAGGTCGGCCGTGAGTGATTGAAGTTGCAGCATGTAGCCGATCGCTTCACTACCTATCCCAGCGACTCTTACTTGGAAAGTATCGCCACTTTCGCTGAGGAATCGAATCTGCTTACCGACCAGGTTGCCTTCGGTATCGTACAGATCACCCGCAGTCGCCAGCAGGTTCACTCCACTGCTGTCATACAACTCGAGAACGAGCGAATCAGTTTCGCTTGGCAGGTCTCCTGTGAATCGTGCTGTCGCGACCAACTCACCTGTCGCGGCGGTCTCGAACAGGAAATAGTCGTTGTCACCGGGAGCCGCTGACAACTTCGGCAGCGTTCGCTGAACGACTCGACCTAGCATCGTCGAAGTATTATCGACCTCAGGCGTGTCGTTCGGCTCGAAGCGATCGTTGGGTGGTGCCGGGGGAGGATTCAAATCGAAAGTGGAGAAGAATATGTCTTGGTTACCTGTACGCGTATCGGTCCAAGCCGCGACCCCCTTCCCACTCGCAATCGACAGTCCAATGAAATCGCCAAGGTAGTACTCCTCGCCCCCGGCCGCATTGACAAAGACGCCTTGATCCGCATCGAACGAGACATCCGTCAATCGGAAATTCGGGCTGAAGGTTTCTCCGCCGTCCGTACTGATGCTGGCGAACACGTCCAACAACTCGTTGGCCGGGTCACTCCGTGTGTCGTACCAAACGACACCGATCATTCCGTCGTCACCAACCGCAATGCGAGGAATTGCCTGGCCGGAGGTCACTTGCTCCGGTCCTGGAACGGTCGCGCGCACCGAAAAATTGTCGTCGTTGAGCGGGACGCCGGTGGTTCCCGACCCGGTACTTTGATTCGGGTATGGTCCAACCTTCAGAATCGACTGCCAGGTCCGTCCAAAATCCGTAGATCGCCGCAGAATCACGTCGGCGGGATCGACGACGTTGCCATCCGAGGCTGACGAACTAATGGGCTCCACCGCGTACACGAATCCCTCGCGAATCGGATCCGCGGCAATCCCTCTTTGGGCATGCGTGCGAAAATGATTACCGGGCAATCCATCCGACGAAACGCCAGCAAACTCCCCTATCGTCCACACGAAACGCTCTTGAGTTACGGTGTCTGGCCCCGCGAAGGTCACGCCTGCATCAAACGATACGTGAACGGGGAAAGCGGCTCCATCGAACGCGCTGACATAGACCTCGCCCTGTCTGCCGACGGAAACCCTCGCTTGATCTTGATACCCCACTCCCGGCGGTATGTTGCGCCCCGTATTGTCGATGGCATAGTCAAAGACCGTTGCAGTTGCGCCATCTTGCTCCCGGGTCCTCGTAATCCAACTTTCTCCCGAATCTTTGGATAAGGCGATAAAGAGATCCGTCCCACCCGATGCATCCGGCTCACCAGGGAACTGACCCGGCGCGTACGCTCTCGTCCAGGTGACGTACAGGTTTCCGTAGTTTGGATTCGGTGTGCCGTCGGGCAGCTTTTCAAAGTTGTCGATCGCCAGGTCGGGAATCACTTCGAAGAAGACATCGTTCTCGCCGTCGTACAAATGCGAAACGACCGCGGTGGAATCGTTCCACGTCAATCCGCCGTCGTCACTGCGCGCACAAACACACCGTTGTTCGCTCGCGTGCCAAACTCACGCGGACTGCGCCCCAACTCCGGATCAAAGAAATTGCCGTTGGTCAGATGCGGTTGCTCGGCCAGGAACGTCGCTGCCATGTAGCTGACGTAAACACGACCCGCATCATCGAATTTCGCGATCGGATTGGCGGCACCTTGCGCAAACGCTTCCGGAACCGGGATCGATGTCTTCGTGAAGCTCTTGCCGCCGTCGGTCGACACCGACACACCAATCCCCGCATAGCCCGTGTCGACCAGCGAGTAGTCCATGTAGGCGATCACCACGTGATCGGGATCGTTCGGATCGACTGCTACCGATGGATTCTGTTGCACGCCGCTGTCGGTCGTGATCGCGCGATTGCCCGATTCGATCTCTACCTGCGGAAACGTGATCTCGAAGATCATATCGTTGTAGTCCTGGTCTCCGCCGAACGCCAAGTCCTCCCAGCCATACCGGTGATTGGCCAACGGTCGCAGTTGCTCAAAGTCACCACGGTTGGCGGTCGCAAACGAAAAGAAGACGTTCGGTGGCGAGGCACCCGATTGGTTTGCCTGCAGCCAACTCGCGGTCGTCGCATTTTGAATCAGGTAGACACCGAAGTAGCTGCCCGCTTCCAACGCCAACTCCGTCACCGCTCCCGCTGTTTCGCCACTGGCAAAGACAACCTGCGAACTGGCCAGGGCCGCGGCCGGATAACCGGCGTCGTCGGGAGTGAGTCCATCGATCGTCCCAGCCGCGTCATCGACAGGGAACAAACCCATCTCGTTGTTGAAGTCGGCGTGGCGTGCCGCCCAAGTGAACTTGGTCGCCGACTCGCCCGCGTTGTTCGGAACCTGCCAAGCCAAATCCACCGATTCGCCTTCGGCACTCGCCAAGCCAGCCGACAGCTCGACCAGGCTGGCGAGGACTCTCCGATCCTCAAGGCACTCCATTCTCAGTGAACCCGAGAACATGCTCCGACGACTCCTGGCTCGACGCATGACTCGAGAAGTGCATCGATCTCTCAGGCGAGTGTTCTGTCGCATCATGGGCCTCTGTTGAATCAAGATAAGTCGATTGAAAATCGCCCCTGCATCACGAGTCCGATCGCCCGCGCCGCCAACCAGGTGGATCAAGCCCCTGCCATTAGTGGCCCCCAATCATAAGGCACCAGCACCCTCCCCGCCACAAAGTTGCGATCATTCCCCTAGAGCCCATACCGATGGCGGAGTATCCCGAATTCTCACCAGCTTTTCCGGGAGAGCAGATCGCCTGACCTGCGGAGAAGAGAAGGGCGGCCGAGATGCCGCGACAGGCAAAACCGTCGCCGAGCCTGTCCCAGGCTCACGATCTAGGATCGCACTACCGCCGCCGAGCCTGTCCCTGGCTCGTGTTCGCAGCAGCGATCGCTGTGTCGCAACCGCCAGCAGAAATTTTGGGACGAGAACTGCAAAGAAGAAGCTGCGTATCGTTGTCGGTCACCCGGCCCGAACGAAGGGGCAACCGTTGCCCAAGATCAACTTGAGGGCTCGGGTGCACCGAATGGTTCGTCGCAGTAGTCCGAAGGCTACCGGCGAGGGCACGTGAAAGCACTCCAGAAGATCATCGGTGGCTCGTTCAATTGGCAAAGGTAATCCAGCCAAGCATCCCGGCGAACTTTCGGAAGTGAACTGGCCACGAATGTCACAAATTGCTACGAAGGGAACGATGCAAGTCATCGCATCATTCGTGCCCATTCGTGCGATTCGTGGCAAGCTCCGCCAATCGCCTTCCATCAATTGCATCATGTGATAGACGCAATACTGAAGCTTCGCCAAGCTGATGGCCAATCGAGCCACCAAGTCGCGCAGTTCATTGAATCTGAAGCCAGCGACGAACGTGTATTTGAACGCCTCGGAGAGGCGTCCCTACGATACTAGGCGGCTCGGCGGACCGGCGGTGTGGTGCTTCGCTGTGGCATCGTGACGATCATGCCACGGTCATCGCATGCGGCCACTTCTTCGGGATGCATCAGGCCAGCAACCTTGTTGGCAGCCGACGGTGCCAGGCCTTGTCCGACCGCCTCCATGAGCAATCCCGGACTGAGCAGCGATGTGAGCATCGCAACGCCGCCGGCGATCATCGACTGAGACCAGCCGCCACCGACGAAGTGGTTTCGGATCGCTCGCAGGCGAAGCCCTCGACTCAGCGAGCTGCTCTCCCAAGGAAGCTGTCCCGCGTCACAAAGCACCGTCGACTCGGGGGCTAGCTCCGTTCGCCAGCCCGCTTGCCGCGCCAAATGGTGGTAAGCGACCGAGGCTTCGAGCGTGTCCTGACCCGCGAAGGCTCGCTGCATGCTGCGGAGCACGTCGCGTCGCCAGAAAGAAGCCTGCAGGTAGGCCCCGATGCGTGCAGCCGGATCCGCCGACTCACTTCCTTGGCCGGCGCTGAGGCACAGTCGCGATGAGCCATCACTCCAGCCGGCCGCCATGATGCGATGGTTGGCAGCCGACCGGATCACCGGGGCCACCACACCAGTATCAAAGTGATCAAAGCACTCCAGCACATCGTCCGTCCAACCGCAGGTTGCCCGGATTCCCTCGGCGAGCACGTGGACAAAACGCCCACGGGCCTGCGTCGCCGCGGCTCCCACCAGGTCCAACGTATTGGATGAGCTGGCAACCACAAAGCGGACCTCTTCGCAGAGGTCGAACGGGTCATCATAGCTACCGTCGTGGGGAACAAGCACTTCGCTCCCGTCCGGCTGGTTTTCCAACACACTGATCAGTGTGGATTCAAAGCCAGCAAGGTCGCGGCCAAGTGGAACCACGATCGACAGTTGCGGAATCGGATGAGTTTTCGGCACCGATACCATTCCAACAGGTGAGGGCAGAGCCGGCCTCGACAGCGCGAGACCTTCCGTTTACGGGGACTGGAACTGTCCCTGTCACAGATTTTCGGACAGGCAAATGGCCCAAGTTGAGTCCATCGCGGGAGGACAATCGGAATCAAAGGAACTTTGGATAGACCCCCACGAACCCATTTGCTAATCCTCACAGCTTGACAGACCTCCCCAAAAGGCGCCCATTTACCTGGAACCTTAACGCTAGCAAACGGTTGGCTGATGCAAACGCGATCCCTTTCCCTTCATGGTCCGCAAGTCTCCGAGCTCGGCTTTGGTGCCTGGGCGATCGGCGGCGGCTGGGGCGACCAGGATGATGCCGAGTCGATCAAGGCACTCCATGGGGCCATTGACCGTGGCGTCAACTTCATCGATACCGCCGCCGGCTACGGGGATGGTCGCAGCGAGCGGATCATTGCCCAGGTCTTGCGCGATCGCCCTGACTCGGTCGTGGTGGCGACCAAGACGCCGCCCGATGCAGGGCCATGGCCTCCCAGTCCCTACTGTCGCTGGCAGGATCGGTACTCGGCGGCCTATCTCCGCGACAACGTCCATCAGCGGCTGAAGAATCTTGGCACCGAGAGAATCGATCTGTTGCAACTGCATACCTGGACGGCTGCCTGGAACGATGACCCGCAACCGCTGTTGGTGCTGCGTCAGCTACGTGATGAAGGCAAGATCGGACTGATCGGCGTGAGCACTCCGGAGCAGGATCAAACGTGCGTGATCCAACTGATGCGTGACGGACTGGTCGACACCGTGCAAGTGATCTTCAACCTGTTCCACCAAGAACCGGCCGCTCAGCTGTTGCCCGTCGCCGCCGAAACCGGCACCGGTGTGATTGTTCGCGTCTCCCTCGACGAAGGATCGCTGACCGGTAAGTATTCCGGCGATCACCAATTCCCTTCCGATGACTTCCGTAGTCAATACTTCGCCGGCGATCGGATGGAGCGGACGGTACGTCGCGTCGAGGAGATTCGGAAAGACGTCGAACAGTTCGGGCTCGCCGACCAATACTCCATGGCAGACGTCGCATTGAAGTTTGCGTTGGCCCGATCCGAAGTCAGCTCGGTGATCGTCGGCATGCGCAACATTGCTCAAGTCGAGATGAACACGCGAGTGAGCCAGTTGAGAGACCTGCCGCCCGAATTGATTCAACACCTTCACCGACACAATTGGTTGCGAGGCGTTTGGTACGGCGGAAAGTAACGACAATCCCGTTAGGCTGAAACGTACGGGAAAGGCTAACGTACTTCATTCCTTGGGGTGATGTCGACGCGTGATCTCGACCACCGTCTCATGCAGCTTGCCATTGGACGCCGCTATGCTCGACTTCTCGAGCGGAAGCGGGTTGCCGCGTGCATCGGTGACTTTCCCTCCCGCTTCTTCTACAAACAGGATGCCGGCGGCGAAGTCCCAGGGTGATAGCACGTATTCGAAGTAACCACCAAAGTGGCCGCAGCCTACCTGACACAAGTCCAGTGCGGCGGTACCGAAGCGACGAATCCCGTGAATGTCGTTTCCAAAGAACTCCTCGATCGCGGCGAGTGTGCAACGCATCATCGTTCCCCGATCATAGTAAAAGCCACATCCTATCAGCGTCTTGGAGAGCGAGGTCGAATCACAGACTCGCATGCGTTGCCCATTGCGATAGGCGCCGCCACCGCGGACCGCCGTAAACATCTCCTCCCGAGCTGGGTTCAGGATCGCGCCCACCATCGCCTGGCCGCGATGATAGTAGGCAATGGAAACCGCGAAGTGGGGAATCTGGTGAGCAAAGTTGTTGGTGCCGTCGAGCGGGTCGATGATCCACAGGTGCTCGGCGTCAATGTTCCCCTGCAAGTCCTCCTCCCCGAGCAGTTCATGTTGCGGGTACTCTCGTCGAAGGAGATCTGCGATCACGCGTTCGCTTTCCAGATCAGCGTCACTGACGAGGTCATAGGACTTTCCCCCCGACGAAGTTTTGTCGCGGATTTGAACCCCGTCGCGCAGATAGCGCATCAGGACGTCGCCACCGGTTCTTGCCGCGCGGGTCGCAACACCAAGCAGGGATTCAGTATCAACCACGGCAAATCATTCGCTGCAAGGGTGTCAAAAACTGTTCATTACGATGGCAAGCAGGCTTCCAAATCATACAAGCACGACGCGCAAGCAAGCGAGTCCCATCTCGTCGACTCGCCACCGCCACTCGCCACTCGCCACTCGCCACTCGCCACTCGCCACTCGCCACTCGCCACTCGCCACTCGCCACTCGCCACTCGCCACTCGCTGGCGCGTCGTGCTTGTATTCATCACGGGGAAGCCCATCGTACTCTTTCTTGGGCTGCTCGACATCTCGTCCTGCGTCTTGGGATACAATCAAATGCCTCGGTTCCAAAATCTCCTGCTGATCTCCCCGCTTGGATCATTTGCGATGTTACGACTCACCTTTGCTTGTACTTTGTTTCTCTCGTTATGGATGCCGGCCTTCGGTGCCAACCTCGGATGGGTGGACCTCTTCAACGGCAAGAACCTAGATGGCTGGACACAGCGGAACGGTACCGCCACGTATCGAGTCGAAGGGGACTCGATTGTCGGCAAGACCTCCGAAGGAAGCCCCAATTCGTTCTTGTGCACCGATCAACTCTATGGCGACTTTGAGCTGAAGTTCGATGTCAAGGTGGACAGCGCATTGAACTCAGGCGTTCAGATCCGGTCACAAAGTGAAGGGGACACGCCGAGCGGTCGCGTTAACGGACCGCAAGTCGAAATTGCGACCAACGGAACCGCCGGCTACATCTATGGCGAAGCGGCCGGTGGATGGATGACGCCCGACAGCGCTCGGACGCCTCATCAGCACTTTATCGAAAACGCATGGAACTCTTACCACGTGATGGCAGTGGGACCTCGCATCCAGGTTTGGCTCAATGGGAACCTGGTTTCGGATTTGACTCATGACGAGAAGTTTCAGTCACATCCCAAGGGGTTCATCGGTCTTCAGGTTCACGGCATCGGAGCCGGCGAAGGTCCGTACGAGGTGAGCTGGCGCAATTTGAAGCTTCGCGACCTTTCCGAGTTTCGACCCCTGTTCAATGGCAAGAATCTGGACGGATGGAAGACCACCGGCAATTGGCTGATCCAGGCAGACGGCTCCGTGATGATCAAGCCGCGTGAGGGAGAAAAGGGATGGCAACGCTACGACGCCTATCTGTGGACCGATCGCAAGTACAAAGACTTCTTGCTTGACCTGGAATACTCTTATCCGCCGGACGGGAACAGCGGCGTCTTCTTCCGCGTCGGCGACACAGCGGACCCCGTTCAGCAAGGCATCGAAGTGCAGATTCTGGACACCTATGGACTGGAGGATGCAGTGTCCGCTCACGATCACGGCGGCGTGATCAGTGCGACCGGCCCGCTCGCGAACATGTCGCGTCCACCGCATCAGTGGAACCGCATGGTAATCGAGTGTGTGGGATCACAGTTGCAAGTGGAACTCAATGGACGCCAGATCATTGACACCAAATTAGATGAAGGGCCACTGAAGGATCGACCACTGGAGGGCTATATCGGGCTGCAAGATCATGGCCAACCCAACGACATCCGCTTCCGCAACATCCGCATTCAGGAACAATAGCCGGGTGACGCCCCAGCGGTTCTCGATCCCCCGAAAACGTCGCAACAGACAAGCACGACGCGCAAGTTTTGATGTTGCGCTGCTTGATTGATTTCGTGCCGAAGGTCCGGCCATCTGTGAATCGAAGAAACAAACGGCCGGGCCGTGGCCCCTAACTGGAAAGCGCCACTTTATTGTAGGTCGGTCTCTCCGAGATCGACATTCCTCGCGGCTTTGCCGCGAAAATCCGAGCCTCGGAGTGGTCGTGAAGATATTGGGGTTACTACTGTAGGTCCGCCTTTCCAAGGCGGACACCCGCAGCTTTGCTGCGTTTCGTGCGAGTCTCGGAGAGGCTGTGAAGATATTGGGCTTTCTACTGTAGGTCCGCCTTTCCAAGGCGGACGCCCGCAGCTTTGCTGCGTTTTTTGCGAGTCTCGGAGAGGCTGTGAAGATATTGGGCTTTCTACTGTAGGTCCGCCTTTCCAAGGCGGACGCCCGCAGCTTTGCTGCGTTTTTTGCGGGGCCCGATGATCTTTGTCGAGCATCTGATCGAGTGCCAAAAAACGCATCTCGACTTGAGTCCGCTCGGGGCGATTGACGCGTACGTTCTTGCTGCTTGCAGATTTTGGAGTGTTCATCCCAAAGTTTTAGCGCCAGCCCCCACTTCGTGGTAGCCAGATATCGATAAATTCACAGTCTCGGAGAGACTCGCCTACAGTAATGCGCCGCGGTTCAATTTGTTCACAGTCTCGGAGAGACTGGCCTACAGTAAGGCACCGCGGTCCAATTGGTTCGCAGCCTCGGTGAGGCTCGGCAACAGGTAGACGTTCCATTCGAGAATTCGTCTGCATTCACGAGGCGAAAGATCGAAACTGGCGCTGTCCGGCTAAATCAAAAAACGCAAGCGAGTGAGTTCTATTCGCTCGCAACTCGCAACTCGCAACTCGCAACTCGCAACTCGCCCCTCGCAACTCGCAACTCGCAGCTCGCCTCTCGCCCCTCGCCCCTCGCCCCTCGCAACTCGCCTCTCGCAGTCAGACTTGTCTGCTTACTCGAAGCAGTACAGCCCATTCACGCTGCGGACGATCAGGCGCCCTTGAGCAATCGCGGGCGAAGCCAGCACTCCCTCACCAATCTCGACCTCGCTGATTTTCTCAGCCGAATCACCTTGATCTTCAATCACCTGTCCCACGCCCGATTGATCGAACACATAGATCCGACCGTTTGCAAACACTGGCGTCGCCCAGGTGCCGCCGAGGCCTGAAAGCCGCTGTTGCCAAAAAACGTCTCCGTCCTCCAGGCTGGCGGCGATCAACACCGAATTTTTGAGCGAATAGAAGCGATCGCCACTGACCACCGCGCTGGCGTTACTCGGAGCAACACGATCCTTCCTCCAAGCCACGTCGGGAGCCGTTGCACTTTGACCGACATCCAGAGCCATCATGTCATCGCCGGGTAGCAACAGAAGATCGCCGGCTGGCGTGGCGCTGGAAATCGTATCACGGCCTTCGTCGATCACCCACTTTTCTCGTCCGCTGCGTGGATCGACTGCCACAATGCTTCGTCCACATTGCATCACCACCTCGGTTGATCCATCCGGGCGCATCACGGCGACGGGGGAACTCCAGTTTGCGCTCCGCGGACGGTTCATTCGCCACAGGTTCTTTCCTGTCGCCGCATCGACACCAATCGCAAAGGAGTCCCCTTGCCCTTCGATCTGGACGATCACGGCTCCTTCGGCGACCACCGGCGACGACGCCATGCCGATGTCATTACCAGCCTTGGGGTAGTCATAGCCAAGGCCGCGGTACCACAGTAGGTCGCCATCGACCGACAGACAGATCAAGTCGTTGCTGCTGAAGAAGGCGAAGATCCGCTCACCGTCACTGACCGGCGACGGCGCGGCATTGGCACTCGTCGGATGACAGAAAGGTCGCCCCGTCGCCCGGAAGGATTGCTCCCACAGCAACTCCCCGTCACTCAGACGCACGGCCGTGATGAATAGTTGTTCCCCTTCCTGCCCAGCGGAACTGGTCGAAATCACGCGGTCGCCCACGACAATGGGACCGGACACGCTCTTGCCCGGCATCGAACGCTTCCAAGCGAGGTTGCCGCCTTCGCCGATCTGAAGGTGTGCCGGCCCGCTTGCCGCAGCACTGGTTCCATCCCCACGAAAACCAAGCCAACCACTCGGCTCGGCTGCCTCTGTCGGCGATGCCCAGAAAACGATCGCAAGGGCTAGCACGGATAGGGCTGCCGCTAACAGGCGAGCTGAACGCAAAGACGATCCTCGGTTCACTGTCTTGCCGGCGCGAGAAGCCGCATCGCAGTTGGCGTCCGGTCGCGAGGAACGAAAGAGAGAAAGCTGAATCATGGGGAAGCTTGCGATCTGGAGTTCGATTGAATTCAGGTGTGAATGGAATGCAAAGGTGACGATTCGTCCCATCGCTACTGGCCGCATGGCTACTGGCCGCTTGGCTACTGGCCGCTTGTCAGTCCCTTGCCCGTGGGATCGGTGAGTCGAAACTGGAATTCCCATTCCTGAGCCCACGACTCTTCTTGTTCGTTCTGGCAGATCTTCAGCAAGATACGGTTGGTCCCTTCAAGAAGCTCGCAGGGAGCGACGTATTGATCGAGCATGCTGCCCGAGTGGTAGACCTCGTTGGCCATCACTTCCTTGCCATTGATCCAAACCTTGTTGGCGTTGATGCAGCCGAGACGTACCTGTGCGGACTGGTCTTTCGGCGATTCAAACTCAGAGTACAGGTAAGCGACTGCGCCTTTTTCTTTGTTGAAGGCGGCGGCAAGATCAACGACTCCTTCGTCCGCGGATCCTGCAACGCTCTTCCAGCCAACCTCGCCAGACTTGCCGTCGTACGTGGCTTGCAAATCAATGTTTGCCGAAGTCGTGAAACTCTCTTCCGGTGCGTACACTGTATCGAAGCCGACGCCGCCAACATTGTCATATGGCGCAGATCCATTCCAGTCGGTGATCAGGGCAAACGCACCGACTGTGGTCACTGGGTCCCCGAGCTTTCCAAGTGCCTCGACGATCCGCGAGAGTTGCTTGGGATGGCGGGCTGCGTCGAGCGCGACGCGATAGCGATCGATTGCCTCCGCCGGCTCGCTTTTTTCAACCGCTGCGGCAGCCTCGATGGCCTGCTCTACCGCCATCTCGCGAATCGCGAGGCTCGGATCATTCAGGGAAGCGTCGATCATTGTCTTCGCGAGCGACGGATCCTGCTGTCGAACCAACTCCATCGCCAGACCACGACCGATCGGATTCTTGGAAAGGTCCTTCACATAACTCTGCAGCGTCTGCACCGGCGGCGGCCCCGAGTTCTTGGCGATCCCAAACACAACACCTCGAATCCAGTTCTCCGTGATCAGATTGGCCCCAGCCGCACCATCAAGTACGCGGGGAATCGCCGACGAAGGCAGTTGCTGCAGTTGTACAGCGGCAGGGATCGCCTGATCGAAGCCCTCGCCCGTCGCGCCAATCGATTGAATTGCCTTGACCGCTTCGTCGATCGGCTCCGCACCCACGATCACACGACCTGGAACGACTTGGATCGTGGCTATCAGCACTGTCATCGCAAGCCAAGACCGACGAATGCATGTGCGCGAGTGGGCGTTCACTGGGTTCAACTTCATCTTGGCTTCTTTACAAGTTGACGGAAGGTCGACGTCGACATGGTCGTTGAGTCTGGAGGCAATCGTCGAACTATCCTACCCACTCGTCAATGGTCACACTACCGAACTCGCTTTCGAAGTACATCGTTGAAGCAGCTCGTTACCCGTTGACGATTCACTTGAAAATCGCTAGCTTCTCGAAGCGAATTTTCAGCGCAGGGAATCGAAATTCATTATGAACGAGTTGGACAAGCGACGCCGCAAGAAGCTGCAATCCAAGGTCGACAAGCAATACCGATACCGGGAGTACTCCGACGACGACGTCGAAGTACGCACTACCAAGTGTGGTAAGGGCGTTTTTGCCGCCCGTCAGTTCCTTCCTGGCGAACTCGTGATTGAGGTCACGGGCCAATACCATCCGCGTCGCAAGTATGAAGGCTCCGACTATGTCATGGAGGTCGACGACGAGTGGGTTCTCGAGCCCACCATTCCCGCCGCCTACCTCAATCATTCCTGCAATCCCAATTGCGAGCTGGTGCCTGTCACCAAGTACACACTGGGGCTGCTTGCCCTCTGTAACATCGAGTCCGGAACGGAATTGACGTTTGATTACCAGTGGGAGGCTCTCGATTGGATTCCCCGCTGCCAATGTGGCGCGCCGAATTGCCGTGGCTGGGTCGTCGCGAAGGACGCTGTCAAGAAGATGGAAAAGCTCGCGAAAAGGGCTCAAAAGAAGCCGCGCTAGCCAACAAGACGTCCTCGAACAGAACCGGTGTGACGCTCTTGATCCTGTTCATTCCGCCAAGCTTGGCTCGTACAGGAAATCTTTGCATCAGCAATTACGGCTGGACTTGCGGTCTGGACCCGATGCCGACGAGCGAAGCAAGCTTTTCCATCGTGGCTTCGTAACCCATTGAAATCAGCTTCTCTCTCGCTTCAAAGTCGAACCATGCCCGGCCGCCGACTGATGGATTGATGACCACGTCCGCATGCCCAAGGCTATGATGCCGGAGTTCGTACTCGGCCAGGCTTTGTACCCTGTTAAAGACTTCCAGGATATTCTTGCAGCCTTCGATCGGGACAATCCCGTTGGAGATGTCGACAGCGATTGCCAGGTCCTTGGCGTGCTGGCGTGCGGTGATCGCTGGTACGGCTTCGAACACTCCGATGTCGCACAGCAGCATGCCGTCCCAGGCGACGGGAGGAAACACGCCGGGAATTGAGGACGAGGCGCGAACCGCATCGCGTAAACTTCCCTGACGGAGCTCCACACGCTGACCACTCAGCAGATCAACAGCAACGATGCTCAATGGCAGCTCCGTGTCTTCGATCCCGATATCGGGCAGCAGTGTTTCCACGACATGCTTCAGCACGTTCTCGGGCAGAATCGATGTGCCTCGGATCGCCCGCGTGATTTTCTGCTGAGCCCAAATCAGACGCTTGACTCGCCGAAGCCAACCCGACGTACTGCTGTCGTAACCTTGGGCCGGTGTCGTGGCAAACATCTGGGCCCGGCGCCGCTGAAATTCCGGTGAATCGATGAACTCCAACGCCTTGGCTTGCACTCGCTTGATATCTGCGTCGACTGCGCACAGGGCGCCTGCTACTGCACCGATGCTGATCCCGCAAAGGTGATCGAGCTTGAACCCCATCTCCTGGATCGCTTGAATGACTCCGAGATGCGAGATCCCGCGGGCCCCACCCGCACCGAGCGCTACGCTGACGCTTCGCCGAGCCCCCTGATCCGAATTCCTGTCACTCGAACCCGGTTTACCCGACGCAGTCTGACTCGGCGTCGAATTGCCGGCAGTGCTGCCGACGGCGCTGGACGCTGGCGTTCCGTATGGCGTGGTAGAATCAGTGCTCATGGATGCGGCCCTTGCCCCTCGTTCGCAGATAAGGTCGCTTTGAGCGACTCCGGTGGACCATGCGTCCAGGCGAAACTTAGGTCGCGACTGAATCGCAGCCGGCCAGAACCAGCGACGGATCGTGTTCGCAGCGAGAAGCCAAGCAAGGCCCCCGTCGGAATAATCCGGTTGCCCTGATTACAGCATCAACCATGTCGAGCACTCTTGGGAATTGATCATGAATCGTTGGATGACCGGTCTGGCGTTGCTGACCACCACGTCGTTGGCCTTGGCACAGTTCGATTCGCTCGCACCGAGTGCCGGCAACCTCGAGAGTCCGGTGTACGACGTTCCCGCCGCGGCACTCTTGACCGAGCGCGGCCAGGAGTTGGCGGAGCGCCTGCGGCAGCTGCGACGAATCGAAGCGACCATGGGAGCGAAACATCCCGCTCGCGGTGAAGTGCAGGGAGAGATCGAGGCGGTCATTGAACAGCTCAACGCATGGTCGCCCGCGCTGAGGTCGCTGGCGGGAGATCAGTCGCTCGAAGACGCCCTTCCGGCGATGAATGAGCATGACCTCCGTCAACTCATCCTTCGGCTCTCCGTGAAGGTCGAGCAGCTCGAATCGCGAGTCTCCGCCCTGGAGAAGCAGTCACCCAAGACACAGCAACCCGACTGAACCGGCCGCCGCCGGCGCGTTCGCTGGACAGCCCCACTTTGCTGTAGGTCGGTCTCTCCAAGACCGTCATTTAGCGCGGCTTTGCCGCGAAAACCCCAGCCTCGGAGAGACTCGGCTACAGGTAAACGTGCCATCCCAAAAATTCGCTGCCGGCGGTTCCTCGTCACAAACCACCCTCGGTGTTCTCATCGAGGTCTTTTTGCGTAGAATCATCACGCTTCGACTGTTTCCACACGCAACGAGAACAGGCCCGTGGGAGATCCCATCTTTCTGCTGCTCCTCATCGGCATTCCGGTCATCAGCCAGATGGTGTCGAGCCAGATGCGGAAGCACTTTGTCGAGTTCTCACGCGACCCGATGCCCATGTCCGGTCGTGAGGCGGCCGAGCAAATGCTTTGGCAAAATGGAATTTCCGACGTCCGAGTGATCTCGACGCCCGGTCAATTGACTGATCATTACGATCCGCGGAGCAAAACGGTCAACCTCAGTGAAGTGGTTTACAGCGAGCGGAATGTCGCAGCGGTCGCCGTGGCCACGCATGAGTGTGGTCATGCGGTCCAGGATGCGACCGGTTACCCGTTGCTTTCGGTGCGGTCGAAAATGGTGCCACTGCTCAGGTTGAGCAACGTTGCGATTCCCGTACTGGCGTTCGGTGGCGCCGGCCTTTCACAGTGGGCCGGATACCAGGGAACCGCTCTGCTGTGCTTGCTGGGACTGGGTACGCCTGCATTATTCAGCCTGGTGACACTGCCGGTCGAGTTCAACGCAAGTCGCCGGGCGCTGAACTGGCTTGAGGAGGTTGGCATCGCCGCCGGCGATCAATACAAGAGTGCCCGCAAGGCGCTATTCTGGGCCGCGATGACCTACGTCGTTGCAGCGCTGGGTGCGATCTTGCAGGCGGTCTACTTCGCGAAACTGCTCCTCGGGCGCCGGCGTCCGGCTTAGCTGGAGATCTCGCATAGTTGGGAAAGGATTCATGAGTCGCGTCCTGGCGATTGGAGACATTCACGGTTGCCCTGCAGCGTTCTCCGCTCTGATCGAGGCAGCCGAAATTCAAAGCGACGATATCGTTGTCACCCTTGGCGATTATGTGGGAAAAGGAAGAGATTCACGCGGCGTTATCAATCTGCTGATCGAGCTGCGTGAACGCTGTCAGTTGGTACCGCTACTTGGCAATCATGATCGCATGATGCTGGCCGCACTCGAAGGAGAGCTAAGCCTTTATGCCTGGACAACAGCCGGCGGCAGCGTCGTGCTGGACTCGTACGATCCGCTCTGGCGACTGTCCCAGATACCCATCGGGCATCATCGGTTTTTGCGGTCTTGCAAGCTGTTCCACGAGACGGACGAGTATCTCTTCGTGCACGCGAGCTACTCCCCGGAACAACCGCTTTGCGAAACCAGTATCACAACTTTGCTTTGGGACAAGATCCGTGAGCAGCTACCACCCCCGCACTACTCGGGCAAAGTCGCGATTGTCGGGCACACGAGTCAAAAGTGCGGCAACGTCTTGGATGCCGGACATCTCGTTTGCATTGACACCAATTGTTGCGCCGGAGGTTGGCTGACCGCGATGGACGTCCATTCGCGAACCCTCATCCAGACCGACAAGGATGGCAACGTTCGTGGATGACGAGTGATCAGCGCCACACCGTTGGCACAGCCAATACAAGCACGAAGCGCCCGTTTTGATGTTGCGACATCATCACCCTCCCGTTTGCGGATTCTTCAAATCACACCAAAAACACAGCGGCCCACGGCTACGTGCCTGAGGTTCACTGTGAACCTCAGGCGCTAGCCGTGGGCCCCGAAACTGATCGACAAAAACAACATGCGCCCGACCTGGGCGAGACACTCCCCGACACTCCGGGGTCAACCGCGCAACAACAAAACGCGCCAGCGAGTGTGTCACCATTTCCACGGAAAACACACTTGCTCGCGCTGCGTGCTTGTATGCGATCGCATCCGCTAGCGGTGGGAACGCCCGCGATCCTTGTCGTCGTCATGATGGTCATCATCGCGATCGTGATCATCGTCGTGATCGTGATCATCATCGCAGCCGCAGCGATACTTGGCAAAGACTTTGGTGCGAATCAGATCCAATTCACCAAAGTTGGCGATTTGGTCATCGATGCCGTCACCCCCCTCGCCACCAACGGCTCGATTGCCGCCAACGATCGAATCGATCAGCTCCGTCATCGCGTCTTCGTCATTGAAGATGCCGCCGCCGATCCCGTCGCCGGCCTCGCCCCCTTGGGCACGATTGCAGGTGACCGCGGTCTGATCGATCGTGACAATGGCATTTGGGACGCCAGGCTCGTTGGCAGCGAAGAATGATCCCAAGCTTCCGACCAAGATGCCGCCGCCGGTCCCGTCACCGCCTACCCCACCAATCGCTACGTTGTTAGCGACCGTACTCTGCGACAGTTCCGCTTTAACGTTTACGGCGAAGGCAAGAAAGGCAACTCCGCCACCAGCACCGAGACCACCTTCACCTCCGGCCGCAAGGTTATCGTTAATCTGGGTTTTTGAGATGACGGCATCTCCTTGATAGACAAGGATCCCACCACCTATCCCGCCTGCTGGCTGATGGATTGGCAGAAATCCGAGGCCGAGTCCTTCGTTTTCATTGCCGCCTCTTGCTTCATTGCCTTCCACCGACGTGCGATCGATACGCAACGACGCACTGCGCAAGCCACCCAGTGCCGTGACGGAACCACTGGTGAGACCGGCCCCGTAGCCGCCACCAGCGTTGATGTCACCTAGGTTGCCATTGCCACCAATCGAAAGATTGCCATGAATCAAACTCTGGCTCAACTCAAGCGTGCCGTCGTTCAAAATGCCGCCACCATTGGTGGAACCGGCAAACGAACCGAAATTGATTATTTCCACCACGAGCTTCGTTTTCAACAAATCGGCTCTTGCTAACCGTTGCTTCGCCGATGTTGTGGAAACCGCCGCCGGTAGCCAGCCCGGGATAATTTGTAGTTCCATCGAGAAAGAGATTGAGTCCCAGCGTGCCGTCGGCACCGACAGCCAGATTGGCCTCGAATTGCACCCCAGACATCTCGACCGAACCGAGGTTCGAAAGACCGCCACCTAGCGCGGAGCCTAAGAAGGCGTAACCTGGAACAAAATCGATCCCGACATTTGCTTTTCCAATGGCCTGGTTTTCAGACAGCTTCGACTTCTCGACGGTCAAATCGCCCTCGTTGTAGATGCCTCCACCGATGCCACCCAGGGCTAGGTTGCCATGAAAGGTATCGGAGTCGCTCGAAGCCGTCGCCGTCCCGGGAAGGAAACCTGCAAAGTCGATCGAATCCAGGCCAAGTCCGCCACCTCGGCCAGCCGCGTCATGACCACCGCTGCCACCCCTACCACCTTCGGCCTTGTTCTCGGTGAACTCGTTCCGCTTCAGTTTCAGCGTTGCCAGGCCCGATCCGGCCACGCCGCCTCCGGTCGCGATGCCTCCGCTGGCACCCGGTCCACCAACGCCGCCGACCACCCCGTTCGCTTCAAAGCGGTTGCGTTCGAGTACCGCATCACTGCCGTTACCGACCGAGACGGCACCGCCCGCGGCAATGCCGCCGGGAACGCTATCCGCAAAACTGTCGCCGCCCTCCGCCGTGTTGCCGACAAACGTACTTCTGCTCACAACCAGACTCGACTCGGCGGCGCCGAAGGGCGAGAAGTCACCGGTCAAGATGGCTCCACCCATTCCTGCCCCGCCGCTTGCGAAGCCAAGATCGCCCGGACCTCCGCTTGCAGCGTTCTCTTGGAAATGGCTTCGTGTGATCGTCATCGCGCCGGTCACATTCAGTATGGCGCCACCGCCGCCGAGACCCGTGAACTCATTTCCCATTGCCGGTCCCAGGTAACCGACAAACTGGGTCTCAGCTCTGTTCTCAACAAAGGAACTGCGGTCAATGTTGACCACCGGTGCGGTTGTCGTTCCTCCCTCTTCCGTGCCATCGTCCGTAGGACCCAAGTCAGAAGTGATGGCGCCGCCCACCGCAATCACGTCGCCTAAGGACAAGTTGCCTTCAAAGTGGCTACGTGAGACCGTCAGGGTGCCTCCGAACTCGTTGGCGACCGCACCACCAGCGGTTACGGCGCCGACAGCCCGGTTTCCAGTCATGTGGACTCGGTTCAGATGCAGCTCACTGCCGAGGTTGTAAATCCCACCTCCGAAAGCAAACGCGGGATTCTCCAGACCAAGGGCGTTGCCTGCCAACCCCTTCTCGATCGACAGCTTTTCGATCCTGACTCGGGCGCATCTTCCAGTTGCTCCGGAGTCGGCGTCGTGAACAGATCGGTTTCTTCAGCGTACTTGGCGGGCACCACCGCAAACACTCGGTCTCCGTCTCCGTTGATCGTCAGCTTCTCGGCGCCCGGCCCACGGATCGTCAAATCGTCCGTGATCAAGATCTGTTCCGATACCGTAATCGCGTCTACGGCTAATGCGAATTGGATCGTGTCTGCCCCGACACTTGCGTTGGCCTGCTCAATCGCATCGCGCAGCGATCCCGCCTCGCCGTCGTTCGGATTGATGACCGTGAACGTGGTCAGCAGGTTGCGTTTCTCCAAGTAGTCAATCGCGGGCCGAAACGTCGTCTGACGGCGGCTGGATTTGGCCGCTCGCCTGCGACGTGCGAGGGAGCGATTTTTGAGCCGACGCGGAAGGGAAGCGGTGCAGAAGCAAACGTCATCGATGTCCTCTCAAGGTGATGGAGACAAGGTGGTGCGGCCGAAACCCACGTGTTTCGCCAGCCGGCCCGGCGACCGAAACGGCCACGGGCAGGGCCGATTGTGAGGGCCTCCGACACCAGAATCAACCACACGGGGGTCCATAAAGCCACTCTTTCGAGTTTTTCATTCATCCAATTCCGTTGTCAGAAAGGCGACGAGCTCCGCCGATCACGTGCCCAAGACGCGCGAGAAAGGTGCAGTACTGATCCCGCATTTTGGCTGGGAGCGTTTCTGCCGCGACGGATCACGGACGCGGCTATAGTTTGCCCTGGCGTCGATTTTGTCCTGGCAACCACGAGCGCTCGTATGTGTAACACGGCCACCACATCACTCGCCCTTTTCGCGGGTTGGCTTGTCGTTGGCTCCACACTCTTCGCGGACGAATCCATCGCATGGCCGACAACCAGCTGGGTCCGTGCGAAACCGAACGAGGTTCAACTGGACACAGCACAACTTGAAGAAGCGCGTCAGTACGCGCTAACCGGTGGCGGTTCCGGATACATCACGCGTGGTGGCAAGCTGGTGATGTCTTGGGGTGATCCCAAGAAAAGATACGACTTGAAATCGACCACCAAGTCTTTCGGTGCCACCGCGCTCGGACTCGCGGTGCTCGACGGCAAGATTGCGCTGACGGACAAGGCCACACAGCATCATCCAACCTTTGGGATTCCGCCGGCGAGTAATGCGGAAACTGGCTGGATTGACCGCATCACGATCCTGCAACTCGCGACACAAACAGCCGGCTTCGAAAAACCGGGAGGCTACGAGAAATTGGTGTTCGAACCCGGCACAAATTGGTCCTACAGTGACGGTGGTCCGAATTGGCTTGCGGAGTGCGTGACGTTGGCATACCGACAGGACGTGGACAAGCTGATGTTTGCTCGCGTCTTCACTCCTCTCGGTATCACACGCGATGACCTCGTTTGGCGAACCAACAGCTATCGCCCCAAAGAGATTGACGGGATTGCCAGGCGAGAATTTGGCTCGGGCATCAGCGCCAACGTGGATGCAATGGCCGCGCGTTGGACTGCTGTACCTTCGCGGTGGGTCGTGGAACGGCTCTAGGATTCTTTCGGAAGGCTTTGTCAGACAGGCAAGCACCACGGTACCGAGCGTGGTCGGCTTGCCCGAAGTGGATCCGCAGCATTATGGCAATGCGTCGGACCATTACGGACTGCTCTGGTGGAACAACGCGGACGGCACGTTGAAGGACGTGCCACGTGATGCCTATTGGTCTTGGGGCCTGTACGACAGTCTGATTGTCGTGATTCCCAGCCTTGATCTGGTCGTTGCTCGCGCCGGCCAATCATGGAAACGCGATTCGGACGACCACTACAACGTGTTGCAACCTTTTCTTGGGCCGATCGTTGCCTCTTGCCTGGATAGAGATGCCAGAGCGGAAGCGTCAACACAAGAGGATGTCCCCGAAACAGCCTCGCCACCTTATCCCCAAAGTTCCTCGATCGCTGATATCGAGTGGGCTCCTGTGTCGTCAATCATTCGTCGCGCACGGGGCAGCGATAACTGGCCCATGACTTGGGCCGATGACGACAAGCTCTACACCGCCTATGGAGACGGCAAAGGCTTTGAGCCCTTTCTCGACGCGAAGCTCAGCATGGGGCTGGCTCGCATCAGTGGTGCGCCGCAGGAACTCACTGCTGAGAACCTGACGTCACCCACGTTTGAAACCAAGGGCGATGGAGCGCGAGGCAAGAAGGCCAGCGGAATGCTGATGGTCGGCGGCGTGCTGTACGCACTGGTCCGAAATGCGGACAACGCTCAACTCGCATGGTCGTCCGATCATGGCCGCACGTGGAGTTGGGCCGACTGGAAGTTCACCGAAAGCTTCGGTTGTCCCACCTTCTTGAACTTCGGGAAAAACTACGCGGAGCGCGCGATGCCTTTGTCTACGTCTATTCGCACGACAACGACGGCGCGTACGAACCGGCCGACGACATGGTGCTCGCCCGAGTACCGACCGATCGGATCGGCGAGCGTTCGGCATATGAGTTCTTCGCGGGCTTGAGCGATTCCGGTGAGCCGACATGGAGCCGCGAGATCGCGAAACGAGCCGCCGTTTTTCAGCATCCCGGTCGCTGTTACCGCAGCGGCATCAGCTACGATGCAGCCTTGGATCGCTTTCTCTGGTGCCAGACCATTCCCGGGCCTGACACGCGGTTTGGCGGAGGCTTTGCGATTTACGATGCGGCGGAGCCTTGGGGACCTTGGACCACCGCCTATTACACGCAAGCGTGGGATGTCGGTCCCGGCGAAACGTCGAGTATCCCTACGAAGTGGATCAGCGAAGGTGGCCTGACGATTCACCTCGTGTTTTCCGGCGATGACCACTTCTCGGTGCGTCGCGGACGGATCACGCTGCGCGGGAAAACCTCGCAAGCACCGATCGCCCACTAACACATGACCCAATCATGCCCATCTGCCTTCGGCCTCGATAAGGGTGGCAGTATTCGGTCGATTGCGTTCCAGCTTGATCGTTCAAGCAAGCGACGCCGACCGAATGATTGGATAGTATTTTTGCGACCAAACGGGTGGCTTTTGTTAGCGGAAGGGCGCGAGCCCTCCGGTTTTTCGGTGTGATTTGGTGGTCGAGATCGGACGGCTCGCGGGCTGTTGTTTTATTCGTGTTTTCGCACGCAGCGCCGGAATCCTAACCCGAAGCGTGAGCGAGTGGACGGTTGTTGTTCCTTGCATACGCGGCGGGTTAGAAAATCAACACGCCGCTCGCGCCGTACCGCTAAAGCATTTTCACATTTTTCGTAGGCGGCAAAAGATTGTCGCCGATCGCTCCGCCGATCGTAGCGTCACCGCGCGCTACGATCGGCGGAGCGATCGGCGACTATGTCATTTTTAAAGATGCACTAGCTGGACAGCGCCAGTTTTGATCTTTCGCCTCGTCAATCACGGCGAAAATTTCGGATGGAACGCTTGCCTGTAGCCGAGCCTCTCCGAGGCTGTGAATAAATTGAACCGCGGCGAATTACTGTAGGCGAGTCTCTCCGAGACTCGCAAAAAACGCAGCAAAGCTGCGGGTGTCCGCCTTGGAAAGGCGGACCTACAGTAGCAAGCCATTATCTTCACAACCTCTCCGAGGCTCGGATTTTCGCGGCAAAGCCGCGTTGAATGACGGTCCTGGAAAGACAAACGTACGCTTGGCTTTCTAGATTGAACCATCGTTTCCGAGCGCAGGTCTGGGCAGTGCGAAAGATCCCTCAGAACTTCCGTGCGCTCATTCTTTCGTGAATCGCCAAAACCAGTCGAAAGCTTTCATCGCTCTGGAGGGACTCAGAGAGCCGCAAATCACCTCTGCCAACCTCGTATCTCGGGTTCGCCCGCAAGACGTGCAATAGCTCCGACATGGAAACGACTTCGCGCTGACAGAATTCCAACATTGGTTCACGCAGACGCTCGTATTTCTGCCCTCCCATGTCGTCCAGGAATTCGATGATGATCCCTGATTGCGATTCCATGTTCGGCATGCCTGGGGTGACTTCGGACCCACTGAATAGATTGTTCAAATACCGCAACAGCACCGCCCCAGATCGCCCGTGACCGCCCTCCAACTGGCGATTCGCCGTTTCCAGATGTGCGATCTTGTCGAACTGCCTGAGCGCACGCGTCGGATCCTCCAGCACCTCCATGACAAAGTTTTCCACGGGCTTCGGAAGCGGCTTTTCAATATTTCGTACGGCTCGAAGCCTCCATCCCGCGCGCACCGCCGCGCAAGCCAGCTTGATCAATCGACCGCCTTTGGCTTCGACTTGTCTCATCCTGACCACCAATGACGCATACTCGTCGTAATACAAAAGCGATTCAGCAAACGATAAGTGGCATTCGCTCATCCCTTCCATCTCGTTCCAACACGCACGGTAGACCTGTTTCGCGATCGCATCGTCCTCCCATGCAACACGATCGACCACGAAAAGCATCAAGCGAAACCACTGCTCCGAATCTCGATTAAGGATTTCTTCGCGAATTGACTTCAAGCCGGAAAACATAGGTTCCCATTGATGCGCTCGCACCCTGGCATCGCACCACGATTGCAGCAGAAGTGCCGAGAGCCTGGCATCCATTGACATCGCACGTCTCATCCAACGCGATTTGAGGCCCGGGTCAGCACCATTGGCGATTTCTCGCTTGAATAGCTCGGCTAACGTTTCTTGAAACCCCATCGAGTCAAGTCCCCGCTCGATCCAGTCGAGAGGCTCACACTCTGAGTCAAGTGATGGATCAGAACGGAGCAACCAATACAGATACGTGAAGACATGCGAAAACACCGGTCTTGTGATCGCGATCTTCCGCAACTCGCGATAGGCTGTTTTCTTGTCGTATCCGTGCGGCAGCTCTGACTTCACTTCGGATGATTCTTGCCGATCGTGCGGCGGTTCGTCGGACGACCGTGCGCCTCCATTCGTTCCCGAGCGTATCACGGTCGGATCGACCGCATGCGGCTGGCGACGCTTTTGAACCGGTTGCTGGTTAGAACTTCCGTCCGGTAAGTTCGCAGACGGCACTGAGGACCGACTGGACTGAGTCTTTCCTGGGGTGCCGCGCAACTGCTCATAGGCCTCACGTATGCGGCGGTATTGCTCCGGAAATTGTTCCGGACGGTACTTTCGAATCAACCGTACGTAGGAGTTGCGGATTTCACGCGGCCCGATCCCGGGCGCACCCCCAAGAGTCTCCATGGGGACGAAGGCCATCGCGAAACATCCTCGGGGAGTTCATCGTTCATGGCGTCGCCTCCGTGATCTGCTCCCCGCCATCGCTTGCCAAGGAAAGTTGGCGAAGGCTCTCGTTCAATGCCAAAGCGATTGTGGCCAAGCTTTCGAACGTGCAGGCGTCGATCAACTCCTGATCACGCTGCGGCGAGTCACTTGGCGGTTGTGAGTATGCGACCGACGCCATCTGATGAGATAGTCGGAACAGGGCTGCTGGGTCGCGCCGCGAAAATTCCCGCTGTGCCATCAGCGTGTGGAGTGCTTTGCGCGGTCGACTTCTTTCTAGATGCGTTTCTACAAGTCGCTGGAAGCACCCTTGCTGGACCGAACGCATGTTCGCTAGATGGGAGTGGCTTTGCAGCACTCCTAAGTACTGAGGATGCTCAAAGTATCTCTGACAAGCTTCGAAAAGCGTCGTCGTAAATTCAACACTGTCCGGCTCTTCGGCTACCAATTGCTCAAGCACCTGACACGCTCGCAAGTAGAACTCCTCTCGTTCGTCAGCTTTGCGAAAACGCATTGATTGGACGCCGCCAACGGTTCCAAATGACGCCTGGGCCGCTTGGATCAGTTCCTTGCCGAGCGTGTGGCGATAGCTACGATTTTCAGGATCCGCGATCACCCGGCGCAGAGCTGTGTCGTGTGGCTGCTCGCCGGGACGCATGCCCAGTCGGAGTTGTTGTTCATCAGATAGTGGCGACAGGTTCGCCAATTGCGGCGGCGATGGGCGATCACGGACGACCCGCCGACCCGACCGCAGCCTGCCGACGCTCCCATTCACCATGTTGAACACGAAACCCGAGATAACAATCGACACGAACACAACGACCAATACCTTTGCAAAGCTGGTTGGCTGGTGAAGCTGGCGAACCGCGTGCAAACGTCGCGACCGGGCTCGTGCGCTCCGTCTCTTACGAGCTCCGAAGTTGTAGAGTTCCTGAAACAGCTCCGGCTGCAGTGCTGCGATTCTCGGGTGATATTCCTGGAGTCTTCTGGCTGACGCTTCAATGGCCTCGTTCGGTCGAGAGGCAAGGCGTTCGCGCAGTCTCCGTCGGATACGGGGCCAGTCAGGGCGTGAAGCGACGAAGAGCTTCTGGAACGCATCGCCAATCGAGCCATCGGCAAGCAGTTCCCCGTGCGTCTCCCCTGCAACGGCATCGATTCCCGGCTGAAGCTGCGTCAGACGAAGCTTTAGCAGTGGAAAATCCTCACACTCATCGGAAAGCTTTTTCCAATCTCGCCGTCGCTCCTCGGCACTGAGTTGAAAGAACCGCTGAGCAAACGCTTCCATTCTCTGACGCAACTCGTGATGACGGTGGGCCACAACCTGTTCACAGGCGAGCGTGTCCAAAACCTCGTTATCATCACCCCAGAGAACTCGAAGGGCCGCATCTTCCGAGGCAGGCAAAAAAAATTTGTTTCGGCCAAGATACTCGAACACCTTGAACTGCTCGAACTCGCCGGTCCCGTCGATACCCAGCGACTCGGCAATCAGTTCTCGGCTCCACACCTCGACGCGACGCCGCAGCTCAGAATGGGCGATTTCGTTCTTGGCGTGACGGTCAGAATTCGGCTTGTTCGCCATCAGTGCGTTCCAGGAATTCCCTCAGTGCGGCTTTGAACTTTTCGATGATCGCTACATCCCCGGTATCCATCGCATCCTCGAATCCGTCGAGCAAATCCGCAAGTTGTTGTCGCTCACGGACTGGCAACTCTTCAAACACGCGTTCACATCGACGAAGTAAAAGTCGATTCTCCGACTTTTCGCGGGGATGGATCTTGATCGCTTGCATGGCCTCGACGGCCGCAGCAATCTCCGCGTGACTCAGGCCGTCGGCATGCTGAGTCAACACGATCGAAGCCTTTTCTTGGGTCTCGACGACGGTTGTTTCCACTTCCAACACACCATTCAAGTCATATGTAAATCGAACATCCACTTCGCTACCTGGCGGTCCGGGTGGGATTCCTTTGACGTTCAACTCTCCCAGCAAGATGTTCTGATCAACTCGCCTGCTTTCTCCCTGGTAGACGGCAAGGCAAATCTCTGTCTGATTGTTCGCTAACGTAACGACGCGATGTGAGCGGCTGACAGGGATCGGAGAGTTACGGTTGATGAGGGGCGAAAAGTAGCCTGTACGTATTTCTCCACCAAATTCTTTGGCGACCTCGTATCCAAGGGTGAACGGCGACACGTCGGTTACGATCAGGTCTTCGACCGCCTGGTTGCGTTCAATCAGGCCTGCCTGTACTGCGGCGCCAAGAGCGACCACTTCATCCGGGTTGATCGAACAACGTGGCTCTTTTCCAAAGCGGCGTGCTACTCGTGACTTCAAGACTGGCATTCGCGTCGCGCCACCTACCAAAATGATCTCATCGAGGTCATCCACGGACAACTTCGCATCACCCAATGCCCGCCGAATGGGCGAATCCATTTGCGAAAGCAGTGATTGCGTCCAATCGTCAAACTCCTCGCTCGTGACAGTGATTGAAGGCGAATCCTCACTCAATCGCCCAAGCTTATCGGCGACACGAATCACGGCTTCGCTGCATTGCGAGAGCCGGACCTTTGCCGCCTCGCATGACTGCCTCGTACGTGAAACCAGCAAAGGCGACTCAAACTCGACCCGTTCGTAGACATGTCCTTGTCGCTCAAGCACGCGACTTGCCAACAGGTTTGTGAAGTCTTCGCCACCGAGGAAACATTCGCCCGACGAGGCTCGTACCTCGACCACTCCATCAAAGAACTCGACGACTGAGATGTCGAAGGTACCTCCGCCAAGATCCAACACGGCGACGATCTTTTCTTGGTGTGCTTCGGGCAAACCGTAGGCAATCGCCGCTGCCGTTGGCTCGTTGATGATTCTGCGAACGTTGAGTCCAGCCATCTGACCAGCGAGGATTGTGGCGCGGCGTTGTCGCTCGTTGAAATACGCGGGAACCGTGATGACCGCGTCGGTAACGCTCTCTCCCAGATGATCAGCGGCATCCTCCGCAAGCACGCGCAGAACCAGGCTCGATAATTCTGGTGCTGTGAACTTCCTGCCATCCAGTACGGTAAACCAGTCGGTTCCCATTTGGCGTTTGAATACCGACACACAGCGCTCAGGTGCCACGACCTGAAGTTCTTTGGCAGCTTCCCCTATCAACACCGAACCATCTCGGTC
The DNA here is from genome assembly GCA_963697195.1 of Pirellulaceae bacterium. Taxonomy (GTDB): domain Bacteria; phylum Planctomycetota; class Planctomycetia; order Pirellulales; family Pirellulaceae; genus Rubripirellula. The sequence goes on from CAVOND010000018.1 coordinate 351,689, forward strand.
GATGCCAACGACCGAAGGTGTTAGATTGCTTGACAGGGAATTGGGAATCAGTCTGGGTCCATCTTCGGTCACGTACGCGACCGCCGAATTCGTCGTACCGAGATCAATGCCAACAATCATCACGAGATCGCCTCACTGTTCGATCGGCGAAAAGGGGTCAGACACCAAAAATGCGAAGCACCCTTCGGGCCGTTCCGGTTTTTGGTGTCTGACCCCTTTTCGCCATCCACCCCTAAAATCAATGCTGACTCTGCAACACCTGAGCAGCGCCATTCTCACGGGTTGAGCCGTCAATAGATTACAACAATATGTCAAACCGATGAACTTCCCGCTGATAAATCGAAAGGCTTGGACCAGACAGATGACGCAACGCATGGCTTACCCACTGATAGGCGGACTGTACTTGACGTTACTGCTGGTGGGTTGCGGACGAAAGAACGAGGTCACCGTCGTGACGGCCGGCGAAAGCGGTGTGAGCGTGACCGAAATTGGATCGGCGCTCGCCGAGGATGATTGGGGCGGCTGGCGTGGGCCAAGCGGTGATGGGATCGCACCCGCGCAAGACCTGGTCACCACCTGGGACGACGCCGCCAATGTGCTGTGGCGCACCGACGTGCCGGGGCGTGGACACAGTTCCCCGATTGTGGTCGGTGACAAGGTTTTTCTGGCAACGGCGCTGCAAGCCGAGCAACAGCAGTTGGTGATCGCATACCGGCGATCCGATGGAGAGGAATTGTGGCGCACGGTCATTCATCAAGGTGGTTTTCCATCGGCCCGCGAGGTGCATCAGAAGGCGACCAACGCGAACGGCACGATCGCCAGCGACGGGCGACGACTCTTCATCGCCATGTTGAACTCCGGCGCGATCTATGCCACGGCCCTCGATCTCAACGGAAACATTGTGTGGCAAGAGGAGATCGGCAAGTTCGTGTCGCGTTTCGGCTACGCGCCGTCCCCCGTGCTTTACAAGTCACTGGTGATCTTTGCTGCGGACAACGGCGGCGGCGGTTACCTCGCGGCGCTCGATAACGAGACTGGAAAGATCGCGTGGCGCGTCTCCCGAGGCCAAGTCGACAGCTATTCAAGTCCCGCCGTCGCAAAGCGTTGGTGGTCGCGATCAGCTTCTCATTAGCGGTTGCGGCACGGTGACGAGCTATGATCCGGCGACTGGTGAGCAACTGTGGAGCACCCCGTGCATCGCTGCTTCGACGTGTGGGACGGTTGTGACCAGTGGCGATCGAGTCTTTGCCAGCGGCGGTTTTCCCGAAAACGAAACCGTTTGCCTGTCAGCCGATGGGACGAAGCTTTGGTCGATTGCCGACAGGATTTACGAGCCGTCCATGGTGATCTCCGGCCGACCATCTCGTTGGCGTCGACGATGACGGCATCGCATCGTGTTGGAGCATTGAATCGGGGGATCGCCTCTGGAGGAAACGTTTGGGAGGCAACTTCAGTGCGTCGCCGGTCCTGGTTGGCGATACGATCTATGTTCCCAATCTCGAGGGAAAGACGTTTGTGTTTCGAGCGGGAGACGAGTTTGAGCTGATTGCCGAGAACCGTTTGGGCGACGATGCCTACGCGAGCCCCGCCGTCGCCGGAGGACAATTGTTTCTCCGAGTCGGTTTCGGCAAGGGACAGGATCGGCGAGAGCAACTGGTGTGCATCGGGGCCGCATCACAATCGTCCCCGTAGGTTAGGCTCCACCTGAATCCTCTCTGCAATGCGGCACGCGGAACGTGCCCGACTGGTCCGTCCATCGATAAGTGTCAGGCTGAGTCACTTGAGTCAGGATCGTGCTCGATGCTCAGCGCAGCGGTGCTCGTAATCGATTAGGAGCACCGGCCTGCGGCCTGAGCACGAGCACCGCTGCGCTGAGCACGACGGAAGAGCCTGACAACTATCGGTGGATAGACCACTACGCCCCTGCGATTCTTTATAGTCGCCGATCGCTCCGCCGATCGTAGCGTCGGACTTGCCGCTGGCGTTCGACGGAGCGAACGGCGACGATCTTTGAGACATTTTCGTTGGAATGCAGTGCATGTTGAAAAACTCACAGTTTCTCCGAGTCGCTTCGGCACTGGTTGGCCCAGCCAGCATGAAAACACGGATAGACCGATTCGTCGGTCAGGCACCGCCTGACGACAACCAGCGGTCAGCACACGGAGCGTGCCCTGCGGATGCGTGCCGTGATGCGACAAATCGTCAGGCGGAGCCTAACCGACGGGAATGCCTGACGATTTGTCGAATCGCGGCAGGCGGAACGGCCAACTGGGCATTGGAGAAACGAGTCGGAAGCCGATGGCGCGGCTGCATATGGTTCAACGTGCATTATACTTAGACCGCAGGACGTTTGCCTTGAATCAGAATCCCGTTGATTGGCCTCCAAGCACATGAGCACGAAGAAAAAGTCCGAGCGTACGACCAAATCAACGCCACGCAAGACCAAGTCAACCGCAAAGAATCTTGCGGCCGATGTGATGTTGTTGACGGGGAATCCAATGGAAGACCTCGACGGGCAACGCGCGGAGACATCAGCCCATCGAAGACCCCCGCGGGCATTCAGCGGTACGTTGTCTCGGAATCGGTTCGTGCGGCCCAGGAGGCGAAGATCAACGCCGTTCGGGACATTATCTCGGGCGTTCCTCCGCACGATGTCAACACGTTGTCCAAAGTGCTCGCTGCGATCATGGAAGGAACCTCCTCGGACGATGCGGAAGTGCTTCGCAATGCACTGCTGATGCAGCCGACGCTCCGCGAACCGGGCGAGGGCCCCAAGCCCGACGATGTGCTCTCGGAAGATTGGCGGAAAGGTGGGTATCCCTACAAGAACTTGATGTCGCGGAAGAACTACGAGAAGCAAAAGTACCGTCTGCAGGTCGAGCTGCTCAAGTTGCAGGCTTGGATCCGAAAGTCCGGCGAGAAGCTGGTGATCCTGTTCGAAGGCCGCGACGCTGCTGGCAAGGGGGGCACCATCAAGCGGTTCATGGAACATCTCAATCCTCGTGGTGCTCGCGTTGTCGCTTTGGAAAAGCCGACCGATTCTGAGCGCGGCCAGTGGTACTTTCAACGTTATGTAGAACATCTCCCTACGGCGGGCGAAATCGTGATGTTTGATCGCTCGTGGTACAACCGGGCTGGCGTCGAAAAGGTAATGGGGTTCTGCAAACCCGACGAATACAATGAGTTCATGCGGCAAACCCCGGAGTTTGAACGCAATCTCGTCCGCAGCGGCACGCACCTGATCAAGTTCTGGTTTTCTGTGAGCCGCAAAGAACAGCGTCGTCGTTTCAAGGAACGCGAAGCTCATCCGCTCAAGCAATGGAAGCTCTCGCCCATCGACATGGCGTCGCTCGACAAGTGGGACGAATACACCGAAGCCAAGGAGGCGATGTTCTACTACACCGACACCACCGATTCCCCGTGGACCGTGGTCAAATCGGACTGCAAGAAGCGAGCACGGGTCAATTCCATGCGGTACGTCCTTCAAAGAATGCCGTACACCGGAAAAGACCTGGAGACGATCGGTGAAATCGATCCACTGTTGGTCGGTCGCGCCAACCTCGTCCACGAACGGGGCGAACGGGCTGTCCCGCTCGTTCCCTGAATCGTTGACAACCCATTTCGTAGGTTAGGCTCCGCCTGACAATTCTCCGCATCGCGGCACGCGGAGCGTGTCCTACCTACTCGCTGAAATCGAGTTCTCCGTCGAGCAGACCTGGCAAGACCTCGTCAACCGGATTGATCAGCGGCGTCGTGCTCGATGAGTTCGCCTGAACGCTGCCCTCGCCGATCTCGCTGACAACATCAGGCTGTCGTGGAATCAACTCTGGCGGGTCCGGTGTGATCATCTCGAACGAGGGCGGCACGAACTCCGGCGGACTTTGACTTGCAAATCCTGGATCCCGGCAAGCGACCTGCCGCGCGCAACAGCGCTCACATGTCTTGGCTCCCCGGCAGCAAGAGAACATCTCTTCGCAAATCGATTGTCGGGCGACAAAGATTCGATCACCAGGCTGCAGATGGTAGTTGGTCGTCGTATCGCCCAATTGAGTGATCGCGCGATAGCAGACCGGCAGCGTCACACGACAGGAACACGGATCGGTGGGGCGTGCCAGCAACAGATCGCATGCCGAAGCCCGTGCCGTCAATCCGCCGGCTTCCAGGATCGCGTCGAGAACGGTTTCATGACCGACCAACGAGTAGGCACCGGGCGAATTGACTTCGCCGATGACATAATAGCGATCAACGGGCTGGATCAATCGGACGTTGACTGGCACCGGCTTCGACTCGACGGTCGCAATGGCTCGCTGGACAACGGCTTCCGCCTGTTCGTTCGTCTTGCTCGCAACCACCACACGCCCGTATTTGCCCAGGTCGATCGTACCGTCGGCCATCACTTGTTGGTCGGCTGGCAACCGGACGTCGGAATCATAATCGACGACCTCAACCAGCACTTCATCACCCGGTTGCAGGTAGTGTGCCGGAAGAACTTCCTTCGACAGCTCTCGTGCGAGATGGCCTCGCGTCGAAGACCCTTCCAAGACTCGCTTGGTATCTTCGGTCATCAAATGAGCGGCGGGGTAGGCTGAAAACCCGAGCATGCTGCAGCCCGGCGCCATCGCAAGTAGCAGCAAGATCGCGACATTGACGGTATTGCGGTTTGCGCGCTCATATCGATGCAATCGACACAAGTCGTCTCACAATCAAGTATCAGCCGGGCGAACCGTCAAAGTTTGCCATTGACGACCGGTCGGGAAAAAGGGGTCCGACACCAAAAGCCGGAACGGCCCTTCGGGTGATTTGCACTTTTGGTGTCGGACCCCTTTTTCCCGACCGCCTACATCAAAAGCAAGAATGCTCTAATTCCTGAGCACAGAATCCGCGATGACCAGCCCCAGGGCCTCCTGCACGGCGAAGCGACGGACATTGGCTTGAAGCGTCTCGGCGGGCAGCAGACGAATGACGGGGTCGCGCGTCGGCCCGAGCATTTTGAAGACGAGCGTTCGGTCACTGACGATTCGATTGAGCTGGGAAATCGGCACCTGATCCAGCAGGACCTGCGAGACGCCGCCTCGAAGCAATTGATTCTGCCCTTCGAAAATTCCCCGTCGACAACACGGTCAACACATCCAATTGGCGATTACTCAGATTGACTCGGCCCGTCGCTGTGACCGCCAACTGATCGGCCGTCATGGTCAGTGAATCAATCAGCAGATCTCCACGAAAGACTCGCCCCCTCGACTCACCCGCCTTGAATCGAGTCCCGCCAAGCGAAGTCGCCCCCAACAGCGAACCGGCTGCCGAAAGCCCCGGTACCGCGGTCGCATCGGTGCCACCGAGACGGACGTGATAGCGACCGCTCAAGTCTCGGGCAGTAGTGATGTCGCGGCCGTTCAACGCAAAATCTCCGGTGAGATCGCCGCGGCCAATCGTGCTAGTGCCAACGTACGTGTGCAACAGGCTTTCAAAATCGACGTGGTTCGCGCGCCACTCGCTTTCCATATGAAAACCGGAGCGGCCCGACGAAGACGAGGCGAGTTCGATGCTCCCTTTCACTCTTCCTCGTGCCAAACCAGCGCTAATGGCTGGGAAGCTAACGCTCCACATGAGTGGATCTGTAGAGAACTGACTATTGAACGAGCTATGCGCATCACCCAATGGGAATCCAAACGCCGTTCCTTGCTCGACCGAGACCGAACCGTTGATGCGGGCTGCCTCCAGGCCGCCGCCTTGTCCGACCATGCTTCCGCGTCCCGAAACCAGCCCGCCAACCCACTGATCAGCACGCGGGTTGATTGGCAACAAGAATCGATCCGCATCGGCCCGTGTGAAGCGAAAGTTGATCAGCTTCGGTCCGGAGGCAAGTGACCAGCGGCCTTCCGCTTGCAGCTGACCACCGGCGTAACTCCCCTCAACGGAAACCACCTCAATGTCGAGACCGGTCGTCGCCAACTCGGCGGACAACTGTCTCGCGATGAGCCGGTTGGAAGAACTCAGCGACTTCAGCGTGAGGTCGGATTTGGTGACCAAAACGCCGTCGGTCGCGACTCGAATCTCCATTTGGCCGCCCAATCTGCCATCGAATCGCGTGGACCGCCCTGTAGCAAGCGACAGCAATCGCGAAAGCTCGACGTCAGCGATCGAAACACTTGCAGCGGTCAGCTTGGACGGAACGTCCTGCCATCGCGAACTCGACGTCAGTGGAGCCGCAGTGACGATGCGGACTTGTCCGCCGAACAGATTCGCTTGGACATCCGCGTCGACGGCTTGATTGCCAATCGTGATCTTGATCTCGGCATTACCGACCGGATCATCGCCGATTCGAATCGATTCGACGCGGACATTCGCGGATCCTTCGTGGAAATACGGGGCGTCGATCTTGTCCGCAGGCGCCGACCAGTCGATCGAACCCGCTGTCTGGGCAGTGACGTTAACCGGCGTGGAAAGCACCGGTGCCATCCAACGAAACTGCGGCGCGATGTCCACCCAGTCCGCTCGAAGCGAATGCCTCCCGTCGCCGCTTCGCACCACATTGGCAGTTCCGCGGAGGACTCCGCCGAACACTTCCGCCTCGAGGTTGCTCAGCGAGAAGTCACGTTCTGTTAGCTCATAATCTGCCGAGATGCGTTTGATTCGCAGATCGGCTTGATCGACCGCCGCGCCACTCCGACGAGGCGCGACTTGCAGTTGCTGTGGAGTGATCGAGATGCTGTGTTCAATCAGTCCCAGATCAACTCCCGCTAATCGAAGCGAGGGCGAAGCAATCAGCAAGTCCACTGCAAAATCAAGGGACTGTCCGGGACCAGAAAAACTGCCGTGTCCCTGAGCACGAACATCCAACTTGCCATCGACTAGTCGTTCGGGCGAATCGAAATACAGTCCGACCATGTCCGTCGCGGGTAAATCGTTCGTCTCCAGCGCAAACCGAAACGAGTCTCGCTCATCGAGGGGCAGCTCCGCGGAACCCTCGAGGTAGAAGCTGGGAAGCTCGCTCGCAGTCATGCGAAATTTGGGAACCGAGATGCGGCGGTCTTGAAGTTGAAAGTGATCGATGCTCAGTGCGTAACGAAGTGAATCGCCAATGAGCACATCCTTGGCCACAGCATCTCCGCTGATGTTCCACGTTTCAGGTGAGCCAAGCTGGTCCACGAGTCCGGACGCTTCGGCCGAAACACTCAGCGTGCCCCGAATTGGACGATTCAAGGGAATCACCTCGAACTTCTGCAACAGCTTCGTGATCGGACTGACGTCAAAATCCGTCGCGTCGATCTTCGCCTGGAAATCCCCGCGAGGAACCAATTCCGCCTTCGCCGATGCCGCAAACTTGCCTTCGGCTTGCTGACCTTGCATCTTGTCCAATGTCAGCACGCCGTTTTCGTAAACGACATCGGCACGAATGAATCGCAAGAACGCATCGTCGACTTGCAGGTCCAATGCGGCCAACGTGCCTCGAAACTTGTACGCTTCCGGAGTTCGCAGCGCGTTAAGGGGAACCGAAACGTCAAAGTCGATGCTCGCCTTTCCCTCCAGGCGGACCGGAATGACAATCCCAAACGCTTCGAGCTTGTTCGTCAGTTCCTTCAAGTCAATCGATTCAAACGACCACTTGGATGTCCAGTAGCGATACTGGGCTGCCGGCACATCCCGCATTTTCGGCGCATCTTGAGCCTGCGTCTTGCTGGCCGTGTGGGCGCAGAACACGAGAAGGAACGTCAGGGCGAGATTCGTTGTCCGCATGCTTCGATGCTGTTTCTGGGTACCGTTTCATCAAGATCGGCCAATTGGGGTCCGATTCAGCAGCCCTCAATCGCCGAAGACCAACAAATACAAGCGGAACCTCGCACTGATCGCGGCAATGGAGGTGAATCACCTTGTGCTGGCGACTTTGCCTGTACGGTATCATTGGCGTCTGGCTGAAGAAGTTGGCAGAATGATGTGGGGCAGAATGATCAAGAAGTTTCAGTGAGCGTTGACAAAGTCGACAGGATCATGGCCCACCATCATTCTTCCCACCATCATTCTTCCCACCATCATTCTGCCCAACATCATCCTGCCAGGAACGATCGACTTGGAGACGCCAAAAAGGAGCCAACGTTGAGGTTTGCAATCAGAGCTGCCTGGTACGCGATGGACTTCGATTGCTTCAACATTCGTGTTGTGGCTTGCCTCACATTGCTCATGGTGGTGGCCGGGACTCGCGCCATCGATTGCGATGCGGATGAAACGACCGCCTCTCCACAGGCCGTTAGCGGCGAGGATCCGCATACGTTTGCAGACATGCTGCAACGATATTGCGTTGATTGCCACGGTGCGGACAACCAGGAAGCCGAACTCCGGCTGGACAGGTTCGGCCGCGAGGAAGGGGACAACAGCGACGGTGCAACGCAGGAGAACGGTACAACGCTGGAGAAGATGCACACCGCGGTGATCCAGAACCGCATGCCGCCCGAGGACGCTAGCGCACCGACCGATCGGGAACGAGCCATGTTGCTTCGATGGCTGGAGGATCGGCTGAACGGACTCCCCGACGCAGCAAAACAACTGGGACGCTGGACCGACAATCGTCGATTGACGGTGGAAGAGTACAACTTCACCATGCAGGCCCTCTTCGGTGTCGACGCTGACTTTGCGGACATGCTCCCGGCCGACCCGCTCTCGGAAACCGGCTATCGCAACGACTCCGAACGACTCGGCTTATCGTCCCTGCAGATCGAGGCCTACCTGGATAGCGCTCGTCGAGCCGTTGAGCGTTATGTGCAGTTCGACGAATTCGATCGTCGCCCACTGAGATATCACATCGAATTGGAAGAACTTTACTACGCGACCGCCGATCGGTATGGAACTCGCAAACATGCTCCACCACCGATCGATTCCGACACATTTTCCGCCCAAGGTACGAACCTCCATTCGCCACCCAACTACGTCGATCCGCTTGGACCTCGATTGCCCGGTGCGTTTTCCGACGACGAAACGCTGCGGGCGGCGATCCCGAAACTGAATCAACAGTACGTGGCGATACCTGAACGTCTTCCAATCGGCGAGATGATCGTTCGTGTTCGTGCTGCCGGCACGCCAGACCGCGACGGCCGCTTTCCCAGGATGCGAGTGGAAGCGGGGATCACGCTCGGCGATGGCTGTTCCATCGATAAGCGAGTACTCGGTGAGGTCGACGTGACCGCGTCCAAGGCACAGCCGACGGTCTACGAGTTTCGCATGCGACTGGAAGACATCCCGACGAAAGGACCGCTTCGCGACGAAGACTCCTTCGACCAATTGAGTGTCTTCGACATGGACCAGGTCTTCATCTCCAATGTTTCTTGCGACGACCAAGCCATCTTCGCGCTCGGTCGCGGCGGCTACTCCGATCCAGAGGCCGGTTCCGCAGAAATCGCCGAGCCACTGAAGCAGCTGGCCGACCGAGGCGTCAATTTTCTCTTTCTCGATTCCCTTCAAATCGAGATGGTACCGGGGCGCGACGCGAACAATCGACCATACCGCTGGCGGGCCCCGACACTGGAAGCGTCGACGGAATTGACTGGGGAAGCAACGGAAGGACGCCAGCAAGAACTCGCGGTCGCCAGGAAGTTCCTGGAGCGATTCATGCGTCATGCGTACCGGCGACCGATCGCAGCGATGGAGCTCGACACAAAACTGCAACTCTTTGAAACGTTGCGAGAAGAGGAGTACTCCTACAAAGACAGCCTGCAGGAAACCCTTGCCGCCGTGCTCGTTTCGCCAGCGTTCCTGTTTTTGAACTCACCTCCGCCAATCTCTGTCCCCAATCAACTCACAGCAAACGAACGCCACAACGATGCGACCGCTCCGTGGGCGGCGCACCAACTGGCATCGCGTCTTTCCTACCTGCTTTGGCTCTCACCACCCGACGATCAACTGAGTGCGCGAGCCGATGACGGGTCGCTGCTTGAGCGGGATGTGCTGCTCAGCGAGGCACAGCGACTGTTGGCCGACCCACGAAGCCGCCGACTCCTGGAAAGCTTTTGTCGACAATGGCTCCGGCTGGACAAACTCTCCAACATCGCCGTCAATCACCAAACGTATCCGACCTACGACGAGGACTTCGCCGAACTTTCGGTTCGCGAAACCGTTGACTACTTTGTTGTTGTGTTCACGTCGGACTCGAGCGCACTCGATCTGATCGATTCCAACTATGCGATGCTGAATGATCGCTTGGCTGATCACTATCAAGTCAACGACGGTGAACCCGCTGAGGAAGATGTCACCCAAGTGATCGGCGGAGAGTTGCGCCGGGTCCAGCTTCCTCACAACTCGGTTCGCGGGGGGTTGCTGACACAGGCGAGCGTGATGACGATGAATTCGGATGGTGTCGATTCGCATCCGATTCGGCGTGGCGTTTGGCTGCTGGACAGGTTGATGAACCAGCCGCCTCCTCCACCGCCACCGAATGTCCCCAACCTTGATGCGAACGACCCCGATTTTCGTGGCCTGACACTCAAGGAACGCATCGAACTGCACCGTCAGCCGGGATCGTGCCAGAGCTGCCATGCGAAGATCGATCCATGGGGGATTCCCTTCGAGAACCTGGATGCCACGGGACGCTGGCGCAACGAAATCGAGCACCAAGACGAAGGAAACGTTCGGCGGCAAACGGTCGACGCTTCGTCGCTGCTGCCCGGCGGCCCGAGCATCCATGGGATCGTTGAGCTGAAGCGTTACCTTCGGCGGCAGCGAAGCGAGCAATTCGCCAATGCACTGGTTCATCACCTGCTGACTTATGCGATGGGGCATCCGCCCGGTTATCATGAACGGGACGCCGTTAACGAGATCGAGCAGCAGTTCGCAGCCTCGGACTACCGCTTGAAGGCGTTGTTGCTGGCGATCATCGACAGCCCACTCTTTCGTCCCGCAGCACAGCTGTAATCGCAATCCACTAAGCAGGTCATCCATGCCGAAGCCAGACCCAGCTTTGTCACGAAGGCAACTCCTTCGCGCGGCCGGATTCACGATCGCGCTGCCAGCGTTTGCTTCGCTGCAAGGTGTACCGTTCGTGCACAGCGTCCGGGGAGCCGAATCGGACGGCGACGCATCCTTCGCAGCCTACAGGGATCCAAAACGATTCTGCTGCATCGTCTTCCCCAACGGTGTCAGCCTGCCGCCGCAGGGACATCCCGACCACGAACACTGGCACTGGTTCCCGCACAGCATCGGCCGCGATTACCAATTCACGCGCACATTGGAACCGTTAGCAAAGCACCGCAGCGACTTGACAATTCTTTCCGGCCTTTCGCATCCTGCGATGCGGTCGTCGATCGCACACATCACAGCCGATAGTTTCCTGACCGGAGCCGACTCGTCGCGCGTCTACACCAACAGCATCTCGCTCGACCAGTTGATCGCCAAGCATGTGGGAAACCAGACCCGCTTTCCCTCGCTGACGCTGTCGAGTGACGGTGGCGTTGGCGCACCGGGACGCACGCAAACGCTGTCGTTCTCAGCGTCGGGACGGCCCATTCCAAGCCTCGCCGAGCCGCGTGCGATCTTCAACCGTTTGTTTGGAGTCGAGAACCAATCACTCGCCGAGCAGCGCCGCGAGTTCGGTCGCAACCGCAGCATTCTTGATAACGTGCTGGAAGAAACGGCAATGATTCAGCAGAGCCTATCCGCCAGTGACCGTCGTCGCCTGGATGAGTACACAACGTCGGTGCGTGAAATCGAACAGCGTCTTGAGCGTGCCGATGGTTGGCTCGATGTTCAACGTCCACCGGTGAACGCGTCGGACTTTGATCTTGCCGCAACGCCACGCGGCGATGCCGAAGATTACATTCGAGTCATCTTCGATTTGATGTATGTCGCCTTGCTCACTGATTCAACCCGTACGATCACGTACCAAGTCACCAGCGAAGATGCGAAAGGAGTGGGCGATCGATTTCCAATTTCGATTGGATTGACCGCACATCACGCGCTCAGCCACGGGACGGCCAGCAAAAAGGGATACGAGAACTGGGCCCGTTACGATCAATTTCTCGCCAGCCAGCTTGCCTACTTCCTGGAGCGGCTTCGTTCTACCAGTGACCCGTTTCAGGATGGATCGTTGCTCGATCATACGGTTGTGCTGTACGGTTGCAGTACGAGCCGGACGCATCAGGCAGTCAACTACCCGTTGATCTTGGCGGGAGGAAAGTCGATGGGCTTTCAACACGGAGAGCATCGACAGTTTGACGAGTCGAAGTATCGCATGTCCGATCTGTACGTCACGATACTGCAACAACTCGGGATCGAAGTCGACCACTTCGCCGACAGCACCACGTCGCTGGATCAGTTGCTGTAGCTCAGTCCCTCCGAGACTGACATCCAATACCGTAGGTCAGTCTCTCCGAGACTGACACCCAATACCGTAGGTCAGTCTCTCCGAGACTGACACCCAATACCGTAGGTCAGTCTCTCCGAGACTGACACCCAATACCGTAGGTCAGTCTCTCCGAGACTGACACCCAATACCGTAGGTCAGTCTCTCCGAGACTGACACCACAGAATACAGCCGATTACGACGAGTCTCGGAGAGACTGTGAGTTTTTCAGCATGGGCTGTAGTCCCAAGCGAATGTCTCAAACAAAGTCGCCATTCGCTTCGTCGAACGTTGCTCAAGTTCGACGCTACGATCGGCGGAGCGATCGGCGACTACAAAAAACTCACGAGTCTCGGAGAGACTCGGCTACGGTAATGCCTCGGCCCGCTGGACCCATAGCAGAATGCCTTCACTCGGCTCATCCGGCGTCGTGAAACCTCCGCTGCCGAGATCCCGCGTGAAGCGTCGATTCAGCAGCACGAGCGGTTCATCCAGCGTGAAGGACTCAGAAACGTCGAAGGTATGGACGTTGGTTGACGACCAACCTTTGCCAGACTCCCAATCATTCGCGCGCGTGACAGTGATCTGCGGTTCCCCGTCGACCAGAACCATCAACTCGGCATCCTCCTTGCCTCGCGCATAGCGTAATTCGATGGAGTGCCTGCCCGGGTCCAGCATTGCAACGTTGAGCGGCGCGATGACCTCGGACCTTTTCAACTGGGGCGGAATCTCGTCCAAGGCAAGACAGATCTGCGTGCCGGAACCCGAGAACGAATCCGTCAGCTTGGGATCGGGAACATGCACGTCCCAGATCAGCTCGTCGTACTTCGTAGGCAAACGCTGAACCACACTCAATTCGCGCGGGTCGTCCATTCGCAATTCGCCCGCGATGCGACGCAGCCCAGGGAGCCTGGCTTGCAGCTGTTGCGTTTCTTTGAGCGCATTGGCGTAGGCGATCCAAACGGCAACCACAGCGGTGCCCAACAAAATGGTCGACAAGCTGACCTGAGGTCGAATCGATCGTTTGCGCGGGCCGCGAACTTCGTTCGACTCGCTACTGGAATCTTGAGTCATCAAATTGTTAGGGATTCTCCTCGGCATCGAGTTTCTCGAAGGCTGCGTCCGTCCCCACCACAATCTCGTACACTGGCTCTTTCGCAATGCGATCGTAATACCACTTCTTTTCCTGCAAGTCTTCCTTGAGCTCATCGAGCAGGAACTCGGGAACACACAACTTCAAGAACCGCAGCGGCTCATCGACGTCATACTCGCCATCCTCCAAGACCTGAATATCCAGCTCATCCCAGTGCTTTTTAAGGAACTCGGTAAGTACTGGTGGGCTGATACCGGAGCGGCTGTTTCCAGTCCCTGTCAACCGATGAATATCAACGTGGTCGTCTTGGAAAATGAAACGATAACGATAGATGGAGTCTTCCGCTTTCATGCCCAAACCTGACGAATTGGATCCTGATGAGCTTCCGCCAATGCCGGTCTCGCGGTACTGCATGCTGTTGACCGTGGGACGATAGACTCGCCAAAGAAACTCCTTCGAATCGCCCGTATCCAACCGCAGGACATAGAACTTGTTTGGGTCTTTGACGTCGAGCACACCGAATCGATCACTCAAGCGATCATGTTCCTGCCGAAGCTCTGCCAGCACACTCCGCTGCCGCATCAGCATGCCGAAGCCAATGATCGCTGCGAGAACGAAGATTCCGTTAATGAATCGCGACATCGAAATCGGCGCTAGAAACAGGCTGAGTTGAAACCTGGGATCAGAAGCCCAGGGCCTGCATTGTAGCCGCTCAAGGCAGGTCTAGACGGGCGACCCAAGCGATCGGCAAGTCCCGCCCGGCTCATTCGGTCGTGAATGCAGACAAAGATCCGCAAAACACTTCGCACCAGCCCATTCGAACATGGCTGGCATCCAACCAGATGCCAGCCGAACCGCGTAACGACCGATTCAATTAGCGTCTTCGCTTCCAGATCGATGACTTGGCAAACCCTGGCACCTCACTGTCCTTTTCCTCCTCCAGGATCTCGTACTTGATCGTGTTCTCGTCCACCTTGGTTAATCGTCCTCTCGAAGTCATTTTGCCTTTTGGACCATTGCTGTTCCAAGGTCCTACCCAAACGCCTTCCTTCGTTTGCTTACTGGGACCGAAGAGCGACGGTGCCGTCCGCGGAAAAGCCCCACCAGGTGAATTTCTTACTGACTGGGTCGACGCCAAGAATCGTAATGGATGCAGGAAAATCGCCAGCGGGTTTCGAGGTGAGCATCACAAACTCGCCGTCCTGGATTCGCTCATAGGTGTCTTCGTAGGTCACGCCGTCGATCGTCGTCGTCCAGGTGCCGCCGACTGCCAATTCCGCGTAGTCTTTGAACGCCTTTTCACCGTCGAGGTCCGGGGGAACGCGCGTGAAGACAAAATCAGCGTCGACCTCACCGTTCGACTCAACTTTGTAGTGAAACGTGTCCTTGGATGTCCGCTCGACCGTAATGCTTCCTTCGTAGCTTTCACCACGAACCGTTCCGACTCGAGTCCCAGTCGTCCGTCCTACCTTGTCACCGAGAACTTCTTCGTAGGTACTCTTCCAATAGAAATCCTTACCGAACCCATGCTCGACCAGCTTTCCCGACGCCGGATCAATGCCGCCGATCGCGGAGCCATGTCGCACTTCATCCGGATACTTCACCGTCCATCTGTAGATCTGGCTCTCGCCCTCCGCCGCCGGTCGAACATACATGCTGCCGGTCACTTCTTCTCCACTTGCCGTTCCCTTGACGGCCCAATTTCCATGCAGGTAGGTTCCAATCGTTGAGTCTTGTGCAATCGCCTGCGAGCAAAAGACCATCGCAACGGACGCGAGTATTGCGAACATCAATTTCATAACCGGTTCCTTCAAGACGATGAAGAGTTTCAATGCTCCGTCATCAACGATGTCAACGTGGCGACGGAAACGAGACGGACGGAAGCAACAACTGGCATCAACAAAGCGAAGCGCATTGCCGAGAGGCAACAGTGTTCGATATCTGCAACTGAAAGTCAAAACTTTTTGACTGAACCAATTTGCATCGTTTCAAGCGCCAGGTCGCACGATCCTGTACGAACGTCCATCAGGAGACCGGTCACTCTTCCGCAGAGTCGCGGCCCGGTGACGTCTCCGTGACGGCGACTGGCATCACCAAACTTTTCAT
Source organism: Pirellulaceae bacterium (assembly GCA_963697195.1). GTDB lineage: Bacteria > Planctomycetota > Planctomycetia > Pirellulales > Pirellulaceae > Rubripirellula. The sequence goes on from CAVOND010000018.1 coordinate 367,213, forward strand.
GTTTCCAACCAAAATGCTTGACTTGCGCTAATCGCCCCAGTTATCAAAGGCAGCCAGAAACTGGGCACAAGCGAAGGCATTGCGTTCCATCGTGTCGTTTGAAACGCAATTCCGCTACGTACTTTGGAATTGCTTCAAATTGACGTTGGCTTGTGCGTGATCGACGCTAACCATCCTGATGAAAAACATCTTGAAGATCGCTCGGCATCTGGCGGAGTGTTGCAACACTTGGCTGCTGTGATCCGTGATGCGGGGCTTGGGAGCGTTGAGTGCTACGAGAGTTCTTCAAACACGACTATTACTGAAGGAGACCTTGCATGATTTTTCGACAACGACGACGACGGCTTGGGGTGGAATCGCTGGAAAACAGAATGGTGTTGAGTGGTCTGGGTTTGACCATGAAAGGCATTGAACTACCGATCGACGGCACTCCGGCTGCCGAGAAGGTATGTGTCGCCAAGAATGCCGGCAACGTTCAAGCGGCGAAGGGCGCGGCGGCCTCCGACACAGTTGTCAAACCATTCAAGGTTAGCGGCGGCGGTACTGCTGACTTTCTCCCATTGGTCCCGGGAACGTTTTCGCCTTTCAATGCGACCGGTACCGCGACGAACTTGGGCAAGTACACGGGTGAGGGATCGCTGCAGGTCGATGCAGCCAACAACACGTTTTCGAGTTATGAACCATTCGTTTTCGTCGGAGCCAACGGGGACGAGTTGCATTTCACGTTCGAAGGTGTAGTTGAGTTGGAACCCATAACGGCGACCACTTTTCGGTCCACTTGGACTGCGACCTTTACACCGGTGATCGGTGAAAACACCGGCAAGTTTGCGAACGTCGTTGGTGGTAGTTTGACGATGATCGCTCAAACGGGTGAGTTCGAACTGACGGACCCCGATATTCCCTACACATGGAAGGGAACGGGAGAACTCGAATACGGAAAATCGGTGCCTTACAAGGGTAGCGGCATTGGAACCTATCTTCCCTCGGATCAGACGTATAGCGGTTCGGGGAACGCCACTCACCTGGCAAGCATAGCTTCTCCGGCGCTGTGGAATTGACGCAAACGGAAAACCCCTTGGTTCAGGATTTCGTCAACCCGGTTCCCCAGGTGATTATCGCTGCCAATGGTGATGAGCTTTGGATAACCCTGTCTGGTCAGGTAACGCTCGAGCCACAAGGCGGCACTCTATTCACCGCTGTATGGTCTGGCGAAGGCGTCGTGGAGGGTGGCACCGGTCGATTTGCCAACGCGATGCCTGGGGCACAGCCTCTCAAGGTAACCGCGGTCAATGCCCCATTCGATATCGCAAAAGACGCGGAATGGAGCTTCTCCTGGACGCTGGAAGGCCCCATCGTGCTGCGTTGATCACGCAGCGCTGCCTGCGGTGAATACCAAATGGATACGAAGGCGGCGACGGTGGCTGGCACAGCCATCGTCGCCGCCGAACCTTCAGGTGCTTCGCACGATTTGTACCTGACCCCCTTTTTTTTGATCTATAGCATTTTCAAAAATGACATAGCCACTTCAACGATGAAAACGCACTAACTTGACGGCGCCACTTTGCGGCCAAGGTAACCCGAAAAGCGTAAGCGAGGAAATGAGTCACGTAACAAGCCTCGTTCACACATCGAGTTACTATCGCAAGCTCCACATCCTGTTTCAGCGAAACGACCTAAGATTGCCGTCCCGTTTCGGAGCGGCGCTGTCCAGCTAAAACTTTTGCGCAACGTCGCCTAACATGGTGTTGGTGGCAGGCCAAAAACGAATCCTGCCCGACTCATCGCCACTTATGATTGGTTCGTCGCTACCGTCCACGGCACGTCTTTTCTGCAGCCCTAACAGTCAAAGCGCGGTCGAGCCGCCAGCTTCTTGCTTTGGTTGCAGCCACATGTCGTCAGCATCCAAAAAGCAGTTGGCCATTTCGCGCGTAGAGTGATTGGCTCAGCCAAACTCGATCTCCAGTCTGATCGGTTGATCGATTAGCTCCTCGAAGTTCGCATCGCTATTCCATTTCAATTCGCGCGAACGAAAAACCGTGCGTTGGATCGGTG
>CAVOND010000019.1:0-120123 GCA_963697195.1 Pirellulaceae bacterium
ACCAAACAGCCCCTGGTTCGCGTGGTTCGTGTCGGATTTCGGTGCCCTGTTCTGTCTCTTCTTTGAATCGTTGTGCAGGCTTCGCAGGCAGTGACTCAATAACGTCAAGGCAGATATCGAAGTTGTGAAGGTTCCAAGGGAGGTACGCTTTGGGCGAATCGTAGATCGTGCATCCCTTTTCAAAATTAAACCACGACCCCTGTGTCCATTGCGTCATGGTTTTGCCTTTCACCTTTCGTTGAGTGAACTTTACGTCGAGAGAATCGCGAAACGCCGTCGTAATACAAAAGTGCCAGGCGGGTGCGTACTCGATCGTTTTCCCCTCGCCGCAGTCAAATGAATCACCAAAATCGGAAATCAGATCAACAAGTCGATCCCTACGTCGTGCGGACTCGGAAGCCTCCGATTCAAGCTGTATGCTTTGCTCTAAGACATCTAAAGCCGCTTCTCTGATTTTATCGTCGCTCATCTTGGACCCAGTAAATCTTGTTCTAGCTTACCCTTCATGCGTTTGAGCCCTCGCTTTGCTCGGTCAATCTGGGCTTCGAGAGACCGCATCTCTTCGCAACGAGACTTGACGCCCGCGTCAGTCGCCATTCTTCCGATTAGCTCTAGGGTCGATTCATCTTCGGTGTTGGCAAGTAACCCAACGTCTCCCGCAATCACACCGGCAACGTGCTTGCAAAGCTTGCCGAATTCGCCTGCCTTGCAAGTGCATTCTGCCTTAAGGCTCGCACCGTCAAAACTAAAAGTCACGATGTAAGTAGATTTTCGATCGCTGCTAACGATAGAAACACTTGCGTGTTCGATTTCATTGCGATCTGTCATCTGGAAGGCGAAGGTGGGAGGGGGGACTGCATGAATTAACGACCGACCCAAAAGATCGAGGGTCACGCCCGGTGCCCCAAACGCGATCCTCTATGCGTGCCCAACGGGGCATCGAACGCTCGACTGCCGATCAGTCTACCAAACCAAAAGCGGCAGTTTTTTCTCGCTGGTCTCGCTTCAACTTGCCAAGTGGGTTGTGCGTTCAATACCGTAGCCCACAGCAAGTCGAATCGTCAACTCTCGTCGCCGACTGGCTTCACAACATGCCCTAACAGAATTAGCCAAATTCCAACCGCGACAATTACCTGGGTGAAACAACCTACTCCAACGAAAAAAGCGAATGCCCACATCGGAAGCTCCTTTGGGTACACGTTACCCAAAAGTCTCGCACTCATCACAACGACAAAGCAGGTGGCCAACAGACATACGAGAATTGCTGCGAGTCCCACGATTCCTCCAATAACAAAGCGAAAACGGAACCTGAACGGCAGTCTTTTGAAAACAAGTGCAATCACGAATCCAAGGAGAACGGAAATCGGCGTCGCGGCAACAAGCAGCGCTTCAACCAACATCGCGATTACTGGTTCCACAGGTGTCAAAATCGCGTCCTCAAGAATAGAAGCGAGAGCCGTACCACGGTTGCCCCTAGTGCGGCCCTCTCTGCGTGCCGAACGGGGCATCGACCGCACGCGTGGCGTGAGTGTAGCGGATCTGCTCTACGCGATGGATTAGTGCGCAGTGGCAATTAAAAGTCGCACAATGCACCCTCCTAAAGATCAAGTGGCGTTTCTATCCGTCTAAGGATAACCTCCGGCTGTGCCGTCTGTGCAATCGCCTCGAAAGTTCGACTCCGCGACGGTGCCGCTCGTCTCGCTGGACCTGCAAACGAAAAAAGCCGCCGCCCTCAATTCTTTCAAAAAAGGACGACGGCTCGGAGTAATCGCTGCCGGGCACAGCAATGCCGGCGGCGGACTGCTGCACGTTAGCGGCGGTTGAATTCGGCGACGAGTTGCGATCGCAGTGTTGGATTTTCGCGGGCCACCGCTGCCTGTGCATCGATGCGTTGAACCCCGGCGGCAATCTTCGCTTCCACCAACGCTCGCCATTCCCCCATCAGCGAATCGGATTCGTTTCGGTCGGGTGTCCATGCGAGCGGTTCACATCCTGGCAATGCCGAAACGCGATTGGCCGGATTGGTCCGAACTGGTCGATGGCTCGCGAGTTCCTTTTGAAGTTCATCGGCTCGTCCCTCTGCCGCTGCTCGCTTCGCCTGCTGGCGCTGGATGTCGGCTCGCAGTTGGTCGCGTTGCTTGAGCAGGGTACCGCGCCAATTTCGTTGGACCGATTCGATATTCTGCCAGCCGCGGCTCGCGTAGTCGGCAACGGCATCGGCTGGCATCCACGGACAAGCGATGCGGATCTCATCGGCGGTCAAAGTGTGTTCGTTCATGTCGGCTTCCCTGTTGAACATTGCGTTTAGGATTCGTGGGATTCTCATGACGGCACGTACCAATCTAATTTGCTGGCGGCAACTTGCTTTCGATCTTGGATCCGCTTGCGACACGCAGCCCGTCACCTTCTGTTCCAGTTCGGTGATTCGCGTCTCTGCCGCTTTCTGAGCGTCGTACAACAGCCCAGACGAAACGCTAGCCACTTTCTCGAATTGCTTGCCGTGGCGTCGCTCTTCGATGCTCACGGGGTTCTCGCAGCCAGCCAGCCGTGCGAACTCGTCCCAAGGGATCGTGCCGAGATGCAAATTCTCGCGAGCACTCAGCAAATGGTCGCCCGCTGTCAGCTTGCCGAAGATTGACAACTTTCGTTGCTCGCTTTCGATCTCCGATAGCTGCTCTTTGTCGTCTCTGCATCGAAACTCACAAGCAGTTTGCCCGCCTGACGGAGTGACTCGGGGGCGTGATCTCGAAGACGTGCGACGGCTGATTCAATGCCAGCCGCTTCCCGTTCCGCCTCGCTCAGTTCGTCGCGAATGTCATCGCGTTCATTGGTCAATTTGTCGATCTGATCCGCGATCTTTTGCAGCCTGCCTGCGTGCTTCTTGCGGGTAGCATCGATGTCGGCAAGACTCGCTTCGCGTCGATCTTTCGGCAACGCTCGCTCACGTAGCTTCAAGATGCCACGGAGCCGATCAAGCTGGCGGTCGATCTGTGCCTGCGTATAGATCCTGCAAGATTGAATAGTCAACCTCGCGGCCTTCAAGAAGAGCGATCAAACAGCTTTCGAGTTTGTCGCCGGGCGGAGCCGATAGCGTATCGCTCCCCTTGGTCATTGTCGTCATGCGTGATCCCTCCTGTGATCGCGTTGTGATGCTTTCATTGTTGCGTCTTGAGAGTAGAAGTCGACCTCAATTCAATTCGATTTTCAGATCAACGTCGCGAATGGCGATTAGCAGTTCGTGCAACTGTTCGGTGCGTGCTTGTGACTCATCCCACCAAGGCAACGGCTTATCGCCTGGAGGTAATCCAATCTCCGCTCGCGACTTCAAAGCTTCCCAGCCCTGGTAAGCATCCCGCGTTGGGTTGACCAACGGACCTGGGTTTGTCTTTTCAGATTCCCACGGCTGACGAGGTAGCCAAACTGTTTTGCGACGGTCAAGCAAGTAGGTCGGGCTTGCGTGATGTCCCGCCGGGTTACTCTCCCCGCGTTTGATCTCAAACCAGCCATCGTGATAGTTGAGCCAGTGTCGAAAGTTCCAACATCGGATGCGGTCCAATGGGTCGGGATCGTGCGGCTGATACGCACTGCAGGTGTCACCGAACCGATGAATGTAGCCATCGAGATACCATCGCCACTGAGTCGAGATTCGAGAAGCGGCGGACCTGCATGAAACGCTGCATGTCGTACTGTCGTGGCGAAACGCCTGATACCTGCGAAAGCAAACTCGGCACACTCGGGGATACTTACGTTTTGCGGGCATCGACGGGGGAATCCTTTATAAGGGGGGTGTGGCAAACCTGGTTTGGTAGCGGAAACTTGAAAGCAAAAAAGGACTTAGCGTGCCTGTTCCCGTAGACCTCGAGCGTCAAAACACGCTCCAAAGAACCTCGAAGCCGGGGGTGGGTGGCTCAATCTCGCGTTGGAACAATCTGGATCTCGATTCGCTCTGGCGTCGCCCCAACGATTCGCCTTCGTCGTTCATGCTCGGTCCATCGTGATTGCACTTCCGCGATTCGTTCGGCCAACTCGGCTTCGGATGGCAGGTAGCTTGCGTTCTCGTCTGCCCGTTGTCGGGTGCGTCGCTTGTCGGTTGGCTTCATTGTTTCGCGGATTCCTTTCGTTTCGTTCGTGGCTTCCGTGGTGGCTTGCTGCGTGCCTGCAAAATGGCGTTGACCAATTCACCGGCTTGCGACTGATCGGCAGCGAGGAGCGATCTCAGCGATTGCTCGGCGTTGCTGATGGGGATCTGGTGGAGTTCGTAAACGGTCGCGGCCTGCTTTCGTAGGACGAATACGGTTTCTTCGTCGACGGCGTGACCGGCTAGGCAACGGGTGTCACCGGCTTCATGGAGTTGCAGCGTTGCGAGGATGGTCGTTCGTTTTTCGTCGATGGTCGCTTCCTTGGTCCGTCGTAGCGTCAGCGTCCACGACGTGACCACGGAATGTTTCTGTTTCTGTATGGGGTGACACCCACGCCACCACTAGGCGACACCAGTGCCACCACTAGGCGACACCAGTGCCACCACTAGGCGACACCAGTGCCACCACTGGCTCGGGGGGAGAGTTGCTTCTAGTGGTGACACCCACGCCACCACTAGCGAATCCGAATCCAGTGATCTTGTATTGCCTCGGGATGGTCCCCTGTCGTTCCTTGACGATCTTGATGACGCCTCCCGCCTCCAGTTCATCCAATGTTCGCTGGGCGGTTCTCCGATGGATTCTCAGCGTCTTTGCGAGCCTGTTGACCGACAATCGAAACAACGCTTGCTCGTTGGCATGGCGGAACATCACGAACAGTGCCGCCGCTTGTGTCGTGTTCGGCAGCGTCGGCAGGATCTCATCCACAATCGTGTTGCAGTGCTGAAACCGTGTTCTCGACTTACGTTTAGGTTGCTGCCTGTGCATCAGAATCCGGCCTCCGTTGCTGACTCGCTGTAGTCGTCGAACTCGGAGTACCGCTCTGGCACTCGCGACTCAAACCGCATGAAGTCGCCGCAGAATCGCAGCTCGATCTTGTGCAACGATCCGTTGCGGTTCTTCACGCAGTCCAAGTCGATATCTCGGACCTTCGATTGGCCCTCGGTTGCATCTCGCAGGATGTAGGCAGCGTCGGCATTGAACTCGATTTCGCCGCTCTCCTTGAATGACGACATCGAAAGCGTCTGGTGATTGTGTCCGCCGTTCCTGCCGCCCTGCTGCCTCGCTGTGCTGCTCATGGCGAGGATGGCCCATCCTTGCAGGGCGAGCCCACGTAACACGCTGATAACCTCGTCGACGCCTGTGCGTGCCTCTCGATCAGCAGACCGGAACTTCTGGAGGTAATCGACGACCAGAATCCCCGGCGTCGGCTCAAGAATGAGCTTGTGCAGCGACTCGCAGTCGAATGGCGGAATCATGTGGTGCACGCGGCTGATGGTGCTGACCATCCCTTCCGCTGCCTCAAGAATTCTGCCGTGTTCTTCCTTGGTGAATGTCGCCTCAAGAATCCTCTTGTGACCAACACCAGACACCCTTGCGATCTCACGACGCAACAGCGTCTCAATGCCCATCTCACAATTGGCAATCCATAGACGCAGGTCTGGATTTTCAACCAGTGCGTCGAACACGATCTGACTGGCGAGTGCCGTCTTACCTGTGCCCGGTGGTGCTCCAATGATGGTGATCCGCCCAGGTGCCAACACGAAGTCGCTGCCGACAACGCCGCACGAATAGGACACGTCCCGCTGCCGATCACCGATCTTGGCAAGCAGCTCGATCAGTGCGGGGAGGATTTCGCAAAGCTCATCTGCCGTCCCTCCCTGTCTTGCTCATCAGCGATCCAATCGTTGACTCCCATGACTCTCGCTCGATCCGCTCGACCTCTTTCAGCCGGTCCCATTCGGTCTGCGGGATGTACCGCATGATCGCCTCTCGGACACGATCGCGAATGATGTTTGGCGGAAGAGCGTCGACCTCGGCACATCGCTCCCCGTATTCTTCGATGAACGCTTTGGAGCGGGAGTCGGTCTTTTTGACGGGTAGTTCGTACAAGTCATGCTCGTCGAAGCTCGTCCTCGACCAATGCGAGCCGTTCCCATGTGATGAGTGATCGACCGGCTTCGGCATACTCTCGGTTGAGACCATTAACGACCGAGAGCGGAAGTTGACTGGCATCGAGCACCGGCTTCCCTGAATGTTCCTCGATCTTTCTCGCAGCGACCGTTCAAGATCGAACCCGCTCGGATCGAAATCACCGATGTAGAAGCACTTGATCGGCTTGTCGATTTCGCGAAACGACTTGCCTATCTCATGTGCATAGGAGTCACTGACGTAACCGCGAACGGGAGACAGTGCGACATCCAGTTCCCTCGTCACAGGCTCGATCACGCCAGTCATTGCGTCCTTTTCCACGAAGATGTGGACGTAGACTGGAAGTGACGACCAGAAGTCTTTTCGGTAGGCGTCCCTTACCGTCTCGGTGAAGTCTTGTAGTCCCGACCATGACGACGACTTGATCGTCGATCGGATGTTGTCAACGATCCATCGTAGGGAATTCGACCCTGACCGCCGAAGCGTCGACATCAGGTTGCCGAGTTTCTTGTAGTACCGATCGTCGGTGCTCGGGAAGAAACTCGTTGAGACAACCCTATAGAGCAGACCTCGCAGCGTGATCGGCTGAAGATCGCAAGCAATCTCGCCAGCAATCGCAGCGAGAACGTACGAATCGCCTCGGAGCGAAACCTCGCAAAGACCACCCAACGAATCGTCGGTCAATCCAGACTTCCAGCCTATCTGGTCTAGATCAGATAACAGACGATCTAGCTTCGTGTTTGCCTTGGGATCAGCGGTCGGTATCATGGGATCGTCTCATCCGTGCTTCAAAACTTGGGACATCCTGGGCCGCGTCGGTTTCATCCACTGACGCGGCTTTTTTTGTTTGCCAATTGAAACTCACGCATTTGCATGTTCCTCCGTCGGTTCGATGGAAGTCATGCAGACCAGCGCGAGCGTTACTGTTCGCAGTTTCCCGTCTGGGCAGCGTGCGAGAACGTGAGCCGCGATGTCATCGACCAATACCCTCTCGGTATTCGGCAATTCAAATTGCCTGCCGTCGTTCATCGTGACGCGGACCGGTCCCTGCCTGACGGCGTTCTCTAGTGTTTGCCGATCCATGGCCTACTCCCCTTGAGTCTGTGCTTCGATGAACCGAGTGATCGCTTGACGGCTGGTGACGATGCGTCCGCCGATCTTGGTGAACTCCAGTTTGTTCCCCTGGATCCCCTTGAGCGCCCAGCGGTAAAGCGTGGTGCGATCGATCGGCTTGCCGAAGATAGGACGAAGTTCTTCACACGCTTCTTTCGTGGTCAGAACGTCCTCGCTGAGAATGCGTTGCGTTGCTGTAACAGGCATAAAAAGACCCTCGTGAGTGGTGATTGATTCACAACACACGAAGGTTTAAGCGTGATTCACCCCCGGTTCGGTCACTTGCGGGGAGTTGCGGTCAGTTGGGGCTCAGTTGGTCGGCGGGAAATCATCCTGATGGAAGTAAAAAGACTGACGGCTCATGGGTTCGCACCGAATAGTCCCGTCCTCGATGCACTTGTTGAGCCATTCAACGGCTCGTTTTGGGTCGCCAGTTCTTCCGAGTCGCGTCGCCGCCTTCTTTTTCGTCCACGGGCCTAGTCGCTTGTCGGGTGGGATCACGTCGGCTGAGTCGAGACGCGATAGCCGATTCTTCAATCGGTCCTCCAGCACTTTCGAGCGGATTCTCGTCACCAATTCATGAACGTCTCGCTACGTCATGTCGTCCACGACGTAACCACAATCCTCCGCCTGCTTGACGACCCACCATAGATCAGTGTGCGGGAGCCCCATCGCCTTCAGTTCTGCCTTGATCGGGCCAAACAGTTGTTCGACCTTCTGCCGACTCGCATCGGTCAACCGGATCTCACTAGGTACCGCATCGGGCCCGGCTTCAATTCTGGCCCGGATACCATACTTCGTTCTCTTGTCCATCGATCCATTCCCCTTAAAAGACGGGACCGTCCGGATCAACCCAAACGGGAATGGTGTCTGTGCTGATCCGGTCACGCGGGCAATTACTCCGCTGATCCGATTGTGTGTGTGATTCTAAGCGATACTTGCGCGGCACGTGCCGCTTCGATTGCTTTTGCTTCGTCTTGCTTCTGGTGGACGTACCGACGCGTCATCGCTTCGCCAGTGTGCCCCAACAGTGCCCTGGCACCGTCAATGCCAAGTGCATCAGCCACCGCCGTGGCGACGCTGTGACGGATCTGGTACGGCGTCCACTTGGGGACCTTCGCTTTCTTGCAAGCGCGGTCCACGGCGAGATTGAGACTGTCTTTGTTGAACTTCTCCCCCGGCTTCCGCTTGGGATTCTCCTTGCGATTCGTTCCGACGCGGTTCCCGTACTTCACCGGGGTCGCCCTGCCGGCAGTCCGTTGGTCCCGGTGCCACTGCGCCGATTCAGCAGGTGAGAAGCAGTATGCGTCTGCCGGTCGCAACAGAAACGGCATCAGAGCGACCTTAGCGGCTCCGATGATCGGCACCGCTTTTGTGATGCCATGCCCGCGCGTCTTGTGATGCTCGGGACGATAGAACCACTCGTCGCCTGTTCGGTCGATGTCGCCCGGCGCATCTCGAAGATTTCAGAGGGACGCATCCCTGTTGCCGCCAGCAGCGCGATGATTGCTTTTGCTTGCGGCGATAGAAACGTCGATGTCGCCCTCACAGCGGCGATTGAGACTGGCTTTCGCTGCCTGTATTCCGGTGCCGTGGTCTGGCCGTAGGCGAGCGGATCGAGCGTATCCAAGAGGGCGAACACTGAAAGCGGCACCAACTCCCGGCTTGCCGCGTGACGGAACATTTTTTTGATTCGCAGCGTGTACTCGTTGGCGGTCTGACGAGCATTGCCGGATGCGACGAACAGGTCCCGAAGTTCCGCGATGCCCTCGGGCCGAACTCAGTGGCAGGGACATCGCCGTATTCGTCCTCGATCAACGTGCAAAGATGCCGGTACCGATTCAACTGCTTCGGTCGCTGGTCGATCAGGCGACGGTACTCGGCGGCAACGTGAGCGACTGTGATAGCCGTCTCGGCTTGGTGCGTCGGCTCGTCTGCCGGCATCTTGCGACCGTTGCTAAGGTACGTGCCCACAAGGGTGTCGTACCGGGTCTGTGCCTCCGTGGACCCACTCTGCCCTAAGTAGTAGTAGCGGCCATCCAGATACACGCGGTCCTGACCACTGATATGCGCCCGTTTTTCCGGGACATTCTTTCGCGGACGAGCCATGCGAATCCCCTTTCGATTGCGTTACTGGTACGAATACCAGAAACTCGTTTGAAAGCGGGTCGCACTGCACTTTGCAGGTAACGCTAAGTTGCGTTCCGACCGTGAGTTACGAAAGTGGGCGATGAGGGACTCGAACCCCCGACATCTTCGGTGTAAACGAAGCGCTCTAGCCAACTGAGCTAATCGCCCGGACACGTCACTTGGGACGGCGGAACAAGCTTTCTAGGGAATCTCGGCCAAGCTTGCAAGGCTCCCTAGGCTACAGCTGATGAGTCTGGGTTGGCAAGTAGAGTTTCTCTCGAACGGCCCGTTGCTTTGCGTCGCTCGCTTCAGCGTCTGCTTGCGTTCCCTCGCTTCAGCGTCCTTGGCTCGCATGCGGGTTGCCAAAGTACTGACTGGCGTGCGGGTTGCTAAAGGATGTTCCGCCGCCATTGAACCCAGGCCTCAGGACGCCGCTGCCGGCTCCATTCCAATGCCCGTAGCCCGGATCAATGACTCCGTAGCCGGGATAGCCATAACCGGGATAGCCGTACCCAGGATAGCCATAACCGGGATAACCGTACCCGGGATAGCCATAACCAGGATAGCCGTACCCGGGGTAACCATAGGGGCGATTCGGGTTGTAGCCGGGTACATAGACCGGCGCCTGCATCCCAAATTGATTCTGCTGCATCCAGTTCATGTTGTTCTGCCGAGCCTGCGCTTGCTGAGCATTCTGGATCGCTTCCTGTTGTTGCTGCTGCTTCAGCTCGTCAATCAACTGCGGCAGGGGAACCTGATCATTGTTTCCCTTGAAGCCCCCGGCTGGAAAACGGAGTCGTGGTCTCTCGGCAGACCCCTCAGTCACCCCCGGCTTGCCCCTCCCTTCGGCAGACGGATCCGCCGGCTTCGCAGATTCAGCCGCTTGTCCTGCGCCAGCTGGCGCAGGGGCCGCCGGCTGAGGTGCCTTTGTGCAGGGGCGGGTGGCTTCGGCACTTGTCCGCTTGCGTCGACCATCATCGACAACACAACGACGATGCTTCCGATCCGCCATTTAGCGCGACTCATGACAATTTCTCCCCTGTATTTGCCGAAACAGCCGCTTGCAAGAGGCGGACAACTACAAGGTAACAGGGGCGTTGCAGCGGTCAAGCGATTTCGACGCGAGCTGCGAATAAGGCGCGAGCGACAAGGGCGGTGGATCACCCACGCGGGCTCAGAACGATTCGGCTACGTCATATCTGCGGAAATGCGGTGGCCTCTCAAGCAGGCCGCCGAGGGGCAAGTCGCGGCCAATGCGAGATCGTGCATCAACGACTGAGATGCACGGAGGTTTTCGAGAACCTCCCGGGACTTGGGAGGGCGAAGATGGAGCCGATTTCTGGCTCTAGCGGCTAAGCATCCGCGTGCGGCGTGCTCGGCGTTCCGCTCGGAGGCGGGCGCGGCGATTGGTTTCGCTTGGTTTTTCGTAGTATTCGCGGCGTCGCATCTCTTTTTTGATGCCGCTGCGCTCAACCAATTTACGGAATCGACGGACTGCTTCTTGAATGGTTTCCCTGTCACGAACCACTAACTTGACCATTTTTGCTCCGAATACATTGCCAGATTTTGTCTCCCCGTCAGAGGGATGCGAATTGCGCACCGCCATCGGCGGTTTCGGCGAAGGCCGAAGTCTAACGACCCTTCCCCCATCAAGGCAATGGTCCTTCGGCCATTTCCGGTCCGTGTTCGATCTCAATTTTGCCCCGTTGAAGGGCTGAATCTCCCCGACTCGGCGTCTCGCTATCTCCCCGCTCCACTTCTTCAGATTGCCCCGGGACTTCTCACCTCATCGGTCCACACACGCTGACCGGCAAAGCTTTCCTCTCCTTCGGGACCGCTGCGACCGACCGTTGACTGAAAACCCCCGGCGATTCGGACCGATCAGCGTCTTGGTATCGGGCTCCCGCAAGCCCAGCATCCTTGACCATCGACCCAGCCGAACCAAACCCCATGTCGCCCCATCCCACCTCGCTTGCTCCCGATACCGAACCCGGACAACTGTTGAAGGAGCTCGAGCAGCGCCAGGACGAAGTGCTCAAGCAGCTCGACGACCTCGATTCGCGACTCCGCGAGGTGCTCGAGGGACTCGGCGTGACGATTGAAGACGAGATCGACGCGGAATTGCTGTAGCGAAGCGGCACGTCGAGCGTGCCCTAGTGGTTGGACTATTCTTAAAAGTCATGCAGATGTGCGTGCTAGATGTGAGCCGCGGCGCGTGAGCGGCCGGGCCCGGTGCCTGACGGCCCGCGACTTAAATGTCATGCAGATGTGCGTGTTAGATGTGAGCCGCGGCGCATGAGCGGCCAGGCCCGGTGCCTGACGGCCCGGTGCTTAAATGTCACGCAGATGTGCGTGTTAGATGTGAGCCGCGGCGCGTGAGCGGCCGGGCCCGGTGCCTGACGGCCCGCGGCTTAAAAGTCATGCAGATGTGCGCGCTAGATGTGAGCCGCGGCGCACGTGAGCGGCCGGGCCCGGTGCCTGACGGCCCGCGGCTCACAAGATGAAATTTAGCGTTAGACGAACCACTACAGTCAAGGACTGGCCCAAGGATGGAATTCAGAAACCTGGGTATGCAGGTCCAAGGCCTTTGAAGCTTGGTCCTCTTGATAGAGCACGATGCGATCGAGCTTGAAGTTTGCACTGGCCGGCGCGATCCAGAAGTCGTTGCCCCGTTCGCGTAGCTCGACCGTTCGCTCCGTATGATCTTCGTCGGGCGTCGCTCTCAGCGGATCCACCCACACCCATTGCCCAGACTTGGCATCGTCTGGGATCTTGACCGCCGACCACTGGCCGTCGTTCGCTTTGAACCAGAACGTTCGCTCACCACCGGTCGGATGATCGCTGCGGCAGCGAATGGCGACTCGCCAAGGACCCGCGTTATCGACGATCACTCCGACATGAGTCTCGCCCAACGCAGCTGCGGATGGTTGATCGCCTTTGGATTGGTCTCGCAGGGCTCGCAAGTATCCAAGCCCACGATAGCCGGTGACGTTCGCCTCGGGCCACCAAGACTCGTCGCGGGGAATCGGCAACTGCTCGGCTTCGATCACCACGTAACCGCCCTGATCCTGGAACCGCGAGTCTTTCCAAGCATCATTGGGGTTGGGGCGAGGCACCGTCGCGGGATCGAAGTGCGGAAACGGTTTCATCGAATCGAGCACGTGCTGCAGTCGAACGCGTCCCTGGCGAGTCACCTCGTCGTCGTCTCCCACAAACTTGGGCGATTCTTCAAACGGATCCGACTGCAAGTCGAAGAGACGACCATCCTCATAGAGCTTGAATCGCTGGTCGAGTGCCAGCCGAAGCAGTTGAAATCGATCCTTGTCCCAGCCCGGACGAGGATCCTGATGAATGTAAACCCACGGTCGAGGGCCGGGTGACTCACCGGTCACGTGTTCGAGGAAGCTCATCCCGTCGACATCGTTCGGGATCGAGGCAGCCGCCCCGGCAGCATCCAGGATCGTGGGCAAGACGTCCACCGAATCGAACAGCGCACTGGATACCGAGCCCGGCTTGATCTTTCCGGTCCAGCGGGCCATGGCCGGCACGCGAATCCCCAGCTCCGTCCCTTTTCCTTTCCCGCCGCGAACCATCCGATCGCCCAGTTTCGACCGGACTCGCCAGTTCGTTCCATTGTCGCTGTAGAACAGAATCAGCGTCTTGCGATCAAGCTGGAGTGCATCAATCTTGTCGACCAGCTTGCCAACCATCTTGTCCGTGTACTCGATCATGTCCGCAGCAAACGGCGTCTCATCACTGTGACGCCGCTCGGGATCACTCCACTCGGGACTGTCAGGCGTGGGCACCATCGGGTTGTGGGGAAGCGCCATCGAGTAGTACACGAAAAACGGCGTCGATTGATTTCGCTCCACGAAGTCGTTGATGAAGTCAGTCCAGATATCGGGACCATACTTCCCCTTCGTCTCCGCCAGCATCTTGCCGTTTTGCTCGATCACTGGATCGGCATAGCGCGAGCCCTTCTCTTCCGTCTGGCCGACGTGCCACACGGAATACTCGTCGAAGCCAGCATCGCGCGGATGCGTCCCTGTGTTACGCCGCAAGGCGGCCCCGGGATAGTCCGGCGGATCGTAACTGGTCAGCTGCCACTTGCCGGCGATGCATGTCTTGTACCCGGCACGCTGCATCAGGTGCGCAAACGTCGTCTCGGCGGGATCCAGGATTCCAAACGCTTTCCAGTTGCGATTGTTGTACTTGCCCGTCATCAACTGGATGCGAGTGTTGGTGCAAAGCGGCATCGCATAGGCACGATCAAACCGCAAGCCTTGCGAGGCAAGCCGATCAAGATTCGGCGTCGCATACGACAAGCCGCCATAACAACCGACCGTTTCATAACCCAGGTCGTCCGCCAGGATCAGAACGATGTTCGGCCGCTCGTCGGCTTGGGAAAACGAGCTCGCGAAGGCAGTCGCGAGCAGGGCCAACACGGTTAGGAGGCGTTTGGGCATGGGGGAGGGGCAGTGGGGCAGTGGGGCAGTGGGGCAGTGGGGCAGTGGGGCAGTGGGGCAGTGGGGCAGTGGCGAGTGGCGAGTGGCGAGTGGCGAGTGGCGAGGGGCGAGTGGCGAGGGGCGAGGGGCGAGGGGCGAGGGGCGAGGGGCGGGCGAGTTTTGAATGTCGAACAAGGAATGCTGAACGCGGAGCTTTGATCTTCCTACTTCGACATTCGCGTATTCTTTCTCGCCACTCGCACTCGCTACTCGCCACTCGCCGGCTTTCCCACAAACAACGCCTACCATTCTCCTTGCTTCTTGAATCGCTCTTTGGTGGCTTGGCCGAATCGGCTGGCGGCTTCGTTGATCTGGTCAACGGCGGCTTCGGCGCTTAGGCCTGCGCAGCCTCGCGCTGCTGCAATCACCGTGTTGCACTCGTTGTTGTCCATGAATAATGCCGCTTCCAGTAATTGTGATTCGTCTTCTTGCGGGATCGCTAGAAAACCGTGCTTGTCCGCATGGATCAACTGCCCGGGCAGAACCTTGCGACCGAAGACTTCGACCTCACAATTCCAGCGCACCGGACAAACGTACGCATGCCCCACGCAGAGGCGCCGCGCGAGCGCCTTGAAACCTGCGTTGGTCATCTCGTCGACGTCGCGGATGCCTCCATCGGTGATCGTGCCGACGCAGCCTAGCGAGCGATGCATGTTGCTGTTGACTTCGCCCCACAGCGATCCAATCACGCGAGGCTTGTCCAAGTCCTGGACGACCACAATCTTTGGACCAGGAATGCTGGCGACGTAGCGACGGTACTCTGCCGATGCGGTCTTGTTCTGTTTGTGCTGTGGATTGGATGCTTCGATCACGATGGTGACCGCATAGCCAACCATCGGTCCCATCTGAGGCATGAAGTCACGCGTCTCCTCCAGGTTGAACGCGTCACCGGCGATATCGTGCTTCGTGATCTGTTCCCAACCGTTGTAGATCGTCGGTGTGTTCCAGCGTTTCAGCTTCAGCAGATCCGAATGTGAGAGCGGCATCGTTCACTTCTAAGTTTCAAGGAATGGAAAAATCGTTCACCCTCGATAGGCATCACGCAGCACTTGCATCGTGTGTCGAACCGGCAAGTCACAGTCTTGCTTCGACAGATGCGTTACCAATTGCGTCATGCAACCGATGTTTCCGGTGGCCACGAGATCGGGATGCAGCGACAGGATATTCGCGACCTTCTGCTCGCCCAAAGCGCTAGCGATCTCAGGCTGGTCAATGTTGTACGTGCCGGCTGAGCCACAGCAGAGATGGGCGTCAGCGATCTCACAGAGTTCCACCCCGGGAATCAAACGCAACAGTCGACGCGGCTGGGCACGCACGCCCTGGGCGTTGGCGAGGTGACACGCGTCATGATAGGCGATTCGCAGCGGCCGACCGCGATCGGGGAAAGGCGGCAATTCACCGAGCCGGTCGAGAAACACCGAAACATCACAGACACGCTCGCGAAACTCGACAGCCTGTTGCTCGTGTTCGGTTCCCTTCATGATCAAATGGTATTCGTGCATCCCGGAGCCGCATCCCGCGGCATTGGTCACGATCGCATCGACGTCGGTCGGGAAGGCAGCGAGATTTCTTTCAGCGAAATGACGAGCTTGAGGGAGATTGCCAACATGCCAGCTGAGGGCGCCGCAGCATTCCTGCGATCTTGGCACCAACACTTCCACGCCGCAGCGAGTCAACACGTCGATGGTAGCCGTGTTGATGTCGGGATCGAGCACGCTTTGCGCACATCCGGTCAGCAGCGCCACGCGCGCACGCCTCGCTCCGACCGGTGGATTCACCTCTTTCCATGACTGCTTCGCGGGCAAGCGAGGCGGCAGCAAGTCGAGCATCACACGCAGCGACTTGGGGATCAATGGTCCCAGTGGTTTGGCGAGACGGCCACTGAACGCGGCCAACCGAAAACGTGCGGGATAGGGAAGCGTCATCTGCGTCAACATGCGCCGCAACCGATCTCCCAATGACCGATGGCGTTTGTCTTCCGCGATCGATCGAAACGGGCTGATCAAATCCCGATAGGAAACTCCCGATGGGCAAGCAGGCTCGCAGGCAAGGCATCCCAGGCACGGATCGAGATGCGGCAACGCTTCCTCCAGAGGCAACGAACCCTCCAGCACTTCCTTCATCAGCACGATGCGTCCGCGAGGCGAATCGGCTTCTTGTCCGAGTTGTTGGTAGGTCGGACAGGCTGCCAGGCAGAATCCGCAATGCACGCAGGTACTGACCGCCTTGGCCATCTCGGATCCGAACGGTCCATGTTCCTCTGGCTTGATATTGTGCAGCATCGATCAAACTCCCGGAAACTTACCGTGTGGATCCATTGCCTGTTTGACCGCTTGTTGCATCTTGCTGGCGTACCAGGTTCCGATGAAAGGCGATGGAACGTCTCCGCGAACGATCAGTCCCGCCAGCCCCAGTGACTTCAGTTGTTCGCTGAACCATGCGACGGCCTGTGCACTCTCAAGGGTGATCCAGGCGACGTTGCCGGCCACACTGAGGTGAACGGAAATGTCGTCGCGACCTTCGAGCAGTTGCTGTAAAGACAGGAAGCTCTTCGCGGTCGTCGGAACCTTGGCCACGACCGGTTGCTCGACGCCCGACCAGGCCAACTCGCCTGTTTGGCGCCAAAACTCATCGGCCTCTGCTTCGTTGAGCGATTCGCTTTGGGACCACTTCGACTGAATTTCTTCGGCGAGCTTTTCGATCGCACCACCGGGTCCTGCCAGCCGGATGTACAACGATCGATCCGCGGGACGATAGTCGACCGCATCGGCCTCCCAACGCGAGCAGGCCACTGCGGAAATCCATTGCATCGCCTCTTGATGAGATCCCGGATGGAGTCGCAGCGTGCAGGCGGACGGAGGTTTGGGAAACACCTTGAACGAGACTTCCACCATCAGCGCGTATCGACCGAGACTGCCGACCAAGAATTTAGGCAGATCAAAGCCGGCCGCGTTCTTGACCACCTTGCCACCTGCGCGCACGAGTTGCCCGTCGGGGTTGAGAAGTTGAACGCCGATGAAGAAATCACGGATTCCGCCGAAGCGAAAACGCCCTGGACCGGATAGCCCCGCTCCAATCGTGCCACCGATCGTGGCGCCGGCTTCCACCAGCATGGGGTCGAACGGCAGGTACTGCTGCTTTTCCGCAAGCGCCTGCCGGATTTCGGCGATCGGCGTGCCTGCCCATGCGGTGAAAGTGAATTCAGATGGTTCGTATTCGATCACACCACGCAGCATGCGCAGCGAAACCAGCGCTGCTTCTTCACAACGGCTCAGGGGCGGCTTGGTGCGATTACCAACTGGCAGTACACACGCATTGTCCGCCAACACATGTCGCAATTGGTCCAGGTTTTCTGGGGCAAACTCAACCTCATTCACGGCTGATCACCCCTGCCTTCTCCAACGGATGAAGGCCGGTCAAGCTGAGCGACGGCGCTTCCTTGCCGGGAAACATTTTGCCGGGATTGGCGATCAATCCGGGATCCATGGCGCGGCGAATGCGATCCATCATGGCGACTGAAGGTTCGTCGAACATCTCGGGAAGGAAGTCACGCTTCTCCATCCCGATTCCATGTTCCCCTGTGATCGATCCGCCCATTTCGATGCACAGTCGAAGCAACTTTGCGGCCAATTCCTCGGCCCGATGAAGGGCGCCATCGACCTTGCCGTCGAACATGATCAGCGGATGAAGATTTCCGTCACCGGCATGAAACACATTGGCAACGCGGATTCCCGCTTCTCGCGAGAGTTGTTCGATTCGCACGAGAGCTTCACCGAGTCGCTTTCTCGGTACGACACCATCCTGCACCAGAAAGTCGGGGCTCAATCGTCCCACCGCAGAGAAGGCTGACTTGCGACCTTTCCAGATTGACAATCGATCGGCTTCATCGACGGCCACACGCTGCGCAAACGGGTTGGTCTTGGCCAGGACGCGGTCGAGTTGTTCACGCTCGTACTCGATCCTTTCACGAGCGCCTTCCAGTTCGACGATCAGTACCGCCGCCGCGCCGGGCGGATAGCCACAAGCCACCGCCGCTTCGGCCGCCTCGATCGCCAGTGCGTCCATGATCTCCAGTGCGCCGGGGAGCAGACCGGAATCAATCACCGCGGAAACGGCGTCACCGGCGGCTTGCAGCGAATGGTAGCCAACCAAAACCGTATGAAACTGTTCCGGCTTGGGCAGCAAGCGGAGCGTGACTTCCAAGGCGATGCCAAACAGTCCTTCGCTTCCGCAAAACAGTCCCGTGAAGTCGGGACCGACCGATTCAACGCTGGTGCCTCCCATCGTCACGACTTCACCGGTTGCCAGCACTGCCTTGCAACCGATCACATGATTGGAGGTCATGCCATACTTCAGGCAGTGTACGCCGCCGGAGTTAAACGCGACGTTGCCGCCGATCGTGCAGATGCTTTGACTCGACGGATCGGGCGCGTAGTACAAGCCGTGTGCCGCCGCGGCGTTGCTGACGTGCTGATTGACCACGCCCGGTTCCACCACCGCAATCCGCTGGTCCGGATCGAGCCTGAGAATCTTGTTCAGGCGATTGAGGGCGATCACGATGCCGTCGGCGACGGGCAGGGAGCCTCCCGAGAGACTCGTGCCACTGCCGCGGGCCACGAACGGAACGGAATGATCGTGACACCAGCGAACGGCTGCGATCACCTCATCGGCCGTCTCCGGAATCACAACGGCCAGCGGCTTGGTACGAAACGCGGTCAGGCCGTCTGATTCGAACGCCGCACGAAACGCAGCGTCATGAAGCAGGCGATTCTCTGGAAAGATCGATTCGAGTCCGCTAAGTGTTGTCACTGTCAAGCCGCTTTACGCTGGGTTCCGTTCACTTTTCACTTTCAAAAAAGGTGTCTGACCCGAATGGTACGAGCTTAGGTTGTCTCAGTGAACCTCGGGCGTAGCCGTGGGCCTTCGCCGCATCCTAACGACGTTTTCTTCGCCCACGGCTACGCCCGAGGTTCAAAGCCCGTGCCATTCGTGTCTGACCCGAATGGTACGAGCTTTGAAACTCCGAAATAAGCCGAGGGCCTTTCGTGAACCTCAGACGCTAGCCGTGGGCTTTGGGCAGCCGTCTCGGCATTTTCACGGCCCACGGCTAGCGCCTGAGGTTGACGAAGAGAGGCAAAGCTCGTGGCATTTTGGGCTGACCTCATGGACCCGCCTTCTTTATCATTCTGCCCCTCATCATCCGCCAAACTTTTTCCTGCAATTCTTAATCGCAGATCTTCTAATTCAAACAATCGCATAGCGCCGAAAGCAGCGTTCCGACGTTGCGGCGGGTCGCGCTGTGTCCCATCAACCCGATTCGCCACGCTTTGCCGGCGAAGACCCCGAGGCCGCCACCGATTTCGATATCGTACTCATCCAGCAATCGGCGACGAATCGCCGCCTCATCGATTCCCTCGGGAACGGAAACACAGTTGAGCGAATAGAGCGAGTTCTTGGGGATGTACGTGAGGCCAAGTTCTTCGAGTCCGGATCGCAGCAATAGGTGCATTTCGCGATGGCGGGCAAAGCGATGCTCCAGTCCTTCCTCCAGCACGATCGAGAGCGCCTCGCGAAGTGCATAAACCATGTTGATCGGGGCCGTGTGGTGATAGGCTCGGCCACCCGCACCGAGGTAATAGTTCTTCAGCATCGATACGTCCAAGTACCAGCTTTGGACCTTGGTCTTGCGAGCTTCCATTCGTTCAATCGCTCGAGGCGAGAACGAAACGGGTGACAGATCCGGGAGGACACGACAGGCATTTCTGCGTACCGGAATAGACGGCGTCGATTCCCCACGCGTCGACCTTGACCTCGTGGCCGGCAAGGCTGGTCACCGTGTCAACGGCAAACAGCATCCCGGCATCATGCACGATCTTGGAGATGCCCGGTCAGTTCCTGCAGCGCGCCGGTGGACGTTTCGGCGTGCACGATGCCCAGCAGTTTGGCCTTGGGATGTTTGCCGACCGCTTCGGCGATGGACTCGTCGCGAAAACGTTTCACCCCAGGGAACCTCGACCGTGTGCACCGTCGCACCAGCTCGTTCCATGTTGTCCTTCATGCGACCGCCGAACACACCGTTGATGCAGACGATGACTTCGTCACCCGGTTCCACCAGGTTGACGACGACCGCTTCCATCCCAGCCATGCCGGTGCCGGAGACAGGAAAGGTCAGCGGCATTGCTGGTCTGAAAGACTTCACGCAGCATCTGGCAGGTCTGATCCATGTACTCGATGTACTGCGGATCGAGATGCCCCAGCGTCGATGCGCCGAGGGCACGCAGAATGCGCTGCGGCACCGTGCTCGGCCCGGGACCCATCAAGATTCGTTCACGAGGATTCAGCGGTGGAGGAACAGTCATGGATAGCAGTTTCTGAGAATGAATGTGAATGGCGAAAATGGGCCTTCCGGCCGATTCAGGCGAGAATCATGCCCAAGGTGGCGGCCACCAGAATGTAATACAGAAACACAAAGACGGTGATCCGTATCACATCCCCTTCTCGGCCGACCAATCCCACCACCGCGCAGGCGGCGACCACATTGTGGACGCAAATCACGTTTCCTGCAGCACCCCCGACCGCCTGAAGTGCGACAACCCAGGTCGGATCCGCCCCGATCTTTTCCGCGACGTCAAACTGAAACAGCGAGAACATCATGTTGCTGATCGTGTTGGAACCGGCGACAAAGGCGCCGATTCCACCGATCAGCGACGAAAAAGCCGGCCAGGCTTCGCCCGCAATCGAAGCGACTCCCGAGGCCAAAACATTGGGCATCGAATCAAATCCCGCCCCGCCGCCGCTCGAATTGATGAAGACCTGAACCATCGGGACCGCAAACAACAGTGCGACCGATGCCGAGACGATCATCTTGGCGAACGTTTCACCGCGCGGCCGACCGCGGCCCCGCTCATGCGGTGCAGCACGATCGTGACCAGGCAGGCGACGATGAAGATCGTTCCCGGCAGGTACAGGGGCTGCACCGGCTTGATGGTGACCGTGGAACCAAAAAGATTCTCGGTCAGGCTTGGATCGCTCGGTATCGCCAACGACTTCAGCATGGTGCCGATGTTCAGCTCGGGCAATCGCGACAACACCAGCAGCGCGGCGATGATCAGGTAGGGCAGCCAGGCGACCAACAGTGACATCCGGTGCGAGGACTCTTCCAATCGCACCTCGGTCAATCCGTTCCACGATTCATCCCACTCCGATCTCGGCTCGAAAGTCCCATGGTTCACCACGGGGAATCAGGAAGCCATGACGGGCGGCGGGAACGACGATCGCCAGACCGACCAGCGAACCGAGCAGCGACGGAAACTCGGGTCCCAAGACGTGTGCGATGATCACGTAGGGAATCGTCATGGCAAAGGCGGCAAACAATGCGAACTTCCAAATCTTCAGTCCGTCGGCGGCACTTCGGGCGGGACCAAAGAAGCGGGTCATCACGGTCACGACCACGAACAACGGGATCAGCGTCCCTGCGATCGCGTGCAGAATCGCGACCTTCGCACCGATCACAGGCAACAGCGATTCCCAGTCCTTCATCCCCAGAGCTTCGGCGTAACGTACGACTTGATCGGCGCCGTTGAGTCCGCTCTTCACACCGACCAGGATCGGCGTGCCGACCGCACCAAACGAAACCGGGGTGCGACTGGATCAACATTCCGGAAATCACCGCCGACTTGGCCGGAAAGCCAAGCCCGACCAACAGCGGCACGCAAACGGCGGCGGGTGTTCCGAATCCGGCCGAGCCTTCGATGAACGATCCGAACAACCAGGCCACGATGATCACCTGGACTCGTCGATCCGGCGTGATGTCGGTGAAGCCACGACGAATGACCGACAGACCGCCACTTTCGCTGAGCGTGTTGAGCAGCAGAATCGCGCCGAAGATGATGTACAGCAGCGTGAACGTGACGACCAAACCATTGGCCGTTGCCGCTGCAACCTGGCTGAAACTCAACTGCCAGAAAAACAGACGCCACGATGACCGCCGTCACGTACGACAGCGGCATCGCCTTCGCGGCAGGCCAACGCAGACCCAACCAGGAACACCGCGACGACAATGATCGGTGCCAGCGAAAGCAGCGGTGCGAGAAACTCATTCATAGATTTCTGGATTCACGAGATTGACGGGACGCTCGCCGCGGCAACCTGCCAGGCAGTTCTCGGCCGCCATGTTGCCCATCTTGGTTCTGGTTCCAATCGTGGCACTTCCCAGGTGAGGTGCCAGCACCGCGTTCTCTAGATCATACAGTTCCGGTTCGAGCAGCGGTTCGTGCTCGTAAACATCCAGTCCAGCCGACGCGATGGTGCCGTGCTTGAGTGCCACGACCAGCGCTTTTTCATCGATGACTGGACCACGAGTCGTGTTGACGATCACGGCCGTTGCCTTCATCAGCGCCAACTGCTCCGCCCCAATCAAATGCCTCGTTTGGTCATTCAGGGCCACGTGCAACGAGACAAAGTCGCTTTCCCGCAGCACCTCATCGAACTCGCGGTACTCAACGCCGAGATGTTGCTCGTCCTCGGGGCTCAATCGGGTTCGGTTCCAATAGATCACCTTCATGTCGAATCCTCGGGCACGACGAACCACGGCCTGGCCGATCCGCCCGAGCCCAATGATTCCCAGCGTCGCGCCGGTTACGTCGGCGCCCAGGAATTGAAGCGGCCCCCAGCCCTGCCACGCTTTGGTGCGAACAAACCGGTCGCCTTCCGCGACGCGACGGGCCGCATCCATCAGCAGTGCCCAGGTCATGTCGGCCGTCGTATCGGTCAATACGCCTGGCGTATTGGTCACGGGGATCTTTCGTCGGGTCGCCGCCGCCACATCGATGTTGTTGAAACCGACCGCAAAGTTGGCGACGATCTTCAAGTTCTTTCCGGCAGCCAAGATTTCATCATCGATCGTATCGGTCAGTAAACACAGCAGTCCGTCGGCGTCTCGGACACCTTCAATGATTTCATGTTTCTCGATGTAACGATCTTCCGAATTCATGGTCAGTTGCGACTGATCGTGAAGAATCGCCATCGTCTCGGGAGGAAGCTCGCGAGTCAGAAAGATCCTTGGTTTCGCTGACATGCTTTGATCGAGAGTGGTTTGCGACGAGGATTGGAAGAGGATCGTTGTATCAGGATTCGACATCGCTGACAGCAGTGGAGGGTTGATTGGCGACGGCTCGAGCATCAATCTCTTGGTTGACCACGCCGACGCAGTCAAAAGTTTTCCCCGTGAATGACGGCCAACTTCTTCAGCCACGAAGTGGCGACATAAGCATTGCCGTGGGGTTTCAACCCACGGGTGTGGTTCTTCCCTAGCAAGGCTCCGCCGCGTCGATTCGTCGGCGAAGCCGACGAATCGACGCGGCGGAGGGGATTTTGGAGGGAGCATGGAACCGGGTGCTGACGCACCCGGCAATTCTTGTGTCGGCACTGCGTGCCTGATGAGTGCCAATTTTCGTGTCGGCACTGCATGCCTGATGAGTGCCAATTTTCGTGTCGGCACTGCATGCCTGATGAGTGGCGATTTTCGTGTCGGCACTGCGTGCCTGATGAGTGGCGATTTTCGTGTCGGCACTGCGTGCCTGATGGGTGCCAATTCTCGTGTCGGCACTGCGTGCCTGATGAGTGCCAATTCTTTTGTCGGCACTGCGTGCCTGATGGGTGCCGATCGTTCGCCATGGAAGAATCCGCTTCGGCATGCCTACCGCAAGGATGACGCAACTTGCTGAACCAACGTAAGTCCAGATCGTGAAGAATGCATCGAACAAGAACTGATTGGTCTGTTCAGCTAGAATCACTACTTTCCCATGTCTTGTCTCGGAGTACGCTTGTGACCAGCCGCCAACTCGTTCTTGCGATCTGTGTTTGCATCAGCTGTTGTATCCCGACGATCCCTGGCGGAATCGTTCTCGCCGACGACCTGATCGAGATCGCAAAGGATCAAATGGTCCACCTGCGGAGCGAAGGGGTCCGCGAATGGAGCTCGTTTCCCGAACGTGCCGAGGGAACACGCCTGGAGAGGGAGTTCCAGTCAGTGGCGAACTCTGAATCGTGGACGCTGACGCTGCGACAGCAGGATGTCAAGCAGACCTGGGACGTTCGTATCAACGATCAACTGATCGGTCGGCTCGTCCGTGACGAGAATGATCTGCGAACCGATTTCGAGATTCCGGCAGGAACACTCGTCGACGGCCAAAATCGATTGACGATCACGCAAGCGGGACAGTTGGATCCCGATGACATTCGTGTCGGCGAGATTCAGGTCCATTCAACCGCACCACGCGAGTTGCGACGGGGCGCGACGCTGGAGGTGGTGATCACCGATCAGGACGACCTGCCCATCCCAGGTCGAATCACGGTGGTCGATGCTGCTGGCGCCCTGATGCCACTGGGCGTAACATCGAGAAGTGGGTTGGCGGTGCGCGAAGGCGTGGTCTATACCGTGGACGGCACTGCAACGTTCGGATTGCAGCCCGGCCGATACCGTCTGTTTGCGGGGCGGGGCTTTGAATACAGCGTGGAGTCAGCTGAAGTCGATTTGCGATCGGGCGACCATGCCAAACGCACCTTTCGACTGGCGCGGCAAGTCGACACGGCCGGCTGGATCGCCTGTGACACGCACGTTCATACAGTCACGCATTCCGGGCATGGTGACTGCACCGTCGAAGAGCGAATGGCGACGCTCGCTGGCGAAGGGATCGAGCTACCGATTGCAACGGATCATAACAAACAGATCGATTACACCGAATCATCAGAGCAGGCAGGGACTTCGGCGTTCTTCACGCCGGTGGTTGGCAATGAAGTCACGACTCGGCGTGGTCACTTCAACATCTTTCCTGC
Organism: Pirellulaceae bacterium; assembly: GCA_963697195.1. Lineage (GTDB taxonomy): Bacteria > Planctomycetota > Planctomycetia > Pirellulales > Pirellulaceae > Rubripirellula. Next base: position 24,653 of record CAVOND010000019.1, read on the forward strand.
TCGTGCCGGCGCACCGGTTCCTAATCACGAGGCGGCCGACTGGAAGTCCCTGTTCGACTCGATCTTCGAAGCTCCTCAGGTTCGAGTTGCGATCTTGAATCATGGGCGTGATTTGCACAGCAACTTTCGACCTTTCTCACCACGACATCATGTCAGCTTGACGGGTGTCAATCTCGATGGCTTTGACCGTCGATTCAACGCGATGGAAGTGATCAATTCGGGAGCCGTGCAAAGCGACCCAATGCAGCTGTTCGGCGACTGGTGCGGCCTGATCAATCACGGGATGAAGGTAACGCCGGTGGGCAGTAGCGATTCGCACGATGTGTCCCGTTACATTGTCGGCCAAGGTCGCACCTATATCGAGTGTGACGATTCCAACGTCGAAGACCTCGACGTCGAGAAGGCCGTCGATTCTTTTCTCGAGGGCCGAGTGGTCGTCAGCTATGGGCTGCTTGCCAGCGTGAAAGCGAATGAAGCTTTCGGTCCAGGCGCGATTGTGTCTCTGGATGATTCGCAAGACCTTACGTTGAATGTTGAAATCCTTGGACCGACCTGGACCGATGTCGAGCGAGTGGAACTGTGGGTCAATGGACAACGCCGATTCGTGCGGCCGGTTTCGCAGGAATCACAGGAGTCCCGGCAGGCGGGTGTGGTGGCGACGACTCATTGGACGATTCCCAGATCGGAGCTATCGCACGACGCGTGGCTATCGGTCGTTGCGATCGGTCCGGGGGTGACGGGCCCCTATTGGCCATGTGCCAAACCGTATCAGCCCGATTCGATCGACTTTCAACCCTACGTGTTCACGTGCGACGGGGCCGATTTGGGTCGACGCCGATGGAGACGGCCAATACACGTCGCCGGCCGATTACGCCCGTCAGATTCTGCAGGCAAGCGGATTCACCGATGAGGCGTCCGAGCCCGATTGGACGACGCTGGCCCGTCGATTGGCGGCAGTGGATGCGAGTGTGATGGAGCAGACGTTGGCCTTGCTTCAGCGCCGCTCCTACGAGCCAGGAAGGCTGTGGGATTTGGCCGATGACAAGACCCGATCGGTCATGCAGCAATTCGACCAGGCATGGCGCAGGAGCGTTCGCGCCCAACTGGAGGAAACTGAATGAACGAGTCAAATGACGAACGATCGATTTAAGCCGACTCGCCAGCGATACATTTCCGTTTTCCCCGTTTTTCAGGGCCGGTAGTTGCTTGAGAGGCTGTGATTAGAGAGCAGATTGTGATTGAGGTTGATTCCGCAACAGGCTTTTGCGAGATTCCCGCGATTCACCCCTGTGTGCCGCGTAACATTTCCGCCCGGCGTACGCATTAGTTGTTAGACAATCACTAACAACCTGTTCGGAGACGAACGAATGACCACTCAAGAATGCAATTCCCGCGACCGCCGCATGGTCGATAAAATCCGTTTGGTGATGCAGGTCAATCCGCTGCTTCAGCAGTACTCGACCGCTCTCCAGGTTTCGATCGAGAATGCCTCGGTCGTGCTGAGAGGGGAACTCCCCAGCCCGGACCTCAAGGCCCAACTGGTACCAGCGGTTCGCCAAGCGGGGGTCCTGTACCGGGTCACCGACTGCGTTCGTATCGCGTCGTAAAGGTATCGACGCACGTTAGGCTTTCCAGCCTGACAGGAATCGCTGAGTCAGCCTAGAAAGGCCGACGTACGTTAGGCTTTCCAGCCTGACAAGAATCGACGTACGTTAGGCTTTCCAGCCTGACAAGAATCGCTGAGTCAGCCTGGAAAGGCCGACGTACAGCCTGACCCATCCTGCGAGTAAGATTGGGGCCTTTCCGAAGCTGCTTCCGAATGGACCGAAATCGCTCGATGGGAATTGTCAGATCCGCCCTTGTCCTCGCTGCGTTGTTGCTGGGGGCGGGTTTTGCCCCGGTTGTATCGGCTCAGGTCCCCGCAGGCGTTGCTGTGGAGTCCGCGGAGTCGGTCGAGGACGGACCGATGATCACCAACGATGCCGTGATTTTCGGGATCCTGGTCAGCATTCTGGCTTTGGTTTTCTGGACCCACAGTCTTCCGAATCCGTTCTGGGTTCGCTTCTACCAAATCTTTCCACTGCTTCTGCTTTGCTACTTTCTTCCGTCGTTGCTGACCCTGTTCGGTGTGGTTGATCCGGCTACGTCCAGCATGTCGTATGTTGCCAAGCGTTGTCTGCTCCCGGCGAGTTTGGTGTTGTTGACGCTCAGCACGGATTTGCGCGAAGTCTTGAAACTTGGCCCCAAAGCGTTGGTGATGTTTCTGACTGGGACCATCGGTGTGATCCTGGGCGGACCACTGGCAATTCTCATTGTGTCGATGTTTTCGCCCGAACTGGTCGGGGGCAGCGGCAGCGATGCTGTCTGGCGTGGCTTGACGACCGTCGCCGGCAGTTGGATCGGTGGTGGTGCCAATCAAGTGGCGATGAAAGAGATCTTCAAGCCGAGTGACGAATTGTTCAGCGTGATGATCGCAGTTGATATCTTCGTGGCCGAGGTCTGGATGGCATTCCTGCTGTTTGGGATCGGCAAGGCGGACTGGATCGACGGCCACTTCGGAGCAGACAACTCGAGCGTTCAATCGCTCCAGAAAAAGATGGAGCACTTTTCGCTGCAGGTCGCGCGCGTTCCCACGACGACCGACTTGTTCAAGGTGTTGGGCTTCGGGTTTGGTGCCACGGCACTCTGTCATGTGTTGGCCGAATCGATTGCCCCATGGATCGAGAGTCACGCACCGTCGCTGAACAAATTCAGTTTGAATTCTGCGTTCTTCTGGTTAATCGTTCTGGCGACAACCGCCGGGGTGTTGCTTTCCTTCACGCGGGCGCGGAATTTGGAGGGTGCGGGTGCCTCGAAGATCGGAACGGTCTGCATCTTCATTCTGGTTGCGACGATCGGGCTGGAGATGGATGTCGTGGCGATCCTGGAACATCCTGGACTGTTTCTGGTTGGCGGGATCTGGATGCTATTTCACGTCACGCTGATGGTGATCGTCGGACGACTGATTCGAGCGCCGTTCTTCTTCTTGGCAGTCGGCAGCAAGGCCAACATCGGTGGAGCGGCCAGTGCTCCGGTCGTGGCCGCAGCGTTCCATCCCTCACTGGCGCCGGTCGGGGTGCTGCTGGCAGTCGTGGGCTATGCGCTGGGCACCTACGGAGCCTACCTCAGCGCGATCATGATGCAGATGGCCGCGCCGCAGTGAATGTACGGCAGGCTTTCTCCGTACGATAGGCTTTCCAGCCTCTCGTACGTCGGCCTTTCCAGGCTGACTGGGTTTTCTGGATGTCAGGCTGGAAAGCCTAACGTACGAGGCAGCCGGCGGGCGAGCCTCTCGTGCGGGCGACAGGTTATGATGATGCGAACTTTGCTCACCTGTTCGAATCGGATCCTATCGCCATGCAGATTCATCGGCTTCCGCTCGCCGCACTGATCCTCTTGTTTGCTTCGACACTTGGAATCGCCCAGCAACCCGGGGCAACTGACAACCAAAGTGGACAACCAGCACTGCGTTGGTGGAAGGGGAATTTGCACACGCACTCACTGTGGAGTGACGGCGACGAGTTCCCCGAGATGATCGTCGATTGGTATGCCCAACGAGGTTACAACTTCCTGGCACTGACCGACCACAACGTCCTGAGCGATGGAATCCGGTGGATGTCGATGAAGGAGATCGTCAAACGCAGTGATGACGGAATTTTGGAACGATACCGCAACCGCTTCGGCGACGCCTGGGTGGAAAGTCGTGGAACGCCCGGCAGCGCCGATCACGAAGTTCGCTTGAAGCCGCTCGATGAATTTCGTCATCTGCTCGAACAGCGGAACCAGTTCATCCTGATTCCCGCCGAGGAAATCAGTGACAGCGCCGAAGGCAAACCGGTGCACATCAACGCCACCAATATCGCTGAGGTGATTCCGCCAGCCAAGGGCGCGACGGTGCGTGAAGCGATGCAGAACAATTTGCGCGCGATCCTCGAGCACGAGAAGAGTCATGGCCGAGAGATCTTGCCTCATCTGAACCATCCGAATTTTGGGTATGCCGTCACTGCCGAAGACCTGGCGGCGGTGATCTCCGAACGGTTCTTCGAGGTTTACAACGGTCATCCCGGCGTCAATCACTTAGGCGACGCCGAACATCCGAGCGTCGAACGGATCTGGGATCTCGTCAACGCGATTCGCCGCACTTCACTCGACGTGCCACCGATCATGGGAATCGCGACCGATGACAGCCACGAATACCACGGACAGCCCGGCTCACGTCCCGGTCGCGGTTGGGTCATGGTGCGGAGTCGATACCTCACACCGGAACATTTGATTCGTGCCATGAAGCAGGGCGATTTTTATGCCTCAAGCGGCGTCACACTCGATGACGTCGCGTTCGATCCGAGTACAGGAACGCTGTCGCTCAAGATCAAAAAGGAAGACGGCGTACGCTATGTCACCGAATTCGTCGCGACGTTGAAGGACACGGCAGAAGAAGACCGCATCGGCAAGACCATGGCCAAGATGGAAGGGCTTTCGCCAAGCTACACGTTGCGGGGAACCGAATTGTACATCCGTGCGGTCGTCACGTCAGACAAGCCCCACGTCGATCCCTCCTTCGAAGGCCAGACGCAACAGGCTTGGACGCAGCCCGTCGGTTGGGAGTCCGATACGAGCGAGTGATTGTCGCCGACCGCTCCGCCGGTCGTAGCGCAACGATTGCTTGGGCCGGCGCCTTGCCGCTCATGAACCGACACTGTCCAGTTAACGCAGAATCAGTTCCATCATCGTCCCGATGATCGAGAAGACCACCGCCCCCATCACCAGGCGTGTCAGCAACGGCTGCAAAAACGCCAACTTGGCCATCATGCTCGATTCGGTTTCATCGGCAATTTGATCGAAGCATCGCTCGAGCGATCCCGACAATTCGCCCACGTCGATCGTGGCACGCTCATCTTCATTCAGCAGAGTCACCCGGCGAAATGCTTCGGAAATGGTGGCCTGATTCTTAATCGCCGTCGCGGCCTTCAGTAGATCTTCGCGGGCTGCGTGGTTGGTAACCGTTCTTGCTGCTGTGTGAATCATTGCATCCACCCTCTCCCCGCCGACTCCGTATACGAGAGCCATCACGCGGAAGAATCGATGGACCGCGATCTCCCGTTCCAGTTCACCAATCCAAGGCAACGACAACCTCAACTGGTCAAACAGTTGTCGCAGTGGCGTGAGCGCGACGACAGCCACCATGATGACCAGCTTTAGCCACGATCCAAGCTCCGCAGCAAGCGCTGTCGAGGCCTTCCAGGGCGATCCCATCGCAAGGGTCAGCACGAAGTTGATCACCGCTCCGGCCAGCATGATGCAAACGGGAAGGAGCCAAAGGTTTCGGATTGCCGCGGCAGGCCCGGCAAGCAAGTTGCAGTGGCGTTCCAGAAATGCAAACGCTTCATCCAAACGTCCGCTTTCTTCGCCAGCTTCGATCACTGGCAAGTAAAACGCGGGCAGCAACTTCTCTCCCGGTCGCAACGCTTCAGCTAACGTCGAGCCGTGTTGCAACTGGCTCGCAGCCGACGCCCAACACTCACCCAGTCGCGTGTTACGATGTGGCTTGACGCAAAGCTCCAATGCCCGCGCGATGTCCAGCGACGATCGGGTGCAGGTTCGCATGTCGCTCGAGAACCTGGCCAGACGCTTGTATTGCGGGCCGACCAACAGTGATCGCGCCGCGTCACCAATCCGCTCGATCGACGTTCGCATCAACCAAACGGGAAACTCATGGTCCGGCAGCGGCCCGCGAGGTTGTCGTCCTTGCTTGGGCCGCGCACGTTGGTCGCCATCGCCATTCGGCAGATCCGCCGATTCACTCACTGGTCAATCGAATCGCTGGCGACCTGTTGGAACGTCTTGCGAACATCCGATCCGTCACTATTTCCCATCTTGGCGCGTTGGATCAACAGAACGTAGATCGTTTCCGTTTTCGGATCGACCCAGCCCTGAGTTCCGAATGCACCACCATGTCCAAAGGTTCCCGGTGAAAGCATCTCGGTGACCCCTTGTGGCTCTCGCACGATGCACCAGCCGAGTCCCCAGCAATTACCAGGTGTGAATCCGGTCTCGAGATCGCCGGTCTGAGGCGACGTCATGCTTTGCACCGCCTCTTCGGAGACAATCCGCTTCTTCCGAAACTGACCTTCGTTCAGGATCGCTTGATAGAACCGGAACAAGTCGCGAGCCGTCGAGACAAGCCCGCCAGACGGATTGGGGCCGTTCGCTGGGTCGAAATCAGTAATGTAATTCTTCGTCGACCACCAGCGACTTGCCGTCTTCGCTCGGCATGTAAATCTTTGCCACGTTGCGCTGCTGTTTCTCGTCGGGATAGAAGGTGGTGTTGGTCATCCCAAGAGGATCGAAGATTCGTTCTTTCAAGAAATCCTGAAACGGTTGCTCGGAAACGATTTCAACGATCCGGCCGGCAACACTCACACCGGGGCTGTACTGCCACTTTGATCCGGGCTCAAACGCCAGCGGTCGTTTGGCAAGCTCATTGACGTGATCGGCAAGTGATCCCTGGAAAACCTGGTTGCCGGCAAGCCCCGAGGTATGCGTGATCACATCGCGGATGGTCAGCTCGCGCGAGGGTGGCTGGCCATTTTGTAGTTTCACATCAGCAAAAGCCGGAATGTACTTGCTGACCTTGTCTTCGATGCTGAGCTTGCCCTCGTCTTGCAGGATCATCACCGCTGTGGCCGTGATCGGTTTGCTCATCGATGCGATCGAAAACTTGGACCACGTCTTCATCGCTTGCTGTGATTCGATGTCGCTCAGCCCGACCGCGCCAAGGTGAACGACCTTGCCTTGGTGTCCAACCAGTGTCACGGCACCTGATATTTCGCCGCGATCGACAAACTCCTGCATCGCCTGATCAATCGCCGCGATTTTCGGTGCCGCGACGGCCGCGCTGATCGTTGCGTTGTCCTGAGCCAAGCTGGGCTGTCCCGGGCAGATCCATAACAGAACAGAAGCGAAGAGCAGCATACGTGCGATGAGCATGGCGAGATTCCTTGAGGATTGGCCGGTAGAGTTGGGGACCAAGATTCTAGCCTCGATCGCCTTGAGATCCGAGTTGGGGGAAAGGTTAGGCATCCATGGCACTCACTTTGCGACCAATCGGTTGGCTTTTGTTAGCGGAAGGGTTCGAGCCCTCCGGTTTTTCGGTGTGATTTTGTGGTTGAGACCGGACGGCTCGCGGCGTACCGCTTGAAAGGAAGTGGCTAGCGCCTGAGGTACACGGCCCACGGCTAGCGCCTGAGGTTCACGGCGTGTGGCTAGCGCCTGAGGTTCACGGCCCACGGCTAGCGCCTGAGGTTCACGGCGTGTGGCATTCGGGTTAGGGGGGGGCAAAAGTGCAGGCAACATGGACTCGCTGACCCCTTTCCCGCCAACCGCTTACAATGAATGCGACTCAGAACAACCATCCAACGCCGTCCGTTTCAATCCTGGCGTTCAATCGGCAGCTTCGACGGATCCTTGGATGGATCTCCGTAACATGAAGACTGGTCCACGGCAAACATGAAAGCGCTCACTCTCACTGAAGTAAACGCCCCGCTCGAGCTGATGGAAAGGCCCGACTTGCAGCCCGCACGCGGTCAGGCGGTTGTGCAGTTGAAAGCGGCGGCACTCAATCGTCGTGATTACTGGATCACGCTGGGACTCTATCCTGGGATTGAGCCGCCGGTGGTTCTCGGTTCTGACGGTGTTGGGATCGTGACGTCCTGCGGCGAGGAGGTTGATCCCCGCTGGCTCGGTCGGGAGGTCATCATTGATCCAGGGACAAACTGGGGACACGATTCCCATGCTCAATCGAAAGACTTTCGCATCCTGGGCCTGCCCCAAGATGGCACCTTCGCGTCGGAAGTCGTGGTCGATCATTCGCAGCTTCACGACAAGCCGACGCATCTGACCTGGATCCAAGCCGCGGCATTGCCCCTTTCCGGTGTGACGGCATATCGCGCCCTGTTCACGCAAGGCCGACTGATGCGTGGCGACACCGTCTTGATCACGGGCATTGGAGGTGGTGTGGCGGCGTTTGCCCTGCAGTTCGCATTGGCTGCGGGCGTCGACGTGTGGACCACATCATCGTCGCCAGAGAAGATCGACCGCGCGATCGCCATGGGGGCCAGTGGCGGCGTGAATTATCGAGATGAGGACTGGGCGAAACAGCTCACCTCGCAAGGAGTCTCGCCAAGCCTGATCATCGACAGCGCCGGTGGACCAGGTTACTCGTCGCTGATTCAACTGGCCGAACCGGGTGGCCGGATCGTGAGTTATGGAGCGACAGCAGGCCCGCCGCAGAAGCTGGATCTCTTCAAAGTCTTCTGGAAGCAACTTCGGCTGCAGGGAACAACGATGGGATCGCCCACGGATTTCATTGCGATGCTCGCTTTCGTTTCACAGCATCAAATCGTCCCGGTGATCGATGGCGTCTTTCCGCTCGAGCAAGGCAACGAGGCGATCGCCAACATGCAAGCGTCGCCGCAATTCGGCAAGTACGTGCTGACGATTGAGTGAACGTCTCGCAATTTCACCGGGCCAGATCTGCCCTTCATCATTCCGCCAAGGTCAGGCTGGAAAACGTACGTCGGCCTTTCCAGGCTGACTGGCTGTTCGGGATGTCAGGCTGGAAAGCCTAACGTACGTGGGTTTAGAGCGGTGCTGGCAGATCTCGCCGTGACAATTGGAAGAGGGCAATGGCGTAGAACGTCGTCCCCAGTCCGATCAAGATCAATGGATAGAACAGCGGCGGCAGGCTTCCGCCCGGGATCGTCTCCACCAAACTCCACGGCGCCGACAATCCATCGTTCGTTACCAGTGACGTCATCTTTTGTGGCTTGTAGCAACTGAAGAAGGTCATTGAGAGTAGCCAATCGAGCCTCTCAGCGGCCTTGCCTAGCCCGAACATGACCGCTTGAATCACGTACACCGCGACCACCGCGCCGACTGTCCGCCAACGATATCGGTCCATCGAACTGAACATCGAACTGAGACCAAGCAGGAAGAAGCCGAAGGCGAACAAATGAAAGGTCGAGGCGGCATAGGTTGCTACGTCGACGCGATCGCTAACGGCACCTCTTGCATAACGGGCTTGTCCACACGTCAGCGGAACGTCGAGGTTGATCCAGGGAATTCGCATCGTTGGCGGCGGCAGCGATTCCTGCACCGTGGTCATTTCAATTCCGACCCCAATCCCAGCCCAGACCAACAGGCACAACAGCAGCAGACCGAGGACCGATACCGTCGCGTGCGACAACATCAGCGTCGTCCGCCGAATCGGCTGTGCCAGCAGCATCTCGAGAGTTCCTCGCCCGAGTTCACCGCTGACGACATCGCTACCGCGGGCGATGCACCAAATCACCGTACAGAGAATCACGATCGGCTCGTCAAACGTCATGCCGACGCGGCCGGGATAGGTGAACAAGGAGTCGAACTCAATCGGCGCATACTTTTCGAATTCGCGAAACTGCTCCAGGATCGTCTGAAATTGCCCCATGTCCAACAGGCTGACCACCCAGACTCTTACCCAGGCAAAGGCGAACAGCGCGGCGCCGCATGCGAGAAACAAGATCATCGATTGCCCGATGTACTTGCGAACCAGAACCCTGTGGATCATGCCTCGTCCTCCATTTCGGAGGAATCGGTACCGAAGTGAACCGAATCGTAGACGGCGCGCAAGCCCAAGGGTTCGATCCGCATCCCCTCGAGGGAAAGCGAGTGGAGCCACGGCAGCAGGTCCGCCAGAGTCGCCCGCGGTATCGATCCGGCAGCGAAACCGATCGCCACGCGGCTCGCTCGACATCGTGACGCGATCGCGCCAGGACTCGGGCACATCCATCGTCGACGAATCGGAAAAGGCGGTGATGCGATGTCGCTGAAACAGTTCGCTCATGATCAACTTTCGCGCCAAGTGGCCGCGGCGCAGAAAGCCAACTCGATCGCAAGTCTGTTCGATTTCGCCCAGCACATGAGAGGAAAAGATCACGGTGCGTCCGGCATCGCCTTGCCTCGGTCACCAAATCCAAGACGATCGCTCGAATCGTCGGATCCAGATTCGCCGTCGGTTCATCCAGGATCACCAAGGGCGTGTCGAGCGCCAGCACCACCGACAAGGGCAAGTTTCTGACGCATTCCGGTCGACATGAAGGCCACGTGCCGGCGCGTCTCCAGTTCGAGTCGGTCCGCGATCTGTCGACTCCGCTCCAGGTCCCCTCCAGGATGCATCTCGGCAAAAAAACGAAGCACGCTTGCACCCCGCATGTGCCTCGGCAACCGGGCGTCCCCCGGGAGGTAGGCCACGCACCGCCGCAGGCCCACGCCATCGACCAACGGATCGAACCCATTGATCTCACATCGGCCTGACGTGGGACGAAGGAAGCCGAGCAGCAATCGGATGAGCGTGGTCTTTCCCGCCCCGTTGGGACCGAGCAGACCGAAGATTTCGCCTCGCCGAACCCCCAGCGTGCATCCGGAAAGTGCCTCGAAGTCGCCATAGCGTTTCGACAGCGAAAAGGTTTGAACCAGATGCGACTCGTCGACGCTTGACGTCATGGCACCAGTTGGACTGGCCACTGGATGGCTCGGGAGTTGGAGAGGATGATTCAAGGATTGGCTGCGGTATGCGACAACATCATACATCGATTCGCGGTTTGTATTCACGAGGATACTATTCGGTCCGGTCAAATGGGTATCCCGCCGGCTGAACCAAACGATCGCGAATTGTGACAAAATAGGTCGTTCACCCCCCATTCACTCCAAGAGAAGCGAAATCTGATGACGTTGCCTGACCAGGATTCTCAGCTCCCATCGGAGCCAACCCCATCACTGCCCACTGGATTTCGCTATGCCGGCGTGACTTGCGGGATCAAGGCAAGCAGGAAACTTGACCTTTCCATGATCGTCTGCTGACCACGCCGGTCACAGCCGCAGGGATCTACACACAGAACCAGATTGTCGCCGCCCCAGTCGTCCTGTGCCGGTCTCGCACTCCCTCGGCGAGGATCCGTGCCGTGGTCACCAACAGCGGAAACGCCAACGCATGCACCGGCGATCCAGGCATGCGTGACGCCGAGGCGATGTGTGAACAGGTCGCCTCACTGGTCGGCTGCGAGGCGTCGGATGTGCTCGTGATGAGCACGGGCGTGATCGGCAGACCGCTCCCGATGGACCGTGTCCGCGAGGGCATTTCCGAGGCGCATGCCAACCTGGATGCTGGCTTCGACTCCTTCCTGCTTGCGGCCGATGCGATTTGCACGACGGACCAATATCGAAAGATCGTGTCACGCGAGCTTTCCCTCGGCGGCCAGTCCTACCGGATCGCGGCGATGGCCAAGGGGGCCGGCATGATCGAGCCCAACATGGCCACCATGCTTGCAGTGGTGCTCACCGACGCGCCCTTGTCCATCGATTCCGCGGCATCCGCTTTGAGTCAGGCTGCGAACAAGAGTTTCAATCGGATCAGTGTGGATGGTCACACCAGTACCAACGATACGATGTTGTTGTTAGCCAGCGGTCAGGGACGGCCTCTTGAGGGCGACGGATCTCAGCACCTTTCAGGAAGCACTCAACTGCGTTGTCGATCGAACTCGCCAAGCTGATCGTTGCCGACGGAGAGGGAGCAACGCATGTGATGGCCATCCACGTCGAAGGAGCGGCCAGCGACCAGGACGCTCATGTGATCGCCAAAACGGTTGCCGCCAGCCCGCTCGTCAAGACCGCCATCACCGGTGGCGATCCCAATTGGGGACGCATTGTTTCGGCCGTGGGCTATGCCAAAGCAAGGATCAAGCCCGAGTTGACTTGTTTGAAAATCTGTGGCCAAACGATTTACCACCTCGGCGCCCCGCTCTTGTTCGATGCCGCCACGCTGAGCCAGGAAATGAAACGCAATCCAGAAGTGACGATCGAGCTATGCGTGGGCGATGGGCCAGGCACGGCATCGTATTGGGCCAGCGACCTGACGACGGATTACGTGACGTTCAATTCGGAATACACGACCTGAGGCTACTGTAGGTCCGCCTTTCCAAGGCGGACACTCGCAGCTTTGCTAGCGTTTTTTGCGAGTCTCGGAGAGACTCGCCTACGGTTGCGGATGCCGGGCTTCCAACTTGTCTCGTAGCTCAACGACCAACTTCGGAAGATCGTCGGCCAGGTTTCGCGTTTCGGTCTCGGGTGAATCGTGATCGTACAGTTCGATCGTCCCGTCTCGGTGCACGATCAAGCGGTAGCGATCGGTCCGAAGCGTATGCGCCTTGGGGGTGTACGAGACGGCATCATGACCAGCGGATGTGGCGTCGTCGAGCATTGGCCGGAGACTCACACCCGAGACGAACTTGGGCGCGGGAAGATCGGCGAGCTCGCAAAGCGTCGGAAACACGTCGAGCGTCTCGACCATCGCTTGAGTCGGTTTTCCAGCGATCGGCGATCCCGGGATAGTGGATGATCAGCGGCGATCGCAGTGATTCCTCGAAGAGGGCGTGCTTGCCCCAAATCGCGTGTTCACCCAAGTGCCAACCGTGGTCGCCCCAGAGCACGATGATCGTGTCGTCACGAAGACCGAGCGAGTCGAGACGCTCGAGGATGCGACCCACCTGGGCATCGGCGTAACTGACGCAAGCCGCGTAGTGCCGGCGAACCTCGTCGGCGAAGTCGTGGTCCTCGTTCGGATTCTTGCCCCAGCGATTGTACTTCATGAATTCGCCCGAAGCATGCCAGGTCGTTTTGCCGGCCGGTTTGTTCGGATGATCAATCGGTGGCAGCTCCACTCCGCGATACGGTTGCATGTAACGGGCCGGCGCACCAAAGGGAAGATGCGGCCGGATGATGCCGACAGCCAAAAAGAATGGGTGATCGCTGTCCGACTGCCAACTTGTCGAGTTGCCGAAGCGACTCGTCGGTCGTCCATCCATCGGGATAGATCGAATCCTCTCCTTCGGCCGACTGAAACAGGTCCATCTTGGAGACGTCCGTGCGGATCTCACCGTGAGCCAATCCATGCATTGCACCACGAGGATGCTGCCAGGGACCGGATGGTTCGATGTGACGATTCCAGGCGCCGGGCATTTCAATTTGCGATGGATCGTCCCAATCCGGTCCGCCACGTCCGCCGGGATGATGCGAAACCTTTCCGACCGAAACGGTGGTGTAGCCATGACTCCGAAACCACTCCGGCATACTCGGATCGACCGCCCCTCGCTCGATTTGCTTGGCGCGCGAAAACAGGGCATCGTTTCCGGCGGGACCGTATTGTCCAGTGAGCAAGGTGTATCGCGACGCGCCACAAGTCGGCGCTTGGACGTAATGCCGGTGGAAAGCCCGTCCCGAGGCAGCCAGCTGGTCAATGTTCGGTGAGCGGATGTACGACTTGCCGAAGCATGCTAACTCGGGCCGCAAGTCATCGATGCAGAGCAACAGAACATTTGGCTGCTCTGCTCCCCAGACATGTGAGCTGATCGCCAGCGGCGCGATCAAGAAACAGGCGAGCGACCAAAGGGCGGCGAACAACTCTCTCGACATCGTCATGGCTCGCGGTTCAGGGATCAGTCGACATTGTCAAAGTCTTCGAAGTCGTCGAGGTCGTCGTCGATTTCTTCGTTCTCTTCCTCTTCGCCACTTCCGAGACCGAATTCGGCACTGATTTCATCTTCGATTTCGATCTCGTAATCATCCTCGAGCTCTTCTTCAAAATCGTCATCGAAGTTGTCGTCGAAGTCGTCTTCGTCGATGTCATCAAATTCATCGAGGTCGTCGTCTTCATCCAAGTCATCTTGAAATCCACCGCCGCCGTCCCCCTCGCCTTCGCCTCCATCGTCACCGAAGCCATCATCATCATCGTCGTCGTCGTCATCGTCGTCGATGTCATCGTCATCGTCGAGAGCTGCCTTGGCGTTGAGTAGCGATGTTGGATGCTCCGACTCGACAACAGCGACAACCGATACTTGGGGGTCGATCACCAAGTCACCGGATGATGCGATGGAAGACTCAGGGGAAAAAACAGACATGGACGATGATTCGTTTCGATGGAATGAAGGATCAGGGTCAATGAGCATCGTGGTCAATGAAGATCGGGATCAGGGAGAATCGAGGCCAGGGAGGATCGGGGCCCAGCGATCGACAAGCAACGGGGCAACGCGGCATTTCGTGGCAGCATTACTGCGAGCAGAGTTTATCGAGGCTCTCCCGCCGCGAAACCCGACATCCCGCGACGGGCGATTGGCCAGGCGTCCCGGTCAGCCCGGCATCCAGGGAAGCTGGGAGGTTTTGTGGAAAGGCGAGTTTCGCGAGATTGGGGAGGTTTTTCAAGAGTTTCTCGGTGGTATCGGTTTTGTCAACGCAGCCGGCGGGGAAATTCCGATCGAATCAATGTCAGAAAGGACGACCAAGCCACGCGAAGCGGTCCGAAATCAGAACCAAAAACCGGAACGCGCCGAAGGGTGCCGGATGGGCTGCTTCGCCACAGGAGTGACCTAGTCCGGTTAGTCGATATTTTGATACCTCGCGACCAGCCTACAAGGCGACGGTCCGCGATTCTGCCAAGGATTTACTGATGCCGAAGCGGAAATCACCGCGATCGGGTCGTCAACGCAATCAAACATGGACCGTGACCGGCCCGAATAGGTTCCGGATCAGCAATCAAGGAGTCTTCCGCTGATGAGAGTGTCTCGCTTGGCTCGCTTCGTCGCATGCTTGACCGTCTGTGCCTCGGTCGCCGGCTGTGCCCACCAATATGGGCACATTTTGGCAAACAACGACAAAGACCTTGTTGGCAGTCACTCGGCTGGGGCGGCCACCTGGAATCCGCTTGTCGATGAAGCGGTCGCAAAACTGCTGGGACGATGCCCCCCCGCGATTCAGGCGGTTGCATTCGAAGGGGTTGACTATCTCGGCCGATCCCATCGGTTCGGCTCTGGCGACCGGTCCGGCCAACGTTTGCTTCGTCGGAATCGAGAACAAGAGCTCCGAGGAGTTGGGTGATTTCAAGGACCAGCTGTACGAGCGGATCGATATGAAGCTCAACTCGACCGAGACATTTCGGGGGATCAGCCGGCGGATGGTCGATGCGGCGTTGTTGGAAACGCGTCTCCGTCCCGACTCGTTGTTTCTACCCGACAATCGCGCATTGTTTGCGGCAACGTTGGGACGCCAGGGCGCACCGGTGGACTACTTGCTCTATGCGACGATCACCAGCGGAACGACTGACCGCAACAAAAGCAGTCAACGCGACTATTTGTTGACGCTGGAATTGGTCAATTTGAACACGGGTCAAACGATGAAAGAGTCGGCTGAAATCCGCAAGGGATACAGTAAGTCACGAGCAGGGAAGTGGTGGAACTACGGATGGTTCGACCAGGCGGACGGTTAAGATTGAAAAGATGCCAACCGCAACGTTGTGATTCGAGTCGCGCGAGATGGAAGCGGCCCCGACGAGTCGCCCATTCATCGTTTGCGTGGACGTCGCTCCTGCTGATCGCCTTTGCCTGTCAGGCCGGGTGTGCGCGGACGCTGCGTAGCATTGATTCGGCGCGGGACGCATTCGCGGCCGGCGATTTAGCGACAGCAGACCAGTCCTTGCGCGAATTTTCGAAGCGACGCGGTCGGTTTCAAGACGCAGCCTCGCTCGACCTGGCCATGGTGGAAATGGCATCCGGGAAACCTGCGGCCGCTGAGCTTCGGTTGCGTGAATTGCGTGACCACTTCGACAGCCTTCCTGAGATCGCTCCGATCCACGAGGCGGCGGCGATCGCTTCGGATGACACGGCACGAGTGTTTCGTCCGGCAGGTTACGAAGAGGTGATGATTCGCACCATGCTGGCGATCTGTTCTCTCGCCGATGATCAGTTTGATGCCGAGAGTTACGCGTTGCAGGCGATTGCAAAGCAGGCGGAACTTGCTCGTCACGCCGAGGAACGAGGTGTGACGGAGCTCGCCGACGCGTACCAGCCCATCGCGATCGCGCCCTATTTGCGAGGCATGTTGCGGGAAGCGACCCACCATGATTACGACGATGCAACGCGAGCCTACCAGCTGGTCAGTGCCGTTCGACCACAGTTCGCCCCCGCGCAAGACGACATCTCACGTGCCAGCGGTGGGACACACAGTGCTCCGGGCCACGGAGTGCTTTACGTGATCGCCTGTGTGGGCCGAGGCCCGATGCTGCAAGAGGCGGTCGCGCCAACGACGACGGTGGCGCTTCAAATCGCTTCGGTGGTGTTGAACACAGCCACGAATCAAGAGGACGATGACGACGGTCACAAGCACGGAGACGTCCCGGTTTTGCCCAACATCGCTTCGGTCAAGGTCCCGCAGGTGAGCTTGCCGCCAAGCGACATCGCAGCCGTCGGAGTTCGTATCGGAGGAACCCTGTTCGGCGCCACGCAGACGTTGACCGACGTGGGTGAGTTGGCGGCCCAACAGGTTTCGGCCGAAATGCCGTGGACGATCGCGCGGGCCGTGGTGCGGCGTGCCACCAAGGAGGCGACGGTGGCAAAAGTGGGGGACAGCCTTGGCCTCGGTGGCGACGCCGGCTCACTGTTCCACTTCGCGGCGGCGTCCGCGTGGAGCGGAGCGGAGCAGGCCGATACCCGCTGCTGGGGATTGCTTCCTCGAGAGATCCAGGTGCTGCGGGCAGAGTTGCCAGTCGGGATCCATCAGGTCGACCTGCAACCACTGGGCTTCAGCGGTGGGACGCTGTCACCTGGACAGTCGCGCCCGGTCGAGATTGTGGACGGCAGGAATCAGTACCTGATTGTCATCGCCCCAGGCGAAGTCTTGTATGTGGTTCGCTAGAGTGTTTTGGTTAATGATGTGGGAGCTGGTCGGAAAAGAGGTCAGGGAACACAAGCCAATTGGCTCGGAGACGGATTCTTCGCATCACACCGACAAGCACAGCGGCCCACGGCTAGCGCCTGAGGTTGACGGCCCACGGCTAGCATCCGCCTGAGGTTCACGGCCCACGGCTAGCGCCTGAGGTTCACGGCCCACGGCTAGCGCCTGAGGTTCACGGCCCACGGCTAGCGCCTGAGGTTCACGGCCCACGGCTAGCGCCTGAGGTTGACAGTGAACCTCAGGCGCTAGCCGTGGGCCCGGAAACTGGGCGACCAATGCGCCAAACTCTCTGCCTGGTCGAGACGCTTCCCGCCAATCCCTGGTGCAACGCGCAAGCGAGTTTGTCATCCCTTGGAAGAGCCCGAGACACTCGGCTTACGCGACATGCTTGTAGAGACGGCTCAACCCGCGAGCATGGCGGCGTCGAGCCAATGGGTCTTCACCGCAAGGAATCAAGATTCCACGCGACGGTGCTCCGATCGGTCTTGAAGCTCACGTGTGGAGCCGCGGCGGTATTCGAGCGGTGATTTTCCGTGCCATCGCTTGAACACGTTGCTGAACGAAGAGGGCGATTCGTAACCGACCAGAATTGCGATCTCACTGATGTCGACGTTGCTGTCTCGCAGCAGGCGCCGCGACTTGCCCATCCGGATTTCCGTCAGGTACTGCAACGGTGGGAGCCCGACAAGCTTGCGAAATCGGTCCGAAAACGCGGACTTGGAAACCTTGGCCATTCGCGCCATTTGCGGGACAGTCCACGGTGCTTCGGGCGTCTCCACCAAGACCCGCAACACAGGTCCAATCACCTTATCGGTGACCGCTCGCATCATTCGATGAGCGCCACTTTCACTGTCGCTTGGTTCGCGGACGCGACGGCTCAGTTCCACCGAGACCGTCTGCAACAGGATCAACTCGCTCAAGCGGCGGATCACGACCTTCCAACCTGCCGGACGTTCCCGACGGGACGTTTGAATCATGGTCAGCATTGGCAAGCACGAAGCGAGGGAAAAGTCTTGCCGATGATTCAGATGCACAATATCAGGGAGGCCAACGTCCAACGGATTCTGCTTCAACTCCGAAAGATCAAATTGGCCGTACAGCAACACGGTGGAGTTAGAATCGATCGGGGCCAACGAAAAGGTCCCGTCATCGAGCTTTGGCAATTGCAGCGGTTCGCCCATCAGGGAATCGACCGGAACGGAAACCGCGGAGAGGTCGCTAAGAATCTCATGAGGCATCCCGCGCGTGGTCACGAGGTGGTCTCCGACCTGCAATTGAATCGGGGAAACGCCCTCGATGCCGGGCTTAAACCAGCCGCCCCCCCGAAGGATGACGTAAAGACAACCTCGATTCGCAGGAACCGAAAGTCCCCATTCGGGACTCAGTCGCAACTCGGTGGCAGTCCAATTGGGAAGATAAACGCCATCAAGAAGCGTCGAAACTGGGTCGGCTTCAATGAGCGGTAGGCAAGACAGGAGGTTGATTACCCAAGTTATTCCCTTCAAAGGCTCATCTGGCAGACGCCGGATCCTCACGTCGTCTGCGATCGCCCCATGTTTTAAAACACGATTCTGGTTGATCGGTTTCGCCAAGATGCGACGCGAAACCCATCAGATGTGGAAAAATTGCCGAACCCTGACGCCCCCCGCCGGCGGCGATCCCTCCCGCTTTGCACAAAAAAAATAGGGGTTTGGACGATCCATGAAAGAACCGCGAGATTCGCCCGGAGTTCATACATCAGCGAGATCGGAATACTCGCCTTTTCCTTGATGTCGCACAGGTTCCATCGGTTGTGACAAAAACTTCAAGCCCTTGTTTTCGAGGTGGGGCCGTCCATGCGAAACGAATCGAGTTTCTGATGCCGGTAGTTCAAACGGCAAAATGATCTTCCGGCTCGGTGTACTGACACTCTGTCTCGCTGCACTCCTGATCGCAATGGCGCCACCGCAGGCCCTGGGGCAGAGCGTTCGGTCGGACTTCGGTGCCGTTGTTCCGCCCATTCAACGCGGAATTGTGATCGCCAATGGCGTCTATGTGCCTCCGCCTTATGAGATTGAACTGATCGACAAGGAGCTTCGTCGTCAATGGCGTGGCGTTCCGTCCTGACCAGCTCAATTTGATGGAATTCGAGCAGGTTGAGTTCGACGGCAATGCGTCTTGGGGTCCCCACAGAGGGGAAGGCATGCGGCGATCACGTCGATTTCGAATGATGCCCGATCCGATTGAACAGTTGTGGGACGCGTGCCGATGCAACGGTCGAACATGGATGGCATCATCGTCCTTTCCAATGGACAGGCACCGTTGCTGCTCGATCGCTCCGGGGCCGGCAACGATTTACTCGCGGCCCTGCTGCGAAATTCCTCCGAGCTCTCCGGCCTCGGTGGAACTGCCCTACGAATTATCGGCTCCCGTGTATCGTGAAGCCCTGGATCAGGCGATCGCCGAATTCAAGCCGTCCCCAGAATTTCGGCGACGGGCGGGTGCCTATGTTTCGGAAATTGTCGCCGCGGATGCAGCGGGTGAAAAGATTGTCAAAGCGAGCCTTTGGGCCGACAGCATCAGCTATCCGCTGACTCTCTTTGCAATGATCGTTGTCGTCGTTGCCTTCGGGCACTTGCTATCAAACAAGCCGCGATTGGAAGAGGGGCAGGCCGGTTCGGGCGTCTCCCCTGAGACTCAAAAGGTGGTACTCAAGTCGCTGTTGATCTTTGGCCTGCTCTCGGTGGTTGACCTGATCTGGACGATCAGCGCGAATGCCACCGGATCGATGCGTGAGATGAATCCGCTTGGGCAAGAGTTGATTGACGACCCCATCCGTTTGATTCTGTTCAAGACCTTGGCGGTATCGCTCACCATCGGATTGCTGTATTCGCTGCATCGTCGCCCGATTGCTCAAGTCGCCTCCTGGTGGAGTTGCCTCGTGCTGACCTTGCTGACGGCACGCTGGTTGACCTTCCACTCGATGTTCATGTAAGCGGATCGGCGAAAAGGTGTCTGACACGAATAGCACGGGCTTTGAACCTCGGGCGGCTAGCCGTGGGCGAAGAAAACGTCGTTAGGATGCGGCGAAGGCCCACGGCTAGCGTCCGAGGTTGACTGAGACAACCTAAGTTCGTGCCATTCGGGTCAGACACCAAAAATGCGAAGCACCCTTCGGGCCGTTCCGGTTGTTGGTGTCGGACCCCTTTTCACCAGCCGGCCCTCGATGAGGGTCCACCTTGATCAGTGTTTGCCCAGGGCACGACGGAAACTGCGGACGGCATCTTGGGTCACCAGTGGCAATTTGCTGCTGAGAAGATTTGGTCCCTGGAACCATTCGACTGGTTCATGCACCACGGCATGACACTCGACCAGGATCGCGTCTCCGTGCCCGAGTAATCGCGTTGCCTTGGCGTAACCGGCCAGTCCGCTGTAGGGCACCGCGTCATCGGGCTTGGCATCGAGGTGGCGCCACTGATTGGGGAAGTCCTTGTCGCCGCCGAACCGTTCATCCAAGCGGACACTGGCAAAGTGAGAGATTTCTGTCCGTTGTGTCGTGCCCAGGATCACCCCCTGGACCAACACGCGATCGATCACGCCGACCGAAAACCGATAGAAGCCTTGCTCCGACCGTCTTGCTGGCGAACCTGCAAACCGCGGGCAGCCAATTCCGCGTCGGTGAGTGCCTTTCCCGAATCATCCTTGCCCGAATCATCCTGTTCGGACCGATCCGCATCGACCATGGCGGCAAACAGATCTTGATCGCGGATCGCGTCCAGGGAACCGTGGGCGACAAACCAGAGGTCAACTCGATGGCCAATTCGTTCTCCGTCAGCGTTCTTGATGGTTTCACGGCTGAGCTGCAGGGGAGCAACGATCGAATCTTTGATGAATCGATCGATCGGGTATTTTCCGGCGACCTCCTTCAACACGACTTCTTGCTGCTCGGCATCCATCGAATCGCTCAGGCTCGGCGCTGGCAGCGAAACGGGAACCCCATCGATCTCGACGGGAGTGGACCAGATCGCACTGACCGTCTTCGCCTTCGTTTGCTGTCGCGGCCAGGCTGATGCCAAGCAAACAAAGGCATGGAGCGAACCAACGTGAGAAAGCAGAGGCGAACGACGTCATGGTTTCCTGGCAACGGATGGTACTTGGAGCATCGCGAGTGATTCCGATGCGCCGCTCAACAGCTGCTCGAGATCGGCGGCGGTCATCTGCTTGGTGCCGGCAACCTGCTTGATGCGATCACCGAAGGGAACCGGCGTGCCCTGAGGAATGGTTTCCAAAGCAAAACGATCTGGAGTTGGAATCTTCGACGAGAGGAAGTTTCCGGGGGAAACATGGATTCGACGATCCTCCTTGAAACCGGCCGGCAGCAACTGCATGTTGGCCGAATCAATGGCGTAGGATCCCGAGCCGTTGTCCTTCAGCTGCCAAATGAGAACACCCAGCTTGCCGGAAGCCGGTGATGCCCAAATGAAGTGGCGTAAGATTCGCGGTTCGTGCTTCTCGCCAATCAGCACGTTTGCCTTGGCATCGAAAACGACCAGTCGATCGGTGCGAGCGATCTGCACCACATCGTTGAGGCAGTCTTCGTTACCACTGAGCACGCCACGATCGATCATCCCCAGGTTGGCCCCCAAGTTCGTTGGCGGTGTCGCTGGTCACGATCGTTGTCTTTCCGCCAATGTTCATCGCGAAGCCAATGCCAATCTTGTCCAGCAAGTAAGCCTTTTGGTCACCCGATGGCCGCTCCACCACGTTCGCCAGGATGGTCATGTTGAACATGCTGGCGTACCGTACCGCAAACTCGGGCAAGCTGTTGACATCGCCTGAGGCAAGTCTGGGCAAGACAAACGTAACCAGGTGCGAGTACCCAAAGTTTTGTTCTTGTCCCAACGACGATCCCCGGCTGCAACCGCGGCAGCGGCTTGGGCGTCAAGTCCAACGGCAGCGGGCTGCAACGCCTGGCTCCAGCCCGGTTTCATTAAGACCGACGACGAGCATCGCGATTGCAATCGCCAACCGGCCCACCAGGAAGCGGCGGCGAATGGGTCGTATTGGTCGAGTGGTCGAAGTCACGATCACAACTGGGCAACCCTCAGCCGAATAGTTGCTTTCTCTGCTGGCTGACATACACCGCTCCTTCATTCTTGCAGTCAGTGAGACATTGGAAGGGCTGGAAAAGCTGTCAGATACGAATGGCAAGGACTTTGAACGTCAATGGCGGACACGGCGAAAAGGGGTCAGACACCAAAAACCGGCGGCGAAAAGGGGTCAGACACCAAAAACCGGAACGGCCCGCAGGGTGCTTCGCATTTTTGGTGTCTGACCCCTTTTCGCCGATCCAAAAACCGGAACGGCCCGAAGGGTGCTTCGCATTTTTGGGGTCTGACCCCTTTCGCCGATCGAAAACGCGGGTCTCGAAAACGTGGGTCTCGAAAACGTCGTTGAGATGCGGCCAAGGCCCACGGCTAGCGCCCGAGGTTCACAGCTACAGCCCAAGTTGGTGCCATTCGTAACTAACAGCTTTTCCAGCGACCGAGCGGATCCTATCGGCTAACACGATTGGGGGTCAACGGAAAACCTCACAACCATCCCTTTTCTTGATAGCCTTTCGCGGTTTGTCGGATTCGCTCCTCCAGTGGCAGGGGGAACGCAAATCCGAGTCCTTTCGTTAAACGCGTGGAATCCGCCATCCACTCGCCGGCCATCCCTTCCCGCATCTTGTCGAGATTGATCAGGGCCCGATAACGAAAGGCACGGGCTGCCGTCGAGTTCGCCGCCGCAATCAGCCAGCACAGGCTCTTGGGGACAAAGGCGGTTCGAACATCGCCCCGACGAAACATTTCGTGGACCACCTGGGCCGTTTGCACGAAGGTCAGCGGAGGATCTTGTGCCAGATGGACCAGTCCCGGATTGGTTCCCGGCTGGGCCGGATCGTGACTCAACCGCACGCCGGCAGACTGAGCGACGTGGAGGATCGCTCGCACCAGGTCGTCCACGTGAATCATCGAGTAACGATAGGCCGTCGAGCCGGGCAGGAAGACCCAGCCCGCTTTCGCCGCCTTGAACAGTCCCAGCATGTAAGGATCCGAATCGCCCATCACCGAGGGGGGGCGAACGATTTGAATCGGCAGCCTGTCAGAAAAATCGAGCAAGATTTTCTCCGCCTCCCACTTACTCCGCCCGTAGTCAGAAATGGGCGAAGGAACCGCACCCTCGGAAAGAGGTTGGCCGTCCGCGGCGGGCCCGGCAGCGGCAAGCGATGAGACGAACAACAGCCTGGGGGGCGTGGTCGCCGCGGCGCAGGCCCGAGCGATGTTTTCGGTGCCGTCGCGGTTGATTCGAAGGAAATCGGCTGCTGAGCGAGCAATCGTGCAGCCAGCCAGGTGCAACACCAAGTCGCAGTGGTCGAACTTTCCCCGCAGCGTGTCCCCTTGGGTGACATCGGCACGGAGCTCTTGGAGCCCTGCGAACGACTCACTGAGCGGTTCTCGCACATGCAGCATGACGGTCACATCATGCCCGTCGCTGCGGAGCTGCTGGACCAGTTTGGCTCCGATGAAGCCGGATGCGCCGGTTACAACGATGCGTGCCATGGTGTCCCTGCTTGGAAATCGCAAATCAGTTGAACTATTCTTGTCGCTGAGCCCGCACCGCACGAGGTATCTCGTTCCCGACCTCCTGTGATCAAGGATGCTCGGGTGGCCCCGCACCGTGAAGCAGCAACCACTCCCAGACGAGAAGTCACCCGAAACGCTGGTCGATCTATTGAGCGACCGAGCCTTGGGCCGCCATGCGCGGCGAGGTTACACGTTTTTTCGCGGCGACGATCTTGAGGATCAATGGCTGCGATACGGCGAATTGCACCACGCCGCGCAGCGCGTTCGCCGATGCCCTTGGGGCAACGGACCCGGTCCAGCGTTGGATGGATCAGACCAATGGGTCTGGATCGATTTCCCCGCTCGACCTTCGTTCCGCTTCGGATGCACCGCCACGAGCCATCATCCTTTGTCCCCCTGGTCCATCGTACCTGACCGCCCTCTTCGGCACGCTGTACTCGGGACTGATCGCGGTCAATGCCTACCCTCCCCGAGCACGACGCAGCGATCCGCGCCTCGACAGTGTGATCGCAGATTCACTCGCTTCGGTCGCGTTGGTCGATTCGACGGTCATGCAACGTCGCGATCAAATCTTGAAGTCATCGCCCCGACTTGCGGACGTGGAATGGGTGGATCTCGATCAGATGGCTTCCTCGTCCTCAGGCCGATGGACGCCTCCGGATCTGAAGGCCGACTTCCCGGCAATTCTTCAGTACACCTCTGGCTCCACAAGCAAGCCCAAGGGGGTCTGTCTGACACATCGAAACCTGATGGCGAATCTTCGGATGATCTACAAGGCTTTCGAGGTTAGCCGACATGGTGACCCCTGGTCGGTGACTTGGTTGCCGCCCTATCACGACATGGGTTTGATTGGTGGCCTGCTTCAAGTGATGTACGCGGGAACCTGCGCGCACGTGATGCCACCGGCGTCGTTTGTTCAAAAACCGATTCGCTGGCTGCGCAATCGACAAGTATCAGGCAAGTGTCAGCGGCGGACCGAACTTCGCATATGACGCGTGCGTTCAAAAGATCTCTGAGTCCGAGCTGCAGTCACTCGATCTCAGCACCTGGACGCTGGCGTTCACCGGTGCGGAACCGATCCAGTCCGAATCGTTGAAACGCTTCGCGAGCACCTTCGCTCCATGTGGCTTTGCAAGCGATGCGTTCTTTCCGTGTTACGGTTTGGCCGAAGCGACGCTGATGGTCTCGGGCGGCCCGCGAACGCGGCCGCTTCGGATGATTGGCCAGGACGATCGCGGTGGCGAGCTGCCCGCGATCAACCGCGCTTCGCTGGTCAGTTGTGGGCGGATCGTTCCAGGCCAACAACTCCGCATTGTCGATCCGAAATCGGGAGCATTACTCGGTGAGGGAAATACCGGCGAAATCTGGGTGGCCGGTGAAAACGTCAGCCCTGGCTACTGGATGCAACCCGCAGAAACCCAGCGGGTTTTTGGCGGGCGTCTGGTTGGTGAGTCGAACGCTTTCTTGAGAACAGGCGACTTAGGGTTTCTCATGGATGGCGAGTTGTTCGTCTGCGGGCGAATCAAGGAATTGATCGTGATTCGCGGTCGCAACTTTCACCCCGCTGAGCTCGAGGCGACCGCAGCCCGGAGCAGCCCCCTGTTGATCCCCAACGCGGCCGCTGCCTTCGAAGCGTTCGACGAAAACGGAGAGGTTGGTCTAGTCGTAGTCGCTGAAATCGAACGTGGCGGTAGCGATCTCGAAGCCAGCGAGGTGATTCAAGGGATTCGCCGGGCACTGGTCGAAGCCTATGAGTTGGATCCACTGCGAGTCGTGTTGATCGCGAAGCGTTCGCTACCGAAAACATCCAGCGGAAAAGTCCAGCGGCTGGAGACAAAACAGCAGTTCTTACGTGGTCAGTTGCAAGAGATTCGGACAGGCGAATTAGCGACTGCTACGGAAAATGTCTCGCCTCCCGCGCTGACCACCTCCACCTCGGCTCCACGAAGCTACGATCAGATCTGTCGTTGGCTCGTGCAGCGAATCTCGGTGCAACTCCGTCTTGATCCTGAGCAAATCGATGCAACGCGTCCGTTTGTTCATTACGGGCTCGACTCGGTCAGCGCGGTGCAGATCACTGGTGAACTGGAAGCGTTTTTGGGCCGAAGCATTCCCGCAACACTCTTTTACGAAGCACCCAATATTCGAGCTGTCGCCCAGTCCTTGACGACAGCGTCTTTAACCTCAGCGGCTTCGACGACAGTTGACGGATCGGGTGAAGCACGGCCGAGCACCGAGTTGTTGGAAAAACGCTCCCCGCCAACGGAGGACGCCAGTCGCTGGGTCGCGATCATTGGGATGGATTGTCGATTGCCGGGATGCGACGGCACCGACGCCTTCTGGGACCTGCTGCGTCGCGGCCGTGTTGCGGTGGGGGAGCCGCCTGAGGGACGCGACGGCTGCGTCAACGGTCTCGCATCGACGAGTCGCGCAGGGTGGATCGACGATCCAAGTCTTTTCGATGCCAGGCTGTTCGGCATTTCCCCGAGGGAAGCCAGGTGCATCGATCCGCAACACCGGCTGCTGTTGGAGATCAGTTGGAGGGCGATCGAAAATGCGGGCATCGATCCGAAACGACTTGCCGGCTCGCGCACCGGGGCGTTCATCGGGATCTCGAATCGAGATTACGAACGATTGATCTTCCGGAACAGCCGTGAGCGATCGACCTATGCGATGACGGGCAATGCGGCCAGCATGGCAGCCCATCGACTCTCCTTTCACTTGGATCTGCGCGGTCCCAGTATCGCTATCGATACTGCGTGTTCGTCGTCGCTGGTGGCACTCCATCAAGCAGTCCGCGCCATGCAAGCCGGCGACTGTGACGCTTCGATTGTCGCTGGTGTGAATCTGATCCTCAGCCCGGAGGTCTCCGAAGCCCTTTCGATCAGCGAGATGCTGTCGGTCGATGGGTTGTGCAAGACATTCGATGCCACGGCCAACGGCTACGTTCGCGGCGAAGGCTGTGTCGCACTCGTCCTCAAGCCACTTGCCCGCGCCCTGGCCGACGGCGATCCAATTCGAGCGGTGATCCGAGGTTCGGCCATCAATCAAGATGGACAAACCAACGGGATCACGGCCCCCAATGGTGAATCCCAAGCAAGGCTCTACCGCGCCGCGTTGGCCGATGCGAGGTTGCAGCCAAATTCCATCACTCGCATTGAAGCGCACGGAACAGGGACACCACTGGGAGATCCGATCGAAGTCCGCTCTTTGGCGGACGTCTATGGACGGCTCGACACGCCGACTTGTCATCTCGGAGCCGTCAAAGCCAACGTCGGCCACCTCGAAGCGGCCGCTGGACTGACCAGCTTGATGAAGGTGGTGTTGGAGTTGCAGCATCAGGAAGTCGCTCCGCAGCCAAACTTGACTCACCTCAATCCTTATATCGAACTGACCGGCTCGCGGATCACGATCCCGACAGAGCCATGCCCTTGGTCGAGCTCGTCTCCGCGCGTTGCCGCAGTCAGCTCATTCGGTTTCGGCGGGACCAACGCCCATGTGATCGTTGCGGAGGCGGTGGGCCTAGATGCGAGCGATTCATCAACGCAAGAGCCCGTACAAGGAGCCCAGCTCGTCACGCTCTGTGCCAATGACGCCGACGCGCTACGGCAGTCGGTTGCGGATCACATTCACGTGTTGGAACACTCGGGCGCCGCCCTCGCCGATTTCGCGGCCGCGACGCAGCAGCAAAAAACATCGCACCGATTCCGTCTGGCCGTCGTCGGCGATCGCACCGAATCGGTCGTGGGAACATTGCGGCAGTTCGAGTCGAATCAGTCCGCCCCATCGCTGCACCTCGCGGGCGGGCTGCACCACGGGCTCGCACCGGTTGATCATCCGCTGTCGATTGCCTTTCTGTTTTCCGGGCAAGGCGGACAACACGTCGGCATGGGGCGGGGGCTTTACCATCGCTTGCCGATATTCCGCCAATGGGTCGACGATTGCGACGAGTTGCTCGAGCAAGAGTTCGGATACCGGGTTGGTGAAGTGATCACTTCGGATCCAAACACGAACGGCGTCGTCGCTAAGATTCTGGCGGGTCCCGGTTCGCAGACCGCACTGTTTGTCTTGCAGTTGGCGTTGGCAAAGACGCTGCATGACTGGGGCATTCGGTCGACGACCGTGATGGGACACTCGATGGGAGAGTATGCCGCAGCGGTTGTTTCAGGAGTGATGCAATGGCAGGACGCATTGCGACTGACCGCGGCGCGGGCGCACCGCATCTCCGAGCTCCCGTCCAAAGGGGCCATGACGGTCGTGTTCGCATCGCTCGAGTCCGTCGAGCAAGAACTTCGCGAGCTCAATCAAGGGCTGTCTGTCGCCGCCATCGACGGTCCGGATCACGTCGTGGTCTCCGGTCCTTCCGCCGGGATTCAATCGCTACAACAAGTCCTCCAGAAGCGAGGCACTGCGACACGCACGCTGCGAATCAACCAAGCCTTTCACTCGGCGTTGATCGAACCGGCGCTTGATACGGTGGGCTCGATGGTCCAGCGATTTGCCCTCTCTGAGCCGGGTCAGACTTACGTTTCCACTTTGACTGGTCGAACGGCCGGAGTCGAACTGCTGACTCCCGAATACTGGATGAAGCACAGTCGCAGGCCGGTTCAGTTCGCGGCGGCGCTCGACACTTTGGCTTCGGTTGGTTGTGATCTTGCCGTGGAGATCGGTCCGCATCCAACGCTCTGCACGTTGGGACAACTTGGCGGGCAGGGCTCGCTTCGCTTCCAACCGACTTTGGATCGCAGCCGAGACGATTGGTGTTGCATTTT
Organism: Pirellulaceae bacterium; assembly: GCA_963697195.1. Lineage (GTDB taxonomy): Bacteria > Planctomycetota > Planctomycetia > Pirellulales > Pirellulaceae > Rubripirellula. Next base: position 52,884 of record CAVOND010000019.1, read on the forward strand.
GGAAGCGATGGCCGAGTTGTACGTGAGCGGCGCGGAAGTCGACTGGGAGAGATTCGCCAGGGGCGGGCAATCCAGCGGTGCAGGGCAATCCAGCGGTGCAGGGCAATCCGCGGTGCAGGGGACTGCGGAACACATCATCGCCGGCGTCGGCTCATCCTGCCCGGACATCCGATGCATCGAAAGCGGTATTGGATCGACGAGCAGCAATCTGAGCAGCCAGAGAAAACAAACTTGAGTCGTGCCATCGTCCACAGTGGCGATGTGATCCGAAGTCTCGAGCACGATCGCGTCGTGTCGAAACCGGTCGCAGAGATGTCGTTGGAAGAGGATCTTCGGCTGGCTGCCGAGGCGATGCCCGAAATTGATCATCTCATCGCATGCTGGATGGAAAGTGGGTTGGCCAGGCTGGGCATCGGGACGAAGCAAGATGAAGTTGTTGCCCCGGCTGCGCTGGTTTCCGAACGACGAATCGCAGCCCAGCACGAAAGCTTGCTGGAGCGGATGTGTGAAATCCTGGAGGAAGAGGGATCGCTCCGTCGCGTAGCGGATCGTCAAGGGACGGCCAATCGGCGCTGGCAAACCACGCGACCACTGCGGCATGATTCCGTGGAGCTGGATCAAACGTTGCGCAAGGTTGTGGAACGTCACGCCACGATGCGGCACGAACTCGAGTTGGCGTCACGTTGTGGCGAGGCGTTGCCGGGGGTCCTGCGTGGCGAAACGGAGCCGCTGACGGTGCTATTCCCCGGCGGCAGTACTGAGCAGTTGGAAAAGTTGTATCGCGATTCGGCGGTGGCCCGGTGCTGTAATCAGCTGGTCGCCCAAACCGCTCGCGCCGTTGCCAGGCTACAGCGACAGCATCGCGATCGCGAATCACCGTTACGCGTCCTCGAGGTCGGCGCCGGCACCGGCGGAACCACGTCATTCGTGTTGCCGGCCATCGCCGAGTTGATCGATCGATACATCTTCACCGATGCATCGCCGTTGTTGATCGCCGACTCGCTGGCGCGATTCGGTGACGACGTCGATTATGAAGTGCTGGACCTTGAACAGTCGCTATCCGACCAGGGCTTTGATGACCACTCATTCGATTTGGTGATCGCGGCAAACGTCTTGCATGCGACACGTGATCTGGGGCAGTCGCTCGATCAAACCCGTCGATTGTTGCGCGACGGCGGTTTCCTGATTGCGTTGGAGGGAGTTCGCCGGGAGCGATTGCTCGACCTGGTCTTTGGAATGACCGAGGGTTGGTGGCGTTTCGAAGACACCGATCTTCGACCAGACTACCCATTGATCGACGAGCGGAAGTGGATTGCACTCCTTCGCGATCGCGGATTCGTCGATCCGCAAGCGGTTCCCTATTTCGATGCAGGGCACTCGCCACAAGCAAGTCAAGTCGTGCTGCTGGCAGGCGTCGGAGCCTCTCAGGCCGGCAACGCGGTGGAATCACGAAGCATCGCGGCGGAATCGTTCGCCGTGCGCGAACCGGCGCCTGGCTATCCCGCTGCCCAATTACAGCCTTGGATCGAAGCCTTTCATGAAGGCCCGATTGCGCTCCGACGCGATGCCGTGGAAGGTTACTTGAAGCACTCGGTCGCTGCGGTGCTGGGATTTGCTGCCGACGACTTGGACGTTGAGCAACCGGTGAGCAACCTGGGGATCGATTCGTTGATGGCGATTCAACTCAAGAATCGACTCGACAAGGATCTGGGAATCTCGATTCCGATGGTCGCATTCCTGCAAGGCAAGACCGTACGGCAGCTGATTGACGTCGCGTTGCAGGAGGATCAACCGCAGGCGATTCCTGGACCGGACCAGCCAACCGGCGACCAATTCCCGGGCGCGAATCGGTCAACCCAGATTGCGAAGCTGTCCACGCAGAACGCGAAGGTGCCGATCCAGATTGCGGACGACACGAACTTCACTTTGTCCCTTCCGCCAGCAGCCGAGCCGTCGCAGGACCAGATGGCGACTGGCGATGGGAGCACGCCGGGCGGTGAGCGGATTCTTGGCCCGATGTCGATCGGTCAACTGGCGCTTTGGATGATCCATCAGCGAGCACCGCAGGGACCAGCGTACAATTTTGCATTCGCTGCCCGGACGACTCGATCGATTGATCTCGCCGCGATGACGAAGGCTTGTCAATCGCTCGTCAAACGCCATCCCGTCTTGCGCACACGCTATCGCCTGGAAGGGCCTACGGCGGTCCGTGTCTTGTCTGATTCGATGGAAGTGGCGATCGACGAGAAAGATTGTCGCGATTGGAAAGAGTCTCGCATTGTCGAGTGGATTCGTCGCGAAGCGGATCGTCCATTCGATTTGCAGCAGGGGCCCGTGATTCGCTTTTCGCTGCTCCGTTGCCGAACCGGCGATGTCCTGTCCATTGCCATGCATCACATCGCTGCCGACTTGTGGTCCATGGATGTTCTGATTCAGGAGCTGATCGATCTATATGCGATGATCGTTGGTGGTGGATCGATTGAGTTGGGGCCGCTGCCCACCACGTACGATGCCTATGTGGATTGGGAGCGCGAGCTGGACCACAGCGACGAGGGGGCTCGGCTCTGGAGGTATTGGCAGGAGAAACTGGAGGGAGCGCCGCACGTCCTGGCGTTGCCTACCACTTACGCGCGTCCGCCGGAACAGACGTTTCAGGGCAACTCGCTGGAGTGGACCGTGCCGACCGGGGTCGTCGATGGACTGCGCGAAGTGGCTCACGCCGAGCGAGCCACGATGTTCACGATCGTGTTGGCGGCGTACCAGGTTTTCCTGTCTCGAATCTGCAGCCAGGATGACCTACTCGTCGGAACCGTTTCGGCTAGTCGCGGTCGTTCGGAGTGGGAGGGCATCGTCGGCTATTTTTTGAATCAGCTGGTTCTGCGGACACGAATCGTCGGCACGCCTTCCTATCGCGATGTGCTTCGCGACACCCAGCGCGAGGTGCTCGATGCGTTGGAGAACCAGGCGTTTCCATTCGCGAAGTTGGTGGAGAGGCTTCGACCGGCTCGTGACGCGAGCCGCTCGCCACTGGTCCAAACCATGTTCATCTGGGACAAGCCGCGGCACCTCAAAGAATCGCACTTCGCTCCCGGCAAATCGAGTGATCGGCTCAGGCTGAAGCCATTGTTGATGGAACAACGGGTGCGCCGTTCGACCTGACACTGATTGTGTTTGAGTTGGAAGAAGAACTGAAGTTGACGTTCCGCTACAACACGGATCTGTTTAGCGCCGAGGCGATTCAGACGCTTGCGGAAAGTCTGGAAACGCTGATCGAAGCGATCGCCAATGATCCGGACACGCCCGTTCGATCCGCACCACTGCTGCCGCCGGGACAAGAAGGGCTGGTCGCCAGTTGGAATGCGACCGACACCGAATTCGATCCGCGTCAATCGGGTGAAGCCTTGTTTCGCAGGTGGGTCCGAGAGAGTCCCGATGCGATTGCCATCGAGTCAACCGAACAAATGTTGACCTATCGCCAGGCGGATCGGCTCGCCGCACGAATCGCCGGCGAGCTGCGACGTCGGGGTGTGGCCGAGGGAGACGCCGTTGGCTTGATGGTTCGCCGCGGTGTCGATGCGATTCTCGGTATCCTTGGTATTTGGAAGGCTGGTGGGGCGTACGTTCCACTTGATCCCGACCATCCCAGCTCACGTCTGCAAGCGATTTGTGATGATGCCCAACCACGAATCCTGCTGACTTCACCCGACATTGCATCGGTTTCGTCACTCGATCTCGCGTGCCCCGTCGTCGATCTGGAGCAATGCAAATACACCGAGAGTGAAACGGCTGAGAAGCGGGAGTTCGCACCAGTCGATCCTGACTCGCCTGCCTACATCATCTATACCTCGGGATCGACCGGCCGGCCCAAGGGAGTTGTGCTGGCGCACCGAGGTGTCGCGAATCTTGCGGTTGCTCAACAGCAGACCTTTGGTATTCGCCCGGGGGATCGCTGCCTGCAGTTTGCGTCTCTCAGCTTCGATGCTTCTGTTTTTGAGATCATCATGGCCTTTCAGGCCGGAGCCTCTCTGCATGTGATTGACTCGGCGGTGATTCGATCGACCACCTCGGAAATTGCAGACCGCATTCGCGAGGCTGGTGTCACCGTGGCGACACTGCCACCATCGGTACTCGCCGCCATTCCCGCGGCGGATCTGCCAAACCTGCGAATCGTGATCTCAGCCGGCGAAGCCTGTTCGGCAGCACTGGTCGATAAGTGGTGCGCCGGACGAGAGATGTTCAACGCTTACGGTCCCACCGAAGCAACCGTCTGGGCAACCACCGAGAAGTGCGCTGGCCAGCGTGGTGATCCCACATTGGGTCGGCCGATCGCCAACGTCCGTGCTTACATCGTCGACACGGCGCTTGAGCCGACACCGATCGGGGTCCCGGGGGAGCTTTGCATCAGTGGTCCGGGATTGGCGCTTGAATATCGGAATCTTCCGGTCACGACAGCCAACGCATTCGTTCCAAATCCATTTGACGATCGCTTCGACGCAACGATGTACCGGACGGGTGACCGGGCCAGGTGGACCCATCAAGGAAAGCTCGAATTTCTGGGCAGGATCGATGACCAACTGAAGATCGACGGGCACCGCATTGAGCCCGGCGAAATCGCTTCGGTGATTCGTCAACTGGAGGGGATCGAGAACGCGCTGGTCACCTCCGTGGAGGACCAGACGGGATCGCAGCTGATCGCCTATCTCAGTCATCGCAGCGATGCCGACTCCGCCACGATCACCGACGCCGAACTGCGTCGATACCTGCTCGCGCGTTTGCCCTGCTACATGGTTCCGAAACATTTCGTTCGCATCGACGTGTTTCCGTTGACCATCAGTGGCAAAGTCGACATCGCCAAACTGCCACGTCCAAGTGTCGGTGCGACAGCGAAGAGCAGCGAATCGATCGCACCATCGACGGAGACGGAAAAGGCATTGGCCCAGATCTGGCAGGAAGTCTTGCGGATCGAGCAAATCGGTGTCCACGACAATTTCTTCGATCTCGGTGGTGCGTCGCTTCAAGCGTTGCAAGCGGCCGACCTGGCCTGCAAGCGGGGATTCACCGTTTCCGCAGAAACGATGTTCCAGTACCAAACGATCGGCGAACTGGCACGTGAAATCGAGTCCCTCGAACGCAACGCGTCTCCGCAAGCGACGCCAGTGACGATGGATGTGTCGCCGGCGACCGCAACGGCGCTTCCACCTGCGGACTCCGGCGTTAAGAGTGACCGGCGACTGCTGCGAATGGTGGTGGAGAGCCTGGGTGTCTATCTGCCGCCGCAGGAATGGTCGACGCAAGCGGTGGTCGACGGCTGTCTCAAGAAACTGGACTTCCCCCTGCAACGGATGACGGGCATCGAGTCGCGTCGGGTGGCGGGCGAGGAAGAATTCTCGATCGATCTGGCACGCAAAGCAGCACTCGATTGCCTGCGGCGTTCGCGGTACCGAGCGGACCAGATCGATCTGTTGATCGCCTGTAACATTTCGCGTTATGACGGGCCGAATTTCCAGATCTCCTATGAGCCGTCGACCGCATCGAAGTTAAAGCGACAGATCGGCGCGACGTCCGCGGTGGCATTTGATGTTTGCAACGCGTGTGCTGGCTTCTTCACGGCACTTGCGATTGCTGAAGCAGAACTTCTGAGCGGCCAGGCCCGACGGGCCATGGTGGTTAGCGGTGAATACATCACCCACCTGACCAAGACGGCCCAGCTGGAGCTTGATGGCTTTCTCGACCCCCGGCTTGCCTGCTTGACCCTGGGAGACGCTGGAGCGGCCGTGATCGTCGAATTGTCGGATGACGGCTCCGGCTTTGAGACGCTGGAGCTCTACACGGCGGGAAGCCATCACGAACTTTGCGTTGCTAAGGCGACAGACAAAGATCACGGCGGCGCCATCATGTTGACCGATGCGATCAAGGCGTCGGCGATCACGCTTGATCACAGCGTTTCCCATGCCCATCGCGTGCTCCACTCGCATCAGTGGTCGCCACAAGATGTCCAGCACCTGATCATGCACCAGACTTCGTCGACCACACTCGAGGGTGCGATCGAAGAGCTCAATCGATTTTTCGGTCAACGGGTTTGTGATCAGACCAATACGATCAACAACCTGGCACATCGTGGAAACACGGCAAGCACGACGCACTGGATCGCTGTCATGGATGCGATTCAAGCCGGACGCATTCGGTCAGGTGACAAGGCGGTGTTCGCCGTGAGCGGTTCGGGGCAAACGATCGGCACAGCGCTCTACCAATTCGACCGGCTACCCCAGCGATTGCTCGCAAGTGGAGCACGCCAGGCCGACGCGGCGGATTCGCGGCCGAGTCAAGAAATTCAACTCAACACGACGCCCCGCTATGGAGTGCGGATCGTCGCCGCATCGATGGATGATTTCGTCTCCGCATCATCGTCCGAACGTACAACGCTGCGAGTGGTCGAATCGGCGGCACGCGCCGCCGACTCCTGTCTTGCCGCTGCGCGATGGCAGAGAGCCGACGTGGAGGTCTTGGTTCACACCGGTGTCTATCGCGATGATTTCCTGAGCGAGCCGGCGGTCGCGGCGATCCTGGCCGGTGAGCTTGGGATCAATCACGAGCGGCCGCTGGAAAACTCAAAGCAAACGCTTGCCTTCGATTTGGCGGATGCGGGCCGGGGAACGATGACAGCGCTCGGAGTCCTTGCCAACATGATCCGCAGTGGCTCGGTCTCCCGGGCACTGGTGACGGCATCGGAAATCGAGAACAACCGAGCCGATCTGCCACAGCGGTGCATCGCGCAGATCGGTTCGGCGATCGCCTTGGAACGCACGGACGACCCCACGATGGGACTCCGCAATTTCTCGTTCCGGTCCTATCCGCAGCACGCGGATCGGCTGGCAACCTGGACAACGCTCCGTGATGGTCGTCCTGAATTGGTGATTCACCGCGCCAACGATCTCGAGCATGTGACGCTCGAGTGCATTGCCGACTGTGTGTCGCAGCACTTGTCGATGTACGGGAAGTCAGTGCTCGACTTCGAACGCTTGTTGATCAGCGCTCCGCTGACGAATGCCAGGGAGAAACTTGCAGCGAGATTCAAGACCGATCCGATCCGAATCATCACATCCGACGACGCGTCTGGCATCGACCCCTTCACTTCGGGCATCGCGCTCGTCTGGTTGGAGGCAACGAGAGGACGATCACCGCGCCCCGGCGAAAGCTGGTTGATCGTTTCCGTCGGCGCCGGCATCGAGGTCGCATGTGGTGAATACCGAGTACCGGTTGAGCATCACGCCGTGGCGAAGGAGCGGTCGACATGAGCGAACGGCCCACCAAGTCGCAGCGGTTCATCGTCGTCCGTAGTCACGCGGGGCGCTGGTCCTGTTGGCCAGAGAGTCGACCGCTGCCGAAGAACTGGACTTCCACCGCGTTTGGAGGCACGAAGCAACAATGCCTCGATGCGATTGACCAGGAGCATCGCAAGCGTAGCGAAGCCAAGCCGCAGGATCGTCGGCTGAAGTTGTCACTGATGTTCTTCGGCGACAGCGAAACCGATGCGAGTGGCCAGAAATATCGGTTGCTGACCGAATCGGCCCGATTTGCGGACGACAACGGGTTCGAAGGACTTTGGCTTCCCGAACGGCACTTTACCCGTTTCGGTTGTCTGTACCCGGCCCCTGCGGTGATTCACGCTGCCATTGCCCGTGAGACGAGCTCGCTGCGGCTGTGCGCCGGTAGCGTCGTGATGCCATTGAACGATCCGGTGCGGGTTGCCGAGGACTGGTCGGTCGTCGACAACCTGTCCGGCGGCCGTGTCGAACTTGCCTTTGCCTCCGGCTGGCATCCGGATGACTTTGCGCTGATGCCCGACGCTTACGCCGACCGCAACCAGCGTATGTTCGAGGGGATCGCAGAGGTGCAATCGTTGTGGCGAGGCGACTCCATCGAACGCCTCAACGGCAGCGGTGAGCGAATCTCGGTGCGAACCTATCCGACGCCAATTCAGGAGGAGTTGCCAATCTGGCTAACCGCCGCTGGCAATCCGGAGACGTTTCGCCGAGCAGGTGAACTCGGCTTTGGTGTGCTGACGCATCTTTTCCACCAGGACATCGACGAATTGGAGGCGAAGATCAAGCTTTATCACGCCGCACGATGCGATGCCGGTCACCGCGATTCGCAGGGGAGCGTCGCCGTCACGTTGCATACCTTTGTCGCCAGCTCGCTGGACGAAGTACGATCGAAAGCGGGCGAAGCCTATGGCAAGTACCTGCGAGCCAACCTGGGCTTGCTCAAGCAGCTCGCCTTTAGCCAGGGCCAATCGATGGACATGGAGGCGTTGCCGGCAGCGGAACTCGATCAGTTGTTGGGATGGATGCTGGAGAAGTTCATCGGCGGTCGTTCGCTGATGGGTACGATCGATACGTGCAAGAGCACCTGTCAGGAGCTAGCCAGTATCGGTGTGAGTGAAGTGGCGTGCCTGCTCGATTTTGGTCCCGATACCGATGAGATTCTCAGCAGGAACCTGCCTTGCCTGGCCCAACTTCACCAGGAAGTATCGCAGATCGTGGTTGCGTCGCGGCCGTTACTGTAGGCGAGTCTCTCCGAGGCTCGCACGAAACGCAGCAAAGCTGCGGGTGTCCGCCTTGGAAAGGCGGACCTACAGTAGCAACCCCAATATCATCACAACCTCTCCGAGGCTCGCGCACTCAGGCAGTCTTCTGCGGTGTCAACCTCGGAGAGGGTGACCTACGGGTAGGTTCAGGATGCTATGCCGTTGACGCCATCTCGTCACGGCAGATTCTTCCATCGCGGACCTCGACGATTCGTTCGGCCCGCTCGGCGACTTCGCGACTGTGAGTGATCACTACCAGCGTCATCCCATGTTCTTGATGGAGCGATCCGAATAGTCGCAGGATGTCTTCGCCAGTGCTGGTGTCGAGATTGCCCGTTGGCTCGTCGGCTAACAGGACGAGCGGATCGTTTGCCAGCGCGCGTGCGATCGCAACACGTTGACGCTCGCCCACGGAGAGGCGAGTCGGAAGATGTCGGGCTCGATGCGACAAGCCAACAATCTCCAGTAACTCGCCGGCACGCTCGAGTCGCTCTCTGGCGGTTCGCGACGTTTCAAACATGGGCAGTTGCACATTCTCGATCGCGGTCAGCGTGGGCAGCAAATAGAACGACTGGAACACGTAACCGATTTGCCGCGATCGAAGGTCGTCAAGGGCCTGTGGTGTGATGATCTCCTTGCCATCGAATAAGACTCTTCCGGAAGTCGGCTGGTCGAGCCCTCCGAGCACATTCAAGAGCGTCGACTTTCCGCTACCGCTTGGGCCAACGATGGCAACGTATTCGCCACGTGCAATCGACAGCGTCACGTTGTCCAGCGCCAATACGTTCCCATCGACGTACATTCGCGACACGCCCTCGGCAACGATCAACGGTTCTTCCACCGGCATCAACTCAGCTCTCTCGGAGTACTTGCTTTCACATCAGCCGCTTCGCGCAAGCGTTCGGTTCACGCGCAGGGGAAAAACCGGGTTCTAACGACTCGTTGTTATACACAACTTAAGCATCAGCGTTTTTCAGGACCGAAGGGTCGGCACATCCTATGCGGGTGGAGTGAACCACCGGATGATCGCCCTTTTTCACTTCTTTCCCAGGAGCGATCGGCGGCGAAGCCGCCGATCGCTCCTGGAAACCGCGTGATGGGGAATCCAACCCGGTGCCTGACGGCACCGGCAACGGGTGTATCAGCCCGTCGGGCTTGCCGAATCGACTTGTGTCTAAGAACGAGCTGCGAACGCATGGCCGCTGACGAAAATCAACGCTGCGTTTCCTGGAAGACCATACGATTCGGGACAGAAGTCAATCGTACGAAGCACCGTGCGTGTCTGGCGGCAATTGACTCGCGACACCCTTCATACCCAGACGCCTTTACTGCTCCGATAGCCTGGAAAGGCGATTGTGATAGATGAGCTACAGGCCAACGGCGGGGTAAACCACGGGTGTTGGAATTCGGTACGTGGTAATCGGTGCTGCAACCGGGGCGACGACCGTCACGGGTGGCGCGTAAAAGCTGGTCACCGGTGCGGGGGCCGGAGCATAAAAACTTGTCACGGGAGCAGCGGATGGAGCGTAGCCGACGACAACGCGCTGGCTGACAACCGGTTGGGCCATCGTGACGGGCACTGCCGAGGTAACGACGGGAGCGGCAACGCCGGCAACCACGGGACGATAGACGACTCGCCAGCCAAACAGTCCGCGTCGTTCGGCCGTGTAACCCACGACTGCTGGAACGACCGGCTGAACCTGCGTGACGGCGATGGGGTACTGGGCTTGTGCCTGACTCGGAACGGCCGCAAATGCTGCTACCGCCACCGCACCCAAGAGCAGATAACGAACCACTTTCCTCATCTCATTCTCTCCGTTTTTCACCGACACGTTGAAAGACTCCGCGACGCAATTCAATGGAGCAAGATAGTCAAAGAACCGGAAGTAGCTGCGCCGCAAATCACCTGATTTTCCACCAAATCACGCAAAAAAGGGACTTCCTGCCGTTGAAACCATAGCGATTGGGTAAACCGGGACAAGCGCGGCCCCCTGAACGGCCCCACCGTTTGTCTCGCGTCAGAACAGCCGGGCATCCGCAGGCCGTTTCGCGTGGCATGCCGTTTTCGGAGGCCGGCGGTGGGGCGTTCGCTCAACGGCACCAATCGTGATCGATCGAATCGTCCCAGCTGGACAGTTCTTTTGTCTTCTCGCATCGTCGGCTACGCTGAAGCGGTTCCAACCTTTCAAACCAAGGACATCAAAATGTCAGACGAGAAGTCATCGCTCGACAAGCTGGTCAGCGAACTGAAGCAACAACGCGACGAATTGAGATTGCAGATGCACCTCGCCAGCATGGAAGCAAAGGACGAGTACGAGCGTCTTTCCGGAAAGTACGACGAGCTCTCCGATCAATACGAACCGGTCAGCAATGCCGTCGAGGAAACGGCTGAGAATCTGCTATCGGCACTCAGTTTAGCCGCAGGCGAATTGAAGGTCGGTTTTCAACGTGTGCACAAGGCTCTGACCGAGTCGAAGTAAACGAACCCAAGCAGGTGTGACCTTTGGAAGTTTCTGACTTGCCGCGAATGGTGCGCAATGCGGCCCGCTTTCACGAAGTGGTTTCCGTTGCGGCGAAGTATGGCATCGCGCCTTGGCTATCCAACATCAAGGCGGACTGGATCCAACGCCATCTCCGAAGTACCGACGGGCAGCAGATCAGCGAGTTGTCCGAGCCTGAGCGTGTGCGGATGGCGTTGACCGAACTTGGAACGACTTTCATCAAGCTTGGCCAAATCCTTAGCACCCGTCCCGACCTTGTGGGTCCGGAAATGGCTGCGGAGCTGACCAAACTGCAGGCGGACACGCCGGCCGATGGTGCCGAGCAAGTGATCGCCACGATTGATCAGGAACTGGGGCAACATCCCGACCAGCTGTTTCGGGAATTTGATCCCCAGGCGTTTGCCTCGGCTTCGATTGGGCAAGTCCATCACGCGGTGCTTCAGGACGGAACGCGTGTGGTTGTCAAAGTACAGCACGCTGGGATCGAGGAAAAGATTGAGAACGACCTCGAAATTCTGATGTACATCGCGGAGTTGGCTGAAACCCATTCGAAAGAGCTGTCTCAGTATCGGCCAGTAGCCACTGCGGCTGAGTTCCGACGCACGTTGACCGAGGAATTGGATTTCACACGGGAGCAACGGAACCTGATCCGATTCATTCAGAACTTCAGCGATAACCCGGGAGTCCGATTCCCTGCACCTCACCCGGAACGGTGTTCGCGGCGTGTTTTGACGATGGATGCGTTGCAGGGAATTGGCTTGTCAAGCAGTACGCGCTTGGCGGAATCGGGATTCGATCTTTCGGACATTGCCCGCCGCGGGGCGAACATGTTCCTGGAAATGGTCTTCCGCGACGGGTTCTACCACGCCGATCCGCATCCGGGAAACCTGATGGTCCTGCAGGACGCCGTGATTGGCGTGCTCGATTGCGGGATGGTTGGCCGTGTCGACGAGGCCCTGCGTGAACAGGTCGAGGATCTGTTGATGGCGGCCGTTGATCAGGACACCGAACGACTCGTGGACGCCTTGGTAGAACTCGGCGAAGTGCCTCCGGATTTTGATCGAACCGCGTTGAGGAGCGACGTTGCTGAGTTCGTCGATAGGTATGGCTCTGTATCGATCGATGACTTCGATTTGAGCGGCGCGTTGAATGGCATGGTGGAGATCATTCGCCGACATCATATTCTGCTCCCCTCGCGAGTCAGCCTGCTGATCAAGATGTTGGTCATGCTGGAGGGAACTTCGCAGCAACTCTCTCCGGATTTCAGTATCGTCGAATTGCTGGAACCCTATCGGGCCGAATCGATCAAGCGTCGGTTGTCCCCGCAGCGGATGCTTCGCAAGCTGCAAAATGCCCAGAGGGATTGGCTGCGACTGGCCGAGTCGTTTCCCGGCGACATCACGAATTTGATGGAGCGGGTGCGGAAAGGGAGTTTCGATGTCAAGCTGGAACACCGCCGGCTCGACTCGATCGTCAACCGGCTCGTGCTTGGGATTCTTTCGGCTGCCCTCTTCGTGGGCTCGACCTCGCTGTTGAGCAGCCAAGTCAAGCCGTTGCTATGGGAAACCTCGGTGCCGGGCGCACTCGGCTGCTTCGTCGCGGTGTTTCTCGGGTTCACGCTGCTCCGCGCGATCAAAAAGTCAGGCAGTATCCAGCCCTGATGTGACGCGCCAATTACCGTAGCCGAGTCTCTCCGAGACTCGTAAAGCGACGCAGTTTCCTGCGTTATCAGTCTCGGAGAGACTGATCTACGGTACCCAAACGAACGCCCGCATCACGAACGGGTGATTGGTCACTGAATCGCAAGTCGAGTTGGCTCTCATTGAGGAAGCGTGGATCTTGCCCGTAGTTTCCGTTCAATTCGACGGTCGGCAGGCCGTCAGGACGGCTACGTGCAGGATCGTCGATGCAGAACCAATGATTGTTAGCGAACTGGAATGTTTCTGGTGACGTGCCACCGCCGACATTGACGATGGATCGCACCTGGTCGGAGCGAAACGCAATCAGGTTGTTACTCACGACGCCGTTGCGACACGGTGTGAACTCGGGGCCCTGGGACTCCTGCAGGATTCGCATCACCCAATGGCTTGGGCAATAGATCGTGTTGTAGCGGACCAATGCACCATCGACACCCACAAAGGCGATCGGCGCCATCGAACCGATGAAGGTGCAGTCTTCGACAGTGATCCGTTTCGCTTCAAACTCGGCTGATCTTGGTCGGAAATAGTCACGGCCGGTACTGCCGCCGATGTTGACCGCACGTCCGCCTGCATTTTCGAATCGGCATCGTTGAATGTTGATGTCGGAACTACCGCCTTTGGTCTGGACGCCGTTGGCCGCGATGTCGCCGCGGTGTTGAAACTCGCAGTGATCAATGCGACCGTGGTGGCAGCCGACCATATCGATCGCTGACCCGCCGCTGCCCCATCGTTCGACGATGCAATGGTCCACCAGGAAATGATCGACGCCGGACAGTTTGATTCCATCACGGTTTCCGCTGGGACCGACATCGCGAACTCGCAACCCACGCAAAACGAGGTGTTCTGCGGGCGAATCCGCCTTGCCGCCGTCGTCGATGTTGAGGCCGTTGCCGGTCGCCTCGGCGAAGACAAGGTCATGCAACTCGACGTACGAAGGCCGCGACAGATGCATCCCGGATGTGCCTCCCCGGAACACCGGTGGATCGGCAGGGTCCAGCGCAGCGATCACCACGGGACGCCCCTCGGCTCCCCGAAGGTCACGAAAGGCTAGCCCTCCCTGATACTCTCCGGGCGCGATCAGCACTCGGGTCTCAGGCTGGGCCGATTCCAGGGCCTGCACCAATTCGGTCCGAGTGCGAACGGTCTTGGTGATTTCGTGCGACGATTGCTCCGCGCTTACCGGCGCTGCCCATAGCAGGCAGAGGGCGGCAACCAGTGCAATCGGTGGAATGGAATGAAGGTAGCGAAACACGGTGTTCTTGATGGAAAGAGGGACGGGTTCTTGATGGAAAGAGGTGTTGACTCGCTAACGCAACTTGGCGAGGTCGGCGCGACGGTCTTCGTAGGTTTCGCAGAATGCGAGCGCGCGTGGATCGGGCTCCTTCTGCCAGTTCTCGCAGGCCTTGCGATAGATCTCGGGCCACCAGTTTCGATGCTGGGTCAAGCCTTGGTCTCGGTAGTCGCGCCAATGACTGAGAACCTTGGACCAGCAACTGTCACCATAGCTGAGCGATTCTTTCAGCGATTCGTAGCGCGGAACATACCAGCGACGCCCGATCTGTGCGTGCAGGACCTCGTCGGCCCAATCAAAATCCTGGAACAGCGCCGACAACGAATCGCCACTTTGCGTCGCCACTTCCCATTCGTAGCGTTTTCCGGTTCGCGGCATCAGCCCCTGCTCGATGAAGAAAAGAACGCCGTGTCGCTCGCGGGCGTTGAGTTGGAGGTTCAAGTTTCGCGACCATGTGAAATTGATGGGAATCTCTTTCCAATCAATTCCCAGTGAAACAAACCCGACTTCGCCCATCATTGCGTGACGTGCTTCGTCCCATAATTGCCGGGACATCTCCATGTGGAATTCCCATGGCTCCTCATCACGAAGGTCGACCAGGATACTGGCCATCATTTCCGGCACATCGATCTCGCGAAGCCGCTTGTAGTACATCATCAGCGTCTTGTCCTGGGCCGAAAACCGCTCGTCGTAAAGAAAAGCCTCGGGGTTCACCCCCGCGTTGTACGGATCCTGGAATCGCTCGTCCCGGCGAGGTTCGTGATCGTTTTGGTAAGGGGTTTGGCTGTGCCATCGATCGGGAATCGCCTCGCCCGACTCGAGGGTTCCATCGAGCATGCCGGCAGCCACGAGACAGGCCTGCAAATGATCCTTCCACGGTTGGATCGTTTGGCGTAGTTGATCGTTTTCCAAGCATGCAATCGCCCGGTCTCCAAACTCAACCAAGTCGGTCAGTTCGAACTCAATCAGTCTGGCGACGCGAACAGTCGGTGCATCGGCTAAGGGATGCGCGTCGTTCTTGAGTCGGCGACAGGCCGCGAGCACCTCGGGGAGGACAACCTGGTACGCCGCCGTTAACAGTTCCAACGTCGTCGGGCGCAGAGCACTTCGTCCATGAGTCGCTCGAGCGCCTCGTGCGGCACATGCTCGAGCCCCAGCGGAGGCTCACGCATCTCACCGACACGACGGCGGATCAAGGTGACCTGTTCGGCACACAGATACGCGTGGTGGCTGAGTGCCGTCTTGATCTCGTAAATCGGCTCAGCTGTGATCTTGGCTGTGAACGTCTCGTGCATTCGCCGCAGAACGTAATGGAGTCGCTTCAAACGAGCGACACTCTCGTCGAGACTCCAATCGCTCGTTACTGCGCGCTCCATGTCGCAGACGCCGGCCAGCGGGGGAAGTCCACGATAGGTTTCGTAAGTGATAGAATCGCTCATTGGCAAAGGGTTTGATTACCGAGTTTGGCGCGGTCCGGAAACGCGGGCTTTCGGAACACAGGTGGAAGGTTCGCAGGGATCAATAGAAAGCAACTTTGAGGATCACTTGATTATACGAGAGATGTCGCCACGCGGCGTCGGCCTGAGAGCCATGCGTGCCTCCTTCGTTCGTCCAGGCACACCGGGAGCGATCTTGAAAGACAAGTGGAAGCTTGATTCAGGAATTCTATTTGTGGCACTCGTTTGTGTGACGATGTTGTCTCCGGTTTGGATTCCCTTTGTGATGGGTGGCGTTCCCTGCAAGCCGGTGATAAGCGAGTCGCCGTTGCCCGCCTTCCGGTTGAAGAGCCCTTGGGACCGCGTGCATTTCGGTCGTGACTCGGGCGACGAATTCCCTCTCCATGCAGGTTTTCCGACGACGGTGGACTCACGGGCTTTTCGCACGTCGGGCGGCGCCCCGAATGTCCGCTCCTTGGTCCGGCCTGGATTTGCTGCACTGGCCAAGGTCACATCGGCGAGTGATGCCGCGCTCGCTTGCGGCGACCGAGCCGCGGCGAATCGTGTTCTGGAGGCGCTCGATTTTTGGGCAAAGGCGGACGCCTTTCACGGCTCGCCACGAATCTATCGAGACATGGAAGCGTATGGAGAAGATCCGCCGTTGTGTGAGCTGACCGGAGAACCATGGAACATCACTCCGCCGGAGCCAGTGCGTGGTTGGTCGGACGATTTCATCCAACTCGGGCCCAATGGTTATGGGGAGCCCTTCTTCCTCGGCAAGATGGCAACCGGTGCAGCTGTCGCTTTCCTTCAGGTTCGGCCTGCGCTCTCACCGCAAAGCGAGGAGGTCCGTCGCGTCAAGAGTTGGTTCCGTGGTGATTTGATGCAGTTTCAAAAGGACTTTGCGATTCTCTGTTTTCATTCTCGACAGATCACCGACCACGCAGGACATCGCCTTCCCTCGCGTCGCATGATGCTCTGGGGCTGGGAAGGAGCGCACAATAAGGTCTTCTGTTCGCTGCTAGCCGTTACGGCGCTCGCGATTGCGGCCGACGACGAGGCGAGTTTCCAGTGGGCGATGGAGGCCTTCGACTTTGCCCTGAATCAGATCGAAGATGACGGCACGCACCGCGCGACGCTCTACGAAAAGGGAAGCAAAGCGCTGCTCTATCACAACTTCATTGCCGACACGATTGTCCCACTTGCCGTACTGGCGGACGCCAACGGGTATTCTTTTCTGTCAGATCCACGTCTGACGAAGTTGATTCGCCGGGTTGCATCGAGTCTGGATGAACCATCCCATTTCGAAAGTGTGACCGGGCTGCCCCAAGAGCATGGCTCGTTTCATCTTGCCGGCACGAGCGGATGGACTGTGATCTACAGCAGCTATGTCGCCGATCCAGTCGTGGCCAAGTTGGCCTCCCCGAATCGAGTTGTCTTCCCTCTCTTTGCCGGCTCGGGACGAAGGTATGGAGGGCATCCGATGTTTTGGAACCCGAGCGCGGTTTCGCCGGTGGCTGTTTGGATCGGTCAGTCAATCTTTTACGCCTGCGCCCTGTGCTTGGCACTGGCTGCCTCGGCCTTCTCCGTGGTCATTTGGAAGCGGGGCCGGATTCCGAAAGGCTCTCGTTTCCGCGTGATCGCGGCGCCCGCCCTGGTGCTCGCCACATTGATCACGACTGGAATTGGGTTTGGTTGGACCTACCTGCTTCTCAGGGTCATCTGATGTCAATGTCTTCCCAGTCTCGCCATCTTCGCGACGTTTTCCCGGCCCCCGGCTAGCTGGACAGCACCACTTTGCTGTAGGTCGGTCTCTCCGAGGCTGTGAACAAATTGAACCGCGGTGAATTACTGTAGGCGAGTCTCTCCGAGACTCGCACGAAACGCAGCAAAGCTGCGGGTGTCCGCCTTGGAAAGGCGGACCTACAGTAGCAACCCCAATATCTTCACAGCCTCTCCGAGACCGTCATTCAACGCGGCTTTGCCGCGAAAATCCGAGCCTCGGAGAGGCTCGGCTACAGGCAGGCGTTCCATCCGAAATTTTCGCCGATCGACTTCACCCCCATTTTTGGATTTGACGATGCTCGAGCCCGAGGGCGCTAGCCCGTGCCCTCCGGTCAGGTGCCAAAAGTTGCCGGCGCTGCTTGGGTTCGCCGCGTGCGGGCTTGCCGATCCATTATCATCTGTTCCAGATCCGGAATGGATCGACCGAAGACGTGTGTCAACGTGGCGTCCTCAGCGACAGAGTTTTTCCCCGAGATTGATAATCACTGAGAATGCGCATCGCCGTCATTGGATCGGGAATCAGCGGAAACCTTGCCGCACGCTTGCTTTCGACGGCCCATGACGTCGATCTGTTCGATTCCGCTTCCCACTTCGGCGGGCACGCGCATACGGTCTCTGTACAGGCCTACGGCGTTGACGTTTCGGCTGACGTTGCCTTCATGGTCCTCAATCGGCGAACGTACCCGAACTTCTGTCGGATGTTGGAGATCCTTGGCGTCGAGACGCAAGACAGCGATATGAGCTTGAGCGTTCGCTGCCTGCGAACCGGTTTGGAATATCAGGGCAGCTCGCTTGATGGGCTATTCTCGCAGCGGAGCAATCTGCTGCGGCCATCGTTCCATCGCATGCTGTTGGATATCGTCAAGTTCAATCGGCGAGCCATTGAGTTTTGTGATCGTGGTGACGAGCGGACGTTGCTCGGGACGTTTTTGGACGAGATCCAAGTAGGCCGCCGGTTTCGTGAACACTATTTGATTCCGATGTCGGCTGCGATCTGGTCTGCCGACCCGGCTTGCTTGGACGGCTTTCCGGCGAAGTTCATCCTCGGGTTCTTTCGCAACCATGGCTTGCTGCATTTGCAGGATCGTCCCCAGTGGTTGACCGTCGCGGGACGATCGAAGCAGTACGTTGCCAAACTGATGAGCCCACTTCGCGATCGCATTTATCTGAATGCTGCCGTCGGAGAGGTCCGTCGAGTTGGGGACCGCGTGCGGCTGTTTTTCCGGGACAGGGATGCAATTGACTACGATCATGTGGTGCTTGCATGCCATGCCGATCAATCTCTTGCGATGCTCGCGGACGCAAACGATGTGGAACGCGATGTCTTGGGTGGATTCCCCTACCAGGTCAATACCGCGACTCTGCATACGGACCAGTCGGTGTTACCAACACATCGCCGAGCTTGGGCAAGTTGGAATTATCACATCCCGGCTCAGGCCACACATCAGGTGAGTGTCACGTACGATCTGAATCGCCTGCAGCGTTTGGGTTTGCCGGGGCCGCTGTGCTTGACGCTCAACGCCAACTGCGACATTGATCCCGCGAAGGTGGTCGAGCGATTTGAATTCGCCCATCCGGTGTTCTCCCTGAAGTCGATCGAATCGCAGCGGCGATTCAAGGAGATCAATGGGGTTCGCGGCGTCAGCTTTTGTGGCGCCTATTGGGGCTACGGATTTCATGAGGATGGCGTCAACAGCGCGCTAGCCGTTGCACGTCGCTTCGGTTTGGAGATGGAGAACCTCGTAGGGCCAGCTCAACGGCAACGCGAAGCTCGTCCCGAACCAGTGGGACCAATGTATCAGTCTGCCTTGTCTCCGTTCGGAAGGGAGTGAGCAGGATGATGCAAAGCTGTCTTTATCGCGGTCGCATTCGACATCGTCGCTCCTCCCCAGAGCATCGTTTCCAGTATTCGACCTCTTGGATCTACTTGGACCTGATCGAGGTTGACGAGGTATTGAGATCGAGTTGGTTGCTCAGTGGCAATCGTTTCGCTCCGGCTTCTTATCGGCGGGCCGATCACTTTGGTGACCCCAAGCTGTCGATGACGGAAGCGGTTCGTGATTTGGTGGAGCGTGAGACGGGCCAGCGTCCGAGTGGTCCGGTCAGGCTGTTGACACAGTTGCGTCATTTCGGGCTCTACTTCAGCCCTCTGAACGTCTTCTATTGCTACGACGATTGCGAATCGTTGACCGCGATGGTCGCCGAGGTCAGCAATACGCCGTGGAACGAGCGTCATTGCTACGTGCTTTGGCAAGGGAACCGTTTGCCGAAGTCGGACAATCGCTACTCGCACCCAAAAGCGTTTCACGTGTCGCCATTCATGGGAATGGATTCCGAATACCAATGGAGACATTCGACCACCCGAAGACACGTTGGACCTGTCCATTGGTTGCGTTCGCCAAGGAAGTCGCATCTTCCACGCGGACATGCACTTGAAGAGATCGCCCCTGTCTGACGGCCAACTACTTCGTTGCTTGCTCAGGCGTCCCGTTGCTGCAGCTCAGATTCTCGGTGCCATCTATTATCAAGCACTTCGACTTTGGATGAAGAAATGTCAGTTTTATCCTCACCCCCAGAAGTCTCCCGCCAGCGCGTTGGGAACGAATGTTGCCAGCCCCCATTCGATGAATTCCGAGCGACTCGAGTCTCGCTAACGACCGCCGCATTTCGCAAGGCCGTGCTTGCTGGGTTGCGTGGAATTGTTGGTGGCCGGATCACGGTCATTGACGGGGATCTGTGCGAGTCCTTCGGCGATGCGGATGCGGACTTGCAGGCTGAGGTTCGCGTTCATGATCCCCGCTTCTATCGTGCGGTTGCGTTCGGTGGCAGCATGGGGGCCGGCGGAATCGTACTGCGATGGTTACTGGTCTTGTGATGATCTGACAGCCTTGATCCGGATCTTCTCCCGAAACATGCAGGCCTCCACCGATCTGGGAGGTGCCTGGAATTCGTTGCTGGATCTTGGGACGGAAGGTGACGCATAAGCTCAACCGCAACACGCGTTCTGGCAGTCGCCGAAACATTGCGGCTCACTACGACCTGAGCAACGACTTCTATTCGCTGTTTCTCGACGAGACGATGACCTATTCGAGCGGCGTCTTTTCCGATGAGCACAGTTCGATGAGAGAGGCGTCGATTGAAAAGTACGATCGGATTTGTCGCAAGCTGCGACTCGTTCCCGGGGATCATCTGCTGGAAATCGGTACCGGCTGGGGAGGCTTTGCTGAGCACGCAGCGAAGCATTACGGTTGTCGCGTCACGACGACGACCATTTCTCAGCAACAGCATGATTATGCGAGGCAAGCGGTTCGAGGACAGCTGGACTCCAAGGCCGCGTGAACCTCCTGTGCTCGGATTATCGCGACCTGACGGGCCAGTTCGACAAGCTCGTCTCGATCGAGATGATTGAAGCGGTCGGTCACGAATACTTCGATACGTTCTTCGAAAAGTGTTCCAGCCTGCTGAAGCCGGACGGGCTGTTCGCTCTGCAAGCGATCACGATTCCCGATCAACGTTACGATGGTTATCGCAAGTCGGTCGATTTCATCCAGAAGTACATCTTTCCAGGTGGTTGCTTGCCTTCGCTGGGAGCGATGACGCGTTCGGTCGGGGCGATGACGGATCTGCAGTTCGTTCACGTCGAAGATTTTGCGGAGCATTACGGACGAACGCTGAATTGTTGGCGCGAGCGTTTTTTCGAGAACCTTGATCGCATCCGAGAGCTTGGAATGTCGGATCGATTCTTGCGGATGTGGGACTACTACCTGTGTTATTGCGAAGGGGCCTTCCGTGAAAAGCAAATCGGGGTCGCCCAGATCCTGTTGCAGAAACCGGACAACCGCCGTCCGCCGCGATATCCCGCATTAGGATGATTCGATGAAATCGGTTTTGGTTGCGTTTTGCGTCATTGTGATCCTCTGCATGACGGTCATCACGGTCGCTGCCTCGCTCGACCGGAGTGTGCTGGAGGGAGGGCGTGGGTTGTGGCCGGATCCTTGGTTCATCGCCACGCTGATGGACGCCTACTTTGGTTTCTCAACGTTCTTTCTGTGGGTCGCCTACAAGGAAACAAGCTGGATCGCCCGAGGATCTTGGTTCATCGCCATCATGTTGCTAGGTAATTTTGCCATGTCCGGATACTTGCTGTGGCAGTTGTTCTACCATGAAAGGTTTTTCATGGGAAGCACTGCTGCTTCGCCGTCCGGTGGACGCGTGAGCAATTTGATCGTTCACAGGAATAGGTTTCAATGTCACTGATTCAACTTGCTGAGAAACGCTGGCTTCCCGATCCGCTGATTCGGTACGGCATGCGGCGAATGTTGCGTGAACGACTCGAGCAGGAGAACGAGAATGCCAGGGGAGACTACGACCTCGCTTTGGATCGTTTTGCCGATCGTCAAAGACAGAGCGTGGTCACGATCGAAACCCATCGCGCCAACGAGCAGCACTACGAGGTGCCGGCAGCATTCTTCGAACTGGTCCTGGGGGCGAGGCTGAAGTACAGCGGCGGTTTGTGGGAAGACGATTCCACGAGTCTCGATGAGTCCGAAGACGCCATGCTGCGAACTGACGTGCCAGCGTGCTGGAATTCAGGATGGGATGCGAGTGCTCGATCTCGGATGTGGGTGGGGCTCGCTGACGCTGTGGATTGCCGAGAACTACCCAAACTGCCAAATCACATCGCTTTCTAACTCAGCCAGTCAAAAGGCGTTCATCGAAGATCGTTGCCGTCAACGCGGATTTCAAAACGTTCGTGTGATCACCGCCGACGTTGGCGTCTACGACACCGATGAGGTGTTCGATCGCGTGTTGTCGGTCGAGATGTTCGAACATGTGAGGAACCACGAACATCTGTTGGCACGGATCGCCAAGTGGCTGGACCCTGATGGTCAACTGTTCGTTCACATCTTCTGCCATCGCGATCTGGCCTACACGTTCGAGACCGAAGGCGAGCAGAATTGGATGGGACGTCACTTCTTTTCCGGGGGCATCATGCCCGCCGAGGATCTGTTCCTCAGGTATCAACGCGACATGACCGTGCGGAATCAGTGGTGGATCAATGGCCTGCACTACGCTCGGACCTGCGAGGCATGGCTGGATCGGTTGGATGCTTGCCAGCAAGAGGCAGAACGGATTCTTGCGACGTCGTCCGGAGTCGATTCTCCGAAGGTGTTGGTACAGCGCTGGCGAATGTTCTTCATGGCTTGTGCCGAGTTGTTCCACTATGAAGGAGGCAACCAGTGGGGCGTGGGGCATTACCTGTTCGATGTGAATGAGGCTGCTGACGCCGCAAGATGACTTTAAGCCAAATCCTGCTCTTGAATGCCGCTGTGATTTTCGGCGCGATGCTCGTGCTGTGGGCGATCAGCTTGCGTTTGAAAGATGCGAGTATCGTTGATATTTTTTGGGGGCTGGGATTCGTACTGGTTGCCTGGGTCACGTTCGCCTTTGGAAACGGCTCTCCGCGGGCGATCATCCTGGTGGTGCTGACCACGCTTTGGGGTGTCCGCTTGGCCGGCTATCTGGCCTGGCGCAATCATGGCCGAGGAGAAGACCCACGGTACAAGGCGATGCGGGATTACCGCGGCGACAGGTTCTGGTGGATCAGTCTGTTCACGGTCTTCTTCCTGCAGGGAGCGGTGATGTGGTTGATCTCGCTTCCGGTGCAGGTGGGTCAGCTCGATGCATCACCGATGTCCGTTTGGAACTACGCGGGAGTCGCCGTTTGGCTGGTCGGTTTTCTGTTTGAATCGATTGGCGATTTTCAACTTGCTCGCTACAAGCGGCCGCCGATCCAAGTCGAAAGGTGATGGATCGAGGCCTGTGGCGATACACGCAGGCACCCCAATTACTTCGGGAACGCCTTGATCTGGTGGGGCCTGTTTCTTGTCGCCGTCTCCGGTTCGACGTTTTGGCTGATGATCAGTCCCATCTTCATGACTTTCTTGCTGGTGAAAGTTTCGGGTGTGGCGCTGCTGGAACGGGATTTAGCGGGTCGATCCGAGGATTATCGCGACTACATCCGCCGGACGAGCCCGTTCATTCCCTGGCCGCCAAAGCCCAGCACGGCATGCAGCAGAAAGCTAACCGATCCGTGCCTACTCAACTACCCATCCGCCGGCCAGCGTCCAGGGAATAACGAATGACGAACAAGGAAAGTTCGGAGTTCGAAACACGCCTTCCGCCGTTCTCCGTCCGCTACTGGCCCACTGCCCGCTGCCCGCTGCCCACTGCCCACTGCTCCACTGCCCACTGCCCACTGCCCACTGCCCACTGCCCACTGCCCACTGCCCACTGCCCCACTGCCTTCTTCCCCACCGCCCGCCTCCCCGCTGACGGGAAATTGCCAAGGCGATACCATGACCTGGTACGAGTTCCCATTGGAATGATTCAGCGCGAGCTTCGAGCTTGGGTTGGTACTGTTATGAGTCTGCGAGCTGCCTTCGACGCCGTTCTTGCCTCGCCGGAGCCGCTTGCGCAGATCGACGAATGGTTATGGCAGAATCTTGGCTCGGGACGATCGTCCAAACGTCACCCCTGGAATTCGGGTGCGTTTTCCACGGTTGAGTTGAGTGAATCCGGAATCGTGTCACCTCGAACACGGACGGTGATTCTTCGCGGGATCGATCATCAGTTGCGCGCCCTCGACTTTTACACCGATGTCCGTTCAGCCAAAGTGCATCAGATTGGAACCGAGAACTGTCGTGCCGAGGTCTGCTGGCTGTTCTATCGGGCGTCGACGAAGATCCAGTTGCGGCTGGAAGGCAGCGCGACATTGTTAAGTTATGAGGAGGAAGAGGCTGCATGGAAGACCACACGGCTTCGCAGTCGAACGGTCTACGCGTCGATCGAACCGCCGGGCTTGGTGCGTCCGAGTTCTCAGCCTCCGGATACGAGCGATCGCGAGGTAACGGAAATGGAGTCGGAGCGAGGGCGGGAAAACTTTCGCGTCGTGCGCACGACGGTTCGCAAGGCCGACGTGTTTTACTTGAGAGACGAGGGGCACGTTCGAGCTCGACTGGACTACCTGGATGACGGATCGGTTTCCGCGAAATGGCTTGTTCCCTGAGCTTCTGCTGCCTTCGCGATTCCATGGAGCATGCCTCGGAAGACGAGGGCGTGCAAAGGATAGATTCCGTACCAGTAGGCGATCCCAAAGAAGCCGACGGGATCAAAGATCGCCGTTTGACGAATGACAGATCCCTGTTCGCAGGGCTCGACGGTGAAGACCAGCCAGGCTCGCCCCGGCACTTTCATTTCAGCCGCTAGTCGCAGCTTGCAGGTTTGGCTTGTAGTCTTCGACTCGCCACCAATCGACCACATCGCCCACTTGTAAGTCATCGGGATCGCGGCGGGATCGTCGTTTGCCGATGCCGCCGCAGAGCAAATCAATCCAGCCGCGGATCGTCCACAGGAAGTTCGCGTAGTACCAACCTTGTTCGCCGCCGATCATGCGGATCGGTCGAAATGCCTGCCCTGGCCCAACGGAGACGGTCACACTGCGAGAATCGACGATGCGGTTTCCGAAACGGACGCCGGCCCATGTCATGATCCCTCGTGATGACGAAAGTGCATCCGACCAACGTGTTTCTGCGAAATCACGATCCTCATTGGCCAAAGCTCGCTCGATTGCTTGTGTCAAACCTCGTGGCTTCACGCTGAATTCCTTCGATGCGGAGGCGTCTTTGACGATCGTTGGATTGCGCAGGCTGTCGACCAGCTTTCGTCCCACCCGCGCGTACACGGGCGTCACGAGGCCGAGCCAAAGACTTGAAAGCCGCGGCGTCAGAACGGGAACCGAGATGAACCAGCGTCGCAGTCCACGCTGCTTGGCGTATTCACGCATGATGTCCCCATAGCTGACCGGATTCGGGCCGCCGATTTCAAAGATTCGATTGTCCTTGCCGCTCCAATCGAGCCCCTCCAGCAAGTACTCCAGCAAGTCTTCGATCGCAATCGGTTGCGCTTGGACGCTGACCCACTTCGGACAAATCATCACGGGCAGACGTTGCACCAGGGCCCTGACCAGTTCAAAGGAAAGACTTCCCGATCCGATCACAATCGATGCTCGAAACTCGACGACCTGGCATCCCGAACCACGAAGGATGTCGCCGACCTCGTGTCGACTCCTCAGGTGTGGTGAAAGCGAGTCGTCATCGTCCCCGAGCCCGCCCAGGTAGATGATTCTGCGGACGTTGGCGTCGCGAGCGGCCTCTGCAAAATTCTGGGCGGCGATACGATCATGTTCCTCGAAGGAGCCCTCGGTCCCCATCGAGTGAATCAGATAGTAGGCCGTGTCGACTCCTTCGAGAGCCGACTTCAATCCCTCGGGATCCAGCAAATCACCTGTGACGACCTCCGTCTGCGGTTGAACACGAGCGGCCAAAAACTCAGGTCGACGAGCCAGGCATCGAAGATTCTCAGAACGCTTTTCAAGAAGCGGCAAGAGACGCCCGCCCACATAGCCAGTCGCACCG
Source organism: Pirellulaceae bacterium (assembly GCA_963697195.1). GTDB lineage: Bacteria > Planctomycetota > Planctomycetia > Pirellulales > Pirellulaceae > Rubripirellula. Next base: position 78,661 of record CAVOND010000019.1, read on the forward strand.
GTTAAGAGCACCCTCTGTTGTTGCTTATTCATGCGACTTGCATCCAGTCATCTCGGCAAGCCGGGGTGGGGTGGACTTGCCCCTATACTGAGTCGGCTGCTCGGAAGAGAATCGAAGAGAAAAGAGAAGTGATCATCAAAGGTCGCAATACTGTACGGAACAGGTCACCCGCAAGTTTCGCTGCTCAGCAAGTTGACAGGTAAGATCGCCGAATAGCAAGACGTTCAATCAGGTTTCAGAGATGACGCAATATTACCGGCATGAATTTGCAGAGGTGGAAGATTACCTTCATCACAGACCACCCTATTTGCTCGTCGATCGGATTGTTTCGATTGACGACCAGAAGATCGAGACAGAAAAGACGATCACGGGAAAGGAGTTTTTCCTGGAAGGGCACTTTCCAGGCGTGGCGATCTTCCCTGGAGCGATGATGGGGGAAATGAGCACGCAGTCAGCGGGAATCTTGATCGCTGCGCGGTACAACCCAATGTCCGAGTACAACACCCATGATCCACAGTTCAACCGATATGCGTTGGGGGTCCTCGTTCGAGTCAAGCGTGCCAAGTTCGTCGGCTTTGCACGGCCCGGCGACACGATCCGCGCTCAGGTAACGCTGAATGAGATCGTTGGCAACATGTTTGACTTCTCTGCGACACTTTCCGTCGGCACGAAGACGATCATGCGCAACGCCTTCCAGCTGACCAATGTGGAAACGCCGGTGCTGTACGGTCAAAACGTCGAATCGGTCGGTTGAACGATCAAGCTCACGACCGCTTTGGCTCGATTCATCTGATTGATTGATGATGATAGAATGACCGTCTATATTCCTGCCAGCGACGTTTCATCCAACGAGCGCGGCCTTTGTCATGCTACTGCAGGTGAGTTCCCTGGCTATGATATCCGAGCAAAAGCTAAAACCATTCCTTTGGTTTGATACTGATGCCGAGGCGGCCGCGCAGTTCTACGTCTCCGTCTTCAAGGACTCTGAGATCAAGCGTGTCGTTTCCGGTCCGACGGGAGACGCCATGATTGTCGAGTTTTGCCTTGCCGGCGTAAGTTTCGTAGCGATCAACGGGGGGCCACAGTTCGAATTCAATGAAGCGATCTCTTTCTCCGTGGATTGTGCAGATCAGGCGGAAGTGGACGAGCTTTGGGAAAAGCTAACCTCTGGCGGGGGTGAGCCGCGACAGTGCGGCTGGCTGAAAGACAAGTACGGTGTTTCGTGGCAGATCGTCCCGAACGTCTTGCCAAAGTTGATGGCGGATCCCGAGCGTGCCGGAGCGGTGATGGGAGCGCTGATGCAAATGACCAAGTTGGAAATTGACAAGCTTCAAGCCGCCTATGATGGACCTACGCCAGCCCCGGATCGCACCGAGTTCGGAATGCAGCCTGGAGTGATTCTATTCAGTCTGTTCAGCAAGGCTCCCTCGATTGTGAGAACCGAAATGTCCGCTACGTCGATCACGCCCTATCTCTTCTTTGCCGGTCGCTGCGAGGAGGCGATCGCGTTCTACCGCGCGGCCCTCGGCGCGGAGCTGGAGTTCGTGATGCGTTTCAGCGAGAGCCCGGACGCGGTTCCGCCGGGAATGCTCCAGGAGGGATTTGAAGACAAGGTGATGCACGCAACGGTCCGGATCCAGGGCGTTCGAATCATGATGTCAGACGGTACTGATGATAAATCGACGTTCGACGGGTTCCGCTTGGCTCTCGGAGTGGCCACCGAGGAAGAAGCGCACGCCGCGTTCAACGCTCTAGCTGACGGCGGTGCTGTGGAGATGCCACTGACGAAGACCTTCTGGTCGCCCTGTTACGGCATGGTGACCGACCGATTCCAGGTTGGCTGGATGGTGATGGCGTCGGCGGATCCGGCTGCCGGTTGAATGAATCTGCAGTTTCTGACACAAGACGTGCGGTCGACGAATCGGTGACAGTGGTTGCAGTGCTTGTCTCAATCTTTCTGGATTCGTTTGCTGTGCCGATGGTGTGAAGACAGTTGGTTCGGCTGAGTTTTCCAGCGTAGCGTACCGATTGGGATCTTCAGGGACGGATACTTGCCGCCAAGTTGGCCGCCAATCTTCATTTTGCTTGATGAGATTGGCCGCAGGTATCGCTTACAAGGAAGTCAAGGGCAAGTCACGCGGACGTGCGGAAGCCCCATCAATGCAAAGGCGTGCTAAAAATGTCGACATTCAGAAATGGGCTCGCGCTGTTGGTCGTGATCGCGAGTTTGGCGGGAATCAGCTCGGAGTGCTTTGGCCAATCGTTTGGGGTGGACCTTCGCGCCAGTATGATGCCGGCTTCCGGCGGGATGGGAGGTACAAGCATCGCGAGGCCGCAGGACTTGCAGTCTTGCCTGATGAACAATCCGGCCACGCTGACACAAAAGCGGGGGACTCAGTTCAGCTTCGGCGGTGGCTGGGCGGAACCGACGATCAACATTGACAATCAGGCCACCCTTCCGCTGTCGAATGTGACGCCTTACCAGGCCAAGTCGCAGCGGCCCGGTTCGATCGTCGGCAACATCGCGGCGACGCAAGATTACGAGGCGCTGGGGTTGCCGGTCACACTTGGCATCGGCCTGCTCACTTCGTCGGGGCTGGGAATTGATTACCGCCAGGACACCTGGAAAGCAACGGAACGACCGCAGAGTTTTCGGTGTTGGCCACGACTGTAGGCGCCGGCGTGCAGGTCACCGACCGTCTTTCGCTGGGAATGGTGGGCATGGTAAACACCGCCGTGCTGGATGGAGTGTTTACGGGACTCACCGCTGAAACGCCCGACTACAACCTGCGGGCGTCGTTGGGCATCAACTACGAATTGAACGACGCCACCTCCATCGGTGCGTTCTGGACGACCGAGGAAAAACACACATTCGAAGACTTCTATCGTCCGCCGCTGCCGCCCAATGCAGCGTTCCAAGATGTGAAGCTTTCGCTGCCGAACACTTTCGGTGTCGGCATCGCCAATGAATCGCTGCTGAACGGACGACTGCTTGGTCGCTGTCGACCTGCTGTACTTCGACTGGTCAAGTACGGATCTGTTTGGCGCCCTGTGGGAGGATCAATTCGCGGTCCAGACCGGCTTGCAATACAGAATGACCAACCGCTTGAAATTACGGCTCGGATACGCATGGGCCGAGAATGCGACACGCGAGATCGTTCTCGGGGACATCGGGGGCATCCTCAATCCGACCCCAGCCGCGAACTATGTTCAAGCAATCTTGCCGAACATCAACGGAAGTCGCATCAGCGGAGGGGTCGGCGTGCAGGATCTCCTTCCTGGCGTCGACTTGGACCTGTTTGCTGGCGGGATGTTCAATGAAACTCAGCAGTATGGACTGACTTCGGCTTCGGTTGAGAGTTACTGGCTCGGATTCGGCGTGACTTGGCGTTTCCGTCGAGGTGCCTGTTGCGGTGTCAGTGCTCCCAACCAGTGGTAAGCCGGGTGATTGGAATCCGGGTAACGGAATAACAATCACTTTTCCGCTACGGCGTTGACCTCCGGGAGCGACCGATCCGGTTTACGAAACCTTAAGCGTTGGCGGTTGCAAGGAACTCACTGCAGCAATTCCCCAGTCCATTCATTGCTGAACGCGTGATTCGGATCGGAACGCACGCAGACACGTCGGAAATCGTCGAACGCCGGATACAACTCACGAGCCTCCGACAACGCAAGCGGAAAGAGTTTTCCCCAATGAGGGCGTGCACCGAATCGCCTCGCCATGTTGCTGGCGAGGAAAGCGATGAGCTGGTTGAAACCTTCTCGATTCGCTTTCGTCTGATAATTCGTCAGCGTGATCGAGTACCACGGCTTCGTCCGCCCGGACTTGAGTTGAGCGAGCAGACGCTTGTTCCGACGTCGGTGCGCCGGCCGCACTTGCCATCGAGATGAGCGTGTCATCAGGAAGGATCTTCCTGACGCAGATCGGGTAGTGGTGGCAGTACTTGCCGCGCAGCCGATGCTAGTTCCGTGGTGTCGTCGACTCGGTCCAATTGTACTGTCGGATTGTCCACCGCAGCTCGCTTGCCCGCCACCGGCGATCTCGAGTGTGCGTCGGAGGAAGCGAAGCGCGGCTTCCAACTGCGATGCCTGAACAAACAGCTCGATTTCGACGTGCCGAAATCGTTCGTGCTCCATCACCAATTGTGCGTTCGACGGTGCGACGACGCGCCAGTTGCGGATCACCGTCGCCGGTACGATCCAGCGGAAGAGCAATCGCGAATGGCGGAGTCGAAACGTGCAGGACTCGCACCACCAGCAGGATCAGCCAGTGCATTGCGATGTCGAACGCGAGGAAGCGATACCAGTGATAGAGCGACGCCAGCTTGGAGCAGGGCAAGGTCGGTCTCGCGCCGGTGCTGGGCAAAGTAGGTCCATCGCCAAGGCACCAGATAGAACTGTTGTAGCGGGAATTCGATTTCCGCTTCGATCACATCCTCGAGGTTCTGGTACTCGCGAAAGTGCTCTTCGACCGCGTATCCGGCCCGGCACTGCATTTTGACCGAGACGATCACGCCAAGACATCCGAGCGAACAGCGCGCCGCGCGAAGTTCGTCACCGGCGTGAATCTCGTCGATCACCGCCTTGCCGGTGCACCGATCGTATCGGGCGATTCGCACGCTCAGCACGTAGTGCGAAAGCGAGTTTCGACCTGATCCATGCGTGCCGGTTGAGATCGCACCTGCTACTGTCTGCTCGGTGATGAAGCCGACCGAAGGCAATGTCCATCCTTTGTCGCTTTGCAGTTGCTCGAGAAGTCGTTTGATCTGGCAGCCCGCTCCGACTTGGACGGCAGGGCGGGACGCATCCGCATCGGGAGCAACGCTGTCCAGGTGACGCAGGTCAAGCAACACATCATCCGATTCGATCACCTTGCTCCAGGAGTGGAGTCGACCGATGCAGCGGATTTTCCGACCTCGATGGGTTTCCAGGATCTCGAGCACCTCCCGCTCATGCTTGGGTGCATAGACCGTTTTCGGAGTCAATGTGACGTTTCGACCGAAATTGCGTTTGTTCATGAATCGGGTCATCCGCATCCGGAGTGCTAAACTGGACTCAACCAATAAGCGAGAATCGAGGTCGATCGGTGCGCGAAACTTGCATCATTTTTTGCAACTAGCTGATCGGGACGGAGGGGTGGCTTGGAGTCAAAGTGTGTACGATGTGCTTTGCCAGCTTTTGGGTGGCCCCATGCAACTGCGTTGGGCCAGTTCGGCGCGATGATTGACTCGCCGCCGCGGGTTAACACCCGGTTTGCCCCGTGCCGTAAGAACCGGACGCTAACGCGTGGCAGCTGATGAAGCGGTCTGATTCAAGTAAGCGTCGGTGTTAACGAAGGGAACGAGGCATGGAATCGGCGACGAGCCGAATTGCAGGAAACCTCGAAGCGGTTCCGTCCGGTGCTGTTAACGTTGGCTGAATCGCTGATCTCACCCAGCTTTTCGTGGGCAGCTTGACGCATCCGATCTGGTGCAACAGACGCTGATGGAGGCCCATCATCATGCCGAGCAGTTGGCGACGATTGACGAAGGTCCCTTCTTTTCCTGGCTGCGAAAGGCGCTGCAGAACAACGTGTTGGATGCCGTCAAGCACCTGCAGACGCAGAAGCATGATGTGCGGATGCAGGTTCGTGCGGCAGACCTGGAAGATTCCTTCCTCCGCCTGGACCAAATGCTGGCCGCCGACGACACGTCGCCAAGTCAAGTGTTCCAGCGCAACGAGCAGATCGCGATCATGTTGGCTGCGCTGCAAGAGCTTTCCGACAATCAACGCGCGGCGATCATCATGAAGCATCTGCAGGGGAACTCGTTGAAGGAGGTTGCCGACGCCCTCGGCTTGTCCGAATCTGCCACCGCCGGGCTGCTTCACCGCGGCCGACAGCAGTTGGTGCAAACGCATGGAGAACCAAGGCCGTGTCTGAGATCAAGAATCCGAGGGACGACACGACGTTCGCCTGCGATGAGATGCTCGCGGAAATGGAGCGAACGGCAGAAGTTGACGGCGGGCCACAGCCGATTCGCCGCTCGCCGATTCCAGTTTGCAGGATCATCAACGCTGCTATGCATTCGTTGATGAGTTGGCCGCACCGATTCGTTTTGCACTTCGTTCCTTCGGTTCCGCGCCCTGTTTGCCTGGCTACGGCGATCTGGAGGAAATTGGTCGAGGTGGAATGGGTGTGGTTTACCGTGGGTTGCATCAGAAGATGCAGCGCACCGATGCGATCAAGGTGATGCGTCCCGATCGCCTGGCGACCGCTTCGCCTGAGATGGTCAAGCAGATGCAATTTCGGTTTGAGCAGGAATCACAGCTCGCGGCGCGCATCGCTCATGAACACATCGTCCCTGTATACCAGGTAGGTGAGGTGAACGGCTTTCCTTGGTTTTCGATGCAACTTGTCAATGGACGGAGCCTGCGGGACCTCAGTCGCTCTGAATCGCTATCTTCGGAACGAGTGGTTCGCTACATCGAACGGATTGCCAGGGCGGTCGATGCCGTGCACCGACACGGCGTCCTGCATGGGGACATCAAGCCACACAATATTCTGATCGAGGTCGAGACCGATCGTCCGCTGATTACCGATTTCGGCCTCGCAGACTTCATGACTTGTCGAAACAATGCGACATGGTCTGGTGTCGGGGGAACGCCAGCCTACATGGCGCCGGAATTGGCTCGAGCGGGCTTGGAGAACCGATCCGCCGAGGAGGTCGCCACCGTTCGCTCGGTTGCTTCCGATGTCTATTCACTCGGGGCAACGCTTTGGGCGCTGTTGACGGGAAGTTCGCCCGAGACGGACAACGTTGGCCCCTCACAACAGCTCGCCAGGGTTGCCGATCGAAACGTCGGTGGTGTTGACAATGTCTCCAGGAAGATCCCACCTCGGCTGCGTCAGATTTGCTTGAAGTCACGCTCAGAGAATCCTGCCGATCGCTATGCCTCGGCAAGAGAATTTGCAGACGCGTTATCGGCATGGCTCGACCGACCGCGTTGGAACCGTCACTTCCCCATGTTGCGCCAATTGCTCTGGATGGTGGTCGCACCTGCGTCGTTGCTAAGTGGGGTGATCGTGTCCTGGCTGTTGCGGATCGAGGCGGCGGAGATCTGGGTGTGGCTCACCGTCTTCTTTGGCTATCTGCCGCTGTTCGGCTCGTTTCTGGTCAGTCAGCAGCCACATCGTGCTGCGGATCGGGCCCGGCGCGAGATCTGGGCTGTCTGGCTCGGACACTTCATGGGCTCCTTGGCTTGCATGATCGCGCTGCGAGTGCTCTGCCATCCCGATCTGGCGCGAACGATGATGTTTTTCTATCCCTGTTGGGCCGCGCTGTCGGCCGTCGTGTTCTTTGCCAAGAGCGCCAATTTTTGGGGCGCGTATCGTTGGATTGGCATCGGTTGGTTTGCCATCGCGATTCTGCTTGCGGCCACGCCGTCCCTCGCGCCGATCGTGTTTGGAGTGTTGGCTGCGGTCACGTGCCTGTTGATTGCCTGGGGTGACCGTGCGTTTGTAGATGAGTAGTTAGCCCCAAAACCGCACGTTGGATGTGCCCTGTCGCACGTTTCGGTTCATCGCCGTGGGCTCCGAATAGGCCCTTGCGATCCTCCGAAAGCCCAGGCCTATCGCCCAATGCCAGCTGCTTTCTAGCGGTACGGCCCGAGCCGTCCGGTCTCGACGACAGAATCACGCCGAAAAACCGGAGGGCTCGCGCCCTTCCGCTAACAAAAGCCATCGGCTTGGACGCAATGTAGATGCCATCTGGCTAGCGTCTGAGGTTCACGAGTGCCGCCATGGTAAGCGGGACTGGGCCGCAGTGGGTGGCACAGGTGTTGCTGTTGGTTTCTCCGGAAAACTTCCGTGCAAGGTTCGTTAGCAGCCCCGATGAGGAGAGAACGAGATGAACATGAACCTGAATCGTTATCGTAGCTCCAGGCGGCTCGCCGCCATGTTGACGGGTGTTGGTTTGCTATGCTTCGCAGGTCTGTATGCCTTCGCCCAACCGCCAGTCGTGCAGCGCGGTGATCAGGCGACCGGTCAGAGGGAGGCGAAGGAAGAGGAGAGTCTCGAGGTTCGCTATGCGCGCGCCCATCTGGATCTTGCGAAACTTGATTTGAAGCGTGCGGAATACTGGAATCAGAGGATTCCAGATATCATTACGAATCGAACGATGGACTTCCTGCGAAAGCATGTCGAGGTCGATGCAGAGCAACTCCGCCAAAGCCAACAACCTGACTTTGCCGACATCCACCAAATCTACGTGCGTGGTGCCAAGGCGGCATTGGATCTTGCCGAATCGGATGTTGCCAGAAAGCAGGCTGCCTTCGAAGAAGTGGGTGGAACTTATACAGCTCTGGAACTTGATCGTGCCATCGCCGTTTTGAATGTGGCAAGACTGAATTATGAGAGAACGGTTTCGCAACAAGACTCGCTGCAAACGATTTCGTATCTGCAGTGGCAACTTGAAGAGTTGCGCAACCAGATCCTCGAGCTTCAGATCAAATCGGAATCGTTTTCGGAGCGAAAGTAGTCCGAATTGACGTGAGCGATTGGCGCTAGCCAAACCGAGCTCACTTTGGGCTTTTTGGCCCGTTGGATTTGATCAGCCGCCCTGCATTCGCGGCTGATTTTCGTTGGGTTCGGCAGCCGGACGCGAACGCCTGGTGGCTGATGAAATCAACAAAGTGATTGCCATGGGGCGTTGACCGTGGGCTCCGGGAATACGTTTGGTATGGGGGTTAGGCCCACGGCTAGCGTCTGAGGTTGGCGGATCCTGTTGTAGCTCGTTGCGATCGTGTTGGATCTCAACGACAATCATGGCGTTCAATCGATTTCCCCAATTGAAAGATTCGCGATGATTCTCGATCGCTTCCCCGGCGCATGCGCTGCTGGTCTCGTGGTGCTGGCCCTCTGCGCTGGGTTGGTTGTTCCGCCGCAACTCGTCGCGCAGGACGCATCGTCGGATCAGGTTCTGGTGCCGATGTTCCCGGATGAAAGCTTCTCCGGCTGGGTGCGGACGAATACGCCCGAGGCGACTTGGAGCTTTCAGGACGGGTTGCTGGTCTGCACCGGCAAGCCCATCGGTGAGATTCGCACCGAACGGATGTACCAAAATTTTGTGATGGAATTGGAGTGGCGGCACATGGTTCCGGGCGGCAACGCTGGGATCTTTGTTTGGGCCGATGACATCACTTCGCGGGGCGTGCCTTTTCATCGCGGGATCGAAGTTCAGGTACTAGAGAATGCCTACGGGAATTCGGAAAGTCACACCACCCACGGTGACATCTTTCCGATTCATGGGGCCACGATGACGCCGATCAATGGACGTGGCGGGAGCAGGGCCTTTCCAACCGAGAATCGATCCAATCCGAGTCCCGAGTGGAATCACTATCGAATCGAGTGTGTCGACGGTGCGATTTCACTGGCCGTCAACGGGAAGGTCGTCACGCGAGGCAAGGATTGCGTTCCGCGCAAGGGTTACATCTGCCTCGAATCGGAAGGGGGCGTTGTTCACTATCGCAATGTGCGAATCGGCGAATTGCCCTCCCGCGACATCGCTCCGGAACAGGTGGCGATTTCCGATCGGGGCTATCACTCGATCTACTCTGGGCTTGGGCTCGACGGCTGGGACGCAGCGGACGAGGGTAAGTGGGCTGCGAACGATTGGGTTCTGTCTTACACAGGCGACGCGGATCGGCCGGGCCAGTTGACTTCGAGCGAGTCGGTCAAGCGGATCGGCTTTGTGGTCGATGTTCGGCTCAAAGACCGATCGAGCGGTGCCGTGATCGCAGCGGGGCCGGCGTTTTCCATTGACCTTCGCACTGAGCCGTTCGCGTCCCTGTTGGAGCCGGACGGTCGCTGGAACCGGATTGAGGCTTGGAGCGATGGCGTACCGGTTATCGAAGTCAATGGAGCACGGGTGCCGCTCGCGGAGGCGGGGCCGTCGAGTGCGTCCAATGACGCAGCCAGCTTAACGCTCCGTCCATCTGGAAACGTCGATTTCTGCAACCTTTACCTTCGGTCAATGGGCGAAGCTGCATCGCCCGCCGGCTTGCGGTAAAATGTTGTCAATGAGCTACCGTCGACAATTATTCCCGGTCATCTTGTTCGCTTGCCTACTAAGCAATCGCCACGTCGTCGCATCCGACACAGCGAGCGTTAGCGATCACAGGCGAGCAACAGGCCTATTTCGAGACGCACATTCGACCGCTGCTCGTTGATCATTGTTATCAGTGTCATTCGAGCGAGTCCGGCAAACGCGAGGGCGGTTTACTGCTTGATAGTCGTGACGGATGGATGGCGGGTGGAGACAGTGGTCCGGCGATCGTCCCGGGCGATGTCGAATCAAGCCTGTTGATTCGTGCGGTGCGGTACGCCGACAGTGACATTCAGATGCCGCCCGATCGCGAACTGGATGCCAGAGAGATTGCGCGACTGGAGCAATGGGTGCTTTCGGGAGCGCCGATCCGCGCGACGCCAAGAGCGTGTCGGCCAGTCCGATTGCCAGACCCTCGGATCCCGTCGCCGGGCGCGAGCACTGGGCCTTTGCACCGCTGAAGCGTTCGCCGCCGCCTGCGGTCGTCGCAACTGCCTGGCCTCGCTCAACGATCGATTCGTTCGTGTTGTCGAGGTTGGAATCCGAGGGCCTGGCACCAGCTGGCGATGCCGATCGACGCACCTTGATTCGTCGCCTCAGTTTTCAATTGATCGGCCTGCCACCGACAGCAGAAGAAGTCGACGCATTCGTCCACGACGAAACACCGCGCGCTTATCAGCAATTGGTCGATCGCTTGCTCGCGTCGTCGCAGTTCGGCGAACGCTGGGGACGACATTGGCTGGATCTTGCTCGCTACGCCGATTCCAACGGGTTGGACGAGAATTTCTTGTTCCGTGAGGCATGGCGATATCGCAACTGGGTGGTGGACGCGATCAATGAAGACATGCCCTTCGACCAATTCCAGTGGGAGCAGATCGCGGGCGACTTGTTGCCGTACGATTCGATTCAGCAGCGGGACCGACAGCGGATTGCCTCTGGATTCATGGTCGTCGGACCCAAGGTGCTCCTTGGCAACGACGCACGCGAACGACGGATGGACATCGCCGACGAGCAACTCGATACGATCGGCAAGACCTTCCTGGGCATGACACTCGGCTGTGCCCGTTGTCACGATCACAAATTTGACCCCATTCCGACCTCGGATTATTACGCGCTGGCCGGCATCCTGACCTCCACCCAGGTCTTGGAAACCCGTCACATGCTAAACCAACAACGTGACATGGAGCAGTTGGTAGGGCTCGGCGTCGACGGCCATCAGTTGGACGAAGCCTATGAGACGTACTGGCGCAACCAACCGCAGGCGAAGAAGAGGCTCGATCAAGCCAAGTCGGCTCTGGAGCATCTGAAGAAGCATGACGAGTCGGCGCTGGAGACCGTTGCCAAGCAGCAAGAGGATGCGATCGCCGAGGATGCAAAGGACAGTTCGCGAGCGATCGAAGAACGGATTGCGGCACAGACGCGGCTGGTGGAGGAACTGAGCGTCGCGTTCAAGCCGCCAGAGATTCCAGCGCGTGCCATGGTGCCGAGTGATGTGGAGACCCCGGCCGATGAGTCGATTCGTCTCTCGGGACAGTTTGATCGGCTCGGGGACGTGGTGCCCCGTGGCGTTTTGCAAGTGATCGGAGATGGGGACTTTTCGATCGCGGATGGTCAGAGCGGCCGTTTGGAGTTGGCGCACTGGCTTGCCGACGTTGATCAGGGGGCCGGCCGTCTGGTAGCACGGGTTACGGCCAATCGCGTTTGGCATCACCTGATTGGTCGAGGTCTGGTGCGGACCGTTGACAATTTTGGTCGAACGGGGGAGCCGCCGAGCCATCCGGAGTTACTCGATTATCTCGCGGGGGAATTGATCGAATCGGGATGGTCGATCAAGTCGCTGGTTCGAACCATTGTCACCAGTCGAACGTTCGCGATGAGTAGCCGGCATGATCCGGAGGCCGACGCGGTGGACCCTGACAACCGGCTGCTGTGGCGCGCTCATCGACGTCGACTGGATCCCGAGTCGTTACGCGATGCCATGTTGATGGCTGGGCGAGCAGCTCGACTTCACCCCCATGGAATCGACGGTCTGGTACTTGGGGGACCAGGCGACGGCCGTGGGGGCGAACAAGAATCGTCGCCGTACCGATTTTCCCTGTCGAAGTGTTTACCTGCCGGTGATTCGCAATGACCTGCCCGAGTTGTTTGACTCGTTTGACTTCGCCGATCCGCACGCGACAACGGGGATGCGTCCCGAGACGATGGTTGCACCGCAAGGCTTCTTCTTGTTGAACGACGATTCTGTGTTGGCCGCTGCCGATGCCATTGCCAGGCGTGTGGTAACCGAGGACGCGAGTCGCACACCGAGAGAAATCGCCGATGCGCTGTGTCGTCTGGTGTACAGCGGGTACTCGACACCGCAGCTTCAAGATGCATTGGTGTCGTTCGCGGAGGCGGCAAGCCATTGGAGTTCGGACGGTAGCGAATTGGATCGCGATCTGCGTGCATGGTCGGCGGCCTGTCATGCGTTGTTGGCATCAAGTCGTTTTCAGGTTCTGGAGTGATCGATGGTTTGTGGAAAATTCAAGCAGGTCACGACACGCCGCGAGATGTTGCGGTCCAGCGCCGCAGGATTTGGAAGCGTGGCCCTCGCCGCGATGGCAGCCCAAGATGCATCGGGTGACGTCCAATCCAGCTTGCCGGCGCTGGCGGGAAATGGCCTGCATTTCCCCGCGCGGGCGAAGCGAATCATTTTTTTGTTCATGTGGGGCGGTCCAAGTCACGTCGATCTCTTCGATCCCAAACCCATCTTGAACCGTGAAGAGGGCAAGCCTTTGGCCGGAAGCTCGGTGGGCGTCGATCAGGAATCGCTCGGTACCGTACTCGGTTCTCCCTTTCAATTCGCCAGGTACGGAGACGGTGGCATCTGGATGAGTGAACTGTTTCCCGAACTTTCCCAGCACGCTGACCGCCTGTGTGTGGTTCGCTCGATGCACACGGAAGGGAGTGCTCACGGCGAGGCGCTGTTACGTCTTCACACCGGGCAGGCGAACCTCGTGCGGCCAAGTGTCGGTGCGTGGGTCAGTTACGGGTTGGGATCCGAGAACGAGAGTCTACCGGCCTTCATCACGATCTCGCCGCCACGAGGTCACGGCGGCGTTCAGAATTACGGTTGTGCGTTTCTGCCGGCTGCGCACCAGGGAACGGCGATCGGGTCGGCCGAGATCCCGATTTCCAAGGCGGTGGTTTCGAATCTGATCAACCAACGACTGAGCCGTGACTCGCAGCGTCAGCAATTGGATTTGATTCAATCGCTCAATCGTCAACATCTGAATGATCTCGGTACCGATCAGCGGATCGAAGGTCTGATTGCGAATTATGAGTTGGCTTATCGCATGCAGTCGGTGGTTCCCGATGTGATGAATTTGGAAACCGAGTCCAAAGCGACTCACGAACTTTATGGAATCGGCAGCGAGCCGACGGACAATTTTGGACGGCAATGCCTGTTGGCCCGCAAGTTTGCCGAGCGCGGCGTGCGCTATATTCAGGTCTCAACCGATTACACCTGGGATCACCACAAGCAGGTTCAGGACGGGAGTGTGAAGGAGGCGGCGAAAGTCGATCGGCCGATTGCTGGCTTGCTGCAGGATCTCCGTCAGCGAGGCTTGCTGGAGGACACGCTTGTCCTTTGGGGTGCCGAGTTTGGGCGGACTCCCGTCGCGGAGAACGGCGATGGACGCAACCACCATCCCAAGGCATTCACGGTTTGGATGGCCGGTGGAGGTGTGCGAGGTGGCATGACCCATGGGGCCACGGACGACTTTGGGTATGCGCCGGTGGAGAGCCCGGTACACATGCATGACCTTCACGCGACTCTCTTGCATCTGCTGGGCGTGGATCACCAGCGATTGACTTATCGGCATGCGGGCCGTGACTTTCGGTTGACGGATGTCTATGGAAACGTCGTGCATGAGATCCTCGGCTAACAGGACAGTGCTACTTGGATTGCAGTTCATCACCCGAAGTTTCAGCGAGACAATGGAGTGCGCGAAAACAAACTCGCTTACGCTTCGGGTTATCATTCGAATCGCAATTGGCGGAAGTGAAACAGTTGAATCCTCTTGTCAGGCTTGACCATGAATTGCAACAAGTTTGGTTTTCTATTGCTCGCGGTCTTTTTGTCTTCCTTCATTCCCAACGGTACTGCCAGGGCTGAGATTCGGCTTCCCGGTTTTTTTGGGGATCACATGGTGATGCAACAAGGCATGCCGCTGCGAATCTGGGGATGGGCGGACCCGGGTGAGTCGGTTGAGGTTGCCATTGCCGATCAGCGTGCCAAGACCACGGCTGATTCGTCGGGCAAGTGGTCGGTGGAATTACCGGCGAGGCAGGCGAGTCGGGATGCTTTGGTCTTGCGCGTCTCTGGCTCCAACATGATCGAAATCAGCGACCTGTTGATTGGGGAAGTCTGGCTTTGCTCGGGTCAGTCGAACATGGAATGGACGGTCCAAAGCAGCACCAATGCAGCAGCGGAGATTGCCGCGGCGAATGATCCCTTGATTCGCCACATGAAGGTCGGCCGCATCCCTTCCACCGTGCCGCTTGATGACATTCAATCGGAGTGGCAGGTGTGTACGCCGCAGGTCGTCGGTAACTTCACGGCGTGCGGGTATTTCATGGCGAAGCACCTGAGGGAGCGACTCGACGTTCCGATCGGCTTGATCAATTCATCGTGGGGAGGGACCCGCGTCGAACCGTGGACACCACCGATCGGATTCCAGCAGGTCGACGCGCTGCGAGGCATCTACGAATCGGTGATGGGTCGCACCCCGGGAACGGATGCCTATCGCCGGCTGCTCAGCGAGCAGGTGGCTGCGACGGAGGCCTGGGTTGCGACCGCAAAACAGTCGCTGAAGAACGATCAAGGTGTCGAGGCATCCCCGGCGTTTCCCGACAGCCTCAAGCCGTTTACCAGTCATCAAGATCCGACCATGCTCTACAACGGCATGATTCATGCCTTGGTCGGATACCCGATTCGCGGCGCGATCTGGTACCAGGGCGAGTCGAATCATGCCGAGGGGATGCTCTACTACGAAAAGAAGAAGGCATTGATCGGAGGTTGGCGGCAGCTCTGGGAACAAGGCGATTTTCCGTTTTACTACGTTCAGATCGCGCCGTTTCAATACGGTGATGAGGATCCCGAAATCCTAGCGAGGTTCTGGGAGGCCCAGGCAGCGGTCCAACAGATCCCCAACACCGGCATGGTGGTCATCAATGACATCGCCACCCTCGGTGATATTCATCCCCCGAACAAACAGGATGTCGGCAAGCGATTGGCGCTGCTGGCGCTCAAGCACGATTACGGGTACGAGGATGTCGTCGCGCACAGCCCTGAGATGGAATCGATGGAGCTGCTTGGAGATCGGCTGAAGATCACCTTCAAGAATACGGGCGGTGGGTTGAAGACTCGTGATGGAAAGTCTCCCAGCCATTTTGAATTGATCGGCCCGGCTTCGCGCGGATACAAGCCTGCCGAGGCTGTGATTGACGGAGATTCCGTCGTCTTGTCGTCGTCGGAGATCAAGCATCCGGTTGCCTTCCGATTCGCTTGGGACAAACTGGCGGAGCCGAATTTGGTGGGAGCAACCGGTTTGCCTGTCGGAGCCTTTCGCGGCGGCGAAGAGCCCGATTTTCTGAGCATGGTATCGGTCGAAGAGGACTACCAACTGGTCTATGATTTGGATCTTGCGAAGCTGGGCAAGTCGATTGACTACGACGTCGATCACAGCGGTGAGGTTGGATCGTTTGATCGAGTCGGCTATTTGCTCGAATTGAACTCGCCAAGCTCTGGTGATCAGAAAGTATTCGTCGCCGTCGATGCATTCACCGACGACGCGTCGAAAGTTGGGATTCCCACGGTTGCTTCTGGGGCCATGTTTCGACAGCCCGTCAGCGGGATGGAGGTGTTCTCCAACGTCACGACGCTGACCAAGGGGTTGCGGATCGAGGGAGGCAACCTTGAGTTCTGGCCGAACAATTACGGGCCCGGCAATGGTGCGGGGGTCCCGGGAGCTTCCAGCGGATCGTACGACTTTGGCGATGATCCGGCACCGCCGACTGATGGATACGGGTCGATGCAGATTCACAATGCGGCGGCGAAGGAGACAATCTTCGCCATCAATCATTGGAGTGCTGCTGCGGGAGCCGACATCGGAATCGGCAACAGCAGCAGTGAAAATCGGGATTGGACTTTTAGCGGAAACGCCGGCAGTTATTCCAGTAAACGCTTGCGAGTCTACGTGCGACCGGTCAGATGAGGTCGGTCGGCGTCGGATTTTTCAGTCGGCTCCGTCCTCAACAAGACGGATCGCAAACGGTACGATGGGCTTCTTCGTGGATCGCGCCAGTTTCATCGGCCGCCACGCGTTAGCGTCCGGTTCGCCAGCACGGGGAACACCGCGTGCTAACGTACGGCGGCTGATCAATCCATCGAACCAACCTTCGGGAGTGAGAATCAGAACGCCGATGCCAGATGAAGTGACAGAGCTGTTTGAGCGTTTGGGAGGGGCATCCGAGCTCGCACAGATGGTGCGAGCGATGTACGACCGAGTTCTGCAGGACCCGGACCTGGCTCCCTTCTTTGAAAACACGTCGATGGAGCGATTGCATCAAATGCAATACCAGTTCCTGGCTTCGGCGTTTGACGGACCGGTCAAATATGCCGGCGTGGAGTTGACGGCGATTCACCGGGACCGTGGGATCACCGCACAACATTTTGCAAAGTTCTGCGGTCACTTCGCGGATGCCATGGAAGCACATGGTGTTGACCGGCACGACATCGATATCGCGCTGAGCCGTTTAGCGATGTACAAAGACAAGATCACGGGCGACGTCAATTTTGATGGTTGACCGATGGATAAGTTTCTCTTGCTTCAGGTTCGAAACGCTAACGATCCGATGCGACATCAGGAGGTCGATTGTTTCGCGCGCGCTCTGCAGTGTGATACTGAGCAGATCAAAGTCTATGATTTGCTTTCCGGTGTCCCGACGGTCGATCAGCTGAATCAAGTGGATGTGGTGCTGCTCGGCGGTAGCGGTGATTATTCGGTAGCCGAAGGCGGTGAGTGGCTTCCGCCCGTTCTGGAATCGATGTGTGAGCTGTTTGACTTGAGCAAGCCGACCTTTGCTTCTTGCTGGGGGTTCCAGGCTTTGGCAAAGGCGATGGGAGGCGACGTCGTCACCGACATGAGCCGTGCCGAACTGGGGACCGTCGAAGTGTTTCTGACCGACGAAGGACTTGGCGATCCTCTGTT
The DNA here is from genome assembly GCA_963697195.1 of Pirellulaceae bacterium. Lineage (GTDB taxonomy): Bacteria > Planctomycetota > Planctomycetia > Pirellulales > Pirellulaceae > Rubripirellula. Next base: position 95,996 of record CAVOND010000019.1, read on the forward strand.
CGCACCGTTGGGCGATCGATTTCTCGCACCCATGGGGCATCAAGATTGCGTGGTTCGATTGCCGCCCGGGGCCGTGCGATTGGCCTCCAGCGACAGAGTGCAGAATCAAGCGTTTTGCTTTCCCGGCAAGCCAATCTACTGCACGCAGTTCCATCCGGAACTCGATCGTGAGGCATTGCTGCAACGGGTCCGAGCCTATCCGAGATACGTCGAATCCATCACCGGAGAGACGATCGACGAGTTCGCCGCAAGATGTGTTGAGACGAGAGAGACGAACACGCTGCTGAGTCGATTCATGGCACAGCTGCGAAGTAGCTGCTAGCCGGCCAGCACCACTTTGCTGTCCAGCTAGCGGGCTGATCAGCTAGCGGGCTGATCAGCTAAGCCGTCAGTTCGATTCTGGCGATGCTTTGGGAATCGAGCGTTCGCTGGCGGGCCAAGTCGGCGCTTGGCAGGAAATGGGCTTGGAAGGGACGACGAACCGTCGGCAAGAGCCCGGTCGTGAAGCTGAATTCTCGGCGGACTTCTAGGGAAAGTTTGGGAATCAGATGCTCAACGATCGCCACCGGATTGTGATGGCCAATCAGAGCGACGCGCTGCGCGTGCCGAATCATGTCGGCAATGTTCTCAAGCGCGGCTGCTTCGCTTTCCTTGACCTGACCTTCCAAACCTGTCTCCTGCAACGATGGTTCAGGCGGCAGCACCAGCGGCTGGCTCGGCAGGTTCGCCACAGGAAGTTGGTCGCAGTCCACGTTGAGAGGCAGCCGTAACAATCCGATGGCCAAGGCAGTCTTTACGACCAGAATCGGGTTGCACGAGTAAGCGTGGAACTGTTCGTTACGAAGCAACAGAATCAAAGTGACGACCTGGAATCCGCCGCGACTACTGTACTCGGGACCACCCAGCACGGTCCTTGTTACCGCGACCAACTCATCATTGATCGGGAAGTAGCTGATTGTCCAAGCCTCCGGCGCATCGCTGGGTACCTGCGTGGGAGCCCAACGGCAAAGAGCCTGGGAAATCGTACGATCGACGCCGGGCGATCGTGCGACCAACTGGTAACCCTTCATACTGCCGCGATCAGACGATGCGAAGATCGCTTGTTCGACTTTGAATGATTGCATGTCAGTTCCGATCACGATTACCCCCGAGCGTGACGAGTCGATTTCAAAGCAAGTGAGTCAGTCTCTGTCGGCTGACCGGTTGTTCCAAAAGTCAGGCTGGAAAGCCTAACGTACGTCGGCCTTTCCAGGCTGACTGTTCTTTCCGAACGGTCGGAGGCCATTCCTAGCAGCGATGTCCGACCACCCATTGAAGCGGCTGGATGACGCCTCGTGGTTCGATGTGGAACGGGATTCGCATTTGCAATCCCGTACGGTCCGCTAACATCCCAGAGTTCCCGGCAACGCTTGCGGCAAAGAAGGCATGTCGCGAGAACGTTCGACGACAAAACTCAAACAGCCGTGGCGTGTTATTGGCAGCGAATTGAGTCGGGTCCTGAGTCGCTTCGGGGCATCCGTCGCATTTGCTGAAGACGATGGCGATGGAGGGGCCCTGCGGACGGCTCTTGATCTTCTTGCCATCGCTGGAGAGGCCGTGCAACTGCGCGATGTAGGAGGCGAGCTTCATGGCGAACAGGTCTTCACCAGAGCCTTCGTCACGGACGCGCATTGAGTCACAAAGGATCAGCAAGCCACTCGATTTGGCGACGATGTGTTGGATCGCCGGATACAGGCCAGCCTGATTGATCTCCATGGCGATTGCCTCGCCGGCAAAGTCGGGCGAGATCAAATCGACGTCCATCGACTCTTTCTTTTCGGTGATCGACACCTGACAGTGCAGCCACTTCCAAGCGTCGGCTTCCGCCGGCGTCTTTTCCGGGAACATGCGATGCTCCAGCGCCGTGACCACCTGTTCCTGCAAGTCGACCGAGAAGGCGCTACTTGCCATCCCGCGGAATTCCTCTGGCCCTTTACTGAGGATGTCGAGGAGCAGGCCGAGGTAAACCGTTTTGCCCGCGTTGCTGGCACCGAGTACGGACACGAAGCGATGTTCGCCGCCGCGCATCGCAACCGATTGGCTAAGCGAAGCGGGTGCCTGGCATTCCGGACAAAACTCTTCTCGCTCGCCCAGTCGATGCTCGCAGCAGACGCAATCGACGACGACGGGTTGAAAACCTTTGTTCAATTGTGTCGGTGTCGTAATCATTCTTGGTCCTGCGTTCGGGTTGGTGAGCTTGTGGAATTGGTCCGTGGCGTGAGCGCACTGGCGCTGACACAGCAGCGGAATCCAATGTTTGCACCTCGGAATAGGAGGGGTTGACCGGTGCGGAATTGGCAAGTCGCTTGAGAATGGAAGTAGGTGTCGAAGGCGCCACCGCGAACCTCGGCCATCGTTTCCTCCAGCAAGATCGAAACGCCTTCTTCGCTGTTGGGGAAGAACTGGGTGTCGACCCATTCCCAGACGTTTCCGATCAACTGTCCGACGCCGTTGGGAGTGCGTCCCAATTTGAAGCCGTCCACCGGCACCGTGTCGCCGTAACCGCTCGCCCAAAGATTGGCCTTGGTTGGATCGAAGGCGTTTCCCCATGGATAGCGAAGCTCAAAGGAGTTTCCGCTGTGTCCCTTGGGCCACGTTCCCGCACGCTGCCATTCTTCGGTCGAAGGCAAACGCTTGCCGACCCAGGTTGCATAGGCGTTGGCCTCGTACCAACAGATTCCAACCACGGGGTGGTTCAGTCGATTGGCCGCTGGCGCACCTTCGATCCATGATTTCGGGCCGGGACATCCGGTGGCATCGAGAAACTGCAATACGTTCGAGAGGACGTCTTCCGGCCAGTACTGAGGGTTGCTGTAACCATCTGACTGAACGAACTTCAGATAGTCCGCATTGGTGACGCAATCTCGATCAAGGTAGAAGGCTTCCACCGCGACCAACTCATCGGGATTGGAAACCACTTCGAAACCGCTCGGTGTGGAAATGACCAGGTCGCTGACGAGACAGATTTGGCCACCGGGAACGAGCGCCATGTCCTGGTTCAACGCCGTCCAAGCGCAATCGACGGAGATATCGTCGAAGGGCATGCCGCCCTCGCTGGCAAGCACCCGGCAGTACTGTCGATTTCGGATCAGTCGGCGTGTATCCGGAGGTGCATTGGACACATCGGGTGCCTGCACACCCTTTTTGACGCTTTCACCCTCGAGTGGTGGTCGCTGTTTCCACAAGCCGACAGCATCTGTAAGGAAGGTTGCGATGGACAAGGTATTTCTCCAATTGAATAGAGCCTAGTGCGAATTTCAATGCGAATTTCACACGCGACGATGTTGGTGTCGGCTTGACTGGATTTCTCGACGAAGCTGTTCAAACTGGCGGACGGCCGAAACGCCGGCACGTTGTCCCTGCAATGGACTGGGACGACGTGTGCTGGATTCCTCTGCCGTAGCCGTAGCCGTAGCCGTAGCCGTAGCCGCGAGCCGCAGCCGCAGCCGCAGCCGAAGCCGGTGCGGGCGCTCGAGCAGGAGACGGCTGGTGACTCGAATTGGTTTCTGTGTCGCTGGCCGGTTCTCTCGGTTGGCCGTCCACCACCGTGGCTCGGTTGCCGTGAGCGCGAGTATCTCGAATCTGCAGAAAGCGTCGCTCTTCCTCTTCCAAGCGGAGCCACGCCTTGGTTAGCTCCTCTGCCTTTTCATGGATTTCGCGCGTCTCGCGTTTACGCTTGGCTTCCCACTGGCTCTTGTCCAGCTCGAAATCGTGTATCCGCTTGCGCAAGTGAGCGTCGGGCGTTGCCGACACCGCTTGGAGCTGATCCAAGCGTTGAAGCCAATCGTCAAGAAACGATTCAACATCAGCGATCAGTAGCTCGAACTGGTCGACAGCCTGAATGCGGCTGCCGACGCTTTGACCCGTGGTAGGGGAGTGATCCATGGTCGTTTCTCTATCAAGCCATCGTGATTAGTATTCGACACGTTTCCAAAGACTTGCGAGCCGTGTCGCCAAAGTGGATTCTTTGACTTCCAGCTTCTCTTGCTCGTGAATCTCGCGAAGATGTTCTCGGAGTGCTCGGATTCGCTGTCCGGTTTCCTGATCTGCCCGATTGGAAGCCTTCGGCACCTGCTCGATTTCCGCAAGCTTGCTGGACAGCTCGTAGCGCAATCTCGAAATCTTGGCTTGTTCTTGAGCGAGTTTGGCTCGCTCGCCACGCAGCTGATCTTCCTGGCCACCTGTGGAGGAGGCGAGTCGTTTCTCCAGTGACACGCACTGTTTCTGCGACTCGGACAGACGCGTCTCAAGCTCCCGATTCTTTGCCTGCAGGCTTTCGAGCAGTTGCTCGTACTCTTTGTTCGCGCTCGCGCCGCCACCGGTTGCGACCTGGCGGAGCTTCTTTTGCAAACGCTCTTGCTGCAGCGATGATTCTTGCAAGCGGTTTTTGAGCGCATCGAGTTCTGCCGCGTGCTCTTCTTCACGCTGGCCGATTCGTTTCTCGATGTCCCGAACCCAAGCCTCCAGTTGATTACGCTCATCACGTTCTGAGCGACTGACGTCCTCCGCGGCGTGAAGCATTTCTTCCAACAGGGCGGCGCGTTCGTCGCTACGATTGGCTTCTTCGATGAGCTCTTGCATCCGAAGCAGTACCTCGTCCGATGCTTCGGGTGCTGCGGAAGCGATCTCGTCGTCAGCTCGATGAGAATTGTTGGCATGATCCGCGTCGCGTTGTGCGAGCGCGGTACGAAGGTCATCGATTTCGGCTTGAAGTAGGGCCACTGTCTCGTGGTCGTAGGTCTCTTCCTCTTCGAGCGAAAAGAAGTCGACGTCCAGATCCATCGATTCCGGATCGATACTGAGATTCAGATCGAGATCGTCGTCGATATTCATCGCGACGTCCTTGTCCTTGAACGAAGAAACTTTGCTGGAGGAGTCAACGTCGCCGATCGAATCCGGTTCACTTCGCAGGAGGCTTTCCGTTGGTGATTCGAGTAGGGAATCGGTATCCTTCAGGCTCAGGCTTCCTTCGGATTCGTCGCTGACATCCTCGTCGTCATCCTGTTGCGGTACAGGCGCAACGGGGGCCTTGGCGGCGGGCTTCGCCGACTCGGGAACGAGCGCATCGGCCGCTGCGTTCGAGGTAGCGATTCGAATCTTGTGGCTTCCGACCTGAATCACGTCCAGCAATTCAAGCTCCTGCTCCGCGGTGATCTCACTGCCATTGACGAGTGTGCCCGTGGCTGACATCCAGTTCTGAATCCGCAGCTTGCCTGCTTCCATCCCGATTCGGCAATGGATGTCGGCAAGCTTGTTGTCGTGCAGTTGCAGCCCACAGTTGGACGACTTGCCAACGAACACTCCTTGATCATTCTTCAGCTCGTATCGGTGAGTCGCGCCGTAGTCGTTGGTCGCAATCAGGACGAGCAATTTCGTTGCAGTTGGCTGCGTGATCATGATTCAACTCCTGCGGTGGTGGCTCCGACCGCATCGGTGTCCATCGCCGGAATTGCGTGGAATTGCTCCGATGGTTGGTGTTCGTCGGATGAGGCTGGGTTCGGCTGGTTCTGGATGGGGAACTGCTCGAAGACGCGATCCATGGACTCGAACAACGATTCTGCTGTGCAGGGACGAATCAGCACGTGATGTGGCTCGAATCCGACGCGGTTCTGCCAATCCGTGTCCTTGCCGGCCGGTCCGCAAAGTGCGATGCGACGTACGCTGGCGGCCTTTGGGTTTTGCGTGGCAAACATCTGCTGGACGATTTGGCAAACCTGGTCGTCATCTCCTGCGAAAACGAGGGTGTGAGGAACCGCTCGTTTGAGCACGAGTTGGAGGGCGAGTTTGTCCCGCACAACTTTTCCAGCGTATCGGTTGTCGGATTCCTCGAGCGATGATCGCAGGTTCTGGGCGGCGCCGGCGTCCGGCTCGAAGACGATAAACTGTCCTGGCACGGCTTGGTGACGCACTTCGATCAGTTCGGCGATCACGAAGCCGTCAAGCACTTGGCGAACTTCATCCAGATTCCAACCGAGCGAGTCCCCAATTTCTTGGGCGCTCTTCGGCTCGGACAGAACATTCAGAAGCTTCATGTGGCGAGCCGACAAGCCAGCGCGATCAAGGTTCTGACCGCGGATCGCACGCCTGACGTACAGGCATCGATCGTCGGTGAGCTCCTCTTGCTCGCCCCGATGAATCGCTCCTTCGACCAGCAACGCTAGCAGGCTGATGTCGAGTGGAAGATTCTTGTGCAGCGTATTGGCGGCATGGCCGGCGTCGAAGCGGAAGGCTTTGAGCTTGTGCGTGAAGGCCAAGTGGACCAGCATCGATGCCTGAAATCGCAGCAACTTTGTCATCAGCCGCGGGTCCAGTACCTTTTGGTCGAGAAGCTGTACAAAGCCGTCGACTTCCGCGCAGCTGCGGCCGCCAATCGTCATCCGCAGAACCGGCGATAGATTGGTCAGTGACTTTGGCAAGCGACGCGCCATCTCATCGACTTCCTGCCCGTCGATTCCGTTGGCGTAAACGCCCTGGATGCGTCCGCGATCCAAGTGGAATCGGATACGGGTGCGGTCGGCTTCGACTTCCAAGACACCGGTCTTGCGACCATTGTTCAAGAAGTCCAGGAGTTCGCGCAATCCGAAGCAGCTGAAGGAACCCGCCAAGGCTGCCTCGTCAAGCTGATCAATCACTTCCGGAACGGCTGTCCCCTGGGATTGCGACGAGACGATCATCGCAGCCGTTTCGAGTGAGTTGGCGATCGTGGTCCGAAGCAATTCTTCGGTGTACGGCTTGGGCAACATGTCGACCACATTGTCCAAGTCGATGTACTCGGCGTACGCCTTCTTGCGAAGTGTCGAGCTGACGACGACTGGGATCTGCTGCAATTCGGGTGACTCAACCAGTTTGCAGCAAACTTCGTATCCGGTGGTGCCTGGAAGTTGATGATCCAACAGGATCAGGTCCGGTCGGATTTCTGCGGCGAGCCTCAGACCGTCTTCTGCGTTGGGTGCAAGCACCACGCGGTAGCCAACGGGGCTAAGGTGAGTATCGACCAGTTTGCGAATCGTTGCACTGTCGTCGATGACAAGAATAGTCTTATCGGTCATGAGTCTCTCCGCTCATCTGAAGGGGTTTCGTTGCTTCGGTTTCCAGGTGCCGGAGAGCGGGAATGCCCGCCAGCGCACTGTCGAGAGCCTCGTCTCCGAGCGGTTTGAACAAGTAGTTGTTCGCTCCAAGCTCTTTGGCACGGCTCGTAAATTCGATTTCGTTGCGGCTGCTGATGATCACGATGGGGGGAACATCCGGGCGGCTGCTTGAATTGACTTCGGCGAGCAGTTCCATGCCGCTGATATGCGGCATTTCCATGTCGCTAAAGATGGCATCGAAGTGTTGCTTCTTGAGGATCTCAAGTGCCTGCCTGCCGTCGCATGCTTCGACGATGTCCACGGGGTATCGCCGCAGCGATCGGACCACCCGCTTGCGGGCGCTGAGTGAATCATCGACGACGAGCACGCGAGGGCGTTGAGAGCGGGAACGGGACACGCCATTGGTTCGGAATGCCAACGTCTCGGCTGTGGTTTTGGTCACGTCGCACTCAAAGAGACTGTTGCTCTGGGATTCCACCAATCTGCGAGCGTCCAGGAAGAGGACGGTTTGGCCCATCCCGGAGAGCGTGGCCCCGGAACAGAAGGGGTGCTGCTTCAAGAGCGTGGGCAAGGGACGCACCACGACTTCCTCCGGACCGACCACTTCGTCGACCAAGAGCGTGACGCTGCTGGAGCCGCCCGCACTGCTGTGTCCCGACGGTGATTCGCAAGCCAGCACGATGTGTTGGCTCGTCTCTGCCTGGGGAAGGCCCAGCATCTTCGAGAAGGAAAGGCAAGTCGCTCCCCTTCCCGATTCACCGGCGCTACGCACCGACTGCATGGGCAGTGCGAACAATTGTCCTCCGGAACGGAAGACCATCGCGTGCTGAATGACCGAGGGAAGCGGAAAGCTCAGGCGAATTCGGGTTCCCTGGTTCGGTTCCGAATCGATTTCCAACCATCCTCGCATCCGTTGGATGGTCGAAGCCACGACATCCATCCCCACTCCTCGACCGGCAACCTGATTGGCAGTTTGACGCGTCGAGAAACCGGGATGAAAGATTAGTTGTGAAAGCTCTTCACGGCTGGACGCCTGGTCCGAAGCGAGCAGACCGCTCTCGACGCCGCGGCGTCGAATCGCGTCGTAATCCAGTCCTCTGCCGTCATCTCGAATCTCGATGACGAACAAGTCTGGACCCGACTTTGCTTCTAACGTGATCGTGCCGGAGGTCGGCTTGCCATTCTTTTTTCGTTCTTCGGGCCGCTCGATACCGTGGCAGACGGAATTTCGAACGATATGGAGAAGTGGTTCGTACAGCCGTTGTTGCAGCGACCGCTCGATTCCGGCGTCTTCGCCAATCAATTGCAGACGAACGTCTTTGTCTTCCGCGTTTGCCGCATCACGCACAACACGCTGCAATCGTCGAAACAGTCCGGAGACAGGTGTGCGGCGAAGCGCCACCAACTCCTGGCGAAACTGGCGAATGAACTGTGAGACGGATGTGTTGCCTTCGGCCACCGGTCGAGCACAGTCTCGAACGTGCTGGGCGACCTCCAAAACGTCGTTGGCCACTTCGGAGAGTTGAAGCGAGGTGCAGGCATCGGACACGACGCTCCCCTCGTTGCTCAACAATCGCATCTTGGAGACGCTGCCGATCAGCTCATGGTAAACCTCCTGCAGATCCGTCAACTCCGTTTCCCGGCGGTTACGCAGCATGACCAGTTCGGCCAACATGTCCATCAACCGATTCAGCTGGGATGACTTCACGCGAACCATTTCATCGTCCGTCGGCCCGTCTCCGAAATCGGCGAGAGCAGGTACTGGGGCGGGACGAGCCGAGGAGGATGATTCGGTCGAGTTGGCGGATTCATCGGTCGCTTGTTGACCAGACGGCTGCTCACTACTTGAGATCTGTGCGCGGATCGCATCGACACTCTTCAACAGAGAGTTGATTTCCGGTGCGCGACCGGCCGCGTGATCATCTCGGAGCAGATCTTCCAACTCGTGCAGATGGCTGGCCAAATCCGCCAGACCGACGCTCGCGGAGGCCCCTTTGAGTGTATGCAGCTCTCGGCAAATCTGATTCAATGCATCGGCATCATTGGGATCATGGTCGAGCTTCAGCATCGACTCTTCCATCGAGCTGACACAGCTGGAAGCGTCATCCAGAAAGGCCTCACGCAGCTCGGGATCCAACGACGCGATCGATGCTGAGGCATCGCCGGCATGGATCGACGGGAGCGGCTCATGTTCATCGGAGACCGAGCAATCGGTTGCTGCCGAATGGGAACGATCCGATTGGTCTGACGACTCCTGATCCGGTTTGGAGTTCAGATCCTGGTGTGCCTGGTTGTCGACGGTGAGGTGGTGGACGACATCTGTCGAACCGAGTTGACCGAGCAATGAGCTGATTTCTTCAGCGCTGGGGGCAACCAGGTCGTCATGCTCGTCCAGTTCTTCGTGCTGTTCATTCGTTCCCCAAGCGTCGGCACCGTGTTGGTCATGGGTCACTTCGGAATCGTCAGCATGCGAAAACAGCTCACCCCACCGTTCGATCGCTTCGGAGCGAAGGGACTCGAGGCGCTCGGAGTCGGATTGATCGTTGGCAACGAGCGTTTGGATTTCCTGCAGGCCTTCACGGATAAACCGAAAAGCGTCCGCGGACTGTTCGCAGCCGTCTTGGAAATCGACGACCTGTGTCAGTAGGCTCGAGAACTCGAACAGCTGACGCTGATCGGAGTCGGACGTAGCCTGACAGACTTCCTGCAGGATTTCTCGCGTCAACTCGAGCGAGAGTTCCTGTTCGTGGTCTGCGGGTGTCATCTCGGAATCCATGTTGAATCTCCTAAACCACTGCGACAAGTTCGGTGCTGGCCATCGGTACGTTGATTGGTGCAGCGGGAGCAATGTTCCGCGGCTCATCATGGCCGTCGGAAGTCGATGAGCTGGCACATTGGCGCAGCCGATCCACGGTGCTGTGGAATTGCGGATTCGCCTTCGATAGGGATTTCATGGTCCAGCAGACGCTCTCAGCACCGCCGCGGTTGGACTTTGCGAGTTTTGAGATCTGCTCAACCGCCAGGACGACGTCTTGCGCCAGCTGCAACTGTGCACTGGACGAGTCAAGGATGCGACGAATGTGACTGGCGTCACTCTCGGAGGCACCGCAGATCTGTTGCAAGGCGGTCTCGGCTGCGACGGCCCGGCCGACTTCCTTTTCAATCTGTTCGCGTTCTTGCGAGATGCCGCGGATCGACTCTTGTGTGACCAATTGCATCGAGTCGATCAAGCTGGCGATTTCACGCGTCGCGTCCGATGCTTGTTCAGCCAGCTTTCGGACTTCGTCGGCGACGATGGCGAAACCACGGCCATGTTCGCCAGCGCGAATCGATTCGATCGACGCGTTCAAGGCCAGCAGGTTGGTGCGGGCCGCGATGTCGCTGATCGTTCCGACGATGGACGAGATCTGCTGCGATGGATCGCAAAGTCCACGAAGCTTCTTTTCGCAGTTCTGTGATTCGCCGCGCAGGTGGTTCATGCCGGTGATCAGGTCTCGGACCAGCGAGAGAGCGGCCGACGCCGATTCGCTGGTACGTTTCGCCGCCGCGGAAGCAGCCGCCGCACTGCTCGAAACGGAATCGATCGTGCCTGAAAGTTGTTCGACGTACGAGGTCGTCTTGATGACCGCATGCCCTTGAGCGTCCGTTCCCTCGGTGATCGAGCGGGTGAAGCCTTCGATTTCGAGCACGCCACGTTCAATCTGTGAAAGATGAGATTGAATGGTGACACCCAGTCCAGCCAAGAGTTCTCGAAGCTGCGCACTGTTGAGGTCGCCGCCCGCAGCGCGATGGCTTAGCAGTTGCATGATCCCCTGGAAATCTCTGGCTTGGCGTCGTGTGTCCGCCGCGACCTTTTCCCAGCGTGCGGCGCACTTGCCGATCGCTTGAGCTGATTGGTCGATCTCTTGGATGCCGGTTCGCAGTCGTTCGGCTTCTTCGTGATCGGCGACGGCCGACTCCAACGCGGCAAGCCCCTCGGTGATTCGCATGGTCGTGAACCAGCAGGCAGCGGCAAGCACCAACAATGAAATCACCGCGGCAACCGCGTAGTTCATTTGGGCACCCGAATGCGATGCGATTAGCACAAGCGAAGCGACGGCGACGGCCGTGGCTCCATGGGTCATCATGAATAGCGTTTGGATTCTCAACGGAGGTTCCCCTGTTCACTGCGGGTTTCGTGGGCGGCTGTGTGCAGACGATTCCATGTGGTTTCGAGCGTCTGCTGAGCCAGTCGAAAGAGTCGGTTCGGGTCAAGGACACGAAGGATTTGGTCGTTGAACATTGCGGTTCCCATCACCGGACTTTGATGGGAGTCATCCATCCGGCTCTCCGGAGCGAGGATGGTTTCCAGTGACTCCAGCGCGGCAGCTTCCGCGATCAAAAGGGCCCAGACGCTCGTGCCGTTGAGCACCATCAGTTTGTTGTTGGGCTGAGAGATCGGTTGGTCGTCGATTTCAAGCAGTGAGCTGAGAGAGATGACGGGAACAAATTCACTCCGCAGATGACAGAGTCCGGCCAAGGACGAGTGGCTGTGAGGTACCGCGACGAACTGCGGTGCAATCGTGATCTCACGAACCGATACCGCTGGCAACGAGTACCAGCAGGTGCCACTACGGAACACGCAATGCTTGTCGGATGCAGAGAGATCGCTCAGCATCGCCGTGGAGGAATTGTTGGATGTTTCGATTGCGTTCATGATCAACGGGGTGGAGGGTCGGTAAATGAAGGGCCGAGCGATGCGGCTAGGAGTTTTCAATCTGCCTGGCAAGTCGTTGCTTGATCGCTTTGAGGCGTTCAGTGGGATCGGAATCGAGGTTGCTTGTTCTGGGAAATGACGCGTCATTCGACGCATCCTCCGCCATAGTTGGGCGCGGAGGGATTGGTTGAGGATCCGGATCCGCCAGTGCCTCCGACCAAAAGTTGAGCTCGCTAACAGGTGCTTCACTCTTGTCAGCAGTTGCCGGCGTCGGTTCCACGATCCATTCCGAGCGGTCGGCCTGAGCTGGCTCCGGGGAAACTTCGTGAGCCGTGGGGGCTTCAACCTTTTGCTGATGACCACTTCTTGGGCGATCACTTCTGGGCGATCACTTCCTGGGCGATTCTGCGTGTTGATCGACGACCACCGGAGGCACCGTCGAGTATTCGCGATCCAGTTCCACCAGGGATTGGGAAACCATTCGCAGTCGCTCGCGGGTTTGCGCCACGAATTCCTGGAATTCGGATTTCAGTTGTGCGAGAACTTCCGTTTCCATGCGACGCGCTTCGTCGGCGACGTCTTGTTCGGTCGATGGGCCAAAGGGTTCGTTGATCTTCATTGGTTGATTCCCGCACAGGTCTCCGGTGCGTCGCAACCTTCGAGGAGCTTTTCGACGGTGGAGAGAAGCTGTTGATCCGTCACAGGCTTCCTCAGGTAAGCACCCAGTTCGCTGCCGAGCGCGGTGAGATGTTTTGCCGTGACCTTGGTGAGAAAGATGATGGGCAGGTTGGAGTCCCGATCCGCTTGTGCCAGGATCTCGTCACAGGCGGCGTATCCGTCCAACTCCGGCATCTGAATGTCGATAATGACCAGATCCGGTCGATCGCGACGAGCAAACTGAACGGCTTCCCGACCGTCCGCGGCCAGGGTGACGTCGTAGCCAGCCGACGCCAACGCCCTATGGATGAGGGCTCGGCTTGTGCGACTGTCGTCCGCGACGAGGATTTTGGATTGATGCATGAGACTCTCCACAGCCAACCGTCATGGCCACCGCCAAAGTCTTGGCGATTGCCGACGGAGCAGCTACTTTCGTTCTTCGGTAACCCGGCGATCTCAGAGAGACCCGTGGCTTTGCGTCCCGATCTCGCGATCGGTTTGCCTTTGTCGGAAACCCGTTCAGAGTCCCACGCTAGCGGTGAGCTTGAATTGGAGCACCGAGAAAACCCGTGCTGGTTGCGGCCATTGGCGCATCCACCAGAACCTTGTGATACGTCCTAGGGGAGTCAAGCTGAAGTGTTGACATTCGGACAAGATTTCGGTGTCGCGCAGCGAAGACATCGACTGGTGTTGCCTGGAAGCAACATCGGTAGACCGAGGGCAACAACGGGGAAGTCGAGAAGCGAGAAGCGAGAAGCGAGAAGCGAGACGGGAGACGGGAGACGGGAGACGGGAGACGGGAGACGGGAGACGGGAGACGGGAGACGGGAGACGGGAGACGGGAGACGGGAGACGGGAGACGGGAGACGGGAGACGGGAGACGGGAGACGGGAGACGGGAGACGGAGACGGGAGCGGGCGGGGCGGGGCGGCTTCGAACAACCGACCCCGCTCGTGCTACAAACCGCATTACCCGTTCAGGTCGCTGGAGGTGGCGGCGGTGGCGACATGGCTTGAAAGTAGCTCGCTAACTGCGCGACCTGATCGGCACGTGACCAGGACGGCATCCCGGCGGTCCAGACCATGGTGTCCGATTGAACTTGCCCGCTGGTGATGGCAGCGACGAGCTGTTGAATGGAATAGGGTCCTTGCGTTTGACCGGCAACCGCCACGTGCCAAGTCGACGTGGGGGGCAAAGGTGGAGGTGCGGACGACACCGGCGCACCGGCAGGCTGATTGACCATCTTGTTTGCCATGGCAAAGCCCATCCCCAGTCCCATTCCCTCGGCAGCACCGCCACCGGACGGGTTTTCCGCAGCAGCCGTCATCGCCTGGCCCATTTGGTACTGCTGGAAGCGGTTCATGTCGCCGATCACGCCCATGCTGGTGCGAGCATCGAGCGCTTTCTCAACCGCTTCGGGCAACGACACGTTGACGATGTACAGCTGCGGGCAGTCGAGCCCAAACTCGTCATCGATGCGCTGGACGACTTCCATGCGAAGCGATTCGGAGAGTTCGGAATACTTTGCGGCCAAGTCCAACGCGGGGATCTGCAGCTTTCCGAGCAAGTCGGCGAACGACGAGGCAATGATTGAGCGAAGCAATTCAGTGATGTCGTCGGATCCAAACTCGCCGTGCGTTCCGACGATCTCCTTCAACAGGGCTTTCGCGTCCACGGCTCGCAGTGAGTAGGTACCAAAGGCCCGGATCCGAATCGGTCCAAACTCCGGGTCTCGCATCATGATCGGATTCGGCGTTCCCCATTTCAAATCGGTGATCTGGGTCGTGTTGACGAAATACACCTCGGCCTTAAAGGGGCTTTCGAAGCCGTACTTCCAGCCCTGAAGCGTCGACATGATCGGCATGTTTTGCGTCGTGAGCTCATAGTGGCCGGGCGTATAAACGTCCGCTAACTCACCACCGGAGACGAGCACCGCAACTTGGCCGGGGCGAACAATCAGTTGCGCGCCATTCTTGATTTCGTTCTGGTGTCTGGGAAAACGCCAAACGAGCGTATGGTGCGAATCATCGATCCACTGAATGATATCGATTAGTTCGCCGCGGAGGATGTCAAACAACCCCATCATGCAACTCCGGTGCTGGTGAGAAGTGAGTTCAAGTCGGCTCGGACAGGCCCGCCGATTGTCGTAACCGGGCCTTGAACCTCCGAAATTATATCGGGGCGACGTAGCCCTCGCCAGAGTTTGGCACAATGCACACGGGATCAGGGTGCGCTGATGCGGATTCCCGGTTCTGGAGAAATGTGAGCCACGAAACGGATCAATTCACACCAATGGAAGCTGAGCAAGGGTGACTCGCCGGACGCGTTGCCAAGCATGAATGTCAACGACTGACGGTACAGAATCAATCGATTGCAATCCAGTTCCCGTCAGCAATGGCCGACGTGGCGGCTGAGTCAGCGTTGCGACTACGCGTGCCTAGCTCCGCTTTCGCCTTGCGAACAAAGTCACGTTCGCCAAGCGAATCAAGCAAATCACCGATCGTGATCGATTCGGCGACTTCATCGCGTTGGCTGGCAAGTTGAATCAGCGGCGGCTTCTCGGAGACAAACCGAATCACCCGATCCAGGTCGCAATTGGGGGCCAGCCTCACGGCACGACGAAAGTGTTGTCTCGCCAGGCGATCGTAGGCATCGTCAATGTAGTGAGGCAGAAACATCTTGGGACTTGGCTTGTCGGCCGGCTCTGGTGACTGCAACGTCGATGTCCGGAGTGGTTCCACAACCGAGGCCAGGCGGAACGGTGCTTGCTCGTCCGACTCATACCAAAATGGTACCTGCCGACCTTGCCCTTGCCTGACTCTGCCCATGAAATATTCAGCCACGGCATTGGTAGGATCCTGCTCCACCGCCTTTTCTAGATGTTGCATCGCTTGATCAAGCCGATGCAGGCGAAGCAGGGCGACACCGATCCCGACTTGTTGCCATGTTTCGGAGTCGGCCAGCGGTCGGATTCGTTGCCATCCCTTCAGCGAGCGTTCAAAGTCGCCGATGCGATGCAGTTGCAGCAGTTCGGAAAGCGAGATGGCATCGTCTGGGGGCAGGGGTGATTGGTTGGGATAGTGAAACCAATCGGGATGATCGACGTTCGGCATTGGAATCGGCGTGCCAGGCTCCGCATCATCGAGTCCCTGTGTGGACGTCGAAAGCTGAGCGTTGGACGACGCCGGTCCTGCAGATTGGCCGGGCATCGTTCCTTGCATCACGGACACCGCGATTGCGGCCAGCGTCCAGAGCCACAACCAATGAATCATTTCACGCTGCATGGTGGTTGTTGTTACGATCATCACTGCACCCAATCGTTTATGGACATCGTTGCAGGGCTGACGTCGCAGGTGCTGCCAAACATCGCGACTCTTCCCTGAGTGTTGACTGAGAACTTATCCGAAAAACGGTCTCACCCTCTCCGGCGAGCAAAGGGTCAGGCCCCTTTTCGGATAGGTTCAACGTCGGACGGATGAGTTGACAGGTCCGTCTAGACGACACCGGCAATCAGTGGGTGCAAGCGACGTGCCAAGTTCTTATGGGTAGAGATTCCGCCGAAGTCAGATGGGCTTTTGCGGGTCCTGCTAAAGAAATGGGGGCTCGTCGTCTGTATCGCATGCCTTCATGCGCCAGCTCGCTGCACACCGTGTCGAAGTCGCACACCATCGATCGGTTTCTGCTCGGGTCGCCGAATCCTCCTGCAGGGAGAGTAAGTTGCTCTTGTGTCGCGTACGTTCCTACGCCTATGTTTCTCCGCGAACTCGCGCAGGCACAAAGCTTGGAGGCCCCGTTTGAGTACGCATCCTGCCTTATCCAAAGTGGAATTGGAAGTCGCCAGAGTGCTTTGGGCACGGTCGGTGATGTTGTTGCTGGCCATCATGGTGTGTCCCCGAGCCGTCATGGTCAGTGCGCAAGATCAAGCTCCTGCGGCCTCGCCTCCGACGCCGGTCGTTCACGCCGAGCCGGTCATTCCAAGGGTCGATTCCGCACCCGACGCAGCGCCGGACCAAACAGTCGTCGACGCGCCGCGTCCGGCACGTCAGGAAGCGGAACCGCCGATCCTTCGCGTGTACGAGATTCAAGAGCTGATCGATAAGGCGAGCAAGCAAATTGGTAATGGCCAGGACGCGGAGCGACGTTTGCTTGGAATGCTGTCTCTGGGTGGCGACGACCCGCTGCGCCGTGATCTGTCGATCCGTGTCGATGGTGAAACGGTTCATCTCGGTGGCGAAGAACCTCGGGCATCGATTCGGTCGGGCAAACTTTACGTGTTTGACAGAGAGTCGATTCACGAGCAGGTGCAAAAGCAGATTGAAGGCTTGAAGAAGCACGGATTCGAAATAGTGCGAGTTCAGACGTGTCTCATGTTGGTCCCCGCGGAAAAATGGAGCGAGTTGGGGATTTCTTGGAAGCCGGCCAGCAAGCCCCTTGAACAAGCCAGTGGCGACATCGGTCAGGGCTTCAACGGCAGTACGCCACCCAGCGTTCCAGCGATTGCGCAGCCAGCAGCGCATCCAGCAGCGCAACCGGCCGTGACTCCCGCGCGATCCGTTGGTGGGACCCCACGCGAAGTCGCTCCGGCCCCGGCGATTCTCCCTGCACTGGATTTCAACCCGGTTCGTCAAGCAAGTGCGGTGATCGTCTTTCAGGAAACGCCGTCTCTGCTGATCACGATTCTTGATTCGGATCCAAGCCGCGAGATCGTTGCGAAGATTCCCGGAACGACCGTTCTGACTCAGCCCACAAATCGTCACGCTCAACGGTGTTTCCGCAACGGTCGAAGTCTCGCAGCTGACGCCGATGACGGTGGCATACAAGACGAAGAAAAATGGTGCGGGCGATTCAGGCGTCAAGGAAGCCATTGTCGAACAAGTCCAGGTTGGCACAAGAATGGATCTGCGACCCGTCCTTGTCGATGGGCGGTACGTTCACTTAGATTTTGATCTGAGCGTCTCGAGAATTGATAATCTCAATCAGGTCAGGCAATCCCTGTCCGCGGATGCGGAAGCTCCGCCCGAAGCATTGCAACGATTGGCGACCAATACGATTCGATCAACGCTCAATGTTCCCCTCGGGGCTGTCCTGGCGATCGGAGGCACGTCGGTGGAGCAGGATGGAAAGCCTTACTGTCTCCTTTGCACGGTCCGTTGTGACAAGCTGGATGACAGCCAGCAGTTGGCACCCTGACAGAACCGCAGACGTTGACCAAATCCCTGCCGTGACGTCTTTGGGATCGCCGAATTGAAGGGGTGGGCATGACGATGCGTTCACACTGGCGACTGAATCCGGAAATCGATTTTCTGAATCACGGCTCCTTTGGTGCGACGCCGTCGGTGGTGCTTGAAGAGCAGTCAAGGCTACGGGACGAGTTGGAGCGGGATCCGATTCGGTTTCTTGCTCCAGAAAGGGAACTGGAGCCAAAGTTGGATCACGTCCGCCGCGTTCTGTCCGCGCTGGTTGGCGCGGAGTCGGCGAACCTGGCGTTCGTGCGAAATGCGACCGACGGCGTCAACGCAGTGATCCGATCGTTTCCGCTCCGTCGCGGGGATGAAGTCGTGATCACCAATCATGGCTACAACGCCTGCAGTAACGCCGTGCGTTTTGCGACCGAGCGAGTGGGTGCGGTGACAAGAATCGCCTGCGTTCCCTTTCCGATTCACGACGGCAGCGAAGTCGTTTCCGCGATTGAGGGGGCGTTGAGCGAGCAAACCCGACTGATTCTTGTCGACCACGTCACGAGCCCAACGGGGCTGGTGTTTCCGGTGGAGCAGATCGTGGAGTTGGCGCATCGACGGGGCATCCGGGTGATGATCGACGGCGCGCATGCGCCAGGGATGCTGCCTTTGGATTTGGGTGAACTCGATGCAGACTATTACACCGCCAACCATCACAAATGGCTGTGTGCGCCGAAAGCCTCCGGCTTTCTCTCGGTTCGAGCGGAGTTACAGCACGAGGTGCATCCGACGATCATCTCGCATGCCTTCAATCGTCCGCGACCCGGACGAAGTCAGTTTCTTGCTGAGTTCGATTGGATGGGAACGCATGATCCGACACCGCTGTTGGCCTTGCCAGCTGCAGTTGAATTCCTCCGTTCGCTTCAGGACGGGGGGATCGAGGCGTTGATGGAGACGAATCGAAAGCTTGCGCTACAAGCACAAGCAATTCTGTGCGAGGCCTTGGAAATTGCGCCGCCCTGTCCCTCCGAGATGATCGGCAGCCTGGTGTCGGTGCCGCTGCACGGTCTCGATCGGGAGGAAGCTGAGTCGCTCGCACGCGAGCTATACGATCAGCATCGAATCGAGTTGCCAATCTTTCAAGGTGTGAGCGATCAAGCGGGCAGCGGCGTTGCCGTTCCCTTTCTGAGAGTTTCCCTGCAGGCTTACAACCACGTCGCCCAGATCGAGCGGTTAGCGGACATCCTCCGACGCCGTGTGTTGAAGATCGTCCGGCCGTGAAGTTCGGGGATGGCAATGACTCGCCAACGCTCGCTCCGGTCAAGGCTGTAGCGCCGTTTCAAAAATGACATCGTCGCCGCTCGCTCCGCCAATCGTAGCGTGCGGTGACGCTGCGATTGGCGGAGTGATCGGCGACAAGCTTAGCCATTGCTTAACCCGCCTGCTTCTTTTCGTCGGCGGCGTTGAGTTTGTTGTAGAGGGTCTTCAAGCTGACTCCGAGCTCCTCCGCGGCGGCCGGTTTGTTTCCGTCATTGCGTTCCAAGGCGCGTTCGATCGCGACCATCTCGAGGTCACGGAGCGTCATCGGTCCTGCATCACGAATCTCTTTTCTCAGTTGACGTCGGCCGAAATGCCGGGGCAGGTCATCTGTGCCGATCGGTAGCGATTCGCAAAGGATCGCAGAATGCTCGATCACGTTTGCCAGCTCACGCACATTGCCTGGCCAGCGGTGGGCCTGCAACTCCTTCATCGCCTCGTCGGTAAACAGCTGTTGATCACTTCCGTCGGAACGATGTCGGCGAAGTAGGTGTTTCGCCAGCATCGGAATGTCTTCTGGTCGCTCGCGGAGGGGCGGGACGACGATCTCGAAGGTGTTGATGCGGAACATCAGGTCTTCGCGAAACGTTCCTGCTTCCACCATCGCTTCCAGGTCTCGATGCGTTGCGCAAACAATTCTTACATCGACGTGGACGGTTTGGTTGTCGCCCAGTCGGCGAATGTCTCCGGTTTCGAGAACGCGAAGCAGCTTGGCTTGCATGGAGAGTGGCAGTTCGCCAATTTCGTCCAGAAACACGGTGCCGCCGTCGGCCACTTCGAACAGACCGGTACGAGCGGTGTCGGCACCGGTGAAGCGCTCCGCGGCAGTGTCCGAACAATTCACTCTCGATCAAGTTTTCTGGCAGGGCTCCGCAGTTCACCGCAACCAAGGGCTTGTCGGCTCGCAGGCTTGCTTCGTGCACGGCGCGAGCGACCAGCTCCTTGCCGCAACCGGTTTCGCCTCGGATCAGCACGGTGCTATCGGTCGGCGCGACTTTGGTGATCAGCGTCTTGACATCGTCCATCGCCTTGCCGGTTCCGACCAGTTGCGAATCCCCTTCGGCCCGACGCAGACGATGCTCCAACGCCGCGAATCTCGTTTCGTTTGACGACGCTCGTTGACGCGTCCGAGCAGTCCAGCGATGTCGGCCAACCGGCATGGCTTGGTCAGGTAGTCAAAGGCCTGGTGACGCAGCGCCTCGATCGCGGTTTCCTTGCTCGGTTTGCCCGTCATCACGACGGCTTCGATTTCGGGTCGAAGCTCTCGTGCCTTGCCGATCACGTCGATGCCATTCATGCCGGGCATGTCCAGATCGACCAGCAGACAATCAAACGGCTCCTTTTCTAATGCCGCCACGGCGGTCAAGCCGTCGGGACAGACGGTCACGGAGTAACCCATGCGCGGTAGCTCCGTGCGCATCAGTTCCTGCAGATTCTTCTCGTCGTCGGCGAACAAGATGTGCATCGCAGCGGGACTAGGTTGTTTGGTACGGCTCATGGTTCCATCCACTCGTTGTACTGATGCGAGAATCGCTGGTTTCGGTCGAAAGTGGTAAATGCATTTCCAGCCGAGAGCCTCGGCCTTCCCCTTCGCTTTGCGCGATCAGGGAACCTCCATGCTGGGAGACAATGCGATAGGTGATGCTCAGCCCCAAGCCAGTTCCACTGCCGTCACGCCGTCTGGTGAAGAATGGTTCAAACAGATGCTTGAGCACTTCGTTGCTCATCCCGCAGCCATTGTCTTGGACGATCACGACCGCGCGATCGTCGCTGGCGTTGACGTGGACATCCACCGCGCCGTCGCAATCCACGCTCTCCAACGCGTTGGTCACGAGGTTCAGCACCACCTGACGAATTTCCTGTGGATTGATCGACGCGATCACCGGTTCGGCAGGATGCATTCGGATGGTCTTGCAGCGATACTTGCCAACTTTGCCAACCATCAGCACGACGTCATTGACGAGTTCTACCAAGTCGGTGGACGCTCGTTGCACTTCGCTCAGGCGGCTGAAGTCGAGCAGTTTCTCAGTGATGCCCTTGCAGCGGTAAGCCTCGTCCTCGATCCGTCGAAGGTTTGTGAACAGTGCTTCGCATAGCTCGTCATCGAGGATTCGATTTTCGGAGTCCAGCATCGTCAGTTCCGACGCACGCGACTGCAGCGATTCAGCGCTCCAGGCAATCGAGGCAAGTGGGTTGTTGATCTCGTGGGCAACCCCGGCCGCCAGAAATCCGACGCTCGCCAATTGCTCGTTTTGAATCACCTCGCGGGTCCGTTCGCGGACCTGTCGGTCGAGGTCGGTGCACCAAGACTTGAACTTTGACAAGGCGCCTTGAAAGCGGTCTGTCATCTCGTTCATGGCTTCGGCCAATTCACTTAGCTCGTCGCCGGTACCAAGGTCGATCCGATGATCAAACTGTCCTCCGGCAACCAATCGCGAACCGTCGACCAGCGTCCGGAAAGGTTTGACGACCAACGAGCGAAATGCGGCAATCAACAGCCCCATCATCAAGAACGCAGCGATCGTGCAGGTTGAGGCGATCACGATCCAGACATTGCACTGACTGCGAACCTGACCGCTGAAGTCGTCCAAGCCTTGCCGGATGGAGTTGAGATGCTCCAGGCTCCTTTCGACGAGCGTGTGGTGCCGCTCGACTCTCTCCGTATAGAACTGTTCGACTGCATTCGTTCCATTCAGATCGCTTGGCAGTAAGTGCTTGTTGTTGCCAAGGTCGATAAAGGCGTCGGAGATCCGTTTCAAACTGTCAAAGTGACTGACCGCGTCGTTGAGGATCGGCTCTTCGCCACTCAGCGCGTCAACGGTATCCAGGTACTGGCAAAGTGCGTCCTGAAATTGATCGTGCTCAAAATCGTAGTCGCGCTGCTCGGAGCCCTCGAGTTTGATCATCGGCTCATCGAAAAGATCGGTGTCGATCAAGCCCTCGTTGGCTCGGTACCAAGCCCGGACGCGGTTTTCGTTGATCCGTTTGCTGATCGAATGGAGCTCACTGGCTGAATGATGCAGCTTGTAGGCGAGTTCGAATTCCAAGGCGCGGTGCGTGATCGCCGTCGCCAACTGCTGATAGCGAAGCAACCCCCAGAAGCCGCTGAAGGCGAGTAGCAGCACGATCGCGGACAAGAGCGTCAACGCGACAACGAGTTTGGTGCGAATTGATTTCCGTTTCAGCACGCTTTCGCCCTCCTTAGCTGACCGCGTGAAACATCCCTGTTCGTCTCGAAGCGTATCCGCATGCCAGCGCCGAGGCAAGGCCGACCGCAATGACCGTGGTTGCTAGCAAATTACGCTGGCGCTCAGGTTTGTCCTCTCCCCTGCGAGGGACGATCCCGAGTTTTCGAGCAACGAGGCCAAGCACGACGCGCGAGTTTTAGGTTGTGCCACCATCACCCTCCCGCTTGCGGATTCCTCGAATCACACCGACAAGCCAAGCGGCCCACGGCTAGCGCCTGAGGTTCACTGTGAACCTCAGGCGTTAGCCGTAGGCCCCGAAACTGGCCGTGAACCTCAGGCGCTAGCCGTAGGCCCCGAAACTGGCCGTGAACCTCAGGCGCTAGCCGTGGGCCCCGAAACTGGCCGTGAACCTCAGGCGCTAGCCGTGGGCCCCGAAACTGGCCGTCAACCTCAGGCGCTAGCCGTGGGCCCCCGAAACTGGCCGTCAACAACAACAAACTCCCGACCTGGGCGAGACGCTTCCCGCCACTCCGTGGTCAAGGGCGCAACATCAAAGCGCGTAAACGTGTGTATCGGATGGGGGCGGGACACACTTGCTGGCGCGTCGTGCTTGCATTTTGCGGCCATACAACCCGCCAATGTGTCAAATTCGGCGATTAGAGAGGTTAATGTGCGTCACGTTGACTCTGCTGATTGCAAAAAATACGAGCCTTGGTCAGACTGGACAATTCCTGGTTCTCCACACGTTTTCACTTGAGAGTATTGACTATGAACCCCTTGCGTGGACTGATCATGGGTGGAGCGGCTGCCGCTGTGCTGGCATTGACCGCCGTGTCCGCTGACGCTGGCTGCCTCTTCCCATCACCGGCTTGCTGTGCACCGGCTCCGGTTTGCTGTGCCCCTCCCCCACCGGTGAGTGTCACCTGGTGCGTGCAGGACCCTTGCGATCCTTGCGCCAAGTATGAAGTAACGGCTTGCGTCCCTGCTTGCTGTGCGGGCGAAATCCCTTGCCTGGCTGGCTGGCGAAAAGGATTCCTGGGACGGAAGGTGTTGGCCTACGAATTCCCCGGTTGCGGCCACTGTGTCGAAGTCGTGATCACCTGTCTCGGCAAGACGATCGTTCGCGACTAGCGCCAGAGCGCTCTGCCGCAACGAATCGAAACGAATGCAAACCCCGATCGCCTGGCGATTGGGGTTTTCTTTTGGCGGGACGGTCCCGGATGCGCTGCTCAAGTTGGTTCGGGCTGCGGGAGCGTCAAGCAGCTTTTCGCGGTGCTCGGCATGGTTGGCCGATGACGGTATGTTGTGTCGTCGTTCGCACGGTGAGACCATCGTTGGTACGTCGCGACTGCCGTCACTCGACCGGACCCAGATTTGATGCGAGAGCACACGATCGAACTTCGCGTTCGATATGATGAAGTTGATCCGATGGGATTTGTGCATCACTCCAACTATCTCAAGTTCTTTGAGATCGGACGAACGGAATTGCTGCGTGCTTCGGGTGGCTGCTATCGCCAGATGGAGGAGGACGGGCAATTGGTGGTGGTCGTGCGAGTCGATTGCCGCTATCGAAAACCTGCCCGGTACGATGATCTCATACGCATTCGTACCCGCATCGACCGAGTGACCGCGGCAAAGATCATGCATGATTACGTCATCTCTCGCGGCGACGAGGTCCTCGTCGACGCCACCGTGACGCTGGCGGTGATTGACCGTAACGGCAGTCTTCAGCGTGTTCCCCAAGAGCTGGTTGATCTCTATGGAGAACCGTGAGTGCCAACGGTTGCAACCTGGTGCGTTTTCAAAATTCTCATAGGCCGCAAAAGATTGTCGCCGATCGCTCCGCCGATCGCAGCGTCACCGCGCGCTACGATCGGCGGCTATGTCATTTTTGAAAATGCTATAACGCCCGGCGGCTGATTGCTGTAGGTGCGGATCGTAAGGAACGCTCCGTTTTAATAACTAG
>CAVOND010000020.1:0-434247 GCA_963697195.1 Pirellulaceae bacterium
TTATATGTCCCTGTACTTGGCTCAGTCGTGTTGGTCATGGTGCCCAGTGTCGCCGGTGACCGGCCTGCGCGCCAGCTTCATTCACCAGGCATTCACCCGCGGTACGAAGTCCCAGTCCTCGTCCTCGGTGACCACGGCCTTGCCAATCACATAGGACGAGCCCGACCCGGAGAAGAAGTCATGGTTCTCGTCGGCGTTCGGCGACAGCGCCGACAGGATCGCCGGGTTGACGTCGGTCTCGTCACGCGGGAACAACGCTTCGTAACCGAGGTTCATCAGCGCCTTGTTGGCGTTGTAGCGCAGGAACTTCTTGACGTCCTCGGTCAGGCCGACCTGGTCGTAGAGGTCCTGGGTGTACTCGGTCTCGTTGTCATAGAGCTCGAGAGAGCAACTCGTAGGTGTAATCCTTCAGCTCCGCGCGGCGGGCCTCGCCCTCCAGCGCCAGCGCCCGCTGGAATTTGTAACCGATGTAGTAGCCGTGTACGGCCTCGTCACGGATGATCAGCCGGATCATATCGGCGGTGTTGGTCAGCTTGGCCCGGCTCGACCAGTACATCGGCAGGTAGAAGCCGGAGTAGAACAGGAAGCTCTCCAGCAGGGTGGAGGCGACCTTGCGCTTGAGTGGGTCGTCGCCGCGGTAGTAGTCCATCACGATGTGGGCCTTGCGCTGCAGGTTCGGGTTCTCCTCCGACCAGCGGAAGGCGTCGTCGATATCGCTGGTGGAGCACAACGTCGAGAAAATCGAGCTGTAACTCTTGGCGTGCACCGACTCCATGAAGGCGATGTTGGTCAGCACCGCCTGCTCGTGCGGGGTGACCGCATCGGGGATCAGGCTGACCCGCACCGACGGTGCCCTGGATGGTGTCCATCAAGCTGTTGCGTCCCGACGGACGCGGGCTGACCGTGGTGGGCGACGATGCCCAGTCGATTTACTCGTTCCGTGCTGCCACTGTCCGCAACATTCTTGACTTTCCCAAACAATTCCCCAAAGCACGTGTGGTCAGGCTGGAACAAAACTACCGCAGCACCGAGCCTTTGTTAGCGGCCTCGAATCAGGTGATTGCGGCAGCCAGGGAGCAATACAAGAAAGAGCTCTGGTCCGACCGTCGAGAAGGCAGTCGCCCACAATTGATCACCTGTCACGATGAGGATGAGCAATCTGAATTCGTCGTTGGTCGCATCTTGGACCACAAAAAGGCCGGCATCCCGCTGCGGGAACAAGCCGTGCTGTTTCGCGCATCGCACCGTGGTCTCTCGCTGGAAACCGAGCTGGCTCGGCACAACATCTCATTCGTGAAATACGGCGGGCTGAAATTAGTCGAAGCGGCACATGTCAAGGACTTGATGTCGTTCTTGCGACTGGCCGAGAACCCACGCGATGTGGTCGCCGGCACGCGCGTGCTAACGTTGCTGCCTGGCGTCGGCCCCAAAAAGGCATCGCAATTAATGCAAATGCTGGCTGTGCCCGATGCCGAATTCCAGCTTTGGGCGACTGCCAAACCACCTGCTAAGGCGAAGCAGCTGTGGCCGGGTTTCCTCATCATGATGCAGGAGCTAATGGAACAGGGCGGCAACATGCCTGGCCAAATCGAGCGGGTGTTGGAATTCTACCAGCCATTGTTGGAACAACAGTACGATAACCCCGACCAAAGAACAGCTTTCAGGACTTGGAACAACTGCAACAAATCGCCGCAAAGTTCGATGAGCGGACCGAGATGCTTTCCGACTTGACGATCGACCCGCCGACCAGCGAGTCCGAGTTGCCCGGAGCTGCCAAAGATCGTGATCACCTTGTGCTCAGCACGATGCACTCGGCCAAGGGGCTGGAGTGGCAAGCGGTGTATGTGTTGCACGCGAGCGAAGGCATGATCCCGCAGGAACGTTCCTTCGATGACGTTGAAGCGGTTATCGAGGAACGGCGGATGTTCTATGAAGCACTGACGCAAGCCGCCGATTGGCTTTATGTCTGCCACGCCCAGGTTCACTTCCAGCGGGGCGGATACGGTAGCTGGAATCGCTGGGACGACGACGGCTACCGCGAACTTACGCGCTTCTTATCGCCCCGTGTCCAACGGTGCTCCGATCGACAGACTGCCTCGCAATCGTTCCGCCAGAAAGCCTTGTCACCAGCCGGGCGAAGTCCCCGTCGCCTCGCAAATCCACACGCAAGAAAAGGAAATCTCGCCGCAGTGCGTCAGGGCTAGGGCTGTTTTCCAGGGGCTCGTTGGTGCGTGCTGCCTTCGGGCAAGCTGTCACGAACACCGGTTGTGACAGGCACCGCAACATTGAGCCGCGAAGAGAAGCCCCTGGTCCGATTCCTCGAACCAGGGCGCTGGCTACTACAACAAGTTCACGACCCGGTCGGCTAGGCCCTTTTCGCCGAGCACGACGCTCAGGTTGCCGGCCGTGGCGACCTTCTCCAGGACTTCCAGTTCCCGGAGCCGCATCAAGGTCGGGTTGTAGGCAGGCAGCCGCGCGGTGTTCGCCTCGCTGCATGGCCGCCGTTTCCTCTCGGCGGGCAATCAGTTTGGCTCGGCCGCCTTCTTGGCTTCCGTGACCTTGTTCATCAGGTCCTTCATGTCGCCCGGCAGGATGACGTCGCGGACACCTACCGAAACGACCTCCA
Organism: Pirellulaceae bacterium; assembly: GCA_963697195.1. GTDB lineage: Bacteria > Planctomycetota > Planctomycetia > Pirellulales > Pirellulaceae > Rubripirellula. The sequence goes on from CAVOND010000020.1 coordinate 2,627, forward strand.
GACCCAACTCACCAGCCCGCTGGCGGACCTGCTCTTCGAACTCACTGGCCACGGCATCCTTGTCCGTCAGGAACGAGTCCAAATCGCGGGTGCCAACCACCCCGCACCGCCAACTCCGCCTCGCGGTACAGCGACTGTTTCGTGCCGTCGGTTACCATCACGGACTTTGGCGCATTGATCACCCGGTAGTTTACGAGGGCGTTCATGCGGAGCGTGACCTTGTCGGCGGTCATGATCTCCTGAGTGGCTGAAGCGGCCTTCGACCCACACCAACGCTCGCTCGTAGTCCTTCAGGTCAACGACCTGAGCGCGATCGGTGACGCACCGCTCTTGACGATCACGTCCAGCTTATCGTGGACCAGCCACGGATCACGCTGCGAGACGACGTCAACGCGGACCTTCCACAGCGGGTCGAGTCCACGGCGTGCGTGAGAGCGGTATCCACGCACTGCATAGCGCCGGAATGTGCTGCCGCTACGTGTTTTGTTTGGCTCGGCCGAAGCTTCGCACCAACCACGCGCGGCCGACCAAACGACCGTTCGTTACCCTCGGGTTTCATGGTGACGCTCTCGCGCCGGTTCCCTTGGAAGGGGAGCAGGTTAACAGCCTGCGGTGTGGTACGGGAATCGAACCCGCGACACCCAGATCCCAAATCTGGTGCTCTGCCAACTGAGCTAACCTTGTGGCGGTCTCGCGCCTTCGTAACAACCCATCCACGGAACGCACCCGGCCAACCTGATCACAGGGGCCGAGGGCACCGCTGGCCCAGCGCTGTCAAAACCTTGCTTACAAAGAGACGCCGGTGGGAGTCGAACCCACTTCAACCGGGCTGCAGCCGGCTGCCGACCGGCTGGCTCCAGGGTCTAATTCACCTCGCCGGGCACGCTCGAAGGGGGGTGACCGAGCGGGATCGACCGCCTCCGTTCGCTTACAGCTGTCTCCGGAAACCAGCATCGGACCTGGACCACATCGGAAGGAGAGGGAGTCGAACCCGTCAGGATGAGGCTGATGAGACTCGTGAGCCTCGCTCACCGCAGCAGCAGTAGTCAAGGCGTGGGATTCGAACTCCCACGCCGCGATGGGCACGACATTCTGAGTGCCGCGCCGACCAACCTTCGGTCGGTGCCCGCCGGTTCCACCACTTGGCTATCTCAGTAGCCCGTACGGGGAATGGCATTAATCTCTGCGCCCGAGTCAGCAGTTCGCCCGCCGCCTCCTTTTCCCCCCAGGGCCGCTGCAAATACCAGCGCGTTGTTGATAATCTGGTTACGGTCACGTCTAACGTCGGCGGGAATCGTCGGGCCAAACGGCCACGCTACCTCACCAGCTTCCCGGTTCAATCGGTTATCGCCGTCGAAACATCGCTCACGCCACGCACGTTGTCGATACTCGCAGCAGCGCCCAGCGGGCCACTCAGCTCCGCGCCAAGCTGGGCGAACAGTCGAATTAAATCGTCAAGGGAACGGCGAGGAGGCATTTCCACGACAAGGCAGCACAGAAGCGTCGGATGATCGCAGGGTGAGAGAGATCGGGCCGTGGCCAGCGATGGGTCAGCGTGAAGTAGCCTTTCCAGTTTTTCGGCGTCATCGGAAACAATTGCGGCTTGGGCAGGCAAAAACTTTTGGTCCATCACATACCAGCGACAACAAGACGGGATTTCGTCAAGATCACGAGCTCGTATTGTAACCCGCCGCCGGGGGCAATGACGAGGTGACTTCGCGCTCGCCTATCACCCACTGAATGAACCTGAGCAGCAGACTCAGCGCGCGAGAAGGGCTTGCATCAGGGTCCCTTCCTGGTGTCATCATGCCCTTAGTCCGGCGGTCAGCGAGTGCACTCCGAACATAATTTTGTCGGACGTATAGCATCGCATTGTTCAGGTTCCTAATGTTGTCACCGCGAGTAAAGAAGACGACTTGTTGTGAGTTGATGACGTCGATCGTGGTACGAATGACCACCGTTCAAGGGTAGCGCACCGATGACTTCCGCATAAATCGACCGGAATAGGTACAACAGTCCCGCTACCATTAACAACACGACGGGCGCCCAAGGGCCGGCGTAAATGATCGCCAACGCGGAAACATACAAGCAACACGACGTAATGTCGTTGCCGCAGATCGCCGTCGCTGGCAACTCGCCCAGCCCACCGTGTTTGTGTTCGGTCAGATGACTCGAACGACTGGCTTGGCGCGTGTCGCCTGACCAGCCCAATCGGGTGCGGGGTCCCGGAGACGCACGCACGGCGTGCCGAGCACTTAGCACGTCAAGCGACCCAGGCATCGCAGCGACGTGCCACGCCTGCGGCGGTGATGGAGGTTCCGCCATGGAAGGACTCCGGCGCAAGCCGGCCCGCCCTGAGTGAACCGATTAGCGACTGCGCCGTCGGCAGATCCCAATCCATCCCAGACCCAACAGCAATAGCACGGCGCTGGTGGGTTCCGGGATCTGGGTCACGACCAGGTTGTCAAACGCGCCGAAGGCCAGTTCTGGCACACCCGCGACGGAACTGAAACGATCCCAGTGGGTCAGTGCCAGGTTGCCAGAGACGTCGCCGCTGACGGTTCCAAACTCAACCCCGTCGATGCTAAACGTTGCCGTTCCGGCCGCGCTGTCAGCGAGAATCTCCATCGTGTGCCAGCCAAAGCCGAACGTGCCGTCTGGATTGGGTGCCAAGACCTGGCCAAAGTCGGTATTCTGGCTGGTCGGCGGCGGGCCGCCGGGGAAGGCCAGACGCAGAGACTCGTTTCCTGGATCGGCGTGATCCTGCGAGGGAACTGCGTAGACACCGCTGCCAATATCCTGAATCACTCCGTCCTGGAAAAGGAGATAATCCGTGCTGGAGTCACCATCGGTGTTCACCAGGAACATCTGGCCATTGCGCGGATCTGCGGAACTCGTGTCGATGCCGACGCCACCGCCTCCATACTCCGTCGTCCCAGGCGCTTGTGTGGTAATTGAGCCAGAAGTCAAACTGCACCTTGTACTGCCCGGAGAACGTCATAGCCGGGGAAACAGAAATGCCCGCCGCTGCCGCAGGATCGGTGATGTTGGAAGCCAACCGCAGCCCCACGGTGTCGCTGCCGTTCGGTGCCGGGGGCAGGCCCAGGGCGATATAATCCCATCCCCACTGCGCTGGTATCTTCCTCCGCGACAATGGCCCACCCGGTTCCATCCTCCAGACCCGAAGAGTAGATGATCTGTGCCTGGGTGTACGCTGAGCACACAACCAGCACTGCCAGGATGCCTGTCAGCTGTTTCATGGTGTTCTCCAATCTCTGCATCGTGTCTGGTCTTCTCGGATTCTCACCGTATCTCGGACCCGCTCCTCCCGCTCCACTTCCTACCGAAAGCTACCGGAGCGCGGCCCGCGATAAAGCGGTGGTTTTGTTGTTGTCGAGCCACAAAAAACGCCTGCCGCCGAGCTTCCTCAAGGCCGTTGTCGGCCGAAGCGTGGCGAAAGGCGCTCTCTTGTCAGGTCCGGTTCAGTAGCGTTTCCGGATCGCCCATAAAAGCCGCGGATTAGATCTCACCTCAAACAGCTTTCGTGCCCGGACCACGACGACCGGCAGGCCTTACGATTCAGGGGCTGAAAGAGCCCAATCTGGCTTCGAAACGGCCTACCTCACGCGCACTCCGCCCGGGCGTGCCGAAAAACACACCGGATCCTGAGAGCGAAGGACCTGGAGGCTACCCAGTGTCACCAAGCTTTTCAAGCCCCCCGGATGGGGAGCTCACCGCGAGGCTCTCTGCGTGAGAAACGGGGAGGCTCCCCGTTCTTCTGGAAAGCTGGCAAAGATAGGGCTCTGCTGATTCGCTGCGAATGGTGGGAACGATTGACGAGGGTTTTGATCCCAAATCGTGTGCTGAAGGGCACAGAAACTTCCGTTAGCGTGTGGTAGGCTCTCGGCCACACCAGGCTGGACGGCAAGCGTCAGGATCCTCAACCTCGCAAGGGGTGCTGCGACGTCAGCCCAGGGCGCAACCTTTGAAGTTGCGATTTTCGGCAGCGACAGCAGCACCGCAGGTGCGACCCTATGTCAGCCCAGGGCGAGCAAATGCGAGTCTCGCGAGCATTTGTGCTGCCCTGGGGTAGCTGATCTGCTAAGGAGCCACGTCACGGCATGTTACGTAGGTTGCAGTGCCCGTCATCAAGAACAAAACCAGGATAAGATCCCTCAGATCTTTTCGTCGATTTTGCTCAGCCCAGGAGCCTCCCCGTTTCTGGCCGCCATGGATGTGCTCACGAGCCAGCTGGGCGGTCGCTGGATTTGAACGTGGTGGCGGCCCGCCGCCACATTCGGTCTGGAAAACGATGGAAGCTTGTCTGCGGAACACCGCCGCGTCTGGGTCCAGGACGCCAAGCAGACCTGGTCTGGCGACGTCGACCGGAAAGGTGACGGAATCTTCGACAACGGCGAGTTTGTGATCGCCTTTGAGGAAGGTTACAGAATCGAAATCCTGTCGCACGGCAACAACTCACAACTTGAGCTTTTTTCACTTGCAATTGCGGTCGACTTGAGAGAGCATTGAGGCACTTTGACTTTGCATGTGACGCCGAATGAGCGTACATGCGGTAACGCTTTGGAGAACACGCATGTCTACGAAGAAATCTCTTTTCCGATGTGTCGCCCCTGTGCTAATGCTGATGTGCGTTAGTGTCACGCACGCCGAGCTGGTGGGATGGTGGACGTTCGACGATGTCGTCGGCGATAACGTCCCAGACAGCTCGGCCTTTATGAACGATGGTACCTTGATGTTCGGCGCAACCACCAGCGATGATGTGCCGGGATTCCTGGGAGGTGGCCGATCCTTGGCGCTCGACGGGTTCGACCAACATGTCCTGGTCGAACATGACGAATCACTGGACATCCTCGAGGCGATTACGATCGCTGCCTGGATCAAACCGATCGGCAATTTCGAATGGGACGGTATCGTGGCCAAGAATCCCAGCGACGGCTCGGCGACTGAATCATGCGGGCAATTATGAGCTGCGTGTCGAGAATGGAACTCGATCGCTGACCTTCCTGAATCAGCAGGGCGGCATTGACGACACGATCACCTATTACGGCGGACCGGTCATCGTCGATTCCGAATGGCAACATGTGGCGGTCACCGTGAACGAGGACGGCGTCACCTTTTTTCGAAACGGCCTGCCGCACAGCTCGCGACCGCTGGGCGGAGCCATGTTCTTTGGCGAACCGAACACCAGTCCGCTGTATATCGGCAGTCGCGCTGACCTCTTCACCACGATGGACGGGCTGATCGACGACTTGCGAATTTACAACGAAGTTCTGAGCGACGAGGACATCCGCAATCTGGCCGGTGCCGATCCACCCCCACCGCCTCCCGCCGATCTGTTGACGGCCACGATCCACAGTGTTTCCAGTGAGTTGATCACCAATTTCAATCGGGGAGCCGAAAACGTCGTTAACGGCAGCGGGCTCTTTCTTGATGGAAGCCACAGCATCACTCCCGACGGCACGATGTGGCTGAACGCCGGCAACGGCTGCTGCGGCGACGCCCCGGATCCGCTGGGACCGGAGGCCGAAATCGTGTTCGACCTGGGATCCGTGGTATCTCTCGACCGCATGAAGGTGTGGAATTACAACGAGATGCTGCCAAACCGGCCGGAACTCTTGATGCGAGGTGTCGCCCTTGGCGACATCCTGACGGCGGGCGACGACCTGGAGTTCACGACGTTCGCCGCAGACGTCGAATTCGAAATCGCCCCGGGAGACGAACTGGAGGATTTCGGACAGGTCATCGACCTGGCCGGCACCAACGCTCGTTACGTCAAACTCGCACTCTTGGCCAACCACGGCGGCGACAATGACTTCTTGGGATTGAGTGAAGTACAGTTCTTCGAACGCAGTGGCTCCCTACCGGGTGATTTCAATGGCAATCGAGTCCTGGATCTGGAGGACATCAACCTGCTGATCGGCGCAATCTGCGTCGGGTGAATACGACGCGGATGTATGACCTGAACGCGGACAATTGGTGAACTGGCGACGACGTTGCGGTATGGGCTAGGATCTCAAGAAGACCTGGTTCGGTGACGCCAACCTGGACGGCGAGTTCAATACGAGCGATCTGGTGCAGGTTTTTCAGTGAGGGCAAGTACGAGGAACGAGAAGGCGCAACTCGGGTGGGATGAAGGTGACTGGAACGGTGATTAAGGACTTCGACAGTGGCGACCTGGTCGAGGCATTTCAGCGACGGTGGTTACGAGAAAGGCGAGCGGCACCTGCCGCGCAGCGGTTCCCGAGCCCGCCAGCGGTTCGTTGCTGATGGTGGCGATGCTGCTGTTGAGTGCCACGACACGTCGCCGGGTGGTCTAGTGACGAGTGTTGGCGAGCATCTGTAAGCCCCCTAGGGGTCGATGCGCACGGCGAAAGTCGTCGCATCACGCTCGGACTGCCTCGCGTCAGTTGACATGCACTGCGGCGTTGGTTTGTTCAAGAAGCTGAACATCGTGAGCGAGGGTCGACACTTTTCGTGGTTTTCTCCATTGACTTGACTGCCTAAACGAATAGACTGACTGGCGGAGTGACTTAAGCATTAGAGTTCGGCCGCAGTCCTTCACGATCCGGAACGGCCGTGAGTGTTCAGATTCTCCTCAACGTAACGGCCTAATGAAACATCGACAAAGCAAACTGCAATAAGGACCAACACGATGAGCCAGATGAATTGCAGCTCGGTTGCCTTCAGCGCTTTCCTGATTTCGCCACGCACGACGGGACAAGCGGGTCCATGGCTTTCGATCGGTATGGCCGTGGTCCTTTTGAGCGCAGGAGTGTCGCGAGCCGAGTTGGTGGGCTGGTGGCAGTTTGATGATGTTGTGGGTGACAGCGTCCCCGACAGTTCCGGCTTCATGAACAACGGCACGTTGATGAATGGAGCGACGACCAGTAGCGGATGTACCGGACTTCTTGGGCGCCGGCTTTTCGCTTTCCGTTGGCGGCGGTACTCAACACGTGCTGGTTCCTCATGATCCGTCTCTGGATATCCCGAGCGAATTGACGATTGCCGCGTGGATCAAGCCGATCGGCAACGTGGCCTGGGACGGCATCGTCGCCAAGAGCCCCAGCGACGGTTCCGCCGCGAATCACGCCGGCAACTATGAGTTGCGTGTCGAAAATGGAACGCGCAATCTCACCTTTCACCATCAGCAGGGCGGCGACAATGACACGGTGGCCTATCCGAGTGGACCCGCCGATCGCCGATTCGGTCTGGCAGCACGTCGCCACGACCGTCGACAGCAGCGGCGTCAACTTCTTCCTGGATGGTCAGCCCGCGGGGTCGTTTCCACTCGGTGGACATTATGTCCTTCGGCGCTACGAACACGAATCCGTTGTACATTGGCAGCCGCGCCGACCTGTTTACGACGATGGATGGGCTGATCGATGATTTGCGGATCTACAACGAGGTCCTGTCAGTCGAAGCGATCCGCGACCTGGCCGGTGCTCTGCCATCCTCCCGGCCGACCTGTTGACGGCGACGATCCACAGCGTCTCCAGTCAACTGGCAACGAACTTCAATCGCGGCGCGGAAAACGTCGTGAACGGAAGTGGCTTGACCGCCGATGGCTTTCATAGCGTCGCGCCCGACGGCACGATGTGGCTGAACGCCGGAAATGGCTGCTGCGGCGACGCGGCCGACCCGCTGCAGCCCGGTGCCGAAATCGCGTTCGATTTTGGATCGGTCGTGACGCTGGACCGCATGAAGATCTGGAACTACAACGAAATATTGCCTGATCGCAGCGACTTGCTGGGCCGCGGTGCTCGGATCGCCGACGTGTCGGTTTCCAGCGACGGCGTATCCTACAGCCTGCTACTGGAAGACGTGGAACTCGCGATGGCACCCGGCGCCACCGATGTCGATTTTGGCCAGGTCATTGATCTGCTGGGTGCCGAAGCTCAATACGTGAAGCTGACGTTTGAAAGACAACTTCGACATCGGCGATAACGACTTCATCGGCTTGAGTGAAGTACAGTTCTACCAAGTCCCCGAGCCCACAAGTATGTTGCTGCTTGTGGGTGGCTGCCTGGCCCTGCTCTGTTGTCGCCATCGGCGATGATTCAACTCGCAGCCTACGTCAAGCCCTCTTCGTCAATTGCCTGTGGCGGAGCGGCAGGCAATTGACCGGATCAGAGATCGACGGAACAACGGGGAGGCATTCACCTCCAAATCCACTCGAACTCAACGCTTGCCGTCTTGCCCCGAGTGATGTCGTCATAGGTCGCTGACTCAACCTTCGCAATTCTGACAATTGCATAGCGACCACTGACGGTCTTCGTCCAGAAAGCAAATCCCTCCTGCGCCTTCGTGATCGGTCGAATAGCCTCGATCGAGACGCCATCGCCCGGAGTGTTCGAGGATTGCCGCAACTCTTGCCAGGTGTGCTTTCCGATCGGATAGATCCAGCCCTTTGTGTCGTGATGTCCGACAATGGCCCCGCCGGCACAATCGTCGCTGTCAAAGTAGAAGGAGAAATCAGCTTGCTTTGGGTTATTCACCGGTGCGGCCAGCGAAAGGGAGAACATGCTCAAGATTGGGCCGCCGGACGTGGATGCACGGCACTCAATAACTGCCCGGCGCTGCTGCAAGTCGTCTTCCCGCTTTGCGGGCCGCAAGATCGTTTCCACAAGCAGTAGGGGATCCGTTGAGAGGAAGAGGTGGTCAAACGCGACGCTACTGGCACGGAACGGGATGCCTCGCGAATCGTCGCTTTTATTCGTCCAAACAGTTGTGTTGCCGACTTGCGATCCTCGGATATGGGCATCTCTTCGCATCAGGCGGTTCCACGTCGCTTCAACTCTGCGGGGTGCGGAAAGCTCGATTCCAACCAGGATCCGTTCGCCTCGCAGGTGATTTGCCTCCCGGTAGTCGATTACAACCGTCATGCTGGTGCCAAAATGGGCAAAGATCTCTTGATCTAGGTTGACCTGGGGGCCATCCGGATCCTGCTCCAGCGAACTGAGCAGGTCGTCAGCCAACCCCGGTGTGTCCGCGACAGCGTCCATTACTCTGGCTATGTCCGGACGGATCGTCGACATTCTCAAGGGCACGGTACACGCGAAAGCGCGTCCTTGATTGAGCCACACGGGTGGTCTGATTTGCCGCCAGGCAGATTCATCAAGACCGGGCGAAACGGTCAGTTGTCTTAGCGCGAGGTCAACTGCCTCCGTCCTCCCGACGTATTCATTCGCCACGGAACTGACTAATGCGTCTCGAATCTTCGAGAGCAGGGTGAGCCGGTCTGCCAGCCAGATCGATGTTGCACGATCGTCCTTGCCTCCGTCTTCGAAACTCACTGTGGGAATACCCTGCACGCGGATTCCATATTTGCTGGATTCAATCGTGCCCATGATGGCAGGAGCCAGCACGCTCAACGCACCTTCGTCGCTTGGCGAGCGTTCATTGACCCGCTTGGAGGATGCACTCCAGTATTCGTACATGCGCAGACGCTGAAAACCAGACAGGGGCAGACGCAGCGCGGCTTGTGCCCAGGCTACTGTCCGAAGAGGGTCGCCGTGCTGGCAGTGGATTCCTGCAACTTCTGCATAGACTTGTCCAAGCTCAGCCGGTGCCACAACACTCTCTGCCGCTCGAGCCGCGATTAGTTCCGCCCGTTCTGTAGAAACCGGTTCTGTTAACGACAATTCTCGCAGTGCGCGCAAGGTGTCCTTCGCCGCAGCCGATTGTTGTTCGTTTGACGCTGCACCTTCGCGAACGTAGTCGACGGCCAACGAATCGATCCCCAATCTGTCGGCTTCGAGGTATTTGGAAACTCCAAGTCGCAGAAACACGTCTCGTGCATGACGGACTGCCGCCAAAGAGGCCTTATCGGACTCTCGCGATGATACCGATTCGCCATTGACCGGCCTCTCCAGAGACATCTCCGGAGAGGGTGGGCGCTGGGCAAATGATACCACAGCTACCCCAAGGGAAACGGCGATACTCGCGGAGAATAGCCAACCCACGCCCACGTGTGGCGAAACCCGACGTCCGCTGAGAATGTGCCTCAAACGCCGTCGCAGAGAGTGCTTACCGTAGACAGCTGCCAGTGCAAATCGGCTCTTACCGGAAGGCACAAGCTTCAGCAGCGATTCGGCGTACGTGACGTCATCACCTGTTGAATGCAACACCCAGTCGTCACAGGCGATCTCTTGCAGCCTCGTGAGCTGGGAACGCACCGCCCAACTCAAGGGGTGCCACGGCAACAGGACGACCAACAGTTCACTCCAGAGACTCCGGCGAAGAATGGAGAATTGGAGAAATACGTATCTTCAACTGAGCGACTGCTGCAGCGAGTGCCTCCCGGTGCCCGGGCCTGATCTCGGCCTGACTGGTTCGGACGGTGCGACGGCAGTTCAGGGCAGATTGCGCGAGCCGGAGAAGCAACAACGCGGATATCATCAGCCAGGCCCACACAAATCTGGATTCAATCGATGAAGGCCCGAGCACGGGGCCTGAAGCGACAGCCTGCGGGGAGACTGGATTCGAGTTTTCCACCGGGCCATCTCTGACCGTGGTCTTCGGCTGCTCTCGTCGCCACGTTGGTCGAACGGGTATTCCGTTCGGTACCTGATGCTAACCCGCGTAGTGGAGTCGGGAATGGACTGAACCGTTTTGCGACACGGGAGAACGCCCCAATTCATTTGTCTGACCACGATCGCGATGCAGGGAGACATGATCCCTGCAAAGGTTGCCAGCAATAGGATGCTGTGAGCACGGGCGGCGAAGTTCTTCCAAATGAGGCCGCTGATCATCCCGAACCCGAGCCAGAAGGTGGAATAAAGGACAAACGCCACCAACCATGGCTTGACACCCAGAGTCGTGGTGAGGTCAACGCCGGCCATCGCGCAGCTCCTTTTTTCGTTTGTCAATCAGCCTGCGAAATTCGGCTAGATCGGAGACGCTCAATTGCTCGTCATCCAGTAGGTGTTCAAGCATGACCAATGCGTCTCCACCAAACACACGATTCACGAACTGCCTGAGCGACTTCCTGCCCACGTTTTGACGAGACTGCCTGGGGAAATAAATGTAGGCCCGGCCTTCGGACCGGTGATTGAGCCACCCGGCCTTTTCCAGTTTTTGCATGATGGACAAGACCGTCGTATACGCCGGTAGTTTCTTGCGACCCAGCGCCTTACGTACCTGGTGAACGGTTGCCTGCTCCAGTTCCCAGACGATCTCCATGACTTGCTTTTGCAGCTCGCCGAGATCATCTAAAGACATACCACTCATGACTCATCCTTGCCTGGAAAAGCTACTAGGCTATGACGTACTACAGAGTGTAGTACTATGAACCAGGCAAGTCAAGAGGGGCTGGGTACCGAAAAGGCGTAAGCGCGACTGTCAACCACGGCACTCGAGAACCGGAAGACTGTCCCCTGTGTTAACTGGTACTCAGAATCTCACTCCGACCTGGAAATCAAACCGCCCGTCCAGAAGGCTATGCGCGGTTCGCCTGGAAAAGCAACATGACGGGACTGTTTCGGAGATATTCACAAGAGTATGATAACTCTGCAGCGGCAGAGTACTCCAAGCCGGCTATGTCGTATGTTACGTTCGGCCTGCCTCTCTGGGGATACCCCAGGGGATCATGAGGAACGGCGTCCGCCAATGCCTTGCTGGATTGGTTGTCAACGAACGTCTGAATGTCTCCCGAGACAACTTTGATCGGTTGAAGGCCACGTTCACGAACTGCGTTCGACTCGGTGCTCAAAGCCAGAACCGCCGTGGGCACCAAGCCTATCGCAGCCACCTCGAAGGCCAGCTCTCGTTTCTCGAAATGGTCAACTCGGCCAGAGGCCGCCGCCTGCGGAGATTGTTCGATCAGATTGAATGGTAGGTGATCTGGCAAGACGCACGAGCGGACCGATTTACCAACGTTTCATCCAGCCCGAGGCGGATGACCGGCACTATGCTCGGGTGTCACGCATCGCGTCCGTGGTTGTGTTGTTCACAGGTGGCATCGCAACCTGGCTGATGAAAGACTATTCGATCGATACGATCTGGAACATTCTGCTTGCGCTTGGTGCGGGAACGGGTTCGGTGTTCATGTTGCGATGGTTCTGGTGGCGAATCAACGCCTGGAGCGAGATTGTTGCGATGGTCGCTTCGCTCGTGTTTTTCCTGCTGATCGGCGCGGAGCAGCAGAAGTTGCCCACTGAATTGATCGTCGTGGAAACGCCCCAGTTGAAGATCTTGATTGTGGCCGCGCTTTCAATCGCCGCCTGGTTGTTGGCGACTTGGATCACCGCGCCGGAGTCCAACGAAAAGCTGACGAGCTTCTATCGCAAGATTCATCCAGGCGGTCCCGGGTGGAAGCCGATCGCGAACGTGTGCCCTGACGTCAAAGCGGATAGCAATCTCGGTCTGTCGATCACCGCGGCGCTGGTCAGCAGCGTGCTGATCTACAGTGTGCTGCCGCTATGCGGTTACGTGATCTTTCGCGATTACGAATCGGCAGCAACTTGCGGAGTGATCGCGTTGGTCTCGGGATTGGCAACGGTCATGTTGGTCAGGCGGCTGGCTGGACAACGCCAGTTTTGATCGTTCGCCTCGTCAATCACGGCGAAAATTGCGGAGGGAACGCTTGCCTGTCGCCGAGCCTCTCCGAGGCCAGGATTTTCGCGGCAAAGCCGCGTTGAATGACGGTCTCGGAGAGACCGACGTCCAGCAAAGTGCGCCGTCCAGCTAGTGCATTTGCAAAAATGACATCGTCGCCGATCACTCCGTCGATCGTAGCACGCGGTGACGCTGCGATCGGCGACAATCGTTTGCCGCCTACGAGAATTGTGAAAATGCTCTTCTACGGATTGGGTGTCCACCAGGTATCGAGTTGCGCTCGCAGACGATGGACATTCGCTTGTTGTGACGCTTTCCCCGCCAGGTTATCGGTCTCGAAGGGATCGGCGGCTACGTCGAAGAGCGCGACTTCGTCCAGGTAGCCGTTCCAGGGCTGCTGTTCTCCTGTATGCCGGTGGGGGACGATCAGCTTCATGCTGCCTTGCCGTATCCAGCGGTAGGCGATGTCACGTTCCGGATGTTCAAGGCTGGATGCATCGCCGGGATAGATTTCGCCAAAGATCGCCCGATTCGGGTCGATCTCTGTTTCGCCTCTCGCCACGGGCAACAGGTTCATACCAGGTAAGTTCGGCATCGTCTGCGCGTTCACTCCGGCGGTAGCCAACAGCGTTGGCATCAGGTCGATCGAACTGACGAGGCCGTCGTGGGTGGTCGGCTTGACGACGCCATCCCAACGGATCAGGACCGGCGTGCGCAGTCCGTCATCGAACGGCGCGCGCTTGCTCCTTTTCGTATGAGCGAATTCCTGTGGCCGGCTCCGCTCGCGGTTGTCGCTCGGCCGCCATCCGTTATCGGAAACAAAAACAAACACGGTCTTGTCGGCAACGCCTTTGTCTTCCACGTAATCAACCAGATTCCCCACGGTCTCGTCGAACTCCGCGATCGAGGCAAAGTAGGGCAGTTCGTACTCGGCAACATTCGGGTGGCTCCGCGCAAGGTCGTAAAACGTTGGCGGCGAATCATGAGGTTGATGTGGTAGAAAAGGAGCGTACCAGACGAGCCATGGCGTGCCTGCAGCATTGCAGTCATCGATGAATTCGTAAATCGGCGCCATGGTACGACGGCCGATCTGCAGCCCCGCATCACCGTTTCCATGGGCCACTCGCTCGCCCGCGGCAAGGATCCGCGTGCCACCAAACGACTGCTCGACCGGCGGAGGTTGGAATGTGGTCATGCCTTCGGTAAACCCGCCGTTGTGCCAATGGCCCTCCCAGAACTTGCCGGTTTGCAGCGAGCGATAGCCGCACTCACGTTGCAAAATGCCGGGCAGTGTTGCCAATCTTCGGATCAGATCGAATTCGCGCTGCCGAATTCGCTCGTATTCCTCGCGCGATGTCATGCGGTTGTAGCCGGCGTTGCCCGGCGGCCCGTGATTGAACGTGATTCCGTGCTGATGTGGATAGAGTCCCGTCAACAATGTGGCGAGTGAAGGCCGACAAACGCTCGACGGAACATAACCATTGACGAAGCGTGTCGACTTCTTTGCCAATGCATCCAGGTTCGGAGTGTGGACCCGTTCGTTGCCCATGAACCCGAAGTCCATCCAAGCCTGGTCGTCCGAAATGATGTAGACGATGTTGGGTGGCGCTGCCGCATCGACGCCCGACGCAATAGAAATCAATACGAGAATCGTGAAGGTGCGTCGCATTTGTGAACTCATCGAAGCCGAAGCCGAATCTGAAAAACTTGTCGCGTAGTCTCTCCACGGCCGAGCGGGCCGACACGCCGGGAATCCGAGAGACTTGACGGCAGGTATCTACATCGACCTGAGCAGTCGTAGCAGTTCTTGTCGGATTTTTGATTCCGCATCGACCTCGAGATGACTGCTGCGTGCCGGCCAGGTTTCATAGCCTCCCCAATCATGTTGCTGACGACTGGGCAAGTATCCGCTGTAGCCGTTGGCCAGTTCTATCGTCATGGTCCGAGCGAAGGGGCTGCCCGCCTTGATCGCAAGACCGGTTTCCGCGAAGACTTCGCAGGGCGCCGCCGCAATGCCGATCTCGCCGATGCGAACGGCTTGCAGTGGAACTTCGTATTGATCGGGAAAGGTTCGCAGGTGCAGGGATTCCTCCGCGTAAATTCGGCTCCACGGATGATCGCCCTTTGCATTGGGATTGGACAGCAGTTTCTCTGCCCACTCGATCCGCTCGGCACTGGGTTTGCGCACGTTCAGAGGGAGTTCGGAGGTGACGACGTTCAATGCATGCGGCACGACATGTTCAATGTTATCGATCGCCACGAGCGTTTGGTCCGCCAGTAAGTTGCCGAAGTGCTCCATTCGCGACCAGGGCGGGCTTGCACCTTCGGTACTTCTGAACGATCCGGTGTCGCCACTGGTTGCGTTGCTCATCAGACCGACAAAAGGATGATCGGAATCTCCCTTTCGGTCCGACAGTTTCGCTTCCAGACGTCGGGCGTAGCAGCCGAAGTAGTCCGCACTGACAAGTCCTTTGGTGTAGCCGCCACAATAGTGCACGCTGAAATTACCCAGCACCGCGAGTGGGCGACCATCGAGATGTTGAACCGACAGGATCGAGAAGACTGGATCGACGGGCCCGGCAGGCTTGATGACTTGCGTGCTCTTGCCAGCGACGGACTTGATGACTTCGCCGGCTTCACCGAACGGGTTCACGCCCACCGTGCCCTCGGCGCATAACGACCGTCGGCAAGCGATCAATTCGGGCATTGAGAACGTCGCGAATCCGATGCTTGCCGGTGTCAGGTTTTCGACCGCCCGCACGGCCGCCTCCGAGATGCGCTCGGCCACAAACATTCGGTACGCCTCATCCGGATCTCGTGTGCTGATTCGCGTGACACGGGGCGTCGCATGGGAGTGCGTGGCTGCCGTCAACTGATTGCTGACCGGGATTCCCGTCTTCTCGAAAATGAGCTGCTTCGCGGCGTCATGGACTTCGCGATCAATCATGCACATGTCGTTAATCACGATCAGCAGCGATGTGTCGCCAAGCCGCAGTGCGATAGCGCGAGCGGTGAGCGGATCATGAATGCCGAGCACAGGTCCCGGCTTGCTGATCGGCCCATCGAGAGAAACGCCCTCAGCTGGTGTCAGGTCAGCGGTTGCAGCGCCGGCGAGAAACGCCTCAGCAGCATGCGTGTTGGCCGCGAGACACGCTGCCAGGAAGATCATGACCAAACGTATCATCACCGAACCCACGAATCATTAACATTCCGTTCAACTATCATCATTGGAAACTCTGTCCGATTCTGATCGCGTCCGATTCTGATCACGCCAGTGGCTGGCGAACCTGACGCTGTCCTGTCAGTTTATCCTCCGTGCCGCTGACGATGTGATAAGATTCCCGCTTGCCAAGCCCCTTTTTGTATCCCGCATCCCGCATCCCGCATCCCGCATCCCGCATCTCGCATCTCGCATCTCGTTTCTCGTTTCTCGTTTCTCGTTTCTCGTTTCTCGTTTCTCGTTCCCCACACACTGATGCCCCTTCGAGTTCACCTTCTGTTCGCGGTTCTCTTGTTTTCGACGTTGCCGTCGGCGTTCGGCGAGTCGGAGCAAGCAGTCCGTGTCTTCATCTTTGCTGGTCAATCGAACATGGTTGGCTCGGATTCGAAGGTGGAGGACATTCAGCGATTCCCTCCTTTCGTTGGGCTGGACTTGCCTCAGCCGAGCGTTCGGTTTTCCTACTGCATCGGACGCGAGAACAAATTGCGATCGAAGGGTTGGGTCGCATTACAACCGGTCGACAACGTGGTGGGGCCCGAGCTGAGCTTCGCAAGGAAAGTGTCCAGACACGTGGATGCCCCCATTGCGATTATCAAGGTTGCCGCTGGTGGCACGCATCTTGGCGGTGACTGGAACCCCGACGAACCGTCTGGTTTCGAAATGTATCCATTGGCCCTCGACGTGATCCGGTCGTCCCTGGCGGAGCTCGATCAGCAGGGGATTCCTTATCGCCTCGAGGGCTTCATGTGGCACCAGGGCGAAAATGACATGTTCAACGAAGAGTACATGCAAGACTATGGTGCAAACCTAAAGAATTTCCTGGCGAAGGTGCGGCGAGATTTGCAGTCGCCTGAGCTGAAGTTTTACATCGGCGAATTGTGCACCAAGACGATCTGGGGGATGGACCTGAGGTCTCGGATGTATGCAATCTCGCAAGGTCAGCGAAGTGTCACCGATATCGATCCATTGGCCGAGTACATTCCGACGTCGCATGTAGCAGTCGAGATCGGAAATCCGGTCGGGCTGCACTACCACTACGGAACGCTCGGCCAGTTGGAACACGGCGAGAACTACGCCGACGCTTATCTCAAGACCATCGGCAAGCCGCAGGAAAATCCGCGGTCGCTGGTGAGTTGGCCGTACGCGAATGGCAGTCGAGTGTGGCTGTTTGTCCTCGCTGGGCATCGCAACATGGAAGGAGAACGTGCATTCATTCAGGACTTGAAGGGAACCGATCACGAATCGCTATTGGCTGATCGCAATGACATTGCATTCCGATACAGCATTGGTGGCGGTTACAAGAATTCCTTGGGTTGGGAACCGCTCGGCCCCGCTGGGTTCTACGATACCTTCGGCCCCGAACTGAGTTTTGGCAGCGTGCTGCAGGAGAATCTGCGTAAGAACATCGCTATCGTCAAATTCACACACAGTGGCTCGCAAATGAACGACTGGACTCCCGAAGGAAGCGAGGCAACGACGCGACATCTCTATCCAGCCTTCATTCGCTTCGTCAAAGACTCGATTGCCGACCTCGAGTCGAAAGGCCATGACGTCGAGCTTGCGGGCATCTTCTACCACGTCGGCGAGAACGAAATGTCTATGTTTCCATACCGCCGGCAGGCTGCGGAATGGCTGAAGAGCACCATCGCTCATAGCCGTGAGGATCTCGGTCTGCCAGAGCTGCGATGGTTCGTCAGCCAACAACCACCCACAGACCATGAAAGCGTGAATGAGATTGACGTCACGAACGCGATTGCGAAGCTCGCTGATGCGGACGAGAATCTGGTTCATCTCAAATTGTCCGAGCTACCCGACCAGGAAGAAGAGCTCGTGATCGACACACGGGGAATCATCTGGCTTGGGCTTCAACTGGCAGAAAGCTATTTGCGATCGGGGTCTTGATCCAAGTTTTTCAGGGCGACCCAATCGAGATTGAATCTCGCACAAACAATCTTTTCATTCCCCTCGTACAGGCAAAGGACGGTGCCATCGGGTAGTACGGCAAGGTCCGAGTAGGCACTGTCGCCGGATTCGAGAGTCTTGTTGATTGGCCAAGTCTTGCCGTCGTCGTGACTGAGCTTGACCGATAGATTGCGGCGTTTGCCGCGACCGGCTGGGATCTCCGCACCACTGGAATCTCGTGCCAGACTGTGAGGGTTGGAAAAGATCAAGGTGCCGGGTTTCGACGGATGCGAAACAATGCCCGCCATGCAGATCGGCTCCCAGAGCTGGTCGTGAAATACCGGCGTACTCCAGTCGCTGCTGCCGTTGGAGCTGGTCGTGATCAATTTTCGATTGGGCTTGGACACGCTTCTCGTGACCAGCATGACTCGACCGTCCGAGAGCGTGGTGATCATCGTCTCGTTGGGATCTCCAAATTCGCCTTCATCTGGTACGGCGATCTCACCCGCCTGCCATGTCACGCCATGATCGTCGCTGTAGATCGTGGCCGAAGCCGAGGGCTTGTGGTCACCGACGTTTCCATAAGCCAGCCAAATGGGAACAACAAGTCTGCCGCTTTTTAGTTGAACGCCATGGCCGGGCCCGGTGGCGATGACCTTCCAGTCGTAGCTTGTTCGAAAAGGCTCGAAGGTATCGGTGATTTCGACGGGATCACTCCAGCTGACGCCATCATCACTGCTGCGCATGGAGAAGCAGCGGGCGTAATTGACACAGTAGAGAAACTCGATCGCACCGGTCTGTTGATCGACAATGGCGACGGGATTGTTGACCGTCTGCTCGTGCTGGCCCCCCTCTTGTTTGCGGGGATTGCCCTCGATGCGATCGCCGTGATGGGCAATCTTCTTCGCCGGTTCCCATGTCTGGCCACCATCCATGGAGCGACGAAGGTGAATCTCGATCTCTCCCCAATCGGACTTGCTGTCTTTCCTGGCTTCACAATAGGCGAGCACGGTGCCTCTGGAGGTGACGACGATACCGGGGATGCGATACAGCGTGATGCCATTCATGCCGGCCGGGAAAACGTCGATCTTCTCGATCATCGGCTCATCGCTATGGACTTGTGTTCCAAGCAAACAGAGCAGCGCAACGATGGCGGGAGCGGAACGATGGCGAGCGGTGGATCAGCATGGGATACAATGAATTGACGGTTTGCTTTGATGTGATTCGACAAGAAATCCGAGTCTCGGAGAGACTCGGCTACGGAAGGAGACCTTGAAGAAGTTTAACCGCAAAGTTCTGCTGGTTTGTCTGCTGGTTTGATCGACGAAGCGAATACCCCAACAAGATGGCCAAAACGAGTGCTCCACGCCGCGATGACACAAGACCTCCCCGCTTTCGAGACCGCCCAGGAGATGGCGAGCCCGCCAGCGAGAGATATCGGTCTCGGAATTCTTCTTGAAGAACCGGCACTTGCTTGGCTTTGATTCCCCCACCAAGGCACTGCTGACGACCGTCAAGGAAGCGGTCGACAACGCGCTCGATGCGTGCGAAGAGGCTGGGATCCTGCCTGAGATTTGGGTCGAAGTCGACAGCCTCCGCGACGGCATCTTTCAAGTCGCTGTCCAGGACAACGGGCCGGGAATCGTGGAGCAGCAGTTGGGGAGGATCTTTGGCAAACTGCTGTACGGATCGAAGTTTCACAAGTTGAGCCAATCGCGTGGACAACAGGGCATGGGCATCTCCGCCGCTGGCATGTATGCACAATTGACGACGGGAAAGCCGCTTCACGTCATTAGTCGCGTCCGTGGCGAGGACGAGGCGACCGAGATGTTTGTGTCGATCGATACGGCAAAGAACCGGCCAGAGTTGCACAAGAAGCGACGCATCGCCTGGGAGTACGACCACGGGACACGCGTCGAGACTCAGCTCGAAGGGCACTATGTCAAAGGGAGGTACTCAGTCGACACTTACCTTCAACAAACGTCGATCGCGAATTCACATGTACGACTCCACTTTCGCGACCCGAGTGGGAATTCCGTCACCTATGAACGAGTCAGAAACGAGCTGCCACCGCGTCCAGTCGAGATCAAGCCGCATCCGCGTGGCGTGGAACTTGGTCAGTTGATCCAAATGCTGCACCAGACGAAATGTCGGACGCTACGTCAGTTTCTCGAGCACGAGTTCTCGCGTGTGGGTCGAAAGACGGCCTTGGCGATCATCGAAAAGGCTGGTTCGAAACTGAGCGAGCGTTCTTGGCCAAAACGGATTGCCCACGACCAGGCCAATGCGTTGCATCGCGCGATCCTTCGAGTCAAAGTCTCGGCTCCCCGCACCGATTGCCTGGTGCCGATCGGAGAGGATCGACTACGTGAGGGATTCCTTCACGCCGCCGACGTCAATTACTGCGTCGTCAAGACGCGGCCGGCGGCGGTTTATCGTGGCAACCCGTTCCAGATTGAAATCGCCATTGCCTATGGACATCACGGCAGCACCACAGCGGCATCGGAACTCGATAAGTCAACGCTCGAATCGCATCGTCTTCAAGTGATCGGTAAAGCAGATGAGCCGGTGCACCTGATTCGATTAGCCAACCGAGTCCCACTACTGTACGACCAGCCAGGTTGCGCCATCACCAAAGCCATCGCACAAACGAACTGGCGCGCATACGGACTGCAGCAGACCAAAGGAGCGTTGCCACTGGGGCCGATGACAATCTTGGTCCACATTGCATCGGTCTGGGTTCCCTTCACGTCGGAGGCCAAGGAAGCGATTGCGTCGTATCCCGAGATTCTGAAAGAGCTCAAGCTCGCCTTGCAGCAGTGCGGCCGAGACCTAGGCGGGTACCTGCGCCAACAGCAACGTCGCAAGGGAGAGTTCACCAAACGAGCCAAAATCGACAAGTACCTGCCGCACATAGGGCTGGCCCTGCAGGAGATCCTTGGTCTGAGCGACGAGGAACGCCTTCACTCGCTGCAGCAACTGCGTGATGTCCTCAACCAAACACGGAGACTCCCATGAGCATGGATGGTTCAGACTCGATGCCGAGTGACAGCGACCGCAGCGACAGCGAGCTGGATCAAAAAACTCTGGCGTTCATCGATGCCCTTGCTCGCGAGATTTACGAGAGTATCGATCGGGGCGAGCTCCCTACCCTGGACGTGCTTGTCCGCAGCCTGAAGAACGTGACTTACGATTCAAAGAAAGGCTACCTCGAACTCGGCGACGCAGTCAAACATCGGACAATGACTGTCAGCACGGTGCGATCCTTTGCACAAACGCTGCGTTTGATGGCCACATCGCAAACCATGGTGAGGAGTGATGACTTCGCGACCAAACGCGAAGCCTACTACGTCAGCAAGAACTGGGGTGAATGTCGTTTCGACAGCCAGCCGGAGTCTGACGCGATCATGGACGACATCGAAGCGCTGGCTTCGATGCACGGCTTGGCTCGCGAGCAGTTGCGATTTTACGCTGAGTCGCATGGCGGCTCGGTGACAGGAGAATTGACGGTCATTGACGAAGACCCGGAGACGGGAGCGACTATCGAGATCGATTGCCGCCAGCTTGGTAGTGGTGCTTACACCATTCCGCGATCGGTTGAAAGGTTGCAGTTTCGAACCGATGCCAGGTTCATCCTGGCGATCGAGACCGGTGGCATGTTTCAGCGTCTGAACAATCATCGATTCTGGAAGACTGCGAAATGCATTTTGGTCGAGATGGGTGGCGTTCCCACACGCGCCGACCCGACGTTTCATTCGCCGACTTTCCGACATCCGAGATCTGCCTGTGTATTGCTTCGTCGACTGCGATCCCTACGGCTTTGCAAACATCTATCGAACATTGAAAGCGGGCTCTGGCAATGCGGCACATCTGAATCAGTTTCTCAGCGTGCCACGAGCGAGGTTCCTGGGCGTCACGCCGCAGGATATTTGTGACTATGGTCTGGAAGACGCCACACATCCTCTCGCGAAAACCGATATCAAACGTGCGGAAGACGCGATCCGCAACGATCCATTCTTTGCCGCCAGTCCAGAATGGATTGCCGCGATCGAGCAACTCCTGGCGATGGGCGTCCGCGCCGAACAGCAGGCCTTGGCGAAGTGGGGTCTGAACTACGTCATCGACGACTACCTTCCGAAGAAACTCGCGACGCCGGAAAGCTTTCTGCCGTGATTGGTAGCACCACGACAGAATGTCACTCGATCACCTTCGCAGTTTGTTCGGCGGTGGTTGTGCCGGGAGGCAATTCCAGAATGCGGATGTTGCGAAAGTGAATCTCCGAGCCTTCGGATTCCAGACAGAGATAGCCTTTTCGCACTTCGGAATCCCGAATCGAATTGACGAACTTGCCGTTGATCGCCAGTTTGACGGTACCGTCGACGCAGACGACATCATAGGCATTCCACTGACCGGCCCCGTTGCATCGCAGTTCCCACGACATGCTGCGTCTGCCACGTGGATGGTCGGGCGTCGCGTTCAGGCCGCCAGCGCCAAACAATTCGCCTGAGATGTAGCCGATATCTTGCGGTTCACCGCCAGGCTTGCGATGCAGATGGACCCACTGCAGTTCCAACATCTGTACCTCCATGCCCTTGGGAAGACGCTGGCCTTCCGGTACGAATCCCTCACTCCACACGAACACGCCCGAGTTGCCGCCGGGCTGCATATGCCGCCACTCGATGTGCAGGATGAAGTTCTCATACTGCTTCTCTGATCGCATCACTCCGATCGGTTGGCCGCGACAGACCAACAAGCCATCTTTGACCTGCCAGGTATCGGGGTCGGTGTTAACGTTCACCCAGCCGGACAAGTCACGCCCGTTGAACAGTTCGACGAAGTGCGGAATCGCTGAGGATGCCGTCAGGTCCTGCGAATCGGTCTTTGCGTTCAGCGCTTCGACGATGCGCGTCGCTTCTTGCTCGCTGAAGTTGCCGGTAACTTGCGCTTTGTCGGAGATCGTGGCAACGATCCTGGGAGCACTGATTACCTTTCGATTGACAACGATGGCCAGTCGCTTGCCTTCATTTCGCTCTGTCACCTGCAACATCTTGGTTGCCCCATCGTCCGTGAAAGTGATCGCAATGGCAGGTTGCCCCACAGCATCCGAGACGACTTTGGCATCCGCGATGTCTCGGTTCGACAACAGAACCGTCTTGTGCAAATAGACTTTCTCGTCGCCGCCAACCATTTCAGCCTCAGTCAATTCGTCGCCTGGCTCGCTTTCGGCGAGCCGGATTTCGAACCGAGACGTTGACGCTTCGTTCCCCTCCTCAGCGAAGGAGGAAGTCAGAGAGCACAAGGCGATTGCAATCGCCGTCGCAGTTCGCAGAAACATCGGAAGACTCCTGGGTGTGCCTGATTTGGATGCAGGTCGAATTTCGTAGCAATCCATTAGAGCATTTTCATATTTGACGTAGGCATTTCCAAAAAAGGGGTCAGGTACGAATGGCACGGGCTTTGAACCTCGGGCGCTAGCCGTGGGCGAAGAAAACGTCGTTAGGATGCGGCGAACGCCCACGGCTAGCGCCCGACGTTCACTGAGACAACCTAAGTTCGTGCCATTCGGGTCAGGTACCAATAGTGCGAAGCACCCGAAGGGCCGCTAGCGGCTATTGGTACCTGAACCCCTTTTTTGTAGGACACATGATTGTTGAAAATGCTCTAGAACCGATCTCGGGCTTTCGTAGGTTGGGTAAAGACAAGCTCCTGGAGCGACAGCGACGCCGACCCAATGTGCTGAGTGGCCGTTGTTGAGGCTGTTGTTGGGGCTGTTGTTGGGGCTGTTGTTGGGGCTGTTGTTGGGTCGGCGCAGGCGAGACGCTCTTGCTGTTCAACACGTGTCTCGTTGCAACCCGCTAGCTGCATTTACGCGGCCTTTCGAATTCCGCCTGCTTGACCCAACCTACATCTTTACATCGCCTACGCTTGTTTGAAAAACACCTTGTTGGCGGTGTCGCGGAGCATCCATTGTTTGTCGGATGCCGAGAGGAAATCGATACGGTCGCGGATCAATGCGATCGAGGCTTCGTAGGTATGGTCTCCTTGAACCTGAAAGGGACAATCGCTCGCCCACATCAATCGGTCAGGACCGAAGGCGTCAACGACCTGGCGAATCATGGGGATCAAATCGGTATAGGGAGGCTGTTTCTTGTCCCAGGGCATAGAAGGCGGATGTCTTGACGTGCACCTTTGGAAATCTCGCAAGCCGACACAACGCGGCGAGCCGATCGGGCTCGACGGTCCCACTGAGTCCAATTCGCGCGAAATGGTCGACGACCACCGTCGTCTCCGGAAACTTCTGCGACAGCGCGTCGATCGACGCAATGTCGTCCGGATTGATCAACGGACAGATGGCGATGCCGTGCTCCGTCGCCAAACGCCACAGTCGTGCCATCGCAGGATCGTCGACCCAGCCCTTCGCATCCCCTCGTGAGTGCAGGCGAAATCCACGCATCCCCAGTTCAGCGTGTTGTTTGACTTGCGCGTCGAGGTCGGGAGCGTGCACGTCGATCAGAGACACGCCTGAGAAGATCCCCGGATGTGACTGCATGACTTCGACCATGTAGCGATGGTCAAACTCGTAAAAACTCATTTGAATCAACACGATTCGCGTCACGCCGGATGGCCGACACTGTGCGAACAGTTCTTCGGCGGTGAAGCTGGGCGGCTGCATATCGGACACGTCAAAGTTCGGTCCGAGTGGATACGCTTTGGTGTCCGGACTCCAGACATGAACGTGCGCGTCGATCCATCCTTCGCCGCTGACTCTGCGGCGGTCGCTACGGACGGCGACGCGGATAGGAGAGCGGTGGCAGCAACAGCTTGACCAAATTGGCGACGTGAAAACTCCATCGACTTCGGGTGGGGCATGTCGTGGATCCTGGAAGGGGAAATCGGATTGGACTCAATACTCGAGCAAAAACCTGCGGTAGATTTCGACGGCCTGCTCGACCTGGTTGCAATCGACGTATTCAACCGCCGCGTGTGCCTGATCGATGCTGCCGGGACCAAGTATCATACTCGGAATTCCGAAGTGCCCCGAATTTACTCGCGTCACTGCAAAAAGGCACGCCACAAACCTCGGATGGCAATCCCAATTCGTCCAGAACACCGACCATCGCCTGGACGGCGTCGGCGTTTTGATCGGTTTGCAGGGGAACGTCGGTCAGCATTGGCGGATGCATCATAACTTGCATCTGCGGCGACCTCGCGACCACAGCATCCACGATCGACTGATAATGCGTCAGCACTCCGTCAACGGTTTCACCAGGTAGCAGTCGGCGATCGATCTCGATTTCGCAGCGGTCCGGAACAAAATTGATTTGCACGCCACCACGGATCACGCCGACGTTGCAAGTTGCCGGGCCAAGCAATGGATGCTGCTTCGAGGCCAGCGCCTGCGTATCCTGCTCGATCGCCTGGATGATTCGCGACATGTGTTCGATGGCGTTGATTCCGAGATGTGGTTTCGCCGAGTGGGCGGCTTTGCCGATCGTTTCAATCTTCCATCGCACGAGTCCCTTGCTGGCGATGACGGGACGAAGCTCTGTGGGTTCGGCCACGATCGCGGCATCGGCGGTAAACGATGGCTGGCACAATGCGGCCACACCGCGAT
Source organism: Pirellulaceae bacterium (assembly GCA_963697195.1). GTDB lineage: Bacteria > Planctomycetota > Planctomycetia > Pirellulales > Pirellulaceae > Rubripirellula. The sequence goes on from CAVOND010000020.1 coordinate 27,940, forward strand.
AGGAATACTCTTCATCGATCGTTGCCGCCAACCAGACTTCTGAGTTTGGCACCAGGCCATCGCGGGCGAGGTCGGCGACGGCATGCATCATCGCCGCCAGTCCTGCTTTGGTATCGCAGGCGCCCCGGCCATACAGCTTGCCCTCGCGGATTTGCGGATCCCATGGATCGATGTCCATTCCAGCAACGGAAACGGTATCCATGTGTGCCTCCAGCACGACGCGTCTGGTCGACGACTTGCCTGGAATCTTGGCAATGATGTTGGGACGATCCTTGAGGACACATTGTCGCTGCGTTGGCGATGCGTCGCTCCGCGAAAAACCGCTCGATATATTCGGCGACGGCGAGCTCGCTGGTACCCCCTGCGTAGTTCGGATTGACGCTGGGAATGCGCACGAGGTCGGCCAACGTATCCAGCACGGATTGGCCACCGATGATCGTCATGGATCGAGCTCGCTGTTTGAATCGCATTGGCACGAAGCATTAAAATAGGAGAACGTGTGACCTGGATCCAGGTGCCCGAGGTGTCCCGGCCATCAGAAACGTGGGCTCACGAACCGAATCACTCTCCATTTGGGGCGACGCCGCAGCGGATTTTGACAAACAGAAGACACGGCAAAATGCAAGCGCAACGCGCCAGTTTTGATGTTGCGCAAATTCATTCAAGCACGACGCGCCAGCGAGTGAGTCCCAGGAATCTGCGCCATCTCACGTACGTTAAATGGTTGAAAATCGGAAACACACTCGCTGGCGCGTCGTGCTTGTAGGTGTCGAACCTAAGAAAGCGGAGCGGGCGATGCGAATCGCCGAACCAGAGGTCCGGCGGATGGTTAGAATGGTGGCATGAGATTCCTGACTCGCACGATCGTCGTTTCGCTGGCTCTTGGTTGGATCAACCAGGCATGTCGTTGCGCCATCGCGGCGGAAACGGACTCGCCGAGCGCTGCCGGGATCGAGTTTTTTGAAAAGCACGTCCGCGCGATCCTGGTGGATCACTGCTATGAGTGTCACGCCGGCGAAGAAGCCGATGGCGGATTCTCGCTCGATTCACGTGATGGACTGCTTCGCGGCGGCGAATCCGGCATTGCCATCGTTCCCGGCAACGCCGAATCCAGTTTGCTGGTCGAAGCCGATTCGCTACGAGAATCAGGACCTGCAGATGCCACCGAAAGGCCGGTTGGCGGACGAGCAGGTTGCGATTCTGGAGAAGTGGATTGCCCTCGGTGTTCCCGACCCGAGAGAAGCCGCGATCGCGACGATGTCGGCCGCCGGCATGTCGCTGGAGGAAGGCCGAGCGTTCTGGTCGTTTCAGCCCGTCGAGCGTCCCGCCATTCCATCGGTTCAGGGCACGCAGTGGGTCAAGTCACCGATCGACGCGTTTGTGCTTGCCGAACTCGAGGCGAATGGGCTTGCGCCGGCGCCCCCTGCCGATCGACGAACGTTGATCCGGCGACTCACCTATGACTTGACCGGTTTGCCGCCGACCGCTGAGGCCATCGAGGCGTTTGAGCACGATGACTCGCCCACCGCTTATGCACGGCTCGTCGAACGACTGCTCGCATCGGAACAGTATGGCGTGCGTTGGGGACGACACTGGTTGGACGTTGCCCGCTATGCCGACAGCAACGGACTGGACGAGAATCTAGCATTCGGAAATGCGTGGCGTTACCGTGATTATGTCGTCGATGCGTTCAATCAGGACAAACCGTTCGATCAATTCGTCGTCGAGCAGCTAGCCGGTGATCTGTTGCCCGACGCTGATGAAGAAACCAAAACGGCGACCGGGTTCCTGGTGCTGGGAGCGAAGGTTCTGGCGGAGCCCGATCGCGAGAAGCTCGAGATGGACACGATCGACGAGCAGATCGACACCACCGGCAAGGCGCTGATGGGGATGACGCTCGGCTGCGTCCGCTGTCACGATCACAAGTTCGACCCGATCACGCAAAGTGATTACTACGCACTGGCAGCGATCTTCAAGAGCACCAAGACGTTCGGTGATACCAATACGGGCGCAATCAAGCACTGGAACGAGCATGTGTTCGCGACGGAGGAAGAACTTGCATCGATCAAGAAAGTCGATGATCTGATCGCGGAGAAAAACAAAGCAGCGACAAAGTTCAAGAACGATGCGATCGCAGCTCTGCGCACGCAGGCTCGATCGCTTGCCACGGAGTATCTGGTCGCCGCCACCCAGGTCGATCTCGAGATGTCTTTGCGACAGGTGGAGCAAATCGCGAGGCCTCTTGGTTTGCATCCGCGGATTCTGCATCACTGTCGACGACACTTGCACTTCAATCCAGAGGACCCCGTTTTTAGCCCGTGGCATGAACTGGCCGGGGAAGCTCATGCGGAGAAGGTCGAAGCTTTCTATCGTCCGCTCTTGACGCAAGCCCTTGAACCGGATGCTGCTGCGGATTCATCTGTCGGCAAGGAGCAGTCGCCTGACGTTTCGAATGAGCAAACGCCCGACGTGGATGCGGATCTGGTGGTGGCGGCCCGGGCTGCGCTGATGGACAACTCAGGATTCCTGGCAGTACCTCCCAAGCCGGAATTCGCGTTTGACGCTCAGACGCTTGCCGAATACGACCGGCTGATGGAAGACGCTCGAATCACCGAGAGCAAGGCCCCGGACATTCACTCCGCGATGGGAGTTACCGATGGCGAGGTGCTGACAAGCTTGCCGTTGCACATTCGAGGCAGCCACCGCAATTTGGGTGAGCCGGTTGAGCGAAACGTCCCCGCAGTCATGCGAAATGGGGTAGCTTCCGTCCAGTTCCCCTCGGATCAAAGTGGGAGGTTGCAGTTGGCGCGTTGGATGACCGATCGCGATCATCCGTTGACCGCGCGGGTTTACGTCAATCGGCTTTGGCGTTGGCACTTTGGGCGGGGAATCGTCGGCACCACCGAGAACTTCGGAGTGCTCGGTGATCGCCCCTCGCATCCGCAGCTGCTCGATTGGCTCGCCGCGAGCCTGATTGAAAATGGCTGGTCCACGAAGAGGCTTCACCGCTTGATTGTCAATTCCAGCACCTATCAACAGCAGTCTCGCAATCAGTCAGCCGACGTTGCAAGCGAAATCGACCCGGGCAATTCACTGCTTTGGAAGTTCCCCCTGCAGCGATTGGAGGCGGAGCAGATCCACGATTCCATTCTGGCGGTTTGTGGCCAACTCGATCCAACGCTTGGTGGCAAGACCGTTCCCCTGCGTAATCGACAGTTCGTCTTCAATCACACCTCGGTCGACCACACCAGGTACGACAGTTTGCGCCGAGCGATCTATCTTCCGGTGATTCGCAACAACCTGTTCACGACCTTCGAGCAATTTGATTTTCCAGATCCGACCATGCCCACCGGAAACCGTGGCTCGACGATCGTGGCCCCCCAGGCTTTGCTGATGATGAACTCCGAGATGATCATGGACGCAGCGACATCGCTTGCTCGTCAGTTGCTCGGTGTGTCGGTGAGCGACGATTCACGGATTGAGCTGGCATTCCAGCAGATACTCGGTCGAAGCCCAACCGAGGTGGAAATCGAGCGTTCGAGCCAACTGATCGATGACCTGATGACTTCATCCAATCTGGATTCGGTGGCGGCCTGGTCGATGCTCTGCCAAAGCTTGATGGTCACCAACGAATTCATCTATTTGCAGTGATCGTCTATGTGGAACAGTGAATTACAGAATCGACGTCAACTGCTCAGGACGATCTGCGATCGGCTTTGGTCAGCTGGCGATGACGGCGCTGCTCCAGCAGTCGTGCGAGCGCCAGCCAATCCACCTCGTCGACCAGTCCGCTTGCCGCGAAGTTGCCACATCATGCCGCCCGGGCCAAGCGAATCGTCTTCCTGTTCATGAAGGGTGGGCCTTCGCACGTTGACACGTTCGATCCGAAACCGATGCTGGACCGCGATCATGGCAAACCTCTACCGTTTGATCTGCCGCGGGTCACGTTTGCCAAGCAAGGAAATCTGCTGAAGTCGCCTTGGAGATTCCGCAGATACGGCGAGAGCGGATTGCCGGTCAGCGATCTTGTTTCCGCATGTCGCCAAACAGGTGGATGACTTGTGTATGCTGCGTTCGGTCCATGGCACTAATCCGGCGCACGGCGGAGCACTCTTGAAACTGCACACCGGCAGCGATCAATTTGTGCGACCGAGTCTCGGTTCCTGGGTGACCTACGGTTTGGGCACCGAGAATGAGAATCTGCCCGCTTTCGTGACGATCTGTCCAACGCTTGCCCACGGTGGGGTGAACAATTGGGGTGCCGCGTTTTTACCGGCGTACTGCCAGGGCACGCCGATCGGCAACGCGTCGATCTCGTCGGCGTCAGCTGTGGTCAAGCACATTCGCAATCCAAGGATCGACCTGGAGTCGCAACGCCGCCAGCTTGATTTCGTCGCGGCGATGAACCGCGAACACCTCGAGCGCGTCGGACGACGAAGGGGTTCTGGAGGGACGATTGAATTCATTCGAACTGGCCTTTCGGATGCAATCGGCGATGCCGGAGATTCAGTCGCTCGACCAAGAGACCGAAGCGACCCATCGCTTGTACGGAATCGATGATCCGGTCACCGAGGACTTTGGCCGTCAGTGCTTGATGGCACGTCGCCTGCTCGAAGGTGGAGTCCGCTTTGTTCAGGTGACGCACAGCGACAGCGAAGTGCAGTGGGACCAGCACAGCGACCTGTATCACGGCCACACCAAGAATTCCGCGGAGGTCGACAAGCCGATCGCTGGCTTCTTGACCGATCTGAAGTCTCGCGGCTTGCTGGAAGATACGCTGGTGCTATGGGGCGGGGAGTTCGGACGCACGCCGACGGCGCAGGGCAACAATGGCCGTGACCACAATCCACACGGGTTCACGATGTGGATGGCAGGAGGCGGCGTCAAAGGTGGCTATGCGTACGGCGCCACCGATGACTACGGCTACTACGCTGTCGAAAACAAGATGCATGTTCACGATCTGCATGCCACGATCCTGCATCTGCTCGGACTCGATCACGAGCGGTTGACCTATCGGCATGCTGGACGCGACTTTCGCTTAACCGACGTTGCCGGCCGAGTCGCAACGGATATCATCGCCTGATTCGTTCAACAGCTGACAACCATTCCATGACTCGCTATTTCGGTGTCTTCGACCTCTTCAAGATTGGCATTGGCCCTTCGAGTTCGCATTCCGTGGGACCGATGCGGGCAGCCGAGGCGTTCCTCTTGGAACTGCAAAGACGAGGCCTGTTCGATTCCGTACAGCGAATTCGCGTTGATCTCTACGGCTCGCTTGCGTTAACCGGCCTCGGTCACGGGACAGACACCGCGGTGCTGATGGGACTGCTTGGTGAAAAACCCGATCAAATCGATCCCGAATCGATCCCCAAAAAGCTCGATGAGATTCGCAAGTCGGGGAGCGTGATCCTCGGAGGCAAGCGACTGATTTCATTTCAGGAAGACACCGATCTTATCTTCAACCGCAGGAAGTGCTTGGATGCCCATCCCAACGGCATCCGCTTCGAAGCGTTCGATCAAAGCGATCACGATGTCCCAATTCATTCCACCACCTACTTCTCGGTCGGGGGCGGCTTCATCGTTCGCGAAGACGAATTCGGGATCGAGCCGGTGGAGGAGGGCGTGTCGGTCCCGTTTCCGTTTACCTCATGTCGCGAACTACTTGAGATCGCCGATCGGCACGGACTCTCGATGAGCCACATCTCTCGGGAAAACGAAAGGGCATTTCGCACTGACGAGCAGATCAGTGATGGATTGCAGCTGATCTGGAAAACCATGCAAGATTGCGTCGAACGGGGGATTCGAAACGAAGGCATTCTGCCAGGCGGACTGGGGATCGAGCGACGCGCGCCGGGGATGTTTCGGGTGCTTCAGAGTCGCGCCGAAGAAGAGTTGAGCGACCCGATGCCGGTCTTGGACTGGGTCGATCTGTACGCGCTGGCTGTCAACGAAGAGAACGCGGCGGGGGGCCGTGTCGTCACAGCGCCAACCAACGGAGCGGCCGGAATCATCCCGGCGGTACTGCACTACTTTGACCGTTTCTGCAAAGAATCTGATCCAGAAAAGATTGAGCAGTTCTTTCTGACCGCCGCACTGATCGGTTCCCTCTACAAGCGAAATGCGTCGATCTCCGGAGCCGAGGTCGGTTGCCAAGGTGAAGTTGGAGTTGCCTGTTCGATGGCGGCCGGCGCGCTGACCGAAGTGCTGGGTGGAACACCAAACCAGGTGGAAGAGGCCGCCGAGATCGGCATGGAGCACAATCTCGGCTTGACTTGCGATCCCATCAAGGGCCTGGTGCAGATTCCTTGCATCGAACGCAACGCCATGGGAGCCGTCAAAGCCATCAATGCAAGTCGCCTCGCCCTACGCGGTGACGGCAAGCATTTCGTATCGCTTGACCGGGTGATCCGAGTCATGAAGCGAACCGGAGCCGATATGTCCTCGCGATACAAAGAGACGTCGCGCGGAGGCCTGGCTGTGAACATCACGGAATGTTGAAGCCAAAGCATGGATTATCAGGCCCTCACGATCGTCGCCGCCTTCGCCTTTGCATACAGCCTGGTCGCCGCAAGATTGGAGCGGACTCCTATCAACGGAGCCTTGGTCTACGTCCTGGCTGGTTTTGTCTGTAACCAAATTGGCTTGATCACAATCAATTTCGGTGGTGAGGGACTCCGTGTGCTAGCGGAAATCACCCTCGCACTCGTCCTCTTTACCGATTCGGCCAACACGAATCTGGTGACGCTGCGAAGAGTCAAGTCAATTCCGATGCGACTTCTATTGATTGGGCTTCCGCTGACCATCGCATTGGGGCTTGGCGTCGGCTATCTCCTGTTCGATGAATTCAGCCTTTTTGAACTTGCCTTGTTAGCCACCATCGTGGCTCCAACGGATGCGGCGCTCGGCAAGGCGGTTGTTACGAACGAAGCCGTCCCCGAGTCGGTGCGAGAAAGTCTGACCGTAGAAAGTGGCTTGAACGACGGACTTTGCGTTCCGGTGGTCCTGTTCTTCATCGCCCTTGCGTCGGAAGAAACCGATGCTCAAACCGCAGCCCGATTGGTGTTGAGTTTGCCGCTCAAGGCCATTGGCATTGGGGTGATCGTCGGCATCGTCGCCGGTGCGCTCGGGAGCCAACTCTTGCGACTCAGCTCGCTGCGCCGCTGGCTTGCCGGCACCTGGATACAATTGCCGGTGATCTCGTTAACCCTCTTTTGTTTCGCAGCTGCCCAGTGGTTCGGCGGCAGCGGGTTCATTGCCAGCTTTGTGGGAGGCCTGCTGTTCGGTGCCCTTGCGAAACGTCACAAGCAGCAGTACTTGGACGCTGCGGAAGGCATTGGCGACTTCATGGCGCTGGTCACTTGGTTTGTCTGCGGCGCGGCGGCAATCACTCTGACCTGGGAATTCTTGAGCTGGCGAGTGATTGCCTATGCCGTCTTGAGCCTGACGGTCGTCCGCATGCTACCGGTCTTACTTTGCGTTGCCGGCTTGGGTCTGAAGTTCGATACCAAGTGGTTTCTCGGCTGGTTTGGACCGCGCGGACTCGCAAGCATCGTGTTCGCGGTGATGGTCAGGAGCGAGCAACTCCCGAGCAACGACGTCTTGCTGGCGACCGCGACGTGGACGATTTTGATTAGTGTCGTATTGCATGGCGTCACGGCGAATCCGCTCTCTGCGATCTATGGCAAACGCGTCAGCGAGCGCGGTGGGGACATCTAGTTGGAAAGCACAGAGGTCGAACGAAAATCACGAGCTCGATTCTCGCTAGGATCACTCTTTTTGGCGGTCACGGCTTTTGGTGGTTGCCTCGCAGCACTTCAGCTTCGCTTCCGACTTCGCGATACAGACTGGTTTGGCGACTTTGTCCACGCTGTGGTCGAGTTCATGCCCGTTAGCGATGTTCAAATGCATTTCCTGCTTCAAGCCGTCACCCTTGGCATCGCTGGCCTGGCCCTCTTTTTCTGGCGCCAACCAAGTATGCTGTGGCTATATGTCGCTGCCCACATTCTGTGGTTTTCGGTCGTTGCGTTGGCGTTCGGTCTTCAAGACGATATCTCACTACCAGACATTCTTTCCGAAGTGCCGTTGTTCATCATCTTTTTTGAAAGCACTTGTGCTCTTGTCTTTGCAGGTTTGGCTTTCTGTCAATCGTTGCTGCGGAGAAAGCTCGCCTGGATTCTGACCACGTTGCTGATTCTTCTACTGACCCTGTTGACCGAGTTCTGCTCCATCGTGGAGCTCGAAGCGTTCGCCGGTGCGATTTCCGCCGCCATCAGCGGGGCGTGATCGCCGGACAATCAGAGCGGTATTCGCCCTCTCGAAAAGGCCGCAAAATACAGGCACGACGCGCCAGCGAGTGTGTTTCCGGTTTTCAACCGTTTGGCGGACGGGAGATTACGCAGATTCCTGGGACACACTCGCTGGCGCGTCGTGCTTGTATGAATTTGCGCAACATCAAAACTGGCGCGTCGTGCTTGGATTGTTTCCTGAAAACCCGCTGCGGCGTTGCCCACAGGGAGCGTGAACTCGAATTTTGCAAAAACATTCGATTTCCTGGCGTTTGGTCGATGGCGATCCCACTCTAAAATGTGTGTACTCCATCCATTAGCCATTCGCATGCCAGACGAACCTCACGCCTCAAGTCAAATACGATTTAGTGACGCCTCACTGCTGGTTCGCTTTCAAGCAGGCGAGGACGATGCAGCTACGGCCCTGTACACTCGGTACGCAGAACGGTTGATGTGTTTGGCCGATCGAAGTACCGGCGATGATTTGTCGACTCGATTTGACGCCGAGGACATCGTCCAGTCGGTGTTTCGGACTTTTTTTCGACGAGTAGCCGATGGCCACTACATGATTCCCGAGGGGGAAGAACTGTGGAAGCTGCTCCTGGTCATCGCCCTCAATAAGGTCCGATTGATCGCCGAGCATCATCGGGCGCTCAAACGGGATGTCAGCCAGACCCAATCGATTGGTGATCGCGACGTTGGAGAGCGTGCCGAGGCATCGGAGGTTTTGAAACTGACGATCGAAGATGTGCTGACCACGTTACCCGAGTTTCATCGGGAAGTCGTTCATTATCGAATCAACGGATATGAAATCGCTGAGATCGCGGAGAAAGTATCCGTTTCTCGACGAAGTGTCGAACGCATCCTGCAAGCGTTCCGAGCTCGGCTTCGCACCCAATTGGAAATCACGTGATTCAGCATCGTTATTCGCTCACTATCGATGCCACGCACGAGATCGAGTCGCTGATTGAGCGATTCGAACTGGATCGGCGCGAGCGGCCAGTCGATCTGCATGACTATCTTCCTGCAGGGGACGATCCAGCGTACGGGGCTGTTGTGACGGAGATTTCGAGGATTGACTTGGAGCATGCCTTCGAGAGCGGCCGGGTAACCGAAGCCTCGAGTTACATCAACGCGTTCCCAGAGGTGTTCAAAGACGACAGCTATCGTGCGCAGCTTGTCTTTGAGGAGTACCGGCTTCGTCGTTGGTCGGGGGAGCCAATCGATGCATCGCAACTGGCCGAGCGATATGCCGTCGATGCAACGCGTTGGCCCAAGCTACAAGCAGGCTCTCCATCGAAATTGGAGCGAGAGCGGATATCCCGGAAGTTTGAGGAGAACGAGCTGGCGGTACCGGTCACACGCTACCCTCGCGTCGGGGATACGTTTGCCGGATATCTGCTGATCGACCGGCTCGGTGAAGGCGCTTTCTCTCGCGTTTTTCTTGCTCGCCAGCCTGATCTCGCCGGTCGACAAGTGGTCCTCAAGATTACGCCGCTGGCGACGGACGAATCGGACCGCTTGGCTCGGCTGCAACACACGGCGATCATCCCTGTCTATTCCGTGCATCGTGATGCAGAATTATCGTGCATCTGCATGCCGTTCCTAGGCGTGATCACTCTGGCTGACATGTCAACATGCGGCGAACGATGGGCGTCGCTGGAAGGTCCCGCCCAGGAGCTCGTCTCAACGATCCTCGAACGCAAAAGATCGACCCTTCGGACTGTCACGGCATCGGGATCCGAATCGGAACATGAGCCTGTTGCATCAATGGATTCTCGCGAGTCCTCGGTTCTCAACCATGATTCAATCGAATCATGCCCCGTCCAACACAAGAGCCACCATGGCGATGAGTCGATTGCACTCAAGCAGCTTTCGCGGCTTGGTTATGTCGAAGCTTTGCTGACGCTGGTGACGGGTGCCGTTGAGGGACTTGCACATGCTCATCAGCATGGTGTGGTCCACCGAGACCTCAAGCCAGCGAATATCTTGGTGAGCGACGAGGGCAGCCCCATCCTGCTCGACTTCAACTTGGCGATCGACAGCCACGAGCCCAAGACGCGAATCGTCGGTGGCACGCTCCCTTATATGTCTCCACAACAGCTTGCCTCACTCGAAACCGGAGAAGCGGTCGATGCGAGCGATGATGTGTTTTCGGTCGGCGTGATTCTGTACGAGCTTCTCTCCGGTCAATTGCCATTTCGATCGCCGGAGGGGGGCGAATCATTTGAGTTGACCAGTTTGATCGCTGACCGTCGCCGAAAGCCGCTGCCACTGCAAACGTTGAATCGGGGCGTCTCGGTTGGTTTGGAAGCGATTATCAATCGGTGCTTTGCTCCAGAGCGCGCCGATCGTTATCAAGATGCGTCTGAATTGCTCGAAGACTTGAATCGACACCGCCAACACAGGCCCCTTCGATTCGCCCCCAATCAATCCTGGCGAGAACGGTTGTCAAAATGGTCGATCCGACATCCCCGTTTGTCCTCCGCGTCGTCCGTCGCCACCATCGCCGCAATGCTGCTACTGCTGTGCGGATTCCTGATCCATCACCGAGGCGAACGAATCGCTTCGCTCAACGCGGACGCGAATCGCCAGCAACTACTCGCCGCCGCGCCCAGCGCCATCGCTGCACTGTCGACGCCAGGACGCGAGACGGAAATCCTCCAGGATGGGCTGAACCAATCATCGGAAGTGATGGCTTCCTGGCTTCGCGACGATCAAATTTCCGAGGATTCGGGCATCCATTACCTCGATGAAGCTTCCCAGCAATCGGTTCGCCGAGATCTTGCCCAACTGGCCTATCTGATGGCCGAAGCGGAAGCGGACGTTGGTTTGCAGCGAACAGGCGACGAAGCTGTGCGTGACTTGCATCGCCAGCGCTCGCTCCAGTGGAACCGAATCTCCAGCCAGCTAGCCCCTGGTCTGTCTCCGTTGACAGATCAACAGAGCAAGCGTGTCGCCGAGAAATACGCGGGACAAGAACTGACTCCAACGTCGCCCGAAGCTATTGAATCTCTCCAGCCTGATTTGCGGACGATGGCCGCCGCGGAGTCGGGGGATGCGGCGTTGCTGTTGGAACTATCCCGGGACCAACTTCAGCGTCAACCTTCGAACGTATCACTTTGGTTCTACTGGGCCGTTGCCAACGCGCGAATGGGCCGATGGCAAACCGCGATCGCCGGTCTCGACGTCTGCGATTCGATGCGCCCGAGTTCCTTGGCGATCCTATTCAATCGCGGTTTGTGCCACTTACAGGTCGGCAATGCCGCTGCTGCCCGAGATGATTTCTCTGCATGCCTTGCAATGGCTCCTGAGATGATGACAGCGAGATTCAATCTTGCCGTTGCCGAAGAGCGTCTTGGCAATCTTGAGTCTGCTCTCAACCATTTGAATCAACTCGTCCAATCAGATCGGGCGACCACCAGGATGTGGCTGATGCTGGCAAGTATTCACCAACGACTTGGAGATCATTCTGCAGCGATTGCCGATCGCGAGCGGGCGATGACGATCCCGCCTCGAGACGCCAATGACTGGGTTGCACGTGGTGTGAATCGATTAGTCAACTCACCAAGTGATGCACTTGAGGACTTTCTCGCGGCGCTGCGCATCGACCCTGATGACTTTCATGCACTGAATAACGCTTCACATGTCTACGCAGAGTGGTTGGACGACCCTGCCCGCGCGATCGAGATGCTTGATCGTCTGGTCGCGGCCTGGCCAAATGATGCATCGGCGTTGGCATCTCGGGGAATCATGCATGCGAGAATCGGTCAAGTCGATCCTGCGATCGCCGACGCAGAGGCAGCGAGTGCTCTTCAGCCTGGCCCGCGAGAACAACTGCAAATTGCGGGGATCTACGCGTTGGTCAGCGCGAAACGGAGCGACGAATCCGTCATCACCAGCAAGGATGCGAAGGCCGTGTCACTGCAGTGGCTGAAACGGGCTCTACGTAACGACGCCGCACTTGGTGAAACGGCTCGCAGCGATTCCGATCTTGCCGCCGTGAGGAATGAAGACGATTTTCATCGCCTGATCGAAAGCGCAAGAACACTCGAGCTGAATCCCTAGTGCATTGGGTCGCCAATCATCTTGTAATTGTCAGAATGATGATGGGCAAAACGATCGGCTACATCAAAAGCACAAATGCTAGTGACAAACGTTTGCAAGCGCCATACAAGCACGACGCGCAAGCGAGTGTGTCACGTGCGCACTCCGATACACTCGCTTGCGCGTCGTGCTTGTATGCGTCGGAAGCTCGGCTACGGCGTTGCCCCCAGGGAGCGAAGTGACGCTGTCGATTCTAGAACAGCAGCACGATTGCGGAGTCCGTCGTTTGTTCTCGCCGAGTGTTGTTCGACGGGTTGCTTGGGGACAATGCACCAGGTGCCACCAGACTGGCAAACTCAGTCTCCGCAGCGCGAGCCATCGCCAGCGAATTGATTACCATCAACGCATCTGCTGCGCTGACAACGTAATCTCCGTTGACGTCAGCGAAGAAGTCTGTCGGTGTATCCGTGACCTTCACGATCTCTCCGCTGCGCCTACCCAGTATGTTGATCACAACCAATGCATCATGCGCCGTGATGGACGCGTTGCCAGTGACGTCGTAGCGATTGAGTTGATTCTGCCAAGGACTTGGCTGTGTTCCGCTCGTTACGGAATCAGTTGGCCCAGGATCCGCTGGCGTCTTCGGATTCGTTTTCGCAGGTGAGGAGGCCCCAGGCTTGGGTGTGGTCGTGACAGGCGGTTCCGGCACCGTGACAACAGGATTCGGCAGGGCCCCAGGTACCGTTGGCGGTTCAGGCGCCGTTGGCCGTCCTGGAATGATCGGCACATAGACGTAGCAATAACCGGGAATCGCATCCAACGCGCCGCAAGGAAGGTAGGGAGTTCCGGTTGGGTTGCTGATGCCGGGACCAACGTCGATCGACGCCTCATCGATAAAGACGGTCAGACGGATCTCGCGCAGAGGTGCGTTTGCTTTCTGGTTCGCCACGTATCGAATCGTATAATCGCCAGCACTCAAGAAAGTGAGTGGGGCTGACCGCGATGTTCCGGCATCGAGCAAGATTTCAGTGAGCACGTTCTCGTTGGAATCCAACAGCATCACCTGGACGAACGCGTCAGAATTCAGCTCGCGTGGAGTCTCAACGTGAAGGTGTACCAGACGCGAGCTGGAAACGGAGAACGTCTGCTCGAGGACCGGGTGATCTGCGTCAAGCTGGATCTCGCCAATCTCGTGCGGCAGTCGAAGCTCCGATCCGTAATCGACGATCATTTCGAACTCGCCCACCAACTGCGAGTCAACGAGGCCGAGCGGCGTCACAACCACATAGTTGATGCTTTCGCTGTCAACGCCCAATGCCTGGACGATTACGCTCCCCTGGCCGTGATGCAAGACTCGTGATTCAACGACATGTCCTTGGGCATCGATAATCGTCACGTCAGCATCCATGGGCACGACGCCCGATGATCGCCACGTGACATGAAGGTTCTCCAGATCTTCCGCTTGTTGGGCGGTAGGATCGAGCCGATACACCATTGGCGTTGCCGAATCGGAAACGGTCGCCTTGGCAGCATAGCGAATGGTTGAACCGATCGATGGTAGAAGCGAGATCGCTTGACTCAAATCAAAGTTGGCGGCCGAGTTGGCACCAACACTGTCATCGCTTGGAGTTGCCGGATCAGCGGCCACCGGCTCCGCCTCAGCTGGCTCTGCCTCAGCGACATCCTGGTCATGTGAACCGTCATGATGATCTTCAAAATCGATTCCCGCATAGAGATTTTGCAGAAGCCGAATGTCGCCGCTGGTCGGCGCCACTGCATCGTGGACGCCGTGGATAAACATCGGCGATGCGGGATCTTGTGAATGGGGTAGGCCCAGGACGTGACCGAATTCGTGCAAGGCGACCGCAAAGACTTCCTGCAAGTCATGCCACTCGGCATCGGCGTTGATCAAGATATCGCCCGCCCATGTCCCTTGGATCATCGCGCTATGCGGAATCGACGTGGCAAGTACATGCTGAGAAAGTGGGATTGCCGCGATCCGAATATCCCCGAAGCGATCATCTCCCTGTGTTTGGCCTCCAATGCCGAAGACACTTCCCGAGTCCTCCACGTTGCGAATCGTTGCGTTCAATGGCGCGAGCCAGGCATTGAACGCTGCATCAAACTGGGCTTGCCAGGAAGCGGAATCACCAAGGGCATCGAATTCTGAAAAGAGCTGGCTCTGATAACCAGCGACATCTGTCCCGTCAGGTGCAAAGCTGTAAGTCAATGCCCCGGGATCAAACCAAGGCAACGGATCGGTAACACCAAGGCCAGACCCATCCAAGACGACACGATCGCACAATACCTCCACGTGCAGCTCGCGTTTCCGCGTCTGCCTTCGACGATTCAAAGATCTGCGTCGCCGGGTTCTCATTGAATGCACGCCAAAAGCAAATGCTTCCTCTCTTACCGAGAATCCGAACTGTGTATTGGGATCATGAATCTGTATGCCATCAGTGACTCCCATTATACGCCAGGATCGCCTCAACCGTGACGCTGGAGTTCCAATGCTTCATCCAATGGCGGATCGTACGTGATGGAGTCCGGTGTGTCGATCGATTCTTGCTTGCCAAGACATCTGCCCAATCATCCAAAACGGGCTGCGTGTGCTCTTTGTATTTCAGCAAAACGCGAATTTCCTGCCACCAAGGCGAGTCGGGCTCTGCAAGCAAAACCGTGTAACCTCGATCGACGGCATAGCGTGCGTAACGCTGGGTCTCGAGATTCAGTCCGTTGCCCCGATCGACCGCAATCGGCGTAGCGCCGGCATCGACCGCCTCGGCGAAACGACGAAAATTCCAGTCTCTTGCTTCTTGTTGCCGATCCGCTTTGTAATCGTACTTGTCTGCCTGCTCTCCTACATGGGTATGGAAGAACTCGTCGGTCTCGCAAACCACGCCCGTCGCACCGGCAAGCTCGCGGGCACGACGACTCTTGCCGCAACTTGGGAGCCCTCGCATCAAGTAGACGACGCGTCCCTCCGTCGCCCGAGTCGCTGCGCAAGGCATCTCGGTGGCGGGGGTCGCTTTGCCCCGCATCACTTCGCCCCACATCATTGGGGGATGTTCGGCCAATCGTGGACTGGTAGTCGCTTGGGTCATAGGGTGACGTTGCACGATCAAGTCGATCTCCCGTCGGCATCACCGTCACTGGAGGCATCGTGGCTTCCGTCGGACGATCCGTCAGGTGAGTCGTCGGGACTCCCGTCGGACGATCCATCGACTCCCCCATCGGTGCTTCCGTCCGATTGAGAATCGGGAAGGGAGTCGGCCCCTCCATCGGTGTTCCCGTCAGAGCTTCCGTCGGAGCCCAGCGAGTCAAGGGAGTCGTCGTTGGACTCGCTGATGGCATCGGACGACGAGAAGGCCAGCATTCTCTCGGTCTGTGAGCCGGAATCCTTTAGGGAAGCAGATTTCGGGCTGTCGGGACTGACGTCGGTCGAGGCATCGGTTTCCGCGTCGGAAGAGGCGTCGGACTCCCCGTCGGAAACCGCGTCATCGGGACTGCCGTCGGTACTGCCATCTGAAACCCCATCGGTACCACCGTCACTCGCTTCGCTGCCATCGTCAAGGCTTCCGAGTGTCCCTGACACAAGGTTGCCGATCGAAACCGTCGTCGAACTGTCCGCCGTCGCAAGGACGGTGGGGATCTCCGGATGCGTTCCGCCGTACTTCAGTTCCAGCTCGCCGCGTCCCAATTCGTCCGTGTGAATCTCTCCTAAGACTTCGCCACCAACGACCAGGGCGAATGATTTATCTGCCGGGCGCCGGAGAGACGGACCTCGAGTTGAGCTCGATCGGCACCTTCGAATTCCAGTTCGATCTTGGCGCGGGCACCACTTTCTCCCACGAGCCACTCAACCGATTCGTGAGACTCCCGTGCGCTCGCCATTTCATTAATGACTCTCAGCGCATCGGAGGCTGAGGTTTGACCATCATCGTTCACGTCATAGAACATGGCCGCGAAGGTCGCATCGACCGCCTCGCCTTCGGGGGCGGCCCGGTGATCGTGCCTCTGATTGGCCAACATGTTGATGATGGCCAGTGCGTCCCCCGCACTAACGGCCTGGTCATTGTTGACGTCACCGGGCATCAAAAAGTTGTGCCCGACGTCGCCGGCCAGCGGGAGTCGTGCTTCCATCTGTTCGAGCAATGAATGGCGTCGCAGCTTTTTGCGACGATTCTGCCTTTTGGACATGTCGGATTTCTCTAGGGGTGATCGGTTTTGGTGCGTCACCATGGAGAGCAGGATTGGGGCAACCGAACCGCCAGAGAATTTGGAAGGGCCACACCGATTTCGTCCGAAATCCCGTAAAGCTCGGCGTTTGATCGTGTCGCGATGGGGGCCACGTTCGTGCCGGGGGACGCTCCCTCAAGCAGTTCCTGCCAACCTTGTGCGGGGGATTACCTGACTCGCGACGCGAGTGCTGCGGTTTTGATGAGGACGGAATGTCGCAGTTGCCATGGTGCGTTGCTTGCCAATGGCTGCTTTTCACCGCCTCAGCAATCGTTTCAGCCGCTGGCGGTCGATTTCCTTTTCTCGATTCACGGCAGCCCCCCCGGGAAACTCGGCGGCCCAACGAAGCCAATTCAACTCTATCGGTTATGGCGAACGGACCAGGCCTTGGATTCGGTTGCCAAGATTCGCCTCCGCTGCATCCTCTCGAGCCCATCCATGAAAATGCTATTCCGTCGTGTCAGCAAACTGAGTCGCGTCCGCAAGTCTTCTCGTGGGCAGTCTTCTCGTCGACGCCGAGTCACTCGTTTCGAGGCGTTGGAGTCCCGACAACTTCTGGCCGCCGATATCACGGGGGCGGTCTACAACGATCTCAACGGCGACGGCGTTCACAACAACGGCGAGGTCGGTCTGGCAAACTGGACGGTCTTTCTCGATTTGGACAGCAACGGCAACCTGGATGCGGGCGAGCCCTCGACGTTTACCAGCGCGGATGGAAAGTATGACTTCCGCGGCCTTGCCGCCGGAGATTACCGCGTGGCGGAGGTGGTCAGGTCGGGCTGGCATGCGACGAACCCGATCACCGGCTATCTGGATGTGACGCTGGTGGATGGACAGGACAAAACGGTGAACTTCCTGAACCAGGGAAGTGGCGGTACCGGCGTGATCACGGGCAATGTTTGGCGAGATATCAACAACAATGGTGTCCAAGATCCCGAGGACACGGGGCTCGCCGGATGGACATTGTTCCTGGACTTGGACGGACTTGGCACGCTCGATCCGGACGAACCGTTCGTCCTGACCGACGGCAATGGCGATTACACATTCACCGGCATCTTGGGTGGCGCAGGGACTAGCCCGCTTGACTACGAAGTGACGGAAGTCGTGCCGGCGGGTTGGGAACCTCGTGACATCAATATCACTGCCGCGGTCTACGAAGGGCAAACCACTCCCGCAATCGATTTTTCAAACTGGCCCGACCCTGAGAAGACGACATCGGTGAGCGGTCTTGTGTTCGACGATGCCAACGGAAATGGGGTTCAGGATGGTGGGGAATCGGGCTTGAGTGGTTGGACGGTGTATGCCGACTTGAACCTCAACAGCATGCTTGACGCTGGTGAGCCTTTTGGAACGACGACCGGCACCGGCGATTACGCACTGGCCGGACTGGAAGCCGGTAACATTCGTATCGCTGAAGTGCAGCACATTGACTACAAGCCAACATCACCGGCGGCCGGCTATCGGAACGTGCTTGTCAACGCGGGCGTGCCGGTCAGCAATGTTAACTTCGGCAACCAGTTACGGTCCGACGCGGCCATTGGCGGCGTGATCTTTGTCGATCGCGATCAGGATGGTGTGCGTGATCCAGGCGAAGAGGGCCTGCCAGGTATCACGGTCTATCTCGACGTGGACCATAGCGGCTCGCTAACGCCCGGTGATCCTGCCGTCGTCACGAGCGTCGATCACTTCTACACGCCCGATGTTGACGAAGCAGGTTCGTATCGCTTCGAAAAACTAGCCGGCGGTACGTACGTCGTGCGTCAAATTGTGCCGCCTGAACTTGACTCGCCAGGCTCCGAAGTGGAACACACGATCGTCGTCGGACCATCGGATGACATCAGCGATCTCGAACTGGGGGACGAGTATCGGCCTAGTGAGATACACGGTTTCCAGTACGAGGACGTCAATGGGAACCATGTGCGAGATGCCGGCGAGCCGGGTCTCGAAGGCGTGACGATCTTTCTCGATCTGAATCGCAACAATGTGTTGGATGTGGGTGAGCCGACGACGCTCACGTTAGCCGATGGATCGTACGAGTTCGTCGGCCTGGAGGCAGGAGCGTACGTGGTTCGTGAAGTGGTCCCCGATGGCTTTGTTCAAACTTTCCCACAAACGTTGGATGGAATCCTTTGGCCCGCGGGCGTGAGCAATCCGGCAGTCGGTGATGTGACACCAAATCTGATTGAGCTTTCCTTGACGGAAGGCGAATCACGCACGCAAACGGTTAGTCTGACGCTGCCGACAACCGGTGCGCTGACCAACATGGTCGACGTCTTCTTGTTGTTTGACGATACGGGCAGCTTCACGTTCAACAGCCCGATCGTTCGCGCGGCGTTCCCGGAAATCATTGCCCAGCTCGAGACGCGACTTCCCGGCATCAACCTGGGCTTCGGTGTGGGGCGGCTCGAAGAATACGGCAACTTCGCGGCGGAGTATTCGAATGGCCGCCCGTTCATCTTGAACCAGCCGGTGATCGCCTCGAGTTCGGGAGGATACAGCGACGCCGAAGTGCTCGCTTCGATTCAGGCGGCTCTCGATCACGTGGCGCCCGGCTATGGCGGCGACACACCCGAGACGGTCATTGAAGCCCTCTATCAAATGGTGACCGGCACCGGCTTCGACGGTGACAATAACGGTTCCTTGCTGGACAGCGGACCCGCCGGCCTGTTGTCCACTCAGGTCGATCCGGGCGGAAGTGGTGACGTCCCGCCATTTGCGTCCTTCACCCCCGATCCTGCCAATGGCGTGCTGCCCGCTTCGGGATCGATCGGTGGAGCCGGTTTCCGCTCCGGCGCGTTACCAATCATCATCACAGCGACCGACACGGGCTTTGCCTATCAACCCAAGGGTGAAACCGAGATCAGCGGGATTGATGGGTTGAAGGTTCCCGTCTTGGATGTCACTTACGACGGCCGTGGGACGACGCCGTTTGACAGCGGTGCGGGGATTCAGGAAACGGTCACGGGTCTCAATGCACTGGGCGCCCTGGTGATCGGTTTGGGGACGAATCCCGAGGCGACGATCGATCCACGAATCGGACTCGAATCGCTTGCGAAGCTGACGGGCGCGATCAACCGCGCGACGACGCCGATTGCCAGCGGGATCACGGGCGATCCAATCGACCAAGGTGACCCGCTGTACTTCATGATCGGCTCCGGTGGGGATCCGTTGGTGAAGAACATTGCTGATGGCATCGTGGCCGCAATCGAAGGCGCCGTGACGGCCGTGCAGGTCAACGTGACGCTACGAGCCTCCGATCCGCGAGTCCACCTTGGTTTCACGCCTGGTGTGATCAACGGATTAGGTGCGGGGGATACTGCGACGTTCGATGTCACGTTCACGGGTGATGGGCGGCCGCATCGTTTTGACTTGCAGTTCATTCGCGAAGGGACTGATGTAGTACTCGGCTCGATACCCGTTGTTCTGGGAACACCGATCTCGGGAGACGGCTACGAGTTTGAAGACTGCGAAGATGGCGAGCACAGCCAAGGTATCGATTTTGGCAATCAACGCGCCGACGGAGTCGCGCTCAACGTGGCGCCAAGCTTTACACTCGGCGCGAATCAGAGCGTTGCCGAAGACGCGGGGGCCCAGACGGTGACAGCTTGGGCGACGAACATTAGCCCTGGCCCAGCCAACGAGTCGGGACAAGCCGTTAACTTCATCGTCAGCATCGATGATCCGGCACTATTCGCGAGTCCACCCGCCATCTCGCCCACTGGAACGCTGACCTACACACCGGCGGCCGACGCCTTCGGGGTCGCACTGGTCACGGTGCAGCTTCATGACAATGGCGGTACGGTGGGTGGTGGTGTCGACACAAGCGTTCCGCAGACGTTCACGATCACGGTCAATGCAGTCAATGACGTGCCCGTCGGTGTGCCTACGATTACGGGGACTGCTCAAAAGGGACAGCTTCTGACCGCTGATACCAGTGGCATCCGTGACGCGGACGGCTTGGGTCCGTTCAACCACCAGTGGCTACGGAACGGAGTCGCCGTTGTCGGGGAGACCGCCAGCACCTACTTGCTTGGCGATGCCGATGCCGGCGCCCAGATTCGTGTTCAGGTTCGTTACACCGATGCTCAAGGAACCAGCGAAGGACCACTCACCAGTGCAGCAACGACGGTCGACTCGCCGGCAGGCATTACCGTGACCCCCACGTCTCTTGCCACGAAGGAAGGTGGTTCCGCTCAAACGTTCCAGATTTCTTTAGATCGCATGCCGACTGACGAAGTCCGCATTCCCATCCGTTCGTCCGATCTCACCGAAGGCTCCGTCGATGTGACCGAAGTCGTTTTTCTTCCGGGCGAAACCGGTCCGATCACCGTGACAGTGACTCCCGTCGATGATCTGCTCGCAGGATCGCTCGACGGCAACGTTGTTTACGCGGTCATCACCGAAGCCGCGATCAGCCTTGACCCAGACTACAGTGGCCTGGACGCCGCCGATGTCACTGTCACCAACCAGGACAATGACGTTGCCGTCCAGGAACGGGTGTATGCCGATCAGAATTACACCGGTGGATCGATGACCGTGAGCCGCATCGACGGGGGAATCGTCGCCACGTATGCGGCCTTTGTGGAGGACGCGGCAGAGCAAGTCTTGGTGGAGAGCGAGGTTCCCGTCACGGGGGGAAGAAAGCCCAAGCTCGGAAGTGCGCTGGAGTATCAATGGTCCTTCCCGGGTTTGTCCGGTGCGTCGACCTTCCACGTCGATGCTTACCATTCGACCGGTGCGGATGACAATTTTCGTTTCGAGTATTCGACCAACAACGGATCGAGCTGGAACGTGTTGGGAACGATCGATCAGACCGCCGCCTATCAAGACCTGACCGTCAACGGCCTTTCCTTGTCGGGCGACGTGCTGGTCCGCGTCGTCGACACGGATCGTTCAGCAGCCAGCGGTAAATCGACACCGATCCTGGACTCGGTGATCATCGATCACATGTACTTTGAAAAGCTGCAAGAAGACTTGCGGCCAGCCGTCACGGTCACGGCACTGGATGAGGTGGCCAACGAAAACCCTCTGGATTTGGGGACCTTCCGGCTCGAACGCTCCGAAGTGTCATCAACTCCGTTGCTGGTGAGCTTCCTGATCAGCGGAACGGCGGACAATGGAACGGACTACGTCCGCCTGGCAGAAACGGTAACGATTCCGGCCAACGAGACGTTTGTCGACCTGGTCGTCAATCCGCTTGACGATTTTCAAGGGGAAGGCCCCGAGACGGTGGTGCTGACTCTCTCGGAACAATCACCGTACCGCCTCGGCAGCAGTCGCTCCGCCACGGTGACGATCGTGGACGATGATCTGCAACAGTTCGTAGCGATCGCGGAGGTTTCCGGTGCGGGAACCGTCAGCGGCGATTTCACGCTGACACACAACGCAGGGGACTCGCAGGGCATTACCGAGCTTCGAACAGGCGGCAAGCCATCCAGCCGCTATTCCTATCTGGAACACACGTGGACGTTCGATGTGACGGGTGCCAACAGCTTCTACCTGAACGCCTCGACCGACGCGACCGCGGACGGGTTTGCCTTCGCGTATTCGACCGACGGGGGCGCCACGTATCCATCTGCACTCACGACTCTCGGTCCCGGAGGGACGATTTCGCAATCGTTTAAGATTTCGAATCTGTCCGGGATCATTCACGTGCGAGTAATCGACACCAACCGCGATCCGGGTGAGACGTCACTGGAGACCGTCTTCATTGAGCAAATGCATTTTTCGACGTTGGCGGTGACACGCCGTCGCCCTTGTCCGCGATCGCAGAAGGGCCAAACGGTGAAGCGCCAGCGCTGACGCAATCCCAGTTGTCCCCGATCCTGAGCGAGGCCATTTCCCGCTGGCAGTCAGCCGGTGCGGATGCTTCGATCCTCGCTGGCTTGAATGTGCAAGTCACCAACCTCGCCGGCACCAAACTTGGACTCGCCTCCGGCAATACGATCTGGCTTGACAACAACGCCGCCGGTTGGGGCTGGTTCATCGACCCGACGCCAAGTGACGATCTCGAATTTGCATTGCCCGGCAGCCAAGGCGAGCAAAACCACATGGACCTTCTGTCCGTTGTGATGCACGAACTAGGCCACCTTCTCGGACACGAACACGAGGACGAGGGCTTGATGGCGGAGACACTTTCGCCGGGGGTTCGGCATTTGCTTTCCGACGACGATGTCGCGTTGATCGACCAGGTCTTCGGAAAAGCCGACGACGATGATGACAGCTGGTTAGGAGCTCGGCCGCGGACAACTACTGTAGGCGAGTCTCTCTGAGACTCGCAAAAAACGTAGCAAAGCGAAGCGTATTCACCTTCGAAGGCGGTCCTATTGTAGGGTCGCCAATATCTTGACGGCCTCTTCGAGACTCGCAAACAGATACCGTTTCCTCCGGTCTCAGTCAGTCCGGCAGTTTCGGAGAGACAGACCGACGCAACAAACCCAGCTCGCTACTAACGCGTGTCCCCTGGCACCGCCTGCTTGACCAGCATGATGGAGCAGCGGCACAACGCCGAGACCTGGTAGCTGATCGTTCCCAGACCCTCGGAGGGTTGGTTGGGGTCGAACGGATGAGAACTCATCACGATCAGATCCACGTCGTTCTCCGCCGCGTACAAGGCGATCCCTTTGCTGCGATGGTTGATAATCGTGTCGACACCGACATCGAACTCCTCCCCGGAAAAGAGCGCCAGTAGCTTGTCCATCTCTTGGTCGGACCGGGTTCGCAGTTTCTCATAAAAACCAGTGATTTCATCGTCTTCTGGAAAATCGATGAACTCGATCACATGTAACAGCGTAAGCTTCGCGCCGTTCGGTCGGGCAAGCTGACGGGCAACGTCGATCGCTGCTAAATTCTTTTCCGTGAAATCGACCGGTACCAGAATGTGCTGAAAGAGGGAGTTCATCGTCGCGGTTCCTCGTGTGGTTGGTTGTGAATGTAGTAGTCGGCGCACTCATCTTCGCGCCCACGAACAATTCGCCAGCCGCGCAGCTTGCCGAATTGCGAAGTGATCACCGTCCATCGCCCGTGAGAATCGGGGTCGTCGCGGTAAATCACCACCCAGTCTTTCGTCGTGTTCAATTGATGGGCCCGAGCCGTGTTCGAGTAGAGCGCCGTGTAATGCCGATCCCCTCGGTGTGTGTGCAAGATCGGTAGCCACGCGACGGAGTCCGGGTTGAAGCGGCGAGGTGCAATCTTGGTCAACTTTCCTTGCTTCGCCAGTCGCCGATACTCGCCGTCGATATCGAGCAACTCCGATACCGGCACAAACGAAGTCGGCTCCCCTCGCTCCACCAAGTCGGGCAAACCACCCTCAGGATGCCGCAGCCGGACCATCAGAGACTCGCGAATCGCATGAAGCCGCTTTCGCCCGAATCCTGGCACGCTTTGCAGACGACCATCTTCGACCGCCGCCATCAACTCGGGCAACGTTTCAATTTCCAACTCATCATGAATACGATGTGCCAATTCAGCACCAACACCCGGCAGCGACTCGAACAGCCGCTCGGCAGTCTCGTCACCCCGCAGTCGATCCAAAAGCGCAATCCGACCGCCGTGCAGGTACTGCTCCATCACATGCGCGATCGATTGCCCAATCGTTGGGAGCGAGAGTAGTCCGTCTAGACCTTCTCGGTCCAACACATCACGTACAGACACCGACATCTTGCGGAGCATTTCGCTGGCCGCATGGTATGCCCTCACCCGGAATTCACTCGCCCCTTGATGAGCGAGTAACGTCGCGATCTCCTCGAGCATGTCCGCAATTGAATGATTTTCCGACAGTGGTTGACCCGCTGCCGCAGCAGTCGAATGACCCGGATCGACCGCACGCTCCGACTGGCTCGCTGCGACGGTAACCATTTGTTCTCACCTCCGCACTGACTTTTTCCGTGGCATCCATTGCCTGGAAGATTATCCGCAAGAGACGTGCCGAGCGACACAAGTGCGGCGACACAAGTGCCGGGTAACGTTTCTCGCTGGGCAAAAGCGCGCTCATTAGCACGCCTGCGGCGATCGCTTGCACAACTCTCGCAACTGCCAGCCATGGCAAAAAGGGGTCAGTCACCAAAAACCGGAACGGCCCGACGGGTGTTTCGCATTTTTGGTGCTGACCCCTTTTCGCCCGCAACCCTGAAACGAAATGCTGACGATGCACTCCTGGACAGCGCCACTTTGTTGCATGACGGCCTCTCCGAGCCTCGGAGAGGCTGTGAGTTGATTGGCGGTCCTATCGTGGTCCGGCCTTTCCAAGGCGGACACCAGCAGCGTTGCTGCGTTTCGTCCGAGCCTCGGAGAGACTCGGCTACGGTACAACGTTCCATCCAAAATTTTCGCCGTGGTTGACGAAGCGAAAGATCAAATCGGACGCGGTCCAGCTAGAACGGCACTTATCGTGGTGGCACTCGGTTTGCTAGGAGTAAGTAGGATGGGATGGTGTGATCAACTACGCGTTTCGACATCTGTGGGTATACCATGAACACCGTTGTCACCAAGACATGTTCGCTGTTGATGGGGTTGCTGCTCTTGGGAGCGTTCTCGCCTTGTCAAGTCTGGGCAGAGGCCCCGACCCCGAACTCGACCCCGACCTCGAGCAGCCTGCAACCGCAAGCCATCCGGATGGAAGTCTTCGGTCGGGGTGATTCCGAGCTTTCGGAGTCGGCAAGGAAATATGCGGAAGAGTTGGCGCGCGGACGCGCGGCCTTGAGGTCGTTTTTCATGACGTGCTGGCTGATCGCGATCAGTTGTCGCGCCTTTGGAAACTCGCCAAACAGTCGGGCCGCGAGAAGCCCGTCGTTCCAGCTTTTTACTGCTGTGGCCAGATGCATTACGGCTTCACAAACGAGCAGCAGAACGGAGCCGACATCGAGGACCTGTTCACGGTCGACGTCTACACACGCTCGAGCTGCCCTCGTTGCCAGTCGGCCAAGGCGTTCATCAGCAATACGCTACAGCCTCGTTGGCCCGCACTTCGGTTTCGCATCTATGAAATCACCTATGACACCGCCGCACGCAATCGCTACGAGGAACTCTGTCGATCTCGCGGACAAGTGCCCGGTCTGCCGACGCTCGACTTCGCTGGACAAGTCATCATTGGCTACCAGGGGGACCAGATCACCGGCACGCAATGGGAAAGCCTGATTCGACGCGTCGCGGCTAACAACGATCAGTAACCACCTACCTCGCAAACGGCTTTCTTGGCGCCCGTCAGTTGTTCGATTGGGTACGGGTGCACCGCTGCGTCTTCGGCGTCGCTCGCATGGGAATGTACCATCTCGTATTCCAGATCCACTAACACAGGATCAGCGGACCGTCGAACTGGTTGACGATGTCGCAGAGCTTCGACTCGTTGAGAGAGTGGGAGTCACGGTTGATCAATAGCATGGCTGGCGGGTATTTACTCACGTAGTCGATGATCCTGTTCTCCGTATGGCTCAGCGATTGATCGACCTCGGCGCGGATTCCCTGTTGCCTCAGCCAGGCCATGCATTGCCGGGCCCGCTCGTCGCCGTCGTCGGCCAACACCAGCACTGTCAGGGGCACGTCATTCAGCTGAGCAAGTGTGTTGCCCAATTCGATGGCACGAAAGGCCGAGGGCGAGCCGTCAAAAATCGCGACCATTCGATTCTCGCGGCCTGAACGCGGAAACAGATTGCCTTTTGTCATCGTCTTCGGCGAGCGCCCACGTTGTCCGATCACCAACATGTCCGCGTCTCCCGCGGCGGCCAGAGACGCGTGAGTCAAGGTTCCGCGAACGATGCGAAAGGTCCAGGCAAGATTCAATTGCCCCAGGGCGCTGGCAAAGGCTTGCTGGGTCTGTTCAGCCACCGCTCGCAGCTCGCGTTCCATTTCGGCGACCTGTAGGGGACGGGACAGTGCCGACGTGACATCCACTTCACGGACGAATGGCAAGCTGGCTAAGCGTACGAGATCCTCGTCTTCAACGAACAAGCCTTGTAGCTCCGCGCTGATACTGGTTGCCAATTGAACAGCGGCTTGCAGGGCAGCCTGGCCTCGCGCGGAGGTGTCAAGGGCGACCAGAATTCGCTTGGTTCCCACTGATGCCGTCGGTTCCGTCATTTCTCGCCTCGCTCATTGCGTTCACCAAAGGCACGATGCACTTCCGCCAACTCACGCAAACGACGGTCAACCCGAGCATTGATCGATCCTGCTGGATAGATGCCGTCCAAACCTCGTTCTCCAGCCTCCACACCGGTCAGCAACGAAATAGCCTCATCGACATTTTCGTACGTGGAAACCGAGAAGCGCCCTTTCGCGACCGCGTCGATCACGTCGGGGCGGAGCATCAGGTTCTTGGCATTCGAAGCGGGAATCAACACGCCTTGATTTCCAGTCAGGCCGATTGCATTGCAGACGTCAAAGAATCCCTCGATCTTTTCGTTCACGCCGCCGATCGGCTGAGCATGCCCGTGTTGATTGAGCGATCCTGTGACCGCCAGGCTCTGCTTGATCGGCACGTTGGCAAGCGACGACAGTAACGCGCAGAGTTCGGCCACCGACGCACTATCGCCATCGACCATCCCATAGGATTGTTCAAACACCAGACTTGCCGACAGCGAAAGTGGGTAGTCCGTGGCGTAACGCGATGTAAACAGTGACGACAGAATCAGCACGCCTTTGGAATGGATCGCTCCGCCCAGTTCCACCTCACGTTCAATGTCGACGACTTTTCCGCGCCCGAGCCCTGTCGTTGCTGTGATTCGAGAAGGTCGCCCAAAGGAGAACTTGCCCAGCGAAAGCACCGACAAACCGTTGACCTGGCCAACCTTTTCGCCATCGGTGTCCACCAGCAATGTGCCACGGCGGATTTCTTCATGAACGCGTTGGCGGATCCGATCAGAACGATAAATTTGTTGATCGATCGCTTTGCGAACGTGTTCCCCCGTGATCACATCCGCATGTCTGTGTTGCCGCCCAATGATCCGATTCGCGAATCAGATCGGTGATGCTGCCCATGTGCGTTGAGAGCTTCTCTTGGTCAGCAACGAAACGGGCTGCCTGTTCAATCATCAGGGCGACAGCGGATCGCTCAAGCGGACGAGTTTGGTCGGCTTCCGCCAGCGAGGCCAAGAGCCTGGCATACAACTGGCAATTCTCTTGGCTGCAGTCGGTCTCGTCGTTGAAGTCGACGGCGACCTTGAAGAGCTCGTCAAAGTCTGGATCGTGCTGTTGCAACAGGTAATACAAGAGCCGATCCCCAAGCAGGACCACTTTGACATTCAAGGGTATCGGCTCGGGTTGCAAAGACACGGTGCTGATCAGGCTCATGGCTGTGCCGAGCGACTCGATTTGAATCTCGCGAGACCGCATTGCTCGTTTCATTGCCTCCCACGAGAAGGGCTGCATGAGCACGTCGCGAGCCTGAACAACGAGATAGCCGCCGTTGGCCTTGTGAAGGGCGCCCGCTTTGATCAGCGAAAAATGGGTGACGAGTGAACCCATATGCGTTTCGTGCTCAACGCGGCCGATCAGATTGTGAAAATAGGGATAGTCTTCATAAACGACCGGGGCCCCATTGGTCTTGCTGTTGTCCACAATCAGATTGACAAGATACTGGTCGAACGACGGGCCTCGCGATTCGGCCATCAACATTGCCGGAATGCCTTCGGGTGGTGGCCGGAACTGGTCCGAATTCTCAATCACGTCCTCTTCGACATCGTTCAAATAGGACACGACTTCTGGCAGTTCGGAGAATTTCTGTTTCAGCCGGAAAATCAGGTGTTCAATCGCGAAGCGAGTCGCCTCACGACTCAGCTCTCTCATCTTTTCCCGGGCCAACTTGCGAATCTGAGGAAATTTTTGAATGATCGCCTGCAACTGTGGCTGCAATGTCTCGACCGATTGCTCGATTCGTTTCTTTTCCTCTTCAGATAGTTTTTCGAAGTCTTCCGGGGAAATGACTTGTCCATCCCGCATGGGAGCAAGTGCGATTCCGGAGGGTGTGCGGATCATCTCCAAGCCGTGTTCGTGAGCCTCTTTCGCCAAGGCATCCAGCGACTTACCGTGCTCGTCTTGGAATTGCTGCTCGGCTTGCTCGATCTTGCGTCGATGCTCCTCACTTTCAAGGGCCGCCGGAATGGCTGATTGCACATCATCCACGAGTTGAGCCATGTCTTGTTCGAACTCGCGCCCTGTCCCCGCCGGAATTTCGATTGCGTTGGGCCGGTCTTCGTCTTGGAAATTGTTGACGTAGCACCAGTCGGAAGGACGCGGCTCAACCATCGCACGCTTCTCCAAGTACTTGCGCATCACGGTACGTTTTCCGCTTCCAGGCGGCCCGAGCACGTACAGGTTGTATCCCTCGCGACGCATCCCCAGTCCAAATTCAATCGCGCTTTCGGCTCGCGCCTGGCCCAAGAGACCATCGAGGCTTGCAAGATCCCCAGTCGTCTCGAACGTAAACTGCGATGGATCGCAGCGCCAACGGAGATCGGCGGGAGCCAGTTGATGAGCGTTTCGATTTTCTTGATGCAGTTGGTTCATGTTTCAATGCAAACTTCTCAGCTCCATACGCTTGATTTCATCACGATGCCCACTCAGGTGTCGGCGCGGAACTCCATGGCAGCCTTCACGCGCTGGCGTGCCAGTTCCACCGCGGCTTGCCGTGGCTGAAGTTTCACGTTGCGGCAGCTCGTGAGCACGGCACGCGAGTTGTGAGCAATCTTTTCGTCGATCACTCTGAAGGCATTGTTCGTCGCTATCTCCTGATTCCAGGAAGCACGCTTTTGTTGTTTGGGTCGCCTTGATGGATGTTCTTCTCGGCGAAACTACCTCGAGGCGTCTTACTCTTGCCCGGTCGATGAGCGTCTGTCGAGCGAGGCTGCCACGAATCGCACCAGTGGGCACGAATGTTTGCGAGATAGGCATGGATCCCTTCGTGTTCGTTCGTGATGTTCGTGGCGGTCTTGCTTCTGACTCTTGCGTCCGATTGCTTTGCAGGATTTTCATGGGCGAAGGAACGAGCTACCGATGGCCTTTTGGAGGTGTTTGACGTGCCCTAGCCGATGGCGTTCGGTACACTGCGACGAACCAACGGATGCACACCGTGTCCTCGAGTTACCGTTTGGCAATGGTTGCTCAACCGCTCGGACCGGGTGATCCTGGGCGTTATAACGAACTTCCGCGCTGCCCCCTTCCAAGTGACCTTCGCCCGAACGAATCTCAACAGGAGAGAATCTTGCGTCTGATACCCGTCTAGAAAAGCCACCGTGCCGACAATACGGCTGGCGGTTTGTGTGCCATACCCACCTCGACCATGGAAGCGTATGCGAATCATGAGACGCAAAGTCCGCAAATGCTATGCCACCGGTTCGACTGCATCGAGTCAGTGTACCGATCCCACGAATGATCCAGTTCGCACATCGAGCGGAGGGTGTCAGGATGTGCTCATCCGCGCATGCGCACGGGACTTCAGCCATTGTGCAAACGCACAGCGGCTGATGAAAACGACGGGCAGAGAATTCCAGGTTCCTAACCGCCGGATCGAAGCTTGCCGAAGGCCTCCAGGCTGCGCTGTATCTGCGACTCGGTATGCGCGGCCGACATCTGAACGCGCAGTCGGGCATGTCCCTCTGGGACGACAGGAAATCCGAATCCAACGACAAAGATCCCGAGCTCCAATAACCGGTTCGACATACGAATGGCTTCGGCCGTGTCTCCGATCATGATCGGAATGATCCCGGTGGGAGAATCCATGACGTTGTAACCGAGCCCACGGAGACCTTCACGCATCGTCGCGACGTTCTTGTGGAGCGTTTTCACTCGCTCGGGTTCACGCTCGAGAATCTGCAGTGCCTTGAGCGCACAGCAGGCCGTGGGAGGTGCCAGTGCGTTGGAGAACAAATGCGGTCGGCTACGTTGGACCAGAAACTCGATCAGGTCACGCGATCCCGCCACGAAGCCGCCGTTTCCGCCGCCGAGTGCTTTCCCAAAGGTGCTGGTGATCACATCGACGCCCTTGGGGCTGCCGCAGACGAGGCCCAAGTGTTCGTGGGTTCCGCGTCCGGTATCACCGAGAACACCCGTCCCATGCGAATCATCGACGATGAGTGTCGCCGCGTGTGCGTCACAAAGCTTTTCGAATGCCCACCAGGTTTGCGATATCGCCTTCCATGCTAAAGACACCGTCGGTAACCACAAGTTTGACCGGGGCGTCGCTCACTTCGGTCAACACATTCGCCAGTGATTGCATGTCGCTGTGGCGGTAAACCTTTCGTGTTGCCTTGGAAAGTCGGCAGGCATCGATGATGCTGGCGTGGTTCGTCTCGTCGGAGACAATCGCATCGCCCGCTTGAATAATCGAGGGCATCAAACCTTCGTTGGCATTCCAGCAACTCGAATAGCTGAGCGCGGCTTCGGTGCCAAGAAATTCTGCGACCTTTTCTTCCAGGGCGCGATGGCACTCGAACGTTCCACAGATGAAGCGGACGCTGGCCGTTCCGGCGCCATACTTTCTGAATCCCGCGATACCGGCCTCGACCACCTCTGGATGATTGGCCAGCCCGAGATAGTTGTTCGAACAGAACACGAGGACTTCACCAACGCCTTCGATGACGGTCGTTGTGTCCATTGGCGCCGTGATGTTGCGCAGCAGCTTGTAGGTTCGAGCGGCGTGGAGGCCTCGTAAAGTCTCGCTGAGCCGTTTATCGAGAGTTGACATGCAGGGCATCTTTCAAGTGGAATCGGAGTGCGGTTTCTAAAGTGTTCCGGCTTGCTGGCGCCGTCGCAGCTTGTCGAACATGTCGGCTGTCATTCGTGCAAGATCGTACTGCGGCTGCCCAACCCCATTCACGGCGCGCGCAGGCATCGTCGAGACTGCGAGGCCATGAGTCGGCAATTGCTTGTCGCTGGTCTGGTTCGTACTCGCAGACGAAATCCGGCAAGTGCTTTTTGATTTCGCCAGCCAATTGACCGGCAGAGAATGACATCGCAGCGATATTGAAACCGTTGTGATGATGGAGATTGGCGACATCCACCTCCATCAACTTGATCGCGGCATGGATGCAATCCGGCATGTAGACCATGGGCAGGACACAGTCTTCTCGGACAAACGCAGTGTACCGTCCGTGTCGTAACGCCTCATAAAAGATTTCCACCGCATAGTCGGTCGTGCCGCCCCCGGGCGGGCTGCCACTGGAGATCACGCCGGGATACCGGACGCCGCGCACGTCCACATGATATCGGCGAACGTAGTAATCGGCGAGCAATTCTCCCGCCACCTTGGTGATGCCGTACATGGTGGTCGGTCGCATGACGGTGTCTTGTGGCGTCTGATCGGCCGGGGTATCCGGTCCGAACACAGCGATCGAACTTGGCCAAAAAACCCGGCAGTCGTCGATCCCTTTGGCAGCGTCCAAGATGTTGCGGAGTCCTCCCATGTTGATTTGCCAGGTCATCTCAGGATTCTCTTCACCCCGTGCCGAAAGGATGGCGGCCAGGTGGTAAATGGTGTCGACTTCGTACTTACGGATCACGCCGACGACGGATTCCATCTCCGTCACGTCCACACGTTCTGTCGGTCCAGCGGTCGCTGCGGGCGTATCTGGCTTGGGCAGGTGACGGCCGCTTGCGATGACGTTTTCGTCGCCGTGAACATCACGCAGTGCACGCGTCAACTCGGAGCCAATCTGACCAAACGCACCGGTTACAAGGATTCGTTTCATGACTTTTCCGCGACTTCGATCGTGCGCGCCTTGCGCTCACAGAGACATAGATCACCAAATAACTCGGCAGGACTAGATAGGGTGAAAGCTCGTCAATGTCCTGTGGTTCTCGGCTTCAATAGGGCAAATCTGCTACAATATCGTACAGAAGTGAACCGCGAGGCGCCTTGCGGTGCACGATTGGTTTGCGCTACATATTCACCAACGACTGGAATCACGTTCATGCACCGTTACGTTTCTCGGCTGACCTGTTGCCTCGTCATCTGTTTGATCACATCGATGGGAGCCCAGGTCTTCGCGCAAGACGCGGAGTGGATCCCACTCTTCGATGGCAAGACGCTGGAAGGCTGGGAGAAAGTTGGAAAAAGTGAAAGCGTTTGGGAAGTCAAGGATGGGGCGTTGAACGGGTCGGGGCCGGCCTCAATGCTCGTCTGCACCAAGGGGCCTTACAAGAATTTCCGTTACCGAGCCGAGGTCAAGATCAACGACGGTGGTAACTCGGGTCTCTATTTTCGCACGACGCGTAAGCCAGGCTTCAGCGATGGTTACGAAGCACAAATCGATAGCACCCACAGCGACCCGATTCGCACGGGTTCAATTTATGGCATGTGCCACGTGTACAAGCGACTGGTGGAGCCAGATACCTGGTTCACATATGACCTCGAGGTTCGCGATGACGTCTGGCGCGGCCGCAAGATGACGCGTATCAAAGTCACCATCGATGGCGACGAACTGTACGAGTACCTCGATTTCGCGTTGACGTTCGGGGAGGGACACTTCGCGTTCCAACAGCATGATCCCGGTAGCAAGGTCAGCATTCGCAAAGTGGAGGTCATGCCGCTCGCCGACTGATCGCCCGTCACGCTCGAATACGCCCCCCTCGGATTATTGGGCAGGCCTTGGTTTGTTCTGTTTCTGGTTGTTTGACTAGCGAGGTTTCGGAGTGTGTGTGGGCAATTTCGCCTGCATGATCCGCTTCACCATAGGGAGTTCCAACATGCGTTTCCATTCATTCCTGGCAGTTCTCGTGATCGCACTGTCGAGTCATGTATTTGCGGAAGCGCCGGTTTTGGAAGAGGGGGATCGCTTAGCGATCATCGGCGATTCCATTACGGAGCAGAAGCTCTACAGCAAATACATCGAGACCTACTTGCTCGCATGCCATCCTGAATTGCAGATCCAATGTTTTCAGTTCGGCTGGGGTGGGGAACGAGCGACCGGATTTGCCGCACGAATGGAGAACGATCTCGTTCCGTGGAGCCCAGACGTGGTCACTACCTGCTACGGGATGAACGACGGCTCATACCGCGCCTACGAAGACCAAATCGGCA
This sequence comes from Pirellulaceae bacterium, assembly GCA_963697195.1. Taxonomy (GTDB): domain Bacteria; phylum Planctomycetota; class Planctomycetia; order Pirellulales; family Pirellulaceae; genus Rubripirellula. Next base: position 61,519 of record CAVOND010000020.1, read on the forward strand.
AGACTTATGAGGAGGCAATGCGGCAGATCCTCGAACGCATGAGGCAGGCTAACACCACGGTCGTTGTTGGCTCGCCTGGCGTTGTCGACAGCTCCACATGGAGACGCGACGATCCCGATTTCGATCAAGTCTATAACGACAATTTGGAACATCTTGCGAAGATTGCCCAACATTTGGCTGAGGAAAATCAGCTTCCCTATGCGGATGTGTTTGGTGCCATGAAACATGCCATGACTGCCGCAAAAGCCGAACTCGGCGAGACCTATCCCGTCGCGGGTAACGACGGTGTGCACCCGGGACCGAATGGCCAACTCGTCATGGCCTATGCGTTCTTGAAGGCACTCGGCCTGGACGGTGACATCGGAACCATCGTGGTCGATATCTCCTCCAATCACGCGGAGGCTTCTGCCGGGCATCGAATCGTTCAACGTGAGGGCCACACGCTGGAAATGGAGAGTAGCCGATACCCGTTCTGTTTTTCGGGTGATGCCAAAAGCCCCGATGGGACCTCAAGCATTTTGCCTTATGTTCCCTTTAACAATGAGCTGAATCGATTCACTCTGAAGGTGACCAACCTGAACACGCCGAACGCTGATGTCACCTTTGGCCCCACCACCAAAACATTCAGCAAGCAGCAACTGAGTGACGGTATCAATCTGGCGGCGGAGTTTCTCGACAACCCCTTTGTCGAGCCCTTCAATCGCGTTCTTAATGAAGTGGGCAAGAAGCAGGCATTCGAGACGTCGATGATCAAAGGATTCATCACGAACATCCGCCAGGTCCAGGGAGAACTTGCAGACAACAAGGAACTCAAGCAGGCCCTTGTAACGCTACGCAAAGAGATGACCGAAGTCGATGACGAGGCCTACGCCAAAGCCAAGGCAGCTGTCACCCCTGTCCGTTACCAAATTACCATTCAACCGAAGTCGTAATCAGGTAACGCCAAGATCCGGTTCCACACGTCATGAGACTCCCGTTCCTGCTCATCGCGATGTTGTCGGTGGCGACCTTCGGGTCGCCCGCGTTCCGGCCAACGCCGTAGCGGAATTTCGATCGAAGCATACAAGCACGACGCGCAAGGGAGTGTGTCTGATGCGCGCACGGGACACACTCCCTTGCGCGTCGTGCTTGTATTTGCAAGGAAAAGGGACCCCCTCTTTCGACCTGTTCATCCTGTCGGATCCCACAAATTGACGGCGACTTTGGCCCGCCTTGCTAAGCGCCTCACGAAATGATTGGTGGAAACCGCTTTCTTTGCGTGGCCAAGTCACGGGGCTCCCCAGGAAGAGTGGGATCCTTTGGGAGCCTGGCTGGGTAGGTTGATTTTGCGGTCTGGGCAGAAGATAATGCCGTCGGCTCGCGGATAGCCGCTGAGTCCCCCGCCTAACGTTGAGGGATCCCCTCCCTTCCCGCCACGAGCCGATCATGCGTACCGCACATGGATGCGAAGCGGCGTTTTCACGAAACCGTCATGTTACGGCGTCAAGCTTCCTGTTCCTGCTGGCGGCCTTGGCCACTGCGGAAGTCGTGGCCGATGATCCGACGTCCAACGCGTCTCCAAGGCCGACGTTGAGCCAACAGATCGACGAACTCCTTAGGCCCAGCCTTCCTCAATTGGTGGCGGCCAAGGAGGCAGACGGGTCGTTGCTTCGTCGTCTGTCTCTTGATCTTCGGGGTGTGGTTCCAACGCGTGAAGAGCTCGATGCGTTTGTGGCGGACGATTCGTTCGAGCGTTGGAACCATTGGGTCGACAAGTTTTTGCAGGATCCATTGTGCGACGAGCACTTGGTTACATTTCTTGATCGCACGTTGATGCTGAGGCGGGCTTTCAGCCACGTGGACCGAGCGTCTTGGATCGGGTATCTGCGAGACCATGTCGCGGCCGGGACGCCACTTGATGAATTGTCGCGTGAGTTGCTTTTCACTCCTTGGTGGAATCGCGATCAGCGTCCTGCACAGCGTTTTTACCTCGATCGCGCCGGCGACCCACACCTGATCACGCGAGATCTTGCCCGTGTGTTCCAGGGACGCGATTTGCAGTGCGCTCAATGCCACGATCATCCACTTGTCGACGACTTTCGCCAGGTCGATTACCACGGTCTCTTGGCGTTTGTTTCGGCTGGGAGTCTGGCCGAAGTCACGTACAAAGACGCCGAGGACAAAGACCAGAAGATTCAGTTGTACGTGGAGAAAGCTGCGGGTGACGCACCGTTTGAGTCGGTGTTTGAACGCGGCACGATGCTTCGCAGTGGAACAAGACTCAGCGGACAGCCCGAATACTTTGGTCAATACAATCCGCCCGATCAACGATACCAGACCGACGCACCTGAAGGGGCAATCGCGGGAGCGGCAATCCCACCGAAGGTGAGCCGACGAGAACAGCTTGCAAGTCGGTTGGCCGATCGCGGCAATTCCGTTTTCGTCGCCAATTGGGCGAATCGCTTATGGGCGTTGGTTGATGGCCGAGGTCTGGTCGATCCCGTTGACATGATGGAGCCCGACAACCCACCGGCCAATCCAGAACTCTTTCGTCTGATTTCGGCAGGCTTGTTGCAATCCGACATGCGACTCAAGCCATTCCTCAGGCAATTGGTGATGACCGAGACTTACCAACGCGGTGACTCGCCCCAGATACTGAGCCTTGCCAGCGCGGCAGGCGGTCAAGCGTTCACAGAGATCCGTCAGCAGCTCGACAGCCGCGCAGCCAGGGTGAACACTGAAATCGAAACACTGGGCGCCCTGGAAAAAGAGGAGCTCGTCGCCTACGAATCGGCTCGAGAGGCTTGGTTGAAGGTGCAGGCGGAACGAACGGCAGTTCACGCTGAATTGGACACCGCAGAAGCGGCGATGCTCGATGCGAAAAAGAAGCACGACGAGGCGAATGCCGCCTTGGCCGTAGCCCAGAAGAAATTGGCCGATGTCCAGACGCGTGCCATGCTGCTTGATGAATCGGCGGCAAAGCTCGAGCAAGCATTGGCACTCAGCGGCGGTGAGGACGCAGAGCTATCACAGGCGATTGCCTTGGCCAAGCAGCGTGCCGAAGCGGCTCGGGGTCAGGCACCAGAACTGGAAAAGGGGGTGACCGAAACGCAGGCCGCAGCGACAGCCGCCATGACCGCTCTGCAACAAGCCGAGGCGGGGGTCGACCAGGTGGTCGAAAAACTCAAGCCGATTCAAACCGCTTTGCTCGCCGCCGATGAGGCGACCGTCGCCGCCAGGGACAAATGGGCGAATGCCCGTTCCAACACCGTGGTCGAAAGACGCGCGTTGTCACAAATCAGGCACTTGGTCGACTGGATGGACGAGTTGGCCAATGCGGATCGTTTGGCCAAAACGATCCAAGCCGTTGACCAGCAATTTGCCGCCGCGCAAGCCGAAGCCGCGACATTGCTCGCTTCGATCGAGACGACCAAGACGGCACGAGCAAGCGCCGAGCAGGTTCTGCAATCGGCGAACCAGGGACTCGCACAGGCCAAGCTTGCTCTCGAACAGCAGCAGCAAGTGATCCGGACACTCCAACAAGCACTCACTACGATTGGCGATGCGACGAAACTTGTCAGCAACGTCGATACACTCACTGCAGCCGAAGAGACAATTCGTGAAGAAATCGCTGAGAAGCAAACGCAACTCGGGCAGTTGCAGTCCAAGAGGGATGCTGCCAGTGCAAACGTGGCCGCACAGTCCCAGTCGCTAACGAAACAACAAGAGGCACTCGACTCGTTGCAGGCCAAACACCAAGGCAGTGCCAGGCAGCTGGCTTCGCTGCAGAGCGAGCGTGCAGAGCATGTGATGCAGCTTGAAGCGAAACGAGCCAGCATCGCTGACAAGCACCAATCGATTCTCGATGACAGTCAGGTACAACTCGCATCGGCCGGACTGTACGCGCTGACTGCGGAACAATTGTGCTGGAGCACGTTACGTGTGACCGGCATCCTGGATGCGTACATTCGCGCGGAGATCGCGGAGCTGGAGAAACAATCGCCGTTGCCAGCCGATGCTGACGAAGCAACCAAATCGCAACGGCAGCAGCAAGCGGTGCGTCAGGCCATTGATAAGCTGCGAGGGAACGCGGACCACTATGTGACCCTCTATGCTTCCGGGCCGGACAAGACGCAAGACGATTACTTTGCATCGGCGGATCAAGCGCTCTACGTCGCCAACGGTGGCAGCGTCTTTGCTTGGGCGGGGCCCGGAAACAACAATCCAACCCAGGTGGCGACCACTCTCGACGATCCTTCCGAAGTCGCCAGAGTGCTGTACTGGTCGTACCTTTGTCGACAACCCACTTCCGATGAAATTGCGATGGTCACCGAGCAACTCGACTCGGCTGGGGACCAACGCAACGCAATCATTCAAGAAATGGCATGGAGTCTACTCGCCTCGGCTGAATTCCGGTTTACTCGATGAAACCAAGAAAGATGTAAAGGATTCCCTCATGCACGCGCACTATGCATGTCGTTCGCAAGACCATGTGCTCAATCGACGTCGTTTCCTCGGAGGCTTGGGTGCAGGATTCGGAGCGACCTCCGCGGCCGGCGGCTTGATGACAGCCGGACTTGGTAGCCTGGCGAGAGGTGCGACGGCGAGCGAGTTACACAAGCGTGACATGCGAGTGGTCGTGTTCAACATGCATGGGGGTTTGAGCCAATTAGAAAGCTGGGATCCGAAACCTGGTACGAAGACGGGTGGCCCGACGCGCGCGATCCCCACCAGCGTTCCCGGAGTCCATCTCAGCGAACTGTTGCCTCATACGGCAAAGCAGATGCATCATCTTTGCGTGATGCGAGGCGTGAATACCAGCGAGGACGATCATGGCAAAGGCGCCTACATGATGCTGACCGGCCGGCGGCAGACCCCGGCTTCCGATTATCCACAAATCGGTGCCGTGGCGGCCAAATCACTTTGCGATGAATCACAGGGACTCCCCGGACACATCTTGATCACGCCGGGCGGAGGAGGTGGGCGAGGCAATGAAGCGGCTTATCTGGGACCAAAGTATTCCAGCATCGCTTTGGGCGGTGACAAGCCTCCACAAAACTCAGTCAAGCCCGAAGCGATCTCGGACGAAGCGGAACAACGCCGGCATGCGTTTCGTCGTAAGATCGACCAGCAATTCTTGCAAAATCGGCGATCGGCGGTCACCGACGCGTACACCTACAGCTACGAACAGGCATTGCGGCTGATGGAACGTCGCGACGTTTTCGACCTTTCCAAGGAACCGGAAAAGGATCTGCAGCGGTACGGCAATCATGACTTCGGCCGACAGTGTTTGCTCGCCCGAAGACTCCTGGAGAACGGTGTCTCGTTTGTGCAGGTGACGCACAGCAATTACGACACACACAACGAGAATTTCAATTTCCACATCGAACAGCTTGGTGAATTTGACAGGCCCTTTGCAAACCTGGTTGACGATCTGTCGCAACGTGGGCTGCTCGATCAAACGCTGATTGTCGTGCTGAGTGAATTTGGCAGGACTCCGAATATCAATTTGTACTACGGCCGCGATCACTGGTCGCGCGCCTGGTCGGTGGTGATGGGAGGCGCCAAGGTCGCGCGCGGAGCTGCCTACGGCAAGACCAACGAAGAGGGAACGGAAGTGACGGATGGTCAGGTCGACCATGGCCAGCTTTTCCACACCTATCTTCAAGCTGTCGGCGTCGATTCGACCGAATCGTTGTTGGTGGATGGACGCGAGCTACCGATCGCGGATCCGGCTACAAGCCCTGTTTGGGATGTGCTGGCATGATGGACATCAAGCAAGCCCATGTCGAACAGGATCTGGCCCACGACCGCCCGCTGCTAAGATGTCGGTTCTCACCGGATGCCAGTTTCGTCGTGAGCAGTTCCGAGGACTCGACTCTTCAAAAATGGGATCTGTCTTCCGGTGAAAAAGTCATTCTGAACGGACATGAAAGCTGGGTGCAGGCACTCCAATTCGCCGCTGACGGTAACCAGCTTGTGTCGGGCGGTTGCGACGGCCGCTTGATCTGGTGGTCGATTGCGGAAGGCGAGCCGAAGGCGGTCCGAACCGTCGAGGCCCATGACGGGTGGATTCGCGCCGTTGCGATCAGTCCCAATGGTTCGCAGTTAGCTTCCGTCGGAAACGACTTGACCGTGCGATTGTGGAGGATGGACTCGGGCGAGAAGTTGGCTGAGTGGGGCGGCCACGAGAAACACATCTACAGCGTTTTGTTCCATCCCGATGGCAAGCGGCTGTTCACAGGCGACCTGGCGGGTAAGTTGCATCTTTGGAATCTGGATAGCAAGCAGATCGAGCGGTCGTTCGACGCAGCTCCGCTGCATACTTACGAAGGTGGCCAGCGAGTCGACTTTGGCGGAGTGCGCAGCATCGCACTGTCACCGGACCAAACCCAGGTGTTGACCGGCGGCTTGCACAAAGCCACCAATCCGCTCGGTGCGGTGCATGAACCTTTGGTACTGCGTTTCAACTTCGACGATGCAAGCCTGCTCAAGAGCCACATCTGCGATGGGATTCCGGGCGGTGTGGTCTGGCGAGTCTTGAGCCTGCCGGACGCGACCACGATGGCCGTGTGCGGAGGAAGTAGCGGTGGGTTCCTGCTCTTCTTTAACAGTGAACAAGAAAAAGACATTCATCGTTTTCAGTTGCCATCGTTGGCTCGCGACATGGACTATCACGCTGCCAGCGAGCGTGTCGTTACTGTCCACCACGATCATCACCTTCGAATCACGCACCTACACGCGAAGGCTGCCAGTTAGGAGTGTTCCCACACTGGCATTCTTCATCGTGTGTGTAGTAGCCGATGCACCTACGCCTAGGCCCGAAAGGTCGACATATCCAATGCCGGTGGCGCGAGCTACCGGTCGGGCAGCATCCATCACCTCTCCCACGTCCGATTGGCGGCGAAGCTGCCAATTGGACGTGGGAGAATACTTCGCTTCCTCGGCAACCGGTGGGTTCACCCCCGGCAATCGATCTGTCAGCCCTCCGGGCTTGCCATCGCAAGTCCTGATGAACCAGCGAGACGGATAACCTTCAGCTCCAGATCGCCTCGAACTGCAACAGCGTTTCCAGCTTGGGCGCGTCGAACTGGATCCCCGTCTCGGTCTTCTCGAAGTGGATCGGTCGATCCGCGGCAAGTTGATGCACTGTCTGAATGTTCTCCATGACGTTGATTCGACAGCGGATCCCCTGCACCGGAATGTTTGGCATCTCTTTCTGGAAATTGAGCAGACTGAGCACGTATCGTTTGCGATCTGGTTGCCGAAACAGCGTCGCTTCGACCGACTGCGGGGCATCGACTTCGAATTGATACGAGTGGTTCAGGTCACGCACCAGATTCACCAAGGCCGACTCGGCGTTTTCCATATTCTCAATCAAAGTCGCACAATAGATCGCCTGTGCCGCTGCCGAACGAGTGCCGCGTGATCTCGGGTTGGTCGGTCGCGGTCCACGGCGGATCGCTGTGGATCGACGAGAATCGTGAGCCGTCCGTTCGCGGCCAAGGCAACGTCGTCTTCGCGAGAACCTCCGTTCCCTCGTGAGCCTTGACTTGAAAGCCCTGTCCCCCGCTCATCGCAGGATACTTCGCGTTGAACTCCGGAAAAATATCTTGGCCGGCATCGGTCGGCGCGAGGTAGTGGTTGCGATTGGACCAGTCTGCTTCGACGATCGACACTCCGAAGACATCCGTCAACATGAAATCCTTCTGTTGTTGCCCGCTCTTGTTCACAAGTGAGCTGCCGCCGGTCGCGATCAATTTGCCACCATCACGAACCCACTGCCGAATCGCTTCGCATTCTTCTTCGTCCATCATGTGAACATTGGAAAGGACCAGCACCTTGAACGCGCTGAGTTGATCAAGGGACGATTTCGTCACGACACCAAACGGGATGTGACTGCGGATCAGCCGGGAAGCGACCTGCATCGAGCTTTCGGTGTGGGTATCGCTTGTATCGGGAGCGTTCACGGATTTGCCGTTGCCCTGCATGTTGAACTTCGACTCCAGGCTGTAATAGATGCCGACATCTTCCACGCGATCCCCGCCGAGATGCTCGTAGTAGGGCATCAGACGGTCAAAGATCTTTCCCATTCGATCGTGGGCGCGATAGTTGACGGTGCCGATGGGGTCGATCGCATCGATGAAGATGAACGCGGCGCTATCGGCGATGGCGGCCGAAGCCTTGGCCTCGAGCAACGCCTCGGACTTCATCGCGGTGTGGTCTTTCAGTTCGCGAGAGAAGCTCGTCTCGTAACCAAAGGGTCGATTCGGAGTCAAACGCTCCAGCAGCTTGCGGACGAAAGAGCCTTGCAACTGATCGCCGTAAAAGTCCCCCTGCAGAAAGTCGTTCTGGAGGGCGAGCGGCTCGGTCACGCCAAACATCCAGTTCAGCGGGTAAGTGCTCGATTGATGCTCAACACTCGCCTCGGGTTTGAGCTGCTTCACCGTGTCGGTTGCAATCTTCGCGAAGTCGACGATCGAGCGCTCACGCATCCGCTGAAAACCAACCCACTTTTCATCAAGCCAGTTGATTGTCTTCGGAATCTCACCTCCGACCTCCTTGTCATAGCGCTGCTGACAATACTGGCAGTAGCAAAGCCATGGCCAGAAGGTCATGTCGAAGCGAATCCCTTCGAAATCAAAGTTCTCGCAGATCTCCTGGGTGAACTGTTGGACATAGTCGCGATACGGGGAATTCACACACATCACGCAGTGTCGGTCACCCAGCCCATGGATCTCACCATCCGGTCGCCGCATCCGCCACTCGGGATGCGTGTCCCCGCACCAGCGGTCAAAAATCAGACTGCAGTATAGAACGACGGCGATCTCTTTCTCGTGGCAAGCATCGATCATCTCCTGCATCATGTTCCGGCCGCGAAACGCTTCGTGCTGCTTGCCAACTTTGGTCGGATAGTTGAAGAGTCCTACATGCGATTGGCAGTAGCAGACAATCGACTGCGCGCGAGATCGCTCGAGCATGTCCGCATATTCGTGCGGGTCAAACTGCGACAGGAACTTGTCGTCCCAATCAGGAATGTGCATGTCGATCACCGCCCGTCGCCAGGCATGGCGATACCAGGGCTCGCCGGAGCCGTCGGCATCAACGGCAAGAGCGTCGGGAAAGTGGGCTGCAGAAGCAAGTGCCAATGCGGCTCCACCAGAGGCTTTCAAGAAGGTGCGGCGTGTGGGTTCTGTCATGTTAGTTCCTCCATCAGGTGGAGCTATGATCGGTGCCACAAGATCACGATTCAACCCACGTACTGAGATTCAGCAAGCCTGGCTGGCAATTTTTTATGAAACCGCTCGCTTGCGATTTTCGCTCTCCGAGCGATCGTCATCTTATTTGGCTTCGCCAGGATTCTCGGAGTCTCGAAAAGACTCGGCTGCGATCGGCCAGACTTTCCGCGGCGGATCGGATCACCTAGGATGATTTCAACTTCACATCCATCAACACGGCAAGCACCAGCACCACACCGCGAACGATCAGTTTCAACTCCGGAGCCACCGCCAGCAGCGTCATCCCGTTCAGGAGACTGGCCATGATCAATGCTCCGAGCAGTGTCCCCAGCACCGTGCCCCGTCCGCCCCGCAGGCTTGCCCCGCCAATCACGCAGGCGGCGATCGCGTCCAGTTCCATCAGGTCGCCGACAGTTGTTGTGGACGCGCCCGCGTAAGCCGTTTGCATGAAACCGGTCACCGCGACGGTCGCTCCCATGATCATGAAGGCAATCGTCACGGTGCGATCGACGGCCACACCACAGGCAAATGCGGCTTCTTGATTTCCACCGATCGCAATCAACTGCCTACCAAAGGTTGTGTAACGGATCAACACGTGCACCGCGATTGCCATGGCGCAAAGGATTAGCAAGGCAAGCGGTACGCCCCGATAACGATTACAGATCAACACCACCAAGAGAATGGCTTGCAGAGTCACAAAGACGCGTAGAAACGAAATCTCCTTGGATTCACAGGGAAGGGACGCGCGAATTCGCGTTCGCCGGTCGATTAGGCGCACCCCAGCCAAGCCAAGTCCAACTGGAAGCATCGCAAATAGTCCCCAGCTCGGCGGAAGATACCATGTGGTCAGCACCGAATAGAGATTCGGCCCCGTCGAACTCACGACTGGAACCGTCGAACTCTGGATCACGAGCCAGAACAGTCCTTTGAACGCCAGAAGGCCGCCCAGTGTGATGATGAACGCTTGAATCCGTTGCTTGACAATCGTCAGCCCCATTGCTCCCCACAAGAGCACACCCACAAGCAGGCTGGCCGCCATCGCGATCGAAGCGGGCCAGTTGTGATCAAAGACCAGGACGGCCGCCAAGCCGCCCAACAAGCCAACACCGCTGCCTGCGGAGAGATCGATGTGTCCCGGCAGGATGATCAGCAACATTCCGACGGCCAGCGTCGCTGTGACCGACAGTTCAATCATCAGCATGGACAAGTTGCGCGGCCCGAGGAACTGCGGGCTCAGTACCGAAAATAGTCCCCAAACCGCAACCAGAATCAGTGGCATTGCGAGAAACTGGAAGCTCACACGTGGACTCCGAATCGAATCCGTCGCTTCGGTTTGCGTCGAGGAGGCCATGGACAACTAGTTGCTGGAATGTGGAGTCGATGCAAGCGTCTGGCCGGCAGCCAAAGCAATCAATTCTGCGGAGTCAAACCCCTGTTCGCGACGAAAGCTTCCCGCGATTTCTCCCTCACGCATGATCAAAACACGATCACTGATTCCGATCAACTCGGGCAACTCGCTCGTCACCCAGACGATCGCGTTGCCTTGATCGGCGAGTGCTTGCGCCTGATCATAGATTTCGCGGCGGGCCCCGACGTCGACGCCGCGAGTGGGTTCATCGAGCAAGATCAGCTTCGGCTCGCACAGCAGCCCGCGGGACAACACCACTTTCTGTTGATTGCCCCCCGAAAGACGCTCGACAGGAAGCTGATCGGAGAGAGCACGAAAGTGGGTTCGCCGTAACATCTTCACGTTTCGATCGTGCTCGCAGGCTGCATCGATCCAGCCCCATCGAGATACCGCATCAAGCGAAGAGAGCGAAACGTTGTGATTGGTGGTTTGGCCTGGAACGAGCCCGTATCGCTTCCGGTCTTCGGTCACCAACATCACGCCGCGACGAAGCGACTCTCGGGGATCCGGATGCGAATAGTCTCGGCCGTTGATCCAGACCTGCCCACCGGTACGCTTTCCCCATAGACCAAAGAGGTGCATCAACAACTCACTGCGTCCCGCTCCCATCAAGCCGCCAATCCCCAAGATTTCGCCACGCAGAGCCTCGAACGCGATGCTCCTGAGCCGCACTGATCGCTGCGAGGAAGATTCCGCATTGAGTGCTTCGACGCGAAGCATGGTTTCCGTTGCAGTGGGACGACTCGCGCGTGGGAACAGTTCGGTCAATTCCCGACCGACCATGTGTTGAATGAGTTTGTGATTGGATAATGCACTGGCTTGTTCAGTGAGAATCGTTCGGCCATCACGTACGACCGTGATTCGATCGGCGATCGATTTGACCTCATCGAGCTTGTGTGAGATGTAAACGCAGGCGACCGACTCGAGCCGAAGTTGGCGCAGTATGTTGAGCAGTTGATCGACTTCAGCTTCACTAAGAGCTGCCGTTGGCTCGTCCAGGATCAGAAGTTTTGGGTTGCGAGCCAGCGCCCGAGCGATCTCAATCAGTTGTTGCTGGGCAATTCCCAGCTCACCAACTTTGGTTTCGGGACTGATCTCGAGATTGAACCTACTCAACATGCCGCGTGACATCGACAGCGTCTCGGCCCAATCCCAGAAAATGCCGCGTCGAGGAAGTCGTCCAAGAAAGAGGTTCTCTGCCACGGACAGCTCGCCAACCAGAGCCAATTCTTGATGGATCACGGCCATTCCGGCGGCCTCACCGTCTCGAACGGAATCGAGCCGGAGCGGACTGCCGTTCCAACGCAACTCTCCCTCGAACGATCCGCAAGGAAAGTAACCGGAGAGGACACGAATCAGCGTCGACTTGCCAGCGCCGTTCTCACCACAAATTGCATGAATCTCGCCCGGTCGAATCTCGAAGTTGACATCGTCCAGCACAACCATCCCACCGAAACGTTTGGTGATCTTGTGAGCTTCGAGCAAGGGAACGGTCATTCCAAGTCCTCCGGCTTGTGAAAGCCGTCGGCGATCACCGTCTCAGCGATGTTATTGCGGTCAACGACGATCACATCTTGAAGCAATGCGGGAACTTGCTTGAAGCCATTAAAGACTTCATCCCGGACGACCAGCACCTTGCCAGTCGCCAATCGGTAGGCAGCTTCGGCCGCGGCTTGCGCCAGCGACGCAATCGGCTTGTAGATTGTCATCGCTTGCGTCCCAGTCATGATCCGGCGGCAGGCGGCCAAATCAGCGTCCTGACCGGACACAAGAACTTTGCCCTCCAAACCCTCTTCGAGTAACGCTTGAATGGCGCCCCCCGCGGTTCCATCATTCGTTGCGATGACCGCCTGAAAATCGGTTCCCACTGTGGTGATCGCTGCATTGACAATCTTCTTGGCGTTCTCTGGCTTCCAGCCGTCGGCATAGTCTTCGTGAACCACTTCGATCTTGCCAGCTTCGATCAGCGGCAGCAGTACCGAGTCTTGCCCCTGCTTGAACAGTTGGGCCGTGTGATCGGTCTTGGGACCATGAATTCGAACGATGCGGCCGCTTCCGCCCAATTTGTCGACGATCGTCTGGGCTTGTAGCCGGCCGACACGAACATTGTCGAAACTGATGTACAGATCGACGTCGCAGTCGGTGATCATGCGATCGTAACAGACGATCGGAACTCCCGCGTTGTTGGCCGTCTGTACGGCTTTCTGCATCGCCGCCGGATTGAACGCCACCACGACCAGGCAATCGACACCGCGACTGATCAACGCTTCGATGTCCTGCACCTGCCGCATCCCATCGCTGTTGCCCGATTGCACCAGGACCTCCGCACCCAACTCTTCGGCACGCTCGACGAAATGATCACGATCGCGCTGCCAGCGTTCTTCCTTGAGCGTTCCGAGTGACAGTCCGATACGAACGGTATCCGAGACGTCCGCACGATCGACCTGTCGACCGCCCTGAGAAAGTGTCCAGCCGATCGCCACACTCAGCGCAAGCGATAGCACGACCAGTCCAGTTCGAATCGTCATCCGCGCTCCTTTTGATTCAAAGCACTTCAGGAATTGCAACGCTTCGCTCGCTGGCGATGTGACAGATCTTCTGCCATGTCGTGGCATCGATATCGATTCCGGTTGCACGCTGCTCGCGCATGCGAGCCTCCGGTTCGCCGGGGAATTGTATCGAGTCAAAGCCGTCTTGCAGGCGACTCGACTTGACCCACTGAGTCAGATTCCCAAGCTCCGACGCAACAAAGTCCTCCCCGGAGAACGTGGCGGGGTCGAGTAGAAAGGCCATGAAACCGTTGGCGATCCGCTCGACACCGGGCTTGCTGCAACCTGCTCCGGTCAAGGCGCCCGCCATGACTTCGCAGCACAGCGACAATGCGAATCCCTTGTGACCTCCGAACGGAAGCAACGCACCGGGCGGGTCTGCATAGTACTCCTCGGGACTCGTTGTCGGTTCGCCCTTGCCGTTGACAATCATTCCCTCAGGCAGCGACTCGCCTTTGCTACGCGCGACCTTGATCTTGCCCTCGGCAATCGTGGACGTCGACATATCCATGACCAGATTGGGGCCGCCAGGCATTGGGACGCCAGCGACCAGCGGATTGGCCGAAAGCCGTCGTTCACAACCTCCAAAGGGCGCGACAAGAATTCCCGCTCCGTGTGTGTTGGTGAATCCGAAGGCAACCAAGCCGGCGTCGGCCGCCTGTTCCATGAACTCGCCGACGCGTCCGAGGTGGGCCGATCGCCGCAGCGACAACACACAGACCCCTTCCGCTTTGGCCTTGGCAATCCCCATCTCCATCGCCTGTCGGCCAATCACTTGCCCGAATCCAAAGTCACCATCGAGGATCAAGACACAGGGCTGCTCTTTGACGACAGTCAGTTTGCCCTCGGGGTTGATCCAGCCTCGCGACGTCCAGTCGACATATTCAATGATCCGAATCACACCGTGAGAATCATGGCCACTCAGATTGCCGAGCACGAGTGAAACGGCAACCTGTCGCGCGACGTCGCTTGGGATGCTGCAGGCCTCGAAAATGGAGGTCGCGAAATCAGTCAGCGTTCCGGAATCAATTCGTGGCATGCTTCGTCGTTACTCGTCAACAAGGGCTACCGCTCGCACCGGTGATCCGTCGAGACCTTCCAGGTTGAGGGGTATCGCGGAAAAGAGAAATCGTTCGCTGCGAATCTTGTCCAGATTGGTAAGGCACTCGATGATCAGCACGTCGTTCCCTAGTAACACGATGTGCGTCTCGTTCGGATGAAAGTCGACCGACCCCGTTTCGACACCCACCAAATGCACACCGCATTCCACCAGGAACTCGGCGGCATCGGTGGTGATGTCGGGGTATTCCGTGAAATAGTCGCTCTTCATCCAACGTGAAGACCAGCCGGTCCGCAATATCGCTTTACCGGTCGCGCGAAGCGATTCCGCCCAAGGGAGCAAGGTCTTCACGGACTATGTGCGTGCCTGAACCTTTGCCCGGCAAGTCAACCAGCGTCGCCCAGCCATGCGTCGACTCCAGGGGAACTTGATCGATGGTGCGTCCGTCGTCCAGGAAATGAAACGGCGCATCCATGTGGGTTCCGCAGTGAATGTTCATGGCGAACCGACTGGAGTTGACGTGACGCTCCTCCGGTGTGTTCAGTCGGGCGCGATCCAAGAACTTGGTTTCCACCGAAGGCCAGCCTGGCCACGGGGGCGTCGCGGTGTGAATCGGATGTGACAGGTCGATGATTTTCCGCGTCATCAACTGGGTTCCTCTCGTCAGGCTACGGAGCGGATCGGACGTGATTCAGCTCGACGACGCGTTGTTTTTGACTCGACTCGATCGCAGCTTCGATCATCTGAAGCGTCGCTACCCCGTCGTCGGCTGTGACCGGTGCCTTGTCGCCAGAGGCCACGGCATCGAGAAATTTACACAGATGCGCCCGCACCGTGTCATAAAACTGATTACCCGAATGAAAATAGTTCGGCTGATACTGCTGTCGGATATCCGGACTTGTCGCCCACACGCTTACCTTTTGTTGAACATCGTCAACCGTAATCATTCGATCATCGCTGACCAACTGCAATCGCTCCCATGTTCTTGTTTGCCCGGAACGCCAACAAGCGGCAAGCAAGGATGTCATTCCTGACTTGAATTCTATAACAATCGAAGCTTCATGCGGATGCTCCAGCGAAGGCCCTCGCATGGTTGCCTGGATCGCGCTTGGCTCGCCACCTAACCAACGGAACAGGTCAAGGTGGTGTGACGCGAGCGATGTGAGCAGGGCGAAGGGCAGGTGAGCAACCTGTCCGGGAATGCCATCGGTGACTTGAAGGATCGCCTGACGCGGCGGGGAAACCGCGGCGGACACCAGCTCTTTCGCCATTTGATATCCGAATCCGAATCGACGATTGTAATCGACTCCCAACTGAACACCGAACTTTCGAGCAAGCTCCGACAGGAGCTGAGCCTCACTTGACGACGAAGCCAAAGGCTTTTCACAGAAAACATGCAAGCCACGCTGGAGAGCTTCTTTGGTGGGAAAGACATGCTGATCGTCAGGTGTCGCGATCGTGACCACATCCAGATCAACCACGTCAAACAACTCGGAAAGGGAACCGACCGCGCGGGTTTGCATCGCCTGAGCCAGCGTGTGAGCACGACCAGCGTCCACATCGCAGACGGCGACCAGCTCGGCATGGGGACATTGTCGTATCGCCTGGGCGTGGATCTTGCCCACGAAACCACAACCGATCACCGCAACTCGAAGCGTGCCGCCCTTAGCCATCTGTGGTTGGTCCCGTGACCTCGAGTTGCACGCCATCGGTTGCTGAAGGGGCAAGAAACAACGCCCGCTTTCCTTGCGTTCCCTGATGGATCGAATTTGCCACCGGCATCCCTTGCTCCGGCAGATCTTCGAAGGCTTGTCCCACGTCGTCAACGCTCAGGCAAAGATGGTGCAATCCCGGACCATGCTCAACCAGCCAATCGCGCAGCGGATGATCCTCGGTCAGCGGTTCGACCAACTGCAAATGGGTGTTACCCAGATTAAGATGCGTCAATCGGATCGTCCCTTCGTTGACCTCCTCGCTGTACAAGACTTCCAAGCCAACTCGGTCACGCCAGATCGTCAAGGCGTCTTCCGTGTTGTCGACCACAATGGCCACGTGGTCTAGCGATCGAAAAGTCGGATGTTTCATCTGAAGTTTGTCTCTCTCATGGTGTATCAATCATCGCGACTTCCGCGCGAGCGACAACGACTGCTGTAAAGACCGGAGCATCAAATTGACATCGGCCCCCAAACCAATCATTTGGAATCCCTGTTGAAGACGTTGCTCGACATCCTCCGGCGTCCGACCCAAGATACCGCTGCTGATACCCTTGGCCGCCGCTTTTTCTCGCATCATGCGGATCGACGCGGCAACGTCACCACCTTCCCATTGCCCCAGGAATCCACAGCTCGCTGACAGATCTGCGGGCCCAAAGAAGATCGCCTCGAGTCCGTCGACTTCCAGGATCGAATCGATGTTCTCGACAGCGTCTCGCGTCTCGAGCAGGGGAATGATCATCGTTTGTTCGTTCGCCGAGGCCAGGTAATCCTGCGATTTCAACCCCCAGGTGACGCAACGCTCGCCTCCCACCCCGCGGATTCCGCGCGGAGGATAGCGGCCGAGATGAAAGACCGCCTCGAGCGCGTCCTGGCTGCCCACCATTGGGACGATGATTCCGTCGGCTCCCAAGTCCAACGCGCGTTGAATGTTCTCGCGTGATCCATCGGCGACTCTGACAATCGCGGCGGTTTCGGTCCGGGAAACCGCTCGCAGATGATTGATGACGTCCGGCCAACCGAGGTGACCGTGTTCCATCTCGATCACAATCCAATCGATTCCCACCGCGACGGCCGCCTCAGTGACGTTGGGGCAGTCCAGCGTGACCCACATCCCAAACGTGGTGAGCCCATCGAGCAACTTGCTTCGCAGTGAGTTTTGCATAGCCATTTCTCGCAAAACAGTGAGTCAGATTGACGGCTTGTAAGACAAAATGTCGACTTTCCGGGTCGCATCCTGTGGTGAGGTGGTAGTATGGATCCACCCCGGTGGACCGGACAGTGCGACACGTTTGTCGTGTCGAAACTGGCGCGTCCACAAAGCCTATGGCCAAATGAACCCCGACTCAACACCGCTGACTGGTGCGCAATTTGACGAGCTAATGGCAACGAACACGCTGTTGCCAATCGTTTATTCCGAGTTGCGTCGGTTAGCGTCGGCGAAACTACGACGAGAGAGCGGTAGGCATGGGTTGCAAACGACCGCATTGGTGCATGAGGCGTACGTCCGTTTGGTGGACGCGGAGGTCCAGTCCAATTGGGAGTCACGCGGACACTTTTTCGCTGCGGCAGCGGAGGCGATGCGGCGAATCTTGGTCGATCAAGCTCGCCGTCGAAACTCGCTCAAGCGGGGCGGTGATCGTGACACCCTTTCCGGACTCTCGCGAATCGCCGGTAAGGGATCCTGCGATGATGATGATCGGATCTTAGCGGTCAACGAGGCCCTCGACCAACTGGCAGCGGAATCACCTCGACGATCGCAAGTCGTGAAGATGCGCTTCTTTGCGTCGATGACCAACGAAGAAATCGCCGAGGCTCTTGACATATCGGTTCCCACCGTCAAACGCGACTGGGCGGCAGCTCGAGTCTGGATTTACCGCCAACTCAAGTCGACCGTGGAAATCGCTTGATCCTCTTTGAGCTCCGTTTTCGCATGAATCGTAGACGGTAGCATTAACCAAAAGGCTCGAATATGGGGTCGACGCACGAAGCATCCGCAGAAGCTTTGCTGGTAGAGGCGATCGAAATAGTCTCAGACGACGATCGAGCGGCTTTCTTAACGGCAAACTGTGCTGGAAATGTGCTCCTTCAGCTCGAGGTCGAGTCGATGGTCGCGGACTATTTTGCCGCGGAGGGTCTGCTGGAACCTCCGGTCGACCTTGAATCGACTCAAGGCAATGGCTCTAGCCGCGAAGTCGCATCACTGATTCCGAAGCCACGGATTGCAAACTACCGGTTTCTTGACCCAATCGGTGAAGGCGGCATGGGGGTGGTGTATGCCGCTGACCAGCTCGCGCCGATCAAGCGACCGGTGGCGATCAAGGTCATCAAACCGGGCTTGGACAGCAAACAAGTCATCGCTCGGTTTGAAGGTGAGCGCCAAACACTCGCCCTGATGGACCATCCCAATATCGCCCGGGTGATCGACGGCGGAACGACCGACGATGGACGCCTCTACTTTGTGATGGAGCGGGTTCACGGCGTTCCCATCAATCAATTCTGCAACACGCATGAGTTAGGATTAACCGCCAAGCTCCAGCTGTTTGTCGATGTCTGCCTCGCGGTGGAGCACGCGCACCAGAAAGGCATCATTCATCGTGATCTCAAGCCCAGCAATCTGCTGGTTAGCACGAGCGACGACGGGCCAGTCGCAAAAGTCATCGACTTTGGGATCGCAAAAGCGACGACACAAACACTGACCGACAGCAATTTCCACACCGGCTTCGCACAGTTGATTGGTACTCCGAGCTACATGAGTCCCGAGCAGCTGGAAATGAATAACCTGGATGTCGATACCCGCAGCGACGTCTATTCGCTGGGAATTGTGCTGTACGAATTGCTGACGGGATGCCGTCCCTTTGATGGCCCGACGTTGACGGAAAGAAACTTCAACGACATACGTCGATTGGTCTGCGAAGGCGAGCCACCACGCCCCAGCGCGAGGATCACGACGCTGGTCGCCCAAGGCGATTCTACGTTGCAGGTGCCTCGCCCCATCGATCCGTGCCAATTTGCGAAATCGCTGCGGCGCGAGGTCGATTGGATCGTGTTGAAGGCGTTAGAAAGGGACCGCGCACTTCGCTACCAATCGGCTCGTGAGTTGGCAGAAGACATTCGACGCTACCTCAATGATGAACCGGTTGAAGCATGTCCACCGTCGGCCGTCTATCGAATTCGAAAGATCGCAAAACGTCACCGGATTGCCTTGATCAGTGGGGCGACCATTTGTACTGCGGTCATGTTTGCCGCAGGCGTCTGTGTCTGGCAAGCAGGGGTCGCCATCGCCGAACGCAAGATAGCCAATGAAGAGAAAGAAAAGGCAAACATCAGCTTCGATCACGCTTTGGGTGCGGTGGAAACCATGCTGCAACGGGTGGCCAGCGACAAGCTTGAGAACGCACCCGAGATGACGGCGGTGCGGAGGGAGCTGTATGACGATGCGATCCGATTCTATCACGATCTTGCCGATGAGCGTTCGGGCGATCCTCGTGTTCGTTTGAACCTGGCACGAACGCAAAATCGTGCTGCCGAACTGTGTTTTTACCAGTCCCAAATTCAGTGTGGTCTTGACTTCGTGATCCCCGCGATTGCGAATTTGGAGTCGCTCGTTGCAGGCCATCCCAATGATCCGGAGTTCCAATCCGAACTGGGGGCATGTCTTCTGACCTCCAGTCGTCTGAAAGTCGAACTTGGGAACTTCGACGAGGCCATTCTTGAGAGCCGTGCCGCGATTGATCATCTTACGCAGATTGCCGATCGGGAGCGTCTTGCCAAAGCGCTCACGTGGCTTGGCGAAACCCACTACCGACAGAATAGATGTGATCCCGAGAATCTCCGAGAGGCCGAGCGATGGATACGGAAAGCGATGCCGTTGTGTGAGGCCGCTTATGCGGACACTCATGAAAACTGGATGGCATTCTGTTGGAACAACTGGTTTCTCGCTCGCTCGCTGAGTGAGATGGGAAAGCCGCAGGAGGCATTCGCGTTCTTTGATACGGCGATTGACGTCGCCACGACCGTGATTGCGGAAGAGAGGGATCTATCGACCTCCACCAATTATCCCGGGATGATTCGCTATGACTTTGCGAAGGCCCTTGAGAAACGTGGCGATGTCGAAGAAGCCCTCGTGACCTATCGGCAAGGCCTATCCGACACGCGTGCCCACTTCAAACGTTTCCCAGGACTTGACTTTTCAACGTTCTACACGTCCGCAAGCGCGATCGCCATTGCCCGCCTTTCTACTGATCTTGAGAAGACCGACGAGCTGGACGAGTTAGTCGCGGGGCTCGATCCTCACACACTCGTCGACCTGTTTGTCCGCGCGTCCATCTACCAGCAGGTTGGCAACCGCGAGCTCGCTATTTCCGATTTTGAACGGCTGGCAGTTCAAAATCCGAGTGTCAACATCAGCTACCTGCTAGGTTGTCTGCATCACGACCGAGGCGACTACGAAAGGGCGCTCCCGTTGCTGACGGCAGCTGCAGCCGGAAACGAGAATCCATCGGTTCATGGACGACTCGCACACTTGCATTTCAAGCAGGGACGCTTTGAGGATTCAATCAAGTCATTCAGGCAGGCCATCATCAAGCAGCCGCATGAAGTCTCTGTCTTGAATTGGGTTTGGATTGATGGCGTCCTCGGCTGTGAAGATGCAGGTTTTCGCACCGCCTATCGGGAATTGTATGATGATCTTGTACGTCAAAACGAGGATCACCCCGCCGTCTATGCGAGTCGAGCCGCGCTGCGGATCGCATTGAATCAGATTGACTCCGCAAGCAACGATCTGAAGCGTTGTTACGAATTGCTTGGGCAAGCTGAGCGTGATGAGCAGCTCCAGCCAAGGTCGGCTTCCACGGCCAGAATCTTGGAATCGCTTTCACGCCTGTCGACGGCTGCCGAAAGGTATCGCTTGGTCGGACGGCGCGGAGATGCGATCGAAACGCTGGACCACGCGATCCTGGTCGCCGAATCTCTCTCGACGCGTTTTCCTGACGAACAGGATATTGAGAGGCAGCTAATCCATGTATTGAGGGATCGTGGAGACATGCAGATGGATGCGAAACAGTTCACGATTGCTCTCGACGATTACTCGAGATGCCTCGACTTATCGTCGGACGACGCAGCAATCTGGTCACGCCGTAAAGATGCCTTTGCAAGCCTCGGCCAGTTTGATCGCGTTGGCGAGGATCTGGAACGCTCGATCGGGCTGATGCCGAATTCTCATCCGAAGCTCTATTTCGAGTTGTACCTGGCGGGGCTCGTGGCGCTAAAGCTTGGAGAGGATGCATTGTATCGAGATCACTGTCGTCAAATTCTTGATCTTGCTGACGAGACCCATGCGGAAGCTGTCCAGTACTTCGCATGCTGGACCGTGGCACTCGGTTCTGACTCGGCTCCCGACTGCGCGCGCGCTGTGGCATTGGCCAGGCTCATGATCGACAGTGATCCAGAGCAATCGACGAACCAATTATGCTTGGGCGCGATTGAGATGCGTGCGGGACATTACGAGCAGGCTCTCGATTGCATAACCGAGGCGATCGAAGGTGATACCAACGCTTTGGCATCCGCCGCCTATCTGGAATTCTTTCACACAATGACGTTGCATCACCTGGGACGATTCGCTGAGGCACGCGAGGTACTCGAAAGGGCTCAGCAGCTTGCTGACCGCGAACGGTCCGATGAAGATCATCCCCCAGCCTGGAATCGCAAGTTAACACTTGAATTGCTTGCGCAGGAAGCGAACGCGTTGATCACTGGGCAGGCTCGCGACCTTCCTTGACAGGATGGCACCACCTCCGTTTCTCGATCGATCCAAATCCCGGCGTTGTGCGTTCTGTCATCATGGTGGGTTCTGGAGCTTGTCATGACAGACATCCATTTGATGCCGAAGGCATCTCGGACGGTAGCCGTGGGTCGCGCAGCGCACCTACGGTATGGGAAAGAATGGACAACAGACACCGACCCCAGAGGCGTTCGCAGATCGATTGGGCGAGGAGTTTGCGACCGTCTTCGGGGTCGCTCGAGATTGGATATCCGTACGTTTCCGTAGGTGCTGCTAACGCGACCTACGGCTTATAGCTTTTCATTCTTAGACGCGTCTGCCGGGGAAGCTGCCTTCGGTGCCGACCCTTCGAGCTTGAGAAGGCGGCTTCCCCGTCCCCGCAGACGCGGTCGGCGTCTTGAAGTTACGTATTACCAAACCGCATCATTGAAGGATACGTCGGTGAGGCGTCACGGATTCTCCGGCTTGTCGCTCAGACGACTCAAGGTAGACGTCCGGACGCCTCACTCGACTTCGATTGGGCGAGGAAAAGGTGTCTGACACGAATGGCACGAACTTAGGTTGTCTCAGTGAACCTCGGGCGCTAGCCGTGGGCCTTCGCCGCATCCTAACGACGTTTTCTTCGCCCACGGCTAGCGCCCGAGGTTCAAAGCCCGTGCCATTGGTGTCTGACACCTTTTTGGCTGGATGGGTAGTCTTGAACGTTGCGGTCAAGAATAGGGCGCGCAGGACACTTGCTGGGGATGGTCGGGCGGAGCCTGAGCTGCGGGTCGAGATCATTGGTAAGAAATATTCACTCACAAATCAGAATGATGGTGATCGAATCGCTAGGGGATGAGTCTTTCTCGTGAAAGGCAGTCTTCTTATCGTTTTACGCTTCATTCATTTCAGCGAAGCTTGTCCGTTGAGACGTCATCCAGGGTGGCTTCCAGCGGCGCGGCTTTGGTGAACTGACTGCTTTCGGTTTGTTGCTCGGGTGGTTCAGACGGTTGTCCGTGTGACTTCCACCAGGCTGCGGCTTGATCGGGACCCCAACCGTCTGCGATGCAAGACTGATCGAGTGCCATTTTCAGTTCATTGGCATCCTGATAGCGGTCGCCCGGTTGCTTCGCCATGCACTTGATCACAATTTGGTCCAGGTCTTCGGGGACCGCCGGGTTCAACTCGAGATGGCGGCACGACCTTGGCGCTGCGGTGGGCGGCCAACAATCCCACAACACTCTCTCCGCGAAACGGCGTCTGTCCGGTCAGCAGGAAATAGGCGACGGCACCGAGCGAATAGATGTCGGCTCGTCCGTCGACCTCGTCGTAAGTGAACGCTTGCTCTGGTGACATGTAAAGCGGTGTGCCGCTGAACGAGCCCTCATGCCCGGGGCCGTCTGCGGGCTTCTCGGAACCCTCCTTGACCAGGCCAAAGTCCAGTAGCTTTGCCACGTCGTACACGCCGCCTCGCTGCGAAACAAAGATATTGCGCTGGCTTGATATCGCGGTGAATCAGCCCGACGTCATGGGCCTCTTGAAGAGCGCCGCAGATCTGACGGAGCAAGTAAACCACGCGTGCGCGGCGGCAAGCAGCCATACCGTCTGACCAACTCGTCCAAGCTCATCCCCGGCAGCAATTCCATCACGTAGTAGAACGTCCCGTCATCGGTGCGACCGTAGTCATAGATTTCGATCGTGTTCCAGTGGGTCAGCTTCGCGGTGTTCTTGACCTCCTTCTCAAAACGAGCGATCGACTCGGCGTCTGCTTCGCTGGACGGCTTGATCAGCTTGATCGCACAGGGTCGCTTGAGCAGCACGTGTTCGGCTTTGTACACCTCTCCCATGCCGCCGGCACCGAGTCGCTCCATCAATCGGTATTGCCCAAGCTGACGAGCCTTGAACGCTTCCCGCCGCGCCGCATTGATCACGTGGCTGGCAAAGATGGCGATCAGCGCGCTGACCAGCGGAAAAGGCAATGGAGACGTTGCCTGGTTTTGATCCAACAGCGACGCCAATTCTGGTGACCACCATCGCTGAAAGGCAATCAACAGGTAGGGCAACAGTGAAGCCGGAATCAAGATCGCCGCAGCGCGCTTCCATGCGTTGGGCATCAACGTGCCGTAGATGAAAATCAAAACCGACCACGCCATCAGTGACTGCTGTCGTGTCGCAGCGAGTGAAACGGCGTCGCGGTTTGCAGCGAACTCCGCGATCCTGCTGGAAAACATCAGTACCAATTGGACTACGACGGATCCAAAGACAATCAACTCGAGTATCCGCAGGGTCGGCAGCGTCAGCGGAGCGCGAGCGGAAAGCAACCAGACCGAAACACCCATGACCGCCAAGATCGTTAACCTCAGCCACCACATCGACGTCGTGCCGGTCAGCAGATTGCCAACAAAGCCGGCGATCAAGGTGACAAGGAGCACCAATGCGGCAGCCCGCAACCGGCTGCCCAGCAGGGCTGCCGTTTCATCGGAGAACTGGGGACGTCCACCGGCGACGAAGCCTACGTTCGCCTTGCGATACGTCAATCGAACTGCCCCCGTCAGCGGTGGCCGCGGGGGTGTAGACCAGCGTCGGCTGCATCGCGTCCATCAATCGACCTGTTCAAGGTTTCGGTTGGCTCGTGGGCGCTGGAAAAGGCTCCGGTACGAACGGCACGGACTTCAACGAAACACGGCGTTGGCTCTTATCAGCCGCCGAGCGTTCGCTCCCGGTCTTCCCGCACGCCTGCGAACCGGACGCTAACGTGTGGCGGCTCATAGGAGACTAAGTCCGTGCCATTCGTACCTGACCCCTCTTCCAGCATCTACATGAAAAATGAAAGCGCTCTACGGTAACGACCAGGCAAAGCGTTTGCACGCATGGTGAGTCGCTACATCGGTAGGTCAGCAGACGCTAAACTGTTCATCACTATCGCACCCGGAGTGGTTTTCATGCAACCTGATTCTCTCGACGAAAACGATCTCGATCGCTTTTGCGAGAGCTTTGCGCGAAAGTGCCGGGATCGGGAAGGCCCACGCATCGAGGACTGGCTTCGGGGGCACTCGGAACCACAGCGGACGGCTCTGCTGGCCCGACTCTTGAAGTTGGAATGGCAGGTGCGGAGGGAGCTTGGAGAGCCGCCAAATACGAAGGATTTGATAGCGCGATTTCCGGACCAGCAAGACTTGATCCGGTCGCTCGCCGCCGACGACGAGTCGATTCTGCTGACCCCAAATCTTCAATACGAACAAGGCAGCAACCAGATCACTCTGGTTAACTCGGGGGAGTCGACGAGGCCCGGTCATGACGGGGTGACGAATGCTGACCAGTCGGATGCTGCCGACCTGCCCACCGACCGCCCACCGATCCGACATCGATCTGGGAAACGATGAATCGTGACGCGACGTTCAGGCAGACCGGACCACCGACCGTTTCGACGACGACGGGACAAGTGTCGCAGGGACCGCAGGCGAAGGATCCGCAATCTCGTTCCACCCGGTATCAGGTGCAGGCGGAAGTCGGCCGCGGTGGGATGGGAGTCGTTTACAGGGCCCGTGACGAAAAGCTGGGCCGCTCACTTGGCGATCAAGGTTCTACAGCCAAGTGAACCGCAAACGTTGGAAGAGCGGCATCGCGACGTCGCTCGGTTCTTGGACGAAGCAAAGCTCTCGGCGCAATTGGATCATCCCGGGCTCGTTCCCGTTCACGAACTCGATCACGACCCGACGCTTGGCTTCTACTTTACGATGCGTTTGGTCAAAGGAAAGCATCTGGGTGAAGTTTCCCGGCTTGCTCGTGAACAACAAGAGGGATGGAATCTTCCGCGTGTGGTTGGCGTCATCGTCAAGGCGTGCGAGGCGGTTGCGTACGCTCATTCCAAGCATGTCATCCACCGCGACTTGAAACCTTCCAATGTGATGGTGGGCAGGTTCGGTGCCGTTTACGTCATGGATTGGGGTCTGGCTAAGGTGGTGGGCCAGGAAGATCATCACGACCTCCGACCGCAATGGGATGCTCACACCGCTAGCTATACGGTGATCCGATCGGACCGTCAAGGCAGTGGCGAGAGCACCGCCGACACGCCGCTGATCACCATGGATGGTTCGGTGATTGGGACACCGGCTTACATGCCTCCCGAACAGGCCAAGGGCCTTGTGGAAGAAGTCGATGACAAATCAGACATCTATTCCCTCGGCGCGATCCTCTATCACCTGCTCACTGGTCAGCCTCCCTACGTCGAACCGAAAACCAGATTGTCGCCTCACACGATTCTCGGCATGGTCATTCAGGGACCTCCGGAACGTGTCAAGAAGCTGAACCGGGAAGCCCCAGCGGAACTGATCGCGATCTGCGAAAAGGCGATGGCTCGAGAGAAGGGCGAACGTTACTCAAGCAGCCTGCAAATGGCGGAAGACTTGCAAGCCTATTTGGACGGTCGCGTCGTCCGCGCCTACCGAACCGGCGCAATCGCGGAACTGCGTTCCTGGGTATCCCGCAATCGTGCGACCGCCGTTTCGGGCATCGGCGTGGTGCTCGCAGTGTTGGCTGGCTTGCTAGGAGTGGTTGGAGTACAACGCCGATCCTCTCGGCAGATCCGTACCGCCAGAGAAGAGACTCGTCGCTACCTGTACGACGGTAACATCCAGTTGGTCCAACAAGCGTGGGATAACGGCGCCGTTTTTCGTGCCCGTGAATTGCTGAATCGACATCTTCCTGACGAGGGCGAGAGCGACTTGCGAAGTTTCGCCTGGTATTACTTCGACAATCTGTGTCGCCAGTCCGAAGAGTCTCCGACTTTACCTCATGACGACATCGTCACTGCGATCGCCTTTTCTGCGCAGGGAGACCAAATCGCAACAGGCTGCAACGACGGTCAGATCCGCTTTTGGAATCCGAAAGACTGGACAATGAAGCTGTTGCCGGGCCGAGCACCAAGGCGAAGAGGACAGTCCGCAATTTCCTGCTGTCGATCGTCTGACTTTCACGTCCGATGGCTCCAAGTTGATTTCCGTTGGCCGCTTTGGTGACGTGATTGTTCGAGAGCTTGAGGCCGACTGCAGAACCTTGGTTGCTGAACGAAGCAGCTTATCCCTGGTCGATGGATCTCTCCGTCAGCGGTCGGTATTTGGCAGCGCCGGACAAGCAGCAGAAGCATGCCTTGATTTGGGATATCGGACAGGATGACACGGTGGCCAAAGATCCTCGTCGATTCGCTGTCCAAGAGAACGAATCCGATCGGATCCAGGCGATCCACTTTGCAGCCGATGACGACCATTTCTTTACGCTCGGTACTGCAGGCGTGGCAAAACGTTGGCGATTCAGCGATGGAGAATTGATTGACACTTACGGCGAGCCTGTCCAAACCGCTGTCCCCGTGATGGATGTCTCTCGCAGCGGGGATCGACTTGCGGTGGCCAGCGGAAACGAACTCATGGTCTGGGATGTGCCTTCAGGCAAGCTGATCGGTAAGGCAAGTGGCCCCGTGTTCGGAATGAAGCACATCGTCTTTTCCAATTCTGGCGACTACGTGGCTGTCTGCGGGCTCTCGGAAGCCGGGCGAAGTCATGGTCTGGAAGATCGAATCGAACCAGCTTCGATTGATCAGTTCTGGAAGTCGGCATCGAGGTCGGATTGCGCGAATGGCCAGCCTCGGCGAGGGCAAAGAAGGCTTCGTTACCGCCGGCGGTAGTGACAACGTTGTCAAGACTTGGGACTTTGCGACGGGCGAGTTGGTGTCGACCTACCGCGGACATCGAAATGAACTTTACGGCGCTTGCCGCCTCGCCCGATGGTCATTTCGTAGCGACGGGTGGTCGAGGCCAAGAGGTTCGCGTTTGGGATCTTGATAAGACACCATCGACATCCGTCTTGGCCGGGCATGGCGGTACCGTCTGGTCCGGAGCTTTCTCGCCAAGTGGCGAACGGGTCGTGACAGCCTCGGGCGATGGGAACCTGCGTCTTATGGGATACAGTGTCTGGGGCATTGATTGGAGAATTTCGAGACCGACGTCCCGGCAGCTCCGGAGAATCAAACCGCTCACAGCAACAGTGCTCAGTCGGTCTGCTTCCTTCCCAATGGCGATGGCGACCAGCTTGTGTCCTGCGGCAAAGACGGACACATCAAGCTTTGGAGTGTTGCCCGCCGCGAGTTGATTGGCCAGATCACCGACGCCCATGAACGCGGAACCAATAGCCTCGCCTTTACCGCCGATGGAAAGAAACTGGTTTCCTGTGGAGACGACGGCAGAGTCAAGGTTTGGAACCTTTCCGAACTCTATGCGTTCAACAGCGACGTCAAACCGCTTGCGTGTGATCGGCCCGATTGGACAAGCCGCGTGGGGGCTGGCTTGTTCTCCAACCGCCAATCTTGTCGCTTCCGGAGGGAAAGTACCGGGACACAAGATCTTTGTTTGGGACCTGGACTCTGATGCGGAACCGATCGAATTGATTGGACACACCAACAACGTGACCAGCCTGCGATTCTCGGAAGACGGCATGATCTTGGCATCGACCAGCCAAGACGGTTCGGCCAAACTGTGGGATATCGCTGCCGGGCGCGGAACTGCCGGCGCCACAGAGCCCACTGCGCGGGCACGCCGGTGACATTCAATCACTCGCGTTTACACCCGATGGTCTTTCGATCATCACCGCGAGCATGGATCAATCGGTTCGCATCTGGGATCGACAAACGGGGGAAAGCAAGTGTGCGTTGACCGGACATACCGCTGGCGTGCAGTACGTGACGATCTCCGACAGACGGCACCACGCTCCTGACGACAAGTTGGGATCAAACCGCAAGGCTGTGGCGGGCACCTCGACCTGTACCGTAGGCGAGTCTCTCTGAGACTCGCAGCAACTGCGGTTCTGCTTCAGTCAGGATGTTGTTGGCAGAATGATTTCAGAATGATGATGTGCTTTTTTTCAGGCAACTTCGACCCACCGCAATTCCCAAGTCATCATTCTGCGATCATTGCCTCGGCGATTCTTCATCCGCAGGTGGCTCGACTCCGGCAGCCCGCATCACGCGTTCGACCGCTTCGATCGTTTCTGGTGATGGGCGGAAGTTGCCGGGGCGGTGTCCTTGGGCGATCAACAGCGGCGTCCAGCCTCGCTTGTTCTTTTGATTCCAGATTTGCACGTCGGCTCCGTGATCGGACAGGAACTGGACGACCTTCGTCCAACTCTTGTAAGCCGCGCCGTGCATCGCGGTTTTTCCCTCGTCATCGACGGCATTGATATCGGCACCAAGATCGAGCAATAGCTGAATCGCTTCGATCGCTTCGTCCTCGGTTCCCGCCGTTTCGTCACCGTTGCTGAGCACACCCACGCCGGCGGCCGCCAACAGCGGCGTGACATGGTCGGCGTTGGCAAGCGTTGGATCGGCACCCAACTCCAACAACAACTTCATCAGCGGGATGTCTCCCGTTTCGCGACGCCAACAGAAACGGAGTCGCATCGGTTCGATTCAGGCTGCTGTTGTTCGCACGATGGTCACCGTGAAGGGCGTTGACATCCGCGCCGGCTGGCGATAAGCGTTCGGACGAGATCGAGACTTGCCGTCTTTCCCGAACCGATCGGCGGGGGATCCCCGTCACCACGGATCGGCTTGCGAACCCAGGTGATGGCGTGCAAGTGGAGTGTATCCACTGCGTCCATCATTGGCATCCGCACCGGCCTGAAGAAGTACTTCGGCGAGTTCGAAGTGTCCATTTTCAACGGCCAGGATCAATGCGCTGGTTCCGTCGTTCGGCCCGTTGCCGCCCCGTCGTTCGGGATGCATCACTTCGTTGACATCGACGCCGGCTTCCAGCAAACGCACAACCACGTCCGTGCGACCGTCGCGAGCCGCAAAGAACAGCGGCGTGAACCCCGACGGAAGCGGCGTGTAGAAATCAGCGCCCGCTTTGATCAACTCATCGACGACATCGGCGTTGCCGGCGGATGCCGCCCACATGATTGCCGTTTGCCCGTTGCGCTCTTTCGCATTGACGTCTGCACCATGAGTGATCAGCGCGCTGACCGCTCCTCGAACTCCCGTGCGGGCGGCCGTCATCAGGACGGTTTCGCCACCGCGCAACGTGGCATTCGGGTCCGCCCCCGCCTCAAGCAGTTGCCGACGATCGCTGCGTTTCCGTTCTCGCAAGCTAGAAACAGAGGCGGAACGTCGTAACGGTTGGTCGCATTGACGTCCGCCCCGGCGGCAACGAGCATCTTGGTCATTGCCACATCGTCGTGATAAACCGCCCAGTGCAGCGGCGTCATCCCGTCGACTTGTTTCGCGTTGACGTCCATGCCTTGCTCGACCAGCACGCGTGCTCGTTGGACGTCGTTCGCCTGCATCGCGTCCGCCAAGGGTGAGGCCGATTCCGCGGCCAGACCGCTGACCGCGAGTACCACGACCAGTCCAAGAGCCGCCAAGACTCGGCCGAGCGGATGAGTGACCGGACGGCTAGACATCGTGCGGCTAGACATCGTGCGGCTAGACATCGAGCGGCTAGACATCGAGCGGTTCAAACAGTTCATCCATCTGGCCCTGGCTGTCGGCAAAGGACTCGCGTTGAACCCCAACTTTGTTCAACAGCGTGAGGTGCAGGTTGGCAAGCGGCGTCGGCTTCTCAAACTTGATATGACGCCCGCCCTGCATGTTACCCGCGGCGCCGCCGGCGACGAGAATCGGCAGATTCGTATGGTCGTGAACGTTCGGATTGCCCATTCCGCTTCCGTACAAGTACAGCGAATGATCCAGCAGCGAGCCGCCTCCTTCGGGCGTGGCCTGCAACTTTTGCAGGAACTCTGCAAACAACGACACGTGGAATTCGTTGATCTTCGCGACCTTGGCGATCTTTTCGGGATCGTTTCCATGGTGGGTCAACGGGTGATGCGGTTCCGTCACGCCGATCTCGGGATACGTTCGATTGCTGGTTTCGCGTGCCAGCTGGAATGTGATCACTCGCGTGATGTCGCCTTGGAGCGCGAGCAACTGCAGGTCAAACATCAGACGTGCATGCTCGGCATAGGCCGCCGGTACCCCAACGGGCCGATCAAGGTCGGGCAACGGATTCTCCTTCGTGTCCGCCTCCGCCTTTTGGATCCGCCGCTCGACTTCCCGAATCGATTGCAGGTAGTGATCAACCGTGTTGCGATCCTGGGGACCGAGCGTCTTCTGCAGGCGAGTGATCTCTTCGCTCAGCGTATCGAGCAAACTTGCCCTCCGCTGCAGCGCCGCAGCTTCGTTCGGCCGCCGTGCCACCTTCTCCGAAGAGCGTTTCGAAGACGATCCGGGGATGCGCCTCGGCCGGCAACGGGGTCGTGGGCGAGGACCAGGAAAGGTTGTTCTGATAGACGCAGGCATAGCCGTTATCGCATTGGCCGACCACCGACAGCAGGTCCATCGACATTTCCAGCGATGGCAACTGCGTGTCTTGTCCGATCTGCTGCGCGGCAATCTGGTCGACAGTGGTTCCCAGGTAGTAATCGGTACTCTCGGTCCGCTTGGCCTTGGCGGCACTCAGGAACGAAGCATTGGAGGTCGCGTGCGTGCCGGGATAGGCGTTCTGCAATTCCAGATTGCTGATCGCGGTGACGTGCTGCTTGACCGGATCGAGCGGGCGCAGGATGGGCGAGAGCTCGTCCAGCAACGTGTCACCAGCAGGCGTCCAGCGAGTGATGTCGCAGCCCATCGGCATGTAGACGAATCCGAGTCGCCGCAGCCGAGCCGGACTTGCTGCAGTTTCGGCAAGAGCCGTCATCGACGGAATCATCGCATCGAGCAACGGCAGCGCCAGGGCCGCCCCCGTTCCACGCAGGAACGTTCGTCTCGGGAGAGCTTTCTTTTTGATGATCATTGGGACGTTCTCATTTGGAATGGAGTGCTCGTCACGATTCCTTCAATCAATGCTGAGAACCGATAATCGTCGTCCTTCGCATCGCGGACGATTTTCCGGATCGCTGGTGCATCGTAATGTTCGTGACCTCGACCAATCGCGTACGTCAACAGCTTTTCAGTCATGGTCGAGACAAAGACCTCGGGTCGGTCCAGCAGGCCCTGTTCCAGTCCGGCAACACCTTCGAACTCGCGTGCCATCGGGAAGCCCACCGGTCGCATCAACGGGCGCACCGTTTTCGATGTCCCGCCAACGGCCGACGGCGTCGAAATTCTCAAGTGCGAAGCCAACTGGATCGATCAGATTATGGCAGCTTGCACAGGCGGCGTCAGCGCGATGTTGTGCCAAACGCTCTCGGACGGGCAGTTTTGCGGAAACACTGTTTTCCTTCAGAGCCGGCACGTTGGGCGGCGGCGGAGGCGGCGGCGTTCCCAGGACGTTCTCCAGAATCCATTTTCCACGGATCACCGGTGACGTGCGAGTCGCGTACGAGGTCACGCTCAGAATACTGCCCTGCCGAAGCAGACCACCCCGCTTGCTGGCGGCATCCAACGCGACACGGCGAAATCGGCTGCCATAGACGTGTGGAATCCCGTAATGCTTGGCGAGCCGTTCGTTCAGAAAGGTGTAATCCGCCCGGAGCAGATCCAGGACGCTGCGATCCTCCCGCATGATGCTCTCGAAGAATAGCTCTGTTTCTTGCCGAAAGGCCTGACGCAGGTTGTCGTCAAAATCAGGGAACAATCGCCCGTCGGGCGTCACCGAATCCAGGTTGCGAAGATACAACCACTGTCCTGCGAAGTTGTCCACGAGCGCCTTGGAACGCTCATCCGCCAACATGCGCCGGGTTTGTTCACGCAGCACCTCCGGATCACTGAGCCGACCCTGTTCGGCCGCCTCGAGCAACTCGTCATCTGGAATGCTACTCCACAAGAAGAACGAGAGACGCGAAGCCAGTTCCAGGTTGCTGAGCTGGTAGGCTGATCCGGGTGATTGTTCTTGTGGGTCACGTTCCACCCGAAACAGAAACTCGGGACTGATCAGGACATAGCTCAGCGCCAGCTCGATGCCTGCCTCAAAGCCATCCTGTTCACTTGCCTCTTGATACAACGCCATCGGCTTGATGAGGTCTTGTTCATTGATTGGCCGGCGACACGCCCGTCGCATCAGCGCAGTGAGGATCTCCTTTGCACAAGCTTCCTCGTCCTCAGGGCCGTTTGGCTCTCGCAGGAAGATTCGCCTGCGGCTCGGCGTCTCTCCGGCACCAGATGACTCATAGGGCCCCGTAATGGAAACCTGGTAGATCGCCGGCCCCAGCCGCGGATGCCGATACATGTTGAAATGAACATTGAGAGGCTGGCGTTTTGTCTCGAGCAGTGACGACGGGTTCTTCAGGAAGGTCACGCCGACTTCGTGAGGACCTGCCGTTACTGGAACGCGGACGTTGAGGTGCTGGTCCACATTCTGATGAGACAGTTTGCTGTAACCATCTTCCGATCGCGCTCCACCCCGAGGCGGCCGAACGGTGAAACGTTCCACTCGCTCCGAGTCAATCAGCAGCTCCAACTCGTGTGGCTGTGACAAACCTTCGACCTCCTCGTTGCGGTCGCGAGTCAACCGAATCGAGAATTCGTACTCACCGCTTTGGGGAAAGGTGTGCGCGAACAGCGTGCCACCTCGCGTTCCAATCGGCAGACCCTCGACGCGCTCTTCCTGGGTGACATCGGGCCGAATGCGGATCGTGGTCCCATCGGGCGACTTCTGGGCTCGGCCGACCGCAAGCCGGCTGATCTTTTGCGCCGCAGACAGGTAGCGATTCAGCAGCGCCGGCGAGAGTTCACCGACCGTGATGTTGTCAAAGCCATGACTGATTTCGTCGGCGGGAAGTAAACTGTCGACATCGATCTCAAGTGCCAACAGATCTCGGATGGCGTTCTGATATTCGATTCTCGTCAGACGCCGAAACGTATCCGTTCGACCCGGTTGCGGATGCGCCAGGGCATGTTGGTCGAGAGACTCCTCCAGCCGCCGGAGCGCCTCGTCAACGAGCGCGCTGTCCGGTTGATCTACATCGCTGGGGGGCATCTGCCGCGCCCGAAGTTTCTTCACCACTTCTTCCCAAGCGGCCGCGTACTCGACGACTGACTTGTTGCTGATCGCTTCCAAATCAAAACCGGCGGTCGCATCCCCACTGTTATGGCAATCCAAACAATGTGTGTTGACGAGCGATTCCACCACGGGAGCGAGCCCAGCGGAATCGTCTGCGGGCAAGCTCGATGACAGAAAAAACGTCAGAAAGACGGGCAATGCGAGGGAGGCTGACCAACGAATCATGAGACCTTCACTTCGAGAATCGGCTCGGCTACCTCCCTATCATAGCAGCTGCCCGCATTCGGCCATCCCTGATTTTTGGTTCGCAAGGGTCAAGACGGGCGGAAAGCTCGGGCGGCTGACAGGACGGGGCTTTTTCCGTTGTCTGGCGGAAAAGGACGGGCCGTTCGATTCGCTATATTGAGCCCTGCACCGTCAAGCCGCAGTCGCAGCCGCCTGCGTTCGCCAAATGCCCTCTGGGGAGTCCATCATGCCTCTATCACGTCGTTCGTTGCTTGCCGCCGCGGCAGGCAGTGTTCCGCTGCTCGCGTTCCCGCGGAACGCGTCGTTTGGGGCGGAGGCAGTTGCTTTCGAGGAGCTCGATCGGGCCGCAGCGGGTCGGCTACTTGACCTGAAAAGTTTGCGCAATCCGATCATCATCGAGTCGATGCAGCTCCTTCGCAATGGCAACGAGTACCTTGTCCGCGTGCGTTCGACCGATGGTGCCGAAGGAGTGATTGTCGGCAACTCCGGTTGGTTACCCGACACTTATCCGATCTTTCAGAACCGTGTCGCCTCGTTCCTGATCGGCAAGGATGCGCGCAACGTAGAATCGCTGCTGGAAGAATTGTTGCATCCCAACATCACCTACAAGCTGCAGGGACTTGCCTTGTGGGTTTGTGTCGCAGCGGCGGAGATGGCGATCCTGGAACTCCTTGGTCGCGTCGCCAACAAGTCGATCGGTCAGCTATTCGGAGGGGTCCGCCAACCAAGAATCGCGGTCTATCGGGCCAGCGGTCAGCGAGGGAATTCGCCGGAAGCAGAGATTGACTACCTGCGTCAACTGGTGGCGGAGACCGGTGCAAGTGCGGTGAAGTTTCGCGTCGGCGGCATGCTGAGTAACAATCGTGATTCGCGTCCCGGCAGGTCGGAAGCCCTGATTCCGATGGTGCGTCACGCATTCGGCGACGACATGACCATCTACGCCGACTCGAACAGTTCCTATGATGCGGCCAACGCAATTCGCATCGGCCGACTGATGGAGGAATACGACTACGCCTTCTTTGAAGAACCTTGTCGGTTTGACGATCTGTGGGAAACCAAGCAGGTCGCCGATGCGCTCGACATCCCGATCGCCGGCGGGGAGCAAGAGTTCAGTCTTCGCCGATTCCGCTGGACCATTGCAAACCGTGGACTGGACGTTGTGCAACCTGACTTGCATTACTTCGGAGGCTTCATTCGTTCGACGCGAGTCGCCTTGATGGCGGCTGCGGCTGGGATGCCCTGCACGCCGCACATGTCGGGATGGGGTTTGGGATACCTCAACGCACTTCATTTCATGTCGTATCTACCCAACGCCGCCGCCCACATGGAGTTCAAAGGTTACAGCAACATTCCGTTCGAATGCCCGACCTCGTCGCTGAAATGTGAGCATGGGTTGATCCAAGTCCCGACCGGCCCCGGATTCGGGATTGACATCGACCCGGATTACATCAGCAAGTCACAATCAGTGACCTCGTCGCCGTAGCTCGGTAGTGTCCGTCGCATCCTGAAAATCGCTCTCAGTGCAAAGCCAATCGTTGCTTGCGATCGAATCCACGCGTTTGTTTTGCGCGTCCATCCTCCGCATACAAACACGACGCGCCAGTTTTGATGTTGCGCAAATTCATACAAGCACGACGCGCCAGCGAGTGAGTCCCAGGAATCTGCGCAAGCTCACGTCCGCCAAACGGTTGAAACCCGGAAACACACTCGCTGGCGCGTCGTGCTTGGATTGTTTCCCACGAAGGGGTCAGCTCTTAATAGCCGCCAGATCCCTTGGTGTGCTTCACACTATGGATACCTGCCGCTGTTTTCTAGTCGAAACGCTTCACGACATCTGGCTTGGTGACTTTGCCCATGGCGTTACGAGGCAGATCTTCCAACACCAGTAGCTTGCGGGGGATCTTGTAAGGGGAGATTCGATCCTTGCACCATGAACGAAGATCATCAATCTCCAGCTTCGCGTCCTGTTTCAGAACCACGGCAGCTGCGACCGCTTCGCCCCATGTCGTGTCAGGCACTCCGACCACGGCGCACTGGACGATTGCCGGGTGATCCAACAGGGAGGCTTCAATTTCTAGCGCCGACAGCTTGTAGCCGCCGCTCTTGATGATGTCGATACTGCTGCGTCCCATGATCCGGTAATAGCCATCTTCCTTGACTGCCATGTCGCCGGTTCGGAACCAACCGTCCTGGAAGGATTCGGTGGTCGCCTCCGGTCGATTCCAATACTCGAGGAAGACATTGGGACCACGAACTTGGATCTCACCGGAAACGCTTTCTTCTGAAATGGGATGACCATCTTCCGATTGCAGGCGAACTTCCACACCTGGCAGAGGCTGACCCACTGCGCCGGGACGTCGTTCGCCAACATAGGGATTCGAAAGGGCCATTCCGATTTCGGTCATCCCGTATCGCTCAAGCAATGGCTGCCCCGTCAACAGTGTCCACTTCTGGTGAATGCTTGCCGGTAGCGCTGCGGATCCGGAAATCATCAAACGCATCGCTGCAAAGCCCGCGATCACCTTCGCTCGTGGTTCTTCGGGCATCGATTCCAAGGTTTCGATCAGTTTGACATAGATGGTCGGCACCGCCATGAACAGCGAATAGGCTCGATCCGCCACGCGGCCCAAAATCGACTCCAACTCAAATCGGGGAAAAACTTCGATTTGCGCCCCGGACCACAACGCGCACGACATGACATTGATGATGCCGTGGATGTGATGCAGCGGCAGAAAGAGAGGAATGCAATCGTCCGACCTCCAATGCCATGCTTCGATCAGCGATTCAATCTGTGCTTGAATGCAGGCGTGCGTGGTGACCACGCCCTTCGGTTTGCTCGTCGTTCCACTGGTGTAGAGGATCATGGCGCGACGCGTTGGAGCGATCTTCGGCAAGTCCATGCCCAATGAATCCTCGATGCCCTGGACCGTCATCAGCGATAGATCGAGGCTTTGGCAAAGCGGCGAAATGTTCGATTCCAGATCGTTCATCGTAATCACGACGCTGACTTGCGAATCGGACAGGGCATACTCAAGCTCTTTCTCCGTTGCCGAGAGACTCAGTGGCACCGCGATCCCGCCGGCTCGCCAGATTCCCCATTGCACGGCGATGTGATCGAACCCGGCCGGGACCAGAAACCCGATGCGGGACTCGTTCAGGTCATCGCTGTCGCGAAGCAGCGCGGCGGCAATCGACGCCGAGCGTTCGACAAGCTGGGCGTACGACCACGATCGTGACGCTGCGCGAACAGCAATTCGATCCCCATGTGAGATCGCTCGTTCGATCAGAGAAACCTGGTTCACCTCTTCACCTTATGATTCGCGTTCATCATTCGATGCGTCACTCCACGATCGCTCTAATCAGCATGAAGACCACCGAGGGGCCGACCAGGCAACCTAGCCCGGTATAAAAAGTCGCCGTCATCGCTCCATAGGGAACAAGTCGCTCGTCGGTGGCAGCCAATCCCCCGGCGACGCCACTGGTCGTTCCCATCAGCCCGCCAAAGATCAGTGCTGAGCGAGGATTATCGAGTCCAATCCACCTGGCGACGAAAGGTGTCAGCGACATGACCAGCACCGACTTAACCAGGCCCGCAGCGACACTCAGGGCGATCACTTCACTAGGAGCCCCGAGCGCTGATCCCGTGACCGGCCCGACGATATACGTGGCCGCGCCACCGCCGATGGTGGTCAGGCTGACCGCATCTCGATAACCAAACCCATACGCTACCAGGGCGCCGATCAAGAATGAGACAAAGACGCCGAGCAGCAGCGAAATCACTCCGGCGAATCCCGTCTTCAAGAATTCGTCGAGTCGGACTCCGAATGCGGTGGCAACGATCGCAAGATCTCGCAACATCGCACCGCCCATCAACCCGACTCCCGCAAGGCACTCGATGTCGGCGATGCCTTTGGTTCCGTCGGTTACCACGCCACCGATGTAGGCAAGAATCAGTCCCGTCAGAATTGCGATCGCTGATCCGTGCAGCCTGCCATGCGTAACCCGGAGCGAAAAGAGGTAGGAAATTCCTACGATGATCCCGACAAAGGCAAATGCCGTTACGAGCGAGTACTTGCTGAGCACCGCTTCGATCGCCGGCCAGACTTCGTTCATCGGTCGTCTCCTTCCGATTCGCCGTCATCCAAGGCAGTGGAAGCAATGGTCAAATCCGATCGTCCGACCCGACTGATCATCGGCACCATTGCAAAACTGACGATGACGACCAGAACGCCGGCAACGATCGCGACGGTTCCGCCGCTCAACGCCGCTTTGACGTTCTGACTGGCAGCCATCGCCACCACAATCGGAATGTAAATGGAACTCCAAAACAGCACGCCGCCCTGAGTCGGCCGGTTCATCAGCCCATTGGCTTGCAGCCATCCCGACACCAGGATCAACAGGATCATCGCGATGCCGACGCCACCCACATTGGCATCGATCCCGATCGCGAGCCCAATCAGCTTACCGACGACCAGACCGACCAGCAGGCAAAGAGAAAGCAGTGCGGTTCCATAAATTGCCATCGTCGCGACTCGCCTCCTGTCTTCCGCGGTTGATGAAAGAGGGGCTGGCCAATGGACCGATACCAACACACCACCGACACTCGCTACCGAAAGGATACGATAGAGCAACACTTGCTGAGAATCCACAAGCCAGAGAGCTGTATAATCGTCAGAAACAGGCTTTCCATCGGGAGTTGAACTGATGTCCGTCCCCGCGAAATCGCCCCGCTCGATCTTCCTTTCGGCAGTCGAACTGGAAGACTCCGCGAGTCGTCAGCAATATATCGATTCCGCGTGCGGGAACGATCGCGAATTGCGAGAGAGGGTCATGGACCTGCTTGCCGCACACCGAGATGGAGGCCGCAGTCCGCTTCGTGACGGGTTGGAGGAACCGGATGAAATATTCCCCGGTTCTTTCGATGCGCTCGCTCAAACCGCCGCTACCGCGGAATCGTCACCCGGCCGGGCTACCGCACGCGGTTCCAGATCGGACGATGCCGATCTCGACATTTCGAAGCGGCCGACAATTGGGCACTACAAGTTGCTTGAGCAGATTGGCGAAGGCGGTATGGGAGCCGTCTACATGGCGCAGCAGTCACAGCCGGTGAAGCGGCGAGTCGCGTTGAAGCTGATTAAGAAGGGGATGAGTTCGCGGGATGTGATCGCGCGATTTGAGGCCGAACGTCAGGCCTTGGCGATGATGGATCACCCCAACATCGCGCGCGTACTGGACGGAGGGACCACCGACGAAGGAAGCCCCTATTTTGTGATGGAACTGGTTCGAGGTGTTCCAATCGACCGATACGCAGAAAGTCAGCGACTCAGTGTCCGTCAGCGCCTTAGACCTGTTTCATCGATGTCTGCAAAGCCGTCCAGCATGCTCATCAGAAAGGGATCATTCATCGCGATCTGAAGCCATCCAACGTGATGGTGACCGTCAACGATGGTGAGCCATTGGTCAAGGTGATCGACTTCGGAGTT
The DNA here is from genome assembly GCA_963697195.1 of Pirellulaceae bacterium. Classification (GTDB taxonomy): domain Bacteria; phylum Planctomycetota; class Planctomycetia; order Pirellulales; family Pirellulaceae; genus Rubripirellula. The sequence goes on from CAVOND010000020.1 coordinate 100,940, forward strand.
GCCAAAGCACTCAATCAGGAACTCACGGAGAAGACGCTCTTCACGCAATTCGCACAAATGGTCGGGACACCTCTTTACATGAGCCCCGAGCAGACTTCGATGAGCAGTCTCGATGTGGATACGCGCAGCGACATCTACTCGCTCGGCGTTTTGCTGTATCAGTTGCTGACAAGCACGACTCCCTTCGACAAGGAAAAGCTTTCCCAGGCAGGATTCGACGGCATGCGGCGGATGATCCAGGAAGAGGACCCGCCACTCCCGAGTTCTCGAATCAGCACGCTGATTGCTTCCGGCTCAACCACCGAGACGCTGCGCCGTATTGGCGAACCGCAGAAGCTGGTCAGTACCGTTCGCGGCGAACTTGACTGGATCATCATGAAAGCGCTGGAGAAGGATCGCAACCGACGTTACGAGACTGCCAACGCTTTCGCGAAAGATGTCCAACGCTACCTCGATGGTGAACCAGTCGAGGCGAGTCCTCAAAGTTTCCGCTATCGCTTGAAGAAGTTCTCGATCCGAAACAGGGGATGGCTCACCACAGCCGCATTGTTATTGACGACGATGATCGTGGGGACCGCTGCGAGCCTTTGGTATGCGCGACAGGCAGGCATCGCCGCGTCAGAGGCCAGCATCGCCAGAGAGGACGCCGAAGGCAAAGCCAAGATCGCATCGGAAATGGCTGCCGAAGCCAAGCGGGCCACCAAGGAAGCGGAATTGTCGCGACAACGGGAGTCAGCTCAACGCGTTCAAGCGGAGCGAGCGTTGTACTCGGCCGATACCCGCTTAGCCGCCTCCTACGTCGAAGCTGGAACCGACGCGGATGCTCAAGACTACTTGCTGCGGCAATACCCCAAGGACAGCGATCGCGACTACCGCTCCTGGGAGTGGTACTACCTGCTGGACCAGTCGAACCAGAGTCTGCTGAGTTGGGTCGCCCATCAATCCACGGTCGCGGAGCTCGACTGGAGTCCCGATGGCAAGCAGATCGCGACCGCCTCGTACGATGGATCTGCGGCGATTTGGAATGCTGAAACGGGTGAAATGGTCGGCAGATTTCATGATGGACGCACCATCCTCTGCTGTGTGGATTGGTCGCCGAATGGCCAGGAATTTGCCTGGGGAAGCGCCTCGGATGAATCCATGCTGAGAGTGCGAGACAATCGCACGGGCGAGATCGAAGAGTTGTTTGCCAATACGGAATCGGTGTGGGAAGTCGACTGGAACCAGGCAGGCGACCGGATGGTCGTCGGCACCATGACGACCAAGTCGGATTCCGAACTCGACGCGAATAACTTGATGATTTGGAAACGTGATGACGGCCAGTGGAAGCTGCAGACCCGAACCGCGGCTCCCAAGAATATTGAAGCGACGGAGTGGAGCCCAGACAATTCTCGAGTTGTGGTCGCCTACGCGGAGGGATGGTCGATTCACGACGGAGAGTCGTTAGAACTCATCCATCAGGAGGATTTTCCGGGGGCGAGCACGATCACCTGGAACCCTGCCGGCGGGACGCTTGCTTGTGGAACCGGTGGCGGCGATATCGCGATCCTCAACGACGAGACTTATGAAACGGAACAACGGATCCAAGCCCACTTCGCCAAAGTCACGCGCCTGCAATGGAGCCCGGACAACCAGTACATGGCATCGGCCGGCAGTGACGGCGCGGTAAAGATCTGGAACACCGATGACTGGTCATTGCGTGAGACATTCGTCGGGCATTCGGGCATTGTCACCGACGTTTCTTGGAGACCCGATTCTCAGGCATTGGCGTCGACCGGGTACGACGGGATTGTGAACATCTGGTCCATCGCCGACGGCACGGAAAGTTTTTTGACACCGGCGCCGAAGTCGTTTGCTTGGACGAGTGACAACTTGATTCGAAGCCTCTCTGGCGGGGCCACGGTGGTCGACCGCCATCCAATCTCTGGCGATGTCGTCCGCACCATCCGACTTCCGGATGACGACCAGAATTGGTCATTGCAAAGTTCTCGCCTGATCAGTCGCGTGATCGAGCAGGACGGTAAGGAACAAATCCAAGTGCTGACCATCGATCCAATCAATCGCTTGACCGAATTCAAGCTCGATCGTGAAGGGAGTGCGAATGCGCCGATCCTGGACCTCAGCCATGATCTCAGGTCGTTGGCGATCCAGTTTCTGTCACGATCCGGAAAGGCCATCGCTGTCGAGTTAGGCACCGACCGACGCTTGCCGCTGGGGGAGGAGCGTTTTGTGCTGACCCATCAGATCCGCTGGTCGCCCGATGACTCCACCGTCGCGGTGGTGGGAGGCGGGATCGATTCGGACGACGGCACTCCCGCCTGGGCTGGCTGGCTCTATTTGCTGAACTCGAAAACTGGTGAGCTCAAGAGCCGCATGTCGGTTGGGAAGAATCGCGTTCTCGGTCAAGCCGTCGATTGGAGTCCAGACGGTTCACGTGTGGTTGCTGGATCAGGAGACGGGATCTGCGACGTCTACGACGCGGTGAGTTTTCGAAAATTAGTGACTCGCAAACACCACCTTGCTGCCGTGAAGTCCCTTTCCTGGCATCCCAATGGAAACCGAATTGCTTCGGCCAGCAGTGATCAAACGATCAAGATCTGGGATAGCGTCAGTGGTGACTTGTTGTTGAGCCTCCCGTCGGTCAAGTGGCTGGACTCTGTCGCCTGGTCGCCCGACGGCACGATGCTGGCGGCCCGCGAACCCTCGGAAAATCGAATCCGCGTTTGGAACGCCCGTAACGGGATGGCCATCGCAACTTCGCAGCATTTTCAGAGTCGCCTGACTCGACAACTGGTCGACGACTTCTTTCTGGCGTTGGACGCAGAAGATCTGATCCGGGCTCGACAGATCGGTGGGGCGCTCAGCGAAAGGGATCAGGTCTTTCCACGAACGCTCTACTTCGTTGCCCTACTTCAACTCGCCGCGCGCGATGAGGATGCTTATCGGGCAACCGTCGTTCGATACCTGAGCCAGTCCGAAGAAGAACAGGACCCGCTCAACTCGTTCTTCGCGGCCTGGACAACCGCACTGGCGCCCAACGGTTCAAGAGAGATCGAAATCGCCGTCAAATTAGCCGAACGCGCCGTCAAGCAAGAGCCCGAGGACCAACAGTTTCTCAACGGACTCGGGGCCATCCTGATGCGCGCTGAGCGATATGAGGATGCCCGCGTCTACCTGCAGCGAGCCTTGGAGGCGGAGGGAACCGCCAGGAACTCGAACGCATACGTCCACTACTTTCTGGCCATGACATGGTTCCATTTGTCGAACGTCCAGTCGGCACGGGAACACCTCGCCCGCGCAAACAGCATCACGGACGAGGAATCGGCGACCAGTCCGCCGCTCAATCGTCGGCTCACACTTGAATCATTGCGGCAAGAAGCCGAGCAACTGATCAACGGGACGTAGACGCGATGGACATGGATTCGCAGATCAAGTCATAGCCGGGCGGATAGGAGCGTCGAAACCAAAGGCAGCGTGGTTTGAAGAACGATAGAATGGGACCGATCGTGAAATCAAACTCCCGTTCATTTTTCCGTAGAGCAAAGTTCGATGTCGAAAGATAAAAAGAAAAAGAAACACGAGTCCGAGCCGAGCTCCGACAAAATCAAGACGGAAACAGGCAGCAAGCTCTCGAGGAAGGCTTATGAGAAGGAGCTTGAGAAGCTGCAGGTCGAACTGGTCAAGCTGCAAACTTGGGTGAAGCACACCGGTGCTCGAATCGTGGTCGTGTTTGAGGGACGCGATGCCGCCGGCAAGGGAGGTGTCATCAAACGCATCACCGAACGGGTTAGCCCACGCATCTTTCGTGTCGTGGCGCTTCCCGCACCGAGCGATCGAGAAAAGACACAGCTCTATGTCCAGCGGTACATCGCACAACTGCCCGCTGCTGGAGAGATCGTCCTGTTTGATCGCAGTTGGTACAACCGCGCCGGTGTGGAGAAGGTGTTGGGATTCTGTGATACCAAGCAGCACGAGAAGTTTTTGCGAAGCTGTGATCGCTTCGAGCAAGCTCTGGTCGACGACGGCATTCGCTTGATCAAGTACTGGCTATCAGTCAGCGCCGATGAACAAATGCGGCGTTTTCGTGCACGCATTGAGCAGCCGCTCCGGCAATGGAAACTCAGCCCCACCGATTTGGAATCGGTACGTCTTTGGTACGAATACTCGATTGCCCGCGACGCCATGTTTGCGGCTAGTGACACCGAGTTCGCTCCCTGGAACATCGTCAAGTCAGATGACAAGCGCCGAGCACGGTTGAACTGCATCCACCATCTGCTCAGTTGCATTCCGTACGAGGATCTACCCCAAGAGCATGTGGAGATTCCAGAACGGGACGAAACTCACAAGTATGACGACGTAGCGTCGCTGGCGGAGAGAAGGTTCGTCCCCGAAATCTACTGACAAGACGTCCCTCCACTGCGAGACGTCCTCCATTGACAAGGCGTCTCCCGAACTCAATGCGGCAACTTTGGCTTGAGCGCCGCGTACGTGAACATCCCCAGCATCGCGCCGGCAAGCGTACAAAGTGCCATCCATTGTCCGCCGCCAATTTGAGCGTAGATCGGCCCTGGACAGGCTCCCGTGATCGCCCAGCCGGCACCAAACATCATGCCGCCAATGACGACACCGGTGTGGTACGGCTTCGGTTCGTATTTGATCGGCTTGCCCTCGATGCTGGTGATCCCAAACCGCTTGATGATCAGCATGGAAATCATCGCAACGACGATCGCAACGCTGATGATCAAATACATGCGGGGTTCCCGGAACAAGAACATGTCGTGAATTCGCTCCCAGCGTGCGACTTCGGACTTGGTGAAGAGAACCCCGAGATAGGCTCCGACCAATAGGACGCTAACGTAGCCCAGTGCGGTCATTCCCCCTGACTTCGTGATTTGCTTCGGCTGGTCCTCGTTTGCTGAGCGAACTTCTGCGGTTGCCATCACCATCTCCTCTAGAAAATGAATTGCCCAAGACCCCAGGTCACCGCCAGCCCGCCAGCGAAGAAGCAGATCGTCGCAACCAGGCTCGGCCAATTGAAATTCGCGATCCCGGTGATCGAATGCCCCGAGGTGCAGCCTCCCGCATAGCGAGTTCCGAAGCCGATCAAAAAACCGCCTATCAGTAACTTGATCGCTCCGCCAACACTAGAAAATGATGCCGGCAGAAACTCGATCGGCTCCGCTGTCAAGAATCGTGTCGCGATGAACGAGCCGAATGCGATACCGACCGCAAAAACGATCAGCCAGGCATTTGCCTTCCGATCAAACTTGCTGAGGTACTCCAGCTTGCTATTGGGTGCACAGACGGCACCGATCTCCTGGAGACTGGTCGAGATGCCAAACGCCTTGCCAGCCAAGAGGTAGAGCAGCGGAACCGTCAGCCCTATCAAGATGCCCGATAGCCACCATGGCCACGGTTGTGTCATGATTGTGTCCATCTAAGTCGCTCCCTTTGATCACGAACGATGTTCTTGTTGAGTTCACGAGTTCTAGTTCTGCTGCAATTCTTATTATCCGCGAGTCTCGTACTTGCGGCGAGGCCAAAGTCTTTTGATGTTGCCGAAGTTGCTCTGTGCCTGACCGGGATGACGATCGGCCTCTGGGCCATGACCACGATTGGCCTGCGACGTGTTTCGGTCATGCCGGAACTTCGCGACGATGCCCAACTGACGACGACCGGACCCTACCGCTTCATTCGGCACCCAATGTACACCGCCCTGTGGCTGGCTTGTTTTGGTCTTGCACTGAGTCCTTTTGCAACTTGGAAGCTGATCGTTTTGATTCTCCTGGCGATGGTGCTTGCAACCAAGGCAGCGAGAGAAGAACAGCTCCTTCACAATCGGTTCCCCAGCTACCAAAGCTACCGCAACATGACCAAACGATTCGTTCCCTTGATCTGGTAGCGGTATGGCGTCGAACAGGCTTGGCGCTGTGCCGTTCATTGGATCAGGTCCGATCAACTTGCAAACTCGTCGAACTTGACGAATCACGCTGATAAAGCAACCAGTAGCAGGCGGGAATCACGATCAGCGTGAACAACGTCGAGGTCAGAATGCCAAAGATGATTGCCCACGCCAGTCCGGAGAAAACCGGGTCCAGCGTGATCACCCAGTTCGCTAACAGGGTCGTTCCCGCGGTCAGCAGAATCGGTCGCGTACGAATTGCGACACTGCGAATGATCGATTCACGTAGATCATGGCCTTCGTTCTGAGCCAGATGAATGAAATCGATCAGCACGACTGAGTTGCGGACGACAATTCCTGCCAACGCAATCATCCCAATCATCGCCGTCGCGGTAAAGAAAACGGAATTGGGATAGCCGCCAACCGGCTCGTCCATGACCACGTTCAGAAGCCAAAACCCTGGCATGATGCCGATCAATGTCAAGGGAATCGCCAGCATGATCAAGATCGGCAACGTGCGTGATCCGGTCTGGAACATCAGGATGATAAAGATTCCCAACAGCGCGGCGGCAAACGCGAGTCCGAGATCGCGAAAGACATCCAACGTGATATCCCACTCACCCTCGCCCGACCAGACAACGTTGTAGCCAGCCGGTACAGACCAACTGATTCCGCCGCCCGGTGACAGCCACGAACGCTGATCCACGGGGCGGATGCTCGGTTTCAAGGCTGATGCTAGGGCATCGTCATTCGGATCATGAACCGGCAGTTCGACAGAACTGCCAATCACGCCATCTTGGAGAGAGTCGGAACGTGATGGCATACGGTCGATTTCAATATCCACAATCGCGTCCGCTGGCGGCCGCCCAGCGACTTCCCCGTAGACGAAGACGACGCGACGCAGATTCTTGTGATAGATCGTTTTGTCCTCGACGGCCGAACGGAACTTCCCAAGAGATCCCAACTGAACCACTTGGCCATCGGAGCCCTGCACGTAGATTTCTTCCAAGTCTTCGATCGCCGAACGATTTGCCACCGGTAATCTCAATTCAATCCAGAGCGGTTCCACTTCGTTTGGCAGATGAAGGACCGTCGCTTTGTAACCACTCAGAACCGCGGCAACCGTATCGGCGATCGTTTTCGTGGAGATCCCAGAGAGCGACGCTTTCGCCTTGTCCGTTTCGAAGATGTAGCGAATTTGGTCGTCCTCCGTGCTGACATCCAAATCGACCACGCCCGGTTCGTGCGACAATCGCTGCTCGACCAATCGAGCCACGGCGATCTGGTCAGCGTATTCTCCCTCCAACGGTCCATAGACTTCGGCGGTGATCGTCGCCAAAACGGGTGGACCAGGCGGCACTTCGACCAGTTTGACATCGCCGCCGAGCGAGTGGGCGAGTTGTTTCAGGTCGTTGCGAATGCGAAGCAAGATCTCATGCGACTGTTGAACACGGTATTCCTTGGCAACCAGGTTGACGCGGATGTCGGCTACGTTGGATCCGCGGCGCAGGAAGTAGTGCCGGACCAGACCATTGAAGTCCATCGGTGATGCCAATCCCACGAACACCTCGTAGTCACGGACCTCTGAGACCCCTGACAGGTATCGACCAATGCGCCTCGAGACCACGTTCGTTCGTTCCAACGTCGTGCCCTCCGGCATGTCGACCACGATTTGAAACTCATTCTTATTGTCGTACGGCAGCATCTTGACCGGAACCAATCGGAACAAGGGCAGCACCATCGCCGTGAGCAGCAGGAAGCCAACGCCCAGCAGGATTGCGATCGCACGCGCCCGCCCAATCAAAATCTTCGAAAACAGGCTGCGCGAAGCACGGTACAGCGGTTGCGAGCTCAAATCAAAGTCATGCTCGTTCTCGACCGAATCACTCGATCCGCGCAAGGCAACCAACGAGAGCCAGGGCGTGATGATGAAGGCCACGACGGTGGAAATCGTCACCGTGAGCGGCACATTCAATGCCATCGGCGCCATGTAGGGGCCCATCATGCCAGTGATGAAGGCGAGAGGAACAAAGCTGGCGATGATGGCCAACGTTGATAACAGCAATGCTGGTCGAACTTCTTGTACCGCCCGCAAGACCGACTGACGCGGCGGAAGTATCTTCATGGAAAAGTAGCGGGCAATGTTCTCGACGTCGGTGATCGGATCGTCCACCAACAATCCAAGCGACAAAATGAGAGCGAACATCGTCACGCGATTGATGGAATAGCCGACCAACAAGTTGATGAACAGCGTCACGCTGTAACAGACGGGAATCGCCAGGGCGATCACAATTGCCGGACGCCATCCCATCACCAATCCGATCAGGCCAACCACGGTCAACACCGCGACCACCAACGCTTCGACCAGTTCATTCACTTTCTCATTGGCGGTTTCCCCATAATCCCGAGTGATCCGTGAATGCACGCCTTCGGGCAGGTGCGTCTGTGACAATTCCTCAAGCTTCGCTTCGACCGCTCTCGCCACGGTCACCGCGTTGGTCCCCTTTCGCTTGGCGACCGATAGATGCACCGCCGGATACTGTCCGGCTTGATCGGAATGGTCTTGATCCGCCGGGCCAAAGCCGATCCAACTGTAGCTATCTGCCTCGGCAGGTCCGTCAACGACCGTGGCAACGTTCTTCAAGTAGACCGGCCGACCGGAGATGACGTTGACAACAAGGTTTTCAATATCAGAAGTGTTTTGCAGGAAGGTTCCTGTTTCGACGCGGAACTGTTGGTCTTGCTGCTCGAACTCACCGTTTCGTGCCGTCACATTGGCGACCTTCAAGGCATCGGCAACCTGCAGCGGTGAGGTACCGTGTGCCGCCAATCGCTGTGCATCAAGGTTCACATAGATTCGTCGCGGGCGTCCTCCAACCACTTCCACACGATTCGTATTCGGAATCGACTGCAGTTCATTCTGGAACTCCTCCGCGATCCGCCGCAGTTCGAAATCACCGTAGGGACGCGTTTGATCGGACCACAGCGTGGCGATCACGATCGGGACATCATCGATTTCAATCGGCTTGACCACCCAGCCATCGACCACCGGTGGAATCTGATCCGTCGAAGAATTGATCTTGTTGTAGATCTTGACCAAGGAGTCTTCTCGGTCTTCCCCCACGTAAAAACGCACGGTGACCATCGACTGTCCAGGCCGAGACATGGAATACACAAACTCGACGCCGTCGATCTGGTAAAGCAACTTTTCCAGTCGATCGGTGACTTGTCGCTCGACCTCTTCGGCGGAGAGTCCCGGCGCCGACGCGAACACGTCCGCGATCGGGACGACGATCTGCGGCTCTTCCTCGCGCGGCGTCAGCGTTAATGCAGCTGCACCGAGCATCAACGAGATCATGATCAACAGAATCGCGACGTCGCCGCGAAGAAAGACCTCGACGATACGAGTCAGCAGAGGTGTATGAGAATTCTCCGGCTCAAGACTATCGGACATCGCTATCATCCTCCTGCGAACGTGCCCGCTGCAGGATCACTTGCTCACCCGCCTCGACACCACTTAGTACTTCCTGACGCCCGGGCATGCCGATCTGTCCACTCTTGATCAACCGGCGTTCGATCGATCCGTCTGACAGGACCACATCGACGAACTCGAGTTGCCCCATGCGAACCACCGCGTCGGTTGCGATGCAGAGATGCCTTCTTTCCCCCGCGGGGATCAGCAAGCGGCCAAACATTCCTTCATACAAGTCGTCTGACTTCGGCAGGCTTGCCTTGACCAGAAACGAGCGGCTCGGCGCGTCGGCCTGTGGGACAATCTCGTCAACACTCGCTTGAAACTCACGGTCCAACGCGTCGATGTACACTTTCAATTGGTCGCCGATTCGAAGCTTGACAGCCAAATGCTCCATCACGGGAGCTTCCAAACGCAACGACGTCGCATCGTACAACACCAGGATCGGAAAGCCTGGCTGCGCTATATCGCCCGGCTCCGCCGACCGATCCACAATCCTTCCCTTCTTCGCTGCGAGAATCGTCGTGTAGGAAAGCATGACCTGAGCTTCCGTCACCGCTTGTTGCGAGCGCGACTCCTCCGCGAGCGTGACTTGAACGTCGCGAGCCGCTTTGTCGAACTCGGAACGTGATGCTGCCCCCTGCCTGGTCAGCTCTTCGACTCGTGCAAAGTGCTTTTCCGCCTCCGAGCGATTCGCGGTTGCAACCTCGAAGGCCCGCTTCGCCTGATCAAGCCTTGCCTGATACTCCTGATCGTCCAAGCGGATCAACACCTGACCCTCTTCCACCTGATCGCCCGCCGCGACGAGGATTTGATTGATGGTTGCCAGGACTTTCGACGAGACAATGGTTCGGCTGGAAGCTTTCAATGTGCCGATTGCTTCTTCGACGTAAGACTTTTCAACCTCGTGAACCACCTCGGTCAACTCACCGGCATGCTTGCGGGAGCCCCGTTCGGTCCATCCCGGATCGATCTTCTCCTCGAACATCCCCGAAAGCCATGCGATCGCGATGATAAGCGATACCAGAACTGCCCCAATCATCAGCATCCGCCGAAGCAGAGCAAACCATTTCGGGATGAAATTCCAACGCATCAACCATTCTCCGATCGCCTTGGGTAAGTCCAAGGCCAACAAGTGTTCTGTCAGGATGGGGTAAACGGGTCAGGAGTGAATGGCACCAGGCTCGTTTCCTCTCAGCCGCCACGGTTTCGCGTCCGGATCGCTGGCTTGTGGGACCAGCGGGTACGGACGCACGACGGCTGACGACGTCCCCCCATACAAAATCTCGCTGAGTGAATTACCACACGGCGTCATACTTTGCTGGAACCTTGTTCTTCGAGCTGTAGGTGTGAACACGGTTGGTCGGGTCTCCCGTGGGCGTCACCAGCGGTAAATCGTCTCGACACCACTCGAGAATGCTCCCTTTGAAATTGATCGCCTTGGCCCCCTGGCTAATCAGTTCCCGCGCGTACTGCTCACTGCGGTAACCGGAAGTGCAATAGGTAATGACGGTACGATTTCCGTACCGATCTCGATTCTTTTCATAGTCGAACTTCGTGATCGCGCCGGGAATGAGCGACACCGATGACTCCTCTTTCGTTCGCACATCCACCAGAACATAGGGTGAGTCTGCTTTCGCTTCGTCCAACTTCAGCCGTTGAAGTTGCTCGACTTTGATTTCTGGCACGCTCTCCTTGCTTCCGAACAGTCCGCCGAACTGAGCGTTCGCTTGCCCGGTTGCCAAAACACCGATCGTTAGCGCGAGTGCTGAAAGCAACGCTCTACGAGTCATTCCGTTACTCATCAAATCTTTCTCCGTCAGAGTCTTTAAAGTGGGTAGATTCTATTTCTATCGAGGTCTGATACTTGTCTTCTCTTGCCGCGCTTCGTCAAAAAAGAAGCCAATCGTGTGTATCCCCGGTCTATTTTCCTAGTGGCACATAAGCGTAACCATCCGCTTGTAAGTTGACGATCGCCGTCAGCGCAGACACGGCGGGATCTGCGAACACGACAACCTCATCCAGCTTGGCTCCTTCCTTCATCAGACTTTGGCCGCAGACGTAGATTTCGACGCCCGCCTCATGAAGTTGATGCAAGCAATCAAGATTCGGGTTTCCCTTCGTGCCGAATCGTTTCGCATAGGCATCATCGTTCAAGATCGCAAGCGTCGCCCCGCCATGCAACACGACAGCGAACTGAGCATCAGCCGGCTCTTTCCCGGCAGCCTGGTAGATGTTGACATACTTCGCCACATTCTCAATGGCCGGATTGAGCTTGTCTGGTTCGCCATCGCGCGTCACGTCGACGCACAGCTTGGCGCCAGCGCGTGGTTGCTGAGCGGCATCCGGCATGCGAACAACCTTGCCGTAGTCTTTGATGGCTGGCTCGACGGCAGCGGCAACGTCTGCATCCTTGCCGGGCACCGGGTGGTTTTTCATCGCTTCGGCAAAACCACGGGCTACAAATCCTGATACGGTCTCGGCATGCGCCTTGATCAGTTTTGCAACGTAGGGATCGTCCGAAGTTTCCGTGACACGGACACCCCTCTCCGTGTCTTCGTGTTTCATGGAGATCTTGTCCGTGTGCTGAAACAGTTCGCGGAACAACGGATCACGCATGCGAATCGGGTTCGTTTCCTTGATGCGATACTCCATCCATTGCACGTGTTCCTTGATCTTGTCGGCGATCTCAGGATCATTGGATTCGGTCAGGGTTTCGACGCCGTTGGGAAGTTCCTTGACCTTTCGCGTGATCTTTTCATGGTTGGTTAGCAGGAACTGAAAGACCTCGTGGTCTTCATCATGGCGATCATCATGCTCGAGCATGGGACCTCCCGCGCCGCGGCCGAAGCCTGGTCCTCCCGGCCCCCCTGGTCCTCCCGGGCCCCTTCCAAACCCGCGTCCCGGTCCACGTCCCGGACCACGTCCCGGACCTCCCTGGGCGAACGCCGCCGTGGCGAGCAACAGGATCAGCAAAGAACAAACAGGGTATCGCATCATTGACTTCATTAGGGTTCTCCAGCTCTTGAACGATTGGGGATCGCCTCACTCGGGTCGGCGTTCTCTTCCTCTTCTATCTCGTTGGAATCGAGTACCGTGTCGTTGGAATCTTTACGGGGTAGGTTGTCGGAGTGCGGATCCACCGCACAAGAACCACTCAGTCACGTCGAAACACCGAACTTCGGCAGTACCCACGCGTTGAGCACAACCCATCCCGCGAGGATGGCGAGCATCAATAGAATTTCTTTCATTGCATGAACCTGTGTGGTGTGGTTAGTCAGTTGTGTGCGGAGACGACGTCCTGGCGGGCGTGCTTTTCGGTGGCCAGCCCATCTCGTTTCCAGGCGTTGTATCCTCCGGTGAGATTGATGACATCGAAGCCGGCGGCTTGAAGAATGCTTGCTGCGATGGCGGATCGCGCGCCGCCCAGGCACTGCGCGACGACGGGCCGATCTTGTGGCAGCCGGTTCAAGTTTTCCGGCAGTCGTCCAAGAAAGAAATGTTCTGCTTTGGGAATGAAGCTTTCGTTCCACTCCGCATTGGATCGAACATCAACCAGCCGAACGCTTCCCGAAGCAATCTGGTCGGCGATTTCCATTGGCGAAACCGACTTGTAATGCTCACTGGCGAGGCCCGAAGTCTCGATCGCGTCGGCATCGAAGTATCCGGCTACCTCATCCACTCCGATCTTATGAAGGATGCGAATGCCCTCGGCAATCTGGTCCCCCTTTCCGATCAAGTAAACGGGCCGCCCGTAATCGACCAACCAGCCTGCCCATCCGGCCAGCATCGATAGCGGAATGTTCCAGGTCCCCGGAACGTGACACGCCTCATACTGCGCCGACGGCGACAGATCGATCACCGTTTCCTGTCCCGCTAAACTTGTGATCGCCTCAGGCTGACGCAGCCCGGGAACCGGAAGCTCGCGAAGTAGCCGCGGGCCTTCCTTGTTGACTCGCTTCATCACCGCAAAGTACTTCGGCGCATCAGGCTGATCGGCCAGGATGTAGCGAACAAAGGCGTCTTCGTCGTCATACTGCAACGCAGGATTGAAAAGCTTTTCATAGCCCACGGTCGATGAGGGAATCGCTCCAAGCCCCTTTCCGCAAGCGCTCCCCGCGCCGTGAGCCGGCCAGACCTGCAAATAGTCAGGGAGCTGTTTGAATTGCTCGGCTGATCGAAACAGGTCACGTGCTCCCGGTTCAGCCGTCCCTACGATCCCCGCTGCTTCCTCCAACAGGTCGGGACGGCCAATCGAACCGACGAAGACAAAGTCGCCGGTAAAGATCCCCATCGGCCTGTCGGCTCCGCCACCTTGATCGGTCAGCACAAACGAAATGCTCTCCGGTGTATGCCCCGGTGTGTGAAGCACCTCGAATTGAATCATGCCAATCTGAAATCGATCGCCGTTGGTCAATAATTGGTGCTTGTAACCGTCCAGGTACAAGTACTTCCATTCCGCCGGACCTTCATCGGAGACATACAACTTCGCTCCGACGCGATCGGCTAGTTCGCGCGCTCCCGAGACGTAATCTGCGTGGATGTGCGTTTCGGCAACCCCAACCAATTGGAGGCCTTCTCGCTTGGCCATTTCGATGTACTGATCGACATCGCGTCCCGGATCAACGACGATCGCAGCCTTCGCTCGCTGGCAACCAACCATGTACGAGGCGTGAGCCAGAGCCTGGTCGTAGAAGTATTTGAGCAACATTTCTTTTCTCCTGATGAACTGGATCCGGTTGACCTGAAAACTTAGTCGCGAAACGACCGCGGACCGCTCGCAAGCTCCGCATGTGCCCGACATGGCACCTTTGACTCGCGGTGACTGCATCGTTTTCGCACACGCCCGCACAGTCAGCTGCCGCACTCAATATCTCAAAACCTCGACACCTCGCAAGTAGTCGATATATTCGATCAAAAAAGAGGTCACTGTTTGTCGTTGCCTGCCAAAAACCTGCTCTCGAGACAACCCATCAATGGCTGCAAGTGGGTTTCGACAACTTGATAGTACACCTTTCGCCCTTGCCGCTGACTGCTGAAGAAACCGCAACGTTTCATCAGACGCAGGTGCTCCGAAGCCACGTTGTCGGCGATCCCCGCGTCCGCCGCGAGTTCCCCAACCGTGTAGCGACCACGGAGCAACATTTGGACCATTCGCAAACGCACGGGGTGGGCGAGCGTCCGAAGGCACTCCGCCGCCTCGCTGAAGGCACCCGGATCGCCGTGCGGAGGCTGCCTTGAATCGTTTTGTGGGCTCTCGAACATCTTTTGTCTCCATATATCAATATATCGACAGGTCGCGATATGTCAATGAGTGAATTTCTGGATTGCCGGGGATTCCCTCGCCGCTCCGGCCGATGCGATCCACCGAAGGCCCACGGCTACTCTCCGCGATACCTTCGGCAGCAAAAAGATGTGGGTAAGGACACGGCTAGCGCCCGAGGTTCACCCATCGAGCTAACGAAAGTGGCATTGGGTTGACGCCGACGGTTCCCAGTCGATGTCGCTGGATTGACGGCCTTGCCGAAGGGCCGAGCAGGGATGGTTGGCCTTCGATCGCTTGAAGTAAACTGGCTCCGATTGATGACCGCATGTATCGGATCGCACGTTGCTCGATCTTTCCCACTCAAGATGCCAATGATCACTCGCCCTGCTTTTCTTTTCTTGGCCGCCTTGATCTCGATCGCGGCGGTGGCTCGTGCCGAGGTGTTCGATACGCCCGAGCGGGCACAGCAAGACCCCGACTTCGCTCTTCAAGGTGAATACACCGACGCCGCTCGCGGACTGCAGGCGATCGCGATGGGCGACGGGGCGTTCAATGTTGTCATCTATACCGGCGGGTTACCCGGGGCGGGATGGAATGGCAAGGACAAGCAAACACTCGAAGTCGATGCCGATCAGCTCGAAGCGATGCTTCGGCGATTCCAACGGGTCGAGCGAACGAGCCCGACACTCGGCGTCAAGCCGCCGGCCGGCGCGATGGTGTTGTTTGACGGCACGAAAGCGTCACTGGAAAAGCATTGGCAACCGGGGGCGAGAATCACCGACGACGGATTGCTGATGGAAGGATGCACGAGCGTCGATACCTTTGGCGATTACTCGATGCACCTTGAGTTTCGCTTGCCCTTCATGCCCGATGCGCGCGGACAAGGCCGGGGCAACAGCGGCGTTTACCATCAGGGCCGCTACGAAACACAGGTACTCGATTCGTTCGGACTGGAAGGCAAGAACAACGAGGCGGGCGGACTCTACACCATTCGTGACCCCGATGTGAACATGTGCCTGCCTCCGATGCAGTGGCAGACCTACGACGTCGACTTTACCGCAGCTCGCTTCGATGCCGATGGAAAAAAAACGGCCAACGCAAGAATCACGGTCAAGCTGAACGGTGTCATCGTTCATCGGGATGCCGAGCTGCCCAAGTCCACCACCGCCGCGCCGGTGAAAGAGGGGCCGGAGGACGGTCCGATCCATTTGCAAAACCATGGCAACCCAGTTCGATTTCGCAACATTTGGGTGCAACCTCGCGACATTGACTCCGAAGCCCGGCGACCGATCATTCCCGGCTTTGAGCGATTTCACAAAGAAGGTATCGACCTGGTTAACGGCGGGCGTTTGTTGCTCGGCGAACTGAACTGCGTCGCCTGCCACCAGTCCGCCTCAAGTCTGGTGCAGTTGATCCAGCCCAAGCAGGCACCTGTCTTGGATCAGGTTGGTGCGCGTCTGCGTCCTGAATGGATGATCGACTTCATTGCCAATCCACACGACGTCAAACCGGGAACCACGATGCCCGATTTGATGTCCGAGCTGAATCCGCAACAGCGTCGACAAGCGGCGACCGCAATCACGAACTTTCTGGTTGGTACCGACTCGATCAAACGGGGCGGAAAAAGTGGTAACTCGCGAGCCGGTGAGCGCCTTTTTCATCAGTCGGGATGCGTCGCCTGTCATGCCCCTCGAGACGGCAGAGTGACCTCCGCATCAACGTCGGTTCCGCTGGTCGGCCTCGGGGAAAAATACACGCGAGGCAGCCTCGAGGCTTTTCTCGAGAACCCACTTGCCGTGCGCCCGTCGGGCCGCATGCCGCGCATCGATCTTGGCTCTGACGGCTGGAGAGATGTCGCTCAGTACCTGACCGGCGATGTCTCGGTGAGCTTTTCAGGCCAGCGTGAATTGCCAAAAGAGCCAAACCTCGAGTTCGCGGCTTATTACCTCAGTGTTGATCGACTTCCAGACCTCGATGAACTGACGCCTGACAAAACTGGGGTCTCACGGGGGCTCGATATCAGCGTTGGCGAGCGCGATGAGAATGTGGTGATTCGATTCACAGGCTTTCTACCGATCAAGAAGTCTGGGGATTACACCTTTCGTTTGGCATCGGATGATGGAAGTTGTCTGTACATCGATGGCAAGAAGATCATCGACAATGATGGGATCCACCCAGTCGAATCGGGCGAGAGCACCATTCGGCTGCGAAAGGGTTCCCACGAGTTTCGTGTCGATTGGTTTGAGAATGGGGGCGGGGAGGAGCTGAGTCTTGATTGGGCCGGTCCCGGTATTGACCCAGGCCCGATCGATAAGGCGCTGGTGATCAGCCGCGATGCTTTGCCCGCCGCGAAGGCTGCGTCACCAAAGCCCGTGGATCCCGACGCGTTCGTTTACGATGAAGCGAAAGTCGAACAAGGACGCCAGTTGTTCATCGACCTGGGATGTGCATCGTGTCATGTCCGAACCGAGCGTGGGACGCCGATCCGACCGCGAAAACTCGCGCCTTCGCTGGCCGATTGCAGTCCAGGCAAGGGGTGTTTGAATCCATCGCCGTTCGCACCGGTGCCCAACTATGACCTGACGGGAATTCAAAGCGAATCGATCGCGGCTGCCATCAAGGCGAGCCCGCCGAGTCGCGATCAGGCTGACGCAGCGAGCATGTCCCACACCATGGCGTCGCTGAACTGCTATGCCTGTCACCGACGCGACGGCGTGGGCGGGCCGGAATCCGATCGCAACGACTTGTTCGTCAGCACCATTCCTGAAATGGGTGATGAAGGCCGCTTGCCACCTCCGTTGGATGGCGTCGGTGATAAGCTCCAGGAAAAGTGGATCGAGCACGTGGTCAGCAACGGTGACAAGAGTCGACCTTACATGCGAACCTTCATGCCGATGTTCGGTGAGAACAATGCTGGCCATTTGGCTGCCAACTTCGCCGCAATGGATTCCCGCACCGAAGCAGCTATTGAGCCGACCGATGAACCGCAGAACCACCAGGTTGCGTTAGGCCGAAAAATGGTTGGCGCCAACGGGCTTGGCTGTGTCAGCTGTCACACTTATGGCCAGTTCCGATCCACCGGCATCCAGGCGATCGCGCTCGACACCATGGCCAGCCGCATCCGTGAAGATTGGTTCCACCGGTATCTGCGCAATCCCCAGCTCTATCGCCCTGGAACACGGATGCCCAGCGGATATCCCGAAGGCAAGAGTGCCGTGACGAATATCTACGACGGCGATCCGGAGAAGCAGATCGCCGCCATGTGGGCTTATCTAAGCATGGGTACCAAGGGGGGCGTCCCGGAAGGGATCACCGGCGGCATGATCGAACTCAAAGCGGTTAACAAGCCGGTGATCTATCGCAACTTCATCGAGGGTGTGTCGCCACGTGGAATTGCCGTTGGCTATCCTGAAAAAGCCAACCTTTGCTGGGACGCCAATCACATGGGCCTCGCTCTGATCTGGCAGGATCGTTTTCTTGACGCGAGCAAGCATTGGATCGGTCGCGGCCAGGGCAATCAGTCACCGTTGGGCGGAAACCCGGTGTTGCTGGAAAGCGTCTCGCCGATCGCGGTGCTTGCCGACGCAAACAGCGCATGGCCGACCGAATCGCCGAGACAACGCGGTTATCGGTTCCTTGGCTACGTGCTCGATCCGCAAGGTCGGCCAACGTTTCGCTATCGCACTGCCAACGCGAGCGTGGACGACAAGCCGATTCCGGTTGCCGGTGAATTGGCAGGATCTTTTCGGCGTGAAATCAAGGTCACGCCAGACGACGGGGAAGACCTGGATGGAACACTCTACTTCCGCGCGGCGTCCGGGAATGTCGAGCCGATGGAAGACGGTTGGTACGTCATCGATGGTGTCGTGAAGGTGCGAATCCATTCGACAGGCGCCCCCGAGGTTACTCGAAAGATCAAGGGTGCCAGCGAGGTTCTGGTGCCAATCCAAGGTCCAACCACGATTACTCAGGAGATCGTCTGGTAGGCCGGCGAACTGCAGCACTTACCGTAGGCGAGTCTCTCCGAGACTAACAACAACACACTCATCATCAATTGAACATGCGTCTCTCTCACATCACCATTTTGGTTCTTGCTCTTCTCAACGTCCCATTAGCCGCGCAGGAAGCTCCAAGCGAAGCCGACTACTACCCGATCACAGTCTTCGAGATTCCGGAGGGGGTGGTGCTGGAAGCGAGTGGTTTTCAACTGATGCCCAATGGCAAGATGGCGGTCTGCTCTCGCCGCGGTGAAATCTGGATGATCAATGATCCGTTTTCCGAACAGGTCAGTGCGTCTCAATTTCAACGGTTTGCACAAGGCTTGCATGAGCCGTTGACACTGGCCGAGCGAGACGGATGGCTGTACACCACGCAGCGATCCGACGTGTCAAGGATGCGAGACACGGACGGGGATGGTGAAGCGGATGAGTTCGAGGTCGTCAACGACGGCTGGGAAATCTCCGGCGACTATCACGAGTACGCATTCGGTTCCAAGTTCGACCGCAATGGCGACATCTGGGTCGTGCTCTGCTTGACCGGATCGTTCAGCAGCGACGTTCCCTATCGCGGCTGGTGCGTTCGCATCACTTCAAGTGGTGAGATGATTCCGACTTGCAGCGGCATTCGCTCACCGGGAGGCATTGGTGCGAATCAGCTGGGCGACATCTTCTATACCGACAACCAAGGCCCTTGGAATGGAACTTGTGCGCTGAAACATCTGTCGGAAGGCAAGTTTCTCGGGCATCCCGGAGGTTTTCAGTGGTACAAGCTCGCCGAACCCTTCATTGGACCCCAGCCGGACGAACCACAAAGCGGTAGCCGATTCATGACGGAAGCCAAACGACTGCCTCTCTATCAGCCGCCCGCCATTTTGTTTCCCTACGACAAGATGGGAAAATCGGCGGCTGGTGTCGCATGCGACTTCTCCGCGGGCAAGTTCGGGCCCTTCGCAAATCAAATGTTCGTCACCGACCAATCCGCCAGCACCGTGATGCGATGCTATCTGGAAAAGATCCAAGGCCACTATCAGGGAGTTTGCTTTCCATTCCTGGAGGGTTTCGGCAGTGGTTCCTTGGGACTGGAAATCACCGAGAACGGAAAGATGTTCGTTGGCGGAACCAATCGAGGCTGGGGGTCGCGCGGACGCAAGCCGTTCGCTGTCGAGCGAGTCGACTGGACAGGAAAGGTCCCTTTCGAGATTCACGAAATGCGAGCCAAACCAGATGGCTTCGAACTGACGTTCACGCACAGCATCGATCGGGCAAGTGCGGAGAATACCGAGTCGTATGCGATGAAGACCTACACGTATATCTACCAGTCGACTTACGGCAGCCCGGAAGTCGATCACACCGAGCCGACGATTCAAAGAGCTGTCGCCGGAGCCGATGGAAAGAGCGTGAGGCTGTATGTCGATGGATTGCAAGAAGGCCACGTGCATGAATTGCATTCCAAAGGAGTCCGCTCGGGGGACGGATTACCGTTGCTCCATGCAGAAGCCTACTACACGTTGAATTATTTTCCCGAGTAGGCGATTTCCCGTAGGTTAGGCTCCGCCTGACGATCTTCTGACGCTAGCGCGCACAGCATGCCCTACGGATCGTCCATCGATAACTGTCAGGCTGAGTCACTTGAGTCAAGATCGTGCTCGTGCTCGTGCTCGTGCTCGTGCTCGTGCTCGTGCTCGTGCTCGTACTCGTACTCGTACTCGTGCTCGTACTCGTACTCGTGCTCGTACTCGTGCTCGTACTCGTACTCGTACTCGTACTCGTACTCGTACTCGTACTCAGCGCAGCGGTGCTCGTAATCGATTAGGAGCACCAGCCTGCGGCCTGCGGCCTGCGGCCTTTGGCCTTTGGCCTGCGGCCTGCGGCCTTTGGCCTGCGGCCTGCGGCCTGAGCACGAGCACCGCTGCGCTGAGCACGACGGCAGAGCCTGACAACCATCGGTGGATGGACCACTAGCTCGACCTACGGCTATCCTCTGCGACCGCTGCGCGGTCAATTCACGGGTTTTTAGTCGATGATGCCATTCAAATGTGGGTAAACCTAAGGACAGGGGCCGGGACACACTCGCTGGCGCGTCGTGCTTGTATTCGTTGCTCGAGAATCCGCTACGATGTTGCCAGTCGAGCGCGTCGTGTGTTGTGGCGAATCCGAATCACAGGCAAAGCAAGGCGATTCACGCACGCGGTACACTATTGGCAAATCTCATGCGACGTTTCGGATCAATCGGATCACCATGACAACACGTATCATTCTCGGAGCAACCGCCCTCTTTGCGATGAGCGTTCCCCGATTACTCATCGGTGACGAACCGGTCGACGCCAAAGTCGTGGAAAGCTATCGCGCTTACGCCAGTTCGAATCCGGGGGACCCCCAGGCTGGCGAGGTCGTTTTCCAGACCAACAAGAATGCGCAGTGCACCAACTGCCATCGTATTACCGGCATGGAAAAGTCAGGTCCGAACCTGGACGGCATCGGTGAGAAATACAACCGTGACGAGTTGATCCTGCATCTGCTGCAGCCGAGCGCGTCGATCAAGCAGGGCTATGGGCAAACCAGACTGCTATTGGACGATGGCAAAATTCTGACGGGACGAATCGAGAAGGCGAACAAGGAAGTGATACGCATCATGGATCTGCAGGGAGAGCGTGTGAACGTCTCTCGTAAGAAGATTGAAGAAGTCGTTCACTCGGATGTCTCTCTGATGCCCGTCGGATGCGCGACATCAATCACGCAAACCGAGTTCGCCGATCTGATCGCATACCTCCAGACTCTTCGCTTCGGAGTGAAAGAGGGGTTGGTGGCGGGAGGTCGAGCGATCTCGATCCCTCACCTGCAGAATCCGATCGCGTTCGTGCCGATCCACAGCCCAGAGATCAAGTTTGAAAACCCGGTCTGGTGCTCCGGTTTTCCGGGGACCGATGATGAATTGGTCATCCTTGAGCATCAGAGCGCCCGGATCTGGAGATACATTCGCGGCGATGGACCACCACGGAAGGAGCTATTCGCCGACTTTGGCAAAGAAATCCACTTTGGCGGTGACCAGGGACTCACGGCGATCGCATTCCATCCTGACTTCGCCACCAACCGACGCTATTTCCTGGAGCATGAAGTTCGGGAGTCCGGCAAAGTCATGACAACCATCGTTGAGCGCAAGGCTGCAGCGGACGGATTGAAAGACAGCGGCGCACCATTCATTCGCTTGATCGAAGTCGAGCAGCCGGCGACGAATCACAACGGTGGCTGCATCGCGTTCGGTCCCGATGGCATGCTTTACGCTGGCTTCGGTGATGGGGGCCCGCAAAAAGATCCAAACGGTTATGCCCAAAGCCACGAAAACCTGCTGGGCTCGTTTATCCGAATCGATGTCGATCATCGAGACGACGGAAAGCCCTATTCCATTCCCAAAGACAATCCGTTCGTCGCATTGCACCAAGAGAATTCTGCGAGCTTCCCCGAAATCTGGGCAACCGGGTTTCGTGAGCCTTGGCGATTCAGCTTCGACCCGTTAACCGGCGAATTGTGGGTCGGTGATGTCGGCCAATCGAAGTATGAAGAAGTCATCGTGGTCGAGGGCGGAAAGAATTACGGCTGGAACGTGCGTGAAGGTTTTGGACCTTTTTCCGACGAGTATGCACGAGAAGGTGAGCACTACACCGATCCGCTCTTCGCTTACGAACATGGCCTCGGATTTTCGGTCACGGGTGGTTATGTCTATCGAGCGGATCCCGATTCTTCTTTTTATGGCGTCTATATCTTTGGTGATTACAACACCAGGCGAATCTGGGGCTTGAAAAGGGGAAGCGATGGCGAGATTGAAGTTCGCGATCTGGCAACCGCTCCCTGTGACGTTGCATCGTTCGGGATGGGGAACCATGGCGAGTTGTTTCTGGTGTCATACGGAGGCACCATCTATCAGTTGGATCTGGCCGCCACAAAGTTCGAGTGAGTCATCGACATGGACTTGATCGAGCGAACGGAGGCAATGGTTCGGCAGCGGATGGCCGGACAGGGGGCTGGCCATGGCATCGACCATGTCCTCCGGGTGCGAAACCTGGCTCTTCAGCTTCATTCGCAAGTTGGTGGTGATCGCCTCGTCATTGAATTGGCTGCCCTGCTGCACGACGTGGGGGATGCCAAGTTCCATGACGGGCAGGAGCGCAGTGGCGAGTTCACTCGCGAAATCCTTGGCGACCTGAACGCCGCGACTGAAACCGTCGAACGTGTCGCCGACATTGTGGACCGCATTTCGTTTCGAAAGAACGTTGATCCCGAAACGTTGTGCATCGAAGGCAAAATCGTTCAAGATGCCGATCGGCTGGACGCGCTCGGTGCGATCGGGATTGTACGGACGATTGAGTACGGCGCCGAATTCGGCCAACCGTTCTGGTCGGCCGATCCGCATGTTACCAAGACCGGCGTCGGCCACTTTCACGAAAAGCTGTTCAAGCTCAAGAAGCTGATGAATACCGCTCCGGCCCGAGAGATGGCGGAAGATCGCGAGCATTTCATGCGATTGTTCCTGAATCAATTCCTGCTTGAATCGGAACCACAGGAAGATCTCTGATAAAGACCACCTGTTACAATCAGGCCTTTGGCTTTAGCGCGGGGGAGAAGTAATGGACGCGGAAAAGAACTACGAATTTGATTCAGCGCAAAACGAGACGATTCTTACGCTTGCCAAGACGCTGCAATTTGTGGGTGCAGTCACGCTTGTCCTGGCCTTTGTGTTCGGCCTGGCGGCATTGGGCTCGCTGATTCGAGCAAGTTGGGGAGAGGCGATCTCGCAAAGCATGTTCCTTGTCTTCAGCTTCTCGATGGGAGGCCTGATGATCAAAGCTGGCAAAGAATTCCAGGCAATCGTGACCACATCCGGAAAGGACATCTCGCACCTGATGACGGCCTTGGACAATCTGCGCCAGATGTATTCTCTCTTGAGCGTCGTCATCATTTTGTTCGTGCTGCTGATGATCATCGCCTTGGCCGTCTCGTTGGTCTGGCCCGGAGGCCAGAGTCTGGCCTAACCGTCGTGACGTTCGACGGACAACGCCCCAGCGGATCCTCGAGTCTCCAATACAAGCACGACGCGCCAGCGAGTGTGTTTCCGGTTTTCAACCGTTTGCTGGACGTGAGATTGCGAAGATTCCTCAGACACACTCGCTGGCG
Organism: Pirellulaceae bacterium; assembly: GCA_963697195.1. Lineage (GTDB taxonomy): Bacteria > Planctomycetota > Planctomycetia > Pirellulales > Pirellulaceae > Rubripirellula. The sequence continues at coordinate 124,747 of CAVOND010000020.1, forward strand.
CGTCGTGCTTGTATGAAATGGCGCAACATCAAAACTGACGCGTCGTGCCTGTATGGTGGCTGTTTCGTCGCTTCGATTGGAAGGTTGTCGATGATCCCGCTGCGGATCAGAACAGATGATAGGCTTTGGTATCAAACGCTTGAGCCAATTCGAGGTCGCCCGCTCGTCGGATCAGGTCGTAGTAACCATAGGGGTACTTGAAAACGTGTCCGATGTCGACCGCTCGGTCACCGCGCTGTTGCCAGTATTCCGCACTATTGGGCCGTAGCTTGCTTGGCTTGTGATCGGCGATTCGGCGATCGTCCGGTGCCGGCCCAATCCGAGTGACCGTCACATACTTTCGGAAGGCGTTGCGGCAACTGTCTGCTAACTGAACATCGCCCATCGCAGCCAATTCCACGAGCGACTGCCCGAACGTCAGCATGTGTCCGGCAAACCCTTGTCCGAACCCGATGAAGCGATCGATCGCGTTACTGGCCTCCTGCACAATGAAGCGTGAGGCCGCTGCTTGGTCGGTAAACGGTGGTGGGTCGATTTCGGGATCTGGATCGATGTCTCGCCACGGCGTGAACGAGCGAATCAACTCACACACGCCGTCGACCCGCTCGGGCGTTGCAGCCTCCGGCATCATTCGAAAGCCCTTGATCGCCAGCATCGCGAAGATCGCGTTGTGGCCCACCTGACGAAGCGCTTCACTTCCCTCGACAAGCGCCGCACCGATCTTCTCAATCCCATCGGGGTCAGGATCGCCCTCGGGAAACGGCTGACAGAGCTTGGAGTTCGCCCAGTTCAAATCGAATAACTCGACGATGCGCGCCGTGGCCTGGTCATCGAGGTTGTTGTCCACACACAACAGGTAAGCAGAAATCATCGCCGCACCGCGATGCCCATCATTGAAGTAGTTCATTTGCGGTGACCGGGCGAGTGCGTTGAGCCCGAGCAGCACCAAGCGTTTCTCTGCGGGATCGCGATCCTGGGCGATCAATGGTCCGCCCCCAATCGCTGCAAGACCGCCGATGGCGGCCGATGCTTGAAGTGCGAAGTCTCGTCGATCGATGCGTGGATTCATGATGTGATTCCTATTTCATTGGGCGTTTGCCGATCCAGCAGTAGCCGGAGGCGCAACTGTTTTTTTAACCGGTAGCGCGCCGTTCGTTTAACCGGTAGCCGGAGGCACGCTATTCGTTTAACCGGTAGCCGGAGGCACGCGAGTGGAACAAAACCACCGCAAGAACATCAACGCCCGCGGCTGCAGGTTAAACGAAGAAGCCCGCGGCGTACCCACTGGAACGGCATCTCCCTCGCGTTCGACTCTCCCGAGTGAGCGTGATCGAGACTCGTCAACACATGGAAACCCAAAACGCAATGGCTAACCGCCGGCCACGATTCAAACTACCAAAATCCACCTGCTCAGGCGAATCTTTTCCGCTCCATTGGCTCGGTCTCGACGCAAAAGGGCGGTTGAGCCCATTCTCGCCGGGCACGGGTCAAGGCACATCTTCAAAGCAGCCCTCACATTGCCATGTTTCTGCGGCGGCTACTGGAATTGCCAATCTGGTTCACGTAGTCTTGTGAATCAGGCTGGCCCTGCAAGGTCTCGCGGTTGCTACTCAGGCACCATTCCGCTGGCTTCCCCTGGCACGTCATCGCATCAACTTTCCGTTTTGGTTGCCCAATGAAGAAGTTCACTTGTTTCTTGCTGCTGTTGTCTTCGATGCTCGGACGTTGCGTTGCAGAGGAGCGACCGAATATTGTCTTTTTCTTCGCCGACGATCAAACGACCAGCACGCTGGGATGCTATGGAAACGACGTCGTTCAAACGCCCAATATTGACGCGTTGGCCCGCCGAGGCACTCGTTTCACCAACGCGTTTGTCAGCCATTCGATTTGCTGGGTCAGCCGCACAACGATCCTGACGGGATTGACAGGCCGAAGCTATGGAACACCGGGAAATCAAGAGCTAGCTCGCCCCGACGCGGTTGCCACGTTGTATTCCGACATCCTCCGCACCGGTGGCTATCGCACGGGATACTTTGGCAAATGGCACGCCAAGATGCCCGATGGATATCGCCGCGAAGATCACTTTGATCAGTTTGAAGCCATCGGTCGGAATCCCTATTACAAGCCACAACCCGATGGCAGCCTGCGTCACGAAACTGAATTGATTGTCGATCGCGGAATCGAGTTTCTCAAGTCGCAACCGAAAGACCAGCCCTTTGCGCTGAACCTGTGGTTCAACGCATGCCACGCGGAAGACGGCGACCGGCGGCCGGGGATCGGGCATTTTCCTTGGCCAAGCACCACCGATGGCATGTACGAAGACGTGGTCATCGCGCCGCCTCGTCTGGATAGCCCTTCCATCTTTGACGCGCTTCCTGACTTCTTGAAAACGACGATCAATCGCGAACGTTATTTCTGGCGCTGGAATACAAGTGAGAAGTACCAGACCAACATTCGGGCCTACTACCGAATGGTCAGCGGCATCGACCAGTCGATCGGTCGCTTCCTACAGGCATTGGAAGAAGCGGGATTGGCCGACAACACCATCATCGTGTATTCGGCCGACAATGGTTATTACATGGGCAACCGTGGGCTGGCCGGCAAATGGTCCCACTACGAAGAGTCACTGCGAGTACCTTTGATCGTCGCCGATCCTCGCGTTTCGCAAACCGAGCAGGGCAAGGTGACCGATGCGATTGCGCTCAATCTCGATTTGCCGGCAACGTTTCTCGACTGGGCGGGCATCGAGGTGCCGAAGCGATACCAGGGCCGCAGCCTGAAGCCGATCGTGTCGTCGGTTCAGCCCGATGACTGGCGAAACGAATCGTTTCACGAGCACTTCGCCGTCCGCAACCGCATCCCTGCGTTCGAGGGCTTACGGAACAATCGATTCAAGTACGTGCGTTACATCGATGAAGACAATTACGAGTTCCTGCATGACCTGCAAAATGACCCCGACGAGCTGGTCAACCTGGCCGCTGATCCAAATCATGCGGAGATACTCCAGGAGATGCGGGAGCGAACGACGCACGTCGTCGACGAACTCGGTGGCCCGCTTGGACCACTGAAGGGACAATTTACCAAGTCAACCGATCCGCACCCGATAGCCTCCGCAGCCGTTGGAACCCAGCCGGATGCCGAGGGCTTTGTCTCGGTCTTCAATGGCAAGAACCTGCAGCATTGGGCCGGCGACAACAAGTATTGGTCCGTGAAAGACGGGGCGCTGACCGGCGTGACCGATGGCTCCTTGAAGATGAATCGATTCATCACTTGGAAGGACTCGACGATCCGCAATTTTGATTTGCGAGTCAAAGTCAAAGTCACTGCCGGAGGCAACAGCGGCATTCAGTATCGCGGCATCTCTCGGCCCGACCTTGGGCTCGACATCGTGACCGGTTACCAATGCGATGTGGTCGCCGACAATCCGAACTACAACGGGATGCTCTACGAAGAACGAGGACGCCGCATTCTGTCACACACCGGCGAACGCGTGATCATCGACGCCGACGGGCAACCTTGGGTGATCGGAAAAATGCCTGTCCAGGAATTCGCTCCCGACCAGTGGCACGATTTTCGTGTGCTGGTCGAAGGAAATCATCATCAGCATTGGATTGACGGGCATCCGACGGCTGACTTGATCGACTTCGATGAAAAGGGTCGTGTGATGGAAGGGGTGCTCGCGGTCCAGGTTCACGTCGGACCGGCGATGACCATTCAGTACAAGGACTTCAAGATCAAGCACTTGCCGGATGACTTGCCGCTCGAGAAACCGGACGACCATCCGATTCCCGATGACGCCTACGGAGTTCGCCCGCAGGGACGTTTACCCGCAGACTGGAAGCCACCGATCTACGGCCAGCGCTAAGTGATTGAGCCGATTACTTGGGCAACTCGATCCGACAGCAACCAAAATCAATCCGACCAGCAGTCGTACCCCGCCCGCCTCGCGAGAACACATCGGGCGATAACGAATAGATGATCGACTTGCCCTCGCGTCGAGTTGTCACCAGTCCCTGTTTGCGCAAGATCTTGAGATGGTGAGAGATGTTGCCAATCTCGTTGTCGAGCAACGCTGCCAGATCCGAAACACTCTGAGGCCGCTCGAGTAGGGCCTCGATCAGTCGCAGCCTCTCGGGATCAGCCAACGCCTTGAGTCGCTGCGAGCACTCTTCGGCTGACAGTGAGTCCTTCATGTCCGGTCAATCTCGGCGAGCAAGAGAATAGATGCAGCGGTTTCCGACGCCGTCTTGTATGTCATTCTAACGATTATTAGATTGATGTGGCGTCGGCGGGATCGATTTTGGTCCCGTGCGAGGAATGACTACCCCCGTTCACATCGTTCTATGGCAAGCACGCCACCCGCACCAGTTACAGTTCCCGTTGCCAGGGCGATGCTGGCGGAAACCTTTGGGACGTTTCTGTTGGTGTTCTTTGGCTGTGGCGTGGTGCACACCGCGGTTTTGATCGGAGCCCAAAGTGGATTGTGGCAGGTCGCGGTTGTGTGGGGACTCGCCATCATGTTTGCGATCTTTGCAGTCGACGCGATCAGCGGTGCGCACATCAATCCCGCGATCACGTTGGCGTTTGCCGTTTGGGGGCAGCATCCTTGGTCGCGTGTGCTCCCCTACATTTTCGCGCAGCTCGGCGGAGCGATGCTGGCTGCCCTCCTGTTGTATTGCCTGTTCGCTGGATTCCTCGAAGCCAAAGAACGAGAGAAGGGCGTTGTGCGCGGCGAACCTGGCAGCATTGTGACGGCGATGTGTTATGGCGAGTACTTTCCAAACCCTGATCCGATCGCAACGACTCCCGGACCCTACGACGCGGGTGCGCATGCGGAATTGAAGTCTCGTTTCACTCAGGGCATGGCGGTGTTGGCGGAGTTCATCGGCACGTTCACTCTGGCCTGCATGGTATTCGCCTTGATTGACGCCAAGAATCAAGGTCGTCCGCTTGCGAACCTGGCCCCCGTTTTCATTGGGCTGACGGTCGCCGCCTTGATCTCGGTTCTTGCTCCGCTGACACAAGCCTGTTTCAACCCAGCGCGCGACTTCGGACCGCGTCTGGTTGCCTACTTCGCAGGCTGGGGGAGCGTTGCCCTTCCCGGCCTGGCCGATCTCAGCTGGCTCACCGTTTACATTCTCTCACCGATTGCAGGAGCGATCGTGGGTGGGGGGTTTCAGCGTTTAATACTAAGCAACTCGTATCCCAATTCCGATTGAGCCACTCTGCCCGAGACTGAGGAAAACAAATGAACGAACATCCAAGATTCATCATGGTCGGCGGATTCCTGGGAGCTGGCAAAACGACGACCGTTGCTCGTTTGGCGAAGCGGTTTCAATCTCAAGGCAAGCATGTGGTCATCGTCACCAACGATCAGGCCGCCGACTTGGTGGACACCAACATTCTCCGCTCCCAAGGGTACGACGTCGGTGAAGTCGCGGGCTCCTGTTTTTGCTGCAACTTCGACGCCTTGACCGATACCGTCGAAAAGCTTGGGCAAGATGCTCGACCCGATGTTGTGCTGGCGGAACCCGTTGGGAGTTGCACGGATTTGGTTGCCACGGTCATCCGCCCGTTGCAGGATATCTACGCCAAACCGTTTGAGATCGCGCCGTACGGCGTGATCGTCAAGCCCAGCCACGGCGCGAAGATACTGCGAAAAACCAAGGGCGGTTTCTCACCGCAAGCGGAATACATCTTCCGCAAACAGATCGAGGAAGCTGATGTCGTGATGCTCAATCGCATTGACGAACTCGCCGCGGAGGAGGCCGATGATCTGGTGCGGTTGATCGACGCACAGTTCCCTGGCCGTCACGTGATTCGCATGTCGGCCAAAACAGGCGAAGGCTTTGAGGCGTTCTGCGAGTTCCTCGACACCAAGGGAGATTTCGGACGTCGATTGATGGATGTCGACTACGACGTCTATGCCGAAGGCGAAGCCGAGCTGGGGTGGCTGAACAGTCAACTAACGCTGACTTCGCCGGATCCATTCGATTTGGATGCGTTCCTGCTGAGCTTACTTGCAGAACTCCAAGCGAAGTTCGCAACGATTTCAGCGGAAACCGCTCACTTGAAAGCGATCGGGATGTGGGAGGGCTATTACGGCGTCGCCAACCTCGTCAGCAGCGAGAGCACTCCTGAGCTCTCGCTTGCGTCCAATGGCAAGACACGCACCGCCAATGTCGTGGTCAATGCACGCGTCGCAGTTGACCCGGACGTTCTTGCCGAGCTCGTTCGCAAAGCGATCCAGGACCAGGCGCAGAAAATGGGTGCCGAGGCAACGATCGAGACGCTTCAGAGCTTCCGTCCCGGTCGACCAGTGCCAACGCACCGGATCGTGGAATCCTGATCCCCGAGAGCACCGTCGATTCGTCCATGGGGCGACCGAGATGCCGACTCAAGTTGTCGAACTCATTGGGCTTGTAGCGAGCCTTCCAGCACTTGCATCACGGCAAAGAATGCCGGCTTGGGCTGGCGCTGTCGATCGAACAGCAGCGGATAGTTCGCCCGCTTCCAGGGAAAGTGGTTCAGCCAGCTTTGACCGTCGTGCAGGTTCCAAAACGAAACACGGGCCACGACATCGTCGTACTCGAGGAATAGCTTGAATAGCTGGGCATACTCCTCGGCTTCCTGCTGGAGGATTTCCGCAGGACAACCATCCTTGTATGGATCGAATGACTCGAGTTCCTTGCGATACTTGCCGTCCTCTGCCCACCATTTGCCGCGTGTGACGACGTCGATATCCAATTCCGAAATGATGACTTTCAGGTCCAACGCTCGCAACTGATCGAACAGGATCCGTAAGTCGTCGAGTGGGAGATCACCCAACTCGAAATGCCCCTGCATTCCAAACGCATCGACCGGGGCGCCCTGGTCCTTGAGCGACTTGAGCAGGCGAATCGTCTTCTCACGCTTTCCAGGCTTGAAGCAGTTGTAGTCGTTGTAGATCAGCAGCGCATCGGGATCTTTGGCCCGCGCCAGCTTAAACGCCTCAACGAGAAACCTGTCACCCGTGGTTCGTGTGTAAATCGAATCACGAAGATATTCGCCATCGGAGTCGGCTAACGCTTCGTTGACGACATCCCACATCGTGACGGTGTCTGCGTATCGATCCATCACTGTCTCAATATGATCATGGATGCGGCGGAGCAACTTCTCAGCGCCGACGACCTGGTCTCCATCCTTCATCATCCACTCACTGGTCCGATCATCCTTTGCCCAGACGAGACAATGTCCCACGGCTGCCAGCTGGTTTTCCTTCGCGAAGGCGATGAACTTGTCGGTATCACCAAAGTTGAACTCGCCCTCAAGCGGTTGGATGCCCTGAGGCTTCATGCAGTTCTCAGGGGTGATGATCTGGAAATGCTTCTTGATGAGCTTCGCATCCTCTGGGTCGCCGAGGATCGAATGACTCACTCCGACGCCAATGACGAATCGCCCGTCAACCGCCTCGCGCAGGGAAACATCGGAGACGGCCTCCGGCTCCACGGACAACGCCGATGCATTCCATGCAATACTGTGAGCGACCGCGACTACAATGGCGACGGCTCGAAAATGAAATCGCGACATGAATCGGCTCTGGATGGTGGACCGGACAGGGGCGGTTGGAAACTGTCGAAGAGTTTAGCGGGTTTCAACGGAGTCACAACGGATATTTCGCATCCGGCGGATCGGAGGCGAAGCCTATGCTATTCGGTACAAACACCATGTGGGATGGTTGCATGTCAATAAAATGTCAGCTTGAGCGTTGTGCGAAGCGAACGCCTTACTTCGTTGCGAGTTTCGTTGCCAGCCTGCTCAGCCAAGGCCTCGCCGCTGGAGCCGAACCGCTGTCGGTTCCCGTTTTCAAAGACGGTGAGGCTCAGGTCGTCAAGGCGTTTGAAGACCCCGACTACTGGATTCGTGAAGACTTATGGGTCGAGACTGACTTCGATTCCGATGGCGATGACAAGCCCGACCGGATGCACGTCGCCGTCACCCGGCCTCGGCAAACCGAGAGCGAGGGGTTGAAGCTTCCCGTGATCTACGTGTCGAGCCCCTACTTTGCCGGAACGGGACCCAACGAACGAGAGTACTTTTGGGACACGCGGCAAGAGCTTGGTGCTGAGCCAGCGCGGCGAATGGACTATCCGCCCGTAGAAACCACCGGAACGCGGCCGATCATTTCCAAGTCGCATGCCAAGGAATGGGTTCCTCGGGGCTATGTCGTTGTTCACTCCTCCTCGCCCGGAACCGGTTTGTCGCAGGGCTGTCCCACGATCGGAGCTGACAATGAATCGCTGGCGCCCAAGGCAGTCATCGACTGGTTGTGTGGTCGGGCGAAGGGATTCACGAGCGTCGATGGTTCGGATCGGGTCGAGGCGAATTGGTGCACCGGGAAAGTTGGGATGACCGGGACATCATTCAACGGCACGTTGGCGCTAGCGGCCGCAACCACCGGTGTGGAGGGACTTGAGGCGATCATTCCGATCGCGCCAAACACGTCGTACTATCACTATTACAGGTCCAACGGGTTGATTCGTCATCCGTATGGGTACCTGGGAGAAGACATTGACTATCTGTATGACTACGTCCACAGCGGCCCTGAAGACCGACGCGAATACTGTGACTGTGAGGTCCGTGATGAGGAAATGCTCAAGCAGTTTGATCGCGTCAAAGGAGACTACAACGCGTTTTGGGCGGGCCGAGACTACTTGAATGACATTCAACCGGTGAAGGCGGCGGTGCTGATGTCACATGCCTTCAATGACTGGAATGTGGTTCCCGAACATAGCGTGCGAATCTACGAAGGGCTCAAGGCCAACGGCGTCCCGGTGCAGGCGTTCTTTCATCAGGGCGGCCACGGGGGTCCACCGCCAATGAAGCTGATGAATCGTTGGTTCACTCGCTATTTGCACGGCATCGAAAACGATGTCGAAAAAGACCCACGAGCATGGATTGTTCGTGAGGATGCTGAGCAAGACGACCCGACGCCCTACGACGATTACCCGAATCCGGCGGCGGAGTCGGTCGAGCTGTTTGTCAGCCCCGGTGCCCCAGAGTCAGGCTCGCTCACTTTGGAAAGGTCGACACAGCCGGGGACGGAGACGCTGATTGATAACTTTTCGTTTAGCGGAGCCTCGCTTGCTCAGGCAGAATGGACCAGGCATCGATTGATTTTCGTCTCACCCAAGCTCTCCCAACCGATTCACATTTCGGGAACACCACGCATCTCCTTACGTCTGGCCAGCAGCAAACCCGCAGCAAACCTCTCTGTCTGGCTGGTCTCGCTCCCCTGGAACGAGAGGAAGGACGCCAAGATCACCGATAACCTGATCACACGAGGCTGGGCTGACCCACAAAACTATCGCTCGCTGACGGAAAGCGAACCGCTCGTGCCCGGCCGCTTCTACGATCTCTCCTTCGACCTGCAGCCGGACGACCAAATCATTCCCGAAGGCCAACAGCTTGGCCTCATGATCTTTTCCAGTGACCGCGACTTCACGTTGCGACCGACGCCAGGGACTGAGTTAACGGTCGACCTCGGTCAAACGAAGTTGTCGCTACCAATCGTCGGAGGTGCATCCGCTTTGGTCGAATCATTTTCACAAACAGCATCGACCCATTCCGATTAAGAAAGACGCGGTCGGTCTTGGCAGGATGATGTTGGGCAGAATGATCACTTTCGAATTGCGATGGATTGCAAGTGTCTGGCGATAGGCCATGCGACTATCGTTCTGCTCATCCTCTTCATTGTGCCCAACATCATTCTGCCAAGAACCGTCTCTTTCCTCAGTCGCCGCGCGTGCATGTCACGATCGCTCGCCTTCTCCCAGAAACTTGCGGTGGGGCAAAATTCCCCACCAGGGTAAATCGCCCCAGGCTGCCAGCGAGTTTTCCTGCACTGCAACGCGCTTCTTCAGCGTTTCTCGCTACTTTCTTGTTTGGCACGTTTGCTGCATAGAGAGCTGCTCGCGTTCAAAACGCTGATCGGGAAAATCGCAAAGTCGTCCGGACTTTCGGTCACGACAGCGAAGCGAAACTCATCACGAGTTCCGCTATCGAGAGCTTCATCTATCCATGTCCAAGGACTCGCCATGTTGAAAGAAACCACCACTCGCCAGCGCATCACTGAGCTCACGCAGGAAATCAAACTGCACAGTGAGCCGTTTCGCCGGATCGTCGAACAGGTCAACCATGTACTTGTCGGTCAAGAGAAGCTTGTGCATCGGATGCTCGTCGGCTTGCTGGCCAACGGTCACTTGTTGATCGAGGGCGTGCCGGGATTGGCGAAGACGACTGCCGTCGCCAGTTTAGCAAAGGCGATCAATACCGGTTTTCAACGATTGCAGTTCACGCCCGACCTGTTACCCGCGGACCTGATCGGAACACTCGTCTATCGTCCCCAGGATCAAACGTTTGTGGTCCAGAAAGGTCCGATCTTCTCGAACCTGATCTTGGCAGACGAAATCAACCGCGCTCCGGCCAAAGTTCAAAGTGCGCTGTTGGAAGCGATGCAGGAACGACAGGTCACGATTGGCTCGGAAACGTTTCCCCTGCCAAAGCCGTTCCTGGTCATGGCAACCCAGAACCCGATCGAACAGGAGGGCACCTACCAGTTGCCCGAGGCACAAACGGACCGTTTCATGTTGAAGGTGATCGTCGACTACCCCAATCGCGACGAAGAACTACGAATCCTGCAGCGCATGAGCAAGACCAGTACAAACCTTGTAATTCAGCCCGTGACATCACCCGCGGAGATCCTCACAGCGCGTGAGCTTGTCGACGAAATCTATGTCGATGCAAAGGTCCAGGACTATGTCGTGGATCTGGTGATGGCGACGCGAAGACCAGAGGCCTACGGTTTGAACCTCAGTGAACTGATTCAATTCGGCGGTTCTCCACGCGCAACGATCAACTTGACATTGGCAGCCAAGGCGAGCGCCTTTCTGGCTGGACGCGGATATGTGACGCCGCAGGACGTGAAGGAAATCGCTCTCGATGTGCTACGCCACCGCGTGATGATTACGTACGAAGCCGAAGCCGAAGACCGCACCAGTGCATCGATCGTGACAGAGATTTTGAATCACATTCCAACCCCGTAGTGAATTGTTCTGCGGAGAAGTATCGGCGCGGATTCGGCACGAAGTGCCGACAAGAATTGCCGGGTGCGTCAGCACCCGGTTTATAGCCGCTTTGAGCTTGCCGAATACACAACACACACCAAGTACCCATTCATGATCCCACGCGAAGTCCTTAACAAAATCCGTCGAATTCAGATTCGTACGTCGCACAAAGTCGATGAGCTGCTGGCTGGCACATGGCACTCAGCGTTCAAGGGACGCGGCATCGAATTCGAGGAAGTGCGCCCCTATCAGATTGGCGACGATGTGCGTGCCATCGACTGGAATGTCACTGCTCGTAGCGACCAGCCGTTTATCAAGCTATTTCGTGAAGAACGCGAACTAGCCGTTCACTTGCTGGTTGACCTCAGTGGCTCTCAGAACCTTGGTACCACCACCCAAACCAAGCGTGAACTGGTTGCCGAGCTCGGTGCGATGTTGGCCATGTCGGCCATTAAGAACAACGACAAGGTTGGTTTGACGCTGTTCACCGACAACATCGAAAAGTGCATTCCACCCCGCAAAGGATCTCGGCACGTTCTGCGATTGATTCGTGAACTGCTCTATTGTCAACCCATTGGTACCGGCACCAACCTGCAGCGAGCTTTGGAACACCTCAATCGAACCGCCAAGCGGCGAACGGTCGTGTTTCTGATCAGCGATTTCCAGGACACCGACTATCAATCGACACTAAAAGTGGCTCGGCGGAAACACGACATCATTCCCGTCATCATCACTGACCCGAGAGAGGCCGAAATGCCCAACGTGGGCTTGGTGCGACTGCAAGATGCAGAGACCGGCGAGGTCGTTACGCTCGACACCGGAAGTCGCAAGAACCGCGAACTGTTTGCCAGCTTGAACCGCCAGCAATCTGATGCCCGAGACACCTTGTTCCGTCGGTTGCGCCTCATGCCGCTTCATTTGCAAACGGGTTCGGATATCGTCGAACCACTCATCAAATACTTTCATCAACGCGAGAGCCGTCCATGATCCAATCTGCCTGCAACCCATTCCAGGTGACGGACCTTGATCGGACGCTACCCAGAAATCGGGCGTGTTCGAAGCGTCTTACGAGCTCCGTGGCTTCCACCCCGCTCCGCGCCGTCTTCGCTCTTGTGATCGCGGCGGTCGGTCTCAGCCAGGCCAATGCGTCGGAAACGGCATCGGTCGTTGCCAACGTATCGACATCGACCGTCCGGGTGGCGGAGCCGTTTTCGCTGGAATTGGCCGTGACCGTTCCAGTAGGCACGAAGGTCGCTTTCCCAGCGACTGGAAAACAGCTCGCCGAATTCGACGTCGTCGATTCTCAGGACTTCTTCGACATTCCCGTCGCAGACCGCCTAGACAGACGAACATGGACACGACGCATGACGCTGGAAAGCATCGTCACGGGGGACCTAAGTATTCCTGAGATCGAAATTCAAGTCAGCGATCAACTGGATTCGCAGTCGATTCATACCAAGCCGATCAAAGTTCAGGTTGTTAGCGTGCTTGAGGACCGCGGCGACCCCACAAAGTTTCGTGACATCCAATCGGTAGTCGATGTTGCGTTACCGACAACACATTCAAACGCCTGGGCGTGGTGGACCATGAGTGGTGTCCTGGGGCTTTCGCTACTGGGGGCCGTAGGAATGGCTGTATCGCGACGTGACAAATGGGTTACAGCGAAACAGTGGGCGATGCAAGAACTCGAGGGGTTGGAAACATCGATCGACGCGCAGACCATCGATAGTGAAAGCGCTGCGTTGCAGCTATCCAAGGTCGTTCGTGACTATCTGCTTTTGCAGTTCTCGATCCCGCAGTCGGGGCACACGTCGCAGGAGCTTGTGAGAATGATCGAGGAAAGCGGCCAAGTCGATCCTGAGATCACCAATCAACTCGTTCACTTGTTCGCCTTGGCCGACAAAGCGAAATTTGCCGGCCTGCAGCTTACGGAAGCAGGGCTGAAGAGCGCTATCAACGACTCTCGAAAACTCGTCGAACGCATCGCCGACGGACTCGAGCGGAACGCCCAAACCAATGACGCGACGGAGAATCGCTGATGTTCTACTCTCCTTGGTATTTCCTGTTACTACTGCTTGTGCCGGCAATCGCCTGGCGACTGTTCGCGCCAAGGCGTCGTGCCGCGGTTCGGTTCAGTAGCCTCAGGCTGGCGCGACAACTGAGCCCCACGCTACGTCAGCGGATGACATGGTTGCCGGCAGCGTTGACTCTTGCCGCGATCGTCTTCCTAATTCTGTCAATGGCTCGCCCGCGTGAAGGTCGCGAACAAACCATCGCCGAAAGCGAAGGCATCGCGATCGAAATGGTCGTGGACCGTAGCGGCAGCATGCAGGCGATGGATTTCCAAGTCAGCGGTGAGAACGTTGATCGCCTGACCGCGATTAAGAAAGTTGCCGGCGACTTTATCGTGGGTGACAAAGATCTCGACGGGCGGTTCAGCGACTTGGTGGGGCTCGTCACGTTCGCCGGATACGCCGATGGTGTGACTCCCCCAACACTTGACCATGACTATCTGGTTTCGCAATTGAACAACTCGCGAATCGTAGTGAATCGCAGCGAGGACGGTACCGCGATCGGCGACGCGATCTCCCTGGCGGTCGAGAAGCTGAACGCATTGGACGCCAGGCAGAATCAGAAGGTGAAGAGCAAAGTCATCATCTTGCTGACGGACGGTGAGAACAATGCTGGGCAACTTGAGCCAATCCAGGCCGCGGAATTGGCCCAAACGATGGGCATCAAGGTCTACACGATTGGCGTCGGCACCCAAGGTCAAGCACCGGTGCCGGTGACCGATGCGTTCGGGCGAAAATCACTGCAATGGATGCAGGTCAACATCGATGAAGCGACTCTCGAGAAAGTCGCGTCGCTCACAGGAGGCAAATACTTCCGGGCGACTGACACTGACTCGCTAAAGAATATCTACGCCGAGATTGACAAACTGGAAAAGACGAAAGTGGAAGCCCAGCACTTTGTCGACTATCGCGAATTGGCCGTTCAGTCTTACAAGGCGGGCAGGATCACCGTCCCACCGTTGTTGCTGGTCGCCTTCGTATTGCTCACGGCACGACTCTTGCTTCAACAGACATGGCTACGGGAACTTGCATAGTGCCAATGCCGTTCAGCTCTCGATCAACCCATAGCCGGAGGCGTCGCGAATGTGCGAAGCAACCGCAAAGATGCTGGAGCCTTCCGCGACACGATAAACGAACAATCCCAACACGAGCCAGTGCTCAGCAGTATTGAGCGTAGGGCCGACGATCGCGACTCGAACCATAGCCGGTACATCAACCTGAAAGAACCTCCCATGGACATTCAATTCGGAAATCCTGGCAGCATTTACCTGCTCGCAATCGTCATCGCCGGACTGTTCGTGACCGCTTGGGCGGTCGTGGCCAGGTCCCGTGCAGCAAAACAGTTTGTCACAAAAAATGCTCGTGATTCAATTCAAGCTGCTAGCAGTGTATCGCGGCACTGGACCTCCGCCATCCTCGTCTCACTCAGCCTCGCATTGATCACCATTGCGTTGGCCGATATCCGCTGGGGCAAGACTTGGCGAGAGGTTCCTCAGAAGGGAATCGAAGTCATGTTCTTGTTGGATGTTTCGCGAAGTATGCTGGCCGAAGACGCTACGCCCAATCGATTGACGCGTGCCAAGCAGCAGATCAAAGACATGGTTGACGAGATGGCAGGCGACCGCGTCGGCCTGGTCGCGTTTGCCGGAGAGACGCGTCAGTCGGTTCCTTTGACCAGTCATTACGAAGACTTCAAACAGACACTCGATTCGATTGGGCCTCACACAGTACGAAGTGGTGGCACCCGATTGGGTGACGCCATCGCCGCAGCCGCCGGTGGCTTCATCAGCAAGACGAATGATCACAAGGCGATCGTGATCTTTACTGATGGTGAGGACCAAGAGAGCAACCCGATTGACGTCGCCAAAAAACTCTATGCGGACAGCGGCATTCGCATCTTCACCGTCGGACTCGGCGACATGGACCAGGGAGCTCGGATTCCCGAAAATGAGTCTGGACACTCCGGCTTTCTTCAATATCAAGGCCAACAAGTCTGGTCGAAGATGAACGGCCAAGTGCTCGAGCAGATCGCAAAGCAAACCAACGGGGCCTACATTCCCGCCGGTACGCGTCGAGTGAACATGGCAGATGTTTACCACAACTACGTCGCGAACGTTGAGCAAACCGACTTCGAGACGGCGAAGATCAACACTTACGTAGCCAGGTATCAGTGGTTCGCTCTACCCGCTTTGGCACTCTTGTTGCTTGAAGTGTTTTTGTCGACCCGGGCTGCCAAGGTGAAAGTGAACGTACAAGCGAACGCCGAACCAATCAGCCATCACTGGAAACAAGCTGCCTGAATGGACACGAGAAAGAAAGCCATCATGAAACGTTCCCTCCGACAACTACTCTCCGCCTCCCTCGTCACCGCGGCGATCTCATCGCCCGCGATGGCCCAATCTCCATCGGCCCAGATGGATGCGGCGACTCGCATCAATGCGGCGAACGCAATGCTGCGTGATGGAAAAATCCAAGAAGCGCTGTCCGACTATCGGCAAATCCAGCCCACCGAAGTGAATCGCGACCAGCTGAACTACAACATGGCGGTCGCCCAGTTTCGCGATGGTGATATCGAAGCTGCGAATGCGTTGTTCTCCGACGTGTCTGCTTCGAGTGATTCTACTCTGGCCGCCAGCAGCCGATACAACCTCGGAAATTGCCTTTATGCCGACGCTGTGAAGGCGGCCCCGCAAGATAAGACGGAAGCAATCAATTTGCTTCATGAAGCGATCACGCACTATCGTGGTTCACTCGCTGGCAATCCCAACAACGTGGACGCCCGGGCAAATATCGAACTTGCCGGAGAGTTGATACAGAAGCTGCAAGAGGAACAGAAACAGGACGAGCAAGAGCAGCAAGAACAACAACAGGATCAACAGCAACAGGATCAACAGCAACAGGATCAACAGCAACAAAACCAACAGCAGCAAGACCAGCAGCAGCAAGACCAGCAGCAGCAAGACCAGCAGCAGCAAGATCAGCAGCAGCAAGATCAGCAGCAGCAAGATCAGCAGCAACAAGATCAGCAGCAACAAGATCAGCAGCAGCAAGACCAGCAGCAGCAAGATCAGCAGCAACAAGATCAGCAGCAGCAAGACCAGCAGCAGCAAGATCAGCAGCAGCAAGACCAACAGCAGCAAGATCAACAGCAGCAAGATCAACAGCAGCCGAGCGACCAGGCCTCGAATTCGCAGCAGTCGGAATCAAGTTCGTCTCGATCGCAACAAGAGGCGCAATCACGTCCTGATGATCGGCAGCAGCCGGAGGACGTTGCCAGCGAAGAGGACGGCGACGAAGCGGAGCCAGCAGTCCCATCCGGCGAACTCACCGCTGCCAGCGAACAGAAATCTGACGAACAGCCAAACGGCCGAGTCGCAGTTGCGGAACCGGGCGACGAGGACGGTTTGATGACGAAGGAAGAGGCTCTCAAGATGCTTCAAGCGGTTCGCGATCGGGACATGCTGCGGCGGCTGCGGCAAGAACAGATCGAGCGAAGTCGCCACGTACCGGTCGATCGCGATTGGTGATCGAAACAAACAGACCAACAGCCAAACAAATTGACGTCAATGAAATCGCCAAATTGGCAGGAATGATTCGATGAAGAACCTGATGGCACTCACCTTGCTGACTTCAGCGACCTTGTTCGCTGGGACAGCGTTCGCGGCAAATGTCGACGCTCGACTCTCCACCCGGGAAGCGTACGTCGGGATGCCAATTACGTTGCAGATCACTGTGTCGGACGCAGCCGACTACAAACCGCCGGCGATTCCCCAGATCGATGGCTGCGAGGTTCGTTCGGCCGGCACTCCGTCACAGAGCTCTCAGATCACGATCATCAATGGTCGGCGAAGTGAAAGTCGCACCGTGACGATGCAATACCTCATCACACCACGGCGTGAAGGCACCTTCGAGATTCCGTCGTTCACACTTGAAGTCGATCAAAAGCCGGTCACGATCCAATCGCAACGCTTTGTGGTGACCAAGAGCATCACCGGTGACTTGCTGTTTGTCGAGATCGAAGGGGGGAAAGACAAGGTGTTCGTTGGCCAGCCTCTCGACCTGAACTTGAGAATTTGGCTCAAGCCGTTCCGCGACATGGAACGAAATCTAACGCTTTCCGAAGGCGATATGTGGAAGATGATTTCGGAGCAGTCGTCGTGGGGTGGCTTCACGGCCCGCATGAAGGAACTGGCCGACAACGATCAACGCCCACGTGGGCAAGAAGTCTTGCGAGATGACGGTAAGGGGAACCAACGTAGTTACTATCTCTATGAAATCGCAGCCACAGTTTATCCCAAACGACCCGGCAAGATCGATGCAGACGACGTGCAAATTGTTGTCAATTATCCGACGGCGCTCGGCAAGTCACGGTCGCCGTTTGGCAGCATGTTTGACGATAGTCTTTTCGGGGGCCGTTCCCCACTGTCAAGCATGATGCACGACGACTTCTTTGCTTCGTCGTTTGGTAATCGATTGACCGTTTCTTCAACACGACCGATTGTCGGGGAGGTCAGCGTTGACGCGACGGAAGTCATGCCGGTTCCAGTGGAAGGTCGTCCCGCCGATTATCGAGGGGCAGTTGGGCGCTACCGAATTGTCACTCACGCGACTCCCACGACCGTTAACGCGGGCGATCCGATTACCTTGAACATTGGCATCGAAGGTACCGGGCCGATGGAGTTGGTGCAGGCGCCGCCGC
This sequence comes from Pirellulaceae bacterium, assembly GCA_963697195.1. GTDB lineage: Bacteria > Planctomycetota > Planctomycetia > Pirellulales > Pirellulaceae > Rubripirellula. Next base: position 142,623 of record CAVOND010000020.1, read on the forward strand.
TGTCGCAGCAGGATTCACTAACCGCCGATTTCAAAGTCGCCGACGAATCACTGGCTGGGTTTGTCCAGGACGATACCAAGGTCTTTTCCACGACAATTCGACCCCGACGCGAAGGTAAGACCGAGATACCACCGATCCGGTTCAGCTTCTTTGATCCCGAAACGCAATCGTATCGAGACGGTGATGAGCGAACCGATTGCGATCACGGTTAACAAGGCTGAAATGCTTGCGCTCGACGCGATCGTCGGTCAAGCGAAGGCGCAGGGCGGACCTGGAGGAACTCCCGCAACAACTGACCAATCGGCTATTGCCGGACTTCACCAACAACAACTCGACGAACGTGCTCATCTCGCAATCACCGCGAGTGTCGAGCCAGTGGTGGTGGGTCTTCGTCGTCGCGCCACCTATCGTTTGGTTTGTCGCCCTGCTGCTTCGCCATCGAAAGGCGATCGCAGGTCGCCTGCCAAGTCTTAGGTCCGCATCCAGCCGATGCCTGGCCGCGATCGAGCGTGCGGAGGACGGTCCGTCGATCGCCGTTGCAATGACGCGATACATCGCCCAACGCACCGCCAAGGAATGCACGACATCGAGCCACGCCGTTGGTGCCCTTCGTGGTTCCGGGATGTACGACATCGCCAATGAGGTCGAAACCTTTCTTCAAGAGATTCAACGAACTCACTTGACGGAGGCTGCGGGGCCACTGGAGAGTTCCTTGCCAAGTTCGAGTCGTTCCATGAGTTGGGTTTCGGGTAAAGCGATGGCGATCGCGTTGACGGAGAAGCTCGATGGCGCTTTCGCGGCGAGGAACAATACCCGCGTTCGATCTCCCAAGTCTCGCATGCCGAGAACGGAGACCAGCCGCTTCGCGCAACGTTCGCTTGGCTTGATGCTGGCCGCGGTACTTGTCGCACTCTCTGCCGGAAGTGCGATCGCCGCCGATTCAATCACCCTTTCGTCCACTCAGCAGCAAGCAATCTTGACCGAAGCCGGCGAAGCATACACGCAGGCAAGCAACGTAGCGAAGACCGATTCGGCCACCGCGAAGGAGTTGTTTCAGGTCGCGGCTAACAAGTACCAGCTAATTGTTGACAGCGGGGTTCAAAATGGTGGACTGTATGCCAACCTCGGCAATGCCTATTTGCAGAGCGGCGAACTTGGTCGTGCGATCGCGAGTTACGAACTTGCGAGACGGTTTGAACCCCATAATCGGCAGCTAAATGCGAATTTTGAGTTTGCCAATGCTCGCGTCCAGGGGCAAGCAGCAGCATCGACTCACACGGCCACGACGTCGCTGCAGTCGCTGTCTGCAGGATTGCGATGGGCGAATTCAATCCTGGTTCAATTCATTGGTGAGCCAGTCACGACCCTGGCGCTCATCCTTTCATCGCTCGTTTTCTGGGGGCTGCTTGTGGCACGCACCACCGGTCACCGTCTCCCAATCCGACTTGGCGCGGCGTTCTCTTTGTCTTTCGCGGTTCTGATTGCCTCGCTGACTTCGACAGTTCTGACGAAGACGGAGGCGACCAGTAAGCTGGACGCCGTGATCGTTGCGAACAACGTCAGCCTGCACGCTGGTGATGGCGAGCAATTCTCGCAGATCGCCTCGATCGACGCGGCTCAAGGTCACCGTGTGGAAGTGTTGGGGCGGCGCGGAAACTGGACGCAAGTGCGAACGGCCGACGGCCAAACCGGTTGGATGCCTGCGAAAGATGTCCAGCAATTTGGTGTCTGAACGCCTCTTTCTGACGCGAACATGAATCAGGACATGCTTCGTGGGTTTCAATTCTTGACAGAGTTCGTGTAGAAAGAGGGTGGGCAGAATGAGGTTGGGCAGGATGATAGAAATCCAACGCTCTGGGGACTTTGGGCCGATTGCTGTTTGAGTATCATGATTCTGCCAGAGTCGCCGCTTCCATCTTGTTTCGTACTGATCAATGTTCCCGCGATTCTCGGGTAGACTCCGTTACGCACGCTGCGATCACCTTCCAAGATCGGTTCGTTGTCCACTTCAATTGCATTCGCGTTGTTGCCTACCATCGTGTGGTGCCTGATTTGGCTTTGGGTTCGTGACTCCGAGGTCTCGTTACGGTGGCTATTTGGCGGAATAGGGGTCGGAGCACTGCTCGGTGCACCGGTATGGTTTGCGGAGTCGGCCATCGATGGCCTGGCCAATCCGAACGATCGCTTTTCGCGTGATTTTGTGCAGCAAGTCCTAGGTGCTGCCGGCTGCGAAGAGACGCTGAAGTTTGTCGCGATTGGCCTGCTGCTTTGGCTCGCGGGCTCCTCACTTGGACACGTCCCTCGACAGGTCGTCGCGATCTCGATTGCGGTCGCGATCGGTTTCATGACGCTGGAAAACCTGGTTGGCGTACTGCGGTCTGAGACGCCAATGTCGCTCGCAATGGATCGACAAATTACGATTTTTGCGGGCCACCCCAGCTATCAAGTCATCATGGGCTACTTGTTGGCTGTGTCACTTCAGCGACGTCGTCTTGGCTGGGCGTGCGCTGCGCTGATTGTGCCTGTCGCGCTGCATGGATGGGGCGATCTTAGCGAGCAACTGTTCAAAGACGAAACGAATCGCGGTTCACTTGAAGACACAGTGCTGTACTTCGCCTGGCTCGCATCGATCGTAGTCACAGCGAGTTCCGCGTTTTTCTTGTTGTGGTGCTTGCGCCGTCGCGAGGCTTGAATTCCGAATATCGAACCAGGAATGCCGAACGTCGAAGTGGAGTTTGTACACTTCAGGCTTCGATATTCCTGCTTCGCGATTCGACATTGACCGGCGATCCTCTCAGTCATCCATGCCTGGCAATTCTGACAGCGCATACAACAGGTCGATGTTGTCGATCGGATGTTCCACCCGCCGCAGCGTGTTAACGATCTGTGCTCGGTGGTGGGTTCCATGTGCGGTGAGTTGGACGGCTGTTTCACCGACTTTGAATTTAGTCGGCGGGCCGCCGATACTAACTTCGATTTCACGTTGCGATTCAGCAGCGTCGACACCTGACAGGTAGTCGTTTCTCGCCGACGCGTTTTCTTTCCAGCGATTCTGGATCTCGGCAATCGATGTCGTTTCGGAACTCTTGGGAAATGGTCCGGATCCAGTCGTCCAATTTGTGACCCAAAACTGCTCGACGTTCATCATGTGCAATAGCGTCCTACGAATCGAGCCTGGACCGATGTCGTGCGCAAAGTCGAGCGATTGGTCATCCAAACCGGAGGCTTTGTCTAGCACTTTCTCAGTCGCCCAGTCCGTGTACTGAAACATTCGCTTGATCGTTGTCGGCTGCCATTGGACGTCTGCGCCGAGCGATTCGTTCACGCCCAATCCGAACTGGTTCAACGCGTCGACGGCCGCTGCTGACTGTTTCACCGACCCTTTTGCAAGTCGATAGAAGATGTAGTCGATACCGCCGGGAATGGTGCGGCCGAAGGACTTCAGATAGCTGAGAGCCTGGGCACGATGATGCACCCCATGGAAGAAGACGTGTAGCAACAGGTCGTGCAATCGATGCTTGTACGGCGTCTGCTGGCTATCCTGGTACTCGATGATTTCGCTCCAGTCGTTGTGGCTGTGTTCGTCAATCAACTGAGTCCGCTGATCGGAAACCTGGCAAAGCGACTCGGCCATCGCGGATAAGGACATGCCGGCAGGATCTTTGGGGAATGGCCGCCAGGGCAATCGCCGCCAGCGTTCCATCCAAACCAGGTCAGCATTCAGAATATGAAACAGCGTGGCTCGCAACGTACCGAATCCGATGGCTCGCGGCTGGTCAAGTTGCTCGTCGGTCAATCCATCGCAGAGGGCTACGATCTTTCCGTTGGCCCAATCGTTGTAGGCATACAATGAGTGAAGAAGTGGCTGCATGGCGATGGAAGAGATAGATTGGGAGGAGGAAGAGAGCACGTAACTTGACAGAGCCAATGTTCAGGCTCGTCGTACTATTCTGGGCCATTGCTCCTACGACGAACAGGGCGGAACGCATCTGGGGAGAGTTGCATCCCAATGTGTTTTGGATCGCCACCGATGAGCGGTCAGAAATCCCAGACGTTCCGCGACGCCTCCTTCATTGAGGTTGAACAATTGTAATTTCCAAATTCTGTCGACCCGAATGAAGAAATCCCGATCTCGGGCATCAAAAGAGTGTCGGAGGTCGGGCGATTGGGGACTGGAGAAGGTCGATGTCTGGAAATGATTGTGAATTCGTTCGAGACAAGCTGTCAGCATTTTACGACGGGGAACTTGGAGCAAACGAAGCCGAGGTAATCGATTCGCATTTGCAGAATTGTGCGTCTTGTCGGGAGGAACTGAGCTCCTTTCAATCGATTAGCGCAGTTTTCGCAGAAACGAGCTCCGGCGGGTCGCCTGGACGATGGCCATGATCTTGCCAGCGAGCTGGCGGCGCACGAGGGAGCCGCTTCAACGGCGAGGCATCTGCCCGTTCGGACCCCAGGGCTTCCGCAATTGGTGGGCGGCTTGGTGCTAGCGGCATCGCTGCTAGTCGCCATTGGACTTTGGTTCTACCTCGATTCGGATAGGTCCGGATCGGTGGCTTCCAAGCAAGGATCGGCGACCGGGCACCAGCACGGGGCCATGGCGATGTCCGATGAGCACATGAAGCAGTTCGTGGGTGTCATGGATCAATATCTCTCGGCGCTGCCGAACGACCCGGATGCTGCGGAACGGTTTCTTTCAGCGAAGTACCAAGGAGTCGAACGTGTCGCCCGATGAAGCAGCGACGTTGGTTGGATACAGGCCGATGATTGCTGGAGGTTTGCCGGATGGATACTCGCTAGCCTCGTCGAGCGTCCTGAAGATGCCTTGTTGCACCTGTTTCAAGGCTGTGTGCCGCAGACGCGATGGATCGACTTTGGTTCTGTTCGAGCATGACGATGAAGAAACGGAATGGTTCGGCGACCGTCCATCGAGCATCGAGACCTGTGGCGAGAAGGACTGCTGTCTGGTGCAGCTCGACTCGAGCATCGCCGCGACGTGGAAAGAGGGCTCGCGAAGCGTGACAGCGGTAGGTGTAAAGGATCAAGAAGAAGTGACGAAGCTGGTCAGCTGGTTAGGAGAGAGGGGAGTAGCGAGTGGCGAGTAGCGAGTAGCGAGTAGCGAGTAGCGAGTAGCGAGTAGCGAGTAGCGAGTAGCGAGTAGCGAGTAGCGAGTAGCGAGTAGCGAGTAGCGAGTAGCGAGTAGCGAGTAGCGAGTAGCGAGGCGAGTAGCGAGTAGCGAGTAGCGAGTAGCGAGTAGCGAGTAGCGAGTAGCGAGTTGCGAGTAGCGAGTTGCGATCTCATCACTCGCCGCTCGTCTCTCGCCCCCCCCCTCGCAAATCAAAAATCATGAACAAATATCAATTCAAACTTTGGGTCGTCCAAGCGGTGGGCTTCGCTTTCTTGGGCTTTGTCCTTGCGTGGTGGGTCCGATCGCCCTCGCCGCAGCATGCTTCTGAGGTAACGCCGGCAAGCGAATCGGTGAGCGCGAAACCGATGATCTGGACGTGTGCGATGCATCCACAGATTCGTCGTGATGGCCCTGGAAAATGTCCGATTTGTGCCATGGATCTTGTTCCGGTGAAGGCGTCATCAGCTGGCGTGAGGACAATCTCGATCAGCGATGACATCAAGAAGCTGATGGAAGTGGAGGTGTCGCCGATTCAACGTCGCTATGTGACTGCGGAAGTTCGAATGGTTGGCAAGATCGAGTACGACGAAACCAGATTGGCGCACATCACAGCCTGGGTGCCCGGTCGGCTGGAAAGAATGTTCGTGGATTTCACGGGAGTGGCGGTCAAGGAGGGTGACCACATGGTACAGATTTATAGCGAAGAGTTGAATACAGCGCAGCAAGAGCTCCTTACCGCCATCAACAGTAAAGCCACCGAGCCAAGTTCACGATTTCTCGACCCGGTCGACTTAGCTGAATCAGCCCGGGAGAAACTGCGATTACTAGGCCTCAAGGAGGAGCAGATTCAAGAAATCGAGCAGCGTCGCACACCTTCCGAGACAGTGACGATCTACTCTCCGGTTGGTGGCGTTGTGGTGCAGAAGATGAAGCAGGAGGGGGATCGCGTGCAAACGGGTGATCGCATCTACACGGTTGCCGACCTCAGTCATTTGTGGGTAATGCTGGATGCATATGAATCCGACTTGGCCTGGCTACGCTATGGCCAAGACATTGAATTCACGACCGAAGCATACCCGGGCGAACTTTTTCGCGGTCGCATCGCGTTTATCGATCCCGTCCTCAGCGAGGCAACGCGGACCGTCAACGTTCGTGTGAACGTTGACAACGAAGATGGCCGTCTGAAGCCGGAGATGTTCGTTCGCGCCTTGGTCAAGTCACAGATCGCGTCGGGCGGACGTGTGCTTGATCCGTCCCTGGCGGGAAAGTGGATCAGCCCGATGCATCCCGAAATCATCAAGGATGAACCGGGCAACTGCGATGTTTGCGGAATGCCTCTGGTTCGTGCTGAATCGATGGGATACGTCACGGCCGAGCCATCGTCGACCGCCAAGCCGCTCGTCGTGCCGGTTTCTGCGGTTTTGCGTACGGGCACCCGTGCCATTGTTTACGTTCAGATCCCGCAGGCAGAGAAGCCAACCTTTGAAGGACGAGAGATCGTCATCGGCTCGCGGGCCGGCGATTTCTATCTCGTCAAGTCGGGATTGTCGGAAGGCGACTTGGTCGTCACCAATGGCAACTTCAAGCTCGACAGTGCTCTCCAGATTGAAGCGAAGCCCTCCATGATGATGCCTCCGGGCGGCGGAGCAGGAGGCGAACATCAACACGGCGACATGCCGACCGCAAAGCAGGAAACCGATGCCAATGCATCTCATTCCCATGCGTCCCATGCAATGCCGCAGCCTTCGCCGGTGCTCGAACAGATGGATGGCATGTTGCATCTCTTTGGCGAGATCCGCTCGTCCATCGAGAGTGCCAACCTCGAAGAAATTCGCATTGGCTACAAGCGTCTGGGGGACTTGGTCGCGGCCTTACCCACCGCTGAAGTGTCGCCGGAGATGCGTCCGCAGTGGATTGAGGTCGCGATGCTGTTGCGGAATGATGCGGTCGAGGGGAGTGAAGTTCGTTCAATGAGTGATGCTGACCGCGTCTTTTCATTGACGAAACAACACGTTGGCGAAATGACCCGTCGGTTTTCGTTATCGATGCCAGGCGAAGAACCAGGGATGGAAATGATGGTGGAGCTTGAGGTTCCGGCCGAGGTATTGCAGCAAATTGAGGGGCTAACTCCGCTCTATCTACGACTCGGCGATGCCTTGGCAGCCGACCAATTCGATGCGGCGGCAGCCGTCGCTAGCCAGTTGCGCGGGCAGGTCGCAAGTTGGCAGGCAATTCCGGGCGACGCCCAGGCGATCCAGTTGTGGTCGAAAGAGAAGCAAGATCTTTCTCAAGTTGTTGAGCGATTGCTGGAGTCCAGGGACCTGGCTGCCATGCGGAATGCGTTCGCACTTCTGTCTGAGTCAACCTTGTCAATTGAGCAAACCTTTGGCCTGCCGTTCCAGTCTGCTCTCTACCGGATTCACTGTCCGATGGCGTTTGAGGGGCGTGGCGCTTCATGGATTCAATCCGACGATGCGGTTCGTAACCCCTACTACGGCGCCGTGATGTTCCGCTGCGCAGATCGAGTGGAGAAGTTGCCTGGGAAGCAATGAGTAAGTCAAGCCCTACAACTCGCCTCTCGTTTCTCGCGTCTCGCCTCTCGTTTTTCCCATCAAATCCAAGCCGTCCCACGTGATTCCAGCGGAACAATTCGAGAACGCCAAACGCACCCCGCTCGGTCGAGTCATTTGGTTCTGTATGACTAACAAGCTGGTCGTGGTGCTGTTGGTCATCGCTACGCTCGGTTGGGGTGCGATGGTAGCTCCATTCGATTGGGAACTCGGTGCGCTGCCGCGCGACCCGGTGCCCGTCGATGCGATCCCCGATATTGGCGAAAACCAGCAAATTGTTTTCACGCAATGGATGGGGCGCAGCCCACAGGATGTCGAGGACCAAATCGGCTATCCACTGACCGTTGCACTTCTGGGGATTCCCGAAGTCAAAACCATTCGAAGTTATTCGATGTTTGGCTTCTCCTCGATCTACATCATCTTTGGCGAGGATGCTGACTTCTACTGGTCTCGCACTCGTGTCCTTGAAAAGCTGAATAGTCTGCCCCAAGGAACGCTTCCCGATGGTGTTCAGCCGACACTTGGTCCGGATGCGACGGCGCTCGGGCAAATCTATCTCTACACGCTCGAAGGGCGTGACCCAGACGGCAATCCTACCGGAGGTTGGGACCTTCGTGAGTTGCGGACAATTCAGGATTACTTTGTTCGCTATTCACTGACATCGGCCGAGGGAATCAGCGAAGTCGCTTCGATTGGTGGTTTCGTCCAGGAATACCAGATTGATGTCGACCCCGATGCAATGCGTGCTGCTGGCGTCACGCTGGCAAGTGTATTCGATGCGGTTCGCATGTCCAACGTTGACGTAGGGGCAAGGACAATCGAGCTGAACAAAGCCGAGTACGTGATCCGTGGGCTTGGATTCATCAAGCAAATCTCAGATATCGAAAAGACGGTCGTCAAGGTGACCGATAATGTTCCCATCAGCATCGCCGACGTGGCCAATGTCACGCTCGGTCCGGCGCTGCGTCGGGGTGCACTGGACAAAGCCGGGGCGGAGGCAGTTGGCGGAATCGCCGTCGTACGATATGGCTACAACCCGTTAGCCGCAATCAAGAACATCAAGCAACGGATCGAGGAAGTCTCACCGGGACTTCCCACAAAGGTTCTGATCGACTGGCAGCAGGTCACTCCGGCCGAGGTCGAAGACTGGGTCAGTCGAGTCGACCCATCATTGGCAAGCATTGATCCGACGCAAACCCCTGACGCGTACTTGCCATTGCTTCGTGCAACGCCAAGAGAGAATTGGCCAAGTTGGATCACGACGAGCAAGGTCACGATCGTTCCCTTTTATGATCGAACGGGACTGATCTATGAAACCCTAGGAACGTTGAACACGGCGTTGTTGGAAGAGATACTTGTCACGATCATCGTGATCTTGGTGATGGTCGTCCATCTGCGTAGTTCGATCCTGATCAGTTCTCTGCTTCCACTCGCAGTGTTGATGTGCTTCATCGCAATGAAGACATTCGGCGTCGACGCCAATATTGTTGCGCTGTCTGGCATCGCCATCGCAATCGGGACGATGGTGGATATGGGAATCATACTCACTGAGAACATTCTGAAATATCTGGATGAGGCAGCGCCCGAGGAGAATCGGCTGCACTTGATTTTCACGGCATCGCATGAAGTCGCGGGTGCTGTCGTCACGGCGGTCGCGACGACGGTTGTCAGTTTCCTGCCCGTGTTCACGATGATCGGTGCAGAGGGGAAGCTGTTTCGCCCACTGGCTTTCACAAAAACGTTTGCCCTGCTCGCCTCGGTTGTCGTTGCGCTCACCATCATTCCACCAGCGGCGCACGTCCTCATGGGATGGCGATCGAAGGCGAAAGAGGGGTCAGACCCCAAAAATGCGAAGCAGCCTCCCGGCCATTCTGGTTTTTGGGGCCTGACCCCTTTTTCGCCTTTTTCAGGCTTGCTGGTGGCACTGGCATTCGCGGGATTTGTTGCAATGTTTGTGATTGCCTGGTGGATCGGAGCAATCATTGTCTGCCTCGCGATCTACAAGCTGCTGGAGGGTCGGATTCCAGGGCGATGGAGCCATTTAGGCCCCTACCTTGCCACTGCTTTAACGGTCTTCGTAGTTGGAGTCTTGCTCGCATCGGAGTGGTTGCCACTCGGGCCGCAGAAGGGATTGTTTCTGAATGTCTTCTTTGTTGCCCTGTTGATCGGCGGGTTGCTGGGATTCTTCGCGGTTTTCCAAAGGTACTTGTACGAACCGACGCTCAGGTGGTGCCTTGGTCACAAATTGGCCTTCCTGACGTTCCCGGCGATGGTGCTGTTGCTGGGAGGTTCGGCATGGATCGGCTTCGATTCGCTCTTTGGATTTGTCCCGCGTTCGCTGTCGATGATTGGTGTGCCGCAACAAGTTTTGCAGCAGTCGGCGCCCTGGCGGTTTGCTTCTGATGCATTCCCTGGGCTCGGCAAAGAATTCATGCCACCGCTCGACGAGGGCTCCTTTCTGTACATGCCGACAACGATGCCACACGCATCGATTGGCGAAGCGATGGACGTTCTGCAGTTGCAGAATCAACTTTTGGTTTCCATACCCGAGGTCGAATCGGTCGTTGGTAAGATCGGCCGCGCCGATACGCCGCTCGATCCGGCTCCGGTCTCGATGATTGAGACATATGTCACTTACAAGTCGGAGTATCTGACCGATAAGGATGGCAATCGGCTCTCCTTTCGCTATGACCAAGATCGGGAACAGTTCGCTCGCGATGAGCGAGGGCAGTTGGTTCCGGATCGAGACGGGCGTCCCTTTCGGCAATGGCGGGATGAGATTCGATCACCCGATGACATTTGGCAGGAGATCACGCGAGCGGCAGAGATACCGGGGACAACTTCCGCGCCGAAGCTGCAGCCGATCGCTGCCAGGATCGTCATGCTGCAAAGCGGCATGCGAGCACCGATGGGGATGAAGATCAAGGGGCCGGACCTGGAAACAATCGAGTCGGTTGCACTGGAGATGGAATCTCTGCTGAAGCAAGTGCCGACGGTACAGGCGTCGGCCGTTATCGCCGATCGAATCGTCGGCAAGCCGTACCTGGAGATCGATATCGATCGAGACGCGATCAAACGCTATGGATTGCAAATACGAGATGTGCAGGACGTCATCGAGGTTGCCATTGGCGGTCGACAGATCACGACGACCGTGGAAGGCCGGGAGCGTTTCCCGGTGCGCGTTCGCTACGCGCGCGAATTGCGAGATGATTTTGAATCACTTGAGCGGATCATCGTGCCGACTCCGACCGGGCAACAGATTCCCTTAGGTCAACTCGCTGAAATTCGCTACGTTCGCGGGCCGCAAGTGATCAAGAGCGAAGATACATTTTTGCTGGGCTACGTGCTGTTCGACAAGATGCCCGGTGAAGCCGAAGTGGACGTGGTTGAAGATGCACAGGCGTTCTTGAAGCAAAAGATCGAAAGCGGCGAACTGGTCCTGCCGGCTGGCGTCAGCTACACGTTCGCCGGTAACTATGAAAACCAAATACGCTCTCAAAAAACGCTTGCGGTCGTGTTGCCGCTGGCACTCGGCGTCATCTTCTTGATCCTCTATTTGCAGTTCAAGTCGGCAATCACGAGCTCGCTCGTGTTCAGTGGCATTCTGATCGCATGGGCCGGCGGATTCATCATGCTGTGGCTGTACGGTACCGATTGGTTCCTGGATTTCAGCCTATTCGGCACCAACATGCGCGAGTTGTTTCAAGTCCGGACGATCAACTTGAGTGTGGCCGTTTGGGTTGGCTTTCTGGCGCTGTTCGGTATCGCAAGTGACGACGGTGTTGTCATCGCCTCGTACTTGGACGAAAGTTTTCGCAAGGATCGGATCGCAAACATTGAACATGCCAGAGAAGCTACCGTTACCGCGGGGATGCGACGTGTGCGTCCCTGCTTGATGACGACCGCTACTACCTTGCTGGCTCTGATCCCGATCCTGACGTCGACCGGCCGAGGAAGTGATATCATGGTCCCGATGGCAATTCCAAGCTTCGGTGGGATGGCGATCGAAATCATTACGATGCTCGTTGTTCCGGTGCTTTACTGTTCAGTGATGGAGTGGAAACTACGGCTCGGCATTCCCGATGAGCGATTCGCCGAGAACGCATGAGTGGTTGATTCGATTTCCGATATGTACTTGGAGAATGACGTTACTGGAACGCATGCCGAAACTTTTCCTCGGAGGTGCCCATCGAAAACGCCAGCGGCTCCTATCCCTATACGGTACCAGTACAATCCAGGCATGGATCGACAAAGCGAGCAAGAGCCGGCCGATGAGATCTCGGAAACGATTGTCCGCGCGGGTGCGGCGGGTGACCGCGATGCGCTCCGTCGGCTATACGAAGCCACTGTTGATCAGGTTGATCGGATGATGATCCGGATGGTAGGCCGAAACGATGCGGACGATCTCACACAGCAGGTTTACTTGAAGGCGTTCAGCAAGCTTTCCCAGTTCGCCGGCGGCGCCAAGTTCCAGACGTGGCTGTATCGAGTCGCTACGAACGAAGCGCTGCAGTTCTTGCGGGCGCGCAAGCATCGCGAAACGCAACCGCTCCTTGTCGAACCGTCCATCGAGCAGCACGATGCTACTTCAGGCACACGAGCAAAGCGAGTTGATTCAAAGGGCCCTCGAGACGCTTGACGCGGACTTGCGAATGGTTCTGGTGCTCAAAGAAGAGAATGGCTGCTCCTACGAGCAAATCGCGGAGGTGATGGGGATACCTCCGGGGACGGTCGGATCGCGACTCAATCGTGCCAGACGTGAACTACGTGAGTTGCTAGATCATCTTGCATCGTTGACGTAGCCATTTCCAAGCAAGGCTTCAGGTACAAATAGCCGTAACTACGCTTCGGGTGCTTCGCACCAGCTGCACAGCGCCAGTCTCGCGGGTTGAGCCGTCAAGACAAGCTCGACGCGCAAGTTGAGTGCGCACTTCACCACGGAGTGGCGGGAAGCGTCTCGCACACGTCGGGAGTTTGTTGTTTTTGTCGGCCAGTTTCGGAGCCCACGGCTAACGCCTGAGGTTCACAGTGAACCTCAGGCGTTCGCCGTAGGCCGCTTGCTTGTAGTGTGACTCGCAGAATCGCAGATGGCGAAAAGGGGGCAGGAGGGAGTGAGGGAGCGGCGCGTCTGGATCAAAATTTCAGCGGATACGATCGGCTCATACAGCAGCCCGTTGAGGCATTGGTCCGCGGGCAGTTCGGGCGCAGAATGTGACGAGACCTCGTTTCTGCGGCAGATTTGTGGGATGCAACCGGGTCGGAGCGTGGCGAAATCATGCTTGGCGAGTTAGAATTGCCAATACAAAGGTTCGTCCGACCGGCGATTCCTCTTGCAATGATCCGGCGAATTCCCGATACAGATTGTAGATCGGTACCGGTATCTTTTCAGGATCTTACGGTGACCAGTTCACGCCTTGTTCGCGCCCTCGTCAGTCTTTGTCTGATCACGGTAATCGTGGTTCAGCCGATTGCTGATGTCACTGCGAAGGCTTCCTGCGGGACGTCGGATACGGGCAGGAACGCCGGCGGCATGCATGCTGAGGTGTGCCATCAATGCGGCCACTGTGAAGTTGAAACGGGCGAGTTGTGTGGCTGCTGCTGTGGCGACGCCAAGGATCGAAAAGGCGGCTGTTGTGCCAAAAAGAGTGACACGTCGGAAATTGCGACCAACGTCCAGCATCAGACCGACTCCCTGCTCAGCGAAATTTCCAGCGTCGTTCCGGAACCGTCGCCAGCGAAATCCAAGCAGTCGGTTGAGAAACGGGCTGTCTTGACCCAATGCCTTTGTGGGTTTCGGTCCGAGCCGATCGCCCCTGGTCCAGCGCGAGTACCGGTAGCCGAGACGCGTGACCTTGTCGTCATTGCTTTTTTGGACGCCACACTGCCGCCGCAGCAAGCCCGGTTACGTTTAACCGATGCGGCATCATCTCGTTCATTCCGCGGACCTTCTCCGCGTTATTCGCAGCGCAGCCTCTGTATCTGGCGTTTGTAGCGTCGTCTTTTTGAGAGCAGCTGCGCGCTTGCAGCAAGGCATCTTTGCCGCTGTCAAAGTTTGTGGTTGATCCTAGGCATTGGTTTGCCGGTCCACCTCGGTTTCGCCTGATCGTAGCTAGTGTTAGCGACCGGCTCCGAAAGGACAGCCACCACTCCGAGAGATAGAGAACACTGTGATGCAAGAAGAAGAGATGAATCGGACTGACAAAAATGCCGTGGACGAATCGCCAGCAATGGAAGCCGATCAGCTTGAGAGCCAGGCTGTCGAGAAGAAATCAGATACTGAGTGCGCAGAAGCGATGAAGTCGGATGGGCTGAATTGGCTTGCACGTATCGGCGTTCAGTCCGCTGCCGTTGTTGTCACCGCCGGTCTCGTCTTCTTTTTGATGGGAATTGCTCAGCGGACTCAGTGGTTGACCGCGGACGGATTTACCGACGGCGATTCGCACCGCAGGTCGAAGGGCGAAACTGCCGCGGACACACGCTACATTTGCCCAATGATGTGTACACCCCCATCGACGGAGCCCGGACGATGTCCCGTATGCGCCATGGAGTTGGTCGCAGCGACGGGCGGCGGCGGCGGCGATGGAATTTCGGTAACGATCGAGTCATCGGCGCGACGATTGGTTGGGATCCAAACGGCGATCTCGAAGATGGGCGAGGTCAATCGCACGATTCGCGCTATCGGTGCCATCGATTTTGACGAGAGTCGGCTATCAACCATTTCGGCTTACATCGATGGACGACTCGAAAAGATGTACGCCAACTATGCGGGGGTGAAGGTCAATCAAGGCGACGATTTAGCATTGATCTACAGCCCACAACTCTTTACGGCGCAAACTGAGTTCATCACCAGTCTTCAGAGTGGCGGAAATGTCGGGCGATTCCAGATCGAGAGCGACGATCTTGCTCAAGTCGCTCGCGAGAATCTAGCGGAACTCGGTATGACGGAAAGTCAAATCGAGCAGCTGGCCCAAACACAAGAAGCGTTGTCAAGGATTCGCATCAAGTCTCCACAAACGGGGACGGTGATCGAGAAGTCAGCCGTGGAGGGTGACTATTTGAAAACGGGCCAAAAGATCTATCGAGTTGCGGACCTGAGCAGCGTTTGGTTGATGTTGGACCTATTCCCCGACGATGCCTCGGCAGTTCGTTTTGGCCAACAAGTCGAAGCCGAAATTCAGTCGCTGCCGGGCGAGGTCTTTACTGGACGCGTCGCATTCATTGACCCGACGGTCAATCCGAAAACGCGTACCGTGCGCGTTCGAGTTGAAATCCTGAACTTCGATGGCAAGTTGCGCCAGGTGACTATGCAACGGCTCGAGTCACGGTTCCCGCGATACCAATGCACCAAGTCTATGACCCGGCGCTGGCCGGAAAATACATCAGTCCGATGCACCCGCAAGTGATTCGTGATCAGCCCGGCGACTGCCCACTGTGTGGTATGGCGCTTGTCGCAACTGCTGAACTTGGCTTTGCTGACGAGCCATTGGCCGATCAACGTGTCGTGACGGTGCCACGTGAGTCCGTCCTGCTTGCCGGTGACCACGGCGTGATCTACGTCGAAACGGAGCCGGGGCGATTTGAGATTCGTCGCGTTGCAATTGGACCGATGAATGCAACGGACGCTGTGATTGTTGAAGGACTTGCGGCGGGTGAAACGGTAGCGACCCGAGGAAATTTCCTAATCGATTCGCAGATGCAGCTTGCGGGGAATCCTTCCTTGATGGATCCCACCAAGGCGCCCACTTTCCCTCCGGGGCCTCTTCAGTTGCCTTCCTCGAATCCGGTGATGCTTGCGGGCGATTCGGCGGTTCAGTTCGATCAGGCCTACGAGGCCTATTTCGAAATC
Organism: Pirellulaceae bacterium; assembly: GCA_963697195.1. GTDB lineage: Bacteria > Planctomycetota > Planctomycetia > Pirellulales > Pirellulaceae > Rubripirellula. Next base: position 158,167 of record CAVOND010000020.1, read on the forward strand.
CAATGTGCTTTGGCTGCGGACCAAGCCCCACCTCCGCTGGCATTGAACCGACTGATTGAGGAGCTGGCGCGTCTGGAGATGTCCGTGGACGTTCCCGACGAAGCACAACGGCGTTTTTCATCGGCACGCCGCGCGGCATCACGGATGGATGGCTCGCTGGAACTTGCGCGAGAGGCATACCGCAGGGTCAGTCACGCGATGTTACGAGCCGCAACCACCGCACGCGGTCCAAAAACGGCGGAAACACTGACTCACTACTACTGCCCGATGGTGCCGGGTGGCGGCGGAGATTGGATGCAGTCTGGGGGCGAACTTGCCAATCCCTATTGGGGAAGCGAAATGCTGCGATGCGGTGACGTCGTGGGGCAGTTGGGTGTGAAGGAGGTGCGAGAGTGAAAAGCGTGCTAGAAGACGAGGCACAATTGGAAGCGTTTCGGGGGCGTCACGTTGTCAATCGGGACCAACCTAGTCCGGATCAAGTGAGTCGGCTTGCTCCCAGCTACCCAGCGGAACCAGGTGCCAGCGATGATTAAGCTCCTCGTTCGCTTCTGCGTCAATGAGCCTTGGCTTGTCGTGTTGCTCGCGATCGGACTGAGCGTTGCTGGGTGGTTCAGTTACAAATCCATTCCAATCGACGCGATTCCGAATATTGGTGAGAACCAAGTCATTGTGCTGACGCCTTGGCCAGGCCGATCACCAAAGGACATCGAAGATCAGGTTACCTATCCGCTGAGTGTCTCTTTGCTTGCTGTGCCGGGTGCCGAATCGGTTCGCGGCAAGAGCATGTTCGGCTACAGCTTCGTGCAGGTGACATTCAAGGACGAAATTGATTTCTATTGGGCGCGCAGTCGAGTATCGGAGCAGCTTGGATCCGCTGCCTCCCAATTGCCGGATGGAGTTGTTCCCCAGTTGGGACCGGATGCAACAGGTCTCGGTCAGGTTTACTACTACACGCTACAACCGCCCCAAGAGGGAATGGGACTCGATGAACTCCGAAGTTTGCAAGACTTCGTGGTCAAGTACGAGCTTCAAGCGGTTGAGGGAGTCAGTGAAGTTGCGTCGATCGGTGGATATGTTCGCCAGTACCAAATCGAAGTCGACCCAGACAAGCTTCGCTTCCACGGCGTTTCGTTGGATACGCTCGCGTCGGCGATCAAGGGATCGAACTTGGACGTGGGCGCCAAGACGGTCGAATCGACCGGGATGGAATTCATTGTTCGCAGCAAGGGCTTCCTGGGCAGCGGAAGGAGCGAAAAAGGTGTCAGGAGCCTCTTGGGCAACGCACCCGCGTCTCCTGAAAAGACTCCTGACCCCTTTTTCGTGGTTGAGGATATCGAGAATACGGTGATCTTGCAGCGGGACGGGGTTCCCGTTCGAGTCAGTGACGTCGCAAGTATCCAGCTGGGCCCCGACTTCCGTCGCGGCGCCCTTGACTACAACGGCGCCGAAGCTGTCGGCGGCGTCGTCGTGATGCGCTACGGAGAAAACCCTCGCGTGGTTATCCAGCGTGTGAAAGAAAAGATTGCTGCGATTACACCTTCGCTGGGCGGAGTAACCATACATGGAGTGTACGATCGAAGTGGTCTGATTGATGAAACCGTGGCGACGTTAACACACGCGCTGCGAGACGAGATCATCATCACGGCAATCATCATCTTGCTCTTTCTGTTGCATATTCGCAGCAGTTTCGTTGTGGCAATCTGCTTGCCTGCGGCCGTCTTGATGTCGTTCATCGCGATGCACCTGGTCGGGGTCGGAGCGAACATCATGTCTTTGGCGGGAATCGCAATCGCCATTGGAACGATGGTCGACATGGGGATCATCGTCAGTGAGAACGTTTATCAGCACCTTTCGGATTGGGAACAGGGAGTGAGTGAAGGAGGTGGGTCAACTTTGACGAAGCCGTCTCCCGACTCGCGATCTCGCGCCCAAGTGGTTTACGAGGCAACCATCGAAGTTGCACCGGCCGTGGTGACTGCCGTAGCTACCACGATCGTCAGTTTTTTACCGGTCTTTTTCCTGACCGGTCGGGATTACAAACTGTTTTCGCCTCTCGCGTTTACGAAGACATTTGCAATCGCTGCGGCCATGATTACGGCGGTCACGATTGTGCCCGCGCTCTGCCGTTTGATGTTGCGCAATTCAGAGCGAGGGAAAGGAACGGCTTTCCTTGCGGGAATTGGGTTGGCTGGCCTGTCGGGGGTGACGGTGCACTTGCTGTGGGCTGAGCGCATTTCCGAACGCTTTTCCCTCCAGCCTTGGCTTGTCACCGCGATCGCAGCTGGGCTGGGTTGCGTAGGTGGTTGGCAACTGATGAGGGAACGCATTCGGCCAATGGATGAAATTCCCTCCAGCCGACTTGTGCGTTGGATTTACGCCGCGCGACTCCGACAGGCACTCAATCACAAAGCTTTCGCCCTTTCATTCCCAGCAATCCTCTTCGTCATTGGTGCGGGCGCGTGGATTGGCTTGCCGACGGTTTTGCGTCCGATTGAGAAGTTTGCCAAAGTGTTTGGCGCTGAACTGAATGACTTTCCCGGCTACGTCGATGCGAAGCATCTCTTTACGGGACTTCAGAGCGATGACTGGATTGCGCTTGATGAGGGAAGTTGGTTCTACATGCCAACTCTTTATCCGGCGGCAAGTTTTTCGCAAGCGATGCAGATCCTGCAGACGCAAGACGTTTTGATCGGTCAAATCCCCGAAGTCAAAGACGTCCTGGGAAAGATCGGGCGTGTCGAATCCGCGCTGGATCCGGCGCCGGCCGCGATGGTTGAAACCTATGTGATGCTGAAGCCCGAGAGTCAATGGCGTGAAGGTATTACCGCCCGGGATGTTTGGGACGAGATCAATCGTGTCGCGACCTTGCCGGGGGTTACGCCGGCATCGGCCCTGCAGCCAATCGAAGGTCGCGTCGTCATGCTGCAATCGGGTATCAAGGCACCGATGGCAATCAGGATCTATGGTGACGATCTAGGCATGTTGGCTGATGCGGCCATGGATGTGGCTTCCGAGCTCAAGAAGTCCCCGTACATCAACGCCGGTACCGTCAACCCCGACATCGTGCTTGGCAAGCCGTACGTCGAATTCACGGTCGATCGAGACGCCGCCTCGCGATACGGAATGACCGCCTCCATGGTCAACCAGGTGATCGAGACAGCACTCGGCGGGATGAACTTGATCAAGACGGTCGAGGGTCGCGAAAGGTACCCGGTGCGTCTCCGATACAACCGCGATCTTCGTGAACGCATCGATGGACTCAGCCGCTTGCCGGTGGTGACTCAGAGTGGTGCGGCCGTTGCGCTACAAGAACTCGCCACGCTCGAAACCACGTGGGGTCCAGGTGCGATCAACAGCGAGAACGGACGGCTGGTCGCCCACGTTTCCTTCATGAGCAATGGAACTGTGGGCGACTTGGAGTCCGTGAAGGCCATCGAGGACCAGCTTCGCGCTGCGCAGCAGTTGCCACCTTCGGATCCAAATCGCCTCACATTGCCAGCCGGGTATTCGCTGGAAACGGTTGGCAGTTTTCGCAATCAGATCGAGGCCAATCGTCGGCTGATGTGGATCATTCCGCTCGTGATCGGTATCAATCTCTTGCTGATCTACGTGGAGTTTCGCAACCTTCCAATTTCCCTTGCGGTCTTTTCCGGTATCCCGGTCGCTTTTGCGGGAGGCATGATCGCGGTGGCGTGGATGGATGTCGAATTGAACACCGCTGTCTGGGTTGGCTTTATCGCCTTGTTTGGTCTTGCCGTCGATGACGGTGTCGTGATGGCGACGTACATCCATCAGCTGATGAAGAGGAGGAATCTGTCGAGTATCGACGAGATTCGAAGCACTGTGTACGAAGCCGGCCTCAAACGCATCCGACCGTGCATGATGACCACGGTGACAACATTGGCCGCATTGATTCCTGTGCTGCTTGCAACCGGCCGAGGGGCGGACGTGGCAAAAGCAATGGCCCTGCCCGTTTTTGGAGGCATGCTTGCCGAGCCGTTCACTTCGTTCATTGTTCCGACGCTGTATTGTGCGTACCTGGAAACGAAGATGCGATTCGGAATGAAGGACGAACTGTTGGCCGAAACCCGATCAATGGACAAGGAGGAAATATTGCCAGCCGCCTAATTTTCGAACATTTTGAAATGCTCATGAAGAAAACGTATTCTCGAGCATCCAAGTTCTCAACCGAACCGATGGACCGAACGGAACGTCCACCAACACAATTAACGGAGTAGCCGATTATGAAACGAACAATCCTTTTTGTGGCCAGCTTGATCGCTTTTCCCTCGATCTCCGCATTGGCCCAGAACAACCACGATGGACATAGCCATGCGATGCCCGTCCCAACTGCGGCGAGCTCAACAGCGGCGGTAGGCCCACACGGGGGCAGCATCAAACAAGTGGGCTCTACCCAGATCGAAACCGTCGTGAGCGAAGGCGGACTGCAGATGTTTGTGTTCGATTCGAACGGACAAGCGTCGGCAGTCGATCGTGGAAGGGGCTCGGTATCACTTCGTGTCGAGGGAAATGCGAAACGCTATCGCTATGACCTCTTGCCAGACGGGAAGGGCGGGCTAACTGCTCCCGTGAATCTTTCCAAGATCGCTGGACGTCAGATTGAGGTCGACGTGCAGCTGGTCGGTGTGACGCGAACCGGCATTCAATTTACGGAAGTGGCAACCGTTCCAGCGAGCGAATCCCAGCTTGCCGCGGCAGCCATCGCGCGCCAAAAGATCTGTCCTGTCAGCGGTAAACCGCTTGGCAGCATGGGAGACCCGGTCGCGGTTGACGTCAACGGCCAGAAACTCTTCGTCTGCTGCGCCGGATGTGTCAGCGCTGTGAAAGCCGATCCATCCAAGTACGCGACGGGCCGCCCACAAATCCCCGTGGCCAATGCGACAGCGGCCGACGCAGAAGCAATCGCTCGTCAAAAAGTATGTCCGGTGATGGATGAACCACTGGGTGGGATGGGAACTCCGATCAAGGTCATGGTCGGGGATAAACCGATCTTTCTTTGTTGTAAAGGATGCATCAAGAAAATCGAGGCAGAGCCGTCGAAATACCTCGCCATGGTTTACGGCAATGAAGAGGGGAGTTTTGTTCCTGTGGGCGCTGAACAGGTTCGCGAAGGCATCTACAAGGTGAGTGCCGCCGACGCACCGTTCATTGCAGCACAAAAGAAGTGTCCCGTCATGGATGAGCCTCTGGACGCCATGGGTGGACCCTACAAGGTGAACGCCGCGGGACAAGCGATCTACATCTGTTGCCCAGGTTGTGCCAAGCGGATTGCTGCGGATCCACAGAAGTATTTGGCGATTTTGAAGGCACAGGGCGTGGATGCCCCTAAGCTTCGATGATCGCTCTCAGACTCATTGCTGCTACAGCGCGGAGGGGGCGAAACTTGACCCGCTGTGCTGGGATCGAACCATCACGCAGCACGCCGGGAATGGGCTGGCACGTTCGCATCGCCGGCCTGACTCAAATCGTTCGCCATCAACTTTCGGTAAATGGCAATCAGGTTTTCTGCTTCGCGCTCGAGGGGAAAGTGGTTCGCGACATGTTGGACCGATAGGGCTCCGGCTTCGTTGCGAAGTTGGTCGTCGTCCAACAGCGGAATCGTCGCATCGATCATGGCGGCAAGGTCGTCCCGAGGGATGATGCATCCGGTTTCGCCATCGACGATGAGTTCTGAAAATGCTCCGACGTCGGCAGCCACCACCGGTACACCGCAAGCCATCGCTTCGAGCGGCGTGAGGCCAAATCCCTCCCAGCGCTGCGGAGCGATGAATAATGAGAGCACCTGATACCAACGCTCGATGTCGGTGTGCTCACCGACAAACAGAATGCGGTCCGAAAGCCCCGCCGCGGCGATGCGTTCCCGTAGGTCGGCCCCGAACTTCTGGTGCTCCACCGTAGTTCTCCCAGCGATGATGCCGATCCAATCCGGTCGATCAGGCAGCAGTTGGATCATCGAGTCGACAAACAAGTCGGTGCCTTTTTGATGTCGCACACGTCCGAAGCAGCCGACGATCTTCTTGGTGGGGTCCAGCCCCAAATTCGCTTTAGCGACCGCAAGATTCGCGACCGGACAAAATCGGTTGATGTCGATACCGTGCATGACGACGGTATGGGGCACTTCAAGATAAGCCGCGGTTTTCCTGCTGGTTGCAATCACCCCGTCCATTCGGCGTATCAGCCATTTGGTCAGCCATCGGTGACGACGTTGAGACGCCGAAGTGAACAACAACTTTAGCGGCGCGCGAAAGATGTATTTCAAGATGAGTCCACCAATCATCTCCACGTTGCGGCGTGCATGCCACACGCGATGCTGGCCTCCGGTGGGACGGAGCAAAAGGCCTGGTAATTGCCGGTACCGCAGTTTGGGAATCGAATCCGGCAGGCCCGGCCCCAGCGCCGCAACACATGTACCTAACGCATTTTGAAGCGGCACCAGTTGAATGATCGTTGAGGTGACACCAGAGAGTCGCTTCTTAAAATTCGGAGCGATCACTTGTACTTCGCGACTGTTTAGCATTCGAAGGTCCGGACGTCTTTGCAGGTCGTTTTAGCGCCAAAGCAGGCACTTCGTTCAACGCAGTGCTTTCGGGTGCTCCTCGCCCCCGGCGTGCAGGGGCCAGCCAGCCTCCAGGCATACGCGGTGGAGCCTAACGAAAACTGACGAATTGGAGCAAGGTCGATTCAGCAGCGTCGTGGTCCATCCACCGATGGTTGTCATTTGGGCGTTTCGAACCACTCGCTGGCGAGGGCAAAGCGGCAATGTGACGGCACGGCACAAAGGTCGGACCTTCGTCGCATCGCCACATTGTCCAGATATAGCCTGTACAATCTTGGGATCCCTTCAAGACTCCTACCGCAACACAATTGGAGTGCCCGGATGCGTTCCCGGATCCTATTGGTAATCTTGCTCGGCGTGGCTTCGCTCACAGGCCGTATGTGTCAAGCCGAGCGGCCGAACATCTTGTTCATTTACGCCGACGACCAGTCCTACAAAACGCTTTCCTGTTATCCAGAATCGCCTGATTGGATCCAAACACCGAACATCGACGCACTGGCTCGACAGGGAGTTCGTTTCGAACGCTGTTACTTCGGGGCCTGGTGCATGCCCTCACGAGCCAGCTTACTGACGGGGCATCTCCAGCATGCCGTGCAGTCGATGCGGATGGAAGGGACGTATCCGGCCAGCGTTTATGATCCCAAACAGTGTCGATTTTGGCCATCTGTGTTTCGCGAACAGGGCTACCACACTGCGCAGATCGGAAAATGGCACACGGGTATCGACACGGGGAACGGACGTGACTGGGATCATCAAATTGTCTGGAATCGTCCGGCGCATCCCGAGAACGCAGGCAACTACTTCAAAGATCAGATCGTCACGTTCAACGGCGAAGATCGATTGGTGGATGGTTACTCGACCGACAATTACACCGATTGGGCCATCGAATACATCAATGGTGAACATCGCGAGACTGACAAACCATGGTACTTATGGTTGTGTTACGGCGCCGTGCATGGACCGACCACTCCCGCCGATCGGCACGAAGGAAAATTGGCCGGCAACACCGCGCCGCTGCCCGCGGATATTTTCGGGCCATGGCCTGAAAAGCCAAAGTACTTGGAGGTGACCTCGGCATGGATGCGCGGCCCCGACGGCAAAGCCTATCGCCGCAAGAAGCAGGTCGCGGCCAGCAATTTCAACACCAATACGGCGGGCCAGTCGTACGACGATTGGGTGCAGCAGACCAACGAGTGCGCGATGGCGATTGATGAAGGTGTCGGAAGATTGATGGCGGCACTTGAAGCCTCTGGCCAACTCGAAAACACCGTCATCGTGTACACCGCTGACCAAGGGTTTGGCCTGGGTGAACATGGCTTCAATCAAAAAGTAGCGCCCTACGATTCCACGGTCGCCTCCCCAATGATCATTCGTCACGCGGGTAAGTTGCCTGAGGGAAAAGTTTGTCGCCATCCCATCAATGGACCCGACCTGGTGCAGCTGTTTTGTGAGACCGCCGGGGTGACCGTCCCCTGGAGAATGCACGGGCGTGACATCCGAACCTTGCTTCAGAATCCTGAATCGAGCGAGTGGAATTCACCCATGTTGATGACGCATACTGGGCGTTCTTACGGAAGCGATACCGACAAGATTCCAATCGATGAGTCGTTGACCGTGACTGGCGATGTCCCGTGGTACGCGCTGCTGCGCGACGGCCGGTACAAGTACATTCGTACCTTCGTCGCCGACGAAATGGAAGAAATCTATGACTTGGATGCCGACCCCGAAGAGCTGGAGAATCTTGCCTTGAAGCCCGAGCATCAAGCGTTGCTGGTGCGACTGCGCGAGACCGCCATTGACGAACTGAAGCGAACCGACGCCAAGTTCGTCGATGCCCTCCCGCCAACCGCCGCCATGAGCCAATGAAGGCGGCGATCTAGCTGAACATCGCCAATTACGTGTTTGAGCCGTCAATACGAGCACGACGCACAAGGGGTGGTGTTGCGCAAATTCATACAAGCACGACGCGCCAGCGAGTGAGTCCCAGAAATCTGCGCAACTCACGTCCGCCAAACGGTTGAAGGCCGGAAACACACTCGCTGGCGCGTCGTGCTTGTATTGAAATGCACAGCATCAAAACTCGCACGCGAGTGAGCCCCGTCCACCGATCCGACACACTCGCTGGCGCGTCGTGCTTGGATGGGGACGCACCCTACACGCGTGATCCAAAAGCGGGGCGGCGTCCACGCAACGCCTCCCCGACTTGTGAATTCGGTCAACCAAACCATCCGACAAATGGTTCGTCGTGAGCGAAACTACTTGTGTTTCTTCGTCTTGACTTTGTCCTTACCGTCACCGAGATCGAGGATGTCGGACACATCGATGATGCCCGAGGACTCTTCGTTCACTGTCAGGAAACCTGCTCCTCCCATCGCAAATCTCGCGGGGTCATGTTGTGCAAGTTCCACCAGCGCCCCGACGCAATGTCATAGGCCCAAACTTTGGCAAGGTAAGCGTTGCCGCCTGGATCTACCTGGATGAGCACGCGGCCCTGATTGTCGACCGTGATGTTGTCGAACATCTGGGCAATGCCTTGGCCATTGATCAGCACCTCGATCGTGCCGCCTGACATCGGGTCGGTGACATCATGGAACCGCATTCGGAAGAGCTGGCTGTTACGAGGCGTGGTCTCGGTATTGAAACCGGCCGTGGTCACGAAGTAGTAATCATTCGGTTGGTTGGGATCCCAGGCACCGTCTTCAGGTCGATCCTTCTGCAAGGACATGAGCTTCATGCAAGCGATCAGCGCATCGGTGCGCTAGGATTCTTGTACGTTAGGCTTTCCAGCCTGACATGCAGCAGCTTCGAGTCATGTCGGCATGGGAAGGCCGACGTACTTTAGCGGTCAGCCGCTGCGGGCGCTACGACCTGCCAGCGAAGGTTGCGGAATCTTGGTGGTGCTCCTCGCCAGTTGCCGCCGACAATTCGGGATTCTTCGGATTCGCCTCGGTCGGGTTTGAGACGTTCGGCTGCACTGAGCGTTAGCTGTTTGATGTTGTTCCAATCAAGCATGCCCTCGCCGGCAAGATTTCGAAAATCGTTTGGTGCAAGGATGACCTGTTGCCACTGGTCACCGCCGGTCAGCTGCACTTCCGCGGCGTGCTGGTCGATCAGAATGACCAGCTTGTTTCTCTGATCCGCTTGCACGTCCAACGCCAGCTTTGCGTTCTGAGGCGATCGGTATTGGTCATCGTAGAGTCGATTGGTGCTCCTTGCCCACTCCTCAGGTTTGTAAGTAAACCATTCCTTCTGCCAGTCACCTTCGAAATCTTCGATCAGCGCTGACGATTTCAATGTGGCCTGAACGTTTGCGGATTGCAGTTGCTGTGGCGAAACCGTGGTTAACAGCGATGACAGATTGAACGTGCTCGCCGAATAGGTGCCATAGTAGTAACCCGCGCCGGTGACAGGCGTCGGTAGTTCGTAGGCGACGTTGGCATAGACCCAGAGCGGTTGATCGGTGCTGCCGATCGGCAGCGTTCCCGACCAACGACCGTTCGCTTCGTGGGCAACCGAGTGATGCCAAAATCGGTGAACCGTGTTGTCGCGGTCTGCCGATGTCTCGGTTGGCTTGCCATGTTGCGTATAGAAGATATCGACCGAGACGATCGGCTGCGAAGTATCAGGCTTCAAAGTAAATGTGGGAACGCCGTCGGGCTCGTCCAGCGTCAACGTCGACTCCGGTGTCGCCGGTAACGTGAAGGCGCCCTTCAAATGCTGGTCAAACCACAACAACGTGGCGACTTCGTACGGAGCCGTATCCTGATGGTTGTGATGCGGCGAACAGGTAACTCGCCATTGGTCGCTTCGAATTTCATCGATCGCTTGATGCAGATCACCGATGCGACCGTGAAAGTCGTTCGCGGGGCTCAAAAAGATGATGGGACACGAAATCTGTTTCAAGCTCACATCATCCCCCAGCGTCGCTCGAAACACCACACTGTTGTTGTCTCGATCGCTGATGCCGCCACACGACGGCGCAGCTGCTTTGACGCGGGGATCCCCCGCAGTCAGCACCGTCAGCTTGCCGCCCATCGAGTGTCCGTAGACACCCAGCTTGTCGGCGTCGACTTCCGGCTGATGTTCCAGAAATGTCAGTGCCCGACGAGCGGCCATCGCGCAAAGGAACCAACCGCTGTTGCGAGGTGATTCGACCGCGTCCAGGGTCCAAGAGGCCGGTTTGACACTGGGGAATTGGTTACCTGGGTTACGACCCGGAGCATGATAACCATCGACGGCTCCCCAGTCGGTCGTCAGCTTGTAGTCGGGATCATCGGTCTTACCATCCCAAAATAGCTTCACCTCGCTTGGGCCAACGCGATAATCCGGAGCAGAAATGCGACCTGCCCAGGCAATCGACACAGTCGCGTACCCGCGCCGAGCGTTCAATAAACATGCCTTGTAATCGGCATACTGGCCGCCCCCATGAATCTGTACCAGCCCTGGAAGGTTCGTCGCGTCCTTCGGAAATCCATAGACCGCTGCCAACGTTGCCTTTTGTCCTTTGAACACACCAATACGAAACCGGACGATACGCAGGACAACCTCGTCCTCCTCCCACTCGCGAATCGTCTCGATTTCAAGCGGCTCGCGCGCGGATCAAAACCACTCCACATCGCGACCGATGTTTGCGGCGCGACAGCGTTCGTCAGTGGAGGGAGCGTATGGACGTCTTGTCCAACGACAATGGCACCTAAGGAAAGGAGGCCCAAAGTGGCGACCCCGTTACGAATCGTTCGGATCGTGAAGATCGCTCGAACGCCTCTTGCCGTGAGTAGCATGTATTTCATGGCGTTGGTTCTCCGTGCGTCGCTCAACACGAATTTCGTCATCTCAGGGCCTTTCGCATGTCAATTCAAGGCAATCTTGCTTCGGCATTGGAGTTCAATGGAACAAAGTTGTCGGCTTGCCCCGCTGGGGAATGAATTCGATATTCGCCACGTTGGTTGTCCCCGCGGGAACTTGGACTCGTACATGCACAACGACTCCATCCGTCGGCAAGGTCGCTTCAACGCTATGCATCGTGTCCACATCACCAAGCTCGATCGTCACTTGACGTTCCGCGTCAAAGCTCTTGTCGGTCGTCGTTCGCCAACTGAGGACGGCAGAGCCCTTTGCAGTCGTTTTCAAAGTTAGCTTGGCGGTCACCGGGCCCTGTAGATTGAGTCCATTTCGCGTCAGAAACGGAAGCTGCCTTTTTGTCGATGGATTGGCGGTAATCTCCAATCCATCGTCAGTTTGTCCGCCAGTTCCATTTCGAAGCAGCCAGTCTTTGGGAATGCTAGAAGCTGCTTCCGAATCCGGCGACGTTTGGAACTTCTCACGCAGCGGAGTTGGTGCCTTTCCTTCCAAGTAGAAGTCGTAGTAATCACTCCACACGCCGCCTGACCCACCCTTTTCAAGCCCCGGCGGTGTCAGTTCGTCTGCCCACGTTGTCAGTCGCAATCGCAATCGATCCGCGATCTCCGGGTGTTTTGCAGCAAGGTTGTGTTTCTCTTCCAAGTCGGTATCGAGGTCAAACAAGTATTCACGGCTTCCTGCGCGAAGCAATTTCCAACGTCCTTCGCGGACAGCCGATTGTGTTGCCCATCGCCAGAATAGAGCGTCGTGCGGTGCGGTCTGGTCTTTTCCCGATAGGAACGGCACGAGGTTCACGCCGTCCAGATCACCAGGCTTGGTCTTGATGCCGGCGATTGCGACTGCCGTCGCTGCCACATCCATCGCCGTGATCGGATGCGGATACTGCTGGCCTCCGGGAAATGTTCCAGGCCAAGAGACGACAAAAGGCGTGTGCATTCCACCTTCTGTCAGCATCCCTTTCTCCCCGTTGAGTGGATCGTTGAGCGACCCGTCCCAACCAGGGCCGCCTCCAGGAGTATCCGCCTTGTGGATCTTGAGAGGCGCACCGTTGTCACCGATGTAAAAGATCAGTGTCTTGTTGGTCAGATTGTGTTTTTGAAGTGCCTTCATCACCAAGCCGACGCCATCATCGACGGCGGAGATCATGGCAAGCGCTTGACGACGACGCTCGGGCATCTTGCCAGGGAAACGAGCCAGGTACTTTTCCGGTGCATCCAAAGGCACATGTGGCGCTCGATAGGCAACGTACAAGAACAGCGGTTGGTCGTGATATCGCTCGACTAGCGATGCGGCAGCGTGACTGCATGCATCGATATGATACATCTCAGGCTGAAGATTGCTCATCGGGCGATCGACACCCGCGATCGTGATGTTTGCGCTAAAAGGTTGCTTCGCATTCTGAGCAAACACGTGTGTGAAACCGTGCTGAGTGATCTCGCTTGTCGGGCCAAGATGCCACTTTCCAAACTGAGCCGTGATGTAGCCGACGTCTTGAAGGCGTTGTGCGATCGTCGTTTCCCGATTGAATCCATCCAGCGGAGCCCCATTCGTCTCCAATCCAAAGCGCGATTGAAATCTGCCAACCATCAATCCGCCACGTGAGGGGACGCACTGGGGCGCAGTGCTGTAGCCATGAATCGCGCGGACACCGCTAGCGGCAATCGCATCAACGTTGGGCGTGCGCACATCGTCGACGACTCCCTGGCACGACAAATCAGCATGTCCATGGTCATCGGTATAGAACACGATGATGTTGGGACGGTCATCAGCGGGACTGGGCGTCGAAGAAAAAGGGAGGAATGTCAGAGCAAAAGCGACTCGAATCAGAGTGCGCATGATGGGATATCTCAGTAGGATGAGGGAATTGCCAGACGTCGTTTAACCGGTAGCCGCAGGCGTCGTCAGGCTGATAATTTATACGGTTCGACGCCTGCGGCTACCGGTTAAACGAGGAGAATTGGTCGACGCCTGCGGCTACCGGTTAGACGAGCAGCCTTGCCGAAGTATTGGAACCAGTCCCCACCTAGTCACGAAAGTAGATCATGTCCCAACTATTTAGATCGTTGTTCATGTTGCTGGTCATCGGATCATTGGTCTGCTTTCAGTCGGTCGTCGCTCAGGATGCGACAGTCGGAATCGCAGGTGACTTCGCGCTGTCCGCTCACAAAGCAATCAAGCGGACCGACCCGAATTCGGTGATGGCTCATGAGCAGCTGTTAGCCAAGACGAAACAGGGAACGATCGATGTCTACTTCGAAGGCGATTCGATCACGCGGCGTTGGGGGGCCACCGACTATCCGAAACTGCTCGAAAACTGGAATCGGAATTTTCACGGTTGGAACGCGGCCAACTTTGCCTGGGGCGGGGATTCCACGCACAACATCCTGTGGCGGTTACAGAATGGCGAACTGGATGGCGTCTCGCCCAAGGTGATCGTGCTGCAAGCCGGCACCAACAACCTGCCCTGGACCGGACCAACCGACGAGTCAAAGGTCGCGGAGGTCGTGACCGGCATCCAAGCAATCCTGAGCGTGTTTCAGGAGAAGACACCCGATGCCACGATTGTGCTGACAGGTGTTTTTCCGCGCACTCAAAACATGGCGGTCAAGTCGACCATCGAGCAGATCAACGCAAGACTGGCAGGGCTGGCCGACGGCAAGAGAATTCGCTTTCTCAACATCAACGACCAACTGGCGGACGCGGATGGAAGGCTGCTGGAAGGTGTCTCTTCCGACGGCCTCCATCTCGAAGAGAAGGGCTACGATGTTTGGGCTGCTGCCCTGAAGCCGATTCTGATGGAGGTTCTAGGCCCGCCCGCCGAAGTCGATCGGGCTCCACCTCCAACCGGCGATCCAAGCGCAGCAAAGCGTCAGGTCAAAGTTACCATCGCCAGGCCGACAACGCCGGGCGGTGCCGAGGTTCCGGAGGCTGTCCGGATCAAGCGTCCGACGCCCGAGGAAGTGGCGATTGCAGAGAAGGCACTTAAGACGTTCATCGATTCTGCGGATCCGGGGGCCAAAGCGGTATTGAAAGAGTTCCCGTCGCTGGTTGAGGTCCGCGTGCCCCGACCGAATTCCGCGATAGTGCCAGGCCTGGCCCCCTTCTTTCGACAGAAGCATGCAGCGAATGTCGCGGTCGCGAAGGAAGGCAAAGCGGAACTGCTGTTCATGGGCGATTCCATCACGGACTTCTGGCGAAATGAAAACGGTCCGTTCGCAGGCAAGGAAGTCTTCGAAAAACACTTTGGGCACTGGGACGTCGCAAACTTTGGCATCGCGGGTGACACAACGCAGGGCGTATTGTATCGACTTCAAAACGGTGAGGGTGAGGGAATCGATCCCCATGCCGTGATGCTGATGATCGGTACGAACAACACCGGTGCCAATACGGCGCCCGAAATCGCCGAAGGCATCGGAGCAATCGTGCTCGAATTGCAGAAGCGTTTTGCAAACGCGCGGATTCTGTTGCTCGCCGTTTTTCCCCGCGGATCTGCCGAGGATCCTGTTCGTGAAAAGATTTCTGAGATCAATCAGATCATTTCCAAGCTGCATGATGGCGATCGTGTCGTCTATCTCGACATCGGGGAAGAGTTCCTGGACTCCAATGGCAATATTCCACAGGACGTGATGGTGGACGGACTGCATCCCTCCGCGAAGGGTTACGAGATCTGGGCAGAAGCTGTTGAAGAACCGCTTGCTGAACTGATGGGGAGCGAGCTTGCCGTCAGTAAATGACGGCCGTCCGGGCAATTCATGTCTCTTCAGGCAAAGTCTGAAGAACAAGTCTCCGTCGTTAACAAGGAACAGCGTTCGAATCGGACGGCTGTTATTCTTGATAGGATGTGGCTACGACTTTTTCTCGATCCAAGTCAACGCAACAAACGAGTACGGGCGAATCGCTCGCTTGCGTCTTTGACGACACGCGGACTTGCGTCTTGCTGTGTTGTAGCCGGTCGGGTTGGAACGATCGTCTGCATTCTGTGGACGCAGATCGACACGCAATCTCGGGCGAGATGCCCATCTCGCGAGTCAATGCTGGCTCGCTATCTAACGTGTCCGCATTTGGGTCGCCCGGTGTCACGAGTACTCGTTGCATGCAGGACGCGACAAACCAGCCGGCGACCATCCGGTCCTTTAATCGCGGCGTCTTGCTAGAGTTTTCCTTTTTGTAGCCCATCGTTCGATACAACACGTCAATTCTACCAGCTAGACCTTAGCGGTTTGATAATGTGGAACGATTCTTCGCAGCGGCAGCGGTACTCGGATCGAATCCTTGATCGCGGACATGCCCGAATTGCGCGCTGAGGCTCCTCTCGTCTCGCCGCGGCCGGTCCCCTCCCAGGGCGAATCGTAGCGATGCGCCACCTCCCGAGTTGCTTCTAGTTTTGTCACTGCGCTAGGCCAACAACATGACTTCACGCCGCGGTCCCTTCCAATCTCGTCGATCCTCCGATTTTACAGAGCGACGTCGGAAACTCTCATTGAAGCGTCGTCGAATGATCGTGGAGCAATTAGAAGTCCGCCATTTGTTGGCGGCGTCTGATTTGCTGAGACCAACTGCATCGGACGACGCTCCATCCGTCTTTTCGTTGGAATCGTTACATTCGCAAGCGAAGCCGGAGTTGACGGATTTTGCGAACCGAGTTGACTCCACCTGGTACATCAATGGAGCTGGAATACCCCTCGTCGCAGACGCCTACGCCGCACAGGCGACGAGTAGTGTCGTTTTCGTCGACGGTGCCATTGGCGATCATCAATCGCTCGTGAACGACTTGCTTCCAGCGGATCCCAATGCGCAAGACATGCGAGTGGTCATCCTGCTTGATCCAGCCCAGGATGGCGTCGAGCAGATCACCGGCGTCCTGGCCGGCCTGAAGGAGATCGACGCCGTCCACATTTTCTCGCATGGTTCGGCGGGAAGTCTGCGGTTAGGTGCCACGCATTTGGATGGCAACAATCTGAACGACTACGCCAGGCAGCTGAACAACTGGGGAGACTCCCTCCGTGAAGGCGCTGACATTCTGTTGTACGGCTGCAATGTTGCTGCGGGACAATGGGGCGTCGGATTTGTCGAGAAGCTGAGCGCGTTGACCGGTGCCGACATTGCCGCGTCGGACGACTTGACGGGCAGTGCCCAACTTGGCGGCGACTGGGAACTGGAGTACGCGACCTCGCCGCTTGACGCGAGCTCGTACTTGGCCCCATCCCTGCTTGCCAACGTTTCGTCAGTGCTTGCTGACTTCAGTGTGACCAACACGACGGAGGCCGCCGAGCTGACGGATCAGCCCGCTGGGACCGTTTTCAAATTCACGCAGAACTGGAACAAAGACCTCGTCATCGGCAAGCAAGCCAGTACGAACACAGATTACAAGCTCGACTTTTCAGCACTCACCGCTGGGTTGACCGTCACCATCGGTCAGAAAAACACCGTCACGATCACCAACGGCAGCAACAAAACGGTGACGGCATACGGAGTGAAGAATCTTGTCGGTGCGAAAGGCGATGATCGCTATATCATTTCCAAGGGAGCCTCGCTGCGGGGAACACTCGAAGACACGTCCGGCGATAACACGCTCAGCTACGAAGCGTACACCGGAAACGTCATGGTGGATCTGTCCGACTCCAACGCTACCAAGCACATCGCGACGGCAATCAAACTCAGCACTGTCGGCGGATTGATCGGAAACACCACGCCGACTCCAGACAAGCCAGCCGTGGTGAATGTGATCGGGGGCACAAAGCACGATCAGCTGACCGGAAGTGAAGGAAACAACGAACTCACAGGCGGCGCAGGGAACGACACGCTGATTGGAGGCGGTGGCATCGACAACCTCGATGGCGGCGCCAACGACGACATCCTGGATGGCGGACGCGACAACGATTCCCTCACGGGCGGAGCTGGAAACGACACCTACCGGTTTGCTGACGATTGGGGCATCGACTCGGTAATCGAGCAAGCCAATGGCGGAACGGATACGCTTGACTTCGCCGCAGTCACGAGCGATCTGACTTTCGACGTCCGTCCCAACGGTGGTGCGGCAAACAGTGGCGTGACCATGGAAGCACGCGAGGCGGGCACAAGTAACCTGCTTACCAGCCGCTTGAGCGCCGCCTCTTCCAACGTCGGCGTTCAAAATGTCGAACGTATTCACGGCGGTGAGGGAACCAACACCTATCGGTTCTACGACAACTGGGCATCGCTGGGCAACTTCACGGTTGATAACAGCCAACTCAAGACGGATGGAACTCTTGTCAGCGGCGGCACATTGGATCTATCCGCCATCTCTGACACACGCGATCTATTGATCACGATCCTGGGTACGAAGGAATGGCCGGGTGCAGCGGTCAATAAGGCGATTCCGGCTAGCAGCGTCAAGCAATCGATCAACCGGATCCAGATCAGCGACTCCAATGGCCGCAACATCGACGCGTACAACATCGACAACCTGGTCGTCGGTCAGGGCGTGAACACGATTACGCTTCAACCGACGGCAATGCTTCCCGGCGAGCTGCGAGGAAACGTATTGACGGAGCTGATTCTCGACTATTCGGCCTATGGAAGCACGGCAACCGTCTCGTTAGCCGACCAGTCTGCCAGCGGTTTCGGCAGCGTGCTTGCCAATGTCACGAAGCTGATCGGCGGTGCGCAGGCGGACGCGTTGAACGGTGATTCCGGCATCGACGTGATCGAAGGGGGTCAAGGCAATGATGTGCTCGTTGGCAATGACGGAGACGACAAGCTCTTCGGGGGAGATGGCGTTGATGTGCTGAGCGGTGGCATCGGAAAAGACACGCTCGACGGTGGTCGCGGCGCCGACATTCTGGACGGCGGCGATCAGGATGACACGTTGACTGGCGGTGACGGCGATGACCGGCTGAGCGGCGGAGCGGACAGGGATTTGCTGGAAGGCTCCGGCGGAAACGACATTCTTGACGGAGGACCTGGGGCTGATGAGCTCAAGGGGGGCAACGGCGACGACACCTATGTCTTCAGCGGTGATTTTGGAGCGGACATCGTCGAAGAGAAGTCCGGGGGCGGCAAGGCCGACACACTCGATTTCTCCGCCGTGACGGAGAAGATGACTTACGTGCTGAGCGGCAACGTCCTGGAAGCCGGCTCGGGCAACCCCACGGTCAGCATTCACCGACTCATCGGCGATCCCGTTGATCGATCCACGCTCGATGCCAGCCCACTCACGATGCCATCAACGGGTGAGGTTTCGTCCGACATTGCAACTGCGTCGACGAACCGGGTCCGGGTGCCCAAGGACGAGCTCCAGAACATCGAAAAGATTGTGGCCGCCGAAGCGGACAACGTCTTTGTGTTCGGCAAGGACTGGGGGGTCAAGCACCTCTTCAGCTCTGAGCCCGACCTCGTCACCTCCGTGCTGAACAAAGGTCGCGAACTGGTGATCGACACCAGTGCGATCTCCTTCGGCCGTGATGTGACCACGGTCAACGTGACCGATGCCATCCCGTCCGATATCGAGTTCAGCGCGCTCAGGAAATCGTTCACGATCACGGCACTGTCAAACGGAAACGATCGCTTCTTTGTCGCGGGTGACCAGCGATCCAACTTTCCCAACAACTCGATGGCAACGGTTACGGATAGCGCGCCGATCTCGCTCCCCCTTGGCGCCCTTCCGATACCCGGCATTCCGACCAACGATGGGACCTACAAAGTCGTCGGCACGGTTTACGACGCGGACGCCAAACGGACCGAAGTGATTGTTGAAGGGGAAATCCCGACGGATTCCAACGCAGGCGACTTGAAGGGCATCAAAATCGAAGGCGTCAATCGAGGCGAAGACATCTTTGAGGTGGATGGCGATCAAACGAGCTATTTGACCATCGGCCGCACCTTTGAGATTTCGGGTGCCAGGCAGGTAGCGGAGGCGACGGGCCTGACAACCAACAACGGCAGCTACACGGTTCAGTCCGCCGAGTTTGTCGCAGGAAAAACTCGAATCACTGTCCGAGAAGCGATCAACGATGGGGCGCCACCGGCCAACGCGAGGGGAACCGCTTCGATCACTTTCGACGTCACGTCGATTGATCGCGGTAATGATCAATTCACGGTCGCCGGCGACAAACGGTCAACTTTCGCATCAGGCGACTCCTTGCGTGTGACCGGCGCGACTGAAAACGCTGGCATCTACAAAATCAGTAGTGTCGCCCTCGTCGGCGGTAATACGGTGATTACGGTGACCGAGCCGATCGAGAATGCTGCCGAGCGAGGCGAACTGACGCGATACGACCAGATCCAGAACCGAGATGAATCCTCATTCCAGATCCGCGGCGACCAGACGGCCAGGTTCCCTGCGTCAACGCCCACAACGCCGGTACGATTCACCGTGGTCGAATCGGGGACGGCCAACGGAGACTACGAGGTTCTTACATCGAGCTACGATGTGAAAACGCAACTGACCACCATCAAGATCAACACCAAGAGCACACTGGCGGGCATCAAGAAGAAGATCCAGCTCAATACATTCACGAAGAAGGTGGACGGAGGGATCTTCCTAACCGTCGGATCACTGCCAATTACCGCGGTTGACAACACGCATGACAGTTTCGGGATTCGTGGCGATGAGCAGATTCTGCTTAATCAACTCACTGCCGTGGCCGGACCGTTCGATTTGCTCGATCGGGATGGCAACTCCATTGCCGTAGCCAATCCGTTCCTGACACGAGATGGAGCCACGACCTACGTCGCGTCTCACGAACTTGAGCTCGATTTTCGGGCCGTCGACGAAGCGCTCAATTTTGAGTTCGGCAACGAGCTGGATGCTGACGGCAAGCTCCATAGGACGCTGACCGTTTCCAGGGCATCGACCGTCGCCATCCCTGGATTCGTGGGGGTCTTTCAAAAGGTCGGCAAGCTAATCAATGGTGTTCTCGACGGGTTCAACGCGATCAAGTTCACCGATGTCGACGCCAACACGACCGTTTATGGCGGCCGGGATGTGAACACGTTTACCGTGGGGCGCGGTGTGGTGTTCGACGGAACCATTGTTGGAGGAACCGGTATTCGCAACCCGAAGCAGTTGGCGACGCTCGACAATCTTGCCGGCGCGGTGGGGTCTTTGGGCGTGGGGCTCCCACCCTTCACGGTGGTCAATCAGCTGGACTTCTCGGATACCGGTTTCCTGTCAGCATCGGCGATCATGCTCGGCAATCACTTCGGCGATCCGATCGCGCAAAGCTATAGCTTTCGGAATGCGATCTCGGGTGGTCACCAAAGACTGAAAGGGTTCACCGGCACGATCAAAAATGTTTCCGACGTGAGCTACGGCGCCGGCTTTGACTTCATCACCGGCACGACCTCGGGACTCGATGGAATTGCAGCGGATGTCTTCTCTGGGTTGATCAACGGATTCAAAGGAAACTTTACGCAGTACTTGAGTGACAATGCGGCGCAGTTCAAAACGTTTGATTTCGGTGGCAATACGTTCAGCGTTGGAGGCAATGTCCTGACGCGGCTGATCCCGACGGGCAACGGCGGTCGGCAAGGGGCTCAAAGCGGTGGGCGACGCCTTGTTGCCGACAATCGCTCCGGGTCTTCACGTGATGTCTGGGCTTTCCGGCGCGGATACCTATCAATTCAGCGGATTGTGGGGCACCGCGATCGTTGCCGAGTGGCCGGACTTTACCACCGCTCCGTTACCCGAGTTCTTCGACACGCTCGACTTTTCCTCGGTGAAGGCTGATCTCACCTTCACGATCGAGAACATTGAGCTGATCTCGGGAGGCGTCGGAGTCACCACGAATTTGGTCAAGGTCACGCAATCTTCCACCGCTTCGTTGCCGTCCGGCCTGGACGTGGTTGCCGATTTGGCGTTGGGAACGGTGTATGCCAATGACATCGAAAACATCATCGGTGGCAAGGGTACGAACACCTTCATCTTCAAGAGTGGCATCGGAGCCAACACGGGTGATCTTACCCAAGGCGGACTGCGCGGCACCATCAACGTCGGCGACGGCGGAAGTGTCGTGCTGGACTATTCGCAGTACTACACCGACTCAGGCACCGACGGCCTGAATGTCGACTTCGAGGCTGGTGTCAGTCAGGTATTGGTCCCCACCGTTGACATGGGATTCCTCGGCGTCTTCCCTGGGATTGTCTTGCAATTCGGTCGGGCTGACGGTGTCGAGGGAAACCGATTCGGTGGACTCACATTCGGCGCCGACCCGTTTGCCAATAACGCGGTGTATGGAATCAGTGGCGTGACCGGCAGTAAGCGCGACGACACATTGGTCGGCACTGACCCCCGCGAGTTCGGAAACTCGGGGAATGATACATTCAATCTGAGCGCAGGCGGCACTGATACGGTCGACGGTCGGGGTGAATCCTACACGACCGAGTACTCACAATTCTTTGACTACACCGCCAAATTGCCGTTCACCCAGGGAGGCGACACGGTCACTTTCAAGGATGCGACGAATCCGGTGATCGTTGATTTAAGTAGCACGACCGGAAGGTCCTGGTTCGGCTCAGCCACCGCTGGCAACGCTGTCGTGGGTGCCCCGAGCCCCGTAACCGGATTCGTCTCGGATGAAGGCTTCTTCAGCGTTACTGATGGAGCGAATACGACTTCAATTCTGCCTTACGACGCGGATGTAGCCACGATTGAACAGGCACTGGCGGACGCCGGAATTGCGGCCGGCACGGCGGGTGTCACTTCGGACGCCGATGGAACCTCGCGCCGCGTGACGCTTGACGCTTCATTGACGATCAATGCCACCGCCATTCCACTCTACGAGGGGCTGCAATCAACGACCCCCGACCTGGTCACGACAACCGGTTTGTTCGCCGGTACGGCGTCCGGCATCGTCGATGTGACCGGAACCACGATCACCATCGATGCTGACTTTGGAGTCTTCACTTTGACGGATGGGATCCAAACCACCGCGCCGATCGTCTACACCGCGAACACCACGGACATGGGAACGGCGATCGATGTGGCACTGGAGCAACTCACAAGCATCGGGCCCGATGGTGTCACGGTGGTCTTCGACGGCGGTACGGGCAGCTGGAACCTGACCTTCACCGGCGCGGCGCCCACGTTGACCGCCAATACTGCTGGGATCACGCTTTATGATGCCAACGACACAGAAGTCACGACCGGTCTGTTCAAGGGAGCAGCGGTATCGCTCGATTCCTACACCCTCTTTCCGTTGAGCATCGCTGCCGATGCCGGTGTCTTTACCGTCACGTCGACCATCAACGACGGATCCGGAGATCTGATCACGACGACCCCGCCGATCGCGTTTGATGCAAGTGCCTCGGATATGCAGGACCAACTTGACTCAACGCTGGGTGAGGGCAACGCCGTGGTATCAGGCGATCCCGCGAACTTGCAGATTCGGATCAAGAATGGAGTTTCTCTCTCCAACACTGTCGACAACATTCCAATTTCGACGACGCTCCCAGGGGGAGGTACGATCAACTCGACCCTGAGCGGCCTGCTCAGCTTTTCGAGCATCCCGGGTATCGCAAGTTCGCTGACCAGCATCGAAAACGCCGAAGGGGGCAGCGGAAACGACCTGTTGATTGGCTCCGCTGACGCGACCAAACAGAATCACTTTCTGTTTTCCGATGACTTCGGACACGACATCGTGGTCGCCGGCGCCGGCGCCAGCGAAATCCAGTTTCAAGAAGCGCCCACGACATCACTTGGTTTGCCAAACGGAATCGTGTTCTTGTTCGCCGATTCCGCTGGCACCGTCACCAAATCGGTGACAGCCTACGGGTTTGACAGCGACGACAAGAAGGTGATTCTGCCGCCGGACGCATGGAAGACGGTCCTTTCGACTGCCTTGCCTTTGAAGTTCACCGTCCTGCAAACGGGGAACGTCGGCGAGGCAGTTGGTGATGCACCGATACTGAGCGAAACCGATTTGGGATCGCTGCTTGGTGCGGCGGTCGCGCGATGGTCCGATCTTGGTGTCACCGGTCACGACTGGGAAGCACTGAACCAGGTGACCTTCGAGATCACCGATCTTCCCGGCAAAGTGCTCGGGCGAACGACCGGCGGACGCGTTCAGATTGACGCCAACGCCGCCGGCGCCGGCTGGTTCATCGACGCAACCCCGTCGGATGATTCGGAGTTCACGCAGATTCTGGCAGGTGCCGCGTTCGCAGATGCAGACAGCCCCGCGGCCGGGCGCATCGACCTCTTGACGACCATCATGCATGAGTTGGGTCATGTCCTGGGAATCGGACACGCCACTTCGCAGGATGGATCGCTGCTCCTGATGAATTCCGTCGTTGAGACGGGGATGCGAATCAATCCCTCGGCTGCTGACCTCATCGGCACCGCGGCAACGGGTGACGACGTGCTATACGCATCATCGTCGTTTAGCGGCGAAGCCGCTGCGTTTTTCGATGGCGTCACCGCCTTCGCCGATTGGGCGCAGGGCTTCGCCGGGTTCACTGGCAATTTGTTTCCGATGCGTGACATCCCGCTGGTGGATTTGTCATCCCTGGGTGAGAGCGATGATCTGAGCGTGTTGTTTGACGTCAACGCGGCTCACATCAAGTCGCAAATTGAAGCGACGGTCCTGACGCAGCTCAGCGACTATTTTTCTGTTGCAGGGGACAGCGCCACCGTTAGCGGGATTCTTGCTCTGCCTAACGTGGGCCTGTCATCGTCGGGCAATCTAAAAGAGTTCCGTGGCACCGTTTCGCTCGCCGATTTCGACTTCGCTGCAACGGTGGACGTAGACGGCGTCGGCCTGCCATCGGCAAGCGTGTTGCTGGGAGACACCGTGTCGATCCCGGAAGAGATCATCAGCTTTGTTGACACGTTGTTCGGTGCTTTCTCGCTCGACATGCCGCCGGGATCAGGCCCGATCATTGATCTGATCGGCGAGCTCGTTCTTGAATTCGACTTTGGGGTCGATGACGCTGGATTCTATGTCGTCAATCCGACGCTGTCGGCAAACGTTCAGCTCGGTGACGCACCCGTACCGATCGTCACACCCGACGTCGACACCAGCACGTTCACGGTTGCAGGCGATCAAGAGTCGCTGTTTGCAGAGGGCGACGTGATTCGTGTGTCAGGTTCCAGCAGTAACGATGCCAACTATACGATCGCTTCGGTCACCTTCGATGACGTCAACGATGTGACCCTGTTGGTCGTCGAGGAACCGATCATTGATAACGAAGCCGATGGCAGTGTCTATTCGACGGTCGACCTTACCAACGGTGTGAACCTCGGTCCGCTCGGCCTTGAGATCGATGACGCTGCCGTGTGGTTCGACATGACTGTCAGCCAAGCCGCATCAGGTCGTTTTGACTTGGTGGACTTGCAGAGCTTGGCACCGCCGGTGATGGACGGCGCCCCGTCTCTGGAAGATGCATCGAGCTACGAGTTGTTCTTGCCCCTTTCGCTCGGCGGCAGCCTGCCTGGATTGTCGGACGCCGTCATCGAGTTCGCATCGGGTTCGTCCCTGTTGCCCGGGCCGTCGGACTTTGAGCTGCCGACTGGAATCAGCGAGGTGGAGTTGTTCTACGAGCGGCTGAGCACGGTGATTCCCGTGGGAGCCGACTTTGGCAGCATCCTCGAGTTTCGGGGTCTGTCGCTGGACATGATTCTGGCTGCGATCAGCTCCGGCCTTGATTCACTGGTTGGTAACGAAGTTCAACGCGTCTTCCACGATGGCACGGGTGGTGACTTCACGCTCGAGTATGACAGCACACCCATGACGTTTGCTTGGGACGCGACGGCCAACGAAATCGCTCAGGCGTTCCGCGGAATCGGTACGGACGTTTCGGTCACCGGTGTCGGCAGCGCGGCAGATCCGTGGTTGATTTCGTTTGCGAATACCGGCGATACGGACGTCAACGAGATCACACTCGGCTCCGACAACCTGTCACCGGCGAGTGCCAAAGTGAGCATTGCGACGATCAACGATGGCGGCGAAGGCAAGTTGTTCACGAAACTTCCGATCGTTGGCAAGAGCGTGGCCGACCTGATCGGTGATGGTGGAACCAATTTTGTATCCGACTTGCGGGACACCTTCGAGGCCGCTCGAAACGCCGTGACGAATCTTTCGGACTTCGGGATCGAAGCCAATGTCCGGTTGAAGGATTTTCTCGGACTCGCACCTGATTTTCCCGATTTGGTCAGCCTGGGATACGAGAACTCAACGTTCACCTTTGAGATCGACTTTGAAACGATCTTTAGCGCATCGGTACCCATCAGTTTCTCGCTGAACGAACTCGCCAGCACGCCTGGTGCGCCGCCGGCATTGTTGGAAGTTCTTGAATTTGCCACCGATCTTGGAGTGGACGTCGCCGTCGACGCCGGCGATTTGACTTTCGAGGCGGTGATCGGCCTGAATCTCGGATTGGGTTTTGATTTGACCAATGTGCTCAAGCCCCAGTTCTACTTCACCGACAGCTCTGGCGTCTTCGCCAGCGTGCATGCTTCGGCGGAAGACATCAGCACAAACCTCAGTATCGATTTGCCTGCGCCGTTTGGAACGGTAGGGATCTTCGCCCGTGACGGCAGTGCGGTGCTTGACGTCAATCTCGGCTTCGGGCTGGCGGATGACAGCGATGACGATGGGCGATATGGCTTGTCCGAATTGAAGGACAACCTGGAGATCGTTGCACAGGCCACCGCGACGCTGGATCTGCCACTGTTCTTCCCGACCGAATCACTACCGATGGGAGGCACAACCGCAGATAACGACGGCGATGGTTTTGGCGACCATGTGCTGCATATCGGTGCGTCGTTCGGGCTTGATGGCTTCGATTACGAACTTGCTGTGCCGTCGCTCGTCCCTAGCTTCAATCTGTTTGCGTTGTTGAATGACCCGCAGACGATTGTCAATGGACTGAACTCTGTCTTCGGCGGGATGAAAGCCGGCCTTGAAAGTCGATTTGCGTCGCTCGCTCTTCCCTTCATCGGTGACCAGCTGCATACCGCCGCGAACTTTATCGACGATGGCGACCTGACTGCAGGGGACGACTTGCGGGATCGTGTGGTCGGGCTTCAGGATACCAGTGGCGTCTATCTCGACGGCCTTGGAAAGCTATTGAAGGTCGGCGTTCAGGAGCTGAGTCTTGGTGACGTGACGGGCGGAGATTTCGTGTTGTCGTTCGACAACCAGATGACCGGCAACATTCTCGTTGGCGCGAGTGATGCGGAAACGGCCGCGAATATCCACACGGCACTCAGCACATTGACGCATCCCGATACCGCTGTTCCGCTCGACATCGAAGTCCGCGTGGCGATCGGTGCACCGCATACATTTGAGCTCAACATGGGTGCCAATTTCCCCATGCTGGAAGTCAATGGAACGGGCTTGGCAGGCGCCGCCGAAGCGACGGTCCGTACCAAGACCACGATTGACATTGTTCGCGATGGGCTCTTTGAGCTGCTCGGACCACTCGGGGCCGACATCCTGATGGTCGCCGATACAAACCCCGACGGATCGCCCAAGATCAACCAAGCCACCGGCAAGCCGGTTTACCGACGTGTGGAGACGGTCGACGAAATCCAGCTCGAAGCGGACGCCGAACATATTCAGTTCAATGTACTGTTGGCGGACTCCATTTTCTCGGACGCGGTGCCCATCGACTTCGGCGCGTCGCTGCCCGGCCTTGGTTTGGAGATTGACGGCGATATCCAACTCGATTTGGATTATGTCGCCGGTCTGGGCATTGGATTCTCCGGCCAAGGGATCTATCTCGACACAAGTGGCGTGACCGACAGTGGCGAGGAATTCGAGATCACGCTTGCTGCAACCGCTCCCGGCTTGGAAGCGTCGGGACAGCTCGCGCTGTTGATGATGCAAGTCGAAGATGTCGCGGACGACGATGGCGCCAGTGGTTTGTTTGGCTCCTTCTCTGTGGACATCCGCGAACCGAGCGGTGACGGACGATTGACCGTCGCCGAGGTCGGTGCCATGGAGGTCGTCGCGAGGTTGACGGCAGAAGCCAATGCGGACCTCGCTGCGAATGTGAACTTCGGTGACGACGCGCAATTCCCGTCGGTCTTCACGACCATCCACTACGACCAGGTCTTTGCTGATGTCACACTGAGCAGCGCCGCGGGTTTCAGCGCGTCCTTCGGCGAGACACCCGTGGTGATCTTCGAGGATGTTTCGGTCGATCTGGGAACCTTCTTCACCAACTTCGTCGATCCGATCCTCACGGAAGTGCAAAAGATCACCGAGCCCTTGGAGCCCGTGATCAAATTCCTGAATGATCCGCTCGATGTGGTTTCGCAGCTCAAGGGGGAAGACACGAGCATCCTGGACATCCTCGAAGAGGTCGCCAGGGAACTGCGGGAAAATGGCGCCAAAGACCCTTACGGCATCATTCCCGCCGTGGAAGTGATCGCCAAGGTCTCAAAGATCGTCAGCAAGATCATTTTGATGATCAATTCGCTTCCCACGCGTGCCGACCTCGGACTCGGTCCGGACGATGCCCTGCTGATCAACATGGGCACGTTTAGCCTCGCCGATCTTGCTGGCGGCGGCGATATCCGTGACGAGAATACTGATTTGAGTCAGTCGACGCCTCCAAAGAACGAGGCGTACAACTTTGACGAGCAGCTCAACTCGCAGGCCAAGGGAACCGGCAAGTCAAAGACGAAGTCGTTCTCCAAAAAGAGCCTTGCCGCAGGCTTCGCGTTCCCAATCATTTCGAATCCTTCGACCGCATTCGGCCTGCTGATTGGCAAAGATGCTGACCTCTTCGAGTTCACCTTGCCCGAATTGGGATTGGATTTCACGTTCGAGGGTGGAACCCCTCCGCTACAACCGGGTTTCATCATCGACCTGGGAGTCAGCATCGGAATCGATGTGAACTTCACACTCGGATTTGACACGTCCGGTGTCCGCCAGTTCATCGAAGCCGGGGCGCAACCGTCCAACATTCCGATGATCTTTGATGGCTTCTACATCAGTGACAACGTGAAGCAAGACGGCCATGGACCGTTTCATGATCTGCATCATGATGCTTACGGGGAAGATCATCCTGAGATCGCGGCAACGGCCGGTGTCAACGCAAAGGTCGCGGTCGGGATCTCGGGAATCGTGGAGGCTGGAGTCAAGGGCGGACTCGGTGCGGGCATCTACCTGAACCTGAATGATCCCAACGACGACGGCAAGGTTCGAGCGAGCGAAATTGTCGAGCGGGTTAGCGCAGGTGGTCCCCACTGTATCTTCGACGCCTCCGGTCAAATTCGCGGAGGTCTTTCGGCCTTTCTGTGGGTCGGTCTCGATCTGGGATTTGCCGGCAAGGTCACGATCATTGACGAGAACTTCAATATTGTTCCCGAGGGAGTCATCGCGTCCTTCGAAGTCAGTTGTGATGGCGAACCGCCGATCGGAGCCAGCATGGGAACGGGCGTCGATTCCGACACGCTGTTCCTCAACATCGGGCCGCGCGCTGCGGATCGAGTGCATACGCAACTGGCGGAAAGTGGCAGTCCCGACCCGGATCTGCCAGCGACCTACGAAATCTCGCAGTTCTACGAAGACGTCAACCAAACGTATGAACGCCGCGTTCGCAACAGCGATTATCGAGCCGAAGATGCAGGAGCTCCGGCTGGACTGCGGATTGGTGACAAATATGAATCACCTGGTCGCGGCAACCTGCTGAAGGTCAATTACAACGGCTTCGTGAAGGAATTTGCTGCCGATGGAATTGCGAAGATCGTCGGCCATTCAGGTAATGGTAAACTCGATGAAGATACCGGACTGATCACCGGTGATACGATCATCATCGACAAGTCGGTCGCCGCGGATGTCTATCTGACGGGCGGTGCTGGGCGTGACGGGTTCCGTTACAACGGCACCGGCACGGCGGTTCTTGATGGTGGTGGCAACGATGACGTTCTGGTCGGTGGCCCCGGGAATGATCTCATCATCGGCGGTCCCGGCAACGACGCGTTGTTTGGCATGCTTGGCAATGACCGAATCTATGGTGGTGCCGGCACCGATGCCCTCGACGGCGGCGAAGGGGATGACCATCTCGAAGGTGGCGTGGGCTCCGATTTGATGAAAGGCGACACGGGGAACGACTACCTGTTTGGCTTCGCCGATATCACCGGGGTACACGTCCGCGATGGTCTGGTCGAGTATTACGGGACGGACCTGCTACGGGGCGACACCGTTGTCCTGGCTGGTGGCACGGTCGACCAGTTTGTTGGTGAAGATAGCGCGATCACCCTCTCGGGCAACGATCGCCTTGCCGGTGATGAAGGCGATGACTATCTCGACGGCGGCGAGGGAGATGACCGACTGACCGGGGCCGAGGGGAATGACACGTTGCTCGGTATGGGGGGCAACGACAATCTCAAAGGTGGACTGGACGCGGATGCTGTCGATGGTGGCGATGGAAACGACACGATCAACTACACCAGCGGGGATGGTAGCGACACGCTGGTTCAAGGTGGGACCGGCAGCGACTCCCTGGCCTTGTTTGCCGACACACGTGAACCGTCCGAAATTGACATTAACGACGCCGTCGAGGTTCGACTCAACGAACCCACCGCACAAGCCGCGATTGATTCTCGCCTTGCGCAGCGGATTGGTGACCAGATCAACGTGGTGGTTTACGGCAACGCCAATCCCGCATTACGCAGTGAAGGCGGCGTACTCAGCAACTACATCGCTGACCCTCAACTTTTCGCTGAAGAGTTTTTGACCGCCCGAGTTGAAACGGAATTGCCCCAATACTTGTCCAATCGTGAACTGGTTCGCGACGAGTTGGGTTTGGATGGAACGATCGAATTCGATGTGGATCTGTCCCTGGCCGATTACCGCAGGGACCAGCTTGACGTGATCGCCAACGGCTCCGTCGCGTTCCCAAGCGCGGCCCAGCGGTTGACGGATCTTTGGCTGGTCGACTTCGTGGGAGCGCCCACCGCATCCGATCGGGACCAGGCGCTCGCGGACGCTTTGGCCGAAACGGGACGTTGGCTGGTATCCAACGAAACATTCAACCTCAGCACGCAAGCCTCGGTTCGGCTGTCCGACGTGGTCACCGATCACGCAAATGTTGTCGTGATCGTCGATGGTTCACCCAGGCCAACCGACCGATACAAGGTCAGCGGGGACACGATCATCTTCACCGATGTCGATGGCAACTCCGAACCGGTCAGCGGCCTGGTCGAAGTGCAATTCGAATACCACGCGGGGATCGAACGGATACGTGATGAGAGCTTTGTAGGAGTCTCCTCGCGTGCTTCCCTGTTCTTGTCCGACGTGGTGACAGACGTAGGAACGCTATCGGTCACCGTCAACGGGGTCGTTCTTGACTCCAACCGCTATGTCGTCAACGGTGACACGATCGCGTTCACGACTGCAGGTGGTGACCCCGACACGGTCAGTGGCGACGTCACCGTGCGTTACGCTTCCCATCAACCAACCGGTGGGTTCGCCGACAAGCTTTCGCTCCTCTTCCAGGCGGACGATGATGAGATCCGCTCCGCATTGCGTGATTTGCTTCGCAGTACCGATGTCGCCTATGCCAATTTCCTTGCAACCGTGGACGCGCCGCCAGAATCCGTGCTCGCTGCGCGAGTCGCCGAGCGACTAACCGGTTACATTGCCGATCGCGACAGCTTGGTTGGAGGCGCGACAGATACCGCAGCCGAAAACCGATTGATCGACCTGTGGCTCGCCGGACAACCTGCCGATGGCCAAACACGCAGCGAAGCGCTGGCGGATGTTCTGGGACAGGACGGCAGTAGTGTTGCGACCGATGAAGAGCTCGAACAGAAACTGTTGATCTCCATCCGCACAGCATCGGACGTTCCCGCATTCCTAACGGATCGCGACAATGTGCTGTCATCGCAGGCTGGAAATCTTCGCCAAGTGGCGGATCGGCTGGTCAATCTGTGGTTGCTCGGTGCCGTTGATGGGCTGAGCGAAGCAGCGCGAGAAAGTGCACTGGCAGCGGCCCTGGCGGCAAGCGATGGGACGCTGAACGACAAGGCGGTCGAGCTTGAAGGAGATTCGGATAATCTGGCGGCCTACCTTGTCGACCGTGCGACATTGAACCAAGCGGATATCCCAGGAGCAAAGAACCGTCTGACCGATCTGTGGCTGACAGGTATCGTCAATCCAACCACGGCACAGCGCGAACAGGCTCTTGCCAACGCGCTCGCAGCCACGAACGAGAGCATCGAGACACAACTCCTGCTCGCCCTCGGCGCTGACGCGGGCTATCTGCAATCGCTGTTGCAGATCGAGCATCGACTACTTGCCGTTTACATGGACGATGCCACGCCAGATTATCGGGCGATCGCCAACCAGCTTCGTGCGAAGATCACGCAGGAGGTGCGCGCGGAACTTGTCACCGTGATTACGGAAGAGCTGCGAAATACCTCCGTCGGTGACATCATCACGTTCAGCACCAGCACGTCGAACGATCTCGATGTGACGGTCGATTTTCCAGGATTCGTGTTCGATTTCAAGTCAATCCAGCACGTGCGACTTGATGCGAGTCCGGCTGGCGACACGATCACCGTGCACGATCTATCGAGCACAACGCTGGAGACAATGGAGATCAACCTGGGGGGCACATTCGTCAGCAGCGGCACCAGCAATCTAGCGGATGCGAATCCAGAAGAGATCACGGTATCGTCCAATCCCGACGACAAAGTGGACGCCCTGACTCTCTACGGTGGCGCCGGAAACGATGAATTCCT
The DNA here is from genome assembly GCA_963697195.1 of Pirellulaceae bacterium. GTDB lineage: Bacteria > Planctomycetota > Planctomycetia > Pirellulales > Pirellulaceae > Rubripirellula. The sequence goes on from CAVOND010000020.1 coordinate 190,281, forward strand.
GATCACCTCCACCGATCAGGCTCCTCTCGGCCAAGTCGATCCGGACGAGACTTCCTGGACGATCGATCAGGTTGGCGGCGTCGAGTTCACGGTCCGACAGGCAACCTACAACGTGGACACTCTGCTGATCGCCACTTTGGGCGGCGACGATCTGGTCGATGCATCGCAGGTCTTTGAACCCATGACGGTTTTCACGATCGAAGGGGGAGACGACAACGATCGGCTGATTGGAACGCCCTTCTCGGAAACGATCAATGGTGGATTTGGTGACGACATCTTGACTGGCGGAGAGTCGGTCGACGTCTTCATCGAGCCGGGTGGCTTCGACACGCTGCGGGAAGAACGCGATGCTGACTTCGAACTGTCCGATACCGACGTTCGCATCTTCCTCGAAGAACCGATTATCTCCACCGTGGAGTTCCCCGACCTTCGTAGAGCGTTTGACGAACCGGAACGCCTCAACTCAGATTTTGAAGCCGTTGAGCTGATCGGCGGTGATCATAGCAACACGTTTACGTTGAACGCATGGACCGGCGGCGGGATTCTCGATGGTGCCAACAGTGGTGACCTTTACGACATCACGATTGCTCAATCCGGCAGCGGCGTCAACTTCTTGAACATTGATGACCAGGGGGATAGTGGAGCCGATGAACTGGTTTACAAGGGAAGTGACGAAGCGGATCTGATTCAACTCGACACCGTCTACGTACGAGAATTGGACCCTAATCGCGAGTTCTCCAAGGACCGCTGGGTTGGATTCGGTGAATACGGCAATGGCCTGCTGATCGCGCACTTTGCCAGTTCGACAAGCGGATTTGACCGCAAGAGTTTTGATGACGCCGATGCCCTGCTGGCCGTCAATAAGTCGGAACTCAGCCGCGGCAATTCCCTGCAAGTGATCAACTACTCGTCCGTCGAAATCAATACCGTGTACGCCGGCGGCGGTAACGACAAGATCATCAGTGATGACACGGCACAACAGATGAATGTCTTCGGAAACGAAGGCAACGACCAGTTTTACATTGGATCGGTAATCGATACCGAAGATGTATTTGTCGAAGGCCAGGTGATTACCGTAGTCACGGAAATCACGAAGGGTGCATCCATTGAGATGAGCTTCTTCGGTGGTGCAGATGATGACTACTTTGAGGTCAATCACAACCAGGCCGACATCGATCTCTTTGGTGACAATGGAGACGATACGTTCTTCATCAAGGCACTGCTAACCTTGAACGAGGACGAAGACGTCGTCGAGATCGACAACAACGTCGCTAATGTGAGCGGCGTGAGTGGCGTGAGCGGCATCAGCGGTGCAAAAAGTGAACCGGAACAGCGAGAGACAGACACCCGAAGCGTGGACGTGGATTCGCTGGTTTACGTTGAGAACGCCAATATCAACATTGATGGTGGGGCCGGCTTTGACGCGGTGGCCATTGTCGGGACGGTACTAAGCGATTCCTTCTATGTCTTCACCGAATTCGACCCGAAAAAGGGAAACGTTCAGCGAATCTACGGAGCCGGCGTCAAGCTCCGCGAACTGCTGAACATCGAGAGAATCCAGCTGATCACGGGGCCTGGGGACGACCGCGTGTTTGTCTATGGCGTCGATCTCGGCGCGATCGGTGACTTGGTGATCAACACGGGTAGCGGCAGCGACCGAGTTGAGTTCGGCGGTGCTGAACGTACCATCGACCTCAGTTTCCCCACCAACAGGCGAACTGAATTCGCCTCGGTCGACGGCTACGTCGGGGGACGAGAACTGGAGGTCGCTCTCGGGTTGTTCGTCCAGTACATCGACAACCCCTCGCGGGTGGTGCCGTTCACGGTTGAGGAACCCGCGCACACGACGACGAAGCGAATTCTTGCCGCCGAAACACTCGACAGGATTCTTTCTCCTGTGATCGTCAAGGACACCGAAGGACTGGTCGACACGGTTCTCTTCAACAACCAGGCCGGTCCGGCCGCGTTGGTGTTTGACGATCGGGAGTTGCGCAAATACAAGATCGAAACGAATGAAGCTCGTCTCCTGTACCCATCGGTCACCAGCAGCGGGCTGACGGATCTGATTGCACAGCTCGGAACCCTCTCGCCCAACAACGCGAAATCTGTTCGCGAGTCAGTGAACGAGCATCTTGTCAATCAGATTCTCTTCACCCAGCGTTACTTCGACGAACAACTGCTCCCACGACTTCAGGCTCTTAGCGGTAGCATCACTGAGACGATAACCGTCCCGCCAGATGTCAGCTACGCGACCTTCCAAAACACGCTGGCATCCGATGGTGTCTCTGAGTTGACAGTACGTGAGCAATTGGATGCGTTTCTGGTCGGTACCGGTTTCACGGCGCATTACGTTCGGGTTCCACATCCTGATCCAAGCCGTGCCAGTGATCCCGCTAATGATTTGTACGATATCGATGAAATCAGCAATGGTTCTGGGGCAACCCTGGCCTTCGACGGCCAGTACCGCGAGTTCATTAAAGACGACGTGGTCATTCGCGACATCGTTGGTGTGAGTCTCAAGACCGCCGCTTCGGTCGACGTCCGAATCCAGGCTGGTTACATCACCTCCGCTGAAGCAGTGGGTGATCCGGAAACGTTCCACACTGTATATCGGAACGACACGGATCCTTTGATCTACTTCCAGGAAGTCGCGACGGAATTGACGCAAAACGGCTTCGAACGGGCGGAGATCTACCTGGCGGACAGCGGTTCGAACCTGACCCTCAATAATGATCAATTCACGGGATTTGTCTTCGCGCAAGGGGGCGACAACCAAGACAACTTCACCATCCTCGCCAGCAAGGGTCAGACCTTGCTGCAGGGCGGCGAGGGGAATGATGAGTTCCACGTCGGAGATCGCTCCGTCGACCGGATCGATAGCGAACTGTTCCTCGTGGGTGAAGGCGGCGACGACAGTGTGTTTGTGCAGAGCGATCCGGGAGTCAGCGCCAACGCGTTGTTCGAGAAGAACACGTTGCAGCACACGCAGGAAACGGAAACGCTCAGCCTGATCACCAACGCGTTGGAATTCAACAAAGTCAGCGCGGAAGAGAATCTCGCCATTGGGGAAGCGTTGAAATTGGAAGCCATTGCGTTCGCACAGTTCGCGGCTTCCATCGACGGAACTTCAGCGACCTTGATCGATGGCACACAGTTGAGAGAAGTGGCAGCCTACGCGGTCAATCAGTCCAGTGAATCGATCGTGGCGGCATTGACGCAAGCCAGAAATGATCTTTCAGAATCGATCTTTGATTCGGTCGATGGTCAGATCAGCAAGCAACAGAAAATCCAAGTTGGCGTCGTCCGCGGTCTCCTCGATCGATATCGAACGGCACGGCTCGCCAAGGAGAATGCCCAGGCTGATTATGACCGACTGACAACTTCCTTCCCAGATGCATTCAAAGCGATCAATCTCATCGAGTCGATACGAGATGCGATCGACGCGATTCCGTTCACATCCAAGCCCAGCTTCGAATCGGTCGTCAATTCATTCAGCGGCTTCATCAATGCCATTCCCTTCGTGACGGATTCGACAAAGAGAGCATGGACCGCGCAATTTAATCTTTTGATTGAGATTCGCGATAGTGCAAACAATCTACGAAACACGGTGCTTCAGCAGTCTCAGGCACAAGTTGGTGCCGAGTCCTTGCTGGCTCCCTATGTTTCTGCCACGACGCTTGAAAGTAACTGGAGCACACTCCGCGACAACTTCACGACCACGTCTCAGACGTTGATGGATCAGTCTGTCGGACTCACCAGCGTTTTGTCCACCATCAATACGCAAATGACCAATGCAGCCAATGCGACGTTGGCGATCATCGATGCGGCGATTACCGAGGCGGCCAAACTGGACGATGTTGGAGCGGTGCTCTCGACGGTCATTCCGAACGTTCAGCAAAAACTGACGAGTCTGGATACCCACCTCAAGTCGGCGGCGGGCAATGACAACGAGAAACTGGTTCGACTCGAACGACTAAATATCGTGCAGAACGTTCTGTTACTGGCTGAACGCGAACTGCTGGTGAAAGTTGGCAACCTGGTCCAGGCCATTCCCAACTCTGCCACCTTCGGCAGTGCCAGTGCCTTCCTGGCCAATCCGGATTGGGCTAGGGCGGTGAACCTGTTCAACAGCGCTGATTTCAAGGCGGTCGTGAATGCCTACAAGTTGGCCCATGCGATCGCCGAGGACTTCGTCGATTTCAAGACGGAACAATTCCGTGAATTCCGCGGGGTGCACCGCAACATGGTCAAGTTCGAGACCTTCAAGGGATTCCTTGAATTTGGTTTCGATTTCCAGGCCTTCAAGAAATCGTTCAAGGACAACGTGGAACAGTTCGAGGGTTCTCTTCCTGCGTTTGCCGACATCGCGACCAAGGCAAAACTCGAGGCTCAGATGGCTTCGCTGCAGTATGACTTAGAGCGAGTCCGTGCAGTCGTTGGCCACAACGAAGCTGTGATTGGATACTTCAATGGTCTGAAAAATGGGGCCGCAGGGATGGTCAACAGTTTGACCACCAGTCTGCCACCGCAATACACGTTCACCTTCACGATCTTGGGCCAGTGGACGTATACCCGGACATCAAATTGGCGTATTGATCCGCGATATCAAGCGGCTTTGGCCAACCAATCCCTGACCATCGACGACTACAATCGAGCCGTGCAATTGAATCGCGATGCGAGTCGCGACAAGTTGACCCTTGAGTCCACCTTGTCTCGATTGCAGACAGAGCTCAATGCGACGAACGGTCGGTTGGCCGGTAGCACCGCCGGCCTCGAGTCACTCAAAGACACACTGGAGACCCAGTATCAGTTCCTGCGCCGGCTCAGCCCCGTCGCGGTTGCCGAGCTGAGCAGATCTCGCGGCAGCGAGGCAGCCAAGGATTTCGGTAATGCCAGCAGCCTGATTTCTAACATTCGGTCATGGACCGATCAGTACGTGATCACCGACGCCGCCGGAGTGCGCGGAAACAGCGACGAGTTTCTGCCAGGCGAGAGTGGCAATTCGGTGATTCTTCGCACCACCAGCGAAGACTACCGCGAAGTGCTCTCATTGACTGGACTCAACCCGTATGGCATCCACGCCGATCACAGCACCATCGAGCTCTTCAGACTCGTGACAGGTGACTTGGCGGATGCGATCGCGATCTACGACAGTCTTGGTCAAGCCACCAGTCAACTGATTGTTGAAACGGGATTGGGTGACGACGTCTTCGACTTGACCAACCGCGAAACCGTCCTCGATCCGCTATCGAGTTACCTCTTGTCGGTCAACGACTTCCTTGGGGACGTTCTCGTGGATGCCGGTGCGGGGGCCAACCAGATTTCCATCATCGACTCCGGGGACCCGGATGGCGACACGATCGTGCAAAGGAACAATGGCAGCTATGTCGAGCTGACGGGCATGGCGGAGGGAGACATCTTCTACCGCGCTACCGGTGGGGACTTCTCCAACGGGATCGAAGTCATCACCAGCGGTGGCAGCGATGACGTGACGATCCAAACGCTCCACGGATCCGACCACACGAGGTTCTACACAGGGCAAGGCGATGACGATGTTTTGGTCGAGAGCTTCAACGTTGATCCCGCCGCATTGCTGACAATCTTCACCGAGGCCGGAGATGACCTCGTCGATGCGTTTGCGTCGCGACTATGGGTCACCGTCTTTGGCGGGGGTGACGCCGACGCGATTTACGGGAGTCAATTTGCTGACTTCCTGTTCGGAGGTGACGGCGACAACTTGATCATCGGCAACCTTGGTGCCGACGAAATCTCGACCGAGGGCGGAAGGGACATCGTGATCGGTGACCAAGGATACGTTCACGATGCGACGGGCAATCGTCTCACGCCTCGCGACTGGCCAGCCGTTGCCGAGCTTCGATCGATCTCGAGTATTGGGTCTGTCAACGACATCATTCACGTTGGCGGCGGTGACGACATTGTCTTCGGCGGAAGTGGTGACGACGAAATCTTCGGCGGATCCGCAGGCGGTCGCGACATCGTCATTGGCGACCATGGGGTGGCCCACTTTGACGCAAACGGGTTCCTGATCGATATTCGAACCGAACTCCCTGGAGAGGGAGGATCCGACATGATCCAGGTTGGCGACGGCGATGACGTGGTGCTGGCTGGATTTGGTTCGGACTTTATCAATGTTGATCGCAATGGAGTGCCTCTTGGCGATGACGCCGGTAACGACATCATTCTTGGAGATGGTGGCGAGGCGATGTTCATGACCGGAATGTTGTCGCTAATCCGCTCCCTTGGTAGTTCCGGCGGGATCGATGTGATTGCCAGCGGTGCCGGCGACAACCGCATCATTGGTGGTGCGGATCGAGACCAAATCACAACCGGCAGCGGCAACAACATCGTGATCGGAGACAACGGCACCGCCAGCTTCGACGCGGCCGGTTTGCTGACGAGTATTGAAACCAGTGATCCGGGTGTCGGGGACGTCGATAAGATTACGTCGGCCAACGGCAATGCCGTCGTCCTCGGTGGTACCGCGGGCGACTTGATTGACGTCGGTGAGGGCAACAGCACTGTGATCGGTGACGACGGACGCGTCACTTACGTGGGCGGTGTGCTCGCCTCGATCCGCTCGATCGGTAGCCTGGGCGGCGCCGACATCATCACCTCCGGTACCGGCGACAATCGCATCCTCGGCGGTGCGGATCGTGACCAGATCACGACCGGTAGTGGCAACAACGTTGTGATTGGCGACAACGGCATGGCCAGCTTCGACGCCGCGGGCCTGCTGACCAGCATTGAAACCAGTGATCCCGGTGTCGGCGACGTCGACACGATCACCTCTGCCAATGGCAATGCCGTCGTCCTCGGTGGCATTGCGGGTGACTTGATCGACGTTGGTGCTGGCAACAGCACGGTGATTGGCGACAACGGACGAATCATGTACGCAGGCGGACAGCTCGTTTCGATCCGCTCGATCGGAAGCGAGGGGGGTGCCGACATCATCACGGCAGGAACGGGTGACAATCGGATCCTCGGTGGTGCGGATCGTGACCGGATCACGACCGGCAGCGGCGACATCGTTGCGATCGGTGATAACGGCATGGCCAGCTTCGATGCGGCAGGCCTTCTGATCAGCATCGAAACGACGGATCCCGGCATCGGGGATGTCGACACGATCACGACGGTCGGTGGAAATGCCGTTGTCCTTGGCGGAACGGCCGGTGACCTGATCGATGTCGGTCAAGGCAGCGGGACGGTTCTCGGTGACGACGGAAAGATTACCTACACCAATGGTCTGCTCAGCTCGATCCAGACGGTGGGAACCGCCGGTGGCGCGGACATCATCACCGCCGGTACGGGCGACAATCGCATTCTCGGCGGTGCCGATCGTGACCGGATCACGATTGGCAGCGGCAACAACATCGTGATCGGTGATAACGGCATGGCCAGCTTCGACGCGGCCGGATTGCTGAGCAGCATCGAAACGACGGATCCCGGCATCGGGGACATCGATACCATCACGGCGGTCGGTGGCACTGCCGTCGTCCTTGGCGGAACGGCCGGTGACATGATCGACGTCGGTCAGGGAAGCGGCACGGTTCTCGGTGACGACGGAAAGATTACCTACACCAACGGTTTGCTCAGCTTGATCCGCACGGTGGGAACCGCCGGTGGCGCGGACATCATCACCGCCGGGACGGGGGACAACCGCATTCTCGGCGGTGCTGATCGTGACCAAATCACAATTGGCAGCGGCGACAACATCGTGATCGGCGATAACGGCACGGCCAGTTTTGACGCCGCAGGATGGTTGATCAGCATTGAAACAACGGATCCAGGCGTCGGGGACGTCGACACCATTACAGCCGTCGGTGGCAACGCCGTCGTCCTTGGCGGTACAGCCGGTGACTTGATCGACGTCGGTCAAGGTAGTGGCACGGTTCTCGGTGACGATGGAAAGATTACCTACACCAATGGTTTGCTCAGCTTGATCCGCACGGTGGGAACCGCGGGTGGCGCGGACATCATCACCGCAGGGACGGGGGACAACCGCATTCTCGGCGGTGCCGATGGCGACCGGATCACAACCGGTAGTGGAAGCAACATCGTGCTTGGCGACAACGGAACAGCGAGCTTCGACGCCGCGGGAGTCTTGCTTGAGATCAAAACGACCGATCCTGACGTTGGCGGCATGGACACGATCACATCGGGAGACGGCGACGCGATCATCCTCGGGGGAACGGCAGGCGATATCATTCGCACGGGAAGCGGCAACAACAGCGTGTTGGGCGATGACGGGATCATCACCTATGTGTCTGGTGAACTGTCGCTCATTGATTCCATCGGGACCAACGGCGGCGCGGATGTAATCACGACCGGCAATGGTGAGAACCGCGTAATCGGGGGTGTTGATCGAGATCTCATCGTTACCGGGTCGGGAAGCAACATCGTTATGGGTGATAACGGAACGGCCCAATTTACAAGCGGCATCCTCGCGGACATTCGCACCAGCGATGCTGGGACGGGCGACGTCGACTCCATCACTTCTGGAGGCGAAGACATCATCTTTGGTGGTGACGCTGGCGACATGATCGAAGCTGCGGGTGACACCTCCTTCGACATCGTCGTGGGTGATCACGGTTACGCCCTGTTCGACCTTGTCGATCTTGGCATGGGATTGCGAGGTGTGCTGCGCGAAATCAGAACCGATAACCCGGCTATCGGTGGCGAGGACGAAATCGTGGTGGGTGGCGGTGACAATGTCGTCATCGGTGGTGCCGCGACTGACTACATCAACTACAGTCGACCGTCTTCGACGGGTGACGCCGCGCCGAAGTTGGGCCTCAATCAAGGCAATGACATCATCGCCGGGGATAATGCCGTTGCCCTCTTCGAAACCTCCACGGGCGTTCGCACGCTGCTCTACTTGGAGTCGACCGATCCAGAAATCGGCGACAGCGACTTCATTTTTGCCGATGGCGGGCATGACTTGGTATTCGGCGGAACGGGTAGCGACGTGATCGACGGTGGCGAGGGCCACGATCGACTGCTGGGCGACCATGGACGATTCGATGCCACCAAGCCGATCGATGAACGTGTTCAATCCATTTATGCCGATGCGTCGTTCGGGACCGGCAACGACGTGATCCATGGGGGCGCCGGCGACGACTTTCTGCTCGGCCAACAGGGCGACGACTTGCTCTTTGGTGGTAGTGGCGAGGACGACCTGATCGGCGGCCACAATGTGATCGGAGGATTGGACGGGAACGACCTGTTGGTGGGAGACGATGGCCAGGTGGATGCGCAAGTCACCAGTTCTGGCGACACGATCTATACGCTGATCGCTGAAGGCCTCGCAGCGGCGAACGGCTCCGAAGGTGCCGACGTGATGCTCGGCGACAATGGGTTGATCCTACGCAAGTTGCAGTCGCCGTTGAGTGTCGGCGTTGGTGATTGGAAGCGATACCCGGCTCCCTTCGCCGATCTGATTCGCGACGTGGTTCGCTTCGATGACATTGATAGGATCGGCGGCAACGACACACTGATGGGCCAAGGAGGCGACGACGTGCTGCATGGCCAGCGTGGCGACGACACGATCTTTGGCGGCAGTGGCGATGACGAAGCGATCGGCGAACTCGGCGACGACCTTCTGCACGGAGATCTCGGAAACGACATTCTAGTCGCAGATGTCGGCAGCATCGTTCGCGCCTACAACTGGGACGGATCGCCGCTCCAGAATCTCAACGGATCGTGGCACCGCGATGTGCTTCTCGAAGAGGTCGGTGTGATTACCGGTTCGATGGACATCGATACCACGCCGCTGCGTCAATCCTCGCCTGACTTGGCAGGTGACTTACTCAATGCGGACCGGATCCTGCTGACCGGGGCATTCGATCCGCAAGGAGAAAAGCGGAACACTGCTGGTGGCTGGGATACTGACATGCTGTTCGTTCAACTCGAACGATTCGGGAACGATACAGTCGACGGTGGCGGCGGCGAAGATGTCATCTTTGGCCAGCAAGGCAATGACACGCTCAGTGGCGGTGATGAAGCCGATATTATCTATGGTGACGCGGTGAACGTCCTGGCTCCCTTCACGCCGGATTCACCACTGGTGCAAACCGGATTGCGATTGATTGGCGCAGCGAATGGTGTCGATGTGGAACTTGAGGCTGCCGGCACCTTGATCTCGCCCCGCGTGGTGGTTGATCCGGACGATGGCGCGTCGCTCGACGCCGGAATCGGATTCTTGCCAGAAGTTGTACGGACGACTTTTGGTCACTTGGTTCGCGACGATTTGCAACGTGCCGACGGTACACTGATGGTTCCCTATGCATCCGTCGTGTCCGACTTGTTACATCATGCCGATGTGTTGGCTGGCAACGATGTGATCAACGGGGGTGACGGCAACGACCTCCTGTTTGGTGACGCACTGACGACGGTTGTTCCGGCGATTACGCCATTCGATGACATCAAGCTAGCGATTGACGAGGCCGTCGCAGCTGGCTCGGCTGTTGTTCATGAGCTGAGTTATCTCTCCTTGGACAATGCTCTGCTCCATCATCGACAACTCAATACACCCTTGCCGCACGATGTGCTGATTGGGAATGACATAATCGAAGGTGATGACGGGGACGACCTGATCCTCGGCGATGATACGGTTTGGTTTGTGCCCGATAACTTCGCGGGACGAGATGCGTTTGCGATCGACCCGCTGGAACTGCATACATTCCTGCGAGACTTGGAACACGTGATCGTCGATTTTGGGATGGTCGTGTTCGAGGCGCATGTGCCGGTATTGGATGCCCTGGTAGCCGACGCGATTCTCGACAATCCCACGAAGAAAACCCCGGTTACGGTAGTCCGCCTCGACCTGCACACGCTGATTTCCGGCAACGACCAGCTCAATGGCGGCACCGGAGAGGACATGATTGTCGGTGATGACGGAACCCTTGTGACCGCGCGTGTCACCGGCCTTGCCTCAACCATCACCGCAAACGACGAAGTGCAAACGGACGCTCAGCGGATCCAGTTGGAACAGACGCTGCGTGATTCCAGGATCAGTCGCAAGTCTGAGCTCGATGCGCATGTCTCGCAATCACATGACAATTTCCTGAATCGATTCCCGTCGACCACTGAATTGATGTTGATCCCGTATGACTTCGGCTTTACCAAGCAGGTCAGCAACGATGCAATCGAGGGCCTGGACGGTAATGACGTTATTTTTGGTGACATCGGAGTGATTGTGGTCGCGTCGATCGGTGACGCATCCCAGCCGGCTGTTACCCAGCAGCAGGTCAACAGTACTTTGAGCGAGATCAGCGATTTCTTGCATCAGGGCCACTTCAAAGGCACCGACCAAGACCTGAGCTACCAATCTCTGAATAATCACGCATCGCATGAGTTCCGAGATCGAAATGCGTTCTCGATTCCGGTGGACGCAAACAATGACACGATCGATGGTGGAGATGGAGAGGACATTGCCTTCGGGGATCATGCCAGTGTCGCCTTGGTGTACGATCCGCAAGACCCCAAGACACCTGCCAGCCTGACGACCCAAGCCTTCACTTTCAAGCACCTGGATCCCGACTTTGATGGGGTGCATGGCGAACATAAGCACGAGAGCCTGCAACGACACGCGCTCGATGATGTGATCGAAGGTGGGAAGGGCGACGATATCCTGTTTGGTCAAATCGGCGACGACATCCTTTTCGGAAATGAAGATGATGATCAGTTGTTCGGTGGTGCAGATACTGATGTTTTGGATGGTGGACCAGGAAACAATCAACTGCACCAAAACGCAATTGATGAAGCTGCGATTGACGTCGCTCCCAGAATTCGTACGACGTTGACCACGGTCTTCGATCCGCTGGTGGATCGGTTCCTCAATCTACTTTCCGATGTCGCGGTTACCCCGCTTCCGGCCATCGATTACGGCGACGCCCCCAACGGATATCCGGTATTGCTTGCCGATGATGGCGCCCGACACCTGACAGGGTTCTTGACGCTCGGACAGCGAGTCGACGACGACAATGATGGAATGCCGACCACCGACGCGACGGGTGATGGCGCCGATGACGATGGTGTCGTCGCTTGCACAACCGCGGTGACGACGTCCAGTGCTGCGACGACGTCCAGCTTCCAGGTGACCGCCTCCGCCTCGGGACTTCTTGATGCTTGGATCGACTTCAATGCCGATGGCGATTGGGACGATGCCGGTGAGCAGATCGCATCCAGTCTTGCGCTAGCTGGAGGACCGAACGTGGTCAGCTATACAGTCCCAGCCGGCGCGGCCCCCGGCGAGACAGCTGCACGCTTCCGGTTCAGCACCGCGGGCGGTCTCATGCCGACCGGCCCAGCAGTTGATGGTGAGGTGGAAGATTACATCGTTTCGATCTTGGACGCTAACTCCGTGCCCGTCGCAGCGATCGTCATGCCGAGCGTGACGGCTGTCATTCAGGTCAGCGCCGGATCAATCTTCGTCCGCGACCAACAGACGGATCTGTTCGGCGCACCAGTCGACGCCATTGGAAGACTTGAGATCAGCGGTGGTGTTGCAGACGACACGATCACATTGGACTTCGCCGCTGTGCCTGCTGGCGGCCTGACGCTCGATGGCGGCGCCGGCGTTAACACGCTGATCGTGAATGTGCCGAGCGTGGACCTCAGTGATGTGGGATCGGTCTCGGCATCGAACTTCCGCACGATCGACTTATCGGCGGCCGGAGGCCATGTGCTGACGATCGACGCGGCGACGGTGTCCCGCTTGTCGCCCACCGATAAGACCATCGCGATCGTTGGTGGACCGTTGGACGTTGTCCTGCTGAAGGACGCAAGCGATTGGCGTTTGACCGAGCCGAAGATCATCAATGGAGTCTTCTACAGGACGCTCACGAACCAGATCACGGGGGAAGTGGTCCAATTGGACCTGCCCAACGCTTGGCAGAATCCTTTGGAACCGTCCGATGTTGATAATGGCGGAACCGTGACTGCGGCCGATGCTCTTCGCATCATCAATGAAATGGGCCGACGCGATTTTTCGGATGTCGATTCACAAACCTTGGTCGATCCACAAACGGTCAATATTTGGCCGGGTGTTTACTTCGACCAAAACGGTGACGGTCGAGTGACCGCGTTGGACGCGCTCCGCGTCATCAATCGAATGGCCCAGCTAGTCAACTTGAGTGGCAGCGCTGCCGGAGAGGGCGAATCGAGCGGTGATCTCTTGGATGCGTCCAATCCCGCCGTTGCATTCATGTTGTATGGCGACTCAAACTCGACAAGTCCGCCAGCGACGATGGGACCGATTTGGGGGACAGATTCGGTGAAGCCAGCCAAGGCAATGCCGACCGAATTCGAGCCCATCCGTTCGCCCCGCAATGCTGCCGGACAAGACCTCTCCTTCGCTCCTGAAGACAGTTGGTCGGCGTTCGGAGGTGAGGTTGCGGAGCAGCTTCCGTTGGAGTCGGTCGATGACGCGTTGGCAAACGAGTCGCTGTGGAGCGAGCTGGTGTTGGAATTCCCGTTCGTCCAAGATCCTGCCACCAAGCATGTCTAGCTGGACGGCGCGCTTTCGATCTTTGAACTCGTCAATGACGGCAAATTCTCCGCTGAGACGCTTACCTGTCGCCGAGCCCCTCCGAGGCTGTGAACAAATTGAACCGCGGTGCATTACTGTAGGCGAGTCTCTCCGAGACTCGCACGAAACGCAGCAATGCTGCGGGTGTCCGCCTTGGAAAGGCGGACCTACAGTAGCAAGCACAACATTTTCACAACCTCTCCGAGGCTCGGATGAACGCGGTAATGCCGCGTGGATCGGCGACTTTGAAAATTCACTGTCTCGGAGAGACCGCCCCCTACAGCAAAGTGAGGCTCTCGTCAGCCGAGCATGGTGACCCGAATGCGGGCTTGGCGTCCGGTGGCGAAGCCGAGGAAAGGACGCCTTGAGTGCGAGGCGGGCGTAACGACCGGTCGCCTTGATCGTCTCAGGCGGTACAACCGTTACAGGTGTACCTTCGCCCAGGAGAGACAGCAAATCGGCTGCAAATCCGCAGATTTTGACGGCCGTGGCTGATCGGTTCTGCAGTTTGGTCGGATCTTGATGGGGGAATTTTTGGAGTAATGGGCATAAGCCGTCCGACCGTCATCAATGTAAATGCCACCAAAAAGCCTACAAGAGATACGCATGAACCGAACAGTCCTCACCTTGGCGTTCGCACTCTGCCTCATTTCGGTCGCGTCAGCAACGGATTGCGACGTCATGGATGCCACCTACTGCCGCGATGGGCGTGCCAAGTGTTACGGATCGGTTGATTACCTCTACTGGACGGCTCGCCGAAACGGACTCGACTTTGCGATTCTGGACGCGGATACCGACAACAACATCGAAGGTCAGGTGCAGTCTCTGGAGCTTGAATCCAACAGCGGCGTCCGTGCGTCGCTTGGCTATCGGACGGCATGCAACTGGGACTTGTCATTCACCTACACGCACTTCGACACCGATGATGCTCGCTCAGTCGACGCACCAGGCGGCGGACAACTCTGGCTGACACGGACGAATCCGGCGAGCTTCAACAATGCGTCCGCGACTGCGGTCGCCGAGGCCAGTCTGGACTACGATGTCTTCGACATCCAAGCTGGGTACTGGCTGCAGCCGAACGAGGCTTTGTCTGTCCGACTATTCGGTGGCCCAAGGGCGATCACCACCGAACAAGCGATGGATGTTCGCTATGCTGGGGGAACGATCACGTCGGGTGGACGGCAGCAACAGCAACTTACAAAGATGGACGGATTCGGGTTGCGTGCAGGCGGCGAGGCTCACTGGCACCTGTGTAGCATGTTGAGCATCTTCGGCAGCGCGGCGGGGTCCGTTCTGGTAGGCGACTTTAGCGTGGCGTATTTGGAGAACGAGCCGGGGCTCAACACCGGCAATGTCAGCACAACCAATGACTACTTCAATGCGGTCCCGGGTTTGGATCTTGCCGCCGGTCTGAATCTCAACCTGAATCATTTCGCGGTACAGACCGGCTATGAGCTCACATCGCTGTTCAACATGGACCAGCGAACAAACTACACGGGCGCACCGACCATCGCCCGAGGCGATCTGACGGCCACGTCCCAAGATCTTCTTCTGGATGGGCTATTTGTGCGACTTATCTACGCTCACTAGAGCACGTTCGTCAGTCGCCTTCGCGAAATCTCGATCGATACATACAAGCACGACGCGCAAGCGAGTGTGTCCCCTGGGCTCATCCGACAAACTCGCCCTCCGCATCGATTGACAGATGTTCAATCGTCCCTTCGTTGATCCCGATGTTCATCACGGTCGGATTCTTGGTTGCGTGATCACCCATCCAACGGCTTAGAAAGCTACAGTGCGTTCGATGACCCAAAACATCGCCAGTGCTCCAATGCCGTAGGGTGCCAGGTGTGCGCTCCAGGCCGGCAGCTTCACTGGCAAACAGCCAATGGCCGCTTTGAACAAGAGCACGGTCGCCACAAACGCCAATTGCCCCAACTCCACTCCCACGTTGAAGAAGAGTAAGGCAATCGGTATCGCCTGCTGAGGCAGCCCAACCTCGCTCAGTGCTCCCGCAAAGCCAAGGCCGTGCAATAGCCCGAATGTGAACGCGATCAGCCAAGGCGCTCGCTCGGTCAGCCCGGCATGGCCCTGACGTGAGCGAATGATTTCGGCCGCGACGAAGACGATACTCAGGGCAATGCATGCTTCGACAGGCGGACCAGGGACGTTGACGAAACCAAGTGTCGCAGCCGCCAGCGCGATGCTGTGCGCGACGGTGAAGGAGGTGATCGTGCCGACAAGCCGCCGCCATCCTTTGACCAGCAGCATCAGTGCAAGCACAAACAGCAGGTGATCGATTCCCAAGAGGATGTGTTCGACGCCAAGGATCAGATAAGTCCAGGCAACCTGCCACTGACTTGGAGCGGCCTCGACTACCAGCGATGGCGATTCCGGCATCAATCGCGTCACTTGCGTAACGCCGTCCAGCCGCTCGATGCGGACCAGCACGTCGGTGAACGTCGTCCTCAGGCCGTCAATGTGGATGGTCGATCCCACCAACGCATTGCGATCACGAATGCTCCATCTTTCCGTATAAGCTTCACCTGCAAAAACTCCACGCGGCTCTCCGATGGTCTCGCAAGATTCTGGAAGTCGCACGTATAGGCCCAACCGCAAGTTGTCTCCCATCGCGGGAACCTTCCACAGCACGTCGAAGGTGTCTGCTGCGGTTTGCTTGAGTTCCAGGTAGGCGGGACGCACCTCGTGCGCGCAAGCAAGTGAAGTGAAGCCAGCTAGTATGAGCACAATGATGAGCAGCGGCCGACGGGGATCCATCAATCTTCCACCGCCTCCGCTTCGGGCCATGCAATGATCACGTCGTATTTCTCGAGAAGTTCCTGGTAAAACTTTTCGGTGAGTTCTGCTCGGCGGGCATGGTCCCATTCCCGTTGAACCGCGTCGCGAACTTCTTCCAGTTGTCGCTGGCGACCGGGGTCAAAGTCATCGACGATCACTGCATGGGCGCCATAAGCCGATGCCTTTGGGCCCTGCCACTTGCCTGGTTCGATTTTGAAGATTTCCGATGCGAAGTGCTCTCCGAAGAGACTGCCAACGTCGCGCTGCGAAACGTTCTCATAACGAAACTCCAGCAGTGTGCGATCTCCCATTTCTTGAGCATCGACCGACGGAGCGTCCTGTAGTGTGGCAATCGAGTCGTTGACGATCTTTCCTAACCCGTCGCCGTGTTTCTCAGGGTCGAAAAACACTTGCCGAAAGGAAAGCCGCGGAGCAACGCGAAAGTCGTCCGCATGCGTTTGCAAGTAAGTCGCCAGGTCTTCGTCGGTCGGTTGCAACTGGCTCGCTAGATCCTCAGCAACGAAGTCGAGCTTTTGGCGGACACGTCGGCGGATGATGGTGTCGTTTTGATCCAAGCCCATCGCCACCCCTTCGCGATAGGCGGCCTCTTCGCGAATGTAATCGTTGATTAGCTCTTCGACTTCCTGTTGTGACGGTGGACGCTGCCAGGTGCGCGTGAAAATCGCCGCGAGTTGTTCGATCTTGCCGGCGGAGACGACGATCTGCGGCCCGCGCGAAGATGCCTCCTTTCCCTTTCTGAGGTAGGCATAGGCAATGAACAGTGCGGCCCCTAACAGAAGAAAATGGAGCAAGGGCTCGCGAGGCAGCCGGCGCCACCAACTTTCCCGCCGCCCATCGCCCGATGCGAGCGGTTGCGTCGCCGCTGTTACGTCCTCCACAATTCTGCGATCAGTCACGGACAAGGGCAAGTTCCTCACGTGATGCTGCCGCATGCAGATAACGGCCGATCGATCGCTTACCGGTTTGGTCCAACTCCTCGCCGCTGTTTAAGATGATCGAAAGAACGTCGGTCAGTTCGGATCGCTCCCAGCCGAAAAGGTCATCCGCGACTTGTGGTCCGTATACGGGAAAGTGCTCCAGCAGCACACGATAACTATCGACGATTCGATTCTGCAATTCGGCATTCGGCTGGGAACCATGCATCGAAAGCGCTTTCATGACAGCTTGCAACTCCTCCCGATTCCTGTCGGTGCGACGAAAGTAATGATTTTCGATAAAGCGGATCGCCGATTCGCCGTCCACTTCAATGGCCGCCGCTACCCAGGCCGCAAGGTTTGAGGTTAGTCCGACACGTTCCGTCGAATAGAACGAATCGAGAATGGACTGTTTGTCTTTTGGGTCGTCGCTCTGAGCCAGCAGGAGGATTGCGAGCGACCGCCACTCCACGTAGCGAAACTCGGTGAGCATTGGCGCATAGTCGTCGCGTGACGCAATGCGGCCCAATTGCTTGATGGCTGGATACGGCGCCCGGCCCATTTCGAGATAGGCCAGCTGGCGGATATTCGGATCGTCATGCCCGAACAGCGGCATGAAGAACTGTAGGCGTCGGCTTGCCCCATCCGAGCCCTGCCAATCGGCGGAAACGGTGACGATGCGGCGTACAATCGACTCGTAGGCGTCACTCGCGATTCCCAGATGACGCCACGGTCCACCTCGCTCATGCTGTAACAACACGACGCGGCGATTTGGATTCGCCTGAAGAACTCGCCGGGTCACGCTATCCACCAACAGGTCGATGTCGTTGCCATCGAAGGTACCCTTCAACGTCTCGCATGGAGCGTAACGAAACGGGTCATTGACGTCACAACTCGCGATGACGACGCATTGGCTCTCGATCAGGTAATCGGCGTCGGTCTTGTTCGGAAAGCCAATGCAGATCATGCAGCCGCGCGCCGTGGAAGGCGGCGGCGTCAGAAGCAACGCGACGACCAGTCCGGTCAGGGCTACTCGGTTCGATGTCACTGGTGATTTGTCAGGATTACATTTTGGTGTTGCGAGCGAAAAGGGGTCAAACACCAAAAAACGGAACGGACCGGTGGGTGCTTCGCATTGTTGGTGTCTGACCCCTTTTCGCGGATCGACGTTACCGCAATTTTTGGCTCGGACAAACGACTGCTGCAAGCCGCAACCATTGCTCTTAAGGTGTGTACCAAATCGGCGAAGTGTAGGCCCGCTCCTGAGTTTTGAGCGGTACTTCGTTCGGCAACTTGAGATTGAACTTGACCCGGTCGTAAGCGGTCCATCGCGGAGTCGGGATCTCGATCACGCGGGCGTAATAAAAAGCGCGTCGATTGGGATCGAAATCAGGGTCGCTCCAGACCGTGCCGAGCTCGGAAGCGCCAATCGTGTTGGTCCAGGAGGGAATGGACAAGTCGACCGTGTCGCCCACCGGTGGCAGCTTTCCGTCAGCCTTCCTCTGGCGCTTGTCCGACCAGGCGACGTCATAGACCTTTTCCTGCGGATTCCCGTCCGCATCCAGCCATCCTTTGATGATTTGGATGCGGTCAAGGTTGGCGCCGATCGGATCGCGCAGTGCGTAGACGAGGAAGCTGGGTGCTTTCGAGTCGTTCGGTGCCGCCGTCAGGTCGGAGCCCATCGGCACGCCCCTCGAATAGCCGAGTTGGGCGAGGTCGCGGCGCAGCGCGTCGCTCTCCTGGAAGTCCCAACCACCAAAGAAACGCACCCGGATCCGCGGGCCCGTGGTGGCATAGACCTCGCGACGTTCCATGGCATCGAAGATCGCACCGCGTGTGTTTTCCGACGCCCAGACGGCGGTCAGACCGGAGGTGATGTACTGCCAGCTTGCAATGGCGAGGCCGAGATCTTTATTGGCGTTCGAATTGTGGATGCTGCCATCCTTGTTGATGATCCTGGTCGGAGATGGCTCGTAGGTGGTGAACTTGTGAAAGTAATTGTCGTTGCCGGTGGTTGTCAGGCCGACATGGTTGTCACTCGCGCCGACCATGCCGAATTTGAACGGGTTAACGCCCAGCTTGGCTTCGAGCTGAAGGCCACGTTTGAGACCAGAACGGGCGTATTCGGCGGGTAACATCTCGGCTGTCTTGGCTTGGCTGAGATCGAGGTTGCCGACGTCCCAGCTCTCGAAATCAGCAAACTCGTCTTCTGGCGAGAGCAAGGGATGGGCTTCCCCGTCACCTTTCATTTGAGTCGCCTCGTAAAGCCGCTCCCATTTCTGGCGTTGCATGGCGTAGTCACGATCCAATGCCGCGCCGTCGGCGAAGTCGTCCTGCATGGCGAACATCATCCCGTTGGAGAGGTTGCCATTGTGTGGAATCGCCAGCACATCACCGCCGGTCTTCTCTTCGTAGTTCTGGAGATACTTCCAAAGGTCGCGCGGGTCGCGACTGCCGATCGGAGGCGTGGTGGTGTAAGGCAGAACCTGGCCCGCACGTTCTGGGCCGTCGCGGAAGATAACATTGCGATGCAGATTGTTACCCTTGACAAGCGAGGTCCATTCGAAGGCGATGAACGTTGTGAACGTACCGGGATCGTTGAATTCCTCCGCGGCGCGGATGATGTCGTCCCAGACCCGACGGTAGGCCGGATTGCCCGGCTGGTAGTTGATCGCCTCGGAAAGCTTGCCCTGCGCGAATTGGGTGATCAGTCGAAACATCGCGTCAGCAGCACGTTGACCTCCGGCATTGAAATCCTCATTGAACTTGCGTCCATCAGGATCCGCCATGATGTTGGGTGCACCCTTCAGGATATCGATGATCGCACCCATCCCGTCGGAATGGTCAGTGATCATGTAGAAGTCGAACGGCTGCGCGAGCTTGACCGGCTGGCCGGTATTCGACGTCACCTGTTCACCGCGGGCGAAGCGGTAGGCGTCGCGCGGCATCAAGCGGGTTCCCGAGCCGCCTGCATCGGGCGACAATCCGGTGTGAACATGGGTGTCACCGAAATAGACATTCGTCGGAAAGGCCCGATCGGCGTAGGGCGAATAGGGACGCCCCTTCAGACTTGCCGCAGCGGCATCTTCGTCCGGTGATACCTGCGCTACGATGATCGCTGGGAAGCTAAGGAGCGCGGCTCCCATGATCAAGATTCTTGTCAGCATGGTGTTTGTCCCCGTTTTCGCCGTGTCCCTGTTTTCGCCGATCAGTATACTCCTTAGGTGTATACCAAATTGTCGAGGTGCGAGCGCCGCGAGATCCGCATCGACACGGATACGCGGCACCGAAACGGTTCCCTGAAACACAAGGTTCTTCGCGCGAGTTCCCTGGTTGGAGGGTCGCGTAAATAGAGAGCGAGCAACAACTTAGGGATTTTTCATTCTTGGCATAGCTTGTTGAGGAATGAGTGGCGCAAACGAGCTCCGCCTCAAGATCTCCAATCGCATGATGATTGAGCACTTTCGAGCATGACGTGGCATCGGGACAAATACAAGCATGACGCGCAAGCGAGTGTGTCCCCGATTTCTTGCAATGACTCACTCGCTTGCGCGTCGTGCTTGTATGGCGACAAGCTACACCAAAAATGAAACTGATCTACACCGATTTTGAACGAGGAGAATGGATGAGTTGGCGGCGGATGGCAGTTGACCGCAACGCTACCACCTTTGCGACGAGAGGCTATACATTGCGTCTGCAAGATTCACCTCTGTTTACTCTCGTCAGATAACCAATCTTCTATGACAACCAAGATTCTCTTGGCAAGTTTCGTCAGCTTGCTTGCCGCTTCGACCGTTTCCGGACAGACAGCGGACACGATCTATTTCAACGGCTCGATTCTTACCATGGCGGGGAAGGAGCCGGCCTATATCGAGGCGCTCGCCGTGAAAGACGGGAAGATCGCTCACGCTGGCAGTAAGGACGTTGCAATGAAAATGACGGGGGACGCGACGAAGCTCGTGGACCTCCGCGGCAAGGCGCTACTGCCCGGCTTCCTCGATGCGCACAGCCACTACATCAACTCGCTGCTTGTCGCGAACCAGTGCAAGCTCTATGCGCCGCCGTCGGGAGTGGGCAAGGACGTGCCGAGTATCATCGCCGAGCTAAAGAAATATGCCGAGGATCGCAAGATTCCCAAGGGCGAGATGATCATGGGTTACGGCTACGATGATACTGTCATGCCGGACGGCCGGCTGCTCAATCGAGACGACCTCGATCAGGCGTTCCCAGACAACCCGGTCCGCATCGATCACGTCTCGATGCACGGCGCCGTGATGAACAGCCTTGCGTTGAAGAAATATGGGATCAGCGCAGCGACCAAAACGCCGCCCGGTGGCGTGATCGTGCGAAAGCCAGGCACCGATGAACCGTACGGGCTGATCATGGAAACGGCTTTTCTTCCGGTGATAGAGCAAGCCGAGCCGATGACCGGGAAGCAGGAAGTGGAGTGGAGCCGGGCAGGTCAGATGCTTTACGCCGAAGCAGGCATCACGACCGCCCACGAGGGAGCGACGCATCTACCTCAATTCCAGACCATGATGCGCGTTAGCGCCGCCGGGGCAAACATCATCGATGTGATCGCTTATCCCTTCATCACGGACGTGGACAAGGTGCTCGCCGAGTTCCCCGCGAGCGAATGGGGCGAATACAAGTACCGTTTCAAAGTCGGAGGCGTGAAGATCACCTTGGACGGTTCGCCGCAAGGAAGAACGGCCTTCTTCACCACGCCGTACCTGACTGGCGGACCCGGTGGCGAACAGAACTGGAAGGGTGAGCCGACCTTTCCGCAAGACCTTGCCAATCAGATGGTGAAGAAGGTCTATGAGATGAACGTGCCGCTGATCTTGCACTGCAACGGTGATGCCGCCATCGACGCGTTCCTGACGGCCTACGAGCTCGCCCGCGGTGGTGACTACAGCCGTCCCTGGAACGTCACCACCATTCACTCGCAGTTCCTGCGCAAAGATCAAATCCCCAAGTTCGTGGAATACAAGGTGCGTCCTTCCTTCTACACGCTGCACACTTTCTACTTCGCCGAAGCACACCTGGCCAATCGTGGCACGGAGCAGGCGATGTACATCAGCCCGATGCGCGATGCGATTGACGCAGGACTCCGTCCGAGCAACCACACTGACTTTGTGGTCGCCCCGCTCGACCAGATGACGATGCTCTGGTCAGCCGTCAACCGCATCTCCCGTGGTGGTGCCGAGATCGGCCTCGACCAACGCGTGACCCCATTCGAAGGACTCAAGGCCATGACGGAGTGGGTGGCCGAGCAATATGACGAACAAGCCATCAAGGGCACGCTGGAAGTTGGCAAACTTGCCGACCTTGTCATCCTCGACAACGACCCGCTCAAGGTCGAACCGATGGCCATCAAGGACATCAAGGTTCTGGAAACCATCAAAGAAGGCAAAACCATCTACCCGGCTTCTGCTAATGAGCAAAAGAAGTTCACTGCTTCGCCAAAGGACGCCGGGCAGACATATGCATGGTCCATCGAAGCCTGCGACATGGTTGGCTTGAACCAGGCAGCGGGCAAAGAGTGGACCTTGACGACGCTCAACGGCAAGCAAGTCGTCACGGAAAAACGTCCCACCATGAAGTTCGATCATGGCAGGCTCGCCATTTTCGGCGGCGTCAATCGCTTGAGTGGAAGCTATGCCTTGGCCGGCAACAGCGTTGTCATGGGTGCGTTGATCAGCACCAAGATGGCGGGGCCTCCCGCGCGATGGATTTGGAAAGCAATTTCGCCAAGACGCTCGCCTCGGTTGACGCCTTCAAGGTCTCCGACGACGAACTGACTCTTTTCAGCCACGGAACCGTCGTCGCTACATTCCGCTCAGAACAATAAGAACCTATCCGAAAAGGGGGCTGACCCTCTCCGTCGAGGACAAAGACACAGTGAAATCGACTCGCCTCCAAAGGGTCAAACCCCTTTTCGGATAGGTTCTAAGTGTCGCGTTGTGTCAGCCTGGAAAGGCCGACGTCCCTCACTCGATTAGCCTCCTTTCTCTTCCGCGTGGCAGCGGATCGGCTAGAATAGGAGCGTAGTCTTCAAAGGCGGGCCGCAACTGGTGTCCGCCGAGGCACTCCCACCAAATTGACGTGTCTGTCAGCCCCTCTGAGGCTAGCGGCACGCGTTGCCCCACCTTCCTACCGCTCCATGGAGGAGACGCGCTGCTCGTGTTTTCTCAACAGCTCGTTTGCCAACCGATATCGTCCCACCCGGAGTCGATCGTGACTGCCTTTTCTTGCTCGCGTCGAAGGTTCATTTGCCTGGGCTGGTTCGGTGTGATCGCATGGCTTCTTGTTCCAGTCCCCTGTGCCGCCCAAGCGGTTCCCCAAGAGTCGAGTCCCCAAGCATCGCCATCCAACGTTGCTGAGCAAGAAAAGTTCTTTGAAGCCAAGGTTCGCCCCTTGCTGCTGCAACATTGCGTGGAATGCCACGGTCCCGATGAGCAGGAAGGTGAACTGCGACTGGATCGACAAGTTGACATCCGGCGAGGTGGCGGTTCGGGGCCAGTTGTCGTCGCAGGCGATCCGAATGCAAGCCGCTTGATTCGGGCGATCGGTTACCAGGACAACGAATTGCAGATGCCGCCCGACAGCAAGTTGGACGACGAAGCGATTGCCATTCTCACTCAGTGGGTGGGTTCGGGAGCTTTTTGGCCCGAAGGAGAGGCCGCCGCAACCGGTCAGCCCGTGATGATCTCGCCGGCCGAACAGATCGAAGCCATGCGTCAGTCTCACTGGTCCTTTCAACCCATTGCGCGCGCGGAGCCACCGGCAATCGAATCATTGAAGCCACATGGGTTGGCAGACGAGTTGGAAGCTTCGGACCAAGGTGACGTTTCGGCAATCGACCGCTTTGTCTTGTCCCGCCTTGCCGAAGCAGGGCTAGCACCCAACCCGCGCGCTGACCGTCATGTTCTGATTCACCGCGCCTACTTCACGCTGCTCGGATTGCCGCCATCGTACGAAGAGGTGCAAGCGTTTGTGAGCGATGACGATCCCGATGCCTTTGCCCGGCTCGTTGATCGCTTGCTCGACAACCCTCATTACGGCGAACGTTGGGCGCGTCACTGGCTTGATATCGCGCGCTATGGGGATACCAAAGGCTACCTCGCCGGGAGCCAGGAAACTCGCTACCCCTACGCCTATACCTATCGCGACTACGTGATCGAGGCTTTCAACAGTGACAAGCCATTTGATCAGTTCATCATCGAGCAGCTTGCCGCGGATCAGCTTGAACTGACCGGACAGGACCGCAGCTCGCTCGCAGCCATGGGTTTTCTGACCGTCGGGCGCCGATTCATGAATCAGCCGCACGACATTATCGATGACCGCATCGACGTGGTCACACGTGGCTTTCTGGGGATGAGCGTCGCATGCGCGAGATGCCATGATCACAAGTACGATCCCATTCCGACGGCTGACTATTACTCGCTCTACGGAGTGTTCGCCAGTTCGGAAGAGCCCGCGGAATTGCCGCTACTCGGTGAGTCGCAGCCGTCACCCGACTACGACGCGTTCCTGCAAGCCAAGGCAGCCAAGCAACAAGAGGTCGACAAATGGGTCGAGGAACGTCGCCTGGCAACGGAAGACGAACTCCGATCTCGAGTCGCTGACTATCTGGTCTACCTTGCCAACACGTTGCCTCAGTACAAGCAAGAAGAGAAAGTCCAACCGCAAGGCAAACGGGGCGCGTTGCGTCGGGCAGCGGTGCGGCGCTGGCAGCAATACCTGGCGAGCCCCGCTGAGTCGCCCCATCCGATTTGGACGTTGTGGCAGCGTTTGGCAGCAGCTTCCCGCGAGCGAGTTTGCGGAGAAGGCGGCAATGATGCTTGAAGAGGCGACAATTGAGAGTGGTGCAAACGAGAATCCAGAAGCTGTGGTGGAGAACATTGCCTCGGAGATCATTGCCTCGGAGAACGCCCCGTTCGACCGGCAGTCTCACAACGCTTGCTCGATGCCTTGCGCGAGGCTCGGCCGCAGTCCATGCCGGAAGCGGCGCAAGTATTCGGTGATCAACTGGAAGCGGCCTACGCGCAGTGGGTGGACGCGCGCAAGGCGAACGAAAGCCTCGAGCGTCTTCCTGATGCGGATGACGAATTGCTTCGGCAAGTGCTGTGCATGGCCAACGCTCCGACCTCTCTCGACACGGACCAAATGATCTCGCATTTGGACCAAGGCGAACGCAATACCTACAACGAGTTACTCAACAAGGTCAATGGAGTCGATGTGACTCATCCAGGGGCTCCGCCTCGCGGAATGGTGATGGTCGATCAAGCCAGCCCGGTCGAGCCAGTGATTTTCCGCCGCGGAGTCCCAGGCAATCGCGGCGATCAAGTGCCACGCCGCTTTCTGCAGGTCCTGTCCCAAGTCGATGGTGGCGAACCGTTTCAACATGGCAGCGGCCGCTTGGATTTGGCGCGAGCCATCGCCAGCCCTGACAATCCGCTGACAGCCCGCGTGATTGTCAATCGCGTCTGGCAGCATCAGTTCGGCGACGGCTTGGTGCGTACCTCGAGCGATTTTGGTAATCGAGGTGAACAGCCGACTCATCCGGCATTGCTGGATCACTTGGCCGCGGAGTTCATCGCCGATGGCTGGTCCATCAAGCAATTGCAACGCCGCATCATGCTCTCGGCTACCTGGCAACAATCCAGCAATGTTCGCCCAGATGCGGTCGAAGTCAGATCCGGAAAACCGCCTGCTGTGGCACATGCCACGACGTCGTATGGAATTTGAACCGCTGCGTGACCGCTTGCTCGTTGCCGCTGGCCGACTGGACGATCGCATCGGCGGACGATCCGTGATGATTCACAAAGACGCAACCCGCCGAGGGCTTTACGCTTACATCGATCGAGAAGATCTGCCCGGTCTGCTCGCGAGCTTTGATCTTCCCAGCCCCGATGCCAGTCAGGCAAAGCGGACAGAAACGACCGTCCCGCAACAGGCCCTCTACTTGATGAATTCGGAATTTGTCATTCAACAGGCCAAGGCACTGGCAGCAAGGACAGCGGGAGAACCGAGCGCGGAAGGACGAGGAACCGACGCTGCCGAGCAGTGGCAACACGATGCGATGGAACGCATTCGACGTATCTATCGCTTCACGCTCGCTCGTGATCCAGACGACGAAGAATTGCACGCCGCTTTCGGTTTTGTGGATCCAACATCCATCGACGCATACCGTCGGGAACAGTCGCAAGCGTCCGATCCGCACGATATGGTTCCCTGGCAGTACGGTTACGGCTATTGGGATGCGGACAGGAACACTCCCAGTTTCACTCCGTTTCCCTATTTCGATGGCCAATCCTGGCAGGCGTCGAAGCAATTCCCCGATCCAGATCTGCACTACCTTCGAATCACCCCTGATGGAGGGCACACGGGATCGACGATTCAACAGGGTGCCATCCGACGCTGGACCGCCCCTGTGACAGGCGTGGTCAAAATCACAGGTCGTCTGAAGCATGCCGCGCAACAGGGAGACGGCGTGCGGGCTCAGTTGATCCACTCGCGACTGGCGCTCCAGGCCGAGTGGAAAGCGTTTGGGAATGAAGTCGAAACGAACGCAGAAAGAATCGAAGTGCAGGCGGGTGATACGCTCGACTTCCTGGTCGACTGCATCGGGAACGACAACTCTGATAGTTTCCAATGGTCACCAGCAGTCGAACTGATGGAAGTCGACTCGTCGGAAGGATCCCACGACACATGGAAGCCAGGATTGACTTGGAATGCGGCCGCCGGATTTGCCGCCTCCTCCAAGAAGCTTGCTCCCCGCGATCCCAACGAAGAGTTGGATCCCTGGGTTCAATTGGCTCAGGTGTTGCTACTTTGCAATGAGTTTGCGTTTGTCGATTAACTGCCGGAAAAGACCGATCTTGCCAGCGAGAGCTTCGTGATGACTGATTCCCTGCCGCATCTTGGTTCGTTACCCGCGACCCGTCGCGAGTTCCTGCGTCGTAGTGGGATCGGTCTCGGCTCGCTTGCCTTAGCCGGGGTGATGGCCGATGACACCTCGAGTCGTTTGCAAGCCGCCGCCAATTCCAATCCGATGTTTCCCAAGTCGCCGCACTTCGCTCCCAAAGCAAAGGCGGTGATTCATCTGTTCCTCAACGGTGGTCCCTCGCAGGTCGATACGTTCGATCCGAAGCCGGCGCTCGAGAAGTATCATGGGCAAGCGATCCCGCTAAACTTGAGAACTGAGCGAGAAACCGGGGCTGCATACCGATCGCCGTTCAAGTTCCAGAAGTACGGCGAGAGCGGTATCGAAGTCAGTGAATTGTTTTCGCATGTAGGGGACATGATCGATGATGTTTGCGTCATTCGATCCATGCACGCCGATGTGCCCAACCACGAGCCCTCGTTGATGCTGATGAACTGTGGCCACGCCCAGTTTGTCCGTCCTGCGGTCGGGTCGTGGGTAACCTATGGGCTGGGCAGTGAGAATCAAAACCTGCCCGGCTTCATTTCGATGTGCCCCAGTGGTTATCCCATCAAGGGAGCCGAGAACTGGCAGGCCGCTTTTCTGCCGGGTGCCTATCAAGCGACCTACATCGATAGCAAGCACCAGGAAATTGAGCGATTGATCGCGAACATTCGGAATGCTGCGGGTCTCGGACGCAGCGAGCAACGGCGTCAACTTGACCTCCTACAAACTCTCAACCAGCACCACCAGCAAGCCCGACAGCAAGATGCCGAACTCGAAGCCCGAGTGCAGAGTTTCGAACTTGCGTATCGCATGCAGATGGAAGCGACCGATGCATTCGATATCAGTCGTGAGCCTCAGTCCGTTCGTGAGATGTACGGCGATTCGATTCAGGCAAGGCAGATTCTTATTGCCAGGCGGTTGGTCGAGCGCGGCGTGCGCTACATTCAACTTTGGCACGGGGCTGGCCAACCCTGGGATAGCCACGACAAGATCGAAGAAAACCATGGTCGACTCGCCAGGGAATGTTCCCAAGCGATCGGTGCCCTGCTAAAGGATCTCAAGCAGCGTTCGCTACTCGACGAGACGCTGGTGGTTTGGGGTGGCGAATTCGGACGCACGCCCACCGTCGAACTTCCCAAGCCCGGCGCGAACGCGGGAACCAATAGCGGACGCGATCACAATCACTACGGATTTTCCATGTGGTTGGCAGGCGGCGGGGTGAAGGGTGGGTACGTCCATGGAGCGACCGACGAGTTCGGTTTCCAGGCGGTCGAAAATCGTGTCCATGTCCATGATCTGCATGCCACCATCCTGCACTTGCTGGGGTTCGACCATGAGCGGCTCACCTATCGCTACGCCGGTCGCGATTTCCGCTTGACCGACATTCACGGTCGCGTCGTCCACGATTTGATCGCGTAGCGAATTGCCGCATTGACCGGTGGTGCACTTCGCGGCGGCAGTATTGATCAGCGCGTTCGCGTTAGAAAATCGTTTTCACAATTCTCGTAGGCGGCAAGCAATTGGCGACGATGTCATTTTTGAGAATGCACTAGCTGGACAGCGCACTTTGCTATAGGTCGGTCTCTCCGAGGCTGTGAACAAATGGAACCGCGGTGCATTACTGTAGGCGAGTCTCTCCGAGACTCGCACGAAACGCAGCAAAGCTGCGGGTGTCCGCCTTGGAAAGGCGGACCTACAGTAGCAAGCCCAATATCTTCACAACCTCTCCGAGACCGTCATTCAACGCGGCTTGGCCGCGAAAATCCGAGTCTCAGAGAGACTCGGCTACGGTACCGATGGCAAAAAGGGGTCAGGCCTGAATGGCACGGGCTTTGAACCTCGGGCGCTAGCCGTGGGCGAAGAAAACGTCGTTAGGATGCGGCGAAGGCCCACGGCTAGCGCCCGAGGTTCACTGAGACAACCTAAGTTCGTGCCATTCGGGTCAGGCCTCTTTACCCGGTGCCTGGCGACGTCGACCGTTGGGCGGGAGCGATGAATCGAGTTGAGACGGCGGGCAATCTGTTCGACCCATGTCTGGCGAAATCGATTTTGAAAACAGCTTGACTGGCGATACGCACCCATGTACTTTGTATTGCAAAGTGAAGGACTTGAGCAATTCATCCGGGAGCAAACGGTGGAGCTTCGCGAAGCACTCCAGCAGATTTCCGACATTCGGCAGCAGATGGCACGTAGCGAAGTGTTTCGTGGCTATCGCTCGTTGACGGTCGGTTTTTCAGGCGTGCTGGGATTGTTGGCGGCTGCTTTTCAATCTCAGTGGGTGGCGTCGCCCGCGATGGATTTGACTCGTTACTTGGTCCTCTGGGTGGGCGTCGCACTGGTCGGCGCGACGATTGCTGGCGTCGAGTTGTTTCTGAGAGCGAAGAACGCGGGTTCGGGACTTGCGAAGTATGACGCGGTTGGCGGTGGAGCAGTTCTTGCCCTGCCTGGTTGTGGGAGCGTTGTTGACGGTTTGTATTTATCGAAGCGCACCGAATGTCGCGTGGATGCTGCCCGGGCTTTGGTCGTTGATGTTCGGCTTGGGTGTCTTCGCTTCCTGTCGGTTGTTGCCTTCGCCGATTGTCTGGGTCGGTTTGTACTATGTAGTTTGCGGTTGCGGTTGTCTGCGTTGGGGGCAAGGCGAGCACGCCTTTTCGCCGTGGCAGATGGCGATCGCCTTCGGTGGTGGGCAACTGCTGTGTGCGGCGATCCTGTATTGGACATTGGAGCGAACACATGTCTCGTAACGCCAAGCGACGCAAAACGAACGACGCATCATCGTCATCCGAACATGTAGGACGGTTTTCCTATCACGGCCTGGATCGTGTGATGCACGAGAAGGCGCGGCTGGGCATCTTGGCTTCCTTGGCGGCAAATGCCGACGGAGTCTTGTTCAATGATCTGAAACAGCTTTGTTCACTGACCGACGGAAACCTGAGTCGGCACTTGGGGGTGCTCAGCGAAGCTGGCCTGGTTGAAATTTGGAAAGGCACCGCGAGCTCACGTCCGCAAACCATGATTCGACTGACCAACCTGGGACGCGAGCGATTCGCGGAATACATCAGCGTCTTGGAGAAAGTCGTGGCTGACGCGCAATCGCAGTCCCAGGCGAATCCCGGAATCGATCGTCCAGGACTCTCTCGCGGTTGGTCCCCCGTCTGACAATGCTCTCTTTTTTTGATTCTGAACTTTGCAATGCAAAGCTAATGTTAGCCGAACGTCAACTTAAGCCGAGTCACAGCATGAAAATCGTACGAGCCGCCGAGATGGGGATGTGCTTTGGTGTTCGCGACGCGCTCCAGATCACGAAAGAAATTGCCGATCCGACGCAGGTCACCATTCACGGGGAACTGGTTCACAATCCGGTTGTGATTCAGCAATTGAGCGAGGCCGGTTTTGGCCAGTCATCCGAAGACCATCGTGAATCGATTGCCCCGACGCCATTGGTGCTGATCACGGCGCACGGTATCAGCAACAGGGAACGAGCGCGACTTCAAGCAAACGGCAAGCAGTTCATCGATACGACCTGCCCGCTGGTGCGGAGAGCACACGACGCAGCGATGGAATTGGCCGCTGAAGGACGCCATGTGTTGCTGATTGGAAAACCGGGGCACGTCGAAGTTCTCGGCATCGTCGAAGATTTGGAACGTTGCGATGTGATCGGCAGTCCACAGGACGTTCGCGCGTATGACAGCGACAGGTTGGGGATTGTCTGTCAAACCACCATGCCGTCGACGTTCCTGGAAGAAATCAGGACGTGCATTGAACGGTACAATCCGTCGGCCGATGTTCGTTTTGTTGACACGGTATGCCATCCTACCAAGCGTCGGCAGCAAGCGATGTTGCAGCTGATCCATGACGTCGATGCGGTCGTCGTAGTAGGCGGCCGCAATTCAAATAATACTCGGCAATTGGTTGAGCTCTGCCAGCAGCACAACGTGCCGGCGCTGCATGTGACATGCGCGGACGAGATTGACGCCAACTGGTTCGGCGACGCGAAGACCATCGGACTGACGGCCGGCACGTCGACTTTGGATGACACCATCACTGCAGTCCACCGACGGTTGGAACAAATCGCCTTGAGCAAGGGGTCGAATGCCACGTAGAGAAACGCCGTAGCAGAATTTGCGAGTAACGAAGACAAGCACGACGCGCGAGCGAGTGTGTCGGATGGGGAGAATGGGCGACGATCGACGGAACTCAATCGCTTGCGCGACGTGCTGGGGTTTGGTGGCGTTACAGGCGAGTCCGTCGCCGCGACTCGCGTCAGCGTCCTTCTCGAGTATTTTCACATTTCTCGTAGGCGGCAAGCGATCGGCGACGATGTCATTTTCGAAAACGCTCTAAACAGATCTTCGAGAACACACATGGGAAAGTATTGGATTCCGCGTGATCTGCAAGTCGCGCCCGAGTTGGACTCGGCTCCGCCCGTCGGTCCTGTGTGCAAGCAACATGCACTCCTGATCAATCCGTTCTATCCCAAGGATCCGCATGCGAGTTTCGGCAAGCACGTGCTCACTCCCACGCTGGCCCTGACCAGCATTGCTGGTAGCACGCCGGATCACTGGCACGTCGAATACTGGGACGAGAACCTGTTGCAGGGTCCGCCGCCTTGTGATCCTGTTCCCGCTGTGGTCGGCATCACCGTGCACTTAACGTTCGCCCATCGCGCCTACGAGTTGGCCCGTTGGTATCGTGATCGCGGCTCCATTGTTGTCTTGGGCGGTTTGCACGCGATCTCATGCCCCGATGAAGTTGCCCCACATGCCGATGTGCTGGCGATTGGAGACGGCGTTCAGCTATGGGGCCAGATCTTGCGTGATATCGATCTGGGCAATTTGAAAGAGACCTATCGCGCGGACTTCAAGCGACCGTACCGCGATGACCCGCCGCCGCGACGTGACTTGTTGAAGCGAAAAGGTTTCTTGACCACGACCAGTCTGATCGCCACCCGTGGTTGCCATAATCGATGTGGCTTTTGTTATCTGTCCACGAAAGGACTGCACATGCCGTACTTGATGCGAGACGTGCAGCAGATCGTGGACGAGTTCCAGCAAGACGATCAGCCGTACGCGGTGTTTACCGATAACAACTTGGGTTCCAAGCCCGAATATTTGCGTCAATTGTGTCGAGCGCTGCGGCCGCTCGAGAAGATTTGGAGCGCGGCGGTCAGCATCGATATCACCGACGACCCATCCTTGGTTCGCGAAATGGCCTTGGCCGGCTGCACAGGTGTTTTCATCGGGTTCGAGTCGCTGCAGAACGACAACATCACGGATGCCAAGAAGAAGAGCCCGCGCACCGAAGACTACGCGAGACGCGTCGAACTACTTCATCGCAACGGCATCCAAGTCAACGGGAGCTTTGTGCTCGGATTCGATCATGACCGCGAAGATGTTTTTGAAACAACCGTGAAATGGGTCGAAGAGAACCGCTTGGAGTGCGCGACATTTCACATCATGACGCCGTATCCTGGCACGCCATTGTTTCGGAAAATGGAGTCCGAAGGCCGATTGTTGCACACGGACTGGAGTAAGTACGACACTGCGAACGTCGTGTTCCGTCCCAAACACTTGACACCGGAGCAATTGGCCGAGGGCTACGAGTGGTGTTATCGACGCCTGTTTTCGAGTGCATCGATTTGGCGGCGTCGCCCGCGAGACTGGCGGGCGGTACCGGCGTACCTGGCGATGTCGTATCTGTACAAGCGATCCAATCGGTTCTGGCACCTGTTGATCAAGTACCAAATGACCGCCCGAGCCTGGCGACCGCTGGTCGAGCTGACAAGACGCCGGCACTTGCGATTTCGGCGTCGATTGGCCAAGCAAGGCATCGCCAATGTAGGACGTAGCAGCAGTGTCGTTTCCGCCGGCGTGTAAGCGAGAGTCGATCACCGACCGAGCGATGCGGCTACATTCCTGAGACAAACGAAAATGAAACGCATTCTTGTTCTGCTGGGCATCTACGCGGTCGCCATGGCGCTCTTAGAAGCGGCCGTTGTGGTCTACATGCGTCGTCTTTACTATCCCGAAAATCCGTTGGAACTGTTCCCCCTGCATTTTCTCGATGACTATGATCCGCGATTGGAACTCAGCCGGGAAGCAGCGACGATCATGATGATCTTGGCCGTTGCGTTGCTGGCCGAGCGAAGGTCACTGACACGCAGTTTCGCGGCGTTTGTTTTTGTCTTTGGGGTTTGGGATCTATGCTATTACGTCTGGCTCAAGGTTCTGATCGATTGGCCGCAACGTTGGTTGGAATGGGACGTCCTCTTTCTGATCCCCAGCGTTTGGCTGGGACCTTGGATCTGCCCAGCGGCGATTGCAATGCTGTTCGTCGTGTGGGGATCGTGGACTCTGTTGTCGCGCCGTGAAATCACGTTTACTACCACAAGCTCTGTCGATGTTTCTCGCCGGTGCCGGCCTGGGCCTGGTAGCCTTCATGCAGCCCGCGATGACAAATGGATCCGAGACGCTAAGCAGCTATGTGCCCGGGGTGTTTTGTTGGTGGTTGTTCTTGCCGAGCTACCTGTTGATGGCCGCGGGATTTGCGTTCACGGCACGGCCAACCAGAAGTCGAACGGTATCGCATGGCTGACTCGAAGAAGCGCGGGGTGTTCCTGGCGTTTGCCATCTTGGCGACGCTGCTGGGACTCGCCTCGCGACGTTATGGATCGTCCCTGCCAAGTTTCGTAGCTGAAAACGCTGGCGACACATCTTGGACAGTGTTGGTTAATTGCAAGTCAAAAAGGGGACTGCAAGTCAAAAAGGGGACTGCAAGTCAAAAAGGGGACTGGCAAAGTTGTTGACGACGTGCATTGCCGGCAACCCGTTTGTGCCTGTCCCCATTTTGCATCCTTCGTGAAAACCGTCGGTGTTCCGTTGCGAAGGATTTCGCGGCGTCACGGGAACGGTCATAATACCTTTCGTTGTACCCGCTCAGCCGCTCTACCCCTCAGCGCGAAAGTCTACAATGTTACGGCTCCTAATTGTTTTTCCCGTGGTGTTGATTGTCTTTAGTTCGCAGGGACGCGCCCCGGCGATTCTTGCTCAGGAAGCGACGCCCCAAGCCGCTTCAGCGGAGGCTTCCGGAGAAATCGTGATCTTCACGACGGAAGAAGATCATCGTGACATGCAAAAGCAGCTTGGAATCACAAAACTGCGACCGGGGCCGAGCGGGAACCCAAATGATCCGAATGCGGCGAACACGGATGAGTCCAAAGCGAACCCGTATCCCGATCTGCCGGAACTCATGACGTTAAAGAATGGCGAGCAGGTCACGACGCCGGAGCAGTGGTGGAAGCTGCGACGACCTGAGATCGTGGAAGACTTTGAACGCGAAGTGCTCGGGCGGATTCCCGACAACGTCCCAGGGGTTAAGTGGGAACTGCTGAAGACGGTCGAGAAGAAGTTGGGTGAGACGGAGGTTATCGAAAAACGTCTCGCCGGCCGCGTCGACAATTCGGCCTGTCCCGAGATTTCTGTCAACATCATGATGTCCGTTGTGACGCCCAAGAATGCCGAGGGTCCAGTTCCGGTGCTGATGATGTTTGGCTTCACCATGTTCGGGCCGGACGGAGAAGACATCGATTTTGGGGGACGCTTCGGTGGATTCGGTAATCGTCCGGGAGCGGAACCGCCAGCGACGCAGCAATTGGTCGAAGCTGGTTGGGGTTACGCGACGATCAGTGCCGGCAGCATCCAAGACGATTCGGGTGGAGAGAGGCAGAGTCGATTCGGACCTCCGCGTGCTCCTGGTCAGACTGGTGGCGGTTTGACTCGCGGTATCATCGGGCTCACCAACAAGGGGCAACCACGCAAGCCGGACCAATGGGGCTCGCTGCGAGCTTGGGGCTGGGGTGCCTCACGCGGACTCGACTATCTTGAAACCGATCCCGCAGTCGATGCGAAGAAGGTGGGTATCGATGGGGTTTCTCGTTACGGCAAGGCCGCTCTTGTGACGATGGCCTTTGATCCACGATTCGCGATGGTGCTGGTCGGGTCGTCGGGCGAGGGCGGAGCCAGCCTGTACCGTCGCAACTTTGGCGAGGCGGTTGAGAACCTGACCGGTTCGGGCGAGTACCATTGGATGGCCGGCAACTTCCTGAAGTACGGCACCGCCGAGTCGTCGTTCGGTTCGATGAACGCCAGCGATTTACCAGTTGACTCACATATGCTGATCGCATTGTGTGCGCCGCGCCCGACCTTCATCAGCTATGGCATTCCGGAAAAAGGCGACGCACTGTGGTTGGACCAACAAGGCAGTTTCATGGCAGCCATCGCCGCTCAGCCAGCGTTCCGGTTGCTCGGCGCCGGCGATCTCGGCCGCAGTGACGACTACAAGACGGAAGAAATGCCACCGGTCAACACGGACTTGCTCGATGGCAAACTCGCATGGCGTCAACACGACGGCGGCCATACCGACCTGCCCAATATCAAGCACTTCGTGAAATGGGCGAATCGATTGTTTGCGGAAGAGGAAGGCAAGTAGGCATCGCTCAATCAATGGCCTCTGCGATCACGTTCTCTTTCAAGTCTGTATAGCCGGTTTCGCGACCGGCGTCATGAAAAGACAAGGAGGACAAAAGACAAGGGGGACAGGCAAGGTTTCCGTCAACGTGATTTGCTTGCAACCCGTTTTTGCCTGTCCCCGTTTTGACCACCTGCTGACAAAAGGTCCGCTCAGGCGATGGCCAAGGGGAGAGTGATTTCGCTTGCTTCAGCCTTTGCAGAACGGAATCTTTCGAGCTGGGGGACATACCAGGGGTCAGGCAAGGTTTCCGTCAACGTGAATTGCCTGCAACCCGTCTTTGCCTGTCCCCGTTTTGACCTGTCCCCTGGTTGAATCGAGCCTTGATCCCTTGCTGATCTTGCCATCGCCGGAGCAACTGGCGTCTCTCTTCAGCCACGAAGTGGCGACACAAGAATTGCCGTGGGTGATAACCCACGGGTTTGCTTGCTCCCAAGCAGCTTCCCACCCCGTCGACTCTTCGGCGAAGCCGAAGAGTCGACGGGGTGGGAGTGTTTTGAAGGGATCTTGAACCGGGTGCTGACGCACCCGGCAGTTCTTGTGTCGCCACTTCGTGGCTGAGGAGGTGTTCCACCATTTGCTGACACGTTTTGACATTGGGGACACAGCTGTTCACACTCGACCCTTCATCTCGATGTTCCGCCGGTCATCTGCGGGCCGAGTTCTTTGAAGAGGTCCACCCAGGAAAGCCAGATCGCGTTGTGGATCGTGGCCTTGCCGGTCTCTTTCAGCTCGGCCAGCTTGGCGGGCGATTCGTCTGGCCAGTGGCCTATCCAGCCGTGGGCGAAAGGGCGGCTCTTGAGGAGGAAATCTCGCTCGTCGTCCGCGCCGCAGCTCAAGGGGAAGGTCTCGCCGATGACGATGGGCTTGCCCCAGTCGAACTGCTTCAGAAGCTCGATCTCGTCATCGACCTTGCCGGTCTTGGGATACAGATGCGGCGAGACAAAATCGAGCTGTTCGGCGGCGGCCTTGTACGCGCCGGGGAACGGGAGCATTCCCATCGTGATCAGGTGTGTCTGGTCGTGCTTGCGGATGGCGGAGACCATGCGCTTTGTCCACTCGCGGAAGATGTCATCGCCGCTGCGATCGCCGGGATCGAGGCTGAGCCGCTGGCAGAATTCAACCTCGCCCATCCTGCCCAGGTACCACCCGTCGGCTCGCTTGCCGACCGCGCCGGGTTCGTTGACCAAGTCATAGGCGAAGACGGCCGGGCTCTCCGCACAGGTGCGGGCGATGGTTTCCCAGAAAAAGGCCTGTGTCTTCCACCGATCCTGCTCATCCATCGAATCGTACCAGGCCATGCGATCCTTGATCTTGTAGCAGGCCAAACCGGTGATCTTGAGGCGGATGCCCGAGTCCTCGGCAATTTTGAGGAGCCTCTTGAGCTGGTCGAGCGCTTGGGGGTCGGCCTGGTCCGGCCCGGTCAGGATATGGGGCATTTCGGGATGGATTCTGGCAACGGTGGTGCCGGCGGCCTTCATCTCGGCGAACTCCCGCTCGACACGCTCCGGGTCGTTGACCAGTCGCTCCATAATGTCGACCGAGGCATAGTTGTGACCCCAAGGAACGAAGCGATCTCCGGAAGGATCGAGGATGAAGCCTTTCTGGTCAGGGGCGATTTTCACCGTCTCCATGCCCGCCGCCCAGGCACCGCGAGTGACGAACACCAGGGCCAATAGAAGCGAGCTGTGGATCAAGAGGCGGAAAGCTTCGAAGAGTCATGGCGGCTCCCTTTCGAGTTGGGCGTTGCGAGCGACCATCACTGCGAGAGTCTTCCTGACACCGGGACAGGACTGCTTGAGCCGAGAACCGCTCTCGTGCTGCTTGAATCGTGATTGTAATCCAGTGTTCCTCGCACGGGGCAGCGAAGCCTTGCTCGGCGGCACGCGATACGGACTTCTCGACTACAATCTTGGGAACCCACCGTCGGGAAACGACTCCTTCCACGCCTTGTCCCACGCCACGGGATGCTATTTCGCGGCATGGCTCGCCTGACAGGCACTGTACCGAACGGAACCACTCCAAGAACATGAACCGTAACCTTCTAGCAATGCTCAAGAAATACATCACTTTCGTATCCATCATTTGCTTCGTGCCAATCGCATTGGCTGCCAAATCGGCCGGTGGGGCCGAGCCATTTGGTTTTCAGCAAAATGATGTGGTCGCCATTTACGGCAACGGTCTCGCCGACCGAATGCAGCATGACCCGTGGGTCGAAACGGTTCTGCAGAGGCAGCTCAAGGGCATGAACGTCCGTTTCCGCAACATGAGCTTTTCGGGAGACATGGTCAACAAGAGACCGCGCAGTCAGGGCTTCACCAACGATGCCGAGTACCTGCAACACGTCGGGCCAGATGTTGTGTTCATGTTTCTACGGATACAACGAGTCCTTTGCCGGACCGGACGGCGCGGATGCCTATCGAGCCGAACTGGTGAAACTGGTTCAGCGGTACAGCGAACTGCGACGGGAAAAGGGAAAGGACGTCCGGTTTGTTCTGTTCAGTCCCATCGCCTATCAAAACACTGGCGATCGCAATCTTCCTGATGGGACTGAACTGAATACGAATCTGGCTGCCTTTACCGAAGCCACACGCGAGGCCGCAGCGGAAACGGGCGCGACGTTTGTCGACCTTTTCTCACCTACCATTCAGTTGTTCGAGTCAAGTTCCGAGCGGTACACGATCAATGGCATCCACCTCAATGCGAACGGTTATCAGAAGCTCGCCGAAATCATCTCGCAAAGCGTTGCTCGGCAAGAGCGTACCGGTCGACGAAAAGCTTGCCGACCTTTACGCAGCGGTCAAAGACAAGAACTGGCATTGGCACAATCGCTATCACGCAACCGATGGCAACGACATCTGGGGCGGCCGATCG
Source organism: Pirellulaceae bacterium (assembly GCA_963697195.1). Taxonomy (GTDB): domain Bacteria; phylum Planctomycetota; class Planctomycetia; order Pirellulales; family Pirellulaceae; genus Rubripirellula. The sequence goes on from CAVOND010000020.1 coordinate 228,901, forward strand.
ACGCTGACCTTTGTCGACGGCCAAAGCAATGCCGACGTCCTCAAGCACGAACTGGTGATGCTGGACGTGATGACAGCCAATCGCGACAAAGCGATTTGGGCGGCTGCCGAGGGCAAGAAATATGTTGTCGACGACAGCAATGTCCCACCGCCCGTCAAGGTGATCTCGAACGTGGGCGGAGGCAGCAAGAGCTCGAGCGCTGAGAAAGAAGGAAGCGTTGATTACCTGAGCCCCGAAGAATCCATCGCGAAGATGAAGGTTCCCGATGGCTACGAACTGAACGTCTTCGCCTCGGAAGTTCAGTTTCCCGATCTGGCCAATCCCGTGCAGCTTCAGGTCGACGCCAAGGGTCGCCTGTGGGCGGCAAGCTGGAATACGTATCCCAAGTGGGAACCGCGGCAAGGAGATGAACGACAGCCTGATGATTTTCGAGGACACGGACAAGGACGGCAAAGCGGATACTCGCAAGATCTTCGCGCACGTCCACAACCCGCTAGGGTTCGAGTTCTGGGGTGGCGGCGTCGTCGTCACCTCGGGTCCCGACCTGCTGTTCCTGAAGGATACCGACGGCGACGACAAAGCGGACGTGCGCTACCCCCTTCTGCAAGGACTCGGAACAGCCGACACGCACCATGCTGCGAACAATTTGGTGTACGGTCCCGACGGTGGGATCTATTGGCAAAGCGGAATCTTCCTGGTGCACAATCACGAGACGCCGTGGAAACAGAATCTGAACATTGGCGAATCGGGGATGTACCGTTTTGATCCCCGCACCTTCGCGATCACTCCGCACGCAGCCAACTCGCCCAACCCACACGGCACCAGCTTTGACTACTGGGGTTACTGCTACGCCAACGACGGCACCGGCGGCAAATCGTATCAAGTGCGTCCCGAAGGCAAGGGCTTCAAGATGCACATGCTGCTGACCAAAGAATTCCGCCCCGTCGCGGCGAACGCGATCATGTCGTCGGAGCACTTTCCCGAAGACATGCAGGACGACTTCCTGATCTGCAATACGATCGGCTTCCTGGGCGTCAAGCAGTATTCCCTTGATCGCGAGGGAGACGGCAAGACCCGCGAGTTCGGACACGTCTGGGGAACTCCCGGCCTTGAATTGATCAACAGCGAAGATCGAAACTTCCGTCCGACCGATGCGGTCATCGGTGAAGACGGAGCCTTGTACGTCGCCGACTGGCACAACGCCATCATCGGTCACATGCAACACAACATTCGTGACCCCAACCGTGACCACGTGCATGGCCGCATCTTCCGTCTGACGGTGAAAGATCGACCACTGCAAAAGCCGGTCAAGATTCACGGCCAGCCGATCGCAGCACTGCTGGAAAATCTCAAGCACCCGGTCGACGGCGTTCGCCACCGGACCCGAGTCGAACTGAGTGCCCGCGACTCGGACGCCGTGATCGCAGCGACTCGCGAGTGGATGAAGGACTTTGACCCAAACGATGAAACCGAAGCCCACCATCTTCTCGAAGCACTGTGGCTGCACCAGCAGCATGGCGTTCGAAACGAAGAGTTGTTGAATACGCTTTTGAATTCGGACGTCAAGCATGCGGTCGTCGCGGCCAGCACGGTCAAGCATTTCTGGAACAACGTGGACGCGACGGGAGCGAGCGGATTCGCGGCGCCCGCGGAAGTCGGAGTTCGTGAAATTCGATCCTCCGAAGCACCTCAGTCGCGCTGACCGACAAGTGTACAAGCTGGGTGCTGAGGTTTACCAACGCGAATCGCACTGCGCGACCTGCCACCTGACGCACGGCAAAGGAAACGCGAATGTCTATCCGCCGCTTGTCGGCAGCCCCTGGGTCAACGGCAGCGAAGAACGTCTGATCAAGATGACTTTGCACGGCGTGTGGGGCAAAATGACGGTCAACGGAAAGACCTACGATCCGTCGCGCGGCGTGCCACCCATGACCGCCTTCCGCTCACTGTTGAAGGACGAAGAACTGGCGGCTGTGTTGACCTTTGTGCGTAACACTTGGGGCAACACAGGCATCGCCCGTCAGCCCCGCCAGCGTCAAAAAGGTTCGCGAACAGACGATCGCTCGTTCGACTTTCTGGAAGCCGGATGAACTGCTAGCCGAGCACCCGCTGGAAGCGGCGCTCGCTACGAATGACCTGGAAACGTCAGAGTTCTCCAACGAAGCCTTGGAGAACGAACTGCTCAACTCGTCGCCTGCTGAATTGGCAAACGTCGCGATGGAGCGAGGAAACGCCGAACGAGGCAAGAAGCTGTTTTATCAATCAGCCGCCGCTTGCTTCGCATGCCACGATCCTCCGCGAGGTGCAGCTCGCCTTGGCCCCGACTTGGCAAAGCTCACGACCAAGCTGACCGCCGAGGAACTTGTGGATTCCATTCTGCGTCCTTCAAAATTGATCGACAAAGATTACGCCCAGGTGAGCGTGCTGACCGCGGATGGCAAAGTGCAGACAGGCGTTCGGATTTCGGAAAGCGACGAGGAAATTGTCTTGCGAAACCTGGCAGAACCAGAGCCGATCACGATCGAGCAGGGGGACGTCGAAGAAGTCATGGAGTCGAAGGTTTCGTTGATGCCCGAAAATCTGACCAGGCAGCTGAAGAGCCGCAAGGAATTCGATGACTTGCTGAGGTACATCATCGAAATCAGAAAACGGTGAGGCTCTGGAAGTGATGGGGTGTGGTTAACAATCGCATCCTGGTGGCGAGTTGATTGAATCTCTCGAATCGGTGCTTCGATTGACGCGATGCCTAGATCGAGTCAACGCGGAGGTTGGGGAGATTCGAGTGACACACAAGTGCGAGGGCGAGTCCCACATGAACAAACTCCCGAACTTCGGACCGATCAGACGCTTGTCGACTTCAGTGTCAATCGAAGCGTTTACTCTTGTCTTGTTGGCGGCTGGATGTTTTTTCGCATCCGGCAATGCCAACGCCGCGCCGCCGATTCCACCATGGCAGGTGGTCGAATTGGATTTCACCTCCGAGAAGAGTTACGAGAACGCGTATACCGAAGTCGAATTCTGGGTCGACTTTGTGCACGAAGACGGCGCTAGGTTGCGACGACCGGGTTTCTGGGACGGCGGCAAGTCTTTCAAGGTTCGCTTTGCTTCCCCTGAAGCCGACGGCATTTGGAGCTGGGAGAGTTTTTCAAACGTTCCCGACAATGGCTTGCGCGATCATTCAGGGTCATTCGAGACAGGCGGCCCAGTCGGTAGGACATCCTTTCAACAACATGGTTTCTGGCGCATCCCGTACGGCAGTCGATGGATGGAATATGCCGACGGCACACCGGCCGTCATGGTCGCCGATACACCTTGGGCGATTCCCTGGCGGGCGACGCACGAGCAGGTGGAGGTTTACGCGAGCGATCGTCAATCCAAAGGTTTCAATGCCGCGCTGATGATGTCCGTCATGCCGGATAGAGAAATGGAAGGCCCGCAAGACCGGACGCAACACTTCGGCTTCGCGCGCGGGTTCGACGATCTTCCTAGCGGACACATCAATGTGTTGAACCCGGCGTACTTTCAATACCTTGACCACACTGTTGAAATCCTGGTCGAACATGGAATCGCACCAGTTTGGCAACCGGTCTTCCACGGCTATGGGTGGAAGGGATTGAAGGTTGCCGGGCCGGTCATTCCGCCCGATGAATATGCGCGATACTGTCGCTACCTCGTGGCTCGCTACGGAGCACAGCCTGCGATGTGGCTTGTGCTTGGTGACGGAAGTGGCGCGGAACCCGGCATTCATCCTGGTGGGAGTGAAATCGAGAAATGGGACGCGTACCGCCAGCCTACCGGTCTGCACTACGGCCCGCACTTTGATGCTCAGGCTCATCAGGACAAGAAGTGGCTCGACTTCCAGTGGATCCAAACGGGGCACAACGGCGAACATCGCCAGGACCGGCTCGCCGCGCATTGGTATGTGACTCCCATCAAGGCGGTTGCCAATGGCGAACCGACCTACGAAAACATCGGCACCAAGGGTCGGGCTGCGGGCTGGTGGCAGGGCCAAGAAGCCTGGCGCAACCTTTGCGCGGGCGGTACCATGGGAATTGTCTACGGTGCAGGCAGCCTGTGGAACTGGATTCATCCGGGCGAGCCTACGCAGAACGATGCTTGGGCACGCGCTCAAGACAGCAGTTGGCGAGACGCTCTCGACTTTGAGGGTTCCACGTACGCCGGAATGTTCGGCAAGATTCTGGACGGACTTCCGATCCGAGGCGCTCAGCCCGACACGACTTGCACGTACGGTCGACCGGCTCTGTTCAAGCCTTACGAACTACTCATCCTCTACTTGGAAGATGGCGGCGACCTCCGTGTCCTGCGCGACGACATCCCCGACGCCTGGCGTATCTACGATCCCAAGACAGGCAACGTCCTTCGCTCCAGCCGTCTGAGTGAGTCTGGGAAGAACCTCGGCGACACCGGCGACGGTCCGCGAGTGGTCATCTTTTCGAGCACCTTTTGAGCCAAGCTGTTTGGCAGAGAACTCGACGATCGGATTGCTCCGATTCACTTGCCGACGTAGTCATGGAGGCAAGTCGGCCATCCCAGAATTCGAATCTGCCGGTTGGCGATTCTTATGACTTGTGAGCATCCTTTGGCGTTCCAGGTTGCTTACGAAGCGCACCGCATTGTCCACACCCAGCATAGACTTTGGGCAAGTCTACGACTACTCGTGAACACGTTCGGAAACAGATGGAACATCCAGTCCGAGCCACTCGTCATTGTTGAAAGTCGACGTCGGTTCGTCCGTCGAGGTTTTCGACATCGGACGAACCGAAGGCATCCATCAGATTGCGCGAGTTGGTAGTGACATAACGCGAATGGCTGTCCTCGGCATCAAAGAGAATCGACGACAGGTGGTCGAAGGCCTCGAACACGCCACGCACACCAGGTCGCTGCCAAGTGGAATTTGGCTAGACGCCTTCCGGTCAGTCGTGCGCACGCAAGTCCTTGCCATCGGCAAAACGTTGCAAATTTTCCGTGGCGTTGCACAAGACTTGCCAGGAAATTATGCGACAATAGACGGACTTAGATTACCCAATTCTCAGTCCTTCGGCACTGCATCCGCATGTTCCAGTTGAAAAACGTTGCGATTGCCGCATTCTATTGCTCATGCGTGTCGTTCGGTCCAGCCGCATGGTGCGAAACACCGATCTCGTTCAATTCGGACATCCGCCCGATCTTGTCGGAAAACTGCTTCGCCTGCCACGGACCGGACGAAGAAGACCGCGCCGCCGACCTACGTCTGGATCAGCGAGAGCCGGCGGTCGATTATGGGGCGATCGTCGAAGGTGAGCCCGACGAGAGCCTATTGATCGAGCGAATCATGTCCGCCGATCCGGACGTGATCATGCCGCCACCCGAAACGAATAAGGCATTGACGACCAAGCAAAAGGATTTGCTTGCCGAGTGGATTCGCCAGGGTGGCGAGTATGAGAAGCATTGGTCGTTCGAGCCGCTAGCTCGGTCGATCGATGTTCCAAAGACCGTCGACGATTGGCCACGTCGTAGCATCGATGCTTTCGTTGCGCAAGCTCATCGCCAGAAAGGCTTCCAGCCGACGGAGGAAGCGGATCGAGCGACGTGGCTTAGGCGAGTGACGTTCGACTTGACTGGTCTGCCACCGACGCTATCGGAGCTGGATACATTCTTGTCAGACGATTCTGGCGAGGCTTATGAGCGAGTCGTCGAGCGATTGTTGAAATCACCGGCTTATGGCGAACGGATGGCTGTGATGTGGTTGGACGTCGCGCGCTACGCAGACACCTTCGGATACCAAAACGATGTGGCAATGGAAGTTTGGCCGTGGCGACAGTGGGTGATCGAAGCCTTCAATCGCAACATGCCCTACGATCAGTTCGTCACCGAGCAGATTGCCGGCGACCTGATCGAAGGAGCGACGCGTGAACAACAACTCGCGACCGCGTTCAATCGACTGCACCGGCAAACGAATGAAGGCGGCAGTGTCGCGGAAGAGTTTCGTTTGACGGGCATCACCGATCGGACCACGACCGCGGGAACGGCATTCTTGGGATTGACGATGGAATGCTGTCGTTGCCATGACCACAAATTCGACCCGATCAAACAGAAAGAGTTTTACCAGCTGTCGGCGTACTTTTCGGACATCGACGAGTTCGGGCTGTATTCGCACTTCACCTTCACCGCGCCAACACCAGCAATGTTGTTGTACGAAGCGGATCAGGAACAGGAGCATCAAGCAGCCAAGCAAGCTGTCACGACCGCCGAAGCCAAGCTCGAGGAGGCGATGCAATCGGCTCGCCGTCATTGGAAGTCGCGACCCGAAGATCTAATCAGCGAGTTGCCTGAGCCTCGTAAACCGGCTTTCACATTGCCGCTTGAAGGCGACGTCGATGGCGTCGTTGGGATGGCCACGCGTTGCAATGGAGATGACGCGATCGAATGCAAGGAAGCTCCGCGGTTCGGGCGAACCTCTGCGTTCTCGTATAGTTTGTGGGTGCGGCCTGAGGTAGAAGGCCCACGGATGATGGTGCTGCACCAATCTCGTGCGGCCGAGGACTCCGGTTTTCGAGGCTTGGAGCTGACCATTGACGAGGGGCATCCACAGTTTTCGATGATCCATTTTTGGCCCGGAAACGCAATGCGAATCCGTGCGGTGGAGACGATTCCCGTCGGTGATTGGACTCACTTGGCCGTTGCCCATGACGGCAGTGGACGTGCCGAAGGGATGCAGCTTTTCATCAATGGAAACGCTGTCCAGGCCGAAGTCATTCGCGACAAGTTGACTCGTGATATCCGACACCGAAAGAATTGGGGCGACATGGACGTCGACAATGTTTCCTTGGCGTTGGGTGCTCGCTTCCGCGACATCGGTTTCCGCGATGGTGCCCTCGATGACTTGAAGGTTTACGACGTGCAGCTTTCGTCTGCTGAAGTGCTGTCCATCTATCGGGCCGCGCGGCCGAGTGAAACTGAAAATGAAATTGACACCGAGATGGCGTTGCTGCATCAGCTGTTGACAGCAGATGATGGGGTGGCCGAGGCACGGGCCACACTTGCCAAAGCTCGCGATGCCGAGAACGAGCTGGTCGCCGGCGTCCGTGAAATCATGACGATGCGACACGATGACAAGGCTCCGGCAACGCATGTTCTTGGTCGTGGTGAATACACGAACAAGGGCGAGCAAGTGACGGCCAGCACGCCACAGTTGTCTGGCGGTTTGCCGGTCGCAGACGCTGATCGAATGTCGCTGGCGAAATGGATGGTCGATCCGCAAAACCCTTTGACGTCACGAGTCATCGCCAATCGGATGTGGCATTTGTTCTTTGGTCGTGGCATCGTGGTCTCGCTGGAGGATTTCGGTTCGCAAGGCTCGCCCCCCTCACACCCCGAACTTCTTGACTACTTGGCTCGGTCGCTGATGGACAACGATTGGGACTTGCACTGGCTGTGCCGCGAGATCGTGCTATCGTCGACCTATCGTCAATCGTCTAAAGTCGGCAGCCCCGACATCTATGAGCATGATCCTGACAACGTTTGGCTGACGCGTGGTCCGAAACATCGTCTGTCCGCCGAGCAGTTGCGTGATACGGTGTTGGCCGCATCGGGACTGTTAGTGAGAAAGATCGGCGGCCCGAGTGTGATGCCTTACCAGCCCGCCGGCTTGTGGGAAGAGGCAGGGACGGGCAAGTCTTACCACCAATCGACTGGCGATGGGTTGTATCGACGCAGTCTTTACACGTTTTGGAAGCGGACCTCACCGCCTCCGACCATGTTGACGTTGGATGCGACCAGTCGCGAAAGCTGCACCGCCCGCCGCGAATTGACGACCACACCGTTGCAGGCGCTCGTGTTTTTAAACGACCCGCAATACGTGGAAGCTTCTCGCGTGCTGGCCGAAACGCTGATCGAGAACCACAATACCGACATCGATTCACGCTGGGACGAATTGTTCCGCAGGTTGATCAGCCGAATGCCGAGCGACCGCGAACGGGAGGTTGTCGATCGGCTGTACGGTGAACAGCTCGAGTACTTCGTCGCGACCCCGTCGGAGGCGGATGAGTTTCTGAAGGTGGGAACCCAATCAGTCAAAGAGACTGCACCGCGGAGTGACTTGGCTGCGACGACGGTCGTTGTCCAAACCCTGTTTGCTTACGACGAAACGATCATGCTTCGATAACTTTCGAAGCATCGACAAACCCATGAACGCATTTTGCGACAAACGAATCATGAACACGTCCACGACACGAAGACACTGGCTGCAAAACTTTGGCATGGGACTCGGCGGGATCGCTGCATCGCAATTGCTACAGCGGGATTTCGCCAGTGCGGCTGCGACGAACTCGCTTGGTCCTGGTGTGCCCAGTGGCGGAGTGATCAACCCGACGCACCATGCCCCCAAAGCGAAGCGAGTGATCTATTTGTTTCAGGCCGGCGGCCCTTCGCAACTGGAAACCTGGGACTACAAACCACTGCTCAACGAGAAGCAGGGCGAACCATTGCCGGACTCGGTGCGACAGGGCCAACGCCTAACGGGAATGTCCGGAAATCAAGCCGTTTTGCCGTTGGCCGGTTCGATCTTCAAGTTCGATCAGCACGGCGAAAGCGGCACGTGGGTCAGTGAGCTGATGCCACACATGGCATCGAAGGTCGATCAAATCGCTTTGATCAAATCGATGTATACCGAAGCGATCAATCACGATCCGGCAATTACGTTCTTGCAAACGGGCAACCAAATTTCCGGTCGTCCCAGCATCGGTGCGTGGTTGCACTACGGGTTGGGAAGCGAGAATGACAACTTGCCATCGTTCGTGGTGCTGGTGACGAAAGGCAAGGGCGGTCAACCGCTTTACTCGCGCTTGTGGGGGTCGGGTTTTCTGCCGGCACGTTATCAAGGCGTACAGTTTCGATCGGGCAAGGAGCCGGTGTTGTACCTGTCGAATCCGCCGGGCATTTCTTCGGATAGTCGTCGCAAGATGCTGGACCGCCTGAACGATCTGCATCACCTCGAACAGGATCGGCTGGGTGATCCGGCATTGGCAACGCGCATCGAACAGTATGAGATGGCGTATCGGATGCAATCGAGTGTTCCCGAGGTTGCCAATCTTGCTGACGAGCCGCAAAGTGTCTTGGATCTTTACGGGCCGGATGCCACGAAGCCAGGAACCTTTGCAGCGAACTGTTTGCTGGCTCGTCGCTTAGCCGAAAAGGGAGTTCGTTTCATTCAACTTTATCATCAGGGCTGGGACCATCACGGTAACATCCCCAGTGGCATGAAGACTCAGTGCAAGGAGACCGACCAACCGTCCGCTGCCCTGCTGCAAGACTTGGAACAGCGTGGCATGCTGGAGGACACACTGGTGATCTGTGGCGGCGAGTTCGGGAGAACGAACTATTCCCAAGGCGCCTTGACCGCGACGAACTATGGTCGCGACCACCATCCACGATGCTTCACGATGTGGATGGCTGGGGGCGGCGTCAAGGGTGGTGTGAGTCTCGGTGAGACGTGCCCGTTTGGTTACAACGTGGTCGCCGATGGCGTTCACGTGCGCGACTTCCACGCAACGCTTCTGCACCTGATGGGAATCGACCATCATCGACTGTCGGTCAAGTTCCAAGGCCTCGACGCTCGGCTCACCGGAGTGGAACCGTCTCGAATCGTCAACGAGATCTTGGCTTAGCTGGACAGCGTCACTCTGACGGGTTCAACCGTCCATACAAGCACGACGCGCAAGCGAGTGAGTCCCGGGAAAATACGCAATCTCACGTCCGCCAAACGCTCGAAAACCGGAGACACACTCGCTGGCGCGTCGTGCTTGTATGCGAATGATCGGCAAAAAGGGGGCAGGCACGAATGGCACGAACTTAGGTTGTCTCAGTGAACCTCGGGCGCTAGCCGTGGGCCTTCGCCGCATCCTAACGACGTTTTCTTCGCCCACGGCTAGCGCCCGAGGTTCAAAGCCCGTGCCATTCGGGGCAGGCACCAAAATGCGAAGCACCCTTCGGGCCGTTCCGGTTCTTGGTATCTGACCCCTTCTTTGGAAATGCCTACGTCAAAGATGAAGATGCTCTACAAGGATTTCAATTACGCATCCTTCACAGGCTGGGCGCTCGAGACCGCCATGGAGGCGTGCGGCGAACAGGAATTCGTCGAAACAGTCACCGATTAGGCAGCTTTCAATCCGCAGTCGGTGGTCGAACTCCATCCGATTCAGGAAGATGCAATGACCATCGAAACGAACATCCCCTTACTGGAGAGCATTCTCGGCGCACGGCAGTCGATGATTGGCTCGCAGTATCAGACGTACAAGAATCATGTTTACCGAGTCTTGAACTTCTGCTTTGCTTTTCATCCGTGTCGCGAAGGTAGTGAAGATCGTCAAGAGTTTTGGTGACCGATGTGGCAAGGCCGAAACTCCTAACGAGTTTCGCTACGGATTCGATTGGCACATTTAACGACGGTTTTCGCCGTTAATGGCTACACCATTGCGGTATGCAGTAATTTGAGCAGCAAGGACATTTACGTATGAGCGAGGATTGGGCGTCAATCAGTGACTTTGAAAAGCTCGATATCCGAGTCGGTAAGATCGTGGAGGTAACGCCGTTCCCGGAAGGCAAGTATTCGACCCACATTCTGTTGATCGACTTCGGAACGAGTCTAGGCACGAGAAAGTCGTTGGCGAAACTCGCGCCCAATTACGCAGGTGCTGAACTTCTCGAAAGGCAAGTGTTGTGCGTTGTCAACTTTTCGCCGCGGCAGATCGGCAAACATCAGTCCGAAGTGCTGACACTCGGCGTGCCCGATGAGCAGGGCAACGTCGTGTTGCTGCGACCTGACCATGATGTGCCGATCGGCGGAAAACTCTATTAGCGAGCTTCGCCCTTCAGATCCGCGATTTCTTTTTGCAGATCGCTGACTCGTTGCTGCAACGCCGCAATCACTGGCTCAACCAGGGAAGCCGGCAGGCGGCGGTGGATGTGTTGGGGGCAATTGACGTCCCAGGCTTCGACGTGGAACAGAATGGACCGCTCGACCTTGCCAGCATAAGCTGGGTCGTGCAGGCGTTCGTTCAGTTCGGCGTTGCCTTCGACCACTTCAGCCCGGCCCCAGACTTTGATGCGTTGTCGGTTGACATAGTCCATCAAGAAGATGAACGCTTTCGGGTTTTCGGACAAATTGCCGAGCGTGATGTATTGGCGATTGCCACCGAAGTCGGCGAATCCAAGCGTTTGCTCATCGACGACTTTCAGAAATCCTGGAGGGCCGCCTCGGTGCTGGATATAGGGCTGACCCTCTCCATTTGCCGAGCCCAGATAGAACATGTCAAGACTCGCAAGATAGCTCGCTAAGTCGGGCGTGATCTTGGACTGCCATCCACCATGCGATTCCATCCGCGAGTAGCTCGCGCGGGATCCTTTCTGTGTCTGGATCGCTTTGACGGCAGGTGTAAACGCGATGTCGCTGGATGGTGTGAACATAATTGTGGCCTGAGCGTGTATCACTGGGTCGTTGAAATTGAAAGAAGCACTCGCCCGTCTGATCCGGGCGAGTGCGAAACGCTCCGACGATTACTTGATAAGCGTCTTGTCCAGAAAGGCGTGCATCAGTCCAGCAATCTCTGCTCCGTTGGATTCCAAGGCGAAGTGACCCGCATCCAGCAGGTGGAACTCGAGGTGTTTGACATCACGCTTGTAAGGTTCGGCTCCTGCGGCCGGAAAAATCTGGTCATGCTCGCCCCAGACGATCAACATGGGTGGTTGATGCTTGCGGAAGTATTCCTGCCACTTCGGATACAACGCAGGGTTGCTGCCGTAGCTCAGGAACAGATCGAGTTGGATCTCCTGATTGCCATCGCGACTGAGCAGAAACTGGTCGTGCGCCGGCCCGTCGGGGCTGATGCTTTCCACGTTCTTCACGCCGTGCGTGTACTGCCACTTCGTCGCGTCGTAGGAAAGTAGGCCTCGCAGAGCTTCTCGTTTGCTCGCATCCTTCGGTGCGTTCCAATAAGCCTTGATTGGCTTCCAGAAATCATTGTTCAATCCTTCGTCGTAAGCGTTTCCGTTCTGCACAACAATTGCTGTCACACGGTCGGGATGTTCCGCTGCGATGCGGAAGCCGACTGGAGCGCCATAGTCTTGGACATACAACGCAAAGCTGTTTAGCCCGATCTGCTCGGTGAAGCGATCGACGACGTGGGCCAGGTTGTCAAACGTGTAGTCGAACTGGTCGCGTGATGGCATCTCACTGTGTCCGTAACCTGGATAGTCCGGTGCCACGACATGATATTTGTCGGCCAACGCTGGGATCAGATTGCGATACATTTGCGAGCTGGTCGGAAATCCGTGCAGTAACAGCACGCTCGGTGCGTCCGTCGGTCCCGCTTCGCGATAGAAGACTTCGATGCCGTCCACGTCGACGGTCCTATGAGACACCGTCGGTGCAATGGAATGCGGTGAAGTCTGAACAGATGTCTCAGCCAGTGACGGCCGGCTCACGACGATCGTCGTGAGAATCGCTGTCAAAGCAGCGACAACTAGGTTCAGGCGAGTGTTACGTTTCATGATAGTTTTCGTTCTAAAGTTCGATTTGTAGAGATTGGTTCGTTTACTTGACGTCGACGATTCCGACGTGGTCGAAAGGGCGAGGCCCTGGCGCATTCCAGAAGAACTTGCGTTCCACTTCACGGATCGCGACATCGTTGATGCTCGCTTCTCGGCGGCGCATCAGACCGCTTTCATCGAATTCCCAGTTTTCGTTGCCATAAGCGCGAAACCAGTTACCCTCAGCATCATGCCACTCGTACTGAAAGCGAACCGCGATCCGAGTGTCGGTGTATGCCCAGAGCGACTTGACTAAGCGATAGTCGAGTTCGCGGTTCCATTTGTCCGACAAGAACTCCCGTATCTGGTCACGACCGCTGACGAAAACGCTGCGGTTGCGCCAGACGGAGTCCTCCGAGTAGGCAAGTGCAACACGATTGGGATCACGAGAGTTCCACGCGTCTTCTGCAGCGCGAACTTTCTGCATTGCCGTTTCGAGAGTGAATGGTGGGCGAAGACGAGTCAGAAGTGCCATGATTGGATTCCTTAGCGAGTGTTGGTTGATGGCAGAACGGTCGAATATTCCGTGAGTCGATTAGGCGTGCGATTCGAAGCTGCCTTCACGCCAATGCTTGTCGGCCGCGGCGCGACGCTCCTGTTCGTTCTCGTTCCATTGCGGGAGGGTGTCACCGCCAGCACCGCGATAGAACAGTGCCAGCCGATTGTCGTCGGTGACCTTGAAGTTCGTCGGATCGACACCGAACAGCTTTCCTTCGCTCGCCGCGGTCGCGCAGTAGCCGCCGTAGAGTGGAATGTAGTGTTCGGGGTCGGCGTCGAACTTCTGCTTGTTGGCTTCACTTGAGAAGTGATACAAGCTGTCGTTGTGAACCGAACTAAACGCCGGATCACCGGCAATCGCCTGGCCATCGAAGTAGGCGACTGCGTCGTATCCGCTAACAGCAACTTGAAGTGGTTGAACTGGTTTGGTCATGATCTTTACTCTTATGAATGGAAGTGGATTTGGTTGTTTGCTTGCAGAATCAGTTCACGACGCTGGCTTCGTGCGCGTTACCGACTTCCAGTGCATCATCGATTGGCTCTGCGCGTGGAAAGTCGATTTCGGTTTCGGCGACGTGATTGAAGTAGTTGGTGAAGATGTTGAGCGCGACGTTGGCCACGATCTCGGCGATCGCACCGTCGTCCAATCCTGCACTTCGGACTGCGTCCATGTCGGCGTCACTGACCAAGCCGCGTTTGTCGACGAGTTGGCGTGCGAACTGAATCACCCCGTTCGTCTTCGGCTCAGAGGAAGTCCCGCGACGGCTGTCGAGAATCTGGTTGGGGCTAAGTCCAGCCATCTTGCCGATCGCCGAGTGAGCACTGAGGCAGTAGTCACAGGAGTTCGCCTGGCCAACGGTCAGCGCGATTTGCTCGCGGGTCTTCGCCGGCAGGTCACCACCCCCCAACGCACCGCTAAACTTCAAGTAGGCATCCAGTACGGCGGGCGAATTGGCCATCACGCGCATCAGGTTGGGTGTCATCCCCAGTTTGGCTTTCACGCCGTCGAGCAGTTCTTTGGCTTTGCCGGTCGCTTGTGCGGGGTTCACGGTTTCAATTCGAGACATGTTCGGACTCCAGTCGGGTTGATATGGTTTCAGGTTTCTCAGCTTCACGGCTGATCGTGATAACCCTTCAGTGCATTCGCTGTGCCAAGCCGCTCTTGTTTTCATAACACGTTTCTCACAAAGTGTTTATGGAAATCAATGGCCAGCCACTTGCTTCCACGATATTTCGTGGAAGCACGAAATTACGTTGCTGATTAACGAAATGTCGTTTACAAAAGCAGCCATGATTGAACAGCACTTGCCACTGATTCCGAATCCGAAATCGCTTTTGTTGGCGATGGCCCAGCAGCGCAGCGTTAGCGACGTGTTGAAGCTGGTCGTCGAGGAACTTGCGAGCTCCAAAGCGGTCGCGCTGGCCCGCATCTGGCTAATCCGACCAGGCGCTGGCTGCGAGACGTGCCCGATGCGGTCCCAGTGCCCCGATCAAACGAACTGCCTTCATCTGGTAGCGAGCGCCGGGACTTCTGTAGTCGGTCCGAGCGACGCTTTGCAGCGCATTGATGGATCGTTTCGCCGCTTCCCGCTGGGAATACGCAAGGTCGGACGCATTGCTTCGACTGGAGAGCCACTGGAAATTCAAAACATCGACGGCGAGCCTGATTGGCTGGCGAATCCGAGGTGGGCGAAAGAAGAAGGAATTCGTGGCTTTGGCGGACAGCCGTTGGTGCATCGTGGCCAGGTGCTTGGAGTACTTGGTGTCTTTAGCCGGACGACGATTGGTGATCACTGTCTCGATTGGCTTCGCATGATCGCTGACCATGTCGCATCCGCGATCGCCAACGCAGAAGCGTGGGAAGAAATTGAATCGCTTCGCAAGCGGTTGGAACTCGAAAACGATTACCTTCAAGAAGAGCTACGTGGTGAATCGTTCGGCGAGATGATCGGCCAAAGCGCCGCGCTGCAAATGGTTGGGCAGCAAATCAAGTTAGTTGCCCCGACCGATTCGACTGTTCTGGTATTGGGCGAGAGTGGCACCGGCAAGGAACTCGTTGCGCGTGAGATTCATGCCCGCTCATCACGCCACGAAAGAGCCTTGATCAAGGTCAACTGCGCCGCGATTCCACGTGAGCTTTACGAGAGCGAGTTTTTCGGCCACACCAAGGGTAGCTTTACGGGTGCGTTGCGCGATCGGATCGGCCGATTTGAATTGGCTGATGGTGGCACGCTATTCCTCGATGAGATCGGCGAGATACCACTTGATCTGCAAAGCAAGCTTCTGCGGGTTCTTCAAGAAGGAGAACTCGAAAGAGTTGGCGAAGAACGAACACGCAAAGTCGATGTCCGCATCATCGCCGCCACCAATCGCGATTTGAAAGCCGAATCAGAGGCCGGCAAGTTCCGCATCGACTTGTACTATCGTCTGAGCGTGTTTCCGATCGCCCTGCCACCGCTGCGAAATCGCAAGGAAGATCTCGCGTTGCTTGCCGAACACCTACTTGGAATTCTCTCTCGGCGTCTCGGTAAACAGCCGCCGCGATTGACTCAAGCCAATGTTGCTGAACTCGGGCGCTATGATTGGCCCGGAAACATCCGTGAGTTGCAACATGTGCTTGAAAGCGCCTTGATTACATCGCCGAAAGGGAAGTTGCGTTTAGATTTCGCTCCGTCAGAGTCCACACCGGTAACGACCTCAGACCCCTTGTCGATTCCAAACGGTGAGATTTTGACTGTCTCACAGCTAAGGGAGTTCGAAGCCGCCAACATTCGCCGCGCTCTGCAAGCATGCGATGGCAAGGTTTATGGCGAGACAGGAGCGGCAGCTTTACTAGGCATGAAGCCCACCACGCTATCGTCTCGGATAAAGAGCCTCGGAATCGCGAACTAACTCCAAGTCCGCACTGATTGGCCACAGGATGTCCATCAAGGCGGAGGGGAATGGATGATGAGCTCATGCCGATTCGTAAAGTGCACTGGGCCGGTCGACGTGTTCACCCCGAGGGAACACGGGCTGCGCTGGGATGCATTGGGCACGAGAGCGTTTGCAAATTTCGCCTAGGCGGCTAATGATTGTCGCCGATGTCATTTGTGGAAATGCACTACCTGGGCCGCGTTACTTTGCTGCAGGTCGGTCTCTCCGAGACCGTCATTCCACGCGGCTTTGCCGCGACAATCCGAGCCTTGGAGAGGCTCGGCGACAGGCAAGCGTTCCATCCGAAATTTTCGCCGTGATTTGTCAGGCGAACGATCAAAACTGGACTGTCCTGTTAAACGCCGTGGTGCCTTCGACGAACCTTGCGATTTGGACGACGACGATCCTGTCCACCACTGCGGCGGTAACCAAATTCAATCGCAAACCACTCGGCGAAGCGTTCCTGATCGATGTAATTCGTGTTGCGGTCATCGATCAAATGTCCCAACTCGTGAATCAGGATGTTGTTGAGCTGAAAGTCGCGAGCAGATGCTTCGGTCCAAATCAACCTCCAGACGTCAGACGCGGGACGCTCCCATCGGCCGCCATACATTTTGGATTCGATCACAAGCGAGCGCGGTGGTGGACGATAGAAGTACTCGTCCATGGATTCATCGAACGGGTACAAATAGATGGCGCATCCCCACTGCAAGCCGTAGCACGGACAAGAATGTTTCTTGCGGGTCATTTGGCTCAGTTGGACCACCTCAAGCCCTCGAAGAAACCTTTGGGGAAGCTTGGCAAGTCGGGTGCGAATCTGATCTGGTGTGACCACATGTCGATATTGAGCCCCCGGGCGACGTACGATGACGCGATATTCCGCGGAGCCTGTCGGTTCGTGCCAATCTTCCGGTGGATCAAAGATCGATTCGTGATTGCGGTGGACAATTGCACGGCGCGATTTTGCATGCTCACGATAGCGCAAGCGACCGTTGGAATTCTGGTTCTTGATTTCGCGGCGACGCGGATTGGTTTGATAGGATCGTGGCATACTCATCACTCGTCACTCCCGGTAAGGTCGCCGGTCGCTTCGATCGCGACCGCGCAGTGTCGACCTTTTCCTGTTGGATTTGGGGGTGCCAAACGGTTGCTCAAGGTGGCCACGAAAAGAAAGAAGAGCTGACTCTTTGGCGTCTACCTAGATTTTAGTCTCGGAGCAGATGAGTGCTAAAAATAGCCGTAAGCCTATGGCAGGAAAGCAGTTAGCATCTGCGGAGGCCGGCCGGGGGGGGCGCCGCAACTCCTCCTGAAAAGAGATTGTGATTCGGGTCGTTTCGCGCCCGCGGACGTGCTCCAAAACGCGCCGTTGACCGACAAAACTCTGTCGAGCATTGGGCATCAAGAAAGTAGGATGTCCATCGAGCTGAAAACGCGGAGAATTGCTCGCCAACGGAACCTTTTTCAGGGCTCCGATCTGGCGCTATCTGGTGTTTGCGTTCACTGTGGTATGCTCGCGTCTTGTTGACTGTCGTCTGCGGCGACAGTGTGCAGCGTATTGGCAATCCTTTTCGCTCGCGTTCGATCTCTTCGTCCCCGCGCCGCAGCGCTTGATAGAGCGAATTCATTTGCTGCCATTGGAGGGCTTGAACGATGCCGATTCGGAATCCCGCAGACTATCGATCTGTCGTTTGGGTCGCGTTTGCAGTTCTCCTCGTGGTGGCTCAGTACTGCAACCCCGACTGGATCGTCTATCTTTGTCCAGTTGCCTGTTACGTGGCGATCGCATGTGGCACGATCGCGCACAATCATAATCACAGATCAACGTTTACGAGCCGGCGATGGGACAACGCTTTTGGGCACGTGCTCACGATCTTCTACGGTTATCCGACGCTGATGTGGATTCCGACGCACAATCTGAACCACCACCAATTTGTCAATCGTCCTGGGGACGCGACGGCGACCTGGCGATACACGAACAAACACAATCTGTGGGTCGCACTGACTTATCCGCTGGTATCCGGTTACTTTCAGAGCTTTCCTATCAAGGACTATGTCAGCCGCGTCAAGGATCGAAAGCCGAGCCTGCATGCGCGTATTCGGTTTCAGTACATTTTCTGGATCGGGACTTACGTGAGCATGGGGATTCTGGCGGCGATGATCTACCATCGACAACAGACAGGGCTCGGGCTTTACGTCTGGTTCTTTTCGCTCATCCTGCCTGCGATCTGCTCCAGCACAACGATCATGTTCTTCAACTTTATCCAGCATGTGCACACCGACGCCTGGTCCGAACATGACCATTCGCGGAACTTTACTGGCAGATGGTTCAACTTTCTGTTCTTCAACAATGGTTATCACACTGCACACCACCTCAATCCCGCGTTGCACTGGAGCAAGTTGCGGGAAGCACACGAGAAGATCGCGGACTCGATCGATCCGAAGCTAAACGAACGCAATCTCATCTGGTTCTTGTTTCGTCAGTACGTATTGTCCTTGGTCTTTCCATCACTGGGAACTCGGCAAATTGGTTTGGTTCCGAGCGACGTTCCCAGCCAAACAACGGGAGATACCGGCCAAGAGACCATGAGTTCGATCGCGGTGTCGGAAGTCTCTGACCCGTCGGGTGTCTGTGAGACGATGAAGCGTTGAATAGCGCACCCAGGCTCGCCAAATAGCGATCGATTACCGGGTTTCCTTGGCCCTTTTGGTCAGTCCCCTACTGGTCGAGAACGTTCTGAATGAAGGATTGTCCTTCGCCTGGAAACCGATGGGTTCAAGAAACGGTTAGAGCGACCACAAGAAAGTCTTTGCTCAAAATGCAGCAATGCATGAAGCAAATCCGGCGCTCAAATGTTTCCTATGGTAGGATGAGGCCGTTCGATGCGTGCTGAAGCGGGCGATTCGAAAGACACGCCTGTTGTCCACGTAATGGTCCATTCGTATTCAATTGTGGAGTAACAGAGATGGGTGACAAAGGAAGTAAAGACAAAGGCAAACGCGAACAACAGAAGAAGGCCCAGCGCACCCCCAAGGAAAAGCGAAAACTGAAGCAAGAGAAGAAGAACAAATAGGCACGCGCTGTCGCGACCATTTTCCCTTCGAGCTCGAGATCCGCACGGTAGTCACCGATGACCGCCTGCGTTGTGGTACTGCCGGCATTCTCGCCCCATCGTTCCGGCGTCGAAAACATCGTCCTGCAGCGTCAGCATTTAGTTTTTGGGTTGCTGGCGAAAAGGGGTCAGACACCAAAAACCGGAACGGCCTGAAGGGTGTTTGGCATGTTTGGTGTCTGGCCCCTTTTCGCGGATCGACGTCACCCCCATTTTTGGATTTGACGATGCACTACCGTGAGTTTCTATGCTTCGGTATCAATCAATCGCTTTCTGATTTGTCGCCAGGCCCGTACATTGGGCTTCTTCACGTTCGGTCGGTCACAAAGTATCAAACCAAGGACAAGTAAGATGACTCTATGCCCAATCGCGTTGGTCGCCGGCTGCAAGAAGTGCCCCGCATTCTCAGCCTGTCCCTTGAAAGGAGTCATCGGCGATTACCAGAAACAAGATGGATCGCAGACCAAGCAGCAAGCCAACGACAAAGTCAAGAAGTAGTTGGCTAAGAGTCGCACGGGTTGTGGATCCGGACGATGGTCTGGTCGGGAGATGAGAGAGACATGACGAAGCGGCGTAACAAGTCGTTCTGAGTGAATCCAGGCAATGGCCGTTTCTCCGTTCACGATTTTGGGTGATCACCTGCTGAGGTCGCGCAGACCGCCAGCACGGACGACTTTTGCTTCATGAAGGTGGTTGCGTCGACGAGCCGGCCTATGTTTTGATCGGATTTGATGCTCCTGCCATGAAGACGATGGGCATTCGAACCATTTTCAAATATTTTGCCGGTGGCGCAAGTGCCATTCGCGCGATCGCAAAGAACCGCAGCTCAGTCTGGGCAGGACTTCTCTTCGTCGTCTCAGTAGGGATCGCAAGAGAATACGATGGCGAGTACTTGCTTGCGGAACCATGGCATCTGCTAGCACCGATTGGCGCATCGCTGGTTACATCGCTGATTCTGTTCGTGATCCTCGAAACTTCGTTCAACTTGCCATCGGAAACGAAGCCGAGCCGAAAGTCGATTTGGCGCGATTATCGCTCGTTCTTGGGCCTGTATTGGCTGACGGCTCCAATGGCTTGGCTGTACGCAATCCCAGTTGAACGAATTGACGACGCACCCGGTTCGGTTCGGGCAAACCTGGCACTGCTAGCCATCGTTTCGTTGTGACGCGTGCTGTTGATGATCCGAGTCGTGTACGTCGTGTATCGACGGAACGGTATCTCGTCGGTATTCGTTGTGTTTCTGTTCGCGGATCTTGTTGCAATGGCTGTCTTTTGGCTGACTCCACTTCCAATCCTCAGCATCATGGGCGGCATTCGCCTGACCGAAAGCGAGCAAATCATTCAGTCTACTGGCTTCATGGTGCGATTCTGGGGTGTGGTTACCTTGCCAGTTTGGCTGATCGGGCACCTTGCGACGATCAAGCATGGTTCACGAGTGCAGGGTGCAGGAGGTCGACGCTACCTCGGAGATTTCACTTGCCAAGGATTGACCAAACCGTTGTGG
Organism: Pirellulaceae bacterium; assembly: GCA_963697195.1. Lineage (GTDB taxonomy): Bacteria > Planctomycetota > Planctomycetia > Pirellulales > Pirellulaceae > Rubripirellula. The sequence continues at coordinate 249,514 of CAVOND010000020.1, forward strand.
TCGGCCGCTGCGATCGCCATTGCTGCCTGGTTTTTGGTTTCGCCGGTTACGCAACGCGAACAACGCAATCGCTTGATTGCAGAATCTTTACTTCGATCCGATCAAATCGCGGAAGCAATCAAGTATATGTCGGCACGAACTCGAGGTTCGAGAATTGTTGCGACCTACGTACGGAGCCCCTGAGGACACCGGCATCACTGACAAACGACGCGAGCTCTTGCAAGCCTTGTTGAGCCTTTCGCCGAGCAATCAAGCGAACGACTCATCGGAATCTCAGGAATAGTCGTCTGCGGAAGAACGAGGACATGGTGAAAGCGCCGGGATAGAACCAGCTTGGAGTTGGGAACGAAAGGGGCCTTCCGTGAAAGCCCGGCCAGTTGCACCGGCTTCCCACGCAGGCCCCCCCAATTCTGATAGCTCGACAAAGTTCGAATCGGTAGGTTTGGTGGCGAAGGAACGACAGCAATGTCTCGTATTGCCAAGCGGTCGTGACTTCGGGAATCGACTCGATCAAGTTCCGGGCTGCGTACACGTGGCCGCGACTCGAACGGGCGAGCACTCCATCCGAGTCGACGTCAAATGCATCGCGGCAAACCTCTAGCAAACGCTCGGCCGTTTCCACCGGCACGGATTGCCTCAGCATGCAGAACCCGTCCTGCTGAAGGTTCCAGTCATTCATGGCGACTACCCCGCGACATCATCATGCGTCCAGTCCACCAGAACGCGGACCGGACGACTTCCTTACCAGCAAATCCAGCAGGCATCGCTGGAAATCTGTTCGCTATCATTCCGCCCAACCGCTCGGTCGCCGATCCGCTTTCGGTCGTCGTCTCTTGATTGCGTTTTTGGTTGGTCGGTCAAGGTTCAATTCCTTATCATTTGGGCTGCCGTTCTTATCGATTATCCCGAGCAGAGAAGAAAATGAAATGGCTTGGCGACCAGAACACCTGTTGAGGCGAGGCGAGCTCGATAATACTCAGTTCGGTTGGACGGTTGGTTGGCTGGAACTTGAAGGTTTCAACGAACGGCTAACTTTGAAGCTTGCAGGCAACTGTCATCCCGACTTGGCCGGATGGAAGTTTCGGATCAAGCGAATCGAACCGGCTTTAGAAAAGGACTTCGATGGCGACGACCCACCCGATTATTCAGGGATCCGTCTCGATCAGTCGGGCCACGTCGGCGACATCACCGCGGATCAGATGATCAAGCATTTCGAAATTCCTGACAACGAATTGGTTCAGCGACTTCATTCCGGCGAAGAGCCACCGTTCACTTGGCGAAAGTGCTTGTACTTGGAATGGTTCAGCAATGCCAACGGCCGAGCCGTGATTCAAAGCACACGTCTGGAAGTCGAACGGATTGGCGAGCGAGCGTTCGAGTTGACTGAAGACCAGTGGCGAGATCAGCATCGTCAAAACCAGAACGAGATGGACTTCTTCATGACACAACTGCGCGATGCTGCCGAGAACTTGCCAACGGACGAAACCGATGCGTGAGCTACCTGATCCGAATGGCACGGACTCAGGCGCAACACGGCACTGGTGTTTAGCAGCCGCGGCGCGTTAGCGTCCGATTCGCTGGCGCGTAGGGAAACCGGGAACTGACGCTCGGCGGCTGATAGGAACCACCGCCCATTTCAACAAGGTGACGATCAAGATCGATCGGCCTCCGTTGGCCCCCGAGGAGATCAAGGAATTCGAAGAAGGCCTGAGGCACGTGGGTGCCGGACGCGAGTAGAATTCGTGTCGGCGTGAACTACGCGGGCCGCTTCAGGGTGCGGCCGTATGCAGAATTTGAGCTCATCGACAATGATCCGTTTTTCTCTTGGACCACCATCCGATGAATGAACCTATCCCCGCGTTGCATGAGCATTTGCGGCGACAGACGCACTGGCAGACGGTCGCCATACGCGTACTGCTTGGCATCGCCATTCTCGCTGCCGTCGTTTGGTTCGGCCGGAACGCCGGTCATGAGATTCATGAAATGGAGAGTTGGATTGCCGGTCACGGCATGGTGGGTTGGATCGTGTTTGTGATCATGATGATCGTCTTTACATCGGTGTTCGTTCCTGACACGGTATTGGCGGTCGCGGCTGGCGTTCTGTATGGACTCTTCTGGGGCGCTGTGCTGACGGTCATTGGTGCGATCCTGACCGCCGCACTGAATTTTTTTGCCGGGCGCAGCCTGTTACGGCCGCAGATTGAAGCGATGCTTCAACGGCACCCTAAACTGCGTGCGATCCAGGTTGCCGCCCAGCGTGAGGGACTGCGTTTGCAAGTCCTACTGAGGCTGGCTCCCATCAACGCGGTCTCGGTCAGTTACGTCCTGGGTGCATCGGGCGTTCGGTTTCCGCAATTTCTAATCGCATCGTTCGCGATGATTCCGGGACTCTTTTGCGAGGTTTACTTTGGCTACCTGACCAGCCATGTCACGAAAGCTGTCGGGAACGTCAGTGAGCATTCGACGCTGCAGACCGTCGTGGCTATTCTCGCTTTCACCGTCTGCGTCGCGCTGATGATCTATATTTCACGAGTTGCCTCCAGGGCGATCGCCGAAGCAGACGCCGTTGTGGTATCCGACTAGTGGCTTTGTCAGAGCCAATCATCTGGGTGACGTCGATCAGCGAAAAGGGACGTGGCGTTGTCGGGTTAGAATGTCGGCCCGATTCCTTTCCTCACAGACGAGCCGGCTGCATGCGATTTGGATTGCCTGAAAACGTGATTCTCAAGTCCGCCGTCCCGGCGCATGGTTTGGTGTGTTCGAACCCAGCTCGGGCCCAGCGTGTCGCAGAGCATTTGCTGGGAGAAAGTCGGCAACTCTGTGACCAATGGGGTTTTTCGGTGAGCTCCGGCTATACGGTCGATAATCTGGAGTGCTTCGTTGCCGCCGTTCCGATGGGAGCTGGTGGTTCCGGCTTTGCCTTCCACGAACTGTTTGCCGCCGGCGCGCACTACGTGATTCGCTACGGGTCGAGTGATCGCCAGATTACGATGGAGCAGTTGCGGGACGTGCTGCTGATTGATGCTGCGGACAATCTCTACGGCTTGATGCGCGATGCAGGCTACCGCGAAGACCAGTGCGGGGGTTTGCTACCAGCTTCCGCGGAATTGCTTGAAGCTGTTTGCTCAGCAGCTGGCACGCATGGATTGACGTTGAAGCGTCGGATTTGTCACCACCTGGAAGATTATCACGCCGCCAATTATCCGGAGTGCGGAAATCGCCAGGCCATCGTCGCGAGCATGCCTTGGTTGGCGGATCAAGATGATTCCAGTTGGAATAGCGACATGGAATCGGCAGCCCTCTTCTTTCGTGCACAGCAGTGGGGCAGACATGCCGCTTCGGTGCTCCAACCCCTGCTGAAGACACGAGGCGCCACGACTCCCTACGACGGGGATCATGCCGAAATCAGTCGGCAGATGGAAGGCACCATCAGTGCCATGCTTGGCACTGCACTTCGGCTCTGCGAACTAAACCTGGGGTGATGATCGGATCCGAGGTGTACTCGACAAGATTGGCTACGGCAGGCACCAGTCCGCGCGTTCCTTGAACTCTTCTTCGAAGTTGCTTCTTGTTAACGTCTAGTTTCAATTGAAGAAGGAGACACACATCGCAACATGCGTTCTGCGAAGTCGCTGAGAAAGTCCTCTCGCCAGCGGCTAACCGATTTCGCGCCATGATGCTCGCCTTCGGCAAACTCCGGAGCAGGATTATCGGTCCACCATTGTGGAAGACTCGGTGAAGGATTCTGGGCAGCCTTGGCTGCAGGAGCGACGGACTTGATCCCACCGGCTTTTCCATCGAACGCGCGGACATTGCTGCGGATGGAGAACTGGTAGGTTCTTGCGGCTTTCGGACAGAATCGGAACCTCATGGTGCCGTCGCCTGGGGCGTGGCCGGGAATCGCCTGATTCTCAACCATGAGCTGCGCTTCGGGTCTTTCCGGCGCGTGATCGCCCAAGGGCAGCACCAGTTCGAGAACGCCAAAAACTTCCATCTGATCGTCCGGCGTCGTGAGTCGGTCGAAACGCGAGTAGGGACGCTTCCAGGCACGAACAAATTGGCCGCCCCATCCAGGTTGCGATGGATCGTCTGGCGTTCCTTTCAGTAGCCAGCCGACCGAAGGCGTATCGCCCATCTTGATGGAGTCGAGTTGAGCGTTGAAGAAATCTCCGAGCGCTCCGTGACCAGCGATATGTTGTTTCACAAACTCAGTGTTTCCCCATTCTCCCGACTGATTGCCACCCGTGAACCAGCCGCGATAAGTTGCATTCGCCTCGGTGATCCACAGCTTGGGATGGTGCGTCGCAATGTACAGGTACGCATGCGGTCCCCATTTCTTGTTGGGACCTCCAATGTAGTAGACTCGCAGCTTGGGCAAGATTTCCGGCGCATCGTGCAGCGCCTGAGCGAGATCCTCAATGCCGCCCCAGACGAGAACATGCAGCGGTCGCGGATCATTGCGCCGTGCGCACTCGACGATCCATCGGGAACCTTCCGTTGATTCTCGCACGCCAGTATACGGAGAGATTTCGATTTCGCCCTGTTTGGTGATCGCTCGTAATGCGTCGGGCGTCGGGTACTTTTCAGAATACGTCTTCAGGTTCGCGTAGTCCTTCTCATAGCAATCGATGACGTCCAGAATGTTCTGTTTCCGACCCGGCCCATAGGGCGACGAAATCAGCCCCTCGATATCAAGCACGTCAGCATAGACAAGCAGATGCACCATCGATTGAAAATCGTCGGGATCGGTGCCGCCAATGTCGGTCGAGACAACCACACGGTGACGCTTGCCTGCCAACGCGCCATCATCCCGATGCGAGTCTATGGCACGACCTGCTTCCTGAGCCAGCGCATCCGATGCAGCGATGCAAATGAGTAACAAAACAGCGAGTCTTATCGTGTTGGTGAATCGAATTAGCATGTGCATTCCAATCAGTTGAGTGGGATCCAGACCGACATCTCGGACGTGCCGCGATTCGACCAGGCGTAATAGGGAATTAGCTTTGCCGCGATCGGAGTTGCCTCTGAGCGTTTGAATTCGCGGTAAAGTCTTTCCTGCCAGTCGCCAGCCCTTCTGGAAACGAAGGTTCCTTCAAGGAGCATGACACCATCGAGCAGATTCGCATCAAAGCGAGGCTGTAATTTCACGTCGACAGGAACTCGTACGTCTGCCAGCGATATTCCTTCGGGCAGATCGACGGACTCCAGGCAATAGACAATCGGGCCGCGTTTGACGGCCAGCTGATCGCGGGTTTCCTCAACCAAAGGATGTGATTCGATAAGTTGCGGCGGCATTTCCAGGTTCAGCTCGATCACGGTTCCCAAACGCCAGGTACGTTCGAGAGACACGTAAGTGCCAGGTGTTAGCTTCGTTGCGATCGGTTCCCCGTCGACATTGATTGTTGCCGAGGTTGCCCAGCCTGGAATCCGTAGCTTCAGCTCCACGGGCGCGACATCTGACTGCCGGAGCGGATTGGTGTAAAAGAAATCCGTCCCGTGGAGGCCCACTCCAGAAAGTACCGAATTGTAAAGTGCGAGCTCCATCACATCGACGTACTTCGCCTCGCCGCTGGCGAGAAACATTCGCCAGTTCCAGAGCACGTTGCCGATATTCGCGCACGTCTCATTGTGAGCGGTTGTGTTGGGAAGCTGATAGTTGCGACCGAAGGCCTGATGAATTCGCGTGATTGCGCCTTGGTCTTTTGATCCGTCCGGCGAAGCACCATCGTAGAGTGCACCGCAGCCGCCGGTGATATACATCTTCTTTTGCGCAACATTCTTCCAGATCGCATCGAGCGACGATTGCAACTTCTGATCACCGGTCTCGGCATAAAGATCGGCAATCCCTGCGTAGAGATACGTGGCACGGACGGCATGCCCCACCGCTTCCGTCTGGCGTGTAAACGGGATTCGATCCTGGTTGTCATCGCCGCCATCGACGATGCTGTCTCGCATCTGAATCAGCCGCTGGACAAGATTCAGATAGCGGGTTTCGCCTGTCGCTCGATAGAGAGCAAGCAAGCCCATGTAGTGCGATGGGCAGATCGCATGCCCGGCCTGTTCTGGAGTCGGGCTGCGATAGGCTTCATCAAGAAAGTCGGCCGCTTTACGAGCGATGGTTAGCAAGCTGTCCTTTCCAGTCACCGCGTGATGTAAACAGGCTGCCGTCATCAGATGGCCCATGTTGTACATCTCAAAATTGAAGCGATCGCCAAATGGCTTGACACTTGTGTCGCCGTTGCGGTTTGCAATCAGAACAGGCGTATGAAGATAGCCGTCTGATCGCTGCGCCTTTCCGATGATCTCGATGATTTCATCCAAACGCATGTCCCAATCGGTGTCTGGCTCACTTGCTTGCAGTGCGCAGACTGCCTCCATCCATTTATAGAAGTCACCATCATTAAAGGGTGCGCCGCGGTAATTGCCTTCTACTAATCCTGCGGCGATGCGGAAATGTTCCAGGTACGGCTTGTGCTTCGTACCCTGCATGATCTCCCACATCGCCGGGACCGTTTTGTCGCGGCATGTGTCTAGTCGCTGCTTCCAGAAACCGTCTGTCCACTGCACTTCGGTTAAAGGAACAGGTTCGACCTCACGATAAGGACTGGACGCAACCTGTTGCGCTGGGGCCTGAATCGCGACCAGGCATGCGTCAGCAAGAACTGCAAGTTGTACAAAGTGCGTGTGTATGAATTGTCGTCCTTCACGAGAGGTAACTGGCATTTCGTGGCGTCAGCTTCCAACTGTTGATAGCCAACGAGTGGCGGTGCGCCCTTATCCGTCAGTTCTAGACGGACGTGGATCGCTTGGCCTCGCTCATCGGGCAAGACGAACGTGCGGGATCCTGATTGGCCCAATTGAATCTTGACACCATGGATGTTTCCCTGCGCTCGAGCGTGACTGCGCTTGGCTATGTGCGAGTTAGACGCGCACTTCAATCATTGGGCTCCACGGTGACGATGACTCGCTTGTATCTGGTAAGCGGTGGAGTTCCCTTGTCCGTAACCTTCAAAATGAAGTGAAGGGTCTCTGGTTTTGACACTTCCGGCGCAGTCCGGGAAACCTGGTAGACGTTCTCTGGGAAGTTCTTGAAGTCGACTTTGAGCGGCGTGGAACCGGCCTCCGGATATTGCATCCAGGTGTAGCTGAGGTTGTCACCATCGGGATCGGTCGTGCCGCCCGCATCCAAACGAAAAGTTTCGCCGGATTTGACCGTGAACGTTTCCGCGTGAGCGAGTGCCGGCACTGGCGGATGATTCGCTTCCGCATATGTAGCCATGCACCAGTCCATGCGCGCGGCGAACTCGTTTTGAAAGTCGTCGCGCCAGCGCCACAAGGTTACTCTGTTATCGGAGACCACCAGATCATCCGGTTTATGCGAGCGTCCGTATTCGGTCGCGATGCGTGGTGCATAGGTATCGGTCGCATTGGTCCAGATCGCACGAGGCTCGGCCTCGATGGGGATGCCACCTTGGACGAGGCCACCGACATTGAGATCCGATGCTTCGGGCTGATAGAGTTCGTAACGGCCGCCCCATCCACCCCAGTCTGGGCGGTCGGGGACATTCACTCCGTTTGGGATCAGTCCCAGGAAAGCCGGCGTGTCGCCCTCGACTCCCCAAGCAACGTCGGGATACTCGGCACCGAGCGGACCATGTCCTTGTTGAATATGCTCGGCCAGCCAGGTGTTGCTGATGGTTGTGTTGTCGATCCCATCGACGACGCTATTGATGGCTCCCCAAGTCGAACGCTCATAACGTCCTGGGCTGACAATGTAGAAAAGATTCGGAAATTCCTTCCGTAGCCAGATGCCGCTATCGTCTTGATCCGAAATCGTATAGACCCGCAGCTTGGCGACGAGACGCTGGAGCTCCTCCTCGCTTTTTGACTTGCGAATCCTATAGAGTGATTGCGCTAATGTATTCGGACCGCCCCAAACCGATATCCACAACGGTCTTTCGTCCTCACGCTGGAGCAGTTCGATAATCAGCTCAGACCCTGGGGAGTCCTTGCCCTCGCCAACGCCCTGCATTCCGTATTCTGGCAGGCCTTGCGTAACGCGATCGAGCAAGGCTTGTGTATCCGGAAACCCAGGCTCGTGTTGCAAAAGGTTCGGCAGTACTTGACCGTACGCCATCACGACTCTGCGAATCGATTCTGGGACCACTCGGTCCTTTTGGTGCACGGACGTCGTCGCAACGATTCCCTCGATGTCGATCAGGTTGGAATGCAACAGCAAGCGAACGAGGGACTGCGTATCATCGGGATCCGCTTCGATATCCGTCAGCACGAGCATGCGTTGACGTTCCATCGTCACTGGTTCGCCGCCCTCGGCGAGACTGTCAGGTCCCACGCTAAGCATCGTGACGCAGAGAAGATGAGCCATGTAGGAAAGGAGCTTGCGCGTATCGATGTTGCCTGGCATTTCAGTCTTTCAATCTTGTAGTACGTAGCATTACAGTTTGTCGCCGCCGCTCTTCATCCGGTCGATGGCAACGGCCAGCAGGATGACGACACCTTTGACGACTTGCTGCCAAAACGGAGAAACATCCAGCAGAACCAAGCCGCTGTTGAGAACACCGATGATCAGACATCCGATCACCGTCCCCCAAATCGAACCACGGCCTCCTGATAGTGAAGTACCGCCAATGACGACCGCTGCGATACTATCCAGTTCGTATCCAGTACCGGCATTGGGTTGGGCCGAATCCAGTCGCGAAGTTACGATCAGCCCAGCCACTGCCGATAATCCACCAGCGAGGGTGTAGATCCATAGCTTGATGCGATCAACATCTAAGCCAGAGAGTCGCGCTGCCTGCTCGTTGCCACCGACTGCGTAGATGTAACGGCCGAAGCGTGTCTTGTTCGTTATGATCATGAACGCGATTGCTAACAGTCCGGCGATCCAAACGGGAACGGGTGCCCCCAGGAAACTCGCTGTGCCAATGATCGCGAACGTTGAACCAAGTCCGGTGATCGGAAAGCCTTTCGTCCACAGCATGGTTAGGCCGCGAGCGATGCTGAGCATGCCAAGCGTCGCGACAAACGGTGGAATCTTCACTCGCGTAATCATCTGGCCGTTGAACCAACCCAGCAACATACCGACCAGAAGTCCCGCGACGATACCACCGAAGACTGTAAACTCGAGTTCAATGCCAAGCCACGGAATAGGGATCGGTGACTTGATCAGTCCGGCTGTAATCGCGCCGGCCAATGCCAAAATCGAGCCCACGGATAGATCGATTCCGCCGGCAAGGATGACCATCGTCATGCCAATCGATAGGCAGACGTTGACAGATATCTGGCGTGCGATGTTCCATCCGTTGTTTGCGGTGAGGAAGCGATCGGACAATAGGCTCATCGCCACAATCATCAATACCAGCACGAGCAACGATTGAAATCGGCTGATGAACTTTGAAACCGCTTTCTTCGAGTCATCCATTTATCGCGACTCTCACTTCGAAGCCGGGGACAGCAGCTTGCATCAAATTCTCTTCGGTCGCCTGATCTCGGCGGAACTCGGCGGTCTTGCGGCCTTCACACATGACCATGATGCGATCCGAGACGCCGAGTAGTTCGGGCAGTTCGGATGACACCACAACGATTGCCATGCCCTGTTGTTTCAGCTGATCAATCAACGCATAAATCTCGCGTTTGGCATTGATGTCGATTCCCCGAGTTGGCTCATCGAGTAACAACACGCTTGGGTTGGTGCTCAGCACACGGCCCAGTACCACTTTCTGCTGATTGCCGCCGCTCAAGGCTCTCGCCGCTTGCCGAACGGAGGGCGTCTTGATGGCTAGTTGCTTGACGTACCTTTGGGCGTGCTGTCCCTCGAGTCCGCGATTGAGAAACGAGAACCTTTCTATCAAGCTGATGTTCGACAAACTGATATTGTTTTCGACACTCATGCCCAAGACTAAACCTTGTTCCTTACGATCTTCCGGAACCAGTCCAATGCCATGCTGCATGGCTGAGGCGGGTGAAGGTATTTCGCAACGTTCACCATGGATGAAGACAGAGCCACTCGTTGTCTTTGGGTGGTTTCCAAAAATCGATTCCATCAGCTCCGTTCGCCCGGCTCCCATCAGCCCGAATATTCCCAGCACTTCACCAGCGGCGACCGAAAAGGAAACGTTGTCCACCAACATACGCCCGCCAACCGGAGATCGCTGGGAAAGCGATTCAACGCGCAGAACCTCCCCGCCGACCGCCGCTGCATGCTTCACATACATCTCGCTGAGGTCGCGTCCAACCATCAGCCGCACGATCGCTTCCTGGTGCGTATCGTTTGTTGGAACCGTATCGATGAACTTGCCGTCTCGCAGAACGGTAATGCGGTCGGTGATACGTAACAGCTCGTCCATTTTGTGAGAAACGTAGACGACCGCAATTCCATCTTTCCGCAGCGACTCGATCAGCTTGAACAGCACTTCGACTTCACTGTCACTAATCGCCGAAGTCGGTTCGTCCATGAAAATGACGCGCGCCTGTGAATTCAGCGCTTTGGCGATTTCAACGATCTGCTGTTGCCCGACTCGCAGGGTATTCAGCTTAGCGCGAGGGTCGATGGTCGAATCGAGTGGAGCGAGTAGTTCTTGGCATCGCTTGTTCTGAAACTTGGAATCGATGAGTCCCGTTGCGCCAAGCTTCTCGCGACCCAAAAAGATGTTCTCTGCGACCGTAAGATAGGGAATCAGGTTCAGCTCTTGGTAAACAATGCTAATCCGATGCGCCAGTGCCTCGCTGGTATTGGCAAATCTTACGGGCACGCCGTCGAGTAGGATCTCGCCTTCGGTCGGTTGTTGGGCTCCAGCCAGGATGTGCATGAGCGTTGTTTTTCCAGCACCGTTCTCTCCGATCAGCCCATGAACTTCTGCTGCGCGTATATCAAAGTCGACGTGGTCCAGTGCGACGACTCCGGGATACTTTTTGACGATACCGCGACCCGCCAGCACTGGTGTTGAATTGGAAGGAGACATGATCATTCAGTCGTCCCTCCCGTTTTCAAAACCCTCAATTGCACCGGAATCAATTTCAGTGGGTTGAATCCATTGCTGTCTCGCACTTCGCCACAACCCACGAACTCCACCATAGCTCCAACGACCAATTGATTGCGGACAGGTTCAATCACTTCGGCTTCGCAGCGACTGTTCAGTTCGGCTGACAAATTGTTGAAAGCTTGCGAGTTCGGAAAGTCGTCGACATTGATCAATCCGGTTGCATCGCGAACGGCATTACCAAATAGAATGCCTATGTCCAGTGCAATGCGTTGCGAATGGCCATCGATGATTAGGCGACACTCCTCGTCATTGACACTCTCAATTTGACCGCGTCCGCGCAGAAAGAGGAACGTCGGGCCGCCAAGTCCAACTTCGCGGCCAAATCTCTTTCGAGCGGCACTCGCGTCCGTCGCGGCCAGCGCCAGGACATCGTCGACAGTCGTTGCGTTATCTGCGGCTGCTGGCAGACGATCCGTCCACAGCGATTGAACAAACGTCTCCGCGGCCCGTGGCGTTGTCGAGCCTGAATCACCGGCCGAGTCAAGTTGACTTGCATCTACATTTGACGGGTCAGTCGACCCGAGTTTTCGAACTCGGAACAACGGAAAAAAGTAGAGCAACACGCACGCGGCGAGCGCGACGATTGCGATTCGAACCGCCTTGGAAAGTTTCATTACTCTTTCTTTCCAAAGCCCGTAAAGTCGTCGATGTTCTTTGCGTTGACCAGATCGACGCTCACCGGAATCTTTTGTTGAAAGTCACGCTTGCCATTCGACAGGTATTCGTCGGCGAACTCAGCCGCAGTTGTCGCCATCAATCTAGGATACTGCATCACAGTGGCGACGATCTTGCCGTCTGCGATTGACTTGACGACGTCGTCTGAACCGTCGTAGCCGAAAACCTTAACCTGATCTGCTTTCCCAGCTCCCAGTAACGCCTGGTAGGCTCCCATGGCCATCGCGTCGTTGCCACAAAATACCGCTTGGATATCGTCGTTGGATTGCAACATCGATTCCATCACTTCGAGAGCCTTGTTGCGATCAAAGTCTGCTGGTTGCTGGGCCACCATCTTCAAGCCTTTGTAACGATCGACAACACTGTGAAAGCCCTTTGAGCGATTCCACGTATTGTTGTCGCCGACCAAACCGAGCAACTCGACATAGTTGCCTTCCTTGCCAACGACTTCAACGAAGTATTTGCCGAGCTCGACGCAGCCAGAATAGTTGTCTGATAGTAACTGAGCTGTGGCAGCATCCGTCGAGCTGATCTCACGGTCGATGCAGAACACGGGGATGCCCGCATCTTTCGCGCGCTTGACGTTGGCAACCGAGCCATCCGCATCCGTCGGATTGAAAAGAATCGCTCCATATTCTGCAGCAATGACGTTATCGAAGTGGGCGGCTTCTTTGGATGTATCGTTTTGCGAATCAAACAGGGTTGCTTCGTATCCAAGTTCGACGGCACGATCACGAGCGGTTTCACCCAGGACGACGAACCAAGGGTTATTCAAGGTCGATATGACGACAGCAATCTTCTTCTTGGCCGTCGAGTCGCTTTTTGCACTCGCTATTTCACCGTTAGCATTTGTTGTCGTCGATGCGGTTTCCGTACTCGAGCGATTGCATCCGCTGAAGCACAAGAGCGCGGCGATGACCAAGGATGTGAACGATAGGGGATATCGAAGGTGCATGGTTGAGTTGCCGTTTGTTGAGGAGAGGTGATTGATGGTTTCAAAGCACTCGGGCGACTGCCCTCTTCCAGCCTTGGTAGTTTGCGTCGACAAAATCACATGGCATCTGTCTTTTGTAACACTGGGCCGCACCAGGCAATCTGAACTGTTTTGGCACGGAACAATTCGGATCGATCGCTCCGCACATCACGGCGCCCAGCGGCGATGACTCGGCTACGCGACTGGTTTGCACTTCAGCATCGATGATGTCGGCAGTGAATTGCATCAAGAAGGCATTGGAGGTTGCCCCGCCATCGGCGTGAATCAACCGTGTTGCCACGCCAGTCTGCTGGCGCATCATCTCCAGTACGTCACGCACTTGATAGGAAATCGACTCCAAAGCGGCGCGAACCACGTGAGCGCGTGTTGAATGCGCCGTCATGCCGACGATGGCTGCTCTAGCGTCTGCTGACCAGTAGGGAGCGCTGAGCCCAGCGAAAGCGGGCACGAGATAGACACCAGCATTGCTGTCCACGGACTCGGCCAAGGCTTGTGTTTCTTCCGCGGAGCTGATCATTTGTAACTGATCTCGCAGCCATTGAACGGTTGCCGCCGAATAGTTGATGATTCCTTCCAAGCCATACGTCGGTTGGCCATTGATCACCCAAGCCACCGTCGCCACCGTGCCTGCATTCAGCTCAGGGATCTTATCGCCGACATTCAGTAGCAGCGATGAACCAGTGCCAAAGGTCACCTTCGTATCGCCGACCTCATGGCATCCCATGGCAAACAGTGACGCTTGAGAGTCACCCATCACGCCGCGAATTGGAATCGGCGCTTCGAGAACTCCATTGATATCGGTTGTCCCAAAATTTCCGTTTGAGTCGCGAATCTCGGCAAGCGCAGTCTTGGGAACATGGAACAGTTCGCACAATGACTCACTCCAGCCGAGTTTCTCAATGTCATACAGCAGCGTACGGCAAGCGTTGGTGTGATCCGTCGCAAACACTTGGGTATTGGTTAGCCGATAGATCAAGTATGCATCGATGGTGCCAACAATCGCTGTGCCGTCTTTCAGTGCCTGTCGAATCACGGGGACATTTTCGATTAGCCAGCGAATCTTTGACGCCGAAAAGTAGGTGTCAATCACCAATCCCGTTTGGCTGCGAACGGCATGTTCATGATGATCCGCTTTCAACTGCTTGCAAATCGCATCGCCGCGACGACACTGCCAAACAATCGCATTGTTCAGCGGTTTCGCGGTGGCTCGATCAAAGATCACTACCGTTTCGCGTTGGTTGGTGATGCTCAAACGCGCGGGCTTTGAATGGTTTGCCGTCACTTCCTTGACGACTTCCAATGTGTTCTGCCAAATCTCTTCGGCATCGTGTTCGACCCAGCCCGGCTGTGGATAGATTTGCCGATGATCCTTTGACGCCTTTGCCAATAGCTCACCATCCGCGCTGAATATCAACGCCTTTGTGGCTGAGGTGCTTTGGTCAATCGCAAGAACGTAGGTCATCGTAGGGACAATTGAAAAAAAGGGAGAACTGCAAAATGCGAAGTTTCAGGTTGCTAACGTGGCAAGTCTTTTGGTGTAACGGTATGTTCGTTAGTCAAGAGTGTTTGCAGGGAAAGTCGAGGTGAAGCTCTTGAAGAGCGATTGCTTGATTTTGCTGCTCGAGTTGGGAAGGTTGTCGATGCTTTGCCCGATACTCGGCTGGGGTGTCATATTGCTGGTCAGTTGGTTCGCAGCGGGACATCGCCTGCTCCTAACTATGCAGAGGCTTGCGCCGCGGAGAGTAAACGCGATTTCATTCATGATTTTAGCATTGCGTTGAAGGAACTGCGTGAATCTCGATCGTGGAGCAAGTTGATCATAGAATCCGAACTCTTGCCGTCAGAACGAATGGCACCTCTGCTCGACGAAGTTCAGCAGCTTTGCAATATCGTTGGAAAGTCAATCGTCACCGCTAAGGCTACCCAGCAAAGTGCAAAACACTAACAACTCATCTTCAATCTATTTGCATCCAACAAATCATTTGGAATGTTGCAGTTCTCATTTTTCCTTTTTCAATTCTTCTCCATCGACCTTCCGCGATCAGCAAACAAACGTTCCGCCACTTCGGAAAGACCTTCCATCGAGATTCCATAGTGACGGAAGATATCGGATTGGCTGCCGGTCACCGTGTACTCATCGGGAATGCCGACTTGCCTAAATCGAACGGAGACGCCAGCTTCCAAGATGACTGACGCGCACGCGTCGCCCAGTCCACCGGCCATCATGTGCTCTTCAACGGTGATGACTGCTTGACAGTCTTTCGCAGCTTGGAGGATGACGTCAGCATCGAGCGGCTTGATCGAATGCATGCTGACGACGCGAGCCGAAACGCCTCTTGATTTTAGGTCTTCTGCAGCGAGCAGGGCATGGACCACGGTCTCTCCGGTCGCGATAAAGGCGATGTCATTGCCATCAGCTATGGTTCTGGCTTTGCCGACAGCGAAGTCATCGCTCGTCCGCGGTAAATCGTACATGTTCGCCTTGCCAAATCGAACGTAGATTGGTCGGGTCTGTGATACCGCCGCCTTGATCGCTTGGACCGATTCAAAATTGTCCGCAGGAACAACGATGTCGATGTTGTTGATGGCTCGCAAGACGGCGAGATCGTGTAACGAATGGTGCGTCGTACCAAGTGCACCGTAGCTAACGCCGGAGCTGATGCCGACCACTTTCACGGGGTTATCCGAGTAGCAAACATCGTTCTTGATCTGCTCCAACGCACGAGCTGTCAAGAAGCACGCTGGCGAGACGGCAAACGGAATCTTGCCCGCTGAGGCCAAACCCGCAGCTACGCCAACCAGGTTTTGCTCGGCGATACCAACTTCGACGAGCTGCTTGGGAAGTTCAGCTGCAAAAGGCACGAGTTTTCCCGAGCCTCGCGAGTCGCTGGTGACCACCAAAACGTTGCGATTCGAACGAGCGAGTTCGAGAAGCGTTTCAGAAAAGGCTTCTAGATTCGCCTTGCCCTTCTGCAATTGCAACTGTTGCAACACTGCAAGCGCGGCTTCGCTGAACATGCCTGGCGCTGGAGCACTCATGGCGCTACCCCGTGAGTGCTCAAATGGCGATCGATTTCACTGATTGCCTGTGCGTACTCAACATCACTCGGAACACCATGATGCCACTTGGCGACGTCTTCCATGAAACTTACGCCCTTGCCTTTCACCGTATTCGCAATCACAACAGTCGGTCGGCCTGGAGTGGGAGCGTCGGTTAATGCGGTGGTAAGCTCGTCATAGTTGTGGCCATTGACAGTTCGTACCGTCCAGCCAAATGCAGAAAACTTTTCGTCAATCGGCGAGTTATCACAAACATCACGGGTGCGTCCAGAAATCTGCAGCGTGTTGTAGTCAATGATCGCCGTTAAGTTGTCAAGTTTATGATGCGCCGCGCACATGGCGGCTTCCCAGTTGGAACCCTCTGCTAGCTCCCCATCGCCCAGCAACGTGAAGACACGGAACGTCGCGTCGTCCAATTTTCCAGCGATCGCGATGCCAGCAGCGATAGGCATCCCATGTCCTAAAGCGCCTGTGTTCTGTTCCACTCCGGGAACATGCCGCGTCGGATGTCCGACGAAGTCCGATTGATAACTGCATAGCGTTTGCAGCTCGGATTCGTCATAGAAGCCCTGGTCGGCGAGGACAACGAACAACGATTCGACCGAATGTCCCTTGCTTTGGATGTAGCGATCGCGGTGTGGATCGCTGAAATTCTTCGGTGAAACGTTCATGACGCGGTTGTACAAAACATTCAAGATATCGACGCACGACAAGCTGCCACCGGTGTGCCCGGCCCCGGCATGTTTGATGTACTGCAAAATCTTGCGGCGATATTGCCACGCCTTTCGCTCAAGTTGTTTGTTGGATACGTCTTTCATCGATTGGCTCCGTGATGGTAGACGTCCCATCCGAGATAATTGCCAAATGCTTCCGTTAAGGCTGCAGCTGTATGCGATTGATTCATCACCACATGATGCTCGAATCCGTTGTTGCAGACGTAACGAAGTAGCCGCTGCAAATCGGGCACCTTTGCTACGGCACGATTACCGAAGGTTTCCAGTGCATCATCGGTGAGAGTCCCTTCGCCGACGTAGGCGCGAATGCGGCCATGCGTATCGTCTGTTGTGAGTCGACCGTAAGTGAGTGGGCCTGACGGAGTGCGTCCAGCCAGAGCGCCGTAGGTGTTCTGCTCACCAACAATCGTTCCCAAGATTGGCGCAGTGGAAATCTTGATATCGTGAAGGAAGGATTTGGCCCAGTTTCCGCAATGGAACAACACGCACTTGTCCGGATCGTCAGCGTAGTTGTTGTTCCAGTCCACCAAAGCACTCGGGGAATCACCGGCCAACTGCATCGCGTACATCGTCAGTACGCCGGTCACATCCACTTCGCAGGCGCTTGGCATGAAGCCTTCGCTCATCATGCTCATGATCGTGCAGACGTTGCAGCCAAAATTCTGCTGCATCGAAGTCCAACACTGGATCGCTGTGGCATCGAGTGCATTCTCCTTCATCCAGTTAAACAAAATGACGCCGAGCTTCGCCATGTGCACCATCGACTCGCGCGGTACGTCGGATGCATTTGCATAAGCCTCGATCTCTTCGATCTTCGCTTTCACATCAGCTTCATCGCCGGTCATACGATTAGCGGTGCCGAGAAACTCAGAGAGGTCAACGGTGGTGACGCTGATTCCGTTACGTTCCAGGATTTTCTCGCTGTAGCGAACTGTATTGAACGCACCCGGTCGAGCACCCACGGCGCCTAAGCGAACGCCGCTCAGGCCCTTTGTAACTCGGCATACTTGAACGAACTGACTCAAGTCTTTGCGGAACGATTCACTCGTTGGTCGAACAGTGTGGTGATCGGTCAGGCTGAAAGGGATGCCCGCTTGAACCAGGTTGTTACACACTGAAATTTTGCCACAGAAAGCATCGCGTCGATCGGCTGGAGCAAGTTTGTTCAAGTCATCGGGATAAGCCTGAATGAGTACCGGCACTTTCAAATCGGCCAGTTTCAACGTATCAGCAATGCCCTTTTCGTCACCAAAATTCGGCAGCACAACAAGCACTCCATCGATCTCGTCGCGGTGCTGTTTGAACAAGTCTGCACATTGCCGCGCTTCGGCATGCGTTTCGACCCCGCCTAGCTTTGACTGCTCATCGGACAACGCGATCGGCGTGATCCCATACTTCTTGCAAAGCTGAAAAACGTCTTCGCGAGCTTCCGTCACCAAATGGTCTGGAAAGAAATCACGATTGCCGAAAACGATGCCGAAAGTGCTGGCCATGGCGAGAATGATCATGGAGAGGAAAGGCCGATCTGTGAGCGACTAGCAATCCATGCGAGTTGATCGTCGCTGCGCAGGCAGTGTTCAGGCCCTCATTAAAGACGAGGAATGCAGGAGGATCTCGCTCAATACCTGCCTAAACTCGGCGTATTCTTGTGTCTGCCGGGGCCAGTCGGCTAAGATTGAGCAAATGAAGCAATTCGATAACAGCCGCCCACGATTCGCTCAGTATGGCTTTTCCTGCGAAACCTGGATGCCTCAGGAGATGTTGCGAGCGGATCAGCATGACGAGATTGAGTTGAACTATCTTCCCGAGGGATCGCTGACCTATTTGATGGGAGGTCGGCGTGTCACGGTTCCGCCGCAACGACTGGCAGCGTTTTGGGCTACGGTACCGCACCAGATTGTCGCGCACGAAGGTGGGACTCCCTACTACGTTGCCACGATCCCGTTCTCATGGTTTTTGCAGTGGGGCATGCCAAGTGGTCTGCACATGCGGATTGTACAGTGGGATCTGGTGGTGGACCGCGATCGAAGCGAACCCACACGCGATCGTTTCATGTTTGAGCAATGGATTCGAGATGTCGACGATAAATCGCTCGCACCCGCCGTTGCACTTGAAATCCAAGCCCGATTATTGCGATTGGCGAGCCACCTCGAAGCACCTTCTTCCGGCAAAGAATCGCAGTTGCCGAACCAACGGCAGTCGCAGGACAAGGCTGAACAGATGGCTTGCCATGTTTCTCGAAGTTATCTAGACCGATTAACAATTCCTGAGATTGCAGCAGCGGTTGATCTCCACCCCGATTACGCAGCAACGCTATTCAAGAAAACATTCGGTACCACAATTGTGACCTTTATCACCCGTCATCGCGTTGCCCATGCACAACGACTGCTTCTTACCACGGACGATCAAATCATCAGTATTTCATCAGATTCTGGATTTGACTCACTGTCGCGTTTCAATCGAGCCTTCAAGCAAATTACCGGCTTGACGCCACGCGAATATCGCAGCTCCATGCGTTGACGGACGAGTCGTTGATCGGTTCATGTTGGCAAATTGAGAGAATTGTAGGGCTCCCCGATCGAGATCCTCATCAACAGACACGAGAGTGAGCTCTTCAAGCTTTCCCCCTTCTCACTTCAAACTTCTTCCGGTCGTGATGCAACAGCGCGATCGACGAAGTTGTGAACAGAGGAAATTTTGGTGCTCACCCACTGAGCTACGGCGCTCTGGATTGAGTCCTGAGTCCTGAGACTTGAGACTTGAGACTTGAGACTTGAGACTTGAGACTTGAGACTTGAGACTTGAGACTTGAGACTTGCGTAGATTCACTCAGGTATCATGACTCACCCCTCAAATGCGAAGCGCGGGGACGTCGTGGAATTTTTCCGCATTGTTCTGTCGTCGGGGCGCCATTTTGCACGGGACGCCATTTTGCACGGGCGCCATTTTGCACGGGGCGCCATAGCGGCGGGCTGAAGGACTTAGCTTGAGTCGTTGTGCAATCTTCGATACTCCCCGGGAGCTAGTCCGACCTCTCGCTTAAAGGCTGCTCCCAAGTATTCGGGATGGTCAAACCCCAGTCGTTCCGCAATCTGTTGCAAAGTCAGTTCCGTTTCTCGGAGCAATTCTTTGACGCGGTTCATCCGCACTCGCTGAATTTCCTCGTGCGGAGTATGTCCAACCCATTTACTAAATCGATGCTCGAAAGCACGACGCGAAAGGTCGATGTGTTGAAGAATGTCATTGACTCTGATGTTGGTAGACGCATGTCGCCGGATGTACTGGAGTGCCTTGGCGACACCTTCGTCAAAAATCGCAACGGAATCAGTCGACTCGCGAACTTGGATTCCCAGCGGTTGAGTGATCAGTGGCGAGTGGGCTTGGATCGTCTCGCCTGACATCATGCGGTCTAGCAAGCTGGCCGCTTCATATCCGGTTCGCTTCGTGTCGGGAATGATGCTTGAAAGATTCGGCTCAGACAATTCGCAAATCAAACGATCGTTGTCGACGCCGAGTACTGCAACCTCGGTCGGCACGGCAATATTCATTTGTCGGCATGCATCAAGCACCTCCTGTGCTTTGAAGTCGTAGCAGCCCATGATCGCAACTGGTCGCGGAAGCCCTGCAATCCAATCCATGATCCGCCGCTTTTCTGCTACGGCGTTATAGGTTTTGTCGTAACGCGCCACCGATTGGTGTTCGAAGAAAGTGCAGCCAGCGAATTCGGCAAAACTTCGAAAATGGAGGCATCGCTTGGAGGACCACTCAAATCCAGCATCACCACAGTAGGCAAGGTTCCGAAATCCGCGTTCGGTGAAATGATCCACCGCGAGCTGTGAGATCGCTTTGTCCTCGGTGTCCGCCCACGGTACTCCTTTGAGTTGCCGAGCCGCACTCAAGTCTACAACGGGAACACCACATCGTTTCAGTTGACGACCAATTGCGTCCGTTTCGATCCTCGCAATCACTCCGTCACCCCCCCAGCCTTTCAGCCAACTTGGCGGGGGAGCTCCGCGTTCTTGTTCCGTCAGGTAGACCGACCAATTGCCTTGCTCCTTCGTATAGGCGATCACACCCTCCAGCAAACCACGGCTGTAACCGTTGGAGGTTTCAATGAGCAATGCGACCGATCGGCGAGGCATTTGTCGTCTGTCTGACCTAACACAAAGGTTGATGCTGGCGTACGGACGAGGATCACATGTTGATCTCGAAGCCTTTTCGACTTTCTCGCGAGAGAAACGCGTTGGCTTGATCGTCACCGATGATCTCACGCTTGGTCGGATCCCACTTCAGTTCGCGTCCCAGACGGATCGCGATGTTCGCCAGGTGACAAGTCTCGAGCATCCGGTTGTGCGTCCAAACATCGGAGATCGGTTGTTTACGAGAATGCATCGCAGCGATGAAGTTGGCGGTGTGATTTTCGCTTACCGGGCCGCCGTAGACTTCTTCCACTGCGCCTTCGGGCAACGGATTGCTTTCCAGGTCCTCGACCGGTTTGCCCGTCAGCTTGCCGCGATTGACGAAGAAGCGACCCTTGGTTCCCTCGAACAAAATGCCATTGTCTCCCTCGCTGGTGATGATCAGCGGAATGTCACCGGGCATGTTGGCGTGGATCTCAAACTTGGTCGGCGAATTGTATTGATCGCTGACGGTCGGATAGCCATTCTCATACTCGACTGGTAGCGAATAGCTCACCGGTGTGATCTTGTTCGGTCCGGTGTCGCTTGCACCCAACGCCCAGGTCGCAATGTCAACGTGGTGGGCTCCCCAGTCGTTCATCTGGCCACCGGAATACTCATACCAGTTACGCCAAGCGTAGTGACAATTGGTATAGAGCGGCACGCCACCGCCGTAACCTTGACGCATCTCCGGCAGGGCACGGTAGGGCACCTTCGGGTGCTGGGCCGAGCCACGTGTCCCAATCGAGACCTTCGGGAACATCAATCGCTGGGATCACTGGCGAGCCTGTGGCACCGTTGATTCCACAAGTGACCTTGCGGATTTCGCCGATCCGACCGTCTCGGATCAATGCGATCGCTTTGAGGAACCGCTGATCGTTTTCGGTCCGCTGCATCGTTCCGACCTGGAAGACGCGTCCGGTTTGCTTGACAATCTTTTCGATCAATTTGCCCTCGTCGATTGTCAACGTCAGCGGTTTTTCGCAGTAGACGTCCTTGCCGGCCAGCATCGCTTCGACCGAGATCTTGGTGTGCCAATGATCCGGCGCTGCAATCATGACCGCATCGATGTCGTCGCGATCGAGTACCTCGCGGTAGTCTTTGTACCCGTCAGCCTTCTTGCCGGTCTTCTTTTCGAGCTTTTCGATATTCTCGCCCAGCACGTTGGCGTCGACATCGGCAAAGGCGGCGAAGTCCGCGAACTTGGTCGATTTGTCCGTGATCGTCCAACCCTGGTTCCGCAGCCCAATGGTGGCGAAGACGGGTCGCTCATTCGGTGAATCTTGGCCACGAGTGACGGCGTTTGTACCCATGAAAACGCCAGCCGCGGTCGCCGCGCTCGTGGTCTGAATAAAATCGCGTCGGTTGAATTTGCGTTTTGAAGTCATTGTGAATCCTCTCGGGGAAATCGGGGAAATCGTAAAAAGAAAAAGCCAAAAGCGTAAGACTGGGGCTATTTGCCCAAGTCCTTGAAATCGTTCGTAAGTTTGATTGAGCGGGTGGGCGTCCTTGCGACCCTTGATCATACCGGCAGTCCATTCGGAAAGTCGCCGTCCGAGACGCCTGCAAGCCACCTGAACACGATATTCTTCCGCCGCGCCGGCGGAGGTAGCGCCGTAATGTGCCGAAACTTGATGCCAGAATAATCCGTCCATTTGGTCGTCTAGACAGATGCTTTTCAAACGCACATCGACAGAATCAAGTTGGTGCGTACCGTTGGCAACCACGTCAGCCATTCTCTTGGTGTAGTGTGAATTAGGAGGATTGAGAATTAACACCTTTGTCATTTTCATTCTCACCTGCTTGGATGACGCTTGGCCAAGCTGGGTTGTCTTCGGGCGATCTCGGCAGATTCCTGAATTCGAGCTGCAATGCATCGAAAAGACATTCTCGACTTTCAAGCAAGGACCGCTTCATCGTTCATTGCGCAAGCCAATTTGCGCAGTAGCATCAAAAGCGTGTCGGCATTCTCTGCAGACATGCACCCGCACATGTCATCACGAATAGGCTGGCCCGCCTTCCACAGCTTCTTGTGCATTCGTTTGCCTGCAGAAGTCAGTGCGACGGTTTTGGCCCGGCCATCCGAAGGGTGGCTGTCTCGTTTGACGAATCCGTTTCCTTCGAGCAGGACCAGCATCGCCCGAAGGGTACTGGGGTCCGACGAGATGCGTTTCGCCAATTCACTTTGCGTCAGTGCTTGCCCGTCCGAAAGTGATGCCAACAGAACGAACTGGTCAGCCGTGACATCGAGTTCCGCAAATCGCGCATTGGTTCTTCGGTGAAGCGCCAGATACGCAGCACGTAACGCCAAAGGCAATTCTCTTTCCGTTTCCATTGGATTCCTCGGCAGTTTTACGCCCTGCATGGAAGCACGAAAAAGTACTGCACCAGCTGTGAAGCGAGCAACGGAATCGATCGCGGTAGATAACACACTCGCAGACAAGATTCTTAAGCGTTGGTGCGATTATAGGGAAAGCATTCCACGCCGTGGATCGCCTGGATCAAATCGCACTACGCGAGCGCGCCACGTGAAATTACTCTGATTCACGTTTAGTGTACTCGGTTGAAGTCTTGAGTCGTAGTACCGCAATTCGGGTCGAAAATCGAGAATGCCGGAAGACAGGAAGCCTTCGTAAGGGACGGCCGAAGTCCGGCAAGTTGTAGAGTGCGTCGCGCACGTGGCTGGGATGTCCGTTCGCCGATCGGGAAAGCAGCGCGGTCGCCCGCACTCTAGCGATCCTTTAAGGGAGCTTAAAGCCCCGTAAGAGAGGTAGGGCCGGTGTTTAGGGAGTGGTATCTCCCGCAATCTTAGGGCATGCAGTCGCGTCATTGGACGAGCGACCGGGAGGCTCTTTGAGTGCACCGGGGGTTTGTGCGTGTACGCACGATCTCGGCTCGACTGTCCGTATTGCCGCCATGTGAAATATCTATGTCTGAATGCGCGATTCCTCATGGAAAGGTCGTGCGCATTGGCGTTAGAATCGGACCGCTTTTGCGTGCGCCCTGGTTCAGGTTGGGAACTGCCACCATGCGCGTCTCAGTAGAACTCACATCGCTGATCCACTTCGCGGCGTGTGAGAGCGGATTTGAGGCGCTCATTGTATTGGATGGGAAGATCGTGTCGTATCCGTACAATCGCTGTGTGATCTTTGGACTTCTGTGCGCGAGTCTGCTGGTTCCGTATTCCGTCGCAGCGGAAGAAACAAAAGTAAAGGTACTGGTGCTTGGGGACTCCGGTTTTCATAAACCTTCGGAGATCTGTCGGCACTTGGCCGATCTTCTGGCGAAGCGGTCAATTGAGCATCGGTGCACCGAAGATTCGAGTGATATCAACGCGGACAAGACTGTCTTGGAAACGCGAAGCAGTGAGTCTGGTCCAGTCAGGGACCCTGATAGTGAACCGTACACTTGGGTTCGGACCAGCGGAAAAGGTCGCGTGTTTTACTAGAGTCTC
The DNA here is from genome assembly GCA_963697195.1 of Pirellulaceae bacterium. GTDB lineage: Bacteria > Planctomycetota > Planctomycetia > Pirellulales > Pirellulaceae > Rubripirellula. Next base: position 273,672 of record CAVOND010000020.1, read on the forward strand.
GTTACTGACGGCGGACATACCTGGATGAATGCTCGGCATACCTTTGCGGAAACAGTGTAGCTCTTTTTCATATAGAAACCCGTTCCTGATTGCCTTCGACTCATCCAACGAAAGAGGAAGTCCCATGTATTTTCGATTGTCCACGCTTACTTGCAGTGTGCTGCTACTCGGGTCGCTCGGTTTGGCGCAAGATGCTGTGCCAGTGGATGATTGGAAACCGGCCGTCACGAACCAGGAGGGCAAGGAGTATCCTCAGGTCAATTCCGAAGGCCGCGTCAAATTTCGTGTCGTTGCACCGGAAGCGACGAGTGTTTCGTGCAGTTTTCGCGAGAGCAGCGAGTTCGTAAAGGATGATCAAGGTGTTTGGACCGGCTACACGCGCAAGCTGGACGAAGGCTTCCACTACTACACGATTACGATTGACGGAGCCGAAGTTCCCGACCCCAACAGCAAATACTTTTTTGGTGCCATGCGTTGGGGCAGCGGCGTGGAAGTTCCTGCTAAGGACAAGGACTTTTACGCGGTAAAAAACGTACCCCACGGTCAACTTCGTGAAGTCCTTTTCTATTCTGAAAGCACCAAGACGAATCGCCGGGCGTTCGTTTACACTCCGCCGGCATACGACAGCGACCAGGAACAGCGTTACCCAGTTCTCTATCTGCAACATGGATGGGGCGAGAACGAATACGGCTGGAGCGTCCAGGGTCACGCTGGCCTGATCATGGACAACCTGCTTGCTGAAGGCAAAACCAAGCCGTTCATCATCGTGATGACTTATGGCATGACCAACGATGTACGGCCTGGCGGAATCGGAAGCTTCGATATCAGCCATTTTGAAACGGTACTTGTCAAAGAACTGGTCCCGTATATCGACTCCAACTTCCGTACGCTTACCGACCAACCCAATCGAGCCATGGCTGGTCTTTCCATGGGCGGAATGGAAACAAAGACGATCACACTCCGCAACCTCGACAAGTTTTCACACATCGGTCTATTCAGTGGCGGATCGATCACCATTGAAGACGTCGACAACACGGAAGGCTTCAAAGAAGAAGTCAAGCTGGTATTTGTTAGTTACGGCAGCAAGGAAGTTGGCGGCGGAGGGCGTCCGCGACGAGGCGGTGATCCCGAGGCGAATTCAAAAGCACTCAAGGAAGCGGGGATCAACAGCCACTACTACGTTTCACCCGATACGGCTCATGAATGGCAAACCTGGCGTCGCAGTTTGCACGAAATGGCTCCCCTGTTGTTTGCCTCTGACGATAAGCTCAGCGGTGCGTGGAAAGTTGACTTCGACACGCGGATCGGACTTCAGAAATACAACATGACGTTCGATTGTGCGGGTCAAAACCCAACAGCTCGTGCCCAGGTGGAAGTTGGTGAGGGAACGCGACAAGTCGAATTTAAGGATGTCCAACTTGACGGAGAGACGATTGCATTTTGGGAGTCACTGAACCTGGGAGGCAACGAAGTTCGCATTGAGTTCAACGGGAGAATCTCAGGCGATTCCATCTCGTTCACACGAAAGGTTGGCGACTTTTCCAACGAGGAAGCAGTCGCAAAACGCGCAGGGGACGCCGCAGTAAAGGCGGAAGCCGGTCCGAAGAATGCGTCGCCCACGGGAGCAGCCCCAGTCGCGACGAACGACACTCAGCAAGGTCCAGTCGCGATGGCGAACGAAGTGGACCCAAACTTCCATGTCTACCTGTGCTTCGGCCAGTCCAACATGGAAAGCGGCGGACGCATGAATGATGCAGACCGCATCGTCGATGAGCGTTTCCTGGTAATGGCCGATTTTGATAATTCCGATCGCGGGTGGCAGAAAAATAACTGGTACCACGCTGTTCCACCGCTGGCCGCACGCGGCCGTGGGATATGTATGGTCGACGCTTTTGGCAAGACATTGGTGGCAGGACTTCCAGAGGACGTGCGAGTCGGCGTGATCAAAGTTTCCGTTCCTGGATGCAAGATCGAGTTGTTCGAGAAAGACTCGTTTCAGTCGTACATAGCAAACGAACGAGACTGGATGAAGAACATCGTCAAAGGCTATGGCGACGACCCTTACCAGTATTTGGTGGACATGGGCAAAGTGGCTCAGAAGCATGGCGTGATCAAGGGGATTCTCTTGCATCAAGGTGAGTCCAACACTGGCGACAAAGAGTGGCCTCAGAAGGTCAAAACGGTTTACGACAACCTCATGAAAGACTTGAATCTGAATCCCGAGGAAGTGCCGCTACTTGCCGGTGAAATGGTGAATGCCGACCAACAAGGACAATGTGCTGGCATGAACGAAATCATGGCAGAACTCCCGAAGACAATACCCTATGCTCATGTCATTTCATCCGCCGGCTGCCCGACGGATGACAAGTTGCACTTCAACTCAGAAGGTTCCAGGACGTTCGGCAAGCGATATGGCGAGAAGATGCTTTCCTTGCTCGGTAGAGAAGTTGCTGCCGCCAAGTAACTTTAGCGGCAACAAGCTCCATCATAGATGCAAACACTTTTCAGTGAATGTGTATCAGAAAGTCTCGTCCTGGCGGCTGGCTGCTGAGGCGTTAATCGAATTCTGTGATCCGGTGGGCGTTTTGCCTATACCATGGACTGATCGAGAAGTCATCAATCAAGGGAAGTACTCATGAGAAATACCGGAAAGCAATTCATCTTTGGCGTGATCGGACTGTTGATTTTGGGGTTGCCCGCATCTGCAGAAGAAATTGCTGGTCAATGGCATGCGCTGTTCGACACACCAGCCGGAATGCAGACGTACCATTTCGATTTTCAGAACAAGGACGGCAAGCTGACAGCCAAGGCTGTCGTCGAGTCCGCTGATCAGAAGCGTGATGTGGAGTTCGAGGAAGCAGAACTGGACGGCGACACGCTGAAGTTCGTGGAGCGACGGCAGTTCGGCGACCGAGAACTGCGAATCGAATATACTGGCCAGCTGGGTGAGAAGGAGCTCAAGCTCGTTCGCAAAATCGGCGACTTCGGCAGTCAGGAATCCGACGCGACTCGAGAAATCCCCAAGCCGGAACCACAGTCTTCTGCGCCAGTGGTCGAGGTTCATATCGATGCGATCATCAAGGATGCCTACAAGGACTCCTTTCGTATCGGCATGGCAGGCGATCTGCCAGCGCGTTACTCGGATCAGGAACGAAGGATCGCATCGGAGCATTTCAACGCTGTCACACCTGAAAACTGCATGAAGCCAGAGCGAGTTCATCCGGAAGAGAACGCGTGGCGTTTCGAGCTCCCCGATGCGTTGGTTCAATGGGCGACTGACAACAAAATGAGTGTTCACGGACATACACTCGTATGGCACGCGCAGACGCGTGACTGGTTCTTTGGTGATCGTGATCGGGAAGTCGTGACTCAGCGGATGCGGGACCACATCAGCACGCTGGTCGGACGTTACAAAGGAAAGATCCGCAGTTGGGATGTCGTCAACGAGGCGATCAACGATGGCGGCAACGAAGAAACTGGGCAAACGGAGAACCTCCGCAACTCCAACTGGATGCAGACGCTCGGGCCGGAGTTCCTGACGCAGGCGTTCAAGTTCGCGCACGACGCCGACCCCGACGCAATTCTGTATTACAACGACTACGGCATCGAATCAGGGCCGAAGCACGACAGTTCGATGGTCCTGCTGAAACGATTACTCAAAGACGGCGCGCCGATTCACGCGGTCGGCATTCAGGGTCACTGGCGGACTGGAAGCGTTCCCTATGACGACATTGACAAGGCGATTTCGGATTACGCTTCGTTGGGACTGAAAGTCGGTATCACGGAGCTTGACGTGACGATTCGCGGAGCGTCAGGCGGTCAATTTGGTGGCGGCTTCGGACGACGACGTTTTGGCAGCAGCGAACCACCTTCTGTAGACGATCTCAACGCTCAAGCCGATGCGTATGGAAAGCTCTTCGCGATCTTCCGTAAGCACAAAGACGTGATCGAACGAGTCACCTTCTGGGGCCTCAACGATCGCCGCACGTGGCGTTTCGGACAGCACCCGCTGATCTTCGACGCCAACAACAATCCCAAGCCCGCGTACGCCGCGATTGTGAACGAACCAGCACGCGACTGACCAACTAATCGTACGGGGCTAATCGTACGGGGACACGGCACCAGCCCTAATGAATGCAATTGATCTTGGTGAGTTGAGGGAGAAAGGCGCAAGGGGACATGGTACGAAAAGGCGCAAGGGGACAGGCGCAAGGGGACATGGTACGCGAGCAAAGCAAACGGTGGCAACACAAACGGTGACAAACACAAACGGTGACACGGTACTTGTCCAACGGTGGACGCCGTAATGGTTGCACCTAGGCGGCGACCGATTGCAGTCATTTCGCCACCTCGCTTCACCAGGATCGATTGCCAGCAAGAGAGGTGGTGCCGTGTCCCCGAGAGATGATTGCCAGCAAGAGAGGTGGTGCCGTGTCCCCGAGAGATGCCGAGAGATGAGAGAGGTGGTGCCGTGTCCCCGAGAGATGTTTGTCCCCGAGAGATGTTGCCCAAACTTGGCCTGTCCCCATTCTTGCCCGAGAGATGAGAGAGGTGGTGCCGTGTCCCCGAGAGATGTTTGTCCCCGAGAGATGTTGCCCAAACTTGGCCTGTCCCCATTCTTGACTGCCCTTCTTGATTCTTGCCTGTCCCCATTCTTGACTCACGATAGGCTGTAAGATGGAGGGCTCCCTTTCTTTCACCGCAGGTCATCCATCGACGAATCGAGAATCGCAGGAGTACATCATGGTCGAGCCGGAAGCGGCGTCAGCGCCCGAACCTCCTTCCGCGGAGGAACTGAGATTGGCAATGAAGGCGTTTCGCAAGCGTCTCAAGCTGACTCGCTTGGATGACGAGTCTCGGTTGGGCTACGGTCCCATGTCCTCGGGCGAGCGGTCGGGCGTTGTTGCCATTAAGCCGCCGGATCAGTTCCCCCGCGCAGTCTGGCAGGAACTGGCGAAACAAGGGAAGCTGAGGCGAGAATCTGGCGGACTCTATTCAATCGTCGAATCCTAGTCGGCGCGGCAGTCCGCGCCCTTTCCGGGTTGGTTCGATCAGCGTTTGGAGGGTGCACCTCGGCTGAAACCGGGCGAAAAACCACCGGACTCATCTGCCAATGACTGTGAGACGCTGGAATTTCCTAAACAAAGGGTGCGGACTCTGCGGCCGCTTGTCGCGTGTTCTGTTGCCGGGGAAGGTCTTGAGTTTGATGGTTTGAAACCGCTGCAGCATTGCACTTACAAACAGCCGGCGTGTCGTTGCTTTCGTCGTTGAAAGCTGGACTTGTTTTTTGGTTCGAGATTGTAGGTGAAAGTGGTTCAAGCTCTCTTGATGCCCGCGGCCGCGCGCGGATCGCTCGACCGGTTCGGCTTGGATGCCACGTCGATTCTATTCTCCGTTTCAACGGACGTTACCCTCAGTGGCGAAGCTGGTTCTCAGTGGCTCATTGTGACCGAGAGCTCCCTTGCGGTGCTCGATTCGCCAACTTCCGACAAGGTGCTGTTTAGCGCCGATTGGTCCGAGATTGATGAAGTTCGCACCGTTTCTGGCGTGGGTTCCGGGAGGCTGCAGATTCGCCAGGGTGCGATCTGGAGCGATCTGGTGCGATACACCAATGCACTGGCCACTCGATTTCACAAGTTGTCGCGGCAACTGAATCTTGCCGCAAACGCGGAACTCGTCGATGCGGAGTTGTTTGCATTCAGGAGTGTCGACCTGGATCCGCCCCACTGCGATAGCTGTGGACTGCGACTACCCGAGAGCATTGACCCTGATGCGGATGCATGCCCACGTTGCATGCAGCACGGCCGGATACTACGTCGGCTCTTGGAACTGATTGCACCACATCGCAACGGTGCGATCGTGCTGTGCTTGCTAACGATCTTCGGGGTGGCAGCCGAACTTGTGCCGCCGAAACTGCAGCAGTACATGGTGGACCAAATTCTGACGAACCATGGTCAGCCAATGCCGGTTACGGAGTCAGTCAAGGACTTTCACACAGCATTATTGGTCGTGGTGCTATCGCTTGCTCTTTCGCGACTGATGTTAAGCATCGTGTCGTTCATCAAGGGACGGGTCGCAACGGCGATCGGGGTGGGGCTGACAAGCCGATTGCGCAGAGAAATGGTGACGAAACTGAACACGCTTTCGGTAGCCTACTATGATCGGCACAACACCGGCTCGATCATTTCGCGTGTCTCCCACGACAGTGAAGCCCTACACGGATTGATGCATCAATTCACGGGAGGCTTCCTCTTGCAGGCGGTCAAGCTGTTTGGTGTCGGAATCATGTTGATGCTGATCAATCCCAAGCTGGCGATGTTCACCCTGATTCCCGTACCATTCGTGCTTCTGGGTTCTTGGGTTTTTTGGAATCACGTGTACCCTCGCTATTATCGACTTCGAGATGCGTCGGCCAAGCAGATACAGGCACTCAATGGAATGCTGCATGGCATCCGCGTGGTGAAAGCGTTTGGTCAAGAGGACAACGAAATTGATCGCTACGAAGCCGCCAATGACCGATTGGCGAAGTGGCGACTTTGGGTGGATGTGACCAATAGCGGCTACGCGGCCGCGATGCAGATTGTGTTCTCCCTGGGCGGATTGATTGTTTGGTACGTCGGTGGTCTTGATGTGATCGGCAACGAGATGACGCTAGGCGAGCTGATTGCGTTCTTGGCTTACCTCGCGATGTTCTATGCACCGCTCAATGCGCTTTCAAGCTTCACGACTTGGATGACTAGCTTTCTGTCGGGCAGCAAGCGGGTGCTTGAGTTGCTGGACACACCAGCGACTTTGCGAGAGTCCGCCAACGCGGTCTCCGTGAAGGAAATGAAGGGCGCGATCGAATTCAAGAGCGTTACGTTTGGCTATGATCCGAATCAGCCAGTCCTGAAGGATGTCTCCTTTCGAGTCAAGCCAGGAGAGATGATCGGAATCGTTGGCCGCAGTGGCAGCGGGAAAACCACGATCGTGAACTTGCTGAGTCGTTTCTACGATGTCCAAGAGGGAAGCATTACCATTGATGGAATCGATGTGCGGGAGATCGTGACGAAAGACTTGCGAAAGAACGTGGGCATCGTCCTCCAGGACTCGTTTCTGTTCGTCGGAACGATCGCCAAGAATCTTATCTACGGCCAGCCGAACACGACTGTCCGCCAGGCTTTGTCGGCAGCGAAAGCGGCCGGCGCCCATGACTTCATCTGTGGCAAACCGCTGGCCTACGATACTTGGCTGGGGCAGCAAGGAGCCGGCTTGTCTGGCGGTGAAAAACAACGCCTGTCGATCGCCCGCACACTGCTATACAACCCCAATATTCTGGTTTTGGACGAGGCGACCAGCAACATCGACGCGGAGAGCGAGAAGCTAATCCAGGACGCACTGGAACGGTTGACGGCGGGACGTACGACGGTTGCTATCGCGCATCGGCTTTCCACGCTTCGCAATGCGGATCGGATCATGGTGTTCGATCGTGGCGACTTGGTTGAAGAAGGATCGCATGCGGAATTGATTGACGCGGATGGCAAGTATGCACGGATGGTCAAGATTCAAATGCAAGTTTCCAAGGCTCCGAACGTGGATCGACTTCTGGACGTCGCAGAGACGGAGTCGGCGGACGTTGCAGAGACCGAGTCGATGGTCGATGAATCGAAAGGGAAGCCCGATAGCGATTCGAAGCAAACGGACATTCGCTGGCTGGAGCCGGCCGACCTGCACTTCTCGAGCGATGCTCGCGGAGTCGTGTCGATGGTCGTGGATGGCGACGAAATTCATGAAGGGCTTTTCTGCCTTCGAGTGTTCCCCGCCAAATATCCGGAGCAGTACATCAGCGTTCGAAGTTGGAATGAGAAGGGCGATGAGGTCGAGATCGGTGTGATCGAGAACCTTGCTGACCTGGACCCCTGGAATCGTGAGATCGTGGTGGATTCGCTAAGTCGTCACTATTTGATCCGCGAGATCCAGCGTGTTTACAAGGTCGAGCTTTCACATGGATATCTGGATCTCGATGTCGAAACGGATTCGGGCCGCGAGAAGCTGACGATGCGATGGACAGCGAGCCAAACGATGGCATTCAGTGACAATGGAAAACTGATCATCGACACGGAAGACAATCGGTACCTGGTTCGCGACATCGCTGCACTGCCCAAGTCGGATCGAGAGAGATTCCAGCAATACATCTATTGGTAACTCCCGTGGGTGAACAGAGATCAGCCGACTCGCGAGAGCGATAGCTGGACAGCGCCACTTTGCTGTAGGGCGGTCTTTCCGAGACCGTCATTTCAAGCAGTTTTACTGCGAAAAACGGAGCCTCTCCGAGACTCGGCTACTGGCAATCGCTCCATCCAAAAATTCGCCGAAGTTTACGAGGCGAAGGATCAAAACTGGCGTTGTCCAGATAGGGGAAGGCTCGGCCAAGATTCGATTTGGACGATGAAGTTGGTCGCGTTTTGGTTTGGCGATTACCGGATTCGCCAGGCTTTCGACCTCTTGACGATCAACGTTGTCCGCCCGCTATTGACACGCTTGTCATTTCTTACACGGCAGGAATTGGCCCAGCAGATTCGTTACCGGAAGGCCGAAAACGAAATCCCCTCGGTCCAAGTTGCCCGGTCGTATGACGCTCGGCCATCGTGAAAAAAGCACGCTGGTCAAGCAGGGCAAGAAGCTTGGCGGCAAGATCTAGAGCGTGATGCCGATCGTGTCCTATGCAACCTTCCGGCGGTGGGTCGCAAGCGGAATTGGCTCTAAACTCTTATACTCTACCGATTCGGGTTCCGGAGCATTCCGCTTGCTCGCAGACCGCCGTAAGACTCCGTCCTGTTTTTACTGAATAGCTAGATCATGCTCATTGGCGTAAGGCACTGCATTGAATCCCTGTTTCCACACGGTCGATTGGGACCGCTCGTGGGGTTGCTTTTGTTGGCTTGGGTCCTTTGGTTTCCCGGCCACGTCGCATGGGCGCAGGGGCCTGCTCCCGAGACGACGGGTGTTGCAGAGACCGCTGCGACTGAGCTACCTGAGGGTCAGCAAGGAGCGAAGCCCGACCCTCCGATCATGCTGGAGGAAGTGCCGAATCGCGCGGAAACGACAAGCGCCGAGTTGGCGACGCTGCTGCCCCGCGACAGCTCCCGTCGGACCCTTGAGCGGGTTGGCGGAGAAACTGATCTCGCACTCAAAGAGGTCGAGTCGCATTTGGCGAAGACCCGGCAAATGCTGGCCGGCCGTCCCAACCTGCGCACTCTGCAAAAGTCCTCGGCCGAACTCAGCGAGATGCTTGATCACTTGCGATCACTCGAAGAGGAACTGGACGACCAACTGGACGGCTTCGGCATCTCACTCGGGCGAATCGACAAGATTGCAGCGGTTTGGATGGCGACGGACGAACTGGCCAAGACCGAAGAGGGCGCCGACGCGACGATGCTGACACGCATTGCCGCTGTGCTCGGTGAAATCGATGAGACGCGCACGGCAGTCGTCGATCGCCGCAATGAGCTATTGAGCGTGCGTGACAAACTGGTGAATCCGAGCGTCGCACTCGATGAAAACATCGAACAGTTGCAAGCTACCGAGGAGGCGCGGCTTGCGGGGATTTTTCGGGCCGAGCACCCACCGCTATGGAGCCCGCAAATCCGAGAATCGTTCCAGACGGAGTGGCAAACCATTGGACCGCAGTTCTTGATGAAGCAGTTTGAAGAGAGCGGACAAGTCTCGAGGGAGCCCACGCGGACGCTCGGCTTCCAGCTTGTGCTGTTCCTAGCCATTGGCATGACTCTCCGTTGGCTGCGGGAACGAACCCGAGCGAGGGCGGACGCTGACAATCGCCTACGGCATGCCCAGTTGGTCTTCGAGCACCCGTGGGCAATGGCTGTGCTGATCACCGCTCTGCTCACGATACCGCTAGACCCGTTAGCGCCCCGTACCGCAGGACTTGTCGCAGCCGCGTTCATGGCAGTCGCGACCTTGCGAATTATTCAGCGTTATTTACCTCCCCCGATGATCCTGTTTTCCTGGGGACTGGCGGTTCTGTTCGTTCTCGATCGGTCTCGCGACCTGCTGGATACGACACCCACACTCGATCGCTTCGTCTTCCTGGTCGAGATGATCGGCGGACTTGGCTTGTTGATATGGATGCTGCGTCCAAGCCGAATCGCCAAGCTCCCCGAGGAGCGGCGACGTCATCCCTTCTTCCGGCTGCTCTACGTGGCGATGAGCGTGGGTGCAGGCCTCATGACGTTAGCAATCTTGTCCGATCTGGCTGGCTGGAGCGACCTCGCCGTGTTGCTAGGGGACGGCGTCTTAAGGAGCGGCTATCTGGGTCTGTTCGTCTTCGTGGTGCTGAAGGTGGCACAGGGCCTGGCAATGTTTGCTCTCGTCCTCCGACCCCTCGGACTCGTTCGGGCGGTCTCGAATCATCGACATATTGTGCATCATTGGCTTGAGCGAGGATTGAGCATCCTTGCGGTGGGCTTCTGGGCGGCACTTGTCTGCGGGCAACTCGGTCTACTCACTCCCGCAACAGAGATTGTCAAACAGGTACTTGGTGCCAGTCTCGACGTCGGCGCGCTCTCCGTTTCCCTTGGCGACGTGGTGGTGTTTGCGTTCACCGTTTGGTTCTCCTTTCTACTGGCGCGCTGGGTGCAGGTGCTTCTTCAGGAAGACGTGTTCTCGCGGGTACGTACAAGCCGAGGTGTTCCGAATGCTGTCTCGAACATCGCCCGATACTGCGTGATCTTCCTTGGCTTTCTGGTCGGCCTGTCCGCAGCGGGCGTCGAGGTCACGAAACTTGCCGTCGTCGCAGGCGGGCTAGGCGTGGGGATCGGATTCGGTTTGCAAAATGTTGTCAACAATTTTGTGTCCGGTTTGATCCTGCTATTCGAGCGACCGATCGATGTGGGAGACACGATCGAGGTAGCCGACACGTCGGGGACCATGAAACGGATCGGCATCCGCGCCAGCGTGATCCGCACATTCGACGGAGCCGAAGTCATTGTGCCCAACGGCATGCTCATCTCTGACAAGGTTACCAACTGGACGCTTTCGGACAGGCGTCGGCGGGTCGATCTGAGCGTCGGGGTCGAATACGGGACACCCGCCCAGCGAGTGATTGACTTGCTGGTTGATGTGGCGAAGGCCAATCCCAAGGTGATTCGTGATCCCGAGCCGGTCGCCTTTTTTGAGAACTTTGGCGACAGCTCTCTCGATTTCAACCTCCGGGCGTGGTTCGAAGCTGATCACTCAACCTACACCCACACGATCCACAGCGAAATTGCAGTCGCCGTCCAGCAGGCGCTGGAAGACGCGGGCATCGGCGTCCCATTCCCGCAACGCGATCTCCGTCTGATCAGCGTGCCACCCAACGTGGCGCCAGATCTCGGTGCGGCAAAGCCGCAGTCAGATCCTGAAGAGGTGCGATAGCACAGCGCGGTGTGGCATGCGCGAAAAAGGGTTCAGCTACCAATCGTGCAAAGCACCCGAAGGGCCGCTTGCGGCTATTGGTACCTGAACCCTTTTTCGCCGCCAAGCTGAAGTCGTCGATTGGCGCCCATCTTCAATCACGGCAGATAAAAGATGAACGCAGACTGCAGGCGATGTGCGTCGCCCTTCTGGCGATCGATGTTTTCTCGCACACCGTACAAGTACTCGATGCCAACATTCACGCGATCTACCGGTTCCCAAATTAGGTTGGCGGCTAGATAGGTTGTTCCCCGCACGTCGTCTGGCTCTTGAAGCAACGAGTTATCAAGGGCGTTTTCAGCGTAGGTGAAGTTGGAATTGAGGTGGTCTGTCCAGTCCCGCGTATAGCCGACCATCCACCCCGTAAACCCCAACACTTTATCCGTCGTTGTCGATTCAGGCGCCGCATCCGGCAGTCCGTGGTAGCTGCCGATTCCATCCCCAAAAACGATCTGGTGATAAAACTTGCTGGTATCCGTCAGGAAGACCGTTCCGGTAAAGTTGAGGCCCCAAGCTGAACCCGTGATCACACGTTCGCCTGTTGGTTGAAAGCCACCGAGGCGATACAGAGACGCTACTTGGAACTGCCCCCAATCTTTACTTAAACGCAGCCTCGCAACCAAATCTGGCGAAGGCGTACGCGACTCGCCCGTGATACCTTCGGGAGGCACGATGTCGAATTGCGGATTCTCTGCAGCGAGCGCCAATTTCAAGTCCTCATGAAGCACAGGTTGTGTCCAACGGACCATCGCCTGGCGTCGATTCACGTTCGAGACAGATCCTTCGAAGTCCAGAGTTGCTGGAGCCGCAGCCACGTCGGTGAACGTGGTCCACGTCTGCCCGACCAACAGCGAACCGATCTCGCCGTAGGCATGTCGCAGGCGAAAGCTGTTGTCGTTCCCGAAGAAGTCTCCTTCAACGAAGATGCGAACGGGATACCCGTCAGGCGCCCAACGGGTGTCGAAGCTCATCCTCGTCTGTCGCGCATGAAAGCGAGTGTTCGTCCGAGCGGGCGCCCCGACGGGTATGGTGGTTGGGTCAAAAAAATCGGTGGAATCGATGGGGTTAAAGTCGTAGATGAAGTCGGCCTTCACATATCCACCGATCTTCATTGCCACATCCTCACCGAACACAATCAAGCCGCCCTTGAATTCGGGCGCGGAATAGAGATCTGTGCCGATGGAATAACGACGTGAGTTACTGGCAAATTGCCCTTCGAATCTCCTCGCATTGATAGTCGTCTGGATTTCACCCGACGCAACGCCCAACTCGGCCACTTGCTCTGTGAACGGCAGCTGACTCGCCTCGCTGGTAGAAGCTGCCAAGATTGGCCCCGACGTTTGCTCGTCAATCCCGCCGAATGAGAATGAAACGGGTAACGGCAGTTCGGATGAGATGTCACCAGGTGGCAACGTGTTGAGATCGTTGTTCTCAACTACGTTCGTTAACCCCAGGTCTGGAGAAGCATGCTCCTGCGAGTAACTCCAAGTGCTGGCCAAGACGACGCACAGGGCGGTCGATAGTGCTCGATATAAACGCATGTTCCTTCAAGACGCGGCACAACGACACCAGCGGAAAATGGATCCCCAAATGGATCCTCAGGGGGCTTGCGAAATTGATACTCCTTGCAATTAGAAAAGGAGGCTGGGTGTGTCAACCTCACTCTGGGCAAGCGTTCGACACGTCGACACGGACACGGGTGCATCTGGCGGCTAGTGCATCGTCAGCGTTTTGTTTGAGGGTTGCTGGTGAAATGGGGTCAGACACCAAAGACCGGAACGGCCCGAAGGGTGCTTCGCATTTTTGGTGTCTGACCCCTTTTCGCCGATCGGTTTCTGAACCCCCGGAGGTGCCCACGCGCCTTCGCCCGGCGGCAGGATGGAAGAAGGGGCTTCGGCTTTCGGCCAGTCAAGACGCATGGCCATGTAGATCGATCGCTGGATGTCGGTAGCCAATTGCTCGCCTTGTCGGCGTTGGGGCTGTCCTTCTGGATGAGTGGGCTTGCGGGGACAAGTGGGCTTGCGGGCAAGGGCTTGCGGCTTACGGGGACATGGCACCACGTAAGACAGGCTTGCGGGGAAATGGCACCACGTAAAATTACGGGGACAGGTAGCCTTGCTCAGGGACACGGCACCAAGTCTCTATCTCCTGCTTGCAGCTGATCCGAGTGGATTGAGTTTGTAACTTGATTGTGAAGGGTCGCCGTTTGGGCGCCAGCGGAACCGTGTCCCCATGCGCTCTTCCCCATGCGCTCTTTATGCGAAGGCAGCAGACGAAACCGGAGCAAAGAAGATTGAAAGCGGGATATCTTTCATGGGATGGGTCATTTCACTTTAGTTCGATGCGCACTTCCTGGATGGTGCCGGTGAAGGCGAAGGGTGGCTTGTAGGTGTTGGAGACGGGCGAGCCGGTGTCCATGCCGACGCCGAAGGTGTCGATGCCGAAGCGACCGGGGACGGTTTTCTCGATGCGCGCCTCGCCGACCTTCTTGTCGTTGATGAAGAGCGTGCCGGTGCCGCCGCTGCCGAGGTCGCCGCCGTCGTAGGCGAAGTCGAAGCGGACGGTGGACTTGCCGGCGGGCACAGGTTCGCTGGAGGTGATGACGGTGCGGGTTTCGTCGAACCAGTTGAAGTGATAGACGAGCTTTCCGTCCTGCACGTAGAGCGAGAAGCCGCCGATGCTCCCGCCGATCGGCGACGAGCACGCCTTCACCGCCCTTGTCCGGCATGATGATGTCGGCCTCGATGGTGTGCGAACGGTTCTTGGTGTTGGCGGCGGCCGTTTCGGCGAGGCGCACGGCACCGGGGTAGTAGGTGAACTTGGTGCGTTTCGGATCGCTGCCGCCGGGCGAGGGTTTCGGGACGTAGATGCGTCCGGTGCCGCGATCGTCGAGCGGATAGACGTGGTTCTTCTCAGCTTCCTCGTCGAAGAGCGCTTTCATTTCCGCGAGCTTCTCCGGCATTTTCGCGGCGAGGTCGTTGGCTTCGCTGAAGTCTTCGTCGATGTTGTAGAGTTCCCACTTGTCCTTGTCCCAATTCCCCGGCGCGTAGTCCTGACGCCACGGGAAGGTGTGCTGCGCGCAGGCGATCCAGCCGTTGTCGTAGATCGCGCGGTTGCTGAAGACCTCGAAGTATTGGCGTTGGCGCACGGGCTTGGCGTCCGGGCTGTCGAAGGTGGAGAGGAACGAGACGCCATCGAGCGGCTTTTGCTCCACGCCGTCCACGGTCTTCGGCGTGGGCAGATGCGCGGCTTCGAGAATGGTGGGCACGACGTCGATGAGATGCGTGAACTGGGTGCGGATGCCACCCTTGTCCTTGATGCGGGCGGGCCAGGTGACGATCATGGGATTGCGCGTGCCGCCGAGGTGGGAGGCGACCTGCTTCACCCACTGGAACGGCGCGTTGCCCGACCAGGCCCAGCCGACGGGATAATGCGGCTCACCGTCGGGACCGCCGATGGCGTCGAGGTGCTTCAGGTTGTCCTCGAGCGGAGTCGGGAAACCGTTGAGGGCTTTGACTTCGTTGAGCGTGCCATCGGGTCCGCCTTCGGAACTCGCGCCGTTGTCGCCGACGATGTAGATGATCATCGTGTTGTCGGCGTCGGGCAGTTGATTCACGGCGTCGATCAGGCGTCCGCACTCGTGATCGGTGAAGGCGAGGTAGCCCGCGAAGTTTTCAAACAGACGCAGGTAGAGTTTCTTCTGATCGGCGGAGAGTGAGTCCCAGGCGGGCACCCAATCCGGGCGCGGCGTGAGCTTCGTATCCGGCGGGATGATGCCCATCTTGAGCTGCCGGGCATAGGTTTCCTCGCGGACTTTTTCCCAGCCCTGATCGAACTGCCCCTTGAACTTGTGGCTCCATTCCTTGGGCGCGTGATGCGGGGCGTGGGCCGCGCCGGGGGCGAAATACAGGAAGAACGGTTTCTGCGGGGCGACGGACTTGGAGTATTGGATGTAGTTGATCGCCCGGTCGGTCATGTCGGTCATCAAGTGATAACCTTCCTCCGGCGAGGTCTTCGGCTCGACGGCGCGGGTGTTCTCGAAGAGCACCGGATAATACTGGTGCGTTTCTCCGCCGATGAAGCCGTAGAAATATTCGAAGCCCATGCCCGTCGGCCAGCGGTCAAACGGCCCGGCCACACTGCTTTCCCAGTCGGGCGTGTTGTGATTCTTGCCGAACCATGAAGTCGCATAGCCATTCCCTTTCAGCGTGGCGGCGACGGAGGCGGTGGTCTTCGGGATCATGTTGTTGTAGCTGGGGAAACCGGTCGCCCACTCGGCCAGGAAACCGGAGCCCGCGTTGTGGTGATTGCGCCCGGTGATGAGAGCCGCGCGCGACGGCCCGCAGATCGCGGTGGTGTGAAAGCGCGTGTAGCGCAGTCCCTGCGCGGCCAGCTTGTCGAATTCCGGCGTGGGAATCGGTCCGCCGAAGGTGCTGGTCTGACCGAAGCCCACGTCGTCCAGCAGGATGACCACGCACGTTCGGCGCTCCGGCGGGAGGCGCCGGCAGTTTGGGCCAGGCGGCCTTGGAGTCCTTGTAGGTCTCGCCGATCTTGCCTTCGAAGGCAGGTTCGGCGAGCGGAATGATGGTGCGATCGGTTGGCTGGTTGGCACCGTCTGGGCCGAGGATTCGCACGCGAGCGCCGCGATCGCGGCGATAGAATGATGGTGATGAGTTTCATGGCCTGGTCTTACGAAATGGAAAGGCCGCCGCCCTCACGGACGGCGGCCAAAATGGATTCCAGTGGTTAGCGACCGCCCATGGTGGCTTCGAATCTTCTTCTGGATGCCTTCCAGATTGAAGGATCCAGGCGTCTGGCTGGGCGGATATTCCTTCATGGTCATGAGGAACTTTCCTGCAACTCTCTGCATCGGTCCGAGGATGAAGACGCGATCGAGGAACCAGTCGTTGTAGGTGTTCGAGTTGTGCTGTGCCTTCTCGAACGGGTCGCGGCGGAGGTTGAAGAGCAGCGGCACGCGGAGTTCGGTGAAGGGCTCGCGCCAGACTTCGAAGGCTTGGCCGCGGTTTTCGAGGAAGACGGCTTTCCAGTCCTTGTAGCGCATGGCGACGATCTGGCCGTCGTCATTCACATACATGAAGCTGCTTGCGCGGAGACTCCTCGGTCTTGCCGCTGATGTAGTCGAGCTGGTTGGCACCATCGATGTAGTTCTTGTAGCTGCGGCCGTTGAGTTCGACGCCTTTCTTCAGCTGCTCCACGATCTCCGGGTTGCCACCGGCGGCGGCGAAGGTGGGCAGCCAGTCTTCGTGGGAAACGATGCCGTTGCGGACCTCGCCAGCAGGGAAGTGGCCGGGCCACTTGATGAAGCAGGGAACGCGGTAGGCACCCTCCCAGTTCGAGTTTTTCTCGCTGCGGAACGGGGTGGTTCCGGCATCGGGCCAGGTGTTGTAGTGCGGGCCGTTGTCGGTGGAGTACTGGACGATGGTGTTGTCGGCGATGCCGAGGTCATCGAGCAGCTTGAGGAGTTCGCCGACCTGGAGGTCGTGCTCGATCATGCCGTCGGTGTATTCGTCGTTGCCCTTGTGGCGGTGCTCCGCCTTGACGTGGGTGCGGAAGTGCATGCGGGTGCCGTTCCACCAGCAGAAGAACGGCTTGCCAGCCTTGGTCTGGCGGGTGATGAAATCCTTGGCGGCGGCGACGGTTTCCTCATCGATGGTTTCCATGCGCTTCTTGGTGAGCGGGCCGGTGTCCTCGATGGTCTGGCCGCCATTGCCATCGGCCTTGCAGTGGAGCACGCCGCGTGGACCGAAGACTTCCTTGAAGGTCTTGCCGCTGGGCAACACCATGTCGCCGGGGTAGTCCTCGTTTTCCGGTTCTTCCTCGGCGTTGAGGTGATAGAGGTTGCCGAGGAACTCGTCGAAGCCGTGCATGGTGGGCAGGTGCTCGTCGCGGTCGCCCTGGTGGTTCTTGCCGAACTGGCCGGTGGCGTAGCCGAGGCTCTTCATGACGGTGGCCATGGTGACATCGGTTTTCTGCCAGCCTTCCGGGGCGCCGGGAATGCCGACCTTGGTCATGCCGGTGCGGACCGGGACGGAGCCGTTGATGAACGCGGCGCGGCCGGCGGTGCAGGACTGCTGGCCGTAGTAGTCGGTGAAGAAAACACCCTCGTGGGCGATGCGGTCGATGTTGGGCGTCTGGTAGCCCATCATGCCGCGGTTGTAGTAGCTGATGTTCTCGGTGCCGATGTCATCACCCCAGATGACCAGGATGTTGGGTTTCTTTGCCTCTTGAGCCTGCAAACTGGCGGGCTCAAGGGCAGTTAGGATGGAACACGCCATCGCGCACAGGGGTATTACGAATCGAAACCTTGCCATGTAACGTCGCCTCATGTTGTGAGTTTGTTTTGAAACGCTGTAATCGTGGTGATTCGATCAGCATTCAATTTGGAGCTTCGGGCTTACTGAATAGAGGCAAAATTGTGTCGAATTTCCAATGGATTTACAAGTGTCTGGCTGTCAAGCTGCTGAGTCGATGCATTGAGTCGCAGGTTGAGTCCGAACCAGCGACTCAACCAGCGACGGGTGGACTCGAACTCATCAGAGCTCGCTTGGTCGTCAGGACCAGAAGCAGCGAGAGCGACCGATTTCGCGCGGATTCACAGGAACAAGGCACTTCTTTGCAGGTCAATTGCGCGCATCATCCGAGGTGCCGTGTCCCCTTTGCGTTCCTATTGCGCATCATTCGAGGTGCCGTGTCCCCGTTGCTTTCCTGACTGGAAGTTAGAATCGGTCGCTTGTTGAAGACTTGGCGGGCCGCCCCGAGAACGTATGGCAATCCAGGATTTCTGCTGCAAGCTGAAACGCGGGATGCACTGGGTACGCTACCTGGCCGCGCACGATTGTGCATTGTGTTTGAAGATATTGGCATGGAGCAGTTGATGAAGAAAGGCTCCCATCTGAGTCGGAAAAAAAATAGGAGCCCTATGGATCCTCACGAGGAAGCCTGGTGCTGGGGATGAGGCGGCGTGCCGACAGCATTTTTCGCCTGAAACATGTAACATCCCGGTGGGGGTTTCGCTGGAGTCAGTAACACACTGATTCCAACCTTGTTCCCCGCGAGCCTTACCATGAAACGCTGCATGCTCACACTGATGGTGGCAATTACCTGGATGTGTACTGGAAGCTCTGTCAAAGCATTTTGGCCATTGCCGACTCCTACACTGACCAGCGCCCCGATCACCCTTGATGTCGACGTTGAACTCTCGGGTGGCGTGCTGATGATCGAGGGCAGCAATCAGAACGCCAATGGAGGTGGCGATGTCATTGATCTCCGGCTCGCTAATGGATGGTTCACGCGAACAATCATCATTGCTGGTCGAAGATATCAACGACGAATGTTTACCACACTTTTGGAGGTGCGGTCGGGCGCATTTGAGAATGCAGACGGCACCTTCACCGTGGCAAAGGGAAACACCGCTCCGGAGGGAATTGTTTTCTCAGCGCCGGTCAGCAATATCGATGCCGTCATGATCGATTTGCGAAGCGGAAATGATCAGCTGATCATTCACCCGATGGATCTGCCGATCGAAGTCTGGCTTGGCAGTGGCAACGATACATGCGCATGTCAGTCAACGGGCAACACCAGTGTTTTTGGCGGATTTGGCGAAGACGAAATCCATTGCCTGCTTGCCGGGCCCTCGCGAATTTGGGGAGGTCCCGGAGACGACTTCATCATTGGGAGCAGATTTGATGATGAGATCAATGGAGGCGACGGAAACGACGACATCTTCGCCGATGATGGCAACGACATCATTAACGGCAGCTACGGAGACGACTACATCGATGGCCAAGATGGTCACGATGTCATCGAAGGAGGCTACGGCGCGGATAGGTTGTATGGCGGGCAAGGAATCGACATTCTGATTGGGTCGAATCTTCAACTGACCTCTTGGCCCCTACCAGACGCGAACGGCATTCGCTTTACGCAATCCGACCTGGAACAACTCTTGCCGGACTTTCACACCAATGACAAGGCTGGTGACGTACTTCGGGGTAACGGCGATAACGACTTCATCATCTGGTGGCGTTTCCAAGACTCCATCGACTTCCCAGATCCCGATGGCTGGTCCTGGTGGGTCAATTGGCCCTTTGGCCGCGTTTGGCGCGATGCCAACTAGAATCCAACGGGACGGGAACGGAGGTCATCAGACCGCCCGCGAGATGGCGGGCGGTCTTTTTCGCAACGTCACCGCCCACTGCATAGGCAATGACCGGATTACCTGTGTCGCGAGACATCGAACCGGATTGGAAACTGGATCCTCACAGAGGAGGATCGTTGAAAAAGAAAAGAGCCGAAGGCGATCATCGCCTCGGCTCTTTTCTGTCTCTTGCACCTCGGTGAGATGCAATGGTACCCATCGTTTGGAATTCAGCTTTCGCCGACGTAGCTAGTTACTACTGCCATTCGGATTTTCCATTTTCTTCATCGCCCCTTCAATTGCCTTCTTCATGCTGAGCGAATCCGCCCCTTGCCGAGGTGGATATTCTTGCAAGCTCTTGAGATGATCTGCCAGGAACGGGCCAGCAGCGGTGGGAGCCCACATTTTTTGCGCGAAGAACTTCCGCCCCGCGTAGCCCCACTCGTGGCTTTGCGGATCCATCTTTTCCATGGGATCCATCAACAGATTGAAGAGGTAAGGCACGCTTGGGTAGTACTTCTCATCCCACCAACTGCCTTCTGGCTTGACACCGATATGCATTTTCCAGGCATCCACGCGGATAGCCATCAAGTCGGTTTCGTCGTAGTAGAAATTCGCCCGCCGGGCCGATTTTTCGGATTTACCAGACCAGTAATCGATGTTGTTGAATCCGTCGAGGTGGACTTTGTAGGTCATGTCGCCGATCTTTTTGCCCGAGAGCAATTCAGATTTGAGGTCCGGCATTCCCGCGGCAGCGGCGAGACTGACGAACAGGTCCTCGTGGCTTTGGACACCGTTGAGCGCGGTACCAGGTGCAATCTGACCCGGCCATTTCATCAGCAACGGAACGCGAACACCACCTTCCCAGGTCGTGCCTTTCTCGCCGCGGAATGGCGCATAACCTCCGTCCGGCCACATCATCAATTCATTTCCGTTGTCGGTGGTGTAGATCACGATGGTGTTGTCGTCGACGCCCAAGTCCTTGAGTTTCTTAAGGAGCTCGCCGACCTGATCATCATGCTCCAGCATCTTCGCCCGCACCACGTCCTCTTCGGCCCGCCCTTCATCGACTGCCTGCTGGACATATTTGTTCTGGGGATGAGACCAGATGTGGATCGCCGTCGTATTGAACCAGCAGAAGAAAGGTTGATCGCCCTTTCCGTTCTTGTCCAACCACGACAGCGTATGCTGCAGAACCTCATTATCAAACGTTTCCATCCGCTTGCGGGTCAGCGGGCCGGTGTTCTCGATCCGTTGTTTGCCGACGCGGCCAAACGTGGGATCGGTCGTGGGGTCGTCCGTGTCCGTGGCCCACGCGTGTAACACGCCTCGCGGTCCATATTTCTTCTTGTAGTCGGGATTCTTCTGTCCGGGGTAGTCGAGCTCCTCGGGTTCCTCTTCCGCGTTCAAATGGTAAAGGTTGCCGAACCATTCATCGAAGCCATGCACGGTCGGCAGAAACTCATTGCGGTCACCCAAATGGTTCTTGCCGAACTGCCCCGTTGCATAGCCTTGTGACTTGAGTACCTCCGCAAGCGTCGGATCTTCTTTTTGGATTCCCCGCGTTGAACCTGGAATCCCAATGGTCGTCATGCCGGTGCGAATCGGCATCTGTCCAGTGATAAAGGCTGCGCGGCCGGCGGTGCAACTCGGTTGGGCGTAGTGGTCGGTGAACAGCACGCCCTGCTTGGCGATGCTGTCAATGTTGGGAGTACGGCCCATCATGCCATGCGTGTAAGCGCCGACATTCCACATGCCGATATCGTCACCAAAGATGACGAGAATGTTTGGCTTCTTTTGCTGCGCAAAAGCGGCGTCAGATAGGCTGCCGACGATCGCAGCGGTAAGCAGCATCATCTTTATGAGATGACAATTTGGATTCTTCATGGTGCAAGGAAACTCCAGTCTTCGTGTCAGAAATACATCAGTAAGGGAAACAACAGGGTCTTTGGGAACGATTCGCCGGTTACGGATCATCCGAGATCGTGAGTGCGGGTCACACGATGACGATCACACGGCCGATACGCGTTTCACAACGACCGCTAATTGGGCCCGAATGACCTCGGGAAGGCAAGAGCCTAGGCAAATAACGGAACCCTCGTTCTACGCCCATATCGCTCTTCTTCGAGTGAAAGTGTATCGGGGTAACGCCCGGCTTGCAGCCGCCATGGACACCCCGGCCGCAATTTGAAGGAATTGTCGAGCGTCGGGGCGAAACGATCTCGCCGCGCAAGCCGCCTTTCGTAACATGCCGAGGTCGCCCCCACGAGTCCGACGAGAGACCCTCGGATCAGGTGGATGAAGAATCGCGATCACCCGCCTAGAAACGTTGCATCGACCAATTCTTGAAGTCCATGTCGGTCGAACTTGCCGTTGCTGGTTCGTGGGATCTGATCCAGAAAAAGATACCGCTCGGGGTTCTTGTAGCCGGCCAAGTGTGCTGAGACATAGCGACGAATCGATTCCTCGATCGACGCATCCTGTCCCTCGAGCAGCGCAACGCAAGCGACTGGCACCTGGCCATCTCTTGCGTCCCGCAACCCCACCACCACAGAGGCGTGTACTGCGGGATGCTCATCGATGATGGTCTCGACTTCGGCTGGTGCAATATTGGAGCCGCGTCGGACGATCATGAGCTTGCTTCGTCCCACGAACCAGACGAAACCATCTTCGTCGAATCGAGCCAGATCGCCGCTGTGCAACCAACCGCCGCGAAAAAGTTCCTCGGTCGCTCGTTCGTCGTTCCAGTACCCAATCGTCGCGGACGGTGACTGGATCAGAATCTCGCCGGTCTTGCCGGGCGAACAATCCTGGCCCTGGTCGTCGACGATTCGTAACGTGGTGTCAGCCGTCGGCAATCCGAGCGAGCCCCACTTACGCTGGCCATAGCGTGGATTCGCCGCATAGTAGCAGCCGATTTCGGTCATCCCCGCCCCCTCCATGACTTCCCAACCGAAGAGATCACGGAACCGGTGATGTAGGTCCGTCGGCACACTATCACCTGACCCGATGCTGTTTTTCAAGGTTGGCAGCGGTGTTGGATTGGCCTCGAGATACTCGATGAAGTCAAGCAAATCACTCGCCAGCATTCCATACTGCGTCGCCGAGTATTCATTGATCAATCGCACTGCCGCCGCCGCCGATGGCTTCATCGCAAGCACCACGCTCGCCCCGACATGAAGGGACGGCATCAACTGCGTCTGCAATCCTCCGGCGTGACTGATTGGCTTGCCCACCACGACGACGTCTTCGGCTTGGAAGTCAAATAGCTGTCGCGATATGTCGATTGCCGCAAAGGCCCCCTTCTGCGAATGCACGACCCCTTTGGGATGCCCCGTGCTTCCTGACGTGAAGAGAATCAAGGCGGGGTCTGACTCTGCTGTCTGCTTGGTCGTGCCAAGCGGATCCTCAGCAAGTAACGACTGAAACGAGACAATGCCTGATTTCGATACAAACTTGGCGTCGGGTGTCACCACGTAAGATGCTAGGGAAGGCCTGGCTTCGAGCAATGTTTCGACAAGCTCCATCTTCGATTGATGGAACACAAGGAACTTTGCATCGACCCGGTGAATGACATCCAGCGCTTCGCGATCAACGTAGCGATAGTTCATCGGCACTGCGACTGCTCCGAGCTGATAGCAGGCAAGTGTCACTGCGACAGCCTCGACACAATTTGGCAACAGCCATGCAACGCGGTCCCCCGGCATTGCTCCCGCGTCGTGCAGTCCCCCAGCGACGCGTCGCACGAAGAGGTCTAGTTGCTGGTAAGTGTAACATTCATTGCCAAAACGAATGGCCGTCTTCTGCGGGTGACTGCGAACCGAATCATGAAGTAGGCTTTGGAGAGGCGTCATCAGCTTTCCCAGAAAGTCGGAAACGTTGAACTCAGTATCCGCATTTTACAGGGGCGTGGGTCACTGCAATGTTACCAAGTATGGCGTCGCGCTCGACGGTGATTCAAACCGAATGGCTAGCGACGATTTTGTGTCCGGCGAGTCAACCCTTGACGGTTTCTGTCGGAAATGCGGCGATGCCAGTCAGGCGGATTCACGGAGCCAGGGCACTTCTTTGCAGGTCAATTGCATGCATCATCTGTGGTGCGGTATCCCCGGAACATGGTTGTACCGCCTGCATTATTCCGATATGAACTTCCCACACACGAGTTTTCGATAACGGCGAATCGTCCGGTTCACTTGATCCACGGCACTCAAGATGAAAAGATCCCGTCCAATTCTAGTGATCGAATGAAAGACAACTGTGACGCTAGGAACATCAAAGTAAAGGGGCACTCAATCATGTGTAGCAAGCACAATCTGAGAGATCCGAATGCTGTTGCAGAGTTTGAGGAAAAAGCGGCGAGTATCTTGAAATGACGTTGCTTCCGCTGGCTATTTTCGTTCTTGGAACCTGAGTGTGGCAGTCCTCCTTGTGAGTTGATCGGCAGGGCAATGGATCATTCTTCGAGCGTGTCGAATTCTCCAGTTGTCCAATTCATACAGACTGGCGAATATCGAGTTTGCTATGCCGAAGGCGGCAACAAGTTTGCAAATGGTAAGCAGGCAACCAAACCTCGCGTCCTTCTACTGCATGGTTGGATTGGAAGTCACAAACTGTACCGAAAATGCTGGGCCGGACTCGGCGAAATGGCCCATTATTGCGCGGTAGACCTCATCGGATTCGGTGACTCGGATAAGCCGTCACCGAAGAACGTCCCCTACGATCCGCGTTGGTATGGCGAACAGTTAAAGGCATTTGTCGACGCTATCGGCTGGGACAAGTTCATTCTAATCGCTCATTCGATGGGGGGAGTTGCAGCTACGGAGTTCGCAGTAGCTCATCCTCAATGCGTCGACAGATTGATCTTGATTGACAGCGTAGGCATCGCGCAATCGCCACCATTGCTCGGTCGACTCTTGCAATTGCCAGTCGTCGGTTCCCTCTTGTTTCAGTCGCTGGCAGGCACTCGTAAGAGCTTGCGAAACTTCCTAGTCCATGACGTCTGGTACTCAAGGTCGTTCGACGAGGACGATGTGCTCGACAATATGCAGCGCATCATCAATTCTCCAGGTGGCAAAGAGGCTGCATATGCGGCGATGATGCGAATGACATCGCCTCAAGCAGTGAAGGACTTCACACATCGCTTCAGTGCATTGACCACGAAAACCCATCTTATCTGGGGCGACAAAGACAAACTGCTTCCACTTGATAACTGCGGGCGTGTGATCGAAAAGCTCATTCCTGGTGCTACCCTCGACATTATCAAAGACTGTGGGCACGAACCGCCCGTCGAAGCTCCAGAGCGATTCCTTCAGATTTTGGAGACGCTCGTCAGGCAGTAAGCTGGTTGCATCGCCCACAGCCTTTGTTTGTTCAGTCGGTGAAAAGGGGTCCGACACCAAGAATGCGAAGCACCCTTCGGGCCGTTCCGGTTTTGGGTGTCTGACCCCTTTTCGCCATCAACCCCTAAAGTCAATGCTGACGCTGCACGAGGAAAAGTTTCTGAACCCGGGCATTGCTTGCAAGTCATTCTTGCTGTCCCCGGTCTGCTGGAGAACTCGGCCTGCCGAGCACGCAAGCTTTCCAAAATATCGGCTCGTTGCTGAGTAGAATGACGGATGTAGCGCGTTACCTCGTGCCCGGCAGTGGTATCTAGGTACCGACCTTCGGCGAAACAGGCACTTACTGCGGGCCGAGCATGGCATCAGATCAGTACTTCCTTGCGATCACAACCATTCAGAACAGATTGCATGCTTACATCCTCTCGCTGCTGGCGAATCCCCTAGAGCCCCGTCACAGAAAGAAAGGCCTTGTCGCTATGAAACGATACCCCCTGGTCATCCTCACTCTGATCGTTCTTTCGGTGAGCCTCGAATCGGCTTCCGCGGAAGGTCCAGACAGCGAAAGGCCGAACATCGTGGTCATCTTCATTGATGACATGGGATTCGCGGATCCGAGTTGCTTTGGTAATCCGCTCATCAAGACGCCACACATCGACAAGCTCGCTGCTGAAGGCATCAAGTTGACCAACTTCTACGTCAACTCGCCGATCTGTTCCGCCTCACGAGTCGCCCTCACGACCGGTCAATATCAGGGGCGTTGGAAAATCCATTCGTACCTCAACACTCGGGCTGGCAACGCGAATCGCGGCATGGCTGACTACCTCGACCCGTCCGCCCCGACGACGGCGAAGAAGCTGAAAGCTGCTGGTTACGCGACCGCTCATTTCGGCAAATGGCACATGGGAGGCGGTCGTGATGTCGACGACGCACCTCTGCCTCAGGCGTATGGATTCGACGAATCCCTGGTTTCATTCGAAGGTCTTGGCGACCGCATTATCGAAAACAACCCAAAGGCCATCGAACGTGCGCGTGCCCTCGGCCACGGAAAGATCATTCCCTGCGAGCGCTGGGAGAGGATGCAGATCCAGACGGATCGCACGATCGATTTCATCCGGCGCCACCGCGACAGCCCGTTCTACGTGCGGCTGTTTCCGAACGACGTTCACGACGCGCACGTGCCGCTTCCCGGCAGTGCCGACAAATTCAAATCTGTTTCCGACGATCCTTTTGTTCGCGATTTCTTCGCTGTGCTCGAAGAGATGGACAAACAAATCGGGCGAGTCATCGCGACGATTGATGAACTGAATCTCGGAAAGAAGACGCTGATCCTTTTCACCAGCGACAACGGACCGACCGACTGGCCGAAGAAATACGAGACAGGGCCACCGGCGGGCTTCACCGGTCCGTATCGGGGTCGGAAATGGTCACTCTTCGAAGGCGGCATCCGCATGCCCTTCATCGCTCGCTGGACGGGAAGGATTCCAGCCGGCAGCGAAGACACCACCAGCGTGATGAGCGCGATTGATGTTTCCCCAACCATCTGTCGGTTTGCGGGAGTTCCAGTTGAAGACGACCTCGACGGTCTGGACCGTGGTGACGTTCTCCTCGGCAATCCATCCCCTCGCTCCGAACCCGTGTTCTGGCAATACGGCCATCCTCACGCGATTCTCAAGGGCGGCAAACCGGAGCACCAGAGTCCCACCTTCGCGATGCGCGACGGCCGCTGGAAATTCCTGGTCAATCCCGATGGTAGCGAAGCCCAGCTTTACGATCTGGACGCCGATGAAGGTGAGACGACCAATCTGCTCTCCGAACAACCAGAACGTGCCGCCGCGATGGCCGACCAGATCTCCGCGTGGGCCGACAACCTCGGATTTGCATTCGATAAGAATGCTCCACTCACTGCCCCCGGACCGACGATCGCGATCCTTGCCAGTAACCAACTCCTTCGTTTTGTGAACCATGGTGTCAAAGGCGACACCGCGTCGCTTCAGTTGGATGGAAAATCATGGCTCGACCTCCCAGCGTTTCGAGCACCGAAAGTGGCTGGAGGCCGCTCACTCCAGATCAAGGGCACCATTCGCTCCAGTTCTCCCTCCGGAGTCATCCTGGCTCACGGCGACAATCAAGCCGGCTACAGCGTCTACCTCGATGAAGGGCATCTGTGCTTTGCCACCTGTGCCAACAAAAAACGCACGGTGGTCCGTTCCTCTGCCGCGATCACTGGTCCGACCCACTTCGAAGCGAACTGGAATCCCAATGGCGAGATGTTTCTTAAAGTGAACAACAAGCTCGTCGGGAAGGAACAAGCAGGCATCATCCAGCACGAACCCGGCGACTCCATTCAGATCGGTGCTGATCTGATCCAACCCGTCGGGAATTACAACACGCCGAACCACTTCTCCGGCATCATTGAAAATCTCACGTTCAAGTATCCAAACGGGACCTGACGAGCCTGCGTGACTTTCGCCACGGATCGGCACGGATCGTCACGGATGATGCAAGTAGAACCGACGCTCTTCATCCGCGAAAATCAGTGTCATCCGTGGCTAAGACAACTCCTGCAAAGCACTTGCAGAACGTGACATTCTGAACCAAAGATGCGAACCAACACCATGACATCTCGTCTCATCCTCTCTCTGCTCTGTATCTCTGTGATCTCGGCGACAGCCACTGCCGAGCCGCCCAGCACCACCCAACGCCTTGATGTGTACCCCCGGCGAACTCCTCTTCTCGGACGACTTCGACCCCGCCACCGTCAGCGACCGCTGGTTCTTCAAGGCCGAATTCGCCCTGCGTGACGGCGCGCTGTTGCGGACGGATGTCGATCCGACGGAAACCAAACGAGTCTTCCTCAAAGACCCCTCCTTCCACAACACGATCATCCAGTTCGACTTCAAGCTTTCTGGCCAAACGACCGACCTGCGTCTCGTGACTGGCAGCGGCGGACACTACAACAGCGTCACCCAGATCCACGCCGATCACTTCCAGGTCAACACGCCCGTCGATCGCGATGCAGGACTTGTGCCCGCCCAGCTTGGCGAATGCATCCGCAAACCTCGTCCCGATCAGTGGCAAACCATGACGGTCGAATACTGGGACGACGAAATCGTTCGCGCACCTGAGCGACAACGAATTTGTCCTCGGCAAACACCCCATCATTGACCGCACTCGCCAGTACTTCGCCTTCCAGTTCGATCTCCCCGGTGCCTCGATCGACAACGTCCGCGTCTGGAAGGCCACTGGCCAGCGAGATGACTGGACCGAGACTCGCAAAAAACTCGCGATGGCCCAGGCCAACCGCGACCCCGTCAGGCGCGACCCGGCGGAGCGCTACAAACTCGAGTACATGAACCTCAAATCCCGCCTCACTCTGGAGGACCAGGCCTACCGTGACCTCGTGGCCAAACATGAAAAGCTCGAAGCCGCTCTGCACGCGGACTACGCGGAAGCCTTCATCACCCACAAGCAACTCGGCAAACTCATCGCAAAGAAGAAACAGCACATCAAGGACACCGACCCCGACTTCAAGATCATGGAAACTCGAGGTCCACAAAGCGAGTCGCGCGGAAGACGATTACGTCCTCTCCACAAAGCCCGAACTTGCTCGTCTCAAAGAGGATGGGGTCAACAGAAACCGGTTCCCGTCGGAACTCGGCCAGGTCCGCGCCCAACTCGAAGCCGCCGGTGACAAGCAACTCGCTGCGCTCGTCGCCGAAACGGCCCGTCGACAAGCCGAGCTCGAAGCCCGCTACCCCGAAGCCTTCCAAAGCGTGGACGCCGCCGTCGAAAAGCGCAACGCCATCCGCAAATCCCTGAACAACGATCCCGAGTTTCAGGCCCGCAACAAAGCGGTCGTCGACGCCCTCCAGGCCATCAAGGACTACGAACGTAAGGCGGCAGCGAAATCACCAAATCGATCCGCGTCACCGACTGCAGCCGCGAGTGGTGATTGAACCGTGGTCGGAGGGCAATCGCGTGATTCGTTCTGAAGTACAGCCTGCAAAGAACGGACAGCCAAACGCCTCGACATACCCGCACGACAGCCGATACGCTTTCGATGCCCCGCAATCGATGGCCTCCGTAAATCAGCATCTGGAACGAGAAGATAACGACCGTATGCGATAGGAAAGCAGCCATGCATTTCAGCAATCCAACCTACGCGCCTCTGCTTTTCCTGCTCACCACTGCATGGACCGTTGGTGTTCCCTGCGCTGCCATGAGTGAGGAGTTGTCCTCTGGCGAGTATTTCGAGATGCAGTCTTGGTCGCAGGAGCAGGAGTGTTCAGCGACCGTATTACGTCAGCGTGCCGGAGAACTCTCACAATCAGAAGTTACCCGTCTTCCTCTTCCTCCACGGCAACGGCGGAAATGCCGAGGGCGCAATGAAGGGCTTCCTGAAGCGACACGCGACGTTAGCGGCCAGCTATGTCATGGTGTTTCCAGACGGTTATCTGAAGAGCTGGAACATCGTGTCTGAGCGTCAAAGGCCGACGATCGCAGTTTTATCGAAGCGATCGTCACAAAACTCTCCGCGTACGACAACGTCCAGACAGACAACTTCATCATCATGGGAAATTCGAATGGCTCGGCGCTGGTGAATCAACTGGCCATCGAATGTCGATTGCCGAACATTCGCAGTTACGTGACCGGCGTCAGCCTACTTAACGTGTTCCAACACGACGGGCGGAACTTCAAGGCCAAAGGCGATGACAACAATTATCAGGCCGTGGCCACACCACTGATCGGCAAACGCTTGATGAATATCTCGGGGACCGATGATCAGCTCATCCCGTACCGCGGCGGGCCTTCCCCAGCGATTCCTGCCAAGGGCGGTAAGCTCGGATTTGTCGATGCCAAAGAGTCGATTTTCCTGTGGGCCAAAGCCGAGGGATACAAAGGCGAGAAGCTGACTCGGCCGACCAAAGTCATCGGAAAGCTGGAGATATTCAGTTATCTCGACGGCGATGTCTCCGAAAGAAGATGCCTGCGTTGGAATCCTCGAAATGATTGCGGAGTTCGAGCAAGAATGAAGGCAGTCTCACATCATCACCGTCCATCCATGGAAGTTTATGATCATGTTTCGTTGTTACATGCACTGCGCGATCGCCGTGCTGTTGTGTTTGTGTCTCGCTCCCAGCGCGGGAGCCGCCGAATCGCCACCCAATTTCGTGATCTTTTATGTAGACGACCTTGGCTGGGCGGACACTTCGGTTCGCATGATGGATGAGGAACCGCTTTCGGCGAGCGATTTCTATCAGACCCCGGCACTTGAGCGACTCGCCAAACAGGGAATGCGGTTCACGAGCGGCTACTCGCCAACCCCGACGTGCACCGGGTCGCGCATCAGCATTCAGTTTGGCATGACGTCAGCCAGGTTGCAGTATCGGAACGTTTTCGATGTGCTGTCCAAGAAACAACGACCGCGACGGTTGGGACGACGAAGTCTCGATGGCCGCCGTTCTCAAAGCCGCCGGCAAAAACTATGTGACGGCTCATTTCGGCAAGGGAATGGGTAACCGTCGGATGGACCACGCCGGGTACGACGTCTCGGACGAATTTGACAACGGACCAAACGGGAATGGTCATGGCTCGTACATCGACGTCAACGCGAAAGATTCCAATTCCGGACGATAATCCAAAGCGAATCGTCGACCTGACGCGGCGCTCCGTTGAGTTCATAAAAGAACATGCCGGAAAGCGACCGTTCTTCCTGATGGTTTCGCACTACGCCGTGCACATTCCACATCAAGCCAGCCCGGCGGCGATCGAGCGCTGCCGACGTCGCTGGGTTGCAGCGGGAAATCCGGACGTTGGCCCGGATGAGAAGGAATACAAAAAGAACTTTCCGGAGTGGCAGTATGAGAACCTTTCTGGTCAGAGCGTCACTGAGCACATTCTTCCGTGCAATCGTTCTGGCGGCTGCTCGATCGCGCTGGCTTTTCGGGCAGCCGATCGTCTCGGATTTTCCGAACCACCGAGACGCCAATGAAATGCATTCTGCAACCGTGTCAGTTGATGTTGATCATTCTTGCCAGTTGGATCAATCGACAACAACAAGCAGTCATTGAGTACCAACCGATCATTCGGACCCGATGTGTGCAGCAAACCAAAGACCACCGCCGTCGCGCCGATGTCATCCGGGTCGGGCGAGTTCCCGTCGGCGACGATCGCCAGACGACCAGCGGTCGGACGCACCTAATCTGGACCTTTCACAGGCGAGATCGTTTATCTTTTCGGTTTGGCGTTGTCCGAAGCTGCCAGGTCAGGAAAACTTCGCCGCGCCGAATCGAGCTGTTCGATGCTTGCCGTGTCGGGAAGGAACGTGACGCCCATCCAACGTCCGCGACTAAATTCGCTACCGTCGGCCGACCCAATGGTTGCGGTTACTCGGATGGATTCGCCTTGCTTGATGACGACGTTCGGAAACGCTTTGGTGAACCTACTTCCAAGCTCAAACGTGTCCAGGCTCATCGGGCATGTGAACGAACCAAGAGTTTGGTCGCCGATCTTGATGTCAAATTTGCTTTCGCCGTCGTTTTCGCCGACCGCGTGAAAAATGACGGTATACGTTCCATCGGCGGCCGAAATCTTCGCGGATGCCGTCGCGGTCTTATGCCGGTTGGGGTTGATTGCCAGCCAAGTTCTTTGATCCACATAGAAATCACTCCCCTCGATGTTGAACTCCGGTGCCGGCAATCGCACCGACGCA
The DNA here is from genome assembly GCA_963697195.1 of Pirellulaceae bacterium. Lineage (GTDB taxonomy): Bacteria > Planctomycetota > Planctomycetia > Pirellulales > Pirellulaceae > Rubripirellula. The sequence continues at coordinate 305,329 of CAVOND010000020.1, forward strand.
TTGGGCAGGGCGACAAGTGGAGCCGGTGCGGCGTCGGGCATGTCTTCTTGCACGTAGTTCGCGGAAAGCATTTTCGGTGGCGGGGCGGTTCCCTGGTTGATGGCCGAAGTCGGGCCAAGTCCATCGGGCCGATAGTCGCGATCGCGAGCGAGTATGAACTTGTCAAATTCAAGACCGTCTTCTCGAATCGAAAAATGGATTTGGTGTTCGCCGGCGGAGGGAATGTCCAGATAGAGCGAGAACGGAACGCCGTCGTGCGCCTCTTCGGTTCGCTGGCGACTCTCCCAAGCCCAGCGTCGTTTGATGATCGTTTGCCAACGTTGGCCGGACTCAGGCCACTGACCATTGAGACCGACATGCAGACCATTGTCTTCTGAATTAGTTGAATAATGGCGAACCCAAACGTAGTAACGGCCCGGCTGGCTAAAATGGACTTTGTAGGTCAAGACACCGGCCAGCCCCGGTTCATCAAAGAAGTTCTCTCCGTAGACGAGCGTTTGTCCGTGCGACCAACGTGAATCGGGAAGTGCTTCGAGATAAGACGCACCGCTCGCATCGTGAAGGTGCGGTGTATCCAAGTCGGGTTTGATTTCGTGGATTTGATCTTCTTCGACTCGAAACCAAGCTCGGATATCGTCCTTTTCTTGTTGAAGGAAATGCTCGGCCTCGACCGCGACGATGCCATCGACTTCCTGAAACACAAGGTCAGGATTTGCGATCGGTTGGGTCATCGCTCGAGCGGTTTGCGGCGACTGGTCGGCCCGGAACTTGTATCCAACCTTTGCCGCATCTTGGACCTTGGATTCAGCGGGAGGAATCGGAGCTTCGCTGTAGTCGCTCGATAGAGTTTTGGTTTCAGGGGCCTTTCCGCCCTTGACGACCGGTATGGGGCCAAACCCATCGGGAATGTAGTCACGGTTCGAAGCGAGAACGAATTTGTCGAACTCAAACCCGTCTTCTCGGACCGAAAATTGGATGCGATGGGGGCCCGGTTGATCGATGTCGAGATAGAGCTTGAAACGAATCCCAGTGTGGACTTCGTCGGTTCGCTGGCGGCTTTCCCAAGCCCATTTTCGTTTCTGTGTCGATTGCCAACGTTGTCCCGATTCAGGCCACTGGCCATCGAGCCCCACGTGCAGCCCGTTGTCTTCCGAACCGGTCGACAAGTGACGAACCCGCACGTAGTAACGGCCTGGATGATGGATGTGGACGTTGTAGGTCAGCACCCCGGCTTGGCCCGGCTTAGAAAAGTAGCTCTCGCCATTAACGATCTTGTCGTCATGCGTGCGCGCGAGTCGGGAAGTGCTTCAACGTAGCACGCGCCACTGGAACCCAGTAAGTGCGGCCCATCGGGATCCGGCTTGATTTCCGGCACCCGATCTTCTTCGACGCGGTACCAAGCACGAACGTCGGTCTTGTCCTGGGACGCAAAGTGCTCGGCTTCCACCGCAACGATGCCATCGACTTCTTGAAAGACCAAATTGGGCTTGATGATCGATGTTGCGAAGTCTTGCGCGGTCGCTTCGCGGGAAAACAGGATCGAAACCATCCAGGCGACCGAGATGATCGATTGTTTCATAGTCTGATTCCCTGATGATTATGGTGACGCAATGTCGTTGCCTGTCGTGTCGTCGAGAAAGCTTGAGTGTGTCACGATGTTACTGCGTTGCAACTGCACATCGTTTCCGAGGCGAAAACAAAAAGGGACAGATACTAGGCAAGGTTTCTGACCCGGGCATTGCTTGCAAGTCATTCTTGCCTGTCCCCGCTCTGTCCTACAAGATGTCGTTGAGTACCTTCGCACCGAGAACGCCGTTCTCAAAGAGAAGTTCGGTAAGAAACGAATCTTGCTAACCGATGAGCAGCGACGTCGCTTGGCAGTCAAAGGCAAGCTCCTCGGACGCAAGCAACTCGGACGCAAGCAACTCGAGCAGGTTGGAACCCTGTTCACGCCGGACACGATCCTGCGGTGGCACCGTCAACTGGTCGCCAACAAGTGGGACTACTCCGACCGCAAAAAGAAGAAATCTGGTCGGCCAAGAACCCGACAAGTGATCGTTGACTTGACCGTGAGGTTCGCGAAAGAGAATCCGACGTGGGGTTACGACCGTATTCGCGGTGCGCTGTCGAACGTAGGCTACCACATCTGCGACTCCACCATTGGCGATGTCCTCAAATCCCACGGCATTGAACCTGCTCGACACGTCGGCGCACAGGGTCCTGGGAAACATTCCTGAAGGCGCACGGGGACGTGATGGCATCCATCGACTTCACCACTGTGGAAGTTTGGACCAAGGGTGGCCTGACAACGTTCTATTTGCTCTTTGTGATGGAGCTCAAAACGCGCCGCGTCCACCTCGCGGGCTGCACCATCAATCCGAACGAAGCATGGATTCCGACGATTTCACTTGAGCTGACCCACCACGAGGACGGCATTCTCAAATACAAGAAGTACTTGATCATGGACCGTGATGCAACGTTCAGTAAGTCGTTTCGTGCTTGCCTACGACGCGAGGGCGTGAAGCCAGTAAGATTGTCACCGCGAAGCCCGAACTTGAATGCACACCTGGAGCGATTTTTCAGATCGTTGAAATCAGAGTGCCTTCACAAACTGATTCTCTTTGGCGAGACCGCGACGCGCAAAGCTGTTCGATCTTTCCTCGAACATTATCACGCTGAAAGAAACCACCAGGGTTTGGGCAACGAGCTGATCGTGCCCATGGATCGTCCACCAGACTTGGATGCTGAGATCGAAACGACGGAGCGACTTGGTGGTTTGCTTCGATCCTATCGACGCGCTGCTTGAACTCGGCAAGCTCTTGCTCCGTCAAAACACCGATCAGTAACAATCGGTGCGATTGCTGCTGCGCGGTGCCGCCGTTTTCGATCACCTTTTTTTGGACAGTGCTGCTCTGTCTGGACTCAATGTCAGCCGAGAATCGGGTTCCATCTACTACCCACGCAACTTCGGATTTCGCCGGCCGAAATGCTCGTTTCAATATTTTGACCCCACGCGAACTGTGGAAGCTGGCTGCCGCCAAGCTCGCTCAGGAAAAACCTGGCCAGACGCTGCAGGCGACCGCGCTGCAGGCGACCGCGCTACGGCGACCGCGATGGTGCACGGCGCTTACAGACTGCCCACAATCGGTCACTGGAAGAATCGGGGCGGCCGCGGCACGATGTTGAGCCGCTCGTAGGCAAACCCGCTGTCAGGCGGATTGTACTGGCCGACAATATCCATGCAGGACCGCGCATCAATGTCATCCTCTTGATGCAGGCACCAGTATGCTGCATTGATGGTCAAGCGGCGAAGTCCTTCATTTTTGTAGTCTTGCGCACTCCCCATCGTGACATGGAAGACTCTTGCCGTATGCCCAAGATTACCAGTCCATGTTTTTACCCAGGCCACAGGCAACGGTATTAGCTCGGCGTTCACTGCGTCGTCGTACTTGCGACCCACCAATGGCTGACCCTCCACCAGTGGAAGGCATCCTTCCGGCAGCTCGTCGCCCTCCTTATAGGTGCGATAGACATCCGAGGTACCCCATATGTCTTTGACCCCTTTCAAAACAGGATGATCCTTATTCTCTTCGACGAGGATGCCGCGAGTCGAATCCTGTTGCCAGCGACCGTGATGATTGCGGAATGAACCGCCCAGGACGCTTTCACCGAAATCGATCTTCTTGCCATCCTTTTTGTAATCGAAGCCAATGAAACCGTGATTGGCGGTGCGAATTCCGATGATGGGTTTCCCCGAATCCAGATAGTTGTAGAAGTGCTTGAATTGCTCGGGCGAGAGAGAAATGAGCCGGCTGAACAGAATGACGAGATCACACTTGTCCAAATACTCGAGCCCGGGAATGTTGTGCGTAATTGTCTTATCTTCCCAGCGAATCTTCTGTGTTGGGTCGACTTCATTCTCAGGATTCAGACTGAACAGCACCGTGCAGTGAAATCCATGATGCTTTGCCAGAAGCCGAGCCAGCATCGGCATCACATACTCGCTCCGGTATTCTTGATCAGCTGCAATCAGGATGATGTGCTTCCCGGTTCCGGGGCCCGCCTCGCCACGGTAGGTCAGCCAAAGGGGGCTTTCAGGAACAGGATGTTCGGTGGCATTCGATGGCCGGGCAATCACTGGAATCGAGATGAAAGCGGCAAAAAGAACGCTTAGCGCGTACAAGGGCAATGTGGATCGTGTTGTTGAATGCATCCTGGTATCCCAAGTCATTGTTGGTGTTGGCCCATAGGGCAAACGATCAGTCTGTCATCCCGCGGGAATCTCGTTGACCGTGAAAAGAGCGTTTCGATGGAGCAACTCGTCCTTGTCGCGAGAACGCAGCCGTACCCAATCCCATGCGTACACGAATCCTTGCGTGAATTTCTCGAAGGTGATCGTGGCGGAGAGTCCGTCTTCGGCGAGCCTGACGGCCTGGACGCTTGGATTGTGTTGTTCAATTTCCGGTCCGCCGTAACCAGCATGATAGGGATGCGTGAATGCCGAAACCTCGTAGGATTCGGCCGATGAACCGGAGAATTGCAAAGTGCAAGTGCCGTGTCCCCGTTTGATTTTGGTGTCCCCGTTGGATTTAGTCCCCGATGGGTTTGTTTGCGGACCCGAAAACAAAAAACAAAGTCTGACCCCACAGCTCCCCACAGCTCTCTGCTCGGTCGGCAGTAAGCTAGCTAGCGTTCTGCCATTCGCCCGAGTACAGCCGTTTGATGGCGCCCTGTCCGTCGTCAATGCAGAACAGGTACAGCCAGTCGTTGTCGATCAACTCGCGTACGACCTGGTGGCGTTCGGCGATGGCTTCGATCGCTTCCGCTGGCGCGTCAATGTAGACGGAGAGACGCAGCGTCTCGTGCATCCAGCGATTGCCATTATGGAGCGACTGCATCGGCAGGCCGATGCGCAGGTCGCCGCCGTTGCCCTCGAAGACACCGAGATTGCCGCCGACCACGTTGTGCAGCACCTTGTTACCGGACCCATAGCGTTCGTTGTCGATCACAGATAGGTTGTACTGCATGTTGATCCAGTGCGTGACGAGCATCGGCGCCGTCATGATCAGCTCCAGGATCGGGTAGCCGTTACGGCTGTCGGCCTGCCAGTCGTAGTCGTGCAGGAAGCTGCGCCCCGCGAGGTTCAGGGACTTGATTCGCGCTCGCGGTGCGACGATGAAGCAGGCATTGCCCGCCAGGCCCCATTCGGGCCGGACCTGCGACCAATCGCGGCTGCGCTGGCGAATTCCTTTGTCAGCCCTGTCGGGAGCGACGCCGAGCTGTTCGGCACGCTCGCGCCGCGCTGTGCTCCCCGCGGCTTGCAGCCAGCTGCGGATCCTGTCACTGCCGTCGGGCAGCGTCGTGAGGCAGCGCAGGTCGTCGGTGGTGGTGTCGTGCAGAGCCGCCACAAAGTGTGTGTCGTCGGGGATTGCGATGCTGTGATCTCGGGCGAGAAACCCGCGGACGACTTCATCGTTGAGCACCTGTGCCAGGACACGTGCATTCAGTTCTCCGGTCTGGCCGCAGCAGGCGCCGCAGTCGAGTCCCGCCGCATGCGGATTATTGCGGGTACTGCTACCGTGACCGGCCAAAATCACCACGGGTGCGAAATTCCTGGTCAGCGTCATCGCTGCGAGGATCCCCGCGGCCAGCTTTGCCTGTGCTGTCGCATCCAGTTCGCCCTGGTCGTTGCGGAGGGTGTAGCGGCGGGATTCGCCGATGCCGGCGTTCACCGGGTGCTGCGGATCGGCTCCGATCACCGATTCACGCAACAGCTTGAAGGCGTAGCCCAGGCCGACGGACTCCACGTAACCGAAAGCTGCCGGTGCAGCGCGGGAAATCGCCGACCAGCGGGCGCTGCGATTGAAGGTCCTTGCGCGATGGGACTCGGGCTCAACCGCAAGGGTTTCCGTGACCGTGAGGGCCGGGCTCAGCAGGCCGGGCAACTGCGGCCGCACATAGCTCGACGCAGCCGGTGCGTAAGCAATGGGCAGGCCGAAGAAGCCCGCGAAGCCCAGGGTCTGAATGCTCGGGTCTTGTGCCTCGAGGGCACGGCGGAATACCTCGGAACGCACGTCGATACAGAAAGTTACCTGAAGGCTTGGCCGACTCGCGGTGCCCGCTATCGCCGGCGCTTCCAGCAGCTGCGTGTGGAGTGCCTGTTGGTAGCTGAGCTCGGCAGCACGTTGCCAGATCCAGGCCGGCTGTTGAAGCTGCTGATACCGGGCGATGAGTTCGGGGAGTCGCTCGAACTGCTGCTGCCACTGACGCCCAAGTGGTTCGATGCCCTCGGCGTCACACGCGTGCTGATGCCGCCACAAGGCTAGTTCCCAGGCGAGACGCGCGGCGAGCAGCTGCGGCATCGCGTCGTCATCGCCACCGGCCAGTGCAGACTGCCAGCGACCGTAGGCGACCCACGAGGCCCAGCCGTTCACGTCCAGGAGAAGCGCGTGGAAGTAGTCCTCCATCGCTTGCGCCGGCACCCCCAGGGCCACGACGGCCTGGTCAAGCAGGTCATCGACGTTATCGGGCAGGGCGTCGAACTCGCGGTGCAGTCCGCGCGCGCCCATCATGATCTCGATACCGCGATCGTGACGGATATTGTCCAGCCACGCCTCGTAAAGGCAGCGGTCGGGCTCCGCCGGCAGGGGCGTACCAGCACTATAGAAGCTCGCGCAGAATTGGCTGATCTGGTAGATGATTTCATCGTGCCAGCTGACATTCCTGGCAAGATCGCGCAGGCTGTCCACTTGGTCGCTAAAGTTGCGCCAGTGGATCGCTTGATCCTCACCGGAGAGCCAGTTGACCAGCTCGTCAACGCTAAAGCCCGCGGCGGCTTCGGCGGCGGCAGCCTCGAGGCTTTCGCGGTTGATGGTGCCAGGGTAGAGGGACCGGAACCACGAGCGGGGCATGTGTCCGTTGGCGTGTCCGAGGACCGCTACCCGCGCCGCAACTTCCTGCAAGGGACGATCGCGCATCTCCCACCACGCATTCACCGCGATGAGCTGATCCAAGGGCCAAGTCGGCGCGATACGCCGGCCGGCAGCCTCGGCCGCCCGGCGCGTCGGGTTGTCGCCGGCAATGTTTTCGGCAGTCGCACTCATGACAGCACCTCCTGGTCCAGCATCGCGGTGGGCTTGCGTAAGGCGGCTCGCTGCGGGAGCTTCGCGGGCCAGATCGCCAGCGTGATACGAGTTGACCATTCATCAAGGTAAAAACCGGCGTACAGGTTCCGGTAGAGGCGTCGAGCGACGCGACTGTGCCCGCGCTGTCGCAGCAGCCAGTAAGACGCGATCAGAACCGTGGCAAGGCAGCCGCACCAGATGGACTCAGCAAGACCGGGCAGGGCTTCGACAGGAGCCGCAGCGGCGAACATCTTCTTCTGCAACGCGTATCCGAGCACCAGCGTTGCCGCCAGCACACCCGTCAGCGGAAGCGATGCCGCCGCGATGCGGCTGGAACGCTCGCTGAGCATGATGATCGGGAACAGGGCCAGCAGCAGCCACAGGCTGGCGTCGGTCGTGAGGACGCCCAGGAAGATCAGCCCTCCCAGGAAGACCAGCGTGACCAAGAACAGGATCGGCAGTGTGGCGGCGCTGGGATTCGTCGGCGGCGCGAGCTGCTTGCGCAAGTAGTTCTCAACTTCACCACCGGAGGCGAGGAAGGCGTAGGCCTTGTAGCAGGAGTGCGCCACCAGGTGCAGCAGGGCGAGGCCGTACTGCCCGAGGGCACATTCCACCAGCATCAAGCCCATTTGGGCGACCGTCGACCAGGCGAGCAACACCTTGATGCTGACCCGGGTCATGGTGATGAGGGCCGCAGCGATGCAGGTCAGACCGGCCACGATAAGTAGCAGCCAGTTGGCCAGCTCGGCGTGAACCATCAAGGGGGCGAGGGCCAGCAGCAGGAAGCCACCGAGGTTGATCACCCCAGCATGAAGCAGCGCCGATACGGGCGTGGGCGCTTCGACCACTTGAATCAGCCAGCCGTGCACGGGGAATTGGGCACATTTCACCATGGCGGCGATGGCGATGAGCACCGCCGCGAGCTGCTCGCCGAGGCCCAGGCGGACGGTCTCGCCGCTGTAGCCGTTGAGAATGGTGCTCAGGTTCAGCGTGCCGTGTTGCTGGTACAGCAGGATGGCGGCGCCGATGAGACAGGCCTCTGCGGTGCGCGCGAAGAGGAACTTCTTGTGCGCGGCGAGCACAGCTCGCTTCCGCTCGGGGTAGAAGATGAGCAGCTGGTGCAGGCTCAGGCTGATGCCAGCCCAAGCCGCAATCAGTACGCCAAGATGGTTGGTGGTTACCACAATCGCCACGCAGGCGAGGGTCAGCTGTAGCCAGCGCTGAAAGCGGGACTGGCCGGCGTCGCCATCCAGGTAGTGGACTGCGAAACTCGCAACGATGAGGCCAATGAAAGACACCAGTACGGTAACGGTGAAGTTCATCGGTGTCGCTGCAAACAGTCCGGAGACCGGCCGAGCCAGCCACGGCAGGGTGATCGCAACCGCAAGGGCAAGGGCACTGCCGGTTTTGGTCAGACGCCAGCCGGCGCCGCGCCGTAGCAGCGGTGCCGTGGCAGCTGTCGCGAGGTAGATCAGCGGCAGCGCGGCGAATGCAAGGTCAGTCACGTTACCCTTCATCGGTCACCTCCGTGAAAATGGCACAGCATCTCAATGAACACGGATACCGATGTCACAAGCGATTTAAATCTCCGGTTGAGTGTCAGGAGTACCGGAAACTGAAGTCGAATTTCACTTGGGCGTTGACACTTGGTGGCTGTTTGCATGCGGCTTTAGCGAGAGCGGAGATCAGCCTGCAGGTCTTGCGTCGCGCTTCATGATCTTGAGCCCGGCCAACATGAAAACCATGGCGAGGAACGTTGGTGGGGGTGTCGATCTCAGTAGTAAGACAGCGGGTGCCGCAAGCTGCAGTGGGCAAATTTCCGTAGACATGGTTCGAAATCCGGCGAAGACGACGCCGAAGCAATCGAGCGAACTCGTAGCGGGCCGGTTGCCCCTGGGTGATTACTCACCGACTCGGTGTAGGCGACAGAGTTCACGTGCTCATCAATCTCATACCGTGTCTTGCGACGCCGGGGTAGCTTCGATTTCGCAGCTTCGATTTTCATTGCCATCCGGCTTGGCAACGAACGTGAGGACTCGTCCAGAGCATCGCGGATCGATCGACACAGTCCTTATGTGCTACATGGATCCGAATTAGCGGCATCTTCGAGGCCCTAAGCCGAATGTGCTCGTCCGCTTTCAACCTGCCGAGGCTGGAGCAACCGAATGGAGTTGCAAGAGCGGCGAAGAACTGCAGTAGGTCTCAAACACCGTCGCGCGATACGCATGCTTCAATTTCTCGCTTGCTGGATAAATCTGCAGGCATCCCTGCGTGAATCGAGTCAGTCGGTCTCTGCCGTCATCCCGAAACCTTTCTGCCCGCTCATTTTTCGGGAATCGCATCGTGGACCAGGAAGGCTATCGCCGGGGTCAGGTTTGGTTTTCGGTTTTCAATCCGAGGTTGAATTCGATTTCGTCGATCGCTTGAAAGTCGTCTTTCGATTCGTCCATTCGCTTCTTGGCTCGGCGGATCAGGTTGGATCGGGACCAGGAAGGCTATCGCCGGGGTCAGGTTTGGTTTTCGGTTTTCAATCCGAGGTTGAATTCGATTTCGTCGATCGCTTGAAAGTCGTCTTTCGATTCGTCCATTCGCTTCTTGGCTCGGCGGATCAGGTTGGATGAACTATCGGGATGGGACAAGCCGAACCGCGGCCAGGAAGGCTATCGCCGGAGTCAGGTTTGGTTTTCGGTTTTCAGTCCAAGGTTGAATTCGATTTCGTCGATCGCTTGAAAGTAGTCTTTCGATTCGTCCATTCGCTTCTTGGCTCGGCGGATCAGGTTGGATGAACTATCGGGATGGGACAAGCCAAACCGCTCGGAGATCCGGCTGAGCGGCTCGCCGGTCCACCTTCGACACAAATACGCGGCTATCTCGCGCCCGGCCGCTGTGCATCGAAAACCAATATAGTCCTGTTCCTCAACATCGTAGTAGGCCGCGGTTTCCGCAATCACCTCGTCCATCGAAACGGCCTTCATGCGTCGCGCGGTTCGCTGTCGCTTTTGGCTTGCTTCTCCGCTGGCAAGCACGATCGCTCGCTTTAAGAATGACTCACTGCCAAGCACCCAGCCTCGAAGTGCGCCAGAGAGCGGATTCTCATCAAGCTCCATTCCAGCTTTGACGTACTGCCTGTAGGCCGCGCCGGCGTCCTTCCCGCCATGAGCGGCTTGCCAGTAGGTATGCAGACCATCGTACGCGATCCAGTCCAGGCGACTGGTCTTTCGTGCGAAGCCTGGGTAGCTGCTGTGCATCCATCTATCAGGTGTCGTCACCAAAGGCCGCAACCCACTGCAAGGGTTCAGATGAATGTACCGGCTGAGCGACCAGAAGTACCCGGCATCCTCGACCAGGAAAGATTTGTAGCGTCCCTGAAACAAATGGCCGACGCGCCGATTTCGTTTCGCATACCAATTGGCGTAGCCAGAGAGCCAATGTTGCATGCCTCGCGCCAAGTTGGGTTCAGGAGTTTGCAGCAGCAAATGGATGTGATTGGGCATCCAGCAATAAGAAAGCACTTTCCATCCGGACCGAGTGACCTCTTCCTTCAGTCCACGCGTCAGGCGATCGTAGTGGCCATCATCATGGAAGAGCGTGCGACGTCCATCACCCCGAGTGACAATGTGGTAGATCGCGCCAGGAAATTGAACACGAGGCTGTCTAGGCACGGCGATTCTCAGGCAATACGAAGACGAAACCTCACTCCCAAGATTCTATCGCATGGAAAACCGAAAACGAAGCCTGAGAGTGCCGGGATAAACCGGCTTGGAATAGAGAATGAAAGAGTCTTACGAAGAACGATTAGCCATCGGCTTCGGCCTTCCTCGAAGGGGCGGAGATCGGTTTCGAGAACGAAGCAGAAGCACACGCCTGCCTCGATGCGTTGAAAGAGCGGTTGGCAAAGTTCGGTCTCGAGCTGCATCCCGACAAAACTCGCTTGATCGAATTCGGTCGCAACGCGACTGCACGTCGTCAGCGTGAAGGCCGGGGAGCGTGCGAGACGTTTGAATTTCTCGGCTTCACACACATCTGTGGAAAGACCAAGAAGAACAAAAGGTTTGTCCTTTGGCGGCGTACCAGTCGCAAGCGGTTTACCCGAACGTTGCAGGCGATCAAAGCGAAACTTCGCCAGCGTCGTCACGATCCAGTGGGCGTCGGGGTGCGAATTGAAATGTACCTGTTGCTTTCGGGACCCGAAGGCAACCGTAGCGAACCACAATTCGGCGATCGGCGGGGCGAGTCGCGCGAAAGCCTAACAAAACGGGGCAAGAAACGAGTAACGCCCGTGATTTGGCCGGAGGCCCACGGGCGTTAACTGGTTAACACAGAGATTGCAGCTTGCTTGCGAAGAACGCATTTTCATCGCGAACGCAATTCTGGCGAGTTTGGAGGATTCAACGGACGATTGGCCAGCCTCGTCCCGCGACGACTGGGCAATCGAGATAGGTCGGCACGTCGATGATTTAGACTGCGGGCGAGTGAGAGCAGTACCCTCCCCGGACAAAACCAATCCGGAGAGAGTCGCCGGATTTTGCAGGGCTTTTCTTGCTGAATCCGGCTATTGTAATGCGATTGCCGTCCCGTTCGATCTGTCCTCCGGCCCCGCGAATGCGAAATCTATTGGTGGCTTTACTGTTAACCAACGCTGCCATTTCTCGCATGTTCGCGAGCGGTTAACAGGGAGAGAGAATGCTCGCCAAGCAGCCGGAGACATCGGCAATCTATGACGGTTACTCTGATCGAGGTAGCGGCAATATGACCGGCCCGACACGGTTAAAGCCTGCGGCCATTGCGACTGGCGAATCGGTCCGTAGGCTCTTCGTTTCAGCGGGGTAAAAAAATGATGCCACCCCGATTATTCCAGGACTTGCAAGGGAATCGGCAACTCCAATGGCCGCGATCGTTCACCCACTTTTGACGCTGCTCGCGTCGCTCACCCGGCAGGAACTCGCCCAACAAGTGACGTATTTGAAAGCGGAGAATGCAATCCTTCGGAGTAAGTTACCCGATCGGATCACGCTGAACAATCAGGAGCGACGCCGGCTGGTTCGCCACGGCAAGAAGCTTGGCCCGCGGATCAAAGAACTGATTTCGATCGTCAGCTACTCAACCTTCCGCCGGTGGATCCGGACGATGGAAGACGGTCCAACGAAACGGCCGAAGTCGAAAACCGAGAGCAAGCCTGGGCGGCCACGGATCGATGAAAGCATCGCTGAGACGATCATTCGGATCCGAAAAGAGACCGGCTGGGGCTACACCAAAATCGTCCAGGCGATGCGACGGCTTGGCCATCGAATCTCGCGTCAAACGGTGAAGAACATCCTGGTCGAAGCTGGTCTTGGTCCCGATCCAAGCGATCATCCCGACACGTGGTCGGACTTTCTCAAACGCCATGCCGCCACGATGTGGCAGTGTGACTTTGCGTCTAAAAGAAAGTGGACGGTCAAAGGGATGGTCGATCTTTACTTTCTGGTCTTCATCCACGTGGAGACGCGGCGCATTTGGATATCGCCATGCACGGCGAATCCGACTGGACAGTGGACGACGCAGCAAGCCCGCAACTTCGACATGTTCCTTCAAGACGAGGGACTGTCGTGTGAGATACTGCAGCGAGACCAAGACTCGAAATACATCGACTCTTTCGACGAAGTTTTCCGTTCGACTGGCTGCCGGATCAAGAAGACGCCAGCCCGATCACCCAACCTCCAAGCGTTTGTAGAGCGGGTGATTCAGACGCTCAAACATGAGGTGCTCAACGCCTTTTGCGTGGTCAGTGAGAAGCATCTCGACCACATCCTTCGCACGTCGCAGGATTGGTACAACCATCGCCGCGGTCACTCCGGTCGGGATCATCGCCCTCCAGTACGCGAGCAAGCAACGATTCCAGCTATCGATCTCACCAAGCACAAGCTTGTCTGTCACACCGAACTTGGCGGTCATCTGAAGTCGTACCGCGCCGCTGCTTGATCGAGTCGATCGCTGAAGTGTTGAGGCACTTCCGTTCGCTGCTGACTCATGAAACGCAGGGTGCCGACCTGACGCTCTCACGTTCCCAACCCTACGGAAATCTGCTAGTCAGGTACATGCGAGATGCCCCAGCAACTCCAAACAGATCAATCGGGCACACCCAACTGGTAGAGACTCGCAACCTCTTTTGCCGCCAGTGGTTCGCCATAGATCACGAACTCATCAATTCGACCATTAAAATTTCGAATCGGGTAGGGCACACCTTCAGGCGGCAAGCCCCAGTTTCCTATCTCGCAACGTCCGAATGTTACCTTGCGTCCATCACGATGGTGCTCGCTTACTTCTCTGCTTACCTCTTCGCCATCTAAATAGTGGATTGCTTCGCCGGTGAGCGCGTCGAAGGTGACGGCAACGTGGTGCCAACGCCTGGTCGCTGCACCAATGACTGGTGGCGAATGGTAAATCTGTTCCCGACGATCCTGCTTCGATTGCTGGCCATCGCGAGCCGGCGAAAGTAAGTAACTGACCGAAAACATCAACCGCCCATTCCGATCGATCTGCCAATGGGGTGCACCTTCTTCGTCACCATCCGACAATAGCAACGCGTTGTAATTACGGTCCAATCCATCGACCCGAATCCAAGCGGCCAACGACAAACCGTCGTGTTTTTCATCGCCGAGATTGATTCGAAGCCGATCGCCGGCGCTTTTGAAGTCCAAGGCTGATTTTGTCGGCCAACGCCCTTCGACCCAACGTGCCCCGACTGCGGATCCCGCACGTGATGACTGCTTTGGCACGGCAAAGTTGTTGACAAGTCGGTCCCACTTCTCGTCTTCCCATTGCCAGAAAAGGTAACAGCCAAGGATCCGTTCATCGGCCCGAACCGACTTCATGGAGGTCCACCATTGCTTGGTCTTCTGCTTGTAGAATTCCTCACGACGTTGCTCGAAGCGTTCTACACTCGGGAAGTCGCGTGGGCTGGCTCGCCCGGCAACGTGGGCCTTATTAGTGACAGCGTCGAGGCTTTCACCGTCACGGATGATTTGCATGGGAGTTCCCTGCAGGTACGCTTCCACCTCTCCATCAAACACGTGCACCGACGATTCACCACTTTCGACTTTCACACCAAACTCTGTCCCGAGGTCGATCACTTTCATACCCGGTGCCAAGAGTCGGAAACCGATGGCAGGCGGTGGAACATGGACGGTGACCTTTCCATCGAGGCACCGAGCCTCCCATGCGCTCACGAGATCGATTTCGGCCGCGTCTTCGATCAAGATGGTCGCACCGCTGAAGAAGTCGAGCTGCAGACCCCCAGAGACAAGTTTCAACCGCCCTGGCCGTAATGAGTCGCCTTCCCGGAAGCTCGTGCCATCGGGAAACTTCGCGTTCACCAACCTCGACACCACGGCACATCCTGTTTCCAACGCCTCTTTCGAATCGCCTTCCGAGCTGGAAGTCATGGAGATTTTCTGTCCCGCTCGTCCGCTTTGATCGCGTCCGATTCCATATCCGACAACAAGCAACAGAGCCGCAGCGATAGCGGCAACAAATCCCATCCAGCCGTAGGAGATACCTCCAAAACTCTTTGACTTTATCGCCGGAGATTCGCCCTCGATCGAGTCGATCGCGCTTTCGCTGATTAACCGCAGATCGGCATCCAAACCACAAAGGTCGACGAATTCATCCCTTCGCTCCCTGGACTTTTCGAGCTCTGATTGCAATGCCGCCGATTCCGCTTCCGTGAGCGAACCATCCAACCAACTGGAAACATATTGTCGGAATGTTTCGTTTTTCATGATTCTTCCCCCATTGCGAGTGTGTCTTTTACGCAATCGAGGAGCTTGTGACGAAGTCTTTGGATCGACTTGTAAACGGCCTGTTCAGGACGAGATTGCTGGATCGCATACTCGCGGATGGTGGCACCAGGCTGATACACCGCTAGTATCATTCTGCGTGGCTTCTCATCAAGCTTCTGCAAACAGCTCTCCAAGGCATGCTTTCGGTCGGCGTCGCTGGCATCAATGGTTCCCTGAGCATTCGCCAACTGTTCGGCAAGCCTATCGGAAAAAACAAGCGGGCTGCGGGCCAAAGAACGCCGAAACTTGAGCGCTTCGAATCGGGCGATCGTCATTAGCCATCCGCCAAATCTCTCGTGGTTGTCCAACTCATTGAACTTCTTCCACGCGATTAGACTCGTCTGCTGAACGATTTCTTCAACATCGTGCCAAGTTGGAACAAGCCTGCGCACGTACGCTCTCACTGCTGATTCTTCCTCGATCAGCAGACGCATGAAGGTCTCGTAGCTTGTCTCTTGATCTGTCACGACCAGCTCATTCAAAGAACGAAGCAATTCACCGCAGAGGGCTGCACCAACGGAGGGTTCAAGGGGTCAGGTGTCAAATGTGCGAAGCACGCGGACGGCCGTTCCGACAATTGACACCTGACCCCTTAAACTACTCGCCAGTTCTCTCCCGGAATTCGAATTGTTGGACATCGAAACAGCAATTTTCCGGAAATAACAGGAAATTTTGCCAGGGATAACGTCCAATTCTCAGGCCATCGGGAGCGTTCAGCAAGAGAATCATCACCTTTATCCCAGCGGAACCAATTCATGCAACGTTGTCAGTTTTTTCCTGCTGTCTCCTCGTATCCAACAGCAGCCGTCCGGTCTTCGTCGCTGTTGGCTGTCATTTTCGCGATCGGTCTTGCTGCAACCGTTGATGGCCAACAGCCGCGTGAGGACGGCAAAACAACGATTCCTAAGGCCGTGCTTCAGCAGTTGGAAGAACACCTCGACGTGACCTTCGCCAAGTACGGCGATCGGACACTGCAATTGGACATCTTTCGCCCAAAGAAGACGTCGAAGAGACTACCGGCCATCGTTTGCATTCACGGCGGGGGATGGAGAAAGGGATCCAAGATTAATCATCGCAAAGTCGCCCAGGCTCTTGCGGCAAAGGGATATGTGACGGCATCCATCGATTATCGCTTGAGTGGTGAAGCGATCTTTCCGGCTCATATTCACGACTGCAAAGCGGCCGTTCGCTTCCTGCGGGCAAACGCGGATCAGTACGGCATCGACGCCGACCACATCGGAGCGATCGGCCATTCGGCCGGCGGCCACCTGGCGGCACTGCTGGCCACTTCGAATGACGTGGCGGAATTGGAAGGCGATGGCGGTAATGAAGGCGTGAGCAGCACGATTCAGGCCGTGGTTCCGATGGGTGGTCAAACCGATTTCATGTCGGAGCGAAACCGCGAGAAGTCCGCCAGCACGGACATCTGGCAACAATTCCTGGGAGGTTCGCAAGCCGAAGTCCCCGAAACATATAGCCTGGCTTCACCGCTAACCCACCTCGACCAGAATGATCCGCCAGTGTGGCTGATCACGGGAGAGAACGATGACCCGAGCACGCGTGCCGAATCCTTTCGGAAGAAAATGGACGAATTGGGAATTCCAAACGGGCTGACCGTCATTAAAGACGCCCCACATCCATTCACCGTGAAGCAGGTCTGGTTCGATCAAATGACGGACGCAGCCGTTCCATTCTTCGATCGAACACTCAAAGGCAAGCAATGAGTCGGGTAGGGCCGGTGCAACCGGCCGATCCTTCTTGAGCCATGGCCGGTGGAACCCGCCCTACGCTCCTATCTTCCAGGTCGATAATCTCAGACAGGCAACAATTTGACCGATTCTACACAAATCAACTTGGGGGTCGACGAGGACATTGCAACTCTGTCCCTCGAGCCACCAGGCAACAAGCCACCGACTCTGGATCTCGAAGTCCTGCAACAATTGGAGGCGCGCGTCGAAGAAATTGGACGCCGGCAACCTCGTGTCGTTTTGCTTCGAAGTACCTCAGACCGCTTCTTCTGTGTCGGCGCAAACCTGAACGCTTTGAAGGACATCGATGAACATACCATCGCACCCTGGGTTCTCGCGGGTCACAGGGTCTTCAATCAACTCGAAGACCTTCCCATGCCGTCCATTGCAATCGTCAATGGCTATGCCATGGGTGGCGGCCTGGAATTGGCCATGGCGTGTGATTTGATTTTCGCGTCTGAGGAAGCCAAGTTTGCCCAGTCCGAAGCCTCACTCGGCTTTATCCCCGGCTGGGGTGGAACCTTTCGTCTCGCACGACGAATTGGTACTTCGACAGCAAAGTTCTATTTCTACGGCGGCCAGTTGTTGGACGCCCGACAAGCCGCCGAGATTGGGCTGGTCGATCTGGTCGCGGCACCAGGCGAGCTCGAAAGCGAAGTCAACAGTTACTGCCAGTCGGTTCTAACGACCAACCCGAACGCAATCGCACAATTCAAAAAGATTCTCAACGACCAAGATCGTGCATCGCGAGACGAGAACGCGAACATCGAGGCGTCGCATTCGGTGAGTTGCCTGCAAGATCCGGATACAAAAAAACGTCTACACGACTTCTTGGCCAAGAGGGGAAGAAAGTGATATGAGCCAAACAGAAGCCTTAGCAGGAATTCGCATCCTCGACTTTAGCCACGTCTACCAAGGCCCGGTTGGAACTCAGATTCTTGCAGACTACGGCGCGGACGTCATCAAGGTCGAGCGTCCCGGCAGTGGAGACTGGAGTCGGTCATGGGGACCATTCTCAAAAGACGTCTCAATGCCCTTTGCCAACTTGAATCGCAACAAGCGTTCGATCACGGTCGACATGAAGCAGGACGAGGGCAAAGCTTTAATCCTCAAATTGGTCGAGAAGGCGGATATCCTTGTCCATAACTTTCGCCAGGGAGTGATGGAAAAGCTTGGTTTTGGCTACGACGAGCTGAAAGCGATCAATCCGGCGCTCATCTATGCGACATCAAGCGGCTGGGGTGATACGGGGCCGCATGCCGATCGCGGCGCGCCGGCCATGACATGATGGCCCGAGCTGAAGCGGGTTGGTTCACGTTTTATGATGACGAGAAAGCGCCCATCCCTGGCGGGATCAGTATCGACTACGCCGCGGGCCTCAATCTGATGGTCGGTATTCTCACCGCCTTGGCCCACCGCCTTCGCACCGGCGAGGGTCAATTTGTTTCGACGGACTTGTTGAGCGTTGCGTTCCACGCACATGCCTGGGAAGCCGCTTCGCAACTGAACAGCGAGAAGATCGACCGACCCGCTGCGGTCGGTGGGACAGAAGCGGCGATCGACAAAGCGTTCAAGACGCTCGACGGATTCATCGAAATATCGCCCGTCTTTTCCGACAATGCCTTACGAGACATTTCATCGGCGATGGGCCTAGGAGATCTTTCCTTGAAGGACGAGTTCCGAACCGAGGACCTGCAAGTCGCCAATCGCGTCGCATTGAATGAGCTTCTCGCATCAAAGTTCTTGACGAAGACCACGTCGGAATGGATGGACTCGCTTGAAAAACAGGGAGTGCTCTGTGCGCGTATCAACAGCTTCCAAGATGCCGCGAACGATCCTCAAATCGCTTGCAACAACATGATCGTCAGCATGCACGACGCTGAAGTGGGTGAATTGAAGTTGCTCGGGACGCCCGTGCGTCTGAAGGCGACACCACCCCAGTTAAAGTCGTTCCCCCCCAAGCTTGGACAACACAACCGAGCCGTCGCTTCGGAACTTGGCTACACCGAAGATGAAATATCCGAACTCTTTGCAAAAGGCGTACTGGCGAATGAGAAATAAATGTCGATTACTGTTCGCAGTCGCCGTTTTGCTTTTGCAATCTTCCGCCTGGAGTTCCGAGCGACCTAATATCGTGCTCATCCTGACGGACGATCAGGGGGGCAATGATGTCGGATGCTATGGCAGTGAAATTCGCACTCCCAATATTGATTCTCTCGCTCGCGAGGGCGCCAGATTCGACCAATTCTACGTGGCGTCTTCCATTTGTACTCCATCGCGATTCGCCATTTTGACGGGCCAATACCCAAGTCGCTCGAAGGATGAACTTCTGGGCGCGTTGATGTACTTGGAAGATGAAGATCGAGGTCTACGTCCGAATGAAACGACGATTGCCAGTGTGCTGCACAAAGCCGACTACTCGACCGCATTGATCGGCAAATGGCATTTAGGGCACGGTTCAAAAGAATTCCTGCCGACACGCCATGGCTTCGACTATTTCAGAGGCCACACGGGTGGATGTATCGACTTCTACACGATGTGCTACGGCAACGATAAGGACTGGTACGAGAACGAGACGATCGTTGACAAGAGTGGCTATGCGACGGATCTGATCACCGATGAGGCGGTGGCGTATCTCAAAAATGAACAACGAAGCGAGAGCCCATTCTTTCTAATGCTCGCCTACAACGCGCCCCACTACGGCAAAGGATGGGATGACGGAAACCAAACGCCCATCAACATTCTGCAACCGCCGCCGTACGATCTGGCACGGGTCAGCTACATAGAAGACCCAACGCGACGAAAGTTTGCAGCGAAAGTCGTCAACCTTGATGATGGCATTGGGCGCGTTCTTGAGGCGATTGATGCATCTGGTCTGAAAGAGAACACACTGGTCATCTTCGTGACCGACCACGGTGGCGACCCGAAGTATGGCGGAAGCAACTTACCGCTTCGAGGCCAGAAAGCAGGCTTGTTTGAGGGTGGTATCCGTGTTCCTTGCTTGATGCGATGGCCTGCAAAGATTCAAGCGGGCACGAAAATTACCTCCGTCGTCAGCGCCCTGGACTTTTTTCCCACCTTTTGTGCGCTCGCGAATGTCGAAGATTCATCTGCCAATTCCGACGGCAAGGATTTGCTCGGCGTGATTTCTGGCGACCAAGAGTTTGGAAGTCGAGAACTTTTTTTTGAGTTGGGTCGGCATATCACCTTTCCTGGCAAGAGCTGGTTTGCATTGCGGAAAGGTGATTGGAAGTATGTGCAAACAGATTCTGGTGACGAGTTCCTGTTCGATATTGACAGCGACCCCAACGAGAAGGCGGACATCAAGGACCAGCACTCGGATGTCTTCGCAATGATGAAAGCAAGGACGTTTGAGTTAGCGGAATCGTTTCGCAACGCAACCGACCGTCATGTCAGCGAATCGGACCGGTGATAATGCGCGAGAGACTGACAAAAACAATCGCTCTTTTTCTTCCCGGTGTTTTCCTGCTGGGCTTCAGTATCGGCACGGGAAGTGTGACTTCCATGGCGAAGGCAGGGGCCACGTATGGAATGTCGCTGTTGTGGACGATCGTCACCTCGTGCCTGGCAACGTGTTTCATGATCTGCGTGTACGGTAGATACACGCTTGTTACCGGAGAAACAGCCCTGCAAGCGTTCCGAAAGCACATTCATCCGGCAGTGGGCATCTTTTTCATCGTGGCGTTGACGGCTGGCGTCTGCGGAAGCGTGATGGGAGTGATGGGCATTGTCGCCGAAATGTGTTCGGAGTGGTCAAAGACGTTTCTGTCTCGAAGCATTGCTCCGGTTTACTTCGCAGGCATCTTCACCGCGTTGGTCTATTTCATTTTCTGGAACGGCAAGACGAAAGTTTTTGAGCGGGCCCTCGCCTTGATGGTGGCGATCATGGCAGCCTGCTTTCTGCTGAACTTTTTCATCACGATGCCTCCGCTGGTCGATATTTTGAAGGGCTTGGTCCCAAATCTCCCAGAGTTGCCCTCATCCGTTGGCGATCAGGGGCAGGGACCGTTCCTTGTCATTGCATCGATGGTCGGAACAACCGTCTACTCCGGTTTGTTCATCATCCGAACCACGTTGGTCAAGGAAGCGGGCTGGACGATCAAGGACTTTAAGCATCAACGCCATGATGCCATCGTTTGCACGACCCTGATGTTTCTGATCAGCGGTGCCATCATGGCCTCCGCCGCTGGCACCCTCTTCATCGAAGGCGTTGGTCTCTCCGAGGCGACGCAAATGGTTACGCTTCTTGAGCCCCTGGCCGGGAAGTTGGCCACGTCGATCTTCGTGGTTGGGATCGTGTCCGCGGGAGTGTCGTCCCAGTTCCCAAATGTGCTCATGCTGCCATGGCTGCTGTGCGACTACAACCAGTCCGAACGCGACATGACCTTGCCAAAATATCGCGTCATGGTCCTATTGATTTCGCTCTTGGGCCTCGTCGTCCCTGTGTTTGAAGCCAGACCGGTTCTCGTCATGATCATCTCTCAGGCATTCCAATCGATGGTGCTGCCGATGACGGTGGGGTGCATTCTGTATCTGGGCAACCGCAAGGACTTGATGGGCGAACATTCACATTCACGGACGACCAACGTGTTGCTTTTGGTGATTTTGGCTTTTTCCTTGGTAACGTCTTGGATGGGGATTCAGGGCACATGGCAACTGATCACGACGCATTAAGAATTGCCGAGAAAAATATCGCAGGAAAGGACAATCTCAACCAAGTCCTGCAATCCCCCGCCTCGTCGTTGTAACTCGTCTAAAATCGTGTTGACCTGGGATCGATCTGAGAAAGACAACTCTCGACCCAAGGCATACATCAAAAGTTTCTCGGTCAAGCACCGCTCAAACTGATCTCTTCGCTGTACCAAAATTTCTTTCAATTCCCGCATATCGCCAAACGCTTCTCCAGAGGGAAGCTTGCCGGAAGCGTCAACCGGAGTGGACGGTTTGCCCTCCCCGTCGGAATAGAACTCGCGAAACGCTCCCACCGCATCGAAGTTTTCCAAGGCGAAACCAAGTGGATCCATTTTCCGGTGACACTCGTTACAGGTAGCGATATCACGGTGTTTGGACAATTGGTCGCGGATGGATGTCGCTCCCCGAATATCAGGCTCAAGAGCGGGAACATCAGGCGGCGGTGGCGACGGAGGGGTGCCTAAAATGTTCTCTAAAATCCACACGCCTCTCACAACTGGGGAGGTATCCACTCCATTTGCAGTGACTGTAAGTATGCTCGCTTGTCCCAGTAGTCCGCCCCGATAGGAGCCTTCCGGAAACCGAACCATTCGCGGTTCATCACCAAGATCCGCATAGTCGATTCCGTAATGCTTCGCTAGATTTCGGTCCAAGAACGAATAACCGGCGCTCAAGAACTCTTCAACATCTCGGTTCTCCATGAGCAGATAGCGAAAGAACGCGCGAGTCTCTTCACGAAACGAGTTCTCCAGATCGTAAACGCTGTAGGACTCGTACTTTTTCTGGTCAGGCGTCAGGTTCCCCAATTTGTATAGCCCTAGCCAGCCATCCGTGAAGTTTGCCACGAACGCCTCGGCCCGTGGGTCTCGCAACATCCTCAAGACTTGATACTTGACTTCGATTGGCTCATGAAGCGCACCCCTCTCGGCAGCATCCAGCAATTCTTCGTCAGGCATTGAACCCCACAGAGAATAGGAAAGCCGAGAAGCCAAATCGTAGGCTTTCAATTTGCTGGCGATCCCCTCTTCAGCAGCCTCCACCGCTGCTTCATCAATAGGAGCTTCAATGTAAAGAAAGTTAGGCGATGTGAGGATCGCCTTGTACGTATCAGCGATTGCGGAAACAACGGGAGCTCCGCCTGCAATTTCCTGATCGTAGAACCTTTGGTAAAGCTCGGCTTCTGCGTTCAAAACCGGACGACGGAACGCCTTACGGGCGAATTCACGAATCAACTCATAAGGCTCTTGCCCGATTTGGCCATGCTTCGTGGTTCCCAAAAGGACTTGATAGTTTTGAGGTGGCCAAAACGCAGTCTCGGGCCCTTCAAATTTCACCCAATGGATACGAATCCTCGGACCCTCGTACACATCAGAAATATAGGTTTCCAAAGGTTCCGCAGGTTTGTCGGAAAAGCCATCCTTATAGTTGCTCGCGATCGTTTCCGGATGGAATTCCTCCATCACTTTTCTGATGGTGCCTCCCATCCCTCGCGGACCATTCGGAAAACGAATGCCGAAATTAAATCCTTTATCCAGCCATACCCTGACCTTGTACTCACGGGCTTCGTTATCCTTCAGTGGAAATACCGCAATCGTTCGATTCGTTGGATTCTCATACTTTGCCGATTCGATTCGAGCGTCATTCGCAAATAGCTCCAACTTCAATGGTTCCGACAAATCGCACTGAAACATGGACTCGCCATAGGGGTGCTCACGCCCCACCGCCTCCGCATTGACCGTAATCGTATAAAAGCCGTCTTGTGGAACGAGTTCTGAACGATCTCTTGGACGGTACTTTGGGCCCTCATCGTCTCGTGGAGTGCCATCACCTAGGTCGACGCGCTCCACCTTAAAGCCGCCAAATCCGAGAGGGTAAATCCGCTCCCACGATTTATCCCCATGCCCCATTTCGACATACTTCCCATCTTTATTCACAATCCAGTAGGTTCGGCCGCGGAACTGCCATTGCCTATCCCAAAAGTCATTCGCCGTGAACCTGTCGCCAACGACAGAGGGCTGCGCTGGTATGTCGACCACCTTATCGATGGAAGCGGAAGCGGCTTCGAGATATCGGTCCATCAGATAACGCGACATCACCAAGTTACTTCCGATATTCTCAAACCCATCCACCCTCTCTTCGCTGGGAAAAGACGCCGTCGGATCGAAGGAAGACATATCGAGACCCAATAAATCCCTCAGGGTGTTGCGATACTGGAAGCTGTTCATCCGACGAAGCCCCGTGGATTCCTTCTCCACTTGATTCGCATAGTAAGCATCCAATCTTGGGTGTTATCCAAGATACAAACCCAGTACGCTCTTCATCGGTTGGTTGCTCATCGTCCTCAGGCGGCATCTCTCCGAGATTGACCATGTCGAGGATCTCCTGCCACTCATAGGCGGAATCCTCGTCGAAGAGGTCGACGCTCAGATGGTCAAAGCGTCGGTCGCCCTTTTGCTTCTTCTCTCCGTGGCAATTCAAACAGTGCGTCTTGAGAAATGCAATCGGACCAGTGATCTCGCCCTCATTATTGGGCTCCGAGGCCTGAAGCATTGACGCTGCCAATCAATGCAGCGACCGCAAACGTCAACAAGATTCTGAGTCTTTGTAAATTGATAGTCATAAAAAGCGGTTCAGATTTGCTAGTCATTTTCTACGAGAAATTTTCCAGAGTCCCCGAACTTGTGCCGAATTGGTCCACCTCCAATCCGAAGCGCTGAAGCATAGACAGGTAGAGATTGCACGCCGGCGTCTTCGAGTGTTCATCTGCCGAGTAAACCTTGTGCTCTCCATGCTTAAAGCCTCCGCCCGCCAACATCAGCGGCAATTTCACATTCGAATGCGAACTGGCATTGCCCATACCGGAACCCGACAAGACCATCGTTTGATCGAGCAAGCTCCGACCCTCCTCAACCTTTACGGCATCCAAAGATCTGATAAATTCCGCTTGAGCCTTGACCAAAAAGTCCTCAACCTTTCTCAACTGAGCCAAGCGAGTCTCATCTCTTCCATGATGGGTGAGCGTATGGTAGCCCTGATCTACGCCGTCAATACCTGAGGGCCCATCCCATTCCGATATGGCATACGAAACCACTCGCGTCGAATCGGTCTGCAGCGCCAGTTTTATCAATTCGTAGTAGAGTGGAACCTTTTCCACAAAATGGATCGGCATCGGATCAGGCAACCGAAAGTCCACAACAGGCTTTGCGGTGTTCAGCCAATTTTCCGACATGTTCAAACGCTTCTCCACTTCCCGGATCGACGTGAAGTATTCGTCCAACTTATCCAGATCGCTCGGATTGAGACGCTTCTTCAACATGGTCGCGTCATCCATCACCACATCGAGGATGCTACTGTTTAGTTTGTTCGAACGTGCCAAACGCTTTTTCTGGCTCTCGCTGGTTTCCTGAAACAGCCCATCAAACACCTGCCGCAAATCAGTGATGGGAGGAGCCGGCACGCCGTTCCGCGTCCACGACATCCGCGTCCAAGACTTGATTGACTTCGCCCCACCAATGTCCAACTGCAGCGATGCATAACGCGTATCGCTTCCCACATGATCTGCCGCCATTTGATCGACCGAGACGTTGCGACCCGGGCGATCCTTGGCCTGATTTGCCAGCACTCCCGAAAGAAACGCATGCACGGCAGCGTGACCGCCCTTCACGCCGGGATGGTCGAGATTGGAGAAGACCGTGAAGCGGTCTTTCATGTCCACAAACGGCTGCAGATAGCGCGTAGCGGTGTAATTTCTCCCAGCCTCGGAGGGGAAGAACGCGTCGGGATTGATACCGTAGTTGTAGCCGATGCACACCATCCGCATCTTGGAAGATCCGGAAGTAACGCTCGCCGCTTTGAGTACAGGGCTCGCGATCGATTCAAAGAAGGGCAAGACAATTGATGCGCCCGCCCCCCGAAGAAATGTTCTCTTATCGAGTTTCATGATGGGTAAATTCTTTCCTGTCGATAAATGACGATTTCGTCAACGAAGAACAGACAGAGCGTCCTCATGCCGTTGGAGCACCACACAATCTGGTCGAGTTTGACACCCTTAGAACGGCCTCCGATCTGCAGAACGTGAATACCCACGCCGAAATGCAAACGGAAAGGGATCCAGTCAATAGTCGTTCGCTTCCGCCCTCGCCGAAGTTGGACAGGAAAAATTGCGATTTTTGAAAGTGAGGCTACCGGACCTTTGAAGCCCGACCGGTTCTCATCATGATTACCTCTCAGGCATTCCAATCGATTGTGCTGCCAATGACCGTGGGGTGCATTCTGTATCTCCATCAGCCGGAACGCTCTCTAGTGCGCTCCGGCTGAGGGCTAAAGAAAAAACTTCAAATACGGTGAGCCATCAGAAATCCGATGCACCAACAACGCCAACTCAAGGAGATGGTAGTCACCCCACATGCTCGATTCACTGTGGGAGACCTTCGACCCTTTGGGAACATGATCCCAATGGTTAGGCCAGTGATAAATCGAGTGTAGTAGGAGCCCCTGATGATTTTGTTTCGCCGAAAGATAGGGTTCGCCATACAGGGTCTTTGCGACCGTCAAGCCTGCTTGGTAATAGTCCTTGCCCCTGTCCGTATTGCCAAGGTAGTTGCCCAATCGAATTAACCCTTGCGCGGCGATCGCGGATGCTGACGCGTCAACGGGTTCAAAGTCGTTGTACGGATCAGCCTCCCGACCCCGCCAATCACCCATTTGCGACAATCCAGGTGCTCCGTCGTCCCAATACGTGATTCCATCAAGCGTCGAGACTTCATGGATGAAATGATCGCAAGTCTCGATTGCGTTCCGCTCGTAGACTTTCATGACGTCTGATTTGGCAATCCCGCAAGCAGATTTGAAGTCACTGGCGGGAATCGTTTCGAAGAACTCCAGTTCCTCGGCGAATCCAAGCATTGCCCATGACAAACCTCGGGTCCAGGTACTGAACGGACTGTAGCCCTGCTGCGTCGCTCGAGAGCGAAAGGCACCGTCTGTCCGATTGAATGTCCCTTCGTGAGCTGTACGGCCGCGGACATCGTAAGTGTGATCGCTATCGCCGTGAAAGACGATGTACTGACTGGTTGTCAAACCATGCAAAACGGAACGCTTCAAGAGGTTCGCCTCGCGATCCCCTTCGTGCATCAATTTGTGACCAAGCTGCCAAGCCACGCCCAGAATTCGGGTGGTCCGCATCGTATCAATGAACAGTGAGTGGGGACCATTGAATGAGTAGATGTAGCCGAGCGCGGACGCGCCCGCAGAGTGCTTGGAGTTGACAGGAGGAGTGCCCGACCAACGAGCTGCCTGAATCGCTCCGGAGGCTGCAATCGCGTTGCTGTACGTGATTTCTTCCCAGTCGTCGTGGACCATTCGCTTCTCTTTGAGAAGACGCAGTAGATTCCCGTAGGTCGAAAGATTGTTGAAACCATGATCGTGAACCCCGACATGGGTTACGTGAGGGAGCATGTTGTCAATTGTGCGACGTTTGCCAAGTTGAATGAGCTTGTCGTCACCTAGGCCGTCGCCGGCCAGAATCATGCAGCCGTATTGAAATCCTTGGGTCCACTCGGTCCATCCCCTGGTCGTGTAGCTCCCATCGACCGTAAACACTGGGGTTCCCTTACTCGCATCCCACGTTCGATCGATCACTTCCGCCTTTCGGGCGGCAAGCTCCAGTGCATGTTGGGTGTCGGTGCGGAGGTCGGACGCAGTGAGTTGGTGATTAATCTGCATATAGATTGATTACGCTGTCATTTTCGCCGGCGATTGGGCGGCCCCGGTCGGGCTTTCTGGCGGAAGGTATGTCGTTGAATGTTCGGTTGGTTGGTACCGGCATAAGTTCTCCTCCGCGGAAAACCAAATTGGACAAATCCTCAAGAAAAATCGGAAAAAGATTCGCTTCGAAAGTCCAATTCCAACCAAAGCGGGAGTGCACTGAGAGACAATGTCTTGGTCGAAATGCGATTATGCATCGTTCGAACGATGTTCCGCATGCGCGGTGAACAAAGAAAGCTTAGAATCAGTTTTTATGCAAATGAGAAAAATGCGTTTGATCAGGCCGTTGCCACTTGCCGTGTTCCTCCTGCTTGCCTGCATCTACTCAGCAACGTTCGCCAGCGAGCGGCCAAATGTTGTTCTTATCATGAGCGATGATCAGGGCGTGGGCGACTACGGTTTTATGGGTAACACGGTCATCCGAACCCCGGCACTCGATGCGATGCACGCGCGAGGCGGGTTTCTGTCGAGGTTCTACGTCAGTCCCGTTTGCGCACCGACTCGGGCGAGCCTCATGACGGGGCGATACAACTACCGCACACGCTGCGTCGATACCTACTTGGGGCGAGCAATGATGGACACCGAGGAGGTGACGCTAGCGGAATGTCTGCGAGACGCGGGCTATCGAACCGGAATCTACGGGAAGTGGCATCTGGGCGATAACTATCCCATGCGAGCCATGGATCAGGGATTTCAAGAATCGTTGTTGCACCGTGGAGGCGGAATCGGCCAACCATCCGATCCGATCGGGGCGGAAGGAAAATACACCGACCCTGTGTTGTTCAAAAACGGCGAGGAAGTTGCGATGCAAGGGTATTGCACCGACATCTTCTTCGATGCTGCAATGGATTTCATCACCCACAGCGTGTCGTCGAACAACCCGTTCTTCACATATATCGCAACGAACGCTCCGCATGGACCTTTTGATGATGTGCCAACTGAACGTTGTACGAGGAATACAAGAAAACCGATTTGTCTCCGCTGCTTGTTGGCCCGCTACCCGAAAAGCGTCGCGAGGCCGAGTTCGACAAGCTGGCTCGGATCGCGGCAATGATCACCAATATTGATGACAACGTCGCTCGTCTGTTTTCTAAACTCGATGAACTTGGAGTAACTGACAATACGATCGTCATCTACTTGAACGACAATGGCCCCAATTCGATGCGCTACGTTGGTGATATGCGAGGCATGAAGACACATGTTGACGACGGCGGTATACGATCGCCCTTGTTGATGCATTGGCCTGCGAAGATTTCTGCCGGCACAACGTCGACCGAACTTTGCGCTCACATCGATGTGATGCCGACCATCCTCGACGCCTGCAAGGTTGCGCTACCGCAATCAAACAAGATCGACGGTCGCAGCTTTCTCCCGTTGCTGACGAATGGGGGCGCCGAGTGGCCAACGCGACAGGTCGTTTTTCAGGCACATCGAGGCAACGTTCCGCAACCGTTCAATCACTTCGCCATTCACGAAGATCCTTGGAAGATGGTTCATCCGAGCGGATTTGGAAGCGAACGAATCTCGGGCGAAGCGAAGTTGGAACTCTACAATCTCAAGAACGATCCTCGCCAATTGAATGACGTCGCGGCGAAGTATCCTGAGATCACTCAACGGCTCAGACAGGCCTATGAAGATTGGTTTGCGGACGTCAGCACGTCTCGCCAAGACAACTTCGCACCGCCTCGCATCGTGATCGGCACGGAACACGAACCGGAAACGGTGCTCACGCGACAAGATTGGCGGCACGTCAGCGGCCGACCTTGGGGCGGGACCTCGAACGGGTTCTGGCTCTTGAACGCGTCAGAGGCGGGTGAATACGAAGTCGAAATCATTCTCGATAGCGACGACTATCCCAGTGGCACCGCGACCGTGACAGCAGGCAACTTGGTCAGCCAATGCGAGATTGTCGCCGGTAAACAACGCGGCCATCGCACAACACTTGCTTTACCGAAGGGTGACGTTTCGCTTTCTATTGAATTGACGCTGGGAACGCAAACGTTGGGGCCGCATCAAGTGGTGTTGACTCGATAGCATGACTTTTCCCACTGAAATCATCGCTCGTTTAAGACGCACACGCGTCGTTGCAGGATTCTCCGTTGATAAGGCCGAGCACGCGGTGCCAATCGCGAGGGCTTTGTTGGCCGGTGGAATCGATGCGATCGAACTGCTGTTGCGGACGCCGGCCGGCATGTCTGCAGTGGAGGCGATCTGTGCCGAAGTTCCCGAGATTTTGGTCGGTGCGGGTACGATCCTCACACCTGAAACCGTGAGAGACGTAAAGAACGCGGGTGCCGATTTTGGTGTCGCTCCAGGATTGAATTCAAACGTGATTCGCGCCGCAACCGATGTGGTTTTGCCTTTTGCACCGGGGATCGCAACGCCTTCGGATCTTGAAGCTGCGATTGAATTGGGTTGCCGTTTCGTCAAGCTATTCCCCGCCGAACCGCTTGGCGGTATCGGCTATCTGCGAAGTATGTCGGCTCCATACAGTCACCTTGGCATCGAATATTTCCCGCTCGGTGGAATCAACGCTGACAACATGTCAGCCTACCTGGCCGAACCGAACGTAGCGGCCGTCGGTGGGTCTTGGATTGTCAAGAAGGATCTGGTTGACCAGGAAGACTGGACGGCCATCATCGGCACGTGCCAAAGAAGTCACCCAAGCGATCGAAATCACTGACCAGTGAGAACATCTCCATTTTCAAGACCAACAAGCCACATGAATAGCGTTGTCGTCACGTTTGGTGAAATCATGGGCCGATTGGCCGCACCAGCCAATCTGCGTCTGCGACAGACGCGGCAATTTGACGTGATGTACGTCGGCGCCGAAGCGAGCGTTGCCGCATCCATTTGCAACTTCGGTGGTGCCGCTCGGTTTGTGACTGCCTTGCCAAAGCACGCATTGGCCGATGCAACGATGGACTCCGTTCGTGCTTCTGGGATTGATACACGGTATATCCTACGAACCGATCGAGGACGCTTGGGTTTGTACTTTTTGGAGACCGGTGCCAACCAGCGCCCGAGCAACGTGATCTACGACAGAGCGGACTCGGCGATCTCGATGACCAGCGCGGACCAATATGATTGGGACGCGATCTTTCAGGATGCCCAGTGGTTGCACCTGAGCGGCATCACCCCGGCGCTTTCGGAGATCGCGGCGGAAGCAACTCTCGTCGCCGCGAGAAAAGCAAAAGACGCCGGCGCCACTGTTTCGATTGACCTGAACTTTCGCGGCAAACTCTGGAAGTGGAACGCGCTAAAGTCCGCTCGAGAATTGGCCCAAGAAACCATGAAGGGCATTCTGCCTTTCGTGGATGTCGTCATCGCCAATGAAGAGGACTGTCATGACGTGCTTGGCATCCAGGCGGGCGACACCGACGTGCATGCCGGATCGCTTGAAACCGCCCGCTATCCCAATGTCGCGCGGCAGGTGGTCAAGATGTTTCCAAACGTTAGTAAGATCGCCATCACGCTTCGCGAGAGTCTTTCGGCGACGCACAACAATTGGGGAGCCATGCTGCTGGATGCCGCGAGCGATCGCATCGTCTACGCGCCTCTCGATTCCAACGGCGACTATTGTTCTTATGAGATCAAGAGCATCGTCGACCGAGTGGGTGGTGGAGATTCTTTTGCCGGGGGCCTCATTTTCGCGTTGACGACTCCTGAGCTGAGCGAGCCGCAATCAGCTCTGAGGTACGCCGTCGCGGCTTCCTGTCTGAAGCACTCCATTATGGGTGACGTCAATCTTTCGACCCGCAGCGAAGTGGAATCGCTGATGGGCGGCTCTGCCTCGGGGCGCGTAGTTCGGTAGAACGCGCAACAGTCGCCTTGTGATCTCGCGGCCGCACCCATGAGAGTTTGATGCAATTTCCTCCAAAAAAATTCAATCTTGATGTCCAACTGCGAGTCGTCAGGGAGAGGACTTGGAGGACCCGTCTTCTCATCGATCGATATCCAGATCGCCGGATTGCGAACCCGTAGAGACTGAAAAGATGAAACAAATTGACCGACGACAATTGCTGCGTGGTGCCGGTGCCGTTGTCGCACTGCCGTTCCTTGAATCGTTGGCAGTTCCCAAACGCACTCTCGCGTCGGAAGGCCTATCTGGGTCGGCTGTTAATCAATCACCGATGCGGATGGTGTGCATTGGACTCGAATACGGGTTGTACCCAACCGACTTCTTTCCTCAGCAAACCGGACGCGACTATGAGTTGCCGCGTTTGCTATCTCCATTGGCTGGGTTGAAAAACAACTTTACTGTCTTCTCCGACTTGGACCATCCCGGCGTCGCGGGTGGACACGCCGCGACGCATACTTTTTTGTCGGGAATTCGGTCGGACCAGGCAAGGCAGTATCCTGAAGGCAATATCTCAGTCGATCAGAAAGCTGCGGAATTCGTCGGAGCAGAAACTCGCTACCAATCGTTGCAATTGGGATTAGGCGGTGGCGGTGTTTCTTGGACGCGAAACGGCGTGGAAATTCCAACCATTTCCAGCTTGCAGACAGTGTTCGACGCTCTGTTTTTGGAGACACCCCCGTCACAACGAAAGCAAAGAGCCAGTACTTTCGCTGTCAACCGCAGCATCCTTGACGTCGTTGGCGAAGATGCAGCTGATTTGAGGAAGAGAATCAGTCACAGTGACTCGACAAAGCTTGACGAGTACTTCACTTCGATACGCCAGGTTGAGAAGCGGCTGCAGCAATCAGAAGCTTGGCTAAACAAGCCAAAACCGAAGTCCGTCTACAAGTTGCCCAAGCCTCTGCCGACCAGCTTCGCCGAGGAGGTTGCGCTCTACTATGACCTGATGAAACTCGCGTTGGAAACCGATTCAACGCGCGTCATCTCGATGGCCATCCACGGCTGGACGGGTGACCCTGGACTCTCTGGTATCTCCATGGGATACCACAATCTGACGCACCACGGAAAAGACGAATCGAAACTGCAGCAATTGGCAGTGATTGAGCGTTTCCACACGTCGCAGTTCGCAAGATTCTTGGAAAGCCTCAAGCGATCGCAGGCCTCCAACGATACGTCACTGCTCGATCAGACCATGGTGCTGTTCGGGAGTGGTCTCGGGAATGCGAGTTCTCATTCCAATCGCAAGTTGCCTCTGCTGTTGGCAGGTGGCGGTTTCCAGCACGGAGAGCATAAGGCGTATCCGGAAGGTCGCGGCTCGAAGGTGCCCGCCTGCAATTTGTATTTGTCGATGCTGCAGCGATTTGGTGTTGAGACAGATCGCTTCGGAACCTCGACGGGAACGCTGGAGGGGTTGAGCTAATGCCTTGGTCGATTCTTTCTTGCAATCAACCGATACGAGTCTGTGCGTTTAGCCTAGCAAGTTTATTCCTTCCTCCGCTGGCCGACTTATCTCTGTCGCCGCAGGCTTGGGCAAGCGACGCCGAAATAGACACGATCGAATACGTCAAGAATCACTGCGTTCGCTGTCATGGTGCGGAAGAACAGAATGCGGATCGGCGATTCGACACTTTGGTCGCGGACCTCACAGAAAAAGAGACGGCTGAGCATTGGCAAGAGATTCTCGACGTCGTCAACTTAGGCGAGATGCCACCCGAGGACGAACCGCAACCATCCGCCGAAGAAACCAAGCAATTCGTTGCCGCCGTCACGCGGCAACTTGGGTTAGCCCGGGAGTCGCTGTCAGACGTTCATCAACAAGGGTTCAGGCGACTGAACCGACAAGAATATCGCAACACGATTCGCGATTTATTGGGCGTGAACATCGAATCGTTCGATCCGACCTCCTCCTTCCCAGCTGACGATCGAGTCGACGGTTTTGACAATCTCGGCGAACACCTGGTTCTATCTGACTACCTGATGCAATGCTATCTGGAAGCAGCGTCTCGAAGTATCGACAAAGCAATTCAATCGCGGGAAATTGTCGAACCCATCAAAGAGATTCTGTTACCGAATGATTTCAGCAAGCGAAGGTACTTGTTTCGCCCTGAGCAGAATTTTATCGTCAATCCAACCGGCCAATACGTCGATGTCGCGCACAGCCATCCAGACCGGGCAAGGCTCCATGCAGGGCGTTTTCTCGGCGCTCCGGCCGACGGCTATTACACCATTCGCGTCAAAGCCGAAGGTGTGAACCGCAAGCACCCCTATCCGCCGAATGCATTGAAGTTTGATCCAGATGAACCCATCAAAATGGAGATCATTGCGACCGATCCGAAGTTGGCTCGACCCGGAGTTGGGCAGAATTCATCTGATCGCATCGTTGCAACCATTCCGGTTGAAGACCACGCGGCGAAGGTCTACGAGTTGCGGATGTGGTTGGACAAAGGGTTCGTGCCCGTCATTCGCTATGCCAATGGGCCAATCGACTTCAGAGCATCATTGGTAAGGCTGGTCAAAAAGTTCCACCCGGAGACGAAGACCAGCAACTGGCTCGACGTTTTCTCA
Organism: Pirellulaceae bacterium; assembly: GCA_963697195.1. Taxonomy (GTDB): domain Bacteria; phylum Planctomycetota; class Planctomycetia; order Pirellulales; family Pirellulaceae; genus Rubripirellula. Next base: position 338,927 of record CAVOND010000020.1, read on the forward strand.
ACGGAGCCTTCCGAGATACTCGACGTCTGGATATCCGACGCTTACGAAGGGCCTCGGTTGCGAGTCCACCAGATGGAGATTGCCGGTCCAAAACCAAGAGATATCACGAAAGTTGACTTGTTGTCTGACCCAACTTCGAAATCCCTAACTCCTTTCCTTTATCAAGCCTTTCGTCGGCCGCCGCTGGACTTGGAAATCATCCGATACGAAGCTTTCTATCAGTCACAATTGCAAGCCGGCGGGACTCAAACGAGCGCCTTTCTGACCACTTGCAAAGCTATCCTATGTTCGCCGAATTTTATATACATTGAAACGCCTCCAGAGGCGGCTGCGAGTGACGACGACGTGTTTCGACTCGCATCTCGGCTGTCGTACTTCTTGTGGAGTTCGATGCCGGACGAACAACTGCTCCAAGTCGCCGCCGACGGGACATTGCGGGAATCAGATGTGTTGCTTGCCCAAACTCGCCGCATGCTGGACGACCCAAAGGCTGAAGCGTTCATAGAGAACTTTACGAACAGTTGGCTGCACCTCAACGAACTCGGGGCGATGCCACCGGACCCGCAGAAGTTCGAAAGCTATTATGACCGACAGCTTGAGCCATTGATGAGGCGAGAGACTCAACTCTTCTTCGCCGAAGTTATTGCAAAAGAATCTGAGTATCGATCATTTCATCGATTCCGACTTCACCTTCGCGAATCGTTACCTGGCGGCTCACTACGGTTTGCCGGCAATCGCAGGCGACGAGTTTCGGCGAATCACTCTCCCCGAAAAGTCGCTTCGCGGAGGTTTGCTCGGTCATGCGAGTGTGCTGACTGCAACATCAAACGGAGTGGAAACTTCGCCCGTGACTCGCGGCATCTGGGTGCTGGAGAATGTTCTTGGCACTCCACCGCCGCCTCCACCGCCGGATGTCGAACCCTTGGAACCGGACATTCGAGGAGCTAAGACGATTCGAGAACAGCTTGCCAAGCATCGCAACGTGGCAACGTGTGCCGAATGTCATCGTAAGATCGATCCGATCGGCTTCGCTTTAGAGTCTTTCGACCCCATTGGTTCCGTTCGCCATCATTACTATGGCAGCGATGGAGAGCCTACCAACAATGTGGACACCACGGGAACGTTACCGAGTGGCGAGTCATTCGCCGACATCGTCGAATTGAAGCAATTACTGCTGAAGCAGAAGGATCAAGTCTCGAAGTGCCTGGCCCAAAAAATGTTGACCTATGCACTCGGCCGAGAACTTGGTTTCCAGGACCGGCCAGCAGTGGAGTCTATCCTGGATGCACTGGCCGAGCGAGATGACGGGCTCCGTGATCTTGTGGAATTGGTCGTCATCAGTGACGTGTTCAAGGCAAAATAAAAATCGAGTGATGACTTATGGCATGTAACTTCCGTCACACGAAGAATCTCATCCCAAGGCTAAAGTACTGTCTGTTCTGTTTTGTTGGAGTCCTCGCATCCTGTGCTGATGGTCTGAATGCCGAGGACGTACCGCCCAACATCGTCTTCATGTTCGCGGACGATCTTGGCTACGGTGATCTTGGTTGTTACGGACATCCCTACGCGAAAACGCCTCATCTGGATCGCCTTGCAAGCCAAGGTACTCGTTTCACCCAGTTTTATGTCACTGGAGTCACCTGCAACCCCAGTCGTACCGGGTTGATGACGGGGTTGTTTCCGGCTCGTTATCCGAAGTATGCCGCCGATTTTGGGTTCGGAGACCAGGTGACGATAACGGAGCTGTTAAAACGCAAGGGTTACAAGACCGGACACTTCGGCAAGTGGCATATTGGACCCGACGATTCGGACGGAACGTACGGCATCGACGATATCGAAACGCTCGGCAATAGCCGCGAAGAATCGGAGGGTCGCGACACAATGCTCTACTCCGCGGCGATTGACTTTATTCGTAAGAACAAAGACGAGCCTTTTTATGTGAACGTTTGGGGCCACGCGACTCATTTCCCTGTCAACACACCGGATGCTCTTGCGGCAAAGTTTGACGATGTGAAAGTTGAACGCGGCGATTTCTCGCCGACCATGCAGCAGAAATTTGACGAGTGCATCCAGATCGGTGGCGATATTGATCATTCAATGAGGCAATATCTGGGCGATGTGTACCAGATCGACCTCAACGTCGGTCGACTTTTGCAGGCGCTGGACGAATTGAAACTGAGCGACAACACGATTGTCGTGTTCTCGAGCGATCATGGCCCCGCACCAGTCATCCTCGCCAACAAGGGAGCGCGCAAATACTCCAACAACATGCTCGGCTACGCGGGAGAGTTTCGCGGAGGCAAGCACACGCAGCTTGAAGGCGGTACACGAGTTCCTTTCATCGTTCGCTGGCCCGGCAAAGTGCCCGCGGGTCGAGTCGATTCGGGCAGCGTCTGTTCGTTTATTGATTGGCTGCCGACACTCGCTTCGATTGCCGGAGTCAGTGATCTACCCGAGCAGTTGGACGGCGAGGATATCTCCGACATCTGGCAAGGAGCGGAGCGGCAGCGTACGAAACCCCTGTACTGGAGACTTAGCTCCCCCGGCGCAACGTCGACGATGCGTGATGGCAACTGGAAGCTGCACCTTCCACGGCAAAGACGTGGCTCACCTGAACTATATGATTTGTCAGTCGATCCGTCAGAGAGCGATAACGTCGCTGAGGCCAATCCAGAAGTGCTAAAGCGTCTGGCGCGACAACTACGCGCGTGGAATGCTGAACTCCCGACTGCCTACGAGAAGGCCGGTCAACGCGACAACGACGAATGACCTAGAAATAGCCCGGCAATCACCCCTCATCTCAAAAGATTTCCCCACGCATGAACGCTACACTTTTCAACCGAACTGCAATCCTTTCGTTTTCGCTTTTCGCGGCAATTTTCTTGTGCCAGTATGCACGGGCTGAACAGACCGACTCGGGTAAGCCGAACATTGTGTTGCTTTTCATCGACGACTGGGCGTGGAACGGAACGCCAGTAGCGATGGATGACGCACTAGGGAATTCGAGATGCCGGCACTCGAGATGCCAAACATCGAACGTTTGGCAAGGGAAGGTATGAAGTTTCGCAACGCGTATGCTTCACCGCAGTGTTCTCCTTCGCGAGTTTGTGTTCAGACGGGACAGTCGTCGCCGCGGAGCGGGTACACCGTGTATATGAACGCGCGTGGGCAAGAGTACTACGACGAAAGCCGCAATGTACAAGAACTTTCCCATGATTCCCTGCGTTTCGGACCAGACAATTGATCCGGATACGGTAACGATCCCCGAAGCCTTGAGCGCCACTTGGTTACGTCAGTGCCCATGTTGGCAAGTGGCACATGCGAGGTGATCCTGGTGATGAAGGCTATGTGCTGCACGATGGCGATACGGACAACAAGCCCGGCAATACGCTTGCCTCGTTCGCGAAAGAAGGTGAAGCGAAACCCCGCCGATTGCCCGAGAATCTGACCGATCCGAAGTTGATGTTCAGCACGACGGAGAAGGCAATCGGTTTCATGGAACAGCAGGTCGCAGCCGGGAAGCCGTTCTACTTACAGATTTCGCACTACGCGATGCATGCATTCAGTGAATGTTTACCGGCGACGCGTGAAAAGTATGCCAATCATCCACTCGTCCAGGCTTGGTACAAAGAGAACAACAAAGAGAAAGAAACGTCCGTCTGGGCGATGACCCAGCACTTTGGCTTGGCATGGGCGAGGACCTCGATGGACGCGATTGGAGCCGTGCTCGAAAAGATCGACGCGTTGGGCATCGCAGACAACACCTACGTCGTCCTCGTATCCGACAACGGATATCGGCACAAAGAGTTGCTTCTCGATCCGGAGTTGACGCAACCTCACCACGGTGCCAAGTGGTGGGTCTGGCAGGGCGGCATTCGTGTTCCAATGATCGTGAAAGGTCCGGGGATCAAAGCGGGCTCGGTCTTCACTGGCAACGTCGTCAACTACGACTTCCTGCCCACATTTGTGGAGTGGGCTGGTGGTGACCCGAGCATGCTGAAGAACATCGACGGTGTCAGTCTTGCATCTTACATGGCAGGGGAATCGCCTGACTGACGCCTTCCTCAATCGAAATCTCTATTTCCACTACCCGCACTACCGTACGACCATGCCGCATTCAGCCGTTGTCTCCGGAAATCGCAAGTTGCTGCATTTCTACGAGCGTCCGGACATCCCGATGCTCTTCGACCTGAGTGATGACATGGGAGAAGTCCATAACATTGCGGCGATCCACCCGGAGGAACATCGCCGGCTCTTTGACGAGATGATGGGATATTTTGACAAGGTTGGTGCCCGCATCCCGAAACGCAATCTGGAATACAACCCCGACGTCTATAAGACCGCGAAAGAATACGAGAAACGAATTCAGTGGGGACCATTCGAAAGCCGCAGGCCGCTTGAGGAAGACGAAAGGTAGATGTTCCCGGAATCCAAGCCCCAGACTGCCGCGGTCGCCTTTCTCACGATCGTGTTCTTACGGCCATATTCCTCTGCTGCATCTTGGCAGATGATTAGGAAGACAAGAGACGATGGATATGAACATAAAGAATGTATTGGCAATTGGATTGTTGGCGGGAATGGTTTGGACGAGCGGTGCACATGCGGAGGTGAGGTATGATACCTCCGTTCCGCAGTTGGCGTTCGCGGCAGGAAAAGTGAAGGATGCGTTGAGCGGGGACGATGTCGATGTGGTGTTCGAGATCAAGCCGAATGCGGCAACACCGGAAGCGTTTTCGATTGAAAGAACGGACTCCCGTTCAGTCAGGATCATAGGTGCGGACGCGGCCGGCGCGATGTACGGCGGGCTCGAGGTGGCCGAGGAGTTGCTGATCGGCGGGCTGAATGCGGTAACTGCGGACGAGCAGAAGCCGGTGATGGGGATGCGCGGAATCAAGTTCAATATTCCGCTCGATGTGCGCACGCCGAGCTATTCGGATCTGGGCGATGCGGGACAGTACAACATTCCGCACATGTGGGATTTTGAATTCTGGCGCGAGTTTGTCGATGAAGCCGCCAGCCACCGCTACAACTACATTTCGCTCTGGAACCTGCATCCGTTCCCTTCGCTGGTGAAGGTGCCGGACTATTCGGATGTGGCGTTAAACGACGTTAAGCGTTCGGTCAGCCCCGAGAAAAAGTACTACAGCGGGACTGGTACGAACCATGATGCTCCCGAGATTCTCGGTGAGACTGAGACGCTGATCGAGATGACCATCGATGAAAAAATCGCCTTCTGGCGCAGGGTGATGGCCTACGGCAAAGAGCGCAACGTCGATTTCTACGTCGTGACTTGGAATATCTTTGACTACGGAATCGATGGGAAATACGGAATTGACGACTCGATCGAAAATCCGGTGACCGCCGACTATTTCCGCAAAAGCGTAAAGCAGCTCTTCCTTACCTATCCCGACCTGAAAGGAATTGGACTGACCACCGGCGAAAACATGCACGAAGCGACAGCGCAGGAAAAGGAGGATTGGGTCTTCAAGACCTACGGCCTTGGCGTGCTGGATGTGTTCGAGGATCAGCCGGATCGGAAAATCACCTTCTTGCACCGACAGCATCAGGCGGGAGCCATCGCCATTGCAGAGACGTTTAAGCCGCTGGTGGACCATCCCAACGTCGATTTCATTTTCAGCTACAAATACGCCAAGGCGCACGCCTACAGCTCTACCAAGCAACCGTTCTATAAATCGTTCGAGCGGGACATTAAGGGCCGCGGCGACCTGAAAACGATCTGGACGATGCGCAATGATAGCACCTATCTCCTCCGCTGGGCCGCGCCGGAGTTTCTGCGCGAGTTTGTGCAGAACGTTCCGGTGGAAATCACACGGGGCTATTACTTCGGTTCCGACGGCTGGGTCTGGGGTCGCGACTTTATCCGCAAGGGAAGAAGCGGCGCGAAGCCGATCGAACTGAAAAAGCACTGGTTCCAATGGTTGCTTTGGGGACGGCTGGCCTATGACCCAAATATCACCGACGAACGGTTTGTCGGAATTGTCCACACCCATTTCCCAGAGGTCGATGCCACGAAATTGCTCGAGGCGTGGCAGGCCGCCTCAATGGCCTATCCGCTAACCACCGGCTTCCATTGGGGAGCGTTAGATTACCACTGGTATCTGGAAGGCTGTGTCGGGGTGAAAGGAAACCCTAGTACCAATTTTCACGATGTGGATAGTTTCATCAAGCTCCAGCCGCATCCGGGTTCGGGGTATGTCTCGATTCCGGACTATGTAAAAGCCGTCCAGTCTGGAAAAACCTTCACCGGAACCGGACCGCTGGAGATTTCTGCGCAGCTGCTCGGTAACGCGGACAAGGCATTGGCCATCGTTGGGACGATGAACGCCGGTACGGACGCCGAGTTGGCCGAAACGCTGAAGGATATCGAGGCAATGGCGTATCTCGGCCGCTATTACGGCTTGAAGATTGAAGGGGCGACCCATCTGCATCTATACCGGGAATCGGGGGACGAGACGGAAAAAGCCAAGGCCGTTAAAGCACTTGAAGACGGGGCGCAGGCATGGCGTGCCTATACCGCGAATGTCCTGCAAAGGTATGTGAATCCGCTGTGGTTGTCCCGCATTCGGAGTGTGGTGGATTTTGAGGAGATAACGAACTGGGTCGATGACGATGTCGCTATCGCGAACAAATGAATTTGCTGAATCGCATAATCATTGTATTGCTGGGACTCTTGAGCGTCACCAATCTGTTTGCCGGCGAAGTTGTCGTTCAAGTCGATGGAGATGACCCGATCGAGCGTTATGCGGTCGCGCGGATCCAATACGCTTTTGCGGAACATCCGGCTTGGCCAGACATGCAGGTGCGGTTCGACCTAAGTGACGACATGGGAGAAGTCAGCAACATCGCGGGGCAACTCCCACATCGACACCAAGAGATGTACAACGAGATGTTGGACTACTTCAAGGCCGTCGGTGCACGCATTCCGAAAATGAACCCTGATTACGACTCGAGCGTTTACGAAGCGGATAAGGAGTACACTAAGCGTCAAATGTGGGGAGCATTCCAAGGAAAGAGACCAATGGAAGATGATGAATAGTAGTCGAGAGCCTTCCAAGCTCCTCGTCGTGGGCTAAGCCACAGTTCATTTCAGGCTCATCACCTGACCCAACGCGGAAACACGTCGCCGCTACCAAGCTCGAAACAGCACAGCAAAAAGATCTCCAATGAAATCCAACTTAGTTCCACTACTAGCTCTTCCGTGCATTCTTACCATGCCTTTTGCCGCCAAGGCAGATCATCTGCCAAACGTTTTGTTTCTGGCGGTCGACGACATGAATGACTTCGTGGGATGCCTCGATTCACGGCCCAGCGCGATCACGCCCAACATTGATCGGCTGGCCGCTCGTGGCGTGTGCTTTACGAACGCTCACACCGCTGGCGTGTTTTGTGCGCCCAGTCGTGCAGCGATTTTTTCGGGACAATACGCTTCGACAACGGGCTGTTACGATTCGCCGTATTACTTTGTTAACCATCCGGAGCTTGAATCGCTTCAGGTGAGCTTTGCGAAAGCGGGATACTCGACGCTGGGCGCTGGCAAGCTTTTTCATCATCCCGCTGGAGCGATTGATCAGCGTGGTTGGACGACATTCTTCTTGCGAAATCAATTCCAGCGCGAAGGCGGCTGGGCTTTAGAGTCTTGGAGCAGCGACACGCCCGTGCCACAACCGTTTCCGGCGAGCGTCTACAACAAAGGCAAAGAGATTACCGGCGGCTTGTTTCTTGAATGGGGTGCGATTCCGAACGAACGAGAAGGCGAAATGGCCGACACAATTCGAGCGAAGTGGGCGGTCGACCAACTGAAGCAAAAACACGACAAGCCGTTCTTCCTGGCTTGTGGTTTTTATGCTCCCCATTATCCCAACTACTGCCCACAAAAGTATTTTGATCTCTACGACCCGAACGCTATCGAGACTCCGGCGTATAAGGAAAATGACTTGGAGGATCTACCGGACAAGATTCGCAAGCAACGCCAGAATCGCAAAGCCTTTCACTACGATAAGCTTGTTGCAATGGGTGCTTGGAAGGACGCGTTGCACGGATACCTTGCTTGCACCAGCTACGCCGATGCGATGATTGGTCGGATTCTGAATGCACTTGAGTCGAGCCCATACGCCGACAACACCATTGTCGTGCTGTGGAGCGATCACGGTTATCACCTCGGTGAGAAGGGCCAATGGGGTAAACACACGCTGTGGGAACGAACTTCCAACGTGCCGTTTGTGTGGGCTGGCCCAGGAGTTGCCAAAGGGGCAAGGACCGATGTGACGGTGAGTCTGATCGATATTTATCCAACACTCGTCGAGCAATGCGAATTGCCGACACCGCATCAGAAGTTGGAAGGCGTTTCGTTGGCATCGACTCTGAAGCATCCCACTGAAGCGACAGACCGAACGGTGTATCTGCCCTACATGGACCCAGGCGAATATGCGGTGATGAACCGTGACTGGCGCTACATTCACTACGATGACAACAACCAGGAACTGTATAACGTCAAAGAGGATCCGCATGAATGGAACAACCTGGCGTCTGACACGCAGTACGCGGATGTCACCGCCAAGCTTCGGAATTCTGCGCCTGCTGAATTCGTCGATCCGGAACCCAAGCTGAACGTGAGGCGTGATCTCGTCGTCGAAGGTGAAACGTTCCGCTGGGAGAAGGGTAAAGGTAACTACATTCCACATCCGAAATTTCTGCCTTACACCGATCCCGCGACGAGGCAGAATCAACCGAAGTAGGCACGCTAAACATGGGCTTCGAGCAGAGCCTTGGTTGCTGTTTTAATGTTGTTGCTTTCGAGTGGTCAGTCACTCGACGATTAACGTCGAATCTCTCCCGAGCCGACAAATCAAATGCCTGCGAACCGAAGCCGTCGAAAGGCCGTCGGTAATGTAAAAAGCAAGATCGCAAAGAAGAGTCGTACGACAATAGGTTCCTAAGGTGAAGAGATTTGTTATCTGTCTGTGGTGTGTCGCTTTCAGCCTGTTGGCTATTGGCAGCGTGAACGCCGGTGAGAAGCCAAACATCGTTCTACTGTTGATTGATGACTGGGCGTGGAACGGGTCTCCCGTTGCGATGGATGATGCGATGCTGAATTCGCGCATGCCGGTCATGCAGATGCCGAATGTCGAGCGGCTGGCTTGAGAGGGAATCTGTCAACACTAACACTGATTTAGATGCAGGAGATTAATTAATGATGCGGGGAAAAGTATGGATCGCGATCATTGCGGTTGCTTTCTTCTGTTCTGCGTCTACTTCGGTGGCTGCGACGCCTACACCTGAGGAAGTGTTGGCTGGATTCGAGGACCGAGTGGATGCAGTGTTCAGAGCCGAAGCGGGCAAACCGCTCGAGCGGGCGAGGAAGCAGCCGCCACTCAGTAAAGGGCGTGGGGCTTATGTTCGCGCTTATTCGTACTCCATCGTGGCGTTCGCGGCTCGTTGTCTTTATCTCGACGATAGGCTCGACGAAGCGAATGCAGCGCTCGTGGAAAATGCTCAGTTTTACCTCGACAATCCGCTCACCATTACCGACCGTGACAGTTTTCATTGGCACGCCGAAATTGTGCTGCGGTTGCTGGAAATGTATGGCCCTCGTGCCAGCGTGCATCCTGGCCGGATCACCAGCGAGACCGAAGCAATCTTGCTGGAGTACATGTGGATTTACACTAAAAAGTGTTCGTGGCTGGGAAAGGCCGAGTTTGAGAAATCGAAGACGTGGCATATCTATTCGTCGGAGAATCACCACTCGATGGACTTCACGTGCCATTGGCATTTTTCGAAGTATGCCAAGGAGCTGCCAGAGTATCGAAACAAGCGATGTGATGATGGTGCGACGTTGTCGGAGCACTATCGCGCCTGGAACGAGTACTTCATTGAATACTGTCGTGAGCGTGCTCGTCGGGGTATTTGTGTCGAGATGCGAAGCGACGGCTACAACTCGACGTTGATCAAAGGCTTCTACAATTTCTACGACTTCGGAGACCCCGAGGTCAGCCGGCAGGCCGGCATGTTGCTTGATCTGTATTTCGCCTACTGGTCAGAAGAACAGATCATGGGACACATGGGCGGCGGTGGGTCGCGGATCAAGGGCAATAACGCATTCACGCAGAACCGAAATCACGGCAACGCCCCGTTGGCTTGGCTGTATTTTGCCATCGGCCAGCAGCCCGAACTCTACGGCCATGATGTTGCCGCTATGCTGAGCCGCTATCGTCCGCCTTTAGTCGTGGTGGATATTGCTCGCGACACAGATGGCCGCGGCACTTACGAGATTCGTCAACGAGTGCCAGGTCTCGGCGAGCAGGGAGACACCACGCCCCATATGGATCGCCCGGATCAGTTTCCGAACAAACTCAACGCCGACCGCGGCGGCATTCTGCGATATAGCTACTGCGATCCTGCATTTATTTTGGGCACGCCGATGACTGAGGCCCGTCCACTATCGGATTGGGTGAAGATCAGCAGCCAAAGTCGCTGGCAGGGAGTGGTCTTTCGCGGCGAACATGATCCACGCATCGTTCCAGTTCCCCGCGCTAGCGACAATCTCGTCGCCTTCAATCAGTTTTGGTCGGTGCAAAGCAAGGGAAGCTTGATAACTCAGAAGCTCAAGACGAACAAAAACGCAGCGGAGATGATGGTGTGGATATTCGCACAGGCAGAACCTTGAAGTGAAAAGTGGGAGCAGGCGGTTAACAGGCCGCCCTATCCCCAGACCTTCCAAGTTCTGGTTCAAAAAGTCGGAGCCAATCGAAAAGAAAGATTTAGCGAAGTTGTTTGCGCGGCAAATGCAAGACAGCATCAAGATCATCCGCAGTTTGCCAAAGCAGTCGCAGCTGCTTGGCAGATGAGTCTTTTAGGCAGCGACTGACATCGGACTTTGAAATGCTGGTTCGTCTCGCGAGTTCTTGCTGCGTGGGACGTGGCAGCAGACGACCGCGACCGGAAACAAGTTACTCGGAAAGGCGGTGTTGGCGGCTGCAGCCGGCGATGAGAGTGTGCGTGTCCGCCTGAGCCAATAGCGAAAGGACGCTAACACGCGATGCCCGCAGCCTTCTTGCACGACGGAGCGGCCGTTGACTTCGTCGCGGCTCCGAGCACTTTAAAGAGGAAAGCCGAGTGAGAGGTTTCCGGCAAGCGATTTCGTCTACGAGCTGATGTCAATCGGCAATGAACCGCCGTGGCGCTAGCCGCATCGCCACCGGTTAATTCAACTGACGAAGCTAAATCGCTTCGCGATGTGTTGGCTGATCAATTAGTTGTTCGTTGCTCATAACAATTTCCCCGATTTCGATATTTTTTCTCGGCTTCAAGAGCATAGGCCGCTGAACAGTCTCTGATCCGCGGCAAATTGCGAGAGACAACAAACAGGTGGCTAAACGGCAGCGAGCGACGCGGCTCTGCGGTTCAATTCGGTCATCGTTCCGCATCTTTCCGCAAACTCCCCGTCGTATGAGTTTGCGCTCTTTCCACCGATGAGGAATGTTCCGCCGTACGCCCCGACAACCTCAGCTAGGCGATCGATTTCTCGATTTTGGTGACGACTTCGCACGGGATTGGTAATTGCCAACCAAACAATATTCGGATGCTCGTCCTCGACGGAGTCGGTCAGAACATCAATGGGTGTGTTGGGACCTAAGTTCGTCTCGTCGTATCCGCAATCATGGAGCACAAGTGAGACCATCAGGGATGGAAGGAGATAAGGATCATCTTGTGGGGCAGCACCCATGGCGGTGGGCGATCCCTCGTCAGGTTCCGGAATGGCCATACGAATCTGGCAGAGAGTGCGCACACACAGCAACGTTGCCCGATGTTCGATGAAGATGCTCCGCTTATCGTTGGGCCAACGGTTGCCAATCGCAATCATGGCGCTGCGAATTGGGCCGTCACAAATTTCTGCGATTGATGTCCCTGTTGCATACATTGACTGCATCACACCGATCACGTTGCTCGCATGTCCTTCGCAAAGGGCATCCAACAGTCGCTCTGCTTCCGACTTTTCAGATTCAGGTTCGGCTGTCTGAGTCAAACCCAAGACATCCGGTCTCACGACACTCGCCCCCGTCTCACGCACGTATCGGATTGCCTCGGACACGGGAATCCGTCGGTGCCCACCGCGGGTGCGATGAATCTCCAAATCGCCACTGTCGGCGAGACGTCGGACTGAAGATTCGCTGATTCCGATCGCTGCTGCGAAGTCGGATGTCGAAAGCATTCGTTGCATCCCATCTACCCAAACTGGAATGAGAAACCTTCAAAACAACCAATCAGCATAGAAACAACCACCAAAACTGTCAAACAACCGGTTATTTCAGCCTTTACAGCCCGGTAAAGTCACCTGGTTGATAGTTTTGATGGAATTTCCGTGGCTTTTGAACTCGAAACGAGGTCTGACATGTTTCCAGAAATCTCGGTCCTGGCGGCGGCGATGCCCGACTTGACCGTCTTCCAGTACAGCATCGTCGACAACATCTTCTCGATGACGGTCGCAACCATGGGTGCTGCGGCGTTGTTCCTGTTTCTCTCCCGACAATCGGTTGACCGCGAGTACCGGCCGGCCTTGCTGATCTCGGGGATCGTGGTGAGCATCGCTTGCTACCACTACTTCATGATTCGTCATAGTTGGCAGGGTGCTTACGAACTCTCGGGAGACGGATTCTCGGGAACAGGGGCAGCTTTCAACGACTTCTATCGCTACGCGGACTGGATTCTCACCGTGCCGCTGTTGATGGTTGAGTTGGTTGCTGTGTTGCGTCTCGAGAAATCCAAGGCGCGGTCGCTACTGACGCGTCTGGTGATTGCTGCTGGACTGATGATTGCACTTGGTTATCCGGGTGAAGTCATCTCGAGTCCGGAAGGATGGACGACGCGAGTCATCTGGGGATCGCTGTCCTCGATACCGTTTTTCTACATCCTGTATGTGCTTTGGGTGGAACTCACGGCCTCTCTGGAGACACAACCGCCAGCGGCACGAAAGCTGATCGAGATCTCTCGGTTGGTGTTACTGATAACGTGGGCCGTCTACCCAATTGCGTATGCGTTTGGGGGTACGGAGGCTGCGTTGACGGCGAAGGCCGGTGGCGCGGTCGACCCTAGTGGTATCGTTGCCTTGCAAGTGGGTTACGCGATCGCAGACATGACCGCCAAGGCCGGATTCGGCGTGCTGATCTACTTCATTGCACGTGCGAAAAGCAAGGGTGTCACGATGACCGACAGCGAGCCGTACCCTGCGAAAAGGGTTCGCGGTGGAGAAGCTGTCGCCGTCTAGTCTGTTCCTTTGAAGTGACTTGGAGATCCTGATGCACTCGATCGGCGTCGCTATTGCCTGTTCGCTCGTGGCCGCGACGTCGGTCATCGGGGTCTCTGCACCTTCGTCTTGGACTTTGGTTGCCCTGATCGCCAGCATCGCCGTTGTCGGCGTTCCCCATGGCGGACTCGATCACCTGACCGGGCGGAAGCTGCTTGCTGGTCGCCTACCGACCATCTGGCCGCTGGTTTTCTTCCCCGGATACCTTGCAGTCGCCCTGCTCGTTGTTGCCGGCTGGTTCCTTCTACCTTTGGCAACGGCGGTGATCTTCTTCGTGATCTCGGCTTGGCACTTTGGGCTCGAGGATGATCGGAGTCGCCTCCAGTCAAAGATCATTGACCGCATTGGTGCCGTCGCTATCGGTGGATTGGTGATTTGGATTCCCATGCTGACTCAAGCAGAGAGAGTTGGGTCGATCCTGCAGTCCATTGTTCCGTCGGGCTTAACTGTATCGGTTTCCGCGATCATCGAAACTGGTCAAGCCATCGCCTGCGTGTTAGTTCCGTTTGCCGCCCTCGTCATCGCGAGGGATGCACTGCGAGGGAAGCTCTCGCGTGCGCTGAGAAACACCAGCTTCGTTGTTCTATTTGCCGTGGCGGACGTCCTGATCTCCTTTGGTATCTATTTTTGCGGATGGCATTCGATCCGCGGTCTCGCGCGACTAGCGAAAGACCACGGCATGAGCCCTTTGCAGCTAGCTTCCGCCACGGCACCTCTGTCGTTGGGGGCAATCGGCTTGGCTGGACTTGGCATGTGGTTTTGGTCATCGGGGCAAGGAGTCTCAGAGGCAGCTAGTCGCACGTTGTTTGTCGCTCTTTCGGCGATGGCAGTTCCTCACCTTCTGCTTCACGGGCCGATCTCCGAGGTCGTTGTGAAGCCAGTTCTCGGCGATGGCGAATCGCTCGAGACCGTGGAGGCGATGTCATGAAATCCACTTATGAAACATCTGACTTTGACTACGTCCTGGTAGGTGGTGGGTTACAAAGCGGTTTGTTGGCACTGGCGCTCAAGCATCATCTCCCTGATGCTCGCGTGGCGTTGATCGAACGCGACGGGCAAATCGGTGGCAATCACACCTGGTCCTTTCATCCAGGTGACGTGCCGGAGTCTTGCCGCACATGGATTCAGCCGCTCATCAAGTATCGATGGTCAGGCTACGACGTGCGTCTCGGCACATTTCGACGTCATATCGGATTGCAGTATGCCTCGATCCCGTCCAAACACTTTGCCCACGTTGTTGGTGGCCTATTTGAGACCACTGCATCCGTTCTCGCGGATCAAGTCCGCCATCACGAGATGCTGGCTGACCAGAGCGACAACTTGCACTTTGACAGCAGCGTGGCAACTGCAGTCGCCGAGAGAGAATCGGACTGGCAGTTGATGACAGACACTGATGTGATCAATGTCACCCAGGACAGCGTTCTCACGCGATCCGGACAACTGATTCAGGGACGATTGGTGATCGATTGCCGAGGTCCTGGCTCGCAATCGATTCGATTTGCTGGTTGCGGATACCAAAAATTTCATGGGTTCGAGCTGGAGCTCAAAGATGACTGGCCCGTGAAGTCGCCGGTTATCATGGAAAGCGTCGTCGATCAGAGCGACGGATTCCGGTTCCTTTACACGCTGCCGTTTACACCAAGACGCGTTCTTGTCGAAGACACTCGATTTTCAAACACGCCTGATTACGATCGGCAGGAATGCTTTGATCTCGTCAAGAAATACTTGCAAGCTCAGGGAGTCGGCCGGTTCCAAATTGTTCGTGAAGAAGCTGGCGTCTTGCCGATGCCGTTCACATCGGAGTTACCACCTGCGATTTGCTCACCTCTTTCCGGAGGATACGCAGGGGGATGGTTCCATGCGGCGACCGGCTATTCCTTCCCGATGGCGGTTGCCTTTGCCGAGGCAGTTGCGTCAGGACCTTTGGAGTCTGTGGAAGTTCGCGTCAGTGATTTGTCGGACAAGCATCGCTTGCGATCAAGTTATTCGCGATTCTTGAATCGTTTGTTGTTTCGGCTTGTCGCACCGCAGCACCGGCAGCGGATCTTTCGCCGGTTCTATCGGGTTCTCAGCGACGCTTCGATCGAACGGTTCTATTCGCACCAGTTCACTACTGGCGATGCACTGCGAATCGTCGTCGGCATTCCTCCGACGCTGGTAGGACTCCGTCCCCATAGGTTCGTTCGATCATTCTTCCCAGGAGATGAGCCATGAGTGTTGTCTTGTTCCCGCAGTCATTTGCACCTCCAGATTCAATGTCACCTCAGGCAAAACCAACCGTGCCGCAGCGACTGTGGGACGAGGCGCTGAACAATCCTGCGGAAAAATTTCTTTCACGGTGTGGGAAACGGATTCGCGCGGCAATCGTGAACGAATCGTTTCGCCTGGCCGGAGGAGACGGCGATGCGCCCCAGCAGATTGCAGAAGCAATCGAGCTACTGCATGCCGGGTCGTTGATCGTTGACGACATTGAAGATGATTCGGCTCAGCGGCGTGGTCGGCCAACACTTCATCGTGAAATCGGTATGCCATTGGCATTGAATACGGGGAACTGGATGTATTTCCGTTCCTTGGAGAAGATCGCGGAAGCCCAAATCGAGCCAAAGTCCTCACACAGGATGTTTGTTCAGTTCGTGCGAACGGTTAGGCGTTGTCATGAGGGTCAGGCATTAGATCTTTCTGCCGCGGTCGATCTTCTGCAACCGTCGGAGATCCGTCCGACAGCGCTTGCGATCAGTCGCCTGAAAACCGGTGGCCTGACAGCCTTGTCCTCGTGGCTTGGTGCGACAGCCGCTGGCGCGAATCGAATCACACGCAAAGCACTTGGGCGGTTTGGCATGAATGTGGGCGTCTGCCTACAAATGCGAAACGACCTGAACGAGTTGCGACGCTTCCTGCAGGGCGAGCAGCGATTCGATGACCTACGCAACGCTCGGGTGACTTGGCCGTGGGCGTGGGCTGCGAAAACGATGTCGAGTACGGAGATGGTTGTTTTGCAACATCGATTGCGATACGCGCTCGGGGAAGTCGAGGAGTTGAATTCGGTTGCCCGTCGACTGCTTGATGTGGTCGGAGATCGGGGTGACTCATTTATCAAAACGAAGCTGGAAAGGGAATTGACACTGCTGGGCGAGTACGTCGAGTCAACCCACTCGATGCGGTCCGCACTATCCAAGCTTCAGGGTATGAGGTGAAACATGTCTGTAGCAGTCGAAGACTATCAAGAGATATCAAACCTGGACAATCGGAGTCAGTCCGGTCGTATGGGCCATCAAGGTTCACGCGGTCGCGCAGCAGTGGTAGGAAGCGGATTCGGCGGGCTCGCAGCTGCGATTCGCTTGCAGGCGATGGGTTTCGAGACGACTTGTTTCGAGGCTCGCGACAAACCAGGCGGACGAGCCTACGTCTACAACGACGCGGGGTTTACTTTCGACGCCGGCCCCACAGTGATCACGGCACCGCACTGCATCGAAGAGCTGTTCGACTTGTCCGGGAGATCGATGGACGACTATGTCGAGCTGATGCCGGTTGATCCAATGTATCGTTTGCAATGGCATGACGGTGCGAGTTTTGACTATGTCTCGGATGAGTCCGGGCTGATTCAACAGATTGAGAAACTGAGTCCAAGCGATGTCAGCGGCTATCGGCGTTTCGCCGAATACTCCAAACGTGTCTTTCATCGGGGCTACGAAGAGCTTGGAGCCGTTCCGTTCTTACGATTTAGCGACATGGTTCGCGTTGCCCCGCAGCTCGCTCGCCTTCGTGCTGACCGCAGCGTCTATTCCACCGTTTCCAGATTCATCAAAGATGAACACCTGAGACAGGCATTCAGCTTTCATCCGCTGTTGGTCGGTGGGAACCCCTACGACACCAGCGCCATCTACACGCTAATCCACTGGATTGAGCGTCAGTGGGGAGTGTTCTTTCCACGCGGAGGCACCGGTGCGTTGGTTGGTGGCTTGGTCAATCTGTTTCAAGACCTTGGCGGCGAAATGCGCCTTGAAACACCTGTCCGATCGATCGACGTCGTCGACCACAAGCAGCAAACCAAGCACTTAGTGACGACGGACTATCAAATCTCTGAACCTTACGATCTGGTCGTCTCGAATGCTGATGTTCACCACACGTACTCCAAGCTCTACCAGAGGGTGAATGCGGCGAAGGCGACGACTCGACGCTTGGAGAAGATGGAGTGGTCGATGTCGTTGTTTGTCATGTACTTCGGCACCAACCGGCGCTACGAGGATCTCGCTCACCACACCATACTCTTTGGACCTCGATTCAAGGGCTTGCTCAACGACATCTTCAAGGGCAGCCGATTGCCGGAGGATTTCAGTATCTACCTACACGCGCCCACCGTGACTGACCCATCGCTCGCGCCGGATGGACGCGAGGCGTTCTACGTGCTCAGTCCCGTTCCTCACTTGGGTCGGGCAGACGTCGACTGGGAGTCTGTTGCACAAAAATACGGTGATGCCATTCTTGAGTCACTTGAGCAACATCTGCCCGGCCTGCGTCAGTCGATCGTGACGCGAAGACATTTCACGCCGAACAATTTTCGCGACGAGTTGAACGCGTATCACGGATCTGCGTTTTCGGTCGCTCCCAAGCTGACACAGAGCGCCTATTTCCGACCGCACAATCGCGCCGACAAAATCCCAGGACTCTACATCGTGGGCGGAGGCACGCATCCAGGGGCAGGAGTGCCCGGCGTGATCAATACTGCGAAAGCAACGTGTGGCTTGGTCGCTCAGGATTTTGGAGTGCCCGCAAGATGAATGTACCCGCACCACAGAATTTCACCTCCGCCGATACGTTCAATAGCGTTCCTGTGGATGACGGCGAGGTTATCCGTCGCTGCAGCCGTTCGTTCTCGTTTGCGTCCCGCTTGCTCCCCGCAAGTGTGAGGGGTGATGTACAGAAGCTCTACGCATGGTGTCGATGGTGCGACGACGCTGTTGATTCATGCGACAGTGCAGACGAGGCCAAACAATATCTCACGATCCTCCGCGAAGATGTGCAGCGAATTTACCGCAACGAACCTACCGTGCATCGAGCTTCAGCATGGCTGGCAGAATTGGTCGACGAATATGACATCGATGAAAGTTACCCTTTGGCCCTGCTTGATGGCATGGAGATGGATTTGGATCTCGGCCAGCTCGATACCGAGAACGAGTTGCTTCGCTACTGCTACCGTGCTGCGGGCGTTGTCGGGTTGATGATGTGCAAGGTCCTCGGTGTCACCGATCGACGCGCACTGCGGCACGCCAAGTCGCTTGGAATTGCAATGCAACTGACGAATATTGCTCGGGATGTTCGAGAGGACTGGCAGCGTGGACGATGCTATCTGCCGCAAACGTGGTTGCCCGATGGCGTCGATGCGTCGTCGCAAGACGATGTTCACGCAGCCGTGCGCAGGATTCTCGATCTCTCGGAGGAGTATTACGAGGTCGGAAACGAAGGCGTCGTCTACCTTCCATCCGCCGTTCGTCCCGCCATTCGCGTGGCCGCGGCCGTCTATCGCGAAATCGGCTTGCAGATCCGTCGATGCGAATACCGAGTACTGCAAGGTCGCATCGTCACCCCGGGGTTCCGCTTCGTTTCATGCGCCTTCACGGCGTGCGCACGTGGAGGCGTCCAAGACATCAAACGGAACCTTGGACTTGCAAACAACAAACAATCGGACTCTCCCGATCCTTTTTCTGTCTCAACGGAGTTCATCATGAACGATGCAAAGTATTTGTTCTATCTCGGTATTTCGCTGACCGCATTCATGAGCAGTGCAGCTTTCCTGCTTGTGATGCTCAATCCCAAGGATGCCTCTTACTCAACGCTGCCGATCGTTTACGCAGTGGCATGTTTTGCAATTGGAATCGTGACAAACGTACTCGCTAAGCGTGCAGAAATACCTGCTCCTGTGCCGGTGAGGGTTAGCGAGTCCGGGCGACAGTGACCGAACGCCTACGAAAACCACACGAGAGGAGCCGTCGATGAATCACCTTGAGAGAATAGCCAATTCCATTTCACCGCTACAGAAGCGATTGGTAACTCATCCGGTCTATGACTCGATGAAGTCCGTTGCGGACGTACGTGTGTTCATGGAGAACCACGTCTTTGCCGTCTGGGACTTCATGGTCATCTTGAAGTCTCTGCAAAGATCGTTGACATGTACGGAGATGGTGTGGTTGCCCGCGGCCAATCCGCGGACTTCTCGGCTTATCAATGAGATTGTTCTCTGCGAGGAATCAGACGAGGACGGTCAAGGCGGTTACGCATCGCACTTCGAGCTTTACCGTCGTGCTATACAAGGATGCGGGGCCGCCACGTCGCAGATCGATCGATTCGTTAACCTGTTGCGGCAGGGCACGGGCGTGCTGGAGGCACTCGAACAACTCGATATCCCCGAATGCACGCGATCGTTTGTCTACAGGACGATGTCAACTGCATTGCAGGGTCAGGTTTGCGAGGTAGCGGCATCATTCGCGTTCGGCCGTGAAGATCTTCTGCCTGACGTATTCGAGCGAGTTATCGCGGAGACAGAAAGAGTCGGAGATCGGTCGTTCGATGGATTCATGTATTACCTGAAACGGCATATCGAAGTTGACGGCGATTCGCACGGGCCGATGGCCGAACAGATGATCGCCAATTTATGTGGAGACGACGATCTGAAATGGCAACTAGCCGAGGAGTCTGCCATCCGGGCACTGCAGTCACGAATCACGTTTTGGGACGGCGTGCTTGAGCAAATTCAGCTACGCAGCGATCAGTCGGACAGAGGTGCTGCCCCCCAGTCCAACATCGCGATCGGCGACCACTTTTTGGCGTCCGCTATTCAGCTCGGTTGGCTAAACGGTTTGAGTTCCGACGAAATCAGCTAGCAACTGCAGATGCCGCGAGGTCAAATCGAAGCAATTGTTGGCACTGCAGATGATGACCCGGTTGGCCCCACGCAGTTGGATGCATGAGAAAGCGCAGAAGAGCGCTGTATGTGCACTTGCCAGTCACTAAACACTGAATCACGAAACTAGATCGGAGAAAAGATGAAGAAACAAACTATGGGTAAAGGACTCGTTGTCCTCGGGGCATTCGTATCGTTCCTGTTTTCGGTTGGACTGTGGTTCAACGGTCAACGCGAGGAAGGATTGTTTGTCGGCATTTGGGTGCCGTCGATATTGTCCTTCGGCTGCTTGCTGTTTGCAGGGCAAGGGGCAAGATCATGACATCGCTTGCCATTTTCGTATTAGGTGTCATTGTCACGGTCATCACCGGTGCCGGTGCGGTCTTGATTGGCCTTCAGGAAGCTTCCGATCCAGACCAAAGTCGTGTTCAAGACTTGACAGATCTTGAAAAACAAATCGTCGGACGCGACGAAGAACCAGGATGAGTGGAAGGCCGATTGTCTCAAATTGTCGCTTGGTCGTTCGCAGCTTAGCTGCCGCCGCGACCTGGTGATTCCTGGCCGATAGGTCAAATTCAGCCGCGCACATCGTAATGTTTGCAAAACGCCATCTCACCTGACGACGTCATGCAATAGGCTGTTCTCTTCGGTGGACGGATAAAGATGCGAAGAGTCAACATAGGCAGGCGTCAATGACTGGGCCTCTAAACTTTCTGATCTACCAGCTCGGGTGGTTCGCCTGTGTCCTAGGTGCTGCCTACCAGTGGCCATGGTTGGGGGTTGCCATCGCCATGTTGCTTGTATGCATCCACCTGATGCTAACGACCGACCGGCCTAAGCAAGCTCGGTTGCTTTTCGCCGCACTGTGCGTTGGAGTCTTCGTCGATACGCTCCTGTTGATCTTGGGGGTTTACCGTTTCCCAAGCGGATCGATTGTCGATTGGTTACCACCGGTTTGGATGTCTGTTCTTTGGGTTCAGTTCGCAACAACCTTTCGTTACTGTCTGTCATGGATGAGTGGGCGGTACGCCTTATGCTCGATTGCGGCACTGGTAGGAGCACCGCTTGCGTTTGTGGGCGGTGAACGACTGGGGGCCGTGATTCTCTTCTCTCCGCGGATCACGAATCTGCTGATCCTTGCCGCGGTGTGGGCGTTCGCGGTACCGATGCTCATGTTCATTTCCGATCGTATCCACTCAAACTCCGTGGATGCGAGTTATCTTCGGCTCTCAGCGGTCTGGTGGCGTCGTTATTTCACGCCCTGAGACCTCGAATCCAGCTGTTCGCTGCACTAATCGGGTTTTGGTCGATCAAAGCCGATCGGTGGCTCCTTCGGCTTGACGACGCCACACAATGTTCCTGGAATGAAGTAATCAATTCGCTTTGATGGACCCGTTGATGCAAGACAGGATCAATCCTGGGCCGAACCAGGAATCGGTTTGGGACTATCCCAGGCCTCCTCAGCTTGAGGCGTGTGAACACCGAATCAAGATTGTCGTCGATGAGGAAACCATTGTTCTCTCAGACAAATCGTTCCGTGTACTCGAGACAAGTCACCCACCCGTCTACTACTTGCCATCTGATTCGGTGCGAATGGACTTGATGCGACAGACGGTCCATGGTTCGTTTTGTGAGTGGAAGGGTCACGCGCACTACTTCTCGCTGAACATCGCTGGCCGAGAGATTGAAAACGTGGCATGGTCGTACAAGTCGCCCACTGAGAGATTTGCAGCGATTGCGGGTTTTCTCGCGTTCTATCCCAGCCGAGTGGATGCCTGCTTTGTCGACGATGAGCGGGTGACCGCCCAGGATGGCGATTTCTACGGAGGCTGGATAACCAGCAAGATTGTCGGCCCCTTCAAGGGTGCTCCCGGGACGTTAGGTTGGTAGTCGGTAGTTTGTTTTTCGTTACAAGATGTTGCCAGTATCCGTTTCGACGTCTACCGCGATCAACAGGAAATAGGCCGAACGCAACTGCTCAGGCAGTTGGCTTGACTCTGAAAAGCCGAGTTCGTTTAGGGGACGTAAATGCAAGTTCTTGAAATTGACGGGGACGGCCCGCGGCTAGATGTTGAAACGCTTGCAGAGACGTTTCGATCAATTCGTCGCGCCAGTGGCGCGATCTGTGAACCGCTTGAACCGGAAGACTGCTGCATTCAATCGATGCCGGATGTGAGTCCGACGAAATGGCATCTAGCTCATACAAGCTGGTTCTTTGAGACTTTCGTTCTCGCTCCATCACTGCCGGGCTATCGCTGCGCAAACGCACAGTATGAGCACTTGTTCAATTCGTATTACAACTCGGTTGGGCAACAGTACCCACGACCCGACCGAGGTCTATTGTCGCGTCCGACACTTTCTGAAGTGCTGAAGTACCGCGCGCAAGTTGATGATGCCATGGAAGAGCTGTTTGCCAGGCAACTCGACCGGGAATTACTTGCGGTAATCGAGTTGGGTACGCACCACGAACAGCAGCATCAGGAACTGATGCTGATGGACATCAAACACGTGTTTTCACGAAACCCGATCCGTCCAGCCTACCGTGAACTACCAGACACCCCGGCATTTGATGTGGCATCAGTTAATTGGTTTAGCTTCGGCGGGGAGCTAAAGACAATTGGTCTCAAAGGCACGAGCTTCGCGTTCGACAACGAATCACCCCAACACCGCGTCTATGTCGAGTCGTTTCAACTGGCAGATCGGCTGGTCACGTGTGGCGAATACCTCGAATTTATCGACGACAATGGGTACGAGCGTGCCGAGCTATGGCTCTCCGATGGCTGGAACGTGGTGCAACAGCGCAACTGGAACGCACCTCTTTACTGGGAGCGTGACGATGGTCGCTGGCGAATCATGACGCTCGGCGGTATGCGTGATCTCAATCCGAGCGAGCCAGTCTGTCACGTCAGCTATTACGAAGCCGATGCCTTTGCCCGCTGGAAGCATAGCTGTCTCCCACGAGAGAGTGCTTGGGAGACAGTTGCCAGTGAGATGCCGCTGGATGGAAACTTTGTTGAGTCGGGGCTTCTTCATCCTGCGCCCCGACCGTCATCCAACCAAGCCGGCTCACTCACTCAGATGTTTGGTGATGTATGGGAGTGGACAATTAGCCCGTACACCGCCTATCCAGGATTCCAAAGCAACGACGGTGCATTGGGAGAGTACAACGGCAAGTTCATGTGCAATCAAATGGTTCTGCGGGGTGGATCATGTGTGACTCCTGTTTCGCATATCCGCGCCAGCTACCGGAATTTTTTTCCACCAGACGCACGCTGGCCATTCACGGGAATTCGTCTTTCAAAAGAATCCGCGTGACAAAGCATCTCACCGGCCAGGAGCAGTGCGGCTTTCCAATTCGGTGGAAACCATATCGCTGCGAAAGTTCAAGACTACTCAACGACAAGCGAGGATACCAAACGATGGCAACAGCAATATGGAACGATGTGATCGTCGCCGAAAGCGACAACACTGAAATCGTCGATGGCAATCACTATTTTCCACCCAGTTCGCTTAAGCGAGAGTTCTTTCGAGAGAGCGATGCAACCACGGTTTGCGGCTGGAAGGGAACAGCGAACTACTACGACCTGGTGGTGCAAGATAAAGTCAATCAACAGGCAGCGTGGTATTACGCCGACCCCAAAACAGCCGCCAGCAATATCAAAGGCTATGTGGCCTTTTGGAAGGGCGTTAACGTCAAGGATTGAGGCCGACAATGTCAATCTAGTTTCCTAAGCGACACTATCAAGATTGGATTCAGATGGATGCCCAACAATCGGACGCAACGCTACTAGATCAAGAACCCTGCACGGAATCGTTTCTTGACGAAGTTCTCCATGGTCTGCAGCAATCGCCCAAAACACTTCCTTGCAAATATTTCTACGACCAGCGCGGCTCGCAGCTATTCGATCAGATTTGCGAACTTGACGAATACTATGTCACACGCGCTGAGCTGGAGATCATGGAGGCCTTTGCACCGGAGATGGCCAAGCAGATTGGCCCCGGTGTGATGCTGGTCGAATACGGTAGCGGTAGCAGCGTGAAGACGCGGCTCCTGCTGGATCACCTGGAGCAGATGGCGGCATACGTGCCAGTCGACATTTCACGAAAGCACTTGCAGCAAACGTGCAGAGATCTTGCCGGAAGCTATCCGTCGCTCGAAGTCCTGCCCGTATGCGCGGACTTTACGACAACGTTTGAACTGCCCGTACCAGAGTCTGACCCAACGCATTGTGCCGTTTACTTTCCCGGTTCCACTGTTGGAAATTTCGGTCCAGCCGACGCTGAGAAACTGCTCGCGCGTATCGCGCCCCTTTGCGGTACAGGCGGCGGGCTGTTGATCGGTATCGATCTTCAAAAAGAGGTCGAGGTGCTCGAGTCTGCTTATGACGATTCAGAAGGAGTCACGGCCAGGTTCAACCTGAATCTTCTGAAACGAATCAATGACGAATTGGGTGGCGACTTTCAGCTCGATCGATTCCGACACCGCGTACGCTGTAACGCCGTACATGGACGAGTGGAGATGTTCCTGCAAAGTCTTGATGACCAACGCGTTACCATCGCTGGAACGACGTTCGACTTCGTTGCTGACGAATTGATTTGTACCGAACACTCTCATAAATACACGGTGGATGGATTTGCTCGCACCGCTGCGAAGACTGGCCTCACGTTGCGAAGGCAATGGATTGACGACGAGAATCGCTTCGCAGTCCTTCATTTCGCAATCGTTGACTAGCTGGCCAGCGTTTCTTCGGCGTAGCTACGCTTGTCGGAGCTTGGAGAACTCGCCAACTCCACCTTCTGGCGAACGTAGCTACGCAGGATCGAATTCTTCGTGCAACAACACTTGCAAGCGGTCGATCGTCTCATCGATTTCGCCGTCTGGTTGTGCGAGACCCACTGAAATACGAACAAGTCCCGTGTCTTGCGTCCCCATCGTCTGATGAGCGAGTGGGTGCAATGGATTCCGCTGCCGACCATCAGCCCATGTCGGTTCAGCAGCGATGCGAATTCGCTGCTCGAACCCTCCGAGACCGCCACCGCCAACGTGGGCATCCCCTGCTTCGACCCGGCCGGACCGATGATCCGAAGACGATCGATCGGTTCAAGACACGCACGGATCCGTTGAATCTGCCGGCGAGCACGGGCCAAGTGTGCCTCGCTATTCTGCGCACGCAGCATTCCAACAGCAGCGTGTAGTCCCGCTAAGGCGTAATGATCAACGGAGCCGACATCACAATAACCAGGCGCTGGGTCACAATGCCTTTGCGCTCGCCAGCTGAGGGCAAATCGCATTGAGCCGAGGTGCACTCCATCCGCGCACGATCGGACAGATACAGTCCGCCAATCCCCCAAGGTGCTTGCAGCCCTTTGTGCCCTCCGAATGCAACCACGTCAGCGCCTAAACGCGGCAAATCCAGATCTTGCCATCCGACAATCTGCGCCGCATCAACCAACACCATCGATCCATATCGGTGCGCCATTTGGATCACTTCATCGTAAGGCATCAACTCGCCGGTGACGTTGCAGGCTGCCGTGATGGCCACGAGTCCAACATCACGCATGGCGAGCGCCCGCTCAAGCCAATTGAGATCTATCGGACTGACATGTCGATACGGCTGTTTGCTACCCTCCGGCGGAATGTATTCCACTTGGGCGCCCGCTGCGGCGAGTTTGAGTACCGGTCGATGCAACGCATGATGCTCCCACTGGCTTGTCAACACGCGCCCGCCGCTGGCACTCAGCGTGTCACCGATTCCAACTGCCAGTGCAGACGTGCAACCAGGAGTGAGAAGGATTTGCTCGCTGTTGCTAACGCCAAAGTACTCCGCGATCGCCTGGTGCGCTTTCTCGAATCGGTCGGGCCAGTGAGCCGGAGCGGTCGTCATCGCATCTTGAACCGCGTCCAAGACAACACGGGGTTTCGGCCAGCTGGTAGCGGCGTGGTTGAGATACAATTCGCGTGTTTCCATTCGTCACTCTTCGTAGCGGCACATCCATGGACAGGCCCCTTTATCTGCGTTGTGATGTCCCGGCATCATTCTCTGATGAGCATGAACCATCAACCCCTTCTGCGTGAACGAAGAAACTAGTCGCCCGGATAACAAGAGGATGACGAGTAACAAGAGTCGTAATCCGCGAAAGCCGATCTCGCAACTCCTGCTTTTGGGTGGGGTTTGGTAACCTGCTTCGCCGTGATGTTTCAACTCTCAGATGAAAGCTCGCTGCCGGGCAACTTTCACGATACATTCAGGCTATCCGACAGCCATTCCACTCTAGATTTGTGGGAAGAGTATGCATGCGGCCCTGGAGAGTCGAACAAACGATATTTATCAGCATCTCATTGCTGGTGATGAAGATGCTTGTCGCAGCTACATCGATCAAATCCGGTCGGAAGATGGCGTTTCCGTGCTGACGGTTTGTGAGCAACTGACGGAGGCTTTTCACGCGGTTGGCGATGCTTGGGCTTGTTCTGAAATCAGCGTCTATCGCGAGCATGTGGCAAGCCAAATCGGCTGCAGGTTGCTGTTGGATCTGAGTTCGAGTTTGCCGGCTGTTTCTCGGACCGCCCCAACAGCCATCGGGTGCACGCCCGAGAGCGATCCGTATTCCCTGCCAACGATGATGGTCGAGCTTGTGATGCGGGAGCTCGGATGGAATGCAAGGTCTCTCGGGACAAATCTCCCTTTGGAGTTGCTCGCTCCCGCGATGGAAGATTTGCGGCCAAGTATTTGTTGGGTTAGCGTCTCGTACGTTGATTCGCCCAATCGACTACGACAGCAACTCGAGTTTCTCGGCGAGAAAGGGCAAGCTGATGGGATTCGCATCCTGTGCGGTGGGCAAGCCATCACCGACGAACTTCGCCAAGGGATCAGCGACATTACTTTTGTCGGTGACTTGTGCGAGCTCGAGACAGTCGTACAGAAGGGTTAACAGCCGAGCATCGACTCAAGACGCAGAGCAAAGACTAGGCTCAACAGTTTGTTCCCGACAGCCTTCCTCATCAGCAGCAGGAACGCTGAAAACCAGCTCGCTGCGAAGCACTGCGACATCGTCGGGTGCATCAATTGCTATCCTCACGCGAGAACCTTGAATGCGATGAATCGCTATGCGAATGTTCTCGTTGATGAAAATCTCTTCACCAACTTTTCGAGTCAGAACTAGCATGGTTTGCTCCATTCCATAAAGCAAGAATCCTCAAGGTAATGATCCGTCTCAAATTGCCGTCTGCACTTGGACCTCACCCATCTCTTTTTATCGGTCGGTCAAGTGACGGAAATGCTAGCGAGTGAGCGGCGTTGTCGCGTTCCTATACGTTGTTGACGCATGCGTGAACGCTATCACGATCAACGGCCTGATCTGGCTTCAAGGTCTGCAGTGTCGTTCCACAAGTTTCCGCATTGCAACGCCCGGTAAGTTTCAAGCGGTATTTCGCGAACACCTTGTAACCAAGCTGCAAGAGGTGAGAAACGACCGGCAGTCGCGTGATCGACACAACAGGTCCAAACCCCACTGCCTTGTAGAGTTGCCGAAAGACCTCGACGCCGAAGATCCACTCACCGCCAGGAAGCCGGCCGTGGATTTCTGACATCAGTCCGTTCATGGTCTTTCCATAGTCCTCAGCGACGAAATCTGCTGCAGCGATGTCAGTGAACAGGATCCGATTGCGTCGATCAAGTCGTTTGAGCAGTTTGATTTCCCGCAAACAGAGCGGGCAGTCACCGTCGAAGAAGACTTGGATCGTCCACTCTGCAGATTCTTTCGTTGGGATGGGCTGATTCACAAATTGACCTTGTTGCTATCGGGATTGGTTCGCGGTTCCTACGGCTCTGGACCAAGTCACTGAAACTATAGCCGTCTGACCACCGGGCGGCCTTTGCGACTGTAGCCAGAAATCTCTGGACTGAATCTCAATGGAAACCCTTGAATTTGCCGATTGGACGCTCTTGTTGCATGTTGCGACCACATTCGCGTTAGTTGGTTTGATTGGGTTTGTACAGGTCGTGCATTATCCCTTGATGGCTCGAGTACCGCGTGAAGGATTCCGACGTTACGAGTTGGATCATCAGCGTTTGACGACTTGGATTGTGTTACCGTTGATGGCAACGGAATTGTTTTCTGCGGTCTTGTTGTTTTGGTATCGCCCTGAGGCCGTCGACTCAATTGCGGTTTGGCTAGGGTTTTGCTGCTCCTCACGATTTGGCTGGCGACTTATACCGTCCAGGTCCCGCAACATGCATCGATGGTTTTGTCTTATGATCCGCTGGTGCATCGCCGACTGGTGCGGGGCAATTGGTTTCGAACCATCGCGTGGTCGGCGAGGGGCCTGATTGTGCTGTGGATGGTTGGTCAACTGATCAAGCATTAGATTGATCCTTCGACTGCTTCGCGCTTTGGACAGAAATCAGGCTCACAACTTATGAACGACTCAAACCCATTGGTCCTGGTGACGGGTGCGACGGGCTATGTGGGTGGGCGCTTACTGCCGCTATTGGAGAGTCGCGAAGTGCGCATCCGATGCATGGCACGGCGTCCCGAGAATATCGCCGCTCGCGTCGGCGAGGGCACAGAGATCGTGCAAGGCGATGTGCTGGACGCTGGTTCGTTAGCGTCTGTTCTAGCCGATGTTGATACCGCGTATTACCTCATTCACTCGATGGGCGCACCAGGATCTTTTGAGGAACAAGATCGCGATGCTGCCAAGAACTTTGCTCAGGCCGCACACAACGCTGGAGTGAAACGGATCATTTACCTTGGCGGATTGGGAGACGATGGTGAGGATCTTTCAGCGCACCTGAAGAGTCGTCACGAAGTTGGTGAACTGCTCCGAGAATCGGGTTGCCAGGTGATCGAGTTTCGTGCATCGATTGTGATTGGTTCAGGAAGCCTTTCATTTGAACTTGTGCGGGCATTAGTACAGCGGCTTCCCGTGATGATTTGCCCAAAATGGGTGAGCGTCCAAGCGCAGCCGATTGCCATCGAAGACTTGCTTGAATACTTGGTCGAAGGACTCGACTGGGCTGGCAATGACATCCGCATTTTTGAAATCGGTGGCCCCGACCAGGTCAGCTATGGCGAGATCATGCGGGAGTACGCGAAGCAACGAGGTTTGCGACGGTGGTTCATTTCGGTCCCCGTTTTGACTCCGCGACTATCGAGCCTTTGGCTTGGTTTGGTTACCCCAGTGTACGCGAGAGTCGGGCGAAAGCTAATCGACAGTCTTCGCAACCCAACCGTAGTCAAAGATCCCTCGTCGTCACATGAGTTCACAGTGCAACCTCGCAAGCTATCTGAGGCAATCAAGCGAGCGTTCCAAAACGAAGACAGTGACTTTGCGGACACGCGTTGGTCGGATGCGCTCTCCTCTTCTCGAGGTGTGATGAAGTGGGGCGGAACGCGTTTCGGAAATCGGATCGTCGACTCACGCTCAGTCACGGTGTCGGCCACCCCTGAGAACGCGTTCAGCCCCATCCGTCGAATCGGCGGCAAGCAAGGCTGGTACTACGCCAATTTCTTGTGGACGATCCGCGGCTGGATTGATCTGATCTGCGGCGGTGTCGGCAGACGCCGGGCCAGACGCGACCCGGAGAACCTCCAGGTTGGCGAAGTTTTGGACTGGTGGCGCGTCGAGGATTACCAGCCAGATCGTCGACTCAGGTTAGCGGCGGAGATGAAAGTTCCGGGGCGTGCTTGGCTTGAGTTTGACGTTGAGCCCTGCCAAGAAGGGTCGACGATACGCCAAACGGCTATCTTTGATCCCGTGGGTGTGTTCGGGCTTGCCTACTGGTACGGAATCTATCCGCTGCATGCACTGATTTTCCGAGGAATGCTCGCCCGCATTGCAGAGGCAGCGGAAGAAACAACGACCAGCATATCCAGCAGTGACGATTGAAACGTTCAATCTCAGTTCATCTAACCAGTTCCCCACAAGCCGGGGCGTTTCTTGATCTCGATGTCCCCGAGGACGCGGCACTGACACGCCAAGCGCAGTCCGCTTCCCTTCTTGTGCGGCGGGAAACCAAGTCGCCATTTTTCGATCGCGGTCATCTCCGATACTGGTCCCGACACTTCGATCGCGCACGTTCCACAGGTGCCCATGCCACGGCAGTGAACTTGACGAGCAAGACCGTTGTAGAGAGGTGCCTTCGCTGACATGAGCGCACGGCGAACATTTTCGTTTTCGTCGCACTCAATCTGCTGGTTGTCAAACTTTATGATTGGCATTGTTTTGCTTTTTTGGTTTCGTGAGTTCTTCCGCAACGATTTATGAATTATGTGATTCCGAGCATCTCAGGCCTCGTGCAAAGGGGCTCGGAACTTGACGTCTCGCCATGATGAACTGGGAAAAGAACTGCACTCTAAGTAAGCGAAACGCCATGTTCGGATCAAGCAACGACAAAGAAAGCCTGCAAAAGAAATACAACCAGCTGATGGAGGAGTCCTATCGGTTGTCTCACACCAATCGCAAGAAGAGTGATTATGAAGCGTGGAGAAGCGGAGGAGATTGGCAAACTTCTCGACGAGCTAGAGAAAGATGTCAAGAAAGTAGGGCTAAAAGAGGGCAAGCTGCTGTCCCCGTTCCGGCGCTGGAGATGTAGTCGCATTCAACCGTCCGAGAATGCGGCCCGCGATCGCCATTCCGCTTAGGAACGCGCCCTCCACTCTCGCTCCGGCACACCAATCGCCGCACGCACCGATCCACTGCCGGTCATCGAACAGGCAGCGGTCAGTAACTGACGTGGTGAGATTTCCCAGAGATCCGTGCCCTCCGGAATCTTGGCGATCGCCACTACCAGATCCGACAGCGAATTCGGGGATTGCAAATCGCCAACGCTGAGTGTCCAGGTGCATCGGCTCAACCCTTCGTCTTCCAACGGCAGTCCAAAACTCATCGAGTAACCACTGCCTCACCTGTTCGGGTGAATCGTCAATGTGTGCCTCGGTCCACTCGGGCGTCGCGTGCACAACCCATGTTTCGCCACGGCCATCGCGACCAGGTTTACTGTTGTTGCGGGCAATCCATGAAAGAGGCGACTCGTGCACAAACGCGCCGTCGAAACCGAGGCCTAAAGACTTCGTCAAATGCCAACATCAAAGCCCAGCAACCGTTCATCTTGACACTGCTGGCCAGCTTCGCGAGTTGCGGGGATGCAACCAACAGAGACGCGGCCTGATGCGACGGCACGGCAACAACCACAACATCAAATTGACCTAACTCGACTCCATCGTCATTGGTGAGCGACCATTTACGCCCAGAGCGAGTTGGTGCTGCGACTCTTGTCTCTAGCTGAACACTCAGATCAGATGCAATGTGCTTCCCAAGCGAACTCATTCCTGGCACTGCTACATAGCGGTTGTCGCCAGTCTTGTCGGCTTTAATCACTCCTTTCTCAACAACAACAATGACGTCCATTCCAGGGTTGAACTAGCCCGTCATCGACCCACGACTGGACGTATCGCTTGAAGCGACGGTCGCGGGCGGTGAAGTATTGAGCACCGTGATCAAAACTCAACGTTGTCATCAACGCGTCGTGTGGACATGCGGCCGCCAACGCCTCGGCTTTTCTCATAAACTGTGACATCGCAACCGTGGTCGGCGAGTGTTCTCGCACAGATCTACATGAAGCACATAGGCGATGTTCTTCTCGGCCAGCGCCCGCTGAACATCTCGAGCACCTTCCAAGATGAACGTGTGGTGTCGGTCTGAAGCAAACGGATATCGCTCTGACAAACCTTGGTAAACCAGGAGCGGCGATCCCATACGGTTCGCAAAGTGCATCGCAGCGTTGAGCGCTGGATTCTCATCGGAACGAATTGCCGTACGCATCCAATAGAGAACGAACTCACCGTCGGAGTTGACACCCTCGCGACCAAGCAGTCGTGTTCTCTCCTTTAGTGCAGCGGGCAGCGATTCCCTTAACTCATCAATGTGAATCATCTACAGGCTCGCTAAGGTATGCCGCATTACTCGAGATAACTCTTGAGCATCCACACGGTCTTCTCGTGAACTTGAATCCTGGCGATCATCAGATCCTCCGACTCGGAATCGCCTTCTTCTGCGGCACTATCGCGAGCTGTCTTCAGGTCAGCAAGCAGCTTTTCATTGGCGGTCACCAAGTGTTTGACCATATCAGTGGCACCAGCATCCTCGCTGATCTCGTCAATGCCTGCCATCTTGCTGAGGTTTGACAGCCCGCCGGGCGCGAGAGCACCCTTCGCACGGATTCGCTCAGCAATCTCATCAACTGCGAGAAACAACTCGTTGTACTGCTCCTCGAAGGCGGTGTGCAATGAGAAAAATGACGGCCCCCGCACATTCCAATGGCAGATATGGGTCTGCCCAATAAGTGCGTACGTGTCCGCAACGACTTGCCTCAGCGACTCAGCAACATTCACGATCTTTCTCCCATTTCATTTGTCCGGTTTTGAACGCGATACTCGAATTTTTTTCCTTCGACACCGCTCGCTGCAATAACGAACTTCGTCCCAGTTTCTCCGCCACCTCTTCCTCCATGTGAAAGGTTTCTCGCAAACAACACAAGTCTTGCTCAACTTGGGATTCGCGGCATTCTTTCGCACGCTGTAGATCCTCATTTCGAAGGCAATCATCGTAGAAGACGAAGAGGCCAAATTTTCAGGTGCTGCAATCCCGCTACTCGGAGGAAACCGGAATCCGTCTCGTGTCCCATTGATGCGACAGTGACCTCGTCAACATGAAGCTCCAGACGATGCGATGCTGCAATTAAGGCAGCATTCAGGCGATCAACGGTCGAACGAATCTTCCCGAAACGCCGGACATGCCTTATCAAAGCTCTAGCTGTCTTCGCGGACTCGACATTGATGACGATCTTCGTGTCTTGTTCAGATGCCATGATCGATCCTGTGGGTGGAGTTTCTTTGGTTTGCCATTTCATGATAGGAACGCGACAAGACGCCGATTCTCCACGGTATGAAACGTAAAACGAGCGATTCGACGGAGTGTTTCCCTGAACACTACACTTCCGACAAGAGCTAATTCCATCCATAACTGGCCCACGAGCGCCATCGGATTAAGACATCGGGAGCGTACCTTCAATTAAATCATGATCCTTCTTATTCTCCCGAGTCAGCTGTTTGCGAAGCATCCGGGCCTCAAGCTCAATCCGTCTCGAGTCATCCTGCTCGAGGACTCACTTTTCTTTGGGGACCAGCGGTACCCGATGCAATTCCACAAGCAGAAGCTGTGGTTGCATCGAGCCAGCATGAAACGATACGAGTCGGAGCTTCAAAACAAGGGATTTGAACCAACCGGAGTGCAACAACTCGCCCGGAGAGGCAACGCATTTGCAACGCGTTTTCCCTGCTGTCACTGATGTGTCACTGATTTTGAAAAGGCACAAAAAAAGGACTCGGAGCCAAAACGCTCTAAGTCCTGATTTGGTGTTAGTTTAGCTCTGAGCAAAATGCTCAAAACAGAAGCTCCCCGAACACAACCCTCTTACGGAAAGTTCTCTGTTTTGCAAATCGCGTAAGTGTTAAAATTACAATGACTTAGCGATTCCGAGTCCTGTTCGGTGGGGGTCGAGCGGAAGCAACGCTCTACGGAAAATCGGACACTGTAGAGGGGGATGGCCGCGCTCTCTGTTTTTCTCTCTGACTTGCTGGTTAACAGGCTGGCTGTTGAACGAAGCCGCTGCGCGGCAGAAGGGGTTTCTCCAGTGGCTTGCAAGTCACGAACAGGGGTTAACGTTGCCCTGATCGATACTTTCTGTCACGGGTTTCGCTGGTTCTCCTGTTCGAAACTTGGAATCTGATTGTGCACGAGTAAGCGAGTGGCATGCTGACGCTCGTTCGGTTCTCGTCCCTTCAATCCGAGGTGTCTTCTTATGGGCAAGCTGCGCGACCGCATGGAACAGGATATGATTCTCAAGAAGCTCAGTCCCGCCACTCGACGCAATTACCTGATCTACTGCCGAAAGTTTGCTCTGCACTTTGGTCGGTCTCCCGAAGAGCTTGGTGAGCACGAGATCCGCGATTACTTGCTACACATTATGCATGTCGAGGAGGTCTCCTACGCGACCTACCGACAAGTAGTCGCAGCACTGAAATTTCTTTATCGCGTGACACTTGACCAACCGTGGACAGTCACGCGAATCCCCTTCCCAAGACGCCAGCAGGAGTCGTTACCACGAGTCGTTCATCAACAGCAGTTGCTGCAGCTTTTTTCTGCCATGCGGAGTGTCAAGTACCGTGCCCTCTTTTTGACCTGTTACGCTGCGGGCCTGAGAATCGGCGAAGCGTGTGCGGTAAGGATCGACGACATTGACTCAACTCGGATGGTGATCCGGGTTCGGTACGGCAAGGGCGGTAAGCACCGGTTCACGATTCTCTCGCCCAAGTTGCTCCACGCTTTACGCCATTATTGGCAGATTGCTCGACCGACTCCCTGGATGTTTCCGGGACAGGGTCAGCGTGGTCACGTTTCTCCTGAGTCAGCACGCCGGGTATTCCGTCTGGCCAGAGAGCAGGCAGGCCTCGAGCCATGGTGCACCCCGCATGCCCTGAGGCATAGTTTTGCCACCCATCTTCTGGAAAGCGGTACCGAGCTCGTCGTGATTCAAGCATTGCTGGGGCACACTCGGATCCGAACGACCACCGCCTACACTCATGTGCGGACCGACCATCTTGCCACCGTCGTCAGCCCTCTCGAATCGCTGTCCATTGAACAACAGGCGAACAAGCAGGATTGAACGGTGGCCATGGTCAATCCTCTTTCTCAACAACGGGTCGAACTGGCGGACATTTTGCGGGCTCATGGCGATCGCTTTCGAGACAAGTATCGGATCTCTCCCGATCAATCGAGGGTCCTTCACCGCCTGGCAGTCTGTCGCACTGCAGCACTCGGTGGACATCTCGATACCTGCGAAACCTGTGGAGTGACGCAGAACTCCTACAACTCATGCCGTGATCGGCACTGCCCCAAGTGCCAAATTTCAAAACAGACTCAATGGCTTGAGTCACGACTCGATCGGTTGTTGCCGGTACCGCATTTTCATGTCGTCTTCACTTTACCGCAGCAGCTCAATCCGTTGACGCTACAGAATCGACGTTTGATTTACAACTTGCTGTTCCGGGCCGCGAGCAAGACGCTGCTGTGCCTGGCCGCCGATCCTCAGCGGCTTGGAGCCCAGATCGGATTAACCGCAGTGCTGCATACCTGGGGACAGAACCTCTGCTTGCATCCTCACGCATGATACCCGGCATTGTCTTCTCCTTGTTTTTCAGGGAACAATTGCATTTGATCAGCTGAATCACCCCCCTCGATGATCAGCTTTCCGGTACTTCGCAGGCGGTCGAGGATGCCCTTGACCGGTTCTGTATCGAGATCCGCTTGACGAATCTCCCACGGCGCTCGCGGCGCGACTTGTTGCATCGGCAAGACGCCACGTTTCACTAAATGCTCGATCGATTTGTTACTCACGCGGCAGTACTTGGCGGCTCCCGTGAGGCTCAAAATCTCTGGGTCGACCTTAGCTCGCTTCTGGCCGCCGATGCCGTGATTACGACGAGCAGTCTTCACACGAGTTTGATTCCATCGCAGCCCTTTGCCGGTGCGGTGGCCGAGTCGGTTGAGTACCGAAGCGATCTGATCATCGCCGTAACGAACCGCCATCTTGCGAACGATCTCCAGCGATTCCATCGGTGTCTGCGCCGCCGAAGACTTCGGGCGAGGCATCGTCAACTCGGTATGCACGCCACCCTTCCAATGAATCACGAAATGCAACATGTTCTCGTCCACGTCGCTGGCAATGACTTCCTCGATCACCGTTCGTGCAATTTGTTTCTTTAACGTTCCAGGACAGTCCTTGTCGCTCCAGACGTCGGCGAAGTTCTCTCCCAATACGCGGATACGTTCTTGATCGGCATCCGTCAACGACGGCCTTTGGTGAGCGAGTTCCGTCAGATCGGTTTTGATTTGCTCGATCTCTTCAAGCTTCGTGTTCCAACGTCGTTCTAGTTCGTCGGCTACCAGACGGTTGCGGGGATCAACTTCGTTGTACTGCTCGAACGCGCGCTGAGAATCGTATTCAATTTGTTCCAAACGTCGCGCTAACAACTGCCGCTGGTCGTCCTCGTCATCCGTCAAACGGTCGATGGCTTGCAGGCTCGCCTCGATGCCCAGCGGCGAGATCGCTTGCAGGACTTCTTCGGCAATCCGACGATCGACGCGGTCGCCGCCGAAGCCTAAACAATAGTTGCCACCGGAATCGAAGTCGCCCTTGCAAAGATACCGAGCGTTCGTCCCACGACCGCCCCAGTAGCGAACGTGCAGCTTGCGCCCGCAACGACCGCACCGCAACAGGCCCGTCAGCAAGCCGCTGCCTTCGCGCACGGCGGCCGTCGCCTCACTGGTTTCGAGATTCATGTTATTGCCGCGAATGATCGCCTGGTTCTGATCGTATGTCTCCCACGTAATATATCCTTCGTGGTGGTCGGGGATGAAGACGCGGCACTCTTGCGGACGCCGCAACGATCCTTGTCGCTTCTTGAGCTTGCCATCAACGAACACTGTTTCGACAGGGCGGCGACCCCAAACGTAGGCGCCGGCATAGAACGGGTTGACGAGTACGTCACTCACGAAACCCTGCGTGGGGATCTGCCAAACTAACTGGTTCCCGCCGCGAGCCGGATTGACTGGCAGTTGGACGTCGTGGTCACGGAACCATAAAAACGTTTGGCGAATCGTTCGCAGCTCCCGAAACTTTTTGAAGACCAAGGCGATCGCTTCGCGGACTCGCGTGTCCGCCGTGATTGTGGCATTGCCATCTGCGTCGCGTTCGTATCCAGCGGGTAGGCGTTTAACATTTCACCGCGCCGCGCTTTCTCTTCCTGTCCACGAAGCAGACGCATCTTGAGCACCTTGAGTTCGACAACGCTCATCGTTCCCTTGATGCCGAGCATTAATTGATCGTCGATCTGACTCAAGTCGTAGACATGGTCTTCATCGCCAATCAACGTGTTGAAGATCTGACACACTTCCAACAGATGACACCAATCCTTGTCGGTCCGCGACAACCGAGAAACCTCACGACCGAGCACGATACCGACTTCGCCTTGGGCCACCGAGCTGACAACGCAATCGAAACCCAAGCGATCGGCGCGCCGAACGAGGCACTCTTGCCAAGATCGCATTCAATGGTTTCGATGTGGGTGAATCCCAACCGCTTGGCCTGTTCCGCCATCGCATACTGAAGCCGTTGGCTCTCGAGATTCTGGACGACTTGTTTCGGTGACGATTGTCTCAGGTAAACAATCGCTTTGCGGCGAAGGTGCTCCGCAGTGATCTTGGGATGGAGTTGTGCGTTCATCGGTAAGTGCTCCGTCGGTTTGGTGATGCAGCTTGGTGTGCTGAAGACAGACGTGCTCAATGGCAGTCGACATCAGAGTGATGAGTTCATCATGAGCCGCAGAATTGAGTTTAAAAGTCGGCGGCGATTCATCGTCTGGTAATGGCTTGATCAGCCAGCGTTGCTTCATGACCCGGCTCCGTTTGCGAGTTAACTTCCTTCTTGGGAAGCTTACCGCGATGGAGTCCCCAGAGTTCAACAAGCTGCAGCAGAGCTTGGACATCGAGGGTCGGCGTATCGGTCACTTTCAACTCGGCCGCATCGGGCGCGACCATCCACAGCGGGATCTTCAGTCGCTTCTGTTTTGTGTCTTCAACGGTCACGGTGCCATCCGGTGAACGCGACCTCACAAAGACCCGCAGTTCTTGGCCGTGCAATGGGTGAAGTGGATAATGCACAACCACGACATCACGCCTCACCGCACTCAGGGTACTGTGCGGCAGTCTGTTTTCATCCGCACCTGCACTGTGTGGTCACTGGAGGAGGCTTGGCTCCCGATGGGAAACGCTGGATCGCATCCGAACAGGGATACTTGCTGCCGGTGCGGGTGCTGGCGAAACTCTTTCGCGGGAAGTTCCTCGCTGAATTGAATTCGCTTTACCAGGCAGGGGAAATCAAGTTTAGCGGCACAGCAGTAAAGCTGAACGATCCCAGGGAATTCAGGCGGCTGATAAAGCTTCTTTATCAACGACGCTGGATTGTCTATGCGAAAGCTCCGTTTGGAGGTGCACAAAACGTGTTCCGTTATCTCGGACGGTACACCCATCGCGTGGCGATTTCGAACTCACGAATCCAGCGTTTTGACGGCAAGAGAGTCAGGTTTCGCTACAAGGATTACGCTGACCGGAGCCGAATCAAAAGCATGACGCTCGAAGCCGAAGAATTCGTTCGTCGGTTTTTGCTGCATGTGCTTCCCAAAGGACTTGTTCGGATTCGCCACTACGGTTTGCTGGCTAGCCAGAATGTCAAGACGAAACTGGCCAAGTGTTTCGAGCTGTTACCAACAACTCATGCCCCACTGTCGTCGGCCGATGACGACAAAACAAACGTCGATGTTATGACGGCAGGAAGCGACGTGGGAACCGATGCTCGCCGCTGCCCGCTTTGCCAACTACCGATGCGTCGTCGGCAACTGACTCCAATTGTTAGCTCGAACGTTACCGCCATCGATACGATCACCTTCGTTCCCGATACTTCGTAGCCGGAGCCAGGTTCATGCAATCGGAAGACGCGATTTTGCAGCTGGAACGAAAGCAGGCAACGGAGCCTCTATGCGCTGGCGGTTTACCAGCTACTTTTCTGCAGCAAGTCCGCCCAGCTTGCAACCCGCACTGCCGCTGTAATCATTTCAGTCGCATTTGTCTTCTGCCCGATGCCGCCTCGGGATCCAATGACAACGCTAAATCCTGAGGCAACGACGCCTCTCTCTAGCCGGTGTCATCCGCTAACAGTCCCATAGCGGATCGCGCCGCTACGGGCTTCGTCAACACGCAGTTACGGTCATGCTCGCTGCGCTCGAAGCCCGTAAACCGCTTATCTGTTAACCCCAATGTCAGAATCTCGCGATCGGGCGGCTGATTCTCGTGAACCTATGTGCGACTCGACGCATGAATTCCGAGTTGGGATAGGACAATCTAAACTGCCGGTTTCAAAGCCGAATCACTGCAGACTCGGCGCCGGGAAACCGGACAGGAACATTCAGTATGTCGTGACAGACAGTAGTGCGCGTCACTACCTGAGGTAGGAGCCTTGTGCGGTAATTTCGCTCGCAGGGATCTGTGCGGAGGGACGCCGGGTAACCGGCGTCCCCACCGCGACCGATCCGAGTCGCTCCGCAGTGTTAGAGTGCTAAAAGCTAGAGTGTCAGGTTCAGACGAAGCCCATAGACAACGGCGTCATTGGCGATGGCGCGGTTGCCGGGACGAATGAACTGCAAGTCCGGAGTGATATTCATCCAAGGGTTCACCTGCACGTTGTAGAACAACTCCACGCCACTTCCATCTTGTGGATCGAAAACAGCCCGAGGCAACGGGCCAAATTCATCGCTGGCGCCAATGTGATACCAACCAATGCCAAACCGGTCGCCATGATCGGTACGAATCGGACTGTTGCCGCCAACTCCCAAGCTGAGAAAATAATCAAGTGGCGTGGGATTGCCGTCGCTGATCGATGCCCTCCCGAACAACCCCCAACCTTTCTGCGACTTACGGTCGTAGACGCGGAGGAACTGATCGAAACCGTAGTAGAGGGTGTACGAATCATCTTTGGTGGCGAAACCGGGAACGGGTTCGTAGGGGTAATCCCCTGGGGGTGGCTCCGCAAACGCGAGGTCGGTCAACTCGACGTGTTTCCAGAGCCCGCCAACGTGGTGTTCACCGGGCTTGCGAAAGAAGTTTGTCTTGACCTTGACCTCGCTGCCGACGATGACCCCCTCGGCAAACAGATCGTCGAGTTTGAAAAAGTCTTGCGTTCGATTCTTGGGGTCATAGACGAAAGCGGAGAACATTCCCCACTCCTGGGGCGAGGCGAAACCGACCGTGAAGCCGCTGTATGGCATAGCCAACAGGAACGCGGGATTGGCAATGAACGCCTGATTGACGAACTGTGATGTTCCGTCGCCTCCGGCGAAGATGTCCTGATCGGCAACACCGAGCACGTCTTTTTTACCGGCAAACACCACAAAGTTCTCGGAAAGCGGCTGGGTGACCACAAAGTTCGTGATGTAGGGAACGCCCTCGCCATCCGGCACCGGAGGCAAGAAAGCCGGGAAAACGGCGGGGGTCAACGCGCCGGTGTTCAGTGAGACGTTGCCGAAGTCACCCCACCAATGCTCTGCACGAATCAGCAAGGAACCATAGGGCAGTCCTCCGAACTTCTCGAGATCGAACGTGAAGTCATACTCAGCCCGGCCCGTATACTTGAACGTGTCTCCGAGCCCGAGCGGGAGGAGCGGGATAGGCGGCAGACTGTCGATGCCTCCGTCAACACCGAATCCGAACTGCGTGACCCGGCCAGAAAAAGTGATCCCCGACTCCTGCAAGCAAGGCCGGATGCCACACCACTGTCCCGTCAAATTCGGGCTGCACCAGAGACAATCCCGCTTACCATCACAGCCTGCACAAGCATCACAGCCTGCACAAGCATCACAGCCTGCACAAGCATCACATCCGCAGGCTGTCGATCCCGGATAGGCGTCGCAAGGGGTCTCGGTAGAATCACAAGGCGGCGACCCGTCCTGTGCAACGGCCGGGGCAATGGCGAGCACTGCCAGCAGCGACAATTTCGATAGAAATCCAATGTATCTGGTCATGCGAGCGACTCCATTCGCGTAATTAGTTGTTGTGGAATCCGATTTTCGGGATCGACAAGCTAAGAGGTTCGAAGCGAAGTACGCCTGGACTACGAAGACGGGCGGAACGCTTACCTCTTCGATCGGATCCCCGAAACATTTGTCTCAAATCGCTGGGGGGTGATGTGGCGAAATAGGTAGCAGAACGCGCGCGGTGTGCGGCTTCGCCGGATTGTCCTACATGACGGCCGCTACCAGTGGACGCGTACCCGGACACCGACCGCCATCGCGTCGCGAAAGATACCTGACGGGGAGGCAACGTATTGCAGATCCGGTTGAACGCTAACGTTCGGTGTTGCCTGGGCGCGGTAATACAGCTCGAAGATACTCTCCTCGTTCGTTCCGCCCCGAAATAACTCAGCGCAAGCCAGACCGATCCCAAGCGAGTCGTGGTCACGTCCATCAATGAGGCCGGTGTAGACGAGGCCGGCAACCAGGCTGTCGCCGATCGATTCATCAATGGTTTGTTCACCGGGAAATCGCGGGTAGTAACCGCCAAAAACCGACAACCCCTGATTGGAGTGGACGCAGGCGTTCTCCCTGTACACCACCTGTTCACACTGAAAGATGTACTCGTGCACGGCGGAGATGGGCTGCCCGTCAATCTGCCCGCCAGACTCGTAGATGGCGCCCACCGCGAGGACGCCCGGCAACCGACCTCCGGCAAGCGAATAGGTGCACTCCAATTCGCCTGCCGCCAGTATCGAGTCGTTGCCGGAGAAGCCCCACGAACTTCCCTTGCTAAAAGCGTCCCAAATGCCGGTCTTTAGCCGCCAATGATCGGTAAGCTGAATCAAGACCACGGCACCCATCGATTGATCGGGATAGGTCGGGAAAGCGGTCGAGGGGCTCAGTCCGAACGTCGATTGGATGAAATCCACGGCAGTTTCGATAAACGCGAACTCGGTGTTGAACTCTTGTTTGCCTAGTCGAAAGGTGATGCCCTCACACGGAGACGAAAACTCCCACCAGTATTCGCTCACCTGCATGATGTTACGAAAAGCATCGATGTTGCTGATCACTAGGGTGTCACCGATGAACTCCTCGGTGAGCCCCTGGCCATGGGTGTTCTGTGCCAGCAGAAAGAACTCGCCCGGTAGCGGAAGGTCCAGCGCTTCGAGATCCACCGTGATGCCAAGGTCCATCAGCCCCAGGTAGCGAGTTGCGCCCTTGGTGGAGATGCCACCGCGGGCATTGCTAAAGACCTCGCCTGTGTAGATCGGCTCGACTGACAAGGCCCCCACCCCTTTGCCCCAGCAACGATCGGCCTCGAACCTTTCGCCACACCAACTGACGCCGCCGCCGTCCGCTTGGCATTGAGCATTGGCCACCGAGGTTGATATCCAAAGCGCGCCGCCAACGAGCAAATGGATGAGTGATCGCAGCGTGACCTTTCTCAAGAGCCTCGTGCTCCGTCAACTTTTGGTTTTGCGGTTGCGATGGTGGAAGAACACTCTGCCTCCTTTACTCGGCTGTTCCCCCAGCATTCTCGATCAGCCCTCAGTTTTAGGCCGATTTTTCACAGAACTCGGACGCAGATTCGCGCCAGCGCGCGCGCCTGCACGGCAGCGGAAATACGTTCGGCTCGACGGTACAGAATCGAGCATCTTGATCAATCGCGATAAGCTGTGCTGATCTTGCTGATCGTGCAGTTCGCTTCAGTCGCAATGGCTATCGCGCAATTGCGAAATAAACGTGGGATGGCTTGCCGATCCTGAGCATTGTATCGGTGAACGTAGTGCACTTTCAGGGATGGAACGCTTGCAATGAAATTTCGGCGATTCTCGCTTTGGGCGCTTCTTATTGTCCTGGTTGCGGCAGACGCACACGCGCAGTCCTTCGGGGTCGAGTTGTTGAACAATGTCATGCCTGCTTCCGGAGGCATGGCGGGGGCTAGCATTGCGTCGCCGCAGGATCTTCAGTCGGCGATCAACGGAAACCCCGCCACACTGACTCAGTACCGC
Organism: Pirellulaceae bacterium; assembly: GCA_963697195.1. GTDB lineage: Bacteria > Planctomycetota > Planctomycetia > Pirellulales > Pirellulaceae > Rubripirellula. The sequence continues at coordinate 381,843 of CAVOND010000020.1, forward strand.
GGAACTCAGTTCGGATTCGGGGGCGCCTGGATTGAACCGACTTACAACCTGACCGTCGATCAGCCCGGCTTGCCGCTGATCGGTGTTTCGCCCTTCGACAACGCGAAGTCCAGTGCTCAAGGTCTCGCCGCTGCCAACATCGGCGTGACGCAAGACTTCACGGCGTTGGGGCTGCCCATCACGACGGGGTTGGGATTGAAGGCAGGAGCGGGTGGCGGTGTTGATTTTCGGCATCTTCCAGAGGCGAATGGAACTCACGCCAACTTCATCGCACTGGACATCATTAGTAGTGCGGGTGTCGACTTGACAGACCGCTTGTCGCTGGGCGGTTCGATCGTCCTTTCCAACGCAACGATGGATGGGCCGTTCGTTGGGATCACTGGATCGTCTTCGGACTACGCGCTGCGCGGCAGCGTGGGTGTGAACTACGCACTGCGCCCTGACACCAACTTTGGCTTCTATTGGCAATCCAAGGCGAGTTACACTTTCGATAATCTCGCTCGATTCCAAACACCTGGTCCTCTCCTTCCGACCTTGACGTTTGACGTTTCGGCGGATCGACCAGCGGTTTTGGGGCTTGGTATCTCCAACACCAGTTTGCTGGACGGACGCCTGCTGTTGGCAGTTGACGCTGTCCACCTCGCGTACTCGGACACAGAAATGTTCGGGGCAATTTACAACGACCAATGGGCACTGCAGTTTGGCGCTCAGTTCTCCCCCAACGAACGTGTTCGCTTAAGGTGCGGATACGCTTGGAATGAGAACCCCATGCGGGACGCAGTTGGGGACGCCATCGGGGGTGTTCTGCCACCGGGTGCCGCGGCGCACGTGCAATACATCGAAGCCTTGTTTGCGGCAATCCCACAGAATCGTATTACCGGTGGCGTCTCCGTTCGCGATGTGTTGCCCGGTGTCGACTTCGATCTTTTTGCGGGTGGCATGTTCAAAGAAACTCAAACGTTCGGAATTACGACCGCGAGCGTCCAGTCCTATTGGGTTGGTACGGAATTGACATGGCGATTTGGTCGGGGGTCCTGTGCGGGCTGCGGTTGTAACTGATGGTTGATCGTCACGGCCAGCCTCGAATCACTTTGCTGTCTGAGCACGAGTCACTTGACATCTGTGAAGAAGCGTCTGAAAAGGTTTGATCATCAATGGAATGGCCCTCGACGCGACATGCGATTTGTCGACATGAATGATCCCTGACAAGTCGCGTCAGGTTCCTATGCCTGCCACCGAATGGTACCGCAGTCTCTGCATGGCGCGTGACCCTGATTGTCGTCTTGTTGCCGGATACATGACCTTCGCACTCAACGGTGCGTTGGGCGCACAGTTGGACGACGGGGCGACTGAGGCGTTTTCAAGGTGTCATCGAATCGAACGGGCTGCGACTCGACGACCAACGCGGCTCCCAACGTGACCGCCGATCCAAGTCCTACAGCCGCTACCCTCCTGGCTTTACGCCGTCAATGTTGGTTACGATCGTGGTTTTGTGATTGCCAGCGGACCAGACGTTGATACCGATTTCTCTGACGCACCATTCCTGCTGCGGTTAGGCGGACTTGGGCAACTCAGGGAGACGCTCTTCGATTCCCGAAGCGCCAATCCCGATTTGAACCAGTTCCAGTTAAAACGGGGGCGTGTGATTCTTTCCGGCAACGCATTCACGCCCGATCTTCGGTACTTTATTCAGTTGGATGGTCGCAGCAGTTCGCGGAGACGAATTCAGGCTGTTGGACTACTTCATGGAGTTTGACCTCGGACGTCAATGGTTCAACTTGGATCGCAATGCATTTGTGTTCAAGACGGGTCGCTACAAGATGCCTTTTACTTTCGCCCGGTTAATGTCGGCTCGCGAGTTTGAGTTCGCGGATCGATCCATGGCCAGCATGTTCTTCGACCTCAACCGCAGTTTGGGTTGGGGCTTGAGTGGCCAGACGGAAGTTTGGGGCATGCCATTCGAGTGGGAAACGAGCCTATTCAACGGTTTTGTAACGGGTGGAGCAGAGACGGGCAGTGCCGGCGCGCTGGATACCAATTTTGCCTATTCGGCACGCATCTTCGTGTTTCCGTCGGGAGACTGGGGTACAGGCACACTGGCTGATTTCGATTGGCATGATTCGCTCGCGACACGTGTGGGGGCGGGATACGCGACCACGACGGATTGACCGAGAAGGTCCGACCGAATTCAACATCATTCGGGTGGTTGACTCGGGAAGTCGCCTCAGCAGCTTGCTACCGAGTTCTGTGAATGAATACAACGTCAACACCTTCTGTGTCGATGCGTCGTGCAAATACCGCGGCTGGTCGGTCACGAGCGAATACTACTTCCGCAACATCAGCGGATTTCAGGGAGCGAACCTACCTGATCTTTTCGACCACGGTTTCTGGTTGCAGGTTGGCAAATTCGTGGTGCCGCGAAAACTCGAGTTGTTGTCGCGGTGGTCTCGTGTGGTTGGCACGTCCGGAACCCTCGGCAATGAATGCCAGAGCGCGGACGAAATCGCTGGGGGGAGCCGTATGGTATTTCAACGGTCAGAACGCGAAACTGACGGTCGACGCGACCCGGCTCAACGGGGCGCCGATCAGCTCCTCGGCGCTTGATATTTCACCCGGGGCCATCGGATGGTTAGCTCGCACGCAAATTCAGTTTGCGTTTTAGAGCGGGAAAAGGGGGAGCGGGAAAAGGGGTCAGACACCAAAAGCCGCCAGCGGCCCTGCGGGTGCTTCGCACTTTTGGTGTCTGACCCCTTTTCCCGACTCTGTTTTCGATGCCTATCTGCTCAACTCGCTAACGCTCTATCAATGGCCTCGAGCAATTGTCCGGTATCCACTGGCTTGGGAAGAAAATCAATGGCTCCGCTTCGAATCGCCTTCGTTCGAGCCTCGGTGTCAGAGAAAGCGGAGATAAACACGATTGGAAACGTGAGACATCTTCCCAATAAAACGGCCTGCAATTCCAACCCGCTCATGCGAGGCAAATGCACGTCCAGAACCAGGCAGTCGGGGCGTTTGTCACCGCAGTCCGACAGGAATTGCTCGGCTGATTCGTAGGCCGTCGCTTCATAACCGGCCGTGCGGACCAGCCTAGCGAGTGCCTTCCGAACGGACGGATCGTCGTCGACAACGGTAATGATTGCTTTCGCGTCTTGCATCCGACGGATCCGGTTCCACCTTTAGCTGTACTTCGCTGCTCTTGAATCGAAAAGCCGATTTGCGGCTCAACAAAAGTGGCGCTGTCCAGATGAATCGACTCAATGCGATTGGTAGTCTAAACCTAAATGAAGAATCTTCACATTCGACTTTAGTCGTACGTCGACGTCGAGATGCTACCGCAGTGCCGCCGCTCGCTCATACAGTCGAACGAGCTGCGCGACGGACTCGACGCCAGTCTTTTCCATCACCCGTCCGCGATGAACTTTGATGGTGGCTTCTGTTACCCCCAAGCGAACGGCAATTTGCTTGTTCAGCAGGCCTTCGATTACCAGCATCATGACTTCACGTTCGCGATTGGTCAGCGATGCCAGATTCTGCTTGAACGCAACGACGCCCTTGTTCCGCTTCAGCTGGAGCGAGTACTCCGTCGATGGCCCTCACAAACGGTGTCAATCAGTTTCTGGTCATCGACCGGCTTGGGCAAAAAATCGACTGCTCCCTGCTTCATCGCCGTCACCGATATGGGAATGTCCCCATGCCCCGTCATGAAGACAATGGGCACATCGACACCCCGCCTGCGGAGTTCCTCTTGAACTTCGATTCCGTTGCGCCCGGGCAGTCTGGTGATCCAAAATCACACAACTGGGTTCATTGGAAATCGGAAAGTCCAAAAACTCGTTCGCCGACTCGAAACTCACAACGTCGAAACCGGCCGCACGAAAGAGTCGCGACACGGCCTTGCGCACGGACTCATCATCGTCGACGAGATAGATGATTGCGTCAGCGGTCATCACTTCGATCTCCACTGATTGACTCTGCAAATGAATGCGTTGCCATCCGATCGCGAGACTGCATGCTGTTCACTGGCGGGTAGTTGGAAGAAGAACGTCATGCCCTGATCCTTGTTGCACTCGGCCCAGATCCGTCCGCCGTGAGCATCGATAATCGTTCGGTTGATGGCCAACCCCATTCCGATCCCGTCCGGTTTCGTCGTGAAAAATGGTTCGAAGATCTGGTTGCAGTTTGTCTTCGTCGATACCTGTCCCGTGATCCTGAACGGCGACCTGCACCGAGTGACCGATGGCACTCGTCCGCAGAGCGAGTTGCCCAGACGCAGACCCTTCCATGGCCTGTGCACCATTGATCAGGAGATTCAAAATCACTTGTTGAAGTTCGATCGGGTCACCAGCAACGGGTGGCAACTTGCCGCCAAGTTCTAATTGTAGCTGTAGACCGCGTCTCAGGATCTCCGGTTCAGCGAAGGAGGCGGCCGCACTCACGACTTCGTTGATGTCGATAATTTGCGATCGGCGGATGCTCTTTTCTTGCCAGCGAACGAATTCGATCAATGATTGCCGAGGCTCGGTTTCCATCGCTGGCAATGTCTGCCAGTGCCTCGCGGACTTCATCGACATCGGGTTGGTCCTGGTCCAGCAGCTTGCGGGCCGTTTGCGCATTGCTGACGACGGCAAATAGGGGCTGCTTGATCTCGTGCGCGATGGAAGTTGAAAGTTCGCCCATGCTGGCTGCCCGCGAAACGCGATTGAGCTGATCTTGGTGTTGTCGAGACTGTTCCTGGGCCAAGATACGGTCGGCGATCTCGCGTCTTAGGTCGTCGTTGACTCGCTTCGCACTGAGCAATCGGCGTCGAACATAACCGACCGCTCCGGCAATCGCCGCGATTGCACTCGCCACTCGCAGCCAGGTCCATTCCCACCAGCGCGGATAGACTCGAAAGCTGACTGGATGTTGCGTTTCAGTCCATGGACCGTTTCCGTGTCGTGTCTTGGCGTGAAATCGGTAGTTGCCCGGTCGAAGATCCGTGTACTGCGCGATTGCGTTGCCATTCGCGCCAACCCATTGTTCATCATGTCCGTCCAGGCGGTAGGCGACCTGCACATGATTGCGATCCTCGAAAGCCAGTACCGAATACTCAATCGACACCCGGCGATGGCCCGACTGGATCTCAAAGGGCTCAGCAAAGCTCTTGGCGATTCCATCCATCACCACATTCTCGATTCGAATCGTCGGTCGCCACGGATCTCGCTGGAGCGAATCGATTGGCATCCTCAGGAGTCCGTATTCGGAAACCAGCCACAGGTCGTCATTCCGGACAAGGCATCCTTGTGAGAAGTTGGGAATCGGTGGAAAACGGTCAAACCCGGGAACGCGATAGCTCGTCACTTGTGACAGTCGTCCAGCGGCATAAGCATCCAGTTCTTCGATCTTGGCGTAAAAGAGTCCATCGCGACCGCCAAACCAGAGGTTTCCAAGCCCGTCAACGGCAAGCCGTTCAATGTTATCAGCAAGCAGGCCGCAATGCGGTGCGAATGCGTCATAGTCGCCCGCTCGATACCTCAAAATGCCGTTCGAGGTTCCGATCCAGAGACTTCCACTTGGTCCCTCATCGTGGCAGAGAAAACGGGGGTGATTCAATCGTTCCATCGCGGGGCCATGCTGTTGCTGAACCTGCCCATTGCGAACGTGAAACAAACCATCTTCGTGACCAATCCAAATGACACCCTCGGCGTCTTCCCAGAACCAGTGAATGCGTCGACCGGACAGAGAGGACAACTCTGTCAGCTCTCCATTGCGAAGCACGTACCCGCCACTACTGGCCAGGGCAATCCAAAGCGATTCCGTCGAGTCTTCAAAGACAACACCAATGTTCACATCGGCAAACGGCTCAAGCGTTGGTTCCGAGACGATTTGCGAACCGGACCATTTCACCAGACCCTTGGCGGTTGCAATCCAAAGCTGCACACCCTGGCTTTGGGCGATGGCTTGCACGCGCCGGTCGGGTAGCCCATCTTCGACTCCATACGTTTCGATCGCACCATCGCGAATTCGGTGCAACCCGTCGATCGATCCAAACCACAGTTCGGACGCCGAGGCATCCAGCACGCATCGCACCTCGCTCTCGTTCCAAACGACTCGTGATTGTCGATCGCGGTACTCCATCAGACCGCGGTTGTCGCCGTGGCCGACCCACAATCCTCCGTCTCGATGCTCCATGACGCAGAACGCGGAAACGACGTCGGATGACTTCCTCGAACATGGATTCGCCAACTGAGCGATAGAGGCCGAAACGAGCTGCGACGTAGAGTCTTTTGTCTCGCGTCTGGATGATCTCGTAAATCTGTTGAGAATCCAACTCGCGGCCACGTGACGTGAACTGACCGTCGCGCCAGTGCAACAACGCTCGATTCGTTCCGATCCACAGGTCGCCGTCGTCGGTTTCCAGAATCGCGTTGACTCGCGTTTCGGGTACTCCACTCTCCAGAGAGGTCTTGGCTGGCAGACGCTGGTGCGTGATTTGTTCATAATGCCCGTCGCGTCGCCGGAACAAGCCGTGGTGAGATCCGATCCACAGGGTGCCGTCGCGAGCCTGACAGATCGCGCGAACGTTCGATGGTGCGTCCTCTACAACACGAAAACGGGAATCGCCGCTACTGGAAAACGTTTCCACCTCCGTCCCGACCCAAATCGCGTTCTCGTTGTCCTCGGCGATCGCAAAGACAGGCTCAACAGGTATTTCCGACACCCAATCGAGGCGTGCGGGATAGCCGGGAGTGTAGCAGGCAAGTCCCGCTGAGGTGCCGATCCAAATCGCCCCATCGCTGGTCCTCGTAGAGGACTCGGACCTCGCTCCGCGGTGACTGTTGAGTCGATGCTGGGGTGATCAGTTTGAATTCGGCACCGTCATAACGAACCAATCCATTGTCGGTCGCGATCCAGACAAAGCCGTCGCGTGACTGCATGACATCGTTGACCCAGTTGGACGGCAGGCCTTCATTGGTTCCGTAGTGACGGCAGATGTGTTTGTCGAAAGGAACGTCCGTGCCCAAGCTGCTTGCGACGTGCTCTTCAGCATGAGCCGCAACGGAGAATGCCGCTGCGATGAACAACATCGCAGCACTCATGCACGGAATCATGTTGCCCAGCCGGCCGAAGCCGGTTGATCGCGGAGACCGAAGCACTTGACAATCTGTCAGCATGATACCTGCACACCCAACACCGCCGCGTGGCGAAACGAACGATGCGATCCTTCCGTCGATCTTAGACCAAAGTCTCCCCCGATGGGACTCACAGCCCTTGCGGCCGCATGACGGAAACGAGGTCGCATGACGGCCAAGAACTGCTCTGAAGACGGGGCAACGTGCCGGTTGCCCCCCTACGTCTGGAGAAGTTAGACCAAAGTCTAATTGTTCGGGATTCTCGCCATCCTATCTTCGTTAAACTGGTCGATGCTACCGACTTTTCTTGCCACCAGTTTTCTGCGTCGGCAATTTTGTTTCTCAACCAACACAGGACACACCATGTTCCGAACGGGTCTCGCATTTGCCCTTTCGGCGGTCATTTTCGTATCGGCCAATCAGGCCAAAGCCGCCGACAAACCGAATATTCTCGTCATTTGGGGCGATGATATTGGATGGAACAACCCCAGCGCCTACAACCGTGGAATGATGGGCTACAGCACGCCGAACATCGATCGCGTCGCCAAGGAAGGTGGATTGTTCACGGACTGGTATGGCCAGCAGTCGTGCACGGCCGGACGGGCGGCTTTCATTACCGGCCAGAGTCCCTTCCGCACCGGATTGCTGAAAGTCGGACTGCCCGGGGCGAAGGAAGGGCTGTCCGGGAAGGACCCGACCATCGCCGGAATTGTTGAAGAATCATGGGTACATGACCGCCCAGTACGGAAAGAACCACCTGGGTGACCTGGATGAGCACTTGCCTTCGAATCACGGCTTCGACGAATTCTACGGCAACCTTTATCACCTGAATGCGGAACAGGAGCCCGAGCATCCGGATTACTTCAAACTACATCCCGAGCTGAAAAGAAGTTCGGTCCCCGCGGCGTCATCAAGTCGTTCGCCGATGGAAAGATCACCGACACCGGACCGTTGACGATCGAGCGGATGAAGACGATCGACGATGAAGATCACCAAGGGTGCGATGGACTTCGTGGACCGTGCCGTGAAAGCCGACAAGCCGTTCTTTCTCTGGTGGAACTCGACTCGGATGCACATCTGGACCCACTTGAAAAAGGAGTCCGAGGGCAAGACGGGATTGGGCATTTATGCCAGACGGAATGGTCGAGCATGACGGACACGTCGGTCAATTGCTTGATCAGCTCGACAAGCTGGGCATTGCCGACAACACGATCGTGATGTACTCGACCGACAACGGTGCCGAGTGCTTTTCCTGGCCGGACGGTGGCAGCACGCCTTTCCGCAACGAAAAGAACTCGAACTGGGAAGGCGGCTACCGCGTTCCCTGCATGATCCGCTGGCCGGGCGTGATCAAGCCGGGCACGGTCTTCAACGGCATTGGTTCGCACGAAGACATGCTCCCGACCTTGCTGGCGGCGGCGGGCGAGCCGGACATCAAGGAGAAGTTGCTCAAGGGCCACAAGGCGAATGGCAATGATTTCAAAGTGCATCTCGATGGGTACAACCTGATCCTCCTATTTCCGAGGCGAAGTGAAAGATTCTCCGCGGCGAGAGTTCTTCTACTGGACCGATGATGGCAACCTGGCCAATCTGCGATACGACCGCTGGAAAATCGTGTTCATGGAACAGCGAGCGCACGGGCTGGACGTTTGGCAGGATCCCTTAGTGACTCTGCGCTTTCCGAAACTGTTTTGTCTGCGCACCGATCCGTTCGAGCGGGCCGATCACGAGGCAGGGGATTACGACCGATGGCGTGTCGACCACGCGTTCGTGTTGTTGCCAGCTGTCGCCTACGTCGGCCAACACTTAGCGACCTTCACCGAATTCCCGCCGCGTCAAAGGCCGGGCAGTTTCAATCTGGACCAAGTCCTCCGGCAATTGCAAGCGGGCGGAGGCGGGAACTGATAGGCACGCTCGATCGTGCCGCCGTGTGAAACGCGGCGGCACGACGGCGTGTTTCCTGTCGAGGACCTCTTGCTGCCCTGGCATCTACGCCTCGATGTGGTGAAGCAGTTCTTGACGTTTTGACTCGATCACAGACAGAACGCGAGTCCGCGTCTGCGAAGTGCTGTCTCCGGATTTGTAGCAAGCACGATTCTGCCGTGCCGTTGAGCTTGGCGCAGATCATCCCGGTGATCAACATGTCGCTGACGCATCGTGCTTGAATTTGAGCAACATCAAAAGACTGAACCGGGGGCACACCTTGGCATTGAGCTGCCCTTCGGCGACAGCCGGAGAATCATTCGATGACGAGAGCAACTCACGCGTTTCTTCACCCGCACGGTTCGGCCGTTCTTCCTATTCACTGGGGCCGGAACCGCTCTGGTTGGGCTCTACGCCGTCTTGCCCGTCGTGGGCCATGCCCAACGTGGCCAAGTTGCCTTACCTCCAGGACTACACGATCATTATTCAGCACTGGGGGATCATGGTCGGGATCATGGGCTTGGCCATGATGGCGGCGGCATTGGTTCCGATGTGGCGTTTCCCATCTTCCTGTATAGCGGTATCGAGAAGTCGTTCATGGTCTGGCTCGTACTGTCCAACGCCCAGAACTCCTTCGTGAATGGATTCTGGATCCCCTTCGCGCTCGATTCCACCGTCGTGATTTATACGATCGGGTATTTCGCAGTTTGCGAATTTCGTCCTGCTTCGACAGACTGATTCAATGTACACGTACAACTGCCATCTTGGTTCCGGGGTGACCGGATGAACACGTGAACGGAGAAACGAGTTCCAGATTACCTGAAGACCGACTCTGGCAACCGGTCACTGCGAAATGGTTTTTCGTCGTGTTTGGCGCATCCTTGGTCTATGCGGTCGTGCGTTACCACTTCTCAGGCGAAGTCGCCTGGACCCATTTTCCTCTCTTCATTCTCAATAAGGTCGTTTCGCTAGCCGCCATCATCTTTATCGCATGCTCGTATCTGATTGGACGCGTCATCCGCTGGCACAACCCCAACCCAAAAATAAAACTGGTGGTCATCAAGTTTTGTGGCTTGATGGGATTCTCGTTGGCACTGGTTCACGCATTCTTTTCGGTTTGCCTTCTCACACCCGCCTATTTCGGTAAGTTCTTTGCCGACGACGGTCGTCTGAATCTGGTCGGCGAATTGGGGCTGGCGGTTGGCGTCATCGCGCTCTGGGCGGTGGCGATACCTGCAATTACCACGCTACCGATGATGCCCAAGGCGATTGGTGGGGTGCGTTGGAAGCGGAGTCAGCGGATGGGTTATTTGTGCCTGAGCTTGGTCTTTGTGCACATGTTGGTTTTCGGCATCAAGGGTTGGTTGACGCCAGCCGGGTGGCCGTTGGGGCTTCCTCCGATCAGCTTGTGGGCAGCCGCAGCGGCCGCGATTCCGCTTGTCGCCAAGCTGTGGCAATCATTGGGGAAACAAGGCGTTGCGGCGAGATAGGATTGTAACGCATGCAGAAACGGTAAATCGCAGCACCATGACACATAACATCGACGGCAAAGATTTTCGCAAAGATGTATTTCCTGCCGAGCTGGAAGAGATCCGCCGGCGTCGGCGAGTCGCCGGGGATGATCGGGAGCTTTCGGAAGATGCGGCCGAGATCGGACCAAGCACCGATCACGATCTGATCGGCCTGGCGTTCTCCGGCGGCGGGATCCGTTCGGCCTCCTTCAGTCTCGGGGTGGCACAGCTCCTGATTGAGAAAGGAGTATTCAAATGCATCGACTACATGTCCACGGTTTCGGGCGGAGGGTATACCGGCTCGTGTATTAGCTCGCTGATGCACCGTGACAAACATGGCGAGCGACTGCTCGTGGACCGTAATGGCAACGCGGAACCCGCCGCGCTGAATCACGTCCGCAACTGCAGTAACTTTCTCGTGCCCGACGGACTTCTTAATAGCCTGCGCATGCCTTCGTTGTTCATCGTTGGAGTGCTGCAGACGCTGCTGCTGTTTGTGCCGATCGTTATCCTGATGGTGTTCTTCACGGAGTTGTTCTTCGAATTGACCGGGCGTTTTGCCCGACCGATGCCCCGGTACATGCTGGCAACGACAGGCCTGATACCCTTTGTTGCGGTCGTCTTTCTGGGCCCCCTCTTCCAAACCCGTCACCGTACGTGGCTACAGCGGGATCGCGCCGATCGTCGCGTTGGCATCTACCTCGTGTTGGCCGTCGTCTCGCTGATATTGATACCCGAGTTAGCTGCAATCGAGTATTCTGCTGAGAGTGGTCGAGGATATCGTGATCGACGAGTTCGCTGCGTGGATCCCGCAGCAATTCGAGCTGGGTGTTCGCAGTTGGCTGATGTGGGTAATGACCGCGTTGCTGCTTCTGCTTCTATTCGCCCTGGTGAGATTTCCGGCGAAAGCATTACGTGGGCTGGCGGCCATTCTGGGACCGCTATCGCTGTTGGGCGTCTACCTGCTTTGTTGCATCTATGTGGTTAAATCACCAGACATCCAGGGGCCGCGATTTCATTCGATACCGTCATGCGTTAGAGGACTACCAGGCGACCGGAGAGAGAGATTCGCTGCAGCAAGTTGTCGATGACGTGTTACGCCGCAAGCGATTCGATCCGAGCAATTATCAGATCGACTTCGATTCGATCGACTCGTCGGACGTTGACGAGACGGAGCTGAAGATCTACCGGCGGGCAGATGCCTACAAGCCGTGGTGGCTCCGTTTCGCCTGGCTGCAGTTTCTGAGCACCAGTTACCAGGACGAGCTGACCATTCGCCCTCACCCACTTCACGATCATGTCGCTTTGATCCCCGAATTGAGCCTGCTGTGGCTACGTACGGAATGGAGCGTGTACCTCTGTGCCCTGGCGCTCTGGTGCTTTAACTTCCTGTTCGCGAACGTCAACCGAACCTCATTGCATCCGTTCTACCGAGACCGCCTCAGTCGCACTTTCCTGATCGCTCCCGGCCAGCCGGACTCCGGTCGCCGACGTGAGGGTGGCAGTTCGGGGGTACAGAGCATCGACACGTTGCGGCTTAGCGAACTCGGAGGCGAGAATAGCGCCGCACCTTATCACCTGGTGAACACCGCACTGAATTTGCAGGGCAAACGAGACCCCCAACTACGTCAACGCAAGACAATCCCATTCGTGCTGGCGAAGCGTTTTTCCGGAAGCGACTACACCGGATACTGTGAAACCGAACGTCTGGAGGAAATCGACTCCCATATGGATTTGGGAACGGCGATGGCGATCTCGGCCGCGGCCGCCGGACCGACCATGGGCGCGAAGACCGTTCGCTCGTTATCGTTTGTGTTCGCATTGCTCAACATTCGACTGGCCTATTGGCTGCCTCACCCAGGTCGCGTCGAACAATCGAGTTGGTTGGATTGGTTCGTTCATCGTAATCCTGGAGTATTGTCGCTGCTGGCCGAGGCGTTTGGAGTGGTCAGTGATCGCGGACGCTTTCTAAACTGCTCCGACGGCGGCCACATCGAAAACCTGGGCGTCTACGAATTGCTGCGACGCCGCTGCAAGACCATCCTCTGCGTCGATGGCGGAGCGGATCCGAAGTTCCAATTCTTCGATCTGACGACACTCCAACGGTACGCCAGCATTGACCTGGGAGCTGAGATCGAGATCGATGTGGAGCCCCTGATCCCCGATGAAAACGCGCTCTCGAAGCAACAATTTGCGATCGGACGGATCAAGTATCACGATGGACAACAGGGGACGCTGATTTACCTAAAACTATCTTATAGCGGTGAAGAATCGGAGTACTTGCGTTTTTACCATCGCAAGGTCCCCGCCTTTCCGCACGAGCGTACGTCCGATCAGTTTTTTAATGAAACCCGCTTCGAGGTCTATCGGGCACTCGGATACCACATCGCGCAGCGCGTCGCTGATGACGACCGGGTTGTCCTTCCCCAACCTTAGGTTCCGAGGAGTCACGTCGTTGGCCACAGGCGATTGGACAGACAAGTGCTCCGAAGACGTGACACGGTGGCAAACAAGGCCGGCATCAGGTTCGCGGTCGTGCGCAGGGGCCGGCGACAGGGGACGTGGCGACAGGGGACCGTGGCGGACCGTGGCGAGGACCGTGGGCAGGGGACCGTGGCGACAGGGGACAGCGAGTCGGCGCGATTGATGCAGATGCCGATTGCTCAAGGCGTGCATCAGGACGACTTTTTTGAATGACGCTCCTGAACCGGTCGATTTTGGCCGACGAGTTTTGAATCCATTCCCAGGCGGATGAGTGCATCAAAATTCGTACACCTTTGCTCGATTCGCCTTCGATGTTTCCACGATGCAAAAATCTTTCATATGGCACGGAAGTGCACATGCCACCAAAGTCTAATTTCGCTCGTGCTTGGCAACACTACAATTGTTGGAGTCTATCCGCAAAGGGATGGGAGATGAGTACGTGCGTGTTGCCAATGCGTCATAATGTCGCGTGTGAAACGACCGGACAAATGGCAACGTAGCAGTGCAGGTTCACGATCCATGTTTCCAGGAGATGTCGCACCATGACTACAAAGAAGATCGCGATTGCCTGTCAGGGCGGAGGCACGCACGCTGCGTTTACCTGGGGAGTCCTTTCCGAGATTCTTGAAACGAAGAAACGGTGGGATGCCGAGCCTGGTCAAGGAACAGGATTTGAAGTCAGCTCCCTCAGCGGCACCTCAGCCGGAGCACTCTGCGCGTTGGCGACCTGGTATGGCTTGGTGCCCAACAAAGCGGATCGCGATTGCGGCACACTCGATAAGGCGATTGAGCGTCTGGACTTCTTGTGGACAACCTTTGCTGCCACGACCCCCGTTGAAAAGGCACTCAATGCCTCGGTCCGCGTGGCACTGGGCATGAAGGAGAAAGGCATGCCAACGCCGCAGGGCGATCCTTATAACGCTGCGACGGCGATGGCGATGACAGGGCTCTCCATGATGGGAGCTCGCGATGTCTACCTTGGCTTCGCTGCATTGCTGAAAGAGCTCTGTCCTGACTTCGACAGTATCGACTGGCCGGAAGTTGCCAGGGCGAAAACTCGGATGATTGCCGGGGCGATTGAGATCAAGAGTGGAAACTTTGAGGCGTTTGATTCGCACAAGACGCTGGAGGAGATGGGGCTGCGGCCATCGCGCGAGGATGATCAGCAGTATACGTCCACGCGTTGGCGCATGCGTCGCGCACTTTCGTTCGAAGGCGTCGCTGCATCGGGCACACTTCCCGAGGTGCTACCCGCTCAGAAGATTCCGGACATGCAGTTCCCAACCTGCACGCCCGGCAAGTCGACGCGACGCGATGCTTATTATTGGGATGGACTGTACTCGCAAAACCCGCCGATTCGTACGCTGTTGGATGCGGAAGCGAAGGATGAGAAACCGGATGAGATCTGGGTGATTCGGATTAATCCGCAAGAACTCTATCGTGACATCACGAACCCGGCGGATATCCATGACCGGATCAATGATCTGGCAGGCAATCTGTCGCTCAATGCCGAACTCGATCACGTCATGTCGCTGAACAAGTGGCTAAGAAAACATGGAGGTGATGATCCAGCTCTCGTGGAGTTCAAACCGATCGAAGTCCGCACGATCAAGATGAGCAGGCAGTCTGCTTGGGACCTTCATTCATCGACGAAGCTTGATCGCGGCCAGAAGCACATGGAAGATCTCCATGACGAAGGAAGAGAAGTAGCCAAAGAGTGGCTCGCCGGTTGGCAGCAGCACGGTGACGACTTCGCCGCCTATCCGGATGATGTGCGATACCCAGAGTGTGCTGAAGGTTGTTGAGCCAACAACGAACTCAAACCGAGGAACACAGGTTCTACCTCGAGGAAGGCCTGAAGGTAGCCCTGGTTGTGTTCATGGTCCTCGGCATCACCGCGCGGATCGAACAAGCGGGTATCATTGCTGGTTTTGCTGCCATCCTCACCGGTTTGGCTGACCAACCGGGTTCTCTTCGAGAGCGCACTTTTGGCTTGAGTGTGTTTGCGATTCTCGGAGTCGCGCCGATGGTTTTGGCTTCGATGATCGGCAGCAATCCACCCGCGTTGCTCTTGTTGCTATTCGTTGTGACTGCCGCCTTCACCTGGATGTCCGGCTACGGAGAGCGGCTGGCGCACATCGGTTGGGTGCTCACAATTTGGACAACCCTCGTTTTGGGCTTCCGCGTTTGGGAAAGCACCCCTGTAAGCTACATGGGCTATGCGTGCGGCAGTCTACTTGTCGTATTTGCCTCGGTCGTACCTGTGATTCTTCGTGGAATCGACTTGGCCTCTTCAACGGATCACTCGCGGTTGATTCCCGTTCGCGATAGACCGCTGGGCCAGCTGGCCCCTGTGACGCTGATCAAGGCAACCGCAGTCACCCTGGCCAGCTTGGTCGGTCAGCAGTATATCCAATTGAATGTGTTCTGGGTCGCGTTGACGACGGTCTTAATGATGCCGCCGGAGATCAAGATTCACTGGAACCGAAGTTTTCACCGCGCCGCGGGGACCGTGCTCGGTGCATGCGCCGGGTATGGCCTCGTGTGGTTTAAAGGTACGAATGAATCCGCCTTGCAGGCGGTTGAAGTCTTGATGGCGTTCCTGCTGATTGCCACGATCAAACGCAAGCCCTATGGACTATTCGTGTTCTTTCTAACCGTCTTCATCGTGGCTCAGCTCGGTTTGCGTGGAATCGACGTCGCCAGGGAAGGAGGGATCCAACGCGTCCTGGCAACTCTTGCCGGCATTGCGATCGCCATTACGACCAGCGTCATTCTTGTTCCCATCATCCGAAATCCGGCCAACACTGCTGGTCCCGCGAAGCCGTGGATTCCATTTCCGCCGATACCGTTCGTCGTGTTCAAAAAAAACGAGTTGAAGCCGTGGCTTCGATCGATGTGGTGCATTCCGCCGAAGCAGGACGCAGCGTTTGTCGCTGCCATGGAACAAGTGTTGACCGTGTACCACCGTCCGTACGACGCGCTTTTTCCGGTGGTCAACATGGATGAACAGCCGATCCAGTTGATTTCGCACTCGCGTGCCCCGCTGCCGATGCGTCCTGGTGACACGGCGAAGATCGACTATGAGTATATTCGCGAAGGGATGTGCAATGCCTTCATGTTTGTCCAGCCGCTTGGCGGTTGGCGAGAAGTTCACGTCAGCAAAACCAAGACGGCAGTGGATTGGGCCGGGTACATGAAGTGGCTCGTCGACCACCCTCGTTTCGCTAACGCCAAGCGAATCACGTTGGTTTGCGACAACCTCAATACGCATGCGATGGGCTCGCTCTACGCGGCTTTCCCTGCCGAGGAGGCGTATCGGTTGATGAGCACTAGCAGCCTGTTGATTTTTGATCGTCGCCGATCGCTCCGCCGATCGTAGCGTTCGAGAACGCAACGTTTGCGGAGCAAACGGCGACGTTGAGAGTCCGGTTTCTCGAAAATCAACAGGCTGCTATCAGTCCTTTATCAGAGCTTGATTTTGGTGTTGGCCAGGGGTCAGGAACCAATAGCCGGAACGGCCCTTCGGGTGCTTTGCACTATTGGTTCCTGACCCCTTTTCCCGAATTTGGTTCCTGACCCCTTTTCCCGAAGCGAAGCTTGATTTTGGGGTCGGAGAGGCAAGCTGTGGACAATCGCAGCCATTTCGGGGATTCAGATTGAAGCGATTCTGCCGTTTTTGACGATAGAGATCCTGACGATGTGTTCGCCGATCCCGTCCCGATCCCCCGGACAAGTCGATTCCGATGGGCGCTGTGAAATATGATTTCCCCGATCGCCCAATGTCGCTTTCGATTTGACCTCCGGCGACACGGGGGCATCTTTCTAGTCGCAGTGCTGACCTGCATCTGCGAATCCCGTGAGTTGGTCGCCGTCGAAGGTCCGCTTTCAAGTGGTTCAGGCAGTCACGCGAAGGCACTCCCTGCAGTCCCGTCGACACCGATTTCTCCATCGCCCCGGCTCGAGGCCCACGTTGAACATGCGTTTGGAGAGATGCTCCAAACACCCCAGCCTGGTGAGTCCTCTTTTGTTCGGGACCTCCAGACTCGAATGGAGCAGTTGGAGGGAGAGAACGCCCGACTATCACAACAGCAACGCACGCTCGAGCAACAAATCGAGTTGTTGACTCCTCAAGCCTCGCATCGCGGCGACTGCCCGTCCTCGATCTGCCGTTACGATCATCAGCGTGGCATGTTTCTGTTGGTTGACGGGTGGAAAGGTCATCACTTCGAGCTGCGTGCGGACTTTTTCACCGAAGCACGTTACACCAGCTTTGCTCGAAATGCCGATTCCTGGATTGATAGCACGGGCACTCCGTTCGCAATTGTCAACTACGACTCCACGGAGATCACGCGTAACTTCATTCAATTCACGGGATCCGCCATTGATCCCAAGCTCTCATTCACGACCTTTGTGTTCTCGTCAACCGCGCTCAACGACACGCTTTACCTTGGATGGCTCAGCTATCGGTTTAGTGATGCTCTTGACGTTCGCGTGGGGACCTGGCAACTGCCGGGCACACGGGAGTGGTATCAATCATTTCGATACACGCTGGGTACCGATCGTCTCATGGCGACGACCTTTTTCCGCCCTAACATCAGCCCCGGGATCTGGGCTCAAGGCCAACTACCAGCGAACGTTCGATACGTACTGATGGTAGCGAATTCGTCCAATCGACTTGCTCAGGGAATCACTCGACTTGGTTCTTCTCGGGCATTGAGTGCAACGATATGGTGGGAGCCCTCGGGTGACTTCGGCGCTGGGCCGTCTGACATCGAATCCCACGCCTCTCCAAGCTGGCGATTGGGCGCCAGCATGACGTACTCCAGGGAGGCCAATCAGGGGTTTGGGGATCCGGCTGCCGACAACCCAGAGGATACGATCTTACGTCTTTCCGATGGGACTCCGCTGTTCCGTCCCGGATCGCTCGCGCCGGGCGTGCAACTGGAATCGACCCATTACAACCTTTGGGCAATCGATGCCGCCGTGAAGTATCGCGGGTTCAGTCTTTCGACGGAGTACTTCTTCCGCCTGTTGAATGACTTCGTCGCTAGGCCGACCGCGGTACCGTTTGACGCACTGTTTGACCACGGCGGGCTTTTGGAGGGTGGGGTTTTCGTGGTACCCAGCAAGCTGGAGTGTTTTGCGCGAACGTCTTACGTCGACGGAGAATTTGGCAGCGGTTATGAGTACGGCGGCGGAGTGAACTGGTATCCACGGGGAACGCGAGAGCTGCGTCTAACAGGTGAAGTCCTTCAGATCGAAGACTCACCAGCTCAGAACCTGCTAACGGGCTATCGAGCCGGGGAAAGCGGTACCCTGTTCCAACTTCAATGGTTCGCCGACTTCTAATCGGACAGCGCCGATTTGAATGCTTGTCATGGTCGCAAATTCGCTGAAGCACAGCCTTTAGGCGCCGTCACATGTCAACCGCCTCGAGAGCGGCGAAAGCCTGGACTCCAGCACGAAGTTGCGTGGTCCCGGCAAGTCGACAGCCCCGTTTGAGCGATGGGAGCGGTGCGGCAAGCAGTGCGGAACCCGGGGTTGGCGAAGCCGCCCCAACCGGCGGTGAGTCTCACCAGTCGCTGCCGGTCTCACACCCGCCTATTTCGGTAAGTTCTTTGCCGACGACGGTCGTCTGAATCTGGTCGGCGAATTGGGGCATTCCAGTGGCAGTCGTTTGGGGAAACAAGACGTTGTCGCTTGATGAAAACGGCCAGTGTCCAATGCCTATGGTAGACCAAAGTCTAATTTCGCATTCGAATGCCACGTCTATAATCTCCACCGTTGAGCTGATCCAAACTGAAACTGAAAAAGAATAGGCCTCGGAGATTGATTTTCGATTGTCGCCAATCGTTCCGTCGATCGTAGTGTTTAAAACGCAACGTTTGCGGAGCAAACGGCGACGATAAGAATCCGATTTCTGAAAAATCAACGGGCGGCTAGATCGATGTCGCCGTAGCCCATGCGTCCATCGTTCGATCGATTTCTCCAACACGGAAACTGACACTCATGCGACTTCGCAAGCACTTAGTATTACTTACGGTAGCGATTGGGGGTTTCATCACCGCCGGTGTTGCTCAGGCCCAACAGAAAAAGCCAAATATCCTGGTCATCTGGGGTGATGACGTCGGTGTTCACAACATCAGTGCGTACAACCATGGGATCATGGGATATCGTACGCCGAACATCGACCGGATTGCCAAGGAAGGCGCGATGTTCACGGACGCGTACGCCCAGCAGAGTTGCACCGCGGGGAGGGCCTCGTTCATCCTGGGCGAGCACCCCTTCCGGACCGGCTTGCTGACGATTGGCATGCCCGGCAGCGAACACGGCGCGCCCGAATGGGCCCCCACGATTGCCGACTTATTGAAAGAGCAAGGTTACGCCACCGGCCAGTTCGGCAAGAATCACCTTGGCGACCGGGACAAGCATCTGCCGACGGCGCATGGATTCGACGAATTCTTCGGCAACCTCTATCACCTGAACGCTGAGGAAGAGCCGGAGACCTACTACTATCCAAAGGACCCCGAGTTCAAGAAGAAGTTTGGTCCGCGCGGCGTGATCCACTCGTACGCCGACGGCCGCATCCAGGATACCGGACCTCTGACCCAGAAGCGGATGGAGACGGCGGATGAGGAATTCGCGACTGCGGGCCTGGATTTCATCGAACGGGCCCACAAAGCGGACAAGCCGTTCTTCGTCTGGATGAGCACGACGCGGATGCACGTCTGGACGAGGCTGAAGAAGGAAGCGGAAGGCCGGACCGGTATCGGGCTCTATCCCGACGGCATGGTGGAACATGACGGCCACGTCGGTCAGTTCCTGGACAAGCTGGAAGAACTGGGCATCGATGATAACACGATCGTGGTTTACAGCACGGATAATGGTGCAGAAACGGCGACATGGCCCGACGGCGGGATCACCCCCTTCCACGGAGAGAAGGGCACCACTTGGGAAGGTGGCTTCCGTGTGCCGCAAGTCGTTCGTTGGCCCGGCGTGATCAAGCCCGGCACGATCTACAATGACATGATCTCCCATGAGGATTGGCTACCGACCTTCCTGCATGCCGCTGGCGTGCCCAACGTTGTCGAAAAGTGCAAGGAGGGCTACCAGGCGAACGGCAAGACCTGGAAGGTCCATCTGGACGGCTACGACTACCTGCCGTTCTTTAAAGGCGAAGTCGACAAGGCTCCCCGCGACTCCATCTACTATTTCGGTCAAGGTGGCGAATTGAATGCGGTTCGCTGGAACAATTGGAAGGTGCACTTTGCGATTGTCAAAGGCAATATCGCGACCGGGGAGCGGATCATCCCTAATTGGCCGGTGATTCACAACTTGCGTGCGGATCCTTATGAAATGATGCACGAACATGGCACGATGGGCTACCTGCGCTGGTACGGTGACAACATGTGGCTATTCGTGCCGGTGCAGGCAAAGCTCAAGGAATTCTTCGCGACGATTCCCAGTTATCCGTTCCAGGAAGGATCGAGTCTCTCGGCCGGCGGAATCAACTACAACTCGCTCAAGGCCATGAAGGCTTTGAACATGCTGCAGGAGTTGGAGGAGCGGTTCCCGGTTAATCAGTAGGAAGTGGAATTATTGCCGGCCCCGCCACGTTGTGGCGGGGCCAGCCGCCGAACGGTTTGGCGCATCCTTCCCTCTTTTTTTGCAACGACTGGCTTTTGCGCAACGACTGCATTCCCATGCTCCGAAAACTTCTGGAAGTCAGCCGATTCTTGCTCGTTCTGCCTGTCATCGGTTCCCTGTTGCTGACGATTGGTATTGTGGTCATGGGCCTGGGAATGGTCCTGGTTCAGGCATGGGATCTGTTGGCAAAAGGTGAGTTTTCGGCGAAGGCCGGCAAGCAATTGACAATGACCGTCATTTCGACCATCGACATGTTTCTTGTCGGGGCAATCAGCTACATCATCGCGGTTGGCATCTACAAACTGTTCATCAGCCAGGACGAAGTCCAATTGCTCAAAAGGATCAAAATCGAAAAGCTCGAAGACCTTGAGAATAAGATCATCGGTGTGGTCGTGGTGGCCTTGGCGGTGGGATTTCTTGGCGAGGCTATGGAAGCGGTCGATGCGCAGGCTGCACTTTATGGTGGAATCGGTGTTGCCGTGGTGATTGTCGCTCTGAGCGTGTTTGTGAAGTTTACCGGAATGGCAGACAAATAGAAAAATCGTTCGACAAACGGGGAATTTCAAATCATGATCCGAGCCATGGTGTTCAGCGCAGTGTTGATGAGCCTCACTCAGGTGGGACTCGCCCAGTCCGATAGCCGGCAGGACGCTGCGGCCGTTCCGGGCGTGCAAGAATCGATTCGTCAGCGACTGGAGTCTTACATCGAGGCGTTCAACCAGCAGGACGCCGTGGCCGTCGCGGCGTTCTGGTCGCCCGACTGTGTTTCGACCGCGGAGGATTCTGGCCAGCGGATCGAAGGGCGCGAGGCACTCCAGCAGCACTTCGCCGCGTTCTTCCAAGAGGCCCCGTCGGCCCGGCTGGCAGGACAGGTCACCGCCATCCAGATGGTCCGGCCCGATGTGGCCGTGATCGAGGGGCAGACGACGCTCGTCGTCGCCGACGCAGAGCCGGTCGTGTCCGTCTTTGCGGCAACGCTCGTCAAGGATGGGAAGGAATGGCTGATCAGCAACTCGCGCGAACGGGATGTGCTGCCTCCGACGAGCCCGCACGAGGCACTCCAGGACCTGGAGTGGTTGATTGGGACGTGGCAGGATGAATCGGAAGATGCGCAGGTGTTCACAACGGTGCGTTGGTCACCGAACCGGGCCTTTCTGATCCGCTCGTTCACCGCCCAGTTCGCGGACGAGGAGCGGCAGGGTACGCAGATCATTGGCTGGGATCCGTTGAACCGACAGATCCGCACGTGGATATTCCATTCCGATGGCTCGTTCGGGCAGGGAACCGTGTCGAGGCACGACGAAGCCTGGATGCTGAAGATGTCGCAGACGCTCAGCGATGGTCGAACCGCGGCAGGGACCCAGATTGTGACTCGCGTCGATGACAATACGATGACCGTGCAAGTGATTGGCGAGACGATGGATGGCGAACTACTACCGACGTCCGATCCGGTGACCGTGGTTCGAACCGCTGAGGCAATCGGCAGTGCGAGCGAAGAAGCAACGCACGAAGAAGGAGCCAAGTGATGCTCCGCTTACCGTCTTACTTAGCGATCCTGGTTGTCCTCCTCGTCACCTCGGAACTCGCTTCGGCGCAGGGGCGTGGCGGCGGCTCTGAGCGGCAGTAGTGGAGGTGGGCGTTCGCCAGCGCGCATCCGCATCTCGACCGAGTGTCTCACGCCCCAGTAGTCTCTAGCCCGAGCGCGTCTCGTCCCGTTTCCCGGCCCAGCACGCCAAGCCTGGGAACCTCCCGTCCAGCGGCGAGCCGTCCGAACATCAGTCAACCCGCCGCGCGACCGCCTGTAAGTCGGCCATCATCACCCGCGTCACCGCCAGCGTCGGGCTGCGCCTACAAGTCGGCCATCATCACCTACCATCAACCGTCCCAGCGGCGGGCTGGCCCCTTCGACAAGGCCCGGATCGCCGCCCAGTATTGGTACGCGGCCGAACCTGCCGTCATCTCCCTCGACCCGTCCGGGAACCGGCCAATCCGTCGATGCCTCGCGTCCCGGTTCTCGGCCCAACACGAGCCTGCCCAATCTCGGTGATCGACCGCTTCCCGGGAACCTGCCAGGTTCGGCGACTCGGCCCGGGTTCCGGAGATCGTCCGAGTTTGCCGCCGGACTCGTCCCGAGCGTGGCGGACCGTCCCGGAGTTGGAGAGCGTCCGAGTTTGCCAAATCGTCCTGGGACGTCTGACATTCGTCCGCTTCCAGGATCTCGACCGGACGTCGGTGGTCGCCCCGGTATCGGCACTCAACCGGGCGGTATCACCCGCCCGTCGCCTGGCGACGTGGGTGATTTCCTGGGCATGGACAGACCGCTTCGGCCCGGTGGAGGTACCGCGGTACCGCTGCCCGGTCGACCCGAGGTCGGCGACCGTCCCGCCTGGCAATCGGCCCGGCGGAGGTACCGCGGTACGCTGCCCGGTCGACCAACGTCGTCCGTCCCGGCATCAACAATCGTCCCGGCGTGGTCGACCGACCGAATCTCGCGGGACCGCAGTCGCTGGCCGAACAACACCGTCATCAACCAGCGTCCGACGCTGGGCCAACATCGATCGCAGCGTCAACGTCAATATCCACAATCGCTGGAATACGGCCTTCGTCAATCCTGCTCAGCGCGGCTGGTGGAATCGCCCCCCAGCGCGGATGGGCTTCTGGAGCGGATGGGCGGTGGAGTACGCCGCGGTTGGGTACCGTCCCACCGCCGCAACATTTGGTTCACGTCCGTTTGGTGGGGCCGGCACCCATTTCCTGTGGGCGGTTGGCACTTCCATTTCTGGCGGCACAGTTTTCCGGCGCGCCACTGGTGGACGGTGCCCACCTGGGCGAGTGTAAACACCTGGTTCACCTGGACCGCACCGCCCGCTGTCTGGGCGCAACCGGTCTACTACGACTATGGCGACGGCGGCAATGTCGTCTACCAGAACAACAACGTCTTCGTGGGCGGCGAGCAGGTGGCCACGGCGGACGAGTTCGCGATGAGCGCCATGGACCTGGCGACGGTTCCGCCCCCGCAATCGGACGAGCAGGCGGAAGCCGCCGAGTGGATGCCGCTGGGCACCTTCGCGGTTTCCACGAACGAGAAAGACGTCGAGCCGAGTCACGTGATCCAGATCGCCGTCAGCAAAGAGGGAATCGTCAGCGGCACGCTTCACAACATCGACACCGACCAGTGTCAGACGGTCCAGGGGCAGGTGGACAAGGACACGCAACGCGTGGCTTTTCGTATCGGTGAGAGCGACACCATCGTCGCCGAAACGGGACTCTACAATCTGACCCAGGAAGAGGCACCGGTGTTGATTCACTTTGGTACGGAGCGTACCGAGAACTACCTCCTCGTGCGTCTCGAGTATGCCGAGGACGAAAAGTAGGACGGATTGCCAATTCGTCCATGTTCCACAAGTTTCTTTTGAAAGGACCGTAGTCGATGCTCACCCAACGTTTTGGCCTACTGGCGATGGCCGCCCTGACGCTCTCCCAGCAGAAGACCTATCTGTTCAATGATATTCAGGAGCGACTCGGCAAGCACATGGCGAATTTGCAAATGCACCCGCCGAAGCAAAAGAGTGGCAGCCTGAGCATCGGCAACTGAGCATGAGTATATATGCCGTGTAATTACGATACGCACCGGGGCCCCATTTGGCCCACGGTGCAACTTCTGACTTACCAAATGTCACATAAGAGGTTCTCGATGTTGATCACACAAAACACTTCCCGCCGTGAGTTCCTGGCTGGCTCGATGATCGCCGGAGCCACGCTTTCTCTGAGCGGAGAACCCGCCGCAGCAGCGGACGGGAAGAAGACCTTCACCATCCTGCACACCAACGACCTCCACTCGAATTTTATCGGGATGGGCCCCGCTTCGGACTACACCCCCTTCAATCTCAACGACGACAAGACGCGAGGCGGGTTCGCGCGTCTGGCCACCTTGATCGCGAAGAGGAAAGACGCGCGCAAAGATCAAGGCCCGGTGCTGGTGCTTGACGCGGGCGACTACAGCATGGGGACCGCGTTCGGTGCCGCCATCCGCGAGACCGGCGCCGAACTGCAACTGCTGTCGCGGATGGGTTACGACGCCACCACCTTCGGCAACCACGATTTCGATCTCGGGCCTGACGGCCTGGCCAAATCCATCGACGTGGCGGTCAAGGCGGGTCGGATTCCGGCGGTGGTCGCGTCGAATACCAACTTCGCGGCGAAAGACGCCGCGCTGACCGATCTCCAGCGTCTGGCCAAGGAAGGGGTGATCCGCCGATACCTGGTGCTTGACCGCGGCGGCATGCGCTTTGGCATCTTTGGGTTGTTCGGCAAGGAGGCTGTCTTCTACACCAGTGGCGCCGGTGCCGTCACGTTCCCCGACGCGATCGAGACGGCCAAGGAGATGGTGAAGCTGCTCCGCGAGAAGGAGAAGGTGGATGTGGTCATCTGTCTCAGCCACGGCGGACTGGAGAAAGGCAAGGACGGGCGATTCACCGACGGCGAGGACGTGCACCTGGTGAAGGCCGTGCCCGGCATTGACGTGGTCATCGGCGGCCACACCCACACCGCACTCGAAGAGGCAATCATCGTCAACGGCCGCACGCCGGTGGTCCAGACCGGAAAGTACGGCGAAAATCTCGGCGAACTGGTGATCACTTTGGACGGCGACAAGCTGCAGGTCGAGTCGTACAAGCTGCACCCGATCGACGATTCCATTGCTGGCGACCGGGCCATCGCGGACGAGATCGAAAAACTCAAGAAGACCGTCACCGAGGTCGTGTTCGCGTCGCGCGGTTACCGCATCGATCAACCGTTGGCGGTGGCGCCTCGGGACCTGCCCAACACGTTCACCGACATCGCCGCGGGCACCCTGCTCGCCAACCTCGTCACCGACGCCTTCCGAAAAGCCACGCAAGCGGACATCGGATTCACGGCCAACGGCATGATGCGATCCCCCTTGACCCGGGGAAAGTCGGGCGTGCAAACGGTGTACGACGTGTTCGCGGTGGCGCCGCTCGGCGACGGCATCGCGGATACGACCGCTGGCAGCGCCCTGGTCACTGGTTACCTTACGGGCCAGGAACTCAAGAATCTGCTCGAGTTTTGCCTCCTGGATAATCCGACACACCCCGGGCAGTATTTCCCCCGCGCATCGGGCATGAGATTTCACTACGACTTGTCACGCGCCAAGTTCGACGTGGTGACGGCCATCGAGATTGGCGACTTGGATCGCGGCTATCGCGAGATCGACATGACGGGAAAGGACGCGCGGTTGTATAGCCTTGCGTGCCCCCTTTATCTCGGCCTGATAATCGTATCCATACCGAAGTACACCAAGGGGCTGCTGACTGTGGTACCGAAGAACAAGGACGGCCAACCCCTCAAGTCAAAGACCGAGGCGCTCGACACACCCCGCAGCAGCACGCCCGACTTACTCCCGCCGCGGGGCTCGGTGGATAAGGACAGCGTTGTCACCGTGGCGGAGGAAGGCGCAGTCCGGGAAATCAAGGAGTGGCAGGCGATCATGGACTACCTTCGCAGCCTGCCGGCCGAGAATCAGGGCGAACTGCCCACGATCCCGGTCGATGATCGCGCCGCTGAAGTCCGGGCGATCAAAGCGGGGTGATGGCACGTGATGGACATGACGCAGGACTGGAGACAGATCTTCGACTTCGAGAACCCGGACGGTGCGCAACCATGACAACACCTCGCGAATCCATTCTGAAAATCTCCGCGCCATGAATGCGGCGGTCCTCGGCCAGCAGACGGTGGTCGAGCGGCTGCTGATCGCGCTGTTGGCCAACGGCAACGTGCTGATGGAAGGATTGCCCGGCACCGCCAAGACGCGTTCGATCAAGACCCTGTCCGGGCTGATCGACAGCCAGTTTCGCCGCGTTCAGTTCACGCCCGATCTGTTGCCTTCCGACGTGACCGGCTCGGAGATCTATCGCGAGCAAACCGCGACGTTCGAGTTCCAGCCCGGTCCGCTGTTCGGCAACCTGGTGCTGGCCGACGAAATCAACCGAGCGCCGGCCAAGGTCCAAGCGGCGCTGCTGGAGGCAATGGAGGAACGCCAGGTGACGGTCGCCGGCAAGACGCACAAGTTGCCGGACCTGTTTCTCGTGCTTGCCACGCAGAACCCGATCGAGCAGGAAGGAACGTACCCGCTGCCCGAGGCGCAGATGGATCGGTTCCTGGTCTACGTTCGCGTGCCCTACCCGCCTGCGGAGAACGAGCTGTCGATCCTGCGTCTGGTCCGCTCCGAACGAGCTGGCAGCAATGAACAACCGCCCGAGCCGGTTTCGCAAGAGGTCGATCTTCGCGGCCCGCCGGGAAGTGGGGGCGGTGCATGTCGCCGAATCGGCCGAGCGTTACCTCGTCGATCTGGTCATCGCTTCGCGGGAACCAAAGCGATATGGCGACGACCTCGCGAAATGGATCCACTTGGGAGCCAGTCCCCGAGCCACGATTGCGTTGGATGCCGCCGCGCGGGCACGCGCCTGGCTGCGAGGCAACGATTTTGTTTCCCCGGAAGACATTCAAGCGGTCGCGCCGGCTTGTTTGGCCCATCGCATCCACCTGTCGTACGAAGCCGAAGCCGAAGGCAAGACTCGCGAGGATGTGGTGGATGCGATTTTGGAACGTGTTGCCGTCAGTTGACAAGTTGACAAGTTGCAAGTTGACAAATGGAACAACATTATTGAACAGAAGCAAGAGAGTATCACACAGGACATGCATCCAAGTTACATGAAGCTAGTGAACGCGCCTTTGGGCCTTTTGATCAACCTTCACGAAATGCGACTGGTTGATGGAGTGAGCAGACTCATGCTGCCAGGCGCAGAAGGGAGCAACGAGCCGTGAACGACGCTCCTTCTTCGCTTCCTTTGCGATCTTCTGTTTCAAATCCGTCTTCGCGCATTCACCCGACGCTCGACCATCTGGTCCGGCTGCAGTTCGACACGCAAGGTTTCACGCTGCTGCCTCGCCAGCCGGTGAACAGTCTGCTCAGCGGCCGGCACTCGTCGCGGCTGCGAGGCCGCGGGCTGACTTTCGAGGAACTGCGCGATTACCGCCCCGGCGATGACATCCGTTCGATCGACTGGCGGGCCACCGCCCGTTTGCGAAAGCCGCATGTCCGGGTCTACTGCGAAGAACGCGAGCGGCCCGTGCTGCTGGTCGTCGATCAGCGCGCATCGATGTTCTTTGGCAGTGCGCGAACGACCAAAGCCACCGCCGCCG
Organism: Pirellulaceae bacterium; assembly: GCA_963697195.1. GTDB lineage: Bacteria > Planctomycetota > Planctomycetia > Pirellulales > Pirellulaceae > Rubripirellula. Next base: position 409,744 of record CAVOND010000020.1, read on the forward strand.
CGGAAGTCGCGGCGCTGGGGGCGTGGCGTGCGCTGGAGGTCGGTGACCGTGTCGGCGCGGTGATCTTCGGCGACAACGAAGCGGTGGAAATCAAGCCGCAGCGCAGCCGAAAAACCGTGCTCCGCATCTGCCATGAACTGGTGCGCATGGGCGGCCAGTTGTCCGCCACGCATGCCCCCGGAACGAACGAGTGCATTCAACGAAGCGCTGCGCCGCGCGGCCAACGTCGCCCGGCACGATCACTTGGTGGTGCTGGTGACCGACTATGCCGGCGACGACGAGACCACCCGGGCGCTGGCGACGCGACTGGCTGCCCACAACGATGTCCTGGCGGTGCTGGTCTACGATCCGGCGGGGATCCACATTCCCACCAGCGGCCTCATGGAGGCGACCGATGGCCGGCAGCGAGTTGCGATTCCGGAGGGTCGGCCTTTCGCCCAGGCGTTCGAAACCCAGTTCCGCAAGCGGTGCGATCAACTGCGCGAGCGGCTGCAGGCACTGCGCATCCCGATCCTGCCGATCTGCACGCACGACCCAGTTCCGGATCAAGTGCTGGCCGCGCTAGGCGGGCGTCCAGGAGCGTAGACCGCTGGTCGAAAGACAGAAGCACCAGTGCCTAAACTTGTTCACTGCGAAAGACTTCGTCCATGAATCCCGATCCCGCCAACTTGGCGAACCTGCGCGACATCGCGACACCGCCACCGGTGTCGTGGTGGCCGCCGGCGCCCGGTTGGTGGTTTCTGTTGACGGTGTTGGGCCTGGTCGCTGTCCTCGTGGCGGTGCATGGGTGGCGCCGCTGGCGCGCCGACGCTTATCGCCGCGCCGCCTTGCGAGAACTTCGCGGCGCCGAAAACGTCGCGTCGATCGCCGAACTCCTGAAACGTGCTGCTCTGGCTGCGTGTCCACGAACGCAGGTCGCGTCGCTCACCGGTTCCGCGTGGGTGAAGTGGCTGGCCGAGACAGGTGGCCGACCAGTTCCCGCCGCCGTGAGCGAAGCCCTGGCGGTCGGGGCTTATAGCGGATGCGAGTTGGCCGATGTCAGCGAACTCGCCCCCTTCGCTGCCCAGTGGATTCGCAGTCACCGGATTGGCCAACGCGTTGGCGAGGGAACCGAACTCAATGCGTAAGCAAGGCAATCGCCCATGTTGACCTTCGCTCACCTGTGGGTCTTGTGGCTCGCGCCGCTGCCGCTGATCGTCCTGTGGTTTGCTCCGCCCCGGCGCGTCGTTCGTCCCGCGGTCCGCGTGCCGTTCCTGTCACGGATCCTTGTAGCGGGGGGCAAAACGAGCGAGCGTTCGGGCGAAGACGAGTTGCCACTGGTTGTGCGCTGGGTCGTGTGGCTGCTGGTGCTGTCATCCATGGCGCACCCTCAATGGCTCGAAACGCCGATCGAACGGTCTCTTCCCACGCGCGACTTGCTGCTGCTAGTGGACCTATCGGGTTCCATGGATCAGCAGGATTTCACCAATGCGGCCGGCCAAGCGATCGATCGGCTGACGGCTGTCAAGGAAGTGCTGGGTGAGTTTCTCACGCAACGGGAGGGCGACCGTGTCGGTCTGGTCGTCTTTGGTACGGCCCCGTTCCTGCAGGTTCCGTTCACGACCGATCTGCAGCTCTGCCGTCAGCTGCTCGACGAAACCGCCGTGCGGATGGCGGGCCCTCGCACGGCCTTCGGCGACGCGATCGGGTTGGGCATCAAACTGTTCGACGAGAGCGAGGTTCCGACGAAAACCATCATCGCCCTGACCGATGGCAATGACACCGGCAGCGCGATACCGCCTGCCGAGGCAGCGAAGGTAGCCCGCGATCGCGGTATCACGATCCACACGGTCGCGATCGGAGATCCGACTACCGTGGGCGAAGAGGCGCTCGACGAAGAAGCCTTGCGGGACGTCGCTCAAGTGACCAAGGGTGAATACTTTCTGGCCATGGACCGCGAGGAAATGGCAGGGGTCTACCTGCGGTTGGACCAGATCGAAACGCGGGAGGTCGAGACCGTCAGTCATCGCCCGCGCCGCGACCTGTTCTTCTGGCCGATTGCCGCTGCCTTGCTGGTCTCGCTGGCAGCGCACGCCGGGAAACTGTTGGTGGGACGACGACGCGTGACCGGCGCCACACCCTCGGTTCGGCTGCGCGTCAATCCACGGACGTTTGAATTGGAGACGATCGAGTCATGACCGCTCTCGAACAATTCCACTTCCTCCGTCCCGCCTGGCTGCTGCTGGTGCCCGTTGTGGTGTGGATCTGGTGGCTGGTGCGCTCGCTGCAGGATCCGCTGCGCGGCTGGCGCGCGTGGATGGACCGAGACTTACTGGCAGCCCTGACCGTCGGCGGGATGGCCGCACCGACTTCTCACCCCGGCGACGCTCCTGGAAAGAATGCCCGTGCATTGGATCGCTGGCGTGGTTCCCGACTGCTCGCCGCCTGGTTGACGGCCGTCGTGGCGATTGCCGGTCCGACGTGGCAGCCGGAACCTTCTCCGTTTGCGGACGACCCCGTGCCGGTGATGCTGGTGCTGCATGCCGGCGAGAGCATGAATCTCGCCGACTTGGCGCCCAGTCGCATGGAACGGGCTCGATTGAAGATTGCCGATTTCGCCGCGGAGCGCAAGGGACAGCCTTTGGGGTTGATCGCCTACTCGGGTTCCGCCCACCTGGTGCTTCCGCCCACGCGAGATACCTCGGTCGTCGCGGCGATGGCCGCCGAGATCGGCCCCGATGTCATGCCCCGCCCGGGCAACGATCTGGCGGCCGCGCTGCGACTGGCCGCGCGAACGCTGGGCGATTCCGGCGGCTCGATCGTGGTGGTGACCGACGGGGTGCCGCCGGGGGACGAATTGATCTGGCGAGAACTTCGCAGCGAAACCCCGTGGCCGGTTCATTTCCTGGCCGTTGCTCGCGCGGACACGCCGGAGTGGGATAACTTGAAGGGCACGGCAACTGCGTTGGGGGCGAGCATCACGCAACTGACGCCCGATTCGGCGGATGTGCTGAGCCTGGTGCGGCGCACGGCGAAAGCTCCCGTGGCGGTCGCGGCGGCAGGCGAAGGCACCCGTTGGGCCGAGGCCGGTTGGTGGCTGGTGCCGTTGCTGGCCTTGTTGACTCTGGAGTCGTTCCGACGTGTGCGTGCGCAGACGCGGATTCGGAGCTCCGGCCTTCGAATGATGCTGAGGAGCCCCGAGGATGAAGTTCATTGCGTTAGTTGCAACGATCGCCGTCGTCACCTGGTCCGGCCTGTGGTTCACGCCCGATCAACAGGGGCAACGGCTGATGAGGCGCGGCGATTTCCAAACTGCTGCCGAGACGTTTCGCGATCCGATGCGGATGGGCGTCGCTTGGTTTCGCGCGGGAGAGTTTATAGAGGCTGAGCAGGCATTCGCACGCGTGACGACGCCCGAGGCAGAGTTCAATCGAGGCAATTGCCTGGTGATGATGGGCAAGTATGAGGCGGCCATCGAGCGATACGACCGGGCACTGGAATTGAACCCGGAACTCGAAGACGCCCGAGTCAATCGTGGGATCGCCGTCGCCCGCGCTAAGCGGGTCGAGCAAAAGGGTGGCGACATGGGCGATCAAAAAATTGGCGCCGATGAAATCGTCTTCGACAAGTCGAAAAACCCGGGCGGGCAGGACACCGAAACGGGAGCGGCCCAGGAGCTGACCGATGCAGACATGCAAGCCCTCTGGCTCCGTCGCATCCAAACCAAGCCTGCCGACTTCTTGAAGGCCAAATTTAGCTATCAGCTCGCGAACGACGCAGCGGCGGGAGGCGACCAATGAAGGACGGATTGGACGAAGGCAGAACGCAGTACGATTTCGTCTGGACGGATTGGCAATCTATCCTGCGCTTCCTTGGCGTGTTGCTGTGCGTCGCGTGTCCTTCGGTATCGGCAGCGGCCGACGTTGTCAGCGCCGAACTCGGCAAGGACACGGCCTGGACCGGCGAAGGGGTTCCGTTGATTGTGACTCTTTATTCGCCGGGCCCTTTCAGCGGTACTGCGTCGTTCGAGCTGCCCGAGTTGCCGAAGACGACTTTCGTGCGCGCTGGAAATCCACTGGTCGGTAGCGAGCGGATCAATGACGTGTCTTATTTTACCCAACGGCATGAATTCACCGTTTACACCCAGCGAGCCGGAGAGATCGTTATCCCCGCGTTCCTTGTACGCTTCGCCGGTAAAACGTCATTCACGTCCGCTGCCCAACCGATGGAAGGATTGACTCAAGAACTACGCTTTCGATCAACACGCCCGCCCGATACCGAGCATCTTGGGATGGTCGTCGCAGCGAAGAACATGGAAGTGGGCCAGACCTGGCAGCCTGCTACGATCGGTCCGGTGCAGGCCGGCGATGTGATCGCGCGCACGATCTCGCGCCGCGCCACCGACACGACGGCCATGATGTTTTCACCCATCCCGATCGAGACGCCGGCAGGGGTTCGTTCCTACGCTAGCGATCCGATCGTGCAGGACTTCACCGAACGCGGCCCTTCCCGAGCCGAGAGACAGGAAACGATCAAGTACCAGTTCGAACGTCCTGGAACCTTTCAATTACCTGATCTGGCGGTGATCTGGTGGGATCCGGACGCGGGCGAATTGAAACGCGAGTCACTGCCGGGTCGGCTAGTGGACGTCCAAAATGCAGCGGTTGTTTCCGAACCACTTGCTCCGGGGCCGAGGTCTCGCCGACCGCCTGTCGTTTTGCTCTTGGCGATCGGCGTGGCCGCTTGGCTGACCCGCAAACCAGTCGCGAAGTTGCTTGCCGCGCGGCAAAGGCGGCGAAGCGATCCCGCGACTGCTGCAGCCAGGCGGCTGTTGACGGCTTGCCGCACGAACGCGGCGGGCGAAGCCTATGCCGCGATGTTGCAATGGAAACGGGCCGAGGGTTTGGGCGAGGCAAGCCTGCACGAACGGTTGCCGTCTAACGCTGCCGCCGAATTCGAGCACGAGTGGAACGTGTTGTCTCGGCATGTCTTCGGTGTGGGATCCAGCGGCGCGGCCTGGCGCGGTCAGCGTCTGGCCGAGGTTTTCGTACAAATGCGGCGCAAACTTTGGCAAGTCCCCCGCACAACAGACGCGGACGTCGATCTGCCCGCCCTGAACCCAATTTCTTCCACTGACGGATGAACTGCAGCCCGTTAACCCAACGGAAACTCGCAGGTTATTCGCGGAGATCGATCGCTGGATTCTGCGACAAGGAGCACGATCACTCTGCGTTGTTCCCTGCTTGCGATTTCTCCAAATACTGATCGAGCTGCCCAAGGAGGTTCTTCGCGCTACTCCATTCTTCGGCGAGTGATTGAGCCTCAACGATCATCTCAGCTGTGAGTCCGCGAGTGGCTGAAATATTCCGTTTGGCATTGTTTTCGGGCGATTGATCTGCGGTAGCAGACATCAAGAGCAGCGCCACGCCCGCGACCGTGTTCACCTTCACGCCGTCTCCGCGCACATACAGCATGCCTAGATTGCCGATGGCCAGCGCATCACCCTGCACCGACGCCTTGCGATACCACTCGTTCGCTTTTGCGAAATCAACCTTCGTGCCACGACCATTTTCGTAGAGCACCCCCAGATTGAATTGTGCCGCCGCATTCCCTTGCGCGGCGGATTTGCCATACCAAACAACCGCTTCCTTCTCATCCTTGCCAACCCCGATGCCTTGCTCGTACATCAAACCAAGATTGAATTGGGAATCGGCATGCCCTTTCTCGGAAGCTGCGAGAAACTCTTTGTAGGCCAGCGGCAGGTCATTTGCGTTATAGGCTGCGATCCCGGCTTCGAAATTGGCAATCGCGTCGGGATTTTCCTTGCCCTGTTCCAGTTCGATGTCGGCTGCACCGATTTCCGAAGAAAGACCATCGTCTTTTTCCGCGTCCACCGTGCTTGCACTGTCTAAGGCATTGCTCTCTATGGCATTGCTCTCTATGGCATTGCTCTCTATGGCATTGCCCTCGGGCTGATTGGAACATCCCGATAGCGACACGCCGACGACCAAAACGAATCCAATGAGAAACTTGTCCATTACCTCTCCGCGGTTGTACGAATGATTCTCCGGGGCAGCCCGGCACGACGGGGTGAGTGAAGGGAATTTACCTTCAGGTTTTCCGGCTTCGATGAATGTATCAAAACCAATTAAAAATTGGATTCAAATCTTGATCTGGTGCCCGAATCTTTGGGGACATTGAGGGATTCAGCTCGGACGCTTCCAATGAAGGATTCGATCAACGCGTTATCCATTGGTGTTCCGGGGCTACCTCGGCGCGGAGGAGACGTTCGGCGAACTGCGGGGCAAGTCTGTGGACGGCGATGCAGACTTCACATGGGCGGACCATGCGCAGCTAGACTCCACGATCGCAGCTAGATTCTAAGATCAACGACGGGCCGATTGAAGTCATTCGCGATCTCTAATTGAGTTGGTAGAGCAATGAGTACCGTTCCTTCTACGGATGCTGAGCAGCCCAAGCGAAACCGCACCGGGGTCTGGATTGCGGGCGGTCTGTTGCTGGGAGTTCTGTGCGGCGTGCTGTTCGGCGAGTACTGCAACGCATTGTCGGCTGTCGGCAAAGCCTACGTTGGCCTGTTGCAGATGACCGTCTTGCCTTTCTTGATGATTTCCCTGGTGGCCAAAATGGGGCGGCTCGACCTTCAGCAAGCCAAAAAGATTGGGTTCGCGGCGCTGATTTTAATGCTGATCTTCTGGGTGATCGGGATCGGGCTGATTGTTGCGGTATCCGAGTGCCTGCCGCCGGTTCAGGGAGCTTCGTTCTACAGCCCCTCACAGCCGTCGGTCACAGGCGAGGGAGATCTGCTGCAACGCTTCATTCCGACGAACATCTTTCGTTCGCTCTCGGACGAATACGTGCCAGCTGTCGTCGTGTTCTGTCTGTTCTTTGGGTGCGCGCTGATGATGGTGCCGGGCAAAGAGCCTCTGCTCGACTTTCTGGACGTGGCGTCGGCAACCCTCGGGCAAATCAACTCGTTTCTCGTCCGGCTGGCACCCATCGGGCTTTTCTCACTCACTGCGGCGGCGGCCGGGACGTTGCGCATTGATGAGCTCGTTCGGCTGAAGGCTTACCTCATCATCCTTTCGTTGGCCTGTTTGATCGCCGCTTTTGGGATTCTTCCGCTAATCGTAAGTTCGTTCACCGAGTTCCGCTACGGTCAGGTCCTGCGGGCAGCGCAAGAGCCGCTGCTGACCGCCGTCGCAACAGGCAAGCTGTTCGTTGTTCTGCCGCAGATTATCGAAAAGTGCGAGGAACTCACCACGACGACGGACGTTCGACTCGGTTCCGGGGAACCGTCGATGGCGAGTGTTGTGGTACCACTGGCATATCCGTTTCCCCACCTGGGTAAAATCCTGTCCTTCGTCTTCGTCTCCTTCGCTGCGTGGTACGTCGGTCAGAACCTAACAACCAGCCAAACCGCAGCGATGGCCAGCACGGGAGCCCTTTCCAGTTTCGCAAGCCCGCTGACCACCATTCCATACCTATTGGACCAGTACAAAATACCGCAAGACGTCATGCCGCTGTTCATCTTGCCCGGATTTATCACCATGCGGCTGGCCGATGTCGTGGGAGTGATGAGCCTGATGTCGCTCACACTTGTCGTCACGCAATCGCTGCGAGGAGGCATACGGATTTCTTGGACACGGCTACTGAGCGGAGTGTTAGCGATCGTTCTGTGCCTGATTGTCGGCGGCGTCGGCAGTTACTGGTATCTAGCCAAGACTCAGCTCAAATACGATCTCGACGATCGATTGCTTTCACTGGAAATATCCGAACCGCACGAGGATGTGATTGTGTATCGTTCGCGGGACGAAGTTCCTGTCCGCGCACCGTTTGAAGGTTCGACACGCCAGCGCGTGATGACGGAGAAATTGTTGCGGGTTGGATACCATTCCAGTCACTTGCCCTACACGTATTTCAATCGACATGATCACTTGGTGGGCTACGACGTCGAGTTGGTGCATCGTTTGGCGAAACGCCTCGGGGTGCAGGTACAATTTGTTCCTTACCGCTACGAGACGCTGGTCGAACAAATCGAGACTGGGGAAATCGACGTGGCCGTTGGCGGCCTGATGATGAAACCGGAGCGACTGGCGCGGGTCGGTTTCTCAGATCCATATCAATTGGCAACGTTGTCCATCGTGATTCGGGATCACCGCCGCAACGATGTCCAATTCTGGAACAATCCGCAGACGCCAGCCGACCTCCGCTTGGGCGCTGTCTACGAGGATGTCGCCATCGACGCTCGCCGCCGCCTCCCGAACGCAGAAATCATCAACATCGATTCGTTCGAAGACTTCTTCACCGGCAAACACAATCTGGATGGGATGCTGATCGCCGCCGAGGAAGGCGCAGCCTGGAATGTGCTGCACCCTGAGTTCGCCGTGGTGGTCCCCAAACCGATCACGACAAGACCTGTTGCGATGTTGGCGCGAGCCTCTGATACGGAGTGGCTTCGCTTTCTCGACGGTTGGATCGATTTCGAGCGGGCGGACGGTACGCTGGAATCACTCGGTGTCTACTGGATCCAAGGAGGCGGCACCCAACAGCGATTGCCGCGCTGGTGCGTCTTGCGGGACGTGCTCCACTGGCTGCCGTGATCCCCTTGCCAAATTCGATATCATCAACGCCGCAATGCCGAAGCAAGCCGGCACCACTGGAGGCGAAACATGACTGACTTCCGCGATCTGGGAATCGCCCCGGCAAAATCAAAAGCGTTGATCCAAAATCGCCGTGAAACCGAAAACCAAAGCCAAGAAGTGGCGCTGTCCAATTAGACTCTCTCTTTTACTCTTTCTTTCGGTAAGGATTTACCAGTGACCAGCCCAGTGCTTCCGACTGAATTTAGCCAACCGGCGCAACATATTCTTCATCCGACTGACTTTACAAAGGAGTCTGACGTCGCTCTTGCACACGCGCTTCGACTGGCACTCGTCAACAAAGCATCGCTTCACCTGTTCCATGTCGGTAAGGATACAGATGAAGAGTGGGATGCATTCCCATCCATACGACGGATATTGCAAAGTTGGGGTGTGATCTCTGAAGATGCGTCACGCTCCGATGTCACCGACCTCGGCATTGAGATTGAGAAAGTGATTTGCGCAGCTGGCAGTGTGACTGACTCGATCGAACGATATTGTCAGCGTCATCCCATTGATATGATTGTCCTGGCCACGGCGGGTCGAGATGGTGTGGCAGCTTGGATCAAGCCCTCGAAGGCAGAGCTTATCGCCGAAACCGTATCGATACTTTCTATTCCCACTCTGTTTGTACCGGCCGGGCGCCACGGTTGCGTCGAGTTCGATTCTGGCGAGGTGTCAATGGATCATGTTCTGGTGCCCGTCGACCACAAACCCGATAGCGAATCAGCAGTGGAACGCGGGATGCGCACGATTGCAATGTTCGGCGGTGATCGAGCCAAGCTGACGCTGCTGCATGTTGGATCTGAGTCGCGGTTTCCGAAGATTTACATTCCCCAAGGGCCCTGGCAGATCGAGCGAGTTGCTCGTGCAGGGAATGCCGCAGCTGAGATACTGGTAGCCGCAGATGAAAGTCACGCGAACCTCATCATTATGGTGACTGAAGGAAGGCACGGTTTTCTTGACGTCCTACGCGGCACGACCACCGCACAAGTGCTGCGACATGCCCCATGCCCTTTGCTGGCCATCCCATCCGGATATTAAAATGCGAGAGTTTATCGAACATATTAAGCCGACGAACGGAATTCGACGCATCAATCGAATGGATTGCAGCTCGCTTAAACTTAGCTTGCCTATAGATGTCTATGTCGGAAATTAAAACACAACCCTCGTCGGGCCGGAGATCGAAATCCGAGCGTGCTATCTGGGGTGCGATACTGTTGGTCTGGCTAGGCATCCTGTGCTTTGTTCCGGACCCACGGCCACTGGGTGCTCCGGAGTGGTCCGTTGATTCCATCCGATCATTGCTGGGCCTATCGGAACCCGGGGCCCGTGCGGTGGCCACAATCGCTCTCCGCGGTATCGGACTCGGGCTGATCGGGTTTCTGGTTGCACTGTTCCTCTCCTCGGTGAGACTGCAGTGGGCAATACCAGCGGCCCTGATTGCCGCTCCGCTTCTTGGCGTTGGAACCCAATGGATCAACTACGGTTACTTTCCCATCCAACCGCAAATCCAACTGAGTGTCGCGAGCACCGTGCTGGGCGTGCTGTTCGGGTTATCACTCCGCCGAAGCCGAACAGCGATGATCGCGATGATCATTTTCGGCGTCGCGATCTTTGCATGGGGAAGCGCTACCGGGATTACCAACGAACTAGATGACGCCGCTCGAGCAACAGGCCTTCATGTACTGGAACATGCCCACGATATACCCGCAGGTGACGAGGGATTTGTAAGACTTCTCGAACTGGCTTTCACTTTTGCCGAAGACAATTCGCACGCAGCCGATGCCGTATTGCCAAACCAGGCGGCGATCCTCGCGCTGGGAGTCATTCTCGGAGAAGAAAACGTGGCGAAGGTGGCTGGGCGGCCGATTGACCTTGGTCGATTGGACGAATTTGCGGCAATTCGTAATCGTGTCACACTTCGAGGCCGAAACGATCTGGCACGACATTTCTGGGTCAGCGCTGGCCTGGCAATTCTTTCCAACGAGAGCCGCTCGATGACGGTTGGAATTGGCAAAGAGATGATGGACACTACACCTGGAGGTTCCGGGTTTTCGTTCGTTGATTTGATGGCGGACCGTTCGGGCACCCTGTTCGCGGGCGCCGCGACGCGTAATCTCGATTCCGCCCGAGCAATGCAAGAGCGAATCCGGCGTGGCGTAATCAGCAGTGATTTTTGCCCTGATATCGAGAATCTGCCTGAGGGAATCTCGCGAGACATCTTCCAAGACGAGTACGGGGGCCTCGGTGGAGCAAAAACTGGAGAGCTTGTCAAAGAGATTCAGAGGCGACTCTCTGCCTGCAAGGGTCTGTCGCAGGCAGATTAAAAACGAGTGGTCTCCCCTCGTTCAAGATACACGGACCTCGATTTGCCAGCGCTGAACCAGACTTCTTCTTCCAAGACGGAGACGTATGAGTCCATCGTACGAAGAAGCGCAGCCAGTCAACACGCGCATAGCCGCAAGGAAAACACTAGCCAGTGTTTTGCCGTGCCATCGTCCGGAAGATTCTTGCAGGGACCGCGTGCTGAAGCTTCCATAAGATACTCATGGGGCGACTGCTCTGATGAGATGGATGCTCAAAGGCCCAAGGTAATAGTAAGGTGCTGAAAGTCTTGAAGGCAACTCCTTGGCCTCACGAACGAACAAAAGCTTCGTGTATCCCATCACTCACCGGATGATTGGCGATCGACGCAGGAACAGAACGCCGGAGTTGAATGATGGAACGCACATCAGATCGGGAGCGACTTTATGCATTCCCGTGACAATCCGTGGGTCGAATGGTGAAACGAAGAGATGCCTTGGAGACGCGATATGGCAACTGCCTGATCCAGGTGGGAACGTCATCGAGTCTCACTCCTTTGAGTCGGATCGGGATGCTTGAACGGAACACGCTTGCTAGGACAAAGTCCGCATTGAGGAATCGCTTTAGTTTCAACGAACGATCGCAGTTCATCGTCGCTGGCGGTCGGTGGGCATGCCTTGTAGTCGCGAAACAGTTGCCATGCGGGAAGGTTTTGCAGTTGAAGCTTTTGCTCCATCAATGCGTGATAGGCCAGTGCCGGACATTTCCATAAGCAATTGCGAAATAGCTGGGTGCATGTCTTCTGCATGCAGATTCGGTACGCGGCAGCGGGCTTAGAATCGAATGGCATTGGCTTGCCAACTTCGACTCGGTATTGCCGCATCCATCCGCGATGCGACTGACGAATCTTGATCTGGATACCTGGATAGTCCGCTCGCCATTGCCATACCGTTTTCCTTGCTTCGTTGAAACGAGCCAGATAGGATTCTTGCGTGCCATGCTGACTAACTTCGAGTCGACAGTCGGTTTCAACGAGCGTTGCCGGCAGGTCCGGGTGGCGATCAAGGAAAAATCCGTTGGTGACGAGCATTAAGTCGGAGTCGGGCCATGATTCGCGGGCCAAGCGCAAGTGCTCGATCAGGTGAGGATTCAACAGCGGCTCTCCGCCGAGCAACGCGAACCGTTTCGGTCGAATTCGATGCGACCAGTGCGAGTACTGGCGTCGCGCATCATCCGGCGTCGGCATTTGCCCAGAGAGATGAAAGTTGCTGTAGTGGCTGCACTGTTGGCACGAAAGGTTGCAACCGTGAGCAAGGTGGAACTCAAGAGCCGGGATTTCAATCATCGCCACATCACCTTTCGCAATCCATGCTTCTTGAGACCGGCATCGAGGAACTCGGGGCGGCGGCGGACGTAGCCGGGCGGGTCAACGTGCTCGTGTTTAAACGAATGATTCACGTCGACGGCGACGTTCATGCCGGCGATCTTTGCTCGCCAGAAGAAGTCCCAGTGCTCTTCGACCTTTAGCGTTTCGTCCCAGCGGATCGCTTGAAGGATGTCGCGATAAGCAACAAAGCAATTGCCGACGTAGTGACACCAGCGAATCGAGCGATGCTGCTTGTAGCTGCCGTGAGCAATTCGCAGCACACGATCCTCGATTCGCAGCATCTTCGGACGCTCCTCGTCGTTGCTGAGTGCCGCCAGTAAATCGAGATCGTGATGTTTGTTCAGCGTCCCGATCAGCTCAGGCAATCGGGTTTGGTTCGTGACGAGATGGTCGTCATCAGCGAAGATGACGATCGGGGTGTCGCCAACATCGAGCAACCGATTGCGACCGGCCGATAGATCCGATGTCGTATTCGGTCTCGATCAGTCGATCGACCATTGCGGCTTCGACTGGACAAACAGCGGAGAAACGCAGTTCGGGCTTGCCGTCATCGAGGACGTGGATCAGCGGATGGTCGTCGCCGTAGTGCTCGTGAATGCTGCGAACGAGTGCGGCACAACAATGCGGACGATGAATCGTCTTGATGCAGAAAGTGGCTTGATTACGCACGGACGATTTGACCTCCTGGATAGCGCATCGAATGGAAGCCGTGTTTGCGAAGTCCCATTGCACGGAACTTCGCTCGTCCGCGCAGGTCGCGGTAGCCAGTGCCGGCGACGTGCGCATGGACAACAGAACAATCGGTGGCGACCGCGACTTGAAGATTGGCAAGGTGACTCGCCCGGTAGAAGAACTCCCAATGCTCGTAGGTCTTCAGGGCCTCGTCCCAACGCAGCGTCGCGATCGTTTCCTTGCGAGCGAGAAACGCGTTGCTGACCATGTCGCACCAGGCGACGGTACCAACTCGCTTCTTTTCGCCGCGGTGCATCCAGATGCGTTTGCCGTGCATCAGTGGCGAAAGCATCGTCGGTCGACCGCCTCCACCCTGCCGAACAGCGAGGATGTCGAGTTCGTGCGTCGCCAAGTACTCGCAAACGCGGTCGATGTGAAAGTCCGCGGTGACAACGTGGTCGTCGTCCAACAGAAAGATGCACTCGGTCTGCGCCGCGTCGATCGCAGCGTTGCGTCCGACTCCAACGCCCACATCGTGGCGCTCCAGATTGACGACCGTGCAATACTTGGCGGTCTCGGGATACTTGTCGCTGAAACGAAGTTCAGGGCGACCGTCATCAACGACGACGATCGTTGGATCGGCGATGTATTCACGTAGCGATTCGACCAGACGATGGCAGGACCACGGCCGGTGAATTGTCTTGATACAGAACGTGACGTCTGCCGTTGAAATGTTCGCGACCATGTTGCTCACCCAAACTTCCGGAGATCTGGATTGACGTGCTCGATCGCTGACTGGAGTTCATCCGGTGTTGGTGTGATGCCGAGGAATTCGACTAAGTTGCGAATAACTTTATCGGGAGACGTCACCAACTCGGCGAACTCGATCTTGAACACCGGTACATCGGGATGGTCGGCGATGAAACGGTCTCGGTGATCGCGGAGACTGCGTTGCAGAATCTCGCATTCCTCGTCGTTTGCCGCGAACCATTGGCCTCGATGCTTCTCACTGCGGTTTTGCAATGAGCGAATCGACGACTCGATGTCCCGTTCGACGGAAATGATTCGGAGTGAATTGCCAAGTGCCGCGTAGAGGTGGTTCACGAAGCGACACAAGTGCGGATACTTCGCCCCAGCAACCGTCTTGTCGCGGTTCGCTTCCGATTTGCGGCTGACGATCCATGACTTGAGCATCTGAGTGAGTTGGTCGTCGCTTACGATCGGATCAGTTGCCGGGAAACGCATTACCTTTTCGCAGAGCTGTGCCAACCCGAGAGCCTCGCCGCCTCCAGTCGCTTCGTAACCACCGAGTTGATTTCCCATGTGAGCACCAAGATGGTGCATCACCATGGCGACGCACGACGTGCCAGCGCGGTGTGGGCCAAGGACTGCAAAGAACGGTGCGTCGGAATGATCTGCGTTCTTGGCGTCATTGAAAAATCGCGTTTGGCTCCATTTGCGACCGCAAATATTGGACTTCGTCGGCAACTGTCCGACGAGCCAACGATCTGGCGTGTAGACGGCAATGGATTCTTTTTGGATGTTCTTTCCCTGCACGAGTGCCTGGTAGCGTCGCTGGATCAATCGCCCAAGGTGATGGTCGATGTGATGTTTGGTGTGCCAGTCATCCCACGAGAGATGGCGATAGAGTGTTTTCATCGCTTCGCGTCCGCGCACCATGAACGCGTGCGTACGATTGACGTTGTAGGGCCGATAGACGTGTTCGCTGACTTTGTGTGGCGGGTTTTTGCCGGCGTACAAGTGTTGTCCGCCGAGATACGCCATGCCCCAATCGGCGGGCAGAACCGCCCCGCAGCCACAACCGTGATTGGCTTGTTAAGAAGATCGCTTGGCGACTGCAGGCCAATGAAGAAGGCGGTTTGCCGGAACGAGTGCGTCAGCGTGCGCTCGCGATGGCCGACGATGCCGACTTGCGAAAACGACCACCGCGATCATTTACGGACGAGATCGAGACGGCGTGTGAGCAAACGGTCGTTGTCGATTCCGGGCGCGATCCACGCCTACCACCGCCGGGCGACACGTTGCACAAGACATACAAAGGTCAGTCGCTAACCGTCAATGTTCGCGAACACGACCTTGAGTTCAACGGCGAAATCTATAGCACGCTTTCGGCGGTTGCAAAGGTGATTTCAGGTTCGCACGTCAACGGATTCACATTCTTCAAACTCAATGGCAAGAAGGCGGGATCCAAGTGATTGACGACAGAAAACAATTGAACGAAATCCGGTGCGCGATCTACACCCGCAAATCGACCACCGAAGGTCTGGAGCAGGAATTCAATTCACTCGATGCCCAGCGTGAATCTGGCTCGGCGTACATTGCGAGCCAGCGCCACGAAGGCTGGACGGAAATCGAAACGCTCTACGATGATGGCGGATTCACCGGTGGAAACATGGAACGACCAGCGCTCAAGCGATTGATGGACGACATCAAGGCCGGCAAGATCGACTGTGTCGTGGTCTACAAGGTCGATCGTCTGAGTCGCTCGTTGATGGACTTCTCGCGAATCATGGAAACCTTCGACAAAACGGGCGTCTCGTTCGTCTCGGTCACGCAGCAGTTCAACACCACGTCCAGCATGGGCCGACTGACGCTGAACATCCTGCTGTCGTTCGCCCAGTTTGAACGCGAGATTATCAGCGAACGAACTCGCGACAAGATGGCGTCGGCGCAGTCGCAAAGGCAAATATATCGGTGGTCGACCGATCCTTGGTTACGACCTCAATCGCGAAACCAAGAAGCTTGTTGTCAACGAATCCGAAGCCGATCGCGTTCGCCAAATCTTTGATCTTTACCTTGAAAGCGAGGGGCTGATCGGAACCATTCGAAGCGATCGAGTCACGTGGATGGCGAACCAAGCTATGGATTACGCAAGAGCGGCAAGTCTCTCGGAGGCGGGCCATTCGAGAAGAACACACTCCACTCTTTGTTGACCAATCAAATTTACCTCGGCAAAGTCACCTACCACAACGAGGTCTACGAAGGTGAGCACGAGGCGATCGTCGATCCGGAAGTGTTTGCAGCCGTGAATCGAAGAAGCTGCGAGCGAACCGCGTCAACCTCGGCGACCGCATCCACGGGCGATCACCCGGCGTACTGGCTGGACTCCTACACTGCACCGCCTGCGATGCGATGATGACGCACACGACCAGTGGCGGAAGCGGTCGAGGCAAACGATATCGATACTACGTTTGCAACAAAGCATCCAATCGCGGCCACAAGACCTGCCCACGCCCATCGCTTCCGGCCGATGAAGTCGAACGTTTCGTCGTTGCTCAACTTCAATCGTTGACCATCGACGAAACGCTACTCAACGAAACATGCCTCCGCGTTCGCAAGTCGGTCACCGACCGAATCCAAGATCTCGAAAAAGAACTGATGTTGCTGACTTCCAGTCTCCGTAACAGTGATCGCGCAATTGAAGCGTTCTCGACACCGACCGGCAACGCCGAACGCGAGTCGACGAGACTCGAGTCGCTCGCCTCGCTCACAGAACAACGGACTCGTGATCTGCGAAGGCGAAACGATCTGAAAGATCAGCTCGCTACGATCCAAACCGGGACACCCGATCGTGTTTCCATTCTCACTGCGATCAAAAACCTTGAGTCGCTTTGGGATCACCTCACCATGGGAGAACGCAGTCGCCTGATAACCCTGTTGGTAAATCGAATCGAGCACGATCCGCATGAAAGCAGCCTCTCGATCACGCTCAGTCCAATGGGACTGAAATCCTTCGGCACTAGGTCTCCTGACCATACTTCCAACCACGCAAGTCCCACCAAATGACACATATTCAGGCCAAATTCCAAACCGTCGCCGCCTCCCACGGCCGCCATCGCATCATGTCGCAGTCTCGAAAGAAAGCTGACTCGCCGCCCCGCGTTCCGCACATCACCAAGTTGATGGCGCTCGCCATTCGTCTCGAACACCTGCTCGCCACCGGCCAAGTCAAAGACCAAGCCGAGATCGCCCGCGCCGCTGGCATCACCCGCGCACGGGTCACTCAAATCCTCAACCTCACACAGCTCGCCCCCGACATCCAACAAGCGATTTTGGATCTTGAACCAACAACCGATCGAGTGCCACGCTTCCGCGAGGGCGAGGTCCGTCAAATCGCAATCATCCCTAGTTGGCAAAAGCAACGAAAGGATTGGAAGCGACTGAGCAACCACCCCAATCCATCGGGGACAAGAAGCTGATGAAGACATAGCCCATGGCCTCATCATGGTAGCCAATGCCGCTATTTTCGCTTTCTGATCTTCGGACGCCTGCCACTGCGGCTTTGTCTTGGCTCCGTATCCGCCGGCAAACCCAATTTGTCACGAACATAATTGTTGAGCGAGATTTTCTCGGAAAGCGATTTCAGATTCAGCATCTCCCGCTCGTCCTCGGTCAGCCTGATGGTGATCATTTTAGAACGCGGAACCTTTTCGGTAATGCGAGCCGTTGGTTCCTGCTCATCCATGAACTCGCAATCAGCGATCGAGATAAATTGGACCATGAGATGATGTCTCCACGATGGTGAGAGGGAAGGTTTGTTAGCCTGGCCCCATGGTGCGGAGTCGCTTTGACACGTTTGGTCACTCGGAAACAGATTTTCAGATATTTTGTCGCGTTCTCGAGTGGCTCTTCTCGCCGCTCGCCGTGTTCACCACGCCCGAGCACGACGAACTCAAGTCGATAGCGGTTGGATGTATCACCCGTCATCACGCACACCACTACCTCGGTTTCGCAGCCACGCAGTGGAAACTATTTGTCAAAGACTCACCGCCGAGAGTCAAGCCTTTGTTGTGCGTCTACCGCGTCCTGCTGACAGGCATCCACCTGATGCGAACCGGCGAAGTCGAAGCAAACTTGGTCACCTTGAACGAAACCGCCAAGCTCAGTTACCTCGACGACCTGATCGCCCAGAAGCAAACCGGTCCCGAAAAAGGAACGCTGAATACAGCGGACCTGAAGTTCTACAAAGCAGAATACGAGCGACTCACCCAAGAACTCCAATCGGCTTACAAACAATCAAACCTCCCCGAGGTACCACTATCGCGACCGGCGCTCAACGACCTGCTGGTGCGGTTGCGTTTGGCCAGGGAACGCCGGACAGAATTGCGAGAGGAATCACTTACTGAGCTAGTCAAGCAGGCACAAGATCTTGATATTGGCTATTGAATACTGCACGGCATGATTTGGGTTTTTGTAACATAGCAACTTTCTATCATTCATTGTCATCGGCAGAGGATGGGACGTTTGCTTTCTCAAATTCAATGCATGCATCAATGTCTTCATCGCTAATGCTCGGGTAGCTCTTCAAAATCTCTTCCCGTGAAATACCGTGATTGACGTTGTCCAATACGGCAAAGACGGGAACTCGAGTCCCGGTGACGCATGGCCTGCCATGGCAAACCAGTGGGTTCGATTGGATGCGATCTTGCCAGGCCATTGTTGACTCTCGTCCTGTTCAATGTGTAACGGATTTGATTGACGTTAGGGGTGGTTGATCGGAAAAGAAAACGGTCGACCTAGATCCGCAATGATCGGCTCGGCAGCCGACTTGATCAACCCCATCAATTCGTCGTCCATGAAACGATAGTCGTCCGGTATATCCAGCGAACGCATCGGCTTGAACTTTGCTTCGTCAGGAAAGTCGGCCAACATCCGTTGCCGATGTTTGTCTTCCATCACCAGAATCACGTCCGCCCACGTGACGTCGTCCGAACGAATCGTCTGCACCGCCGCCTTCGCCGTGCCACGCGAACGAACGGACACCCGCTCGTCACGCCTATAGATCGCCTCGGCCGTCGGACTCCGCCACTGGTTCTTGCTGCAAACGAACAGCACGTTGGGTCGACTCATGGCTAGCTGTCTTGCTTTTCAGTCCAAGACAGCACAAAGCCTTCTTGCGTTTCATTTTCTGGTGCTTTCCAACTCGCTCGCTCCACGTCCGCTTTCCGCAACTGTGTCAGCAAGCACAGCACGTTGTTCGGAGACGCAAGGCCATGTCGTTGGAGCCAACAACAGACCGTTGTGCCGGTGCGGCCCATGCCTCCAAAGCAGTGGACGTAAACCGGACGGGCCGCGGCGAGAGATAGGTCGATCGTATCCAGAATGCTTCGCATTCGATCGACCGAAGTTGTACCGCCGTCTGGAATCGGAAAACGAAGGTGGGCGATCCGGTCGTTCTGCTCGTCAGCGAGTCGCCGCAGTTCGTCGTCGTAGCGAACGAAGGGCACGCCGGAATTGTTCGTCTCGTTCTCTTCTTGCAAATTAATAAACGTCCGCATGCCAGCGTCATACAGCGACTTGATCCGCTGACGATGATCAACCGGATCCGGGCGACCCGGATAAGCACCGGCAAGCAACAGATCGTCGAAAACCCAATATGTGCGGTTGCAAGGCGTGGGCTTGGATGGGTTGGTGAACGTGACGGGGATACTCAATCGAAGTCTCCATTGGAAAGCGATAGACTGACAACCTTGCACGCGGCCAGATGAAAGGAAAAACGCATGACTTGGTTCACAAAGCTTACCGGAATCGAGAAAGAATCGCCTGAGCAGGTTCGCCGGGAACTGTCCGTCGAGGGTGATCAGATCGTTTGTCCCAATGGAAAGCGGTTTGCGTTCGGACGTTTGGAAACACCGAAGCTGTCGGAACTTCGCGAAACCGTCTCGCAACTTAACGTTCCGACGCATCCATCGACGATTCGCGAACACGTCGGCGACGTTCGCCAATTGCACGCGGACTCGGACAATGCCGACGCTCTGTTCCAAGTCGCGTCACAATTCAACCTATTGGAAATGACCGGGCCATCGGTCACGCCCGATCGCGGTGTCGGCATCTATGAGAACGACCCAACGCAAGGCCCGGCGTGCGCGATCGCGTGCGGAGCCGGGACGATCTATCGCAACTACTTTGCACCGGTCGGCGATCACATCGGCCAATCCGCCGACCATCAAATCGACTGCTCGCTCGACCTGGGACGCAAGTTCGGCAACCAAGAAGGCCAGCTGTGGCAAATACAAAACGGATACCTGTTTCCATCCGACGTTGGCCTCAGCTGTATCACCAATCGACTGCAATCCGCGAGCGAATCGGAACTCGATGAGCTTCGCGGTGAGTTACGGATCGGGCTGCAATGGCAAGCCGACGTGACGCTGCCAGATGCCGAACATCGCGTCAGTCAAGCGTACTGTTCGGCACTGCCGGTGGCGTACGGTCGCCAGCCAGTCGAACTTTGGACGGACTTTGCGAAGCTAATCCTCGACGCCGCTTACGAAGCGACGCTATTGGCGGCCGTCATCAACGCGTCACGAACCGGCGTCAACATCGTTTACCTCACGCTGCTCGGTGGAGGCGTGTTTGGCAATGACGACGCCTGGATCTTCAGCGCGATTGAAAGAGCGTGTTCAAAGACCAAGTCGCAGGGGCTCGACATTAGAATCGTCTCTTACCGGCGATCTAAACCGGCGGTCGCAGAACTCGTCAATCGCGTCGGATAACAGGCTTACATCACCTGCGTTTCGCCCCGTGACGTCAGCCAAGCTTTCACATCGACCGGCTTTGCAAACAGCAGATGCGGCTCGCTGGCCTTGAGGCTGGGCCAACACCGTGCGGCTGAGATGAGCCACTGCATTTTTCTTCGGGAAAGTCTAGGCTTGGGCGAAGCAAACGGTACCCAACCGAAATGAGCGGAAAATATCGAAATGAAAGTCATCGTAGATCTGTGTGTCGTCCCGATGGGCGTTGGTGTTTCGGTGGGCAAATACGTCGCGGAGTGCCAGAAGGTGTTGCAAGAGGCTGGTTTGGAGCACCAACTTCACGCGTACGGAACCAACATCGAGGGCGATTGGGACGATGTGTTTGCTGCCATCAAGCGTTGCCATGAACGTGTTCACGAGATGGGCGCTCCGCGAATCACCACCAGCATCAAAGTCGGAACCCGAACGGATCGGGAGCAATCCATGCAAGACAAGATCGACAGCGTGGTTGAGCGGGGGAAATAGAGGACCGCGTGATCTTGTTCCCGTTTTTTGTCGATGGGTCGAGCGAAAGCAGAAGCCCCGCCGTCGGCCGCTGAAACGCACGTCCGACGTCGCAATACGTCAGGGTACACAATGAAGATAATAAACGTTCGCTACAAGAACTTGATGGGGCAAGGTAGCTACCAATTGATTCGTCCGATGGGAGACCTATCCGATCATCCAGAATTTCAGCCACACTTTAGCCCTGCTCAGATGCTTGCGATGGGAGTCTTTGAAGGCCTATACCTAAATTCGTGCCAAGAAGAGTACCCTGCTGAGTGGTTTAAGAAAGCGCGGCTTAGCGAGTCTGCCGATCCAGCAATGAACTACTTTGGGGTCAAGAGTAGAACGTCCCTACAACATTGGCGGGCCAAGGGCTGGATCACCGAACACGACCCGCGTGGATGGTTCGAATGGTATTGCCGATTCTGGATGGGCCGGCGCACGGAAATCGACGCGTCACAAATCTACCGTTGGCGCAACGGTGGCAATCGCGGCGCTCACCGCCAGATTGTCAAGAATGGAGGTGGCGACCCTAAGAAACGGATTGCTCAGCGGCAGACGTTACTGCAATGGAGCCGTGATCCGTTCCCCGATACCGACGTCGTCAGATGAGATCCCCAATTAAGCGAGGCCGACTGCAGCCAAGAACTTCAGCAACGCACTTGAGCTGCCGCGATTTATTGGTAGCTCACTTGGTCGTCAACGAATGAGGGGAGGTTACACGGGCGAGCGATTCAGCGAGTCGTCCATCCGCGATCAATCGCAACGCGCGATACAAATTAGATTTGCCCGATCGTTCGCCCCCGTCACGACATTCAATTGCCCAAGTCGCAGAATGATCGAACGGTATCCGGTGATGGCGATGCGGTCGATCACGGTATTGGCGGCAACTTTCTGGTGGTTGGGTGCAATCGTCCGTAACGAACGCCCGCCGTCCGCTTTGATTCCCCGAACCTAATTGAAAAAACTGAAAACGAGCGTGCCAACGGTGACAAATCCCAGGACGACCACCAGCAGGTTTGGCATGACCTTGAACTTTTTCAGCAACGAAGGACCAAACTGGCCAATCAACAGTAGCGAAACAACGGTCCCAAGAATTGCCCCTGCTGTGATACCTTTCGCAATCAGAAACGCGGAGAGCAGAAGGAGTCCGCCAGTGATGCTGCCTGCGATCAACGAAGCCTTGCTGGCAGCTTTCACATAGCCCATGATTCCTCCAAAGACGACGAAAGCTCCAAAGATTGCAGTCACGATTACCGGAAATTCCACACAAGTCTCTTTAAGTTAGTCGCCAACGTCTGGCAGAAATGATTGGGCGGATTTGAACACCGTTGCATTCACGCCAACCGCCTTTTGGAGAATTGTAGTGAGTCGCCCTTCAGTTGCTAGCGACCAATGGGACCTCCGCTTTTTGCTATCCATTCAGCACAGAGGCACAGTACTTTTCCGCAGCTTCGTTTCACCGTTTTCAACGGCCTGTGGAAGCGATGAGAGGGAAGATGCATCCTGATTTGCAGTTCGATTACAACCATCAACTCTCGGGACTTTGACGCCGCCGGGAACCGTCACTCGCTGCGACGGGCTCGATCCCAAACGCTGCCCAGTTCGCTGGCGTCTTCGGCCGCGGCGTACTTGCCCTTCCGCTCATCGAAGCTGATCGAGTCCAGGTACAACCGCTCGACCTTCGCCCGCACCAGTCGGTTTTGCGAAGGAATTTTAAACTGCTGTTGATGGTCGGTTCGTAGTTAAAACAGTGGATGTTGATCCGCTCCCCGAGACGATCCCAGCCATACTCGGCGACCAAGTATTCCAGGATCGCCTTGAGCGTGACGCCGTGCAGCGGGTTGTTCGTCTGGGGTGGATTCATTGCGGTGGTCAAGGATTGATTTGGTTTTTGCGAATCGGTGACTTGACTATTCGCACCAACAGTTCGGCCTGTTCGAATTGATCAAGCTCGCGTTTTGTTTCTTCATCGAGTTGGTTCCTTCGGCTCAGTTCCAGCAACTCCCCGAGACGGTCTCCATCCGAACCGCAGCTTCGTCGAGCTAGGACTTCTGAGGAAACTAATCCCACGCCTCAGTGACTTTCTCAATCCAGTTTCGAGCTATCAACTCGTGGCCCTGTGGCAACGGATGCACGCCGTCCCAGATCCAGTGCTCCGGCCCGCCGCGTTTTGACGCCTCATCAAAAATCTTCTGAGTCGGGATCAGTACCGCCTTAAATTCATTGGCCAGCTTCGTTACCACCGGACGAATACGGTCCGTCTGGTTTCGCCAATCACGAGTGACCGGCAAGACGAACGGCTCGATCAGTACAATTCGTAGGTTGGGGTTCGCGGCTCGGGATCGGATCAGGATGTCTCGGTATCCGGCCTCGTACGCAACAGGATCGACATCCTTGTTGCTACGTACAGATTGCCCAACATCATTGATCCCAATCAGGACGCTCAGCACATCGGGTTTCAGATCAATCGCGTCTGTCTGCCATCGCTTTTGCAGATCAGCAACCGTGTGCCCGCTCATACCACGGTTGAGAAAGTTCAGTTTGGCCTCCGGCATGTCGGTGTGAAGACGTGAGGCAATCAGAAACACGTAACTGTGTCCGAGATAGTGATTGCGATCTTTCTGATTGCGTCCCCAATTCATGTCAGTGATCGAGTCGCCCTGAAAGAGCAGCGTCGATCCCGCTTCCAATTTCGGAAGGCGGTAACCATAACCTGGTACACCGGCGGGATCAGCATGATCCTTCGCGACTGCGTGAGTTGCTACAGCGGTCATCGCTGCACCGGTGACTGCCGTCTTTAGAAATGCTCGACGCTTTGTGTTGTTCACTGTTCTATTCCGTGAAATGTGAGTTCAGCTGGGCAAAGTGAGAGGTTACCGAATCAAGAACGTCTCGTTGATCTGCGTAAGCCGAAAATTCATCGAGCTGGTTCGTTCGACTGAATTCCAGCAGCTCGTTGGCGCCGTCGATGAGGGTCTGCGATTCCCGGAATTCCAGAATTGCTTTCGGCGACGGCGAATCGGCAAATAGGTTCGCGATCTCTTCGAGCAGCGAGGAGGGGGCGTGATTGTCAGACGTCGCAAATACCTTGAGTGGCTCGAAGCATGACCGACATCGCAATCCTCCGTCCTCAAACCGTGATGCAGGCATCGAGTCCGAAAGTCTCGAAGTCTCTCTTGCGGGCGGACCAGGACTCTCGCTTTTGGCTGATTGCGTTAACTAGCGTGTCGCTGTTAACTCAGAGACTTCGAGAGTTTTGGTTGTCCAGGCGGGGAGTCCTGGCTGGAAACGAGCGTTCCAGTACGTTGCCCTGGCAGGACGAGACGAACGCCAAACGCAGCCACGTTTCGGAAAACACGAAAAACACGGGGATAAACGCAAAAAGGCCGATGCGTGTGCATCGGCCTTTGGCGTTTACTGTGGGCAGCAGCATTTCGCTACTGTCCACGAAGGCTCC
>CAVOND010000021.1:0-167125 GCA_963697195.1 Pirellulaceae bacterium
CGATCCGAAACCCGAGCCTCGGAGAGGCTGTGAGTTGATTGGCGGTCATATCGTAGGTCCTCCTTCCCAAGGCGGACACCAGCAGCTTTGCTGCGTTTCGTCCGAGTCTCGGAGAGACTCGGCTACGGTACAGCGACGCGGTCCAATCTACTCACAGTCTTGGAGAGGCTCGGTGACAGGCAAGCGTTCCATCCGGAAATTTCGCCGTGATTGACGAAGCGAAAGATCAAAACTGGCGCGGTCCAGGAGTGCCGGGATAAACCGGTTTGGGATAGGGAATGAAAGTTTCTTACGAAGAAAGTCTAGCCAACCACTTCGGCCTCCAGCGGAGGTGCGACGGCGGTAACGACGTCGTGCTGAGCGTCCGTGCGGAGGGAAACGCAGGCCAGCTATTGAGCTCCGAAATCAGCACTTTCCGTGTGCCGACCTTGTCCTGACAAGGGGAAGGCAACATCGGCATGCACCGCTAACGGCAAGGTGCAGTCGGACACGGCGGAGTCGTAGAACCTGTGCATGCGTGGAAATCTCAAACGCGAGAACCGGGAGATCCCATCGGTTCCTCGGCAGGCCGACATGCGGCACGCAGGACGGTCAGCGAACCTCTCCGAGGGCAAGGCTGACATGAACGCCGATGGGAAGTCAGATGAGTCCGTAGTACCGTCGACGCAGGCGAACAACGCTGGAGCTGAACCAGCCGCGGAGTCTGTCGAGGAAAGGGACCCAGCCAAGAGGAACGCCGAGCCAGACCGACCTGCCCCGCGCACCGAAGCGGAAACGAGCGCAGGTCACTCGGTCTGGCAGGCGTGCGCGACACAGCTCGGGAACAGCCCGAGCTGAAGTTCACGTCGTTGCTGCACCACGTCAACGAACGACTTGCTGCACGAAGCCTTCGACGACTTGAAGAAGGACGCAGCAGTCGGCATCGACGAGGTGACGTGGCACGACTACGAACAAGACCGTGAAGAACGGATTGCCGATCTTCACGGTCGCATTCACCGTGGAGCCTACCGAGCGAAGCCCTCGAAGAGAATCTACATTCCCAAAGCCGACGGACGCCAGCGACCGATCGGCATCGCCTCGCTGGAGGACAAGATCGTCCAGAAGGCGGTCGTGTGGGTGTTGCAGAGCATCTACGAGCAGGACTTTCTCGGATTCAGCTACGGGTTCCGGCCCGGCAGAAGCCAGCACAAGGCGCTCGATGCCTTGAGCGTTGGCCTGACCAGCAAGAAGGTGAACTGGGTACTGGATGCCGATGTCGAAGGCTTCTTTGACGACGATCGACCACGCAGTGGCTGATCAAGTTTCTGGAGCACCGCATCGGCGACAAACGCATTCTTCGCCTGATCCGCAAATGGCTTCGTGCCGGGGTCAGCGACGACGGCGAGTGGTCCGAGACAGACGGTGGGTACACCGCAAGGGGCGGTGATTTCACCGCTGCTTGCCAACGTGTACCTGCACTATGTCTTGGACCTGTGGATTCAGTGGTGGCGAAACAACCGCTGTCGCGGCGACGTGGTCGTCGTCCGCTATGCGGACGATTTCGTCATCGGCTTTCAGATCGCAAGAGCGAAGCGGAAGCGTGCCTTGCGGCGAACTCCGCGAACGCTTCGGCAAAGTTCGGCTTGAAACTGCATCCGGAGAAGACCCGTCTGATCGAGTTCGGTCGCTATGCGATCGACACGCCGAAGAGCACGCGGGCAAGGCCGACCGGAAACGTTCGACTTTCTGGGCTTCACGCACCGCTGTGCGACGACTCAGCAGCACGGTTGGTTCACGATACGTCGGATGACGATCGCGCAAGCGGATGCGAGCGACGCTTGGCAGCGATCAAAGCGGAGCTGCGACGGCGCACGCACTGCCCGATGCGGCGAGGCGGGCGCTGGCTGCGATCGCGTGCTGCAGGGCTGGTTCAACTACCACGCCGTGCCGGGCAACTGCGACCGCCTGCAGACAATTTCGCCGGCGCGGTCGACGGCTCTGGCTATGGCAACTGCTTCGACGCAGCCAGCGTCGCCGCTGGACGTGGGCTCGGATGCAGCCGCCTGATCGACACGTCACTTCCCCACCCCGAGGATCCTCCATCCTTATCCCAATCAACGTTTTCGCGCCCGACTCAAGGCAGGAGCCGTATGAGGTAATCCTTCACGTACGGATCTGTGCGGGGGGCCGCCGGCAACGGCGGTCCCTACCGCGATCCAGCCTTCGCGGCCAATCGATGGTGCAAGACAGGATCTACACGATGGACAGGATCAGGAGTTTTGTGGAATTCTAGGTCGTGACGTGATGTCTCCTGATCCCGCTTCTCGAGTTCATCCTGTCAGCAAATCTCCATTCTGGACACGTCTGTGGCGCGGCCAGGGATCAAGACCATCCAGCTTTGGCTGGTGCTCGGTCAAGCGAGGAGTGGGGGAAGTGGAGCACCCCGTAAAGAAAAGCGGCCCCGGCTTTGCGAGAAAGCCGAGGCCGCGTGTGGTGGGTACCGATAGCCACCAGGGAGTGCTCATCGCGAGCGGATGAGTGACAGCCTGGTCAGGACGACCAACTCGAACAATGACAGCCTGGAGAGGCCGTCGTACGGGTGGATCGCAACGGAGTAGAAAACCAATGCGTCGGTTTCCTACTTTTCGATATCGGTGTCTCCGGCTGTCAATTTGTCCACGTCGGCCAATGCCTTTTCATAGTCCTCCATCGCCGGCTGATTCGCATCTTTGACGATGTTGGTTGGCCCCGAATCTGAGCAACCGATGAATGCCAGCGAGACGAGCAAAATACAGACTCTCATGAGCAAGTCCTAACGTTAAGCAAAATAGAAGTACGGGAATCAATTTGTGTGAAGCAAACGAACTTCGAAGACAATCGCTGAGAGGTCTTCGAACGATGTTCCGTCGAGCTACTGGTTCAGTTGCTCATCAATCGTTTCCCCGTTGGCTCGCGAACCCAACGCTCCCCACAATCCGTACGGACTCGGGCTTCCGGGCGGAGGCGAACCGGCGCGGTGCGAGACCTGCGGCGCATGTCGGTCACCGGCTTCGATGGAGTCGGTAATGAAGACGACGGCACCGTCGCCCATCAAGATGTGAACAGCCACCTTGGTGCCGACTCGACGGTGGCGAAACGACGTCGCGGTGATCGCGTCCATCCGAGCAGAGTTCACTGTTGGGCGGAAGCACCGTGGTCATCTGCGTATAGGGCGGCTCAAAGTCGTGCCAGCGATAACCGCGGCCCCAAACCACTTGCTTGGTCAGAGGCATCGGATTGACTGGGTCCCAGAACTGGGGCCGCGTCGGATCGACAAACGGCTGCGCGTAGGAAGGGTTCAAACGGCATTGGTTCTTCTCGTTGGGAGCCGCGTGTCCGCCGACATCGGTCGGAACCGTGGTGCGCTTGTCGTTGTCGCCCAAGTCGGTGGCGATCTCACCACCCATGACGGTGTTGGACAACCCGTCCAGAACATCGCGAAAACGCATCTCGCGATGGTTGACGAACATGCCGCGCTGCGAACCATTGGATTGGTTGGCATGCCCGGTATCGACCGTGTAGGGAAACCGAACCGCGGGGTCTTCACTCAACTCGTCAATGTTGAGATAGGGGTCACGCGAGTGAACCGCCGAATCCCCCTCACAACAGGCGTAGTTGGTTCGACCGAGTGACGGCAGTCCGACGCCTGGATCACTGGGACAGCGATAGGTCGGGATCTCGGTTGCGTAAGGCGGATACTGCACGCGGTCCGGATGGGGACCCAAGGCTTGCCACGAGCGGATTGTTACTGCGGCGTCCCATCGGCATTGAAGTCATGCGGATTGGAGATGGTCTCCCAAAGCGCTTGTTGCTCGACGTAGGGAAGAATGCCAACCATGTAGGAAAGTCGCATGTTGGACGAAATCTCTCGTCCGGGATTCGTGTCCCAAACGTCCCGACCTGGGTTGAAATAGGTTCCCGTTCCCTGATTCGGCAGTTGTTTGAACGCCGAGTGGTAGTTGTGGATCGCCAGTCCGATCTGCTTGAAGTTGTTGCTGCAGGACATGCGTCGTGCCGCCTCGCGTGCGGCCTGGACCGCAGGAAGCAGGAGGCCTACGAGCACTCCGATGATCGCAATCACGACCAACAGTTCGACGAGCGTGAAGCCAGCAATTTCGTCGTTTCATAGAGGGTGATCCTTAATGCAAAGAATCAAAAATGAATTCAAGATGATCCACATGAAGTGCCGGTGGGATGCTCCATTATTTTCAGCGAAACCCCCCTTTCCGATCATGGGATCTGGACACTCCATACAGGAGAACCGATGGACGCGCAAATGTCTCGACTTCGATCGTCCAAACAGCTTGCGATTTCATCCATTGCCCCGGAGAGGAATCACCATGCCGAATTGGGGGAGAGCTCGGCCTGACCTACGCCAAAAAGAAACGCGGCCCTGACTTTCGGGAAAGTCGGGGCCGCGTGATGCGGATACCGTTGAAGGAGAAACCGAATGGTCGGTCTTCTACTCTTCGAACTCAGGGTCCTCGCCTGTCATTGTATCGGCCTCCGCCAATGCCTTTTCATACTCTTCCATGGCCGTTTGATCTGCATCTTTCACGATGTTGCTGGGCCCCGAACTCGAGCAGCCAATCATCACCAGGGAAAAGAGCAGAATCCAGATTCTCATCAAGCAAGTCCTCGTTCAAAACAGTTTAAAAAGCGGTCATCTTCAAGAAATGAACTCCGAAGATCAACTTCCGGACGTCTTCGGAGTTCGCTCGAGCTACTGGTTCAGTTGCTCATCAATCGTTTCTGACTGGGCTCGGGAACCCAGCGCTCCCCACAGACCGTAGGGACTCGGACTTCCCGGCGGAGGCGAACCGGCGCGGTGCGAGACCTGCGGTGCATATCGGTCACCGGATTCAATGGAGTCGGTAATGAAGACGACGGCACCATCACCCATCAAGATGTGAACAGCCCCCTTGGTGCCGACTCGAAGGTGGCGAAACGACGTCGCGGTGATCCCGTCCATCCGAACAGAGTTCACTGTTGGGCGGAAGGACTGTGGTCATCTGCGTATAGGGCGGCTCAAAGTCGTGCCAGCGATAACCGCGGCCCCAAACCACTTGCTTGGTCAAAGGCCTTGGATTGACGGGGTCCCAGAACTGGGGCCGCGTCGGATCCACAAACGGCTGCGCGTAGGAAGGATTCAAGCGGCATTGGTTCTTCTCGTTGGGTGCCGCGTGTCCACCGACATCCGTCGGAACCGTCGTGCGTTTGTCGTTGTCACCCAGGTCGGTGGCGATCTCACCGCCCATGACGGTGTTGGACAAGCCGTCCAGGACATCGCGAAACCTCATCTCGCGATGGTTGACAAAAATGCCCCGCTGCGATCCGTTGGATTGTCGGGCGTGACCCGTATCGATCACGTAGGGAAACCTGGTGGTGGGGTCTTGCGAGAGCTCGTCGATGTTGAGATACGGGTCACGCGAGTGAACCGCCGAATCGCCCTCACAGCAGGCGTAGTTGGTTCGACCGAGTGACGGCAGTCCGACGCCTGGATCACTGGGACAGCGAAAGGTCGGAATCTCGGTTGCGTAAGGCGGATATTGCACGCGGTCCGGATGGGGACCCAAGGCTTGCCACAGCGGATTGGTCATGGGGCGTCCCATCGGCATTGAAGCCGTGCGGATTGGAGATGGTCTCCCAAAGCGCTTGTTGCTCGACGAAGGGAAGAATGCCGACCATGTAGGAAAGCCGCATGTTTGACGAAATCTCCCGTCCGGGATTCGTGTCCCAAACGTCCCGACCTGGGTTGAAATAGGTCCCCGTTCCCTGGTTTGGCAGTTGCTTGAACGCCGCGTGATA
This sequence comes from Pirellulaceae bacterium, assembly GCA_963697195.1. GTDB lineage: Bacteria > Planctomycetota > Planctomycetia > Pirellulales > Pirellulaceae > Rubripirellula. The sequence goes on from CAVOND010000021.1 coordinate 5,827, forward strand.
GTTGTGGATGCGCCAGTCCGATCTGCTTGAAGTTGTTGCTGCAAGACATGCGACGTGCCGCTTCGCGTGCGGCTTGAACCGCCGGAAGCAGATAGCCCTACCAGCACTCCGATGATCGCGATCACGACCAGCAGTTCGACGAGCGTGAAGCCCGAATTTCGTCGTTTCATATAGATGATCCTTTAAAATGAAATATGAGTTGCGTCGCGAGGACCGCAGGAGGAGAAGCTGGCGAAGATCGACGGCTAATTCCATATAAAATTATACTGGACAATCCGTTAAGCGACTTTACCGAAGATAGCCATCCACTTTCTAGATTGACCAGATGGCTTGCTGAATCGTCCAGGATCCTGTTAAGGAAAGGGATCGATCCCGTTCTCAGGATGAACTTGGCTTGCTCCAATGGCTCACCTGAAACAACTGGCTGCCAGCTTGGGTGGGGGCTTCCCGGGAGTGCGTCGCGAACACGCTTGAACCGGTGATGGCAACCTTTGTGCGGCTGAGCTCGCGAGCCTTCCGGTGACTTTGTGATTTCCCTCTCCGACCATGATGCACGATGGCGAACACCACGCAGACGTTGACCGTCGATCCTGACCAAGTCGGACGCCTTGACCAACTGGTTCGAAGCATGACCAATGCGTCCTGGAGCCAGGCTCGGGGGATCATCGGACAGGGCTGCGTCACGATCAACGGCGAGTCCTGTGACTCGATCGACCAGCCCGTCGCGGTGGGAGACGTCGTGTCCCTCTGCTTTGATCCGTCACAGCGTTACAAGGAGAAGCGAAAGAGCTGGGACGATCGAACGTTCGACGTCGTCTACGAAGACGATCACTTGATCGTTGTCGACAAGGCCGCCGGGACGCTGACCGTGCCGACCGATCAATCAGGAGCAAAACACGCTGGTCGAACGTGTTTCGGTTTACCTTAGTCATTCACGTGGCAAACGAGAGGCGTTCGTGGTGCATCGGTTGGATCGTGAGGTCAGCGGTCTGTTCGTGTTCGCCAAACACGAAGCGATCGCCAAGCAGTTGATCCAGCAGTTCAAACAGCGCAAACCGACTCGGCTGTACACCGCGATTGTCGCCAGGACCGTGGCACAGGACGAGGGAACCTTTCGATCCCGTTTGGCGACCGCCAAGAATCTCGACCGCTACAGCACGCGACGCACCGATGAAACGGAACTCGCGATTACCCATTACCGCGTGCTTCGCCGAATGTCCGACTGCAGCCTTGTGGAAGTGACGTTGGAGACCGGGAAGCGACATCAGATTCGATTGCACTTTGCCGACGCGGGGCATCCGGTCCTTGGGGATCCCCGCTACAAGAAGGGCCTCGCACAACATCCACGCTGGATCCGCAAGCGAATCGCCCTGCACGCCACCACGCTCGGGTTTCGCACACCCGGTCAGCGGAGAGATGATGGACGTTCGACTCGCCGCTGCCCGCCGCGATGCAAAAGTTTCTCGCAGGCTGCCGCGAGTGAACCTACCGTCGGTCCGCCTTTCCAAGGCAGACGCTCGCGCAGCTTTGCTGCCTTTGCCGCAGCCGCCGAGAGGCGGTGAATTTTGTGACGTGCACTATGCTGGCGAGCGAATGCCTCAAAGATAGTGGCCGTTTGCTCCGCCGATCGCAGCGCAAGCCCGACGCGACGGTCGACGGAGAAACTATGGAAAATTTCAGCCTCGGAGAGGCTGAACTACGGCAGGCTGAACTGCGGCACGAAACCGACAGCCAGAATTGCTAGCTTACAAGGGCGACCATCAAGCAGTCTGGACATAGCCGTTCGCCGGAATGTTCACTGCAGCGCACGAGATTTTTTTAGAGACAACGCTCCTGCCAATCGCTATGATGTCGCGACATCAACCGATCAAGAGTGTTCGGTTTCGTAATTCGACGATCGAACACTCAGGGGCTTTGCAATGGTTTACACCAAGATCGCGTTGATGATTCTTCTTGTGGTCGCGTCTGCGACCGTCCTCGGTTGCGTGAGTGATCGCATCACCGTCGTTCAGCCTGGCAGTTCGGAGCCGACGCCCGAAGAGACTGCCGAATACGAACGGGAAAAGCAGGAGATGATCTCCGCAACGCGATTAGCTCGAGCGGCGACGTTCGGCAACGGCGTCGTGGCCTGCATCCGTTTCTACCGATTCAAGTTGCCAATTCCACGTCTACAAGGACGTCTCATGAATCGCAAGCGATCGCGAGAACGATCTGGATTCACTCTCGTCGAGCTCTTGGTGGTGATCGGCATCATTGCTGTCTTGGTCGGACTCCTTCTTCCGGCTGTTCAGTCCGCGCGGGAAGCCGCTCGACGGATGAGCTGCATCAACAACCTCAAGCAGATTGGACTGGCGCTGCACAACTATCATGCCGCCTACAAGCAGTTGCCAAAGCAGTTGGGCGGCACCGGAAACGATCTGCGAGGCTCCGATCGCTATTACCTGGCATCCGATCGAACGGCCAACCAAAGTCTCAGCTTTCTCGTGGGGCTGACTCCCTTTCTGGAACAACAGGCGTTGTGGGAACAGATCAGCAATCCGAACACCGTCGATCTGTTCGATCCGGCAACGCCACGCAATCCTCCGTGGCCGGCGATGGGTCCGACGGCCACCGCTGGCAACCAGCAGAATGAATTGCCGCGAACCAGCACGTACAACGACGGGTATCGGCCGTGGATGAGCGAGATCCCCACGCTGCGTTGCCCGAGCGATCCGGGAGTCGGATTGCCCGCGATGGGCCGGACCAACTATGCCGCTTGTCTCGGTGACGCCAATCGCTTTCACGACGCCGGGCCCGTACAACAGTTTTCTGCGTCTGGACAGAACCCGTTCCCAAGAGATCCGAGCCTCGGGACGCGGCGTGTTCGTGGCACGCACCGAGAGTCAAGTTTCGCGACATCATGGACGGACTTGCCAACACGATCATGGCCGGCGAGATCGCAACCGATCTCGGCGATCGCAACATCCGCACTCGGCCGAACGAACGGGTGGACATCGAGGAAGTGCAGGACAACCCGATCGCGTGCCGTGACGACATCGATCCCCAGCGACCCCGGTTTTGGCATCCCGCTGTCAACCTGATGTCTCGCGAGACAACGAGGGACGCGGCTTCCGCTGGTCCAACGGCAATGGAGTCTTCACGGGGTGAACACGATCTTGCCTCCCAATGCCGAGGTCTGTGTTCGATTCGGTCCGACGGGACTTGGCATCCTGCCTCCCAGCAGTCAACATCCGGGCGGCATGCATTGCTTGATGTCCGACGGCGCGGTCGCATTCATCACCGACTCGATCGACGCAGGTGACTCGAGCAACGGAACGGTTCGCTTGGGCGGTACCGCCAACCGCGTGCCGGGCTCGGAAAGCCCCTATGGTCTTTGGGGTGCGCTCGGGACCAAGGCCAGTCGCGAGACCGTCCGTCTCCCGCCTGCTTTTTAGCCAACCGGCAGCCACAGGCGACACGAAACCGGCGCCGAAGATTACTGTATTCGTGGATGATGGGTTGGGTCGGTGGGGATGACGCCGCATGGTCCATTCTACAATTTGACGCTTTCCAGCCATTCAACGAGGCATTCGGTGAAACAGCTACGAACGACTTTCGGTCTTCTCGTCATGCTCCTGTGCGTTCGCAGCGCGAATGCGGAAAACTGGCCGGGCTGGCGAGGACCTCGTGGAGACGGCAGCGTCGACGTTGCGGGCCCCTTGAAGTGGGACGGCGAGACGGGTGAGAACGTGCGTTGGAAGACGCCGCTGCCGGGTGAAGGTCACTCCAGTCCGATTGTCTGGGACGATCGGGTTTTCGTCACCGCTTGCTTGCCGAACACACAGGAGCGAATCCTGATCTGCCTGAGCCGTGAAACGTGGAGAACTGTTATGGCAACGGACGGTGCTCGACGGCGAGGCTCGAATCGAAACACGCGCTCAATAGCTTCGCTTCCAGCACGCCTGCAACCGATGGCAAGTTGGTCTTCGTCAGCTTTTTGGAAACCGGCGACCAGCAAATCGTGGCTCCCAACGTGGGGAACAACGAACGGATGATCTATCCCGGCACGATGGTGGTGGCTGCCTACGATTTCGAAGGGAACGAGATCTGGATGGTTCGACCGGGACCATTCATCAGCGCCCACGGCTTTTGCAGCAACCCTCTCCTCTATCACGATACCGTGATCCTCAATGGCGACCATGATGGCGATTCCTATCTCGTGGCGTTGAACAAATTCACCGGCGCCGAAGTTTGGAGGCGACCCCGGCGGCACAAGACGAGAAGCTACAGCACGCCATTGATCCGGAACATCGAAGGGAAAGACCAGCTGGTTCTCTCCGGAAGCCTCTGCGTGGCCAGCTTCGATCCGGCGACCGGCGAAAGCATTTGGAACGTCGAAGGCCCCACGGAGCAATTCGTTGCCTCGGTGGTATTCGATGGCAGCCTGTTCTTTGCCGCCGGCGGCTTTCCCACGCACCATGTGATTGCGGTTCGTCCCGACGGCAAAGGTGACGTGACGCATTCACATGTCCAGTGGCATGAAACCAACGTTCGCTGCTATGTCCCCTCACCGGTCATTGTCTGATCACTTACCTGCTAGTGGCTGACGACCGCGGGACGGCGAATTGTTTCGACACCAAGACCGGCGAGCGGCTCTGGCAGGAACGGATGGGCAGGCACTATAGCGCGTCGCTTTGCACCGCGGATGGACTCGTGTACTTTTTGGACGACGATGGCGTGACAAAGATCCTGCGACCAGGTTCGGAGCCCGAGGTGGTTGCTGAGAATCGAGCTCGGCGAGAACGTCTATTCTTCGCCTGCGTTCTCCGAAGGGCAGCTTTTCATTCGTGGTCAAACCCACCTGTTTTGCATTGGGAATCGCTAACGCTCTGCGGACCAAGAGAACCAACACTCTTGATCCTGTTCATCGCGTTCATCCTGTCACGCCTCTTCATGCTTTCCATCGTCCGAAGTACGTCCAGGAATCAAGACCGCTCAGTTTGAGTAGCTAAACCTGAGCTCCGAATGGTTTTCTCGTTGAGAGGCCTCGAAATGGGAAGCCAAAACCATCCGCCACTGGCCTCCGGGCTGACAATGTTGGTACGGAGCCCTTGTATTCCTAATCGGGACCCCCTACGATGAGTCGTAGGCGGACATGGTCCATGCATACTTTTCTTACTGACCTTCCAAGCGACGAAAAGAAGAGCAACCTGGCAAGTCGATGGGGTAGAACGCCTGAGGGTGTTCTACCCCATCGACTTTTTTCTTTTCAGGCCAAAGGAGGCAGTCGGGATGGTAACGATGGCGGACATTTGGTTCCCGAGTGGCGGACAACTGCTGCTCGGTTTGTTACTGATCGCAGTCGTGGCTGGCTTGCTGATCGTCTTCGCTTTCGCGAAGTGGGGATCGTTTTGGCTTCAAGCCTACATGTCGGGCGCCGACGTCAGCATGAAGAGCTTGATCGTCATGAGCCTTCTCAAGATTGATCACCGCTTGATCGTGATACCCAAGATCATGGGCCGTCAGGCTGGCCTGCGAATCGACCATGAAGGCGGAATGAGCACGGCTCGACTGCAGGCGCATCATTTGGCCGGCGGCGACGTGATGAAAGTGGTACGGGCGATCATTGCCGCTCAACGTGCTGGGATCGATTTGGACTTCGACCGCGCCGCGGCGATCGACCTCGCTGGACGCGATGTGCTGCTGGCCGTGCAAACCAGTGTTTCCCCGAAAGTGATCCATTGCCCGAGCCAAGACGGCCACGGAAAGAAATCGCTCAGCGCCGTTGCCAAGAACGGTGTCGAACTCCTTGTTGGAGCGCGGGTCACGGTTCGCACGAACTTAGACCAACTCATCGGTGGGGCAACCGAAGAAACGATCATTGCTCGAGTGGGCCAAGGCATCGTCACCGCGATCGGATCAGCGGAGTCCCACATGGACGTGCTCGAGATGCCCTCGCAGATTTCGAAGGGGGCGATGGCACGTGGCTTGGATGCGAATACTGCTTTTTCTATTGTGTCGATTGACATCGCAGACATCGACGTTGGCGAGAACATCGGAGCGCGACTGCAGAAGGATCAGGCCGATGCGGACACTCGCATTGCACGTGCCCGGGCCGAGGTTCGCCGCGCCGAAGCAGTGGCTCAAGAACAGCAAATGAAAGCGAAGGTGACGGAAAGCCGAGCGATTCTTGTCCTCGCTGAGGCCGAGGTGCCAGCTGCGCTCGCCGACGCGTTCCGCGAAGGCAAGTTGGGATCACGACCGAAGCACCCTGCCCATGGCGCACGTCGCATCGAATCGAAACAGCCATCGAACCCACTCGACAGAAGAGACAGTCCCCGAATTGTCGGCGACGACAAAGGATCCTCCGCCAATCCGTTCCCCAAAGCGAGAGAGGCACACGATTGAACACAAAAGAAACGGGTCGAGGTTTCCACCATGAACGCACTGAGCACTAGCACACCGCTCTACGTTTTGCTTGACGACAAGCTGCGCATCGGTCCAAGCTTAACGGCTTCGCAATCGGGCCCCCAATACACCGCGATTTACAGCTTCTCGGACAAGCAACCCTATGATCGGTTTTGTGCCCATCACAATCGAGCGGTAACGCCCTACCCGCTAGTCAAAGGCTACTTGAGAAGCCAACTAGCCGATTCGGAGGATGTCGTTCACCTCGTTGTGGTCAACGCCCCAGGGCCGGATGAAGCTCACTTGGATGCAGTAACGATGGAGTCCGTTTTGGAAGCCATGGAACAGCACGCCAGCCAAGTATCGATCTCCTACCAGTTGACCCTGGATCCTGAAAAAGGGACTTATCGCGTGGAGCAGGTTTCGTGACGCAGGACGTTGCGAGCGAACGAAGTTGAGGTGCGATCAAGTTCCAAACCGACGGCGGAATTCTGCGAAGTCAAGCAGTCCCACCATCTGATCGCCGTCCGCGTCAAAGCTGTCGAGGTATCCGTTGCTTTCATCAGAAAGTCCGAACGTGCCACGGAACTCCGCGAAATCGAGCAGGTCGACGACCCCATTGCCGTTGCCGTCACCGAACTTGCGGAAGAAGCCGTCGACGTCACTAGCGCCAAAGGAATAGTCGGCGCTCATCTTTTGACCGTCCAGGGACGTGACTTGTGAAGCGTCGATTACCAAGTGATAACGACCATCCGATAGCGAGTTGCCCCTGGGGCGATCGGTCACGCTAGTGCCAGAGCTAAACGTCAAGGAAGCGATCGTCTTCCCGTTGAACTCCGCTGTTTCGACAATCAAACTCGTCAACGGAATGCTTTCCGGCACGACGCTCGCTCCAAGATTCGTTAGCGTGAATGCGGAGCCTGGCACGTCGACAAGACGGTCGAACGTCACCGTCAACGATACGATGTTGGAGCGTTGGGACTCACCTTCGTTAATCTCGACAGCTTCAACGATGGGTGCCGTAATCTCCACAACGCCAGAGACTTCGATCTCGGCCGTCGCTACGTTGCTGCGAATCGAGCCGTTGTCGGCCTGGTAAGTGAAGCGATCCGTGCCAATGAAATTTGCGTTCGGTGTATAGGTGAACGATCCGTCGGCATTGAGTGTCACCGTTCCGTTGACGGGGGCGTCCACGAGCACTGCGGTGAGCGGCGCAGCGTTCGGATTGGGATCGCTATCGTTGTTTAGCACGCCAGCCATGGCCGACGGCCGCGTGTTGTGGGTGGAGATCACAAAGTTATCGAATCGAGCCGGCATGCCATCGGATTGCGGCGAAGTCAGAATGCCGGCGGCTGTGATGTTAGCGAGTTCGGCTGGGGTCAACGCCCGAGGGACAGCCTCCAGATACAAAATGCGGGCATCGGCCTGGAACGCACCGGGCGAAACGTTGATGGGCACGAACATGACGCTTGCCCCCAACGGATCCGTCGATGCGGTAGCACTCGCGACACTCTGCACAGCTCCGCCAACATTACGCACTGGCTCCGCAACGAACCAATTGTCGCCAGAGCGAATCGTACACGGCCCCATGCGAATAGACGGGCTCGGGCAGCGGCGTTTGCGTGGCCCAACTATTGAACTCGGGGTCATAGACTTGAACGGTATTGGTGGGGCCAGCTGCTGACATGCCTCCTAGCACATAGATCAGGCCGGCATCATCCATCACCACGGCGCTGTTGCGCGTTGGAACCGGCATCGGAGCAATGATGCTCCACGAATTGGACGCGATGTCGTATTGCAATGTGCTGTTCTGGATGCCTGAGTCATCCAGCGTGCTCGCGCCACCGAAAACGAAGATGTGCCCGTTGTCATCACCGATCGCCGACATTCCATGCAACGCAGTCGGCAGCGGTGCTATCGACGTCCACTGGTCGCTGCCGGGGCTGTACCGCTCGGCCTGCGACCGAATCTCGCTGTCGCCACGGACGCCGATCCCACCGATCGCGTAAGCACGGCCCGCGCTGTCCGCGGCATAACCAAAGTCGTACCGCACGTCGTTCATTTTGGCGACGTCCTGATGATCGCCACCGGCGTAGTCGTAGGCCAACACCTCGTCACTGCCTTCGGTATTGCCCGTACCGCCGATCAGGTAAATCGCATTGCCAAGCCGAACCGCCCCCAAGTCATTCCGAGCGGTGTCAATGTCCTGGCCCGAGGTCCAACTTGTCCCTGTCGCGGTCAGCTGGGGCGTTGCCGTCGCGACTGTTGAGTCGCCGCCAAAAAGATAAACCGAATGGCTTGGGGCTAACAACGCAACGGCATCAGTTCGCGGCGCGGGCAATTCGGGACCCGAAGCCCAGACGATCGCGGTGAGCAGATCTCTTCGCTCAAGGGTCTCGACACGGAACCGGCGGTGACGGTGTCTTCGAGTCATCATGGTGTTTTGTTTCGCCGGCTATCGTTGCAGCTTGCCGAATCTGCGTTGTCCCTTGAATTCGAGCGCGGGACTCTCACCGTTTCCTCTCAATCCGATCGCCGGCGGAAGCATTAGTAAGAGTGGGATTCGATGCCGCGGACCGCCAATCTAATCGCATCGTTCCCTGAAAACTTACCCGTATCGACAATTCGCTGATCCCGGCGTCGCATACTGCGGCCCTGAGTAGGTCGGACAAGGGGTGTGCGACTACGCGCGCCGTCACGGATTCACCATCGCTTGCGGCGCCACCGCACACGCATGCCCCCAAACAATCAGGTCGTTGCACTTCTTCCATCAAGGCAACGCGGACCCATCGCTGCCTCGATTCCGCTTCCATTTCGCGTGTGAACCGAGAACAGGCTACCAGTGCGGCGCTCGAGTACGATCGCGGCGCAGAATTTGCGAACTACTGCGTCACTTCCGTGAAGCGGTCATTGCAGCGAGATCGGATCCAAGCCGCAGGGCGATCGCTTGGAGCGTCGACTTCAGCATCTGAGAACGACAACCAGGAGATTGAACCGATGGTCTCTCCATCCACCTCCGCTTGCAAGCGGAATCGATTTGGCTCACGCCACGCAACGTGGCAAAAGCGTCACATGCTTCGTTATGCCGTTGTTGAGTTACTTGAAGATCGGCGTTTGTTGGCGGCCGATTTTGGTGATGCGCCGTTGCCCTACCCAACGCTGATCAATGACGGCGGCGCCGCACATGCTCTCGCCGAGATTGGACCGTACCTGGGCTTCAATCGTCCGGACTACGAGGAGGATGGGATTCCGGATCCAAACGCTCTGGGCGATGACACGAATGACCTCGACGACGAAGACGGACTGGAACTGTCGAGCGATGTCTTGATCCCTGGGAACAACACTCGGTTGTTCCTGCGACAGGGAACCGTTGCCGGTATCTTGAATGCCTGGATCGATTTCAATCGTGACGGAGACTGGGACGACGTCGACGAACAGATCGCCACCAACGTCGCGATGGGTGACCAAGGCTTTGTTCAGGCGATCGACTTCTCGGTTCCCGAAACGGCCGTCAGCGGTTTTACCTTCGGCCGATTCCGAATCAGCTCGGCTGCTGACTTGGGACCCACTGGGACGGCACCTGACGGAGAAGTGGAAGACCACCGTTTCGTGATTTCGTCGCTGGACTTTGGAGATGCGCCCGACACCTATGGAACGATCTTCACTTCGGATGGAGCCCGACATGCGCTCGTGCGTCGAAGTGATGAGCTGGGGATGTCGACGTTCGCCTTGGGAGCCTCGGTCGATGCTGAAGTTGATGGGAATCCGTCGCCCAACGCTGATGGCGACGACAACACGGGCATTGACGATGAGGATGGCATCAGCGGACTGGACCAACCGTTGATGCAAGGGACCGATCAGGAAATCGGTATCAGTCTGACGCTCCCCATCGACATTACCACGCCGACGTTGACCGCTTGGGTCGACTTCAACCAAGACGGCGACTTCAATGATCCGGGCGAGAACGCACTGTTCGAGTTCATCTTTCCAGACACGACCTCTGCGTTCTTGAAAATCCCAGCAGATGCGCTCAGTGGCACCACCTTAGCACGTTTCCGTCTGACCACCGAAACGGCGATTGGTCCGACTGGACTGGCGATGGACGGCGAAGTCGAAGACTACATCGTCACGATTGGGGAAGCGGCCTGTTCGCTTCAGGTCACCACGACGGAGGACAGTCTCAATCCGGGTACTTTGCGCAGTGCGATTCTGTGCGCGAATGCCACACCGAACATTGATCGTGATGGCGACTCAATCCCCGATCCGGATCCAATCAGTTTCAATATTCCTGGTGACGGAACGCATACCGTCCAGCCGTTGAGCGAGTTGCCGACCATCACCGATGCGATCCATTTCGACGGGACGACGCAACCTGGATTTACTGGCACGCCTCTGATCGAAATCGATGGTAGCGTTGCGGGAACCGGCTCCGGGGGGATGGGGGCGAACGCCTTGGTGTTCGTCGGTGGCGCTGGCGGCAGCATCATCGAATCGCTCGTGATCAACCGGTTCTCCGGTCGTGCGATCGAGATTGCTGATGCCGCCGGCGGACACACCATCACCGGCAACTACATCGGTACCGACGTGACTGGCACGACGGCAGCAGCGAACGGTGGACCTGACTTGTCCGGTGCGATTTGGATTGGCGATACCGCTGGCGGCAACACGATCTCCGAAAATGTAATCTCGGGCAATCACAACATTGGCATGCTCATTGGTTCCGACAACAACACGATTCAGGCGAACCACATTGGCACCGACGTCGGAGGAACGATTGACGTAGGCAACGGCACGGACGGTGTGATGCTGCTGGGCTCCAACAACTATGTTCGCGAGAACCTCATCTCCGGTAACGACGACAATGGACTGGTGATTCAGCAGGGCGGGGAGAGCAACCTGGTGGTTGGCAACTTGATTGGTACCGACATCACCGGCGGGGTTGATCTTGGCAACTCGAGTCGCGGTGTGTTGCTCAACGGCGCAAACAATGAGATTGGAAGCGAGAGGGTCTCGGATCGCAACATCATCTCTGGGAATGATTCGGTCGGCATTTTTGTCGGAAGTGCTGACAATTGGATTGCCGGAAATTACATCGGCACCGACATCACGGGGACTGCCGCGATACCAAACTTCAACGGTATCGCCGTGCAGGGCTCCAACAACATCATTGGTCTTGATCCCGACGGGGAAGGTCAGGGCAACCTGATTTCCGGCAACATGGCCACCGGGGTGAATCTGGGCGGACCCACTGCGACGCTCAATCGGATTGCGGGCAACACGATTGGAACCGACGTCACGGGAACGCTTGCACTTGGCAACGGCAGCTTTGGCGTCTTCATCAGCGACGAGGGCTCAGCCAATACGATCGGCGGAAACAATGGTGGAATCGGAAACCTGATTTCGGGGAATACCGGCGGCGGCATCGGCATGCAGGGCATCGGAGTCGACGGCAACGTCGTGCAGGGCAATCGAATCGGTACCAACGCAGCGGGAACGCAAACGATTGGCAATGGCGGGACCGGTGTGCTGGTGATTGGCACCGGCAACACAGTCGGTGGTCCCACTGAAGCGGCGGGAAACGTGATCGCTGGCAACATCAACGGTATCGAAATCGTTCGTTCCAACAACCTGGTTCAGCACAATTGGATTGGAACCGATGTTTCCGGAACGATCGATCTTGGCAATGTCGGGCCGGGCATCTTCCTCAATGACGGCAGCGGCAATCTGGTGCTCGAGAACGTGATTGCCTTCAACGGTATCTTCGGCGGAGGCACGGGCATTGCCGCACTGTCCCGCGCTGCGGGCAATCCGATTCTTTCTAACTCGATCTATGCCAATGAGGGCTTGGGAATCGACCTCGGTGATGATGGGGTGACCCCCAACGACGAGGGTGATCCCGATACGGGTTCGAACAACCTGCAGAACTATCCCGTGCTCGCTTCGGCCATCAGCAGCGGCGCGACCACGACGATCACGGGGACACTCAACAGCCTGCCGGAATCAGGTTTCTTGATTCAGTTCTTCACCAATGAAGTCGTGGATCCATCCGGTTTTGGTGAGGGAAAGACGTTTGTCGGCCAGACGCAGGTGATTACCAATACGGACGGCGACGCGACGATTGACGTTGACACCAGCGTGCAGCTTGTGACGGGCGCGTTCGTGACGGCTACCGCCACGCTGCTCGGTGCGGAATCCTTCGTCGAGACCTCCGAGTTTTCCGCGGCGATCCCAGTCGTTGCCGTCGGACCGTTGATCGGAGCTACCAAAGTCGATTATCTGGCTGTCGATCCCGGTGAAGACGGGAAAGCAGGCCCGGATGACGTGATCGGCTACACGATCTACATCGAAAACAGCGGTGACCTTGATGCAATCGATGTTCAAGTTGAAGACGTGATCGATGCCAACCTGACGTTGCTGCCTGACTCTGTCTACGTGACACCCGTCGCCGTGGATGACAATTACGATTCGCCGGCTGATTACACGCTCATCGTCGATGCTGCCGCCGGTCTATTGGCGAACGACTTCGATGTCGATGGCTTGGTGCCAGGATCCAACGCCGAATTGACAATCGTGATCGATAGCATCATGCGAGTTGGCGGCGACGTTACCGGCACCTTGGAAGTGGCGACCGACGGCAGTTTCAGCTACTCCGCAGACGATGAGACTGGAACCGAGATTTTTGCGTATAACATTGTCGATGCGGATTCGTTGAACGCTGTGGTGAGCGGGTTCATAACGTTTCAGGTCGATGGAAATCCTCCCGACTCCTTGTTGTTGGCTGCAGCATCGAACATCGAGTCGACCATCGAACCAACCTCGTCGCTTGTGTTCGACATTCCATTGATTCCGCCTGGCAAAGCGGTTGAGATTGGGTTTGAGACGAGGGTCAACACCGATCTACCTCCTGGCCTGACGCAGGTTTCGAACCAAGGCATGATCTCGGGTAGCAACTTTGCAGAGCTACTTACCGACGATCCCGATACGCCGGAGTTCGGCGACGCAACGATCACCCTTGTCGAGGTTCCGGCTATCCCGGAAGCAGACCTTTCACTCTTCAAGTCGGTTGATACTGTTTCGCCAGCGGTGGGCGAGAACGTCACATTCACCGTTCAAGTCCAGAACGCCGGACCCGATGCCGCGACGGGCGTGACCGTCACCGACAAACTGCCCGAAGGGTTGACGCTGGTGACGTCATCGCCCAGTATCGGCGACTATGACCCTTCCACGGGCGTGTGGACCATTGGCCAGATCAATCCGGACGCTTCGGTGTCACTTCAGCTGGTTGCCGAGGTCTTGGTCGGACAATCGATTACTAACACTGCAGAAGTCACGACATCGGATCAGTTTGATCCAAATTCAACACCCGGAAACGGCGTTGAATCAGAAGACGACCAAGATTCGGTGGTCATCGGTCAATGCTTGACGGCCGGGCCGCTGACGGTCGGAGTCAATCGGTTCACATACACGTGCGTGACGCCCGGCGGCTTCGCCAAGTTCCTGGTCGGGACGGAGTTCGGCGAAACATTCATCCAGCGATGGGGCGTCACTGTTGATATCGCCAATCCCGTTCAGGTAGCCATCGGCGTTGGCAACATTGACGGCGTTGCCCAGGCCCTGATTCACCTCACCGAAGAGCAACTTGCGCACGATCTGATTTTCCAAGCGTACGAGATGACTCCCGGCCCCAAGGCCAGCAACACGCTTACGTTTTTCGGAACGGATAGCCGATTGGACATCAATCGTGACGGAGGCGTCACGGCACTGGACGCCCTGTTGATCATCAACCGACTGAGTAGTCAAGCTAACTCGCTGGCATCGGGAGAAACGGCCGCTGCGAGCTCGTTGCCAACGTCCATGAACTACGATGCCAACGGCGACGGTAAAGTGTCGGCGCTCGATGCGTTGCAGGTCATCAACTACATCAGTCGAAATAGCGGCACCGCGGGGCTCGAACGCGAGAACGCGTTGGCCATGGATGTCATCATCACCGACCTATTCGATGGTGCGTCGAACCTGGACGATGAACTCGACGACGATTTGCTAAGACTGTTGATCGATGACTCCGCCTCAGTGGCATAGCTCAATACCGGCGAATGCCCCATGGTAGAAGACATCGCCCGATCCGTCATAACCGAGGCCATCGTTGAAGTTGCTCACGGCCAACTGATCAGTGGCCAGGGCGACACCGTCAAGCCAGAGGAGGCGATAGCCGCCGCGCAGTTTCAGGCAATCGGTTAGACAAACGGTACCTGTCACTGCAGCCTCACCGACGAAGGCGACTCGATCATCGCTTCCCGACGCGAGAACGGTGGCAGCGTTGGTGGCGATCGAGCTGTTCTGTCGCGAGTGATTGCCGTAGACGCCCGCGTTGCCGCTCGCGTCGATCCGGAATCGATCATAGCTCCACAGCCAAGCCTGCATACCGAGTTGACCTCCGTAGAGGTGGTTACTGGTGGCAGCCGAATAGGTGTACGGAAGATCCGAATTCACCAGACTGGTAACGCCACTTTCATTGAGTTCCAAGTAACGGAAGCCGCCCAGCAGGCCCAGCCAATCGCAAACTTGATGAGTGAGATTGAATTCGGCGCTGTGGAGCTTGGACGCGTAAGTGGACGTGATCGCATCCCCGGAAGTCACAAACACAGGTGGCGCCGCATTGAACTGCAGCAAGTCATCGAATGTCGTCGAAACGAACTGCGTGTCATCCCAGTCGTCGATGCCCAAGTAACGGAGCTGCACGCCATTCCGGTCATTGAGTGAGCAGGCCAGCGTTAGGTCGATCCCTGTCTGCGTGCCGAAATTGAAATCATCGGCGTTGAGGTTCTCGCTAGGCGAATCCGTGTTGAACGCCAGGATTCCGGATGACGGATCGGCGCGATGAAGGAAGATCGCATCAGCGGTGGCCGTCCAACGGGGGCCGCAGTGACTCGATTGGCACTCGTCGCAGGCTACCATGGCGTCGCAACCGTAGTCGGCCATTCCGCTGTATTGAGCCAGCGCATGCCCCGGGCCGAGAGCAAAGAGGCCCGCGAATGTTGCGGCAGCCAATGGAAGGATGGCAATCGTTCGGCTCATCGACTCACTCCGTTTTCCTCTGGTTCCCGCCCGCCGGTGCACAGCAGACGCCGCCGCTCCGACTGATTCGACCTGCACGACGATCGAAATCGCGGTTTTTAGGACAGTTGCTTCAACGGGAAGAATCGACAGAATCGCGAGTGACTCGCGAGTCAAACTGTGGCCAGAGGAGGGGTGGCATGGGAATTCGTTTTGAACAACCGCGATGTTCGGCAAGATTCGCCTGGCTTGCCTGTTTTCCCTGAGCCGAATTCTCGTGCTGGATTGCCCAACCGAAGTGGCGCGCGTGTTTCTGACAACACCAAGATTTGGCGTTGAATCGCACGGACCGTGAACCTCAGACGCTAGCCGTGGGCAAGGCGGTTCGGCTCGGGCCCACGGCTAGCGCCTGAGGTTGACGAGTAGAACCAAGGCCCGGACTGGATCTTCTTGGTGAGCCTTGAAGGCCCACACATCACTTTCCTTCGGCGGCCCATTTCTTCATCAAGGCGATGTTGTCCTCGATCTCCTTCAGATGCGCTGGGTCGAATTTGGGAGCGCGGAGTCGGTCGGTGTAGACAGTCATGTCGCTGTCATACATTGCGGCCGATTCCGGCTCGCGTCCTTGGTCGCCTGTTTCCACCATCCAGGCTTCGAGACGTCGGCGAAGCTCCTGGAGCTTGTCGGCGAACCTTGGATCGTCGGCCAGATTGTGAATCTCGAACGGGTCGGCGCTAAGGTCATAAAGCTCCTCTGCTGGACGGACTTCGCGGAACAGCAGTGCTTGGACGTCGTTCAGATCTCCGCTCGCATTCGATTGTCGCAATGCGATCAGAATTTGCTTGGCGTCTTTGTAGGCACACGGCTGCAAGTAAGGCCGCTGCGGCAGAAAGTTGCGGATGTACTTGAAATCCTTCGTCCGAACGGAGCGCATGTGGTCAACCGTTTCATCACAGCGGTCACGTGCCGAGAAGACTGCATCACGAGCCTTGTAGTCTGTGGCGAGAATGTCCCTGGCCTGCATGTAGGCGGGAATCGGGATTCCCGCAGCGGCGAGCGACAATGCCGCGATGTCGATGTGTTCGACAACATCATCGCGCACCGATCCGGCCTCGATCCCCGGTCCGCTGATGACAAGCGGGACGTGAATCCCTTCGTCGTAAAGAAACTGCTTGCCGCGGGCGTGACTGATCCCGTGGTCGGTCATGAACAGGACGATTGTGTTGTCGCGAATACCTTCCTCTTCAAGTCGAGCGAGGACTTCGCCAACCATGAGGTCGGTCATCCGCACCGAATCCAAATAGGCGGCCCAGTCTCGCAGAATGTCAGGATGGTTCGGGTAGTAGGGTGGTAGCTTCACGACATCGATCGGGGTGCGACTCCCGAGTTCCTTCTCCGCGGCATTCGCAACCTTCTCCCAGCCCTTCGCATCACTACCGCGCAGTTTCCCGCCCTGTGTTTGGAGCTGAGCAAAGAAGGGTTGTCCTTCCTTGCGAGCGGACCAGTCGCTGCCATCGTAGACCGATGCATCCCACTCGAAGTTGTAGTCGGTCTTCCCCAACTTTCCTTTCTGAATAGGCCAGCCGCTGATCGTCGTGTAGTAGCCCGCATCTTGAAAAAGCTTCGGCACGAGTTTGATCTTCTCAGGCAAATGGATCTTCTTCTCGCCGCGTCCGCTGCGGTGATGATGAGCACCGATGCTGGTTTGATACATCCCGGTAATGAACGCGGAACGACACGTCGAACAAACGGGGGCAGTGACATAAGCATTGGTGAACTTCACCCCATCCGCCGCAAGCTTGTCGACGTTCGGTGTTTCGATCGCCGTCTCGCCGTAACACGAAAAGTTTGCCGACATATCGTCGGGAATGATCCAGACGATGTTCGGACGTTCAGCGAAGGCGTGTGTCGCCAGTCCCATGACCAGCAGAACGAAAACAAGTAGCGAACGATACATATTTTCCCTTGAAGCAAAGAATGTTCTTCGATCTGCTCTCCCGTTGTTCGTCTGGGAGGCGAGCCAGCATTTTACCAAGGCATTCAAGCTCGTGCCGACGTCAGGACTCAATTTGCGCGAGCAACGCGTCTTTCGATCTCACCCAGCCGTTTCCGTTTGATCAAGCTCCGAACCAACAGCATGCTGATCGCCGGCAAAACAGATCACGCACCGAGATCTACACGAGCACGTCCTTGATCACGCGACCGTGGACGTTGGTCAGGCGTCGCTCGAGACCGTTGTGGTAGAAGGTGAGACGCTCGTGATCGAGACCCATCAGGTGCAGCAGCGTTGCGTTGAAGTCGTAAACACTGGTTTCGTTGACAGCAGCCTTGAAACCGAAGTCGTCGCTCTCACCGTAGCTAAACCCTTTCTTCACGCCGGCCCCGGCAAGGAAGCAGGTAAAGGCGTCCGGGTTGTGATCGCGTCCCGTTCCGTTGGCCTGCAAGAATGGCATGCGTCCGAACTCCGTCGCCCAGACGACCAGGGTGTTTTCCAACAGGCCACGCTGCTTCAAGTCAGCGATCAACGCAGCCGTTGGCTGGTCCATGATCTCGGCCTGCATCGCGTGCGTTTTCTTGATGTCGGCGTGCGAATCCCAGTTGGTGATCCCGTTGCCACCGGCCGGATCGCTGCCGTTGAACAGTTGCACGACACGGACCCCTTTCTCCAGCAATCGCCTCGCCAGGATGCAATTTCGCGCATAGTATCCGCGGAGCTCGCTGCCACCTTCCACTCCGTATGCCTGCAACGTCGCCTCCGTTTCTCCCGACAAGTCCATCACTTCGGGCACCGAGGTCTGCATCCGCCCAGCGAGTTCGTAGCTGGCGATGCGTCCGGCCAGGTTCGCGTCGCCGGGAAATTTTTCCAAGTGTCGTGCGTTGAGTCGCTGCAACAGTTCCACGGTTCCCCGGTCGGCATCTGCTGTCAACGCATTGGGACGCCGCAAGTTGTTCGGTGGATTCTTGGCCGTGAAGTCCGTTCCTTGAAACGCCGCGGGCAGGAAGCCGTTGCCAAAGTTGTTCTTGCCACTTCTGGCCAGCCCACGCGGATCATTGATCGCGACGAAAGCGGGCAACTCCTGGTTCTCGGTCCCCAACGCATAAGTCACCCATGCGCCGAATGACGGAAAGCCTTCCATCGTGAAACCGGTATTCATGAAATTCTCGCCCTGCGGGTGAGCACTCGTGTCGGTCGACAAGGCGTGGAGGAAACAGAAGTCGTCAACTTGCTCCGCTAGATGGGGCAACAAGTCGGAAACCATCTTGCCGGTCTCGCCCCGTGGTTTGAAATTCCAAAACGGCTTGGCGATGTTTCCCGAAGGTCCTTCGAAGGTGACCTCAGGAAGTCCCGGCGGCTTTTCCCCGTGCAGTTTGGTCAGCGCCGGTTTGTAATCGAACGTGTCGATATGGCTGACGGCTCCGGGCAAATAGATCACCAATACCTGCTGCGCGGGCATCTCAAAATGCGGACGGCGAGCGGCGTAGGGATGATTGGCGTCAATGTCCGGGCGAATCGGAGTCTTGCCACTGACCGTTCGTGCATCGCTAGCCAACAATCCATCGGCATCGAGCAGGCTGGCCAAGGCAAGCCCCGCCGTCGACAGACCGGCGGTGCCAAGGAAGTTGCGACGATCAAGTAGCCGTCGACCGTGGAGCGAAAGTCTTTCTGGGTTGGTCATGGGGTCGATCAGTTCGTTGGTTTTCAATCGGCTGTTACGCTTGCTCTCGGGAAAGGGCAACGCTTTCGTGTTGTTGGTTTGACGTGAGTGGCATCACCCTCTATCAGGCAACGCCGTAGCGGACTTCTTTTCAGGGAATGACGCGTCCTCTCCTCCGCCACGAAGTGGCGACACAAGAATTGCCGGGTGCGTTCGCACACGGGTCAAAGCTGCTTCGAAACTATTCCACCGCGTCGATTCTTGTGGCGGCACTTCATGCCTGAGCAGGGCCGATCGTCCGTTTCGAAAAAATCCGCTACGGGATTGCCATCCGGGAGGGTCGGACAGGGACGTCCGGCGAGGGTGATTCATGTTTGTCAACCTTTGCGAAACTGAGACTTATCAGCGGGCGGTCTCCTCGGCGAGAGGCGACCACGTTCTATTACGGCAAGCTATTACGGCAAGCTATTACGGCAAGCTATTACGGCAAGCTATTACGGCAAGCTATTACGGCAAGCTATTACGGCAAGAAAGCGAATTCGTTGGAGTTGATCAAGGCTCGACACACAAGCGACAACTCGCTGCGATGGGCTAGTTCGAGACAGTCTTTGCGTTCTTGGTCGTCGGGATCGCGACTGAGTAAGAGTCGGAAGCACTGATCAATCGATTTTGCATCGTCGCCGCCCGCGTTCTTCCTGGCTCGATCCGCGATCAGCTTCGATTGCTCCATCACGAAGTCGCTGTTCATCAGGTTCAGTGCCTGAAGCGGTGTTGTCGAGACCGGACGTTTGGCGCGAACCTGGCCACAGTCAGGAAAGTCGAAGGCGGTAAAGATTCCGTCGTCCACGCGGCGCATCCGTTCTTGGTACAGCATCCTGCGCCAAGTTTCCGGACCATGATTGTCAAGCACCTCCCACTGCGCGTAGGTCTTCTTCTCGTTGTGAATGCGATAACTACGACCGCCAATCGTGCGATCCAGCGAGTCGGAAGCTTGCAAAATGGAATCACGAATGACTTCCGCCTCAACACGTTTCGGGGGGAATCGCCAAAGCAGTTCGCAGCCCGCGTCGATTTCCATTCCCGTTGACGTCGGCGCGCTCGATTGTCGGAACGCGTCCGACATGACTAGCAGTCGTATCAGTGATTTCATCGACCAGGGCTTTGTGGGCTCACCGTCTCGCTTTGGCTGCACGAACTCTGTCGCGAGCCAATCGAGCAATTCGGGATGCGTCGGCTGCGCCCCGGCTTTGCCAAAATCGCTCGTGGTCGATACGATCCCGCGTCCGAAGACGTGGTGCCAGATCCGGTTGGCCATGACGCGTGCCGTCAATGGGTTTTCATCGCTGCTGACCCACTTCGCGAACTCGGCTCGACGCTTGGGGCCAGAGGCCTTGGACGTGAGTCCTAAGTCGCCTCCAAAGATGGCAGGACCGGCCGGCATGACCTCATCGCGAGGACTTTCGGGACTACCGCGAAGCAGCACGCGTGTCACGGTCGGTTGGACCAACCGAGCAACGAAGCTGGGACGCGGCCCTTCTTCGGCCAGCACCTCGATCAGACGCTGAATCTCGGCAAGCACTTCGACGCGCTCAGGGTACTCCTCATTCAGCTTCTTGTTCACCGCCCAGGTTCCGACCCACGGCTTCCACGTCCCGTCGTCTTGCAGCACGTCCAGATCGTATTCGTACCGCGGCAGGCTTGGTTTTGTATCGAGATAATCGGTGTCGTAGAAGTATTCACGATTGCTGCTCAGTCGCAGCCGATCAATGTTGACCGCTTTCTCGAAATCGAGCTGTACCCAAGCGCGATCCTCCGAGTCCTTAGGCATCTGCGCTCGCCAGGTCATCGTGCCAAAATCGCCGTCGGTGAGACGTTCGATCGGGAAACGACCATCGACGCCCGTCTCCGGGTATCCTGAGACCTTCGTGCCGTTGCTAGCGCGGGCCAGGTTTTCATTCCGCTCTTCCGTGCCAAACACCTCCAGTTCATCCAGCCCCACGTTGGGCATCTTGAAGCGGATACGAATCGCCTTGGTCGTGATTGGAGTGAAATGCAATTCCCGGAAGGCGCCCCAGTTCTCTTCCCAGCCTCCGCTTTTGCGAAGGATTCGTCTCTGGTTGGCGATCTCTTTCCACAGTGCATCACCACGTTGGCGGCGAGGATGTTCGGGCGAGAACTCCGGAAAGCGACTACCGAATTCGATGTCCTGAAACACGCCGGTCATCGAATAGTAGTCCTTGATCGAGATCGGATCGAATTTATGGTTATGACATCGAGCACAACCCATCGTGACTCCCATGATCGATGCACCGACTGTTTGCACGACCTCATCCATACGGTCGGCCCGAGCTTGTCGAATAGCGGTCGGTTCGCGACCAACCGTAGCGGCCGGAACATGCGGACCGGCGACAAGAAAACCGGTCGCTTCTCCGGCGCCCATCGAGTCCCCGGCGATCTGTTCTTGCACGAATTGGTCATACGGTTTGTTTTCGTTGAAGGCACGGACGACGTAGTCGCGATAGATCCACGCGTTCTTGCGATACAAATTTGCTTCCGACCCGTTCGTCTCGGCCCAGCGAATCACGTCGAGCCAGTGTTGCGCCCAACGCTCGCCGAAATGTGGCGACGCTAGAAGTTCGTCAACGAGGTCTTCGTACACACCATCGGGATCGGATTGAAAAGCTGCCACAAAGGCGTCGGTGCGCTCGGGCGTGGGAGCGAGCCCCGTCAGCACGATCGACACGCGTCGAATCAGTGACCGCGCGTCGGCAGGCCCGTTGAAAGCCAGACCGGAATCAGCCAGCTTGCTCTTCAGAAAGGCATCGATGTTGTCGTGTGCAAACGCTTGTTGCAGAGGTTGGAATGCCCAGTGGTCGGACTCTTCGTCGGCGACCTCCGCCATCTGTCCCGGCCAAATCGCGCCTTGCTCAATCCATTGCTTTAGCAGTTGGATCTGCTCGTCGGAAAGCTTGTCGTCATCGGGAGGCATTTCCATGCCTGGTTCGGAATGCATGACGACATCGATCAGGTAGCTCGCCTCAACATCGCCAGGAACAATCGCCGCTTGCCCCAGATCGCCCCCGCGCAGCAGGCTGACGCGTCGGTCCAATCGAAAATTCGACTCCTGCTCATCCTCGCCATGGCAGTGCGAACAGTGGTCTTCAAAGATTGGCTCAATGTCCCGCGCGAAGTCGACTTCGTCCGCGAACGCGGGAAGACCGCGAGCCGAGATGCCCAAGACGGAGACGCCCAAGGCAAAGATCAGTGGTGTGAGAAAACGCATGTGTAAAGACGTTTGAAAACGGTTTGAATCATTCATAAGGCTGTTTGTTTTGCTGCCCGTCAAGGGAGAGCAGTGCGGTTCTTGGGTCGTTGACTTGCCGTCCGTTGCATCGCCCTGGCTCCTTGCAACGCCGCAGAGAATTCTCGATCGCCACCTACAAGCACGACGCGCCAGCGAGTGTGTCTCTTGCGCTGTTTGCTAGGTTTCGCGCCGAAGGCCCAGCGATTTACCTAGGTGGATGTTTTGGCGAGATGGTTCTGTCGGGCCGTTGGCCCTGCAATTCGCGGTGTCAATGGGAACCCAGCTAGGTAAACGGACGGGGCGTTGCCCATAAATCAAAAGCGCAAGATCAAAACGGGCAAGCGAGTGTGTCGGGTTTGTCCAAGGGAAACACACTCGCTTGCGCGTCGTGCTTGTATGGGAAACACACTCGCTTGCGCGTCGTGCTTGCATTTTGTTGTACTTTCACATTTCGGAATCTCCTACGACGTGGCCAGAGGGCTTGTGAGTCAGGATCGTCATCTCGTACACAGTCTGAATTCAATCGATGGCATGACGATCGGTGCGGGAGTGGATTGATCATGGCCTGCCCGCCAGGTACAGATCGAAGACTTCCTGGTCTGACAGAGCGGCGCCAAAGATTGCCATTTCGTCAATGGTTCCGTCCAAATTGCGAACGGCAAAGCTCGGGGTCTTGCGAAAGGGTTGTCCCCAATTACCGATTTCTGCAGCTCCAATACGAAACTGTTTGACCAGTAAATCCGGATCGATTTCCTCGTCGCTCACTCGCTGGCCGTCGGCGTATTGACGAACTCGCATCGCCTGTGGGTCGTACACTGCGGCCAGCTGCATCCAGCGGCCACTCTTGGCAAGATCCCAGATCGGTTCGGTTCGATAGACGCGGTGTCGACCTGCGCCGCGCACCACCGCACCTTCAACGCGACTGTAATGCACCACTTCGGCCTGGTCGTCGACCATCACGGAGAACATCATCCGGCCTTCTTTGTCGATCTGCCAATGGGGCTCGCCGTTCTCATAACCATCCGCCATGAACAGCGCGTTGTAGGCGTGCGGAAGGCTGTCGATCTTGACCCAGGTGACAAAGGTAAACGCCTCAAACGTCCCGTCCAGGCGGACGCGAACTCTGGCACCGGGTCGGTTGAACTCGAGCCCCATCGATGGTTCACCAAAACGTCCTGGCGAGAGCGAGACCGAGCCGACCAGGAAGCCGTCGCCACCGGGACCAGCCGCTGCGACATTGCTCACGCGACGCGGAAAACTCGAATCACCGGCAAGTTCTGATTCGATCGGGAAGTAGGCGATCAAGCGGTTGTCTTGTCGGAGTACGTCCGAAGCGGCTTGCCAACGCGACAGTCGTTCTCGCTGTTGCTCAGCTTGTCTCGCTTCCAGTTCTTGAGAAGTCGCGATTTCCGCTTCAATTTCCGTCACGCTTTGACGACCAACGAGCCATTTCCCTTCGCCTGTTGTCAATCGCTGCGGCTCAATCGCTGGCTGTTGAATTTCAACCTCACCGTCAAGGACCTCCACGTGTGCGCTGTCCTTGGTGACTTGCAGCGAGAACTCCGTTCCCAGGTCGACGATCTTCGATTCAGCCGCATTGATAATGAATCCGCGCGCCGCCGGCGGGACCGCTGCTCTTAGCTGTCCCGAGAGACAGGTCAGTTCCCAGTCCGATTGAATGTCGAGTTCCGCGGGACCTTGCACCACCAGCGTTGCACCACAAAAGAAATCCATCTCGAGAATGCCCTCATCGATGATCAACATGCCCGCCGGAATCAAATCTCCAGGCCGGTAGGCGGTCGCGCCGTCCGCCCATCGTACCTTCAATGCACGCCGCAAGCTCGCATGCCCGGCGACCATCAACTCGTCGCCATCTTGGTCAGCGGGAATTCTTGCCGCAACAGCGACCGAGTCGCCCGTCGTCGATCGACGCCCGACCGTAAAGGCAAGACCCGAGCAGATCACCAGCAGGGAGGCTGCAGCAAAGAACCACGCAGGGAATCGACCAATCGACTTCTCGCCAGCCTTTGCCGGTGGTGGCAACACTTTCAACGCATCGGTTCGGACGGCCTGATATTCTCCCAGCGATTCAAAGAGTTCAACGCACTCGAGATACATCTTTCTGGCTTCGGCGCTTTGCTCGAGCGCAAGCTGTAGCCGGTCGAATCCATCGGAGTCGATCGTACCGTCCAACGCGGCAAAGATCTGATCTTGTAGCTCTCGATTCATACCGTTACTCGTTTGCCAGGCGTGTCTGAACGCACTTCAGCAGGATCGCCCGAAGTGTATTGATGCGACTGTACAGACGTCTCGCCTCGAGCCCCATCTGCCTGGCGATGTTGGCGACCGAGTCACCGGGTACATGAACGCTTAGCAACAGCCGCCGATCATCCTGCTGCAATTTTTCGAGGCAATGTTCCAACGCAACTTGCCGTGACGTTTGATTCACTGCCCAATGCGCCGAGTCGTCCGCAATCAGTTCCGCGAGCCCCTCGCGAAAGACCAGACGCTCGCGTGAAGCGTCTCGAATGCGGCTGAGCACTTTGAATCTCGCGACGACACAGGCCCAACGTATGAATTCCTCGTGAATCGACTCGTCGGAGTCGGGCGAAAAGGAGTCGAATTTTCGCCAGCACTCCAGCGACACGTCCTGCATGATGTCGTCGATTTCGTCCGAGCCAACGGTCAACGAGCGAACGAACCGCCGGACACGATTCTCGCAGTGCCCCAGCAGGGATACGAATTCGTCGTACTGATCGTCGCGAGTTGGTTTCATGGAGCGATCTCGATGCGAAAGGGACGCCGCAGTGGTATTCCAGCGAGTCGCTGGATTTACCAAACAATCTTCCCGGAATTCGCGATTTTGCGATGTTCCAATCAACGTCAGGAAGTCGCGAAATGCCGCTCAAGGAAATCACCGGCTCGGCGGATTCCGAGCATGGCCGCACCTGGCCACAGCGTGCTTGTCTCGCCCAAATGCCAAATCAGCGACGGCGTCGGCAACCACAGCGGTACCCCTCGCTGATACGCCCAGCGGCCAACGTTTCCATCAATGCCTCGCTGCTCCAAGGGGCGTGCTCCCTGGTTGTGCCAGGGGCCTTCCCACGGACGTGTGATCGGATCGGCGACGAAACGACGCATGGCCTCGCCGCCAAAGGCGAAGCCTTGGGCCCCACGTTGCATCGCCAACGTCGAACGATGCCATCCGCAACTCGGTTTGGAATCGATGTCACAGCAGTACAGCGATGCGAGCGAACCCGCACCGATCGAACGCATGAGGCGATCGACGTACGAACGAAGCCCCGAAAAGCGAGCCAACATGGCATCGTCCTGCAACATCAGGTAACCGTCTGCGTCCGGATCGCGATGAACCAGCTCCTGTGCCGACAAGACAAAGTTCGACCATCCACCTACGTTCGTGCCGCGTGAGATTCGGGTGATCTCCATGCCCTCCGGCAGGTCAGCGCTACCGTCTGCTTCGCAGCCATCGGCGAAGACAAACGCACGGCTCCATCCGCTCCGGCGCAGCGATTCAATGCAATGTCTAATGGTGGGTCGTCGTCGTGGTGACGTCGTGATCCCCACCATCCAGTTCAGCGGTGAGGCATCCGATCGAGGTTGTCGCGAAAGCGGCAAAGGCAAGACCGCCTCAATTTGGTCGGCCGACGTGATGTCAGGCGGCGGCGATTCTTTGGGCAAAAAGTCGTTGGGCTCCGCTTCCATGATCGGAATCGAAGCGGTTGCCTTTTCACGCAAGCGAGCGGCCTTGGCCACGTCGCCGACGCGGCCAATTCGATTCAGAACCAGGGAAGAGACCACCGGATTCCAATCTTCGATCGACGGTTCGAACCAGCGGCAACAACTTTCACAGACAGACTCTTCCAGCTCATCCCCGGAGCGACTTTCGCCATCGCCAACAATCTTTTCGACCAGTTGGCAGTGAACGACCGAACTGGAGTCACCGGATCGCTGCGTCCGTCGATGGGGACAGGAGTGCGCCGCTCGCGAGAAATATGCCATGGTTCGTCACCCTTTCCAGCGTTCTGTCACACCGCGATGTCGACCGAGCGAGCCAAAAACACGCGGGTCAATGCCACCGCGGCGGAACAAGGGCAACCGCCGAAGCAGTTCCATTTCGACCGATTTGCGAATCGGACTGCCCATCCGAGTTTGTTCGTGGTGAATGGCAGATTCCGAGTGAACCCGATAGCGGACCGCCAACCGTCGACAGGTCACAATGTTTGCGCCGGCGTGGAGCGCCCGCAACATGTATTCGGTGTCCGCCGTGGTTCGATTGCGCAGCGGGTTGGCGAAGTCCGCAAATCCACCCACACGCTCAAAGTAGGATCGCCGGTGAACCAAAGTCGGATTCTCTAGAAAGTAGCCGGACAGATTTGGATGAGGCGGGTAAGAGATGCGGTGGAATCGAATCGTTTTGTCCGATTCAGTCGTCACGTGTCGGAGTTCTCTCGTTCGTCCATGGGGTCCGTCAAGAAGCGTCGCTGCACCGACAAGGTCGGCGTCACACAACTTGGCGATTGCCACCGTTTCAGCGAGTCGTCCCGGCAGGCTGACGTCGTCACCGTCTTGCGTCGCGATCCAGTCGCTTTCGAGAAACTCCACAACATTGTTGAAGGAAAGAAACTGCCCAATGTTCTCGCGATTGCGATAGATACGGACCCGATCGTCGCGGAGGTAACGCCGTAGCCAGGCGTCAATGTCGTCCGGTGTGGCGTCGTCGATCAAGTGGAGTGTGACCTTGATACCGGTTTGCGACAACACGCTTTCGATGGCTTGTTCGACAAAATGCAATTGTCCACGAAAGGGGAGCACCACATCGCAAGCCAAGTCATCGGTCGGGAATCCAATGCCATGCCGGTGCATCGCGAATACATCCGCAGCTTGCTGTGAATGAAACCATTGCGGCGGATCCACCGGATTGGCCAGGTGTCGTGTCGCCGTCGCCGTCGCAACGATCTGATCGGAAAGCGACGCGTTACGTCGCTGACGGGCCGCACGCGTAAAGAAGTCGACATCGGCATCGCCTGGTCGAGTCGCGATTCCGTTCAGATCCACCCACAGCGCCCGCCGGAAAACAGCCGTCTCGGGCTGGACCGTCCGTCGCCATGATCGAAGATCCGGATGGCTCGAACGCACGACTTCAGCAGCTTTCTGAAGCGATGCGGCGTACCATTCGATCCCTCGCTCCGCCATCTCCTGCGTGGCCCGGGCGAGATGCGTCGAGGTCGGCAAGACGTCGACACAGCCGATTGCAAGGAAGGGAGTCTCCAGGCGATTCGTGATTGCGTGAGCAGCGGAAAACGCAAGGCTCACCGGATCGCTGGAACGCGAGACGGACTGGCCATTGAGAAGCAGGTCGTCGAAGTGATGAATTCGAATGTTGGGTAGCTCTCGGTAGCGTCGCCAATCGCTCGCATGTTCATCGCCAATGACCACCAGATGCAAAACAACGAACGTCTCCTCTTGTCGCAACCATGCCTCGATGCATCGCGCCGTTGCCGCATTGATTCGCTGCACGGCAAGTACCACGTCAACCGCCGCCACGCGACCGGCGGTTACCTGTGGCTTGGGCTCGACGATCGCGAATTCAGCAAGCTCCTGCAACCGAGCGTCCGCCGCTGACGTCGAGTCGAGACGTGCCGCTAGAATCGCCGATCCCAGGACTTGCGAAATCCGCTGCGGCTCAATCCGGCCATCGCCAAAGCAGTACTCGCACGCCGAGCGGTCAACGCGACTTGCGTGACCGCTCTCGTCCGCGAGGATGCGTTGGAGGAGTTCGCAGCGGGCCGTTTCGCCGAGTGGTGTCCGGATAACGTGCTGTCGAAAACCGCACGCGATTGGGCTCATGGATACCAAACCCAAATCGAATCGACGGCGACAGTCGATCCGGGCAGTCCGTCCACCACGTCTTTGACGCCAGGATACTCCGGATAACCGTAATCGTGACCGCACAACATTCCGCCGCGCACCAACTTCGGTGCCCAAGCGTGCACGTCGGCATGTACCGCCGGGCCGCTGTGGTCGCCATCAATGTAGACGACCGCACAGGAATGATTGGGAACCAGCTTGGCAGCCCCGACCGAATCGGAGCGGATCATGACGAGTTTCAAATCCTGGCGTTCGTGACTGAGCTCCCGATAGGTTTCGAGAATGCTCTGTCCGCGGCGCATCGGTTGCCCGAGATTGGAATCGATTGTCATCAGCGTCGATCCTTGGGGCAGACTCAGACCAGCCGCTAAGAACGACCGACCGCAGAACGTTCCGACTTCCACCCAGGTCGACCCAGCGGGTAAGGCCGCGGCCGTACCGGCGATCCAGCGCATCTCGTCAGGGCTCCCATAGCCTGGCACCTCTCCGGCGCGGCGGACCACTTCCGACATCGCGTACGGATCATCGAGGATCCCTTGACCTGGAGTCGCCACTGGCGGCTGACGAATCACCGACGGCGTGCGAACGATCTGGCCAACGAACTTGCCGTGTTCCGGTTTCGGAATGCTCGGTGATGCGCCGGGTTGGGAACGATCGTCGATCATCTCCCAGCTATGACCGTTGAATCGCCACATCGACCAACCCGTCGAAATGGCCCGACGATAGGGCCGAGGCCTCGAATGGGACATCCGTACGGTGTACGGCGGAGGTCCACTGTAAGACGCTTCGGCGGCGTAGGGCGGAGGTCCACCGTAAGACTCCTCGGCAGCGTAGGGCGGAGGTCCGCCGTAAGACTCCTCGGCAGCGTAGGGCGGAGGTCCGACGTCAGACTCCTCGGCGGTGTACGGCGGAGGTCCGCTGTCATACGCTTCGGCAGCGTAGGGCGGAGGTCCGCCGTAAGACTCCTCGGCAGCGTAGGGCGGAGGTCCACTGTCATACGCTTCGGCAGCGTAGGGTGGAGGTCCGCCGTAAGACGCTTCGGCGGCGTAGGGCGGAGGTCCACTGTAAGACTCCTCGGCAGCGTACGGCGGAGGATCGGAATAGGGTGTTTGGTCTTCGCCTTGACTCATGAGGTACTTCTTGGTTGCGCGCTAGGGAAACAATGAAACAATCTTGGATGCTAGTCGGGACTTGAAACTCTGGCAGTCGATCGCACCACACGAAATCCGTATCGGACCCACTGGAGTTCTTTGGGGCTCCAGGCTTCTATGGTAATTCGAGTTCGCTCGCTGAGCCCCCATTCGTAAAAGCTTCCACGGACGGCTCGATGACCAGTGGGCAAATGATCGGAACACCATTCATGAGAGTTCCCGGCCAAGTGGAACAAGCCGTTTCGATCTGGTTTGACACCACCGACCGGTTCCGGCATGCCGCCTGCAAAGGGCTGGATGCGGGCGTAGAATTCCACCAACGAGTCATCCATGACGCAGGCGACTCGGGCCGCATCGGCATCCCAGATCGCGACCCACTCTCGAGCCGTCGGCAAACGATACCCGCGACGGCTCGCGAAGTCGGCACGTAGCGTGCTGTTCCCCTCGGCATCGGTTTCATACGCGAAGTCGGATTCGGACATTCCGTCTTGGAGTGTTAGCGAGTTGCAGTAGGCGATGCATACTTCCCAAGGCACGACGCCGACAGGAATGTTTTCATCTTGCGATTTCAATTCGCCTGCATGGCTATAGGCTGGATCGTATTCCTTGAATTTCTTGACCGTCACTTCGTCGGTCGCGACTTCCAGTTCATAGGGCAAAGGATCGTTCCATTGCAAATCAGGAACTGCGTCATCGGCCTCTGTGGTCGCGGCGATTGTGCCTGCCGGAAATCGAACCATGGGAGTCTTCTGAACGTTGATTCGCAACCGCTTTAACTGGGCCAACTTGTCATCTCGCTCGCCGACTCGCTCGACACGACTGGCCAGCTCATCCTCCATCCAACTCTGGTCACCAAGGCGGACGAGCAACCAGCGGGCCGCGGAAAAGACACCTGGATCCGGGTCGGAATGAAACCGTTCGCGTGCAACGAAGCGGCAACGGTTCTTGAAGCCTTCGTTCAAAGTGCTTTGAGATTGCAGGACTTCGCCGAGGGCAAACAACTGAACACAGCGAAGTCCAGCGTTGATGTCAAAGACTGAATCGAAAAGTCGTTCCGGATCGAACCCGAGCGGCGCGAGCGAATGAATGAAATTGGAAGTGCTGAGGTCCTCGAGATCAACCTGAGTCAAATCAGTCATCTTTGTCGACCAATCAAATTCGTCAGTCGTTGACCTTGTTCGATCCGATGTCGCCTTGATGGCGCCGATCGCGATGGCACGTCCAATCCGCGCGCCGGGCTGTCGCGAATCGTTGTCCCCAGACGTCAGATATCGCTCGATCTGATTTGCTGGAATTCGACTGAGGTCGGTCGCTTGCACGATTTCCAGAAACTCTTTGCGTGGCAGATCGAGTGCGGCATCGACGAGATCGATCGGATTATCTTCGGTCATGTCACGAACCAGCGTGAGCGCCGCGTCTTTTCTGATAGCTTGACTCGAGTCCCAAATGATGGAGACCAATTCTGTTTGCAATGTTTTCCAAATTGGCTTGGCAAGTTCAATCAAGTCCGCATATGCGAACTTGTTGGAGAGCGATTCGTCGACGATGGCGCCGGCGAGAAACACAATCTGATCATTGACTCCAGGGTTGAGCTGTTGATCGTCGCCCGTCGCGTTCGTTTTCCGGCCGGCCAGAATCAGTCCCGCTCGCAAACGCTGTGCGATTGGGGCAGTCGGATCGTTCAGGGTCATTGCCCAGGTGTCTTCGTACCGATCGATCCAGTCCGGTCGCAGGCTTCGCGACAAGGCGACCAAATCCAGTCTTGCCGAAAGCAGGTAGTCCGTGACCACGTCCGGCGGCATCTCTTCGTCGCGGGGAAGGGCTAAGGCCGCCACATAGCGGACGTGATCGTCCTCGAAACCATCCTTCACGCGATCCCGCAACTTTGGCGCGACAAGATCCTGCTCCGAATCGATCTGGCTCAAGATCCTTGGCAGTTCCTCCGTCGTCGCAATCGCGAGCTGATTCACCAGACTATTGGCGCGAGATTCGTTTCGTAAGTGTCGCGTTCCGAGCACCCCCGCGATCAGCAGTGTCGCGGCGATCAGAATCGAACGGCCATGTTTCCGTCCCGCCACCGACATCATCGCTTGTTCGTCTTCGCTGCGATCGCCCCGCCGCACCAGTGCTGAGAACCGTGTCCACTGAAGCAACGATGGCAGTTGCCGTTCGTCGTGACCGACGGCCCAGGCTCGGCTACGTGCCTTCAAGTCTCGTTTGGCACGCCCAGCGATGCTGCCCTCTTCATGTTGAGCGAGCCAGCGACGGATAGCGGGTACCAACGAATCATGCGTCAGTTGATAACGAGTCTCCTTCTTGGCCGGCTTGGACATGGCTGAGCCTTCCGACACGTCGACCGAATCAGACTCCACCGGAGTGATCAGCTTGAGTCGATTGTCGAGCACACGAATCAAGTCCGTCATCGCCTCGGGGTTGTCGGCATAGCCTGCCGTCCGCGCAAGGACCGATGACTCGATCGCCCCGGCACGAATCAGCCCGGTTTCCGGCAGCATGGCGCCGAGCAGTTTGTGGGCGGCATCTCGGTGCACACGCTGGTTCTTTGGCGCGGATTGACCATCAAAGGACTCCTGCAGGAATCGCTCGACGACACGATCGATTCCGCCCAAGCTCCGCAACGTGGCTCGTGTCCACGGTCGTGTCTTCATCATTTCCGCGAACAAAGCCAACTGGACCGCAATCACCTGTTCGCCGGTCGCGAGCCCTTCGACCGCGTCGTGAATGAATTGGCGCTGCTCGCGGCGCAATCGCGATCCGTCCTCGCCGATTCGACCGTAGGCGCGGCCCAGCATGCGCAGCAATTTGCCGGCATGAGACTTGTCAAGCAGGTCGATCATCGCCAAGTTGTGCGATGCTGACAACTCGATATCGAGTTCGCGCATCAGCCGTGAGGTTGCCAGCCAGAAATCGTCTCGCACCAGCAAGATGGCCTGCAGGCGATGACCGTCGCATTGACGTAGAGCCCGTATGAACAGGGCACGCTCTTCGGCATCCGCGGAATTGAGCCACTGCTCAAATTGATCGATCACGATCAGCACTTTGTCGCCTTCCGGCAGATTCTCGCCACGACGAATCGATGCAAGTCGCCGGTCAATCGGGATGGACGACTTGTCAGCGTCGGTATCCTGCTTGCCTTCGAACTCGCTCAAGCCGTCGGACGCTTCCTCGTCATCGAGATCGGTGGAAAAGTCTTCGCTCGGGTCCCCTGGATCCCCGGGGACTTCGTCAAAGGTTGGAACTCGCCTTGATAAAGACTGCTTCAACCTGGCGAGCGTTCCCTGAGAGGTTGCATCGACGATGCAGACTCGAACCGTCTCGTCCAGCATTGGGATCAAGCCCGCGCGAATGAACGAGCTCTTCCCGCACCCGGAGGTCCCGTAGATCACTCCGATGCGGAACGGTTCGATTTCGCGACCGTGCATTTCGGGTCGCTGTCGGTCGGTGGGACGCGCAGGCTGAGTCGGGTTGATCCGGTTCTTCCAGAAACGAATCGACTCGGGACAACCGTCAAGATCGTAGGGTCCCGGCAACATCGCTTTGAAGAAGGCCGCGTCGTGTTGGTCGTACGCTCGCAGGCCTTTGGGAATCACGACCACGCGGGTCTCGTCACCGCTGGTCGTTTGCCATGAAACGTCGCTCGCAGAATTCGACCGTGTCCCACTATTGGAAGAATGCCCACCGGACTCGCTCAATGGATACGAGTTCGATTCACGGTCCTTCCACTCGTCGAGCACTCGCCGCAGATCATCGGCCAATTCGATTGCCGACGAATACCGACTCCCTTTTTGCTTGGAGAGCGCCTTCTGGCAAACGCGCTCCAAAGAAACCGGGAGTTCTCGGTTCAGCTGCCGCAGCGGCTTGTGATCAATGGTTCGGATCTGATAGAGGACTTGCTCGGTCGATCCCCCACGAAATGGTCGTCGACCGACCAACATCTCATAGAGCATCACGCCCAAGGAAAAAATATCGCTGCGCCCGTCGACCAGGTGACCTTCGCCGGACGCCTGCTCCGGACTCATGTAGGCGGGGGTCCCAATCAAGATGCCTCGATCCGATTCACTGACCTCAATCATCGCCAAGCCGAAGTCGTTGATGAAGAGCTCCCCGTCACGACTGACCAAAACATTGGCCGGCTTCATGTCACGATGCACGATCCCCGCTTCATGAACGTGCTGCAACGTCTCCGCCAGGTCAATCGTTGTTTCGATCGCTTCCACCGGCGGGATCGGCCGCTTCATTTTGTCTGCGAGCGTTTCGCAGTCGATGTACTTCGAGACGACGTAGCAAATCCCATCGGGCAGCGTCCCGACGTCATAAACAGGTACGATTTTTGGATGGTCCAACTGGGCGACCATCATCGCTTCTTTCATGTACTGCTGCATTTGGGCAGCATCGCGAATGCGGCGGCGATGTGGCAACTTGATGCTGACCTTGCGTTGAAGCACGTCATCTTGCGCCAAGTAGACGGCCCCATAGCCACCGGTACCGAGAAGCTTGAGGACCCGGTAGCGATCGATCTGTCGCAGAGGCGATTCCGAAGTTTGTGACTTACCTTCGGTAGCAGAATCGTGCAGAGGGTTCGTTAACGCAGCGTTCGCTTCCCCTGCATTGGCTTCCCCCAACGGTTGAGCGCGGGCGACCGGCGTTGCCCCACGAGACATCGTTTCGTCCGTCGGATCAGCAGAAGCTTGGGTCTTGCGCCCGGTGCCGACCAATCGGTTGGATGAATCGGCTTTGCTCATCAATCGTCATCTCGTCAGGTGCACGTATCCAATCGTTTCGCCTTTCCGGCGAACTTCAGGGGCGTTTACCCCATGGCACTGCGCGATCGCCCCTTGCGCGGCATTTTGGGAAGCCAAAAGTATAGTCGAATTCGCGAATGCCGTTTCCCTCGATTCGATCAAATCATGTCCTCCCAAACGAAGCGATTCCCCGGCGGTTTGCGACTTGTCGCGAACCGTGCAGTCATTCGTAAGGCAATGCGCTGAGGAGATTGATGAGCTGGACAGCGCCACGTTGCTGTAGGTCGGTCTCTCCGAGCCCTCATTCCACCGGCTTGCCGCGATAATCCGCCTCGGAGAGCCTCGGCGACAGGCAAGCGTTCCATCCGAAATTTTCGCCGTGATTGACGAGGCGAAAGATCAAGACTGTGGCTGTCCAGTTTGGGGCCTTACGCGGCAGGGCGCCCCGGCGGCGCGACGCGGAACGGTGCAGTCATCGTCGCCAATTCCAGGGGATTGCTAGCTGGACAGCGCCACGCTGCTGAAGTCGGCACTGGGAGCCGTATGCTTCCACAGGGAGGCGTTGCTTCCACAGGGGAGCGTTGCTTCCACAGGAGGCGCTGCTTCCACAGGAAGCGCTGCTTCCACAGGGAGCGTTGGGAGTTGGGCAACGGGGGTCGGGGGGCCTAATTGAAACAGGTCGTCCACCTGCAACATCTCCGCGACGTCTACCGCACCTTGCCACTGGGTTTGCAGGATCGCCAGGTATTGGGTGAGCGTCGCGGACAGCGTTTGTTGGGCGACGATAATGTCATTGAAGGAGATCCCCGTCGGGTCGGTGAGATAGCGTGGTAGATTCCACGGTACGCCCGGACCTGATCAGTCAATGCATCGGTGCGGTAGCTCGACGACAGTTGACGATTTGCCTCGTACCCGGCGAAGGCGCTCGCGAACTCGCCGATCAGTTGGTTTTCTGTATCCACCACCGATTGGGAGGCTCGATACAATTCCGCTCGTGAAGCAATTCGGTTGCCTTGATTGCGATCGAAGACCGGTAACGAGCCCCCCATGACGAGATTGTAAGTGGTCGTTCCTGGATGGAAGTGGTGCTCAACGTACGAGGTATCATCGTGCTGGACGACGACACCCGAGGCCGGCGATCCCGGCAGCACGTTCCAGATGTTGGTGACCAACACCGGACAAGCGGTGGAAACCTTTGACTTGTCACTGTCCGCACCGGCGGCGCTGGTAGCAACACTCGGTGCATCGGAAGTCACTCTCGATCCGGGTCAGTCACAGATGGTGTCGATCGACGTCAGGAAATCGACGTGCTCGGCCAGGTTCACCAGGATCGGTTCTTGCCGACGTCGAAGACTTGCGAGCGATATGGATGCAGATCGGTCGAAGTGGGCATTGCGGGTCGGCGTGGTGTGGCCGTAGGAACCACTCAAGAATTGATTCAGCTGCCTGCTCCTGGCGACGCATCGACATTGTTGGTGATCGTTGACAACCTGGGCAACCTGGAAGACGAGTACATGGCAACCGTCTCGGTACTCAGAATGGTCACAACATCGGCCGCAGTCGGTTCGTGGCCGCCGTCCATCACCGGTTCATCCAACCGCTCCGTCGCGCGCAATCGAAGCCGAACTCACTGAATCGACCAAGCCAGGTCATCGAGGCATCAATCGGCGTTCATGATCGCCACGCACGGTCACATCTCAACAGAAGCAAGCTTGGACTATGGTGACGCGCCGGACGGGATGGAGGTCGGTGGCGTGCTTCGCCAGTATGGAACGCTCAGCAGTAACGACGGGGCACGCCATACGCTCGGCTCGGGACTGACCTTGGGAGCGAATGTCGATTCGGAGATCGACGGGCAACCATCTGACCTGGCCGACGGCGATGGAGGCGACGAAGATGGCGTCTTGCCAATTGCAACGTTGGTGGGGACGGCAGCAGACGCCACGCTTGCCAGTTTCCTCGTCACGGCATCGGCACAGGTAAGCTTGACGTTTGGGTCGACTTCGATCTCAACGGGCAGTTCGAGCATCCGACGGAACATCTGGGAGCCGGCACGAGTCTTGACGTGCCCGCAGGCGACACGATCATTCATGTTGCGGTGCCGGCCGGTGCCAGTCCAGGAGCGTCGTTTGCTCGCTTCCGTCTCAGCACCGCGGGCGGACTGTCGCCCAAAGGCGAGGCGACCGATGGCGAGGTCGAAGATGATGCCGTTCCGATTCTCGATGGAAGCATCGGCGCCGATGCTTCCGTGAATCTGATTGTGGGCGATGTCGCGGTGGTCGCGGAGGCGGGTGTCGTGGTTGTGAGACACGACTCGATCGAACTGTTCCGGGCACCGGGAAGTTCGCTCGCGAGCATGGCATTCATTGGCACCGTCGACGACGACGTTGTCGCACTTGGCAATCTCGCATCGGCGTTGACCGGTTCGACGGGACTGATTTACCACGGAGCTGACGGAACCGATACGCTCAGACTCTCCGGAAGCGATCAAACGCTTGACTTGTCAGATAGCACGCTGACCGAGTTGCGTGACATTGAGATTGTGGATGTGGTCGGTGCCAGTCCCAATGCCCTGGTGCTGGACCGTCCGGGCGTCGTCGCCTCGACCGATGCCGGCAACATCCTGGTGGTGATTCACGACGAAGACGATTCGGTTGACTATGCCGGAGATGGTTGGGTTGTCCAGTCGCCAATTTTTGTCGACGGTGGGCAGCGACATCTCTTGACCAACGCTGAGGCCACGGTTCAGACGATCAACACGCGCCCGTGGACGAATCCGCTGGAAGCGACCGACGTTAACTTCAGCGGCAAGACAACCGCCCTCGATGCGCTGCAGATCATCAACTTTCTTGGCAGGAACGAAGCGCTGTCGGTAAATTTGCCGACGCCGACTGCGGCAGGCGAGCTCCCGGAACGTTACGACGATGATCAATGCCAGCGAGACGGCGTCGGCGCTCGATGCGTTGCAAGTGATCAATTTCCTTGCTCGGCAACTGTTGACCGGCCAAGGAGAGTCGATTGCGGGCTCGAGAATTGAGGCAGTCTCACCAGCGCTGCTGCTGCCCTACCAAGCGAAGCGGACAACAGAGGGCCAGGACGCTCGCTCGATTAGCCAACTCGACATTGCAATCGACGAATTGGTACCACGACGGGCATCGCAAGTATCGGTGTCAAACGCTCCGTGGATTGAGTCGGCTGAAGTTCCGCTCGAGTTAGACTGTCTCGACCATACGCGGTCTCAGAATCCGCCGCTGAGTGATCTCGATTCGATTGACCAATCACTCCAAGAATTGTTTCTTTGAGCCATCAAGATCGTCTTGGCCAACGTGTCGACACGTTGGCCAAGACAATGGCGAATAATCCCAGGCTGACGAAGCGAAGCCGCAAGGCGAGTCGTAATTGCGCCGCGTAGGTTCGCGTCGTCCAGCGAACGAGCAGGTTGTCGGGCTTGGGTTGGACATTGCTGAGCAGCAACTCGCAAAGCACGGGAGACAGCGTGATTGCCAGTAGCAATGCCCCAGCGAGTGCAAACGCATAGGTATGAGCTATC
This sequence comes from Pirellulaceae bacterium, assembly GCA_963697195.1. GTDB lineage: Bacteria > Planctomycetota > Planctomycetia > Pirellulales > Pirellulaceae > Rubripirellula. The sequence goes on from CAVOND010000021.1 coordinate 43,578, forward strand.
GGTCGAAAGAGTTGCCCCGCAGGTCCCTCCATCGTGAAAAGTGGCAAGAACGCGCATACCATGATCGCCGTCGAGAACAACAGGCTTCGTTGTACCTCCGTCGCCGCCTTCAGCAGGCGTTCCTTGAGCGGAAGTTCCGCATTGGTCCCGTGGGCGAGGTGTCGATAGATATTCTCCACCATGATCACCGAGGATTCGACGAGGATTCCAAAGTCGACCGCACCGATGGAAAGCAAAGTGGCCGACTCGCCTCGTAAATACAGCGCTGCGAAGGCGACGAGTACCGCCAACGGTACGTTGATCGCCACAATCAATGCGGTGCGGACATTGCCCAGGAAGAAAGGAAGGGCTCGCTGACGCAAACCATTGCTCCGCTTTGCCAACGAGGATTCTATTCGCAACCCCCGCGCAAACAAGGAAGCCATTCGCCCATTACTCTTTTAGGAACCAAAAAGATTAGCAGGACGGGACGGTACCCGAGCGGACCATCGCCGCCAAACACCAAGGCAGTCACCGTACGTTCGGTTGTCCAGCCTGACCGTGTGGGAAGTCAGGCTGGAAAGCCGACCGTACATACTCGGCGCATCACTCTAGCCTTGGTGGGCTTGCGTTCCGTGCGATACTGCACGGATCGAGATCGTTCTCCGGCGAAAGGGAAATGAGTTAAAGGGTGTTACCCGCCATTCTTGCACTTGTGCGTTCCATGGTTCGTCAACGGCACACCAATTGCGGAAGATTCTCTCCGTCATTTGTAAATGACCACACAATGCAAACCGAATACTCGAATAGCGGGATGAATCAGTAACTCGGCCACCGAAGGGCCCCTGCAGCCTCGCTGTTCAAGTACGCACCTAGATTGATAGGGAGTGAGCAGCGATGTCACAACATGGAAAACTCGACGTTCGCAGAAGACCTGCGTTCAAACGAAGTCAGCGCCGACTGTTGCATCAAACTCTCGAAGCCAGGACGCTACTGGCAGCCAATCCGGTCGGCGAGCAGTTCTTGGTCGCGGAATCCGCCGGGATTGAAACCGGCGCGCCGGCCACGGCATTCATCAATGATGGTGGCGATTTCGTGGTTGCTTGGGAGAGCTACGAAGAAGGCGACGACTATCTCGGCTTCGGCATCTACACTCAGACGTATGACCAATCCGGATCGCCGCTGGGTGATCCGGTCTTGGCGAATGAGGCCAACATCGTAAGTGACCAGTTGGCGCCGGCGATCGCCAGTGATGGCGATGGCAACATCCTGGTCGCCTGGCAGAGCAAGCACAACGAGGAGAACGGATTTGATATCCGCGCCCGTTGGTTTGTGGCTGGAACATGGGGCGATGAGTTCCTAGTCAATTCGTTCACGGCGGGCGATCAAACACATCCCACCGTCGGCATGGACCACAACGGATACGCCGTGATCGCCTGGCAAAGCGAGGGTCAGGATGACGATGGTCTTGGCATCTATGCCAGGCGATACTCGATCGGCTACGGCTCGGGTTCCTTCCTGGCCGCCGACGAATTTCGCGTCAACGTAACCGAGGCGGGAAACCAGACCACGCCCAGTGTGGCTGTGTCACAGGCAACCGGTCAGTTTGTGGTCACGTGGGAAGGCGAAGATTTGAGTGGCGACGAGGCCAGCATCGAAGTCTATGCGAGACGCTTTGCCGACGATGGGACGCCCGTCGACCTCGCTGATCTGCAGGTCAACTCGACGACCTTGCGCGATCAGGTGACCCCCAAGACTGCGATCGATAGCAGTGGCAACTTCGTCGTCACCTGGGTCAGTGAAGGGATTGCCGGCAGTGGCTCCGATGTATTCGGGCAGCGTTTTGATTCCTCGGGAACGATGGCCGGCAGCGAGTTCGTGGTCAACACCACTACCGATGCATCCCAGGTCTCGCCTGCGGTCGGCATGAATGCGACGGGCGATTTTGTAGTGACTTGGCAAAGCGTGCATCTCGATGGGTTCAGCTGGGGCATCTATGCTCACGAGTACTACGCCGATGGCAGCACGGTGACAGGACGCGAAGAGTTTCGCGTGAACAATCATGTGATGGGACCTCAGACGCACGCGGCCGTTGCTGTTCGTCCTGATGGTGATGCGTTGGTAGCGTGGGTTGGGAACGACGTGAATCACGTCCCTGCGGTCCATGCGAAAGCGTTCGAACTTGGTGGCCTTGAAGTTCCTCCAGGCGATGTACCAGATCTGGTGCTGGCTAACTTTGTGGCACTCGAGGACACGCCTCCGGACGCCGCGATGGATGCTTCGGGGAATTCTGTCGTGGTCTGGCAGAGCTACGGTGAAGACGGAGACGGGTTTGGTGTTTACGCGCTGAAACTGGACATCGATGGCGAGCCTCTGATCGATCCATTCCTGGTCAATGTCGGTCAAGAGTTGGGCAACCAAAGTGATCCAGCGGTTGCCGCCAACGCTGATGGCGAGTTTGTGGTGGTCTGGCATGCCGATGACCTGATTGCCGCCGGACACGATGTTTACGGTCAGCGATACGACGATTCGGGTAACCCGGTTGGGCCTCGAATTTTGGTGAACGAAACGACGGAGGGCGATCAATCGCAGCCTGCGGTCGCGATGGCCGATGACGGCAGTTTCGTGGTCACTTGGCAGGGCCCCGACGACTCGGGCCTTGGAGCTTACGGGCGGCGTTACGATGCCAATGGAGAGGCTTTGGGTGGCGAATTTCAATTGAACCAACAAACGGCGTTGGACCAGTTTTCGACGACAGTGGCGATGAATGCGACTGGCCAGTTCGTAGCGGCTTGGGTGAGCGACCATCCATCACTGACCGATCCGGAAAACGATCCGGAGAAGAGCGTTTTCGTTCAGTGGTATGACGAGTCGGGCAACTCGGTGGGCGAAGAAGTGATCGCCCACGAATTCGTCAAGGACGCGCAAGAGCATCCCGACGTTGGCATCGATGCCGAAGGGCGATTCGTCGTCACTTGGCAGAGCATCAACCAGGAAGGGATGATGGGGGCGAGCTGGGGCGTTTACGGCCGGCAATTCGATACCAACAAACAACCGCTCAGCCCGACCGAGTTCCATGTCAACGAAATGACGACCGGTCCGCAGAGGTATTCGACCGTCGGTGTGGATGCGGATGGCAATTTCGTCATTGCCTGGCAGAGCAACTCGCACGAGCAAAGTGGAAATAGTTGGGAACTGTTCCTTCGACAGTACGACGACAACGGCGCGCCACTGCGTGGTGAGGAAGCGGTCAACAACTGGTCGCAAGGGCCGCAGATCAATCCGATCGTGGCGCGCGCATCGACCGGGGACTTCGGCGTCTTCTGGTCAGGGCAGGGCGCCGCTCACACCGAGGGCATCCACGGACGTCTGTACAGCTCGAGTGAGCCTGATCCAATCCCAGGGCCAAGCCGACTGCCTGGCGAAGACCAGTTTTTGGTTGGCGAAACGTTTTCGCTCGAGGGGAGCGCCCCCGACATTGGCGTGGACGACTCGGGAAAGTTCATGACGACGTGGGAATCGTTTGAGGAAGACGGCAGCGGCTGGGGTGTCTATGCGCAGCAATACGCGGCGGACGGAACTCCCCTCGCTTCGGCGTTCCAAGTCAACTCGTTCGTCGACGGTGACCAACACGCACCGGCGATCGCCAGCGACGCCAGCGGCAATTCGCTGATCGTCTGGCAAAGCTTCGGACAAGATGGAGACGGGTACGGCATCTTCGGCCAATGGTTCGGCGCGACCGGAACCGCCGTCGGGGATGAGTTCTTGATCAACGTCGAAACGATCGAGGGCGATCAAGTCTCGCCCGATGTGGTGATGATGAATACGGCGACGAGCTCCGTCGCACTGGTCGTTTGGCAAACCGCCGACGGAGAGGGCGGTGATATTCACGCCAAGTGGTTCGCCGAGATTGGCGATACGACGGGCGGAAGTGAGTTCCTGGTCAACACACTTGAGGCTGGAGCGCAAGTCGCACCGTCGATCGCGGCCGCCGATGCATCGCAGCGGGCGATCATCGTCTGGCAAGGCCCCGCTGTTGTCGAAGAAGGTGAAGAGGGAGAAGAAGCAAGCCTTGAAATCTACGGCCAACGGCTCAAGCTCAATGAAACCGTCGGTGAGTCATTGTTCGTTCAGGAGGGTGACGAATTCGTCGTCAACTCGATCTTGGACCACGATCAAGTCAATCCTGCGGTCGCCATGCAAAGCGATGGTGGTTTTGTGGTCGCATTCGTCGCCGAAGGTCAGGCAGCATCCGGTTCCGACGTGTACGCGCGACGCTTCAACGTAAGCGGCACGGCGCTCGGTTCGGATACGCTCGTGCACACGGAGATTGCACGTCCACAACGTGGTCCAGCGATCGGAATGGACGACGAAGGTAACTACCTGATCACCTGGCAAAGTTCTCACCAAGATCCCGATGAATTCGCTTGGGGCGTTTTCGGGCGGCAGTTCACCGCCGATGGGACTCCGCTGCAAACCGAGTTCCTGGTCAATTCGTTGACGAGTGGACCTCAGACGGGTGCTGCGGTGACCGTCAACGATGCAGGTGCCGCGGTTGTCGCTTGGGTTGGACTCGATTCCACATTCCATCCGGCGATCCACGGCAAACTGTTGACCGTGCCGGTGAGCGATCCCGATTCGCCTGAACTGATTCTGGCCAATTATCTTGCCCCAGAAGAATCGCCTCCGGCGGCAGGAATGGATGCCGAGGGCAACTCGATCGTGGTATGGCAAAGCTATCGCGAAGATGGCAGTGGATTGGGAATCTTTGGTCAGCGAGTCACGTCCACTGGTGCCGCCGATGGCGACCGGTTCGTCATCAACACGTTCACCGAGGGAAACCAAAGTGAACCGGATATCGCGGTCAACCGTCTTGGACAATCTGTCGTGGTATGGCAAAGCGAGGATCAGGACGGGGACGGCTACGGCATTTACGCCCAGCGTTACCTCGCAGACGGCACGCCGGATGGAGACGAGTTCCAAGTCAACCGCGTGACCGAGGGCGATCAATCGTTGCCTACGGTAGCGATTGACGATCGCGGTGCATTCATCGTTGCGTGGCAAAGTCCGGACGCCGATGGCTTGGGGATCTACGCGCGGCGCTTCGACGAAACCGGAACTCCGGTCGACGATACGGAATTCGGCATGAACACCGAAACGGCGCTCGACCAATTTGGCGCCGATGTGGCCATGAATGGCTCGGGACAGGCCGTCATCAGTTGGGTGAGCGATCATCCGGCTGCCCTGCCCGACTCGCTCGATACCGAAAAGAGTGTCTTCCTGCGATCGGTGGGAACACCCTCCGGACCTGAGATTCTGGTCCATCGATTCGTGAAGGATGCACAAGAACATCCCGCCGTCGCCATCGGTGACGACGGCCGTGTTGTCGTGATCTGGCAAAGCATCAATCAAGACGGCAACACGTGGGGTGTGATGGCGAGAACTTTCAACGCTGATCTGCAACCAGAGCAACGTCGCGAGTTCATCGTCAACGAAACGCGGCAGGGCCCCCAACGTTACGCGAGCGTTGCGATCGATGAGCTTGGGCGGTTCGTCGTCGCGTGGCAGAGCGACAGCCGACTGCAAGCCGGGAGTAGTTGGGAGATTTATTCCCAGCAGTACAACGCTGCGGTGCGCCCCGAAGGCGGCGAGCAGTTGGTGAATACTTGGACCGATGGTCCACAGATTCATCCCGTGCTGGCGCAAGCTCCCGATGGCCGCTTCGGCGTCTACTGGATCGGCATCGGCGACGACCACCTCGAAGGCGTTCACGGACGGCTCTACACACCGCTTGATTATGGTGATGCTCCGACGGCCGCGCAGTCGGGATTCGATTCCGATTATCCGGTCACGCTGGCTCAGGACGGAGCGAGACACGTCCCCGGTCCGCTGTTCCTTGGACTTGGTGTCGATCGCGAGCCCGATGGGCTTCCAAGCACCACGGCGGGACAAGATGGAATCGGTGGCGACGACCAGGATGGGACGGATGACGAAGATGGCGTGCAAGTCATTTCCAGTCTGGTCACCACAGCGGTCTTCGACACCACTTCCAGCTTCCTGGTGACAGCATCGCAAGACGGCAAGCTTGATGCATGGATCGACTTCAACCGAGATGGCGATTGGCTTGATGCCGGAGAACAGCTGTTTGTTACGAGTGTCGACGTGGTCACCGGCGCCAATGTCATCACCTTCACGATCCCCGCCGGGTCCAGCCTTGGCCAAACTTATGCCAGGTTCCGCCTCAGTTCCGTCGGCGCGTTGCAACCAACGGGCGCGGCGGATGACGGCGAAGTCGAGGACTACCGTTTCACGATCGCCAATGGCGATGGCAATGTACCGATCGTGATCGGCCTGGATGTCGGACAGGTTGAGGTGACCGCAGAGGGCAACGAAGTCGTGGGTCGACATCACGGCATCGAACTGCTGCGTGCTCCAGGAGCCACCGTTGCGAGCTTGACCTTCGAGGGAACGGACGGAAATGATCAAGTACGGCTTGGCAGGCTCACCGGTGCGCTGCCGAATCCGATCCCACTGATCTTCCATGGCGGCTCCGGCAGAGACCGACTAACGTTCACCGACAGCGATCAATGGCTGGATTTGACGAACCGTGATCTCAATCAACTCTTCGAGATCGAAGAGATCGATATCATCGGTGCCAGCCCCAACCAATTGACGCTCGATGAGCAAAGCGTGATGGACGCCACGGACTCGAGCAATACGCTGCTGGTGATTCATGACGACGATGATTCCGTGGACTACGTCGGCGATCATTGGGCTGTTGGAGAACCGATTTTCGTGAATGGTGGACAACGTCATGTGCTCACCAGTGGCACGGCGAGAGTCGAATGTGTCAACACGTTGCCATTCCAGAATCCGCTGGTTTACACCGATGTGAATCGCATCGATGGGACCACGGCCAATGACGCTTTGATCGTGATCAACTTCTTCCAACGGTCGGGCAACTCGTCGGGAGATCTCCCGACGCCAAGCAACGAGAGTGAGCTTCCTGAGGCTTACTACGACGTCAATGGCAGTCGAACCGCCACGGCGCTCGATGCGCTCATCATCATCAATCACATTGATCGGCAACTGCTAAAGTTGTCGGCGCCGGAACAGGAGTGGATCCCAGACCTGTCGTGGGCATCCCAGCCGGTTGTGAGCCAAGCAAGGGTGACGGGCCTCGAGGTTAACGCTGACACGAGTTTCGCAGAGCTGCACCATCTCGGCCTGGAAGTCGTCGACTCTGCGTTGCTTGAATTCCTTGATACAGTGGGGCGTCCCGTGTTCTCAGTGTATCCAGAATCGCCGCTGCCAGTCGCTGGAGATCATGCGGAAGTCACCGTCGACGATGAGGTCACCTGGACACTGGCGTTCGAAGAGTTGATCGCCGGGGATGATTTTGTCACGCAAAGAAAGTCAGGCTAGAAAGCCAAACCTACGTCGGCCTTTCCAGGCTGACTTTCTTCCCGAACAATGTTCCATCACTGATGAGGACGCGCTCAACTTCTGACATCTCCGCTTCAATCACACTCGTGGCGAAGTCGTGGTAGGCCTGTCCGATCTGTTTCGCCATCGAGTCGGGGAAGACGTGGAAGTCGCCGTTACGAAGGGCCTGTACGATTGCTTCGGCGACGAGTTCCGGTGGCTCAGCGATTTCGGTGAGGCCAGCGTCATCACCCATCTGCGTTGCGATGGGACCGGGATTGACGCTCAGGACTTCGATTCCCTGATCTTTCAGCAAGTCACGCAGTGAGCGAGTCCGCCATTGGCGAACGCCTTGGCTGGTAAAACGCCCCTCCTGTATAATCGCCGCCCTGACCATCTGGCGCGTGCCGTTTGCCAGTGAGAAAACCAGTACACATGAATGCATGCCCGTGAAGCAAGATGCGAAACAAGCCAATGCGATCATCACGCCACGCATTGACGCGCTTTGCGGCGGGGGCCTTTCCTTAGTCATTGCGGTGTTGGTGATCGTTTACGGTCAGATCACACGGAGTCCGGTCAGCCAGATCGTGTTGGCCGTTGAGCTGTACATGGTGGCCGATGTGTTGATCAACGGTCCGCACTTCATGGCCTCGTACCGGCTGCTCTACAGCAAGCGGGAAAACTTTCGCAAGCATCCCATCGTAACGATGCTGATCCCGCTGCTGTTGTTGGCGTTTACCGGCTACATCATCTATGAGTGTTTTCGCGAACCGCAGGTCACCGCCACGCAACCGATTCCGATCATCACGGTTCTGAATTACGCGGCACCCGTTTTTCTCGCCTGGCATTACGTAGGACAGTCGTGGGGCATGACGGCCAGCTTCGCGTTTCTCAGCGGATTCCGGATGACCAACCGAGAGCGGAAGCTGATTCGATGCGGCTTCTATGCTCTGTTTATCTATCACGTCGTCCTGGCGTCCGAAGCAATGGGCTTCCTGCAGAACCTGTTTCCCCAGAACCAGGCCGGTGCGTACATGATGCAATCGGTCTTGTCGACGTGGCGGGTGGCCGTGTTGGTCAGTTTCTTCGTCGGCATTTGGGGCTTCCTGCAGTTAGCCCAGCGCGAGCAGAAAGGCATACCGATGCGTGTTTGGCTCCCCTGGGGAGCGACGTACAGCTGGTATGTCATGGTCGATATTCAGCCTACGTCTTTGTTTCTGGTTCAAGGCTTCCACGCCCTGCAGTACTTGATGTTTCCCATCCGCGTCGAACTGAATGAGCATACCTTCCCCGGCCGAAAGTGGCCGCATCTGCTCGTGTATTACATTCTGCTGGTCGTCTTTGGACTGGTCGGATTCCACTGGTCGGACCTGATCGGCGGAGTCCAGGACGCACGCTTGCCGATCGTGACCGCGACCTTCGTGTCACTCAACTTGCATCACTATTTCACCGATGCCGTGATCTGGAAGATTCGCGATCCCGAGGTACGGAAGTCGATCTTCGGACATCTCCAGCCGGCATCGAGTTGAATCCCTTGCGGTCAGGAAGATGGAGCATGGCTGCTTGTCGTCTTCCTCAGACGCCAGGGAAGCGATGAAGCGTCCAGATCAGGATCAGCAGCACAAGCAGAACGAGCAGAGCGAACATTCGCAGCCCCCAGCGATCCTTGATCGAGAGTGAGCGATCCGTGCGCATGCCGCGTGCCCAGAGTACGAACGAGGAACCGATCATGATCGTCAGCACGTTGACCGAGACCAACAGCAGCGGTCCAACAACGGGTATGCCGACTTCGGACGAGTCCCAATGCCAGAAGGCGAGTTGTAACCCAGCGGTCGCGATTGGCGGAACCAGGGCTGCAGCAATCGCTGCCCCCGCCAGCGCCGAGGATAGGTGTGACCGCGTCCGCGCGTAAGACGCAGCGATGCCACCGACGAGTCCGACGCAAAAGTCCAGTGGCGATGGTCGACACCGCGCCCACATCTCTTCGCTGATCACGGGATCATGAAAACTCAGATAAAGCCAACCGAACAACATGCTCGCCGCAAGCGCACCAACGAACCCCATCGCGATCGTCCAGACCGCAGATTGAAACAGTGGCCGATTCCCTTGGGTCAGCACAAACCCGCACCCAAGATCGGTGTCATCAGGGGAGCGATCAGCATCGCTCCGATAATCACCGACGCAGAATTCTGGAGCAGCCCGAAGGAAGCCAACATCGCCGCGGCCGAGATCAAGCCCAAGTACTCCAGGTTTGGCTGCGATCCGGTTTGAAGATCTTTCGCCAGTTGGATGCGTTCCTCGCGTTCCATCGGCGGAGCGACCGACTCAGCCCAGTGACGAATCTTGGCGGCCGCCGCTTGCAACACAGTATCGCCCGGGTGAATCAACGCGATCGACCAGTCCGACGCCTGAGCGAGCAGCGATAACGACGCCTGATACACGCGATCGCCTGAGTTCGTGTGTTCGACGTCGCATAGCACCAACCCGCCCGGGCCGCTCGCCGCCTCAATAGCAGATCGGGCTGCCGCGACAAGGTCTTCGGCTTTCGCATGCACGTTTTCGCACAGTGTCACCTCCGCTACAAAACCCAACAACGTCTGGCTGGCGATGGATGAATTTCGGCTGGGACGACGAAACATCGCCCGAGGCTCTTTGGCCGAGGCGGGTGGTGGTCCGCAGGGACGGATCCACAACGACGGAATCCTCGATTCCTCAAACAGTTGACGCTGAAACTTGGCATGGTCGTCGCGGTACACCATCAACAATGCCTGGCAGGCGGCTGACCTTGCGTAGTTGACGACAGCCATTGGATCCGCATCGACAAGTTCGACGTGGACCTTTTCGCCTTCCGAACCGAGTCGCTCCGACATCCTGCGACGTGCTAGCTCCGCGAGTGTCTTGCGATCCGGTCCCGGCACGACAACGTGCACCGATGCCCCACGCACGCGGCACAGCAGTTCGCACCACTCGACGCCGCTGGTCAGCTCTTCCTCGGATCCGACGATGAATTGAACGCACATGAGATGCCCAACGATGCAGAAGCCGCTTCAGAGAAGCTGCATCGGAGAGGGTCAGACCCCTTTTCGGATCGGTTCTAAGTTGGAGTTGTTACTTTGCCTGCACCGTGATCCACATCGGCGAAGCCCAGACCAGTTCACCCGATGTCGCACCTTCGAAGTCGATCGCTTGTTCGCCGCGGACGTAGTAGTAGCTGGTTTTTCCGGGTGTCGGATCGGGATCGGTCCACTGAAAATGGACGTCTTGCGCATTGGGCTCGGCAACGTGGACTTCCACATCATCCTTGATGATCGTGACCTTGGCGATCGGCTTGGCTCCGATCAGCCGTACATCAATCGTTGGCGCCGTCTCGGTCGTGAACTCCTCTCCCATGAAGTGCACCGTCTCACCAACCTTGCAACGCACATCCGCCACGATGTTATCGGTCGCCCCATAGACGCGACGTTTCCGAACGGCGTCAACAATGCCCTGGCGAGTCGGCTCGGTGACCAGCACGTTGCAATAGCTGAGGTGCGTCGAGATATGGTCACTGCTCGACTGAAACGCCAGGCGGTAGCCTTTCAATAAGGCGAGGTTGACGAACCCCTTGGGTCGCCAACCACCGATGCTTTCCTTTGCGGGGGTCGATTGCTTCAGTATCGCTTCGGTGACGGCCGAGCGAGGTGAATCGGGCCGCTCGTAGTTATTGCGATCGCCCTGATAGATCTCGACGAACGGTTCGACTTCCGGATCGTGGTTGCGCCAGTCCGTTCCCATGTCGGTGGCCGAGGTGTGTGAGGCACAGATGCCACCAAAGTAGTGGAGATACATGTACAACAGGTTTGTATCCGGCGCCGGGGCGAATTCGTCCGGAGACGAGATTGGCAATCGCGGTAACGATCGCACACCACGGTTGGCAAACATGCAGTTTCGGTGTCCTTCGGGATAACGGACGCTTCGCTCGTAGCTATAAACCGGTACGAAATGTCCAGGCAACGTGAACAACGTGACCGCCTTTTGCGTCGTCCACCACGTGTACTCGCGACCGTTGCCATAGTCGTGGTCACCGTCGCCGATCCAATCCATGCCGGCGGAATCGATGGCGTAACGCCACATGTCGAGCAGCCCGCCGTCGCCTCCACCATCGGGCGAAAACTCGGTGTGCCGATGAAACTCACCGCGCCAGATCTGCAGCGTCTCATCGCCAAGCTGCACGCGGTAGTCGCGCATCCGTTGGATGTCTTCACGTTCGGCGAAGGTGTCGGGCGACGGCGCGACCCGCGCCTCGGCTGCGATCGAGGTCAACTCCACAGGCCCGGTACCTTGAGCAAAATCTTCCGCCTCAATCCGGGTGAACAGGATGTTGTTGTTCGGGTCGTTGACGTCGCGATTGCGTCTGCCGCGATTCGGCTGGTCAGCCTGACCAACCGTGCCGACGTCGTCATCGTCGCTGTTCCCGGGAAGATGAGCATCTTCCAGTTCAAGCGGGTTGACTTCGCCACGGCCGTCTCCCGAGAAAATGGCGAGCAAACCAGAATCTCCAATGGGTGCAAGTGCCGGACGGTTGTCAAGAATGTTGTTGGTATGGGGAATCCAGACCGCTTCAGCCCATCCGTCGGCGCCAAGTCGCGTCAGGTACTCACACCAGACAGATCCCACACCGACTCGCCAATTGCCATCCGGCTTACCGCGAAAGGCAAGCCAGACGTTTCCCTGAGCATCGCAAGCAAGCCGTGGGTAGGTCGGTGCGATCGCGGTGATCGGGCTGCGATTTGGACCACGGACAGGTTGTCGTTTCTGTTTCGCCGCGTTCTTCGAGGCCACGGCACGTCTTACGGGGCGAGCACCAGGCATCGCATCCATCACGTCATCAGGCGCCGACCAGTTGCCTTCCGAGTCACGCACTTTCACAGCGAGTGACCGTCCGGTTTGGTACAAGGGAATTCCTTTCTTCTTCAGTGCACCGAAGTCCTTACCCCACTGGTCACCGCTGTATTCGTAGGCGATCCACAACCGTCCGTCGCGATCGTAGGTCAGCGTCGGACGGACCTCAAACGCCAGCGAGGCGGCGACCGCTTGGGGCGGGCTGAGTGCTCCGTCCTTGCCGAGGGTCGCAACGTAGACGTCGTAGTCCCCCTTTTCAAAGGTGTCCCAAGCCACGGCGAGATTGCCCTTTGCATCAGCGGCAATGGCCGGTTCCCATTCGTTCCCAGCAAACTGGCTAACACGCTCGGGCTTGGAAAACCCGCTGCCGCTTTGATGCGCCGTGAACACGTGAAAGCTGTCGTCGCGAGCTCCGACCCACGTCACCCACACGCTGCCATCGGACTGCGTCGCCGCGGCGGGCATGAAGTCAGTTCCCTCGCTTCCGCTGAGGTTGATCTCTGGGGACGGATCGCTGCCGTCAGGGGCGAAGCTGCGTGCGAGCACTTCCCAATTGCCGTAATCGAGGTTCTTATCCGCGTTGAGATGTGCGGAATAGAACACCCACACGCGACCATCGCCGGCGACCGCCACGGCGGGGCGATACATTTCGTGCTTGCCGTCGGTGACGGCGATCGGTTCGCTCCATTGATCGTTGCGGAGCATGCGCAAATAGAGTTGCTCGCCACCGGTCGGCTGCGCGAGATAAGCGAGGTCGGCCGGTTGCTCGATCATGCGAACGGGCGTGCCGAGATTGCTGACCGGTTCCGACTCCTTGGTGGCGGGACGTTCGCGAGCCCCTTGAAAATCGCGGCCTCGGGTGAAGGAGAGATAAACGGCGTACACCGTTCCATCTTTGCCCGTCGCCACCACCGGATAATCTTCGTCGGCCATCGTCGCCGCCAGTGCTGAGACGGTCGGCACTCGTTCGATCGTCACCTTGCCCTCTGCAATCGGCAACGTTTCTCCATACGCAAGTTGATCGAGGCGAAACGTGCCCGTGGCCGGCTTGGTCTCAAAGGTAATCGAATCGCTTGCTTCACAACCCGACAGCGTGACCAGGATGCCATTGTCGTTCAACGGCAACTGTTGGCCGGCCGCAATCCTCGCCCGCTCCCCAGCACTTTGCGGAGCCTTTCGCCGCGTGCGCACATTCCACGTGCTGCCATCAGCCGAATCGTTCTGCATCCACCGCCAACCGCGAATGGCTTCGACCTTCCCACCGCCGACGTCCAGCTTGCCGCTCCAGTCGGTCGGCTCCTGGTCCTTCATGCCAAACAGGATGCGAAGCGTGACCGGCTCGTCGGCGGCAGCGAACGGAATCACTCAAGGCCACCAAGGGCAAACAAAGTGATCAACCCAACCGTCCACACGCGGCTCTCACAGCACGATACAAAACGGCGTTGCATAGTTGACCTCAGGATTCTGTTAAACGTGGAAACTCGACACAAATTGTGACAGCACGCGGGTCACAAACCAATAGCCCCCAACCATCGCGACGAGCATCGAGCACGCCGGGACGAGTCGGCTCGCCAGTTGCTCGTTTCGCCGCAGTCGGAACAGCAGCGGTAACAGCACGGCAGCCACACACAGCTGGCCCGCTTCCACTCCGAGATTGAACTTGAGCAGCGGCATGACCACACCACCGGGAATGGTTCCAAGCCCAATGTCGCGAAGGGCTGTCGCAAAACCCAAACCGTGAATCAGTCCAAAACAGCACGTGATCGCCGCGCGGCGCGCGAGGGTCGGCGTTCCAAACAGATTCTCGACAGCGACGTAGACAATGGTCAGGGCAATGGCGGGCTCCACGATTTCGCTGGGCAACCGCACGATGTCCAGGGCCGCTAACGCCAGCGTGACGGAGTGGGCGATTGTAAAGCAGGTCACGATCGTGGCCGCCTCCGAAAACTTGGTGCAGGTCAACAACAGCGCCGCCAGGAAAAGCAAGTGGTCGTAGCCCCCGATGATGTGTTCGACACCGAACATGAAAAACGAGATCCGAGACGAAGAGGATTCCGACGGCGCATTCGCTTTCGGCCGGCGGACATCCGCGGCAGGCTCGACTTCACGCTCACGCGGCTGATCAAGTGGTGGCTCGATGACCGAGGGTGCGTCTGGAGGTGATCGATGGGGCGCGGTCGATTCCATACGGAGAGCGACCGGCAAGATGACGGCACCGGCGTCGCGTTCCACCGTCAGCACATCCTCCATTCGCATCAGGCCGTGCTCGACATCCGCAGGCACGTCGCGACGGTCTTCCACAAACAACAGTTGCTGATGGCCTCGCGGCATCCGAATCAAATGCTTGGACCAAACGAGTAACTCCACAGGCGAGTCATTGCCGGAGAAATCGTAGTCGACGTCGATTTCGATCAAGCCGACCTCCAACAAGAATGCTTTCACGCTGGTGATCGCAAGAGGCTGCTCATCAATCTGGACTTCCACGATCTCATCGACCGTTTTCTCCATTTCGCGACAGACATCGTTGACATAGTCGGGATACTTGCCGGGTGGAAACCAGGCATCCAAGTCGCGCGTATGCAGCGTGACCGCCGCACGCATTCCCTCGCTTGAAATCGTCAAATGCAGTCCGCTGAAGCCTTCGGGGTGCGCGTAAGCATCGGTCGGAGCAAGACAGAGGCTGAAGATCGCACCCAGCCAACCGATCACGAAAACACCGACGCCTCGCGAGCTCCATCGCGATGACCAATGCTTGAACGCTAGGGTATCAGTGGCTGTTTTCAATGCGTTGATTTTCCAACTCGCGATACTCGGTCGCGATCCGCCCCAACCAAATTATGATGTCCAGCAGGAGTGAAATGTTCTTCCAACCGCAACGGCGACACCAGAATTCGCGTCCAGCACCGTGCGTTACCTTTCCCAACGTACGTTCGCCTTTCCAGGCTGACATGGACTGCATTGTCAGGCTAGAAAGCCCGACGTACGAAGGGAATCGCAGCTCTGGACCGGTAGGCTTGGTATGGCTGGCAAACGTTTCGCGTTAGAATCATCGGTGTCAACCAGCTTGTTACCGACTTTCGGACCATGAACCACCACGACGCGACGGAGAACGAAACCGACGAGGCCAACTCGTTGCGTGCCGACCCGAAGCGGATTCAGCAATGCCCGCTGCCAGCGATATCGGCAGCGATTGCGGCGGTCGATTCGACCCATTATCAGGAGCTGATCGAAGCCGGTTGCCCCTTGGCAATGGATATGCGCAAGCGTCTCTCTTTCGAGGCTTTGTTGAGTGAACTGTCGGCAAAGTTTGTCAACGTTCCCGCCAATCAGGTCGATTCACAGATCGATTGGGGCTTGCAGCGAATTGTTGAGCTCTTGGAGATCGATCGGTGCGGTTTGGGGCAGGTGTCGACCGACCGAAAGCAACTCGTCGTGACGCACTCCTATCAGTTGCCTGGAGTACCGCCATCGGCAAAGTTGATGCTGGATTCAGATTATCCCGTCTACGCCAAGATGATTCACCAAGGAATGGTCGTACGCCTGCCCGACGATATGCCGCCGGACGAAACCCGCGTGCGGGAGTATTGCCGTCAAACTGGTCTGCAATCCAATTTGACCATTCCCCTTGTCGTTCGCGGTACGGTGGTGGGTGGAATCGGTTTTTCTTCCTTTCGCTCTCGCCGAATTCTGCCCGATGAACTGATCCCACGACTGCGGTTAGTGGGCGATATTTTCACCAATGCACTGGCACGTAAGCGGGCTGATGAAGCACTCGGTGCCAAAGAGCAACTATTAAGACAGGCAAAGGAAGGGCTTCAACAACTCTCGACCAAGCTCCTGCTTTCTCAGGAAGAAGAACGCTCTCGGATCGCCCGCGAGATGCATGATGACTGGACGCAGCGGCTCGCGCTGTTGGGGATCGATGCCGCAAACTTGGAAAACCAGCTTGGGTCACAGGATACCGCATTGCCACTCGTGCATGCCATCAGGGAGCGACTGGTAAGCTTGGCTGATGATGTGCATGCCCTCTCACGCCAACTTCACCCATCGATCATTGACGACCTCGGTTTGACCGAAGCGTTACGATCCGAGTGTGCTAGTTTTTCGCGGCGCGAAGGAATCCACGTCGGATTTGTTGCCGACAATGTTCCTACGAACTTGCCGAAAGAAATCGCACTGTGCTTCTATCGTGTGGCTCAGGAAAGTTTGCGTAACATCGCAAAACATGCAGCGGTGAGAGAAGCGACGATCAAGCTCGTGTCCACAGGTACTGGTCTGACGCTTACCGTCACCGATCAGGGAATCGGATTCAGTGCAGGAAACGGGCGCACACAGCTTGGTATCGGACTTGCCAGCATGGAAGAGCGGGTGCATCTCATTGGCGGAAAGCTCACGATCAACTCGGCGCCTGACCAAGGCACGACGGTCGTGGTACAGGTTCCTTTGAAGGCCGGCCTGCATGAATAAGACGACCGTTTTGATTGCGGATGACCATCAGATTCTTGCCGAGGGCGTGCGCAGTATGCTCGAGCCCGAGTTCGATGTCGTCGGCGTGGTCTCCAATGGTCGCGAACTCGTGGAAGCTGCAAAAACGCATCAACCCGCAGTGGTCGTCGCCGACGTGACGATGCCATCGCTCAACGGAATTGAGGCTGCCATTCAGTTGCGAGACGCGGGTGTCACGGCCAAGGTCGTGTTTCTGACGATGCACCGTGATGTTGCCTATGCCCGCCGGGCGATCGAGGCGGGAGCGGCAGGTTACGTCCTCAAGCACTCGGTTTCGTCCGAATTGGTCAGCGCGATCCGCGATGCGCTTCTTGGGCAAACCTATATCTCTCCCCTGATCGCCGGAGAACTCCTTCAGTCCTACCGCGACGACAATTCACAATCGCGAGGATCAGCCCAGCCGCTCACGGCACGTCAGCGGGAGGTACTGCAACTGATTGCCGAAGGCCACTCGGCCAAACAAGTCGCCGCAGCCCTGAAAATCTCCGTCCGGACTGCGGAGGCCCATCGAGCTCATATCATGGAGGCTCTCGGGCTCGATAGCACCGCCGAACTGGTTCAATACGCGATCCGCAATGGCATCATCTCTGTCGATTGACTGTCCGCGGCAGAGGGGGAAGGAACCAAAGGCACGGAAGAAAGCGAGGCATGGCGTTGGTCTTTATCAGCCGCAGCCGCTTTGGCTCAATGCCACCACTTGGCTGTGTCCGTGAACCTCAGACGCTAGCCGTGGGCCTTCAGCAATGCCAGTGCCATCCCAACGAAGGCCCACGGCTAGCGCCTGAGGTTCACGGCGCGTCCGCGGCTCGATAGGTGACGAAGTTTGTGCCATTCACTCGCCGGCCTGCTTGATCACTCGCGGTACTGCGCATTGCGCATTACCCTGTTCGTAGTTTTGCGAATAGCCGTCGCCTTTGGCTCACGGCATGATTAGGTCACTTTTAAGGTCGGGAAAAGGGGTCAGACACCAAAAACCGGAACGGCCCTTCGGGTGCTTCGCATTTTTGGTGTCTGCATTCTTGGTGTCTGACCCCTTTTCCCGACAGCCTACACCAAAACGAAAACTGCTTTAGCGATGGGTGTCGTTCGCCTTTGATCGACCAGGGTCAAATATCGATTGTAGGAGTGTAAATCGTGAAAATCATCATTGTTGGCGGAGTGGCGGGTGGAGCATCGTGTGCAGCCCGGCTGCGCAGGTTAGAGGAAAAGGCCGACATCCTGATGGTCGAACGCGGACCGTATGTTTCCTACGCGAACTGCGGGCTCCCCTATTTCGTCGGAGGCTCGATCGAAAAAGAGTCGAGCCTGCTCGTGGCGACGGAGTCGACGTTTCGAGAGCAGTTCGCGATCGATTGCCGGACGCGATGCGAAGTGGTCGGTATCTCGGCGGAACAAAAAACGGTCGAGCTAAAGAATCACGTGACCGGTGAGCTCACCACCGAATCTTACGACAAATTGGTGCTCTCGCCTGGGGCGGCGCCGATCCGTCCACCGCTTCCCGGTATTGACCTACCCGGCATCTTTTCAGTGCGAACGGTGCCGGACGCCAGGCAAATGCGCGAGTGGCTAGACCGAGACACGGCGGCGCCATCGGGAATGGACAAGTACACCGGCTACCAGACCGTCACCAAACCGCAGCGGGCGGTGGTGGTCGGCGGCGGGTTCATCGGCCTCGAAATGGTCGAGAACCTGGTGGATCGCGGGCTGGAAGTGACGCTGATCGAGCGTCTCAATCAGGTCATGCCTCCGCTTGATCCGGAGATGGCGAATCTTGTCCAACGCTACATGACCAAGCACGGTGTGAGGTTGGAACTCAATGATGGAGTGGCCGCCTTCACGCAATCCCCCGATGGCTCGCTGGAAGTGGTGACCAGTTCCGGCAAATCGCATCCGGCGGACATCGTGATCCTGGCCATCGGTGTGCGCCCTGAAACGGCGCTGGCGAAAATGGCAGGGATCGAGATCGGCCAGCTCGGAGGTATTCGCGTCGATGAACAGATGCGCACGAGCAACCCCGATATCTTCGCGGTGGGGGACGCGGTCGAGGTGAAGGATTTCGTCACCGGCAGGTGGTCGCTCGTCGCACTCGCCGGGCCAGCGAACCGGCAAGGCCGAATCGCCGCGGACGTGATTGCCGGGCGCGACTCACGTTTCCGAGGCACGCAGGGCACCTCGATTTGCAAGATTTTTGAGGCTGCGATCGCGCAAACCGGAGCCAGTGAAAAAACACTCAATCAGCTGGGCGATACTGATTTCGACAAAATCTATCTCTATCCGAATTCGCACGCAGGATATTACCCGGGCGCCAAAATGCTCGCCATCAAAGTCCTCTTTCGGAAGTCCGATGGTCGTCTCCTCGGCGCAGATGCTTGGCGAAGACGGTGTGCCCAAGCGGATTGATTCGTTCGCGATGGCGATCCAAGCGGGATTTACCGTTTACGATCTCGAGGAGTCGGAGCTCTGCTACGCGCCCCCGTACGGCAGCGCGAAAGACCCGGTCAATTTCGCCGGGATGGTCTCAGCGGATATCCTCCGCGGCGACATGCCACAGCGCCACTGGAGTAGCGTTAGCAACGGGTTCCTGCTGGATGTGCGGAATCCTCCCGAATTGGCGGTCGAGTCGGTGCCTGGTGCACTCAACATCCCATTGCCGGAGCTTCGCTCGCGATTGAACGAAATCCCCCGTGATCGCGACATCTCTGTGATTTGCCGCTCTGGCCAGCGTGCCTACTACGCGACACGAATCTTGATGCAGAACGGGTTCAAAGTGCGAATCATCGCTGGGGGCATGCTGTCACGCTCGCATGCAGCCTCCGCGACCCTAGAGCAGTTCCACCCATGACATCGTCGCCGTTCGTTCCGTCGAACGTTGCGCCATCGAACGCTACGATCGGCGACAATACCGTTTGGACCGCGAGCTGTTTTCTTTGGCACAGAGCTAATCGACACTCATCGCAGTGATCCATGTGATTGAGAAAGTGCAAAAAACTGTTCCAGCGCCGCCCCCGGTCGTCGCGATTAGCGGGATCTTGTTTGCCGTGCTGTTTGTAGCCAGCATCATCCTGATTCGGCTGACGGTTCCAGCCGATCCGACGGATCCGGGCGTCTGGATTTCTGACCCGGTCTCACGACGATGGGTTTTGATGTCGCTGAATCTGGTCCCGTTTGCCGGGCTTGCCTTTTTGTGGTTCATGGCAGTGTTGCGCAACCATATCGGTATGCGCGAAGATCGGTTTTTTGCCACGGTATTTCTCGGCAGCGGTTTGTTGTTCGTTGCGATGCTGTTCGCGTCGGTGGCCGTCGCCCAAGGATTGATGGTTGCGTTATCCGGCGGTGAAATGCAACTAGCGGACAGCGAAGGTTACCGAGTAGGCCGAGGCATGGCCCACGCGCTCATGAACACCTTTGGCATGAGGATGGCGGCAGTGTTCATGTGCGTAACTTCCATGATCGGGGTGTGCGCTGGGGTTCTGCCTGGTCCGCTCGTGCTGACTGGCTTTGCGTTTGGCTTGGTGTTGCTTCTGGTCATCACAGACTTTGCCTGGATCGTACTGCTGTTTCCGCTGTGGGTCATGCTAGTCAGCACGTATGTCTTGGTGGTTAATTTGCGAACCAAGGAAGATGATCGCACATGACACTCATGGAAAGCTGTGACAAACCGATATTCCTTGCCTCGATCGCGCGATAATTTCCGTCGCGGTTTCCCCGAGCCGATCGCCCATCAAATTCCTGGGACGATTCCGCGTTCAATGGAAAACGACACACTCAGAACATGGAACAATTTGAGTCGGCAACGAGTCGACTCGTCTTTTCGGCTGGATCCGATTCATGCCAACGCAGCGCGAATGCCTCGCTGTTCTACACAAGTCGATATGGCGATCGCGAAGGGCTGGTACACCCCTTGCCGGTGCCAGTGTGAGTGCGCATTGCGCACTCGGGGCTTCGTAGTTTTGCCAATGGCATCGACTGCAAGCAGCTCTTAACATCGAACGTTGAACGTCGAAGTCAAGCCAATCGACCGCCGGGCATGGATTCAGGTTGATCCAGTCATCCGGGTCTGCGATCGATGGAAGATCGATTTACCGCCGGCGCGGTGAAAGAAAGGGAGAAGTGTAACGATGGCCAACGAAGTCAAAGCAACGACATTTGAGAACACGAAACTAAATACCGTCAAGCTCGACTGGAAGGAGGTGTATTACACGAATTGTCCCCTCGTGTCGGCCAGCAATGTCGATCAGGAACTCGGTTGGACCCGCGAAGAGTACAAAAAGGTCGGCGTCAAGTACGCGTTCATGCGTTCGATGCGCGAAAACGACTGGTACCCGCATTACATCCACAACCTCGATAACCTTATCCGCTTCGGCGGCCTGTTTCCGCCCATTCATGTTCATGCGGACATCCGAAGGACGCGACTGCTGGGCATGACACATGCTCCGCACGAAGGTGGCTGCATGCTTGTTCGTGCCAGGGATGACATCTACCGGATGCAAGAGTTGAAGGGGAAGAAGATCGGCCTTTCCAAGAGCATGAACCAGGTCAAGAACGACTGGTGGCGCATTCAGGAAGAACAGGGCATCGAGTTGATGCTGCGGATCAATGGCATGACCCGCGACGATGTGGTGATCGTTGAATTCCCTTACGCCGACGACTGGTACAACAATCCCGACATGCTGGATCCGATGGAAAACCCGTCGGAACTTTGGCTGAAGCGCGACCACAAGCACGATTTGGCTTTCCGTCCGCTTGAGTCGGCGCTGGAACAGGGCATTGTTGATGCAATCTATACCCAGAGCAAACCGTTTCAACATCTCCAGGAGGCGACGGGAAAATACAAGGCGATCGAAGACTTGTCACGGTATCCGGATTGGACGCTTCAAGTGGCCAACATCCCTGCCGTGATCACCTGTACCACAGAGATGGCTGAGAAGCATCCCGAACTGGTCGTGACGTTCATGAAAGGCATGATCAAGGTGGGCCGCTGGGCCAACGAGCACAAACACGCCGCAGCAGCGATTCTGGATAAGCAGACGTTCTATCTGGACGTCGAGGATACGTACGAAGGTATCAAGCACATCGACATGGTGCCCAACCTATCACTCCAGAATCTCGCCTCGGCGGCGATCGGTAAGGATTTCATGCTCAGCCACGGCTACATCAAAAACGACTTTGATGTACACGAGTGGGCAGCGCCGGAATTCCTGGAAACGGCGGCCAAAGAACTGATCAATGAACGTTGGGAGAAGGTGACTGGGGACAAGCTGCCGTCGGCCTCTACGGCGCGACTCGGTTAGTCGCGAGACATCTCCGCTCGTCATGTAAGTCACACGAATAGAAGCAAGATGGAAATGTCAAACGCCTACGAAATGGATGCAATCATCAAGGTTGATGAGAGTCGATGCATTACCTGCGGCAGTTGCATCAGGGCCTGTCCGGGTGGTTTGATTACGAAAGAAGATTTCCCCGTTCCTATCGCAGATTCGTGGGACTTATGCATTGACTGTGGTCACTGCGTTGCGATTTGCCCGACCGGCGCCATGCATCAGCGGTCGATGGGGCCTGAGGATTGCGAGCCGATCGATATTCATCTTGTCCCCAGGTGGGATCGAGTCCGACAGTTCCTGATCTCACGGCGTTCGATTCGTGGCTATATCAACAAGCCCGTTGAGAGAGAGAAAATCCTGCAAATGTTGGATGTTGCCCGTTGGGCGCCAAACGGAGCGAACCGCCAGGTAATACGCTGGCTCGTGATTGACGATGCGGCCGGCGTTCACCGGATAGCCGGGATGACAATCGACTGGATGAAACACGTCAAGGAGACGAACGCCGCGCTCTACCAGGAAGCCAAGCTGGAAGTGTTTGTCGAAGCCTGGGATGGTGGTAAAGATCGCATTTCCAGAGGAGCTCCCTGCGTGATCCAGGCCTATGCACCGCAAGATGAACGGACGGCGCCGCCGGCTGCCATGATTGCCATCGCCTATTGTCAATTGGCGGCAACCGGACTCGGTTTGGGAACCACCTTCACCGGGAGTATCAACACAGCGAGTCAATCCTACCCACCTCTGATCGACGCATTGAACATGCCGGAAGGATACATTCCTTATGGGACCTTCGTGATTGGTTACCCGGCTGAACAATACCACCGCATTCCCAGGAGAAATCCCTCGGATGTGACCTGGCGCTGAGATCGGGCGACAAATAGAACGCAACGATAATGAACAAGCGATTCAATCAGAGATTGCCATCGATCCAACTCATTGGGGAGGGCAGAGTCCGTCCTGCTGCGATCAGCTTGCTCTTTGCTCTCGCTGGCATGCTTGGCTTGTTTGCCGCGCCGTCTGCGTTGGGACAAGAGGTGAACGTCGAGCTTCCCGAGGAAAAACAGACGACGCTCGGTCTCTATGTGACTGCCGCGCAGGCGTATGAGAAGTGGAAAGCCTCGCCGGACACGGTAAAGGTAATCGACGTGAGGACACCGGAGGAGTACGCCTTTATCGGGCACCCGGAAATGGCCTGGAACGTTCCCGTGGCCTTTGTCACCTACCAAAGAAGAGACGGCAAAACCGAATACGGCGCGAGGCCAAACGCAAGTTTTGTCGCCGAGGTCAAAAAGTTGGTCAGGCCAACCGACACGTTACTGCTCATGTGCCGCTCAGGCGGTCGCTCGGCGATGGCCGTCAACCAGCTCGCAGCCGCCGGCTTCAAGAACGTTTACAACGTCACCGACGGAATGGAAGGGGATAAAGTCGACGATCCCGGCAGCGTCTTTTTTGGAAAGCGGATGAGGAATGGTTGGAAGAATTCGGCGCCTTGGACCTACGGTATCGACCCCGAAAAGCTCATCCTTGCGGAAGGCACCGCGAAATAAGGTTCTGCGAACGAGGGTGCTGCTGAAGAGAATCGAGTGCAGAGGCGGGGAGTCGCAGGGACGCGGAGAAGAATTGAATCCTTGGTCTCCATTCCGATCTTCTGCCCCGGTGCTGGCCGTTTCCAGCTTTCGCCCTGCGTCGCTGCGACCCACCGGCTCTGCGTCAACTTTCCAGCGTCCCTATTTCTTTCCGGCGTCCCTGTATGCAATGGCGTGTCTTCTCGAAAAGTGCATCAGCTCGACAGTGCCATTCTTATCCGGGAAATCGTTCTTAGTGCAAAGCTGATCGTTGCTTACGATTCAACGCACACGTCTGTATTTCACGTCGGCGTCGTGCTTGTATGGCCGATTCAACCCGCAAGAGCGGCGCTGTCCCGTTAGAAACGCCAGAGAAATTGGCTCATCACGAACAGGCCTTCGGCGTCCAACAAGGGCGAGACGTAACTCGTCGCGCGGTAGTCGAGTTCCATGCCAAACTGCTCGTTCTTGCTGAGATCCCCGAGGGCGGGGGTGAAGAACGTTTGATTGCTTGAAATCTGTCACGCATCCATACAGATGGCCGCCACATTGCGCATTGCGCAGCTCGCTATCCGTAGTTCTCCGAATAGCATTCGCCGCCGGAAAGCCGGATGATGACGGTGGCGAAAAGGGGAGTCGGGTCATCGTCGAGAAACCTTTCGGCCACGATCTTGCTTCCGCACAGAAGCTGAACGAGATTCTGCATCATGCGTTTGCTGGGGAGTCGATCTATCGGATCGACCACTACCTCGGAAAGAAGCAAGTGCATCAGATGCTGTTCTTTCGCTTCGCCAACGCGTTCCTGGAACCGAAAACTGAACCAGTCGTTTCGGTCGATGTACGATACTCGTAGACTGGCTTGAACGCTGAACAGAAACGACTTGCCGACAACGGCGAGAGTTGGAAGAAGTGGGGACCCCATTTGAGCGAGCGACAATGGGGTACGTTTCTTAGGAAACCCTAATCGTAGAGAGTCATCATGAGTTCACAGGCGACACCAGGACAACCGTCACCCCTTGGGACGGAGGTCACGGCACAGGGCGTCAATTTCTCGCTCTTCTCCCGAACGGCTAGCGGCGTTGAGTTGTTGCTGTTTGATCGCGAAGACGACGCACAACCCGCCCGGACGATCACTCTCGATCCCGTTGCAAACCGTTCCTATCATTACTGGCACGTGTTCGTGCCGGGCGTTCGACCAGGGCAGTTGTATGGTTACCGCGTGCACGGGCCGACCGAACCGGAACGAGGATTGCGATTCGACTCATCGAAGGTCTTGCTGGACCCCTATGGCCGCGGCACCGTCATTCCGAAAGACTACACGCCGCAGGCGGCGCAGCAGCCGGGGGACAATGCCGCTGTGGCAATGAAAAGCGTCGTCGTGGATCCCGGCGCGTACGATTGGGAGGGCGACTCGCCTCTGCGAAGACCCTCGGCTCGCACCGTCATCTACGAGATGCATTTGAAGGGATTCACCCGTCACCCCAATTCCGGCGTGAGCGAGAAGACCCGTGGTACTTACGCCGGTCTGATCGAGAAGATTCCCTACTTCCAAGATCTTGGGATCACAGCGGTCGAGTTGCTACCGATCTTCGCTTTCGACCCACATGCGTGTCCGCCCGGGTTGATCAACTACTGGGGCTACCAGCCGGTATCGTTCTTTGCTCCGCATCCTGCTTACAGCTCGCGGAAGGACCCGCTTGGACCAGTTGATGAGTTCCGCGACATGGTCAAGGCATTGCACCGCGCAGGTGTCGAAGTGATTCTGGACGTCGTGTTCAACCACACCGCCGAGGGCGGGCAAGACGGACCCACGCTCGGACTGCGCGGAATCGATAACCCGAGCTACTACATTCTCGAAGCCGACCGCGCCCGGTATGCGGACTATTCCGGCTGCGGTAACACGCTCAACGCCAACCATCCGATCGTGCGGCGGATGATCATCGACAGCCTGCGATACTGGGTCACCGAAATGCATGTTGATGGCTTCCGATTCGATCTCGCCTCGATCCTATCACGTGATTCGTCCGGACGCGTCCTTCCTAATCCGCCAGTCCTTTGGGACATCGAATCGGACCCGGCGCTGGCGGGCACCAAGCTGATCGCGGAAGCCTGGGACGCCGGCGGTTTGTATCAAGTGGGAAGCTTCGTCGGCGATGCCTGGAAAGAGTGGAACGGGCGGTTCCGCGATGATGCCCGCGACTTTTTCCGAGGCGAGCCAGGAACGGTTGGCCACTTGGCCGATCGCATGCTGGGTAGTCACGAGGTTTACGGGCACAAGCAGCGCGGACCGGAGCAGAGCGTCAATTTCGT
Organism: Pirellulaceae bacterium; assembly: GCA_963697195.1. Classification (GTDB taxonomy): domain Bacteria; phylum Planctomycetota; class Planctomycetia; order Pirellulales; family Pirellulaceae; genus Rubripirellula. The sequence continues at coordinate 69,562 of CAVOND010000021.1, forward strand.
GACATGTCATGATGGTTTCACACTGAACGATCTCGTCTCCTACAACGAAAAGCATAACGAGGCCAACGGTGAACAGAACCGTGACGGCGCCAACGACAATAAGAGTTGGAATTGTGGCGTCGAAGGCCCCACCGACGATCCAGCGATTGAGGATCGACGGAATCGACAGGTCAAAAATTTTCTGACCGTCACGCTGCTATCACTCGGTGTGCCGATGATCGTGATGGGCGACGAGGTACGTCGCACGCAGGCGGGTAACAACAACGCCTACTGTCACGATGATGAAACCGTCTGGTTCGATTGGTCACTGGTTGAAAAGCATGCTGACGTTCATCGATTCGTGAAGTTGCTTCTTGCCAGACGCTTGCTCCGGGATGTAACCCATGAACAGCAACGCGAGAGCCTAACGCAGCTGCTCGACAGGGCAAGGAAATCGTGGCATGGTGTGAAGTTGAACCAGCCGGACTGGGGCGAGAACTCGCACAGCATTGCCTTTCACGCTGATTTTCGTGATGAGCGTCTTCTATTTCATCTGATCTTGAACGGATACTGGGAATCGCTCGAGTTCGAACTGCCACCGGTCTCTTCGGGAGGAGGATGGAAGCGTTGGATCGACACCTCGCTGCCCTCTCCCGATGACATCGCTCCATGGCAATCGGCCAAGCTGATTTCAGACACGACCTATCGTTGCGGTCCGCGGTCCGTCGTCGTGCTCCTGGCGGACATCCTCTAACCCGCCTCTAAAATACAAGCACGACGCGCCAGCGAGTGTGTTGGATGCGCTTGACGGGATACACTCGCTGGCGCGTCGTGCTTGTATGTGTTGGATGCGTTGACGGGACACACTCGCTGGCGCGTCGTGCTCGTCTGTTGTGGATATCCGCTACCGCGTCACCAAAGGACGGACATTGCCGCAGCGATGCTATCTGAGTTGCCTCCAAATGGCACTTGTCGACGAATCCCAATGTAGGCCAGCTTGATACCCACTCGCTTCGAAAGAGGAATCCCCAGGCTGGCTTCCCAACCGATATTCTCTCGCTGGTCGTTCTTGTCGATGCCATTGATCTTGGAGGCCGCACCGAGACCGTAGCCTAGGCCGGCTCCCGCCCACAGGCCGGGTCGGAACGTGTAATCGACGTAGCCTTCGAGCGTATAGAACGGATCTTGCTGGAGAGTATTGCCGCTGAAGAAATTGTCGTTTTCGGTGTACAACCAGGTGGCAAACGTCGACTCAAACGACCACTTGTTCCGGGTATGCACCACGCCAATTTGCGGCCGAAACGTATAGCGATTGCTGCCGAGGTTCAGCAGTCGGTCGTCGATATAGTGCCCGGTAGGAACTTGAACGACCAGGGCCACCCCGACGATCGTCTCTACAGGCGTCTCCGCTCGATATTTGGCGAAAGCTTCGCCCTCCAGCGGCGGCGCTCCGATCAGGTTCATCGCCAGACGAAGCGACATGTCCGACCAACCGCTGCGACTTGTGCTGGCCGGTACCCCATTGAGCTTTCCGCTCCATTGGGCATGTTGATAGGCCTGCCAAATGTCGAATCGCGCTGATTTTCCCAGCAACTCGAAGCTCCGCAGATACTTGAACGGAAACGTCTCCATCTCCAGCGTGACGTCGTCGAGTAACAGCACGGGATCAAAGACGATGTCGGCGGCCGTGTGCGCATAGCCGCCTCCACCAAAGTTGGCGCCGATTGGCAAGTGACTCCAACGACGGGGCTCAAGTTCCTGCGCACAGGCAGTCGTGGCGAATGAGCAGGCGAGCAAGCAGATCATGAGATGCTTGCAAATAGCGAGGTGCCAGCGGCGATCCCGACAAGAATCGAGACACAATAATCGATTGATTGATATCAAGCCCAACGATCCCCTTGCCTTGCGCAAACGACCTACCTTAACTTTCAGGCTTCCGAATGCACCATTCCCATGATTGCTTAATCAAAAGCGATCGGTACGGTCTAGCTGGATCGTGCCTGTTCTGATCCCCATGCCGGTTTTCTCACTCCGACAACCCACTCGAAGCAGCGTCGAAGCGCCGATGATCCCAGCCCTGATGCAGCGCATCGCCGAGCTTGATTCCCAAGAGGTCAAACTCGTCAAGCCGATCCTCGCCCCCAAACCCCTGAACTGGCGTCAGATCGTCGCACCGAACAAGGCGCCTACCGCTGCCGTGAGCGCCATCGCCAAGGCTCCCCAAAACGTGACCCTGACGGCGCTCTTCATCAAAGGAGCACCACCGACGTAGGCTCCAAATACTCCCAAAAGTGCCAGGAACAGAATGGAGGTGGCGATCACGGCGGGGATCAGAGCGGTTGGGGGAGAGAAAATGACGGTCAACATCGGTAGCGCCGCACCGACGGCAAAGGTTCCCGCCGAAGCGAAGGCCGCTTGAACCGGCCGCGCGCTGAGAGTTTCCGAAATGCCGAGTTCATCGCGGGAGTGCGCGGCTAAAGCATCATGGGCCATCAATTGCTGGGCGACCTGTTGCGCCAACGACTCATCAAGACCTCGCTTCACATAGATCGCTGCCAATTCACCATGCTCGAACTGCGGGTCGGTCGCCAGTTCTTTGCGTTCCCGTTCGATGTCAGCCTTCTCTGTGTCCGCCTGAGAACTCACCGAGACATATTCGCCGGCAGCCATCGACATCGCCCCGGCAACCAAACCTGCAACCCCCGCCACCAAGATGTTGCCTTTTTCGGCGCTGGCCGCAGCAACGCCAACCACCAGGCTTGCGGTGGAAACGATGCCGTCGTTGGCGCCGAGCACGGCAGCGCGGAGCCAGCCGATGTGTTCGGTGCGGTGCTTTTCTTTATGCAAGGCTCTCACTTGAATTTCACCTTGTCTTCCCCAGCAAGTACAACCAGGTCGGGAATGTCGTAGGTTCGTAGCACGCCATGAACAACCGAATCGAGCTGGCCAGAGGGAGAGGTGTCACGAACAACCGTTGACCAGCTCTCTGGCATCCGTTTGAGAGTGACCGACGTGAACAGTTCCGGATGCAGCGCAGCGGCATGCAGGGCAACGATGGCCGATTGCCCAGAGGCCACAAGATGGACGGGGCGAGGTTGATCGCGATTCTTCTGGTAGTACGCCACGAAATCTGCCGCTGCGAGCGCGTCGTCGACTCGCAGACCGACGATGGAGTCACCCAACAGGTAGGCAAGATAAAACGTCTTCCAGTCGGTCAGCATGGCATCTCGCTGACCGGAAGATGACGTTTCCCCCTGACCACTCAGATCAACGCTGACGACTGCGTAACCTTGTTTCACCAGCTCTTCGATGGGTCCTCCTGGCTGACTGTCCCCCAGTTTTCCATCATCATGCAAAACCAAGTAGGCTTCGTCCGACGGCGCCGGCGGATGAAACGTCAGCCCGGGTATCGTCCGTCCCAGATCTGTCGTCAGCACCAGCTTATCGATGTGATAACCATCGCGCTGAGTTCTGCCACGGTCCTCCCACTCTGGTGGCTTGATCTCCGTAGCAGGCCGCAGTCCAAGGATCTTGCGCACCTGCGACTGACGGACATCGGTCGTGGCCTGCTTCCACGATTCCAATCGTTGCGCGGCAAGTTCCGTCTCGAATTCGGCGTTCAGATCGAAGACAGACTTCTCGTTCGCAAAACTGCGAAGCACCTGACCGCTTTGGGTACAAAGCAGATCTTCCTCGGGGCGCGTTGCCAATTCAACCGCGGAGATCGGTTCATCCTTGTTTCGTAGCCAACGCTGCATCCAGTAGGCGATCGTCGCCAGATTCTGCGGTTGCACTCCATGCTTGCCTTCGACTTCCACCAGATCGACTCGTTCAGGAAAACCGAGACGACCGTAGATTTGCTTGGCCTGTCGAAAGTTCTCCCAACTGCCGCGGGAGTCAAAGAAATCCTCCGTCGTCGAACTGATCAACGTGGGTCGCGGGGCGCGCATCAGGACGTAATCCGGCTGATCCATGCCGTAGGCGATCTGCGCAAAGATGTTTTGTTCGGCATCCTGCGGACCGATCGTTTCAATCAAGCGTCGAAAGGTGGTCAAGTAGCAAGCCGGCGCTGCGCAGGCGACGCGATTGTCCAACGCCATCACATAGCTGGTCAGCGTGCCGCCGCCGGAACACCCCGTGAAACCGATGCGGTCGGGATCGATTTCCGGTCGGCTGCAGAGGTAGTCGATCGCTCGCATCGCATCCCAAACCCGATACCGAGCCGTATTGCGACCGACCAAGGCCGAACCGACACCAATCAGGAAATGCTCGGTTGTGGTGCCGGAAAACTCCGGTGCTCCGTCGCGGGTCAGAATCTGTGATCGCTCGCCCTGTCCGATCGGATCAAAGCACAGAGCCGCCATGCCGTGTTGGGCCATCATGATCCCGAACCGCTGGTTGTAATCGGCCGTCTTGGCGGTGCGACTGTGCCCACTGGAGACGGCGATGCCCGGGACGCGTGCCTCGGATTCGGTTCCAGCGCGATCGGGCAAATAGAGATTCGCCGTGATGTGGTGATTCGGTTGGCTTTCGAAGATGACGTTCTCGATGCGATAGCCGTCAGCCTGAATCGTCTTGACGGTTTGCCCGTTGAGCGGGCTTCGCTCGGGAAAAGCTCCCAGCTGCTGAATGAAGAAATCTTTGAGGTCCCTCTGGTACTCCGCGATCTGTTCCGGGGTCTTCAGTTGGGCGAACCGTTGGTCGCGCCGATCGAGAGCTTTGTAGGCCCGCTGCTGCAGTTGATGATAAAGAGTTGCCGCCTGCCGTTCGTCGTCGCGGAGGCATTGCAGGTCATCGGCGTTCGAACGATTCAGTGACAGAAAGACGATGATCGAGACGATGGAAAGAATCAGTCTCACGAGAGTTGCCTCATGACGCGAACGAAAGATGACGTAGGCCGACGGGAAACGGCTGGACCCAGTATGACAGAATTGAACGTTCGAGTCCGTCGGCATCCCGGAAATTGACACGCCGCATCCTGATGCAGCATGGGGAGGTCGACCTTGCCCGGCCTAAAACGGTCGATAGCGAGAATCGACGTGCAGCCAGTAGAGCAGTTCGTGGATCAGCTCCAGGGCGGTTTGGATTCGGTGATTGGGGTCCTTTTGCACGCACCGCAGGCAGATTGTTTCCAGCGTCATCGGAATATTCCGATCCGGAGCGACGACACTCGGTGCGGGGGCCGGGGTGTGCTGCGTGTTGTGCAGGATGTCCTGCAATGTGTCACCCCATGCCAGGGTCTGGAGCGTCAAGATCTCGAACAAGATCGCTCCCAAGCTGTAGATGTCGGTGCGTTGGTCGATCGCTTGGTTGATGACTTGTTCCGGGCTCATGTACAGAGGCGATGCTTGCAGCGGCTTGCGAGATGATCCAAATCGCGGATCGGTCGCATCCGATGGGTCGACTTCGAGCTTCTCCTCGGACTCTTCGTTGAGAAGTTTTGCCAGGCCCCAGTCCAACAGCATCGCCTCTCCGAAGTCGCCGAGCACGATGTTCTCTGGTTTGACGTCGCAGTGGGCCACGCCATGGGCATGCGCATAGTTGAGGACCTGCGCCATCTCGATGATCACATCGATCAGTTTCTGAAGATCCCAAAGCGATTCCCCATCGATGATCCTGTCAAGCACTTCGCGAAGCGTCGTACCGGAAACCAGCTTCATCGTGAAATAGTAGTGGCCCTTGCTGTCGTACCCAACTTCGTAAACGGGGGCGGTGTTGGGATGCTGGAGAGTTGCCGTAATTCGAGCCTCACTCAAAAACAACTTCTGTTCATAAGGATCGTTTGCAAACTCTGGACGCAATGTCTTGTAACAGACGGTGCGACCAAGATTCAGGTCCTTGCACGACTGAATCAGGCATTTACCACCTTGAGCAATCTCTTTGAAGTAGATGTAGCGAGTGTTGTTCTTCATTCGCGCGTCGGACGACAGCGGCGAGTTTAGATCGTTCGCGCGAATCAACTGCGGGCCGGCGGCAGGACTTCGATATTGCGGTGTCATGGATGCAACTTCAACTCGTCGACTCGGGCTAGAGCAGTATTAGTTTCAGTTTTAGTTTTGGTTTTGGTGTAGGCTCTCGGGAAAAGGGGTCAGACACCAAAAATGCGAAGCACCCGCAGGGCCGTTCCGGTTTTTGGTGTCTGACCCCTTTTCCGGACCTCGCAGAAAACAAGCAACAGAATCAAGAACGGGTAGACGAAGAACAGACTGACAAAATAGAGGCAGACAGTGGTTGATCGCAAGCTGGCTCTATGAATTCGCTCGATTGATAGGTGATGGTATCGAATGGCACGAACGCACGCGAACCAGTGCGTTGGTTCTTATCAGCCGTCGAGCGTTAGCTCCCGGTCATCCCGCACGCCAGCGTACCGGATGCTAACACACCGGCGACTGTTAGGAGACGATACTCGTGCCATTCGTGATGGTGTCCGTTCATAGGATCAAGTCCGCTGAAGTTTGTGAGGTCGAATGAGACGCCACGATATCATTCGTCATGGCGGCAGGGCTCTCGAGTTGATACAATCTTACGATCGAACCATCACGGGCATGGATTACGTCTTTCAGAAAGGCATCGTACTTTCGCTAAACGAGAGTTGACCTAATGAAGACATTCGCGACGGCGATCAGCGATAAGGGATTGCAACGCGACGGTAACGAAGATCAGTACTTGATCGACGAGAGTCTTGGCTTGTATGTCGTATGCGACGGAATGGGCGGCCACGCTGCCGGCGAAATCGCGGCCGAACGAGCGATCGAGTTTGCCGCTGATCACCTTGCTGACCATCGAAATATCATTGAGTCGGCTAGCGATTCGCCCGACGGTTTCTTTCGGGTCTTGAAGATTGTGGAAGAGGCGGTCCAAAACGCCAGCCAGGAACTCTATCAACTGGCAGCTTCCAACTTGGGTTATGCCGGGATGGGTACCACCATGACGATGCTCGTGGTCGTCCAAGGCAAAGCCATCATGGCGCATGTCGGCGATTCTCGCCTGTACTTGATGCGTCAATCGGAAGTTCATCAACTCAGCTCCGATCACACGCTTGCTAATGAGCTGTTTCTGGCGGGGCAATTCACCAAGGAGCAAGCGAATGCGAGTCGTTATCAACATGTCCTGACTCGCAGCATCGGCCCCCACGAGTCCGTGAATGTCGACACACTGCTATTCGACTTGATTCCAGGAGACCGATTGTTGCTCTGCTCCGATGGGCTGAGCAACTACTTTGTGGATTGTTCGCATGTCGGGCAATTCATGTCCCATCCCGAAATCGTCGAACGGCCGGAACAGTTGGTTGACTTTGCCAAGGAGTCCGGGGGGGCAGACAACATCACCGCCATCGTGCTAGAAGTGCAGGGAGAGGCAAGCGAACAACCCGCGGTGGACGTCCCACACAAGCTTGGTTGCTTGCGGAAAATGTTCTTGTTTGAAAAGCTGTCGGTGCGACGGCTGATGCACGTCCTTGAAGCAACGGATACGATTCATTGTGCCGCGGGCAAGGAGCTTCTCGCGGTCGGTGATGATCTGAAGGGTCTTTACTTGATCTTGGAAGGGAATTTTCGAGTCATCGACGACGATGTGGTGGAGGCGGAGCTCGGTCCCGGTGACTACTTTGGGGAAGCGTCGCTGCTAACGGTTGCAAAATCACGTGCATCGCTGGTTGCGATCCAACCATCCCGCATTGTCGTCTTGGGTCGCAAGGAGTTTGGAAAGCTTTCTCGGCGTTTGCCACGACTCGGCAACATCATGCTGCGAAATCTGGGTAAACATCTGGCAAAACAAGCTGTCGCACAAGACCGATCACAGCCATTCAGCCTGGACGACACCAGCCCATTGAAATGAATTGGCTGAAGGACGCACGGTGGACGTCAATCTAGCTGACAGGGACTGCGCCACCGACACTTGCCGTGAGGCACAACGCGGTTACTTCGGAGAAGTTACATGATGAGTCATCGGATTGACATCCAGCCCTTGCCGCTGTTGCTGGGGATTGGACTATTCCTGGGATGTGCCAGTCTGACTGCCCAGGAAGTCGAGAAACTTGGCGGGACAATTCCAAAATCGGCCAGCAACGAGATCCCCGAACAGATCGTGGTCGCCACTCGTGAAGTGCCACCGTTTGCCTTGCGGAACGACGACGGTCAATGGGAAGGCATCAGCATCGAATTGCTACGTGAAATCAAAGCTGACTTGGAGGCAGAATCGGGTCACGAAATTCAACTTCACTTTGAAGCATATTCCTTGGATGAAATGCTGGACGAGGTGGAAAAGGGCGACGTGCAGATTGCGGCTGCGGCGATCACCGTGAACCACGAGCGGGAGAAGCGGATGGATTTTTCCCATTCGTACTATAGCTCGGGGCTTGGCATCGCCGTGGGTTCGAAGCAGCGACGGTCCGGCTGGGCAGGGATCGTCGAAGCGGTCCTCTCCCCCACGTTCCTCCGCATCTTGCTCGGATTGATGGCTGCGATGCTAATCAGCGCTATCGGTGTCTATTTCTTTGAAAGGAAGCAGGAAGGTGGGGACTTCAACAAGAACGTCGTCAAAGGTATCGGCGCAGGTCTTTGGTGGGCAGCCGTCACGCTGACCACAGTAGGGTATGGCGACAAGGTTCCCAGATCTTTGCCGGGACGCCTGATCGGATTGATTTGGATGTTCTCGGGCCTCTTCATCATCGCTAGTTTTACGGCCGCGGTCACGTCGGCGCTGACCGTCAATCAACTGCGATCTCGCATTGCCGGGCCGTCGGACCTGTCTCGCGTGAAAGTCGCGACGGTTGCCGGGGCCACCTCTGCAGATTACTTACGGGCAAGACATATCCGATTCGAATCATACGAGGACGTCGTTTCGGCACTCGGTAGTCTGGCAGATGGACGGTGTGATGCGGTGGTGTACGATGCTCCGATACTTCGCTACCAGGTGTTTCAGCAAATGACGAGTGACATCTACGTGCTACCAATCACCTTTGAGCCACAGAACTACGCGTTTGCATTGACGAGCGAAAGCACGCTGCGCGAGCCAGTCAATCGAAGCCTACTTCGGCAAATTTCGTTACCCGGGTGGCAGGCAACGCTCGCAAGTTATCTCGGTAGTGAAGGTCTGTGATCGCATGACGGTTGCTGCTCTCCACTGTTGTGGACGTACATGTACCGTACTGCGGCGGGAATGCTCGTCTTTTTTTTGGCGTAAGGGCCGGATCCGCTGCACTTGCGTATGCCCCCCTCGTTACGTGCCACGTACATTGCCATGCTCTTGAACCGTTCGCATTCACCAAATTTTCTCCCATACAAGGCCCGCGTAGAATGAAACTCGGAATTCTGTCCCGTAGCACACGCTGCTACAGCACCCGCCGACTGCGTGAGGCCGCGATCCAACGTGGGCACAAAGTCAAAGTGCTCGACACGCTCAAGTTTGCCATTGATTTGAAGCAGGCCGACCCCGACCTGTTTTTTCGCGGCAAGCACCTGTCCCACTACGACGCCGTGCTTCCGCGAATCGGCGCGTCGATCACGCAGTTCGGTACCGCGGTGGTTCGGCAGTTCGAACAAATGGATGTGTTCACCACCAATTCCTCCGCCGGCATTTCCAACTCTCGAGACAAACTTCGTAGCCTGCAAATCCTCAGCCGACACCAGGTCGGCATCCCCGAAACAACGTTTGTTCGTGACAAGCAAGACGTGTTGCCGGCGATCGAACGTGTGGGGGGAGCCCCGGTGATCATCAAATTGCTTGAGGGAACCCAGGGCATCGGCGTGCTGTTGGCGGAATCGGTCAAGTCCGCCGAAGCCATGGTAGAACTCCTGCAGAGCCAGAAACAGAACGTACTCATTCAGAAATTTGTGAAGGAGAGCAAGGGCAAAGACATTCGCGCGTTCGTGGTGGGTGACCAGGTGGTCGGGGCGATGCGACGTGTCGCCCAGGGACAGGAGTTCCGCAGCAACGTTCATCGTGGCGGTGTGACGGAAAGAGTTGAATTGACGGAAGAGTACCGCGATGCGGCGGTTCGCACGACTCAAATCATGGGGCTGCGCGTCGCCGGCGTCGACATGTTGGAGGGGAACGATGGCCCGCAGATCATGGAAGTGAATTCGTCGCCGGGGCTTGAGGGCATCGAGCATTGCACACAACTGGACATCGCCGGGTCCATCATCGATTACATTGCCGCTCAAGTTGACTTTCCCGAAATCGATGTGCGGCAGCGACTGACGGTCAGCCGAGGCTACGGAGTCACGGAGATCCACATACCGGAAGGATCGGAGTTTGTCGGCAAGAAGATTCAGTCATCCGGGCTGCGTGAACGGGACATCAACGCGCTGACACTGTATCGGGGAACCACCGTGATTCCGAACCCCCGATCCGATCGTACGCTCGAAGCCGGTGATCGACTGTTGTGCTTCGGCAAACTCGAATTGATGCGAGAGCTGATCCCGAAGAAAACGCGACGCCAACGCAAACCGAAGGTTCACGACCTACCCGATCTGCCTGTCGCCGGCGAAGCGAGTTCGGATGGCTAAGCACGTCAAAGGCCTAACGGATACTAGCAAGCGGATGCTCGCGCTGTGTCAGCGGTATCTCGACTCGCTGACCACCTCGCAGGTGTGATGCGAAGACGGCGCAGATCATCTCGATCGTGCTCCGGCCGGCCGCAGCATCACACAGCGGCGGACGATCTTGTTCGATCGACGCGATCAAATCCTCTCCGGCCGCCTGGTGACTCGCGATCTGAGTAGACAGATTGGCGATTGGTTCAGGCTGATCGATACCGGCAGTGGTGATTGGCAACCAACGACGATCCGGCAGCCATGGATTGTGTGGATTGCCACGTTGGAAGTGCGCCAGTGGCTCGCGGTCAATGCGGAGATCGACGATTCCCTCGGTCCCGATCAGCTGCAGCCCGAATCCGGCATCCGTGTTTCCATGATTCTGAATCGAGTCAAAAAACAGTGGCGTGCCGCTCGTCATTTCGAATCGGGCATGCACCTCATTGCCCGCGATTGTGCCAATGCCCTCATCGCCAACGCGGAGATCGTCGGAAGTGCAGGGCCGACCATCCTGGTACAGCATACCGCTGCATGCGATCGCCGGGCCTGCGAAATACTCGGCCAAGTTCACCAGATGGCAGCCCAGTACCCAAAGATCCTGTGAGCCGCCCCGGTGATCCTCTTTCCCTCGAGAGCGGATTTCCAATAACGGTCCGATTTCTCCATTGGCCAGCAGTTGCTTGATGATAGGCAATGCCCCGTGGTAGCGATTGCGGTGCGCGACCGCTAGCTTCACGTTCTTGGTTTCGCATGCCGCCACAATCTCATCCGCCTCGCGCGGCGATTGGCAGAACGGTTTCTCGACATAGATGCCGCGTGCTCCGGCAGCGATGGCCGCCATGCACATCGCGTGATGCTGATCCACGTAACGCGGCGCGACGGCAACGATTTCGGGACGCACCGTATTCAACATCATCGTGTAGTCCGAAAAACCTTTCGCGTTCGGCAGACGTTTTTGCGCGGCGGCCAGACCAGCCTCATTGGCGTCCGCGATGGCAACGACTTCCGCAGAGGGAATCTTCCGCCACATCACGTCGAGTCCATGTCCATAGTTACCGCGCCCCGTATGGCCGATGACGGCGACACGCCACGTCTTTGCCGGCGCGGCAAGAAGCTTCGACGAAGCCGATGCCGCGGCGAGCATCCCGACCGTAGAAGCGACGACACGGGAACCGAACGCTCGGCGATTGATTGGGTACATGGTGGGCAGTGGGCAGATGGGCAGTGGGCAGTGGGCAGTGGGCAGTGGGCAGGGTGGGCAGAATGATGGTGGCAGTGGGCGAAATGCTTTTCTTGGATGGCAAGCCGCCCTTATCTTATCATTCTGCCCGACATCATTCTGCCAACCAGTCGCCGATGCGAGACGCAGGCAGCAGGAATCAGGTTCGAAAACTGCTTTCGACGCTGCGCCGATCTCGCGAATGCCCGATCAATTGCTTCGCACCGTTGGTCAATGTTCGATCGTCGCGCCGCGGTAGGTCATCTTGGTGCGTTTGGCGGAGAACCGACTGGCCAACTCGGGGATGTCGTCTTTGTGGCCGAGCACGACGACGACGTCGCCGGCAGCAAGCTTGGTGCGCGGATCGGGATGGATCTTGTTGGCTCCATCGGCATGGCGAATCCCCACGATCAAGAATCCGTGATTGCTGCGGATCTCGATTTCGCTAATCGCATGGTCGACCAGCACGGAGTTGGGCTGCACCTGTAACTCATCAAACTCCAGGCCGATTTGGCGTAGGTCGTCGATCATGCTGCTTTGGTCCTGGATCTGCTCAAGCATGTTCTCAGCTGTCGGCCGGGTGATCAGCTGGGCGAGCTTCTTCGCGCCGATCGCGGTGGGAAGGACGACGCGGTTGGCCCCGCAACCGAGCAGCTTCTTCTCCGTCTTTGGGTTTTCTCCGCGTGCAATGATCATCACGTCCGGATTCATCCCGCGAGCGGTGACGGTCACGAAGACATTGGTCGCATCTTGCGAAAGCACCGTGGCGACGGTCGAGGCGTATCGAATGCCAGCTTGTTGCAAAATATGTTCGTCGGTCGCATCCCCATGGATGACCAGGTAGCCGCGTTCTTCGGCGTCCTGCAAGCGATCCCTGTCGGAGTCGATGGCGACAAACGGTTTCCCAGCCTGATGGAGCTCTCGGGCCAGAATCGATCCCAGTCGGCCAATTCCGCAAACGATCGTGTGGTTGCGGAGTTGTTCGATTCCCTTTGTCATGCGTCGGACTCCCAAGGCTCGGTTGAGTTCACCATCAATCAGCATCTGTACACATCCGCCCACCGTGTAGATCAGGGCGCCATAGCCGGCGATGATCACCGTGATCGTCAGCAGTCGCAGGGCCGGCGATTGGATCGGTTGGACCTCGCCGTAGCCGACGCCAAAGATGGTGATGATCACCATGTAGATCGCGTCGTCGATCGACCATCCCGCTCCGACATAGCCGATCACTGCCGTCACGCAGACGAACAGGAACAGAACAATACCGGTAATGATCTTACGTATTGGCGTGGAAGCAGTTTGTTTGGGCGGCGCCGAATCTTGCTGCATGTTGCTACCGTCGACTTTCGACCATTTACCTAATCAACCTGCCGCAACTGCATCGAGTCAATCACCTTTTCGCCTGCCAGCACGTTGGTGATCACGATGAGCCAGTCGCCGGGCTGACACCAGCCTTTGTCTTTCAGACGCTTCTTCGCTTGACGAATGGTTTGCTCGGGGTCGTCCGAGAAATCCATCAAGAACGGCTCGACGCCCCATGGCAACAGCAGTTGACGAAACGTCGTTTCCACATCGGTGAAAGCGTAAATGGGGACGCCGCGTGCACGTAAAGCACCCAGCACGTACGCCAGAAAACCGCTTCGCGTGAACACGATGATCCCCGACTCACTCAATTCCTGGGCCAACACCGCGGCGGACCGCAGCATTTTCGCCTTGGGTTCGCGCAACTTCATGATCGTATTCAAGGATCCGTCCACCGTCGGCTCGATGCTCTCAATGATGTGTTTGAGCACGTCGACCGATTCCAGCGGATACTCGCCCGTCGTCGTCTCACCCGAAAGCATGACGGCATCGGCCCGCTCACGGACCGCATTGGAAACGTCCGAGATCTCCGCACGCGTTGGCATCGGCGAATGAATCATCGACTCCAACAAGTGAGTCGCGATGATCACCGGCTTGCCTTCCGCCTGACAGGCTTGCACGAGCTTGGTCTGCAACAGTGGCAGCTTGTGGTAGTCGATCTCGATTCCCAGGTCTCCCCGCGCCACCATCACCGCATCGGCCGCTCGAATGATCTCGTCCATGTTCCGGATCCCGGAATGTTCTTCAATCTTGGCAACGATCCGAGCCTTCGATCCAAGCTCGTCCAGGTACTTGCGAAGCGTGCGCACATCTTTGCCGCGACGAACAAATGACAAGGCCGCAAAATCGATTCCTGCCGCCACACCCGCCTGCAAGTCGAGTTTGTCCTTCTTGGTGAGCGAGGGGAGATTCACCTCGACGCCAGGCAAGTTGATATGCCGACGTGATCCCAAGATTCCCGGTGTCAGGACCTCGCAGCGAACGCAATCGGAGTCCTTCTCGATCACCTTCATCCGCAACAAGCCGCTATCGACTAAGACGGTGGTGCCGACCTCCACGTCGCTGGCCAAATCGGGGTAGTTCACCGAGACGTGCGCAACACCACTGCTGTCAACCTGGCCGTCGTCCTGGAAACCCGGCGAGGACTTCGAGTGGAACTCCAGCACGTTGCCTGTCTGCAAGGAAAGCGGCGAGGAGACCGGGCCCGTGCGAATCTCGGGACCTTTGACATCCATCATCACCGCCACGTGACGCTCTAACTCCAGCGAGGACTGACGAATCCTTCCAACCACTTCGCCGACCCAATCGGGCGTGCCATGCGCCATGTTCAAGCGGATCACGTCCACGCCCGCCTCAATCAGCCGCGCGATTTGCTCGGCCGACTCGGTTGCCGGCCCCAAGGTGACGATGATTTTTGTGTGTCGATAGTACGGAGATTCATTCTCCATGATGAGCAATTGGCCTGCGGCGAAGGGAGAGATCAAGCGGAAAGGCGGAAACTAGTGCAGCGTCAGCATTTTGTTGAAGGGCTGATGGCGAGAAGGGGTCAGACACCAAAAATCGGAACGGCCCGAGGGGTGCTTCGCATCTTTGGTGTCTGACCCCTTTTCGCCGATCGACGTCGCCCATTTTTAGATTTGGCGATGCACTAGAGCAGATGGGCACGTTTCGTGCCGAGAGCACTTCGCCCCAAGCATCCGAGGTATCAAAACCCGTCAACGCGCCGATTCGCTCCGTTATCAACCCAAATCACCGGTTCGTCCACGGCTTCCCTCTGCTGGGGGTGCCGCCAAAACGAGCAGCCGCCACTTCGATTGCCGTTTGGTAACGCAACCGTCCATACTAGGGAGGTCGCATCCTCCCCCTCTCCGCCCCTGCCGCACTGACCAGCATGAAATTCTTAACGACGCTGTCCCTCGCCATTCGCTTGTCCCTCGCATTCGGGGCGATCTGCCTTGATGCCGTGCCCACTCTGCTCGCCGCTGAATCGAATCGGCCGAATGTGGTGCTCATCATGGTCGACGACTTTGGATACGAATGCGTCACCGCCAACGGCGGCGAGTCTTACCAAACGCCAAACGTCGACCAGTTAGCAGCGACTGGAATCCGTTTCGAGAATTGTCATGTCCAGCCACTGTGCACACCGACGCGTGTTCAGCTGATGACGGGCAAGTACAACATTCGCAATTATCTGAAGTTTGGCACGCTTGTGCGAACGGAAACCACGTTCGGGCATCTGTTCCGCAACGCAGGCTATCGAACCGGCATCTGCGGCAAATGGCAACTGGGGCGTGAAGCCGATTCACCTCAGCACTTTGGCTTTGAAGAGTCTTGCTTGTGGCAGCAAACTCGTCGACCTCCCAGGTATGCGAATCCGGGCTTGGAATACAACGGTGTGGAAAAGGATTTTGACTCGGGCGAGTACGGTCCCACTCTGGTCAACGATTTTGCGCTCGATTTCATTTCACGCCACCGTGACGAGCCGTTCTTTCTTTACTATCCGATGATCCTGACGCATGATCCGTTTCAACCGACGCCGGACAGCCCCGACTGGGATCCAACCACCAAGACGGAAGCTGAACTGCGCGATCTTCGGCACTTCGCCGAGATGACGGCATGGATGGACAAAATGGTGGGTCGAGTCGTCAGCAGACTCGAGGAAGCGAAAGTTCGAGACAACACATTGATCGTCTTTCTCGGCGATAACGGAACGCTCAGTTCAGTCATCAGCCGCTTTCAGGGCTCCGACTTTCAGGGAGGCAAGGGCCGCACCACGCACCGCGGATCGCATGTTCCTTGCGTTGTCAATTGGCCAGCTCAGATCAAGTCCGCGAGCGTCAGCAGCGATCTGATCAGCAGCACGGACTTTCTGCCGACGATCTGCCAGGCTGCCGGAATTCAAGTGCCGGCAGACGTGGATGGTGTGAGCTTTCTTCCGCAGTTGAAGGGTGAAACCGGCAACCCGCGACCATGGTTGTACTCGTGGTATTCGCCGCGGCAACGTGCTGATTTGACCATCAAAGAGTGCGTGTTCGATCATCACTACAAGCTCTATCGCACTGGCGAGTTCTTCGATTTAGCGGCCGATTGGGACGAAAAGAATCCGCTCCAAGTGGATCAACTTGCCGGTGACGCAGCCAGTGCAGCAGCGGCGCTGCAGTCCGTTCTCGATCAATTTGCCGAGGCTCGGCCAGAAGAATTGGATCAAGCCTTCTTGGCGAGCGACGCTCCCAAGCAATCTGCGGCCAAGAAGAAGGCTTCGTCGAAGCGAAGCAAGAAGAATCAGAATCAGAACAAGAAGTGAGCGTCTATCAGCTCACAGATACTTGCTACCGTCACCACGCCCTTTTTCACCTTCCATGGAATCAATCATGTTTCAAAAGTCCTGTCTTGCCCTGTTGGTTTCCCTCGGCTTTTGCCCTACGGCGCAAGCTGAAAAGAATACGACGATCGAGCCAAAACTGCATTCACTCGGGTCAGCCACGATCACTGAAAACTTCGATCAACCACTCTCCGATACCGCTGCGGCGGTGAAAGGCGAATGGAAAGTGGTGGATGGCGTTTTGTTCGGCAAAGAACTGGCCGCCGACAAACATGCGGCGGTGCTGAACTACCAGAAGAAGAACCACAACTCAGCCGTTCGTTTCTCCTTCAAATTGGACGGTTCGACTTCCGGTTTCAACTTCAGCCTGAACCATGCCAAAGGGCATCTGTTTCGGGTGGTGGTGACTCCCAGCGGTTTGTCGGTCAACCTTGACAAGGACAAGAACGACCCCGCATCCAAGCCCGCGGTGCTGGCGACTGCCAAGAGCGAGTTCGAGCAGGGCAAGTGGTACACGATTCTGATCGAGATGAACGGCGATACGGTCGCGGCTCAAACCGACAACGGCTTGACCGTCGAGGCCTCTCACTCAACGCTCGATACTGAGAAACCCAACTACCGTTTCGTCATGAAGGGGGATTCACTCTCGATCGACGACTTGCGGATCTGGGAAGTGAAGTAGCGCACAGTAGCGGGCCACGAATTGCACGAAGCGACACGAATGAAGACGAGTTTCAACAGGCAATCCGCGCCTTGGACTTCTCGTGCCAGCTGGACAGCACCACTTTGCGGCCAAACGTAACCCGAAGACGTAAGCGAGGAAATGAGTGACGCAACGAGCCTCGCTCACGCTTTTTGAAGTTGCGCTCTTTTCATAACCCGACGCGTAAGCGAGGAAATATCGATATTGACATCGACTCGCTTACGCGTCGGGTTATGAAAATCCTCGTGCGGCAGCCAAAAGCGCAACTTCAAAACTCACGCTTTTCGGGTTACGATCGAGATCTCCACAGCCTGATCGTGGTCGCGAAAACCGCTCAGTTTGCGTAGCTAAAGACGCGTCATCAGCGCGGCGATGGAAATGAAATGGAATTCGTAGCGAGCGGGATCCGCAAGGTATCGTGCTTCGACCCGCTGATAGATTGAGTCAATGATCTCGTTTTTTCGAGGTTCGTCGCCCAACGCGGAAGCGACCATCGGTTCGGTAAAGGCTCGCATGAACCCGGTGAATTCGCGAGCCCATGTCGCTTCGTCACCAGTTTCTGCCAGGGCGGTATTGAAAGGAACGGGAATTTCGCGGTGCTCAGCCTTGACGATGCGAAACGAGCGTGAGAGCTGGTCGTCTTGTTCAATGGGCGCAACCAATTCTTCGATGCTTCGAAAGTAGATGGGAATGACGAAGTCCTCATAGAATTCCCGAGAGAGCTTTCCCTCCTCCACAAAATCCAAGATCGCATCGCTGAGTCCATCGTAGATCCCATAGCAGGTCGCAATCTCTGCATTTCTGCCGAACACTTGCACGAGAAGGTGCCCGCCGCTGGCGATCTCATCGGCACGAGCCGAATAGAATCGTTGGAGATCGTTCGCGGCTTGAAGCCGAAACGGTTCGCGCTCGCTCTCAGTCACCCCGACCCCTTCTCGGGAAGCCCGAGGACTTGGCTTCATCGGCATGATGAAATTTGGCAACCGGTCGGCGGGCTTCGTTTCGAGATAGCCGACCGCGTTGAACGTTGTTGCAACGGCAAGGCTTTGTGAAGGGACCAGGCGATCGAATGCGGAGCCTGCGATCGCGCCTGGAAAAACACGATCTCTCGTGAGAGCAGCGTTTCCGCCTGGAAACAAGTTGGCGAACATCTGGTTGAAGTCATTCGTGGGAAGATCACTTAAGAAAACCGCGATGGGTGGATCTGACACTTTGCGCACGCTGTCGATCAGTCGTTTCATTGCGAAGACGGCGTTGCCCCCTTCAGACGAACCAATATCCAAAATCGTGTAAGGGCCATCGTTGTTGTTCGACGCTGCCGAGCCCTCGATGGCTTCCTCAAGCCAGGGCAGAAAAGTTTCGAAGGCAGCTCGCTGCGTAGCCGAGTGTTCATCGTAGTAACCACCGGCTTTCATTCCCGTGATCGCTGGCATTGCTATTCTCCCTGGTAGTTGAACTTCAAAGATCGTTGTCACGGACTTCGGCTAGTTTGCCAGTCATGCTCGTACGCATTCGCTTCACAATGGATTGATGCTCGGTGGAATCGGCAAGATTCGTGTACTGCTTGGGATCACGATCCATATCAAACAGCTCGATACCTCCGCTCGCATCCTCATTGTATTGAATGTAAGCCCATCGATCCTCTCGCAGCAGAAAGCCTTTCCGCATCGGTGCCACGCTGAACGCTGCCTTGCGGACCGTTTGCGTCGGATCGTCCAACAAGGGACTGATGTCCTTTCCCTGCAGGTGCTGGGGAGGCTCAAGACCACAGAGTTTGGAGACGGTTGGATAGAGATCGAGCAACTCGACCAGGCTGTCACAGACGGCCGGTGCCTTGCCTGGAACCGAGATAATCAGCGGCACGCCCGCCGATTCATCGCGAAGCGAGACCTTCGCCCAGAAGTCGTGTTCGCCGAGATGATAGCCGTGATCGCTCGTAAAGATCACGATCGTTCGATCTTCCAAGCCGCTTTCTTTGAGTGCAGTGAGAACCTTACCGACTTGTGCATCCATGAAGGCGACGGCCGCGTAGTAGCCGCCCATCGCTTTTTTTTGGCGGCGGATGTCCATCTTCATGTTTTCACTGGTCTTGTAGTTGATTCCCGCTTTGGGGATATCGTCCCAGTCGCCGGCGACTCTTCTCCGGCAAACTCATCGCTCGAATACGGAAGAAATGGCGCGAAGTACTTGCGCGGCGCCACGAAGGGAACATGCGGGCGAACAAAACCAACGCCGAGCCAAAACGGTTGATCGCGATGCTCATGAATCAGTTCGACCGCTTTGCGGCTGTCTTGCCATCGGAGTGGACCTCGTCGTCTCCGTCGGCCTCGACCACGACGAACGTGTTGCCACCGACGACCGGCTTCTTACCATCTGGATTGTTCTCGAGCGTTTCGCCATCTCCAGCCGCCTTCCATTCGGGGCCCGGACTGTTGAATCGTTCCGTCCAAGAACGTTCGTCATCAGCTCCATTTCCACCGTTGTGGTCTCGTCCGTCGCCACCGATCTCAATGCCTCCTGGCACACCCATGTGAAAGATCTTGCTGACGCGAGCGGCATAGTAACCGTGATTCTTGAAGTGCTCCGACCAGGTCGGACGATCGCCGATTTGCGGACGAGGATTCGTGTAGCCCAAGACGCCCGTCGCGTGCGGGTAGTAACCCGACATGAACGACGCTCGCGACGGCCCACAGTAGGTGCCTTGGCAATAGGCACGAGTGAACCGAGTGCCGCGAGCCGCCAGGGCGTCGATGTTCGGGGTCTGGCAAACGGAGTTGCCGTAACAGGATAAAGCGGTCGCCGTCAAATCGTCAGAAATGATGAACAGCACGTTGTAGTTGGTAGCATCCGCTCGCAGCAGCGACGAACTCGTCAGCAAAACAGTGCTTAGAAGTAGCAGTCTGATCAAGGCACAACCTTTTGATTCGGGGCCGAGTGGGTACGACGCGTATCAGAAATCTTTCAAGGAGCGAGGTGGAATCGCGACGCGTAACGCGTTGGCCACCGCGAACACATCGATCACCTCTTGAGTGACGGCACCAGCCACGGGAGGAAGGTATCCGAATGCGGCCACGATCATCGCGATCACGCTGAGCGCCATGCCGCCCACGGCGCTCTGCAACGCGATCTTTCGCATGCGACGGCTGATGTGCATCAACTCGTCGACTTTCTCGAGTGATGAATCCATCACGACCGCACCGGCCGCTTCGGTCGTCACATCGCTATTCTGACCAAAGGCAAGGCCGACCGTGGCAGCCATCAATGCGGGAGCATCGTTGATCCCATCGCCGACAAAAAGCGTATCCGCCGCGGCCGTTTCCTTTCGTACGATCTCCAGTTTCTCTTCCGGGCTTTTCTCCGCTAGAACCTCACCCACGCCCACCAGGTCTGCCAGGTAACGCACTTCGGACTCGCGGTCGCCCGACAGCAGCATCACGCGTTTGACGCCATGTCGAGGCGAAAGATGTTGTATGAATGACGCACCTTCGCGCCGGGGTGTATCGCGAAAACGGTAAGTCGCCGCATAACGGTCGCCGATTAGGATCACACACTCGAGCCCACCGGCCTGGGGCGGCAAGATGGAGGCTGCGTCTAAATTTTCTGCGCCAAATGCTTTGCGGCTGGTCACCCGGATTGTCTTGCCGGCGGCGCATCCACGAAGTCCCTGCCCCGGCTTTTCACTGATTTCAGTCGCCTGATGAGTGGCCAATCCCTTTTCCTGCGCCGCAGCGGTCACGGCTTCCGCAAGGGGATGCTTCGAATAGCGTTCAATGCTCGCCACCAACGAAAGCACCTCGTTGGGATCGAATCCATCGGCACAATTCTGCTCGATCAACTGAGGCTGGCCATACGTGAGCGTCCCGGTCTTGTCGAAAATGAAGGTACGACAGCCGTCAATCTTTTCCAGCACGGTTGGATCGCGGATCACGATCGCGCGTCGCGCGGCCAGTGAAATGGCGCCGATGATGGCGACGGGGATCGCAATCAACAGTGGACAAGGCGTGGCGACGACGAGCACGGCCAGGAATCGCACAGCCTCACCGCTGAGGACCCAAGCAACAACGGCAATGGCGACCGCGATCGGAGTGTAGACCGCGCCAAGTTGGTCCCCCAGCCGCCGGATATGGGGACGATGTTGTTGTGAGCCCTGCATCACCCGCATGATTTGGGCGTAACGGGAATCGACGGCAAGTCGGTCCGCACGGATGGTCAGCGCCGATTCGCCATTGATCGCACCTGAGAGAACCGTGACGCCCGGTGTCTTGGACATCATGTAGGGCTCGCCCGTCAGGTACGATTCGTCCATCACTCCATGTCCCTCCAGGACCGTTCCGTCGATGGGACAGATTTCGTGCGGAAACACCAGCAAGACGTCACCGATTTCGATCCGGTCGAGCGCGACGTCTTCGAGTTGTGAATCGGTCTTGCGATGCGCGATCGACGGCATGCGTTTGGCCAGCGCTTCCAGGACCGAGGAGGCGCTTCGGACCGCATACGCTTCCAATGCTTCCCCTCCGGACAGCATCAGAACAACCAGCGTGCCAGCAAGGTATTCGCCGAGAATCACCGCGGTTACGATCGAGATCCCCGCCAACAGGTCGGAGCCAAACTCGCGGCGCATGACCTTGAGCAACAACTCCCAAACCAATGGGACGCCACCGAGCACAAGGGCAACGTACAACGGTAAATTGACGACATGCGGGGACGCGCTGGTCTGCGTCCAGAGCAACAGATGAACTGCGATTGCGACAATCGCCAGGATCGCAATGATCAGTTGCTTTCGTTCGCCAATCGAGTCTTTCAGCATGGGCTATAGTCGCCTTCGTCCAACCGTGGCACTGGTGAATCAAAGAATCAGACAATGGACGTAGGAATCGAGAATACCACGACTTTGGCATGCAGAAGAGGGCGGCTCGAGTCCAATTATGACAGTAAGCAAAGTATGACACTCGCGGGCCTTGCGATAAAGCAAGCGAAAAAGTCAGACTTTGTAGCCTCCCTACCAAAACATGAGATGGCAAGATGAGATGGTCGTTCAAACTGGCCCGGGTCGCCGGCATTGGTGTGTACGTGCACTGGACCTTCTTTCTCCTCTTAGGCTGGATCGCCTTCGCGCAGATGGCGGGGGGCGCAAGTGCGGCTGCGATTTTTGCGGCCATCGCATTTATCTTGGCGCTGTTCACCTGCGTGGTGCTACATGAACTGGGGCATGCGCTAACGGCGCGGCGATTTGGTTGCCAAACCCGCGACATCACGCTGTTGCCGATTGGCGGTGTCGCTCGACTGGAGCGGATCCCTGAGGATCCGATTCAGGAGTTTTGGGTGGCGGTTGCGGGACCCGCGGTCAACGTCGTCATCGCGGCATTGTTGTTTGTGATCTTGCTGTTCGTCGGTCAGACCTATCAATTCACGGCGACAACCTTGGTGGGCGGCGCCTTCCTGGTCAAACTGATGTGGGTGAACATCGCGTTGGTATTGTTCAACATGTTGCCCGCCTTTCCGATGGACGGCGGTCGTGTGCTGCGGGCCCTGCTTGCGACGCAAATGTCCCGTGTCAAGGCGACCCACATTGCCGCCACTGTGGGTCAGGTGATGGCGATACTCTTCGGCGTTGTTGGATTCCTTGCCGGCAATTGGGTGCTGCTGTTCATCGCCTTCTTCGTCTACATCGGCGCCCAAGGCGAAGCCCAGGCGGTCGAGATACGGGCAATTTTCAAAGGGTTTCGTGTGCGTGATGCGATGATACGCCAATTCGAAACGCTTGGCGAAGACGATCTTGTGGCCGACGCGGCACGCATGTCGACCATCTCCCACCAAAAAGACTTTCCGGTGATGGATGGTGGAGCGGTCCGCGGATTACTGCTTCATCAAGACGTCGTGCACGCTTTGTCGGCAGGCAACGGCGCACAGCGAGTTGCCGAGGTGATGCGACGCGATTGTCAACTTGTCCATGACGACGAACCCCTGGACCAGGTCCTGGATAAGATGAATGCCGGCGGCTGCCCGACGTTGTTGGTTGAGCGGCAGAGTCAGCTGGTCGGCATGCTCTCACAAGAACACCTGGCACAGTGGCTCATGCTCCATGCATCCCTCCGTCAGCGAGCTGCCTCACAATCGCCGCCGGTACCCGATGACCACGCGACGGATCGGCCGTAGCCTTCGCCGTTTTGTACCGGTATCGAACGCGTCGGCCAAACTTCATGAACAACGATTCACCAATCGCCCGCGTCTCGCCGGAAAATGGCTCGCAAGCCGACCTGGCCTCGTACGCCGGTCGATTCTGAACTCTGGTGCTGCCATGTCGAGACGTCCAGCTCAAAAGCTTCGATGCCAAGTCTGCCAAAAAGATTTCCCTGTCGGTGAAGCCATGCCGGCGGCAATGGTCCGATCGCCGATCATTGATCGCATTGTGCAGGACCACCCACAATGGTCCTTCGATGGTTACATCTGCTTTGACGATCTGAATCGTTATCGGACACAATACGTTGAGCATGTGCTAGCCAGCGAACGGGGCGAGTTGTCCCAGTTGGAAACGGAGGTTGTGTCGAGCCTGCGAGAACAAGAATTGCTTTCGGAAAACGTCAACGAGCAATTCGAGCAGGCCCTCTCGTTCGGAGAACGCATGGCCGACAAAATTGCCACCTTTGGCGGAAGCTGGACGTTCTTGATGTGCTTTGCCGGTTGCCTGGCGATCTGGATCACAGCCAATTCGCTGCTTCTATTCTCGCGGCCCTTCGATCCCTATCCGTTCATTTTGCTCAACTTGATCCTCTCCTGTGTCGCCGCGATTCAGGCGCCTGTGATCATGATGAGCCAGAAGCGCCAGGAGTCGAAGGATCGTCTGCGCTCGGAACACGATTTTCGTGTGAACCTGAAGGCCGAACTGGAGATCCGACACTTGAACGCCAAGCTTGATCTGCTGCTGACCCACCAGTGGCAACGTCTGCTGGAGATCCAAGAGATCCAGATGGAACTGATGCAGGAATCCGCAAAGAATCGGGGGCATCGCGAGGCTTGAGGCGCCGGCTCGGCCGTCCAGGTTTCAGTCGAGAACCTGCTTGTCGGCTGAAATCGCCAGACTTCAACCTTGCCTCCGGCGGGCAGTCAACGTACCATATGTGGAGTGCCAATATTTGTATCTGCACAATCCTGACCTGCTTTTTTCGAGAAGCCCGCATGGCGTTTGCTGCTATTTCGCGAGACGATTTTCTCGCCGATCATCAAGGACGCACGTTTGCCGACGTCGTGAACGACTCCAAGCAGCCATTCGATGTGGTCTTGGAGTTTTTCAATGATCCCGACCGCCAGCGGCGGATGGAAGAATCGGAACTCCATCACGATCGATCCCCGTTGGCCGGTGTCGTCCGGGAGCTAGAGTCGCAGCGCAAGATCGACCGTTTTTTGGCCGGCGCGCATGCAAGTCGAAACACTCGATTTCGTCAGGCGATCGGTGTGCTCGTGCGGATGGTGATGGAGCGTCGTGGTTGGAAGAAGACGGGCCGAAAGGGGTCGCTCGGTGTCCGAGCTGCGGGCGTGTCCAAAACGCCGGCACACAACACCGGTGGTTTGGCTTTCTGGTTCGTCCGCGCCGAGCGATATGAACGCGGTAGCGGAATGCCATTTCGATCCGTTCGACAGCGAGCCAAAGACCTTGAGTCGCACCAGGCGAAAAAGAAGGCGAAAGCCAATCGCTAGTGCATCTTCAACAATCGTGTGTCCTCAAAACGGTGTCGGGTACCCATCGTGCGAAGCACCCCAGGGGCCGCGAGAGGCTATTGATACCCAAACCCATGTTTGGAAATGGCACTCCCTGTCGAAACGGGAACTACTGACTGACGAGACAAACCATGAGTGATAAGAAACCGAGTCCACTGTTGCCCGAAAGCAACGGACAGCCCTGTCCCGTTTGCGGCAAGAAGTCGTATTCGCGCGGAGGGATCCACCCTCAGTGCGCGGTCAAGCGTGCTGACGCATTATCCAGGGCGCTGCTTGCGGCCGAGCAACCGAAGTAAGCCGTCGCCTCCGTCGAATGAGTCGGAGTGACGTGACTTCCAAGCTCGCTTCAAACTCATGGCGACCGATCAACAAAAAAAGGCCGTCACAAGTTGGTACTTGCGACGGCCTATTTGGTGATGGTTGCTGGATTCGAAACAGCGAACCTTACTTTCTGAAGAAGGAATTGGAACGGAAGCCGGGCGAGGTGTAGACCGGCTGGGTTGAGTAGACCGGTTGTTGAATCCAACGATTGTCGACCGCTCGAGCCCGTGAGTTGCTGTATTGACCATAGCTGGAAAGGGCTGCAGCGTTGGACTGAGCGTTTGACCAGCGACCTTTGGCAATCGCCGTGCTATCGCTGCGAGCGTATCCACCCATGCTGAGTGCGGCCGAATTTGCGTTCGATCGGGCTCCCCAACCGTTGGCATAGGATCGGCCATTGCTGATGGCGACGCCACCGGCGGCGATGGCCGTGCTGCTGCCCGATGCGAAGCCGCCGTTGCGGCCACTTCCCCGCATATCGGCTCGAGCGTATCCGCCGCCGGTTGCGATCGCGGTCGCGTCGAGTCGGGTGTTGCCCCGACCGCTGGCGGTCGAGATTGCCGTGCCCCCGGTCGAGTAGCTCGAAGCGGTGACTTGTGCGTCGGCTTCCACAGCGGCCAGAGACAGGGCGGCGACAGCGAAAGCGGTGGTGAGGATGCGAGTGATCATTGGTTGGGTCCCTTTGCGAGTTGAGTGGGTCTTGTTTTTCTCAAGGCGTTGTTGCCTTCACGAGAACCTGCGAAAGAACTCACGAAACCCCTTAACGGATTTTCAGAAAATTTCGGAGCCGCCCGTTTTTGGGGCAAAAACTCTTCGTAGGATGGGTCCAGGAGCGACAGCGACGCCGACCCATCACTCGAGAATGTCCGTTAGAATTGGCAGGGCAAGACCGTAGGCGAGTCTCTCCGCAGACCCGCGAGTGAACGCGAGCATCGCTGCGAGTGTTCCACCATCGGAGATGCGGACCTACCGTAGGGCCAAGCAAGTATTGACAGCCTTTCACCGCGTAGGAGCGTGTGTTGTCAGACAACGCGCAGGAAAGGGCCGAGCAGATCTTCCTGGAGGCACTCGAACTACCTTCGGCGCAGCGTGTTCCGTTCGTCGACAAGCAGTGCGGTGATAACGCGAATTTGCGGAGTCTGGTGGAGTCGTTTCTGGCGGCCGATGCGGCGGCTGACGACGCGAACTTTCTGGAATCGCATTTCCTGGCCGGTGCGACCCTCGCCCCACATCTCCCGCTCGCGGATCCTCCCAGTCCAGAGGATGCCGCGTCAAAAAAGGAGCCTGCGCCGGAAAACAATCGCTTTCGCATTCTGTCTCGATACGAGCAGGGGGGGCTTGGGGAGGTCTTGATTGCCCATGATCGTCAGCTCGACCGAGAGGTGGCGATCAAGCAGATTCGTCCCAAGTGGCTGGGGCACGGCGAAGCACGGGAGCGTTTCATCCAAGAGGCCGAAGTTACCGGTCGCCTGGAGCATCCGGGCATCGTGCCCGTTTATGCGATGGGAACCTGGGAGGACGGGCGTCCCTTCTATGCGATGCGTTTCATTCAAGGCACGACGCTCAAGCGGGTGATCGCACAGTTTCGTGAGTCTGCCAAGAACCGTGACCCACAGGCCAAGCGGCTGGAGTTGCGCGGGCTGCTGAACCGTTTCGTCGATGTCTGCAACACGATCGAATACGCCCACAGTCGCCAGATTCTTCACCGCGACATCAAACCGTCCAACATCATGGTTGGGCCGTATGGCGAAACGTTGGTGGTCGATTGGGGCCTGGCCAAATTACTCGACGCCCCCTTCAGTGAATCGATGACTGCGGGATTCGTGGCGCAGAATTCGAAGGATAGCGGGTCGAGCCGAACTCAGATCGGCGGAACCGTGGGAACACCTCAATACATGAGTCCGGAGCAGGCCGCCGGGGATCTGGAATCGATTGGGATTCGAACGGACGTCTATCTGCTGGGCGCCACCTTGTATCAGATGCTTACCGGCGTGCCACCGCATGAGGAAGAATCCGTATCCAAGCTGATTGACCGGGTGAAACGGGGAATTCTGACCCGCCCACGCGACGTCGATCCCGATGTTCCGCGAGCGTTGGAGGCAATCTGCTTGAAGGCCATGGCGACCGATGCCTCGGACCGTTACCGCTCGGCCGCGGAGTTGTCCGCAGAGATCGAGCGTTGGCTTGCAGACCAGCCTGTGTCGGTCTATCGCGATCCGATCTCGGTCCGCATGGGACGTTGGATTCGACGACACCGCACCCTGGCGATGAGTGGTGCTGTCGCGGCCGTGTTGCTGACCGTCGGTTCGGTGATTGGATCGATGCTTTGGAGTTACCAACGATCGATTCAGTTCAAAGTGGAGCAGGAGCGGAATATCAAGGAAGTCCAACTGATCGCCAGTCGGCAGCAACGTATCAACGAGATGCGAGAATCGGCACAGAGCGCGCTGGATCTGTCGCTCCGGGAAATCCGGGCCGACAGGTTTTCTGCGGCACTCAGCATTCTTCGGAACGCATCCGAGGCGATCCGGGATGAACCGAGCCTCGCCGCACAGCGAGAGCAGATTGACGCCAGGGTCGACCGTCTCGAGAAAATCGCTGCGTTCTACCGGCACGCCGAGTTGTCCGAACAATACAACGTGAGCAGCCGCGACACACAGGGAATCGTGGCGTCAACCAACAGCCTGCAGGCGATCGGAGTCTGGGACACGACCGATTGGTGGGCGAGGCTTCCAGCGGAAGACTTGTCACCGCAACAGAAAGACAAGTTGTGCTGGGACGTCTACCAACAATGGCTGATGCTCGATGGCATGCTGGTCAAGACGATTGGGACTCGGCTGTTTGGCAGCACGAGTGCGAGTTCCACAAGGCGGCTGCTCACCGCGCTGCGACGCATGGGAGGCGGTGCTGGGAAACGAGAGGCCGATGCGGCGATCGTCGTCTCCGATCGCATCGATCTCTTTCGTCAATCGGAGGCGGCTCGGTGGTATCGAGGCATTGCTTCCTATCGATTAGGCGAGGGGCGTCGGATCAAGGGCGAAGAACTCGGTACGCCTCGCAATGCGGCCGATGCGCAGAAACTCGGCGTGCTCTGCATGATCTCGGCGATGGATCCCTCGTTTCGAGTCGTCTTTCGGGACTACGACGGAAAGGATGCGACGACCGCCGGTCGCGACCTGTTTCAACGCTCGGCCTCGCTTCGCCCCGATCATTATTGGACCCAGATTGCCCTCGGGCAGATGCAGTACTTCATTGCCGAGCAAGAACCAGAGCCGACCTGGGAGAGCTATCAGCCCGCCGTGCAAACGATGGGACGCTGTATCGCCATCAATCCGGAATCGTGCTTTGCGTTTGCGGATCGATCGTCTCTGTTTCGTTTTCAGTGGGAACGGATGAAGTCGGACGCCCGGCTAACGGAAGAAGTTCGCAATGAGCGAGCCGCCGAGCTCTTGAAATGGAGCCTGCAGGATGCTCAAACCGCCTTTCGCCTCGGTCGCGATCAACCTTGGGTCGGTTGGACCTACGGAATGGCGCTGAGTGCCGCCGGACAACATGACGAAGCGGTCGATGTCTTCCTCGAGGCGTCTCGTCGCACCTTTCCGCTCATGGAAATCGGTGACGCCACACTGATTCGCGCCGACGACATTCGCGGTCGAAGCGCCGCGGCGGATTATGCAACCGAGATGATTGCAGCAGCGACCCGACGATCCGATCTTCCGAGTCTTGCTGGCATCGATACGCTTGAATCAAGAAGACTACGATGAGTCGCTGAAGCACATTGAGATCGCACTCCAGCAAGGCGACCTGCCCCCGCACGCCTACGCGATCCGCGGAATGATCCGACTTCAAAACGAAGACTTTGCTGGGGCGACCGAGGATTTTCGCATTGCGAAGGAATCCGATGCCACGCACCTTTGGGCATGCTACGGCGCCGCCGCTTGCGACGATGCGATGCTTCAACATGACGCTGCGCTGGCTGGTTACCAACAGGCATTGCGTTTGGCGACGACCGACGAGCACCGAGCCGCCTGCCTGCTCGGGATCGGGCGAGCGCAGGGTTTTCTTGGCAATTATCAGCAAGCGACCGAAGCGGTGGTTGCCGCCCAACAACTGCAACCCGCTTGTGACATCGAGTCGGTTGCCCGACCGCTGATCGAACGATTCAAAGAGCTGCGAGCCGAATCGGCCGATGAGCAATCGCTCGCTCGTCTGCGTGAGTTTTTGCAAACCCTCAGTCAACTCTTTGTTGCGACCAAGATCGAGTTCGCCGAACACCCGGTCGGTGAATCGTTCGAGGCGCCGCTGCTCAATGGTGATTTTGAACTCGATGCGTTCCGCCATTGGAGCGATGAGCTCGGTGTGGTGTGGCGCAATGACCCGGGCTACCAGGCATCCGCAGCGATTTCTCAGGCGGAAGTCCACGGTGGCAGCGCTGCACTCCACTTGATCGGCGATCCAGGACCGGGGACGGCCCCTGAGGGAAACGCTGGACTTCAGGGAGGCACCGGCCAGGAGTTTCCGGTTCCCGCCAACAGCACTTGCCGGCTTTCGGTCTGGGCCAAGACGTTTGGGCTCGAGCCTGGAGCGGTACGACTCATCATCGATGAAGTGAACGGGGTGGAACTGGCCAAACTCGAATTGACGGAGGGCTCCTACGGCTGGCGCGAGCTGTCAACCCAGTTCGAGGTCGCTGAGCCCCGCGACCTGACAGCGACCGTCGTTCCGCTGCGATTGAGGATCCTTTCGGCCGGCGGCGGCGAGGCTTTCCTGGATGACCTTCGAGTCACCGTGACGCGACGATAACGAGCGTCGGAAAAAGGCGTCAGCCGGAAAAAGGTGTCAGACACCTTTTTTCCCAATACACGTGTTTTCCGGGCCGTTTCGACTATTGGTGTCTGACACCTTTTTTCCCGGAGACAGCCGCCGCGAGAAAATTTTGGAATTCGTTAAGGGGTTTCTCGGGCTTTCCCGCAGGTGTTGGTGAGGCGGACGAAACGAGCCGCTCGAAACCGCAAGAACCAACACTCGGAGCAAGACCATGACCCTGCACAACACCAAAAAGACTCTCCTCGGCTGCCTCGCGACCCTGTTGCTGGTCGCCGCCACCGCCTCGCCAGCTTCGGCTCAGCGAGCGGAAACGTTCGTCGACATCTTCCGAGGAGGTGCCGGGGCCGGAGCCACGGCCGACGGTGACTTCAAATACGCGAAGTCCAAAGCCAGCTCGAAGAATGGCGTCCAGTTCGGACATGGATTGGCGATCGGAGCCGGTCCCAACGGCATCGCGGTATCAAACTCCATCGGTGCCGGCGCCGGTCCTGTCGGAGTCGCTCACAACGTCAACCTGAACATTGGAGCCAACGGAACGCACATCAGCCACGGCGGTGTGGTCTCGCAAGGCGGTAACCGCCGAGTCACCTCGGGTGGCAGCACCGGTATTCGCAACGGCCAGGTTTACGGCGGCAGCAACTCCACCGGCTACGGCAACAAGACCCAAGCCTGGTCCAAGAGTCGCACCAACAACTGGAACCAATCGGTCAGTCCGGTACGGAACACCGGTCCGGGGTCGTACAGCACGACGCCTGTCCGAACCAGCCAACCCGCCCGCCGAATCGTCAGCGGATTCCGCATCCGATAACCGATGACCCCACGACGCGACCTTCATCAATGTCGGTGAAGGTCGCTCTTTGTTCGTTCCCGACAACACAACGCCATTCCAGATCGAGACCAATCATGAATACGAAACTTTCAATCGCCGTCCTGTCCGTCGTCCTCGTGGCCGCAACGTTCACCCGTCCTGCACAAGCCCAATGGAACTTCGCTGTGCCCGGCCCGATGACGCAGCCAGAAATCGCAGTGGTCAATGACTGCTACGTTCATCCAAGTTGGCAAGTCGAGTTTTGCACGGTACCGAAACTCCTTCGCATGCATTGCCCCATGCTTCCAGCCGAGCAGGGCGTGCTGATCAGTCGGATTTCTCGCCGCGGCACAGCTGCCCAAGTCTATGACCTTCGAGTGGGTGACGTGTTGTTGTCGGCCGACGGTGAGCCGGTCTTCGGGATGGCGTCGCTCCCAGAGTTCCCCGGAGCTGACCTGACCGTGATGCGTGGGGGCGAAGAGGTCGCAATCGAGGCTCGCGACGTTAGCCCGACAGACCTGATGACGAACCAGCAACGATTGCCGCTGGCCGCTGTGGTACCGCAGGCAAACCCGTTCGGCGCTTCGGCTACCGCTTACGCTTCCGGCAACGAAAGTGTGTCGGTCTCGCAGAACGGTGACCAGATCACGCTGGAAATGTCATTGCCCGAGTTGCAGTCCGCTCCGATTCGTTTTCGCGGTACCCGCGAGCAGATCATGCGTGACGTCCAGGACAGCAAGCTTTCGCCAGCCGTCCGGCAAAAGGTATTGCAAGCGATCCGCTAACTGGACAGCGCCAGTTTGTGGCCAAACGTAACCCGTAAGTTTTGAAGTTGCCATCGAAACGACGTCTTGTCCAAAAAATACAAGCATGACGCGCCAGCATCCAAGCGGGCTCATCTCATCCGAGATGCGCCCGCCTTTTTTCGTTGGTCGTACCGTAGGTCAGTCTCTCCGAGACTGAAACCGCAGAAACCTGCGCCTTTTTGACGATTCTCGGAGAGACTTGTCGCAGGTGGGGCGATACGCGGCGACCGGTTATGATGACGCCTTTCGCGTTGGACCTTTCCAGGAGCTCGCCAGGCGTGACTCAGCCAGAATCCGAAGTTTCGATGCTGCTTCAGCAAGTCAAACAGGGCGACGCGGCGGCGCGGGATCGATTGTTTGCCACGCTGCAAGGCGAACTTCGCGACATGGCGGAGGGCTTGATGCGCCGCGAGCGGCCCGATCACACGCTGCAAGCCACGGCCTTGGTCAACGAGGCCTGCATTCGGTTGCTCGATTCGGACGCCTTCAACAATGCGTCGGACCGTCGCTACATGTTTGGGATGGCCAATCGCGCGATGCGCCAGATCCTGGTCGACCACGCGCGCAAACGGAAGACCGACAAACGGGGCGGCGATCACCAGCGAGCCTCCTTGGACATCGTGCTGGATAACTTTGAGAGTAGGAATCACTGTCGCTTCGAAGACCTGGAGGCCGCCCTCGAAAGCCTGGAGGCGACCTCGCCGCGACAACGCGAGGTCGTCGAGCTGCGGTTTTTTTCTGGCTTATCGATCGAGGAAGTCGCCAACGTTTTGGAAGTCAGCGTCGGCACGATCGAACGCGACTGGCGTATAGCCCGAGCCAAGCTCTTCCAACTGCTGCGCGACGACTCGGCCGATGCCGACGCCGAAATCTAAGAACGGAATCAGTTGCATGGATTTGAAACTGAAAGGTCATACCGCCTTGATCACTGGCGGGGCGAGCGGAATCGGTTTGGCCACCGCGAAAGCGTTCGCCGAAGAGGGCTGCTCGGTCGTGCTGTGGGATCGCTCTGAGCAAGTCGAGGACGTTGCTGGTGAAATCGCCGCACAGTTTGACGTCACAGCAACGGGTGTGTTGGTCGATCTTGTGGACTTTCAAAGTGTCCGCGATGCCTCGCAACATTCACTGGATGGCGGTGTATCCATTGAGCACGTCGTTCACTGCGCCGCGATTGGATCGAATCGGTTTGGATTTCCATTCACCAACTTGTCGCCCGATGATTGGCGTCAAACGATCGAGGTCAACGTGTTGGGCATGGTCAATGTCGCGCACGCCATCACGCCGCATCTGATTGAATCCAAACGCGGGACCTTTGTCTTTCTTGCCTCCGTCGCCGGTCAGATCGGGTCACAAACCGACCCTCCCTACAGCGCGAGCAAAGCAGCCAACATCAATTTTGCGCAGTGCATGGCGAAGGACCTGGCCGTTCACGGGATTCGCGTCAACACCGTCTGCCCGGGCATGGTGCAAACGGCTTTGAATCGGTCTGTCTGGCAAGCCTGGCATGACCAAACACCGGAGTCCGAGCGTCTCAGCTACGAAGAATGGGCTGGACGCAAGATTCGGTCCATCGTTCCTCTCGGCCGCTGGCAAACCCCCGAAGACATCGCCTCCATGATCGTTTTTCTATCGTCAGACCGGGCAAGAGAAGTGACCGGTCAAACGATCAATGTCGATGGCGGCTTTGTCATGCACTGGTAGTTCGGGATCGAGTCGGGAAATCAAGGTCGCCCGTGTCGATTCCTCATGCCACCGACACGCATTGCAGTTCGGTACAATGATCGCTTTGCAATCATGAGCCCACTGATCCCTTGGATTGTGCCCGCGTCTGCGAGCGCCCGTTGATTTCATGCCACACGTTGGAACCTGCCGACATCCATTGCTCCATGCTGGTTTCGTAAGCATGCTCTGTAGGACGGCGTTGTTGGTTTGGCTGGCCTTCGCGACCTGTCTGGACCAGGCCCAGGATTGCGCTAGGGCTGCGGAGGTCACGACTGGGACCATTCGTGGCACCATTGGTTATGAGGCCGATCCAAAACGGCCCTGGCGACTGGGTCGATACTACATTCGTAATGCTCGGACCGGGGAACTGGCCGAAGCGGTGGTGGCCCTTCAGTCGCGTGGCTTGAAGGTTCCACGTGGCCCGCAAGATTCCGCGATGGTGACGGTAGACCAAAAGAACTTTCAGTTCGTTCCCGAGACTTCTGCGATTCGTGCGGGTGATCGTGTTCGATTTCTCAACAGCGATGACCACGCGCACAATGTCAAGACAAGTCACCCGAATCAATCTTTCAATGTCACGATGCCCGTCGAGGGAGAACATGTCGAAACGTTTCACCTAGCGACCGGGACACGCGACCCATACGTGATCGACTGTGTTTTCCATGCCTCGATGAAAGCGTGGATTTTTGTATTCGACCATCCTTGGTTTGCCTTGACTGGCAAAGATGGAAAATTCGAGCTCAAGGATGTTCCCCCCGGCGACTACAAAATCGAAGTCGTTCATCCTGCCGGCGGCCTACAGCATAGCGAAGCGATCAAGGTCGTCGCCGGCCAAATCACAGAGCTCACGTTCCAGTTGCAGCCTTCCGATAAGTCGAACTGAACCAAGTACATCAAAACGCATTCCGTTTAGCCCGAGCGAATCTCCGGAGAGATGCCATGACTGTCAAAGAAACCCGACGCGATGCGATCAAGAAGTCTGCCATGACGACGGCAAGTTTTCTAGCTTGGTTGTCACACGCCTCGCCTGCCCTCGCGGTGGAAGCTGTCGAAGGCGAACTGGTTCCGTTCATCGACGAACCGCGAACTCCACCCAATCGATTGGACTGGGAAGTCCTCGATAGCTGGCTGACCCCGCAGGACCAGGTTTTCTCGGTCCAGCACTACGGTGTCCCCGAATTCGATTACGACAGCTTTCGACTCGAAATCGGTGGCATGGTAAACGCCCCTCAGCAACTCACCGTCGACCAGTTGAAAGCGATGCCAAAATCTGAAGTGATCACAACGCTGGAATGTGCGGGCAACGGATCCAATCCCGGCTTCATGAACGCCGTATGCAACAGTCGCTGGGGTGGAACGTTGCTGGCACCATTATTGAAAGAGTGCGGAATCGACCCTCGCACGACGGAAGTTGTCTTCTTTGGCGAGGACAAACAGGAGGAGATTCTGCGCCCCGGCACCAAGCGAGAATTGAAGGTAGAGGTGCCATTTGGACGGAGCATGTCGTTAGCAGATGCCATGCGTCCAGATCTCTTGCTGGCCTATGAACGCAACGGTGAACCGATCGAACACCGAAATGGAGCACCCATCCGATTGATCGTACCGGGATGGTACGGCGTCGCCAACGTCAAATGGCTGACCCGAATTGAATGCCGCGATCGACGCTACATGGGGCGTTACATGGGGCGCGATTACGTGACGGTTCGCGGCGAACGACAGGGCGAGGACATCGTCTTTGTCGAAACCTCGGTGACGCGGATCAATCTCAAGTCAGTGGTGGCTCGCGTCACGCGTCGAGACCCGATCGAGGGCAAAATACCTTCGCAAGCATTTGGAGTCGCTTGGGACGACGGGACTGGCATCGCGAAAGTTGAAGTCAAGGTCGATGATTTGCCGTGGCAAGTCGCAACGCTAGCCACAGAGCCGCGATCCAAGTACGGCTGGACCTTCTTTTCCGTGGACCTCGGACAACTTTCGCCTGGCGAACATACCGTTGTGTCACGTGCGATCGATGTCAACGGTCGCATTCAGCCGAGCTCCGAAGACGACGAAATCGCGCTCAAAAAGACCTATTGGGAAGCCTATCAGCAGTGGCCACGAAAGTTCATGCTGGACGCCTGATCGCGGACCAAGCGTTCATGCCTGATCCAGCCTTTTCCGCCTCGTTTTTATGGCTTCGCTAATTGGACTTCATGACGCAAACTCCGACCGGGCCGGGCACCGGTATGCTTGCCGTCGTCGAGCACCACGTTTCCATTGACAATGACATATCGAATCCCCTCACTGTAGTGAAATGGATCGGTATACGTGGCGCGGTCGATCACCTCCGACGAGTCGAAAACCGTCACGTCCGCGAAGGTGCCCTCTCGGAGCACGCCACGGTCACGGAGACCAATCTTGTTTGCATTGAGCGATGTCATTTTGCGAATCGCCTCTTCGAGGCCGAGCAGTTTTTGCTCGCGAACGTAGACGCCGAGCACTCGTGGAAAGGTTCCAAAGTTACGCGGATGGGGATTGCCGCGTCGCAACGGTCCCTCGATTGCATAGGCCGAACCGTCGGAGCCGACCGAACACCAAGGCTGTCGCAGGGCAAGATTCATATCGGCTTCGGTGTGATGAGCATAGACTGCGCCGATCGAACCGCCCTCTTCCAATAGGAAATCGAACAGCTCGTCCAGCAGATCCGCATCCGCTCGACCCTGCGTTCGGAGAGCCATCACACGATCCATGGTCAAACCTTTGAAGCTACTCTCGCCGCTGACCAGGACCCGAGACCAGTCACCACCGACCGCCGCCAGGTGGTTGTACCAACCAGGAATCTCGCCCTGGATGTCTTGTTTGATTTTCTCCCGCTGCTGTGGATCGGCAAGTCGTTCGAGCAGCTTGTCTGTTCCGCCCTCATGCGCCCAAGGAGGAATGATGCTGACAAGGTTATTGTTGCCACGCGTATACGGATACACGTTGGCTTGTACGTCGACACCGCGGCTGCGCGCCTGTTCGATCATCTCGATAATCTGATTCATCTGCCCCCACAATTTCTGGTCTGCGATCTTCAGGTGAATGACATCAACCGGCACACCAGCCCTCTCGCCAATTTCAATCGCTTCCCCGACCGATTCGAGCACGCCGGTTCCCTCATTGCGAATGTGCGTCGAGTAGATCCCGTGATAGCGCGCGACGACTTCGCATAGCTGGATGATTTCATCGGTGGTGGCCAAGGAACCAGGCGGCATCATCACTTGGCTGGAAAGGCCGAGCGCTCCGTCCTTCATCGCTGCTTCGACCAGTTGCTTCATTTCGCCGATTTGGTCATCGGTGGGGCGATCGAACGACTGGCCCATCACGCACTGCCAGACGTTATTCAGACCGACATACGAGGCGACATTCGTCGAAATACCGGCCTGCTCGACCAAATCAAAGTATTCGCCGAGTGAGGACCACTCGGTCGACCTGCCATCGACTGACGCCCACTTGCGTCCGAGCTTGCCCTGGTAGGGGCCAGCAGAGTCGCCTTCGCCGAGCACTTCGGTCGTGACGCCCTGTGTGATCTTGCTCTGCGCGTTACCGTCCTCCAACAGCAGCAAGTCGGAGTGTGAATGGATGTCAATGAACCCCGGCGCGACGGTCAGATTCGTGGCGTCGATTTCACGTTCCCCAGACTCGTCGATTCGACGCTCGATCTTCACGATCTGGTCTCCGCGGATTCCCACATCGCCGATGAACCAGGGGTTACCGGTCCCATCCACGATCTTCCCACCGCGAATGATCAGGTCGAGTGGCTCGTCAGCAACGGCGATGTGCGGGGAAACGAACAGAATGAGCAATAGGCAAAACATTCGCATACTTCGACTCCTAGTACGTCAGGCTTTCCAGCCTGACACGCGAACATGGAACACTCACCAGGTCAAGCGGCGTCAGCCGTGCCGACCCACCATAGGTCACGAGCCTACGTTCTGAGTGGTGGGTCAGCGTCGCTGTCGCTCCTCGACCCACCCTACGAAGAAACAGCCGAGTCAGCCTGGAAAGGCCGACGTACGTTCCTTCGTCCGAGATGCTGAATTGTAAACCAAGTGGCTGGCGACGACGGCCGTCCCGTCAGGGAATCCACACACAGTGACGCGGCTGCGTTAGAATCCTCGCTCACTCATCAATTCAACTCGGATCCAAGCCGGGCGCTCGCTCGAAGACTCTGTGATTGACCGCATCGCCATTGCCGGGTACCGCTCCATTCGGTCCATCATTCTCGGCTTGGGAACACTCAATGTGGTGACTGGGCCAAACGGAAGTGGCAAGTCGAACTTGTATCGAGCACTGCGACTGCTCGCGGACGCTGCCGATGGACGACTGGCGCATTCGCTTGCCAGCGAGGGTGGCTTTTCGTCGGTGTTGTGGGCGGGTCCTGAAACGATCAGCCGGGAGATGATTGCCAATCAGGTTCCCGTTCAGGGGACAGCCCGCAAAAAACCAATCAGCCTGAGACTTGGGTTCACGGCCGATCCGCTCAGCTACAGCCTGGACCTTGGCCTTCCGCAACCTTCGGAGTCAATGTTTGATTCCGATCCGGAGATGAAACGGGAGTGCCTGTGGCGAGGTCCGAAGATGGAGACGCGCCAGCTTTGTGCCGACCGTCGGAGATCGTCGCTACGTTGTCGAACTGAGGAGGGAGCATGGCAAGAAATCGATCTGTCGCTCTCTGCACAGACGAGCATGCTCGCCGAATACGCCGATCCGTTCGCAGCGCCCGAGTTGATGTTGATGCGAGACATCCTTCGATCGTGGCGATTCTACGACGCGTTCCGCACCGATTCGCATTCCCCGGCCCGCCGAACTTCGGTGGGAACCTTCACGCCGGTGTTGTCGGGTGACGGCAGTGACCTGGCGGCGGCGGTGCAAACGATTCGCGAGATCGGTGACGAGGGTGAACTCAACCGCGCGGTCGATGATGCTTTCCCGGGCTCTCGAGTACGAGTCAGTCGCAGCGAGGCAGGGCTGCGACTGAGCCTGGCACAGCCCGGCATGCTGCGAGAGCTGTCCGCCGCCGAGCTTTCCGATGGAACACTGCGGTTCTTGTTGCTCGTTGCCGCGCTGTTGACACCACGTCCACCCGAGCTGATGGTGCTCAACGAACCGGAGAATAGCCTTCATCAGGACTTGATCCCGGCGCTGAGTCGGTTGATCGCGACAGCAGCAGAGCGAAGCCAGATCATCGTCGTCTCACACAACCAAACATTGGTCGAGGCACTGGAGTCGGACGAGTATTGTGTGCCAATTCGACTCCAGAAGCGACTCGGCGAAACCATCATCGAGCACGCTAACCTGCTGGATCAGTACGGATGGAAATGGCCGCGGAGGTAGACAGGATTCCGTACGTTGGGCTTTCTAGCCTGACACAGGAATCTGGAGCGTTGTTCGGAGTGTTGGGTCGGCGTCGCTGTCGCTCCTTGACCCAACCTACGAAGAAACAGCCGAGTCAGCCTGGAAAGGCCGACGTACGTTGGGCTTTCTAGCCTGACACAGGAATCTGGAGCGTTGTTCGGAGTGTTGGGTCGGCGTCGCTGTCGCTCCTTGACCCAACCTACGAAGAAACAGCCGAGTCAGCCTGGAAAGGCCGACGTACGTTGGGCTTTCTAGCCTGACACAGGAATCTGGAGCGTTGTTCGGAGTGTTGGGTCGGCGTCGCTGTCGCTCCTTGACCCAACCTACGAAGAAACAGCCGAGTCAGCCTGGAAAGGCCGACGTACGTTGGGCTTTCTAGCCTGACACAGGAATCTGGAGCGTTGTTCGGAGTGTTGGGTCGGCGTCGCTGTCGCTCCTTGACCCAACCTACGAAGAAACAGCCAAGTCAGCCTGGAAAGGCCGACGTACGTTAGGCCGACGTGCTTCCTCTCCGGATCTGCGTGAACTTCTCGACTTGGGCGGTGAGCGCGATTTCGGTCGGCAATCGTTCCATTGAGCTGGCTCCGTAGAACCCGTCAACCAAGTCGAGGCGCTCGAGCACGAACTGTCGCGTCCTCCGGCATCGCGATGGGCCCGCCGTGACAGAGGATGATCACGTCGTCTCGCACAGCCCGGGCGGCCTCGGCTATGTCACGAATTCGTGGCAGACAATCCTCCAAGGACAGAGCCGTCTTGGCGCCGATCGATCCGCTGGTTGTCAATCCCATGTGGGCGACGATCAGGTCAGCCCCTGCTTCGGTCAAGGCTCGAGACTCCTCGGCATTGAACGCGTAGGGAGTCGTCAGTAGATCGAGTTCATGAGCGGCCGCGATGCATTCAACTTCCTTGCCGAAACCCATCCCGGTTTCCTCAAGGTTGGCGCGAAAAACTCCATCGATCAGGCCAACAGTCGGAAAGTTCTGAATGCCCGCAAAGCCAAGATCTTTGAGCTCCCTCAAAAAGTGATCACGAAGCATGAACGGGTCGGTACCGCATACGCCTGCCAGGACTGGCGTGTGAGAAACGGCCGTAATCACTTCGTGGGCCATTTCCTTGACGATCTGATTCGCGTTGCCGTAAGGCATCAAGCCGGACAAGGATCCGCGCCCCGCCATCCGGTATCGTCCCGAGTTGTAGATCACGATCAGGTCGATCCCGCCCGCTTCTTCGCACTTGGCGCTGATGCCGGTCCCCGCCCCACCACCGATGATGGGAAGTCCTTGCGCGATCTTCTGACGAAATCGTTCAAGAATGGAAGCTCTCGATTCAGCCATGTTTTCAAACTTTCTCTGCGGATGAAATGAACGATGCGAACGAAATGGAAGACGTGAATTCGATTAGTTGGACACGGCCACTTTCGCTGATTGCAAAGCTTTGAACTCGGCGACCAACGCGTCGGCAAACGCCGGATCGTTGATGTGATATGGCAAGCGGACAATTCTCCGCTTGTCGGACTGATTGAGCCTGGTCTCGAGCTGATCGAACAACGCCGCATCCGCCTCCGGATCGTGGAAGGCTTGCCCGGGCGCGTCGAGCATCGAGACGCCTGCCTCGGGAATCACGATCGTCACGGGGGCGATGGAACGGTTCAACTTGTTCGCGATCCAGTCTGCGATCTGACGATTCTCATCAGGCGTGGTTCTCATCAGCGTGACTTGTGCGTTGTGCACGTGTAGCTTTCGGTTGCGAAATTTGGCGGGGCACCGTTTCGATCGCTCCGAAGTTGACCATGTCGACCGCGCCCAGACTGAGCACCAGCGGAATGCCACGTTCCAAGAGAATATCGAAGCGCCGAGGACCGGCAGCAAACATGCCACCGACAACCTCGTCGGCCACCTCCGTGGTCGTGATGTCCAGCACGCCGCCGATCATGCCGGAGGCAACGAGTTGCTCCATCGCGCGACCGCCGGTTCCGGTCGCATGAAAGACCAGGCAATCGTATCCATCGGATTCGAGTTGTTGTCGAACGGCAGTGACGCAGGGCGTGGTCACACCGAACATGGTCATGCCAAGGGCCGGACGGCTCGCCCGCTGCTTGACCCGATAGTTGACCATGCCTGCCATGGCATGCGCGGCATTGCCGAGAATCCTTTCGGAGACGACGTTCAATCCCGCGACATCGACGACGGAATACATCATGGTGATATCCGAACAGTCGACGTAGGGACCGGTGTTACCGCTCGCTACCGTCGAGACCATCATCTTGGGCAAGCCAATCGGCAAGGCTCGCATCGCGGTGGTGATCAACGCCGTCCCGCCGCTGCCTCCAATCCCAATGATCCCTGATACGTTGCTGATTCTGACATTCCTTCAGCAGGTAGTCTGCGCAAGCGCGTCTCCCATCGCCGTGACAGCGGTCCCGCGATCGCCGCCGGAGGGCAGGACGCTGGATCCCAACACTTCCTGGCGCGAGACATCGGGCGTCACAGTCGGAGGCCCGTGAGTTCCCACATCAACGGTTTTCACCGCCACCCCCGCTTCACGAAGACATTCCGCGACGAACGCTAATTCGGCGCCCTTGGTGTCCAAGGTGGCGATGGCATAAACACGGTGACTCATGAGCGATGACTCGTGGAAAGGGGTTGCCTGCGAGAACGGCTTGATTTTCCTGTTTTGCTCCCCGCAATCCAAGCCATGGGACCGGAGTCCAATGCCGCTTCCTTTTGCTGCTTTCGTGAACCTCAGGCGCTAGCCGTGGGCCTGGCTCGGATTGCGAGAGCATTCCAGGAGCCCACGGCTAGCGCCTGAGGTTCACAAAGACGACTGGGCTCCGAGCCATCGGTGGCTTTCCACCCAAGCCTTTACAGGAAGCGAATAATGATTAGGATGCTAATGATTTGTATGCAAACATTTATCGAGGAGGTCGCCTTTGGCCACGGTCGTCAAACGCAAGGAAGCAACGGGGACTTCACTCCCCTCCTACGATTTCGAGGAAAGTGTCGGCTATTGGCTGCTCCTGGCGGCCAGAGCCTACCAAAAGGCCATCGACGCGGAATTGGCTCCCTGTCGGTTGACGTACCGCCAAGCGCAGGTGCTGGGATGGCTGGTGCTCGCTGGCGAGC
Organism: Pirellulaceae bacterium; assembly: GCA_963697195.1. Classification (GTDB taxonomy): domain Bacteria; phylum Planctomycetota; class Planctomycetia; order Pirellulales; family Pirellulaceae; genus Rubripirellula. The sequence goes on from CAVOND010000021.1 coordinate 111,380, forward strand.
TTTCGCAGGTGGAACTTGCCGATCGCATGATGATTGAGCCCGCGACACTCGTCGGAGTCCTCGACCGGATGGAGCGTGACGGATTGATCAAGCGGACGCCGACGGAATTGGACCGCCGAAAGAAGGTGGTCCAGATTGGTGAGAACGCCGGTGAAGTATGGGGCAACGTGATCGCCTGCGCCAAACGCGTTCGCACCACTGCGGCCAAAGGGCTGAGCGATCGACAGCTCAAAACCTTTTTCAAGACCTTGCAAAGGATCATGCAGAACCTGGAAGACGCTCAGCGTCAGGATGAATCGAAGTGAATCATTGGACTAAGAACCTATCCGAAAAGGGGTCTGACCCTTTGGAGGCAAGTCAATTTCCTTGTGTTTCTGTCCTCGCCGGAGAGGGTCAGACCCCTTTTCGGATAGGTTCTCAATCAATGACGCGACGTTGCAGCCCTGTGTTGGCAATCCTCTTGTTCGGGTGGCTGGGATGCGAGGCATCGGTTTACGCCCAAGGAGGCCCGGCGCTGGTTGAAGTACTGAACGTGATCGAGCGTGAAGTGGCCAGCGGCCAAACCTTCGTGGGCACGGTGACCCCGCCGCGTCGCGCCGTGATTGGATCGGCTGTCGATGGACGAGTGGTGGAGGTGCTGATTGAGGAAGGCGACCGAGTGGAGAAGGATCAGCCTTTGGCGAGGTTGCTGACCGAAACCATCAAGCTAGAGCTCGAAGCCGCCGAGGCAGAACTCGAACTGAGAGCTCAGCAGCTCAACGAAATGGAGAACGGTTCCTTACCGGCCGAGATTGAACAGACGCGGGCCCGGATGGAGCGAGCCCGGGTCGCGGCCGAGTTTCTACAGAAGGATCTGCAAAGACTGTCGCTGCTCAGCCAGCGAAACGCGACGTCGGCGTCGGAAGTGGATGCGGCCAGGTCCGCGGCACTCGCGGCGGAAGAAGAGTATGACGACGCCAAAGCCTCTTATCAGCTGACCGTCGACGGTCCTCGCCCGGAAAGGATTGCCCAAGCCAGGGCTCAGGTCGCCATGCAAGATGCCGTCGCTCGCAAGTTGCGGGACCAAATCAGCAAGTACACGATCTATGCCAGGTTCGCCGGTTACATCACGGTCAAGGACACGGACGTTGGTGAGTGGGTGAAACAAGGCGACTCGATTGCCGAGATCATCGCCTTGGATGACGTCGATGTGGTGGCCAAGGTCGTCGATTCTCAGGCCCCGTTCATCAAAGTCGGGGATTCGGTTCGTCGTCGATGTTCCAGCACTGCCAGACAAAATGTTAACGGGCAAGGTCGATGCGGTTGTCCCCCAGGCCGACGTTCGATCCCGCACGTTCCCCGTGAAGGTTCGCGTCAAGAATGAAATTTCGTCGTCGTCCGAACCGTTGCTGAAAGCGGGGATGCTTGCTCGGGTCACGTTGGCGACCGGCGCCGTCACCGATGCGATTCTTGTCCCCAAGGACGCTCTGGTGCTGGGAGGACCGCAACCGATGATTTGGCTTGTCGATCCAAAAACGGTTTCCACGGCGGACGGAGGCATGCGGCTGGGAAAAGCAGTCGCGGCGAACGTGCAACTTGGCGTGGCTGACGGAGACTTGATCCAAGTCATCGGTCCGATTCCCACCGGCAGCCTGGTGGTGGTGAAAGGCAACGAACGAATCATTCGCAGTCGCACCGGGGAACCGAGCGACGTTACCTGGGTTGCCACAGCTGACCAGTCCAACGGCAGTTCGTCGGAAAATCGACGGGGAAGGCGGACAGTCATGTCGCTCATTGAATTCTTCGTCAAGAACCCCGCCAAGGTCTCGGTGGGCGTCCTGCTGCTCGTCCTCTTCGGCTGGGTGGCGTTCACTCGCATGCCGATGCAGCTGACGCCGGAAGTCCAAACGCCGACGATCACGGTAGAAACGCGATGGCCCGGTGCAAGCCCGCAGGAGGTGGAACAAGAAATCGTCATCGAGCAAGAGGAACAACTCAAGGGCGTCGAGGGTGTAACCAAGATGTCGTCCGAGAGCACCGACTCGGCGGGACGAATCATCATTGAGTTTCTCGTCGGCACCGACATGCAGAAGGCGGTCGTCGATGTGATCGGACGGCTGGAACAGGTGCGCGAGTATCCAGTGGATGCGGACAAGCCGGTGATCTCGACGGCGAATGCGAATGATCGCCCGATTGCCTGGTTCATTCTCAGCGCCCGCGCAGCCGTCGAGTGACGAATTGACGGCGTTTGCAAAAGAGCATCCTGATCTCGCCGAAGAGATCCTGCGCATCGGAGCATCTCAAAACCCTGGCCTGGTGATGATGCGACTGCGAATGCTGGCCGAGCAGCATCCGGAAGTCAATCAACTGCTTCCACCTCCGGAATTGGAAGTGACGAAGCTTCGACGTTTTGCCGAGGACGAAATCGAAGCGAAGTTTGAACGTGTCGCCGGTGTCTCGCAATCCAATGTGCTGGGCGGCCTGGAAGATCAGCTGCAGGTGGTCATCGATCCGGAAAAGTTGGCGGCGCGTCAGCTGACGATCAGTGATGTCCGGAGCGTCCTCCGAGGACAGAACCGGGACACCTCCGGGGGTGATTACTGGGAAGGAAAACGGCGCTGGGTCGTCCGCACGCTCGGTCAGTTCCGAAGTCCGGAGCAGGTCGAACAGCAGCTGCTTGCGGTGCGTGATGGCAATCCGGTCTATGTCCGCGACGTGGCGGAAGTTCGTCTCGGCTACAAGAAAGCGGATGGACTGGTGCGGCGTTTTGGCGAAGCGAGTATCGCCGTCAACGTCCTCCGCGAGACCGGTGCCAATGTGCTGGACGTGATGGACGGGTTGAGGGGCGTCAACCAGGAACTCAATGATGACTTGCTTGCCAAACGCGGCCTGCAGTTGACGCAGGTCTATGACGAAACCGAGTACATCTATTCGGCACTCGACTTGGTGAATCAGAACATCTTCATCGGCAGTGCATTGACGATGATCGTGTTGATGCTCTTTCTGCACTTGGGGATGCGAACGATGGTGTTCATTCCGCTGATCGTCGTCAGCGCACTGGCATCGCAGATTTCGCCATGGTTCTTCGCGATCACGCTGGCCCTCATGCTCGGCGCCGGATTTTGGTTTGCCCGCGGCGCCTTGGTCGTCGGCTTGGCGATTCCGATCAGCATCATTGGCACATTCTTGATGCTCGGACTGCTGGGACGCTCCTTGAACGTGATCAGCCTGGCTGGATTGGCTTTTGCCGTCGGCATGTTGGTCGACAACGCGGTCGTGGTCCTGGAGAACATCTACCGCCGCTGGGACAACGGCGAGCCGCCTTTGGAGGCCTCGGTGCGGGGAACGGTCGAGGTCTGGGGCGCCGTCTTGTCTTCCACCCTGACAACGGTTGCCGTATTCCTGCCGATCGTTTTCGTCCAAGAGGAAGCTGGACAGCTGTTCCGCGACATTGCCCTGGCGATCAGCGCGGCAGTCATCCTTTCGCTCGTCGCCTCGATGACGTTCATTCCAATGGCAGCCCGCCGACTGCTCGGCCCGCGCGAGATTCCGTCGACGAGTCCTGGCGGACAACCGGATCGCCCATCTCGAGAAGAAGCCGAGCGAGAATGGTACTTCGGCGTCAAACGGTGTCGCTCTTGAGCAACCGGTGCCGACGGGTTGGCGAAGCGTTCTTCGCAGTTTCGCTCACACCATCGAGTCCGCTGGAGGGCTGGCGATTCGTCGAATCGTTGGAATCAATTCATGGATTCAGCGCGGGCTGTTTCGTCGCTTGGCTCTGACCACGGTGCTGATCTCCTTGGCACTCGGATTGAGTTGGGTGCTCTGGCCAAAGGTCGAGTACCTTGCCCTCCGGGAATCGAAACCTTGTTTTCGGCATCCTGCTTCCGCCACCCGGTTACAACCTCGACCAGATTGATGGAGATGGGGGAAACGGTGGAGGCAAGCCTGCGACCGTACTGGGATGTCGAGCCGGGAAGTGCCGCCGCGGCGGCATTGGATTTTCCGATCATTGACGACTTCTTCTTTGTGGCTCGTGGTCGACAGATCTTCATGGGAATTCGGGCCGACAGATCCGACCCAGGTTGGCAAGTTGGTTCCGCTTGTGCAAAAGGTTGGATCCCAACTTCCAGGTACCTTTGCGGTGGCGAAACAGTCGAGTCTGTTTGAGCAAGGTTTGACCGCCGGCCGAACGATCGACGTCGAAATCACCGGGCCCGAACTCACGAAACTCGTTGCCCTTGGCGGACAAATTCTCGGACAGACGAAGGGGATCTTCCCGACGGCGCAGGCTCGTCCCGTTCCAAGTCTCGATCTGTCCAGCCCGGAACTTCACGTCATCCCGCATCTGATGCAAGCTGCGGAGATGGGTGTCAGCAGTACCGACTTGGGCTACACCGTCGATGCCCTTGTCGATGGAGCGTATGCGACCGACTACTTCCTGGACGGTAACAAGATCGATCTGACGATCATGGGCGAGACTCGGCTCGCCGAGAGCTCTCAAGACGTACGCGCCTTGCCGATCGCGACGCCCATCGGAGAACTGGTTCCGCTGATCGCCCTGGCCGATGTGGAACTGAGCAGTGGCCCCGAGCAAGTGAATCATCGCGAGCGTTTGCGGGCGATCACGATTGAGATTTCGCCGCCACCGGAGATCGCTCTTGAGGATGCGATGGCGCAAGTACAAGCGGAGATCGTCCAGCCGATGATCGACAATGGGCAAGTCCCTCCAGGTTACCGGATCGGCCTCGCCGGAACGGCCGACAAGCTTCGTGACACGTGGGATGCGTTACGGTTCAATGTGGTGCTGGCATTGCTGATCACGTACCTGCTGATGGTCGCACTCTTCGAATCGTGGCTGTACCCAATGGTCATCATTCTCAGCGTACCGCTCGGCGCGGTCGGTGGGATTCTTGGCTTGCAGGTCCTCAACTTGTTCTACTTTCAGCCGCTCGACGTGTTGACGATGCTCGGCTTCGTGATCCTGATCGGCACGGTGGTGAACAATCCGATTTTGATCGTGCACCAGTCGCTCAATCACATGCGTGAGGATCACATGCCGCCACGTCAGGCGATCCTGGAAAGCGTCAAGACGCGAGTTCGTCCGATCTTCATGACGACGACGACAACCGTCCTCGGGCTTCTTCCCCTCGTGCTTTTCCCAGGAGCGGGAAGCGAGTTGTACCGCGGGCTGGGAAGTGTGGTCCTCGGTGGGTTGATCGTATCGACCGTGTTCACCCTGATGCTGGTGCCAACCCTGTTCAGTCTGACGATGGACGCCAAAGCCTATGTTTCGAAGCGATCGGGCCGGCTTGCATCGCAGAGTGAAACACTGGGTGAATCACAAGGTGAATCGCCGGAGCCCGCCAGACCGTCCGCTCCCGTCGCCGTAACCGTCGAATAGCGTTTCAGCGCCATTCTGGCGGACAGAGCCGTCAATACAAGCACGACGCGCCAGCGAGTGTGTTTCCGGTTTTCCACCGTTTTGGCGGACGTGAGATGACGCCGATTCCTGGGACACACTCGCTTGCGCGTCGTGCTTGTATGAATTTGCGCGTCGTGCTTGTATGTGGCTCCCCGTCTCTGCAGCTCTGCGCTCACATCTCGGCGATCTTCCCGGGCCTTGCGAGCTGGCGAGTTGGTTGGGTGTTCAAATTTTCACCTGCTACCAAGAACTTTTTTTTTTCAGCGCAGCGGGGGTGATTCTCACCCGTCAGATTGGTAGCGAACCAACCTGAGAAGGGAAGATCTGAGATGACGCAGACCGCTGCTGCAACCAATCCGTCGGAAGTGCGCTACCACGGGCTCGATGCGCTTCGTGCTTGGGCGATGTCGATGGGGATCGTACTGCATGCGGCCTGGATCATGATTCCAGGGGAAGCCGGCGCTCCCAAAACCGACGCGTCGGCCTCCGAAGTCACCGAGATCATTTGCCTCGCGATTCACACCTTTCGCATGCAGCTCTTTTTTGTGCTGGCGGGACTCTTCGCTTGCCTGCTGCTGCAAAAGCGGGGACTCAAGCGATTCTGGCAGAACCGTATCCAGCGAATCGCGCTTCCTCTGCTCGTCTTTTGGCTGATCCTTTGCCCGATCATGGTCTACCAGTACCGCGTTGCGGGCATCCAGTCCGGTGCGATTCAAACCACCGATTCGGCATGGGAACTCACCAAGGAGTACTTCGCCAGCCTCACTCCATCGAGCGTGCTGTTCCTGCACCTTTGGTTTATCTACTACTTGTGCTGGACCTATGTTCTTGTCTTTGCGGCCAGAACATTGATTGGATGGGTGGACCGAAAGCAGACGATCCGTAGGCAGTGTTCCGAGGCTTTCGGAAACTTCGTGACACGATGGTGGTCGATCCCACTGTTGGCCGCGCTGTTCGCCATACCGATGATGGCAATGACGAGTTGCTGGGGCATCGATATCGATCTGGCCTCCTTGATTCCAAAGTGGCCGGGCTTGTCGAGTTATGTGGCCTATTTCGTGGTCGGCTGGCTGATCTTCCGCAACATCGACAAACTCGATCAGATTGTCGGCGGCTGGCGATGGCAGTTGGCGCTGGGACTCCTTCTCATCATTCCGTACTACGCCTACAGCAAGTTCGCACCGCGAAACGGTTACACGACCTGGGACTATCCAAGGTTGGTCATAGAGGATTTCCACTTTGAAAATGGGGAACCGGTTTACGCTACGTTTCGCGACCAATTGATCCATGCGGAGCCAGGTTCGATCGCCAGTAGCGTCGAAACGTCCATTCCTGAACTCTATCGTGAATTCATGGTGCGGCATGAATCGGAGACGCAGAATCAATTCACGGGGCTCCTCGGTGCGATCAACAAGGACATCCTCAGCAAGTCGGAATTCACCGAAGCGATCGATCCGAGTTTGTATGCGCTTTCTTCGCGAGCAGCCTCGTACGCAAGCATCCCGGCCGAGCAACGCACCGTCGACCAAAACCAACTCATCAATCGCGAGATCCTGGAGGCTGGTTTTCCAGGTGTGCTGTACAGCGAAGATGTCAATCGTCCGTACTATTATCCGATCCGAGCGGTGTATTGCTTTGTCTATTCCCTGATCACGTGGTTGCTAATCTTTGGTTGCATCGGCTTTTCACAGCACCACTTCGATCGCGAGAGCCGATTCTGGCGATACTTCTCCGACTCATCCTACTGGTTCTATCTCGCTCACCTGCCGATCCAGTTTCAGATTCTCATCTGGCTTGGCGACGCGCCGTGGCACTGGATGGTCAAGTTTGGCGTTTACGTCGTGGGCACCACGGCGGTGCTGTTGCCTTCGTACCACTTCCTTGTCCGCCCGACTTGGATTGGTTGGTTTCTCAATGGTCGAATGGCAAGCGTGTGGAAGCGACCGGCTTCGGTTGCGGAAACGGACCCGGAGCTTGAAACCGATGACACGTCGGAATCGGACAAAGAAGCGCATGGACCAAGACTGGCCCCAATGCCCATGTTCTTGCGATCCTCCAAGTCGCGTTCAAGCAGTGAAAACCGCGACTAGTGCATCGGCGAAAAGGTGCATCGGCGAAAAGAGGTCCGACACCAAGAATGCGAAGCACCTTTCGGGCCGTTCCGGTTTTTGGTTCCTGACCCCTTTTCGCCAGCATTGATGCTTCTCAGCCGCATAGCGTTAGCTCCCGGATACCCGCGAACCGGACGCGAACGCGTTGCGGATGATTCGATCACTCGCCGGCCTGTTTGAGACGATGCTGCGCGTAACTGATGTTGGCGAACTCGGTATCGGGCGAACGAAGCACATCCTGAATGGATTGATCGACCAATCCCTCCAGCCAGTTTCCTGGTGGCACGTCGCGCTGACGCTCGTCGAATTGTTCGTAGGCATGGAAGTACACGTCTTCGACCAGATCAGAAATGGTGATGCCGTTTCCCAGCATTTCCTCGATCTCGGGATAACGCTGTACCCATCTTCCTACGTTGTCGGTCAATCCTGACGAGAAGCCGTCAAGGGCGTGACGAAAACGCAAATAGTCTCCCTGCAAACGAGCCTCTTCCAGTTCCGAAGTATCAAACTCCATCGATGCCCCGAGGACATGGTGCTTCCCGCTCGCCTGTTTCGACGTTTCATCATCGCGCTGCAGATGAAGCTTGTACGCATTGACTTTCCGCAGCAGTTTGTCGATACACCGTTCAACAGCAGGGTGGATGAGGCGGTCACGTTCTCCCGTGAACAGCGTTCTCCCAGGAAGCAATAAGCTCATTTTGACGTGGTAGTCGTTGTGCTTTTGGTGGTGGATGAGCGTCAAGTTGAGCGTCTTCACCGGAAAGCAATCCACGGCCTCGCGGAGGCTGTACAACGCGGCTTCGACTCGCCCATACTCGTCAGCTGGCAGCTCAAATCCGTGTGTCTTGACTTCCACGATTAGCTCATGACCAGTTTGATTGGACATCTTTGATACTCCCATACTCCTCAAGTCAACAACTCCGCATACGGCAAACCACCGCAAGCGAGCTGCGCAAACTCTTTCGAATGTGCAAGTAGTGCGCCGTAACCGCTGGGAGTCTCTCGGCACACGTTTCGAGTCGATCCCCATCACTCGTCCAAGCAAACGCGCGCTCGGGTGTGCTAAAACCGCGCGCTGGCCCGAAGCCTAAACCGAAGGCGCCGGCGCTGGGGTTGGCGGGGGATCGGCATATTGCCGAAGCTGAGTCTCGCCGAGACTGACCCGTTGGAACTGCGAGTTGTTGCGAGTTTCGTGCGGAGTTGCCTACGGCCAGTGACTCGGCGAAGAGCCTCGACGTCCGAGTAAATGATTTGGGTTAGAATACGGCGGTCGACCAGAACAACACGTTGCCTACCAAGGAAATCGTCAGCATCGCATGAAGACTCCGTGCAAACTCACTATTGGATTGATCGTGGCAAGCGTCACCGCTTCGATGCTAAATAACGTGTCCAAGGGGGCGGACGTCACCAATGTGGTGCTGATGATGGCAGACGATCAAGGTTGGGGCGAAACCGGCTATTACGGACATCCACACGTCAAGACGCCGGTACTCGATGAGATGTCGCGAACGGGGCTAAGGCTCGACCGTTTTTACTCCGGGGCACCAAACTGTACTCCGACCCGCGCCACGGTAATGACTGGTCGCCACGCCAACCGCTCGGGGGCTTTCGCGCCAAATTGGTCGACGCGTCCAGAAGAAATCACCATCGCGCAGATTCTCAAACAAGCCGGTTATCGGACGGGCCACTTCGGCAAATGGCATCTCGGGGCGGTCAAGCAGGCGTCGCCGCTGAATCCGAATCGAATGGGCTTCGATGAGTATCTTTCCCATGACAATTTCTTTGAGATGGATCCGCCGTTGAGCCGAAATGGCGCGCCGCCCGTGATCATGCGAGGCGAGAGTTCCGAGATCATCGTGGAGGAAGCTGTTCAGTTCGCGCGAAAGGTACACGCCGAGGGGAATCCATTTTTCATCGTTGTCTGGTTCGGTTCGCCCCATGGGCCCTATTCCGGGACCGAACAAGACGTCTCACTCTATCGCGACGTTCCCAATGACGAGATGCGTCGCCGTTTCGCCGAGATCACAGCAATGGATCGCTCGATCGGCAGGTTTCGCGACGCGTTGAAAGAGCTTGGCGTGACAAACAACACGTTGCTGTGGTTCAACTCCGACAACGGAATCCCTGTCGCGAAGGAAGAGGATTCGTTCAACGGCGGATGGCGCGGTCACAAAGGGGATGTCTACGAGGGAGGCCTTCGTGTGCCGGCCATTATCGAGTGGCCTGATGTCATCACGTCGCCACGCGTCTCGACGATGCCATGCGTGACCTCGGATATTCTGCCGACGCTTCTCGATCTACTGAACCTGCGCCATCCCGCTCCCGAGCGTCCATTGGATGGAATCAGCCTGCGGTCGCTGATCACGGGGGATGATAGCCAAGATCGCAACACGCCGATCGGGTTCTGGAAATATCCGGCGTCCGGAGAAAACAAGAACGGTCGCTGGGTGAGCGAAGAGTTGTCGCGTGGTACCACACCGACGACCCGAAACCCGGCAATCGACTTTACCAACTTCAAGCACCCCACCGCGAAGACGCGAGACTTTGGTGGGAGCGCTGCGTGGACCGATAACCGCTACAAGTTGGTTTCCAACCCGGGGAAGCAAGGGCGTCCGGGCTCCGTCGAACTCTATGACTTGCAGGACGATCCGAAAGAAGCGAACGACGTCTCTGCTACCCATCCTGAGATCGTCGGGCGAATGAAACGAGAGTTGGAAGAATGGCAGCGATCGGTCGAACAAAGCCTGACCGGTTCTGATTACGAATAGACAGCAAGCAACGAAGAAACACGCACCAAACCTTGGATAATGGCTAGCGCGACGCTCCATTGTCATGGACCGAGTTGATTCCGCTCACTTCAGCGGCAGTCCTGGCAGGCGATTTCCGTCGGTACCGATGATCTGAAAATGGTGGATGCCAACTTCGTTGCCGTCAATGTACTTCCACACCACCTGCTTATCCCGCGTCACCTCAAACATTTTGGGGGCTTGAGTATCGGCGCGACCCGCTGCATAGCTTGTGATCACGATATTGCCGTTGGGTAGCACCTGACTGCCACAGGGGTCTTGCAGCCAAGGACCCGGCAGATCTTCGTTGGTCAGTTGCCAGACGATCTTGCCGTCGCTGTCAAAGTCCACAACTCGATTGCCGTGCGTGCAGCAGACGAGGGTGTGACCATCGGAATGGCGAATCGCAGTGAATGGCCACGTGTGAATTTTGTGGTCCGTGTCACCAGGCATCGTCGTGTCCAACTTATCCAGGACTTGGCCAGTGGAGTCGTAATGAAACACGGCGAAGTCCAGGAGGTGGGGAACCAGAAACGTTCCATCGGCGAGCTTACGCGCCATGCGTGTCTGCATGTGGTGGTTGTCTTTCTGGCAGGCCAGGGCAAACTCGTTGAGCACCTTGCCTGATCGACTGATCTCCAGCAGTCGGGGATTCGGTCCTGCTTCGGTGATGACCAGTGTGCCGTCCTTGGTCGGTTGGGCGCTGTTGACTTCCGACTGGGTTCCTTCCCAAATCAGCGTTTCGTCGCCGTCACGCGTGACTTCGACGACCGCGCCGCCGGGATGCTTGTCTGATTTGCTGAGCGTCAGGATGACGGTTTCCTGTCCGATGACATAACCGTCCCTGGTCGAGGCTGGGTAGCTCCAAACCTGTTTTCCCGACGCATCCATGATGTACGTCTTGGCACCGCAGGCAAGGAAACTATGCGACACGTCCTCGGCGACAGCTGACTGGCCTCCATGAGAAAGATGGAAGCCAAGGGCCAAAACGATGAGTGCTGTGAAGTTTCTATTTTTGTCGCTCATCAAGAACATCGCTTCTCGGTAGAGGGTATGTACAAATTTCATTCATTGTCGATCTCTCCAGTCCAAGACGGACTCAAACGCATTACGATTGAAGGAGTGATCGAATGTTTGATAACGGACCGTATTCCGTCACTGTGTGAGACTGTTGTACGACATTTGACCACACGCGATGATCCGAGAAGAACAAATTCTCGTCGATATTCGCTCTGTCTCGCGCTCACCTGGCTTCCCACGCGCAGTCGACAAGCTGGATTCGTGTCGGATCATTACGCGGGAATGGCCAGATCAGGCTTTGATAGACCGCCCGAGAATCGAGTTGCCCATGGCGCAGGGAATAGCCGAAAACGGTCCTAACCGATAAAATAGATGATTCGTTCAACGGCGAATCGAAGCCGATTCGCCAACCAGGTTCTACGCTCATCGGGAAACATGACAATGAAGACGACAATTCGGTTCCAACACATGGTCTTGGCTTCCTGCGCAAGTCTCGTGATGTGCATCGGTTGCACGAAGCAAGATGCAACGGCCACCATGGAAAAGGCGGGGGCATCCGCGAAAGAAGCCGCCGAGACGGTTTCGGCGAACGTCGGCGACGCCGTGAAGGAAGGCGGGAAAATGGCTGGCGACGCTTTGGAAGAAGGCAAGCAGGCGGCCAGTGATGCCGTGAAGAAGGGCTCGGAAATGGCCAGCGAGCTAGGCGAGAAAGCGGTGGCCTTCCTGGCGCCGATGAAAGAGAAGTTTGGCGATCTCGATAGTCTCAAAGAAAAGCCCGAAGAATTGAAGACAGCCGTTGACGAGTTGATTCAATCGATCGAGAAGAAGGCGGAGGACATCGAGTTGCCCGAGTCGGTCAGCACGGCACTGGCAACGATCAAGGAGAAACTGGTCGCGCTCAAGGATTACCTGGGAGGCGAAGTCGAGCAGGCGAAAATCGACGAGCATCTCAAGGACATCATGGAGTCTGTCAAGTCAGGGCTCGGCATGTCGGGCAAGTAGGCGAGCGGCACGCGGAGCGTGCCCACGGGTACGTCCATCGATATGCGTCAGTGTCTTCCCTCGTGCTTAGCGCAGCGGTGCTCCTAATCGATTACGAGCACCGCCGTGCTGAGTACTGAGCATGAGCTTGACTCAAGTGACTCAGCCTGACTACCAATAACTTGGCACGCGGAGCGTGCCCTACGGATAGTGTGGCAAGCGGAGTGTGCCCCAAGAAAGCTTTGACTTCCGCTGATGTGATCGCCAAGGCTGTGGGTTAAGATGATCCCATGTCCGACACCGTCAACTCAACAGCCGCAACCGACGCACCCGTCTCCGCGGGCTCGTCGCCATCAGCCACCGAGCGGAAGCCGGACCGTGTCGTCAGTATCGACGTGTACCGCGGCATGGTCATGTTCCTGATGTTGGCTGAATTGATGCATTTGCATGATCTGGCCGACATCTTTCCGGGAGAGCAGTGGGCTCAGTGGCTCCATTTTCACACCACCCACGTCGCCTGGGAAGGCTGTTCGCTACATGACCTGATCCAGCCCGGGTTCACGTTTCTGGTCGGTGTCGCGATGCCGTTTTCGATTGCCAGCCGACTTCGTCGGGGCGGTTCAAAACTGCGTTTGATGCTGCATGCGGCCGTGCGCAGTGTGGTGCTGATTGCACTCGGCATCGTGCTGCGATCACTGGGACGAGACCAAACCTATTTCACCTTTGAAGACACGCTCACGCAGATCGGCTTGGGTTATTTCCCCGTCTTCTGTATTGCGATGTGGTTGCCCTCGAAGGGTCATTTGGCCGCGCTGCTGGTCGTGCTCGTCGGATTCTGGGGATTGTACGCGGTGAGTGCGAAACCACCGGCTGACTTTGACTACCCGTCCGTTGGCGTTCCTGCGGACTGGCCACATCATCACGATGGTTTTGCTTCGCGGTTCAACAAGAACAGCAATCTTTCCTGGCAGTTCGACGTTTGGTTCCTGAATTTGTTTCCGCGCGAGAAGCCGTTTCAATACAACTCGGGCGGTTATGCAACGTTGTCATTCGTCCCAACGATGGCGACGATGTTGATTGGACTGATCGCCGGCACCTGGTTTCGCGAGGTGCCCACCTTTCGGGGACGCATGACGAGGTTGCTCGTTGGCGGGCTGATCGGTTTATCGATCGGGACGCTGCTGGCTTGGACCGATGTCTGTCCATCGGTCAAGCGGATCTGGACACCTTCCTTCGCCCTCTACAGCGGCGGCTGTTGTCTGCTGTGGTTGGCAGCACTTCACTGGGTGTGCGACCATGCCGGCTGGCAACGCTGGGCGTTTCCCTTCGTCGTGATCGGTGCCAACTCGATCCTGATTTACGTCATGAGTTGGACGGTGGCGGACCCGATCCATGACATGCTGATTCGCCACTTCGGCACTCGTCCGTTCGCGATTTTTGGCGAAGCACTCGTTCCACTACTGTCTGGCGTGGCAACCATCGCGGTGATGTTCGCGGTACTTTGGTGGCTCTATCGCCGCAGAGTGTTCATCAAGATCTAGTGCATTTTCAACAATCATGTGTCCTCCAAAAATGGGAGGCTCCAAAAAAGGGTCAGGCTGGAAAGCCTGACGTACTCGGCCTTTCCAGGCTGACACTTCTTGCCGAACGATCATACGTCCACTATTCGGCAGAGAGCGTTTCCAGCACATTGGTGGTGATGCGGCTCACGACCGGATCCCCGCCTGACAATCCGTGCGCCCAGTCGGTGCTGCCGACTGTGACCACGGTTCCTCCGCGAGTGTAAATGCCCAGGACGGCGTTCCCCTCGCGATCCTTGGGGAACCGATCGTACCAGTAGCAGTCATCGGGTGCCCATCTTGCGGGGCAAGAAGCCAGCACGGTGAACGACTCGGGAGTGCCATCGCGATGCGTTGGAAAGGGAAGGCCCTCGCGCCACTGGATCTCACACCCATCACACTCGTAACCGACGATCGTATCGTTGCCTCCAAATTGCTGGTCACGCTGCAGTTCGGTTCCCTCGAAGAGCCAATGGTCGGGTCGATGAACCGTATAGGCAGCGGCTCCGTCCATGAATTGACCATGACTCTTGTGATAGCCACCCCAAAGAAAACCAACGCCGGTCAATTCGTTCTCGGGACGTCCTACCAAATGGTGACTCCAGGCGGTGCTCAGCAATCGTTGGTCACCTCGGCGGTAGAGCGGATCAAAATTGAACGCCTGTTTCCAGCATGTCAAAGCCCGCCCCTCGTCTTCACTTCGAACCTGCCAACAACAGGTGTTTCCGCTGAAGAACGCGACGTTACCGCCACCACCGATGTAGCTCTCCAGATGATCGCGCATCGGGGATGACCAGTATTCGTCATGACCGACACTCAGCACCAATCGATAGGACTTCAATAGTTCGGGCCGGAACTCGAGGTCGCTATTGGCTGCGAAATCGAAGTCGTAGCCGTTCTGCTCCGCCCACCTCACGAAGGGGAGTTCCCACTTGGCGTACTGCGAACTCAACGGACGATCGAAGGAGACGCGATGCCCCTGCAATCCATCTCGATCGTGGTACGCGTAGAGACTGTGACCTCCCCAGTTGGTGTAGGCGTTGTAGGTATTGGTCGACAATTGCAAAAGGATCCCGGATCCCCGCTCTGGTTCCGGATTGCGAACGATGAAGAAGAGCGTCGACTTGGACGAATCTTGCACCGACCCTCCGGAGATCGACATTTCGTAGTAACCGGTCTTCCAATCTGAGGGGATCGTGATCTTGAGCGCCGCGGGCCAGCCACAGCCATCGGACGAGGCACGATCGGGAATGGGGTGCATGGCAACCGCGACGCCATCACGCTTGAGCACTTCGGTCCGCTCAGCCCCGACACGCTCAATCACGATCGAAACAGTCGGATGCGTGGATGAGAGATGAAAGCGTCGCCTCATCGCCGGCCACATAGCTGACTTGGCCTGCGTAGCCCAACACGAATGGACTCGGCGGTTGAACCTGGTCAGCCGGGCAAGATCCTGTCCAACATGCGATGAATGCTAAGGCTGTGATTGCAATTCTCGTCATTGTGCGTCTCGTTGTAGGTCGGTAACGGGGGTGGCTCCGGGAATCCGCGATGCCGGTCGAGCATTCTCATAATTGACATCGTCGCCGATTGCTCCGCAATCGTAGCGCGACCGACAGACTGGCGGAGCGGTCGGCGATCGTCACGAGACGCCGATGGGAAACTCAAAAACGCACTACCGCGAGCGGCGCGTGCGATTGCGAATCTCGGCACTGATGTCCATCCATGTTCCATCTTTCAGTGAACTCATTCCGATTTGATCCGCGACCTCGGCCTTGGGGATGCGCGGGGGCAAAGTGAGTCGAGCAAAGAATCCAGGGTCCGGCTTTTCGTATCGTTTGACGGCATCTTGCACCGTCTCTCCCTCCTCCAATCGCAACAGAGTGGGCACATGGTTGGTGGAGGAACGCTTCCAAAGCACGTTCGACTTGTCGCGGATTTCCAGGTCAGCGGTAAAGGGTGTCAGCTTTGCTGTGCTGGACTTGTTCAAGGGGCCACCCATGCTGCGGTAATGGAGTTCTTGCGTTTCACCACGTCCAATCTTGGCGACCAATCGAATGGGAGACCGCTTGTTGACACTCCAGCCGGCTTTCGAGGCAGCGGACGCCAATGCCTCTTCAATCTCTGTGGCATCGGTCCCGCTGACTCCTTCCACTGCGATCGAAACCTTCGACCCCGGTCGCACCAACATCGCTGCGTCGCCGGCGCCCATCAGTCGCTTCATCCCTTCCATGGCCGTTGCGTGTGGGATCGGCAATGAGCAGAGCTTGGCAAGGGGCGAACGCGTGGTGGTGAGCAATCGATTGCCGATCACGATGGGCGGGGAGGCCACAGCAACGTGGTAACTCCACACTGGCATGCCCAACTCCACATCGACCATGCTGCCAAGCGAAGTGCGGAACATCTTGTCGCCGACCCAGTCCAGCGGCGAAGATCCAAGCTGGTCGGTCGTCACCGCCTCGCTGACGATTGCGTCCTCCACACAATCCCAAACCACGTACTGATTCGAGAAGCAAGCCGCCAGCAGTCGACCGTTGGGATGAAAGGCAACACCAGGCGTCAACGTGCTTCCTGTCGAGAATGATTTGCCGACCCTTCCAGTCGCGGTTTCAATCAGAACCACCTTGCCGCCTTGAGGGACCGCCATGTATCGCAAGTTGCCACTGAAATTTGGTGGTTCGGATGCTTTGACGCCGTCGATTCGATAAAGCAATTGGGCGGCCGGCAAATCCCACACGAGCAAGGCCCCGTCAACGATCGCAGCGGCGTGAGATGCAGACAACATTCGCGCCCATTCCACCATCGGCTGGAAACCTGGTTTGCCCAGACCGGGTAGAGAACGGCGAAAGAGTGTCTTGGGTGATCCCTCCGCGACCCCTTCCAAAACCACCAACTCCCCCGCCCGCTCGAATTGATCGAGTTGGTCAACCATCAATGTTCGACCGCTAGGTAAATGATGATCGAGTACTCGCAGCGCCGCTGGCTTGTCCCATACCGGTTGCGAACGGTTGCCCGCCAACTCCACGACGAACAGACGCCCACGGGTTTCTTCAGGCTTGCCCGACTTGTTTCGACCCACCGAGACCAAAAACACGCTCGGTTGCTCGCTGACCAACACTGGTGGGGAGACCTTGTCGTAGGCATCCACTTCTGTGACCGTCACCACTGCTTCGGGCAGCGCTGCGGGTTGCCTTTGAGGCTCGGGAACAAACGAGTCCAACGTGTCGGAGCTTGTGAGATCGATGGTTTTTCCCACAGCAGGCAGCGCCATCTCCGCGCCCACGGAACTCGAGGCGGGGAGCGCATCAAGTGCCCCCGGGATCGCAAGCGTTGGCTTGGCCATCTCGCCGATTGGCTCGCCTCCTGCAAACGGATTGTCGGCGGGAGCGCGAAGGGATTCGAGAAAATCTCGATCGGCTTGACTGAGGCGATCGATCGGTACCTGAACCGAGCGACCATCTTCTGTATGCAGAACGACGACGCTGTCCGTCTGTTGACTCAGGGTCGCGCGGACCTTGAACTTTCCGCTGGCATCGGACCAGGTTCTTATCGCAGACTCCTGGGCATGCCCAGGGCCGACCAGCAGTGATCCCAGCAAAACGACGCAAACAGAAATACGGGTGACAGGCTGCATGGAGATCACCTCGGTGGGACGGGCAGTTTCGATGAAACGACGCAATAATCGGCGGTTGATGAATTTTTCAGTGTCCCGTTCGAGCAGTGCATGCCGACAGCCGATCAAACAAGCACGCAAAGTTGAACGGACCCATTGTTCTCGATGACGCAGCTTCATCCAAGTCTCCCAGGCGGTTTGCTGAAGAGCGTTAAAGTGATTCTTTGAGCTGGCCGGCAATTCGATCAAGTCGCTGAGGCTCGTAGAATTCTTTGCCGCCATGCTTGCCGCCCGCGATGACTTCGAAAGAAACCGGAAGGGATTGCGTCTTGTACTTCTCGGACAGCTCGTACGACTGTTCAATTGGCATTTGCGGATCCGCATCTCCATGAATCAACCACAGTGGTGGATCGGCCCGATCGACATGAGCGACTGGACTGGCAAGAGTTGCCAAATCTGGCTTCTCGTTTGGTTGTCCACCGAGCAAGAGTTGCAGCGCGGGCACGCGAACGCTCAACCCGTGCGGTGTCGACTGTGACAAGATGCTTGCCAAATTCGACGCTCCGTAAAATGAGACGATCGCTTGAACACTGGAGTCCGTAGAGTCGAAATCACCGATCTCTCCCTCCAGTTCATTGACATGGCCGCTGACACCCACAAGTGCCGCCAGGTGACCGCCGGCCGAAGAGCCCGCGACGACAAAGCGTTTTGGATCGAGGCCGTATTGGCCTGCTTGGGCTCGAAGAAAACGAATGGCAGCCTTGATGTCGTGGACTTGAGCTGGGAACGGAGCTTCCGGACTGAGCCGGTAGTCGACACTGGCAATCGCGAAGCCGTCGCTCAACCAACGGCTCACCGGCACATCTGCTTTGGAACCGGCTCGCCACGCGCCGCCGTGCACCCAGACGACGGTTGGCGCGCCCGAGTCGGGAACGGTTGGAGGCTGATACAGATCGAGCCGCAAGGAACGTTCGCCGACTCGGCCGTATTCCAGATCACGATGTTGTGGTTCCGCTGCGCAGAGCGAATGACAGACAAGGAAGGCGATCAACAGTGTCATGAACTTGAGCGATTGCATCATTCACCGGCCTGCAGGGAAGGGAATCGAAAGGTGAAGCAAGTAACCCATACAAGCACGACGCGCCAGCGAGTGTGTCAGCGAGTGTGTCAGCGAGTGTGTCAGCGAAGCGAGTGTGTTGGATGGGGGAACGGGACACACTCGCTGGCGCGTCGTGCTTGTATTTTAGTGCATTTGCGTTGGTTCAATGAATCAACGACGGCGAGCAACCTGGCCGGCCACATCGATCAATCGCAATTCACGATCGGCCATCGATAGCTTCCAGGTTTGACCACCAAGGAGGGAGCATCGGAATCGACTGCACGAAGTCCGACCACACCATCAGCATACACACATTGGACCTGCAGTCGTTTCCAGCCACGGGCACGAATCAAGCCGGAAGCCGTGCGCCCCCCCTCGATCCACAGATGTCGCGGTTTACACCGATCACAGACTCGCCCAACCAGTTCGAGCAGCCGATGATGTAATTGCTCTGGATCGGGCTGTGGGGCAACCGCAGGCATGCTGCTGCGAGCGTGATCGGCGGCGATCGTCACGAACGACTTTTCCGAAAGCTGTCGGCAGACTTCTACGATTGTCGCCTCAAGATTGAGGCCATCGCTAACGATTTCAGCCGATGGAACGTCGCGGCGATCCTGGTCATTGCGGCGTATCGACGTGCCTCGAACCAGCAGCGTATCCACCTGCAAAGCCAAGGGCGTTTCGCCCTGGTTCGCCGAATGTCCAAGCTCTGCAGACAGCAACGACTCGAAGAATTCGGCGCCACCGGCGAGCAAACAAGGGCTGGTCCTCAGCTCTGCATACTGTGATAAGTCTGCACTCGACTCGACATTCGCGACATAGATTCCTTCGGTGACGTTGGACGCGTCGACTTGCTCGACTCGGTCAACGAGTCGAATCTGACCGGCAGTCGCCCCCAGCAATGTCACCACGGAAGAATTCGTTCTGGGATGTTCGGGGTCCTCGGCAAAGTCGGTCAGGGAAATCGGCCGCCCCTCAACGAGCAGTTCGCCCGCCCGCACGATGCGACCTTTGCGCGGATTCGCATTGATCAACAGACACGAGGTACGGTCGAGCGCATCGGTGAGCGAATTCAACTCAGTCAGGATTGCGCCTCGCAGCACCGAGTCAACCTTCTTGAACAGCCAACGTGGATCGACACGGCTGATCATGGGAGCGAGTTGCTGCATCACGCTCGCGGCCAACTCTGGCGATAGCGAGCGGGTGTTGGCGTCGACGACGACTACGTCACAATCCGACGCGCACAATGTGTCGGTCTGCACCTCCGCACTCAGTCCAAACAGATGAGCCGCGCCGGCAATCTCGGCGGCTCCGCTGAAATCATCCGCGATCACGAGGATCATCCTGCTCTCTCTCCCAAAACCCAGCCTCCTCGCGGCGACTTACTGCTTGCGATTTGCGGCCTCTTTAACGCGGTCGCATGCTCGCCGATCCGGTCGCTTTATAGCATGAGGCACAATCGCATGCTCAGCTCTCGGCCGCGATCCGCCGGCGAGAGGCACTTCCATCATGAACCGTGGTCACGAGCTTCTTGGGCAAAACGCCCGATTTACTTGCAACCGAGGGGCGACTTGGTATCTTGGCGCCACGCCTGTCCAGCGGTCAACGCGGCGAACTGCAACACGAGGAAACGCGGAAATGAAAGAGCTCCGATTGAGATGGCTACGATTCACAGTGCTCTCGTTGCTTGGATTCGTCTTGCACAACATGGCACTTGCTCAGGACGCGACGCCGTGGGAAGCATCCAATCCGATCGTTCCCATTCCCGATCCGCCTTTGGGAATCGGCACCGATGAGAATCTACCTGCGAAGCTGACCGACTTCGAGGATCCTCCGACTCCCGAGCGAGTCCGATTGGGGCGTTGGCTGTTCTTCGACAAACGTCTTTCTGCTGACAACACGGTTGCCTGCGCGACCTGTCACCGGCCAGAGAACGGGTTCTCGGAGCCCACTCCGACGTCCACTGGTATTGATGGGCAAGTCGGCGGACGCAAGGCACCTTCGTTCACCAACCAGGCTTGGGCTACCCACCCGCACTTCTTTTGGGATGGTCGCGCCGGTTCTCTTGAAGAGCAAGCCGGCGGCCCGATGATCAACCCAATTGAGATGGGGCAAGCGGAGCACGGGGTTGTCGTTGACAAGTTGTCAAAGATCAAAGGTTACGCGCAGTATTTCGAAGAGGCTTTCGGAACGCCTGAGATCACGATCGAAAGAGTCACCAAAGCGATCGCCGATTATGAGCGAACTCGCATGAGCGGTAACTCGCCCTGGGATCGGTGGCGGGCCGGTGATGACAATGCCGTTTCGGACGACGTGAAAAAGGGGCATCGACTCTTCTTTGGAAATGCCTTCTGCAACAATTGCCACAAAGGCGCGAATCTCACTGACAGCGAGTTTCATAATCTCGGTGTCGGTTGGAATGCTGAAACCGAGACGTTCGCTGACGAAGGCCGCTACGTGGTTACCAAGAACGAAGCCGACAAGGGCGCGTTCAAGACGCCATCGATTCGCGATGTCAGCAAACGCGCACCCTACATGCACGACGGTTCGGTCAAAACCCTCCGTGAAGTCATCGAACTTTACAGCAAAGGGGGCGTTCCCAATCCATACTTGGATCGCAAAATAGATCGACGCTTTGCCGAGCAATTGGATTTGAGCGAAAAGCAGATCAACCAGTTGGTGAAGTTCATGGAGGCCTTGGATGGAGAAGGCTACCAAGACACCGCACCGACGGCGTTTCCACAGTAAGGCAATCGTACGTTAGCCTTTCCAGGCTGACCCGCCGTTTCTCTTGTCAGGCTGAAAGCCTAACGTACGTCTGTCATGCTGAAAGCCTAATGTACGTCCACTCGATGGGATCCTCCAAATGAGCCAAGCCAAACGATCCGTCAATCGACGTCGGTTTCTGAAGACGGGTGCTGCAGCGATGGCGGCGCCAGCGTTTGTTCCCGCCTCTGTGTTGGGCCGGGATGGAACCACTTCCGCCAATGAGCGGATTACCGTCGGCGTGGTCGGCTTGGGTTCGCGCGGTTACAACCTGATTGACGCGTTGCTTGAACAATCCGATGCTCAAATCGTCATGATCTGTGACGTCGATTCTTTTCATTACCGCGATCGACCTTGGGGACAGGGCACCAAGTTTGGACTCGAGCCCGCTCGAGAGCGAATCGAAAGCAAGTCACCTCAGTCAAAAGGCTTAGCGGCCACGAAGGATTTCAGGGACGTCTGCCACCGCGATGATATCGATGCAGTCGTCGTCGCGACTCCGGACCATTGGCACGCACTGTGTACTTTGGAAGCCTTGCGTCACGGCAAGGATGTCTATTGCGAAAAGCCGTTGACACACACGTTCCAGGAAGGGCAGTTGGTGTATCGCGAGGCGGCTACGCAAAATGCTGTCTTCCAGACCGGCAGCCAGCAACGCAGCGATGCAAAGTTCCGGCGGGCCGTGGAACTCGTTCGAAACGGACATTTGGGGCATGTCCATCGTATCGAGGTTGGACTGCCGCCCGGCTACGATCGTCCTCAAGGAGAGACAACCGTCACACCACCACCTGAAACTCTCGATTACGATTTCTGGTGCGGCCCTGCGCCGAAGCTGCCCTACATGCGAGCCCGCCACCATCGCTGGTGGCGCGGTCATCGAGCCTATGGTGGAGGTGTGTTGATGGACTGGATCGGACACCACAATGACATTGCCCATTGGGCGATCGACGTTGATCGCTCCGGACCACAGAAAGTGGAATCGGTTGAGTGGACGTTCCCGGAAACGGACGTCTACAACACACCACATCACTACGAGATTCAGTGTGAATACGCCGGTGGCACGGCGACTTCGATTGGAACGCGGAATCGTGAAGGGGTGAAGTTTCTTGGAGACGACGGCTGGGTGTTTGTGACGCGAGGCAAGCTGGAGGCCTCCGACCCACGCTGGGTTGAAAACGACTTTGAAGCGGGGGATCGGAAGGTTTATCGATCGGATGACCATATGGGCAACTTCGTCCAGTGCATTCGATCCAGAGAGAAATGCATTGCTCCCGCCGAGACGGCTCATCGTTCGATCACCCCCGGACATCTGGGCTACGTGTCGCAAGCACTGGGCAGGCCGTTGACCTGGGACCCCGAAAAGGAAGTCGTCGTCGGCGATGAGCAAGCCAACGAGTTGTTGATGCAGAACCGCTACCGGGCGCCGTGGGGTTAGGCGGTCGCAGCATGAATCACTTTCTCACCGTGCGCCCCGAAGCCGATATTTGCGTCACCAATACAAGCACGACCCGTCAGCGAGCGTGTCGGATGGGGGCACCGAGAATGGGGATGGGGCTCACTCGCTTGCGCGTCGTGCTTGTTTTACTGGCATGGACTGCGACCATTGCCGTGGCGGAGAATCCACGGCAATCGCCCTTTCCCGGAAAGCAGTCCGAGTGGAATGGTTTCAAACGCTACGACTTTGAGGTCGATGGTAAGCCGGTGTTGGTTGTTGCTCCGGAGCAGCCGGCAGAGGGTAACCCGTGGGTTTGGCACGGCGAGTTCTTTGGACACAAACCGGATCCGGATATCGCACTGCTCCAACAAGGCTTTCACATCGCCTACATGCGTGTGCCCGATATGCTCGGCTCACCCGCTGCCGTCGAACATTGGAACAAATTCTATGCAGAGCTAACGTCCAAGTATGGTCTGGCGGAGAAGGTTGCACTCGTTGGACTCAGTCGCGGCGGACTGTATTGCTACAACTGGGCGGCGGCAAATCCCAACAAGGTCGCCTGTATCTACGCGGATGCGCCGGTCTGCGATTTCAAGAGTTGGCCCGGCGGTCGCGGCAAGGGAAAAGGGAGTCCAAGAGATTGGAAGCTCGTGCTGGAACAGTATGGATTCCAAGACGATGCGGAGGCATTGGCATACGACCAGAATCCAGTCGATAATCTTGCCCCGCTTGCCGAGGCCAAGGTACCGCTATTGCATGTTTATGGCGATGCCGATGAGGTCGTTCCTTGGGACGAGAATACTGGCGTGATCGCGAATCGTTATCGTCAACTCGGGGGCTCGATCACGCTGATCGCCAAGCCCGGGATCGGTCATCATCCGCACGGGCTCGATGATTCATCACCGATTGTCAATTTCATCGTGCGACATAGCAAATTCGCCTCCTCAGCGATCCCATCCAAGTAACGCACGAACCGGGGAGCAGGTGGGATGAAAATGCCATTGCGGCAACTACGAAACAGTTAGTAGTTTCCCGATCTCGTTCAACCGACGAGGGCAGCCCCAAGGACGTTTATGCCAAGGCTCTTCGCTTCTCGAGCCAATTGCGGCCGAGTTATACATCACCGCCCCCAACGCGACCAAGCGACCACCGCGCGGCGGATGCTGGCGATCGCCTGCCTGGTCGTGAGTCCGTCGCTGGGGTTCGCGCAAGGGTTCGAGGATCCCGGGTCAGGCGATCGATCGCCCTCTGTCGAATCCTCGGATCTCCCGATGGGGGATCCCGGCTTGGAGTTTGCTTCCCTTCCCGATGACGATTCACTCAGTTGCGATGCGGGCTTGTTCGATCCGAACTTGCTCGAGAGCGATCGATACGCGGCCGATCGGTTGAATGCCGACCGACATACTTTCTGGAGTCGCGTTGTTTCGGACCATCGCAACTACTACGACCTGCATTCATTCCGGTTGCTCGCTAGTGGATTCCTGGTCGGTGCGGCGATTGCTAACACGCAACTCGATCAAGAACTGCATGATCATTTTCAATCGAGCGTGGGCGGTGCGAGCAGCGATGATTGGTCGGAGTTCCTTCACGCTGATAAGGAACTTGGAAACGGCATGTACACGCTGCCGATCTTCGCGACCGCATGGGCCGTGGGGGCGTTTTTTGACGAGTCGCCGGTGCTGGTCACTACAAGCGACTGGGGCGAGCGATCGCTGCGCTCGTTCCTGGTCGGTGCACCACCATTGATGCTGGCTCAGCGATTGACCGGTGCTTCGCGACCGAGAGAGAACGATCACAGTTCACAATGGGCACCGTTTCAAGACAACAATGGCGTGAGTGGTCACGCATTCATGGCATCGTTGCCGTTCATCAACGCTGCGAAAATGACCGACAACCGTTGGCTCAAGACGACGTTCTACGCCGGTTCGTTGCTGGGCCCGTTGTCGCGAGTCAACGATGGCGCCCACTATCCTTCGCAAGTCGCACTGGGATGGTGGATGGCCTATGTCGCCGCCTCCGCGATCGACCGAACGCAGCAGGCCAGTGGTCGCGTTCAGTTCTATCCGTACGCCGCCGCCGATGGTTATGGCGGGTTATTTGAATTCCAGTTTTAGCTGGACAGCGCAAGCTTGCTGTAGGTCGGTCTCTCCGAGACCGTCATTCAACGCGGCTTTGCCGCGAAAATCCGAGCATCGGAGAGGTTGTGAAGATATTGTGCTTGTTACTGTAGGTCTGCCTTTCCAAGGCGGACACCCGCAGCTTTGCTGCGTTTCTTGCGAGTCTCGGAGAGACTCGCCTACAGTAATGCACCGCGGTTTAATTTTTTCACAGTCTCGGAGAGGCTCGGCGACAGGCAATCGTTCCATCGGAAATTTTGCCGTGATTGACGAGGCGAAAGATCAAAACGGGCGCTGGCCAGCTAGAAGTCCACCTGTGCCCGCGTCGCAAAGATATTTGCCTCGCTGTCGCCGTTGAGCGGACTGTTCAGCATCGAGTAAATGTAGTTGAACTGAAACTTGGTGTATGGGTTCAGATACCAATTCAAGCCAGCGGTCAGGTTGTTCAATCTTCGTCCTTGGATATTTTCATCGTTGAGATCGACGTACGACCATCGGCCTGCGATTTCCCATGCGCCGATGCCACCGTCCTTGCCGACGCTACGAGTCGGCTTCACCCGCCCAAACACACCACTCTTGCCGTTGTAGGGTCGCTTCTCGCCGGTCAAGAAATATCCGGCATGCGCGTATGCTGCTGGGAACGTTAACGCTGGCCCTCCGTTCTGATCGACGCTTGAGTAGATCGCTTCGGACTGGGCATAGAATGATCCCGTCGCAAACGCCAACTCGGCACCGAACAGGTTGACGTTGTTCGTCGGAATGGGTCCAGTGTCAACAAACGGCGGAACGTTGCTAGGCACTCCGATCGGAACCAAAGCAGCACCACCGGTCTCACCGACAAATACTTCGGGCTGGTTCCGATATTGAATGAGATTATTGGCTGGATCAAGGAAGCTGTAGGACCCGCCGATATGAAATAGCCGGTTCGCTTTCACGTCGTGGCAAAGCAATGCGGTTAACCGCGTAGCCATCGCGTAACCGCCGCTATCGCCTACGTTGCCGCCGTAAAAATCGGTCGGGAAGCGAAACGTGGACACCGCCCACGTCACGGTTTCGTCCTCGTTGTTACCGTAGAACATGGCGCCAATCTGACGGAATGGAAAGGCGCTAAATGGCAAAGCTCGCTCGAGAAACGTCAGCTCTTTCACGCCGGTCAACGCATCCATACCGAAGGGCTGTCGGAACTGGCCAATCCGAAGATTGCTGGTTCCAACCACATCGTTGATATCGAGCCAGACGTCCATGAAGCTTGGACGTCCTGGAAAAGCGAAATCCATTTCGAGCATGTAACTGACATTGTCCCACGCATCGCCGACTGCGGCCAATCGCGCTCGGCGGAAGTCGGCCCCGTTCTGCACGTCACCGTCGTCAACCACGCCGTTCCCCACCGCCAACTTGTTCGCCAAGTCCTGGTCGAACCACACTGCGTCGGCCTGAAAGAAGCCGGTCAGCCGCGCCGTCGGATACTTCGGGGCCTGCTTCTCAGGGGGACAGCAGATTAGCGGCTGCGGCTGGGCCGACTTGAGCATGTCGATCTGCCGCTGAAGATTGTCGAGATCCGCTACGAAGTCGGACGAGGAATCGACCAGCGGCTCGGGAACCCCTGTTGCCAACCCAAGCTGGGGATCCTCAGCGGTCGCGGCCACTGCCAGCCACATCACACTGGCTACTGCCGTGATGACGGACAAACGAATGGACCACGATTTCCAAGTTTCCACTGCCTGATTCAAATGGCATTTCATTGCCATTGGCTCCCTTCCTGATTGCGCATGTCGTCCGTGGTTCAGCGTTCGAATATGACGACGATAGGGGTAGATTCGGTTGAAGCGGTCGTGTTTCTGAACTTGCAGGAGCGAATTCCGTTGCATTGAAAGATTCCGCTCAAGAAGGCTGCAAGGAAATGCATCGATTCTGCAATCGGCTGCAGCAATCGCTTTGCCTGACCGGTTCAAGGCCGTCAATCGGGACAGTTTGGCTAGCCGGAAGAACTTAACAGGGCGGGAGGAAGGCAGTGGGGCAGTGGGGCAGTGGGGCAGTGGGGCAGTGGAGTGGCGAGTGGCGAGTGGCGAGTGGCGAGTGGCGAGTGGGGAGTGGGAGTGGCGAGTGGCGAGGGGAATGGCGAGTGGCGAGTGGCGAGTGGGGAGTGGCGAATGGGAATGGAGGCATGGCGAGTGGCGAATGGGGCATGGGGAATGGGGAATGGGGAATGGGGAATGGGGAATGGGGAATGGTTTGGCGGGGTTGGCTTCCCTTGGTGGTGGTGTTGGTGGACTACAATACGGACCGCCGTTTGGCAGTTACCGGTTCTAACGGAGGTTTCATTGGCGATCCATCAAGTACTGTCTCGTCTCGTTTTATTCTCGCTGACGCTCTGTCTGATCGGTGGGCCTGCCTGTGCCGCGGATCGACCAAACGTGATCGTGATCTACACGGACGACCAAGGCAGTTTGGACTTGAACTGTTACGGATCCAAAGACCTGCATACGCCCAATCTGGATGAGTTGGCCAGTCGAGGTGTGCGGTTCACGCAGATGTATTCACCGTCGGCGATTTGCTCTGCCTCGCGCGCTGGCTTGATGACCGGGCGATTCCCGGCGCGCGCCGGAGTTCCCTCGAACGTCTCGTCGTCCAAAGGTGATCCAGGCATGCCGTCGAGCGAAGTGACGATCGCCGAACTTCTCCGATCGGCTGGCTATGCAACCGGGCACGTCGGAAAATGGCACCTCGGTTACACTTCGGAAACCATGCCCAACGGCCAGGGATTCGATCATTCCTTCGGGCACATGGGTGGCTGCATCGACAACTACTCGCACTTCTTCTATTGGAATGGTCCGAACCGTCACGACCTTTGGCGAAACGGCCAGGAGGTCTTCCTCGATGGCGACTTCTTTCTCGACTTGATGGTCAAGGAGGGAAGCGAGTTCCTCGAAGCGAATCGTGATGGCCCGTTCTTCTTGTACTGGGCCATCAACGCTCCACACTATCCCATGCAGGGGACGTCCAAATGGCGTGAGCATTATCGAGACCTGCCATCACCCCGTCGACAGTATGCCGAGTTCGTTTCAACGGTCGACGAGAAAATCGGCGAGATGTTGGCGGTCCTCGATCGGCTTTCCTTACGCGAGAACACCCTGATCATCGTTCAATCGGACCACGGTCATTCCACCGAGGAGCGGGCGTTCTGGGGTGGCGGGAATGCCGGACCCTATCGAGGCGCCAAAGGCTGTCTGTTCGAAGGGGGAATCCGCATCCCGTCGATCGCGTCGCTGCCACGAACCATTCCAGAGGGAGAGGTCCGTGATCAGCTGGCAACCGGCTGTGATTGGTTTCCCACCATCGCGGAACTTTGTGGAGCGTCTTTGCCGGACCGTCAGTACGACGGGAAAAGCTTGGTGCCGGTATTGAAGTCGCAGCAAGCCCCCAGTCCCCATGACCACTTCTTTTGGCTGTTGGGACGCGGCAAGAATGCCCAGTGGGCGGTGCGCAGCGGTGATTGGAAATTGCTTGGCAATGCAACCGACCGATCCGATGGCACCAAGCAGGTTCCCGTCGACAAGTTATTCCTCGCCAATCTGAAGAACGACATCGGTGAACGACACAACGTCGCCGCAGAGAATCCACAAGTCGTTTCCGAGCTTCAAGCGATCATGCAGCGTCACACGGAAAGCATTGGTCCGTAACTCGCCAATACTGTAGCCGAGTCTCTCCGAGACTCAGGAATGTCGGTCTCGGAGAGGCTGTGAAGATATTGGGGTTGCTACTGTAGGTCCGCCTTTCCAAGGCGGACACCCGCAGCTTTGCTGCGTTTCGTGCGAGTCTCGGAGAGACTCGCCTACAGTAATTCACCGCGGTTCAATTTGTTCACAGCCTCGGAGAGACCGACCTACGGTAACTACTTTGGTTCGTCGCGTGGCTGCCATCCGTCGTACTCCTTGGCACTTTCCCCAATCCAATACGGCGACGAATCCCAAAGGGGGACCGTCGGCAGCGACGATTCCCACTGGCCCAGCATCTGAAACAACTCGTCCGCACGAGTGCGATCCGAATCAAAGCGATCGACGACCTCCGCGACGTCTTCGGCGGGGCGAAATAGTTGTGGCGGTCGATGTGAAAGTGTGATCAGCTTGTCGGCTCCATCGAGCATCGCCGTCTGCCCCTGCAGACGCCAAAACAGCGTCCGGCGCACCGCCTCCGCTTTTCCCTCCAACTGCGGAAGCAGATTCTTTCCGTCGTAAGCACCATACCGTTGAACCATCCTCTGGCGATTACGTGGATCTTCGTAGCTTCGCGGCGGCGCCAAGGGCAGCGGTTCGGAATCGGCTGCGGCCATCGCCGTAGGCAGCAGGTCGAGACTCGAGACCACCGAATGATGAACGACATTGCCAGGCAGTCGCTGCGGCCAAGACCAGATCATCGGGACCCGGACCCCACCTTCCTTCAGGCAACCCTTGGTGCCAGAAAGCGGACCGTTCCAGCTTGCATTGCTGGTCGCGCCACCGTTGTCCGAAAAGAAACAGATCAGCGTGTTGTCACGCTGGCCAGACTGCTGGAGGTAGTCAAGGACTCGGCCAATCCCGCGATCGAGCGCATACATCATCGCGGCATAGGTACGCCGCTTCGGATCGACGATGTGAGCGAATCTGGCGAGGTCGTCGTCGGTGGCCTGCAATGGTCCGTGCGGCGCGTTGTACGACAAATACAAGAACCAAGGCTTGGCCTCGTCACCGGATGGTCGTGCATCGAGCCACCGCAGTGCTTCGTCGGTAAAGAAATCGGTCAGGTAAGGACTGGAGAATTCACGCAGCGACTGGCCATTGCGTTCAAGCTGGTTGTTGTCAGGATCGGGAAAGTAGGTGTGGCCTCCGCCTAGCATGCCACAGAAGTAGTCGAAGCCACGTTGTTGTGGATGAAATCCCTCTCCGGTTCCCTGATGCCATTTGCCGATCAACGCGGTTTCGTAACCGGCGTTGCGCAGGTGATCGCCGAGGGTGTGTTCGCCCGGCGGCAGTCCCAAAAGTTCAGGTCTTGTCGCATAATTGGCAGCCGCTGCATTCAGGTTGCCCTCGTAGCCAAACCTTCGCGGGTCGCGTCCGGTCAACAAACCGGCTCGCGAAGGGGAGCAGACTGAACTGGCGACGTAGGCCTGGGTGCAAAGCACACCCGAGGTTGCCAGTGCATCGATCTGCTTCGTTTCCAAGTGTCGGCTGCCCATGCAGCCGAGGTCACCATAGCCCATGTCATCGGCCAGGATGATCAAGAAATTCGGCGGACCGGCAATCGAGTGGTCGACGAGCATGACGCTGCAAACCATGACGACCATCGTCAACAAGAAGCGAGCGCTGAGCGCATGAAAGTTCATCGCACAAGTGACCAGATAGAGAAGAACGGGACGGGGGTGAGGGAAGGCAGGAAATGCTGCTGGAAGTGGGGGGATCCGCCACACCAGCGGACCCATATTCTAGTGGGTTTTCGCCCGATCAGGCTTGCTCGTGGGCTGCGGGATCCAGGCGGATTCTCACGATCGCTTTTTGCGTTGACTTGCGAAAAAAGCAAACGTTCCCGTACCGCGGCGAGTGAAATCCTCACTAGAATGGAGACGCTCTCCAAATCCCCCGCCGCTTGCCCACAAGCTCCCGGCCAAGCCCTTTGGCCTTGACCAGTGTGTCCCAGAACCCGTGTTGTCTGGAATATGATCCGTTCCACGTTTGGATTGTTGCTGCTGCTGGCGATTTCCTCGGCGTCCTGCTCACGGACGCGCGCTGGCGAGGTTGAGTTTTCCATCGACGTGATGTCGATCCTATCCAAGTCGGGCTGCAATGCGGGGACTTGTCACGGCAACCTCAATGGCAAGGGAGGCTTCAAGCTCTCGCTGCGCGGCCAAGATCCCGATTTTGATTTCCACGCGTTGACTTATGAGTCGAGAGGTCGGCGAATCAGTCGAAGCGCGCCGGAGCAAAGCCTTTTCCTGCAGAAGGCGACGGGGCGGGTTCCGCATCGCGGTGGAATCCGTTTCGGCGAGGATTCCCATGAATACGAAGTGCTCTTGAGTTGGTTGCGCAGGGGAGCCAATGGCCCCTCCAAACAGGCGGCCGAGGTGGTGCGGTTAGAAGTCGAGCCAACGCAGGCAATCCTTGTCGAGCCGGCTGACCAACTCCAACTCCAGGTTCACGCTCAGTTCTCGGACGGGACAACACGGGACGTGACCGATCAGGCTTGTTACGAACTGTCGAATCTGAATGCCAGCGTCGAGGCATCGGGCAAAGTCTCACGCGCCAAGTTCGGAGAAGCGACGCTGATCGTTCGATACTTGCAGCAACAAGTCCCAGTGCCGATCGCGTTCACCGAAGCGCGTCCCGACTTCCAGTGGAGTGATCCACCCGAGAACAACACAGTCGACAAACATGTTTTTGCCAAGCTCAAGCGGCTGCGGATCAATCCGTCGCCGCTGACCGACGATTCGACGTTTGTCCGGCGAGCCTACCTGGACGCGATTGGACGTTTGCCGAGCGCGGACGAAGCGAGGGCGTTCGTCGGGGACAGCCGTCCCGAGAAACGAGCGGACCTGATCGATGAGCTGCTAACTCGCGACGAGTTCGCCGATTACTGGGCGCTCAAATGGGCCGATGTGCTTCGCACCGAAGAAAAGGTACTCGACGTCAAAGGGGTCGAAGTCTTTCACGATTGGATCCGAGACAGCATAGCGGCGGGGCGTCCGCTTGATCAGTTTGTACGAGAGCTGGTTACCGGCGTGGGCAGCACGTTCGAGCAACCGGCGGCGAACTTCTATCGTGCGAACCGCGATCCATCAACACGTGGTGAAACGACTGCGAGATTGTTTCTTGGCACGCGATTGCAATGTGCCAAGTGTCACAACCATCCGTTCGATCGCTGGACCCAAGATGACTACTATCAATGGTCCTCACTTTTCTCGCAGATTGACTATGAAGTGGGCGAGGACAAACGTCGTGACAAGCTCGACAAGAATGAGTTTGCTGGGGACCAGGTTGTTCTGATTGCCAAGAAGGACGAAGTTCGCAACCCAACGACAGGCAACGTTGCCAAGCCAAAGTTTTTGGGTGGCGACGAGCTC
Organism: Pirellulaceae bacterium; assembly: GCA_963697195.1. Taxonomy (GTDB): domain Bacteria; phylum Planctomycetota; class Planctomycetia; order Pirellulales; family Pirellulaceae; genus Rubripirellula. The sequence goes on from CAVOND010000021.1 coordinate 143,361, forward strand.
AGTGCTGATTTGGCCGAGAATCGCCTCGACTCGCTGGCTGATTGGCTGACATCGCCTGAGAACGAACTGTTCGCTAAATCGCAGGCCAACTTCATTTGGTATCACGTCATGGGTAGCGGCCTGGTCGACCCGATTGACGATTTTCGGCTTACCAATCCGGCGAGCAATCCGGAACTGCTGAATTACTTGTCGTACGAGTTGGTCGCGAGCGGATTCGACATGCGCGCTCTGGTTCGCATCATCATGAACTCGCGAACCTACCAGCTTGCGGCCGAACCAAACGAAAGCAACAAGAACGATCAAACCAGCTATTCGAGAGCGCTGGTGCGTCGCTTGCCCGCCGAGGTGATCCTGGACATGCAGAGCGACGTGCTCGATGTGCCAGCCCGATTTGCGGGCTATCCCACAGGGATTCGCGCGGTCCAGATTCCTGGCGTGCAACGCAAACGACCCCGTGACGAACAGCCGGCGTTGGGAGATCGATTCTTGAAGACCTTCGGAAAGCCGGAGCGTATCCTGGCTTGCGATTGCGAACGTTCGAACGAAACGACGTTGAAGCAGGTCTTTGTCCTGATCGGCGACGGGCTGAACGAACGACTGGCGGATCCATGCGAATCGACTTCACCAGATGGCCAAGTCGCAGCTTGCCGATTCGGACGTCATTGATGAGTTGTACTGGACCGCCCTGTCGCGTCCGCCTGGCGACGCGGAGAAGGCTGCCGCGATGGAATCGATTCGAGTAGCCGGTGATCACGCGATGTCTTTCCAAGATATCGGTCGAGCATTTTTGAAGGAACTCTCGCGACCGCCGGAGGAAGCTCAAAACGCCAGGTCGACGGAATCGATTCTGTCGGCAGCGAATCGCGCGACCGCCTTGGAAGATATCGCCTGGGCTCTCCTGAATGCGAAAGAGTTTTTGTTCCGCAGATAGAGCGAACTTGACCATGAACCTTCATCACATGCATCGACGTTCGGTTCTTCGAGTGGGCGGAGCCGGCATGCTGGGGCTGTCGTTGCCCCGCCTGTTACGTGGAGCCGAACGATCGGTCACGTTTAAGCCACGTGCCAAGTCGGTGATTTTCCTCTTTCAGTGGGGCGGGCCAAGCCAGCTGGATACGTTTGACATGAAGCCGGATGCGCCCGATACGGTGCGCAGTCCCTATCGGCCGATCAGCTCCAGCGCACCCGATATCCAGGTTTGTGAACTGTTGCCAGAGATGGCGAAGCGGATGCATCACGTGTCGCTGATTCGCACGATGACGCACAAGATGAACAACCATGCCTCGGCCGGTTACTACGCGCTGAGCGGTCATGAGCCACCGAGCGATGATCAGCGTCTGAGAGATTCGCTGGATCTGTATCCGGCCTACGGAAGCGTGGTCGATCATCTTGCACCGAATGACAACGGCATGCCGACATCGGTCGCCTATCCGCACGTGATTCGCGATGGTTCGATCGTGCCGGCACAGCACGCTAGTTTTCTGGGCAAGCAGCACGATCCGCTGTTGTTTCTCGAAGACCCCAACGAGAAGAACTTTCAGTTGCCCGAATTGAGTCTGCCGGACGGGCTGACGATCGATCGACTGCATCGTCGCCGCGAAATGCAGAAACTAGTCGACCAGCAAACGAGACTACTCGAGTTTTCCGGTGAAGCTCAGGGATTTGACCAATACTACGATCGTGCCATTTCGATGTTGACCAGTGATCGCGTCCGCAAGGCATTCGATCTTTCGGCCGAAAGTGAATCCATACGCGATCGTTATGGCCGCACGACGTATGGCCAAAGCTGCTTGCTGGCACGTCGACTAGTTGAGTCGGGTGTCAAGTTCGTCACCGTTTACTTCTCGTCGAGCATCGGCGGTCGCCGCGTCAATGATGGCGGCTGGGACACGCACGGATTCGACAACACGCGGATGTACAAGATCGTCGACAAGTATCAGTTGCCGATCACCGATCAAACCTTACCCGCTCTGCTCGACGATCTCGAGGAACGCGGATTGCTCGATGAAACGCTCGTTGTTTGGATGGGAGAATTTGGTCGCACGCCGGATATCAACAAGAACGAGAGCCGCGATCACTGGCCACAGTGTTACACGACGCTCTTGGCCGGTGGCGGCGTCAAGGGAGGATTACGTCTACGGCAAGTCGGATGCACACGCACGCTTTCCCGAAGAAAAGCCTGTGAAGCCGGAAGACCTGGCCGCAACGATCTTCCAGTTGTTGGGCATCGATCCCGGGACGTCCATCTACGATCGCGATCATCGTCCGCTGATCATCGGCGGAAACACCATTCACGACGTGATCGCCTGACCTGACGAATTCAGCCGCTGACGCGCGCTGTCATCCGGTTCGCTGCTCCAGTAGAACCGTGGCCTATCGGTCAGTGGCTGATAGAATGTTCCGGCTGTTAGGCCATGATCCCGTCTCGTCTGGCGATTTCCATGCGCATGAACGATCTTGAAACGCTGCTTGTCGTCCTCGGTGCACGCCTCAAGGCAATTTCTTTTCTGCGGGCGTCACACCCAACAGCTAACGGTGGCCGATGACACTCTCTCTCGTTGACTGGATCATTATCGGCGCCTACGTCGTGGTAACGCTTGCGATTGGCTTTGCATTCAGCCGCCGTGCTGGTAAGAGCTTGAACGAGTTCTTTGTGTCCGGTCGGGCCCTGCCGTGGTGGATTGCCGGCACCAGCATGTCAAATGCTGGAGCCGGTACCCTTGGCTTCAAATCCAAACAGGATTGCGTGGATCAGAAAGTTGACGCAGAGGTGCTGAGGCGGGGAGTCGCGGAGAAGAGAATCATGTGATTCAATCTCCACCGCACTTTCCCTCCGCGTCCCTGCGCCTCGCCGTCTCTGCGTATCCTTTTCTCTCATTCCCGCTGCGAGCTACGGACTTGGTGTCCACCAGGCATCGAGGCGTGCGCGCAGTCGATCGATAGTCTCTCGTTGTGATGCCAACGATGACAGGTCATTGGTCTCGAACGGATCCGTCGCCACGTCGAAGAGTGCGACTTCGTCCAGGTAGCCGTTCCAGGGCTGCTGTTCTCCTGTATGCCGGTGGGGGACGATCAGCTTCATGCTGCCTTGCCGTATCCAGCGGTAGGCGATGTCACGTTCCGGATGTTCAAGGCTGGATGCATCGCCGGGATAGATTTCGCCAAAGATCGCCCGATTCGGGTCGATCTCTGTTTCGCCTCTCGCCACGGGCAACAGGTTCATGCCAGGTAAGTTCGGCATCGTCTGCGCGTTCACTCCGGCTGCAGCCAACAGCGTTGGCATCAGGTCGATCGTACTGACGAGGCCATCGTGGGTGGCTCGGCTTGACGACGCCGTCCCAACGGATCAGGATCGGCGTGCGCAGTCCGTCATCGAACGGTGCGCGCTTGCTCCTTTTGGTATGAGCGAATTCCTGTGGTCGGTTTCGCTCGCGGTTGTCGCTCGGCCGCCATCCGTTATCGGAAACAAAAACAAACACGGTCTTGTCGGCAACGCCTTTGTCTTCCACGTAATCAACCAGATTCCCCACGGTCTCGTCGAACTCCGCGATCGAGGCAAAGTAGGGCAGTTCGTGCTCGGCGACATTCGGGTGGCTCCGCGCAAGGTCGTAAAATTTTGGCGGCGAATCATGAGGTTGATGTGGTAGCAAAGGAGCGTACCAGACGAGCCATGGCGTGCCTGCAGCATTGCAGTCATCGATGAATTCGTAAATCGGCGCCATGGTACGACGGCCGATCTGCAGCCCCGCATCACCGTTTCCATGGGCCACTCGCTCGCCCGCGGCAAGGATCCGCGTGCCACCAAACGACTGCTCGACCGGCGGAGGTTGGAATGTGGTCATGCCTTCGGTAAACCCGCCGTTGTGCCAATGGCCCTCCCAGAACTTGCCGGTTTGCAGCGAGCGATAGCCGCACTCACGTTGCAAAATGCCGGGCAGTGTTGCCAATCTTCGGATCAGATCGAATTCGCGCTGCCGAATTCGCTCGTATTCCTCGCGCGATGTCATGCGGTTGTAGCCGGCGTTGCCCGGCGGCCCGTGATTGAACGTGATTCCGTGCTGATGTGGATAGAGTCCCGTCAACAACGTGGCGAGCGAAGGCCGACAAACGCTCGACGGAACATAACCATTGACGAAGCGTGTCGATCTTCTTTGCCAATGCATCCAGGTTCGGAGTGTGGACCCGTTCGTTGCCCATGAACCCGAAGTCCATCCAAGCCTGGTCGTCCGAAATGATGTAGACGATGTTGGGTGGCGCTGCCGCATCGACGCCCGACGCAATAGAAATCAATACGAGAATCGTGAAGGTGCGTCGCATTTGTGAACTCATCGAAGCCGAAGCCGAATCTGAAAACTTGTCGCGTAGTCTCTCCACGGCCGAGCGGGCCGACACGCCGGGAATCCGAGAGACTTGACGGCAGGTATCTACATCGACCTGAGCAGTCGTAGCAGTTCTTGTCGGATTTTTGATTCCGCATCGACCTCGAGATGACTGCTGCGTGCCGGCCAGGTTTCATAGCCTCCCCATTCATGTTGCTGACGACTGGGCAAGTATCCGCTGTAGCCGTTGGCCAGTTCGATCGTCATGGTCCGAGCGAAGGGGCTGCCCGCCTTGATCGCAAGACCGGTTTCCGCGAAGACTTCGCAGGGCGCCGCCGCAATGCCGATCTCGCCGATGCGAACGGCTTGCAGTGGAACTTCGTATTGATCGGGAAAGGTTCGCAGGTGCAGGGATTCCTCCGCGTAAATTCGGCTCCACGGATGATCGCCCTTTGCATTGGGATTGGACAGCAGTTTCTCTGCCCACTCGATCCGCTCGGCACTGGGTTTGCGCACGTTCAGAGGGAGTTCGGAGGTGACGACGTTCAATTCATGCGGCACGACATGTTCAATGTTATCGATCGCCACGAGCGTTTGGTCCGCCAGTAAGTTGCCGAAGTGCTCCATTCGCGACCAGGGCGGGCTTGCACCTTCGGTACTTCTGAACGATCCGGTGTCGCCACTGGTTGCGTTGCTCATCAGACCGACAAAAGGATGATCGGAATCTCCCTTTCGGTCCGACAGTTTCGCTTCCAGACGTCGGGCGTAGCAGCCGAAGTAGTCCGCACTGACAAGTCCTTTGGTGTAGCCGCCACAATAGTGCACGCTGAAATTACCCAGCACCGCGAGTGGGCGACCATCGAGATGTTGAACCGACAGGATCGAGAAGACTGGATCGACGGGCCCGGCAGGCTTGATGACTTGCGTGCTCTTGCCAGCGACGGACTTGATGACTTCGCCGGCTTCACCGAACGGGTTCACGCCCACCGTGCCCTCGGCGCATAACGACCGTCGGCAAGCGATCAATTCGGGCATTGAGAACGTCGCGAATCCGATGCTTGCCGGTGTCAGGTTTTCGACCGCCCGCACGGCCGCCTCCGAGATGCGCTCGGCCACAAACATTCGGTACGCCTCATCCGGATCTCGTGTGCTGATTCGCGTGACACGGGGCGTCGCATGGGAGTGCGTGGCTGCCGTCAACTGATTGCTGACCGGGATTCCCGTCTTCTCGAAAATGAGCTGCTTCGCGGCGTCATGGACTTCGCGATCAATCATGCACATGTCGTTAATCACGATCAGCAGCGATGTGTCGCCAAGCCGCAGTGCGATAGCGCGAGCGGTGAGCGGATCATGAATGCCGAGCACAGGTCCCGGCTTGCTGATCGGCCCATCGAGAGAAACGCCCTCACCTGGTGTCAGGTCAGCGGTTGGCAGCACGGCGAGAAACGCCTCAGCAGCATGCGTGTTGGCCGCGAGACACGCTGCCAGGAAGATCATGACCAAACGTATCATCGCCGAACCCACGAATCATTAACATTCCGTTCAACTATCATCATTGGAAACTCTGTCCGATTCTGATCGCGTCCGATTCTGATCACGCCAGTGGCTGGCGAACCTGACGCTGTCCTGTCAGTTTATCCTCCGTGCCGCTGACGATGTGATAAGATTCCCGATTGCCAAGCCCCTTTTTGTATCCCGCATCCCGCATCTCGCATCTCGTTCTCGTATTCTCGTCATCTCGTATCTCGTATCTCGTTTCTCGTTTCTCGTTTCTCGTTTCTCGTTTCTCGTTCCCCACACACTGATGCCCCTTCGAGTTCACCTTCTGTTCGCGGTTCTCTTGTTTTCGACGTTGCCGTCGGCGTTCGGCGAGTCGGAGCAAGCAGTCCGTGTCTTCATCTTTGCTGGCCAATCGAACATGGTTGGCTCGGATTCGAAGGTGGAGGACATTCAGCGATTCCCTCCTTTCGTTGGGCTGGACTTGCCTCAGCCGAGCGTTCGGTTTTCCTACTGCATCGGACGCGAGAACAAATTGCGATCGAAGCGGTTGGGTCGCATTACAACCGGTCGACAACGTGGTGGGGCCCGAGCTGAGCTTTCGCAAGGAAAGTGTCCGGACACGTGGACGCCCCCATTGCGATTATCAAGGTTGCGGCTGGTGGCACGCATCTTGGCGGTGACTGGAACCCCGACGAACCGTCTGGTTTCGAAATGTATCCATTGGCCCTCGACGTGATCCGGTCGTCCCTGGCGGAGCTCGATCAGCAGGGGATTCCTTATCGCCTCGAGGGCTTCATGTGGCACCAGGGCGAAAATGACATGTTCAACGAAGAGTACATGCAGACTATGGTGCAAACCTAAAGAATTCCTGGCGAAGGTGCGGCGAGATTTGCAGTCGCCTGAGCTGAAGTTTTACATCGGCGAATTGTGCACCAAGACGATCTGGGGGATGGACCTGAGGTCTCGAATGTATGCAATCTCGCAAGGTCAGCGAAGTGTCACCGATGTCGATCCCATTGGCCGAGTACATTCCGACGTCGCATGTAGCAGTCGAGATCGGAAATCCGGTCGGGCTGCACTACCACTACGGAACGCTCGGCCAGCTGGAACACGGCGAGAACTACGCCGACGCTTATCTCAAGACCATCGGCAAGCCGCAGGAAAATCCGCGGTCGCTGGTGAGTTGGCCGTACGCGAATGGCAGTCGAGTGTGGCTGTTTGTCCTCGCTGGGCATCGCAACATGGAAGGAGAACGTGCATTCATTCAGGACTTGAAGGGAACCGATCACGAATCGCTATTGGCTGATCGCAATGACATTGCATTCCGATACAGCATTGGTGGCGGTTACAAGAATTCCTTGGGTTGGGAACCGCTCGGCCCCGCTGGGTTCTACGATACCTTCGGCCCCGAACTGAGTTTTGGCAGCGTGCTGCAGGAGAATCTGCGTAAGAACATCGCTATCGTCAAATTCACACACAGTGGCTCGCAAATGAACGACTGGACTCCCGAAGGAAGCGAGGCAACGACGCGACATCTCTATCCAGCCTTCATTCGCTTCGTCAAAGACTCGATTGCCGACCTCGAGTCGAAAGGCCATGACGTCGAGCTTGCGGGCATCTTCTACCACGTCGGCGAGAACGAAATGTCCATGTTTCCATACCGCCGGCAGGCTGCGGAATGGCTGAAGAGCACCATCGCTCATAGCCGTGAGGATCTCGGTCTGCCAGAGCTGCGATGGTTCGTCAGCCAACAACCACCCACAGACCATGAAAGCGTGAATGAGATTGACGTCACGAACGCGATTGCGAAGCTCGCTGATGCGGACGAGAATCTGGTTCATCTCAAATTGTCCGAGCTACCCGACCAGGAAGAAGAGCTCGTGATCGACACACGGGGAATCATCTGGCTTGGGCTTCGACTGGCAGAAAGCTATTTGCGATCGGGGTCGTGATCCAAGTTTTTCAGGGCGACCCAATCGAGATTGAATCTCGCACAAACAATCTTTTCATTCCCCTCGTACAGGCAAAGGACGGTGCCGTCGGGTAGTACGGCAAGGTCCGAGTAGGCACTGTCGCCGGATTCGAGAGTCTTGTTGATCGGCCAAGTCTTGCCGTCGTCGTGACTGAGCTTGACCGATAGATTGTGGCGTTTGCCGCGACCGGCTGGGATCTCCGCACCACTGGAATCTCGTGCCAGACTGTGAGGGTTGGAAAAGATCAAGGTGCCGGGTTTCGACGGATGCGAAACAATGCCCGCCATGCAGATCGGCTCCCAGAGCTGGTCGTGAAATACCGGCGTACTCCAGTCGCTGCTGCCGTTGGAGCTGGTCGTGATCAATTTTCGATTGGGCTTGGACACGCTTCTCGTGACCAGCATGACTCGACCGTCCGAGAGCGTGGTGATCATCGTCTCGTTGGGATCTCCAAATTCGCCTTCATCCGGCACGGCGATCTCACCCGCCTGCCATGTCACGCCATGATCGTCGCTATAGATCGTGGCCGAAGCCGAGGGCTTGTGATCACCGACGTTTCCGTAAGCCAGCCAAATGGGAACGACAAGTCTGCCGCTCTTTAGTTGAACGCCATGTGCCGGGCCCGGTGGCGATGACCTTCCAGTCGTACTTGTTCGAAAAGGCTCGAAGGTATCGCGTGATTTCGACGGGATCACTCCAGCTGACGCCATCGTCGTGCTGCGCATGGAGAAGCAGCGGGCGTAATTGACACAGTAGAGAAACTCGATCGCGCCGGTCTGTTGATCGACAATGGCGACGGGATTGTTGACCGTCTGCTCGTGCTGGCCCCCCTCCTGTTTGCGCGGATTGCCCTCGATGCGATCGCCGTGATGGGCAATCTTCTTCGCAGGTTCCCACGTCTGGCCGCCATCCATGGAGCGGCGAAGGTGAATCTCGATCTCGCCCCAATCGGACTTGCTGTCTTTCCTGGCTTCACAATAGGCGAGCACGGTGCCTCTGGACGTTACGACGATACCGGGGATGCGATACAGCGTGATGCCATTCATGCCGGCTGGGAAAACGTCGACCTTCTCGATCATCGGCTCATCGCCACGGACTTGTGTTCCAAGCAAACAGAGCAGCGCAACGATGGCGGGACGGAACGATGGCGAGCGGTGGATCAGCATGGGATACAATGAATTGACGGTTTGCTTTGGTGTGATTCGACAAGAAATCCGAGTCTCGGAGAGACTCGGCTACGGTAGGATGCCATTGAAGAAGTTCTAACCGCAAAGTTCTGCTGGTTTGTCTGCTGGTTCGATCGACGAAGCGAATACCCCAACAAGATGGCCAAAACGAGTGCTCCACCCGCGATGACACAAGACCTCCCCGCTTTCGAGACCGCCCAGCAGATGGCTGCTCGACAGCGTGATATCTCGGTCTCGGAATTCTTCTTGAAGAATCGTCATCTGCTCGGCTTTGATTCGCCCTCCAAGGCACTGCTGACGACTGTCAAGGAAGCGGTCGACAACGCCCTGGATGCCTGCGAAGAGGCCGGGATTCTGCCTGAGATTTGGGTCGAAGTCGACAGACCTTGGCGACGGCGTTTTTCAGGTCGCCGTGCAGGACAACGGACCGGGAATTGTCGAAAAGCAGTTGGCGACGGATTTTTGGCAAGCTGCTGTACGGATCGAAGTTCCACAAGCTGAGCCAGTCGCGCGGACAGCAGGGCATGGGCATCTCGGCCGCCGGAATGTATGCGCAACTGACGACCGGAAAACCGTTGCACGTCCTCAGTCGCGTGCGTGGTGAGGACAAGGCGACGGAAATGTTTGTGTCGATCGATACGGCGAAGAACCGTCCGGAGCTGCACAAGAAGCGACGAGTCGCAGTGGGAGTATCCTCACGGCACGCGCGTCGAGACGCAGATGGAAGGACACTACGTGAAAGGGAAGTCATTCGATCGACATGTATCTGAAGCAGACGGCCATCGCCAACTCGCATGTGCTGATTCACTTTCGCGACCCGCACGGCGAAGCCGATCACCTACGAACGTGGCAGCAACGAGCTTCCGCATCGTCCCGTGGAAATCAAACCTCATCCGCGCGGCGTGGAACTTGGTCATCTGATTCAGATGCTGCACAGCACCAAGAGCCGCACGCTCCGGCAGTTTCTCGAGCACGAGTTCTCGCGCGTCGGCCGCAAGACGGCCAACGCGATCATCAAACAGGCGGTGCGAAATTGAGCGAGCGTTCGTGGCCGAAGACGGATCGCACACGCTCAGGCCAACGCGCTGTATCAGGCGATCCAGCGAGTGCCTGTTTCCGCTCCGCGAACCGACTGCCTGGTTCCGATCGGTGAGCAGCGGTTGCGTGAGGGATTGCTGAAAGAAACGGACGCGGACTTCTGCGTCGTCAGGACGCGGCCGGCGGCCGTTTATCGCGGCAATCCGTTCCAGATTGAAATCGGAATCGCCTACGGACATTCCGGCAGGCGCCTGACAGCGGCATCGGACACTCGAAAAGTCAACGCTCGAATCGCATCGTCACGCCAACTGATCGGCAAGGCGGACGAGCCGGTGCACCTGCTGCGATTCGCAAATCGCGTCCCGCTGTTGTACGACCAGGCCGGCTGCGGCATCACCAAAGCCGTCGTGCAAACGAACTGGCGCGCATACGGCCTGCAGCAGACCAAAGGTGCGCTGCCGCTGGCACCGATGGCAATTTTGGTTCACGTGGCATCGGTCTGGGTTCCCTTCACGTCGGAGGCCAAGGAAGCGATCGCGTCGTATCCCGAAATCCTGAAGGAACTCAAACTCGGACTGCAGCAATGCGGCCGCCAGACTCGGCGGGCACCTGCATCGAGACAGCAACGTCTCAAGGGCGAGTACGCCAAACGAGCGCAGATCGAAAAATACCTGCCGCACGTCGGGCTGGCCCTGCAGGAGATTCTTGGTCTTCAGCGACGAGGAACGCCAGCGAACCGTGCAGCGACTGGACGACGTCCTGAAACAAACACGAGAGACTGCCATGACAGACACGAGTTCAGACTCGAGCCGAGCGACAGCGACCGCAGCTGACAGCCGAGCTGGATCAGAAAACTCTGGCGTTCATCGACGCCATTGCCGGTCAGATTCACCACAGTATCAATCGCGGCGAGGTCCCCGCTCTGGACGTGCTTGTCCGCAGTTTGAAGAACGTGACTTACGACCCGGACAAAGGCTACTTTGAACTCGGCGACGCACACAAACATCGGACGTTGACCGTCAACACGGTTCGCTCCTTTGCGCAAACGCTCCGGCTGATGGCCACGTCGCGAACGATGGTGAAGAGCGACGACTTTGCCACCAAACGAGAAGCGTACTACGTCAGCAAGAATTGGGGCGAATGTCGCTTCGACAGCCAGTCCGAGTCTGACGCGATCATGGACGACATCGAAGCGCTGGCTTCGATGCACGGTCTGTCACGCGAGCAGTTGCGGTTTTACGCCGAATCGCACGGCGGCTCGGTGGCCGGCGAATTGGTGGTCATCGACGCGGACCCGGAAACGGGAGCGACGATCGAGATCGATTGCCGCCAGCTCGGCAGCGGCGCGTACACGATTCCGCGATCGGTGGAACAGTTGCGGTTTCGAACCGATGCGCAGTTTGTGCTGGCGATCGAGACCGGCGGCATGTTCCAGCGGCTGAACAATCATCGATTCTGGAAGAAAGCGGGATGCATTCTGGTCGAGATGGGTGGCGTTCCCACTCGGGCGACACGTCGTTTCATTCGCCGACTGTCAGACGAACAGAGATTTGCCCGTGTACTGTTTCGTCGATTGCGATCCCTACGGCTTTGCGAACATCTATCGGACATTGAAAGTCGGCTCCGGCAACGCGGCACATCTTAACCAGTTTCTCTGCGTGCCGCGGGCGAGGTTCTTGGGCGTCACACCGCAGGACATTTGGACTACGGTCTGGAAGACGCCACACATCCGCTCGTCAAAACCGACATCAAACGTGCGCGAAGACGCGATCAGCAACGATCCATTCTTTGCTCGCCATCCGCAGTGGGTCGCGGCCATCGAGCAACTGCTGTCGATGGGCGTTCGCGCCGAACAACAGGCGCTGGCCAAGTGGGGCCTGAACTACGTCATCGACGATTACCTTCCCAAGAAACTCGCGACGCCGGAAAGCTTTCTGCCGTAGGGTCTCGGGTAAACGCGAAGTGAGAAGTCGATCGATTCTTGCGGACCAGACAGCTCGTGATTGTGGTGGGAGGCTGACGATCCAACGATGACAGATCAACCAGTGTCGGCGGGCTGACAAATCGTCGGTGTCAGTCGGTCCGTTTCGGTCCCCGGGTCTTCGATTACCTGGGGCTTGGCGACAACTGCAGCCGGTTTCGCTGTGCTCGATGCGGGTTTCGCTGTGCTCGGTGCCGGTGCGGGAGGATTCGGAGCCGATGCTGCAACGCTCGCCTCAGGTCGGGCGCGGGTAAATGCCGCGAGTAGCCGACCAGATTTCTTCATCAAGGATTTGATTGGAAATCGATCGGGCGGTGGGGTCGACTCGACCGCCGGCGTTAAGAATCGTGCAAGCTCGGTAAGCACTTCATTTAGCGATGGGTATCGTTGGTTCTGATCCTTCGCCATCATCTTCAGGCAGATTCTTTCCACAGGCGAATCGGGGCCCACGATGGAATGCAGGGCTGACGGCGGTACCGGCGCCTCGTTGCATACCTTCTGCAGCACGGCCATCACCGGCCCTTGAAAAGGAACCGTTCCCGTAAGCATCATGTAGAGCACAACGCCCAGGCTGTACTGATCACTTGGGGGACCGATCGCATCCTGATTGCCGTGAACTTGTTCAGGCGACATGTAAGAGGGCGTGCCAAAAATACCACCGGCTACCGTTACCTGAATGTCATCATCGATTCGGCGAGCAAGTCCGAAATCCATGATGATCGGTTCATGATCTGGGTCGACCATGATGTTATCGGGTTTCAGGTCACGATGAATGATATTTTGGGCATGAGCTTTCTGGACGCCCATGCATACTTTCGAGAAGATTGAGACGATTTGCTGTAGCGTACGTCGTTCGTCTCGAAGCCATTGATTGAGCGTCTGACCTTCTATAAAAGCCATCGATAGATAGAGAATCCCTGAGACGTTGTCGACCTCATAGATGGGGCAAACGTAGGGACTGCGGATCTGGGCGGCACTTCTCGCCTCGCGGAAGAATCGCTGGACGACGAGAGGATCATTTCCTACGAAAGGTGTCTTCAGGGCGACATAGCGCTGCAGTTGGGGGTCGTAGGCAAGGTACACGGCCCCCATCGCTCCCTGTCCGAGTTGTCGAGCGATTTGGTAGCGTCCAAATGACTCACCCGCAGCCAATTTACGGCTGGTCTGTCCGTTCGAGGCGAACGGAACCAGCGGCGCAACTTGACGAGGACTTTTTTCTGGAGTGCTGTCCGCGTCCTTCCCTGAGCGGAGATCCAGGAAAGCCGTTTGATCCACCTGCTCGATTGCCAGTGTGCCGGTGATTTCTTGCAGCCTCTTGAGCGTATTGATGGCGCGCTCAAGCTCACCGCCTAATTCAGGTAACTGATCTCCGAACGTTTGCTTCGCACGATCGCCAGCGGGGAGTTCACTCGATTTTTCCACAGAGCCTCTGCCTCATTCCGCAAGAGTCTCTAGGCGACGTTGAGTAAACATGTCGGCATGAATTTCAGCACCGTGGCGCGCAGCCGTTCGTAGCAGGCTGGGCGAATTCCAGTTGCAGCGAAGTGGCCGATGGCGACGTCGTTAAAAATCCCAGTCTGCACGAACTCAAAGATGTCGTGCATCGAGATCGTATCTCCCTCCATACCGGTAATTTCAGAGATTCGGACGACTCGTCGCTTGCCGCCCAGTTGCCGACTGACGTGAATGATCATGTTGATCGATGAGGCGATTTGTTTTCGAAGCGCTGACAGAGGCACCTCGATCCCACCAAGCGCGACCATCAACTCCATACGGGACAACGCATCTCTCGGTGAGTTGGCATGGATCGTCGTCATGCTCCCCTCGTGGCCCGTATTCATCGCTTGAAGCATTTCGAGCACTTCCGCACCACGGCATTCGCCAATGATGATCCGATCTGGCCGCATTCGCAGGGCGTTCTTCGTCAACGCCCGAATGCTGATCTCACCGCTGCCGGTGTGATCGGCGGGACGAGCTTCCAATTTGGCCAAGTGCGGCTGCTGAAGCTCGAGCTCGGCCGTGTCTTCGATGGTAGCGATTCGCTCGGTCTGTCGAATGTACCGCGACAACGCGTTCAACAGCGTCGTCTTCCCGCTACCGGTGCCTCCGGCAATCACAATGTTTAATCGGCAGCGAACGCAAGCAGATACGAAACTGAGCATCTCTTGCGAAATCGAACCGCTCTTTAGCAAATCGTCCGCGGTTAGCGGACGACTACCAAATCGGCGAATCGATAATAGAGGACCGTTGATCGCCGGCGGATTCAGAATCGCGTTGATACGGCTGCCATCTGGAAGCCGTGCATCGACCATGGGACTCGATGCATCGAGCTGCCGCCCAGTATGTGCCGTCATGCGTTCCACAATTCGCACGAGATGCGAAACGTCATTGAAACAGACATCCGCCGTCTGAAGCTGACCATTCTTCTCGACAAAGACTTGGAAGGGCCCGTTGACGAGAATGTCCGAGATATTGCGATCCGACATCAATGGAGTCAACGGGCCAAATTCGAAGACCTCGTCAAGCACCATCTGTAAAACCTTCTGCTGATCCTCTGGGTCAAGCAGGGCTCCGTGCTGGACAAGCAACGTCTCAAGATTCTGCGATACCTGGCGTTGGACCTCGTCCCGCGGCAGATCACCTATATCATGCGGAAGTGTCGCACACAGTTGCTTTGCGAGGGTGCGACAAAGCTTGGAAATGACATCGGCCCGCTCGTCTCGTTTTGGAGCTGGCGGTTCCGCAAGTTCATCGGACAAGGGAAACGCAAAGGCTTCCTGGTGTATCTCAGATTCCGGCTGAGGTACGCTCGGAATTTGAGAGCCAACCGGAAGAGAAATCTCGTTCGCTTTGTTCCAAAATAGGCTCATTTTCCATCCCGCACCGCTTCCATCCTGTGTGCCGAGAAACTTTTCGAAACCAACTCTTAAGGCACTCGGAGGATCCGATTGCGAGTATCTGCGGCGACCACTTTATTGTCGATAGAACCGATCTAGATACTATAGTCGGAGTAGAGGGGTGCCTTGCAACCCAATCGGGCGATTTTCCGCCGTTTTGCGCAATTGCGCTGCAACCGGTCTCGTTTCCAAAACGGTCGCCACCTCCGTCCAGGTTCTCAGCTAACCAAGCACGGGGGCCTCTTGGCAATCCATTTTGTTTGGCGATCGAGCACGATCGCCATCCGCACCGATCAGCAAGAAGGTGAACGATGGAGTCCCCTTTTTAGCTATAGACCGATTATGGCTTTGAAAACCCCTTTACTCGATCACCTTCGCAGTTTGTTCGGCGGTGGTTGTGCCGGGAGGCAATTCCAGAATGCGGATGTTGCGAAAGTGAATCTCCGAGCCTTCGGATTCCAGACAGAGATAGCCTTTTCGCACTTCGGAATCCCGAATCGAATTGACGAACTTGCCGTTGATCGCCAGTTTGACGGTACCGTCGACGCAGACGACATCATAGGCATTCCACTGACCGGCCCCGTTGCATCGCAGTTCCCACGACATGCTGCGTCTGCCACGTGGATGGTCGGGCGTCGCGTTCAGGCCGCCACGCAAACAATTCGCCTGAGATGTAGCCGATATCTTGCGGTTCACCGCCAGGCTTGCGATGCAGATGGACCCACTGCAGTTCCAACATCTGTACCTCCATGCCCTTGGGAAGACGCTGGCCTTCCGGTACGAATCCCTCACTCCACACGAACACGCCCGAGTTGCCGCCGGGCTGCATATGCCGCCACTCGATGTGCAGGATGAAGTTCTCATACTGCTTCTCCGCCGGGCCGACCGGAGAAGACCCGGACCGGGCATCTCGAGGAGCTGGCCACCCCCACCCTGATCCTGCAAGGGGAACGGGATCCGATGGGAGTCCGGGCCGAGGTCGAGGGTTACCGGCTGGCGCCCGGTATCCGGGTTCACTGGCTGGCCGACGGCGATCACTCGCTCGAGCCCCGGCGCCGTTCGGGCCGGAGTCTGGACGAGAACCTCGACGAGGCTGCCGACCAGGCGGCCGGGTTCGTCAAGGCAGTTCTGGCAGCGACTCCAGGGTGAGGTGGAAGGGCTCGCGCTCGCCCGCCGGACAGTCGTCGATCACCTCGAGCCAGGCCAGGCCCCCCGGGCCGGGAGCGAGGGCGAGGCGCGAGCAGCGAGCTCCGCAGAGGCCGCCGGGGCCACAGGCCGGCAGCTCTTCGGAGCGAGCGAGCTCGGTGGCGGCATCGGCGGCGAGCAGACGGAAGCGGCCGAGGAACGAGGGTTGGCCCGTCGAGCGTGCCTGATCGGCCGAGAGCAGAATCTCCAGGGCCTGGTCGGCCGGGAGACGAACCGGAACCAGGGTCCGTGGTCCGGCGGTCCAGCCGTCGTGCGCCAGGAGGCCGGGCTGATCCGGCCGGGACCCGCAGCCGTTCTCGGCTGCCACGCGGTAGAAACCGGGTTCTCCGTCGAGCCAGGCGGCGGGGTCGAGAGCCGAGGTCTGAGTGGTGGCCCGGCGGAGGGCGAACTGGCCGGTGGTAGTCGATGCCCGGTAGACCAGGTAGTGATCCACCGGGCGGCCGGCAGAGGTGTCGTTGGCCGACCAGGCGAGGTCCAGGTCGATGCCGGCCGGCGCGACAACGAGGTCGGCGACCGGATTGGGTGGATCGCCAGCGATGGTGATCTCCCGGGTTCGAGATCGGATGACGAAGTTGGCTATCGGCGCACGGTCAGCTGGCACCGTGTAGTGGCTCGAGGTCGCGTAGACGTGGTCCACCTCGGCGGCCCGGTAGGTGATCGGAGAATCACCGAGGTTCCAGAGGTAGGAGTAGTTGGGCTGTCCGCCGACGACCCGGGCCGAAAAGTGGGTGGTGCTACCCGAGCAGGCGGTTCCGGTGACCGTGAAGTCCACGTTGAGGGAGGGCGGCGAGGCCGTGGTCGAGAAGCTGCGGCAGGCGCTGTGAGAGGTGCCGACGCTGCTCTTGGCCAGCACTCTCCAGCTGATCTGGGAAGCGGCGGGAAGCCAGGGCTGCTCGAGCCGTCGCTGGCCAGGCCGACCACGCGGTCGATGACGGTCCGATCGTCGCAGGTGCCACCGGAGTGGAGAACGAGCTCGTAGGAATCGACACAGGCGGCCGGTTCCAGTCGAAGACCAGGGCCTCGGCGGATTGACCGGTGGCGCCGTCGGCGGGGGCGACCAGGACCGGAATGGCCGGAGGGGCCGAGCAGTCGAGCGGGTCGGTCGAGAAGCTGCGGCAGGGGGACGGCGGTCCAGAGCCGACCGAGGTGGTGGCAGTGACCTGCCAGTGAAGCTGGGTTCCGGCCGGCAGGAGGGCCAGGGGCCAGGAGCTGGCGCGGGTGGCCGGGAGGTGGGCGAGGGGTGGGCCGGTGCAGCCACCCGGAGCGAAGAGCTCCGGCCGATAGACGATATCGGTGCAGCCCATGGGATCTACGGCCTGCCAGGCCAGGGAGACGCCAGTCGGGGCCAGGCCGAAGGCGCCGTCGTCGGGGGAGCGGTCGGCGTCGGGCCCGGCGGAACGAGGCAGGGCCGCGCGTCGACCGTCATCCAGTGGGACACGATGTCGGCGCAGACCCCGTCTCCCACCGAGAGGTTGACCAGATGGTCGCCGGGCTCGGTGAAGACGTGGGTCGGGCTCTGCTGGTCGAAGTCGTGCCGTCGTCGAACTCCCAGATCCAGACCGTCGGACCTCCGGTGGTGAGGTCGACGAAGGCCACCGGCAGATCCTCGGAGGGGGTCACCGGAGACCAGGAGAAATCGGCCACCAGGTCGCAGACCACCGGTTCGGTCAGGAGCAGGCAATGGGTGTCGATCAGGCTGCCGTCCACCTTGAGCCGGACCGGGTGAAGCCCGGATCGGCAAAGACGTGGACGATCGAGTGCTGCTGATCGCGAGGGTAGGTGGCCGTGGTTCCATCCCCGAAGTCCCACGAGTAGAGCGTCCCGGAATCGGCGCAGGCAGGAACGAAGAAGAAGCCACTGGCCGGTCTCGAGAATTCCGCCGTGACCCGGCGACGTGCACGAGAGGTCCCCGCTGGGAGCCGAGTTGCAGACCAGCACGCCGAAGGAGTAGAGCGAGAAGGCCGCGCTGGTACAGGTACCAGAGGCCGGGCCCGCGACCAGCGCGACCAGGAGCAGTGGGCCGAGCAGGAGTGTCCAGGGCCTGGGCACGGCGTTCGAGCTCGCCTCGCGCATTAGAGGCCCAGGGTGCCCTTGAAGAAGCTCTTCATCTTGCCGAGGATCTGTCCGGCCAGGCTGGCCGTCTGCTCGGCCTGCCCGGCGGCGCCGGCGTGGGCGAAGGCCTCGGTGTTGGACAGCTTGCGAGCCGCCACCACGAGGCTGATCCGCTCCGCCAGGCCCGGGCGGCGGGTGAGCAGCCCCTCCATGTTCTCCTTGGTGATCTCGTAGGCCGCGACGTCGGTGACCGCCTTGACCGTGGCCGACCTCGGCTCGCCGGTCAGAAGCGACATCTCGCCGAAGAACTGGCCCGGGACGATCTGTTCCGCCGTCACCCGCAGCTCGTTACCGTCCTCTCCGGCGATCGCGAAGACCTCGAGCAGACCTTCCACCAGCACGAACATCGAGTCGCCCTGGTCCCCCATGCGAATGATCGGGGAGTTGGCCACGTAGTCGCGCCGGCTCATCTCGCCGGCCAGTTGCAGAAGCTCGTCCGGTTCCAGGGGCTCGAAGAGCGGGATGCGACCGATCAACTCGGCCAGGCCGCTGTCGGAGCGGGAGTCCAGGTTCCTGGTTGGCATCACGGTGTGGAAGACGTCCTGCTTGGGGTAGGCCAGGCCGATGCCCGCCTGGCGCAGGTGCGTCAGCGCGGCGCCCCGGGACTCCAGCGCCGACCTGTCGGCCTTGGCGGCGGCTGCCCGGCGCTCGAGCGCCTTGCCCTGCCGCTTCAGGCGCTTCGCATCCATCTCGAGACGGCCCGCGAGGCGCTCTGCCCTCTCCTTCTTCTGCGTGTACGCCGCGCTCGGCTCGGCGGCAGGCGAGAACCCCGTCGCCACGAGGAACCGGCCGTTGGCGCCGGGGCCCAGCCCGGCGGACACGAGGTCGTAGGCGCGGCGCTGCGTCGTCGACGTGGGCCAGGCGCCGATGTCCTCCTGACCGAGGATGAGCGTCAGCGTCGGCGCCGCCAGCGGGAGCATCACCAGGAGCGACGCGATGAGGGAGATCCACGGGTGCCGCGTCACCGCGGCCGCCCAACGCGCCCAGATGTTGTCCCCGTCGGGAGCGTTCTCCAGGCGCCGCCGCCACGGCAGCCGAAGGGCGTCGATCCGCCGGCCGACCAGCGCCAGCACAGCCGGCAGGAAGGTGATCGCCGTGAGCACCGCCACGAGCACCGCGAGCGCCGAGGCCCAGCCCATCGCGCCGAGGAGCGGCACGCGCGCGACAAGCAGGGAGAGCAGCGCGATGATCACCGTGACGCCGGCGAAGACCACCGCGCTCCCCGACGTGGCCAAGGCCCGCGCCACGGCCTCGCCGACGTTCGCCCCTCGATGGAGCTCGTCGCGGTAGCGGAAGACGATGAAGAGCGCGTAGTCGATGCCGACGCCGAGCCCCAGCATCGTCGCCAGCGTGGGAGCGACCACGGGGATGTCGGCGACGTGCCCGAGCAGGCCGATGAGCCCCAGTCCGGTCACGAGCGCGACGACGGCGGTGACGATCGGCATGCCGGCGGCGACCAGCGTGCCGAACGTGACCGCGAGGATGACGATACCGACGCCGAGGCCGATCATTTCGCTGCGCCGCGACTTCTCCTCGGAGAGCCTGACGCCAAGGACGCCGCCGGCCTCGACCTGGATGCCGGCGTCGCGGGGCAGGCTGCGCCGCGGCCATGACCTTGCTCGCAAGCGCGCGCGTGACCTGGCCGCCGTTCACGTCGAGCAGCACCTGGGCGACTGCCGTCTTGTCGTCATCGCTCATGAGCAGGGAGTGGGCGCCGCGGTCGAACGGGCTCGTCGCGCTGGTGACGTGCGGGACGGCCTTCATCCGCCGCACCGACTCCTGCACCGCGCGCTCGCCGAAGGCTCGGTCAGTAGGCCGTCGACGGCGTGGAACACGACAGCGCTCTGACCGTTCTGCGGCGCAGGGAACTCGCGAGCCAGGAAGTCGGTGGCACGCTGCGTCTCGGTGCCGGGCAGTCGGACATCGTTGGAGGTCTGCGCCCCGAGCAGCAGCCAGCCTGTTCCGACGACCGCGACGATGCACGCCCAGACGAGCAGCACGAGCCACGCGCGCCGCGCGCAGAGACCGCCGAGTCTGTAGAGTAGGCTGGACACGCCGCCGCATCGCTCCTCGGGCCGGGATTCTGACGATACGTGGCCCGCCGGGTGTGTCACAACCTCAGCGACCTGAAGCGAAGCCCGTCACCGGGCACCGAACCGGAGAAACAAGTGAAGAGCAGGACACGCATCATCAGCGTGATCGCGGCAGCAGTCGCAGCGCTCACCATCGCCGTGGCCCTTGCGGGCTGCGGGTCGACAACCCCCGCCGAGGCGCCGTCGACGATCTACCCGGAGTCCTCGCCGACCGCCGGCGCCGCCGCCCTCAAGACCTACCTGGACGACGCGAAGAGCGTCCTCTCCGACGTCGGTACGACAGCTGCCAGCCTGCCCGACGCGGTCGCCGGCGTGAGCAGGAAGCCCGACGCCACGTGGTCGACGACGGCGACGAGCCTGCAGGACATCTCGACGCAGCTCGGCGACGAAGCGGCGGCGCTCGCCGCGCTGCAGCCGCCGGAGGCCCTGCAGCCGATCCAGGACGCCGTCGTCACGGGCATCGAGGGTGCGCAGTCCGCCGTGGACAAGCTTGCCGCGGCCCTGGACAAGGGCGTTGCGACCTCCGAGACGGCGAAGGCGCAGATCCAGTCGAAGGTCGACAGCCTGCAGTCACAGCTCCAGGGCCTGAGCGAGCAGCTCAGCAGCGCCCTTGGTGGCCTCTGAGAGGCAACGGCGACTGCCTACCGGGCCCCTGGCGGCAGACGACAGACGCGTCGGCCGCCAGGCGTGCGGGTGTAGGAGTCGCGAGGTGTCCGTTGAAGTCTGTCGCGGTGATGAACGAGCTCGTCCGCCCAAGCCGTTGTCTGTCGCACCGCCACTGCTCCGGTGGAGCTTCTCCGCTGGGCACGGATCACGACGTCCACGGACCTCTCGTGCCCCTCTCCGCCACCGCGGTCATGCCGGCCACCGCACTCCGGTCGTTCGAGAGACGCGAGGCCCGCGCGTGAGCCGGTCCTGATGAACCACGAGGAGGTGCTCGGCCTCTGCTCCGACCTCGGCCTCCGTGAAGCCAAGGAGCCGTTCGGCGCCTACCTCTTCGCGGCCGGGGAGCCGGGCGCCGAGCTCGGCCGGCACGTCGAGCGGGCCGTCTTCCTCGAGGCGTTCGGCAACACCCCGGCGACTGGACGCGGAGTACGGTCGCTACGAGGCAAGCAGCTCTTCATCTGCGTCGTCGACCAGCTTCGCGGCATCCCGCCGGGCGTCATGCGGGTGGTGCCGCCGTCACCTGCGGGGTTCAAGAGCCTCAACGACATCGAGCCGGTGTGGGGCCGGCCGATGCACGCTCATCGAGCGCACCGGAGTGGCTCTCGACGTGACGCGCACCTGGGACATCGCCACCCTCGCGGTGCGGATTCCCGAGCTATCGCGGAAGGCGACGCGAGGCCTCATCCTCATGGGCCTCTACCAGACGCTCACCTTCGCCGCTCGCGACTGCGGCATCGAATGGTTCGTCGCGATCTTCGACATGCCGGTATTCAGGCTGCTCCGCTGGAAGCTGCGCATGATCTTCGCCGGCTACGAGGGGATTGGTCCGATGCCGTACCTCGGCTCGGCGGCGAGCATGCCCGGCGTGGTGCGATGTCATCGAGGCGGAGCGGCGGCTGGCCGAGCAGGACCAGGATCTGCACGCCATCCTTGTCGAGGGGTCGGGATCGAGCCGGCGCTGCGCCGAGTCGATATCACCCGTGCCGATCGTCTCGTCGGCAGGGCGACGCCCGGCTACCTCAGGACGGCCTCAGCTCGACGAGCCGCAGCCGTTGAGGCCGAGCGAGGCCACGACTTCAGGGAGCCTCTCGGCCCCCACCGGACGGGAGTACAGATAGCCTTGAACCGCGTCACAGCCCAGCTCCGGCAGCCGAGCCGCCTGCGCCGGTGTCTCCACTCCCTCCGCCACCGTCGCGATCCCGAGCGCCCCCGCCATGGCCACGATGGTAGCGACCAGTGTGGCATCTGGGCTGTGTTGTGCGGCGAGGCTGCTCACGAATGACTGGTCGATCTTCAGTGTCGTGGCAGGGAACCGCTTCAGGTACGCGAGCGAGGAGTACTCGCAGCCGAAGTCGTCGATGGCGATCTTCACCCCGAGTCTCCGGATAGCAGTGAGGATCGTGGCTGCGGCGGCGGGGTCGTCATGACCACGGATTCGGTCAACTCCAGGCAGAGCGACGATCCCTCGAGTCCGTTGATGGCGAGCGATCTGCGACGCGACGGACGATCTGGTCGTCGTGGAGTTGCGCACCAGAGATATTGACCGAGAGGTAGAGTCGGCCATCGACGGCCATTGCCGGAGCCAGGCGGCGAACTGACTCACGGCCTCCTCCAGGACCCAGTCGCCGATCTCCGAGATCAGGCCGTTCTCTTCGGCCAATGGGATGAACTTCACTGGAGAGATGACTCCGTGGAGCGGGTGCGCCCAGCGCACCAGGACCTCCATCCCTACGATCGTCCCCCGGCAGCCGCACGATCGGCTGGTAGACAAGGTGGAGCTGGTTCGGGCGACCGCGTCATGGAGGTCGTGCTCGAGCTCGACGCGCTCGGCGACGCGCGTACGCATCGACTCGTCGAACACCGCCACAGCGTCACGGCCAGCGTCCTTGGCCTGGTACATGGCGGTGTCCGCGTCTCGGACCAGGACCTCGGCAGTCGCTCCGACATCATCGCCGGAGGCGAAGGCCAGGCCGATGCTTGCAGAGAGGTAGAACGTCATCCCGTCCGCGACGAAGGGATCCTTGCTCAGGCAGGACCGAAGCCGATTCGCCAGGTCGAGGGCGTGCGAGACGCTCACGACGCGGTCGAGAATGATCATGAACTCGTCGCCGCCGATGCGGGTCACGACGTCCTCCGGCCTCACATGCGCGCGCAGACGCTGGGCCACTTCGATCAGAAGCTCGTCCCCCTGGCTGTGCCCCAAAGTGTCGTTGACCAGCTTGAACCGGTCCAGATCAAGGTAGAGAAGCGCGACATGGGTATCGTCGATGGGTGTCTTCTCCAAGAGCAGCGAAAGATGCTGTTCCAGCATCCGGCGGTTGGGAAGTCCGGTCAGGCTGTCGTGATTCGCCTGGAAGACGAGGAGCGCTTCGGAGGACTCAGCGACATGGAGAGCCTGGACGATGCGCAGGACCGCCGCGACGGTCATGGCCAGCATCAACAGAACGAGGACCACCCGATCGCCAGATGCACCGCGGTCTGGAAGGGTCAGAAGGGCCGGAACGACCAGCGCGACGGCAACCAGTGCGATGCGACCCCGGGATGAAGACGTGCGTCTTCGCTGCCCCGGCTCGGTGAGCCTGCGCATGGACACGTGCAGCGCAGTCGCCCCGGCCGCCAGGTACGCCAGGGCATAGGGCAGGTTGAGGATCTCCTCGGGGACATTCACGATAGGGAGGTCGGCGAGGAGATACACGACGTCGCCGGCGAACATGATCGTCATGGCGGCCAGCAGGAGCCAGAACGCCGGCACCCTCTCCTGCCGCGAGTTGAAGATGATGCGCAACGTCACCA
>CAVOND010000022.1:0-737397 GCA_963697195.1 Pirellulaceae bacterium
TCACTTCGCGTCACCGCCCAATCGGATTGCGAATGGCTTGGTGCACTGCTCGTGGTCGATCGCCAGGACGATTGTGTGCTTGCCGGCCGTCAACGCTTGCGACGCAAGGTCCCAAACGGGGGTTGGTTTCGAGTCGACCCATGCTTCGATTCCATCGCCGGGCAATTCAATCTTCGCGATTCCATCGGCCGGCATTTCAACGATGAATCGGATGAAGGATGTCGGCGGCGTTTCCCGGTGCTGTTTGAATCGATCGAGCTCCGTGAGCGGGATCGTGCCGTCGACCAGGCTGGTTAGCAGTCGCCAGTTCATGGCTGGATCGTCCGTTGCCGCCGTATCGGTGCTGGTGCGGTTGAGCCGACGATTGGCTTCGTCGCTATAGACCAGCGTCTCGAGCGAGCGGACGATGGGCTCGGTCGATACGCGTGTAGGCTGGCTCTCGACCCAAAGCGGTCAGAAACGTTACCAGATCGATCAGTTCGGCTTTGGTGAGCGGGTCCAGCAAGCCCTCGGGCATCAGCGAGTTGCCTGGCTTTTCCTGCTCTACCGCTTCGGCGTCGATTTGAACTTCTTTTCCGTCCGCAAGCCGAAGTCGGATCGCCTGATCGTCACGACCGATCACAATTCCGTTGATCACTTCACCGTCGTCGGTCAGAACGCTGAGCGTCGTGTAGCCTTCCTTCAGCTTCGCACTGGGAGCGAGCAACGACTCGAGAATGTAATCGGGTTGAGAGCTGCCACCGACGCTGATCAAGTTGGGACCGACGAGACCGCCTCCGTTGCCGATCGCGTGACACTGGATGCACTGCAGTTTCTCTCGGCGATAAATCGATTCGCCGCGCGTCGCCGATCCTTCCGATGCAGCGGCAGCCAAGATTTCGTCGCGGAGTTCGGGCGTCAATTTCCACGCGGCATTTTCGAGTTTGCCGGCGTCACGAATCGCCTGTTCGAGCGGTTCGTTGCCACCACCGGAACGTACTGCTCGCAGCAGTCCCCGCGCCAAGTCAGCGGGCAACTGCGCGCTTTCGCATCGTCTCGGCGAGCAGCTCTGGGGATCCTTTTCGATTGAGCAGCCCGACGATCATTGCCGCGGCCGCATCGGCGGTGGCTTCATCCTCGAGAAGATCGACGATCGAACCGATCGCAGCTTGGGGGCGACGCGAAACGATCGCACGGGTCGCGGCCACGCGGGTCGCTACGTCGGGATCCTTCGACAAGGCGTCCAGCTTCTTCTTCGCGTTGGCTGAATCGAAGGAGCCAAGCGATTCGATCAATCGCTGTTGGATGGATCCTTCGGCGCTATCGACTGCGTCAATCAGAACCGGTTCCAGTTGCTGGATTTGCCAAGCCCCCGCGAGCTTCGCCAGCGTTTCGAGCCGCTCGGGATCGAGCGACGGGCCGCTGCGAGCAATCTGTTCCAACGTCGCTCCGATGTCGGACGGGATGGTCTTGTCTCGAAACGTTCGATCGAACAGTGGCTGCAAACGCGCCATAGCGAGATTCTTGGTGTCGGCCGCCAGCAGGGCTTGGACGGTTCGCCCAAGCTGGGATGCATTGGCGGACCGTGCAATCGAATTCACGATCGCATCGAGAGCCGAGCCACTCACTTTTCCCGCTTCGAGCATCTCGACCGCGACCTCGGCCGCCTGGTCCGTTCCGATCGCCGAAACCGCCAGCGCCAGTTGCTCGGGTGCGTCATCCCAATTCATGGCCGTCAGGATGGAGCCACGATCATAAGAAGCATCCAGACTGCGGATCGATTGCCAGATCGCAAAGTCAAGGTTGTCGTCGATGCTGTGTCGCGTTGCATCAAGCACCGCCCGAAATGCCTCGAGATGATCATCGGCATCAAGTTGTCCAGCACATACGACCGCTTCCAGTCGGACGCGAGGATCCTCGTCGTTGGTTCGCGCAAGGACCACCGGTTCCAGGCCTCGCATCGCCTCGGCGCCAAGTTCTTGTCGTTGTCGCCACAGACTACGGATCATGGTTCGACGAGCAACAGGCAGGACGGTGTCAATTGCCCCCTGAAATTCGTCGCCGGTGGGTTGTTCCAGCACTTCGTACATCCAGTTGCGTTCCAGGTTGCGCTCCGCAGGCTTGCTGACTCGCCCAGCGATCAAATGCCGCGCGAGTTTGATCCGGGGTCGCGGTCGCAGCTTGCCAAAGCTGCTGTCGAGCGAACTGGCGGACCGGAAGCGATGGATCTTCCAGCAAGCTGATCAACTCGTCGACGTCCAGAGCGGCGAAGTCGGGCCACCGGTCCAATTCGCGCTGAGGAAACGAGACTCGCCAAATCCGTCCATGCGTTCGGTCACGGCGCTCGTCACGGAAATCAACCTCTCCATGTTGGATGATCGGGTTGTACCAATCGGCGACATAAAGAGCCCCATCGGGACCCATCTTGGCGTCAATCGGTCGAAAGGCGACATGTCCAGTCGTGATGATCTCGGGTTGTTGTCGACTGATGTACCCGCTGCCGCTCGGCTTGACCGTGAAGCGACATACCCGATGGCTACGAAAATCATTGGCCACCAGATCCCCGGACCATTCCGGCGGAATGTGCGTACCGGAAAGGATTTCCACTCCGCAATGCTTGGGGCTGCCCGGATTGAGTCCCTTCAGCCAGCGCGTGGCACCGGGTGAAGTGACAAACACCGAATCGGGAAAGGCGTAGTTGATTCCTTCAAAGAAGGCGCCGTCGGTGACAAACGATTCGCCGACGGGATCAAACACGTGTCCCCAAGGATTGACGAAGCCCTTGCAGAAAACCTCGAGCCTTCCCGTCGATGGGCGGTAACGCCAGATCCCGCCACCGTCCAAGTGTCGCGTTCCAAATGGGGTCTCGATGTGACTGTGGATGTAAATCGATTGGTTGAAGTAGAGGCAACCGTCGGGGCCAAAACGGAGCGTGTGGACCAGATGATGCGTGTCTTCGGTGCCAAATCCACTCAGCACGACTCGTCGCTTGTCGGCCACGCCGTCGCCGTCGGTGTCGGACAAGTACAACAAACGTGTGCTCTCGGCGACGTAGGCAGCATGCGGACCATCTGGAAGCACTCCGGTAGGAATCAACAGGCCATCGGCGAACACCGTCTGCTTGTCGGCCACGCCGTCGCCGTCGGTGTCCCGCAGCACAATGATCTTGTCGTTGGCGATCTCTCCAGGAGCGATTTGGGGATAGACCTCACTGCTGGCAACCCAAAGACCACCGGCCGAGTCAAAATTGATCTGAATCGGTTTGCTGATGTCCGGATCCGCTGCAAACAGGTTGACCGCTGCCGCCTCGTCGAGCCGCATTTGGGCTCGCTCGGCGACCGGGTCAGGCTCCGGAATGTCGGTCAATTCTCGCTGAGCAAAGGCGTCGATGGAGAAGGTTGCTACGACGGACAGCGAAATGGCGAGGCGAAACAGGGAGGCGGAGGAGTGGGCGAGCACGGTGCACCAGGGCTGGCGTGATGGGGGCGTTAGGAGAGAGGCAGGCGATTATAAATCACTCAAGTTTGACCTGGAACGACGGTCCGTCTAATCTCTAAACAGAGGGAAACTCTGGGACTTTCCCGATTTGATGCATACACCGACTGAGGGAATTTGGATGCGAGCCTTGGCGTCGACGAAGGGCAGGGATCAAGAAATCAAGCAACAGCATCGGCGTATCTTCATGGTACTCGTCTATCTGGCTTCGATCGTCGTCGCCGCGACGGCCATGGGGCAGAAGGCGAAACCGGATCCCAAACTGAAGCCTCGCACTGTCACGCTCAAGACGAAGGATGGCATCGAACTGCGCGCGTTCTACTTTCCCTCGGAAAAGGGGAAAGAGGCGCAGACGGTTTTACTGGTTCATGAATGGCAAGGGCAGGCAAGTCCTTACGGTCCGCTAGTGCTCGCCCTCAGCAAGGCCGGATGCGCAGTGTTGGTTCCCGACTATCGCGGACACGGCGACAGTAAGGAATTCATCAATGCTCGCGGCGAAAAAGATCAATTCGATCTGGCTCGGATGTCACGGCAGGATGTCGAGGCCATCGTGACCTTCGACTTGGAAACCGCGAAAGGTTTTTTGAAGACCGAGAACAACGAGGGCTTGTTGAATCTCAACGCGTTGGTCGTGATCGGTGTTCGCGAAGGATGTGTGCTCGGAGCCCAGTGGGCCAAGCGAGATTGGGGCTTCCCCAGTGTCGGAAGTCAGAAGCAAGGCCAGGACGTCAAGGCGCTTGTGTTGATCTCTCCGGAAAAGCAATTCAAGGGAATCCCGATCGATCCAGCGATCAACGATCCGAATCTCATCCGGTTGCCGATGATGATCGTTGCCGGAGCCGAAAGCCCGGAGGCCGCCGAAGCCAGGAGACTCGCGAAACGCGTTGAAGGGATCAAGAAGCGTCTCGGTCGCGGAGAGGCGACTGGATTCCAACTGAGTATGGCCAACACAGCCCTCAGCGGACCTTCGCTCGTCAGCGATGTCGGCGGCGTGATTCCCGCGATCGTCAAGTTCGTGACCACGGAAGTGGTCATCAGTGACTCGACCAATCCCTGGGTCGAACGCGACTAATTGGACAGCGTCACTCCGGCAGCAATCGCCGTGAATACAAGCACGACGCGCAAGATCAAGTGTGTCCCATGCGCGATCCGACACACTCGCTGGCGCGTTGTGATGTATGCGAACGACCGACGCGAGAACCGCTCTGTTTGAGCAGCTAGCATCGCTGGTTAGGTTCGCACCGTGCCCATTTGCTGCTGAAATCGGTTGAACAAGTAGTGGCTGTCGTGCGGACCCGAGGCAGCCTCGGGGTGGTACTGAACACTGAATGCGTTTTGCTCACGGTGACGCACGCCTGCGATCGTGTCATCGTTCAAGTTGCGATGGGTGACGACAAGGCAATCGGGAAGCGATTCCTGCTCGACGGCGAAGCCATGGTTCTGGGTCGTGATTTCGACCTTGCCTGTTTCCAGATCGAGGACAGGTTGATTGACACCTCGATGGCCGAACTTCAACTTAAAGGTCTTGGCACCACAGGCGAGCGAGAGGAGTTGATGTCCGAGGCAGATGCCAAAGATTGGCGTCTTGCCGAGCAATTCCGCAATGGTCTTTTGCGCGTAATCGAGCGGCTCGGGATCACCGGGGCCGTTGGATAAGAAGATCCCATCCGGCTCCATCCGCTGGATGTCGTCTGCCGAGGTATCACCCGGAACGATCGTGACACGGTTTCCTCGTGAAGCAAAGTGGCGAGGGATATTCCACTTCATTCCAAAATCCATGCATACGATGTGGGTTCCTCCGGCCGAATTAGCCGCCGATCCGATCTCCGTCGTGGTCCAGTCATCGAGCTTTTCCACCCAAGCCATCGGTTGACGCGACATCACTTCGCGAACCAAGTCGCGCCCAACCAGCCCGGGGGATGAGGCAGCCTTCCGCACCAGGCTCTCATCATCCAGGTCGATGGTGGAAATGATGCCTCGCATCGCGCCCTTCTCTCGGATCCGACGCACCAGTGCTCGCGTGTCGATGCCGGCCAGTCCAGGGACGTTGTGCTTTTTCAGGTAGCTGCTGAGGTCACCTTCCGCCCGATAGTTACTGTAAATCCGGCTCTCTTCGCGGACGATGAAGCCGGAAAGGGAGGGGACGTCGTGCTCGATGTCGATCGAGTTCACGCCATAGTTGCCGATCTCCGGGTAGGTCATCGTGACGATCTGCCCGCGGTAGCTGGGGTCGGTCAAGATTTCCTGGTACCCGGTCATGGCTGTATTGAATACCACCTCGCCAGTCACCTCGCCCTCCGCTCCAAAGGACGAGC
This sequence comes from Pirellulaceae bacterium, assembly GCA_963697195.1. GTDB lineage: Bacteria > Planctomycetota > Planctomycetia > Pirellulales > Pirellulaceae > Rubripirellula. The sequence goes on from CAVOND010000022.1 coordinate 5,790, forward strand.
CGCTGAATATCGTGCCATCTTCAAGAGCCAGTTTCGCAGGAATCATGTTGGTTGGACTTCCAAACGGTGTGAATTCGGACGCGTGGGCTAACGACACCTACAAGCACGACGCGCAAGCGAGTGTGTCACGTGAGCGAGTGTGTCGAATGCGGGCACGAAACACACTCGCTTGCGCGTCGTGCTTGTATTTTGCTGCATTTCTCGACTCTCAAGATCCTCCGCGACGGGGTTGCCCGAAGGGAGGGTAATGCAGTTCGTATTGACCTAACAACGAAAGCGGTCGATCTACATGAGATCGAGACAGCCGCGAAGATACCAGAGATTGGCGATTTCGCGAGCCCCATCGATGGGCGGTAAAAACCGGAGACCCCTGGGCCCGGTCTTGCGATCGCCAGGAAAATCTCGTCAAGCTGAACGCGGCTGGGACGGCGAGAATCAGGTGTCAATCAAATCTTCTGGCGACAGAATCGGCACTTCGTTCTCCTCGGTCTCTTGCTTCTCACGCCAAGCCTTCCCTTCGCGGTAGGAATCGAGTTCCTGCTTGAGCTGATCCAACTGCTCATGCTCGTCGGCGGCACCGAGCTCCACCGCCTTGCTGCTCCATTCGATCGCCTTCTCAAAGTTAGCGTTCTCGGCGTAGGCAGCGGCGAGCGTGCTGAGGATGTGCGCTTCCTTGTAGTCGCTGAGCTTCGCAGCCTTTTCCGCCAGTTCGACCGCTCGTTTGCCGTCGCGGACCGAATCGTTCGGCGAAGTAGCGAGAACCCACGAGAGGTTGTTGTAGACGCCCGCGGCTTCGGCCTTTTGGACGTCGTCGGGATCGGTCAATTCGAGATTGCCAAGTGCGGCAACCGCAGACTCGTAGTCCTGGATCGCCGCGCTGTGGTCACCAACGCTCAACAGGGCATCGCCGCGCGATCGCAGGACGGCGACGTTCTTTGGATCCGACTCCAGCACGCTGGTAAGAATGTCGATCGCCTTGCGGGGACGCTTGTCAAGCGAATACAGGCTGGCCAGTCGCAAACGGTGAAAGACGTTCTCCGGGTTTCGCTCGGACAGCAGTTGGGCGTCGTTGATCGCATCGGCGATCCGATTCTCGGCAAGCGCGATGCGCGAACGCAATGCGATGACCATATCCGCATTGACAATCTGTGGAGCGACCTGAAGTGCAGAACGGAAATCGTCCTTCGCCGATTTCACGTCGTCGCGGTCCAAGGCGACTTCCGCTCGCTGCAGCAGCGTCATCGGATCCTTCGGTTGCATCGCGATGGCCTTGTTCAAATCCGACATCGCTTCGTCAAATTTTTCTTGCGATCGATAGAGGATCGCCCTCATCCGATACATGCCTTCACTTGGCGTGGTCGCGAGTAACTTGGTGACCAGCGACACCGCCTCATCGACCCGATTCAGGTTGACAAGCTCTTGAACGGCGGCCCCGGCGAACTCCTGGTTGGTCGGGTCCTGCACCAGGACCGTTTCCAGGTCTGAGATCGCCCCTTCCACATCGCCGCTCTTGAGACGCATCCCCGCGCGGTCCTGGTAGGCTTTCAGGTTGGTGGGGTCGGCCTCGATGGCTGCGTTCAAATCGGCGAGTCGTTTCTCAGGGTCGTCTTGCGTCAAGGCTCGCAATACGTAGGCGGCGCTTTGCTCGACCGGATCGTCGTTCAGCAATTCAATGGCGTGCGTCGTCGCCTCCGTGATGGCGTCCTTGTCGCCACCGGGCAACATATTCAAGCGTGCAATCAGAAGGTAGGCTTCGACAAGCGTTGGATCATGCTTGACGGCTTCTTCCAACCCTTGCAGCGCTTCATCGCGGAGTTGCACTTGTCGACGACCCGGGGCGCGGAGCATGGCCGCGGCCAACGTCTGACTGCGCTGCAGCAAGACTGACCCGAGCATCTTCTTCGCGAACGACAGGTTTTCTTCGTCGAGGCCTTTCTTGATCGCCGATTCGAGCAAAGCGCTGATCACTTCGAGCTGCTCGTCGCTTTCGGCGTCGATTCGCTTGATCACGGCTTCGTCGAGATCGACTTGCCCCCGGGCGGGGCTGTCGGCAACTCCGTCGGCTGGCGTTTGTGTTTCACCCTGAGCATTCTCGGTGGCGGCCGCCGGTTCCTGCGTCACAGGTTCCTGCGTCACAGGTTCCTGCGTCACAGGTTCCGGGTCACAGGTTCCTGGGTCACAGGTTCCTGGGTCGCGGTCTCCTGGGCCGCAAGCAGCGGACAGGTCAGAAGTGAGGCAACGACCGCTGAAACGAAGTGACAGGCAAGCGAACGCGTGGGGCGTGTGGTCATGGTGGAAAATCCGTCGGAGTCGGAACTGGTATCCCTGCATTATGACGGCTTGGCTACTTCAAGCGTAGACGAGGTCGCGGATTTCTCGAGTCCGCAACATTTTGCAGACTGTGAAATTCTGCACGCCAACAACGCCGTCTTTGATGGATCCAGCTTGCCTCGAATCGATCCGTTTTCGACTCTTCAGCGTCAGTTCGCTCTCCGCCGTGAACTGGTCGTGCCGGACGGCAGCGAGACCGATCGGTCGTGCGACAGACGAAGCCAGCCTCCGCCGGTGCCTTCGCTGCGAGCCCATGGTGGTCCGCAAAATCGTTACAACCCCGCCCACCATGCGCGCGATCGCGACTTTACCATCGCTGTCGGTTCTGCCGCCTGATGGCCGGAGCTGATATGCCGATTGAATGAGTTGAACGGAACATCGGACCATGGTCCGGGCCAAATGAAAGCCTGCAGGAAGCACGGGGGTCAACCATGACGATCGGCAAAAAGAACAGAAACTGGCTGCGCGCAGCACTCATCTCATCGGCTCTCGTGGGTGCGGCGGGCCCCATGGCTGCCCTCGGTGGCGAGCCAATCCAACGTCTCGGACGAACGTTCGGGTTCGGATGGGGCGATGGCTATCATGCTTGCGCCGATTCGGGTGTGCGGGTCTGCGCCGATCTGCCGCCACGCTCCTACGCGGCCACTCACCGCTCCGGATTGCATCATCAGCCGCCCTTCACCGGGATGGGGCATCACCACGGAACGACGTTCTACGATCGTTTTGACTCCGATGGGGCGAACTGCTGCGATTCAGCCTGTGATGCGATGGCTGGAGAGCTTCCAACACAGACGCTCATTCAAGATTCCCAGGTCTTTCGTGGGCCTGCGCTTGCACGGCCTCTCCAGTCAAACGTTGCTAGCGATTCGACAGGGCCCCAGTCGCTGCCTGTCCCCAATTCGCCGCTGCCTGTCCCCAATTCGCCCCTTGCTAGCGATTCGGCAGGTCCCAATTCAGTGCCTGTCCCCTATTCGAAGTCAGTGCCTGTCCCCTATTCGAAGTCAGTGCCTGTCCCCAATTCAGCTGTTGCTAGCGACTCGACGGGGCCCAATTCCGTGCCTGTCCCCAATTCCAAGTCGGTGCCTGTCCCCGATTTGAGGTTCGGCGCAGGTTCGCAGTCGGAGGAGGGGTTGGCATCGCTTGGCACGATGGACCAGTTCAGCGGGGCACCACGCGCTTTGCTGCCGGAAAAGCAATATCCGATCAAACCCCAGCCGCCCGAGACCGTGGCCCCCAAGTCAATCGGCTTGCCGCTCGCCTCGAGTCAAACCCCCAACGCCTTTTCGCTGCCGGTCGAGCATCTTGGCCAGCCCGAATCGACAACGCCCGACTCGACACCAATCGTCACGACCAACATCAGCCCATTGCCATCAAATACGCCGATGCTGATTCACCCCGTCCATCCTTGGGACCTCGAGACCTCCAAAGCGGCTTCCACCGTCGAGCGACCGGCCCACGTCGGACTTCAAGCCTCCACCAAGGCCGTCCCCTCGGCCAGTAATTCGGCCAGTAATTCGGCCAGTAATTCGCCCAGCAACTCACCGCCCGTCGCGCCGAACCAAACGCCCAATCCGACGCGAGCGGTCTCCGTGAACAAACCAACGACTCGTTTGGTGAGGGATTCGCTCTCGGCCGATTCACTGAGATACGACGCTGCTGGCAGCCCCAAAGCGGTCCAAACCGCTCGGCCGCTAGAGCCGACACCCGATTCACTGGTCACCGCCGCCCCCAAAACTCGTCTGGTCTTTCCAACACCTGCCAAACCGGTCCCCGTGGCCGAGGATGCGAAGGTGGTGCTCAAGGATAAAGTGGTGCTCAAGGATGACGAAACAGCCGATGCCTACTCACTTTCGTCGTCACCGCAGGTCGACGAGCTAAAAACTCCGGCCCTGCGACCCCAGCGACTTGGCTCCAGCACGGCAACCCTGGTCTCCGTCAATCCGCGCTCGGTTTATGGAAAGCGATCAACCGACGGCGTCGACCCGGGACTGGTGCGAGCTAACCCGTTCGCCTTGCGGCCGACGGTACAACTGGCGAAACGGCCTTCGGATTCCAACGAAGGCGTGATCTACCAGCCGACATCGACCCCGGCCAGCCAGCAGCGATAAGGCTCTCACCCACTGTCTTGCCCCGCGTCATTTATCATTCGCCATTGGCAAAATCAGAGCACACTGGCAAGATAACCGGCTGTTGACGGTTTTCGAGTTGGATTGCCGGCGTTTGATTTCAATGGTCATCGATGAATGACCCAAAGGGAGCGATAGCGAGATGCAGCGGACTTTGGTTTTGCTCAAGCCAGATTGTGTTCAGAGACGGTTGGCGGGAAAGGTGATCAACCGATTCGAAGAGAAAGGGCTGAACATCGTCGCGATGAAGATGATGCGGGTCACTCCCGAACTTTCCCGGCAGCATTATGCCGAACACGTTGAGAAGCCGTTTTATCCCAGCTTGGAAGCCTTCATCACGTCCGCCCCCGTCGTGGCCATGGCGATCGACGGGCTCGAGGCGGTCAACGTTGTCCGCGAGATACTCGGTGCGACCAGCGGGCTGAAGGCTGCTGCGGGAACCATTCGCGGCGATTACAGCAGCAGCCGTCAAATGAACCTGGTTCACGCCAGCGATAGCGTCGAGTCAGCCAAGCGAGAGCTAGACCTGTACTTCGACGCCAGTGAATTCTGTGACTACGAACCGGTGACTACCGAGTTCCTGCGCGCCCCAGACGAATGAAGTGAGTTGCAAGTTGCGAGTTGCAAGCAGCGAGTTGCGAGTTGCGAGTTGCGAGTTGCGAGTTGCGAGTTGCGAGTTATTTCTCTTCGCTCGCCACTCGTTTCTAGCTTCTCGCCACTCGTCTCTAGCTTCTCGCCACTCGTTTCTAGCTTCTCGCCACTCGTCTCTAGCTTCCCGCCACTTACCTTCGATTTAGCTTTTCTTCGGCGGTAGCAGCGCGCAGTGCAGCGGCTTCACGTGGCAGCTTGAACTCAGGTCCCGATGGGAAGTACTGCACATCGTCCTGTAGATAATACGGACTTGGCAGCGTTTGCCCGTTGAGCGAAACCTGGCAACCAGTGGAACCGACAAGGCAAATGCCGGCGGCCAGCGTCAGTGCGATGCTTTGGATCTTGCGTCGATTAGTGTCTTTGCCGTTCATCGTGTTGCCTTCGGATCCAGGCGGTTCTGGGAGGACAGCGGTAGAAGTCTGGACTAACCCGGTTAGTCCTCGTCACAACCGATATCGACCTGGCAACCGTTAAATCTTGACTCCCAGGATTCGAAAAACCGCATTTTGTCAGATTCTGCCGGTTTCTGGCTGCTTTCGCTGCCGCATTCCAGATCGCCAATGGCGGCGGTTCACCCTCAACCTCGCCGGTTGAGCTATCGTCACCCTCCAGTTCGCGGATTCTTCGAATCACACCGACAAGCAAAGCAGCCCACGGCTAGCGCCTGAGGTTCACTGTGAACCTCAGGCGCTAGCCGTGGGCCCCGAAATTGGGCGACAAAAACAACAAACTTCCGACCTGGGCGAGACGCTTTCCGCCACTCCGTGGTAAATCTCGCAAGCAACATCAAAACTTGCGCGTCGTGCTTGGATGCGGACGAGGGGAGACCCACCGCAGCCCCGCGAATCGGTGGCACGGCTCGAATTGTCACGGCGTGCGCGGTGCGATTGAAACGGCTGTTCTCTGGCGTCCTGTTGTGACTCATGATCCTTTGGTGGCGACCAAGACCATCGGCGAGGTCCATGCGAAATGTAAGCATTTCGCCTATCAATCGCCGTATGCGGTCGCGGGAAACTTTGTTCGCAATGCAAGCAACTCCGTGTCGATGAGCTTGTTAACCGATCGCACAACCGACGAGCCCAAGCCTCCCAAGCTACGCCTCCCGCGTCATGTTGTCTGTGAGAGATCGAGCGTCGACGTAAATCAGTCCTGACCAGAACGCCCAGTAGTCTCTCTCCTCCGCCTACCAGTGTGTGTTCTGATTTGCGTTGCCGCTCGGCTCTCCAGCCGACAACTCCCATTGGTCTCCAGCCGCTGCGCGCGATCTCCTCCCTTGATTCCGATCGCCTACTCCTCCCGAGGCACCCATGGCAAAAAAAGACACGTTTCGCGTCGTGACCCGTGGTCACGACGGATCACTGATGATTCGTGACTTCCCCGAACTCGAACCACTCAACAGGATGCACGTTCAAATTGGCACCGATGATTGCAGCACCGATCTTGCGCTCCGCGGCATGCCCGTATTCCGCGGCCTGATCGGACCAATTCCCGAAGGCAAGAACATCGTTCGATATGAGTCGCCAGAGGTGTTCGAGACACTCACGAAGGAATGGGGAAACGCCAAACCGCGGCGCCGCCGGCGACGCGGCAGTGCAGCCGAATCGGACGCAGAGTCCGCTGTCTCGTCGTGAAACTCGGGCAAACCGAGTGAGCGCAAGCCGGCCGACCGCGAAGTGACCTTGTCGAAGGGACCGCGCAGAGACTAATTCCTGAACTGGTTCGAGGCCAATTTGCCGTCGAATCAGTCAGTCCGCTGTCTCGCCCGAGTCCCACCTTTCGTTCATCGCCCGATGAATCCGTCGCCGGGGTTATCAAATCGTTTGGCAACGATGGCATTCCGATTCGGTTTGCTGTTCGTTGCTGCGCCCTGGTTGGCGTCCCTGGTCGGCTGCGGAACCACTCGGGAATACAGCGCCACCGAGCAGTTGGTGCTGAGCGATGCGGTCGACCGAAGCATTTCCCGAATCGATTTTCGCCCTCTCAGCGGTCGCAAGGTTTACCTCGATACCAGCTATCTGCGGCAAATCAAGGGAGACATGTTCGTCAACGCGGAGTACGTCACCAGTGCGCTGCGGCAGCAGATCGTCGCAGCCGGCTGCCTGATTCAAGATGCCAGCGCCGATGCCGACGTGATCATTGAGGCTCGGATCGGAACCCTTGGCGCCGACGACCATCGGGTGACCTTCGGGATCCCCCAGAACAACGCGCTCTCGGCCGCTTCGTCGTTGATTCCCGGCGCGCCTCAAATTCCCACGATTCCCGAAATTGCCCTCGCCCGCCGCGAGGCTCGCGAGGCCGCTGCCAAGGTCGCAGCGTTTGCCTACGACCGGGAAACACGGGCACCGATCTGGCAATCGGGCGTCGACAGCGCGATGTCCACCGCGCGTGACACCTGGGTCATGGGAGTGGGTCCCTTCCAGGGCGGATCGATTCGTGAACAAACCAAGCTTGCCGGCAGCACACTCCGTTTCGGTGAAAAGAGTGCAACTGGTTCGCCTGCACGCTTCTTTGATCGTCCTCCGGTTGACTACACTGCCGAGGTGCGCTTCCAAGAGGGGTGGCCCATTTTCCATGACGGTGGTTTCAGCGCCGACATGTTGGGGATTCCCGAAGGCGAATTGTCGGCCGATGCCGAGATTGCCAGCACCGAAGGGAGCGAAGAATCCACACCGGCTCCTGATACGGAAGCCGAACTCGCAGAACGTGCCAGTGACCCCGACAATCTTCAACGTTAAGAACTGCGGACCTCTCACCTGCGCCGCTGAGCCCCTGATTGATGCGTGACGAGCGATTGTCGTGAGCAGTGATCGCGTGAATAGTGACCCCTACGAGTTGATCGACTTCGGAGATGGTCGCAAGCTCGAGTCCTTGGCCGGCTATTTGATCGATCGCCCCTCGCCGGCCGCCCAAGGCATCCCGCCCGTCCAGCCCGAACGTTGGCGTGGCGCCGATGCCCGCTATGACGGGGAACGCAAACAGTGGCGGTTTCGCACGGTGTGGCCCGAATCGCTCGATATCGATTGCGGTGCCGTTCCGAATGCCTGTTCAGCCGACCCCGTTTGGTCACATTGGGCTATTTCCCGAGCAGTCCGAAAACTGGAGTTGGCTGATTGAGCGCGGGCGAGCGCTTGCCGGGGGGGCGGTGCTCGGTTCCGATGAGCCCCCTTGGGGACTCAATCTATTCGGTTACACGGGGGCTTCCACGATGGCGCTCGTCAGCGCTGGACTGGCGGTGGCTCATGTCGATGCGGCCAAGCCGAATGTTCAGGCCTGCCGGCGCGCTGCCGAGCACAACGGCTGGGGCGATGCCACCATCCGCTTTCTCGTGGACGACGCGGTCAAATTCACCGCCCGGGAGGTTCGCCGGGGGCGTCGGTATCAGCTCGTCGTGATGGATCCGCCCGCCTACGGACACTCGCCAGGTGGCAAAGCTTGGCGGCTGCAACGCGATCTTTGGCCCCTGCTCGATCAGGCCCTGGACCTGCTCAGCGACGAGTTTGCCCTCCTGGTGACGGGCCATTCTCCCGAGGTCGATCAGCGGGACGTCGCAGAATTCCTTCGCCGAAACGAGAAACTGCAGGCTTGCTGGCGGGGGTCGGGTTTGAATCTGGAATCGGGACGGTCACAATTAACGGATTCAGCAGGGACGATCGCTCGATAGCTGGTTTCTTCGTTCGACTCTGGTCCTGACCGGGTCAGGCGTCGGAACTCAGATTCTGAAATCAGACTCGGGCCGAGCCGATCCTTTCTTTTTTCGTTGGAAACCATTTGTGATCGAATCTTCGCAACGAGACGCACAGCGGCTGGTCACGTGGCTGGCCACACATCGACGCTTGTTGGTCGCATTTTCCGGTGGCGTCGACAGTAGCGTCGTGGTGGCGGCTGCCAGTCGTGCCAATCTGGATCTGCTGGTTGCCGTGACGGCAGAGTCACCCAGTGTTCCCCGCTGGCAAATCGAGCTTGCCCAGGAGATCGCGGCCAAGCTCGGGGTCGAGCACCTGCTGATTTCCACCGCCGAAACGCAGCGTCCGGATTATCAACGGAACGATACGCGGCGATGCTTTTTCTGCAAACAGACTCTCTATGATTCGATTTCTGAACTGGCCCGGCAGCGTTTTGGGGATCGCTTGGATCCGCTTGAGACCTCCCAGGTTGAGATTGTTTCGGGGACCAATCTCGATGATTTGGGGGATTACCGGCCGGGCATCGAAGCGGGACGTCACAAGGGGGTGCTGACTCCGCTTGCCGAGCTGGGGTTTGGCAAACCGGCGGTTCGCCAACTTGCCAGCTATTTTGGATTACCGAATCATGATCTTCCCGCCTCGCCTTGCCTGGCAAGTCGGATCGCCTACGGAACGGAGGTGACGGTGGATCGGTTGCGACGCATCGAGCAGGCCGAGAGCCTGCTTCGCGAGCAAGGGTTTCGAGAAGTCCGAGTACGATTGCATGCCGACGAGCTAGCTCGGATCGAGGTGGGCAAGGACGAATTGGACCGGTTGTTGGCGTTGGACCGTCAGGGCCAGTTGACTCGTCAGTTTCGCGATCTCGGGTTTCGTTTTGTCACGGTCGACCTCGAAGGTTTTGCAACAGGAAGTTTGAACCGTGGGCTCGTCTCCATCGACTTGCCCAATCCGTCTTGCCGCAAGGAGGTGCTGTCTTGACCGAGGAAGAAAGGGGCACCGAGCCCGGCCAGGAATCCGACGGCGAAATACCGCATTCTCTGCAGGGGACCAAGCCCGATGTGGCTGGTTCCCGTTCCGGTGACACCGAACCGATCACCGGTAGCCTGATCGGAGCACGTCTGGGCGACTACCAGATCCTGCGCAAATTGGGTCGGGGCGGAATGGCCGACGTTTACGCTGCCCGGCAACTTTCGCTGGGCCGTGATGTCGCGCTGAAGGTGCTTGCGCAGCGAGTATGCCCGCGACAAGGACTACATCGAGCGGTTTCGCCGCGAGGCGCGCGCCGCGGCCAAGTTGAATCATCCCAACATTGTGCAGGTGTACGAAGTTGGTGCGGTCGATTCGCAGTATTACATCTCGCAGGAGTTGATTGACGGTGACAACTTGCGTCAACGGCTCGATCGCTACGGTGCGATCAGCGCCGAGGAAGCGGTGGAGATCTTAGTTGGCGTTGCCGCTGCTTTGGAGGTCGCGTCGGAAGCCGGCATCACCCATCGAGATATCAAGCCCGAGAACATCATGCGGTCGGCGCGGGGGATCTTCAAAGTTGCCGACTTTGGTTTGGCAAGGCTCGGTGCCGATGCGGCGGCATCTCAGGCCAACTTGACGCAGGCCGGGTTGACCTTGGGCACGCCCCGGTACATGAGCCCCGAGCAAGTTCAAGGCAAATCGGTCGACGTGCGGAGCGACCTCTACTCGCTCGGCGTCACGATGTATCACCTACTGGCCGGTCGGCCTCCGTTCGAAGCCGATGATCCGCTTGCGCTCGCCTTGATGCACTTGCACGAAACACCAATGCCGCTTGATCGCGTTCGGGATCGTCGAGACCAAACGGGGGAACCCGATCTGCCGGAATGGTTGATTGCCGTGGTCACGCGGCTGATGAACAAGTTGCCGCAGGATCGTTTCCAGTCGCCCAGTGAACTGCTCGACGCCGTTCGCAACGAAGCCGCCACCTCCAACCTCGGTGGCTTTGGTGTGGGGACCGCGGCGGCAACGATTCGTCTGCAGCGTGCCACCGATCAGGCTCGTCGACAGAATGCTGGTAAGTATCTCAAGCTCGCCGCCGCTGTCCTGATTCCGGTCGCCTGCACGCTCGCTGCTGGATGGTACAGCTTCGAAAAAACGCCGGGCAAAACCGTCTCGAAACTGCTCAATCCCGAAACGGTCGTCGCGGCCGATTCGGTCCAGGCCCAGTATCTCAATGCGGTCGATCGTAACGACGAGTCTGGCTGGCGAGCCGTCAGCCAATATTTTCCGCCGGATGACAATGCCACCAACGCGGGCTATCACGCCAAGGCCACGCTGCAATTGGCTAGCCTGCTGGTTTCGCAAGGCCAGCTCCAGGCCGCGGACCGTGAACTGGAGACTTTGTTGCGCGATCCGAACGTCGATCCGGTCTATCAAGCGATCGCATTGGCCCGTCGTTGTTCGGTGCTGGAAACGCTCGGTGATTCGACAGAAGTGGCCGAGGCCCGCCGTGAACTGCAATCGGTCTACGCCGAATTGAAGACCTCCAATCCAGGTGCTCGTCAGTTGGTGGACCGAGTCTTGACCCGTGGCGAGCGTCTTCAGCTCGGCCTGACGGATTCCTGAGTAACAACGACAAGCTTGTACGTTTGCGACATCGACACTCGGTCGAAAACCACTCCGTTCGAGTAGCTCGATGCAGTTTCACAATTCTCGTAGGCAGCCAAAGATTGTCGCCGATCGCTCCGCCGATCGTAGCGTCACCGCGCGACGATCGGCGGAGCGATCGGCGGAGCGATCGGCGACTATGTGATTTTTGAAAATGCACTCGCTGGACAGCGCCAGTTTCGATTTTTCGCCTCGTGAATGCAGGCGAATTCTCGGAGGGAATGCCTACCTGTCGTCGAGCCTCTCCGAGGCTGTGAACAAATTGAACCGCGGAGCATTACTGTAGGCGAGTCTCTCCGAGACTCGCACGAAACGCAGCAAAGCTGCGGGTGTCCGCCTTGGAAAGGCGGACCTACAGTAGCAAGCACATCATCTTCACAGCCCCGCCGAGGCTCGGATTTTCGCCGCAAAGCCGCGTGGAATGTCGATCTCGGAGAGACCGACCTACAGCAAACTGCCGCTGTCCGGCGAGCCACGGTCAGCAACCGGCGTGATGTTCGCGGACAACTTGAATCAGCTGCGACATCGTGGCGTTCAATTGTCGGCCGCGGCGCCACATGAACACGATCTGTCGCTGGCCCAATTGCCGGCGCAGTGACTTGGTGGCGAGCCCCCTGCAAAGCTTTCCCTCCGCACGACCGGCCAAGATGCCGATTCCCATTCCTGCTTGGACGCAGGCGATCGTGAATCCGCTGTTGTCGGTCTCAACGATGATCTTGGCGTCCAATCGCTCGCGGTACAGGGCTTGCTGCAGCGCATCGCGACCGTGGGTACCGGGTGCGGTCACCACCAAGTCATGCTTGACCAATTCCTTCAGACCGCTTGACTTGGACTTGGCGAACGGATGAGCCTTGGGTGCGACCGCCAGGAAGTCGACGCTGTAAGCCGGCTCGTAGCAGATCGCTGCCGACGCTTGTTCCAGTCCCGCGTCGAGTGATAACGCCAGGTCGGCTTCGCCGGCAAGAATCAGTTCTTCCGCACGCGTGTTGTTGCCGTGGCGAATCATCAGGCGATTGCCGCTGCGGCGCTGGAACACGCCCAGCGGCTCGGCAAGGTCTTCCATCATCATCCGCATCCCCGTCACGAGCGTCAGCGTGCCAGGATTGCGGTCGTCGTGGTCGATCTCCTCGAACGTTGACTCCAGGCCGACAAGGATTTCGTCAAACGCTTCGTACAGCTTCATCGCGGCTCCGGTTGGCTGGACCTGCCGCCCCGATTTCTCAAAGAGCGTGACCCCGTAGATCCGCTGCAGGGATTGAATGTGCTGCCAGACCGTCGGCACCGAAAGTTGCATGTGCCGCGCGGCACCGGCGTAGCCGCGGTGCTCAATCACATGCCGCAGGGTCAGCAGCTGCTGCACGCTCAGGTCGCCGGCGCGAATCGCCCGGCGCTGCGATGGTTGTCCGCTCATGCGGTCCTTTCATTGCAAAATAGCTAACGATCATTAGCGACGATTTTATTGTCGCTAATGACGCCAGGCTCTACAATGCCGCCTTCCCTCCCCTCTCTCATCTTCTCCGGCCCGCCGCATCATGGAAAAGGTTGTCGCGACACAGCAGCGATACGTGCTCGTGCTGTTGCTGTTTCTGCACACCGTCAACACCTACATGGATCGCGTCTGCATCTCGTCCGCCAAGGGTGCGATGCAGAGCGATATCTCTGGTCTCGACGATCAGATGATGGGCTACGTGTTCGGCATTTTTGCGATCGGATACGCGCTCTTTCAAATTCCGGCTGGCTGGTTCAGTGATCGAGCCGGACCGCGCCGAGCGCTGACGATCGTGGTCGTGGTCTGGAGTCTTTTCACGGCGCTGACGGGCGCGGTGACCACCGCGATCAGTTTGTTGGTCGTACGTTTCTTGTTTGGGGTCGGCGAGGCGGGCGCTTACCCGGGTGCCACGCGCGCGCTCTACAGTTGGTTGCCTGCCAAGGAGCGGGGCTTCGGACAAGGGATCTTTCATTCCGGCGCCGCGTCGGTGCGGCCGCCTCGTTGGTCGTGATGCCGATGCTGATTGGTTGGGTTGGCTGGCGGATGACCTTTGTTGCCAACGCGCTGGTTGGTTTGGTTTGGGGATTGGTCTGGTGGTTTTGGTACCGCGATGAGCCGAGCGAGCATCCGTCGATTAGCCAGGCCGAGGTTGACTTGATTGAGCGTGGCATTCACGAGGATTCGCCGGCACAGCATTCGATTCCATTCATCCAGGTGGTGACGTCGAGCAACGTGTTACTGGCGATGTTCCAATACGCGGCCAGCAACATCACCTTCTTCATCAGCATTACCTGGCTGCAGCCGTATGTGCTGAAGACTTGGGGCCAGTCCTACGCCTACGTCGCTTCGATTCCCTTGCTTTGCGGTGCCGTGGCGCTCTGGGTTTCGGGTTACCTGGTGACCCATTTGCATCGCCGCGGCTATCCCGTTGCCTCGCGCCGCGCGCCGGCGATGTTTGGTTACGCGCTTGGGGCGCTGGGTTTGTTGCTGTGCACGCAGACCGCCGAGTCGGGTTCGGTTTGGCCGTTCATCGCCTGCTTTTCGCTCGCGATCTTCGGCGTCGAGATGACGCTCAGTTCGAGTTGGGCATTTTGCATGGACATCGGGGGCAGTCGCTCCGGGGCCGTGTCAGGGGCGATGAACATGGTCGGCAACTTGGGTGCGGCGGTCAGCGCGGTTGCGTTTCCCTACTTCGTTGCCAACGTGACGATTCCCGGGATTGCGGAAACGACGGGTACCGCCAATTCGTTCTTCGCCTTTGCGGCGGTGATCAATTTGATGGCGATCGTTGCCTGGATATTCATGAATCCACTGCGGCAGCTGAAAGAAATATCGTCCGGCGCTTTGAAGTTAAGGTTGGCATTGTTCCTGGCGCTCGTTGCGATGGTCATCGTATTGCTGCTTTACACGAAATTCTTGATGCCATGATGGTTCGCCCGTTGGCCGCGAGCTTGAGGAAACCACTGATGCGGATTATTGACTTGAGTCTGCCGATTGACGATCAGATGCGTGGTGTCGCGATCCGAAGTGCGCGTCGTTTGGAAGATGACGGATGGAATGCCACGACGCTCGAGCTCTATTCGCACGCCGGGACGCACATGGATGCGCCTCGACATTTTCTCCCCGACGGGGCAACACTCGATCGGCAAGATCTGGGCGCAGTCGTGGGACCGGCTCTCGTGATCAATCTCTCGCCCGTGGTGCCACGACAATTGTTGACAGTGGAAGATCTCGCACCATTTGCTGATCAAATTGGCCCCGGGTCGCGGATCCTGCTGCGTACCGATTGGCATCGGCGGTATGGCACCACGCAGTACCGTGACGAGCTGCCGAGGATCTCATTGGAACTTGCTCAGTGGCTAGTCTCACGCAACGTCGCGCTGCTCGGTGTGGAGCCACCGTCGGTCGCCGACGTGAACAACTCCGAAGAGCTGACCAGCGTCCATCAAACACTGTTTCGCGGCAACGTGGTGATTGTGGAAGGACTGGCATACCTGGATCAAATCACCAGTCGGGAAGTTCAGTTCGTGGCGCTGCCGCTGAAGATTATTGACGGTGATGGCTCGCCCGTCCGAGCCATCGCAATCGAGGGTGAATAGCAGAACGGAACGAGTCTCGGCTACGGTAGCTCAGTCTCTCCGAGACTGAGAAGTTGGAAAACGAGTCTCGGAGAGACTCGGCTACGGTATTCGCAAAGTAACTATCAAAAGAAGGCATCATGTTTGTCATTGCAGTCGAATTTGAAATTGAACCCACACGAGTCGAATTGTTTCGAGTCGCAATCCTCACCCAGGCCCGTAACTCACTCGAGAAAGAGCCTGAGTGCCGGCAGTTTGATGTTTGCTTTGATCCAGATCGCCCCGCGCGATGTTTTCTCTACGAGAAGTACGACAATCGTGAGGCGTTCGAGGCACATCGTCAGACGAGGCACTTCGCCGAATACGACACAACTGTCAAGCCATGGATCAAAAACAAGTCGGTGTCTGCTTGGACACAAGCAGAGCTTTGATTCCAAACCATTCAACCTTTCACACGTGATCACCTTCTGATCAGAGAAACATGACGAATTATCGCATTGCCTTGCTGCCCGGTGACGGGATTGGCCCTGAGTGCATGGACGCAACACGTTTGGTGTTGGACCAGATGGTCGAAGCCATTCCCGAACTGAGCTTGAGTTTCACTTCGCATCGAGCCGGAGCGGAACTGTATCGAGAGAGTGGTGTCGCCCTTCCCGGCGACGTGCTGGAGGATTGCCTGAGCGCCGACGCGGTGCTGCTTTCGGCGATCGGTCTGCCAGACGTTCGCCAGGCTGACGGAACCGAGGTGCAGCCAACGATGATGGTGGGACTTCGACGTGCGCTGGATCTGCACTCGGCCGTCCGCCCGGTGAAGCTTTATCCAGGCGCCCCCTGCCCACTGCGCGAGATCGGACCCGGAATCGATTTTGTGGTGATTCGCGAAAACCTCGAAGGCCTGTTCGCATCGTTCGGTGGCGGTAGCCTGGTCGGTGATGAGGTGGCGACCGACACGATGGTGATCACTCGCAAAGGAACCACCCAAGTTGCCGACTATGCCTTTCGATTGGCGGCGCGTCGTCAGGGACGGCCGAGCGATGGCAAGAAGATGGTGACCTGTGTCGACAAGGCCAACGTGTTTCGTTCGCTTGCTTTCTTCCGCAAAGTCTTTTTTGATGTTGCCAAGTCATATCCTGAAATCGAAAGCAACGCCGTCTATGTCGATGCGATGAGTCTGTACATGGTGCAGAATCCTTGGGATTTCGACGTCCTGGTGATGGAGAACCAGTTTGGCGATATTCTCTCGGACCTCGGTGCCGGGATCGTCGGCGGACTGGGACTCGGCCCGTCTGCGGAAATTGGCGAGCAACATGGGCTGTTTCAGCCATCACACGGGACCGCGCCGGGATCGCCGGCAAGCAGGTCGCCAATCCTTTGGCCACGATTCTGTCGGCCGCCATGATGCTGGATTGGCTCGGAGATCGAAATCAGGATTCGATCTGCCTCGACGCGGCAGTCATGCTCGAGCAAGCCGTTGCGAAAGTGCTCAAGGATGGCGTGGTGCGAACGCCCGACCTTGGTGGCGACGCGTCGACCACCGAAGTGGCACGGGCCGTCGCAGGCGAAGTGGCCAGTGCGGTCGCCCAAAAGGTCTGACGGAACGAAGTTTGAATCAACTCCTACCATCCCCCTCCGATTTCGAGACGAGATCAATCAAGAGTTCAACCCATGAGAAATCTGTTCGCTCTGACAGTCGTCATTTGTTTTCTGTCCCTTGCCGACTCCGATGCGATGGCGGCAGGGAGTGATCCGATCGCCAAGAAAGGTGTCGTTTTTGCTGAGCAAGACGGACTGGTCACCGTCGAGGCAGAACACTTCGCTGACCAAACGGAAACCGAACGTCGCGCGTTTCACCTGACGACGGCCGACGAGACACCGTCGATCAAGCCGGATGGTGACCCGTCGCATGTGGCCGGCGCCAGCGGTGGAGCCTACCTGGAGGTCTTGCCCGATACCCGGCGAACGCACGCCGACAAGCTGATCCGCGGCGAGAACTTTTCGCCCGATCCCGGCAAGCTGGCGGTGCTTCACTACCAAGTCCACTTTACCAACCCCGGTCGCTATTACGTTTGGGTTCGCGCCCATTCGACCGGCTCGGAAGACAATGGTTTGCACGTTGGCATCGATGGAACGTGGCCGGAGAGTGGACAACGACTGCAATGGTGCAATGGAAAGCAAACTTGGCATTGGGAAAGCAAGCAGCGGACCGAGCAAGAGCACTGCGGCGAACCCTACAAGATCTATCTCGATGTCGAACAGCCCGGTGAGCACACGATCGCCTTCTCGATGCGCGAAGATGGATTCGAGTTCGACAAGTGGTTGATGACGATGGACCGCGAGTTCGCTCGGCCTGCGGACGCCGGTCCCGCCCCCGCGTTGCATCACGGCGAGCTTCCCGAGGCCTTTCAGCTGGTCGTGCAACAGCCTCGTTATCCAAAGCATTGGGGCGAACCGCCACAAATTCAAACGAGGGACATTCGGCCATTGCCGGGTGGTTACGGACAAGGCAGCAGCACCCTCGCGAACTGGATTCAAGCGAATCTCGACAAGGATGCTGCGGCAGAAGTCAGCAAGGGAAGTCC
Source organism: Pirellulaceae bacterium (assembly GCA_963697195.1). GTDB lineage: Bacteria > Planctomycetota > Planctomycetia > Pirellulales > Pirellulaceae > Rubripirellula. The sequence goes on from CAVOND010000022.1 coordinate 23,364, forward strand.
GACCAAACCGGTCAGTGATCAACCACAAATCGAACCTCGCAAGCCCGATGGAGACGGTAGTGTCGAAGTCAGCGGCCAGCCCCAGGTTTGGCACAAAGTCACGCTGACGTTCGATGGACCTTACGCCCATGAGCAAGACAACGAACCGAATCCCTTTACCGACTATCGACTGGCGGTCACGTTTCGGCACAGCGACGGGACCACCTACGAGGTCCCCGGTTTCTTTGCGGCCGATGGCGACGCGGCCAATTCCTCCGCGCAGGCAGGAACGAAATGGCGCGTTCATTTTGCGCCGGATCGCACTGGTTCGTGGAGCTATCAGGCGAGCTTCCTAACCGGTAAGCTCGCCGCGCTGGGCGGAGAAGGGAAGGCGGTTGGCTTGCTCGACGGAAAATCGGGCAAGTTGGAGATCGCCGCGAGCGACGCATCGGGACGAGACTTGCGCGCCCATGGTCGACTGCAATACGTTGGCAAACACTATTTGCAATTCGCTGCCACCGGTCAGTACTTCCTCAAAGTCGGGGCCGATGCGCCAGAGACGCTGCTGGCTTATGCTGATTTCGATGACACGGTTGCCGGCAATCCGCGGAAAGCGCCGCTCAAGACCTGGGCCGCACATGTCAAAGACTGGTCGGCCGGTGATCCGACTTGGAAAGATGGCAAGGGAAAGGGATTGATCGGCGCCGTCAACTATCTGTCGGGAAAAGGTTGCAATGCATTCTCATTCCTAACTTACAACGCGGGTGGCGACGGCGATAACGTTTGGCCTTTCATTCAACGCGAAGACAAGCTGCATTACGACTGCAGCAAGCTTGACCAGTGGGGAATCGTCTTCGATCACGGCACCCAAAAAGGCATGTACTTGCACTTCAAGATGCAGGAGACGGAGAACGACGATCACAAGCGTGGCAAGGACGACGGGAATTCAGTCCCTGAATCACTGGACGGTGGTGATTTGGGTTCGCAGCGAAAGCTTTACTGTCGCGAGTTGATCGCGCGTTTCGGCCACAACCTCGCCTTGAACTGGAACCTGGGCGAGGAGAACACTCAGTCGACCGCGCAGCAGATCGCGATGATCGACTACCTCGCTGCAGTCGATCCATACGACCACCCGATCGTGGTTCATACGTTTCCGGATCAGCAAGACAAGGTGTATCGACCGTTGCTCGGGAACCGTTCCAAGCTCAGCGGAGCGTCGCTACAGAACAGCGGGATCGATACGACTCACGAGCAAACGGTGAAATGGGTCAAAGCATCCGATGAAGCGGGCAAGCCTTGGGTGGTGGCTTTCGACGAATCGGGAAGTGCAGCTCACGGTCAATGTCCTGACCTCGGCTACGAAGGCTTCGATGGTCACGATCGCAGCGGAAAGATGGTCTACACGGAACATGAAGTTCGCCAGCAAACGTTGTGGGGAACGCTGATGGCCGGTGGCGCCGGTTGCGAGTATTACTTTGGTTATCAGTTCGCGCAGAACGACATCGTCTGCGAAGATTGGCGAAGTCGCGACCGCAGTTGGGACTATTGCCGGATTGCGATTGAGTTCTTTCACCAGAACGACGTGCCGTTCTGGGAGATGGTCAATCGTGATGAGCTGGTTGGAAACCCGCAGCACGGCAACGACAAGTACTGCTTCGCCAAAGAGAATCAGGTTTACCTTGTCTACGTTGCCCACGGCGGGACGACAGCGATCGACTTGAGCGACGCCGAGGGCGAGTTTCAAGTCGCGTGGTACAACCCGCGAAGCGGCGGCGACTTGCAACACGCGTCGGTCACATCGGTATCGGCCGGCGGCAGCGTGGAGCTGGGACCACCCCCTTCCGAGACCGATCAGGACTGGTTGATCATGCTGCGTAAGTAGCGGTGGTTGTTTGGATCAATTGCGATCCATCATGAAGGTGCCGTTGTCGGCGACGTCGAACATCGGCAAGTTGTATCGCTTGCGGCCTTGCACGCCGCCTGGTCGGAACACGAATCCGAGCGATACATTCCACGACTCTTGCTCATTGCCACCGGAGAATCGGCCCTGGTTGGGAATCAGGTACGTCAGGTCGGTGGCGAGCATCACACGTGAAAAGAGTGGCAGGTTGAAATGCGTGCCCAGGATGGCATCGCTGGTGTCGGTGCAGCCGGCGAACCCGGTGAACTCGCCCGATCGCGTTGTCGGACATCGATAGAACAAACGAAACTGGTCGGTCGGTTCCATGCTGATGGTCGAGTTGACCACATTGCCTGAGCCGTCAAGGACGATGGTGTCAGAGCTTTCGCTGCGGACGCCCGCCATGAATTGAAAGCCGAACGTATCACAGGACTCACACCGCCAGCTCAGCTCGCCGCGCATTTGTAACGCGTTGCTTTGGAAGTACCAGTCTTGGTTCAAGTAGTCGAGCACCAGACCATATTGCAATCCATAGTCGACGCGGCGAAAGATCCCGCCCGTGACGAACACCTGGTAGCGACGATCCGTGGTGAAGCCTGCGCCCCAAATGTTGCTTTGCGTGGCTCGCGCACCAAACTGGCTGGAGATATCGCAGCCGAGCCAACGCTTGAGTGACGAGCCTTTGTTGAATCCCTGATAAAAACCAAAACTGCCCGTTCCGCCGCGGACATTGGGATTGGTGGCACTTGTGCTGACGAAGTTCAGCGGACCGGTGTAGGCCTGGTGCCCATAGAGGAAATCGAATCGAGCACCAATCCACTCGTAGGATCGGGACGCAAAGCGGAATGTGGTCGTGTCGGCCACTGGTGCAGGCATCGCACGAACAATCGCCGATGGACTCGATTCCGCAGACCGGATCGTCGACGTAGACACCTTCGACTCCGCAGGCACTTTCACAGCAACTGTCACAACTACCGCCGCAACTTCCGTCTGCAGCCACCTCCCCACCAATGCTGGGAACGCACCGTCTCAATGGCTTCGCCCAGGCCGCAGCCCACTTCCATACCGCAGCCCACTTCGATGCCACAGCCCACTTCGATGCCACAGCCGGGATCTGCTTCGTAAACGCCTTCGACACCGCATGCCGCGTCACAATGGCCGCAGTCGCAAACCGGTCCGCAGTTCGATCCGTACGGTTGCAAGAAGCTGACGGGACGAACGTCTTGGTTTGCCAGCGGAGGTGATTCCAAGCGGGGATCGCCTTCGGGCCACTGGGCTAAGGCGGCATCGGTGTTGAGACAGAGAAAAAGTAGTCCCAGCACCAAAAAGCTCGTCGACAGCAGGCGTCCAAGGGTTCGGCGTGACGTTATCATGGCGTTGATTCACTTGTTTCGTTCGAGAGTCTCGGCAGGCGCGCTGTTGCGGCGCGATGCCGGGGTGATCCATCTTTTCCATCGGAACCGCGCAACCGGCAAAATGAGAAAACTTTCCCTAATCGTTACTTTTTTACATGCCCGACTCCGGTGGTGTGCGGGGTTTCCCGTGGCGTCGTGGCCGCAGCGCTTTTGCTGCTGTTTTCCGCGGTTTCGCCGGTGAGTCTGGCGGCTCAAGAGGCAGCTGCGGGCGAAGCACCGGTGTACCCGAAAGCGGTTGCGGTTTCGGGGGACAAGCTGTTCGTCGTCGATCTCGATTTACCCGGTGTCTGGGAGATCGGCGAGTCACGAACTCTCTTTTTCAAAGGCTCCAATCTGCTCCGCAAGCCGATGAACCGTCCCCACTGTGTGACCCCTCATCCGGCAGGCGGCGTGCTGGTCGGCGACTCGGCGACGCGCGAGGTGTACTGGATCGAGTCTCCAGATGCCGAGCCAAAGCCGCTGACCGGCGGACACATCGGAGTCCCGATGGCCCTGGCGATCGACCCGGCCGGTAAGAACCTGTATGTCGGCGACGCGGAAAAAAGGGCGACGTTTCGACTCCCCTTGGAAGGTGGAGATCCCGAACTGGTTGCCCGTGTCAACGCGCGCGGCTTGGCCTTCGATGCCGAGGGCCGATTGCTGGCTGTGACGCCCGACAAGGAGGCAATCAAACGAATCAACGTCGAAAGCGGTGAGGTGGAAACCTTGGTCGATAACCGACCGTTCCAGTATCCCAACGGGCTGTGCTGGGCCGGCGATCACGGGTACGTGACCGATACCTACGGGAATTGCATCTGGAAGTTCACAGCCGATGGAGCCACCGAAAAGTGGCACGAAGGAGCGCCATTGGAGCGGCCGGTTGGAATCGCGATTTCCGAGCGATCCCTGTTTGTCGCCGATCCCAAACTAAAGCAGGTGTTTGAGTTCGATCTCAGTACCAAGGAAGCGAAACCACGCCTGTAGTGGTTTTCCGAGTGCAAATACAAGCACGACGCGCAAGCGAGTGTGTCCCGTGCTGCACGTGGTTTTTCGAGTACAAATACAAGCACGACGCGCAAGCGAGTGTGTCCCGTGCGCATATCGGACACACTCGCTTGCGCGTCGTGCTTGTATGTCTCGATCGAAAATCGGCTACGGCATTACCCAGAGGGAGCATGATTTCGTTCGCGTCAAACCAACAACGAGCGTGCAGCAACTTATTGGCAAATTTGCGCTAGACATCGTGAAACAACATGTTGCAATTCCGATCTCTTTCAATCGTATTGGCTTGTTCCATCTTGGCTGCGTTCGCACCGCGCGCGATCAGCCAGGAAGCACGTTTGGATGTCAGGATCGTCAATGCCGACGGCGAGCTCACGCCGGCTCGCGCCTGGGTCAACTCGGGCGGCTCGCGCTTGTTTGAACCGCACCAGCCCCGCGGGGTGACGCCCTATCAGCAAGATCAAAGTTTTAGCTGTGACGGTCAATTCTCGATGCGGTTGCCCCCCGGCGAAGCAACGATCCATGTTGAAAAGGGCAAAGAGTTTCGGCCCGTTGATGTCGTCGTTCCGGTCTCTGCGGGGGAAACGATCGAGCAGACGGTGCGACTGGAACGCTGGATCGACATGCCGTCGCTCGGTTGGTATTCGGCCGACATGCATCTTCACTTGGGCTTTGATAATCCGAGCGTCTTACAGCAGCTTGCGCTCGCGGACGACATCCATCTTGTCCCCTCCTTTACCTACTGGTTGCGAGGTGCTGGAGAAACCTGGCATTCGCAATGGCCGGATGAAACCTTCGCAAAACCTACTCAAATTGACTCGCAGCATTTCGTCACGCGGAACAACATCGAGATCGAAAGAATCGCGCGCGACGCGTTGCCCGGAGGAACGGTCGGCGCGACGTTTCTGTTCAACCTGAACAAGCCCGTCACAGCGACGCGATACGGCGAGCACTTTCCGACCGACGCGGCCCTCTGTCGAGAAGCACGCTTGGAATCGCCGCGGGCCGTCTTTGACAGTGACAAGCCTTCCTGGGCAGAGACGGTCGTGGGCGCGGCGCTCGGCGAGCTCGATACGATTCAGGTTTGCCACAACCACTATCACCGATCACGTACGCTGGCCGGCGGCTACGGGATGATTGGTCCGCTCGCGCCAGGCGAAAGCAATGCAGCGGTGGGTGATGGATTGTTTCATCGCACCAATTCACTGTATTACCGTTTTCTCAACTGCGGGTTTCGCCTCGGCGTGTCAGGTGGTTCGGCGATCGGCGTGATGCCGGTGCCGGCAGGATTTCATCGGGTTTACGCGCACGTGGAGGGCACACTCACGGTCGATGGGATCTGGGACGCGATCCGTTCCGGACGAAGCTTCGCCACCACGGGACCCATGCTTTTCCTGACCGCCAATGATCAGCCGGTCGGCTCGAGTCTTGACTTCGACGGCAGCGAATCCGCTGAAGTGGCGGTCCAAGTCAAGGTCCAAGCGATCGAAGCATTGGAATCGTTGGAGCTCATTCATGATGGCTACCTGGTCGCGTCGATCGATTTACGCGACCGCGCACCGCGCCCGACGCTAGAGGCCGATTTGAATCATCGCTTGTCGGTCCAGCGCAGTGGTTGGATCGCCGCTCGGGCGTTTTACCGGGCGCCGGATGGATTGCTGCGTCAAGCACACACCAGTCCGATTTACGTTTCGATCGGTGGGAAGCCAACCGCATCGGCTGATGACGCCCGTTACATGATGCGTTGGATCCAACATTTGCGACGCATCGCCGAAACGTCCGCGGATCACTTTCCGGACGACGAGGCCCGCCTGGGCGTGTTGGCCAACTACGCCGAGGCAGAGGGACGGTACCGAGAGATTCTGGACGAGGCGCAGCAGCATTGGGGCGACTGATTCCCGGTCGGGCGCGATGCGGCTGTTGTCCATCCACCAGATATTTCTTGGCAATCTGAAAATTCCTGTCCACGATTGGGCCGACTTTTGAGGTTTTCATGTGTATGGACGAATTAGAGGCGAAACGAGACCGGGTTTTCTCGGAGGTCCTGAAATATCGGGTTGAGTTGACCGCGTACGCTCGCTCGCTGCTTGGCAATTATGCGGCGGCCGAGGATGCCGTTCAGCAGGCGATGATGGTCGTCTTGAAGAAGTTCGATCAGTACCAGGAGGGGGGCTCCGCGCTGGCCTGGTGCCGTGCGATCGTGCGACTGGAAGTCCTGCGGATCAAACAGCAGCGGCAGCGCGAACACAGCCTGGCGGAACGCTTGCTCGACGATGCGATCGACGCTGCGTTTGAGGAATATCAGGCCGCGCGACGGACGGACGAATCGGATGCGTGGCGGCAAGCTTTGGAAGACTGCCTGAATCGAGTCCCTCAGCAAGGTCGTGATGTGTTGAAATCGCGGTTTGTTGAGGAGTTGAGTTACCAACAAATTGGGGAGCGAGTGGGAATGACTCTGGAAGCCGTTCGCAAGTCGTTGTTTCGGCTGAAGAAGCAAGTGAGGGCTTGCGTAGAAGCAAGTCGTGGGGCTGCATCATGAGCAACGACCAAAACTTTAGCGAGCTCGTCGACCGTCATTTACGTGATGAGCTTGACGATACCGAGCGTGAACAATTAGCTCAGTGGCTCGATAGCGATTCGGAACTGCGTCGCACGTTCGTGGAGCAGGTCGAATGGGATACGCGTTTCGCAGATGTCTTGCGAGCGTCGCAAGGTCCTGATGGTCCGACCGGCATGGAAGTCGCCGATGACATGCCGGCAGACTTTCTCGATCCTACGACGCTCGACCGGAGGCCAGCGGGTTCTTCGCAAGTTTCGGGGCCATTCGATCGTATTCCCGTAGCGCGAATCCTGTTGGCGATTGCAGCGGTCGTGATCGGAGTACTCGCAGCGTCCCTGTATTCGCAGCGTGTCGTTGATCGTCCCATCGCGCGGATCACTGGCCTGAGCGGTTCCCTCTTGTGGACGGGAGATGGCGGGTTGGTCGCAGGCGATCTTGCCGTGGGGACCGTGTTGACTGGCGGGACGGTCGAAGGAATCACCCCGAACTCGTGGGTTGAATTGGAGTTCGAAGACGGGTCGACCGTTACGATTTCCGGTAATTCGATGCTGACCTTCTCCGATCAATCACAGAAAGAGTTGCATGTACGTGACGGCAAGGTCGCCGCCAACGTAAGACCGCAGCCGCCGGGAAAGCCCATGTTGATCCATACGCGGTCTGCGACCCTGGAGGTCTTGGGAACACAATTGAACATCGAGGCGGATCTGACATCCACGACCTTGAATGTTACCGAAGGCAAGGTTCGTGTGACGCGTTTGACTGATGGCAGTACCGTTGAGGTACCGGCCCGACATCGCGTGATCGCATCGGCGGAGCATGACATGTTGCCGCAGCGCGTGCCTGATTCGATCACCCATTGGCAGAGCCAATTGCAGCTTGGTCCCCAGGGCACGCTTGGAAAATGGAACCAAGGGTCGCAACCGCAAGCGGCGAGCCTCAAGGCGATTCCGTTCGTCGTGACCGCAGCGGACGGCGACAGCTTCACCATCTATGCTGCCGGTTTTGGGGTATCGGGAGGAGACGGGGCCCCCGTGATTCTTCGATCGGACAGTCGGGTTCGAATCCGAGGACGGCTGGGGGCGAGTCATAATGTGTTCTTCGGCGTAACCGTCAATCAAACCAGTGGTGAGTTCGCCGGTAAGTACCAGGTGATCGAGTCGATGCTGGCTCTCGATGACGACAACCGTTTCGACGTGGTGCTGAATCTAAGTGACTTTCGTTTGGATCCGTCGCTCGCCGGCATGAAAGACGAATTGCCTGCGGATCCCGTCGGCTCGGTTGTTGAAGCGTTCTGGTGTCACACCCTCAGAGAATCTGTTGGATTAGAGATTTACGAAGTTGCTTTGTTTTCTGGAGCCGAGCCATGAATGATTCTGTTTGACCATCGGCTATCGATGGACGGAGGTTCGTCTCCCCGGACAGACCTCGATGCCAGCCCCGCCTTCTTACTCGGATGCACTGACCGAGATCCCGCCTTTCCGCTTTCCCGCCTGATCGAACATGTTAAAGACGCCCAACACTCCGCCTGCTTCGCAAGCCTACGAGGAGCAGTCACCGCGGCAAACTCCGGTTTCGCGCCCGCCGTCGCCCTCACCATCCAGTGATGGCAGACGGGGCGATGGCAGACGGGGCGATGGCAGACGGGGCGATGGCAACGCAGCGTCGGGAAGCCGGTTCAAGCTGTGGGTCAAGGCCTGCGCGATGCTGGTCGTGCTGACGGGTTTGATCGCGGCAGTCGGCGCAGTCGCCAGCAAGGCGATGCCGGAACCGGAAGGCGTGGCGAGGTTGACACATTCGGTCAGTCGAGGCGATCTGGTGGTCACCGTCACCGAGCAGGGAACATTGGAAAGTTCTAACAACGTGGAAGTCCGTTCCAAGGTTTGGGGATGGAAGACCGTGAACTGGGTGATCGATAGTGGCTCCGAAGTCAAGAAGGGTGACGTGCTCGTCCGCCTGGATGCATCCGAAATGGAAAAGAAGGTCGACGAAGCCAAGATCAACCTGGAGAACTCGCGCGCGGACATGATCACGGCGGAAAGCAATGTTGCGGTCGCAGAGAAAAGCATCATCGAATACGAGCAGGCGACCTTCATTGAAGAACGAGGAAACATCAAGCAAGAGATCTTTGACGCTGAGCAAGCGGTATCTCAGGCGGAGCTGAGCTACAACTCCGCGATGCGGATGGTGGCGAAGGGCTTGTTCGGTCAGTTGCAATTGCGTGGTGAGAAATTCAAACTCGATTCCGCTCGTCAGAAACTCGAGCTCAAGAAAACACGGTTGACTGCCCTGGAGCAGTTCAAAAAGGAAAAAGAAATTGAGCGGCTGACCAGCGACATTCGAGCTCTGAAGGCAAGGCTGGAAGCAGCCCGCGCACGAGTTGCCTTGAATCAGACAAATTTGAATCAGCACGAAGATCAGCTCCGCTTCCATACGATCTCGGCTCCGCAAGACGGCATGGTGATTCATCCCAAGGCTGCGGAATGGCGAGATGCCCCGGATGTCGAGGAAGGGGCCAACGTGCACACCAACCAGGTTCTCTTGATCATGCCTGACCTCACCCAGTTGCAGGTCAAGGTTGGTATTCACGAGTCGATGATTGATCGCGTGGAGCCAGGATTGGTGGCGAACGTCAAGATTGGCGATACCAACATCGTTGGCGAAGTCTCCGAAGTGGCCAAGGTAACCAAGCCTGCGACGTGGTACACCGGAAACGTCGTCAAATTCGACACGGTTGTCTCGCTCGAAGGACAGCAGGGATTGAAGCCGGGTCTGAGTGCCGAAGTGGAGGTCGTCATCGCCGAGCACAGAGATGTGTTGACGATCCCGGTGGCCGCCGTGGTGGAGTCAGGGGAGGAACAGTATTGTTGGATCAAGCAGGGCACCGAGGTTCGGCGACGCGACTTGAAGCTGGGTGACAGCAACGATTTGTTCGTGGTGGCTGAATCGGGCCTGAAGGAAGGTGACGAAGTCGTGCTCAATCCGATGGCTTTCATCGATGAGGCACAAGAAACCGCGATGAAGCCGCTCGATACTACGACGCAAAGTCTGAAAGAGTCCGGTGCGACTTCGGTCGACCAAGATGAGATCGTCATTCGCCCGCTCGAAGGAGAGTCGGCGGGTGAATAGCAAATTCCTGAGATCCTTACAGCTCGGCCTGAAAAGCCTCATGCTGCAACGCATGCGGGCCGGTCTTGCGGGTCTGGGGATCTTCATTGGCACGACGACCGTGATCTGGTTGGTAGCCATGGGTGAAGGGGTCAGCTACCACGCACAGCAGCAGATTTTGGAACTGGGGGCGAAGAATATCATTGTTCGCACCGTGGAGCCGATCGCCGACTCGGACGTCTCGGCCGCGAACCGGCGGGTCAAGCGATATGGGCTGCTGCGAGATGACTACGAGAGAATCGTTACCAACATTCCCACGGTACGCACGACCGTGCCGATGCGCGAAGTTCGTTTTGAGCTTCGTGTGGAGGACCGCAAGGCAGATGCGAAGCTGGTTGGATGCGTCGAGGAATACCTGCAGCTGAATCGACTTGAGATCGCTCGTGGTCGTTGGATGAGACCAAGCGATCGAGGGACCAAGGTCGTGGTATTGGCTCACGAAACCGCGAAACGATTGTTTCCGTTCGAGGATCCGATTGGGAAGACGATTTGGGTCGGCAGCGAGTTTTACTCCGTGATCGGTCAAACGAAGCCACGCACCGCATCGGCCGCCATCGGCGGAAGCCTCGACGCGCGGGACTACAACCTCGATGCGTACATCCCGCTTCAAACGTTACGTCGGCGGATTGGCGATCTGGTGTTGCGTCGTGCCGCCAGCGGTCAATTCGAGGGAGAAATTGTCGAGTTGAGTCAGATCACAGTGAGCGTCGATACGATCGAAGAGGTCGATGAAACTTCGCAAATCATCGAAACCTTGCTCAAGAAGTATCACGACAAAGAGGATTACGCGGTCGTGATTCCCAAGGAGCTCCTGCGTCAAGCGGAACGAACGCGGACGATGTTCAACGTCTTGCTGGTTGTCATCGCAGGCATCTCGTTGTTGGTCGGTGGGATTGGCATCATGAACATCATGCTCGCCACGGTCACCGAACGAACTCGCGAGATCGGAATCCGACGCGCAATTGGAGCCAAACGCCGGGATATTGTTCAGCAGTTCTTGTGTGAGACGCTGGTGCTGACCGGAATCGGCGGCATGCTCGGCGTTGTCTTTGGCTTGATGTGCGGGCCGCTGTTTCGCCTGCTTCGCTCGGTCATCACGATAGCGTCCCCCGACTTGCTGCCTCCGATCGTCTACAACCTGGAGCCCCGTATTGCGCCCTGGTCGATCGCGCTTTCGGTCTTCATCTCGTTGGGCGTCGGTTTGATATTCGGCGTCTATCCGGCCCGAAAAGCCGCCATGATGAATCCGATCGAGGCCCTTCGGCACGAATGATTTTCGCCGACCAATCCGCGTTTGCGTATCCTGTCGGTCATGGACATCCTATCAGCACCTTTCCATGCACGATGGCTTTGCAGCATCGGCTAGGTACCAGGGCTGCTTGGTTGGATTACTCCGAACAATGCTTCCCATCGCGACCGTGGGCTATTAGAGTCTTCTCTTCAACGGGGACGGTTTCTTGAACGCGTGATCGATACGGTTCAACGCGATGGCTCTGCATTCTTCCTCTCCAGTAGGATTCCTTTCATGTTGAGTTGGCCTCGATTCAGGTTTCCATGGGCACTCGCTTTGGCGCTGGTAGCGATTTGCCAAGAGATCCATGCCGATGATGCAGCCACGCTGATCTCGCTTTCGACTGCGTTTGAAACCGCCAGGGTTTCGGGTGATGTCGAGTCCGCCAAGCGTTTGACGATCGCGGATGCTCGATGGATCGTCGAATCGGACAAGGATGCGAGCTTGATCCTGTCGGACGTAGAAGCGACCTCGCGCCGACTGTCCGAGGGCAAAGGGGAGCCGTCGGACTCGTTTGTCGCGGAACGTAACGTGGAGATTTTCGGCGACAGCGCCGTGGTCACCGAACTGGTACGAGTCACCAAGGGGCCACCGATTCGCCGCAGTGCATTTTGGGTTCATGATGCGGGGACGCATGATGCGGGGACGTGGAAAATCGCTCACGTCCACATGTCCCCCTACTTGCGATGGGAGTCGGCGATTTCGGCTTTTGAAACGGCCGATCAAAAGGACCCACCCAAGCCGGGCGGCGTGGTCTTCATCGGCAGCAGCAGCATCCGTCGTTGGGAGAGTTTAGCCAACGATTTTCCCGAGGCCCGAGTGCTCAATCGCGGTTTCGGTGGCTCGCAAATGATTGACAGCGTGCTGTTCGCCAAACGCATTGTGACCCCCTACGCGCCCGCCGCGGTCGCGGTCTACGCGGGAGACAACGACATCGGCAAGGGCAAGAACGCCGATCGTGTTTTCGGTGACTTCAAAAACTTCGTCGCGTCGATCCACGATCAGCTCCCCGACACAAAGATCGCTTTCATCGCCATCAAGCCAAGTTTGAAGCGGTGGGATCGGTGGGATGAGATTCGTCGAGCAAACCAATTGATTCAAGATTTTGCCGCGAACCATTCAAACGTCGATTACTTGGACATTGCGACGCCCATGCTTGGTGACGACGGCATGCCTCGCAAGGAGTTATTCGTCAGCGATGGCCTGCATTTGACCGAGCAGGGCTATGCTGTTTGGACGGAGGCGATCCGACCTTGGGTGAACACGTTCGCCGTCCGCACCGCTGAGGCCAGAGAGCAACCCATCCTCTCGAAATGATCGCTTGCGACTGCGTCTGCTCATCGAGCGTTCGGCTATGGCTGCAGTTGATGGCGGAGCGCTCCAACGAACTTGGTGACCGGTGTTCCAACGCCGATGGTCACACCCTGTTGCTCGCCTCCGCCCGCATTGACCGCCACGACTCTTCCAGATTGATCGACAATCGGCGCACCGCTCGTCGCACGAAGCTCAATGTGAGTTTGTTCAAACTCGTAAAGCAGCCAGCCGTCTTCGAATCCGTAGATGGTCGCTGCATGTCTTGTCGACGGGCTCCCGATCACATTCGCTAACATCCAGACGCGCTCTCCCGGTTGCGGATCTTTGGTTCCCAGTGGGAGGGGGGTGAAACCAGTCTCGTCGGTAACGACGCAGGCGGCGACATCTCCAAACACCGACGGCGCGGGCAGCGGCTTGGCGTCCGTCAGTAGCACAGGGCGAATCTTAACTTCGCCGAACCAGTTGTGGTTGGAGCAGTCTTCCAACGTCAGCCCGCTCCAAGCCGCCGGTAACTGCTCCGAGGGGATGTCCGCGTCAAGTCCGCCAGCCTCTCCGAACAAATGCAAAGCACTGATGATGAAAACCCCAGAGGCACCCTCGATCTTGGCAGCGAAAGCCGTTCCAGCATCAATCACGCCGTCGCGAGTTGTAAACTGCGGTCGAAAAAGAGTACCACCGCTAAGCGTGGGCGGTCCGATCGGTTCGGCCCCCGGTCGAGCCATGTCCGGGGCAACAGTTGTCGCTCGATCGGTGGACGTGTTGACCAGCGATGCGTCGTCCGCGGCTGGTGACGGAACACCACGGTCGGGATACGGAATGGCCGTCGCGTTGGTTTGCAGCCCCTCGGTATCGCCTTGGGATCGCGTTAACAACACGAACCCAAGCACGACGATGGCAGCCAACAGGGAGCCGGCGAGCGCAAGTAAGAGACGGTTGGGTGATCGTTTGCGCGGCCGGCCTTGTGATTTCTGAGTTCGTGGATTGCGTGGTCTCGGCTGCAACACCACGTCGCGACTTGGCAAAACCGATGGCAGCGACGGAGTCGCTGGTGGCAACGCATTGGGCCGGCCCGTTGGCCCAGCACCCTCGATTGATTGTTGCTGGCCTAACGAAACAGATTGCGCGTCATGGTTGCCGCGACTGCGCAGCTCGTGCAACGTATTGAGCCAATGCTCGGCGGAAACCCATTCGCCGTCGGCACCGGTACGAATCTCAATACCGGTGTCATTCATGGCATTTAACAACTCGCAGGCTTTGGTCAGCGTGAACGGACCGACACGCATCTTGGCACTGCGAATGTAGATTCCATGGGACTGGAGTGCTTGTATTTTACGTCGAACCGCCTCGCCATGATGCCAGCCGCTCGTGCCCTGTTTGACTTGGAGCGTCTTGCTGGAAGACTTCCGCAAGCGTCGACGCATTTCGAGTTCCGACATTGGACCTTCCACGATCCCGCCATCCATGAGATACCAGTCAGAAGCAGGGTCTTGGGGCATCCTTCAAGCCTCGTTAAGGCGACAAGCCGGTGGCAATGCGTAACGGCCAGTGCCAGTTACTATGGGTGTGTTGGTGAAACTCAGACGCTAGCCCAATGATACTCACTTTTTGCTGTTTGGCTCGATGGATTGATCAGTCGCCCTGCGTTAGCACTCGGTTTTCCCCAAGCTCGAGAACCGGACGCGAACGCGTAGCGGCTGATGAGGAAGCAAAGTGAGTGCCATTGGGCGTAGCCGTGTCTTTACCCACATTTCAATTCTGTCATGAACTGGAATTCGAGTGAATTGACCGCGCAGTGGTCGCAGATGGTAGCCGTAGGTCGCGCAGCGCACCTACGGATCGATAGATGGCACAACAGAATTCGACCGCGAAGCCGGTCGCAGACAAATCTCGCGAGGAATCTGCGACCGCCTTCGGGGTCGGTGTTTTTGCGATGCACTATCCGGTGGTCAGCTGCGCGACCACCGGCTACCGTCCGTGATACCTTCGGCATCAAAAAAATGTGGGTAAAGACAAGGGGGCTAGCCGTGGGCCTGCGGAGGAGGGTTGCTGGGCCGTTTTGCGCCCACGGCTAGGGCCTGAGGTTCAGAGGAAGCGTCGTTCGGACGGAGACCGTCCAGCGACTTCCACTCTCATCGAAATTGCGAACGTCAGGCTGCGCGAAGGTGAGACCGCCGCCTCAGGCGGTCCAGTCGCGTGCCGGACGAGAACGGAGCAGGTTTGCATCGGCATCATCGAGAAAGGTTTCGCTCGAGGGATCGATGCGTAGCTTGCGATTCAGAATCCAGGCGGCTGCCGCCGCATGACACGCGATGTGCGATCGTCGCATCACATCCGGGTTGGCTGCCGTCGCGGTTCGTGAACGCATGCAATCAAAGAAGTTGCGAGCATGAGCTGACACATCGAGACCTCGCACCCGCTTGCTCGGGTCGGGCAACTCGTTTTGAAGCGATTTGTTGCTGACCACGATTTCGCCCTCGTCGCCTGTTTCGACCCAGCCCTCATCGCCGATGAATCGTACGGGGCAGGTACCAAGTCGCGTGATGTAGTGGGGCGAACGATCTCCAAACGGATCCGCCAGGAAATCGATGATCAGCTTCACGCCGTTGGCATAGTGGCAAACGATGTTCGTCTCTGTGGGTTCGTATTCGATTGGCATGGTATCGTCCGCCTGGTTGGCCCACTGACACAGGTCGACCGTGTGAGCTCCCCAGTCCAAGAGCCGCGCACCGGAGTCAAAGTCCCACTGGCCTCGCCAACGACCATTGACATACTGTTGGTTGAACGGACGCCAGGGCGCCGAACCAAGCCACATGTTCCAATCGACGACGTCGCGCGGTGGCAACGGCTCGGATGGTAGCCAGTTGTTTTCTAGCACGGGGATGTATACCGACGCATGCATCGTCTGGAGCTTGCCGAGTTTGCCGCTATGGACCAACTCAACCGCCTGCTGAAAATTCGGAACGCTGCGGCGTTGGGTTCCCGCCTGGAAGACGCGTTTCTCTCGGTGCATCGTGTCGGCCAGTTGTTGGCATAGTTCGATCGTGATGCCGCACGGTTTCTCACTATAAACATCCTTGCCTGCCTCGGCAGCGATCATCGATGCTTCCGCGTGCCAGCGATCACCGGTGGCAATCAGCACCGCATCAATGTCGGAGCGCTCGAGCAGTTCCCGGAAGTCGCGGTAAAGGACGCAGTCCTTGTTGCCATAATGATTGTCCACCAATGCTTTGCCCGCATCGCGACGGCTCGCCTGAACATCGGCGATCGCGATGCACTGAACGTCGGAGAAGTTCAGCATCGCGGTCAGGTCATACGTGCATCGTGGGCCGATACCAATCACCCCCAGGCCAATTCGATCGTTTGCCGCGACTTCGTCGGCCGCCCTGAGTGATCGCGTGGACACCATCGAGCCGACGGCCGCGGCCGCAACGGCGGTGCTGGCGGAGGACAAGAACTCACGACGAGAGGTTGATGGTGAGGAATCCATGGATCTGTCTTCTTCTTTCAGCGCGAGGGAGGCGAGGGAACCGAGATTGCCTGCCATTTTACGTCAATTGTTCAAGCGCGTGGGGAATCTGATATCCTCAGGGAGATGGTTTTGATGCAGCAAGCTCCGATTGAAATGGAGACCGTCGACGGGTGAGTCAAGCGGATGAGTAGACCGGTTCAAGAGTTCGAGCGGCAACTTCAAGATGTTTGTTCGTCTGTGCCCGTAGGAATGTTCCTGGGTGATCTCCGCGGCCGTTGGTCATTCGTGAACGAAGCCTGCGCGGAGTTAGTGGGCGAGCCGGGCCAAACCGAGCAATCCCCAGCCGCGCGCGGCGATGATCGCCAGCCCGAGTCGATCGAGTGGCTCCAGCATGTCCATGCCTCCGATCTCCCTCGGGTCACGCATCGATGGAACCTTTTCCTGCGGTCCGACGAGCCATTCTCGGAAGAGTTTCGGTTCGAGCATGTCGATGGTACGTCGATTTGGGTCCAACTGGATGCCAGCAAGCGATTCGATCAAGCAGGAAACCCAGCCGGCTGCATCGGCACGGTCGTGACCACGTCCGCTCATCGCGAGACCGAGAAGTTTCTTGAGCTTGAGAATGAGCTTTTGGAAGCCGTCGCGCGAGGACTGCCGCTGGAGGAAGCCCTGTTGCGATTGGTCCGATTCATCGAGAGTCAGTCTGAGGACATGCTTGCGTCGGTGTTGTTAATGGACGCCGACGGGACGCGGCTGTGGCATGGTGCGGCTCCCTCCCTCGATGCCGCCTACAACGATTTGGTGGACGGCATTGCGATCGGAGAAGGTGTCGGCTCTTGCGGAACGGCGGCGTTTCGCGGCGAACCGGTGTACGTCGAAGACATCGAATCCGATCCGCTTTGGACTGGGATTCGAGAGGTCGCTCGAAAGTACAAGCTTCGGGCTTGCTGGTCGACTCCTTTGAAGGATCGCAACGGAGCGGTGTTGGGCACCTTCGCCGTCTATCGTTACGTCCCGGGCGGACCGACTGCCCAGCACCTGCGGATCATCGATGTCGCCACTCAGCTTGCCTCGATCGTATTGGCACGCCATCGCGACGATCAGAAACTGTTGCAGAGCGAGCAACGTTTTCGTCGCATGTTCGAGCATGCCGCGGTCGGCGTTGCCCAGGTCGATTCGCTCAGCGGAACGATCCTGCGGGCCAACCGACGATACTGCGAGATCCTGGCGGCGAGCGAGGAGGATTTGCGTGGGAAGACCTGGATGAACCTGACACATCCGGAGGACGTCGCCGCCGATGAGGCACACGATGCGCTCGATTGTTGGCTGGCGAAATCCGGGAGTTCGCTTTGGAGAAACGTCTGAGACGTGCGGACGGATCCTATGTCTGGGTCAATTTGACGGTTTCTGCGATGTGGCCCGTTGGTGGAAAGCCGACCACTCATAGTGCGATCGTGGAGGACATCACCAAACGCAAACAAGCCGAAGAGGCCTTGAGGCTGAGCGAGGAACGCTTTCGAAATCTTGTTCAAACGGCTCCGTTCGGGGTGCTTCGAAACGATGTGGAGGGGCGGATCAACTTCGCCAACGCGGCACTGGGAAGAATCTACGAATGCTCGCCGAGTGACTTGATCGGCAAGCCAATCTGGGAATTGGCTTTCGACGATTCGTCGCGTGAAGCGATGATCGCCCAGATGCGTGGGATGGAGGACGACGCGCGACAATCGGGTGGGAGCCCTGTCACCAGCGGTTTCCTGGTCAAGCATCGAACGGTCGCTGGGCGTGCGATTGACGTCCACATCGACTGGACATACGAACGGAATCGCGAGGGAAAGTGTATCGGTTGGATCGTCGTCATTTCCGACGTCACGACGCGCCGTGAGTTCGAACGCAGGCTGGAGTTCCAAGCAGTCGTTCTGAATCGTGTCAGTGATGCTGTGATCGTGACCGACCAACGCAATGCGGTGACCTATGCCAACGAGGCAGCCGAGCGGATGTTCGAGATTTCTGAGGACCATCGTTGTGGTCGATCGGTGCTGCCGCTTCACCAAGAGCTACTCGTCTCGGGTGCGTTGCATCACGACGTGCTGGCTGCACTCGAGGAGTCCGGTCAGTGGCAGGGAGACATTGAGGTTCAGATCAACGGTCAGACCGCGACGGTCGAGGCAAAACTGAAAGATTTTCGTTCTCCCAATAGTCAGGGGCATTACCTGCTTTCGCTGGTTCGCGATATCTCGATGCGAAAGCAGGCCGAGCTGGAACGGCGGCAGCATCGCGACACGCTCGCCCACATGACTCGGCTGAGCACCATGGGGGAACTGGTGGCGGGAATCGCCCATGAAGTCAAGCAACCGCTCTACGCGATTGCCAACTTTGCAACCGCCGCATCCATCTCGTTGCGCAATCTGGAACCCGGAGTTCCGCTCGATCAGACTTGGCTGGATGATTTGAAGGAGTTCAACGATGGGGTCCGCCGCGCCTCACAACGAGCCAACGAGATCATTCAGCGGCTTCGGGAATTCGCCGGCAAGAGCGAGCAGTCCCGCGAACAAATCGATTTGAACGAGGTCATTCTGGATTCGATTGACCTGGTCGCGTTCGAAGCACGGCAGTGCGACGCGGTGGTTCGAACGGATTTACAGATTGGATTACCAGGGGTGATTGCCGATCGGATCCAGTGTGAGCAGGTCTTGGTCAACCTGTTGCACAACGCCTATGAAGCCTTGGCAGAAGTTGCCCCTCCCCGCCTGGTGCTCGTGCAGAGCCGAAGAGCCGGGGACTTCGTTGAATTCAAGGTGGAAGACAACGGTCCCGGAATTCCGCCAAGTCAGTACGGAAAGATCTTGGAAGCGTTTTGCACAACCAAGCCCAGTGGGATGGGCATGGGGTTAGCCATCAGCCGAACCATCGTGGAAGATCATGGCGGCCGACTGACGGTGGATACGAATCGACACGGAGGTGCAACCTTCGTGGTTGCCCTGCCCATCGCCAAGCCGGATCTGGGAAGCAATTCGCCGGCAAGTGCCCAGAAAGTTCTCGAACATCACGATTGATTTTGATTGGGACACGCATCGAAGATCGGCAAGCAGTGTCAGCCTGGAAAGGCCGACGTACGTTAGGCTTTCCAGCCTGACCTCTCTTCTCGTGGCTACGTGGTTGCCGCCGACCCTCTAGAATCATGATGGCGATCAATGATTACCTACTCTGGACTCGGAGTGATTCCATGCGCTGGACCGTGCTGCCCCTGCCTCCTGTCTTCAGTGCTGCTGCCTTCAGTGCCTTTGTTGCCAGCGCTCTTCTCCTCAGTGCTCCGTGCTGTTGGGCACAGTGGACGCAGACGGCTGAGCAGATACCGGATTACCAGTCACTTCCTGATCGCACCGACGAGTTACAAGCGCAATTGGACGGGGCGGGTGGTCAACTTGACCTGGAGGACAAACATTACCGGATCACCCGACCGCTCCAGGTCGACTTGAAGCGACATGGCGCGGCCTCGATTCGCTCGCGGGGCGGGGTGACCCTGATCATGGATGGCCCAGGTCCCGCGCTGGTCGTGGTGGGAGACCACCAGGGGACCGCCTCCCCGACCTCGTTTCTTCCAGAGACTTGGAACCAGCGGATGCCAAAGATCGCCGGATTCGAGATTCTTGGCGCGCATCCGGAAGCCGATGGCATTGAGTTACGTGGGACGGTCGGTGCGATCGTCCAACAGGTATCGGTGCGATGGTGCCGTCACGGCATCCGCCTGACAGATCGAAACCGCAACGTGATCATCGCGAATTGTCATCTCTATCAGAACGCGGAGGTCGGTTTGTATCTCGATGACGTCAATCTGCACCAAATCAATGTGCTCGGATCCCACATTTCTTACAACGCTGGCGGCGGTGTTGTGGTCCGCGATGGAAATGTTCGCAACCTGCAGATCAGCGGCTGTGATATCGAGGGAAATATGCCGGCGGATCAAACCCCGACTCGCACTGCAAATGTTTGGATCGACGTCAGCGGGTCTCCTGATGACGCCGGGCGATCGATCGCGGAAGTATCGATCACCGGTTGCACGATCCAGCATGCTGCGAACTATTCGGGGGACGAGGGAAAGACGGTCGCTCCCGGCGGGGCCAATATTCGGCTCTCAGGAAAGCCGATCTATCCCATCGATTCGGTGACGATCACCGCCAACGTGCTCAGTGACACCACGCACAACATTGACATCTCACACGCCATGGATGTCACGATTGGATCCAACACGTTCTTTGCGCCCAAGCCTGACAACCTGATCGTGCGCAACAGCCGACGCGTGGTCGTGCAAGGCAATACCTTCAATCCGCGTCAATTCATTCGACCCGGGACGATCCGTTTCCAGGATTGCAGTGACTGCGTGATCGCCAACTCGACGCTGTTTCAGTTCGCGACCGATCAGGGAGCGATCGTGCTAGACGGTTGCGATGGCTTCAGCCTGAGCGGGTTGAATCTGTCCCAGTGTGGCTCCGGCATTTTCCTCAGCGATAGCGCCGACGTCCTGATCAGCGGATGCAAGGTGCAGGGAACCGAAGGGGGACCCGACCTGGTGGTGGATCCAAGCTGTCAAAGAATCGTCCTGGTTGGCGACGTGTTCGGTGGCATCACCCAAATCGATCCAGCCGCATTAGCCACGCCATTTGCCCCCTAGCTGGGCAGCGCCACTTTGCTGTAGGGCGGTCTCTCCGAGACCGTCATTCCAGGCGGCTTTGCCGCGAAAATCCGAGCCTCGGAGAGGCTCGGCGACAGGTAGGGCGGTCTCTCCGAGAATTCTCCCTGTCTGACCCCTTTTCGCTCGCCAAACTACAACGAAATGCTGACAAACCACTCGCCTCGCCGCTCGCCTCGCAACTCGCCCCTCGCCCATCTCACTGACTTGCGATCCTGCCGTCGGCAGCGATGCGATCGGTGATGTCGTAGGGATGGAACGAGCGACCGATCTCTTCGGCCAGCATCTTCAGGTACAGCTTGCGAAACTTGGGTTCGTTCGTCTCGCTGGTGTATTGCCCGGCGACTTGCGGGTAGGTGTACTCGTCGAGGCTCCGACTGTATTCCACGTGACCGGTTTCGGCGTCGATCACGTTGACCACCACATCGGCACGACCGCGGTACAGCGTCGCGCCATCGCGAAGACGGAGATTGGTCAACTCAATCCCAATCACCTTTTGTGCGCCCACGCCTTGGCCGATGGTGTCCAGATCAAGGCTGTCCCAGCCGTTGACGTCGCGCCACTGTTCAATCCTGTCCTCACGTACCAGTTGGATTCCCTTGACTTCTTTCGTCAGAATCTCGGCGACAAAGCGACTGAGTTCACGCGACGACACGTCATTGGAGTATTGGCTGCTGTCGGTCAGCGTGATCACGGCGACCGTTGACTGCTTGAGCCCGTCATATTCCGCCGGAATCATGTCGACTCCCGCCACGTGCATCATGGTTGCCAGCGGGGTGCAGCCGGCCTGCAGTGCGACAGCACCCGTCAGGATCGCGCCGCAGGCGATCCACAGCGATGCGTCCAGGTCGTTTCTTCGGGAAATGGGCGTCCAGCACCATCGGTAGGAATCCTTTTCGCAGGTTGGGTCTCGTCGACAACGAGGCTTACATACGAAGTTTCCCGCTCGCCACGCCACACCGGTTTTTGCAGGCAATCGTCCGTCTCTCATCACAGCGTGCAAACGCCCCGACGGTCATGCCATCAACCGCTGAACCCACTGCAGCAGCGAGACGAGAAAGATTCCCGCCGCGGTCAGCGTGATCAGCTGCTGTGTCCCCGGCCCCGGAAACTGGGCGGTAAACGTCGTGCGAATCCCTAAAAAGGCGACCCAAACCGCTAAGATCGCAAACAGAAAGCCGCCCACGCTGGTCTCCACGCTGGCACGCCAATGACCCCGCGTGAAGTGCGCCCAAGACGTGGTCATGCCGCAGCCCGGGCAGCGGATTCCCAGCAGCAACCGCATCGAACACGGCGGGAGCCCGAGTTGTTGATGTGTGCCCAAGCCCGAGGAACTCGGTTCCAGATTCCTCGCCAGGCACAACGCGGAAAGGGGAATCAGTGCGACCAAGGCAGCAATGATCCGGATTCGCCAGCGATGATCAGCGCGGGGCGACGAATTGGATTGCACCTCGGGTTCGAACCCCTGCTTGGATCGCTCCCGTCTGGTAGTCTCCGCAGCTTGGGGGGACTGGGTGTTCAACGCCTCCGGCTCCATTGGGTCTGTTCTGATCAGATCTGAGTTTTACTGGGGCAGTCACGAAGAAGCGACGGTGAAAAACATGCAAAAGTTTTCTTGCTGGTGAGGCCAAGAGCCGTTGACGGGTTGGTGATCGGCCCGTAAATTTTGCTCCTTGCCCAGGAGTTACTCCCGGGGCATATCTAGCGACTTTGGTAGGTATCTGGTGAGAGTTTCTCTCATTGCCTCACCGGATCGCTAGCGGACCCCACTTTACACAACTTTCTCATTGGTCATCCACCTGTGTCAGCCGGAGCAAGCGAAGTCATTCGGATTCGTATGGAAGCGTACGACCATTCGGTACTGGATCAAAGTGCCCAAGAGATCGTTGATACGGTCAAGCGAACGCACAGCGAAGTGCACGGTCCCATTCCGTTGCCGACGCGAATCGAGCGCTACACCGTATTGTCGGGTCCTTTTGTGAATAAGAAGTCTCGTCAGCAATACGAGATTCGGACTCACAAGCGTTTAATAGACATTGTCCAGGCAACCGCCAAGACGATCGAAGCATTGAATAAATTGAGTCTCCCGGCCGGCGTTGACATCAAGATCAAGGCATCTGCGAGATAGTCGCTTTGCGAGCTATCGGCCAAAATCGCCCGGGGGTTTTTCTCGACGGGGTTCGTACCGCTTCAGGTGCGTCTCGGTGAGAAGCTAGCACACAGTTACCAGCGACGGTTTCCGAATGAACGGAAGTCCGGTCGATAACCCCGGTGCGGTGCAGGTCCACGTTTTGGGTGAAGAGGAGATTCGTTCCTCTTTCCTGGGATACTGCCTTTGATCGGTGGTTCGGCTTGGCGAACTTGGAATCCAACACGAACGACGGACGTCCCGAGTGAAGTCGGGGCGAGATGAAAGTTATGTCACCATCCATTCTCGGCCGTAAAGTCGGGATGACACAGATTTACCTCGAGGACGGTCGGGCAGTGCCCGTGACCGTGATTCAAGCTGGTCCGTGTCATGTGCTGCAGGTTCGCAGCGAAGATCGCGACGGCTATCAAGCGGTTCAGTTGGGTTTCGAGGATAAGCCGAGGCGCTTGGCCAGTCGGGCTGAGCGCGGCCATGTTGCCAAGCTCGAAAGTAAGCGATCCAAGAAGCGTTCGGCTTCGGGCGTGGATCTGGCCGCCAAGGCTGGTTGCGAGCCTCAGCGATTCATCCGCGAGTTCCGTGGAGAATCGAATCTGGAAGTTGGGGCGACAGTCACTGTCGATCAATTCTCGGACGTCAAGCGAGTCGACGTCACCGGCACCAGCAAGGGCCGTGGCTACTCGGGCGTCATGAAGCGACATAATTTCTCGGGCCAGCGGGCGACCCACGGTGTCAAGAAGGTGCATCGTCACCCAGGTAGTACGGGCTGTAGTGCCGCGCCGAGTCGTACCTTCAAGGGCCGGCGAATGGCGGGTCAGTACGGCAACGTCAAGAAGACGTCCCGCAACCTGGAGTTGGTGCGAGTGGACGCCGAGAACAATTTGTTGCTCGTTCGTGGTGCGGTCCCCGGCCCGAATGGTGGATTTGTGAGTATCCGCGAAACGAACAAGGTGGGTTAGGGAATATGGCCACGTTGAAGGTTTATAACGAGGCCGGCGGAGAGGTCGGCACCTACGAGATCGACACGGCTCAAATCGCCGATCGCATCAACAAGCAATTGCTGCATGATGCGGTGGTGATGTACCAGGCGAACCTTCGTCAGGGCACGCACAGTGCCAAGACTCGAGGTGAAGTCTCCGGTTCGACCAAGAAGATGTATCGCCAGAAAGGAACGGGCAATGCCCGGGCCGGCAGCAAGCGAACCAACGTTCGCCGCGGTGGCGGTGTGGCGCGGACCATCAAGCCGCGTGACTACAGCTATCGAATGAATCGCAAAGCGGTCCGTTTGGCGACGCGGATGGCCATTCGTTCGAAGATTGACGACGGTGAATTGGTCGTGGTCGACAAGCTCGGCTTTGATGAGCCGAAGACGGGGCGGATGGCGTCGGTCTTGAAGGCGCTTGGTCTGGACGGTGCGACGACACTGGTTGCCACGGCTGATTACGACGTCGCCGTCTACAAGAGCGGTCGCAACCTTGCCGGTGTCTCGGTCCAGCCGGTTCGCGAGCTCAACGCCCTGTCGGTGCTCAAGCCGCGTCGCGTGTTGGTGACGCGTGATGCGTTGGACAAGATCAAGGACGGCACGTTTGCTGCTGGATCGGAAACCGAAAGCGGTCAATCGGCCTGAACACGAATAAGACGAAGTGACAAACGATGACTAGGATACAACCCCCGCCAGCTACCGAAGGCAAGTTGGAGCTCGAGGCGCATCAGATTTTGCTGCGGCCGCTGGTGACCGAAAAGGGCGTCCACCGGGCCTCGCGAAACAACCAGTATGCGTTCGAGATCCACCGTGACGCGACCAAATTCGACGTCAAGCGAGCGGTCGAAGAGCTGTTCAATGTGAAGGTTGCCAAGGTTCGCACGCAGACTCGCAAAGGCAAGTTGCGTCGTTATCGTTTCCGCTTTGGTAAGACTTCGGACTGGAAGAAGGCGATTGTGCAGCTGCACGAAGAGCATCGCATCGACTTCTTTTAGTGCTTTGCGTCGCCTGGCCCCGGGCGTGATCGGGGTGATGGAACTAAATCACTTTTACTGTTAACTGACAATTTTGAGCTGACCATGGGCATTCGAGTCTACAAGCCGACCAGCGCCGGACGACGCAACGCGTCGGTGAGCGACTTTGCGGAACTGACGCCCGGCTACAAGCCTGAAAAGTCGTTGCTGCGCCCCAAGCGTAAGTCGGGCGGTCGCAACAACCAGGGCAAGATCACCGCGCGGCATCGTGGCGGCGGTCATAAGCAAATGTACCGGGTGGTTGATTTTCGGCGAGTCAAAGATGGTGTGCCGGCGGTCGTTGACTCGGTGCAGTACGATCCGAATCGGTCCGCTCGCATCGCCCTGCTTGCGTTACCAGGATGGCGAGAAGGCCTACGTGCTGGCAGCCGCCGGCGTGAAGGCGGGGGACACGCTGCACAACGGTCCCGAATCGCCTCCGGTAGTGGGCAATTGCTTGCCGCTGAAGAACATTCCATTGGGAACGACGGTCTGCTGCATTGAACTTCGTGCCGGTCGCGGTGCGGTACTCTGCCGGTCGGCCGGAACCCAGGCAACGTTGATGGCTCGCGAAGCCGATTGGGCTCAGCTCTCACTGCCCAGTGGTGAAGTGCGTCGCGTTCCCAGTCTCTGCCGAGCCACGATCGGTCAGGTAGGAAACAGCGATCATATGAATGTCCGCTTGGGCAAGGCGGGACGGGCTCGTTGGCTCGGAAGACGTCCGCACGTTCGCGGTACCGCAATGAACCCGATCGATCACCCGCACGGTGGTGGTGAAGGTCGAACCAAGGGCGGTCGCCATCCGGTCAGTCCGCAAGGAAAGAGTGCCAAGGGTGGGGCGACTCGCCAGAGGCGTAAACCAAGCAACAGCTCCATCGTTCGGCGACGCAAGAGTCGGCGCTACGGTCAGCTGAAGCTGCATAAGTAAGAAATCCTAGGTCCGCTCGGGTTGTGACTCGCAGCGGATCGAACTTAAAGAATTGTTACCCGCAAACGGTCAACTGAAAGTTCATGAGCCGAAGTAGCAAGAAAGGCCCGTACGTCGATCCCAAGCTGTTTTTCAAAGTGCAAAAGCAGTCGGAGACGGGCGGTGTCGAACCGATCAAGACGTGGGCGCGTGCCTGCACGATCGTTCCTGAATTTGTGAACGTGACGTTCATGGTTCATGACGGGCGCAAGCATGTGAAGGTCCACGTCACCGAAGACATGGTCGGTCACAAGCTGGGTGAGTTTGCTCCCACGCGAACATTCAAGGGGCACAGCGGAAAGGGCAAGAAGTAATTTCTTGAATCGACCAATGGCAAAGTTCAACGCAATTCACAAGAACGCACGCATCAGTGCCCGCAAGGTTCGCCCCGTGGCGGACATCGTTCGCGGCATGTATGCCGACGAGGCGCTCGACACCTTGAAGTACCAGCCCCAGCGAGGCGCTCGGTTGCTCGAAAAGGTGATCAAGAGTGCGGTCGGCAATGCCCAGGATCCCGATCAGAACAGCGGTCGCAGCCATCGAATCGAGGAATTGGTGGTCACCGAAGTTTGCATCGACGGTGGACCGATGTTCAAGCGGATCCGTCCGAAGGCACGCGGCAGTGCGAACATGATCAAGAAACGAAGCAGTCATATCCGTGTTGGCCTGACGCCAATCGATGAGCTTTAAAGTTAGCGATTTCGTCAAACCAAGATTTTTACTTCCCACGACAACGAGTCCCTGATGGGTCAAAAAGTCAACCCAATCGCATTCCGAACCGGCATCACCCGTGGATGGTGTAGTCGATGGTACGCGTCGAAGCAGGACTTTGCGGAGCTGTTGGTCGAAGACCGCAAGCTGCGCAACTTCATTCTGAATCATCCGAAGAAGACCCAGTACAAGAGTGCCGGGATCGATCGGATCGAGATCGAGCGAACCCGTGATGAGGTTCGCGTGATGATGTTCGTCGCTCGACCGGGCTTGATCATCGGTAAGCGTGGCCAGGAAATCGAGATCCTGCAGGCCGAACTGCAGAATCTGATCGGCCGCCGGATCAACTTGAAAGTCGAAGAAGTCGGTCGCCCCGAGCTGCAGGCACAGCTGGTCGCCGAAGATATCGCACAACAACTCGCCAAGCGGTCGAGTTTCCGGCGAACGATGAAGCGTTCCCTGGAGCAGACCATGGACGCTGGTGCCAAGGGCATCAAGATCCAAATGGCGGGACGTTTAGGCGGTGCCGAAATGGCCCGTCGAGAAAAGCAAATTGCGGGCTCCATCCCGTTGAGCACGCTGCAAGCGAAAATTGATTACGGGTTCACCGAAGCGATGACGCCACAGGGGCACATCGGGATTCAGGTGTGGATAAACCAAGGTACATACGGAGACGACACCGATGGCGCTGATGCCCAAGCGGGTCAAGCATCGAAAAAGCCAAAGAGGTCGCATAAAAGGTAAAGCGACGCGCGGCAACAAGGTCGTCTTTGGTGACTATGGACTTCAGTCCCTTGATGCGGGCTGGATCAAAGCCACGACGATCGAAGCCGGACGTATCGCTGCCCAGCAATACGTCCGCGGCGAAGGAAAACTGTACATCCGCATTTTCCCCGACAAGTCGGTCTCCAGCACCCCGCTGGAAACGCGAATGGGAAAAGGAAAGGGTGAACCGGATTTCTGGGCTGCGGTCGTCAAGCCGGGAACGATCCTTTACGAACTCGGAGGCGTCACGGAGCAGCAAGCCAAAGTGTGTTTTTCACGTTTGGCCAGCAAGCTGCCTGTGAAGGTCCGTTTCGTGGAACGCCGCACCGCCTGATTGGCGGCGGTGCCGGTCGTGCACGACGATCCAATCACGGATAGCAACAAAGACAGCAGACATGACTACCAATACTGAACTTCGCGAAATGAGCGACGAACAACTCGAGGCGACCGCGACCGAAGCGGCTCACACGCTGTTTCGTCTCCGTTTTCAATCCCAGTCAGAACGTTTGAATACCCCCAGCGAAATGCGGAAGAACCGTCGCCTGATCGCTCGGATCAAGACGATTCAACGCGAGCGAACCCTCAACGTTAAGTAAGACGCGGGAAAGAAGACTCTGCAAGCCATTGGCTGCGAGTCGGTTGAGAAACCAAAACCGTCCAACACTCCAACGATCACATCACTCGGAACTGATTTCCATGCCGAAACGCGTCGTTTCCGGAATCGTGACCAGCGACAAGATGAGCAAGACTCGTCGTGTCGAAATCAATCGCCTGGTCAAGCATCCGAAATACAAGAAGTACATTCGCCAGCGAACGGTTTGCTACGCACACGACGAAGACAATGTCTCGGGTGCCGGCGACCGGGTTGAGATCATCGAATCCGAACCGCTGAGCAAACTCAAACGATGGCGATTGGTGCGAGTGCTGGAAAAGAGTACCGAGGTCGATTTGGCCGCCCTGCGTGCCGCCCGCAAGGGAGCGACGCAGGCCGAGTCCGAAGCGCTCGAGGCTGCTCACGCCGGAGAACAAGCGGACGATTCGGCGCAGTAAGGAATGAAACCCTCAGCGGGCGATCGTTCGCCAACGCTGAGATTTGATCAGCATGTAATGGCATCACGCCTTTTTCAGTTAATCACACGAACATGATCCAACAAGAAACTCGACTTGATGTCGCCGACAATACCGGGGCACGCGAAGTGATGTGCATCAAGGTGCTCGGCGGAAGCCGACGCCGCTTCGCCGGCCTGGGCGACATCATCGTTGTCTCGGTCAAGAGCGTCATCCCCGGCAGCGACATCAAGAAGAAGTCGGTCGTCCGGGCGGTGATCGTTCGCACCAAGCAACCGACTCGCCGGCCTGACGGAAGTTACATCAAGTTCGACAGCAACGCGGTGGTCTTGATCGATAAAGACAAGTCGCCTCGCGGAACCCGTATCTTCGGTGCCGTCGCTCGCGAATTGCGAGATCGAAGCTTCATGAAGATTGTCAGCCTGGCAAACGAAGTCGTTTGATTCCCGACCAACTCCAATAGTTTTAGATAAGCCGAAACGATGTATTTTCGCATTGAAGACGAGGTCGAAGTGACCGCCGGTGCCGACAAAGGGCATCGTGGCAAGATCCTGAAAGTCGACCGCAAGAAGAACAAGGTGGTCGTCGAAGGGGCCGGACGGGTTTGGAAGCACGTTCGCCGCAGTCAGAAGAACCCACAGGGCGGTCGCTTGAACAAAGAGATGCCGATCAGCGCCAGCAACGTCATGCTGATCGACCCGACCAGCGGCAAGCCAACCCGTGTCGGTGTCCGATTCCTGGCCGATGGCAGCAAAGAGCGCTTCGCCAAGAAGAGCGGTGCCAGCCTCGGGAAGATCGCTCCCGCTCGACCTGCCCACGCCACCAAGAAGTAACCGATTCACACTCCCGCGTTCATTGCGGAATCCAACTCATGGCCCAGACCAAACCAAGACTTCAAGCCCGTTACGAGGACGCTGTTCGCCAAGCGATGGTCGACAAGTACGGCTACACCAACCCACATCAGGTTCCGCGGATCGAAAAGATCACGCTGAACATGGGAGTCGGCGCCGCGATCGGCGACAAGAAAGTGCTCGACCTGGCATTCGATGCGATGACCGAGATCGCCGGCCAGAAGCCGGTGATCACCAACGCTCGCAAATCGATCGCGAACTTCAAACTTCGTGAAGGGATGCCGATCGGCTGCATGGTCACGCTTCGTCGTCAACGGATGTACGAGTTCTTGGACCGACTGGTTGCGATCGTGCTGCCGCGTGTTCGTGACTTCCGAGGGATCAACCGCAAGGCGTTCGACGGTCGAGGAAATTACACCCTCGGTTTGACCGAACAGTTGGTGTTTCCGGAATTGAACCCGGACAAGTTCACCCGGCCTCAGGGGATGAACATTACGATCGTCACCTCGGCCGAAACGAATGACGAAGCGCGTGATCTGCTTGAAATGCTCGGGATGCCGTTCAAGCAGTTGACCAAGAAGACTGATGCGGCGTAGGTCGGTTGATGACGACGCATATTCATAACACTTTAGACTAGAAAACCGAAAGTCGCCCCGTGGCAAGTAAATCGAAAATCGCTAAGGCCAACCGAAAGCCAAAGTTCAGCACCCGCAAGGAAAACCGCTGTAAGTTTTGCGGTCGTCCTCGCTCGGTTTATCGCAAATTCGGTCTTTGCCGAATCTGTTTCCGCGAGAACGCGAACATGGGATTGATTCCAGGTGTTCGCAAGGCCAGTTGGTGAGAATCGAAAGAGTAGGGGAGCTGACAAAACTATGATGACCGACCCAATTGCCGACATGCTCACTCGCATCCGTAACGCGGTTCGCGTGGAAAAGCCATTTGTCGATATTCCGTCCAGCCGGTTCAAACGCGGCATTGCCGATGTGCTGAAGCGAGAAGGCTTCATCTGGGACTGGAAGGAAGTGGAAGAAGAAAACCCATCCGCAACGTTGCGACTGGAGTTGAAGTACGGCCCCAATGGCGAACGCGTGATCCAATCGATCCGTCGTATCAGCAAGCCGGGACGTCGTCTTTACAGTCGTGGCAAAGAGCTCAAGCCGGTACTCGGCGGGCTCGGAATCAGCATCATCAGTTCCAGCAAGGGCGTGATCAGTGATCGCGAAGCCCGGCGGGACAACATCGGTGGCGAAGTCGTGTGTGAAGTGGCCTAAGGGGTCACGGATCCCGCCGGTTTCGTCATCAGCCGAGAAAAACCTTGATTGAATTGAAGCAACTGAAATGAGTCGCATTGGAAAAAAGCCGGTTAGCATCGCCGACGGTGCGAAAGTGTCGATCAGCGGACGGACCGTTGAGGTGGAAGGCCCCAAGGGCAAGCTGTCCTACGAACACCGCCCCGAGGTCTCCGTCGCAGTCGACGACGACTCCAAGCAGGTCGTCATCAGCCGTGATAATGACGAACGCCCCTCCCGAGAGTTTCATGGTCTGACCCGTGCACTGATCGCCAACATGATCGAAGGGGTGACCAAGGGCTACGAAAAGCGTCTTGAGATTGTCGGCGTCGGCTATCTGGCTGCGATTCAAGGCGACACGCTTCAGGTTCGTGCCGGATTCGCCAACGAATTGCATCGAAAGATCCCGGGTGACTTGAACGTCACCTGTCCCGATCAAACGCACATTGTGATCCAGGGATGCGACAAGCAGAAAGTCGGCCAATTTGCTGCCGAAATCCGCTCGCTCCGCAAGCCCGAGCCTTACAAGGGCAAGGGGGTTCGCTACCAGGGCGAACAGGTCAAGATCAAGCCTGGTAAGTCAGCCACCAAGTAGGTCGCCGCCACCAAGAAGACGCTCCGACCTGCGAATCCTCGCTAGGCCGGTTCCCAATCGATCGGTAGTCAGATGGACAAGAACAAGCAAATTCAAAAGAAACGACTGCGTCGCCGTCACCACGTTCGCAACAAGCTGCGTGGCTCGGCCGATCATCCTCGGCTATGCGTGCAGCGATCGCTGAAGCACTTTAGCTGCCAGTTGATCGATGACGAGTCGGGCAAAGACCCTCGTCAGTGCCAGCACGCGCGACAAGCGGGCTACGCAGCGGCATCGGCAACGGCAGCAATTGTGATGCGGCGGCTCAGGTTGGCAAAGCGATTGCCGAAAAGGCGTCAGCCGCAGGCATCAAGTCGGTCAAGCTGGATCGCGGCCACAATCGATATCATGGACGCGTCAAGGCTTTTGCCGACGCGGCTCGCGAAGCCGGGCTCGAATTCTAATTCCAACACACATTCATCGTTCACCTCTTTTCGAGGATCAGTACCATTAGTAACGCATCACGCAAGCAACGGACAAACGAGCCCGAAGGCCTCGGCGACGGCATGCTCGATCGCGTCGTGAAGATCAAGCGATGCGCCGCGGTGGTCAAGGGTGGTCGCCGGTTCAGCTTCGCCGCCATGGTCGTCGTCGGAGACGGCAATGGCAAAGTTGGCTGGGGCTATGGCAAAGCCAACGAGGTTCCGCCCAGCGTTCAAAAGGCACAGAAGCAGGCCAGTCGAAGCATGATCGCCGTGCCTCTGGTGTCCGGCAGCATTCCTCACCAGGTTTGGGGTCAGTACGGCGCCGCGAAGGTGCTGTTGATTCCGGCTGGAGCAGGTACCGGTATCATCGCCGGCGAAGCGGTTCGCTCGGTCTGCGAGGCCTGTGGGATTCACGATATTTTGACCAAGTCATACGGCACCAATAACCCCGTGACGTTGGTCAAGGCGACCATCGACGCCCTGTCCAAACTGCGGACGGCAGAACAGGTTGCCGCCTTACGCGGCTTGACCGTTGAAGACTTGGCCTCCGCATAGCAATGGTCTCCATCGGCTCTTGGCCTCGAAAGCAGGGCCTGCAAATTCACTCAATCGCATCTCGAATCATTCAGTCATTGAATCGGTTGTCATCATGAATCTTAACGATGTCCATCGCGGCATTCAGAAGAACCGCAAACGAAAGCGGATCGGTCGCGGTCCAGGTAGCGGGCACGGAAAGACCGCCGGCCGTGGACACAAAGGACACAAGAGTCGCAGCGGTTACAGTCGCAAGCCCAACTTCCAAGGTGGGGCGATGCCGATGTTCCGTCGCGTGCCCAAACGCGGCTTCAACAATCGCTGGGCTTCGACCATCTTCGCCGTCAACGTGGGTCAGATCAACGACGCCTTTGATGACGGAGCAGAGGTCACCCTCGAAGCTCTTTCCGCGAAGGATTTGGCCAAGGGGACGTTCGACGAGGTCAAGATTCTCGGTGATGGAGACGTCACCAAGAAGCTGACCATCTCGGCCCACCGTTTCAGCAAATCGGCCGAGGAAAAGATCACGGCGGCCGGCGGAAAGGTCAACAAGCTACCTGCGAAGCGGACACCCGAGGAACGGGTCGAGGCGCTGCAGGCCGACAAAGCGAAGGCATAGAGCTGACTGAGGATTCGAGGTTGCGTATTTCCTATCGCCCCTATTTCTCCCAGCCGGTACACTGCGGCATCTTATTATTCCGGCACGATTTCAAGACGGACCTGACGCATGTTTGAGAAGCTGCGCATCATTTTTTCGATTCCCGAACTTCGCAAAAAGGTGCTGCTGACCATTGGTTTGTTGGCCGTCTATCGGATTGGGTTCCACATCCCCTTGCCGATGGTTGCGACGAACCTGGCCAACACCGGCGGAACGGCCTCGGAGTTCTTCGAGAAAGTCGCGGTCTTTTCTGCAAGCGATTTGCGGCAGGCGACGATCTTCGGGCTCGGGATCATGCCGTACATCTCCGCCTCGATCATTTTTCAGCTGTTGGGCAGTGTTTACAAACCGCTCGAAGAGTTAAAGAAAGAGGGGGAAGCAGGCCGCAAGAAGCTCAACGAATACACTCGGTATTTGACCGTCGCGATCTGTGTCGTGCAGAGTTACATGTACATGAAGTTCATGCTGATGTCCGGCGGCGAGGCGGGCTACGGCAACATCAATCCGAACTTCCTCAACGCCGATTCGACCGGTCTCTATTTTGGCTGGCAGATCGTGGCCGTGTTGGTCATGACGTGCGGTACCGTGTTCCTGATGTGGCTCGGTGAGCAGATCGATGAATACGGGATCGGCAACGGGATCAGTCTCTTGATCATGGCTGGAATTCTGGCTCAGATGCCCAAGGCTCTCTTTGAGTTGGTTGGCAACATGAAGACGGAGCTGACCGGTTTGAGTCGAGGTCAAATCGGGATCGAGACACTCGTCTTGCTGGTGGTCCTGTTCGTTGGCGTCGTGTTCGGCGTGGTCTTCATCACGCTCGGTCAACGAAAGATTCCAACCCAATCGGCGAAGTTTACCCGTGGACGCCGAGTCTATGGCGGCACTCGTCAGTACCTGCCGCTGCGGATCAATCAGGCTGGTGTGATGCCGATCATTTTCGCCAGCAGCTTGCTGATGATTCCCGGAATGTTGCTCGGTGGCTTGGCCAGCTACGCGGGGAGCGAAAGCTTTTTGTTCAAGCCGTTGAACTACATTGGCTTGACGCTCAACGATCAGGCCTCGTTCATTTTCAATCTGTTGTACGTCGTTTTGATCTTCTTCTTCTGTTACTTCTGGACGGCGATCACGTTCAATCCGAAGGAAATGTCAGACAATCTGCGTGACAGCGGGACGTTCATCCCCGGTTATCGTCCGGGCAAGCGGACCACCGATTACCTGGAAAAGGTGATGGTGCGAATCACGTATGTAGGTGCGGCGTTCTTGTCGATCGTGGCGATCGTCCCGACCATTGTTTACGGGTCGCTCGGTGTGCCCTATTCGATCGCCGGGTTTTATGGTGGCACCGGTCTGTTGATTGCAGTGAGCGTTGCCTTCGACTTGGTCCAGAAGATCGACAGCCACCTTGTGATGCGTAATTATCGTGGGTTGCTCGAAGGTGCTGGCGGCGGCGTGTCTCCAGTGGTCTAGTCAAAGCCGGTCGCCTGCTTCGCCTCGGCGCACGGTCGAAGTCTGGTAGGCAGGGGCGACGGAGGTCCGGTCGTCATAGGTCAGCCGATGCGAATCGTTTTCATCGGACCTCCGGGCGCCGGCAAGGGAACACAGTGCAAACGGCTGGCTTCCTATCTCGGCATCCCACATCTCTCCACGGGCGAGATGCTTCGCGAGACTCGTGATGATTTCGCACTTGGCAAGCTGGTTTCCAGCTATATCGATGCCGGACGACTGGCCCCTGATTACCTCGTCATGCCGATCGTGACCAAACGTCTCGAGGCTGAGGACTGTGCTGAGGGTTGTTTGTTTGACGGCTTTCCGCGGACGGTCAACCAGGCAGTGATGTTGGATCAGCATCTTGCCGATCGCCAAGATCGTCTTGATCTCGTCCTGCATCTTGACGTGCAAATCGAGGAGCTGACCAAGCGACTGCTCCATCGCGCGAAGATCGAGAATCGAGTCGATGACACCGAGGCAACGATTGCGGCTCGGCTGGAGGTGTTTCGCACTCAGACGGCGCCGGTTTTGGATTTCTATCGCGATCAGGGGCGGGTGGAGTCGGTCGATGGGATGCGGACGACCGATGAGGTCTTTGCTCAGATCGTCTCCTGTGTGGAATCTCGACGCTAGAAGGCGTTTGTGCTTTTGATGTAGGCGGTCGGGAAGAAGGGGTCAGACACCAAAAGTGCAAAGCACCCGAAGGGCCGTTGCGGCTTTTGGTGTCTGACCCCTCTTTCCCGGCTGATTTTGGCAGACTGAGGAAGGCGAGAATGATGACTCTCCAGTGGCGGTGGGCCGTACAATGGGGAGAGGATGGCTTTCCGGTCCGATCAAGAAGAGCGGAACTCTTAAGAAAAAGGCTTCTAACGTGATTCGTAGCTTGGAATGTCGTCGTTTGTGCTTCCAGTCTTGGGGCGCAGGCTTCTCGGCGCTGATCCTGGTCAGCTCCAGCATGTTGTCCTGGCAAGTGGCTTCCGGGCAGAATCTTTCGGCCGCTTCCGGGAAATCTGGCAGGCCGATTCATCGAAGCCCCACGCAATGTTCAGCAACAGCTTCGTGAGGCGGAACGCGCGTTATCAGAACAGCGGTACAGCGATGCAGTGGTCCGGCTGGGCGATCTGTTGTCGTTGGAGACGGAAGTTGGTGACGAAGCTGAATTGTCCGGCCAAGATTTCTTTCTTGAGATCGACGATTCACGCCCGGCGGGCAAGCCGGTTTCCAAGAGCCTGGTTCGGACCGCTCGGGAAATGATTGGCAACCTGCCTGCCGAAGCGATGGAAACGTACGAACTGCGCTATGGTCCGCTTGCACGCAAGCAATTGACGGAGGCCTCCGCGTCACGTGACTGGGAATCGGTTCGTGATGTGCGTCGAAAGTATTTTCACGCCCTGGCTGGATACGAGGCGTCTTGTTTACTGGCTCAGCGAGAGATGTTGGAAGGACGTCCGCTTGCGGCTTCGCTCTATCTTGACGACGTGGTGACTGTACCTCGAGCAGTCCGACATCTTGGTCGAAGCGTCTTGCTGATGCATGCCGCGGCACGACAGCTTTCCGGTCGATCCCTGCCCGAATTGGGAACGTCTGCATCGGCTGAGCAGGTGATGATTGACGGTCAGCCCGTTGTCTGGCCAAGCGCCGACGAACTTCCGGATTGGCTCAGCCAAAGGTTTGGGAGGCTCGCCGATTTCTCCGCAGGAAGCATCAAGGAATACGCGATGTTTGGAGCCGGGCCGAGTCGCAATGGCGCATCAAGTGGTCAGTTGCCACTATCCAACGAAAGATGGATGCTCGATACCACGACCAGTCCGCTGCAGGAGCGCGAGGTGCGCACGTTGACCGAAGAGCTGACGACGGGCGGAAAACTACCACCGCCAAGTTGGGTTCCCTTACGCGTGGGCGATCAGTTGTTGATGCGAACCACGGAGCGTTTGGTGGGCGTGGACTATCGCACAGGCAAGCGTGTTTGGACCTATCCTTGGCAGTCTGGTTACGAAATGTTTGAGGATGAGGAGCCATCGATTGATGAGATTCCGGGTGATTCGGAGGCCTCCGATCTGCTGAATCAACGGGTTTGGAATGACGTGCCATATGGCCAGATCAGTAGTGATGGCGAGCGGGTGTACGTCTTAGACGATTTGCGCGGCGTCGAAATGGCGGTGATGAGTCCGATCATGGGGCAAAGAGGGTTCCGTCCGGCGGACAACCGTCACAACACGCTGGTAGCGCTTGAGCTGGCAACCGAAGGGAAACTGCGCTGGCGAATCGGTTCGGGGTCTGACGAGGCATCGAGTTTGTCGGATGCGTTCTTTCTCGGGCCGCCGCTTCCCCTCGATGGGCGGCTTTACGTGATGGTTGAAATCGCCGGCGACATCAGTCTCTGTTGTCTTGACCCTGCCACGGGAGCGGAGTTGTGGCGTCAGCAGTTAGCTGCGGTCGAATCGGGTGGAATCGACTCGGATCCAATTCGTCGTGTGGCTGGTGCCATGCCGACCTATCACGAGGGCGTGATGATTTGTCCGACCGGTGCCGGAGCGATCGTCGCCATCGATTTGGCTGATCGAATGCTTCGCTGGGGCGTCAGTTTTGATCGCAACATGGAGATGATTCGTAGCATCACCGGGCGTGGAAGGGCTCCGGAAACGGGGCAGTTGATGCAGCGGTGGTACAGCGGTACTGCGATTGCCGACGAGACTGCCGTGCTGGTGACACCCGTCGAATCGGACCGCCTGTTTGGGTTCGACCTGTTGACCGGCGAGAGTCTCTTCTCGGAAAAGAACCGAGTTCATATGAGGTACCTGGCCGGGATCCGTGACGGACAATTCTACGTGGCGGGAAGTAACCAGATTCGCGCCTTTGATTTGCAGTCTGGTGCATCGAATTGGACCACACCACGCGACATGTTGTCGGCCGGCCAGCAAATCGCCGGCTTGGGCGTTTTTGGTGACGGAGAATACCTGGTGCCAACGACTGCGAATCAGATCGTTCGGATTTCGCTGAAGGATGGTTCGGTGATCGATCGGCGCGAGACCCGTTATCCGCTTGGCAATTTGGTGGCGGCCGAAGGGGAAATCATCTCTCAGAGTCCTACCTCGCTCGCCGTCGCATTCGGTGAGGCAACCCTCGAGCCATTGGTCAATCAGATGCTCGAGACGAATCCCAATGACTTTGACGCCCTCGTTCGCAAGTCCGAGCTACTGATCCAACGAGGCGAGCGGACCGGCGCCCTGGAACTCCTGGCCCGAGCTCGCCAGATGCAGCCCGATAACGACGAAGTCCGAATGCTCAGCGTTTCGGCGATGCTTGGGGAATTACGAGAGAGCCTGGAAATCGATCGTGAGTTGGTGGCGACGCTTGACGACCTGATCGATCGACCTTCGCAACGTGTTGAACTATTCGCTTTGCAGGTTCGAGCGGCGATGCATCGTGGCGAGCGATTGGAGGCAGCGAGGCGGTTGTTCGACCTGTCGTCCTTGGTCATCTCCGAGCCGTTACTCGATAGCTCCGCGAACGCACTACTGAACGATCCCGCCCGCCAATGTTCGCTCGACAGCTGGTTGGCGGCCCGCGCCGCCCAGTTAGCAGAGGAGTCCGATGAGGACGAGCTGCGGCAGATCAACGAGGCATTGCTGAAGGAAGCCGATTCGCACCTGCAAAGTTCAACAGGCTTGCTGAAACAGATGCTTCGCCACGTCGGTGCACTTCCCGGCGCCGAGACGTTACGAGCCGAACTGGCCTCGCGAATGCGGCAAGAGCAGTCGTTCCTGGAGCTGGAACGGTTGGCGCTCGACAGCGCGATTCCAAGTGATGCCGAGCTTACCAAGTTATCCAACGAGCGATTGTGGATGCTGGTGGATGCGTATGCCTCGGGCGGCATGCCCAAGGATGTGCTTCGAGTACTTGATCAATTGCAGTCGCGCGGGCCGGATGCGGAGACCGATCGGATTGGCGAGGTTCGTCGGCTGGCCGAGGAACAGGCGAAGCGGTTCGATTGGCCGCAAGAGATTTCGATGAACTGGGATTCTCGAACCGCCCGTACGGTGCGGGGCATGCCCTCGGACCAACGCATGGCGGAGATGAATCTGCTGGCTGGCAGGCAATTCGAAGGTTGGCGATTGATCAGTGAGACGTCAAGTCCGCTCGGATTGAGGGATCCCAAGGGAATGCCGAGTCGGATTCCGATCGATGGCAATGCGTTGGACATGGACAAGGAAGCCCAAGTCTGTGGTGGAGCGATGGTCGTGGTGATGCCGGACGGTCTGATCAGCATCGACCTGTTCAACCTGCTTGCCGATAACGGCGACGCGGTCGTCTGGCAGCGAAGTATGAGCGGTGACGGGGGACCTGTGGCCCGCCGTCGCAGTGCGATCACCCCTTTCGATGATCAGGTGGTGCGCTATTACATCGTATCCAATGTGACATCCAATATCATTCCCGAGTTTCGCCTCGGGCCGATCATGGGTGATCGCGTTTTGATCCTGCAGGGAGGCGATCTGATGGCCATCAACCTGCTGACTCCGGAAACCTTCTGGCGCAACTCGTCAGCGCCGCTCAGTGGAGCCGTGTTGTGCGATGGACGACGGGTTGCCGTCGTATCACCTTCCACCGAGGAAGTGGTCTTCTTCGACCTACTCGATGGACGGAAGCTCGGCGTCGAGCCATGGCGGGGTGGTCAGATCTGGGAGGCCATGGGAACGCACGTGTTGTCCTACCGAGAAACGGATACGCCCCATCGCTACGATCTGATGCTGACCAATCCATTCAGCGGGGAGGTTGTGTTGCAGCATCAGTCGATGGGGGCCAATCGATCCAATAGTGATACGTCGGTACCCGCCGCCTACGGACGCGTGGTCGGCGGACGCCACTTCGCGTTGCTTGATAACGAAGGTAACACTCTGATTTGGGACATTGCTCAAGGGCGCGAAATCACTCGTACGAAACTGCCTGCATATCCGGGCTTGGTCGGTTTGAATGTCGTCATGTTGGACGGAACGATGGTGCTGCTGCCAAAAACGAAAGCGGAGCAGGTCGCTTTGCCCGACGCACCTCAGTTGCAAACCTCCGACGGTAAGTTCCATGTCACGACAAATGGCGTGCATGCCATTTCGCTTACCGATGGTTCGGTACGGTGGGGTCAGCAGTTTGAGCAACCTTGGGGCTGCACACTCACGCAGCCAGCCGAGACTCCATTACTGCTGTTTGCGCGGAGCCCGTTTACATACACCACGACAAGTCGTCGAAAGACGCTTGACGTGATGGCGATCGATGTGCGCGATGGTCGCGTGGTGGATGAATCGGAGGGAAAGCAGATCCTGAGCGGTAACAACGAACTAGAAACCAAGATTACGGTCCAGCCGACGCTCTCGAGGATCATCGTCCAGTTGGGGGCCCAGTTGCTGACCTACAGCTTTGGCAAGGCCGATGCGGAGCCCTCCAGCAACGTGGAGCCGTTTGAGGTCGAGTAGTCCTTTTTTCCAGTGATTCGCACGGTGTGACCAGACTTGTCCGGCGATCTGCGATTCTCCTTTTGTCGCCCAATGGTTGGTGCGACATGCAGAGAATCCAGATCACGGAGTCAGGTCAAATGTCGAAATACTATGTTCAGTGCGGGCCGATTGAAGTCATTCTCGTCGCTGATTCGGAGGAGCAGGCCGCGATGGCGGCACTGGATCGGACACTGCAAACCCATCTTTGGATTTACGATGATCCGGGCCTGACCGACTTGGATCGGAGAGGGCACCTGATGCTCGAGGCGCTGTTTCACCTCGATCCGGTGATTCGGATCAGCGAGCGGGGCTTCGACCGAACCGATGCAATGGAGGTTGGCACACCCGATACGGTCGATCAATGGCACCGCCTGATGACCGGCATCAATCGACTGTTCATCGCAGCTGGACTTCCGCCGCGTGCGATTTCTTCGTTCGCTGCGAGCACAACGCTGCCCGACACTCTTCCTCGATTGCCCCGATAGCGCTCCCACCTCGCGAACGCATTGGCCTATTGGCAACCGCTTTGGACACTCCTCGCCCGTCGCGGAACTGTGCACAGAAGACCATTGGCCCCCGAAGCACGAGGGCGAAGAATCCTGACAGTTTTTGGAAATTGGAATATTGACTTCATTGCGGGGGGGCGTAGAAGCGCTCTTGTTTCGAGACGTCCCGGTTTGGTCTTGCCAGGGTACTGCGATGACAAGGGGCAGGCGATGACAAGGGGCAGGCGATGACAAGGGGCAGGCGATGACAAGGGGCAGGCGATGACACGCGGGCATTCAAATGTGTTTCAGAAAGTTCTTGTAAGGCAGTGCCACTTAGCTATCTGCATCGCCGTGTTTGTGATGGCACAGGGTCGCAATACTTACCTCCGCGCGGCAGACACTAGCAAGCCGCAATCGGAGAGCTTCACCGATTTCTCGACGGAGGTGACGGCGACGATCTCGGGACGTGACGGCGACACCTATAAAGCATTCGCCGACCTGGGGAAACTGCCTGCCGGCAAGAACGGAACGGTTCGGATTCGTCTGGAAAACCCAAATCCATTCGACATTCCGATCGCGAGTCTGATTGCGAGCTGTGGATGTACGAAGGCGAAACTTCTTGGCGACACGATACCTCGACTTGGCACCGCAACATTGGAAGTGCGAGTATCACCTCCGTCGCGAAACCGGTCATCTAAGTTTCATGGAACGCTCGCCATGCTGGTGGACGATAGGAGAGCAAGCACACCAAACTTAGGCAGAGTCGTCGTCACCCTGTCGTACGAGATCGATGGCATTTTGTGCTTTCTCACAACAGTGCATCCGGTATATGTCTCTGGCGACAAGGAAGTAGAAATCGTTGTTGCGTTTGTTCGGACCACAGGAACGCCGCTTCGTAAACTTAGGGTTGAGGCATCAGGCGCCATTGAAGGAGTTGAAGGTGCGCTAGTTTCAAGCGAGTCGCGAATCGGAGAGGTAATCATGAGGGTAGACCCTGGAATCGCGACAGCCGACGGAAGTGTCGGGAAGATTTCGGTTTTCGATGATGTGGCGGGGGTGTCCGACAGCATCGATCTAATCCTTTACAAGGAGGCCACGTTTAAGATCAGCCCGCGTACTATGCGTTTTCGACGTGATGGCGACGATTACGTCGCGACCGGAATCTTGAACGTCGCCGCCAACGCCTCAGATAACGCGGAGGCGAGCGATTCTGCATTGAACAGAGCGACTTTTGTTGAAGCCTACATTGGCGAGTCAAGTCTCGATGTTGGCTCCGTTCGACTCTCCGACAGGATCTATCGTCTCCACGTTCGTCTACCGGCGGCCGCGGAGGATGTACGGCGCGAAAATGATGAATTGGATTCGCAAAGAATCACTTGGAATGTCGTTTCGGGTAGCTTGCGACAAGTGTTGCATTCTCGGTTTGAAATCTCAGGTCCTTGAGGTAATCGCAATGACACGCAATTGGCTCATTCTCTTATTAACGAGCGTTGGATCATCCGGTGCTATTGCAGAAAGCTGCTTGGTAGCCAGG
This sequence comes from Pirellulaceae bacterium, assembly GCA_963697195.1. Lineage (GTDB taxonomy): Bacteria > Planctomycetota > Planctomycetia > Pirellulales > Pirellulaceae > Rubripirellula. Next base: position 65,164 of record CAVOND010000022.1, read on the forward strand.
TGGGAGGATTGCATGTACGAGACGTATTGGTGCATTGAGCAACCGTGCTACGAATACTCAAGTGGCTGGGAATGCTCAGGAGAGGCGTACGAGGCGTTGGGGTTCGACGAGAACGATTACGAAGTGTTAGAAGACGCCGATATTGATGAGAATGGCAGAACGGCCTGGACTAGCCAGAATGACGCATTGTGTGGGACGTTGCGTCCCTGCTCGTCAAATTGCACAACTGTGTACGGGCTTTCCGGCCAGTGGTGAATGGCAACATGGAAGACTTTATACCACTCTATTCCACAACCTATTCTGAAGCAGGTCAGCCCTGTGTAGGACAGTAGCCCATTGATTCTCCACTAACGATTGTCCGGTTCAACCGTCGAGTAGGTCTAGTCTATGCGAGCCTATTTCCTGATTGCCGTCGCTATTCTGACTGTTTCGAACGTAAAGTCTCTGAGCGCCCAAGATAGCGACGAAGTGGCAGAGAGCCGAGCCGAGGCGGTATCGGTATTCGAGGCCTTTTCAACGAATTGGCTCGCCGTGGCGAGCTACGACGTTGCCATCGACTACCATAGTTTCTATGTCCGCGACGATGGAAAAAACGGAGACCTTGAATTCAAGATGAGACTCGTCGCGGACCACCAACACAGTCGATTTCTTTTTGCCCGGATTGGTACGAAGGAGGCGACCACCGCAGGGCAGCCAGAACGCCAGCAGATTCTCACGGCATTCTTCATGGATGCGAAGGCAGGTGAAGTGTTGTTTCGGACCGGTTCGTCAGAGCCGGCTCGACTCTCGATAAGCAGTCACGAAAAGGACGTGAACGCCAGACTCGCATCATCGGGTTTTCCTGATGTTCGCCAAACCGGCTCGCGACCGTTTCCAGGTTCTTTTTGGCCTCACCTTTCCCTCAGGGATCACTTTACGCTTGGGTATGGACCAAGTGCGGACCTTCGAATAACAAAACACGGCGAGACGAACACAGAGATTGTGTGGTTGTATGTCCTTTCAAGCACGTCGAGTCAAGAACGGAGATTTAGCTTTGACTTGAAAAGGTACGTGCCGACGCGGATGGTGGAATCGCTGCTGTTCAAGGACGGGAGACGCATCATCGAGCAGACCGAGGATCTCGAGTGGACCGAGATCAAGGGGGTGCAGTTACCGGCCAGGATCGTGGCGGAGAAGTTGATCGCGGAATCTCGGGACAAGGCCAGAAAGAAGATTCCCGAGTACTACGAGGCCAACTTTAAGTGGCGCATAGTTAACGAGGTCGATCGTCTGTCCGCGATTGACTCCAGCAGGATGTCAAGTATTGATGCACTCCGGGAATGGGTGTCCGCGGAAACCAGCAGTCAGAACGATTGATATTCCTAACGGGGATGCGCAAAGTCACTCGACGGTCGCCTATCCACGATGCCGAATAATCGCCGTTGATCGCGATGTTGTGCACTGCGTCGCTGCTCGACGCACGGCGCGTTGGAGGAAACCAGACCTTACTTTGCAAACGCCGCACTGTGATCACGGCTGATCATGTTCCGGTCCGACAGGCCGGCGATGGCACTTTGCAACACGGCGTCTTCGTTGTCGAGCGTGATCTTCCCGTCGCTGTTGGGGCGAGCCGCAATGTAGGTCGCGTCGACAGGGATGGTGGGAACCACGCCATTGCGGCTGATGGCGCGGCCGCTTGGCGAGTAAAACTTGGCCGTTGTCAGGCAGAGACCAAAGCTAGCAGTCTGCATCCGGAAGATGCCCTGAACGCTTCCTTTTCCGTAACTGGTTTCACCGACAATGACGCCCCGATTGCTATCCGCAATCGCTCCGGCAAAGATCTCGCTGGCGCTGGCACTGTCCCGATCAATCAGGACAGCCAGAGGTACATTCCAGGTGTTGGTCAGGTGGGCGACGTAGTCGAAATTCTCTCGAACGTTCCGTCCACGAGTCGTCACGATGCGGCCACGTCCCAGGAAGCGATCGGCCACTTCGACGGCTGCCGACAGTAAACCGCCGGGATTGCCGCGGACGTCAATGATCAATGACTGCATTCCCTCGCGGTGCAGTTTCCACAGTGCCTGTTCGACGTCACGCGTGGTCGTCTTTTGAAAGTTGGTCAATCGGAAGTAGCCGACTCGGTTTTCGACATCGACGAAGTGAATGTTTTCGACGCAGGGAACTTCGACGCGGCGGCGCTGGACCTTCATGTCACGCCGGACACCGTCGATGCCGACCACCGAAATGGAGGCATAGGTGTGTTCCGGACCGCGAAGCAAGTCGGCGACATAATCGGGATCCACTTCATCGGTGGAAGCCGACTCGACCCGGACGATCCGCTCGCCCGGTTTGATGCCCGCCTCTTCCGCCGGCCCCTTGGGAATCACCGAGAGGATTTGTAGGCAGTCGATATCTGTCTTGAGTTCGATGCCCAGGCCGACGAAATTCCCTTCGATGTTCGAGAACATTTCTTCCAGCTGGCTAGGCGAGAGCAGCCGGGTGTAGGGATCCAACGTTGAAACCGAACCACTTAGGAATTCCAGTGCGGTGGCGGTAGGGGAAAGGCCGATTTGCGTTGCCGCCAGGTCGGCTACATAGGCGACGTTCGCCCGAAGATCAAAACGGGTCGAGGTGCTTCGATCCTTGACGTGGTGGTGAATGGTTTGGCGAAAATGTTCGATCTTCGCTGGGTCGGCACCTGCGAGCAGTCGGTCTGTGAACTTTGGCTCGGTCAGCGCAACTTCGAGTGCCGCCGTGCCATGGATCATCACCCGCTGCCAGTCGACCGATTCGACATAATGGGTCTGCAGGTTAGCAAGGATCTCCGAGTACAGGTCCAAGGCCTGGCTCGTACTCATTTTTCGCACCGAGGCCATGTAGCTCTCGTCCTGGTACCGACGGTTCACGTCGAAGTGTAGGCGGCTGATGATCAGGCGTTGATAGAGCGTAGTGCTATCGGGGTACTTGCGAGCTTCCGCCTCGTAATGCCGAATCGCGTCACTCCACATTTGCGATCGCTCGAGCTCGAGTCCTTTCTCGATGGCAGACGCTTCGCTGTCCACTGCCGTTGCTGCAGCGTCATCAGCAAGTTGCGCAACAGCTCGAGAGGGAGTCGAGAAGGTCGCTACCAAGAAGAGAAGGGCTGCCGCAAGCGACAGAAAGCTCAAACGAGCTGCGACCCGTGCCATGAGATGCATGCGCAAAGTTTCCGTCGAGCATCAGAGGGAGGGCTCACAAGCGAAATGGTTGGGAGGAAACGCTCGCTTCAAGGCCGTGCAATGATGCTCAGAACACGCGGCCAAGGGAATATAGGTCACAAACGGTGCCTGGTCAAAAAACCAATGCCGCGGTGAACCGGAAAAACGAGCTTGATCTGTGCGGCCCTCATGGGGGCATGGTGATCGGCACGGTTGTTCCGGTGATCCGTGCACTGGCCAGGTCGTCAACCATGGCGATGATGTTTCGTGCACAGAACTATCTGAGTTTCACATCTGGTTTCACAGCTGGTATGACTCAGTTACCGATGCGCTTCCCGGCGCGAGATACGACAAGCATTTGTCGTGGCTTCACTAATCACGATAGGCATTGTCCACTTGCCGGACAACCGAGGGAGTGTGAAAAGCCTCTGTTTGGCTGATGCGATTAGCGTTGACAGCGCGCCTTGATGCTTTCTAACGTCCCGTAACTAAATGGGAAGCGACATGCCAGTTCGCCGGTGATCATGGAAGTTGTCTGCACTAGCAGACGGACTTGTCGCCGAAAGCCCAGGTTCACCAGCATGATGTACAGGGAACGCCGCACATTGGCCAACAGAGACGGTCTCGGCATGGACTGCCGAGCCGAAGCTGCTTGGCTGCGCCTAATCAGGCGGGGCTTGCGGCTTGCATCGATGCTTCTGCTTGCCTTGTCTTGCACCGGGTGCGCCACAACGACTTACCTGACACCTCGCGAGGTTCGGGAGAATGCGCTGGCCACGACGCTGCAGCTGGTGGGACGCAAGGGACCGAAGATCAGTGAACGCACGCACAACACGCTGCGTCGCTTCGACCTGGAGGATCGATATGCCGAAGATTCGAATTCTTGCTTCGAACATATTCGCCAGCGAGTCAACGAGCATCCTGATTCCGATCTGATCTATGCCTTGAGCGAACTTTCCTACGTGGAGGGAAAGAAAGCGGAACGCGAGGGCCGCGTCAGCGACGCCTTGAATCATTACGGAGTGTCACTGACGAACAGCTATGACTACCTGTTCAGCGATGATCTGGAAACGACTCGCAATGCCTATGATCCACAGTTCCGTGCGGTTTGTGATCTTTACAACGAATCGCTCGAGGATACGTTGCGATTGCTTTGCAGCGACAAGAAGCTGGAACCGGGACAGACCTATACAATCGAGACGCCGAAGCGCAAATTCGTCGTTCGCACTGAGATGCGAGGCCAATGGCGGCCAGATGAGTTTGATCACTATGAGTTTGTCAGTGATTACGAGATTCAGACGCTCCGCAATCGTCACACCACCTACGGGTTAGGTGTTCCCCTGATCGCCGTAAGGCGTCCTAGCAATGGCTCGGATTCACGGGAACAGTACTATGCCAAGGGGCTCAGCTACTCGGTGACAGCGCTGATGCGATGCATTGAGCCTGGCGAGGGAGCCCGCACGGGCGAGGCAAGCACGTGTGTGTTGGAATTCTTTGATCCGCTCACGGCCAATCAGATCCTGCTTGCCAATCAATGGGTTCCACTGGAAACCGATCTGACCACGCCGCTGGCGTTCTTTTTGGATAGCCCCGATTTTCGGCAGCGCAATCGGGCCACCCAAGGCCTGATCTTTCCGAACCGTTCGCAAAGCAAACAGGGGCTCTACATGCTCGAGCCCTACGATCCGAATCGGATTCCCGTGCTGATGGTGCATGGTTTGTGGTCGAGTCCAATGACGTGGATGGATATGTTCAATGACCTCCGCAGCTTTCCTGAAATCCGTGAGCGATACCAATTCTGGTTCTATCTCTATCCGTCTGGCCAGCCATTTTGGATCAGTGCGACTCAGCTGCGTAAAGATCTCGTCGCCATGCGCGATGCCTTTGATAATACCCGGCACGACACCGCCATGGATCAAATGGTCCTCGTTGGGCACAGCATGGGGGGATTGGTTAGCCGTTTGCAAACCATTGATAGCGGTGATGAGTTTTGGGAGATCGTGAGCGATAAACCAGCCCACAATGCAGACGAGGCGCTCGCCCAAATGAAAGGTCCCGACGAGGATCGTTACAAGCTGATTAGCACCTTGTTCTTTCGACCCAACCAGTCCGTACGACGCGTGATCACCATTGGGACGCCGCATCGCGGAAGTGAATTTGCCAACGACTACACTCGATGGCTGGCACGAAATCTGATTCAGTTACCCAAGATGGCGATTCGCACCGGTGATCGCCTGACCGCAGAAAATCCTGAACTGTTCAAGGATACGCAACTGCTTACCGTGGCCAATGCAATTGATTCGCTGGCACCGGAGTCTCCGATCTTTCCGGTGATGATGCGAGCGAAACGTTCTCCGGGGGTCAAGTATCACAACATTATCGGAGTGCTTGATAACACTTCGTTCATCTCGAGGCGACGTGCGCGCGGTGACGGAATTGTCGATTACAACAGCGCCACCATGGACGACGTCGAAAGCGAACTCGTTGTCAACGCACATCACACCTCGATTCACATGATCAGCAAGACGATCTTTGAAGTCCGTCGAATCTTGCTGGAGCATCTCCACGAGATCGATTCCGGTGATCGGGTCGCCCATCGCGATGAAAACGGCATGCTTCTGCAGGAACAAACGCAAGCTCCCGCTGCATCAACCGTCATCGAACGCTGAGCCGAATGGCTCGGTCCACTAGGTCGCAGACACAAAACCAGCCAGCGGAGCGCGACCCGATTTTCCCTCGGTCGATGCTGGGCGAATGCGACCCACGTAGATGCGAGGATGCTTGTCCATCGAAGCAGCTTGCGTCAGCGGTGACTGCTCCGGCGTCGACTGCTCCAGCGCTGCCTGCTCCAGAGCGGGTTGGGGTAGCCGATTGTCCGCCGTCTTTTTGGTGTGCCGCCCGATCTTCGGCTGAGGATGAGCAAAAACACTCTCCCGCTCCTCCAATTCGTATTCCAACTCGCTGTCATGATCGCTCGCTCGATCGGCCAGTTCGCCACGCACCACTCGCACCTCACGCGGTGCCTCGATTCCCACACGGACGCTGTTGCCGCGGACCCGTACCAGCGTGATCTTGATGTCGTCGCCGATCAGGATCTGTTCGTTTGCTTTGCGTGTCAGGACTAACATGGCTTCTCCTCTGCCGTGATCTTTTGAATTGGATAAGAGTCAAGCCTGACGACCAGCCGGGCGTTGATGAGGTTTCCTTCATGCACGGCCCGTGCCAATCCTCGCGATGGATCGCGACCAGGATCGCTAAGGTCAGCAGCAGCAATGGTTTGTGCTTGATTCGAGGAAATCGTCATGAGTCTGATCAGAGATTCAATCGGAACTTTTTGCAAAAGATTGCAGGTTTGATCGGGATGAGGGGGAGGGCAGTGGGGCAGTGGGCAGTGGGGCAGTGGCAGTGGCGGCAGTGGGGCAGTGGGGCAGTGGCGTGGCAGTGGGCGTGCATGTTGCTAGCATTTTGGGATTCGTCTTGAGTCAAAATCTTGGATTCTCTAATGTTCGCTGGCGCTGAGCTGGACGTGAAACATCAATGGATCCCGTCCGTCGAAATCATGTCTGACCCTACTCAGGGCCCAAACCGTTGGCCCTGTGACCCAAGAAACGGTTCAAAGGAGTGACCCGAGATGCCTCTTCAACCCGCCCGCATGCGTCCATGGATGTTGTCGATTCTGCGACGGTTACCGCTGGTCGCGTTTTGCGCCTGTGTTGTTGTTCTGTCGACGCAACGAGTTTCCGCGCAGGCCCCCGCGACTTCGACGACCGGTGGTATCGCCACCAAAAATGAAGTGATCGCGGTCGTCAATGCCGATCCGATCACTCGCAACATGCTTGCCGACGCCACGATTCGACGATTTGGCGACGACATTCTGGACAACATGATCAATCGGTACTTGATTTTGCAGGAGTGCAATCATCGGGGAATCGAAGTCACCAAGCAGGAGGTCAGCGATGAGATCCGTCGGCTCGCTGGCAAATTTGGACTGACCCTGGAAAGCTACTTGAAGCTGTTGCAGGAAGAACGAGACATTTCACCGGGGCAATACAGTCGCGAGATCATTTGGCCGATGCTGGCGTTGCGAGCCCTCGTCGCCGAACAGGTCCAGGTCACCGAGGATGAATTCAACCGTGCCTACATTGCTCAATTCGGCGAAGCGGTCAAATGTCGTTTGATCATGGTTGCCGATCGCAACAAAGCTTTGGACCTTCAGCAACAAGCCGTTGCCAGCCCTCAGCAGTTTTCCCAGTTAGCGAAGAAGTTCAGCGAGGATGAGGCGAGCGCCAGCGTCGGCGGGCTGATTCCACCAATCCGTCGCTACAGCGGCGATTCAAGACTGGAAGAGGCGGCGTTTGCCTTGGAGAACGGAGCGGTCTCGGAGGTGATGCAGTTAGGCGATCAGTGGATCGTGCTTCAGTCGGTGCGGCGGATTCCCGCTACCAACCCCAGCCCCCAAGCGTTGCCCGCGATCAAGGAGCAGATCAACGATCGAATTCGTGACCAGAAGATGCGTGGCGCGGCCAGCGAATTGTTCGCACGCCTGCAACAGGAAGCGCAGGTTGTGAAAGTGCTTGGCGATCCGGAGCAGACAAAGAAGTTTCCGGGGGTCGCCGCGATCATCAACGGTCAACAGGTTTTGATTTCCCAAGTGGGCGAAGAGTGCATCAAGCGGCACGGCACCGATGTGTTGGAAGGAGAGATCAATCGCAAGCTACTGGTTCAGGCCTTGCGTCGGCAAAAGAAGCAGGTTGGCCAAGGCGATTTGGACGCCGAAATTGCCCGGGCAGCCATCAGCTACGGTTATGTGCTCTCCGACGGCGCTCCCGACTTGGAGTCTTGGTATGAATCTGTGACCAACGAGGGTCGCACCACTCGCGAGCTGTACGTGGAAGACGTGGTTTGGCCGAGCGTGGCGTTGAAGAAACTCGTCGAGGGCGAAGTCCAGGTGACCGAGCAGGATTTGCAGGAAGGATTCGAGTCGGCCTACGGTCCCCGCGTCGAGGTCTTGGCGATCGTGCTGTCCGATCAGCGCAGTGCCCAAAAGATCTGGGAGATGGCACGTGACAATCCGACCGACGCTTTCTTCGGGAAGCTGGCCGAGCAGTACAGTGTCGAGCCGGTTTCCTCCAGCAATCAAGGAAAGGTGCCTCCGATTCGAAAGTACGGCGGCCAGCCAGCGGTCGAAAAAGAGGCGTTTGGATTGAAGCCGGGCGAACTCAGCGGGATCATTGCAACCGGCGGCAAGTACCTGATTCTTCGCTGCCAGGGATTCACTGAGCCGGTCGTATCGGACGCCGCTGCCGTTCGGAACGAATTGATCCGCGACCTGACCGAATCCAAAACCAATCGCGCGATGGCGGAGCGATTCGAGCAGTTGATCGAGTCGTCCGAAATCGACAACTTCCTGGAAGCCGAGGCGGCTCCGCGGGTGGCCACTAGCCCTCAAGGATAACTCGGCTCCCCTTGGCCCCCAAAACGACCGGGTTCGGCTGTTTCAGCCGGACCCTTTTTTATTGGATTGGGGCGAAATCTTACCGCTTCAGAGAGAGTAACCCCCTGGGCGGTGTTCCCTGTCTTATTGACAATATCGTTTCCTTGTTTTTCACATCAAGTTGTTGGTGACCCGTTCATGAGCGAACCTTTCAATATCGACACTCCCAATATCGACGCCCCTGCGATCGACGTGCCCACCACCGATCCGGTGCCTGCACCGTTCGAAGTGCGATTTGCCGCGCGTGTCGATCGGCTGCCGCCCTACATGTTTGGCCGCATCAACAATTCGCTCTACCAAAAGCGTCGAGCCGGCGATGACGTGATCGACCTTGGGATGGGCAACCCCTCCGATCCGCCGGACCCGATCGTCATCCAAAAGCTTGCCGATGCGGCGTCCGATCCTGGTAACCACGGATACAGCAAGTCCAACGGGATTACCAACCTGCGGCGCGAAGTCGCCAGCAAGTACTACCGGAAGTATGGTGTGCGGCTTGACCCGGAGCACGAGATCATCGCCTGCCTGGGCAGCAAAGAGGGGTTTTCCCACATGTGCCTGGCCCTGATGGGCCCGGGCGACACGGCGATGATTCCGTCGCCGTTTTTCCCAGTGCACATGTACGGCGTGATTCTCGCCTCAGGCAATGTTGTCTCGCTAGATGTAGCCGATCCGGATCGCTTCTTGCGAAACGTTGCCTATACCTGCGAACATCTGGCGCCGCGTCCGAAAATCTTGATCGTTAACTATCCGCACAATCCCTCTTCGGCAGTGGTCGAGCCGAGTTTCTTCGTGGAAGTGGTTCGTCTGGCCAAGAAGTATGGTTTCCTGGTGATCCACGATTTCGCCTACGCGGATGTCGCCTTTGACGGGTACCAGCCCCCGAGCTTCCTGGCCGCCAAGGGCGCCAAGGACGTGGGGGTGGAGTTCACGACGATGAGCAAGGGGTACAACATGGCTGGTTGGCGTGTGGGCTTCTGCGCCGGCAATTCCGAGATGATTCGCGGCTTGGGAACGATCAAGGGATACTACGATTACGGGATGTTTCAGGCGATTCAGATCGCTGCCATCGTCGCCTTGCGGGAGACGGAGGCGAACGTCGAGCGACAGTCACAGATCTACCAGGGACGGCGCGATGTGCTGGTCAGCGGCTTGAAGCGACTCGGTTGGAAGGTCGATCCACCCAAGGCTGGTATGTTTGTTTGGGCTCAGGTTCCAGAACCGTGGCGCAGTTCGATGAGCACCATGGATTTCGCCATGAAGTTGCTGGAGGAAGGGAACGTCGCGGTCAGCCCCGGAAGCGGTTTTGGCAACGCCGGCGAAGGGTTTCTTCGCATGTCGCTGGTCGAGAATGAACAGAGGCTGCGTCAGGCCGTTCGTCACATCGGAAAGTGCACCGCCGCACTCGGCGCCGCGCAGGTGACCTGAGAGCGGATGCTACAGCGCTGTGGTTCTCTCCGTTCGGTGGATTGGCACTCATACGATGGGCTTCCAAGCCCGTCTATCGTCGATTTTCCCATCGCTCGACGGGCCACAGCATTTTCATGATTACTCTAGATTGTCGCCGGACACTCCGTGGCCGGAATGGCGAGCACGGAGTGCACGCCGACATTCCACAGCATTTCTTTAAGCGTACTAGTGCTGCTTCAAGACAGTTCTTGTGAGCCGTGACGCGTGAGCGGCCGGGCCTTCTCGACGGGGAAATACGTCCGTCTCGGCCCGGTGCCTTACGGCCCACGGCTCTCGACGGGGAAATACGTCCGTCTCGGCCCGGTGCCTTACGGCCCACGGCTCTCGACGGGGAAATACGTCCGTCTCGGCCCGGTGCCTTACGGCCCACGGCTCACAAGCTCAGCGTTGAAGAGCCACTAGGAAGCCCATCGTACGGCTTGGGAATTGGTCCTCTCGAAGGGCTGTTGAATCGAATACAATCGTGGCCTCTCTTGCCTGCCCTCTTTTTTGCAATGAAACGGGTCACTGATGATTCGACACAGCTGTCTCCCACTCTTCGGACTCATCCTCCTTTGCCTTGGATTACCTGCCATGGCGGAGCATCAGGTCTTGCTGCAAGGTCCGGATCGTTTGGCCATCGTTGATCCCGATGGGACGATCTCGTGGCAGATGCCGTGGGGCGAAATCCACGATGTTCATCTGCTCGACGATGGCAACATTCTCACTCGCGAGGGTCGTGCGGCGGTGGTCGAGATCGATCGTGAGAGCAAGCAAGTCGTCTGGCGTTATGACTCAAGTACTCAGAACGGAAACGCTGGCAAGAAAGTCGAAGTGCATGCGTTTGAGCGGCTGCCTGATGGTTCGACCATGATCGCCGAATCGGGCGTCGCGAGAATCATTGAGGTCGATCGGGACGGTCAATTGCTGAAGGAGATTCCGCTTGTCGTCGAGCATCCCAGCACGCATAGCGACACGCGACTTGTCCGGTCCACCGGTTCGGGAACCTACCTCGTGGCACATGAATCGGATGGCAAGGTCCGCGAATACGATCGCGATACAGGCCGGGTCATTTGGGAATACGAGGTCCCCTTGTTTGGGAAGGAGACGAAAAACGGTCATGGACCCGAGGCGTTCGGAAACCGTTTGTTCGCCGCGCTGCGGTTGACCGGAGGCAATACGCTGATCGCGACCGGTAACGGGCACAGCGTGCTGGAAGTCACGCCGGACAAGGAGATCGTTTGGCAGGTTCATCAGGACGATCTGCCAGGCATTCGGCTTGCTTGGGTGACGACCCTGGAAGTCCTTCCCAACGGGAATCGGGTGATCGGAAATTGCCATGCGGGGCCCGGCCAGCCGCTGTTGGTCGAAGTGGACCCCAAGACGAAAAAAGTCGTTTGGACGCTCGATCGTCACCAGGACTTCGGGAATAGCGTCTCGAATTCGCTGCTGCTCGACATGGTGGGGCGTTCCCTGCGTTAACGATTTCCGTCCATGGCTGCGGCGCCCCGCGCCCCGTCTCCCGACCAGAATGTCTATAATTTTCTGCTCGGACCAGGATCCTCAACTACTGAATTATCGGAGTAAACGAATGAAGCGTTCCTTTTTGTCATTAGCCGCATTGTGCATGTTTGCGTCGGCTGCTTTCGCCCACTGCCAAGTTCCCTGCGGAATCTACGGTGATCAAATGCGATTCCAGCAAATGCTGGAAGACGAGCAGACGATCTCGAAGGCACAGTTGCAGATCAATGAGCTGGCTGATGGAGAGGTCGATGCTCAGGCGGTCAACCAGATGGCTCGCTGGGTAACCACCAAGGAAGATCACGCCTCGAAGATCCAAGAGACCATTGCTTCTTACTTCCTGGCACAGCGCATCAAGGCCGACAATCCGAACTACGTCAAGCAGTTGACTGCGGCACATGCCGTGATCGTCAACGCGATGAAGTGCAAGCAGTCAGCCGATCCCGATACCGCGAAGGCTCTCGAGAAATCGATTTTCGATTTGTATCGAGCCTACGAAGGGAAAGAGCCAGATTTCGAGCATAGTCACTAAGCTCGAATTACTGTAGCTCAGTCTTTCCAAGACTCGGAAGAAGCGCAGCAAAGCTGCGGGTGTCCGTTTTGCCGTAGCCGAGTCTTTCCAAGACTCGGAAGAACCGCAGCAATGCTGCGGGTGTCCGTTTTGCCGTAGCCGAGTCTTTCCAAGACTCGGAAGAACCGCAGCAATGCTGCGGGTGTCCGTTTTGCCGTAGCCGAGTCTTTCCAAGACTCGGAAGAACCGCAGCAATGCTGCGGGTGTCCGTCTCGGAGAGACGGACCTACGGTATCGATCCGACAAACAAGAGGGACCATTGCCTCGCGGCGATGGTCCCTTTTTCTTTGCGTCGGCTCTCGCCTCACAGGCCAGTGGCGGTGGTCTCGATCACAAAGACAGCATCGCCGGCGGTGATGAACAGGTGGCGATTCTCAGGCCCGGCGAAGGTCACGTTGGCGGTCCAGCCGCGGGGTACGCCGATGGTTTCGATTTGCTTGCCACTCGAGTCGAAGACCGTCACTCCTTGGTTTCCCGTCAAATAGACGTTGCCCTGCTTGTCGATCGTCATCCCGTCGCTTCCTGATTCGCAGAACAGCTGTTTGTCTGTCAACGAGCCGTCGTCCGAGATCTTGTACCGATACGTTCGCTTCGCGTTGATATCGGCAACCAGCAGCATACGCTTATCCGGGTCGCCAACGATTCCATTGGGCTGGACCAAGTCGTCGGCCACTTGCGTGAGACCGCCATCAGCAGCGACGCGATAAACGCCTCGCGGATGATCGTCTTGAAATGATTGTGTCCAATAAGGTCGCTTGTACAGCGGGTCACTGAAATAGATGGCTCCGTCGCGATCGACCCAACAGTCGTTCGGACCACCAAAACTTCTGCCTTCAAATCCCTTTGCCAACAGTTGATGCTGTTTTGACTTGACGTCGATAGCCCAGAGTTCGTTGTCGGCGTCGGCACAGGCAATCAAGCGGTCGGGGCTGACAAAGAAGAGGCCATTGCTTCGACCGCAAGGCTGCATCCACGTCGTTGCCTTGCCCGAGGCAAAGTCGTAGTGGATGATCCGGTCGTTGGGCTGGTCGGTGAAGTAAACGTTGCCGGCATCGTCAGCCGTCGGTCCTTCGGTGAACTTGTATCCATCGGCAACCAATTTTAGCTCAGCTCCAGGAGCCACAATCTGCGCCTGAGCCGTGGCCGCCACCAGGAACAAGGATGGAATCAATAGGATTTGTGCGAAGCGTGGCATGGGAGGCTGTTTCCTTGTTGACCAGACTGATTTGAATCGGGGGAACACATTGTATCCAAGTTTTGATGTCCGGCGGACAGCACCCGCGGCACCTTTGCCCGACTACAATCAGGGCAGTCGGGCGCTGGCTCGTTCGCCGCCGAGAAGTGTCGCGACGACCGTGAAGCGAGCAAGTGATTTCTTGAGGATGTTGGTTGAACGAATACGAGCACACTCAGCCGGGAACAGTAATCCGCGTCATGTTGAGCGCGGTTTTTCTCGTCGTATGCGCGGCAGTGCTCTATCCCATGATTCAAAACGGCGGACCCGAGCTGCCAGCTTTGATTCCGGCTGGAGTTCTCATGATCTGCCTGGCACTCTTTCATTCGTTGACGGTGAGGGTGACGAGCAACGACATCTCCCTTGCATTTGGTGCCGGGCTGATTCGCAAGGAGTTCATGATCGGTGACGTGGAGCGTGCCTCGATCGTGCGAACACGCTGGTTCCACGGCTGGGGCATCAAGAAGATCTGGGGCGGATGGCTGTACAATGTTTCCGGATTCGATGCCGTCCAGCTCAACATGCGAAATGGAAAGGTCTATCAGATCGGGACCGATGAGCCTGCTCAACTCCTGGCCGCCGTCACCGAGGCGATGCAACACGCTGGCAGGACTGGTTAGGCAAGGATTACAATCGCCAGGCGCAGGTTCTTGATTTGAGAGATTGCTAGGAGACGAGCGATTGATGGACGAGGTCATGACGGCCAGTGGGCGGCGGTTGCAGATCGGAGCCAACGGCGTGGTTCGCGCCGCTGCGGACTCGTGGCAGGAAGTTGATCCCGCTCAGATCAAAGCATGTGTTCGCTGGTTCGAGCGTGCGGAGGCGACTGGCGAGCCGACCGTCAGCAGCTTTTGGCTGAAGCATGTCGTTGAGCACTGGGCCGGTACCTTCATTTCCAACGGCGCGGTGATCATCGCCGCCTATCAGATGGGGTTCCCGATTGGGCGAGAGCCAACGGAGGACTCCACCAACGTGTCGATTGGCGTGGCTACGCACTGCATCGACGAATTCGATTGCGGCTGTGGCCACCCTTGATGGGAACTTATCGACATCTTGACGAAAACGGGAACAGATTTCCGGTAATTCTGACCGATGACCTGAATGTTCGGTTTGTTCCCTGTCGAGTCCCATCATGTATCGGTCTGCGTTAGCGATCTTTCTTGCTAGCATTGTCGGCGGCGTGCGGGATCTCATCCTGGCGGACATTCGACCAAGAAGCTGTGACCGTCGCTGACGGAATAGTCCAGTATCTTTTCCTCTTCATTTTTTGCTAGTAAGAGGTTTGTTGGGAAGTTGTCTTTGTGGACAACTGGTGAAGCACGAGTCTACCGACGCAAAACCAACATGAACGAGTCGAAGCAAACACGGCAAATCCCTGCCGAACTATCCGTTATCGTCCCGGTCCTGAACGAGGAAGAGTCGGTCGGCCAATTGCTAGCGTGTCTTGGGCAGGCGTTGTCGCCACTGCATGAGAAGTCGGGTCGGCGCCAAATTGTCATCGCGTTGGCCAAGGCTAGCGGACCTCGAGGAGTCCTCAGGATGTGAAATCATCCTGGTGGACGATGGCAGCACGGACCGTACGGTCGAGAGGGCGGTGGCGGCCAGTTCGACGATTCCGATTCCGGTTCGCGTGATTTCCTTGCAGCGAAACTTTGGGCAAACCGCGGCGATGCAGGCGGGGATCGATGCCTCCAGCGGCAGGCTGATCGCGACGCTGGACGGTGATCTACAGAACGATCCTGCCGACATCCCGATGATGGTCGAGCATTTGGAGGCCAGCGGGCTGGACCTGCTGGTTGGACGGCGGAAGAACCGTCAGGATGGGATGTTTCTGCGATTGATCCCTTCTTGGATCGCCAACCGACTGATCGCCCGAGTCACTGGCGTGAAGATCAGTGATTACGGTTGTAGCCTGAAGATCTATCGCAGTTCCGTGATCAAGCAGGTGCGTTTGATGGGCGAGATGCATCGCTTCATTCCTGCGTGGGTCGCGCTGGTGACCCATCCTTCGCGGATCGGCGAGATCGACGTCCGCCATCGTGCCCGCGAGTATGGCACGTCGAAATATGGCATTTCCCGAACGATTCGCGTGATTCTCGATCTGATGTCGGTGTTGTTCTTCATGAGGTTCCGAGCTCGGCCTGGGCATTTTTTCGGAACGGTTGGATTGGTCATTGGCATGTTTGGCGCCGTGATGCTGGGCAGTTTGTTGGTGGCGAAGTATGGCTTGGGACAGGACATCGGCACGCGTCCGATGCTGATCGTCGGGTCACTGGCGATGTTGTCCTCGGTCCAGTTCATTTGCTTCGGCATCATGGCCGAAATGTTGTCCCGCGTTTACTACGAGTCGACCGACAAGGCGACCTATGTCACGCGTGAGGTTCACGTCGTGGGTGGATCCGATTCGATCGCACCCAAAGCAGGCGCGTACGACCTCGGTCCTGCGACAGATCAATCCGATCGGATGGTGGGGTAGCGCGATGATGGACTGGCTTGCCGGCGGGCGGTATCGATTACCCGCCCTGCTTGGTGTTTACTTTGCGTTGCACGTACTGGTTCGGACGGTCATGTCGACATCGCTCGACTTTGACGAGTCGGAACAAGTGCTTTTGTCGCAATTCATGCTGCTGGGCTACAACAGCCAGCCACCTCTTTACACGTGGATGCAGCGGGGCGTGTTCGAGGTTCTTGGCTATTCGGTGTTCTCCTTGGCGCTGCTCAAGAATCTGTTTATCTGGTTGACCTATTGGTTTGTCTTCGAGTCGATTCGCAAGGCGACGGGTAATCTTCGGCTGGCTTCGATCGCAACGTTGGGGATGTTGACCGTCCCACAGATTGCCTGGGAGAGTCATCGCGACTTGTCGCATACGGTTGCGGCGACGTGCGCCACAGCGATGTTGTTTTATGCCGTGATCAGTCTGGCCCAGCATTCGCGACCGAATGGTTCGATGCGTTGGTATGCACTCATCGGTCTCGCGGTCGGGCTAGGAATCTTGTTCAAATACAACTTTGCGATTGTCGTTGTCGGTTTCGTGGTGGCGGCACTCTCGATCCCCCGGTATCGCCCGCTCCTTCTCGATCGAAGGATTTTGTCGTCGGTGCTGATTGCGGGGGGCATGATCTTGCCGCACGCACTCTGGATGATCGAGCATCCTGATCTGGTCTCATCGAAGACGGTGACGACACTGACAGACGGTCAGTCGGATTACTGGGCCACCAACGTGGCGCGGGATGTCGGCGATCGGCATCTCGCTGATTAGTTGTTGTGCGATGACTGTGTGCGTCTTTTTCGGGTTCTTTGTTCGCAAGCAAGTTGCCAGCGTCGATCCTAGAACCAGCGATTGGGCCCCCTCGCGTCAGCTGATCGAGCGATTTTTGTTGACGGTCCTCGCTGTGCTTCTGCTAATCGTGCTGTCCGGTAACGCAGTCGAATTCAGGAATCGTTGGTTCCAGCCATTCCTCTGTTTGTTGCCAGCCTATTTGGTCTTGGTCTTTGCCCCTTCGGTTCTGGTCCGTCGGCGCGCGATGAATGTATCAACGGCAATGACGATGGGTCTGATGCTGGTGGTCTTGATTGCCGTGATCGGTCGGCCCATTAGCGGCGGTGTTCTCGGCAGGTACTGCTTGCTGAACATTCCCTATTCAGAGGCATCGCGACTGATTCGCGCGCGATCGTTCGAGGCTCCGCAAATCATCGTCACAACAGATGCGAGGGCCGCCGGCAACATGAAGATCCAGAATCCCGATTCCATCGTGATTTCGCGTGATGCCAAACATTTGGCCGAAGCGATTGCCTCGCAAGATCGCGTGAAACCGCTTCGAGTTCTGGCGTTAGCTGATAGCCAATCCCCTGCAGCAATCCCCCGTCTCGCCGCTTTTGCAGAGGACGTGCTCGATGGCCGGATGATTGGGCCGAGCAATTGCCAGGCGATCGATGTGGAATACGTCTACGGCGCCGCCGGCGACACACGCCACTTCCTCTTCAGCGAACTAGAGCTCCGGCCGGTTTCCCCTTCCGAAGCCAACCTGGCGAAGTTGCCCGGTGTCCGAGATTGAGGCGGTGTCGGCTGGGATCTTTTTCGCGACCATGTAGCCGAGCCTCTCCGAGGCTGTGAACAAATGAAACCGCGTTGCATTCCTGTAGGCGAGTCTCTCCGAGACTCGCACGAAACGCAGCAAAGCTGCGGGTGTCCGCCTTGGAAAGGCGGACCTACCGTACTGAGAGACCCTGTCCCTTTCGTGTCCATGTGAAGCAGCCGAGACATTCAAAGTGTGCTTCCTCTTCGTTCAAGCCAGTACCCCCTAGCAGAGTCGAACTGCTGTTTCTGGACTGAGAATCCAGCGTCCTGGGCCACTAGACGAAGGGGGCGGTTTGATCAGAGCTGATCCACTGCCGAAATTATCATCATTGCCCCGCGCTCGGTAGGGCATGCCGGGGAATTCCAAGGAGCCGTCAAGCTCGCCTCATCCCGAATCTTCGCCCCATTTCGAGTCGATACGTCAGTCGTATTGCATTACCGAGAACTCCCGCTGCAACAGCGTTCGCTTGCGCTGCTCTCCCCAGCGATAGCCTCCGAGGCCGCCGTCGCTGCGGAGGACGCGGTGGCAAGGGATCAGGACGGCGATTCGATTGGCGGCGCAAGCGCTTGCCGCAGCCCGCACCGCCGTCGGTCTACCAATCAGCATGGCTAACTCGGTATAGCTCCGCGTTGCCCCGAGGGGAATCTCGAGCAACGCTTCCCAAACGCGCCGCTGAAATGGGGTTCCGCGAAGATCCAGCGGCAGAGGTCGCTGAACTCGTCGGTGAGTCGATCTGCTGGACGACGGCAGTCAACCATTGCTCGAAATCGGAGCCGATCGTCAGCGATCGCATCTGGATAGTCGGCATCCAGTTTCTCTCGCAATGTTGACTCGTCATCGCCGAACTCAACTCGATGGATTCCCTCGTCAGAAGCCGCCACCAAGATTGGTCCCAATGATGTCTCTGCAATCGCAGCAGTCATGCTGGCTCCAGCGAAGTCCCGTCCCGCATGTTTCGACGTCATCAGTTGCATCGCGTCTGTTCCCTTCGTGTTCCTTCCGAATCCAAAGGCGCACAAGTTCCGTGTGGAGATCCGCTCCCAGCCTGATTCTCCATTGTACCGATCGCGGTCTCTGGAATTTGTCGATGCGGTGAGGCAAACAAAAAACTGGTGGGGCGCGGCTCGCTGCGACGTGGTTCCGCCGACCGCTCGGTTACAATGCCGCTGCGGCAGGCGGTTTGGAAGGCGGACTGATCAGCCCGTCTCTTTTGGATTTGCCTGATTCACTGATCAGACGAGGGAGTTCATCATGCGGCGCTACGCGAGTTTCGTTTGTTTGTCATTGG
The DNA here is from genome assembly GCA_963697195.1 of Pirellulaceae bacterium. Lineage (GTDB taxonomy): Bacteria > Planctomycetota > Planctomycetia > Pirellulales > Pirellulaceae > Rubripirellula. The sequence goes on from CAVOND010000022.1 coordinate 83,974, forward strand.
GATTGGCCTGGATGCTTGGGCTCGGCGGCCGGACGGCTGTTGGGCAGGATGCGGTGATCACGCTCCCCGGGGCGATGCCAACGATCGAGGCTGCCCTCTTTCCATCGATCCAAGCCGCTTTGGACGCGGTTCCCGAGGGTGGCGCCTTGGTACGAGTCCCCGCCGGCAAATTTACGATCAGCGAACCGCTGCGTGTGCAGCGGAGCGATACCTCGCTGGTTGGTACTGGCACTTCGACGCACATCATCAATGCGAACGCAAACGGGCTCCCGGCGATCTTGATTGCCGATCCGCAATGCAAGGATGGCAGTCGGGATCGCGATCATCCGCTGTGGCGAGTTCGGCTCGCCGACTTGAGAATCACTGGAAATGAAGCGAGCGGCGCCGGTATCGAAGCGCGACAGATCAACGAGATCTTCCTGCATGGTGTGACGGTCAGTGAAAACGGTGGTGACGGAATTTTGCTTGACTACTGTTACGAAGATCCGCGGATTGCCAATTGCTTGATGACTTACAACAAGCGCGTCGGCTTGAACCTCGTCGGTTGTCATGACATCGTCGTGTCCGGCTGTCAGTTCGAGGAGAATGATGACGCGCTTCACTGCATCGACAGCTTCAATCTCTGCATGAACGGTTGTTGTGTGGATGACCATTTAGGCGACGGGGTTGTGATCGAGAATACCTATGGGAGCGTCGTTTCCGGCAATATGATCGAGGAGTGTCACGGAACTGCGATCATCCTGGACCGCGATTGTTACGGGATCACGCTCAGCTCCAACGTGATTGCTCACAATGGTGGCGGAATCGACTTGCGTGACGCTCATGGTTGTGCGGTTTCAGCCAATACGTTCACAATCGTGAAGTCGAACGCTGTGCGAATCGGTCCCAATAGCGGTCGCATCGCAGTGAGCGGCAACAGTTTCTGCGACAGTTACGTGGGCGCTGGCAGCATCCGCAGGGAACCCGATGATCGATTTGCGGCCGGTCTCGTTCTCCAGGCGACCGATGATGTCGCCATCAGCGGCAACGTATTTTCCGGACTGAGCGAGAAAGCGTTGACGCTTGTGGAGGAATCGAGAGGCATTCTGTTCAGCGACAACGTGCTGCGCGACGTCCGCAGCGATCACGAAATGGTCATCGACGGTACGGTCACCGACAATCAGGTCGACGAGCCAGGGCTGTAAGCAGTTGAGCATGGTCGACGGCCCCGTTCGATACGGCTGTTATTGCAAGAATGACCAAGGTCGACCGGTTGCTCTCCCATTACGGTTGGGCGGCGAGCATTCGTTCGACGGCCTCTTTTCCGCTCATCCCGATGGTGATGCCGCATGCCTGTGCCTGGGGAGTCGCGTCGACAATCTTCGCCGCCAGCAGATCCTCGGGCTCGACCAATGGGTGTGCAGGGGTACCTTTCGCGATGGCGATCGCCTGGCCGAACTCAGCAGCCGTCTTGAGGTCGTAAATGCCGCAGCCGACGATCCCGATTTTGGTCATGATCGAGCAATATTGGCCCCCCATCCAGCGATGGCTCATGCCGTTGGCGCAGCCGTTATCGAATTGCATTGGACGGGTAACCGTTCGAGGGAGTACGTCGCTCATGGTGAGAGAACCTTGCTAGCGGGTGTTGCCGAATCAATCGCTCTGTCAGGATATCCTGGCCAGTTGATAGGATCCGAGTTGGATGCCGGGATTCAGCCGAGGAATGGCCATGGATGGATCTCGGCGGCCGGCTTCGCGGACGTTTCATCCACTATCTTATCGTCATGTCAGCATTCCGTTGTATGTATCGTCCTCGACGGCTACTGCTCGAGCGGCTCGAGCAGCGTCTGCCAATGTGCGCGGGACCGGTTGCGATGCAGCCGCCGGTTGAGATGTCTGCATACGAGCAGGAAATGCTGGAGCTGATCAATCGGTCCCGAGCGAATCCGTCAGCCGAGGCAACAAGGCAGGGCATCTCACTGAACGACGGATTGCCAGCCGGAACGTTGGGCACGGAGGCTCGGCAGCCGCTGGCCCCCAGCGCATCTGCTAACCGGTGTGGCACTGGCACACAGCAAAGACATGATCCAAAGAGGGTACTTTGGACATAACAATCCTGAGGGCAACGGGCCGGTGGCCCGCGCAACTGCCGCTGGCTACTACACCACGTTCGTGGGTGAAAATCTCTCGGCCCGGGCGCCGCTGACACTTCCCGCCGCAGCCGCGGCACTTCATACGAACTTGTTTCTCAGTGCCGAGCATCGTGTCAATAGCTTGCTCGGCGACTACCGAGAGGTCGGCCTCGGACTGCAGTACGGGTCGATCAAGTTTACCAGCGGTCAAGTTCAGGTTGGCAGCATTGTCACTCAGCTGTTTGGTGGAGGTTATCCAAATCAGGTCTATGTCACCGGGGTCGCGTACGAAGATACGATCGACAACAACGTGTACAACGCCGGTGAAGGTCGCGGCGGCATCGTCGTGGAGGCACGTGATGCGCAAGGCCATCGTTTCGCAACCACCACTGGCTCTTCGGGAGGCTATTCGTTGCGGCTTGACCCCGGCACTTATCACGTTTTTGCATTCTCTGCGAATCGATCTCGCATGCTGGATCTGGGCGCAGTGGATTTGACAGGCGCGAACGTCAAGAAGGATGTTCAGGTTGAGGATCTTAATCGTGGTTTCGTCGTGACCGATTCCATTGTCGTTTCGGGAAGCGGTCAAACGTGGTCGATGTCCGATGCAAATGTGAATATGGTCGACGTCTGCCAAATCGACATTCGTGGCACGGGTGATAACTTGCTTCGAGTTGACGTGGCGAAGTTGCGAGCTGCCTTGAACAACCACGTCGTGATGGTGATGGCCGATCCTGGGGACTCGATTGAATTTGACGCAGGATGGAGGTTGGAGAGCCTGCGAGTCGCCGATGGATCGCTGATACGCCGCGTCCGAAATGGCACCACAGATCTCGACTTGATGGGACCGAGCGACTTGACCAATCCCATTGACGCATTCGACGTCAATGCTGACACGAACGTTACGTCCCTTGACGCGTTGGCGATTGTCAATGAGTTGGCAGCGCGTCGCTACAGCGCTGCAATCAGTGGAGTCGTCCGATCGGTGACGTCGATCGATCTGAGTGAACTGAAGCTATTCGATGTGTCCGCAGACGGGCGGATCACGTCCCTCGACGCGCTGCGCGTGATCAACGAAATGGGACGACGTTCGAATCTCGGGCTTGGTTCGGGAGAGCAAGTCATCTCGGTTCAGTGGACGTCAATGATCCGTGCTGAGAAGGAGCGAGCGAACGAGGATCGCCGCGCAGAATTCGTGTTCGAGGACACAATCGCCTGGAACGAATCCGACAACGATGCTCTGGATTGGGAGTTTGACCCCGGCAGCCCCTTGGGAGGTTTTGACGCAACCGATGCCATCGAACGCGACACATCGATTCTGCCCGAACTGGCTGACCTGTCGATGGAGGCTTGGCGGTGGGCAGGGTTTCTAGGATGAGCAGGATCAGGGTACCGATGCGTTTGTATTTCTGAACCATGACGCCATCGCCCTGACGGGACAGCGCCACGCTGTGGTAGGTCGGTCTCTCCGAGACTGTGAACAAATTGAACCGCGGCGCATTACTGTAGGCGACTCTCTCCGAGACTCGCAAAAAGCGCAGCAAAGCTGCGGGCGTCCGCCTTGGAAAGGCGGACCTACAGTAGAAAGCCCAATATCTTCACAGCCTCTCCGAGACCGACATTCAAAGCAGCTTTGCCGCGTTTTGTCCGAGTCTCTGAGAGACTCGGCTACGGTAAAGCGACGCGGTCCAATTTACTGACGGTCTCGGAGATCGGCGAAAAGGGGTCAGACACCAAAAATGCGAAGCACCCTCGGCCCGTTCCGGCTTTTGGTATCTGACCCTTTTCGACATCCAGATTTTCAGTGCGATTTCGTAGTCGAGACCGGACGGCTCGCGCCGTACCGCTAGAAAACAGATGGCATTGGGCGAACGCCCAGCGGCTGATACGCTGGAATTTCCAGTATTCCTGGTTGAAAGTGGCGTCGTCCATCTCATTCCTGTGCGGCGAGGCCATCCTTTCAGAAACTCCGCGTTTAAGTTTTCTTGATTTCGGTCGGAGGAGTTTGTGGGAGCGACCTCGAGGGGTAGTTAGGATGTCTGGATAGAGCTGGTATCCCGCGGTGGCATGCCAACCTCTTTGGTTCAGAATCATGAGTGCTTGAGAATCCATGGCAGCGGCAAGGGGCCGGCATCATCGTTTGCGTCGCCGACGATTGCAGTTCGAAGCGGTCGAGCCGCGTCGATTACTGGCGGCTGACCTCGACGATGGTTCGGCGTCGATGGACATCAATGGGGATGGCGACCTCACGGCTGCTGACGCCCTGATGGTGATCAATCAGATGAATCGTCATCGACTTGGTGATTCGTCAGTCGAGCCGACCAAGATGGATCTCAATGGCGATGGGTCCATCACTGCCGCGGACGTGCTCCGAATCATCAATCGGCTTGCTCTCAGACTGCTTGGCAGCCGCCCTCCGAGCCTTCTTCCCGATTTTCGATCGATCGATGGGAGTGGCAACAATCTGTTGCATCAGCAGTGGGGTGCTGCTGGAACCGAGTTGGCTCGGGTAGTCGATGAGGCGTATGAGGATGGGATAGGACAGCCAGCTGGGTTGGATCGTCCATCGCCGCGGCTGATCAGCAATTTGGTCGCCGCGCAGCTCGAATCGATACCCAACGAACGCGGCCTCAGCGATCTGGTTTGGCAATGGGGTCAGTTCATTGATCATGACATCGATCATGACGGCGGAAGGAAACGGAGAAGCGTTTCCGGTTAAGGTTCCCACGGGTGACGCCCAATTTGATCCCTTGGCGACGGGGACTGCTGAGATTCCGTTCACTCGATCGGCAGTCGCGCCCGAGACGGGACTGTCGCCGTATCAACCGCGACAACAGATCAATCAGATCACTTCGTTTCTCGATGGCTCCATGATCTACGGCTCGGATACGGAGCGGGCGGCAGCACTGCGAACCTTCGCTGGCGGGAGGCTCAAGACGAGTTCAGGTGACCTGTTGCCGATGAACCAGACGGGTTTACCCAATGCTGGTGGAACCGCCGATTCGCTGTTTTTGGCCGGAGATATTCGGGCCAACGAGCAGGTCGGTCTGACGAGCATGCACACCCTTTGGGTTCGTGAGCACAATCGTCTGGCCGATGAGATTTCGGCTTCCAATCCGCTGTTCTCCGATGAAACGGTGTATCAGAGGGCGCGTGAACTTGGTGATCGCTGAACTCCAATCCATCACGTTCAACGAGTACCTTCCGGCGGTGTTGGGAGCGGATGCAATTTCACCGTACCAGGGCTACGACCCTCAGGTAGATCCAACCATCAGCAATCTGTTTGCAACCGCGGCGTTTCGTTTTGGCCACACCCAGTTGTCGAGCGAACTGAAGCGTTTGAAAGACGATGGGGCGGTGATCGACGCAGGAAATCTGTCGCTTCGTGACTCGTTCTTCAATCCTGATCCAATTCTTGCGGAGGGAATCGATTCCGTCCTCAAGGGACTGGCGACGGGCGTTGCGCAAGAGATCGACACGCACGTGGTCGACGATGTCCGGAACTTCCTGTTCGGTCCGCCGGGCTCGGGCGGGTTCGATCTCGTTTCGCTGAACATTCAGCGTGGTCGGGATCACGGGCTGCCCGATTACAATTCGTGCCGCGTTCAGCTTGGCATTGGGACGGGTCGAGTCCTTTGCGGAGATCACCTCCGACCCGGCGCTCGCCGAGGCACTGGAGCGAGGCCTATGGTTCGGTCGATCGAGTCGATGTTTGGGTGGGGGCGTTGGCGGAAGACCACCTCAGCGGGAGCAGCGTCGGCAGTTTGCTGCAGCGAGTGATCAGCCAGCAGTTTGAATCGCTGCGCGACGGTGACCGCTACTGGTATCAGCGTCGGTTCAGCGGTGAGCAGCTGGAGCGGATCGAGGCGACTCGACTGAGCGATGTGATTCAGCGCAACACGGGGCTGCGGCAGGTTCAGGCGAATGCATTTTTCGCACCGGATTTCGGACCGCCTCTTGCCTCGGGGAATCGGTAGAACGTCGAATCGCGTCTTGGATGATCTAACGGACAGCGCGTGGCATTGAGCATGATCTAACGCGGACGAGTGTGCCGCTTTTCTTTGGCGGAGTCGAGACTCGTCGAGGACAGGGCAATCTGTTTTGCTGCATCGGAGGTGCCGTGTCAGGATTTCGTTTTTAGGTTGCTGGCGAAAACGGGTCAGACACCAAAAGCCGGAACGGCCCGAAGGGTGCTTCGCATTTTGGGTGTCTGACCCCTTTTCGCCGATCAGGACAAGAAGACGGCTTTCCGGCCGAGCTGAATTCGCCCGGCGGCCGGGCGAGAGGACTGACGCGTTCGCCAACGTTTCAGGGGGCCCTGATGCATGCTGTAACGCCCCAGCGACATCAATTTCGCAAAATATTACCAACTTCCGATTGAGGCTATTTCTACCGGCGATTAGCGTGAGAATTCCAGTCGTGGCCGGTCGATTGTGCCTGTTATGACTCGAGTGACCTCCCCCCGTCTTCTTATCCCCACCAGAAGATTCCATGTTGATGCAACGCCCAATCGCCATTTTGGCCGTTTTCGCCGTTCTTTTCGGCGCGATTCTGTCGACCGACGCATCGGCCGATACCGTGATCAAGTTCAATCTGGCGGACGTGAATACGGGCTCCGATGTTGCTTTCGACATGGGACTCTTTGCCACAGTCGATGATGGTGCTGGCAAGATCGGGACAGCAGATCCACCAACGTGAACTTCCTGAGTTTCCTCACACGGACTCCTATTTCCAGTGGTGCGTCCTTCACGCTCGCCGGTATTTCCGCCTCAGGCTCAGCTTCGAGCACGCCAGGGTTTATCTCGCAAGCTACCACCGGCGGTATGTTCAGCTTGTTCGACGTTGAACGATTCTCTGCTGCTGTCGGGCGATCTTGGCAACGGCTTGATTGCTGGTTCGGCTAGTAGTGATTCAGGGGCCTTCTTTTCGACTTCGCCTGTGATGTACACGGGTGGTAGTTTGTTGCCCCTGATGCAACCCAACTCTGGGGCGATCACGATCAGTCTTCTTGACATCCGCACCAATGGCAATCCTGGCCTGAGGGTCGACGGCAATAACAACTTGCTGAATTTCACGGCCACAGCGAACGGCCAGTTGGCAGCAACCGCGGTGCCCGAGCCATCGGTGATCGGCATGGCTGCGATTGGAACGTTGGCAATGATTTGTCATCGTCGCCGTCGTCGCTCGGCCAAAACCGCTTAGGTTGTGGCTGTGAACCTCGGGCGCTAGCCGTGGGCATTCGCCTCGTCTTGGAAGCCTACGTCTAACGCCGGAGATTAAAGACCGCGCCATTAAAGACCGCGCCATTCGGAAATGCTTCACAGGACGTGGTCACGCAACCAGAGAATCTGGGCAGTGTGGTGCCTGGCGTGCCAGGGATAGTAATGGAGTGCCGACCAGAGCGAGACAGACTCTCCCGATTGCGGGTGAAAGAATGTTCTCTGGAACTGCTCATCACTCATCGCTTGCAGGGACTGCACCCATTTTTGGTGCAGCCCATCAAGCAGCGCCAGAGCTGGTTCAATCGCACCTAGCTTGCAGTCACCAAGCGAGACCCAATCGGCTTCTTCGTAAGCTTTGATCGTTGGGTTGTTTTCGGTCAGCGTCCATTTGAAACGGATGTAGCTGTGGACGTGGCTATCAGCGAGATGGTGAACGATCTGGCGAATGGTCCAGTTCTTGTATCGAGTTTCGATGTCAGCCTCGGAAAGTCCCGACACTGCATCTCGCAAGTTGGTCGGCGCGATCGCGATGCCGTCAATCAGGCTGTCGCGAACGCTTGGCTGAAATGTCGCAATCGGCGCGAATGGACCGGCCGGGTTGTCTGGTCGTACCGGATCGTCTGATGATCTTTGGCTCATGTCATCCACTCATCTCTTGTTGAAACACCGATTGTCGTGAATCGACAGCAACTAGCTCGGCATTTTGTGGTCTGGACGTATCGGCTATTCCCCGTGATCGATCTTTGGGCAAGAATGTTCAAACTCAAGCCTGTTTCTCTCGACAACTCACCTGGAAGATCATGAAGCCACTGGCAAGATTCTCATTTGGCGTCGGCGACCGTTTTGCCCATCAAGCCAAGGCCCAGCTCAGTGCCTTTCAACGACTCCAAAACGACGGTGTGGACGTCGTGCCAGTGTGGAACAAGTCGAATCGCGAGCATACGTTCGTCGGTTCGGAACCGCAAAGCGTCTATGATGCCGCGGCAGACGCCGTGAAGCAACTCGGCTGGAAATCGGATTGGCATGTGGATGCGGATCATATTCAGCTTCAGACCGTCGATCGTTTTCTGCCTTGCTCCGACTTCTTCACCATCGATGTGGCCGATTCGATTGGAAAGTGTGCGAGCGGCGAGGAGATCGAGCGATTTGTTAGTCGCCATCCAGAGCTGATCGGGCCTCAGCAAATCGACGGCCTGAGCGCGCCGATTGAGATTACACGTCGTGATGTCGAGGCGGTCGCCGCCAAGTATTTGCTCGCGGTTAAGGAAGCGGCGGAGATCTATCGCCACATCGCTGCCGCCAAGGGGGAATCGGAGTTCATCGCTGAGGTTTCCATGGACGAGACCGATTCGCCTCAGACGCCTCCCGAGCTCTTGATCATCCTGGCGGCCATCGCCGACGAGGGAATCAAGTTGCAAACCATTGCACCCAAATTCACCGGACGGTTCAACAAGGGCGTGGACTACGTCGGCGACCTTGCTCAGTTTGAGAAAGAGTTCAACGACGACCTCGCCGTGATCGCCCATTCCATCCAAGCTTACGGTCTACCAGCGAATCTGAAGTTGAGTGTCCACAGTGGCAGCGACAAGTTCAGCCTGTACCCAATCATTCGCGAGGCGCTGCAACGTACCGGAGCTGGCGTTCATCTGAAGACCGCCGGAACCACTTGGCTCGAAGAGTTGATTGGTCTGGCAGAAGCTGGAGGGGCGGGGTTGGACCTGGCCAAAGAGATTTACGGCTATTCGTACGAGCATGTCGACGAACTCTGCAAGCCTTACGCTTCGGTGATCGATATCGATCGAAGCAAGCTGCCCGACGTCGCGACCGTGGCTGCCTGGTCCGGGCCCGATTTGGCCAATGCGATCCGTCACATTCCTGGTCATCCAGCGTTCAACGCAAACGTCCGTCAGCTGTTGCATGTGTCGTTCAAGGTCGCGGCGAAAGCGGGCAATCGTTACACCGATCTGCTGGACGAGCATGAAACGATCGTGTCGAACGAAGTGGCGAAGAACATTTACGACCGTCATCTCAAGCCGCTGTTCGTCGGGTAGGCCACTGCTGCAACGTAGGGCACGCTCCGCGTGCCGACCTGCTGAAAGGTTGTCAGTGGGGAAAAGCGGTCAGGCACCAAAAGTGCAAAGCACGCCGAAGGGCCGTTCCGGCTTTTGGTGTCTGACCCCTTTTCCCGACCCGGGAATGAGCCTACAGATTCGCCAGCGGCTTGTCCGCGTCGCCGAACTCGCTGGCTTCCAGGCCCATCCGATTCATGATGGAGAGATAAAAGCTGCAAAGCTTTCGGTTGTCGTCACCAGCCTCGCGGTAATCGAGGACTCTTCCGGTTTGCAGGGCGCCATCGAGCCCGCCGGCCGTCAGCAGTGGGACTTTGTTTGAATCGTGCTTGCTACCGGACCACATGTTGTTCACGAACAACAGGCAAGAATGATCCAGTACCGTGCCGTCCCCCTCGGGCATCGAATCCAGTCGGCCGGCCAGATAGGCGAGTTGACCGCAATAGTAGCGGGAGATCAATTCCCAATCGTCCGACAAGTCGTTGTGCGACGCGGAATGATGCGCGTTGCGAACGCCGAGGAAAGGATAGAAGAGTCCCGAAATGTCGCGACACAGCAGCAGCGTCGCGAATCGGGTCTTATCGGTTTGCAGCGCCAACGCGACGATGTCACACATCAATCGCATGTGCTCGCGAATGTCTTCCGGCAAGCCGTTTTCGGGACGGGGCATGGCAACGATCGATTGTCCCTTGGCATTGGCTCGGTCGACGGCTTTTCCCTGGTCACCACGCATTCGCTCAATGCGCTTTTCGACCTCTCGGACACTCGACAAGTATTCGTCCAGCTTGACGCGATCTGCTGAGCCGACCGTTCCCATGATGCTAGTCGCGTGTTCGCTGACTCGATCCAGCACGCTCTTGTTTCGTCGGCTTCCACGATTATCGAAAAGGCTGTCAAACGCGAGAGCCGGATAGACTTCCATCGGAACCGGAGAGGTTGCGTTCTGCCATGAGATGTGCGAACTGTAAGCCATCGAGAAATTCGTCTCGTGGTATCCCGTGATGGGCTGTTCGCAACCCAGCACCATGCTCGGCACCGCGGTGTCCTGTCCCAAGTGATTGGCCAGCACCTGATCGATGCTGATACCACCACGCAGTTCGGCACCCTTTTGCAACGAGGCGCCGGAAAGAATGTTGCCGGTTTGCCCGGGGTGAATTCCAACGCCGGTCGAATTCTTGTTGAAAAGACCTTGAATGACGTTGAGCTTTTCCTTCAGTGGTTCCATCGGCGCGAGGCTCTTGCTGAGGACCATCTCGGATCCAGAGCCTTCTGCCCACCAGTGTTCGGGATGGACGCCACAGGCCATGAAGAGCACGGCCAATCGCTTGGGAAACGGATTCGATTCCGCGTCCTTCAAGGGTTCGTCGCCCCACACCGCGACTGAATCGAGCCACGGCAACGACATCGTCACACCGGCTCCCTTGAGTACCGTGCGGCGCGAAATCCGTTGGCGGCGATGATGGCTACGATTGATCATGGAAACCGGGTCGTCGTGTCGATTGGATGTCGTGATCGTTGGACAGTGGCGGGGTTACGTCGTCCCGCTCGTTCTTATTCGCGCCTGCGCGACCAACGCCCCGCCCCGCTTGTTGAGAAACTGAGGACTCGTCACGATGCGATTCCACCAGAACCCCAAAGCGATATTCGTTGGCGGCGAGCTCGGAACGCATCTCACCAATCAGTCTTTCGTCCGAGAGCAGCAGGCTGCGCCCTAAGGCAAAGGATAGCAGTTTTCGGCAGAGATTATCAATGAATTCCTCTTGCCGGTGCTCTCGCAGGTACTGTTTCAGACCGGCAACGCCTTCCCCTTGGCCGGCCCCGGGGAAGCTTGCGGATGTATCCACCATGTGGCCCCCCAGGTCCCTTTCGCGACGTTCGCCCACTGGTCCGAAGCCCTCGAATACCAGGCCAATGGAATCGATCCGCTGGTGGCAGCCCGCACAACTTTCGTGTTCGCGGTGACGGGCGAGCGTTTCGCGAAGCGTCAGCTCACCGAGCCTCGATTCGTCGTTCGGCAATTCGGGAACATTCGGTGGTGGTGGCGGAATCCGCTCACCGAGCAGGTGGCGGACAACCCAGTACCCACGTTTGACGGGACTGGTGCGAAGTCCGGGCGAATTCTTGGTCAGGAAGACCGCCATCGGCAGCATACCGCCGCGACCGTACTGGGCAGCATTGTCGATGTGCTCCCAGCGATCGCCGTCGGCGTTGATCGGAATCTTGTAATGCGCGGCGAGCGCCGCATTGGCGAAGGTGTCCTGGGCGTAAAGAAAATCGAGAACGGATCGATCACGTTGGATCACGTCGACGATGAATCGAATCGGCTCCTCAAACATTGCCTGCCGCAGTTCGTCATCGAACTCAGGAAACCGCGATTCGATCGACACTGTTGTGCTCTTCGAAACGCCGAAAGTCGAGCCAGTTTCCACCAAACTCAGTGGCCAGACCACGCGCTCGAGGGTCGGCCAACATGCGATGTGTTTGAGCAAGCAAGACTTCCGGACGATGCAGGTCTCCAGAGTCCGCAACTTCGAGCAGTTCGCTGTCGGGCATGCTGGACCAAAGGAAATAACTGAGCCGACTGGCAAGCTCATCGCCGGTCAGCGGTTGGAGGCGATCGGCGGCAGTGGCCAGATCGAACCGATAACAAAAGCGTGGCGACATCAGCACCGACACGACGAGATCTTGAATCGCCTCCTCGTGAGTCAGCCCGTCTTCTTCGCGCAGCAAGTGGTAAAAGTCAGCGAGTTCCTCTCGCTCGTCCGTGGTCAGGGGGCGGCGATAGGCCCGCTCGGCAAATTCCAGCACGGCACGAAGTTGATCCGGTTCTGCTACCAAACGGGCGTCTTCGACCCAGCGAATCTGCGTGTTGATCTCGCGAAAGTAGTGTTCGATCGCCTCGGTTTCGATGTCGCCACCGCCATTGACGCGGGCTTTGGCAAGGTACAGCTCGGCCAGTCGCTCGATCATCGCTTGCGAAGCTGCCGACCTGTCCTCCGCACGCGCGAAGTCGAACTCGGCGTCACGCATGAACCGGGAATCGGTACGCTCGAACCACAGGAAACCTGCGTATTGACGCATCGGGGCCGACGTCACGAAATCAAGCTCCTGCCAAAGGCGATCAATCTGCTGCTGAGCGGAGTCGTCGAGCACCAAATCGTAGAGAGGCCGATCGTCTCGAAAGTAGCCCATCATGCTGTGAAAGCCGGCGCTCAGCAGGCGTCCCTTCTCGCCTTCTTGCTTGCTCTTCTCGTCGACATAATCGCGGCCCCGTTCGGAAATGTAGAAAGCGTCAGGAAATACCGAGGCAAAACGTTCGAACGATTCGAGTGCCTGAGCGCGTTGGGTTTCGTCGGTCGGAAGGACAAGTGCGTCATCAATCGGTGAGCTGATTTGGCTCGCCTTCGACTCGACGGATTCGTTCGGCTCGGTGGCATCGGGAGTGATCAGTGCCTCACGATTGAACTTCCTGCGATGTTCGACGTACTGTCGGTTCTTCCAGAGCACAAAGGGTTGGGAGCCACGGTTGCTTCCCTCGATCTGCAGATTAGGGAACGTGAACGTCAGCCTTTTTCGCAGATCAACAATCATGTCGCGAAGTCGGTCGCAACCTTCGCGTGCCTCTGCCTGCTGGCTCGGGTCACCGGGCAGGGCCGTCCACATCGAGCGCACGATCGCAATCGGTCCGGTCGCGGGCCCTTCGTCGTTGAGGAGGCTCCAGATCGTTGCGAGGTACTTCGGGCTGATCTGCTCCTGCTCGGCAAACTCGTCGAGCGAAGCATTGGGCTGTCCAAGCTTCTCGCGATGTTGAAACTTCCACGCGGCAAAAAAGTAGTCCGCGTAGTCGGTGGGTTGCCGCTGGTAGAACTCAACGATCCGCTTCACGCAGTACTTGTCGCGGTCCGTGTCGGTCACCACAGGGTGTGGAGCGAAGGCGATCCCGTCGGGTGTCAGCAACAGGTGTTCGACAACCTGACGCGCTGCCCCTAAGTATTTGTTGAGCAACGCGGGTGACATCGCCAACGATTCGCCCGAATTGTCGAATCCTGCCTCGTTAGCTGGATCAACTGGAAACGTGTCGGTTGGACGAATGTCGACACCGGTCAGATCGCGAATCGTGTAGTTGTATTCGGCGTTGCTCAGCCGCCGCGCCAGCACGAGGCCCGGGTCGCCCGCGGTCCTTTCCGCCTCCGCATCGCGAACAGCGCGATACCAATCGATCACTTGCTGCCGCTGCTCGGCGTTGAGCTCATATCCCGAATCCTCCGGCGGCATTTCTTTTGCTTCGAGTCGAACCAGGACGGTATTCCAGATCTGGTAACCGTGGGCAACGTCGGCTGCGGAAGAGAAGCCGCTCAAGTCGAGCTTGGCCTCCGGTTCGTCCGAGCCATGGCAATCAAGGCAATAGGAGTTCAAGACCGGCTGCACGCTTTCAACAAATTGACGCGCGAGCAGATCAGGATCGGCAACGCTGGTTGTCGATTGGGCCAGCACCGTCGCCATTGGCGAAAGCATGCTGGCGACGACAAAGCAGGCAATCGAGACGATCCGCAATCGAATTCCTTGCGCTGGAATGAGAGTGGGGGCAACCAATGAATCACCTAGGGCTTTGTTTTCGGCAGGGATCATGACCATCCAGGATAACCAATAGTCTAGAGCGCTTTGACAATTCTCGTAGGCGGCAAACGATTGTCGCCGATCGTAGCGTCACCGCGCGCTACGATCGGCGGATGGCGAAAAGGGGTCAGACACCAAAAACCGGAACGGCACGCAGGGTGCATCGCATTTTTGGTGCCTGACGCGAATAGCACGGGCTTTGAACCTCGGGCGCTAGCCGTGGGCGAAGAAAACGTCGTTAGGATGCGGCGAAGGCCCACGGCTAGCGCCCGAGGTTCACTGAGACAACCTAAGTTCGTGCCATTCGTGTCTGACCCCTTTTCGCCGATCCTTTGCTGTAGGTCGGTCTCCCCGAGACCGTTGTTCAACGCGGCTTTGCCGCGAGAATCCGAGCCTCGGAGAGGCGGTGGATTTTTCGACCTGCACTGGCAAGCAATTGTCGCAAAGATAGTCGCCGTTCGCTCCGCCGAACGTAGCAAAACCCGACGCTACAATCGGCGGAGCGAACGGCGACTAGAAAGACTCACAGTCTCGCAGAGACTCGGCTACACTATCGAAGAAGTTGGCCGATACCCGAGACAGAGAATAGATAGCACCACTGGATGGATCGATACACCGTCGTCATCAGCGACTCCGCCAGGCACGACGAAGGTTTTCGTGGGACGCGGGCATTCTGGTGGCTTGCAACTTGGTTTGGCGCCTACGCGGAACTGGGGCTCTATTGGTTTCTCGCGGAATATTTCGGGCGTTCTGCCGTCACGCTCATGCGCCCCTCGCAATTGTTGGAGCGGTCCCGACCTCACGAGACCGATTGGTTGTTTGTGGGGCTGCCCACCTCCTTGAGCAAGGAGCATCTTCGGAATGTCAAGTATCGGCGAATGGTCATGTACGATTCGACCGACATGCATGGCGTCAACTTTGGCAGATCCGATAGGGACTGTTTGCTGTCGGAGACCAACATTTGTCTCAAGAATTTTCGTGATCAGCGATGGGACTTCCCGTACCAGATTGGTTTACTTCCGATCAAACGGCCTCCTTACAATAACCGACTACATGTTGCGTTGAAGATGGCGTCGTGGAAAGCGCGACTGGGGCGAACTCCTGAGAAGCGATTCCACGTTGGCTTTGTCGCACGGCCTACCGGAACGGTCGAAACCAATGAACGCTTGCGATGGATGGTTGAACTGAAACGCGATCGCCCCGACTTAAGCCTTTGGGGAGGTTTGGTGGGTGACGACCAATGGCGTCAGTCCTTTCAGACGCACCCGGACGCGGAATGGCTCGAGTCTTGCTGGTTGAATCGGCGCAAGATCGGATTCTTTTCATACTTTGCCGGACTCTGCCGATCCAAGGTTGCCCTTGCACCGAGCGGTTATGCCCCGTGGAGCTACCGGCACTTCGAGGCGATGTATGCGAAGTGCATGTTGGTTTCCAGCGATTTGAGCAACTATGAATTCTTGATCCCGTTTCCACGCGAGACCATGGTGGAGGTCGCCGACGGAGATTCCGTGGTGCCGTCGATCGAAAAAGCGTTAGCGATCCGCGATCGTTCGCCAGAGATTGTCGACGAGAACCTTGCGTATCTGAATCGCTGGTTGGACGCTGGGTTGTATTCACGGAATCGTCACGACACCCTCGAGCGCTTCATGGCTGAACTCGATCACGCGTAGCTTGCCGCCTTTCCAGTGGAAGCGGCGACGCGTGGTCAGCATGTTGGGCCGAATGATGTTGGGCCGAATGATGGCTGTTCGCTGCGCGTTGGGTCCGAGATGCCCGGCGAACAGCCTGTCTCCCATCGTTCTCCCACCATCATTCTGCCCATGACCGACGATCATTCCGCACTCCGTGGCAGGATCCAGCACGATTCATGTTTCGCCATGCCGATGTGCGGGTAATACGTGGCCGCAGCAGGAGCGGCGAGCAGAATCAATGTCGTGTCGAGTCCGGCCGCATCATGGACTCGTCGGATCAGTTCCCGCCCGATTCCCTTGTGTTGGAAGTCAACGTCGACCGCTAGATCGGACAGGTAGGTGCAATACGAAAAGTCGCTGATCGCCCGAGCCACCCCAACGAGAAGCGAATTGGCGCGGGCCGTGAGAATCACGTCAGCGTTTCGAAGCATCGAGCGAATCGTTTCCGCTTGATCCACGGGACGCCGCTGCGAAAGGGTGGACCGTTTGAGGACGTCCACGAATTCCTGAGGCGAGAGTTCGGATTCGAGTTGATATTCAATCTCCAGCATGCCAAGCCTTTCCAACTGTGCGGTCTCGATTCGGTTGTTCGTGCCAAAAAAGGATAGTGCTCGAGATATCGGTCTCCTAGGTCGGATATAACATGGGACATTCGATCTGTTCGAAGTCGGAGAGTTGTTCCGCGTATCTGAAGACACTGTGAGCCTGGGCGATGATCGCAGCGGGTTCACCCCCTCGAAAGGTCAGCGACATGAATGATCCTCGCTCCATGCTTGCGGTTCGGCCGCTACAACGCTCGAGGTCACGGATGTCTCGTCGAACGTTTCTGAATCGGGCGATCCTTACGACAGGCCTTGCGTGGCTGAATCAAGTCAGCCGTCAAGCTGCTGCGCAAACCGGCGACCAGGGCCCTGTCTCGCCGAAAGACGCGATCAAAGTGACGAAGATCGAGACTTTCGTGCTGAAGAACTCCTGGGTCTTCGTGAAGATCTCGACCGACGCGGGGATCACCGGTTGGGGAGAAATGCTCAAGGATGATGCCAAGGCCTGTGCCGCCGGAGCCCTGGAAGTCTCGGACTACTTGGTCGGCAAAGATCCACGTCCTGTCGTCAATCATTGGCAAGCGATTCACCGCGGTTCTTTTTACCGCGGCGGTCCGATCAAAACCGCGATCCTCTCGGGCATTGATCAAGCTCTCTGGGACATCACGGGAAAGTGTTACGGCGTTCCCGTCTGCAAATTGTTAGGCGGTCCGACCCGTTTTCAGGCGAGGGTGTACGGAACGCCGGACAAGGAAACGGGTGTCAACGCGATGAAGGTTGGGCCATGGAGCGCACGAAAGGCATTCAAGTACACCGAGGGACAGGTCTTTGTCGATGAGGTCGTCGAACGATTCGCCGCGTTGAAGGCGGAGCATCCCGGCGTCGACATCGGCCTCGATTTCCACGGCGCGGTTCAGCCCACCACGGCCACGCTGCTGATCAAAGCTCTTGAACCGCATCACCCATGGTTTTATGAGGAAGTGGTTCAGGCTCTGAACGTCGATGTGATGGCGGAGCTCGCCAAGAAGACGCATATCCCGTTGGCCACGGGCGAGACGAATCTTCACGAAGTGGGGCTTTCGGGAAGTGCTCGAAAAGCGAGCAGCGATGATCCTGCAACCCGACATCTGTTATGCGGGTGGCATCACCGAACTGAGGATCATCGCTGGAATGGCCGAGGCTTACTACGCTCCCTTGGCACCACACAATCCAAACGGTCCATGCTCGCTTGCCGCGAGCCTCCAGATTGCCGCGTCGATTCCCAATTTCATGGTCCAAGAGCGAGGTGATCGCGAACACGAGTTGCTCGCCGAACCCCTGCCCGCGGTCAGGAACGGATATCGGCCGATCCCGACTGGTCCCGGGTTGGGAATCACCATTGACGAAGAAAAGCTGATGGCGGAAGTTGGCGAGCCCAAGGAATATCGCACCTCCTACGATCCCGACGATGGATCGGTGGTCGATTGGTAGCCGGTCGCGCTCGCCAGGGCTTTGCGTGGAAGTTCCTAGCGCAGCGTCAGCATTTAGTTTTAGGGTTGCTGGCGAAAAGGGGGCCGACACCAAAAACCGGAACGGCCCGAAGGGTGCTTTGCATCGTTTGTGTCGGACCCCTTTTCGCCGATCCATGTCGACTTGCTACCGTCCAGGCGAAATCCTGGCTACCGAAGGTGGCCCTTGTGGCAGATGCCAGTGAGAAGTGAAGCGTGCAATGAATAGTCTGGTCGATAGCCCCGAGATCCTGAAACCGTCGACACTGCTGACGAAGGTGTTGATCGCGATCGCTGTGGTCTTGACGGTCGGGGGCTGCGGAAGTGAGGGCCGTTTTCCAGATCGTCCCATCACGCTGATCTGTCCGTGGTCGGCCGGTGGCGGCACCGATCGTGTCTCGCGGCAGGTCGCATCGCAGCTGGAAGAAAAGCTGGATGTGCCGGTCAATGTGGTCAACGCGACCGGCGGCTCGGGGGTCACCGGGCATACTCGCGGCGCACGTGCTCGACCTGACGGGTACACGTTGACGATGGTCACGGTGGAATTGAACATGCTTCATTGGCGCGGCTTGACGTCGGTGGACTACCGTGATTTCGCGCCGCTGGAACTGCTCAATCGCGATAGCGCGGCGTTGTTTGTACGCAGCGATAGCCCCTATCAATCGTTGGACGAATTGCAGGCGGCCATCGCCGCCGAGCCAGGCCGACTCAAGGCGAGCGGAACGGCTTTCGGTGGCATCTGGCACGTGGCACTGGCAGGTTGGTTGAATGCCAGGGGACTCGATCCGACTTCGGCCATCTGGATCTCGATCAATGGTGCCGGGCCCTCGATGCAGGAGCTCAACGCGGGCGGGGTCGACTTCGTTTGTTGTTCGTTACCAGAAGCCGATGCGATGCTCTCCGGCAAGCAGGTTCGTTGCCTTGGTGTGATGGCCGAGACGCGCGTACCGGGCTTTGAGGAGGTGCCGACTTTCCAGGAACAAGGGCATGACTGGTCGATCGCAGGTTGGCGTGGCATCGCCGCTCCTCGTGATACGCCGCCAGAGCGACTTGCGTTCTTGGCCGAAGCCTTGGACGAAATCGCGCACAGCGAACAGTTGATCGCGTTCATGGGGGATGCTGGTTTCAATCTCAGCCGTGAGGGACCCGATGAGTTTGCTGCAACGCTGGCACGGCAGGACGAACTGTTTCGTGACGTGTTGACCGGACCCGCCTTCACGTCACTGAGTGGCGAGCATTTTGGGCCGATGATTTTTCCTGTGGCGATTGCTGCTTTGTTGGTGCTGACGTTGGGCACCGTGGCGTGGCAGACTCGCCGTGAATCAGCGTCGCCGCCCGATGAGTCGTCGAGTCTGCGTCCGGCGGTGCTGGTGGTTGTGGCGGCGATCTTCTATCTCGTTGCCGCTGAGTCGTTCGGGATTCGTCCTGACTGCGGCGTTGATGGTCGCTGGCTTGCTGGCTTGCTTTGGCGTGCGTTTCCCGATGTCGATTGGGCTCGGTGCGGTGCTGAGCGTGGTGGTGTATCAGATCTTTTCGATCGGCTTGCGTGTTCCACTTCCTCGTGGGTTGCTGGGTTGGTGAAGCAATATGAATGGTGACCTGCTTGAAGCGATGCGCCAGGTGTTGCTCGATCCGGTGGTGTGGGGTGTTGTCTTCCTGGCGGCGTGCTACGGCGTCTTTCTGGGGGCGATGCCAGGCCTGACCGCGACAATGGGTGTGGCGTTGTTTGTGCCGATGACCTATTGGATGGAACCGGTTCCGGCGTTGGCGGCGATCGTGACGATGGTGGCCTGCGCTATCTTTGCCGGAGACATTCCGACAACGTTGGTGCGGGTGCCGGGAACGCCTGCCTCGGCAGCCTATGCCGACGATGCCTATGCACTCGCACAGCGCGGCGAGGCCGGGATGGCGCTGGGTTTATCGCTGTGGTTCAGTGTGTCAGGCGGTCTGCTTGGTGCATTGGTGCTGATGTTGTTGGGTCACCAACTCGCGAAGATGGCTGCCTGGTTCAGCGTGACGGAGTACTTCTGGCTGTACCTGATGGGATTGAGCTGTGCGGTGGTGGTCGGGCGATTCGGGATTGCCCGTTCGCTCGTTGGATTGATGATCGGTTTGCTTCTTTCCAGCGTTGGACTGAGCGCGGTGCACGGGCAGGCACGGTTCACGTTTGGCCATCCGGAGCTGTTTCAGGGAATCAATTTCATTCCTGCGATGATCGGTTTGTTTGGCTTGTCGGAAGTCTTGCGCAACGCAATGAATCTCGATGCCGCGCCGCACACGGCTTCAAGTCGCAGCGATGGCAGCGGTGGGATTCTTGGCCCGGCGTTGAAGATGTTTCGACGACGCCCGCTTGCCTGGCTCCGTTCGAGTGCGGTGGGATCGGCCATCGGCATTCTTCCCGGAGCTGGGGCCGACATGGCGGCCTGGGTCTGCGTCGCGATCTCGAAACGATTCAGTAAGCATCCGGAAGAGTACGGTCGCGGATCGACCGAGTGCATTGCGGATGCCTGCGCTGGGAACTCGGCCTCGCTAGCCGGCGCGTGGATTCCCGCGATGGTCTTCGGGATCCCGGGTGACTCGGTCACGGCCATCGTGATCGGCGTGCTTTACATGAAGAACCTGAAGCCCGGTCCGGAGATCTTCGAGCAACAAGGGACGCTGGTCTACAGCATCTACCTGATCTTTCTCCTGGCGAACGTGGTGTTACTTCCGGTCGGCTGGTTTGCGGTGAAGGTGGGGCGCGAGGTGATGCGGATTCCGCGTCGTGTGCTGCTGCCAGTGATCCTGCTGTTCTGCATCGTCGGTTCCTTCGCGGTCAATGGCAGCAGCTTTGACGTCATGTTGATGCTGACGTTCGGCTTGTTGGGCGTCGTCTGTGAGCGCTGGAAGATCTCCATCGGTGCGCTCGTGCTGGGATTGATTCTGGGGGGGCCACTTGAGGAACGGTTTGTTCAAACGCTTGCCGGTGGTCAGGGCAGTCTCGTCGCATTCTTCAACAGACCGGTCGCTGCCGTCCTGGGCGTCGCCTGCGTCTTGTTGTGGACGTTCGTGGCGATCAACGCCACCCGCCAACATTTCAGGACAACGTCGGCTTCGTAGTTTCGTAACTTCCTGACTTTGTAGGTTGGGTCAAGGAGCGACAGCGACGCCGACCCAACGCTGGAGACGGTCGCCATCGGATGGACGAAGCGTGAATCGACCGCGCGAGCGGTCACAGATGGTAGCCTGTAGGGTCGCGCAGCAGATCCTACTCGGATCGAGTGCTCGGCATCAAAAGCACTGATGTGAGCGTCAAGACAATGCAAAAGGCTGAGAGCAACACCATCCCGCCGCGCCATCCCCGTAGAATTGGATCATGAAATCGTCCGCACGACGAATAGAACGACTCGACGAAAGATGGTGAACGAGATGAAACGACGAGACTGGTTTGCAGCGAGCTGCACTGGCGGCGGCGGCGGGATGGCAGACGACACAGACCGTCCGTCGGTCTGGGCGCGGACACGCAATCGAAGTCGGGCGATGGCCTAAAGATCACGGACGTCCAGACGATCTTGACCGCGCCTGCCGGCATCCGGCTTGTCGTTGTCAAGGTGTTGACCAATCAGCCGGGGCTATACGGTTTGGGCTGCGCCACGTTCACTCAGCGGGCTCGCGTGGTGCAAACCGCCGTCGACCAATTCTTGAAGCCGTTTCTTGTCGGCAAGGACCCGACAAGAATTGAAGACATCTGGCAGTCGTCCTTCGTCAGCTCTTATTGGCGCAATGGACCGGTACTCAACAATGCCATCAGCGGTGTCGACATGGCGCTTTGGGACTTGCTGGGCAAGCGAGCCGGCCTGCCGGTTTACGAATTGTTCGGAGGCAAGTGTCGAGATGCGGTCGACACCTATCGCCATGCCAGCGGCGAGTCCTTTGAGGACGTGTCTGATGCCGTGCAACGTTACATGGAGCAAGGTTATCGACACGTGCGAGTGCAGGTCGCTGTACCGGGCGTGTCGACGTACGGAGCGCGAACATCGGATGAGGAAGACGAGTAGCGTTCCCGAGAATCAGCGAACGAATGTCTGGGAGCCGAGGCCTTATGTGCGGACGATCCCGAAGCTCTTTGATTACCTGCGCCAACAAGTCGGATCGGAAGTTGAGTTGCTGCACGACGTCCACGAACGTGTCCCGCCCGTGTTAGCGATCCAGCTTGCCAAAGACCTCGAGCCGTATCGGCTGTTCTTCCTGGAGGACCCGTTCAGTCCCGAAGACGTTGGATACTTCAAACACCTGCGGGCCCAAACGAGCACACCGCTGGCGATGGGCGAATTGTTCAACAATCCCAACGAGTTCACCGGACTGATCCAGGAGCGTTTGATCGACTTTATCCGCGTGCACATCTCTCAGATCGGCGGACTGACGCCGGCGAGGAAGCTGGCAGCGTTTTGCGATTTCTTCGCTGTTCGCACCGCCTGGCACGGCCCCGGCGATGTTTCGCCCGTCGGTCATGCCGCCAACATCCACCTCGACATTGCCACCTCGAACTTTGGAATCCAGGAAGCCCGACAGTTCAGCCAGGAGGAACAGGAGGTGTTTCCGGGATGCCCTGAGCTGCGCGACGGTTATTACTGGCTCAGCGATCGACCGGGGCTGGGCATCGATCTGGACGAAAAGTTGGCCGCACGATTCCCGATCGAAGACGAGCCACCGTTCGACATGAATTGGGGCAACCTGCGGCGCGCCGACGGAGCGTCCACCAAGCCGTAGTCGTCGTCCCCGTCCGTCAGGCTCCGCTGAGCACGAGCTTGATGCTAGTTCGACACCGCCTATTACTGTACGTCGGTCTCTCCGAGACCGTCATTCAACGCGGCTTTGCCGCGAAAATTCGAGCCTCGGAGAGGCTCGGCGACAGGCAAGCGTTCCATCCGGAAACTTCGCCAGGCGAACAATACAGCACGCATAGCGTGCCCTACCTGATCCAGTCGTTATCCATTCCGACGGATCAGCTCCGCCGTCTTCCTGACTCCCGCGACCGGCTCATCGCCCAGATACTCGATGGCGATGCAACCGCGAAACGTGGATTCCTTGACGACGCCCATCATCTTTGCGAAATCGATCTTGGTTTCATTTCCTTGCTGATCGAATTCCCAGGACTTCGTACAGACCGATTTCGTATAGGGCAACAATTGTTGCATCCCTGCATAGATATCGCCGTCGAAGTTGCCGAAATCTGCGATCAGCCCAAGTCGTTTCGGCCCGACTCGCTCGACGAGTTCGACAAGCCAGGTGGGATCTTTTGAGAAGCCCGCGACATTCTCGACTAGGACGGAGACCGGCGAATTCGCCATTGCGTCGCAAAATGCACCCACGCCTTCCGCTGCGCGATCAAGTTGCTCATTCCGATCGCCTTCGGTTGAGGCACGCACGCGGATGTAATCGCACTCCAGATGCTTGGCGACTTCAGCCCACTTCAAATGATCCTCGACGGCAGCGCGGCGCTCTGCCTCGGTGGCCGCATCGAGCGCCGGGACTGCACCGCAGAGCAACGCGCGATGTTTGATGCCCAAGCTTCTTGGACTGTTCTGTAATCGCATCAACGATCGTCAGGTCCTTCCGTAGTTCGTCACAGAACTCAACGGCGAATTCAACATTCGTGAAGCCGAATTGCTGCTTCACGAACTCCGGATAGGCCGGCGTTTGTAGTTTGCCATCGTCAAAGAGTTTTTTAAGGGAGTACTGATGGATGCTCAACTCAAAGCGATCGCTCAAGGCAGCAAAAGCACGGGAGTGTGCCACGAGGGTCCCGGCAGCGAGACCCGCAAAGGCATGAGTGCCGCGACGCAGAAAGTCACGTCTGGAGAAACCGAAGTGATGATGAGCCATGACATAGTTCCCGTGAGGGTGAGACTTTTCTCGATGAGGCGCGAACGCCTAATCCAGACATGGTAACGGGATCGCGGACGAAAAGGTGAATTCATCTGCGACGAAAAATGATCTCGTACTCGACACGGTTGTGGAGGATGTTGCCACGAATTTCACGAAGATGGTTGCCACGAATTTCACGAAGATCCACGAATGACGGAACCAAGGAACCAAGGAACCGAATGATCACGGGATCACGGTAGAGGGAATGAATGGATCGATGGTTTCTTCATTCGTGGCGTTTCGTGTCCTTCGTGGCCCCGCCAGGTCTTTCAACCGTCCACATTCTAGAATCTTTGGCTCTACATCTGTCATTGTTCTTGTTTGATCGCGAGTCGAAGTCGTCACGGGGGCGCCAGTTCAACCTCTTCGTGAAGCTTCGTGAGATTCGTGGCAAACTCCCCTTTCCGACGTCGTCAGACTCCATCAGTTTGCGGTCAGCGGGGTCATCGGAAGAGTCGAGCCTGTGCGAGGCAAGTGGCCCGATCAAGCTGCGCGAGGCTGGTGCCGTCAACTTCTGACTGCCAGCAACAAAAAAAGGGTACTGTCCTAGAAAGACAGTACCCTTGAGATGGAGGCGGCGGGAATTGAACCCGCGTCCCGCGATGCATCCATGACGGCGTCTACGTGTGTAGTCGAGCTATTATGGCTTCCCGAAAGAAACCCCTTCGCTTACTGCGGCGCTGTTCGACAGGCTCCGCCGCTCGCTAGTTCGAATCGGTTTTTAACTCGTCGCGTCTCGAGCAGGACGACAAGCGATCCAGAATTGTGACGGACTTTCGGGCGACTCTGGCGATCCCCCTCAGTCCGGGCTACCTGTTCTTAGGCGGCCAGTGCGAGATTTTCATCTGCAACTAAAATTTTTGATCAGCTTTTTACGTGGCCCACTGATCAACCACGACACGCAACCTTCACTTCACGACATCCGGTCGAATCCAGATCACCCCCCATCGAAGGCTCGAACATACGATCAACCGAATCGAGACACTTGCACGCAGTCTCTGCAGACGCCGTTTCGCGGATCTACGATCGACACCGCTCGTAAAGCGACTCGTACTCGTGCTTCAGCTTCGACTCGACGCCGTCGACGGTCTAGGGATGGTCAACATCGACTGGCTCGCGTTGAGCTTTGAGGACCTGCGTAGCCTTCCGAGACGACTCGACGTCGACTTGCCGCGAGTCTGACAGTCGGCACGATGGCTCCGGTTGATTCGAGTCCGGGCGACTCGAACATGCGCGGTTGCATGATCTGAGCATCGAAGCTGGGCGGAGGTTTGGCATGATCGGAACAGCGACACGTCGGCGGGGCTTCACGATGATCGAGCTCTTTGGAGTCTTGATCCTGATCTCCGTCATGGTGATGTTGCTGTTGCCGGCCGTGCAATCGGCTCGCGAGATGGCGCGACGCACCAGTTGTGCCAACAACTTGCTGCAGCTCGCCACCGGCATGCAGATGTATCACGCCGCGTACGAACGGCTTCCCGAACAGCTTTCCGGCACCGATGGTTCGACGCAGGCAGGCCTCGATAATGACCGCCGACTCAGCGTGTTCGTGGCGCTGTTGCCCTTCATTGGGCAGCCCGAAATGGTCGAGTGGATTTCTCAGCCGCTCGCTTCCACGTCGGCGGAAATGCGGAGCCGGGGACTGGATGGGAATGATGGAATTCGAAACGGAATCGGGAGTTGTGTCGGGCGAGATGGTCGCTTCTGAGGAGTCCATTCGAGTGGCCAGCCGGCGGACCCGAGCCGTTTGATGGACGCTATCCTCCCTGGCGAACCGAGGTGGCGGTCTATCGATGTCCCAGTGATCCGGGAATTGGCTCTCCGGCTTTCGCCAGAATCAATTACGCGGCTTGCCTCGGCGACGGTGTGCTGACCTCCGATACGGGTCCGATGAAGGAGGTTGCCGGGAAGTTTGTCATCGACGCAGAGCTGCAGCAGCAAACCGAAGCGGCGATGCGTGGCGCGCTGGTGCCTCGCGTTTTGACCCGGTTTTCGGATATCAGCGATGGACTTTCCAACACGATCGTGCTCGGCGAGATCGCGACCGATTTGGGCGATCGCGATACTCGGACCTATCCAGTTGCGGCGCCCGACGCAAAGTTGCTTTCGGATCGCCCGAACTGGGCAAGCGACAGCGGCGAGATTGATGTGGAGCGTCCGAGGTTCTGGGCAGAATCGATGAACAGCACCAATCTGGAAGCGACTCTCGGAGCGCGTCGAGGTTTCCGCTGGGCAGACGGGATGCCTCTTTACACCGCCATGAACACGATCCTGCCACCCAATCGCGAGATCGTGTTGGCGCTCGACCGCGATGACACTTGGGGAATCTTGCCGCCAAGCAGTCGTCATCAAGGAGGTGCGCATGTTGCGACGGCCGACAGTGCGGTGCGTTTCGTCACCGACAGCATCGATGCGGGTGACCCCAATGTTCCCACCGTCTACGTTGGCAGCTCTTCGCCGCCGGGAAGCGAGAGTCCCTACGGGCTATGGGGTGCGATGGGAACGCGAAACAGTCATGAATTGATCAATGGGTTGAGCATTGGCGATTGAGCACTCGGCTGGGGCGAAGCGGCATTTATCGTAGGCGAGTCTCTCCGAGACTCGTAGAAACAGGCGGTTTGCTGCTGTGTCAGTCTCGGAGAGACTGACCTACGGTAGCGTTCTGCGGTGTCAGTCTCGGAGAGACTGACCTACGGTAGCGTGCTGTGGTGGCTCGAGAGACTGACCTCGGACGTTGCATCTCGGAGACCTACGGTAGCACAAAGATTAGGCGGCTTCGCCTTCGGAGATTTCGCCGTTTTCGCTGACGTCTTCGAAGCGAATCGAGACTTGCTTGCTGACACCCGATTCCTGCATCGTGACGCCATACAGGGTCGTCGCCGCGGTCATCGTCTTCTTGCTGTGCGTGACGATGACAAACTTGGAGTGATCGAGGAACTCGTTCAGGACCGCGACGAAGCGCCCAATGTTGGCCTCGTCAAACGGCGCGTCGACTTCGTCCAGGACACAGAACGGACTCGGTCGATACTTGAAGATCGCCATCAGCAGCGCGACGGCCGTCAAGGCTTTTTCACCGCCGGAAAGCAGCGAGTTGCTGAAACTCGGTTTGCCCGGTGGCGTCGCCACGATCTCGACGCCCGCTTCGAGCGGATCGTCGCCTTCTTCGAGGATCAAGTCGGCGTGGCCACCACCGAACGACTTGCGATACAGCTGTTGAAAGTTCAAGCGGATCGCTTCGAGCGTGTCGAGGAACAGCCGCCTGCGAGTCCGCGTTGATGCGTCCGATGATTCGTTGCAGCGAATCCTTGGCCGCCGTCAGGTCTTGGTATTGGCCATGGAGTTGATCGTAACGTTGCTGCAGCCCCTCGAGTTCTTCCAGCGCCTCCATGTTGACGTTGCTGGTTTTTTGCAGCTGGCTGCGGAGGTGTGAAATCTCGCTCTCGATCTCTTCGCGGTTTTCCGGTGGCTGCCAATCTTCCGGCCGCTCGGCGGAGTGGAGATCGATTTCGTAGTCTTCGAGCAATCGTTCGGCCAGCGTATCGCGTCGCATGCGAACGTTGTCTCGTCGCGACGTGATCGCATGGACCGCTTCGCTGGCGGCGGCGACCTCTTTCATCGCCTTTTCGCTGGCCTTCATGATGTCGCGGTTTTCGCGTCGCACGTCGGCGGCCTTTTGAGCCAGCGCCTTGAGGTGGTCGCTGCTTTGGTCGGCGTCCCACTGCAGGGTCGCCAGGTGACTGGTCGCGTCGAGCACGCGCGCGGTCAAGTCGTTGATCCTGGCCCGACCAGCGGTGGCCTGCTGGCGGACTTCCTCGACGGCCGCTTCGCGTTGATCTTGATCTCGCCGCTGCTGTTCCATGGTCGCCGACAGCGCCTCGAACTTCTGCTCGGCCCGGGCCACATCGACCGAGATCGCCATCACACCACTGGTTGCTGTTTGCAGTGCGGTTTGCGACTCCGACAGCATCTCCTCGACTTCGGCCGCTTCGAGCTCCAGACGCTCGATTTCTTTGCGACCATCGGTGATCTGGGCTTCGTAGGAGGCGTTCTCCTTCTGCGCGGCGTCTCGCTGTAAGGCGATGGAGCTGACTTCTTCTTCGATCTCGTCACAGACCACACGCTGTGCATCGCGTCGCTGATCGATGTGACGTCGTTCGGCATCGGCTGCGGCGCGTTCGGCGATCAGGTTGCGATGCCGTTGTTCGAATCGACCGAGCTCGGCGGTTTCTTCGTCGACGCGAGCTGCCATGCGTCCTGTTTCTTCCTCCGCTTCTCGCAACTGATACTGGTAGTGCGAGATCGATTTCTGGGCGGTCGCCAACTCACTCTTGCGGCTGACCAGGCCACTGGCCAAGGCGGCCGGCCCGATCACGGTGGAGCCGTCATTCTCCAGGAGTTCGCCGCCGGCGGTCACGAAACGCAGCCCGGCGCCACTGAGTTTGCGAAGCCCCAATGCGGTTTCCAGCGAATCGACCAGCCACGTGCTGCTGAGCAAGTGCCGCGCGAGCGGTTCGAACATCGGCTCGCACTTGACCATCCGGTCGCCACGTCCGATCACCCCTTTGAGTCCGTCGAGTCGAATGCGATCACCAGGCCGACGGCTGGGCAGTTCATCGAGTCGAATCAGGCCAACGCGGCTGTTGATCTTCAGCGTCCCGTCGAGAATCGCTTTCTGCAGTTCGCCGCCGGTGACGATCACATACTGGCTTCGCTCGCCCAGCGCGGCGTCGATCAGCGGAGCAACTTTCACATCGACTTCGAAGCGATCGGCCACGATGCCATGAAGATATTGGGTTAACGACGTCGAACCGTCGCGAAGTTGCTCCAGGATGGTTCGCACGCCACCGGAGATGCCCTCTTGGCGTCGCTCCAAATCTTGAAGCACGCTGAGTCGCTCGGTGAGCCCTTGCAGACGCACGCGCAGAGCCGAAACCTCTTCGCGTCGTCGATCCAGCGTACGACGGCTGTCCTGCAGTTTCGCATCGGCAATCTCGATCTCTTTGACGACCGCCGCGATTTTCGCGTCGAGTGACTCGACACGTTGTCTCGCGGCTGTGGCCTGGTCGGAAGCTTCGGCGAACAGATCCTTCGCGACTTGGCTTCGTTTGTTGAGACTGGCCATGGAGCGGGAAGCCTCGGCGACCCGTTGCTCGGCTCGCTGTCGGCGTGCTTCCAGATCGGCAACCCGCCGGACGTTGGCCAGGTGCTGATGCTGAACCGAATCGCGCTGCTGTCGCACCTGGGCGACTTCCTTTTCGACCGCATCACGTTGGGCGACCGCTTCGGCACTGCGATCGCGCACGTTGGCCAGATCTTGTTGATAGGCCTGCAATCGTTCGGTCGCATTCCGCAGTTCGGCCGCGGCCGAGCCGGCTTGTGTCTGCAGCAAACGGACGCGGCGAAGCGACTTGGCAACGCTATTTCGAAGGTCGACGATCGCTGCGTTGTCTGCACTGCGGCGACCGGCGTACTCGGCGATTTTCTGCAGCCACTCGCTACGTTGCTGTTCAACGGTCTGTGCTTCTTCCGCAATCGACTGGAGTTGCAGGTCCGCCGCCTGACGCTCCACTGTCATCTGTTCACGCAGCGCTTCCAATTCGCGATGACGGGCCACGGCGCTGGCGAGTTCCGTTTCGGATGATTCGAAATCCTTGGTCAACAGCTCCCAGTCGGCCCATGCGATTTGGGTGCGGAGGTCCTTCAGACGCTGGCTGGCTTGACGGTAGCGTTCCGCCTTGTTCGCCTGGCTGCGGATGCTCTTGAGACGCGAGCCCACCTCGTCGACGATGTCGCCCAGGCGTGTCAGGTTCGATTGGACGCGAGCGAGTCGGCGTTCGGCTTCGACCTTCTTGGCTTTGAATCGACTGATCCCCGCGGCCTCTTCGAAGATCGCGCGGCGGTCTTTGGCGTTGGCCTGCAGCATCCGATCGACCTTGCCCTGCTCGATCAGGCTGTAGGCGTCGATCCCGATGCCGGTGCCGCGGACCAGATCCTTGACGTCCTTGAGGCGAACCGGTTGGTTGTTGATCAGGTACTCCCCTTCGCCGCTGCGGTAGACACGCCTGGTGACGTGGACTTCGGGGGCATCAATGGGGAGGGACCCGCCGGAGTTATCAAAGACGATGGTGGCTTCGGCTGCCCCCGCCGGTCCGCGGGTCTGCGAGCCCTTGAAGATCACATCGGACATGTCCTTGCCGCGAAGGCTCTTGGCGCTCTGCGACCCCAGGACCCATTTGATGGCATCGACGATGTTGGACTTGCCCGAGCCGTTGGGACCGACCACGACCGTGATCCCGTCGGGGAAATCGAACCGAGTCCGATCAGCGAAACTCTTGAAACCGGCCAGCTCGAGTGCTTTTAGCATGCGGAGGAGGGTGTGATGATCGGTTTCGGAATTTGCTGGAAAATACGGGCTTTCCTCGTCAATTACAGGGTAGATAAAACGATTGCCGAGGCCTAGCTCTGTTTTCCCCCGCCCGCCCGGCTTTCTGGCCGGTTTCCCCAGCTCCGACGAGTCCGGGATCATGGCTTTCCGGGTTAGCCAAGCGGCGGATCCTGGGGGGGCTGCGGTGGGTTTCGGGGAGGTTCCAGGGCGAGGCGGATGGCCAGTGGACGGGTGGGCGGGCATCAAGGGTGCCGGAGTCATCGTGCACTTGGGTCGACGCCATCGCCGGCTTTTTGCCGATTGAGCACGCAGCAAAATACAAGCACGACGCGCCAGCGAGTGTGTCCCATGCCGCCTCCGACACACTCGCTGGCGCGTCGTGCTTGTATTTGTCGACGATCCGTCACCGCATGGCCCGGCGATGCAACACGCTATGATCCAACGTCCTGACAACGACGCGACCCGTTCCCATTGATTTTGATGTCCGAGAATCCTGAACCAGTGACCGGCCCGAGCGACATCCGTGTCGAGCCGCTGCGAAGTGTCCATACGTCGAATCTGCCGGAGATCTTGGAGCAGCTCGGGATCTCGCTGGTGGTCACGACTTATCAAGCGGGACGTCTCGTCGTGCTCCGATCCCAGGGCGGCACACTCAATACGCACTTTCGCTGCTTCGACAAACCGATGGGTCTGGCGGTGACGCGAGAACCGGCTGGCGATCGGGGCGGCGACCAGCATTTGGGAGTTCCACAATCTTCCCGCCGTCTGCCGAAAGCTGGACGAATCCGATGACAGCGGCAGCGGCGTTCGACACGATGCCTGTTTCCTGCCGCGGATCACTCACTGGACAGGGGACATTCAAATTCACGAGATGGCCTGGGTCGGTGATGGGGCCTCCGCCGATCTGTGGTTCGTCAATACCCGTTTCTCTTGCCTTTGTCGTCGCAGCGCGATTTACAGCTTCGAGCCGATTTGGCGACCTTCGTTTGTCGATCGATACGTGCCGTCAGATTGTTGCCATCTCAATGGTCTCGGTGTGCGAGACGGTCGACCGAGATACGTCACGGCACTGGGACAGTCGAATGAGCCGGCAGGTTGGCGAGCCAACAAGCGAGACGGAGGAATCGTGCTTGATCTCGATACCAACGAGATCATTGGCAGCGGCTTGTCGATGCCGCATTCGCCCCGCTGGTATCGCGATCGCTTATGGTTGTTGGAGTCGGGCAACGGCGGCTTCGGCTTTCTCGATCCCAACAGCGGTCGCTACGAATCGGTTTGCACGCTAGACGGTTTCACACGTGGTCTGGCGTTTGCTGGACCGCTGGCGTTCGTCGGCCTGTCGCAGGTCCGCGAGTCTGCAGTGTTCGGTGGCGTGCCGATTGCCGAGCGGGCACTGGAAGAACGGATCTGCGGCGTCTGGGTCATTCACATTGAAACCGGCGCAGACGGTCGCGTTCTTGCGTTTTGAGGATGCGGTCCAAGAGATTTTTGCCGTCGAAGTCGGTGGCCGCGCGCTATCCGGAGTTGGTCAACGAAGATCGCGATCTGTTGGCTGGTTCGTTTGAGTTGCCTGATGACGCACTGCGGGAGGTGCCGCCCGAGATGCGGGATGAGGCGAGAGGCTGAGGGGTGTTAACAG
Organism: Pirellulaceae bacterium; assembly: GCA_963697195.1. Taxonomy (GTDB): domain Bacteria; phylum Planctomycetota; class Planctomycetia; order Pirellulales; family Pirellulaceae; genus Rubripirellula. The sequence goes on from CAVOND010000022.1 coordinate 115,644, forward strand.
ACTTCCTGTGCTAACGCGGCAGGCTTCGGGGCGTTACGATTCGTGACATGACAAGACTGTTTGCCGGAACCCCCTTCGACATTCCGCCTCGCTGCGATCGATGCGGCGAACTAGAGCAGGACTGCAAGTGCGGTCCGCCAGATCCCCAGTGGGTTGATCCAGCGAAACAGACGGCCAAGGTGCGAGCGGACCGTCGCAAACACAAGCGGATGGTGACGGTGGTCTGGGGGCTCGATCCCAGCGAATCCGATCTGCGGGCATTGCTCTCGAGGTTGCAGTCGGCCTGTGGCAGCGGCGGCAGCATCCAGGAGGATACGATCGAGTTGCAGGGCGACCACGCCGACCGCGTCCGAGCGGCATTGCGAGCCATGGGTTACACTGTCGGCAAATAGTTTTCCGCCCCGTACCTGGAGCTTTTTAGCCTGACTGTACGTCAGGCTTTCCAGCCTGACAGGAAGGGTCCAAGTACGTTAGGCTTTCCAGCCTGACAGAGGTACGGGTTTGTCAGCCTGGAAAGGGCTAACGTACGGGGAGGTCAGCCTGGAAAGGCCGGCTTACTTGAACTCGGCAGGAGAACGCATGCATCGTCGGCGGCATCATTTGACTCAGTGGATCGCCGCTCGTTCGGCGCCGCTGATGTTTTGCTTGTCGCTGACGTTTTTGGTTTGCCAGGCCATCTTGGTCGTCGTTTGGGTGGATGTCCCGAATCTTGCAGAAAATGCGGAGGCCGTGATCGCTGACGGAGGAACGGTCGCCGAGCGTGTAAGGCGGTCGCTGGGCAGCGAGTTGGTGGATCATCGAATCCAAGACACCGCAGTCACTTTGATTCTGCTGATCTGGCCAGTGGTGATTGCCGAGGCCGTCTTCCATTGGCTGACGCGGCCCTGGAACGGCCGGTTCTTGAAGTACCACTTTTTCGGTTTGCTGTTCTGCATCTGTCCTTCGTTTCGGATGTGTGCTCGCAGTCCCGAAATGGGATTCCGAATGTGGCTGCCAGGACTTGGGTGGCGTCAGGCCAACAAGCGATTGCGAAAGCGTTTGGAGCGTCAATTCAGTGCGCCGATGATCCTGATCGCCCTGATGATCTTGCCCGTGCTGGTCGTCGAGTACTTCATGAAGGCGCAGGTCGTCGAGTACACCTGGTTGCGACTGATGTTGCACGTGAGCACCGGGATTATTTGGTTCGCCTTCGCCTTCGAATTCATCCTGATGTTTTCGGTGGCCGACAAAAAGATCGCCTACTGCAAGACTCACTGGCTGGACATCGCGATCATTGCATTGCCGCTATTTTCGTTCCTGCGTTCGCTTCGAGTCCTGCGAGCGTCCCAGGTCACCAAGATGGCTCGTGTCTATCGCCTGCGGGGAACAGCAGTCCGAGCGCTTCGCGCACTGATCTTGCTGGAGTTCTTTCATCGCGTCGTTGGGACCGACCTTGATCGCAGAATCGAGCGACTGGAGCGCCAGTTGGTAGACGTGGAATCCGAGGCCAAGGAAATTCGCCGTCGCATCGCCCGCCTGCAGCGCCAGCGAGAACAGCAAGCCAGCGTGGAACAGCAAGCCAGCGTGGAACCGGAAGTTTTGTGTGGAATAGCGAGTGGCGAGTGGCGAGTGGCGAGTGGCGAGTGGCGAGTGGCGAGTGGCGAGTGGCGAGGGGCGAGTGGCGAGGGGCGAGGGGCGAGGGGCGAGGGGCGAGGGGCGAGGGGCGAGGGGCGAGGGGCGAGGGGCTTGTTTTGGCCCACCTCTTCTTGATCCCGAAGGGATCTCAGATGGCCGTAGGTCGCGTAGCGCACCTACGGAAGACAGATTTTCCCCGCTTTTTTCGACCCCGTAGGGTGTCGCAGACGCACGGCAGACCGGTGCGCTACGGCTGCCATCTTGGACCGCTTCGCCGTCGAATCGCGAAGAATGAATGTTCGCGCACACGGAATTGTGCGTAAAGACAACGCGAGTGGCGAGAATTCGGTGGTTTTCCGCATCTTGTGCCGCTCAACGGATCCCCGGTCGGCAATTTCTTGCCGGAACAGCTAAACTAGAGTGTCTCCCACCGGCCCTGCCCCCCCTCCCGCCTTCCCATGCTCCACGCCCTTCCTTCATCTTGGCGACTGTGCCTTGCCTGGTGGATCGTTGCCACCGGGGTGAGCGTGCATGCTAGTGATCGCGTCAGCTTCGAATTCGACGTGCAGCCCGTTTTGTCTGCCTACGGATGCAACTCCGGTCCCTGCCACGGCAAGCAGCGAGGACAGAACGGGTTTCAGCTGTCGCTGTTGGGGTTTGATTCCGATTTCGACTACGACGCCTTGGTACAGGACGCGCGAGGCCGACGACTGTTTCCGCCGGCACCGCAACAGAGCTTGCTGGTGCGGAAGGCGACCGGGGAATTACCACATGGTGGCGGACGCCGCTTTGACCAAAGCAGCGACGCTTACCAGACGCTGTTGCGATGGATTGATCAGGGCTCGGTCAGACGTTTGGAAGGGGAACCAACGCTCCAGCGGGTTGTGCTCGAGGAGACCGATTTCGCACTAGCGCCGCAGCAGTCGGTATCGCTTTCCGCGATTGCCCACTACAGCGACGGTTCCTCGCGCGACGTGACCGATCTGACCACCTACCTTTCGAACGACGACGCCGTGGTTGCAGTTGATCAACGCGGCAAGTTGGTCGCCGGTCCGATTCCAGGTGAATCGTCGGTGATGGCACGCTACATGAATCACATTTGCGTGGCCAACGTTGTGATTCCACGACAAGAACCTCTGCCGAAAGAACTGTTCGCCAAGCTTCCGCGCGACAACTACATCGACGATTTGATTTACGCGAAGCTCGAAACGCAGCAGATTGAGCCCTCGCCGCCGATCTCCGATGCGAACTTTCTGCGCCGGGTTTGCCAGGATTTGATTGGACGGCTGCCCACGGCTGAGGAGGCTCGGAGCTTCATCGAGTCGGACGATGAGAACAAGCGCCAGCAGTTCGTCGATGATCTGCTCGAGCGTCCCGAGTACGCCGATCATTGGGCGGGCTACTGGGCGGATCTGCTCCGCCCGAATCCTTATCGAGTCGGAATCAAGGCGGTGCTCAATTATGACAATTGGATTCGTCAGCAATTTCGTGAGGACGTGCCTTACGACGAGTTTGTCCGTAGGCTGATGACGGCCAAGGGAAGCACCTGGCACAACGGCGCGGCAACCTTGTATCGCGATCGGCGCAGTCCCGATGAGATCACAACGATGGTCAGCCAGTTGTTTCTGGGTGTCCGCTTGGAATGTGCCAAGTGTCACCACCATCCGTTTGAGAGTTATAGCCAGACCGACTTTTATCAGTTCGCGGCCTACTTCGCTCATGTCGGCCGCAAAGGGACCGGGCTGTCGCCGCCGATTTCTGGGGGCGAGGAAATCGTCTTCACGACTGATCGCGGGGATGTGCAGCATCCGCTGACGGGACAGACGTTAGCGCCAACGCCGCTTTATGAAGCCGCTCATGTGGTCGACGAGAAGGATCCGCGGCAAACTTTGGCCAACTGGATGACTTCGCCTGAAAATGATTATTTCGCGCGAGTCCAGGCCAATCGACTCTGGGCGACTCTGATGGGCAGGGGGCTCGTCGAACCGGTGGATGATCTGCGGAGCACCAACCCGCCGACCAACCCGGAGCTGCTCGATGCGTTGGCGAACGACTTTCGCGACGGTGGTTATCGATCAAAAGCATTTGCTGCGCCGGATCGTTCTGTCGCGGGCCTATTCGCATGGCTCGATGCCGACCGAATCGAATGCCTCCGATCGCGTCAATTACTCGCGTCACTATCGACACCGGTTACGAGCGGAGGTGTTGATGGACGCGATCGCCGACGTCACCGAGACGCCGGCGTCTCTCGGTGCGATGCCTCCGGAATCTCGCGCCAATCAGGTTTGGACGACGAGAGTCGACTCGATGTTCTTGGATACGTTTGGCAGACCCAACGAGAACCAGGATCCGCCCTGCGAGCGGACGCCTGATGCGACGATGACCCAGTCGCTGCATCTGATGAATTCCCGGGAACTGGACAATCGGATCCGAAGTGATTCCGGCCGCGCGGCAAGATTGGCCGCGAGTGAGAAAGGGGCGGATGAAATCATCGAGGAGCTCTACCTGGCGACGTTCTCTCGGTTACCCACCGGCGTCGAACGCGAGTACGGCGCTGAGCTGCTCGACTCGGCCGAGAGCCGCCGAACGGCTGTGGAAGATTTGATGTGGGCCATGATCAATTCGCCTGAGTTTTCGATCCAGGATTAGGAGAACGGTACCAGTTTGTACTTGCCACAAGGTTCGAGCCGTTTGGGTCGTTTCGTTTAGCCTGCAGCCGAACGGCGCAAGTGCGTTTTTGCACATTGGTGCGACGCCTGTGGCTGCTGGTGAAACGAGGGTGCGACTCCTGCGGTTGCCGATGAAACGAAGAATTCTACAAATGTGGCCCTTGGCCAACGAGTGAACATGATGAAACGACTCAAAATCGATGGGGCGAATTGCGAAGGGGTCACGCGGCGTGACAGCCTGGGTTGGGTTTGAGCGGGCTGGTCGCCGGCGGTCTCTGCGGAGCCCTTCGAGCGACATCGGTTCATGCCGGGTCTGTCGGCGGCAGCATCAAGCGTCAGGCCGACGCCTGCATTCTGATTTGGATGGATGGAGGGCCCAGCCATTACGAAACGTTCGACCCGAAGCCGGACGCCCCGGCGGAGATTCGAGGTGAGTTCAGTCCGATCGCGACCCAGACTCCCGGGATGCACTTCTCTCAGTTGCTGACGCGATTGGCCGCGATCTCGGATGACCTGGCGATCGTCCGTTCGATCCGCCACGACCAGGGGAATCACGGAGCAGGCAACCACTACATGATGACCGGCGCCCCACCACGTATTCCGGTTGGATGTGGAGCGTTCGTCAGCTTCCATCCGAGCCTCGGCAGCGTGGTCTCGCACGAAGTGGGCGCGCCCGACGGCATGCCGGCTTACTTCTCGATGCCCAACATGTCGCGATCCGGAGGGCCGCATTTTCTGGGTGCAAAGCATGCTCCCTTTGTGGTTCCGGATGACCCGAATTCCAAATCGTTTCGTGTCCGCGACGTGACCTTGCCAAACGGATTGACCGATGGACGCTTTGAATCGCGACAGGCGATTCGAGCTCACGTCGACCAGATGCTGCGGATCACCGATGCAGCAGCCGGAGATCCGGTGATGGCGTCCGATGAGTTTTTTGCGCAAGGCCTGCAGTTGATCAGCAGCCCTGAGGCGCAGGACGCTTTCGACATTCACCGCGAGCCGGATAGCATTCGTGACGCCTACGGTCGGAACTCGTTCGGGCAGCGCGCCCTGTTGGCAAGACGACTGGTGAGCGCCGGCGTTCCCTTCGTCACCCTTTATCACGGTGGCTGGGATCACCACACCGACCTGTTCAAGTCGTTCGAGTCCAAGGTGCCACCGTTTGAGGCGACGATCGCGGCGCTGATCGAAGACTTGAAGCAACAGGGGATGCTGGAGCGAACGATGGTGATCGCCCTGGGCGAATTCGGGCGGACACCAAAGATCAACAAGGATGGTGGTCGTGATCATTGGTCCAATGCAATGAGCGTGATGTTTGCCGGCGGCGGCACCCCGGGCGGACAGGTGATTGGCGCTACAGATCGACAGGGCTACGCCGCGATCGAACGAGTGTTGGCTCCCGAAAATTTTGTCTCGACGGTTTACTCGAAACTTGGAATTGACCCAGGACAGTTGATGTACTCGCCCGATGGTCGCCCCGTCCATCTGGTCAGTGACGCGACGCCGATCTCTGAGTTGATGGGTTAGCGAATTGAGTCAGCCGATTCGGAATTTGTTCTCTCGATTCAGAGGGTGGATCGCCTGCGGTACCTGGCTATCGATTGTGTCGTCGTGTCCGATTGCGAACGCTCAATTGAAACTGGATCGCTTTTTCCCGGCGGCGGTTGCTTCGGGGCAGGAATCCAGCATCAAGGCTGAGGGAAAGTTTCCCGAGTGGCCTCCGCAAATCGTGTGCGATCGCGAGGATGTGCATCTTTCGCCTGGTGAGAAGTCAGGAGAGCTCCGCGTCACCGTCGATCGCGATTCACCGCCAGGGGTCGCCTGGATTCGCATGCACGATGGCGGATCGGCATCGGGCCTGGTGCCTCTGATGTTCGAGCCACAGCAAGTCTCGATCGAAGCGGAGCCCAACAACAAGATTGCCGAGGCGACGACGATCACGAGTCCCTCGGTGGTGAGCGGCCGATTGGAGAAATCGGGCGATCTCGATACGTATCGCATCGACGTGCAAGCTGGGCAAACGTTGGTGGTTTCACTGATCGCCAACCAGATCCTGCGTTCCCCGATGGATGCTGTTTTGCAGTTGGTCGATGTGGACGGCAACGTGCTAATGCAAACCGATGACGACCGTGGACTCGATCCACAGTTCGTCTTTCCGGTCACAGTCGATGGTGAGCTGTTTGTTCGAGTGTTCGCGTTTCCTGAGACCCCGAACAGCACAATCGGTTACGCCGGTGACTCGTCTTACGTGTACGTGATGCGGGCGACGACTGGTGGCATGCTGGATCATGTTCTGCCATTGCTGAGCGTGAACGAAGAATCAGAGACTCGTGCCGAAGGCTGGAACCTGCCTGACAAAGTCGAGATCCAACGCGGACCGGCAACCGGGGTTTCTCCGCCAACACTCTTTTTGCGCGATTCACTCGGCTGGCAGTGGCAGCCAATCCTCTCCAATCGTCCGGATTCATTCCTCGAATCGCATGATGAGGGGACGGTGCTGCGAGCAGGACCCCTTCCACTCGTCTTTTCCGGACACATTCATCAGCCCGGTGAAGTCGATCGGATTCGCTTTGGTCTCTCCGCCGGCGCAAAGCTTCGTGCGGCCGTTGAATCAAAACGCTATGGCTTTCTAGTCGATTCCGTCCTCCGCTTGGTCAACCCGGAGGACGGAACCGAATTGGCCAAGAACGACGATCGCGGTCGAAGCGACTACGATGCCGCACTCGAATACACGGCAAAGCAAGATGGTGATGTCGAGTTACAGATTTCGGATTTGGTTGACGGCTTTGGGCCGCGGCACGCCTACTCGGTCGTGGTGCAGCAGGACGAGCCAACAGTCGAAGCGGAGGTGTCGACGGATCGCTTTGTTCTCAAGGCGGGGGCCGAGACGGAGATTCCTGTCACGATTCGTCGGCTTGGCGGTTACGATCAACGCTTGGAGGTCTCGGCGTCAGGTTTGCCGCCGGGTGTTTCCGCAGAGCCAGTCTTTTCGGAGGCGAAAGGCGACTCGGCCAAGTCCGTCAAGCTCAAGCTCGTCGCGGGGGCCGATTCCAGCTATCAAGGCGTGTTTCGAATCGAGGTCCGCGCGGTCGATTCGGAGGGAAAGCGTCTCGAGGATTCACAGCCTGCGGTGTTTCTGTTACGCGAGGAGATCCAGCTTACCGACCTCTGGTTGACCGTGGTGAGCGAGACGAAGTAGAAACGGATCACGATGAAGCGACACGCACCTGAAGCTCGACAATACATGTCTCGCCTTCCGCTCGAGGCCGAGCGGTGTGAATCTGCGGGCGAAGCGCTGGCGTTGATGCAGCATTTTCAGATTCATCATTTGCCCGTGATGAGTGGGTCGCATTTGAAGGGAGTGGCAACGAGACAGGGATTGCTCGAAGCCAAGCTCCGTCACGGAAATGATTTTGAAGCCATGCCTTTGGAATCGGTCTGTCAGGCGGACGGGATCATTGTCAGTCCCATCGACCCGATCGACGACGTTTGTCGTCAGCTCTTATCGCAAGGCGCGGATCATGCCGTTGTCATGGACGGAGGTTTCGTCGTCGGAATCTTGACCAGCACGGACTTACTGCGATTCATCACCGACTTCTTCGGGCACGCGTAGTTGAACGGGCGGTCCAGACAAACAAGACGCGCGCGTCTTGATCTTGCGCGATTTACAATGGAGTGGCGGGAAGCAACTAGTGCATCGTCAAATCTAAAAAAGGGGGGTGACCCCTTTTCGCCATCACGGCCAGTTTCGGAGCCCACGGCTAGCGCCTGAGGTTCACCGTGAACCTCAGGCGCTAGCCGTGGGCGGCTTTGCTCGTCGGTGTGATTCGAAGAATCCGCAAGCGGGAGGGTGACGATGGCGCAGCATCAAAACTTACCCGTCGTGCTTGTATGCGTAACTACCCGGCGGCTAGCTTCGGCAAATCCTTCTTCTTCGCTTCTCGCTCGGCCTTTGACTCCTCTTGCACGCGGACGGTCAGGTCCTTCACTTGCTCGACGAGTCCCGGATTGGCCTTGCGCAACAGTCTCTGGGCGCGAACAAGCGTACGGACGCTTCGTGGGTTTTGCTCCAGTGATTCCGCCCAACCGATCGCCAGGAAATGAGCCAGTTCGTTGCGATTCCATCCTGAGAGCGACGTGATCTGCCGGCAGTCACTGTGGGCGACGACGAAAATTGGCCGCGCCGATCCAGTTGCTTCGAAGGGCGGCTGCTGCGTCAAATGACTCAGTGCAGGTGCTTCGCGAATGGGCATCACGATCACTACGTATTCGTTGATCAATTGCTGCGTCACCAGGTCATAGCGCGGACTTGAAAACGTCTCGCCATCGTGCAGGACGAACAACACGGGACGACCGGTCTTCTTCGCGTAGTCGATTCGCTGCGATGCCTCGGCCAGTCGCGGCCCCGCTTTGCTGACACGTTCGCCAAGGATCTTTTCGAAGATCGTCTGGTAGACGCTTTCCAGCTGAGGCAACGGTTGCATCGCCAACAATTCATGGACCTGACGATCTTGTCGGCGAACGGACGACATGGAGGCCTGTCGGTGCGCGTCGGAGAAAAACATCGGCTGTCGGATGCGCGGGAGTAACTTGGCCTCCTCATACATTTCCAACGCCCAGTTTGCCTCCTCCAGTAACTCCTGGGCCGAGACGGGACCAGTGACCGAGTGGATCAACCGACCTTCCGGAGTCAGGAAGTGGCTGGCAACGTTGCCACCATTCTTTTGGATCGTGTTTCCAACTTTGATTGCAACAAAGTCGCCGATTTGCTGATGCGCGGCAACGAAATGTTCGGAAAAGAGGTTGCCCACCTCTGGGTCTGACAGAGCGCCCGCCCTGTATTTGGAGGCGTTATTTCACGTAAAGCCCGGGATCTCGAAATTGCCGGAGATATGAATCAAGAACACCAGCTTCTTCTCCGATTGCGCCATCCGCCGAGCGTCATCGAGTGAGTCGGCCCACGCCAACGCCGTTCCGTGCGATTTCAGGTTGCTCGGACATGTCCCCGCTGCGCACGTTGTCCCCACTTCACACTGCGGCGGCGCCGGAAACGTTTCCAGTAGCTCAAGCGTGCCGAGCGTTTTCAATTCCATCAAGTCTGCCGCTAACGGAGTAGGACTGATGGTCGGCGGTTCGACGATTTCGCGAGCCGGCTTCGGCGCGTCGGTTGCGATCGCTTCCGGTTCGACGATCAAGGGTTTGGGTGCGAGAACTTCTTGGAACGAAACCGATGCGATCGGGATGTCGCGATCGAGTTGGTCCGCGGACGCTGACAAACCCGCTTCCGGTTCATGAAGTGGTGGTCTTGTCTCATTGACCGTCGTCGGAGCGAATTCGAGATCGACCCCAACCGACGGAATCACCAGGGAGGTTGGATGCGATGCAGGCGTGTGAGTCGCACTTGCATATCGATGGCTCGAAGTGGCAATCGGCAACAGACATAAAAGCAAGATCACTCCGGCGAGCAAGCCGATGCCAATACCCATCCAGACCGGCGACCGATGATTCGCCTCCATCGACGGATGCGTTGGCCCCGATTGCTCTGCCGATTGCACTGCGTAGCCAGCCACGATCGGCGGCGGTGTGATGGTGCTCGCGACAATCGGCGGCGCAACGACTGGAGGAGCCGGAATCATTGACGATGGCATGATTCACCTGCCTGACTTGTGGAGCGGGGCGGCCTCGACACGCCTTGAGTTTATCAGTTTCACCGCCGCGATGTACCGTAGGTCAGTCTCTCCGAGACTGTGAACAAATTGAACCGCGGCGCATTACTGTAGGCGAGTCTCTCCGAGACTCGCAAAAAACGCAGCAAAGCTGCGGGCGTCCGCCTTGGAAAGGCGGACCTACAGTAGAAAGCCCAATATCTTCACAGCCTCTCCGAGACTGACACTGCAGACAACCGCGAATCATCACGAGTCTCGGAGAGAATGTGAATCTCTCAAGAGTCGGGAAAAAGGGGTCCGACACCAAAAGTGCACAGCACCCGAAGGGCCGTTCCGGCTTTTGGTGTCGGACCCCTTTTTCCCGACCCTGATTTCACGACAGCGCCAGATGCCGGACCAGCAAATCGTCTAGCTCAGCGTGGCAATGCATGTCCAGCAAATTGAGCGCCGGGCGACCTGCCAGGCGGCGAATCACTTCCACGCCTGCGGAGGTGCTCGTGGCGACGCCCGCGACCAAGTCCGGTTCGAACCCGAAGCCTTGGGTGACGCCAACCACCGCGTAGGGATCCGACGCACAGAGAACCGTGCAACGGACCTGAGGTCGAATCTGGCGAAGGGCCGCTTCGCCGTTGTAAGGTTCCAGCGGTGAGGCGCCCGCTTCGGCGACCAGCACGTCCGGGTTTTCGTCGGAGATCCGTCCGAGCAGAGTCGTCAGTGCCCTTCCGTAAGTCTCCTCGTCGCAGACACTTGACGGCAGACCGGCATCGACGAAGTCATAGATCGCGTCAGCGCCGGCGTCGGACATGGCGAGAATGTCGCGGTAACGTCCGGCGCCGGTTAGTTTCGCGCCGGCCACGCGCAGCCCCATCCGCTTGAGCCGGCGGATGATCACTCGCGCCGAAGTCGTTTTACCGGACGACATGGAGGTGCCGATCAACAACAGGACCGGACAGGTCAGCGTGGTGGACGTTGGCGCGACCACAAAGTGCCGCATGCTGACTTTGCCGCCCGCACGCGTCACGTGGCCGCGGTAGATCAAGTCGATCGGCTTTGGAATGAACGATGATTGCGAGGTGACTCTCCCCAGCAAGCCTGCTGCGGTCATCGCTTGCAGTCGCAGGTCTTCCCCCACGTCCTGCCAACTACCGACGGCTTCCAACGTTGCTGCGCGGATGCCAAGGGCTCCGATGACGAGGTCGCCAACGGTGACTTCCGTCATCCTTCCAGTTGTCAGCTCGATCTGGCTCGATCGAGACGTTTCGGTCACTTCACAAACGGCGTAATCCCCGGTTTCCCAATCAGAACGATCGATCGGAGTGATGTCGAATCCCGTTTGACTCAAGTCGGCGATTCGACTCAAGGAGGCCAAAGTGATAGGGGGTGTCATCACGAATTCCTTCGAGCAAGCAGTCAGGCCACTGTCCGTTTCACAGGGGGCGTGATCTGGTTCCGATCGTGGTTGCTCGTTAATTCGATCCTTCGTCACCGCGTTCCGCGCCGATTGCCTCACCGAGAATCAAGCACGCCAGCAGGGCAGCACGTTCTGGCATCTTCTCTTCCACGACGTGTTCATTCAATGCGTGTGCGCCGTCACCCACCGCCCCCAGTCCGTCCAGCGTCGACGTGTAAAGACTTGTCCAATTCCCGTCGGATCCACCACCGGCGGCCCCCTCTTCCAACTCGATGCCGAGCGCGTCAGCCGCCTCTTGAGCGCGGTGCCATAGCTTTCGATTCCTTGGGGTTGGTTCCAACGGTGGTCGTCCAATTCTCCCTTCGATCTTCAGTTCCGTTCCTGGTATCGTCGGCTCAAGGGCGTGAATGGCGCTTTCGATCATCGCAGCGTCTTGGTGGGTACGCACGCGGACATCGACCTCGGCTCGACTTTGCGGTGCCACGACGTTCGGCCTCATGCCACCATCGATCGTACCGACGTTCACCGTGATTCCACGTTCGGGATCGTTGAGTGCGAACAGGGCTTGCACCACATGGGAAAGCTCCAAAATGGCACTGATCCCCTTTTCGGGATCGAGGCCAGCGTGTGCCGCTTTGCCGATCACGGTGATCACGAAGCGGCCGACTCCTTTGCGAGCGGTTTTGAGCTGGCCGGTCGGACCAAGCGACGGTTCCATGATCATGGCGCGATCGACGACGCGGGCCAAGCGACGAATAGGATCCGCCGATTCATGGCTGCCGATCTCCTCGTCCGAGTTCATGAAGAAAACTGGCGTGACCGACGGCTGCATCCCGAGTTCCCGGAGCGCAGCGAGCGCGAAGATCGCCTGGACCAATCCTCCTTTCATGTCGTAAACGCCGGGCCCGTGCAGACAGCCGTCGCGTCGATTCGACCGGCATGGTTTCCAGCGTACCCTCCGGCCAAACGGTATCGACATGTCCAAGCAGTAGTTGTTTCGGGCGTCCACGAGGAAACTCCTTGGGCACGGCCAGCAGTTGGCCGCCGGAGTGGTGACCCGCTAGCCGCCGACAACGGAACCCCAGGTCTCTGAGACATTCCTCGAAGATCGCGAACACTGCCGCCTGAGTCGACGGGACATTGGAAGGACTTTCGATCAAGCGCGGATCGTGACAATAGCCACACCATGTCATCTTGACGAGCGATCAAATACTTGAGAATTCGTTGCGCAGAATCCGAGTTCACGATGGTCCGTCCTTGTTGCGGCGAAATCCCTCGGGAAACGGAAAGGAGAGCGTGCGACTGATCGATACATAGCGCCTCGGTGAGATGTACGCCAGGACGGGTGACGCGGCCAACGTATCCTGGTCGTCAACCTCGACGCTGCGAATCGCCCCGGCCACGGCGCTGGCGGCGATGATCCTTCCGGCAATCAAACTGTTGACGCCAAAGCCATCGACGATGCGATCGAGGTGACACTCCAGAAAGAGGCTGCCCTGTTTGAGAAATCTGCCATCCACCTGACTGGCCGCAAACGTTTCAATCGCATCGAGAGAAGGCTTGCTTTGGTCGTCGTACCGTGGTGAGGCGGACAGGCTGGTCGCAACGATCGCTGCTTCCGTGGGGAAAGTGACGGTAAAGGCCTGCTCGCGTTGAATGTTCTGGTACGTCGCGTGCTCGGGCGTGCAGACGAAACCAAAATAGTTGTCCCAACCCAGCGGCGTGACCATGTGCTTCGGAGCAAAGTCATAGCGCCCGTCCGCTTCACGAGTGCCGACAACCACAAGCGGAGCGACGGTGAAGAAACGATCCCAAATCGGATGCGCTGTGTCGAGTGACACGAGGTCCGGCGGGTTTTGTGTTGGTTTGGTCATCCTTCCTCTCCAAAAAACGATCGACCGGTTCCGCTATTCGACACACGCGCCAGTTTTGGTGTTGCGCCATTTTCCATCGAAACTGGGTTTTGACCAAAAAAATACAAGCACGACGCGCCAGCGAGTGTGTTTCCGGTTCTCAACCGTTTGGCGGACGTGAGCTTGCGCAGATTCCTGGGGCTCACTCGCTGGCGCGTCGTGCTTGTATGAATTGCGCAACATCAACACGCGCCAGCGAGTGTGTCCTATCGTCCCGTTCCCCTGTGCTCCTATCATCCATCCGACTCCAATTCCTATTCTGACGGTTCATTTGGGCGCGGGGTCGCCGTACTTCTCTTCAAACAGTCGCACCGGATCGTAGTCTGGCTTGTTGTAAAGTTGCTGTTGCCGGTCGACGCGAGCGTTGGGGTAGTAGTCGAAGATGTCACCGTCGGCGACGATCCGAGGGTCACCCTGTTGCGCCAATTCGTCGCGAAGCTGAATCCAGAGTTGTGTCTTGATGGTCGCGAACGCCGGATCGCTGGCCAGATTGCGGACGCAGTCGGGATCCTCGCTGATGTCATACAGTTCTTCCGCGGGTCGCTTTCCGAAACTCAGTTCGTAGAAGCGGTAGTCGGGATCTCCCATTGATAGCCCGGTGAGGAACGACTTTCGTTGGCGAGGCATCGCAATTGAGCAGACCGTATTGGGGATCGCCTCCCGGCCAACGATCGGGCTTGAAGTTGCGCACGTAGAGGAATTTATCGGTGCGAATGGCGCGAGCGGGATAGCCGACCGATAGCTGTGCTCCATCGGTCCGGCCAATGTCGTGACGCTCCTTCCCCAGCAGCGTGTGGTCGCGTGCGGGGTCGATGCGGCCTGAGTCCGACGACATGAGCTGCGGCAAAAAACTCTTACCGGTCATCTGCGGGTGAATCGGGACGCCGGCCGCTTCCAACAACGTCGGCGCGACATCAGGGAAGGTGACGAAGTCGCTCACCACTCGCCCGGGTTTGACTTGGTCGCCCCAGCGTACGGCTAGGGGAATGTGAAATCCGTCGTCGTAGATTTGACCTTTGACGCGTGGAAAAGGCATCCCGTGATCACTGGTGGCCAGGATCAATGTGTTCTCGAGTAGTCCCTTCGATTCCAGGTGGGCCAGCGCACGACCGATGTGTTCGTCGTACCACTCCACTTCGATCGCGTAGTCGGCCAGGTCACCGCGGATGGTCGCGTTGTCTGGAAAGTAAGCCGGGACCGTTACCTTCGACAGGTCGCGTCCATCGAGCTTCCAATTGTCTTTGCCGTAACTGCGATGAGGTTCCTTGGTGCCGAGCCAGAAGCAAAAGGGGCGATCATTTGGTCGTTGCTCCAAGAAGTCTTCGAAGTTGCCCGCGTAGTCACAATTGTTGATCCCGTGTAAGGAGGTTTGAGCGTCTTCTTCTGATAAGGATAGCCAGCGGGATTGGGCTGATCGGTTGTTCCGGCTCGCATCTTCGCTGCGATAGATACCTGGTCCCCAGCCCTTGCCGGTGTAGCCGACGAAGTAACCTGCGTCCTCGAGCAGGAAGGGATAGAAGGCCCATTCGTCGGATAGGAACGGATTGTGGTTGCAGGCCTCTTTCAGCTGCCACGAATAGCGACCGGTTAACAGGCAGGCACGCGCCGGGGCGCATTTCGGATTGCAGTTGTAAGCCTGGGTGAACAGCACACCCTCGCGCGCGATCCTGTCAAAATTCGGCGTCTCGACGTAGGTGCTGCCGTAGGCCCCCATGCTATCTCGCGAGGCATCGTCAGCGATGATGAAGAGAATATTGGGACGCTCTCGTTCGGGAAGCTGAGCAGCCACGTTGGCCGCGGCCAGGATGCCCGCCAGCAACAGAGTAAAGATTCTGAACATGGGATGGATTTCGTCGTTCCAGGTTTCAAGCATTCGGGCAAGCGGACGCTTTCAGCTTACACGATTACGGGCGCACCCGATCGGTAGGGCACGCTCCACCTGCCAACCGGCTGGAAATTTTCAGGCGGAGCCTAACCTACGGACACGGAAGCCTTGGGATCCGTCCCACTTGATGATAACGCCGTAGTATGATGCGGTTCCTCAACCGTTTTTTACCTCGCGTTTCAATCGCCCAATAACGATGACCAATCGCCTTCCATTTCTTCCCCTCGTCTCGCCTTTTCTCTTGGTCTTTGTGCTGGCGACCGGCCAGGTTTTGGCACAGTCGACCGCCGCGTTGACCGCGACGGTCGATGAGACTGGGGAAAACGTCCTGATTCGACGAGACGGGGCAAACCGAGCCGATCTTGACTCAGGTCGCCAAGGTTGACTTTCGTCCCTATCTACATCCGATCGTCGCGCCGGATGGACGCGGTGAGTTGACGCAGTACAGCCCGGGCCATCACAAGCATCAGACCGGTCTCTACTGGGGATTCACGCGCGTCAACGGACGCGACTACTTTCACCATCCCGAAGGGACTTACTGGAAACGGGTCTCGCTGAACGTGCTGACCGCCGAGGCGAATGGGCCGGACGACAGTGTGCAGTGGCAGACGGTTTACGACTTGCTCGGTGAAGATGGCACGCCGGTCCTTCGCGAGTCCCAGATCTGGACGATGCGAGATCTTGGCGATCGCTATGTGATCGACCTGCAGTGGCAAGGACAAGCTGCGGTTGATGTCACGGTGGGTCGCTATGACTATGGCGGGTTGTTTCTGCGCATGCCTTGGCGAGAGGGAATCGAGGGCCATGTGACCAACAGCGCCAGGCAGGTGGACGCCCGCGCCGAAGGTGGCCGGGCCGTCTGGCTGGACGTCGGCATGCAGGTCGAGGGACGCGATGACCTGGCGCACATCGCGATCTTTGATCACCCCAGCAACGATGGCTTTCCGTTGCCTTGGCGAGTCGATGGACAAATGGGCGTAGGTCCCGTTCGCGCTCGCCTCGGTGATTGGTCGATCGAGAAGGGCGAGAGCTCGACGATTCTGCATCGCCTGGTCGTCTACGGTGGCAAGCTTGACGATGTCGATCTGACCGAGCAGTGGTCGGAGTTTTCCGGACAGGGCATGGCGTGGGCTCAGTGGAAACTTGCCCAGCAAGAAGGGCGAGAGGCCGAGTTCCTGACGCCGCAGCGAGCCGTCGAAAGCATGACGCTGCAACCAGGTTTCGAGGCGAACGTGTACGCGTCCGAACCGATGATGACACAACCGATGGCGTTTTGTTGGGATGCCAAGGGACGGATCTGGATCGCCGAGAATCGCGACTACGAAACGCGCGGCAGTGGCTTTTCCAACGATGGAGGCAGCCGGATTCTGATTCTGGAGGATACCGACCGAGACGGCGTGGCCGATTCGACGAAAGGTGTTCCTCGAGGGGATTCCGTTTCCCGCCGGGATCGCCGTCGGCATGGGTGGCCTTTGGCTTGGGGCTCCACCAAATTTGCTGTTCGTCCCCGATCGCGATGGCGACGATCGCGCCGATGCGGACGACATCGAAGTGCGATTGACGGGCTGGGGCATTCGCGATCGCCACGAGACGTTGAACAGTCTGCTTTGGGGACCGGACGGCTGGTTGTATGGATGCCAGGGCTTCGCCACGCCGTCACGTGTCGGCAAACCTGCCGGCGCCGGCAAGAATCTATCGACATCGAGATCCTTTTCCTGAAGACATCGAGTTTGACGGGGAACCGGTCGACATCAACGGCGGAGTCTGGCGGTACCACCCCACCAAGGATCGCTTCGAAGTGGTCGGCGCACGGCTTCAGCAATCCGTGGGGGATCGATTACGACGCGAAAGGGCAACTGTTCATCACCGCCTGCGTGATCCCACATCTGTGGCATGTGATTCCTGGAGGCATTTACCATCGCCAAGGCGGCAGCCATTTCAATCCGTTCGTGTACAGCGACATTCGAACGATCGCCGACCATCGCCATCGCTCGGCGCACGGTGGGGCGCGGGTCTATTTGTCGGATGCCTTTCCGGAGCAATACCGGGGACGCATTTTCATGGCAAACATTCATGAGCATGCGGTCCTGACCGATATTCTCCAGCCCAAAGGAAGCGGGTTTGTCGGTGTTCATGGCGACGATTTTGCACTCGCCAACAACGCGCAGTGGATCGGATTCAGCATCGAAATCGGTCCGGAAGGCGCGGTGTACGCGCTCGATTGGCATGACGCAGACATCTGTGGCAAGGACGTGTTGAATAAGGATACCGGCAGGATTTTCCGGTTCACTGCCAAACAATCGGCGGCCAAAGACTTTGCTAATCGCTATGCGGACCTCACGGGCCTTGAGGATCTGGCATTGGCTCAGATGCAACGTGTCGACAGTGCATGGCATGCGCGCAATCGCGAACGATTCTGCAGGAGCGTGCGGCAGCCCGACAGCTCGATGGTGATGCCGTCAAGTCGCTCCGTGGATTACTGGCGCCGGGACAATCAGCGGATCTGCGTCTTCGCGCGCTGTGGGCTTTGCACGTCACTGGGCAATTGAGCCCGCAGGAGCTATTGAGCCTGCTGGAAGATGACGACGCATATGTTCGGGCCTGGTCGATTCAGCTTCTGTGCGAGGACAACGATCCACCAGCGGAAGCCATGGAACGATTCGAGGCGATGGCTCAGTCGGATGATTCGGCGGTGGTCCGTTTGTACTTGGCGGCAGCGGTTCAGCGATTAGCGGGCAGTGACAAGGCTGGCGTCAGGTGGGGCGTGCTGGAGTCCCTCGCTGGACATGGCGAAGATGCCGAGGACCACAATTTGCCGAAGATGATTTGGTTTGCTCTCGAGCCGATGGTGATCGATGATCCCGCTCGGGCGGTGAGCCTGGCTCAGCAGAGCAAGATCCCGATGTTGACGCGATTCGTTGCCCGGCGACTTACCGATGGACAGGAATTCGAAGCATTGATGGCGGGCATTCGCGGAGCTGAACCTGTCGCGACTGAGAATTTGCTGCTCGGATTCCGTGATGCCGTCGAAGGTCGTTACGACTTGAAATCACCGGTCGGTTGGTCGGAACTCTATCCTCGACTCCGCGTCTCAGGCGGAGAAACCGCGAGGATCGCGTTGCAATTGTCGCAGCAGTTTGGGGACAGCGTTGCTGCGGAGGCGATGCTGGCGACGCTGAAGGATTCGTCTGCCGCGGCGGAGGATCGCCGCACTGCGTTGCAGGGACTGGCCGGGCGCCGCCGCGACGAACTGCGATCGTATCTGTTGGAACTGCTCGACGACGATGAACTTCGACGCGATGCGATTCGCGCGGTCTCGTCGTTCGACGACGTAACGCTGGCCAAGGAATTGTTGAAACGTTACGCCGGTTTGTCGGAGGAAGACAAGCAGGAAGTGGTGCATACGCTGGCGTCTCGCAGTGGTTACGGTGCCGAGTTGACCGATGCGATTCAGCGCGGTGACGTTCCCAAACGAGATGTGCCGGCGTACGTTGCCCGCTTGCTGCGCCGCGTGGTGGGTAATCGATTTGCCGATGTCTGGGGTCCGATCGAAGCCTTGGACGCTGACAAGGAAGCCATGTTCACGAAGTACCGCACGCTTCTGACACCCGACGCGGTGGCCGGTGGCAACGCCGCCAATGGGCGGGCAATCTTCAACCGGACTTGCGCGGCATGTCACAAGATGTATGGTCACGGCGGGAACGTGGGTCCCGATATCACCGGGGCGAACCGCACCAATCTGGAATACTTGCTCGGCAATGTTTTGACTCCCAGCGCGATCATCCAAGACGACTACAGAATGCATATCGTCTTGACCGATGACGGCAGGATCTATTCAGGAATTCCAGCCGAAGAGAACGAACGCCAGTTGAAATTGCGTGTGGCCGATCGAGAACAGCCGGTGACGATCGCCAAGTCTCAAATCGAGTCGCGTGAAATTGCCCCGGTATCGATGATGCCGGAGGGGACGATCCAGACTTTGAAGGATCAAGAGGTGATCGACTTGATCGCGTATCTGCAGAGTCTCAAGCAGGTTCCATTACCGTAGCCGAGCCTCGAATGTTACCGTAGCCGAGCCTCGAATGTTACCGTAGCCGAGCCTCTCCGAGGCTCGGATTCTTGTCAGTCTCGGAGAGACTGACGTACGGTAGTCGTCGCGAATCACTTTTGCCGCCTCTTCAAGGAAGCCCGGCTGGTCGAGCAACTCCAGCACGGCTGGGTGGTTCATCAGTGTGAGCGCCGTTTGGCGGTTCATCGGATTGCCGGAGGTGAGGATGTCTTGCAAATCGGGATCGCTTTGCAATTCGCTCATGACGCGGCGTATCTCTGGCCGCTGCTGCAATTGCTTGATCGAGGGGTCTTCCAGCAAACGCTGAATCTGTGACGGCTCGCTGAGCACGCGAACGCTTTCCTGGATTTCTTCCACCTTGTTCAACGAGGGGATGCGCGTGAACGGGTTGTAGGCGACAATCGCGGGGCCGATGCGGCTATCACGTGTGGATGCCGAGGTGAGCAGAATGAATCGCGAGACAGCTTGTCCGCGCACGTCATCTGCGTCGCGGAACTCGCGCTGTTGGAGCTCGATCGGCTCAATCACCAACATGCCACCCAGGAAGAACAGCATCGCCACCACCCCTTCGACCGCTCCCAGGCCAAATCCAAGCCAGCGATTGAGAGAATCGAGCTCAGGACGACGGGCAAAAAAGCGACTGATCACCAGCGAGACGATCAACACAATCAGCATGGTGATCAGCAATCCGACCAATCCCACACTCAGCAGCCGATTGGTCAAACCAGTGGTACCGAGCCACTGGCTGAAACGCCATTCCTGGGCCAGGCCGATCGTGGGGGCGTAGGCGATTGCGGCAGTCGCAGCGATGACGATGGCAACGATGTAAGCGGCGCCCGTACGGTAACCGCCAAACGCCGCCAAGCCGGCTGCCAGGCAAACCGCTGCGGTGACCACATCACCGTCCAACGCGAAATAGATTGCCGGACCCAAGAACACGAGCGAGAAGAACAATCGAGGGATCAATCGCATCGGTCTTCTTTTGCCCGCGCGAGGTCGTTCTGAGTCATGTTTTCCATGGTCATGGTTGCCGGACGGTTGGTGTCGATTGGATTTGCGTTTGGCATTCGCGAACTGGTCCGCCCTTGGAAACATACCGTGTGAAGTATCGCCGTGCGCCCGATGGTGCGGCTCGTCAACTTGTACCGATTGTGCGGCCTCAGCGGAATCTATTCGGATCAGGGAGGCGATCAGGTCGAATTCAAAGGACAGCGTTTGTAGCACCGACGGATGGAATGATGAAATGAAATCGACGGATCGAAATTGGATCATGCGAATTTGCCTGCTGTTGGCAACGTGTTCGGCGGCCGTCGCGGTCAACGCCCAAGAGGCTGCGCTCGATGGGATGATGGAGGAAAACCAGCTTCGACGCCGAAGCATTCGCGAGGAATTGATCCCGGTGGCGGTCGACGGGCGATTCCGCTTGCCAGTGCTGGATGCTCCGGAAACGACCCTGACGGTTGCCGAGAATCGTGAGGCACCGATGAGCTATCTGGATGAAAAGGACGCTCCCACGATGCAGCTTCCCGAAAGTGCCTCAGAACGCGGC
Organism: Pirellulaceae bacterium; assembly: GCA_963697195.1. Lineage (GTDB taxonomy): Bacteria > Planctomycetota > Planctomycetia > Pirellulales > Pirellulaceae > Rubripirellula. Next base: position 136,420 of record CAVOND010000022.1, read on the forward strand.
GTTCCCTGGAATTGGACCGTTTGCAACTGGGAAGCCGCCAATACCTTCTCCAATCCTCGCTACTTCGAGGACCGGATGTTGGAGCGACACGGCCAGGAGTGTTTCGGACACTGCCAACCGCTAGCCAGCGGGGCGAGGTTCTTTTTGACCGTCCCCATGTTGCCCTACCTGATGACGGTGAGCGAGCCGTGTGACTGTGAGTACACGCTGGGCTATTACCGGTCAGGATCCTGCACGCCGGCGCTGATGCAACGTCCGCCTTACGATCGACGAGCCATGATCATGGAAGCCCTGGTCGTGTCGGGCGTCATGATTGGATTCCCCTAGTGCAGCGTCGGCATCGAGTTTAGGGTTGCTGGCGAAAAGGGGTCAGGCACGAACAACCGGAACGGCCCGAAGGTTGCTTCGCATTTTCGGTGTCTAACCCCTTTTCGCCGATCCCTTTCCGAGGCTCGGATTTTCTCGGCCAAGCCGCGTGGAATGTCGGTCTCGGAGAGACCGCCCTACAGCAAAAGCGCAAATGCTCTAATCGGACGGTCTTTTCCTGACCAGTTCCAGCGGCTAGAACATCGGGGGTAGGAAATCAACGGAAGGTTCCCCCCCGAAACGGTTCAACCCCATGTTTTATCTGCTGATCCTTGTTGCCGCCGCGAGCCGATTTCTGCCGCATCCCCCCAACGTTGCTTGTGTTGGCGCGATTGGGTTGTTTGCCGGATGTTATTTGGCGGGGCGTCGTGCCTACCTAGTGCCGCTGGCGATTTTGTTGCTCAGCGACGTGGTCGGGCAACTCTTCCGGATTCCGGGCATGGGATTCTACCAACCGCTGGCGATGCTGTTTGTTTATGCAGGCGCTTTGGCAGCCGTTCCCGTTGGGCGACTGATGGGCCGTGCCCCAAGACTGTTGCTGGGGGTTCCCGTTGGGGCGCTGGCCGCTTCTGCGCTGTTCTTTGTCATCAGCAACTTTGGTGTTTGGCTTGGTGGTTGGTATCCGATCACGGGCGAAGGCTTGTTGGCCTGCTATACCAACGCGATTCCGTTTTTCGGCTACACCGTGGCAGGTGATCTAGCGTTTAGCGTGATCCTGTTTGGTGTCTGGGAATGGTCGCGTCAAAGTGCAAGAGCGGTTGCGGTAGCCCAACCGGTCCGGGTTTAGTCGCTGACGGCCCGCTGCGGTCGCACCTCATTCTGCCGATTCCGCCCTTCCATGACCGAATCGGCCGATTCTGAAGTCGCTCAAGCCCCGTCAAGTCCGAGCCTTTGTCCGCTGATGGCAGGCTCCGGGATCGAAGGTTCGGGGTAAGAATCGGCGGCGAACTCTTCAGCGAAATCCGAGTCGATGCCAAGTCGTCCTCCAGCGCTCCAGTAGAGCGAGTAGGTTACCGGGACGAGGTAGAGCACGACGATCGTCGCAAACAATTCTCCGAAGGCGATGCTGGTTGCCATCGGAATCAGGATCTGAGCTTGGATCGAGGTTTCCAGCAGGATCGGAATCAGTCCACCAATCGTGGTGATGGTGGTCAGCATCACTGGTCGGAATCGACGCACCCCTGATTCGTGCAGGGCTTCGTCAATCGGGACGCCACCACGTACGCGCGAGTTGATGAAGTCAATCAGCACGATCGAGTCATTCACGACGATCCCGGTCAGTGCCACGATACCGTACATGCTGAACAGGGTCAGCGGGATTCCCATGATCAAGTGACCCACCACGGCGCCCAGCATGCCGAACGGAATGATCAACATCACCAGTGCGGGTTGAACGGCGGACTTGAATTCAATCGCCAAGAGCACGAACATCAACAGGAGAGCGACAATGAACCCGGACGCGAGACTGCCGAGCGATTCGGCGCGCTGTTCCTGCTGGCCCTCCCATCGGACGCGCACGTTGGGAAATTCTTCCTGCAGTTGTGGGACGAAGTTGGCCTGGAGATCTGCGACGATTTCAGCGGCGTTGGCGACGTTCTCGTCGAGGTCCGACGACACGGTGATCGATCTGGATTGATCGATTCGATTGATTTCTGAGTAGCTGCGGACAATATCGATTTCCGCCAACTCCGTGATCGGTCGTTCGACACCGTCATCCAACCGCACGCGGATTTCGTCAAAGTTGGACAGCAGTCGACGATCCTCACGCGGGTAGGTGACCATGATTTTGACTTCGTGCCGTCCGCGTTGGACCCGCATCACTTCTTCGCCGTAATAGGCGGCGCGGACCGTCTCGGCGAGATCGGCGGTTCGAACGCCCATGGCAAAGGCTTCCGGCTTGATCCGGAAACGGTATTCCCATTTTCCCGGGACGGAGTCATCGCTGATGTCGAAGAGACCGGGATACTGCGCGAGTTTCTCTTTGCTGCGTTCGACAGCGGCCTCAAGTTCGTCGACGTTGGCGGCGGCACCGAGCAGCTTGAACTCGATCGGCGTCCCTCCCGGGCCGAACGAACGCGTGCCCAACGTCAGCTCTTCGGTACCGGCGATCGGGCCCACTTTTTCACGCCAACGGCCGACGATTTCCTGGCTGGGAACGCCTCGCTCCTCGGATTTGATCAGTTCGATTTCGACGCTTCCTTTGTGGCTGCCGCCACCGGAGGGCGATGCTGATCCGCCTGGACCACCACCTTGTACCTGGGCTCCCACCACGCGAAATGAATTCTTCGCAATCGGCTTGCCTTCGTTTTCGTATTCTCCCGCTACCGTCCAGAACGCGTCCTCGACCCGTTTGGTTGCGGCGGCCGTCACGCTGGCTGGCGTGCCGTCGGGGAACATCACCGAAGCATTGAGTGTGTTTCCATCAACGCGCGGAAAGAAGCTGAACTTGATCGTTCCCGATCGCCACAGTCCAAAGGTCAACAACAAAGCGGCAATGCAACCCGCCGTCACGATCACGCGGTTGTTGAGAGAGAAATTCAGCGTGGGCCGATAGATGCGATCGATATACCAATCGAGCGCACGGCTGGCCGTTCGATTGGCCCACATGGCGGGAATCATTAACCAGCGGAACGCGTAGAAGACAAAACGAATCACCCGAAACGCCAGGCTATCTTCATGGGCGAGGTGACACGGCAGAATCGTGACGCATTCAATCAATGACGCGAGCAACATCGCGATGATCGCCGCTGGCATCACCGCCGTGAACTTCCCCATCGTGCCACTGACGAAAAGCAAAGGAGCAAAAGCAACCACGGTCGTCATGACGGCGGTGATCACGGACGGAATCACCTCGACCGTTCCGTCGATCGCAGCCTGCAGGTAGGACTTGCCCATGTTTCGATGGGCGAACACGTTCTCGCCGACCACGATCGCGTCGTCGACCACGATCCCCAACGCCATCACAAACGCAAACATGGAGATTTGATTCAGCGTTTGCCCCGTGATGAACAGAAAGGCAGCGGCCGCAAACAGCGCAAAGGGAATTCCCAGGGCGACCCAGAAAGCGAGCTTCGGATCGAGGAACAACATGAGCAGAATGAAAACGATAACCAGTCCCTGCAAACCGTTGCGCAGCAGCAGGTTCAGCCGTCCTCGAACCTCAACCGACTCGTCGCTCCAAGTCATCAGGGAGTACCCGGGCGGAAGATTGACAGATTTCACGTATCCATTCACCGCGTCAATCATCGCGAACAAGTCTTGCGAAGTACTACGCTGTACCGATAGCGCCATGGCCGGCTGGCCGTTGATCAGATTCAGTGCCGTGGAGTCGGTGAATTCATCTCGCACCGATCCCAAGTCACCCACGGTCAGCACCGCACCGCTGGCTTCGGCAACCAGCGGCAGCTCGGCAAGCTCTGCCCCGCTGGTCCGGCGATTGTTGCCGCGCAGCAACACCTCTTGAGACTGACTGCGGATCGACCCTGCGGGCAGCTCCCGATTCTCCCGACGAATGATTTCGGCGGCACGACGCAGCGTCAGTCCATAAGATCGGAGCGTGTCCTCCGGAATTTCAATGTCGATCTGATAGTCGCGGGCAGCCATGTAGTCGACCTGGGCGACCTCGGGAAACGACAGCAGGTCCTCCCGCACACGCTCGGCAACCTCTCGCAATCTCAGTTCCGCCTCCGTGTCGATGGCCCCCGATTCGTCACTGCCCGGCGGGCCGATGACGCCGACTCGGATCGACGGACGCCGATTGGTAACGAGACTGATTTGGTGCTCTTCCGCTTCGAGGGGAAAGCTGGGGATGCGATCCACTTCCGACCGCACTTCATCGAGCACGCGGTCGGGCGAGCGGGCTCCCGGAATCAACTCGAGGACCACGCTGCAGGACCCTTCCTGGGCGACGGTGGTGACCTTCTTGACCCCTTCAATCGTGCGGACCGCCTCTTCAATCTTTTGCCCGATCCCCTCTTCGACCTCCTGCGGCGCGGCGCCCGGATAGGGAACGGTGATCAGAATGCGGTCGAGGTCGAACTCGGGAAACGACTCACGATGCAACGAACGCATGCAGTAAAAACCGACGGCCAGCACCGCGACCATGCACAGGTTCAAGGCGGAGCTATTGGCGATGGAAGATCGAACAAGCCCTCTCATTTTTTCGCAGCCTCCTGCACTTCCAGTCCTTCGAACGGCGTTGCCAAAGGCGAAATCACCACCGTGTCGCCCGCTTGAAGGCCATCGGTTTGTTGGTAAGCCACAATGTAGTTGGGGCCCGAGGTCGCGACGCGTGCTGCTTTGAGGTGCAGCTTTCCATCGGCGACCGTCCAGACCATGTTGCCTGGTTGAATGGCCTCCTGCGGAATCCGGACAAGCGGGATGGGTGGTTTGGCAAGGATCTGAACTTTGACAAACATTCCCGTCATCAGCGTCGGTGGCTTGCCTCCCGCGGTCGTCACGTCGTCATTGCCAACAGCAATCACTTCACGTGGATGGTCGACATGCACACGACAGGGAATCATTCGCGTTTGATTGTCGATTCCAGCGCCGTCGTAACGATCCAGGACTCCCTGCCACTGGTACGAAACCGGTCCGAGTTGGTACATGACCGTGGCGGGTGTTTCGGGGAATTCGTAAGCCTCGACGATCGACAAGACTTCGCCCTCCGCATCGACCGCTTGGGCCTCACCGCTCGCCGTCGGCGTCATGCTCTGCCAGAGCCAATGCATTTGCCGCATGTGCAACTTACAGGTCACGTCAAGTTGCGAGGTGTCCTGTAGCGTGATGACGGTATTGCCCGCCTGAATGTATCCGTCCTGTTCAACGATTTCGCTGACGATGATCCCGTCCAGCGGTGCGCGGATCTCGGTGCGCTGCAGCGACAGTTGAGCTTTTTCCAAGTTGGCCTGTACGAGTGCTTTCCCGCTGTCCATACGGACGAGTCGCTGATTCAGCAGGTTGCGGTTGTCTTTGAGACTTTGCAGCGTATTGCGGGTCGCCAGTTCCGCACGCCTCGCGGTATCAAGCTCGGTTTGCGAGGCGGCGTTGGTCGAAGAGAGTCGAACGTTGCGTTCCAGTGTACGAGCGTCAATCTCCAGTTGCTGAGTGGTCAGTTCAATCTGGTTGTCCGTGGTAACGATTTCCAGCTCCAGCTCGCGGATCATCGCATCGGCTTGCTCCAACTCCTCCTCCAGTCGCACCACTTCCAACTCGTAGTCGTTCGGCTCGACCCGAATCAGCAGCTCACCCTGTTTTACCGAGCGACCGTTTCGACAGTTTTCAGCTTTGAACTCGATCCGCCCGCTTACCTGCGCGGCGATGTCAATTTGACGAAACGGGACGACCACACCATCAACTTCGAAACGGATCCCTTCTCCGTGATCCTCGGCCAACGCAGTTCGCACCATTTGCGCGGCCCCGGCTGGGCGGTCTCGTCGCTACCTCGGGGGTTCCCATCAGGTAAACCCCCAGGGCTCCCCCTCCCACAATCAACAGTGAAATGGCGGTGCGGGCCACCGAGCCAAGAGTATTCATAGCACCCACGTTTCATTGAAGCATTACGCCCGCGCCGTCGGTCGCGGAGCCAAAAGTCGATCCAGTCTAACTAGCAGGCTATCGAGTTGGTGAAACGTCTCGATTTATTGGGGCGAAACGAGAAACGAGAAACGAGAAACGAGAAACGAGAAACGAGAAACGAGCGAAACGAGAAACGAGAAACGAGAAACGAGAAGCGAGCGGCGGAAACCAGTTCCTATCGCGTTTCTTCTCTTTCTCGCCACTCGCCGCTCGCTCCTCGCCACTCTCTTTTCCTATCCCCGAAACAGGTCGAGCAGTTGTAGGCGAGTTGCGGTCAGGCGTCCGGAGAGCGTGTGGGCGATGCATTTCATCAGCTGGTAGCCGATAGCGGGGTCGGTCTCGCAGAGCGCGATCACCTCGGCACCGACCAGCTCAATCGCCCGCGTCGCCTCTTGGCAGCGAGCCGTGGCGGTCAGCCGGGACGCTCCCAGCATCGTTGACCAGCCGAGCAACTCGCCCGGTCCGATGGTCAAGATCGTGGTGCACTTATCGGGACCACAGATCTCCAGGAGGACACTTCCGGTCACGATCAAATAGGCGTGCGTCGCCGGTTCACATTCACTGAAGATCACGGTGCCGGCCGGAAACTCCACGAGCTTGGCGAGTTTTGCCAGCGACCCAAGTTCCGCGTCACTCATGCCCCGAAAGAACGCGAGCGAGCGAAGGGTCTGAAACAGGTCTTGTGCGGGGGCTGCTACATCACTCATCGTCTTCTTCTCCCTCCCCGCGATCGAAACGAGCGACAAATAGGCACGTTTGGCCCGAGCCTCGGAGAGACACGACTCGGGTCATTGGCTTCTTCGTTGAACCGGTAGCCGCAGGCGTCGCGTCCTTGGGTTCGGTTCGCACAGGGGCGATGCCTGCGGCTACCGGTTCAACGAGAAAGGCTGCCAAGAACCCTTGGACCCTTTTCAGTTTAGAGCGACCAGACGAAGTGAACCAGTCGCTACCCGGTCCTGCATTGGTTCGTCCCGCGGCCGGTCGCCAGCCCTACTTGCCGTCTGGGCCTCAAGATGATTGCCGACTCCCATTCGTTTGTCGCTTTCAGGCTGGGGCAAAGCTGGATAAACTAAGAAGCCCACCCCTCTCACTCTGAGAAGCCAGCTCTCACCTCTGAGCAGACCGCGAAATGAAAAACCCTGACCCGGCCCGTCGTCTGTTCCTCAAGGCCTCCGGTGTTGCGATTGCCCTCCCGTCGATGCGATCACTCGCGAACGCTTCGGCCTCGGAATCGACGGCGCAGACTCCCACGCGCATGGTCTGCGTTGGTAACGAATTCGGCATGTACCCGGGAGCGTTTTGGCCGCAAGCGGAAGGACGCGATTACGAGCTGACGCAGCTACTCCAACCGCTAGCCGAGCACCGAAAGGATTTCACCCTCTTTTCCCATTTGGATCACGGACTCAAGGGAGGCCACTTTGCGGTGCACACCTTCCTGACCGGGGTCAAGGCTGCCGAGGCCCGAGCATTGCCTGAAGGCGGGATCAGTTTGGATCAACGGGCGGCCGAACATGTGGGTTCGCAGACCCGTTTTCCCTCGTTGACGGTCGGCTCGGAAAGCGGTCTGCATGGCGGCTGCCGAATGAGTTGGACCCGCACGGGAACGCGAGTGCCTCCGATCGGCGGACCTCGCGAATTGTTTCGCATGCTGTTTCTCAATGACGACGCCAGCGCGAAGCGGGCTGCGACCGATCGGATCGAATTGCAGGGATCGATTCTCGATTCGGTGCTTGGTGACGCGAAATCGCTTGGACGACGATTGAACAAGAGCGATAACCGTAAACTCGATGAGTATCTTTCCTCGGTGCGCGATGTCGAACTGCGACTCGATTTACAGCGGCAGTGGCAAGACATCCCCAAGCCACGGCCAACCATCGATGAGCCCCGCGACGAAGGTCTGACACGCGACCTTCCCAAGATCTACGATCTGATCGCATTGGCGTTGCAAACGGATTCAACCCGAGTGGCGACGCTGGAGGTTGGAGGGTCGTTTGCCGCTTCCGACCTGGGAATTCGCAAGGGCTATCACAGTCTTTCCCACCATGGCCAAGTCCAGGAAAGTATCGATCTGCTGGTACAGATTGAACGATACCAGGTCGAGCAATTCGCAAGGTTCCTGGGTAAGTTGAAATCCATTCGACAGGACGAGAGCGACCTGACGTTGCTGGACAGCACCATGGCCCTGTTCGGCAGCGGTATGGGGAATGCTAACTCGCATACCAATCAGGATCTGCCGGTGCTGCTTGCGGGAGGCGGCTTCCGACATGGTGAACATCGAAGCTATCCGGTCGAATCGCGAGGCCGAGTTCCGCTGTGCAACCTGTACGTATCGATGTTGCAGCGTTTTGGCTTGGAGACCGATTTCTTCGGCACCAGTTCCGGAACGCTTCGCGGTTTGGAGCTAGCGTGATGAGTGTTGCCGGCAATCGCGGGCGAGTCATCGTGCTTGCATGCATGGCACTCCCGCTGTTTTCATGCATCGTCTCGGCCTCGGACCCCGCCGAATCACAACAGGCGACGACCGATCAATCCCTTTTTGAGCAGAAGGTCGCCCCGTTCCTGCAGAGGTTTTGCGCTGATTGCCATGGAGCGGATGAGCAGAAGGGAGATCGTCGCTTCGATGTGCTGCCAGCGGGGATTCAAGATGACGACGTGCTGGTCGACTACCAGGACATCGTCGACCAACTGAATCTCGGTGAAATGCCGCCCGAAGACGCGGAGCAGCCATCCGTCGAAACGCGGCGGGAAGTCGTCGAGTGGTTGAGCGCTCAGCTCGATCGCTATCACCAGGCACGCAAGGGTTCGGGCGGCCAAACCGTGCTGCGCCGAATCAACGCGCGAGAATACCGCGACACGGTGCGCGATCTGTTGCGTTTGAACATGACCATGTTTGATCCGACGACCAGGTTTCCAAGGGATCAAACGACCGAAAACCTTGACAATGTCGGCGAAACCCTGGTCACCTCCGGGCATTTGTTGGCACGCTATTTGGAAGCCGCTGAACAGGTAATCACCAAAGCATTGGGCCCGACCGAACGGCCGGATCCACGAACTTGGGTCTTTCGCGATGGTTTCGATCAACAACCAGAGATCGATCAAGTCCATCGCAAGACAACCCAGTTCAAACACTTGACCCTCTACGATGTCGTCGGAGCCGATAAGCACGAAGGTGCCTACGCGCCGATTCATGCCTTTGCCGAGGGGGTTCCGATTGACGGCGTTTATGAGATTCGCGTTCTGGCCGAAGCGGTCAATCGACTGAATCCTTACGATCCGAAGTTCTTGGGAACCGATCCGAGCGAACCATTGCGACTAGGGATCGTGGCCGGCGATCACTTGGCAGGGAGTCTGCATTTGCCTCAGCCGATCGAACCGTTGCTCGCGGAACTGGAATTGGCGGACGAGGCCAAGTGGTACACCGTGCGAGTCTGGCTCGATGCCGGTTATACCCCGCGTTTCACCTTTCGAAACGGCTTGATGGATGCTCGCAATCTCTGGGCGAGGCTGATCCGTAAATACCCGGACCAATTCCCCAAGGGAAGCGAGAAGGGAATCGTCAGCGCGCGATTCAACGCAATCAAGTTTGGCAAACTCCCACAAATTCACGTGCACGAAGTTGAGATCGAAGGACCGATTTTCGAAACTTGGCCGACCCCAAGCCAGCGGGTCTTGTTGGGCGAAGACACGACCGGTCCTCAACAAGTCGCGCAGTGGAACGACGACACGCTGCGTTTGCACATTCGTCGATTTGCCTCCCTGGCCTATCGTCGACCAGCTACCGACGAGGAAGTCGATCGCGTCATGGGCGTGATCGAGTCTCGGCGGCAAACGGGCCGCACGCCGCTTCAGGCTTATGGCGATGGGCTCCAGGCGGTGCTTTGCTCGCCCCATTTCTTGTACTTGGAAGAGCCCGGTGATGGCGAGTTGTCGCCTTACGCCCTCGCCACGCGACTGTCTTACTTTCTTTGGTCTTCGCTGCCGGACGAGCAACTCACGCAGTTGGCCTCGACGGGAGAATTGGCGCGAGACGAAGTGCTGAGGGAGCAAGTGCTGAGAATGTTGGCCGATCCAAAATCAGACGCGCTGATCGATGGATTTCTTGGCAGCTGGCTGGGGATGCGTGAGTTAGGTGCGACGCCACCAGATCGGGACACGTTCAACGATTTCTACCATTACGATCTCGACAGCGCGATGCGACGCGAGACATTCCTGTTCACTCGCTATTTGATTGACCAGAATTTGGGAGTGCGGCATTTTCTCGATTCGGACTTTACCTTCGTCAACAAGCAGCTGGCCCGACACTACGGCATCGATCCGCCGAGCGGCTATCAGTTCGAAAAGGTTGCCCTCAGCGATCGCCGCCGCGGTGGCTTGCTCGGCCAGGCCAGCGTGCTGACGCTGACCGCCAACGGAATCGACACGTCACCGGTCGTGCGAGGCGTCTGGCTACTGGAGAACCTGCTGGGCACGCCGCCAAGTCCGCCTCCGCCTGATGTCGAACCACTTGACCCCGACGTGCGCGGTGCCACGACGATTCGCCAGCAGCTTGACAAGCATCGCAGCGTCGCGAGCTGCTACGATTGTCACCGCAAGATCGATCCACTCGGATTTGCGCTTGAAAACTTTGACCCAATCGGCCGCTGGCGTGATGCCTATTCCAAAGGTGCCAAAATTGACTCGTCAGGCGAATTGCCTGGTGGTAAGACGTTCGAAGACGTCGAAGGCTTGAAAGCAGTCATGCTGGATCAGACGGACCTATTCGCCGCATCGGTGATCAAGAAGCTGTTGGCCTACGGGATTGGAAGGCACGTCGAGCCGACCGATCGCCCTCACGTTGATTCCATCCTGGCTGCGACTGCCGATGAGTATCGGGTACGAGACCTGATCGTCGCGGTTGTCCTCAGCGAACCCTTTCGGACTCCGTGATCCCTATCAGCCGCTAGAATTTCTAGCGGCACGGCGCGAGCCTTCCAGTCTTTGCGCTGTGGGCTCGCATTGACTTCACTCGCAGGAATTCTCGTCTTGGTGCCAGGATGAAACGCATGAACAAATTAAAAGGGGCAGTGATCGGTGCTGGCTATTTCAGCCAGTTTCACTACGACGCCTGGTCGCGGATGGACGGTGTCGAGATCGTTGCCTGCTGTGATCAGGACGAGAGCAAGGCTGAGTCCGCGGCATCGCGCTACGGCATCACCAAGGCGTCAAGCGATTTTCGCGAGATGCTGGACGCCGTCGAGGTCGATTTCGTCGACGTCATCACTCGTCCTGAGACGCATCTGCCGATTTGCAAAGAGATTGCCGAACGCGGGATCTCAATGATTTGCCAGAAACCATTGGCCCCCAGTTTCGACGAGTCGCATCGCCTGGTTGATACGGTCGCTGCGGCAGGCGTCCGCCTGATGGTGCACGAAAATTTTCGCTTCCAGCCTTGGTACCGCGAGATCAAGCGTCTGATCAATGATGGAGTGATTGGCGACCAACTCCACACGATCACGTTTCGTAATCGAGCTGGGGATGGATGGGGCGATGACGCGTACCTGGCACGACAGCCCTACTTTCAAACGATGGAGCGATTCCTGGTCTACGAAGCGGGTATCCATACCATCGATACCTTTCGCTACCTGGCTGGCGAGATCAGTCGGGTCTGGTGTCTACTTCGCAAGTTGAACCCGGTGATTGCCGGTGAAGATACGGCGCTATCGGTGCTGGAGTTCTGTGATTCCGGAATCGGGCTCTATGATGCCAACCGTTACAACGAGTCGACCGCCGACAATCCGCGTTACACGTTCGGTGAGTTGCTCGTCGAAGCGAGCGGCGGTTCGATTCGACTGTACGATGACGGCCGTTTAACGACTCAGCGACTTGGGCGAGCAGGAATTGGATCACGTCTATGATCGACCGACCAATGGCTTTGCCGGAGACTGCGTGATGGCCACACAGCAACATTTCGTCGACTGCCTGCGGAGCGGCCAGGAGTTCGAGACCAGCGGGACCGAGTATCTCAAGAGCATCGCCGTACAAGAAGCGATGTACCGTTCCGCGCACAGCGGACGCTGGGAAACGCCGTAGCCGTACCGTAGCCGAGACTCTCCGAGGCTGTGAACAAATGGAACCGCGGTGCATTACTGTAGGCGAGTCTCTCCGAGACTCGCACGAAACGCAGCAAAGCTGCGGGTGTCCGCCTTGGAAAGGCGGACCTACAGTAGCAAGCCCAATATCTTCACAACCTCTCCGAGGCTCGGACAGCACAGCCTCCGAGAAGCCGTGGATTTTTCAACATGGACTGCATTAAGATCGTCGCCGTTCGCTCCGCCGAACGCCAGCGCAAGTCCGACGCTACGATCGTCGGCGAGTGATCGGTGACTAGAAAGACAGCACAGCCTCGGAGAGGCTGGCCTTACAGTACTCACGCCGTGACCGCATCCTGGATGCGCTTCACCAACTCCCGCGTCGGTTCGCCCTCACTGCGCAATTGATACGACGAGGCGGCCAGGAAGCGGTCGCGCCAAGGACGGGACAACCCGCGGTAATCTTCCAGCGCCGCGGAGCTGAACTTGTAATCGTGCGAATCGTTTCCTTTGAGGAACACCAATCGTCGCGCGTGATCCACGATCGATTGCGGGTCACCTCCACCCGACAAGTACTGATACAGCATCGTCGATGCCTTCTCTCGATTGCTACCGAGCGTCTCGAAGATCGCTGGCACGCTGGCGTCGCCCTTTCCGTCCCCCGATGCGAAGTTCATCGATTCGGCGATCGGCGAGGTCGCCGCGATCCTTCGCGGCCTGGCGAAACATTGGAAGGAAAGCCGCGTTCTGCAGCAGCAGGAATTGTCGCGTTGCATCGTCCGCCGTCGTGCGAAACGCGTGATGGATGGCATTGGTCGTGGTCACGGCATGAATCGCGACAATGCCGCGCTGCCGCATCGAAATCTCGGCGGCGGCCGCAGAACATCCCATCCCAAAGAGATTGCACGCTGGTGCCACCATTGAGAAGCCCAACGACCATTTCACTGGCTTCCTGCGGTGAGCATTCGTGCAGGGCTCGCACGAACTCCCGTGTTGCGCCGTCGTCCGTTTTGCCTCGCCCGCCAATCATCGGAGATCTTGCTGCGAAGTTCCCAGTTCAGACGCCCCGCGCGATCGGCATCCAAATCGCTTTGGGCTGGGTTCGGTTCGCCTTCGTGATTGAGCATCGCATAAACCAGGCTCCGCAGGACCGGTTCGGCATAGTCCCAGCCGATCGTCTGCAGCGTCCGAAACCCGTTGCTGAGGTAGATCACCTTGTGGCCGATGCTGCGGAAGTCTCGTCGCGGCGTATCGGGCCAGTTGGTCGAACACGTGGTCAGCACCGAAATGGCGCACCATACCGGTGATGGCGACATCGGCCGCTTCTTCGTTCCAATTGTCGAGCGCATCGGTCAACGCGGCGGTAGCCCGGTGTGCTGGTGGCACCGCCGACTCATCGACCGCTGGCAACGTCCAATTCCCTTCCTGCACGTCGCGAGCCTGCGAACTCTTGAAGTTGTCGATGGCCCAGAAAATGGGCAGCCAGCGATCTTCGTCACTGCCACTGATGCTGGCCAGGTGGGCTGAGTTGACGACGAGGACGGCATGGAATTTGAAGCCAACCGACGGTCGAGGTTGAACGTTGCGCACGCCCGCCAAGAGCAGCGCCGCCAGCAGTTGCCGGTAAGACAGTCCGTCCTTGACTTTGATCGCCGTTTGCTCGATGACGCTTTCTCTCGGCGTCTGTTCGAGGAACTGCACCAGCGGTTCGATGTCGTCGGTGAAGCGAGCGATGCCCTGATCGACTTGCACTTCCTCGGCCGAGAGTGGCCCAAGTGCCTGGAGGATGCTGCTCAGACCGAGGCCGCCGGCGGTGGCTGCCAGAAATTGTCGCCGCTGGATGATGGACATTGCGAAACCCGCCTTTGAGAGGAACCGATCGTCGGGGCCAGGACAAGTCGCCTGACCAATGGACGCTCGAAACTCATTGTAAACGTTTTGGACGCTTCGCTTACATGCTTCCCGAAATTCACCACTGGATTGCGCCGCAAGTTGCTGGAGGAAGGCGCGGGTGGAACCGTCGACTGCGATTCCAATGGTGTTGAAATTCAAATGTCGAAAACGATTGCGATGGAGAATGTCGGTGACGATCGCTGGCTTCGACGACGATTTCGCCAATCGTAGGCCTGCCGTCGGTCAATAGGAACACGGCCTCCAGCTGGTCGTCAAATTCCAGAGAAAAACGCAGCGCCCCGTAGGTATTCGTTTTGTCTCCGTAACCGAGACGGCGGATGAAGCTGATCGCCTCTCGCTTGTTCTCTTCGGTTGCCGGCACCAACTCGTTTCGCCAGTAGCGCACGCTGGTGTGGTAAAAGACGATGGCAAATTCCGCCTCACCGGGCAGTTCCGTGATCGCGCGGGTGAGCTCCGCCTTGGCGCGATCGAGCCGAGTCATCCCGCCCCAGTAATCCTTCATGCTGCCCGAGTGGTCGATGATGAACATCAGCCGTTGCGCGTTGATGTCGATCCCATAGTACTGCTGCGGTTGTAATCGCATCCGCTGCAACGATTCGGGCTCGTAATTCGCCGCCTTGAAAATGCTGTCTCGCTGGGCTTCTTCCTTTTCCTTCGGTTTGGGATCACGGAACGCCGCATAGCGTTTCTGGTCACCATGGAAGTGGTCAACCGTGACCTCTTCCAGGATTTTGTCGACGTGATGACGAAGCTGACCGTCAAGCGAGCCTCGCAGTACATCCAGAAACTCGATCGCATCGGGATGCTCCATCTGCGCCAGCGCCCTGACCAGGTTGAAGCGAAATGCATACATCGATTGATATTCGGGTCGATCGGACTGCTTCTTCAACGCGTCAATCGCGCCATAGAACTTGTTGCGACCAAGCACATCGGCGCTCACCATTGCGATGCCAAGGTGCGGAGCAGCGAGCAAGTCGGTGAGCAAGGCTTCCGATTCGGGTGCGTCGATCTCACCGATCAAGTTGATCAGCGCGACCGTGCTCGGTCTGACCAATTTGTCGGGTGGCGTTTCTTCGACTTGGAATTGGGCGGCCGCAACCAGATCGTCCAACGCAGCTCGTCGCGCGGCCGGATCGGTACCGATTCGATTGAACGCTCGGAAGCGAACCGTTTCACTGCGGCCGATGAGGCTTCGATAAAGGACCGAGCCTTTGCGGGAGTCACCGTCGACCGCACTCCCTGTTGCCAGGGCAAGCAGAAGAAACAACGCTAGAACACCACTCGGTCGAGACACCGGATCCCCATCCCAAACGAGGACTGTTGAGCAAGTCGGCCCGCCACAGAGACTTCTGCGGCGAACGCAGCGGAAGCCAGGATTGTATCCGATCGAATAGCGTCGTCAAAACAAACCGTTCAGAGGACACAATTTGTCAGCAGAGTTTTCGGTGTTTTTTGTCAACTTGCCTGGGGAATTGGTAGACTGACGTTGCTGGTATTCCACTTAGACAACGTCGGTTGAGTCCTTTCTTGGAGGTTGCAACGTGAACATCACTGGTTTACTGATCGCATTGGTGATTGGTGCAATCGCCGGGTTCCTGGCTGGTCAAATCGTGAAGGGTCATGGATTCGGCCTGATCGGCAACATGATCGTGGGAATCGTTGGCGCATTGGTCTTCGGCTTTCTGTTCGGTAACTTCAATCTGCTCAGTTCACCGATTCTGAATGAGATCGCCGGTGGCACGATCGGTGCAATTATCCTGCTGTTCCTGATCGGTCTCTTCAAAAAGGGAGCTGGAGCGGCGTGCCGAGCTACCTCGACGGCTTCCATGCGGGCCTTCTTGATCGAGTCATCCATGTCGTCGAACACTTGGCCGGCTCCTGAATCGAAGATTCGGCCGATCAACAGATTCGTGACGTTGCCGCGATGCTCGGGGTGCTCCTTCATGAATCGGCCGATGCTGAATTCTTTGGTGTAGAAGGCGTGGACCAGTTTGCGGATCCAGCCGACTCCTTCTTTGAACGCTGGGATCCAGTCGCCGAGCTGAGCAGCACTGACATCATTCTTTTGCAAACCGGCGACGACCGCATCACCAGCCCGAACGCCCATCTCCAGGGCAAAGTAGACTCCCGAGGAGTAGACCGGATCGATGAAGCCTAACGCGTCGCCGACCAGGACCCAGCCATCGCCGGCACTTTGCTTGGTCATGTAGGAGAACTCTTTGGCGACTCGAATCTCGCCGAGCTGCGTCGCGTTCTTCAGTCTTGGCGTTAAGCCCGGACAACGCTCGAGCTCCTCCATGAACACCGATTCAGGCGTTCCACGACCCTTGAGCAGGTACGAGCTGTCGCCGACGCATCCGATACTTGTGATTCCTCGCGAAAGAGGAATGAACCAGAACCAGCATTGCTTGTCCTCGGTGTTCATGATGATTGTGGCGCCTTCGTTGTCCCCCTCACCACGCACCGCGTCTTTGTAGTACGTCCAAATCGCAGCCTTCTTCAGGTGCGGATCGACCTCCTTCAGTCCCAGTTTGTTGGCGATGAAGGATTGCTGGCCGGTCCCGTCGATCACGACGCGGCAGCTCGATTTCGTGATCCACTCCGTCACGATCGCGGACGACGACGCCGCTGGTTCGTCCCTGGTCGTCGAAGCGAACGTCGATCAGACGGGTTTGGTCATGCGTGTCGGCTCCAACTTCGGCCGCACGGTCGAACAGCATCTTGTCGAACTCACTGCGCTCGACCTGCCACGTGTCGCTGCAATCGCGATCGTCATGCTGCCGAAAGAAGAATGGCTCGGATTCGGTTCCCTTGTGCGTCACGAACTGGACGCTCTTCTTGATCTGCCACCGGTTGGCCCGCAGCCGCTCGTTGACTCCCAGTCGTTCCAGGGCCCAGAAGGTTTCCGGCATCAGCGATTCGCCGACGTGAAATCGTGGAATCGCCTCACGTTCGATCAATAACGTGTCAAAGCCGGCATCGGCCACAATCGTCGCGGCGGAGCATCCGGCCGGTCCGCCGCCGATGACCACGCAGTCGTAATTCGATTTCATTAAGAGTGACTCTCTGAAAGGTTGATCTTGACCGCGACCCCCCGAAGGAGGTCGCTCAGCTCTTCAGTGATTCGTTGAACGCGAGTTGCACGACTCTCCCGGAGGTAGACCGATTTCGCGTTGTTCATGAGTTTACCGCCAGTATATCGCGGCGATAACCCCGCGAAAAACGGATCGCAAGACGCCTGGGGTGAAACCGCTTCATGGCGCAATCTTCTACAATGACCGGTCCAACTGGTCCACGGTCGTCCTGGGCAGGCTAATCTCGCGGAAGAACTTGGAAACCGTGGCAGAACTGGTGCGAGCTGAGAGAAAACAGGCTGATTTGGTGTGGGTTGATCGTTTGCTGCCTGTTGATTTGCCTGTTCGGGGCCAATCGAGCCAGTGCGGCGGACAAACCGAATGTGGTGATCGTGATCACCGACGACCAGGGGTACGGCGACCTTTCCTGTCACGGCAATCCGATCCTGAAGACACCGGAAATCGACAAGCTTTACGCCGAAGCGGTCCGCTTGAAGGATTACCACGTCGCCCCGACCTGTTCGCCGACCCGATCTGCGTTTCTGACCGGTCACTGGACGAACCGGACCGGCGTTTGGCACACGATCATGGGGCGGTCGATGCTCCGCGAGAACGAAGTCACGATGGGCCAGGTCTTCCAGGACAATGGCTACGCGACCGGCATGTTCGGCAAGTGGCACCTTGGCGACAACTATCCCTACCGACCGGAGGATCGCGGCTACAGCGAAGTGATGCGTCACGGCGGCGGCGGCGTCGGGCAGACACCCGATTACTGGGACAACGCCTACTTCGACGGCAGCTACTGGCACAACGGGCAAGCCAGAAGCAGTCGAAGGCTTTTGCACCGACGTGTTCTTCGACTACGCCAAACGCTTCATCAAGAGCACAGAAGGAACAGGACAAGCCGTTTCTTGCCTACATCGCCACCAACGCGCCGCACGGGCCGATGCATTCGCCGGTGGAGTTCAGCAAGCCCTATCAGGATCAGAACGTGAACCTGGCGAACTTCTACGGCATGATCGCCAACATCGACGACAACGTCGGCAAGTTGCGGGCGTTCCTGGAGCGAGAAGGGCTGACCGAGAACACGATCTTCATCTTCACGACCGACAACGGCACGTCCTCGGGAGACGCAGTTTTCAACGCCGGCATGCGAGGAAAGAAGGGGAGCGAATACGACGGCGGGCATCGCGTTCCCTTCTTTCTGCACTGGCCAAATGGGGGCATGACGCGAGGCGACGACGTGGAGCCGATCACGGCTTACGTCGACGTGCTGCCGACGCTGATTGAGTTGTGTGACATTCAACCGCCCAAAGGTGTCAAGTTCGACGGCAGGAGTATTGTTCCGCTGCTCTCTGGCAGCGTCCCCAGCGATTGGCCGGATCGCATCCTGGTGACCGACTCGCAGCGAGTGAAGGATCCGATCAAGTGGAAGTCCAGCGCCGTGATGACCACCCGCTGGCGCTTGAACAACGGCAAGGAGCTGTACGACATCAAGGCGGATCCAGGACAGAAACGAGACGTTGCCGGCCAACATCCCGATGTGGTCAAGCGGCTGACCGATTTCTATGAAGCCTGGTGGGCGGAACTGGAACCGACCTTTGCGGATGCCACCGCAATCTACTTGGGCCATCCCGCGGACAATCCAGCCAGACTGACGTCGCACGATTGGATCACCACCGGTTCCACGCCCTGGAACCAGTCGCACATCCGAAGCGCGATGACCGGGGAATGCGAATACCGGTTTCTGGAACGTGTTGGTTTACGAGGCGGGCGATTACGAGGTTCGGCTGCGACGTTGGCCGGAAGAGGCGGATGCGGGGATCGATGCACCAGTTGCCCCCCGGGGCGCCGGTGCCAGGCGTCAAAGCTTACCGAGAGACGCCAGGCAAGCGGATCAATCCGACCAAGGCAACCCTGAGTATCGGCGACTTGACTGTCGAGCAGGCTGTGCGTGCGGGGGACAAGGAAGTCGTGTTTGACATTGCTTTGCCGTCCGGGAGGACAAAGATGACGGCCTTGTTTGAATCGGCCGACGGTGAGACCCATGGCGCCTATTACGCCTACGTCCGGAAGAAGTAAGGCATCGTTGCAAACGCTGCCAAGTTACGATTCAAGAACAAGCATTTTGAAGGTCGGTTCAATCAAGTGATGACCATGCCGTTAAGCAGTGAACAAATTCGGGAATACGACGAAGCGGGCTTCCTACTCCTCAAGGGGCTCTTTGATGGGGAAGAGATTGAACTGTTGCGCCGTAGTGCGAAAGAGGACAAGCAACTCGACAGTCACTCCTTTGGTCGGAAAGACGGGGAGGGCGGAACGGTGCGGCTTTCACTCTGGAATCATCCGGGCGAGGGGATTTACGGCGCGTTCGCTCGCTGCAATCGGATGGTCTCGGCTGCCGAGCAATTGCTCCGGGACGAACCGTACCACTACCACTCCAAGATGATCATGAAAGACGCCAGGGTGGGTGGCGCCTGGGCATGGCATCAGGACTACGGGTATTGGTATCGCAATGGAGTCCTGACGCCGAACCTCGTCAGCGCGTTCATTGCGGTGGATGCGGCGACAAAAGAAAACGGATGCCTGCAGGTCGTAAGAGGCTCCCATCTTTGCGGTCGCATCGATCATCAACTGGCCGGAGACCAGGCTGGTGCCGACCCCGAGCGGGTCCAGGCGATTCTCGAGCGGATGGAACATGTGTACGTCGAGATGGATCCTGGCGACGTCCTGTTCTTCCATTCCAATCTGTTGCATCGCAGCGATCGCAACAATTCCGAGCGACCGCGATGGTCGATGATCTGTTGCTACAACGCCCGCAAGAACGATCCCTACAAGGATTCGCATCATCCGCGCTACACACCGATTGATCGGTTGGAGGATTCCGCCATCAAGCAGATTGGCATCAAGCGATTCGCGGATGACGCGTCCGACGTCTCCTGGCTCGATCCCAATCGGGATGCAAGTGCAAAGTCATTACCGCCCAGTTAGCAATCGGAAAAGGTGTCCGACACCTTTTTGGCAAACGACACGTTTTTGGCAACTTTGGCAAACCTCCCCTAGCCGGTTGACTGCATGAGTTCACCCGCGATCGAGCTGGACTATCTCCCCGAGTTGCCACGTGATCTTTCGATCGGCATCGGCTGTATCGGCAGTGGTTTCATCATGGCGGACTGTCAGCTGGTCGCCTATCGTGCGGCAGGAATCCAGCCGCTGGCAATCGCCTCGCGGCATCCGGAGAAAGCTGCGGCCGTCGCTGCCAGGCACTCCATCGGCACCGTTTACCCGACCTACCAGGAATTGCTAGCCGACTCTCGCTTGCAGGTGATCGACGTCGCGGTTCCTCCCGATTGCCAGCTCGAAGTGATTCGCGAATTGGTCAAGCATCCTCATCTCCGTGGCGTGCTGGCGCAGAAACCACTGGGATGTGATTCCCAGCAGGCGAGGGAAATTGTTCACCTCTGCGGCGAAGCCGGGATCACCTTGTGCGTCAACCAGAACATGCGCTACGACCAATCGGTTCGCGCCTGCAAGTCGCTGTTGGAGCAGCGCGTCGCAGGACGCCCGGTACTGGGACGCCCGGTACTGGCAACGATCGACATGCGCGCGATCCCGCACTGGATGCCTTGGCAGGAGCGACAGGGCTGGCTGACTTGTCGGATCATGTCGATTCATCACCTCGACACGATGCGGTTTTGGTTCGGCGATCCGGCACGGGTGTTTGCCAGCTTCACAGCCGACCCTCGAACCAAGTTTCCGCATCTCGATGGAATCGGACTCTATATCTTGGAGTATGCCGACGGTCTTCGTTGCATGATCTGTGATGACGTATGGGCCGGTCCGGCTCGAGAAGGAGCCGCCTCGGACATCGGGATCCGCTGGCGTGTCGAGGGAACCGAAGGCATGGCGCGTGGAACCATTGGTTGGCCCGGCTATCCCGAGCGAACACCCAGTACGATTGATTTCACCACGATTGAAAGTGGCCAGTGGCAACAGCCCCGCTGGAACGAGGTCTGGTTCCCCGATGCGTTCCTCGGACCGATGGCGGAGCTACTGGTGGCTTTGGAAAATGGCACCGAGCCGAGCCTTGGCGGCAGCGACAATCTCAAGACGATGGCCCTGGTTGATGCTTGCTACCGTTCGGCGAAAGAACACCGGGCGATCGAGCTGCTGTAGAAGGGTTAGGATAGCGCGTTGAACGTGTGTCGGCCTTTCCCGGCTGACGCGTTTTCTGCCGGAACGCCGGTCCGTCACATTTCTGAGATGTACGAACTGGAGAGCGCCAGCAAGTACGTTTTCCTGTGAACGACCGACTCACTCGCTTGCGCGATCGTGCTTGTATTGACGTTGATCGTTGCCACCGTCACGCTGACCGCTCTACACCGATTCCCATTCGAGCGCCCGTTCGATGGCGGCTTGGTAGTCCGCATCGGTCATTGCCAGAATCTCTCGCATCTTGGCCAACGTGGCGACCTGTTTGGGCCCCATCTCACCTTCGGCGGTGGCGGCTAGAAACATCGCCTGCAGGGCCTTGGTCCGTTGCTCGGTGTTCCAGCGGCGTGAAACAGTCAAGACGTAATTTGCCGCTTCGATGCCACTTTGTTCCGCGGTGGAACAGAGCCAGCCGAGTTCTTCGCGATCGACATCGCGCTCCAGCAGGTGGGAGGCAATTCGCTGGAGCGATCCGATTTCTTCGTTGCTAATGTGTCCGTCGACGAGGACAACCAGCAGGGCGGCGCGAACGGCCTCGTCACGAAACTGATCTTCCTTCAACGCCTCGTGCGACTTCTGATCCATCTCCAGGACCGACGGATCCCAGGTCGATCGGCATTGGTCGCATTGCACGAACAACTCAACGCCGCCAACGGGAACGGTCGGAATGAAGTAGAGCGTCAACCAGGGACGCCGCGCTCGAAGACGATAGCTTTGAGTCAGGGCGCAAGTCGGGCAATAGAAGTTGCCGCGATCTCGCGTGCCCGTCAGGTTCATCGTTCCGATCAGGATCATGATGGTTTGGTTACGTTCGTTGAGTCGCGCCGAGACTGTGATTCCTCGACTTGCAAAGCCGTCGCGTCGCCGAGTCTCTCCAAGGCTTGGCGACCCTAATATTTTGACGGATTGGCGATCGGTCGGCGAGACGCCTTGTCGATTCTATCGATCGCAATGATTTTGCTGGATTTTCGTCGCCGGAGCGGTCGATGCAAGACGAAAGGTCTCAATAGGTGGACTGAGCTCTTTCGCCGCACTTCACGCAGGCACGAAATGCCACTTCTGCCCGTTTCGACCCTCCGCACCAGCACGCCGCTGACAACGCAGCGTCTGCTTTTTCAGCTGAACGCCGATCAGCTCGAGTTGCAGAGGCAATATGACCAGCTCAGTTCGGGCCGACGCGTGCTGCGGATGTCCGACGACCCGGCGGCTGCGGGGCGAGCGCTTGGACTGTATCGGGGG
Source organism: Pirellulaceae bacterium (assembly GCA_963697195.1). Lineage (GTDB taxonomy): Bacteria > Planctomycetota > Planctomycetia > Pirellulales > Pirellulaceae > Rubripirellula. The sequence goes on from CAVOND010000022.1 coordinate 158,870, forward strand.
ATCGACCTCGGGAATCAACTGGTTCGCAACGCCCAATCGACCAGCAGTTTTTATCAGTCTGCGGACGATGCCTTGGCCCGCGTGGATTCCGCGTTGATTGAGGCCAGGGGCGTTTCCGTGCATGCGGCTCAGAATGTCTTGTCGGAAGACGAGCGAGTCGCCCTCTCCTACACGATCCAGCAGACCATTGGATCGGTCTTCGCCGCCGGCAATACGATCTATCGCGAGCATCAGTTGCTGGGCGGTTTCCTCGATACCGGTAACGCGTTTCGCTACGACGGGAATGACATCGTCTATTCGGGAAACAACGCGATCGGACGGACCGAGCTGGGAGCAGGGAGCGCCAGCGACATCAATGTGACCGGCAACGAAGCCCTGGGGGCAAACTCGATTTTCCTGCAAGGGGATCGGTTGAACTCGGCGATCGATAGCGCGTCGCGGTTGGTCGACTTGCGTCAGGGAAAGGGGGTGACCCCGGGAGTCATTCGCTTGTCTGCAGGCGGGAACTGGTTGGACCTCGATCTTGGCTCGGCGGCCACCATCGGCGATGTCGTCGACATGATTTCGTCGGTCAAGTTGGACGGACGACAGGTGCTGGCATCGTTGACCAATGACGGGATTCGAGTGGAGTATTTGGACGGTCTGTCTGGAACGCTCGCCATCGCCGACAGTGAGGGGAGTCACACCGCTGAGGAGTTGTCGATCAGCAATCCGACGGGCGTCACCGCTCCACCGCTGATCGGCGGTAAGATTTCGCCTCGTGTGACGGCGGCCACCAAAATCTCCGACCTAGACAATGGAGCGGGGCTGGATCTCACTGGCGGACTTCAGATTGTCCAGGGAAACAAAACGTTCACGGTCGATTTGAGCAGCGCGGAAACGATCGGCGACGTGTTGATTGCGATCAACCGCAGCGGCGCCGACGTGCGCGCCGAACTGAACGACGCTGATTCACGGATCAATCTACGAGCGCTGCGAAGTGGCGTGGACTACTCGATCGGCGAGAACGGTGGCGCTGCAGCGCGCGAGCTGGGGATCCGCTCGTCGACCGAACAGACCCGGCTCGACGATCTCCGCGGCGGCGGCTTGAGACTCAACCCCGATGGGCCGGACCTGTTCATTGATCGGCCTGACGGAGTCGTCTTGGAGATTGATCTCGACGGCGCGGAAACCATCAACGATGTGATTCAACGCATTCGTAATCATCCGCTCAATCAGGATACGCGCCGTGTGTTGGTCGATCTGAATCAGGTGGGCAACGGTCTGCAACTCAATGCGCCCCCTGGCGCAACTCGCTGACCGTTCGCCAGACGGGAGCCAGCGACGCTGGGATTCGGCTCGGTCTCATTCCCCCTGGCAGCAACCAAGTCGTGGGCAGCGTGATCGGATCGACGGACACCATCCAGGGAACGGATTACGCGCCGCGCGATGCCGGCGGAACGCTCGACACGCTGCTGCGGCTGCAGCAGGCGGTTTTGGACGGGAATCAGCCGGAGATTGCGCGATTGCAGGAGCGACTCGACGTGGATCTGGACCGGGCGAGCCGGTCGCGAGGACGTGTCGGGGTGTGGGCGCGGAACCTCGAGGAACTCAAAACGGTCACAGAGGACAAGGTGGTGAGACTGCAAAGCCAGTTGTCCGACGAGATCGACGCGGATCTGGCGACGGTCATCAGCGATCTGAGCCAGCGTCAATTGGCGCTCGAGGCGTCGATGCGAATCATCGGTCAAACCGCCCAGTTAACCGTCTTGAACTTCCTGTAACGATTTTGTCGATTCTTCAGGCGGGTGCGTCGATAAGCAAGAGGATGAGGCGTCGCCGCACTTGGGGCGGCCGCGCAAGCACTCGCTTCCCTTCACAGTCAGCCACCCGATTCGGAATTCCGGCCATGCGGATTGACACACAGCGATTTGGCACGTTGCAGATCAACCCTGATGAGTTGTTCCTGTTTCCGCAAGGTTTGATTGGGATGGAGTCGCTGCGTCAGTGGGCGTTGCTTCCCGACCTGGACAATCCGTCGGTGGCATGGCTGCAGAGCGCCTCCCGGGGCGACCGGGCGATTCCGGTGATCAGTCCTCGCGCCTTCTTCGAAGGCTATCGCGTGCACGTGACACGTCGCGAACTGGCGTGTCTGCATATGCAACCCGGCGCGGAGATTTACGTGCTGACAACGATCTCGGGGCATGTCGGTCGCTTGACTACCAATCTTCGTTCGCCGCTGCTGCTCAATCTCAGTCGACGACTTGGATGTCAGGTGATCACGGGAGACGAGCAACCGATCCAGCAACCTTTGCCACTGGCGAGTCCTTCGAACCAGATTTCGGTCGCGGAACTAGTGCGGCAAGCCGCGTAGTCCCACCAATCGCTTCTCTCTGGTGATGTGACGAATCCGCACGATCGGTAAGTGCGGACATTACCGAGGTCGGTATCAACTTCTTTGATAGCGCGGACCGATCAAAACCCCTGTCGAGGAGGAATCGTTGCTTCCCCAGCGCGATGCTTCCGGCCCCAGGCAAATCCAAGTCAGTCCATCCACCATCTCAGATCACCTCGAGGACAAAATGCTGGTCCTTTCCCGCCACCGAGACGAAAGCATCATGATTGGCGACGATGTCGTGGTGACCATCGTTGACATTCGAGGCGACAAGGTTCGCCTCGGCATCGAAGCGCCCCAATCGATTCCCGTCCACCGGCAAGAGGTGTATGACGCCATCCAGCGGGAAAACCGCCGGGCAACCCAAACGGGTTCGGGCGCGACCAAGGATATCGAGCCGCCAAAGAAGGACTAGGCCGCCACGGGCATGAAGTCGGTGTCAGGCTAGAAAGCCTAACGTACGTCGGCCTTTCCAGGCTGACCTCTGGTCGGATTGCTTGTCAGGCTGGAAAGCCTAACGTACGTCGGCCTTTCCAGGCTGACCCTTGTTTCTGAACGTTTGGCGACTTCGCGTGCCCTAGCCATCGTCGCGCTCGCCGCGTTTCCAGCTTGATTCGCGGCAACTGTTAGCAAACGACAGGCTCGCCTGCGGAGGCTTTGAGCTCGCCTCGTTCGAATCGCTGGCGTAGAATAGAGCGTCGTGCCGGGGCGGGCGCCCAATCACGTGGATAGCCCTCGCTAGGGCCCCTCCCCCGAGGCGACTCCTTTTCGCGGCTCTGCTGGCTGATTCGTCGAACTCTTGTGCTGCCTTTGGCACGAAACTCGCGTTTGAAAGACAAACGAGCTTCGAACTGAGTCGATGTGGCGGTTTCGATGTTGCAGGTTGCATCAGTTGTTGCAAATCGCAACAGTTAGAAACCGACTCAACACGGATCGAAGCCCGGAAAGCCTGTTTTTTTCGTAGCGGGCGTAGGGCGGCGAGAATAAACTCTGGTTCAGAGTCTTTTCAGACTGCTTTTCACCCAATTCACCTCGCAGCCCAAAGATGGCGGGGTCGACCGGTTACGGTCGCCCAGATTCGGCGGCTGGATTCTCGGATACCCGAGCAACGCATCTGCGTTCACTGCAAAGCGGAGATATTTCAAATGGGATTGCGACACGTCGCGCGCATCGTTCACTCGATCATCCTCGGTTCCTTGGCACTCTTGGTCGGCTTTTCGGCCGCGGTTGTCCGGGGCGCGGATGTTTCCGACGGTGCCAATGTTCGAATCGCCACGTATCAGACGCCCACGGGCGAAGGGTACTTTGCGGCATCGATTCAGCCGTCGGCGGATGACGCGTTGCTCGACGCGGTGCGGTCGCGCGGGGCCGACGTCGTCGTCGTCGTTGACACGTCAGCCACACAGGTTGGTGAATTCCGATCGGATTCAATTGCCGCCTTGCGAGCCGTCCTTGGCAAGCTGCGGTCGGAAGATCGGGTCCGAGTTTTTGCCGCCGATGTGCAAGCGATCGATTTGAGCGGTGCCTTTGTCAGCGGCCAGCAGGCAGACGAGGCGGTTGCCAAGTTGAAGAAGCGTTTGCCGCTGGGCAACACCAATCTGATGTCAGCGATTGACGCGGTGCGAGCCGCTCTCGTTTCGCAGCCGGAAGGCCGTACTCGCTCGATCGTCTATGTGGGTGATGGGTCGTCGATTGATACCTTGGGGAATGAAGCCGGTTTTGCCGCCATGGTCGATGCGCTTCGCGCCGACCACATCGCGGTCCACAGCGTTGCGATCGGAGCCACCAAGAACATTGAGTTGATGGCGATTTTGGCCAACCAGACCGGCGGTGTGCTCGGGATGGTTGGTGATGAACCCGAGAATAGTGCCGGCGCGATTGCCGGCCGCGTTGGCGGTTCGGCGACCATGTCTCCGATTTGGCTATCGGAAATCAAGCTGATTGACGGGATGAAGTCGGTACAGGCCGATCGGCTTCCTCCGCTGCGTTTGGATCGCGATTCGATTTTGGTTGGAACGTTCGAAGGTGACGCCACGAGCGGATCGCTGGAGTTGTTGGGCCAGACGACGGGGTCATCGGTTCAAATCAAGACCGAGACTTCGCTGGAGACGAATCATCCCGATTTCGCCTTCCTGCCGGGACTGGTCAAACATGCCGAATCCAATCATGGGCTGATGTTGCCATCGGCTGGGTCTGGCATGCTGCGAGAGATGGTGCGAGTCCTGACTGCTCAGGCGGAAGAGTTGGTCCGTGCCGCTAACATGGCGTTGCAGCAAGGCAATCGCCGCGGCGCCAAAGCGGTTGCCGAAAAAGCATTGGAAGCCGACCCCAACAACACCGAAGCTCAATCTTTGGAGCGAATCACGGGCAATCGGTTGATCATTCAAAATCAAGGTGGTTCGGTTGACGACATTTTTGGCGGTGCCGGCGATGATCCCTTCGGCGGCTCGGATGCGGCGGCTCCAGCAGCAGCCGGTGATGATCCCTTCGGCGGCTCGGATGCGGCGGCTCCGGCAGCAGCCGGCGATGATCCCTTCGGCGGCGCCCAGGAAGATCCTTTTGGGACGCCCGCGCCCCAGCCTCCGGCGGCGGCACCTCCAGCTCCGGCACCTCGAGCGGCTGCACCTCCAGCTCCTGCGCCTCGATCGACCGCGCCCGCACCGCGAGCTGCGGCGCCTGCACCACGGGCCGCTGCTCCGGCCGCGGATCCGTTCGGCAGCGCGGGCACAGCGGCCGATCCGTTCGGTCGCGCAGGCATGCCTGCAGGCGACGATGAGTTGATCGAGCAACCGGGCGACCTGCTCAATCGCGTTCAATCACAACGATCGGCTGAAGAAGGTCGCTGGCGTGCCGAGGTCAATGCGCAGCTTCGCGAAGCAAACCGGCTGTTGCGGACCGAACCGACGGGAGTGTCCGGGTCGCTGAAGAGTTTGTTGGCCAACCTGGAATCGGTTCCAGACATCAGCCCACAGCTTCGCAATGAACTGGCCGGTCAGGTTCGTTCGGCCATCCAAGTTGCCAGCCGCCGCGAGGCCTCCTACATGGAAGGTCAGCGCAATCTCGAACAGCAAGCGCAGGGCGCGGCTGCCTCGGCACGACTGCTCGAGGAAACGTACCGTCGTGAAGCGACGCTCAAAACGCTCTCGCAACAGATGAACGCGTTGATCGATGAGGGACGCTATGAGCTGGCTGACGGCGAGGTTTCGCTCGAATTCGCTCACCTTGCCGGCGACACCTTCATGAACGACTCGGTGGCCGGACGCCACATTCCGGCGTTCGCGCTGGCCCTTCAGGTCTACGATCGCGACCGGCGTTATACGGAAATGCGAGCACGAAACTTCGTCGACGCATTCTCCTTGGTCTTGAAGTCGAACATTCCGTTTGTGGACGAGCCGCCGATTCAATACCCCGATTCGGATTGGTGGCAGCGTATGAGCCGTCGCCGAATCGACCGATATGGTGCGATCGAGTTGGTGGGCGACAACGAAACCGAGCGTCGCATTCAGGCCGCGCTCGGCGACGAAACCAGCCTCAGCTTCGTCGAACTGCCGCTCAGTGATGCGGTTCAACAGATCAGCGAGGCCCACGACATCCCAATTGTGATCGACAATCGGGCTTTGGAAGAAATCGGCTTGTCGGCCGAAGAACCGGTCAACGTGTCACTCAAGAACGTGTCGCTGCGATCCTTCATGCGTCTGATGCTTCGCGAGCATGAGTTGACCTACATGATCAAAGACGAGGTCATGCAGATCACCACCGAGGAAGCAGCGGAACAGAATCTCGTGACCAAAGTCTATCCGGTCGGTGACCTGGTCGTTCCGATCATGCAGCTTGGCGGCGGCGGCGGCATGGGCGGCGGCATGGGTGGCGGCATGGGTGGCGGCATGGGCGGCGGCATGGGCGGCGGCATGGGCGGCGGCATGGGTGGCGGCATGGGCGGCGGCATGGGCGGCGGTATGGGCGGCATGGGCGGTGGAATGGGCATGATGGCCGTCCCCGATGACGTTTCGCTCGGTTCGAAGTCTGCCACCAGCGTGCCGGCGGAAGTTACAGATGCGCCTGCTAAGTCTGTTTCCGCCTCGAGCCAGCAGATTGCCGCGATCATCCTGAAGCCGGAACCGGGCGAGTCGCGAGACGATGCTTGGGATCGATACTTTGCCGACCTCGAGATCAAGTCTGCCGAAGATCTGGCGATTCTTGACCAACGGATTCGTGCGACCGCACGCTATCTTTCGGCGAGAGCGGACAAGGCTCAGGAAGCCGGTGAGACCGAACAGTCGGTCGAGCATTTCGCTGAGGCTCGTGACGCGATCGCCGGCGCCATCCGGGCTGGCCACGTCCAGCCTTGGATGTACCAGGCCTACGCGGTCGCTTTGAAGGCAACCGGCGCTCCCCATGAAGAAGTGGAACGGGCGCTCCTCTCAGCGGTCGATGTGGCGGAAACGCCGGAAGACATTTTGCACGTTGCGGCCAGGCTCGAAGACCTCGGCTCGGACGAAGCCGCCTTACGGCTGTGTCAAAACGTGGCGGCAATCGATCCTTATCGTCGAGAAGCCTACGTGATCGGACTTCGCCTCGCACGTCGAATCGACGACGTGGACGGCTTGGCATGGGCATGCAAGGGAGTCTTGTCACAGGCTTGGCCTGAGCAGTTCAAGGTGATTGAGGACGAGGCGCGATTGGTGGCCCGTGCGACGCACGCTCAATTGATTGAGGAAGGTCGGACCGAGGAGGCCGCGTCATTCACTCGCCGATGTAAAAGAAGCTGTCTCGCATGACGTGATCATCCGCGTCACTTGGACGGGCGACGCCGATCTTGACCTGGCCGTCGAGGAACCGTCGGGCACGGTTTGCTCCATCGAAAATCGAGCAAGTGCTGGTGGTGGAACGCTGCTGAGCGATGCTTTTCCGGGCAGCAGTGAAGAGCCCTCCGGGAACGTCTCGGAAACCTACCTTTGTCCGCAAGGATTCTCCGGCCAGTACCGTTTGCTGATCCGTCGGATTTGGGGCAACGTCTCCACCGGACACGCGATCGGTCGATATCGTGACCGATCTGGGGCGTCCGTCGGAGCGAGTGATCCATCAAGAAGTCCCGCTGACCGAGAAAGACGCCTTGGTCGTCTTTGAGGTCAAAGAGGGCCGTCGCCAGCAAGAGGTTGCCGAGGCTCAGTTGGCTCAACTGCGGGATGTCCAGCGCGATGTCCGTGGCCAAGTGCTCGGACAAGTCGCCAACAATCCGGGTGGCATCAATCCGGGTGGCAGCGACAGCAGCCAGGTATTGACCGATCTGTTCCGCGACGTCCAGCGCCTTGGAATCGGCGGTGCCGGGCCCTTCGGACTGCGCCGGGGTGCGGTTGGTTTCCGCCCGGAAATCACAGTGCTGCCGCAAGGTGCCAGTTTGTCGACGTTGGCAATCATCTCGGCCGACCGACGGTATGTCCGGATCACTCCGATTCCGTTCTTCTCGCAGATTGGTGACGTGACCACGTTCAACTTCGTGACCGGCGACACCGGCAACGGCAACCCGCCGGCTGGTGGTGGTGGTGGTGGCATCGGTGGCGGCGGTGGTGGTGGTATCGGGGGTGGGATCGGAAACTAACATCACCGAATCCCCTCGACGATCGACCGCCCGCCTGCGGCCGATTCGATCCAGCGAATTGAACAGGGAACCGATGCAAGTCGGTTCCCTGTTTCGTTGAGGCACAAGCCAACTGTGCAAGCTGACTCCTGGGAGGAGACGCCCTCGTCGTGTTATCTTGAGCGGCAGCCATCACGGTTTCGACCGACAGGACGTATGTTCCCTCGTTAGGCGGTTTCCACCCTCGTTTTTGCTGTCTTCATGAGCTATTCAACGCAATCCAACTCGCGCCGTCCCCATTGGCAACATCACCGTTGGCGCGGGCAACCCCATCGCGGTGCAGAGCATGACCGCGACCAAGACTCAGAACGTCGAGGCCACGGCGGCACAGGCCGAAGCGTTGCGGCAGCGGGGTGCGGGCGTGGTCCGGATCGCTGTCGACAGTGAGAAGGATGCCGAGGCCCTCGCGGAAATCCGTCAGCGAACCACGGCGAATTTGGCGGTCGATTTGCAGGAGAACTTTCGCCTTGCCGAGCGGGTCGCCCCCTATGTCGACAAGATCCGCTACAACCCCGGACATCTGTACCATCACCAACGCGACAAACCGTGGCAGGACAAAGTCCGGTTCATCATCGACCAGGCGGCCGACATGACTGTGCGATTCGGATCGGGGTCAATTGCGGCAGCGTCGACCCGGACAAGAAGGAAAAGTACGATCCGAAGGATTCGATCACACCGATGCTCGAGAGCGCCCTGGAGCACTGTGAATTCGTCGACTCACTCGGCTTTCACCGGTTTGTGGTCTCGCTGAAAGACAGTGATCCGTCGAAAGTGGTGGAGGTCAACCAGCGTTTCGCCAAAGAGCGTCCCGATGTGCCGCTGCATCTGGGCGTGACCGAAGCGGGCATGCCGCCCGACGGCGTGATCAAGACCCGCATTGCCTTTGAGCAGTTGATCGGTCGGGGGATTGGCGACACGGTGCGCGTTTCCCTGACGCTTCCCAACGATCGCAAGCCGGAGGAAATCGATGCGGGACGGGGTATCGTCGAAGACATCTATGCCGGACGGGTGCGGAGCGTCGTGAAGTTCAATGACAAGGCGCTCAATATCATCAGTTGCCCCAGTTGTTCGCGAGTGGAGAACGAAGCCTTCATCGAACTTGCCGCAGAGCGTCAAGGAAATGACGCGCTACGCCAAGGACTACGAGATCACGATCGCCGTGATGGGTTGTCGTGTGAACGGTCCTGGCGAAACCGACGACGCCGATCTCGGTTTGTGGTGCGGTCCAGCCAAGGTCAATCTCAAACGGGGCACCGAAGCCCTGGGGGCGTTCGGTTACGACGAGATTCTGCCTCGGCTCAAACAGGAACTCGATGCGCTGATCGCGTCGAAGTAGATGCGTCGAACTCACGCGCTGGCGCGTCGTGCTTGTCGGAAGAATGCTCAGTCGAAGCGACCATGCAGCATCCAGCAGTAGCGGGCACCAGATTCGGATTGGTTTTTCGAGCGAAGATTGCGAAAGATCCACCACCATCGCCCTTGATCGGTTTCGATCCGGTAGTAGTCGCGGCGAATCGAGGGACCTTGCCACCAGCCGGTTTCGATCCGTTCGGGACCCCAGTGGGCTGTGATCGTATGCACGACTCCGGCAAGCCGCACTCGCGAGGGAAGTTGTGGCGAGCTCACGTCGTGATGGAACGGACCGTTGCCAAAGGCGACCGCCAAGGGAACGGCTTGGGCCAGCATGGCACAGGGGCGACGCATCGGGTCTTCCGGTGACGGCTCCGGGCTCGTTTGCATTCTGTTCCGAAGCGAGGCAAACTGGGGGGAACCTTTCCAGGCCGGACGTGGTCGAACGGCTGAGGAAGAACGAGACTTTTCTAACAGGACAGCGTTGCCCGCCAACGGTAACGCGGTGAATGCTTTTTCTGGCAATGGGTTGTCCTCCATCTTCACTCCCACGACCGCATCGCGCCCGAGCCTGCCGCTGAGCGAATCAATCAATCGGCTGAGGTTGGATCCGCTCATCGAAGTAGGGAGCGTGGACATGCATTGGAGAATTCATCGTCGAACAAGGAGGTTTGCACGCTGCGAAGTGGTCCGGACAGGGTGACCTCCAGGGTCAACCGCTCCACCAGCGCAGGAAGTTTTCGTGACTCCAGCCGGTTGATGATCAATCCACTGAGGTGAGCGACGTCAATCGTTGGTGCGAACAAACCAATCTCGAAGGTCAGTGGCGGGTGGTCCGCAAGGTCCAGGCGGCATGCCATACGTAGTGCCCCACGTTGGCGTGTTGCCAAGCCCGCCCTGACCTTCTTGACCAGCCGCTCGACACGATCGGCAAGGATCCTCTGGTCGCTGGTCGGATACTGCAGCAGATGGGTTGCCCGGGATTCGGCTGCCGTACGATGGACCGCCAGCGGTTCGTCGACTTCGCCGAGAGCCTGGGCGATGCGATGCACCAGGTGATTGCCGAGCCGGGGGGCCAGACCGCTTCGTGGCAATTGCAAGAGCTGGCCGATTCGCGTGACCCCAAGTCTCGCCAGGGTCTCGACGGTCGCCACATGCGATGCGAAGCGATTCGACGACCAGTGGCTCGATCTCCGGCCGCAAGACGCCCACCGGGGCGATGAAGTGGGCCGGTCCCTCGTTGGTGCGAGCCGTAATGGGACAGCCCCCAAGCCGCACCGACCGAATCGGCAATCGCCATCCGGCCCCTCAACCCCATCGATGCCAAGAGTTGCTCGGCTGCTGCCAACAGCCCCGGTTCGCCACCAAAAAGATGGGCAACGCCGGTGATGTCACAAAGCAATGCTTCGCTTTGCTGACGTGGGTGTCCCGCCCAAGGTTTCTTGTCGAGCGCTTCGATGGCAACCAGCGGGGTAAGCCGCTGTTGAATCAGACTGGCGATTCGCTCGATCGCTTCCTGGTCCAGTCGGCGATCGTGCTGGCGAATGATTGGCGGAGAGAGAGGCTCTTTGGAAGCCCTCTGGACCATCTCGCTTGCCTGCGCGATGGGCATGCCAGTGCTCACTCCCAAGGAACGCGCGTGAGGACAACAGGCAACCAGTAGTCGCCCACGCCGCGGATCCTCTTTCCAGAGCAGAATCGGAGAGGTGCCTCCTTCGGATCGGTTCTCAGGCCCGTTTTGCTCGTTTGGAACTGCGCTGCGAAGTCTTTGGATGGGCCAATTCGGAAGCCAAATGCACAGTAGCCTTTTCATTTTTCCAAGCGACCTGTCGTCGAGGGATGGCGGTTTCGATCTCTCCCTGGTCACGAATTTGAATCCACACACTTTCACCTAAACGCCCCCCACGACAGCGATCCAAGGTGACCCGCAGAAGTCGGCCGCCGGAAGACAAGACCATCAACCTCCCGATCTCGTGAAGAGGCGTGGTTGGCGACGTGCAAACGAATCTCGGCAAAGCTGGGGCGATGGCGGGTCGTGGCAGGACGAACAAACAATCCCGGCGTTCGCCCCGCTTCGGCGGCTAGCTGAAAACGTCTCGCGTCACGGTCGTCCAAGCCGGCACCCACGGGAGCCCAAACGGCTGCCACCGACTCACATCGCAATGCCTGATCAATGGACCAGACCAGGTCGGCATGACGACGTGGGGCGAACCCAGATGATTCGCTCGGCGGGAATCCCAAAAGCGACCGCCGCCGGTGGATAAAAGTGCTCGTGATCACTGACCACCACCAACGGACCACGGCCGTGGCTGGGACAGCGGAGCTGGTTGGCTGCGGCAATCAACGCCAACGACCCAGCCCCGCTCCCTTCGGCTTCCGCCACCCACTCGGTGATCGCGTTGGTCCGCAATCCCCCTTCCGGCAGCAAGCGATCGACGGCGGCAGAGCCGGTGGAAAAGGTGGCTTTGCGATTCGATTCCGCCAGCCGTGCTGATGCAACCGACTTTCGATCGCAATTGGCGAAGCACCGCTTGGCGATCGGGCCCCGTGAGCGACGTTTCCCGCCGCACAGGCTTGCGATCGACCGCGAGCGAACCACTTCGCCCCGCGACAGCCTGCTCTGACAACTGGAAGTCGTGCTCGTCCCTCGAAGTCGTCCCCTCGAAGTCGTTCGCCTCGACTGCCTGCTCCAACGCCTCGAAGTCGTTCACCTCGAAGTCGAACGTTTGCTGTTGAGTTGCCATGCTGGAAAGCTCAAAGAGGCGGCGAGGAAAGCAAGGTCAGCCAATCCATGACGGCAAGCCAATGCTAGCAAATAAGTGGACTGGTGTACAGTATTTTGTTCGGCAATTCAGAGGGGGCGACTTGTGTCCAAATTACCCAGGGATCGGACCGCTATCCGCCGTTGCTTTGCCAGGCTCACCCTCCCGAAGGGCAACGCCGCAGCGGATATTTCTTCAGCCAATGACGGCTCTTCTCTTCAGCCACGAAGTGGCGTCACAAGAATTGCCGTGGGTGTCCAACCCACGGGTGTGGTTGTTGCCTATCTGGTCGACCGCGTCGATTCGTCGGCTTCGCCGACGAATCGACGCGGTCGAAGGGATTTGACGGTCGAAGGGATTTGACGGGGCTTTGGACCGGGTGCTGACGCACCCGGCAATTCTTGTGTCGGCACTTCGTGCCTGATCAGCATCGATGGTTCGCCTCTGAAAATCCGCGACAGCGTTGCCCGCAGGGAAGGCGTTTCAAGTTGTGTTGACACCAATGCCCCCCAAGGCGAGTGATTGCTGTTCAGGGCAGACTGTCGGGGCAGGGACAAGACGGGCAGGGACGGGGACAGGGACAGGGACAGGGGACAGGGACAGGGGAAACGGGACTCACTCGCTGGCGCGTCGTGCTTGTATTCCGAGGCATTTTTGCTTGGTCGAAATCCGCCTGCACTACTTGCTCCGGCGGGCTGCCCTCTCGGCTCGTCGCTTGGCCATCAGGTCGTATCGCAACAACACCAGTCGCGCCAGATCGCCCATGTGATGCAGGCCGCTGTCGGTTGCAGTGTGGCGGCGACATTCTCCGCGTTCGAGTCGAGCGGGGACTTGGCTGCATCGGCCACAGGAACCAGTGTCGAATCGGCGATCCCAGCCGGGGCGTCAAAGAGAAGCATCTGAGTCATGGAAAGGTCTCCGGCGAAGGGTGGAATCTTGTGGCTCGAGCTCTCAACCGCTCGACTCCACGATTCTTCGCGACCCACCTGACACGTCTGGTCAAACGCCAAAGAGAAAACCTGTCCAAGCCATTTGCGAACTCAATTCCGAAACCAATTCCGAACCCGGCGCCGGCGTGTCGCGTCGCTAGGGGTGGCTATCACGACCGTGAAAAAGTGCCCAAAATGCTCCGCGGCGTCACTTCCCTGGCGGGTTTTTGGGTCGCAGGGCGAGTTTCCGCCCTCGTCCGACCATTGGTCGTGATTCGCCGCGGACTATACTATGACCGTAGGATTGACTTACTTTTCTTTGACCGGAGGACCCCGCCCCATCGTGCGTGAACCAATCAAAGTCCGAGATGATTCACCGGAACGAAGCATCTTGGCACGGCTGATCTTGCCAGACCAAAGTGTCGAAGAGGATCCGCTCGAGGAACTTCATGGGTTGGCCACCACCGCAGGAACCGAGGTGGTCGACGAGCTTGTCCAACGCCGCTCCACGCCAGACCATTCGACCTACCTTGGAAAAGGAAAGGTGGAGGAATTGAGGCAACTGGTTGAAAGCCACGATGCCGATGTGGTGATCTTTGACAACGACCTGTCGCCGGCCCAAGTCCGCAACTTGGAAAAGGCGGTGGGAGCCAAAGTGCTGGATCGCACCGAATTGATCCTCGACATCTTTGCGGCCGGGGCGCGAACCTACGAGTCCCGTTTGGCGGTCGAACTCGCCCAGCTGGAGTACTCCCTGCCGCGATTGAAGCGGATGTGGACTCACCTTTCGCGTCAGGCGATGGGTGTGGGGATGCGCGGTCCGGGTGAAAAGCAATTGGAAGTCGACCGTCGCCTGGCTCAGAAGCGAATTCACGATCTGAAGCAAGACCTCGGCAAGGTCGAGCGTCGACGCGAGCGTCAGGTGCGGGCCAGAAAGGAGGCGCCGACCGTTTCGCTGGTCGGATACACCAACGCCGGCAAGAGCACCTTGATGAATGCGTTGACCGACGGCCGACGTGGTTGCCAAGGACAAGCTGTTTGCCACCTTGGATACACGCACCCGTCGCTGGCCGATTCCAGGTTGGGGGACGGTCTTGCTGAGCGACACGGTTGGTTTCATTCGCGATCTGCCTCACGCCTTGGTTGCTAGTTTCAAGTCGACGTTGGAAGAAACGCGTCAAGCTGATCTGCTGCTGCACGTCGCCGATGCGAGTAGCCCTTCGGTGTTCCATCAGATCAGTGCGGTCTACAACGTGCTGAAGGAATTGGAGATCGAGGAAAAGGACACGCTGCTTGGTGCTCAACAAGATCGATGCGATCCACAATCCTCAGGTTTTGAACCGTGTCTTGGATCGCTATCCCAATGCGATTCCGGTGAGTGCCCGAAGCAAGAAGGGGCTTGCGGCCTTGGTCGACGCGGTCGGCGAAGCATTGGGCCGCGAGTTCTTGGACATCGAAGTCGACGTCGCCCACACCGACGGACGGCTGCTGGCCTACCTGGCGGAAAAGGGCGAAGTCCTGTCGCGCGAATTCGGTGAAGAGCGGATCACGGTGCACGTTCGAATTCCGACCGGCGCCATGGGTCCGGTGCAACGAACGGCGCTGGCGATCCGGCCTGCGGGCATCCCTGGGAGCGAGACTGAGCCGTTTGAGTCAACCGAGCCGCGGGTCGACTTGTCGATTCCGATGGCCGACCCGTCCAGTGAAGTGGCCTAGCGATCGTTTTCGTCATACTTGCAGGATGACCTTCGATGCGATGGAGTCCCAAGGATGCGGTTGCGGTCGTCACGGGTGCAAGCAGTGGAATTGGAAACTGTTTGACGCGGCAATTGCTTGAGCAGGGCGCGAGCGTGGTGGCGGTTGCCCGTCGCCGCGAGCCTTTGGAGCAAATTGCACACGACCACGCCGCCAGCGCGATGGGCGGCACTGTGATTCCGCTGGCCGGCGACATCACCGATCCTGCCACCCGTCAGCAAGTGGTGCAAGCGGCGTCGTCGCTTCGAGGTGGTGCCGTCGATTTGTTGGTCAATAACGCGGGGGTTGGTGCGATCGGTGCGTTCGCTGACGCGACTCCCCGATCGTTTGCGTCGTGTCATGGAAGTCAACTTCTTCGCGCCGGCGGAGTTGACCCGATTGATGATTCCCCTGCTTCGTCGCGGCCGCGCGCCGGTGATCTGCAATATCAGCAGCGTGCTTGGGCATTGCGCGGTGCCGGGCAAAAGCGAGTATTGTGCCAGCAAGTTTGCGCTGCACGGCTGGAGTGACTCGTTGCGGGCCGAGTTGGCAAGCGACGGAATTCAGGTCACGCTTGTAAGCCCGAGTACGACTCGGAGTGAGTTCTTTGAGTCGCTCATAGAAACGGGGGCCGGCGAGACCTCCTCCAGCATCGGAAGTTGGCCTCCGGAGAGGGTCGCTGCGCAAAACGCTCGCGGCGATCGGGTCGCGTCGCCGTGAAGTGATCCTCAGCCTGGGAGGCAAGACGCTGGTCTACGCCGATCGAATCGTGCCGTCGCTGGTCAGCGCTTTGCTGGCCAGGACTGCGAAAAAGATGGAGGGTGGCGATGTCGCCTAACGTGGGCGGTCACCGGGCCCGAACGAACAGGCCACCATTTGCCAAGATCAACTTGAAGGCTCGGGTGTACCGATTGGTCCCTCCCAGGATGCCGAAGGCTACCCGAGGGCACGCGAAAACACTCCGCAATCGCCTTCCATCCATTGCATCATGCGATAGTTGCAAGACCGAAGCTTCGCGAAGCTGATAGCCAATCGAGCCGCTCTCACCGCCAAGTGGCGCAATTCATGGATCCAAACTCGCATCGAAATACCGGAGGGCTCGCACCCAACGCCGTTAAGGATTTCTTACACAGCGAAACACCGCAAAATACAAGCACGACGCGCAAGCGAGTGTGTCCGAGGCGCGCACGGGGCACACTCGCTTGCGCGTCGTGCTTGTATTTGCCGATCCGAGAATCCTTAACGGCGTTGGCTCGCACCCTTCCGCTAACAAAGCCACCCGATTGGTCGCAAAGGAGTGGCCTTGGGCTGGCGCCCAAGGCACTCACAATGTTGATTTCATCAGCCGCCGCGCGTTAGCGTCCGGTTGCCGAACCCTACGGAAGCCGGGTTTCCACACGCGGCGGCTGTTCAATCCGGCGAGCCCAACAGCCCAACAGCCCAATAGCCCAAAGGAAGTGGCCGGGCTGCTGTTCCGCCGGAAAGCCTTGCTTGCTGCTTGCGATGCATCGTCGTCAGGCAGACACTTGTTCGAAAGATTGCGTCGATGTACCACGGTGCATGGTCAGGGCTACGCCAGGAAAAGATCGCATGGATCCGCTCGAAATCCTCTACGAAGACAACCATCTGCTGGTCGTCAACAAGCCGGTCGGGATTGCGACGATGGGCGCCGAAGCGGGTCCGACGATCCACTCGCTGGCCGCGAGCTATCTGAAAGAGACCTACGGCAAGCCGGGCAAGGCGTTTGTCGGGGTGGTCAGTCGGCTTGATTCGATGACCAGTGGGGTGCTCGTCCTGGCGAGAACCAGCAAGGCTGCCTCGCGATTGTCGGCGCAGTTTGCTGAACGATCAGGGGAGGCGACCGACAAAATCTATCTCGCTGCTGTCGAAGGTTCCCTGCCGGAGGCCGAGGGCGAGCTTGCCGATCACGTCTTGAAAGACGACGCGGCTCATCGCATGCGCGTTGTTGGGCCGATCGGTTCCACAGGCGAAAGAGGCTCGACTCCGCTACTGTCGGCTGCTGGCCAGCGATCCATACTCGCTCGTCGCGGTGCGCCTCTTGAGCGGACGAAAGCACCAGATTCGGTTGCAGTTTGCTGACCGCGGTCATCCGGTGTTGGGTGATCGAAAATACGGGGCCACGTCGCGCTTTTCCGCGGGGATCGCCTTGCATAGCTGGCGGTTACGCATTGTCCATCCGACCAAACGCACGCCGATGTGGTTTCGGGCCGATCCACCCCCGACTTGGAAGTCCCTGCTCAGGGCTTGCTCACTGGATCCGCAACTTGAGCGAATGGTCAATCGCTCGCTTCAAATCGATTCGGGTGATGACTCGTGAGTTCATTGCATCTCGATTCTGCGTCACCTTTCCTTCCCGATCGCATTGTTTCGGGTGGACAAACCGGTGTGGATCGAGCCGCGCTCGATGTCGCCATCGCGATGGGAATTGCCCATGGCGGATGGTGTCCGGCGGGGCGATTGAGCGAAGACGGTTCGGTGCCCAGCCGCTATGAGCTCCAGGAAACGACGTCGAGTGAGTACCCCGTGCGGACCGAACAGAATGTGATCGACAGTGACGCCACGTTGATCTTGTATGAGGACAAGCTCAGCGGCGGAACTCGTCTCACCAAACGTTTGTGCCTGCGACACGGCCGACCCCACTTGGTGGTGCGAATGGACCAGCCGGCAAATGAGGCAGTGGTTCGCGACTGGCTAGCGGCAGAGCGTCCCGCCTGTTTGAACGTGGCGGGGCCGAGAGAGAGCACGTGTCCTGGAATCCACCAGCGCGCGATGGAGTTCCTGTTGCGAGTGCTGCAGTGAGTGCTCCTCTCTGAATCATTCGGCACAACCTGACCGTTGGAGCGAGAATCGCTTGCCGTTTCCCAGGTGGAAAAGCAAGCCCCGTCAAGACTTCTCGCCGATAGCAGCATTATCCCCGTCGCCGTGCAAGTCTTCCCAAAACCACTTGGCGATGCGCGGGGATGCCCGCCAATCCCTTGAGCCTCTCATCAGCACGAGAGTCCCCACGCCAATTGCGTCGGGTTTTCGTTCATGGATGCGCTGCCTTCGGTACCAAGGAGTCTGACCGAACCATGTCCGTGCGCCCTACTTCCCAGCCGTTTCGTCTCGTTATTTGTCTTCTTTTTCTGGCGATTCCCCTGCTGGGGTGGCCCGAGTCCGCCGCAGCGGCCGCACCCGATCGTGACGCGGATTCGAAATCGAATCATTGCTACGAAGAGACGCAAGAGCTGTGCGGATGGTTGGAGCTCGGCACGCATGATTCGGTAACTCCGCCGAGTCGTAACGCGACCGTCGCCGATGCGGGCGATGCGCTGGAGGCAACGGCAGGGATCTTGGCGTGTGCCGTGTCAGCGAAATGCGGCGTCGCGGTGGAGCAGATCATCGAGCCGTTCGTGATGCTTGGACCCTACATCGACAATTCGCTCGACGCGGTCAAGCAATTCCAGCAGTGGTGGGATGCCGCCACCGACTTCGACCAGGAGTGCGAAGAGTCCGCATCCGATTTGATCGAGTTCGATTTTCTAAAAGTTGAGCAGCTCATCGATCAGCGACTGGTCTTGCTGGCGGCAATGGAGCCTGTCGATGTGGAGGCCCTGGGGCCAAGCGTATTGGTGCAGCGATTCGAGGGATTTCCCAGTGATCCGATTGCGTTGACAGCCGAGGGAAAGCGTCGGGATGTGTTGGTCGGATGCTCCCCAATGATCTTCACGCTCGAACAAACCTACATGGCATACGACATGTCGGAGCGCGACGTCAAACTGTGGAGTGTCTTCCCCACCTCGACACGACCGTTTTGCATTCGCAACCGAGCGGGCGATTTCGACGCATCGCCGATCTGGGACCAGTTTGACCAGGTCGTTCAGTTCGAGCCGAGGTCCTCGTTCGATTCGGTCGCTGCTCAGTTCAAGTGTTCGGCATACTGCCTGCTGGATGACTGGGTAGCGCGTTGGGAGGATTTGACAGCGTCGGATTCGCCGGTCCGCCAGACGCTGCAACCCCAGGCGATCGGTCAGCGACTTGCGGCGATGCATGGCCCAACGTGATCGCTTGGCGGGCCGTGCCGCGATGGTTCTGGCAAGCCGATGGCAGCAGCGCGAAGCCGGAGCCCCGTCTCAGTCCCGCTGGGGCCGCGCTCTTGGCCAGGGCGGGCATCTGGGTGGATCCGACTGGGCCGATGGTCGATGGAGTCAAGGACGCGGTCGGAGTCCAGATCGCCAAGCAGACCGAAAGTCGCGATCGGCGTTAGTGCAGCGTCAGCATTGATTTTAGGGGTGGATGGCGAAAAGGGGTCAGACACCAAAAACCGGAACGGCCCGAAGGGTGCTTCGCATTCTTGGTGTCTGACCCCTTTTCGCCGATCGACGTCACCCCCATTTTTAGATTTGACGATGCGTTAGTCATTAGCGCTGATCGCGTGCTCTCGCAGCTCTTCAAGCGAGGCGAACTCGAGCGTTGAGATATGGCATGCCTCCAGGACCACCGGCGGAGCGCATCCCGCGTCGTAGGCTTCCTTCCATCGCGCCGCACAGAGGCACCATCGATCTCCCGGCACCAAACCGGGGAACCGATACATCGGGTTGGGGGTTGTCAGGTCGTTGCCCCGCGACCGGCTGAATTCAAGAAACTCAGCGGTCACCTGAACGCAGACCACGTGCAGTCCGGCGTCTTGGGCTCCGGTGTTGCAGCAGCCGTCGCGATAGAACCCGGTCATCGGATCGGTTCCGCAAACGGCGAGTTCACCCCCTAAGACATTCTTGCCAGCCATCGTTTCGCTCATCCGTCAATCGAGGTCCGTTGGCCAATTTCTTGCGTGCCAATCTGATACGCGTATGTTACACCAGAGGCGGCGGCTGCAATCCCTGGCCCGATCATCGATTCGCCGCAGTCGCCTGCGCTGTCGGCGCTTCGGGCCGGCCGCTGTCTGGGCCGGCCGCTGTCTGGGCCGGCCGCTGTCTGGGCCGGCAGGCGGCAGATCGGGGGGAATCCGTGATTTGACGTGATTCGCTATAGTAGCCGTGTGGAATCTCAAGCCAACGGAGCGAGCCTTCATTCAACGTGCTGCCATGGACGCGATCTTTCAAAACCTGACCGATCCTCAGCGTGAAGCGGTGTCGCACGTGGATGGCCCGCTGCTGATCCTGGCCGGACCGGGATCGGGAAAGACGCGAGTGGTCACGCACCGCATCGCCAACCTGCTGGCCCAGGGGATTCCGGCCTGGCGGATCGCGGCCTTGACGTTTACGAACAAGGCAGCCGACGAGATGCGATCTCGCGTCGATGCGCTTGCGCCGGGCCAGTCGGTCTGGATGGGAACCTTTCATCGGTTTTGCGCCCAACTGCTGCGTCGCTACGCGCCGATGGTGGGACTGACCGAGAACTATTCGATCTTCGATACGTCCGACGCGAAGCAGGCAATGAAGCGGGCGGTGATTGCGGCCGGCGTGTCGACCACACATGCCTCGCCCGAGCAGATCGCGGCTTCGATCAGCCATGCCAAGAACCGATTGGTCACCCCTGAGATGATGGAGGGGCATGCCCTGAAGCCACGCGAGGCGATCGCGGCGCGAGTCTATCCGGTCTATCGCCAACAGTTGTTGACCGCCAACGCCGTCGATTTCGACGACTTGCTGTTCCATGTCGCTCATCTGCTGCGAGAGAACCCGGAGCTGAGGGCGGAGCTGGACGCGAAGTTCAAATACATCCTGGTCGACGAATACCAGGACACGAACCTGGCTCAGTATGCGATTGTGCGCGCCCTGTCCATCGATCATCCCAACCTTGCCGTCACCGGTGATCCGGATCAGTCGATTTATGGATGGCGCGGCGCCGACTTGAACAACATCCTCGACTTCGAAAAGGACTATCCGTCGGTCAAGACGGTGCGGCTTGAAAAGAACTACCGCAGCACACCGAACGTGCTCCGCGTCGCGGATCAGTTGATCCAGCACAATCGCCGTCGCAAAGCCAAGGACTTGTTCACCGACAATCCGGAAGGCGATCCGGTGGTGCTGCGGTTCTACGAGGATGGCTATCAGGAAGCGGATTCGATTGCCGACGAGATCACCTCGGCGATGAGCTCACAGGGGCTCAAGCCGAGTGATTTTTCCGTGTTTTGTCGTATGAACGCGATGACTCGGTCGCTCGAACACGCGTTTCGCAGTCGCAGCCTGCCGTATCAGATCGTCAATGGCTTGGAGTTTTATCAACGGCGTGAAATCAAGGATCTGTTGGCTTACCTGCACTTGATCAACAACCCCTGCCACGATGTGGCGCTAAGTCGCATCATCAACGTTCCCACGCGCGGGATCGGGGCCAAGACCGTCGAGCGCATTCGTGATTTCGCCGACCAGGAAAACATTCCGATGCTGGAGGCAGCCAGACGTGCCGACGAGATCGGTTCCTTGGCGAAACGTTCGGTCTCGATGGTTTCCAAGTTCGTCAAGCTCTACGATCACCTCTGCATCAAGGCCAATGCGCCGCTGGAGGATCTGCTTCGCTTTCTGGTTGAGGAGATCAAGTACGACCAGTATCTGGAAAAGACCGCGGTGGAGGAGCAGGACGTCAGCCCGATGTCCAACGTTGACGAACTGATCACGGCGGCGGTGGAGTTCGATCGCCAACATCCCGAGGATGGATCGCTTGATGCATTTCTGGAACAGGTCGCCTTGGTGTCGGATACCGACGCGTTCCAGGACACCAACGATCGCGTCACCCTGATGACGCTGCATGCCGCCAAGGGGCTGGAGTTCACGCGTGTCTTCATCATCGGCGTGGAGGACGATTTGCTCCCCCACAAACGATCCAAGGAGAGCGATTGGCAGATCGAGGAAGAGCGACGCCTGCTGTTCGTCGGCATCACCCGAGCGAAAGAAGGATTGCAACTGAGTTGCTGCAAGCGGCGTGTCGTGCGTGGGGAACTGCGCCCGGTGATTCCGAGCCCTTTCCTGAATGAATTGCCGCTGGAGGACATGCGGCGGTCGAGAGCAATTCCCAGCGAGACTGGTTCGACGATGACTACGACCAGAGCTACCCGGATTCCTGGGATCTTCCGGAGGTGGATGGGGATGGGGATGCCGGGTTCGTAAGAGAATCGTTTGACCAGGGCGATCTTCAGCTCGAGGAAGCGGCGCCATTGCCCGCCAAGGCGAAGCTGGCGGAGTCGTCTGCGCCGGTCAAGGCGGCGACACAGGTCGAGGTTTCCGCCGCGAAGGTTTCCGTCGGGACGCAGGTCCGTGTCGCGTCGAGTCTTCGCACCGGAGCTGACATGCTTGCCAAGCAGGCGACGCCGTTGACGGCTTACCAAGAGGGGACGCAGGTGCGCCATCCCGAGTATGGCGAGGGGGTCATTCTCTCGGTCAGCGGTCGCGGGCCGAAGCGAATCGCCCGAGTCCAGTTTGACGATGGCGAGCATCGTTTTCGACTTGCGTTCGTCGATCTCGAATTGGTCTCGCCTTGAATCGCCGCGGTGGGTGGTGGCTTCTCAAAGCAAAGGTCGCCCCTTACAAAATGTGAACGAGACGGCTCCCTTTCCGCTCCCCGAGATGAACATGACCGGCACGACCTTCGGAAAAACGGACGCCCTGGTTGGGGTCATCATGGGTAGCCGTAACGACTGGGAGACGATGAAGTGGGCGGCCGAGGTGTTGGAGGAGCTGGAAATTCCCCATGAGCGGCTGGTGGTGTCGGCTCATCGGACCCCGGCCCGGATGGTCGCTTACGCTCAATCGGCCGCATCTCGTGGTTTGCAGGTGATCATCGCGGGAGCAGGAGGAGCCGCTCACTTGCCCGGCATGGTCGCATCGGAAACCAACCTTCCCGGTGATCGGGGTCCCCGTTCAGAGCCGGGCGCTTCAGGGGTTGGATTCCTTGCTGTCGATCGTGCAGATGCCGGGCGGAATTCCTGTGGCAACCATGTCGATCGGACAATCGGGTGCCAGGAATGCAGGAATTTTTGCGGCCAGGATTCTCGCTCTGACGTGACGCTCCGCTTCGCGAGCGTCTGCAGGCGCTCGTTCAGCGACAAACCGATGCGGTGTTGGATTCGGCAGAACTATGAGTGTGCAACGCCCCCAATGCGAACCGAAGCTCCGCGACGAGGCTCGAGTCGATCGGGCCAAGCCCAGTCATCCTGCCCGGTGCCACGATCGGGATGGTCGGCGGAGGCCAACTCGGCAGGATGTTCGCGATGGCTGCCGCGTCGATGGGTTATCGTGTCGTTGTCTTCTGTGAAGGCGACGACACGCCGGCCGCTCAAGTGGCCCATGATTGCGTCGCCGGGAAATTGGACGACGCATCGGCGGTCGAAGTCTTCGCCAGCCAGTGCGACGTGATCACGCTTGAGTTCGAAAACATTCCTGCCGAGACGATTGCGCTCTGTGGCAAGTTTGCGCCGACGTATCCCTCCGCCTCGGTGCTGGCCACCGCCCAGGACCGGATTCTGGAAAAGACCACGCTTCGCGACGCTGGCTTGCCCGTCACGCCAATGTCGCCGGTGCACGATCGCGACACGCTCGCGGCCGCCGCCCAGGATCTTGGTTGGCCATTGATCGTCAAGACGGCGCGCAGTGGTTATGACGGCAAGGGTCAGGTGCGTGTCGAGTCGATCGGCGATGCCGACCGCATTCCCTGGGCGGACTGTGAGGCCTGGATTGCGGAGCAGTGCATTGAGTTCGATCTCGAGATTTCAGTGGTGGTGGCCAGAACCGTCGACGGGCGGAAAGAGGCCTTTCCCGTTTTCGAGAACTGCGCATCGAAACCACATCTTGGATGTCACCGTGGCTCCTGCCTCGATTCCCCAAGTCGTTGGCGGACGAAGCCATTCGAGTTGCCTTTGCCGCGACCGAGACGCTGCAGGTGGTCGGTCTGCTTTGCGTGGAGTTCTTTGTCCGCGGCGGGCAAGTGATGATCAATGAGGTGGCGCCACGCCCCCACAATTCGGGACACTTGACGATCGAGGGTTGTCAGACGAGTCAGTTCGAACAGCATGTGCGAGCGATCTGCAATCTGCCCCTGGGCAGCACGTCGCTGCGCAGCGGTGCGGCGGCGATGGCCAACCTGCTGGGCGATCTTTGGCACTCGGATGGGACGGCGCCTCCCTGGGACGCCGCGCTCCGCGACGCGTCGGTGAGCTTGCACCTGTACGGCAAGCAGACAGCCAAGGCCGGCCGCAAAATGGGACACCTGACCGTCACCGGCGATGATGTCGAAACGGTCCGGCGTCGAGTCGTCGAGCGCGACCGTCGCGTTCGGTCTGGTCGCGCGGCGACGAGCGGGCAGTTTAGCTCTCGATCGGTGCTTGCGGGCCGCGTCGTCCAAAAATGGTGGATGCATTTACCCACCAGGTAGATCGCAATGGCGCACCAGAGTCCGGCAGAATCGGCAGCGAAGTCCATCACATCGGGGACGCGGCCCGGTACAAAGTTCTGAGTCCATTCGTCGATCGCCGCGTATGCCATGCCAGCCAGCCCGATGGTGGTAAATCGCAGAAACCAGCGGGGCGAATTGGTGACGTAGCAGAGCAGCCCACCGAGGACGAAAAACGCCGAAAAGTGCTTGACCTTGTCGTTCGTGTGGCCGGCAATTTCCACGGTCGCAGGAAGATGGGTCCCGACGAAGATCACCAGCCAGTACGCCGCCAACACGACGATCGCCAATCGAACTCCAAATACGCTAATTTTGGTGACGGGTCGCATTTCCGACGAATCAATCGGGTAGGCTGGAATCAGAAATTGAAACAGGGCGTCGAAGGCGAATTGTCGGGAACTCGTCCGCTGTTTGCCATGGTATGTTTCTCCTGACATGCTCGTTCGCCTCCGTTACGAACTTTCGAATCCATTGTTTACCGAAAGGTTGCATCGTGTATCCAGCTTCGTTAGGTCAACCGTTGTCTTTTTTGATTTCGGTGCTCGTGGCCGGTGTCCTCGTCTCGACGACCGCGGTTGCCCAGTCGGCGGACGAGGCCGGCAAACCGCCGACCGCCACCGCCCAAGCGGCTGGTGGTGAGAGCAAGTCGGATTCGGATGGCGACGCGAAGGACTGGAAATCCTTGAAGGGCTCTTGGGTGGTCAGTCAATTTGGTGGCGACGGGCCGGTTGAAATCGAGGACGAACTGATCAAGTTTGGTTTTGGCGATCCGCTCACCGGCATCCGCTGGAAAGGGGAACTGCTCCGCGAAAACTATGAAATTGAATTGGAGGCACGGCGAACGGACGGGTTCGACTTTTTCTGTGGGTTGACCTTTCCTGTTGGCAAGGACCACGTCAGCTTCATCTTGGGCGGCTGGGGTGGCGGCGTCGTAGGCATTAGCAGCATTGACGGTCGCGACGCAAGTGAGAACGATACGACCTCGTTTCGCAGTTTCGACAACGAAAAGTGGTACAAGGTCAAGGTCCGCGTCGACCCCTACGAGATTCGTGGTTGGATCGATGACAAGGAAGCCTGCTCCCATCCGAGACAGGGGCACGAATTCGACATTCGCTATGAAATGGATCAATGCGTCCCGCTGGGATTGGCTGCGTTTCAGTGTAAATCGGAGCTGCGCAATCTCCGGTATCGCAAGCTGAGCGACGAGGAAGTGGCCAAAGCGAAGGAAAAGCTCGAGGAAGCCAAGAAATGAGCCGAGAGTCGACCGATGCCAATCCACTGGTCGATGCGGACGTTTACTGGATGGCTCGGGCATTGGAGCAGGCGATCGAAGCGGCCACGGCCGACGAGGTCCCCGTCGGGGCGGTGATCGTGCGGGATGGGACATCTGATCGCGGCCGCGGCCAACCAACGAGAAATGCTGAGCGACCCGACGGCTCATGCGGAGATGATCGCGATCACGCAGGCCGCGGCGGCGATCTCGGATTGGCGGCTGGAGCGGGCGACGTTGTATGTCACGCTCGAACCGTGCGTGATGTGTGCCGGTGCGATCCTGCAGTCCCGAATTCCGCGGGTCGTGTTTGGGGCGGTGGATCCGAAGGGTGGCGCCGTTTGCAGCTTGTTCGAGCTGCTGACCGATCCCCGGCTGAATCATCAGTGCACGGTCACCGGCGGCGTCCTGGGGGAGCCCTGCGGAAGGGTCTTGACCGATTTTTTCGCCTCCAAGCGGGCTTTGGGCAAAAAGTAGCCCGTGCCGGCAACTGGTGCAAGAATCGCAGCTTGACCCGGTTTTGCCAGCTTCGGACCTGTGAAATTGTTCCGGTTTTGCAGATTCTCCGACTTTTGCCGCATCTGGGAGCAAAGAAGCTAAGCCTTTTCACATGTTGCGGCCGATACTATCCGCACAACCCGAATTAGTCGGATCAGTGCGCTCGGAAACCAAGGGGTGATGTCGGACGCAACAGAGGCTCATTGGGGGCGTGCGAAACGGAATCGTTGGACGGCCCGATTCGCGAATAGGGACGGCGGGATTTGGCCCTGTGCCACATCCTCAACAAAAACTAACTGCAAGACGGTGGAACAAGCAATGTCGGTACGGAAGCTGACTGCAAGCCTGCTCACAGCCCTCGCCCTGATGGGCGGAGCCACTTTGGCGCAAGCTCAACAACATCACCTGGCCGATCCACACGAGTTCGATCCCGACTTTCAGTGGTTCGAGCCGGTCTACGACGCGGATCTTCAGGACATGAAGCCGAGCAAGCGAGCCCCCACGGGATGGTTCGCAACCTACGATCGGCTGAACCTCTACGGCTCTCGTCCGGAATTGGATGAGTCGGCCAGATTCAATGCGGAAAACAAGCTTGACGGCGGATGGGG
The DNA here is from genome assembly GCA_963697195.1 of Pirellulaceae bacterium. Lineage (GTDB taxonomy): Bacteria > Planctomycetota > Planctomycetia > Pirellulales > Pirellulaceae > Rubripirellula. Next base: position 185,417 of record CAVOND010000022.1, read on the forward strand.
CTGGCGATACGAAGTCGGCTACATGCTTCCGGGTGACGACCATGGATGGATGTTCAACTGGACCAAGAACGACGTCGGTGAGTTCTTCCTGGTCCGTCAGGAACGGTTGAACCGTTACATCGATCCGGCCGATGGATTCCCCATCGTTGCTCCTCCTTTCGGCGTCGCCGTTCGTCGTGAGGAAGACAACAACACTGGATATCCGTTCCGATTCTATGACATCGTTCAGGAAACGTTGAACTCCATCCGGTACGACAGCTACGAGCTCAACAAGACCTGGCGTTTGGAGCCCTATCACTACGGTGGCATCCTCGAGCCTTTCGTCGGCGTGCGTTGGATGCGGATGGTGGATACCAACGGATTCCAGAACTACCAGAGCACGGACGAGAATCCGCCGCTGATCGGCCCCAACTTCACGTTCGCGGAACAGATCACAACGTCAGGTGCGACGACTGAGAACGAACTGATCGGACCGCAGCTTGGCTTCCGATACTTCAAAGCTCGCAATCGCTATGTGTTTTCCTCCTCGTTCATCGCTTTCTGTGGTGGAAACTACCAGTGCTCCAAGTCGCTGCAGTTCTCGACACTGACAATCTATGACGGGAACACGGTTGGTTCGAACGTGACACGCATCATCGAAAACTCGACCGATCCGCATCTACTCCTACAACGAAGAGTTCTACGTCGGCTTCGATGTTCGAGCCGAACTGGGCTACCAGATCACCAAGATGATTCAGGTTCGCGCTGGCTTCCAACTGATCGACATCGGCCGCGGAGTTTGGCGAGGTGGTGACGGAACGTTCACGCCCGGAGGCTCAACCGATCAGGATTACTTGATGGTTGGGGGCACCTTCGGGATCAACCTGAACCACTGATCTCGATCAGGATACTGACAAGGGCATGGGGTAAACAAACAGCCCCGCGAAGATTGATTCTTCGCGGGGCTGTCTTGTTTTTCGGAAGCGTGACCATCACGAAGTGACAGGGGAAAGATGATTCATCGATGGCCGAGGCATGCCGCTGCACGGGCCATTCGCGAAGTCGTTCCGATCGTCAACTCGGTAGAGTTCAGTTACCGAGAGTCGATTTGGCTTGCAGGAAGCGTGACGCGTGCCGGGTCAAGGAAAAACGGTTGAGGGAACCACGAGGCTTCCCGACCGCGACACCACCAGTTAGCTCTTGGCAGCAAGCGAGCGCAGTTCTTCAAGTTCGACCGACAAACGATGTCGCAAAGGACTTTCGGGACGAAGCTCTTCTTCAAGCAGCTCCTCCGCCTTGTCAAATGTTTGCTCGTCACGGTTCGGGTCGTTCATCAACCTTCGAAACATGCTCTCGACGGTGGACTCAGTAAGCAATGGAATCTCCTTGGATGAGGCTCAGCGCCAAGGTTCAGCCCGTGGATACTTCGCCGGTCTTGTATCCAATCGCCATCCGGGCGGTCTTCACGCTAATCTCGATTTTAGAGTAGTCGTGGCCCATCGCAAGGGCTTACAGGGATCTGGCCGCGTGATCTTGCCCGGATGCTTATCCCGCTTGGACCGAACGGGGCTGAAATCCCAACTCCGCCAGGTGCTCGGAAACTCTTGCCACCGTAAAGCGAATTTGTTCCTCGCTGTGCTCGCTGGTGACAAAGAATCTCAGCCGGGCCGCGGATTCATCGACTGCTGGATAAAGAATCGGCTGGACATTGATTCCGTCTCCGCGGAGCCGATGGGAAAGTCGCAGGGCGACCATCGAATTCCCCGTGATCACCGGAATCACCGGAGTCCCACCACTATCCCCCGTGTCCAATTCGGCTTCGCGGCAAAGGTTCAAGAACAATTCGCTGCGTTGGTGAAGACGCTCGACACGTTCCGGTTCCGCCTCCAAGGTCTCGATCGCCGCCAAAGCGGCGGCGACCTGTGCGGGCGGCATGCCGACGCTGAATACGAACCCGGGAGCGGTGTAGCGAAGCAATTCGATCAGGGCATGACTTCCGGCAATGTAGCCGCCGCAGGATGCCGCCGACTTGCTGAGCGTCCCCATCCAGATATCGACGTCGCGCGCGTTGAGGTCAAAGAACTCGGACATCCCATGACCCGTCTTGCCCATCGTGCCAAAACTGTGGGCCTCGTCCACCATCAGCAGGGCTTTGTGACGCTTCTTCACCTCGATGAACCTGGGAACATCGGCGTAGTCTCCGTCCATGCTGTAGACCCCCTCGATCGCGATCAGCACACGACGGTACTGAGAGCGAATTTCCTGCAGCATCCGATCAAGGGCGGCGTAATCGTTGTGTGGGAACGGGCGTCGTCGGGCCCCCGACAAGAGGGCTCCCTGCACGATGCTGTTGTGTGCCAGCGAATCGTGGACAATCAGGTCCCCAGCGCCGACGAGGTGACCGATCGTGGTTTCGTTGGTGGCATGCCCGCCAACCATCAGGATCGAGGCATCGACGCCAATGAACTGAGCGATCTTTCGCTCCAGCTCTCCATGGATCGGCTTTTCACCTGAGACCAGCCGGCTTGCCGAGACGCTCGTGCCGTATCGCATCACGGCGTCGGCAGCCGCTTGGACCACCGCCGGGTGGCCGCTCAGCCCCAAGTAGTTGTAGGACGCGAAGCTGATCAGCTCGCGGCCATCCACGATCGTCGTATCGCGAACCACTCCTTCATGGACGGTGAAGTAAGGGTTGGGAACGCCGGTCATCAGCAACTGACGCATCGTCGTCTTGAGTCGGCGGTACTCGGCAAACTGTTCCACACTGTCTTCGGGCTCGACCTGGGGTGCGATCGGCAGCCTGTTCGTGTTCGCGGCAGTTCCACACGGTATCGCGGCCATTGGATTCGCCGCGGAGCAGGGCTTCGGCGCGAGCCTCACCGCCGGGCGGCAGGTAACGCTCAATCGCGACCGCGGTTTGCCCAATCGTTTCGATCTCGTCCAAGACCTGTTCCGGAAAGCGGCCTTCAAAGGTTCGTTCCAGCTTGCGGGCGATCTCCAGTCGTTCCAGGCTGTCCAGTCCCAAGATCGAGCACGATGTTGGTGTTCAAATCGAGGGCGACGGCGCGTTCCCCCGCCACACGCCGAACATGGTGCATGATCGCTTGAACAATCGCGGGGTTGACGGCGGCGGCATCGATTTCGTCGCTGTAACCCGCAGCCGAAGCGGCCTTCATCATGGGCTGCGCGTCGAGATTCAGGAACGCGTTTTCGGATTCTTCCCATCGCACCCATTTCGCGATCAACTTCAAATCGCCGTCGCGGACCGCATGCAGACAGGCATGACGCTGAATCTTTCCGCTGCTCGTCTTTGGCACACTGCTGTTTCGAACCAGAAAGATCGCGTCGGGCGGGAGTTCATGTTCTTCGGTCACCGCGCGGCGAATCTTCTGCAAGTTCGCGTCCCAGTCCTTTTCTCGAGCGCGCACGGTTTCGGCAACGATGATCAGTTGTTCGCGGCCGTCATGATCCATGGCGAAGGCAGCCACGGACCCCGCCTGCACCACATCGCAGGAACTTTCCACTGTCTCTTCGATGTCCTGCGGGTAACGGTTCACACCCCGGACCACGATCATGTCCTTCAATCGCCCGGACACGTACAACTGGCCCTTGAACAGGAACCCCAGGTCACCGGTCCGCAGGAAGGGGCCCTCGCCATGGTTGGTGTAGGCGTGAAAGGTTCGCTCGGTTGCATCTTTTCGCTGATAATAGCCGACGCCGACCGAGGGACTTTGTACCCAGATTTCGCCAATGGAATCTTCGGGGAGCACCTCGCGTGTTTCCGGGTTGACAATCACCACCGTTTCGCTCGAGAGCACCGCACCACAACCGACTAACTTGCGTGCGGATTCGTCGGATTCATCAACGCAGCGGACAATCTTCTGCTCCAGGCGACTGCCGTCGAACGAGCTGATCACGGGGCGATTCTCAGCCGGACCACCCGTGACGATCAGCGTGGTTTCCGCCATCCCGTAACAGGGAAGAAACGAGCTGCGGCGGAATCCAAATGGCTCGAATCGTTTGCAAAAGGCTTCCAGCGTCGAAGCGCGAATCGGCTCGGCGCCGTTGAAGGCAATGTCCCACGTCGAGAGGTCAATGCCGTCCAATTCCCGGTCGTCGATCTTGTCGGCACAAAGCTGATAGGCAAAGTTCGGGCCGCCACTGATCGTGACCCCGTATTTCGAGATCCCCTGCAACCAACGCACTGGACGTTGCAAGAACGTCATCGGGCTGGTCAAGACATTTGGCTTGCCCATGTACAGAGGCATCAGCACGCCTCCCACCAAACCCATGTCGTGGTAAGTCGGCAACCAACTCATGCCGCACAACTTTGGATCCGGCTCGAAAGCCTCCAGGATCAACTCGCTATTGGCGATCAGATTGGAGTGATTCAACATCACTCCCTTGGGCGAGCCGGTCGAGCCGGACGTGTACTGCAGCACCGCCAACGAGTTTTCCTGCAACTTGGGCGGCCGCCATTTCGCCAGCTCCCGGGCTTTGGGACTGTCGGTACCCAACAACTGCACGCCGATCAAGTCGTCGTGCGGCTGATCACCCGTCAACATGTCGACCACGGAACGAGTCGATAACGCCCAGCGAGCATCCGCGTCGACAACAATGGATCGAATCCGAGAGGCTTTGCGGTTACGCCTTGGCGGGTAAGCGGGCACGGCGATGGCACCAGCGGCGTGACATGCGAACAGGCCGGTGATGAAATCGATGCAGGGAGGATAAAGCAGCAGCACGCGATCCCCCGCGCGAACACGACAACGCTCCTGCAGGTACCCCGCCAACGCGCGGACCTCTTCCCACAGCTGGGCGTAGGTCAGCCGCTCTTCGACCGATTCGATGTCGGTAAAGATGAACGCCGTTTCGTTCGCGCGGTGACAGGCCCAATGTTGCAGCACCGAGACAAAGTTGTCTCGCGGTGGAGGCTGACTGCCATTAAAGAATTGCAAATCCACGGTGGAGGTCGCCCGCTGGGATCAGGAGGTGGGTGCCGGACCGGGCAACGCGTCCACGCCGTCTCGGCCCTGGAGGGAGGCCGCGGCTAGGTGCTATCGCCCGGAACATGTAAGCTCTGGGTTATCGACAATGACGCAAGGGGTACCTTCCACCGGCCGGCACCTTTTCGTGAGGCGCCGATCGGCTGTACGACGATTGATCATCAGCGATAATTTGGGAGTCGGGTTAGGAAGGCGCGTGACGATGCGGGGTGTAAAACGACGGTGCTAATTAAACCGCCATTTTGCGCCAGCAATCACGACCCAAAAACCCTACTCTGCATTGTCGGAATTCTTTAACTCGATGAATGAGCGGTTGGTCTTGTCCTCGCTCAATCCGAAAAACTCGTTTTACCGTTGCTGCGATGTCCATCACTCCCCCCCGACCGACTTCTCCATTCGCTGCCAAATCTGGATCTTCCCAGAACCGGCTCGAGCAGGATTTTGATGGCCGCGCGATGGAACTGGTCGATCGAGTGGTGAATCTGCTCGACCCACATGGCAATATTCTACTCGGGACGACCATGGAAGAGGCCTGCTCGGCGGTCCGTCGCGGAGATATCGAGGCGGTTCGCCGGATTCGTGGACAGTTTGCCATTTGCCAGCAGTCGGGCAAAACGATTCGCATGGCACGTTCCATCGGTCGTCCGATGCGGTATTTCCTGGCCAAGCGGGCCGAGGGGCCGGCGTTGATCATCGCCGAGCGGATGGATGAAATTGCCGAGCAGCTGCAGCGCGAAGGACTGGCCGATCAGTTTCACCCTTCTTACACCCGCATGGTTCCCGCCCATCATGTCTTGGAACTCCAGCTGGTGGGTTGCCCCGACCCCAACCCGACGTTGACCCGCTTTTTCGCACCGAAGCGTAATCGTCTGCCGGCCGACATCGATTCGATCGGGGCGGAGTACGTCGGCCGGTTGGCCGAAATCTGTGACCAGTGGCTCGCCTCGATCGACGCGTCGGAGCCGATTGGCGTGCTGTTCAGTGGCGGCGTCGACAGCGGCAGTCTGCTGATTCTGTTGGACTATCTGCTGCGACGGCGCGGACAATCCCCGGCGCGACTCAAAGCCTTCACCCTGGTGACGGGATCGGACTCCAGTGACGGTGGCCAGGCAGCGGAGTTCCTTCGTCGGATTGACCGCGAGTTGTATCTCGAGCGGATCGAGGTTTCGCCGGATCAGATTTCCTGGCGGGAGGCGGTTGGCGTGATCGAGGATTACAAACCCCTGGATGTGCAGGCCGCCACGATGGGATGTGGCGCTGCTCAAAGAGGTTCGGCGTCGTTATCCGCAATGGCGTTACTTGATCGACGGCGATGGTGGGGATGAAAACCTCAAGGACTATCCGATCGAAGAGAACCCCGAGCTGACCATTCGCAGCGTGCTCGGCAATCGCATGCTGTACCAGGAAGGCTGGGGCGTCGACGCAGTCAAGCACTCGCTGGTCTACAGCGGCGGGCAAAGCCGAGGACATGTACGAACCAGTGCGCCGGCCAGCAAACTCGGGTTTGTCGGGTTCAGCCCCTATGCGTTACCCGATGTCATCGAAGTTGCCGAGGCGATTCCGTTCGTCAAGTTGACCGGTTGGGATCACAAGCGGTTGTATGAACTCAAGGGAGCGATCGTGGCTTCCGGAATCAAACAGATCACCGGCATCGAGATGCCGGTTTTCGAAAAACAGCGGTTCCAAAATGGGGCAGCCGATCCGGCAACCTTTGCAAAACTGTTCCCCACGGACGAACGAGAGTTCCGCAAGGCTTTCGCCGAACTCTTTCATTGAGCCGCTGCGAGAAAGACGAGAGGGCGACGCCCTACTTGGCTTGCTGGTTGATCGGCTCTTCGACCACGAGCGATTCGGGGAAGTCGGCGGCTTTCTTGCCACCCTGTTCCGCCCATCGCTTGTTCTGCGAATTTCCCTGCGGCTGATTCATCGGGATGTCCATTCCGCCGGCTTCTCCCAGCATCGCATAGAGTCGGTCTTCCATCTCTTTCGCCACCGACTTGTAGTCCGGATCGATTGATCAGGTTCTTGGTTTCACCAGGATCGGTCGTCAGATCGTAGAGTTCGTCGACATCCCACAGCCCGTAGTAGGTGATGTACTTGAACCGGTCTCCCCGCAGCGCGAACTGAGTCGGCGATTGCGGAAAGTTCTTTTCCCAGTAATAGACGTACAAGAAGTAGTCTCGCCACTTCATGTCGGGCTTGTTGGGAAGTTCCAGAAAGCTCTTGCCGTCCATGTAGTCGGGCGTCTGCAGTCCGGCGGCATGCAGAATGGTTGGCCCGACATCGATGTTGCCAATCACCTGCTCGACGACGGTGCCGCCTTTGTACAGGTCGGGGCACTGCATCATCATCGGAACGCGAATCGACGCCTCGTACGACACGCGTTTGTCGATCAGCCCATGTTCGCCCCACATGAAGCCGTTGTCGCCCATGTAGATGATCAGCGTCTGGTCATAGACGCCCATCTTCTTCAATTGGTCAATGACTCGGCCGACGCTGTCGTCCACCGCCAGCAGCGACTCGCAGTAACGACGATAGAGGTAATCGAGACCATTGTCGCTGTGGTAGCTGAAGTCGATGCCGTGCCAGCTGTTTCGTCTGATCACGGACCCAACGCGGCGCATCGTTCTCCGCCGTGATTCCTTCGCCGCGCGGCAAGAAGCTCAAGTCGGCATCCTTGTAGCGGTCCTGCATGTCGCTCCGCTGGCGTGAAGTTCGAGTGAACCGCCTTGTGGGAAAGATAGAGGAAGAAGGGCTTGTCGGCGCCGTTCTGCTGTTCGAGCCAATCAACCGCGTAGTCGGTCAATTCGTCGGTGATGTAGCCCTTTTGCTTGACCCGCTCCCCGTTCACGTTGAGCGTGTAGTTCGGGCCCGGCGGCAGGTAATTGCCCTGGCCACGAAAGCTGATCCAGTGATCAAAGCCGGGGCGCGGATCATCATGCGCCCCGCCCATGTGCCATTTGCCAATGAACGCGGTGGTGTAACCAGCCTGCTGCAGGTACTGGGGAAAGAAGATCGTCCCTTCGGGAACCAGGCGGTTGTTGTCGATCACGCGATGCTTGTGCGTGTAGAGCCCAGTCAGAATCGACGCGCGGCTCGGCGAACAGAGCGACGTGGTGACAAACGCGTTCTTCAGATGGACTCCGTTGGACGCGAGCGAATCGAGGTGCGGCGTTTCCAGGAACGGATGTCCCATGAAGCCCATCGCGTCGTAGCGATGGTCATCGGTCAACACGAACACAACGTTTCGAGGCTTGACGCCGTCACGCTTTCCGGCAACCGGAAGCTCAGCGGACCAACCCGTTGTCAACATCGCGGCCAAGGCCAAACAAAAACTCGCACACGCTCTCAAATGCATGAAACCTGCTCCAGGGCGAAACTCAGTCAGAAGATCGCCAACATGCTAACTGAGATCACCGCGCGATGCGAACGACCCGCTGGGAGCCTACTTCTTCGGCGATCGTCGGAAGACAGCGACGACATCTTCGACCGGAACGACAAACAGTTGGTTGTCGTGCTCCAGGTCGACCGGGATCGCGTTCTTGGGGTGGAACAAGAATCTTGTCGTATTGCTTGAGCGGCAACTCTTCGTCGTTTTCGACGACCGCACTGATGGTCACGATCCGCCCGGTGATGGTCGGGATCTCGGCTGCGTCGGGCAGGGCGATTCCACCCCGGGTTTCCCGTTTCGGCTCGTCCTTACGGACCAGGACTCGATCGCCGATCGGTTCTACGTGTTCGAAGGATGTCGCAGTCTTTTTTGCCATCGTCTCTCCGCGTCTGATGCATAACCTGGATAGCGGGGGTTCACGGTCGCAAGGCACACTCGCCGGAACACCCACCGTCCAAGCCGATCATTCTCATCGGCGGATGCAGGCTCGTCGAGGGAGGAATCCCCATTCGGCCAGGAAATCGGCTGTGGCGGCTTTTAGCTGGGGATGAAGCTCTTGGCGTGCGCCTCGCGCTGCGCCAGTTCGAGATCGTGGGTGGTCATGATCCGAGCCAATTGCTCCAGATCGGTCGTGGCCACCCAGCCCAGTTTCTGTTTTGCTTTGGACGCATCGCCAAGCAGCAGGTCCACTTCGGCCGGCCGGAAGTAACGAGGATCGATCTCCACGTAGTCTTCGTAGTTCAGGTCGAGCTGCTCAAAAACCAGCCTGCAGAAATCTCGGACCGACTCGGTACGCCCGGTGGCCAGGACAAAATCGTCCGGCTCGTCATGTTGCAGGATCCGCCACATCCCCTCGACGTAATCCTTGGCATACCCCCAGTCACGTTTGGCGTCCAGGTTGCCGAGGTAGAGCCGGTCCTGCAGACCGACTTTGATCCGTCCGGCGGCGCGGGTGATTTTGCGGGTCACGAATGTTTCGCCGCGACGTTCCGACTCGTGATTGAAGAGAATCCCGTTGCTGGCGAACAGGTCGTAGCTGCGGCGATAGTTCACGGTTTGGTGAAACGCATAGACCTTGGCGCAGGCATAGGGCGATTGTGGATTGAACGGCGTGGTTTCTTTTTGCGGTGTCTCCAGCACATCGCCGTACATTTCGCTGCTGCTGGCCTGATAGACCCGAACCGGCCTTTGCTGATTAAGCAGTCGCGCCGCTTCCAGCACATTGAGCGCCCCGACGCCGACGGTTTGAAGTGTGTAGACCGGCTGATCGAACGAAACGCGGACGTGGCTTTGGGCCCCGAGGTTGTAGATTTCATCGGGTTGAATCGCCAGCACCAGATTGGTCAGCGCTTGGCCATCGGTCAAATCGCCGTAGTGCAGACGGAGTTTCGATTCGGAGTGCACGTCTTGGTAGATGTGTTCGATTCGCTCTGTCGAAAAGGTGCTGCTGCGGCGGACCAGGCCGTGGACCTGGTAGCCCTTGTCGAGCAGGAGCTCTGCCAGATAGCTTCCGTCCTGACCGGTGATCCCTGTGATCAGTGCAGATTTCGACATTCGATGAACCTTCGCTGGAGATACGACTGAATGGACGTCCGCTGCGATTCCAGCGGATCTCCTGAAACGAGATCGTAACGCTTTTGAGTTTGAGTCTTGAAGGGGTTTGTCAAAACGATGTGCACTCCCCTGGGGCCACGCCGCAGCGGATTTCGACGGTATCGGATCCCAGCACGAAGCTTCAGCGAGTGTGTCCAATCGTCGGACGGGACTCACTCGCCGTGCGCGTCATGCACGTATTTTGCGGCGTTTTCGCTGGGTGAAAACCCGCTAGCGGCGTTGCCCGGGCGGAGGGTGTTTCGAACGCTAGACCGATCGAAGTTGGCCGGCGCCATGCTCGGACAAAAAGGATTGATAGGTTCGGTCGATCCCCTCTTCCAGGTCAGTTCGATGTCTCCAGCCGAGTGAATGCAGTCGCGTGACGTCCGTACATTTGACCGGGGTCCCATCGGGGCGCGACGGATCGGTGACAATCCTGCCCCCGTATCCGACGGTTTTTGCCACTAGCTGGGCCAGCTCGAGGATGGTTTGATCGACGCCGGTCCCGACATTCACCCAATCGGGAGGATCATCCATCTCGAGCAAATGGACAATGGCATCGGCGAGGTCGTCAACATACAGAAACTCCCGTCGCGGTGAGCCGGAGCCCCAGATCGTCACCTCCGGGGCATCGGCGACCTTGGCTTCGTGGAATCGCCGAATCAGCGCCGGCAGCACATGGCTGTGCTCGGGATGGTAGTTGTCACCAGGACCGTAAAGATTGGTGGGCATCGCGCTGTGGAACATCACGCCATGTTGTCGGCGGTAGTACTGACAGAGCTTCAGGCCGGTGATCTTGGCCAACGCGTAGGCCTCGTTGGTCTGCTCTAGGGGACCGCCCAGCAGCGATTCTTCGCGAATCGGCTGCCTTGCTTCACGGGGATAGATGCAGGTGCTTCCCAGGAATAGGAAGCGACGCACACCGGACTCAAAGGCGGCTTGGATGGCATGCACCGCCATCAGCACGTTGTCGGAGAGAAATTCGACCGGATACGTGTTGTTGGCAACAATGCCACCCACTTTCGCCGCCGCAAACACGACGCTGGTCGGCAGCGTCGCTTGAAAATAGTCGTGTGTCTGCCTGGCGTCACAAAGATCCAGCTGGTCGCGTCCCGCCGTCAGCACCTCGCAGGGCATTCCGGCCAGCCGCCGGCAGACGGCCGAACCAACCATGCCGCGATGGCCGGCGACGAAGATTCTTTGGTTTGAGAGCTCGTTCATGCGTAAGAGGTTAATTGACATTGCCTCAGACGTCATCAGCATTCCGATCGTTCCGATTGCTCCGATCACGTTGCTTTTCGTGTTTGGGGAAGCTGATCGCAGCAAACTAGATGGGGACCGACTTCCATCCGATTTATCTCCCTGCGGCCACCTTGCGAAACGGAAGTACCGATCGCAACCGGATGTCGCACCTCCCAGTTCATGGATGAAACCCCACGGATGCGCAAGGACGTCAAACGATCGCTATTGCTATGGCCTGCGGCTGTGTCGGCTACGATCTCGGTGGCGACATGGCTCCCCACGCAAATCAAAGTGGACCGAATCGAGCCTGCGCAGGGAGCCTGGCTTCACTGGTACCAGCCGCTCGAATTGAATTGCTCAAGACGGACTCCGACGCGGTTGCCAACCGGGTTGAGATGACGGCGCGAAGCGAGCACGGGGCTCGCGCGATGCGCATGCCGCCGCGCGTGGCCGAGGCCTTCGGCGTCACCCCCAGCGTGATCCCGGCGCCGGTTCGCCAGGAGCAGCAGGAGTTGGCCGGCTTGTCGCTCGATCCGCCTCGCGCAATCCAGCCGTCGATCCAACAGCTTGCCCAGGGGATTCTGCAGGGAGACTTGGCGGCGGCCGATCGGATCGCAGGTGGTCCGTTGTATTCCCGAAGTCTGCAGGACGCCGGTCTGGTTCAGAGTCTTCGGCAACGCCGGGACCTCGCCCAACGCGCGAGCAAAGCGATCGGGACGACGCCTTCAGCCGAGCCGGGCCAGGGCGAGTCGAGTCCCGTTGAATTCTGGCCAGCTGGGACCGGAACGTGGGAGCCTGGAGCATCGGACCTGCAGCCTGCTGTGATCATGTCCGCGTCGCTGTTGCCGAGGTCCAATCGTGCACTGGGGCGACGGACGCTCACCTCGCCTGCTCTGGATGGTTCCGCGCCCAACGCCCTGCTCGATGAGACGACTGCTGATTTGGGCAACGTGATTTGGGGTCAACCAGGTCCAGCGGATCTCGATGCGGTCCAGCAGGATGCAATGTCGGGCGAATCGGATCCTTCGCAAACGGTGTTTCCGATCGTCATCGACCCGCCGAACCCGTCGGTGCAAGAAGAAAGACTGGCCGACCCATCGCGTGGACTCGAATTTGCAAATCCGGCCGGTTGGCCCGTGACCACCAAGTTGGATGAGCAGCTCGATATGCTCACGGCGATGGCAATGAACTCGCGTCGCGCGGCGCGTGATCAACTGGTTTCCCTGCCGACGTCGCCGGAGTTGATCACCGATTGGACGGAGGACGTGATGTCGCGACTGCAAGAGCTGCGCTCGTTGCCCCGGCTTGGCGACCCGCACGCCGGTGTGCTGATCGATGAACTCATGGCTCTGGCTTCGGAGGGATTGCGTCGCGCCGAGCAGGTCGAGGACCGCGCGCAGCAGATCCAGTGGCTGGGAACAGCGCACGCGGTTGCACGACGGGTCGCGGTTTGGCGTTTGGTTTGGGAGGTGACTCGGGGAGGCAGTTCGTGGATGGTGGGGGACCAGCCAAGGAAAACCGATGTGGCGGTTTCCGACGTGCTTGCGAAGCTTCGCGCCGATCTGGATGAAACCGGTGACGTCGAGGGCTGGAGCCGTTACCTGATGCTTGATGAAATCGATGCAGTGTCGACGCAGGTCAGGCGAGGCGGATCGAATGATTCTTGCACAGCGCGTGCTTTCGCGATTGCACTGGCACCGGCTCAATCCGGAGCAGCAACGTTGGCTCGAGCGAGAATCGGTTTCCCAGTTGGCGGAACTTCTGCGGCCCTGGGCGCAGGACGCCGTCGATTATGCGAACTTGATGCATCAAATCGAATTGCAGGAAGCCGACGCGCTTGACCTGGCGGCGATCGATGTGGCTGGTGCGGTTCAGACGCTTCGCTACACGGACAACCCGCTGGCGAATCAAATCGCCGAGACAATCGATACGTACTATCGAAATGCGAATCTGCGAGTGGCTCTTAGCGAGAGCATGTTGAAGCGAGTCATGCCCGAGATCGAAACCAAGTCGGTTCCCGTCAACTCGACAATTCTTGGTAGTCGCGTGCGGGGGAACAGTCATGTCGAAACCGATCTGGCGATTCAGCTGGTGCCCTCTCCCGATCGATGGACACTTCGCTTGAATTCGGTTGGCAGACGTGACGACGCTTTCCACCGGCGTGCAAAACTCAGTGGCAATCCGCACCGTCGGGCGGTCCCAATTCGAGTCTGGCACCGACATCGAAATCACGCCTCGCGGAGTCAACGTCGATGGCACCGAAGTGGACGTTCGCGGAAACACCCGTCTTCGCGGCATTGAGACTGATTACGACGGTTGGCCTCTGATCGGTCCGCTGGTACGAAGCATCGCTGAAAACCGCTATCGATCGCTGGCTCCTCAAGCCAACCGGATTGCCAGCCGAACGATGCAGAATCGTATTGAAGTTGAGATCGACCAGATGCTCGAAACGCGGCTCGACAACGCAACCGAGCAATTGAGCCAGCTGGTGTTGGGACCTTTGGGACGGCTGCAACTGGATCCCAAAGTCACGGACATGCAAACGACCGACCAACGCCTGATCGCACGATTTCGGGTAGCCGGTGATTGGCAGATGGCGGCGTTCACACCGCGGCCGAGGGCACCTGGAAGCAGTCTGATGAGCGTTCAAGTGCATCAGTCCGCGCTCAACAACACGCTCGAACAACTTGTGCCAAGAGGGGAATCGATGACGATTCGAGAACTCTTTCAGGACATGACCGCGACGTTCGGGCAGGCGAAGGAGATCGCGGTTCCCGATGATTTGCCGGACGATGTCTCGATCCAATTCGCAAAGACACGACCGATTACCGTGGAAATCGACGAAGATCGTCTCTGGATTACGCTGCGAATCGTTCGCCTGCGTCGAGAAGACTCGGTTGATCTGACGCAGTTCATTGTGCGAGCTGCCTACAAGCCTCAGGTCGATGGCATGAAAGCGAGTCTGGTTCGCGACGGACATTTGCGGATCAGTGGGCCGAGGATGTCGATGCGCGAACGGCTTCCCGCTCGGACCATCTTCAACAAGGTGTTCTCAAGCAATCGGGAAATACCGGTCACCATCTCCAGTTTGCAGGAACATCCCGCAGTGGAAGGCTTGGCCATCAGTCAGCTGGAACTTCGCGGCGGATGGCTGGCCGTGGCCGTGAGTGAAAGTGAGTCGCCCCGGATCGCGCTGGCACCTTAGAGGCCATCCCGCGTTTTGATGTTGCTCAAATTCATACAAGCACGCCGCGCCGCGAGTGTGTCCGACTTTACGAGCACGCCGCGCCAGTTTTGATGTTGCGCTGTTTGATTTCGGGGCAACGCCCCGTCCGTTTACTTAGCCCAGCCCAACGGGCTTGTCCTTACCCACATTTGAATTCCTTCATCGAGTGGAACTCGCGTGAATTGACCGCGCAGCGGTCGCAGATGGTAGCCGTAGGTCGCGCAGCAGCACCTACGGAAACTTGTGGAATTTCAATCCCAAGCGACCCCGAAGGCGGTCGCAGATCCGTCTGCGACCGCCTTCGGGGTCGATTTCTGTTGCGAATTCACCATTCCGTGGGTGCTGCTAGCGCGACCCACGGCTACCATCCGTGATACCTTCGGCATCAAAAGAATGTGGGTAAAGCCCAGCCCGATGGGCTCATCGTACCACACAAGTCTCTTCTGGCTTGCGTGGGTGGGGTCGCGGTCGTTTTTTTGCGGGCTGGATTTTCGGCAGCTATCCGCGAATGATAGTTCGCTTTTCTATTCAAGGGATCGTCAGTCTTCGAGGGAATGTGTGAAGAGTGTTTCACTCATGCGTTTCACGGAGGTCTGGCGATGGTCGTCTCGCTGCTTGATGAAGTTCGCGATGCTGAGTTCGGTGACAAGCGGTTGAATAAGAGAGTCGCGAAGGTCATTGATGAACTCGGTTCCAATCCCAGTTTGAGCATTCCTGGTGCGACCAAAGCCCGGGTGGAGATGGAGGCTGCCTATCGGTTTTTCGACAACGATAAAGTTTCACCGGAAAAGATCCTAGAGCCTCATGTCGAAGCGACGCGTAGAAGGATTTCGCAATCGGATCTCGTGTTGTTGGTTCAAGACACGACCGAAATCGATCTGACACGACCGGACCAACAAGTCAAAGGAGCAGGGCCGATGGATTCGGAGGCTCGTCGCGGTGCGTTCTTTCATCCACTCAAGGCATTTGATTCCGACGGCTTGCCGTTAGGGATCGCATGGCACAAGTGTTGGGCTCGTGATGAGATCGAGACTTCGCTGACCAAAGATGAAAAGAGGCAGAAGCGCAAGCAGAAACCTATCGAGCAGAAAGAAAGTGTCCGTTGGGTGGAAGGCCTTCGCGCTGCGCGGGAAGTTGCTGCCGCATGCCCACAAACTTGCTGCGTTTGCGTCGCAGACAGCGAGGGTGACATTTACGAGTTGTTTTCCGAACCACGCGATTGCCAAGGAGTTGAAGTGCAGCTCTTAGTTCGGGCTTGCCAGACCCGAGCAACGACCGATCAGACCAACTGGTTAGCAAAGACTCGGGACACGACTTGTTTGTACCGATGTACGGTGAATGTCAGTCGACGAAGGAGCAATATCGCTCCCGATAAGCAAGGTAAGCGTGTGCTGTGTCGCGATGCGAGACTTGCCGAAGTAGAAGTTCGTGCCACCACCCTCACACTTCGTCCGCCGTACCGCTGCGATCGCAAACTCCCGGAAGTCACCGTCAACATCGTGCTGGTGGAAGAAGTGAATCCACCCCAGGGATGTGAGCCAATCCAATGGCTGCTTGTCACAACGTTGCCCATCGATGGTCTCGAACAGGTCAAGTTGGTTGTCCAGGCGTACTGCATTCGTTGGCAAATAGAGATATTCTTCCGCACGCTCAAATCGGGATGCCGGATTGAATCACGTCAGTTCGAAGAACTACGACGGATCGAGAATTGCCTGGCTCTGTATTCAATTATCGCCTGGCGGATCATGTACCTTTGCCGGCTTGGCCGTGAGTGTCCGGAGCTAAGTTGCGAAGTCGTGTTTGAACCCAGCGAATGGAAGTCGGTCTACATGACGATCAAACGGAAGGATCCCCCGCCAACACCTCCTACGTTGAACGAAATGATCCGATTGATCGCATCGCTTGGCGGCTATGTGATTCGCAAGTCAACGAACCCTGGAACGCAAACTCTTTGGATCGGACTTCAGCGAGTGCACGACATGTCCACCGCATGGACCGCCTTCGGACCAGAATCATAAATTTTTTTGCGCAAAAACTTGTGTGGTACGATGAGCCCGATGGGATGGGCTAGAAAAATTGCTGGGCCTTCGGCCCGAAATCAAGCAAGCAGCGCAACATCAAAACGCGCAAGCGAGCGTGTCGTCCAGGGAAATGCCCGACACACTCGCTTGCGCGTCGTGCTTGTATGCGCTAGCGACCGAATGCGAGCTCGCAAAAATGCGCGTGGACGACCGGCTGCGGACAACTCCAGACCAGAAAGAAAAGGGCCTCGCGACACCACCTTCCAACCGGATGTCCCTCCACGAAACCTGCGCCTTTGGCTGCCGTCATGGCCGCTTGCGTCGTCCGCAGGACCAAACGGTTGGCCGTAGCGCGAATGTCCGAGGCATCGCAGCCCGTTTCCCCTTGGCTTGCCTCCAACAGAGTCGCCTCGAGGGATTCCACTTCGCGCCGCAGTTCGGCGGTCGCTTCCCGGAGATCTTCGCGGCGAGAGGCCTCTTCGCTTAGGAAGCCCACCGCGGCACGCGACAATCCAACGGCCAGCGTCGATGTTTGCAGACCACCGGTCCGCGCCCCCACTCCCGACTGCAGCACGTTTTCGATCGGGCCGCCCAACAACATCGCGCGGTTGACGTGGACGTCGTCGAACGTCACGCGGTCGGTACAACTGGCCGACAACGCCACGAGTTCAACCCCCGGACCAGGCTCCACACCCGCCGCGTCGGAGGGGACCGCGATCAGAATCTGGCGGCCATCCTCAAGCGTTGCTCCCGTGACAAACAGATCGGCGTGTGGGGCTCCGGTCACCCACGGCGACATCCCGTCAAGAACGTATCCCGTCTCCGTTTCGGTCGCCGTCAGAACAGGTCGATCAAGATGCCGACGACTTGTGGTCAAATGGCTAATCCCCACGGTCGCGAACCGCTCACCGCGAACCAGCGGCTGCAACCACTGTTCCGCCACCGCCTGGATTGTCCGATGCCGCGATTCTGCGGATCGCTCCCATGTATTGAGTGATCACGAAGGTCGTCGTCAGGTCTGCCTCGGCCAATCGCAGGTAACCACGGGTTTGATCGCGCTCCGACCATCCCATCCCCCCATGAGATTCCGGCAAGAACCAGCGAAATACCCCAGCCCTGCCGCAGGCCGCAGCGACTCCGCCGGCCAGTCCGCAACTCCAACCCAGCGAGCGGACAATTGTCGCAGCTGATGACAAAAATTGTCCAAAGATTCGCCATTGGGCGACTCGATGGGCGTGAGATCTTGCATTGGATGCAACGCGATTCTTGAGGCTCAAAATTGCTCAGATTACTGGTCACCTGAGCGGCAAATCTGGTTATGTTCTCGGCTAATAACCGTTACTTTGGGTCAATCGTACGGCTTGAACGTCGGCCGGACGAGATCTGAAATTGCCTAGCTTCGCTAGATTGAAAATTGCTGATGTCCCGGCCTGCGATGTTGGGCCGCTCACGGTATTTTGTAGCAGATAATTCATCAACAGCGAGTTCCCATGAGCCAGACTGAATTACCTCCCGCCGTCTCACCCACCTCCCCGCTGAGGCAGCCCGATCAGGCCAATCACGCCGACGATCTGTACGGCAAGCTGTGGGCACTGGCCAACAATCTGTGGTGGAGTTGGCATCCGGAATGCGATCAGTTGTTCCGCGACATCGATCCGATTCGATGGCGACAAATCGATCATAACCCGATTGCTCTGCTGCGCGAGATGACGCCGGAGCAGTTGGCGGAGCGGGCGAGCGAAATGGTGCTCCATAGCCGGATCAACTACGCCTACCGGCGACTGCAGGAGTACTTGTGCAGCACCCACACGTGGGCATCGACCAATGCGGGCGTGTTGGGTTCAAAGCCCGTTGCTTACTTCTCGGCCGAGTTCGGGATTCACGAATCGGTCCCGATCTACAGCGGTGGCTTGGGGGTGCTGTCGGGCGACCACATCAAGAGTGCTTCGGGGCTGGGTGTGCCGTTGGTGGGGATCGGACTTTACTACTCGCAGGGCTACTTCCGTCAGTATTTGGATGACGACGGTTATCAAGGCGAGGATTACCTGGAAACGCAGATCGACAATCTGCCCATGGTTCCGGCGCTCGATCTCAAGGGCAATCCGATCACGGTTTCGATTGACACTCGCAACGGCCAGTTGTTGGCCAAGGTCTGGGTGATGCATGTTGGACGCGTGCGTCTGTACCTGCTTGACTGCAACGTGGAAGGGAACAAGCCCGAGGACCGCGAATTGACCAGTCGCTTGTACGGTGGCGACCAGAGAACGCGCATTCGCCAAGAGTTGGTGCTGGGTGTTGGCGGGGTCAAAGCACTACACGCGTTGGGGATCGATCCGGGCGTGTATCACCTCAACGAAGGCCACTCGGCCTTCGGTTCGCTGCAGGTGATCAACTACTTGATGCATGAAGACGGGATGACGTTTGCCGAGGCCCATCACCAGGCCAAACGCATGACCTGCTTCACCACCCACACGCCGGTACCAGCCGGTCATGACCGCTTCCCGCCGGAACTGGTCGAGGAGCACCTTGGCCCGCTGCGCGATTCGCTGGGGCTGTCCGAGAAGGACTTGATGGCTCTGGGACGCGTCGATCCAAACAATTCCCACGAGAGTTTTTGCATGACGGTGATCGGCTTCAAGATGAGCCGTTATGCCAATGCTGTGAGCAACCTGCACGGCGTGGTTTCGCGTCGCATGTGGGCGCACAACTGGCCGGATCGACCGGAAGACGAAGTGCCGATTGGTCACATCACCAACGGTGTGCATGTCCCCAGTTGGTTAGCCGGTCAGATGGCCCTGCTGTACGACAAGCATTTCCCAGCGGACTGGAAGAGCCGCATCCAGGAGCCTGAGGTTTGGCAGAGCATCCACAGCGTGGATCCCGGTGAACTTTGGGAAACGCACAACGCCCTGAAGAACAATCTCTTGTCGTTTGTTCGCCGCCGGGTCAGCCGTCAATGTCGCCGACGTGGCGAAAGTGATGAAGTCGTCGAAGCAGCACGCCGCGTCCTTGACCCGCGCGTCTTGACGATCGGGTTTGGTCGCCGCTTCGCAACCTACAAGCGAGCCAACCTGTTGTTCAGCCAGGTCGAACGGATTGCCGACTTGCTGCAGAACGAAGAACGTCCCGTGCAGTTGATTTACGCCGGCAAGGCGCATCCCAAGGATGAGCCGGGCAAGCGTTTCATCCAGGAGATTGCCAATTTGCGTCACGATCCTCGGTTTGAGGGACGGGTCGCCTTCGTCGAGGATTACGACATCAACGTCTGCCGACATCTGATCCAGGGGGTCGATGTCTGGCTGAACAATCCGCGGCGGCCACTGGAGGCGAGCGGTACGAGCGGCCAGAAAGTGGTGCTCAACGGCGGCTTGAATTGCAGCATCTTGGACGGTTGGTGGGCGGAGGCCTACAACGGCGTGAACGGCTTTGCGATCGGCACCGGCCGCAGCCATCGTCGACGATTCGGTCACCGACCGTCGTGATGCCGAAGGGCTTTACAATACGCTCGAACAGCACGTCATCCCCTGTTTCTATGATCGAGACGCGGACGGGCTGCCAAAGGCTTGGATCAATCGCATGATGCACAGCATCAGCACCCTCGCCTGGCGGTTCAGTAGCCATCGCATGGTGGTCGACTACACCGAACGGGCGTACCTGTGGGCCGCGGGTGGTGTGACCTGTGACATGCGTTATCGCTAAGTTGTCCGAGTCACGTGATGCGTGAGGACGCGGTGGAATTGGTGAGCGAACTCTCCGCGCGAGGGCAGCGAGTGGTCTTCGCGGAGAGCTGTACCGGGGGATTGATTGCCAGTGAACTGGCAAAGATTCCCGGTGTCTCACAGTGGCTTTGCGGCTCGGCCGTCACCTATCGTGGTGACACGAAAGTGAACTGGCTTGGAGTTCGTCCCGATTCGCTCGAGGCCCATACGGCGGTGAGTGCTGAAGTCACGTCGCAAATGGCCGAGGGGGTCCTGACGCGAACGCCCGAAGCATCGATTGCCGCAGCGGTCACCGGACATCTCGGGCCCGACGCACCGGCAGACCTGGATGGCGTGGTTTTCGCCGCCATCGCGGTTCGCCATGGTCAGCGAATCGAAGTACTCCCCGCGAACAGGTACCAGTTGCACGCCCGAGAGCGCGAAGCTCGTCAGGGCGAAGCGGTCAGTCTCGTGCTTGCGTGTCTGCTCAAGCAGCTCAAGTCCCAATAGTGCATAACCAACCATCCAAGCACGACGCGCCAGCGAGTGTGTCCCAGGAATTTGCGCAATCTCACGTCCGCCAAACGGTTCAAAACCGGAAACACACTCGCTGGCGCGTCGTGCTTGTATGGTCGGGCACACTCGCTGGCGCGTCGTGCTTGTATGGGGACGACCGAGGTAAAAAACACTCGCGTGGGTTGAATCGACAGCGATGATCGGCTCTGCGTCTGGCGCTAAGACGATTCCTCACTCGTGGCCTTGGAAAAACCGGACGCCGCTGGCGGAATCGGTAGCCCGAGTTCGTCGCAAGCAGTCGCCACGACGCTGCGAAGACCGCTGATGAACTCGTCCGTTTCGCCGTCCGTCAGTCGAGCAAACACTTTGGCCAGCGCGGTGTAGCCCTCCCGTTCCAAATGGACGGTCCGCTGCCGAAATTGCATCTGGGAATGCAGGTCGTCGGTTCGCCTCGTCCTCACTAAGTCGGCAGGTCACGTTGACGTCCCCACGCTCGGATTCCGCGTGATCGATCATGCGCTGGATGGCCTCGCGATAACCGGCCAGGTTTTCGTGGTCCCATTGGTCCGAGAACAGATCATGTCCGACTAGCAGCTCGTGCATCCGCTCTAGAAACAAGTCGATCAAATCACCGGTGATCAAGTGCCCATGCTGGGGTGCGATGACTTCGACGTGCGGGCGGAGCCGAAGAATTTGTTTGACGGCGTAGCGGAGCACATCACGTGACGGCATGTAAATCTGGTGGAACTGAGCGATGCCGTTCCAGTCGTCTTCCTTCGCCCACAGATGCACATCGCCCAAGCGGTTCAGACCGCCGAACAAGTCTCCACTGTAAAGAACGCGTTGCTCCGGATCGTAGAGGGCCATCGCACCGCGAAAATGACAAAAGGGAGTCGGCACGAACTGAAACGGTTGCCGTGTCGTTGCCGCGGCGGCACCCTGCGAAAGACGAAGTTGTCCGGGTCGAATCATCGTGTGCTGCAGCAGACGCCATACTTCCTCCGAGGTGATCAACTCGACATCCGGATTGGCTTCGCAAAGCTCAGGTGCATTGCCCGCCACATCGGGGTCTTGATGATTGATCGTCATCACATGGACTTCACTCGGATCGCCGAGCAGCTGCGAGATGTTGGACTCAACGACCCCGTAGTCGAATTGGGAACCCGGGTCGATACAGACATTGCGGCGGGCCCCGAATTGTCGAAACGACCGAATGTACGTGTTGCATTGCAGCATCGACTCGGGATTGCGATGTCCAACCATCCAGCAATCGTCGGTCAGCTTCAGTGGACCGCGGGGCGTATTCGGTAGAGGACTGTTTGATCCCCGGTCTTTTGGGTCAGACATATTCGAAGATCTCACGGTTGCGAGAAGGGGGCATGACGCGCTGTCGGAGACAAATGCGTCGCGTCGCATTTCCGATCGCCAGATTCAACTGCGTGCACTTGCCGTCCGGGCGTGCAGATCGTGACACGCAGCGGTTGGCGCCGTGGTCCGCGTCGCATGATCGCGAGACGCGAGGCAACTTCGCGCCGCTGCATGAATAGCCAATCGCAGACGCTCACGCGTCGGTCCGGTCCGCGTAGAAGCCATCGTGACGGCAGACAGCTCACTGGCGCAGTGTCGCATGTGCCATGTGTGCCGAGACGTCGCGCATCGGCTCCAGCCACAGATGGTGTTTCGAGACTGCTCGAGGACGAAGGTACCGGCTTGTGATCGGAGCAGCCGTGAGCGGACCGGCAGTGCGTCACGCACTGAGCCCAGTACAAGACGGCAGCGTTCGCGAATACGATGCTTGGCTCTTTACGGCGCGAGCCGCAGTCGTTGCCAGTCGGTGACCGGATTCCGACTTTTGGTAGCAGATTCGATCGTGCAATCGATTGGGGCGACCTTGCCAGAACTCGAATCGCCGAGGTTGAATTCGAAAGCCTCCCCAGAAACTCGGCAAAGGAATCTGGCCGGAGGAGAATTTTCGTTTGACCTCGTCCATCTTCGCCTCCAGTAAACTTCGCGACGACACCACCTGGCTCTGCTGAGAGACCCAAGCACCGAGTTGGCTGCCGCGAGGCCGTGTGACGAAGTACTTCAGCGTCTCGGCGGTGCTGATTCTGGTGGCAGCCCCGTCGATTTCGACTTGTCGCTGCAGTGGTAGCCAGGGGAACAAGACCGAGACATTCGGATTGGACTCGATGTGACTTGCCTTGCGACTGCCGTAGTTGGTGAAGAAGACAAAGCCATCGGTATCGAAGTATTTCAGCAGCACGGTTCGCTGTGATGGTCGGCCTTCTTGGTCCACCGTGGCCAGCGTCATGGCGTTGGGTTCCAGCAGATCGGCATCGGCGGCTTCGCGATACCACTGTTCAAATTGCCGAAAGGGATCGGGATCGACGTGATCCACATCAAGCGGTCGATCAGCGTATTCTTGACGCAGGTGAGAAAGGTCCATGCGTTTTGATTGTTCTGTAGCGGGTCTTGAGACAGGGCGGTCGAAACGGATGCTGCGTTTGCAGTCCGTTCGTTCTTGGCAGAAGGACGTTGGGCGGAATGATGTTGGGCCGTTCGGCATCGAAACGGATCGACACTGCTCTTCGGAAATGCCTTAGTCATCGTCGCCCAGGACTTCGCGACGAATCTCGGGGAGTTTTTTGGACTGGTAGCGATGGGTCCGAAACGCGTCGATGCCGGCAAGAAACACCACCGCAATCAATCCCGCCATCACGCACATCCAGGCTGCAACCCAGACGAGTCCCTCACCGGCGACGGCAGCGATCAGGATCAAAATGCCACAGCCCGCGATGATCATGTGAATGCGTCCACGAGATCGTAATCGCTTGTCCCGGTACTGGTGATCCAGTTCGGTCACAAACGATTCGTCGGGCCATCCATGCGTCTCGTGCCAATGTAGCCAGGCCGCGAAACAACACAGCGTGACTCCCAAAACCAAACTGCCGCCAACCATCAGAACTCGCGCTCTTTCATCTGAGTCATTGTTGCTTCAGCCATTGATGGACCACCCAGACGACCGCCGCGATCGATTCGCCACTGCAATTTGCCGGCACATCTTGCTCGGTGTGCCAGTAACGCGGTGCGCCGATCCCCGGTCGTGGATAATCAAAGTCGATCAAATCAATTGTCGGAATCCCAGCAATCTGATTCAGCGGAATGTGGTCATCCTCAATCCGGTGTCGACTGCGTGAGATGAATGCACGTACGCCGAGCTCGTCGGCGGTTCGCCAAACGCTCTTCACAACATCGCGAGCGTACTTCAAGCTGTTTTGCTCGTAATAGATCGTCAGCTCTCGATCCCCGATCATGTCCAAGCAGGATGCCGGCCCGATAGGGAATCGCCGGCGGTGAGGCCTTGGTACTTTTCCGCAAAGAAGGTGGAGCCGAGAAAGTAATCGTCCCGTCCCTGCTGCCAAACAAATTCTTCTCCGTCAAACAGCACGATATCGACGCCGACGTCAGCAGGCAGGTCCTTCATTTGATGAGCCAGCTCCATCAGTGCCGCTGTACCCGCTGCGCCCCATCATTGGCGCCAACGAAGACGCCGCGGCGATTGCTTGGCGTCACTATCGGGATAGGGACGCGTGTCATAGTGGGCACAAAGCAGGAAACGCTTGGGACGCTCGGGATACCAGGAAGCAATCAAGTTGGACATCGGAACGGACGAGCCGTCTTCCGGATGACGAATCTCAAAAGTCTGCATCGTGACGGTCGCGCCCTGGGCCGTGAAGAAATTCTGCAGGTATTCCTGCTGACGCTTCATCGCCGGTGATCCCGATGGTCGAGGTCCGAAGTTGCAGAGCTCGGTCAGGTATCCCATCGCCCGCGCTGGATCGTACACCGACGGAATCGCTCCCTCGGTGGGGGCTCGCAGATCGGGACCGCGATCGAACCAGCCGGCCGAGGTCGCGTACAACAGCACACCACCGCCGATCAGCGCGATCCCCAGTACCCAACGAAACCAATTGCCGGGCGGCCGACCGATCCGATTCGCCCGACGGCCTCGCCGCTGCCGGCGTCGGTGAATGCGAAGCCCCGGAGGAGGCTCTGCGGGTGCTGACGCCAGGTTCGGCTTCACTGAGCTTCGTCATCCGATTTATCCGCCGATGGCTGAGGGACGATTTGTCCGTCAGTTGGAATGAAAAGAGAAGATCAATCGCCGCAATGCCCCCATTGTTGCGGAAATGTCGGCCTTGGCTACTGGTCCGACGTCGCGGAACCTGACGGCCTTGCCTAGATTCGCGCCGCTTTCCATTTGAAACGGGGCCGTATAATCAGGAGGTCGGCGCCGTGCTCCCTCCCGAGGCGAATGTCCGGGGATTCTCCTTTCCTATTTCAATGATGATTCTGGCACGATGGAGTCAGCTTTGCCGAAATTCCCTGTCCCGCACGTTTTCCCGTGGCGTGATCGCTTCGCGTGGCATCGCTTTGCGTTGTTCGTCGGCTGTTGGCTGATCGCATCCTGGGCGGGTGCTGTGGCGGCCCAACAGGCGGTCGTCGCCGAGCCACAAGCTGAGAATCCCGAGGATTTCGGCGGCCGGAATCGAGTGAAGTCCGGTTTCGTGATCGACGTTCCCCTGCCCATCGATTCCAGAAACGCGGTCGCGTTGATTCATCAGCTTGAAAATCTGGCTGACTCAGCACCGGACAATCAACGGGTCACGGTCGTCCTTCGCTATGGAGCCGACGGACAAGCGGACGCTTCGGCCGAGACCACGTTTGAAGACGCGCTGAAACTGGCTCGATCGATCACCAGCGCACGACTCCAGCGGGTCAAAGTGGTTTCCTTTGTTCAAGGCGTGATCGAAGGACACACGACGCTTCCAATCCTCGCCTCAGAAAACTTGATCGTCAGCAGCAACGGGGTGATTGCCGATGCGTCGGTGGCGGAGCCCGACACATCGAAGGCGGATCCGACGATCAAGCTGTCGTACCTCGCGATTGCCGAGCAGCGGCGTCTCTTTCCTGCGGCGATCGTTTCGGCACTGGTCGACCCCAACTTGGAATTGGCGCAGGTTTCGAAACTCAGTGGTGACCAGGTCTTTGCTTCGGGTGAAGAGCTTGAGTCACTTCGACAATCGGGGCAGGTGTTGCGTGAGTCCGTCTGGAGTGCCGCCGGCGTGCCGCTGCGATTGAATGCCAAACAGTTAAGAACGGCGCAAATCGCGAGCAACATCGCTGATACGCTCGAGCAGGCCGCGGAGATTCTCGATCTCGCCGAGATTCATCCGGTATCGGAAGGACTGGCTCTCGGTCAGCCCAAGGGCATCTTGTTGGAGATCACCGGTGCGATTGCCTCGGGCCGAGTCAGAAGATGGCAAAGCAACCTCTCGTCAACGCTGGGGTCGGGCGACGTCAACACTTGGTTGATCGCGATTGATTCCGGTGGCGGAAGCCTCAACGAGAGCGCGACATTGGCTGGTTGGTTTGCGCGGCCCGAGCCCCCGCTTAGTACGGTGGCCGGATTGGTGCGAGGGGAAGCACGGGGGGACGCGGCGTTGATCGCGCTGGCCTGCAAGCCGCTCTACATGATGCCCGATGCTCGCATCGGCGGACCTGGTGCGGAGTCGATTTCGAGCGAGAGTTTGCAGCGCTATGACGAGCTGATTGAAGAGATCGCGGGAGCCACCCGACGACCGGCGGCGTTGATCCGTGGTCTGCTCGATCCGAGTCTCATCGTTTATCGCTACACGAATCGAAAGACTGGCCGAATTCGTTATGCCACGGAAGAGGACTTGATCCGGGGTGTCGAGGACGTGGCCGCTGAGAAGGAGAAATGGCTACGGGGCGAATCGATTGATCTTGGCGACGGACTTTCCGCTGCTGAGGCGATCTCGCTGGGACTCGCCGAAGGCGAATCGAGATCGCTCGAAGATGACGTCGCGGCGAATCGGCCTTTCCGGAACACCCCCGCAGGTTTCCGATCGCGGGATCGTGCAGGTTGGTGGAGCGGATCGGCCGAAGCAACACGCTGGCGTTCCTGTTGTTGTTCATCGGCTTCGCAGCGTTATCGGCCGAAGCGAACGCTCCTGGACTCGGCCTGCCGGGATTTGTCGCGCTGATTTGCTTTGCACTTTACTTCTGGATGAAGTTCCTTGCGGGTACGGCGGAATGGCTGGAGTTGGTCGCGTTCACACTCGGCATTGCCTGCATCGCGATCGAGATCTTTGTGATTCCGGGATTCGGTGTGTTTGGTATCGGCGGGATGGCGTTGACGGTACTCGGCGTCGTTTTGATGAGCCAAACGTTCGTGGTGCCCCGCAACGTGTATCAAATCGAAGTGCTGTCGCGGGGCATTTGGGTGGCTCTGGGCGGTGCCGCCGGATTGGTGGGAGGATTCATTGCGATGAGAATGATGTTGCCGCACGTTCCCATGTTGCGAGGCCTGGTCATGGAGCCAGTCGATCAAGAGGTGTTAGAAGAGTCGGAGAAACTCGGCGATTACGGCTACCTGATCGGCAAGACCGGCACGGCAACAACACCGCTGCGACCGTCGGGCAAAGCGAGATTTGGAGACCAGGTGGTGCAAGTGGTGAGCGATGGAACCGTCGATTGCAGCAGGCGACCCGGTCCGTGTTTGCGAGGTGCACGCTACCAAGGTGGTGGTCGAGCCGGTGGAGATGGGATGACCTTCTTTTACTTACTCGTGATCCTGGCGGCCTTCTACTTGTTCTTGGTCGCGGAATTCTTTCTGCCATCGGGCGGGATGCTCGGGGTTGCGGCGGTGGCGACTTT
Organism: Pirellulaceae bacterium; assembly: GCA_963697195.1. Classification (GTDB taxonomy): domain Bacteria; phylum Planctomycetota; class Planctomycetia; order Pirellulales; family Pirellulaceae; genus Rubripirellula. The sequence continues at coordinate 212,830 of CAVOND010000022.1, forward strand.
GATCGCTGCGATTGTGATCGCGTTCTCGCATAGTGTTCTGACTGGCGCCGCAGTGATTGGGTTTGTGCTGCTGACGACGCCGTTGGTGCTGATGGGAATGGTTCGGGTTTGGCCTCACACGCCGATTGGCCGCCGGATGCTGAATCGTCGACCCGGTCAAGAGGCGCAGGCGATTCCCCGCCGCACGACCGCGCGAGGAGTTCCCTTCGATGACCTTGTCGGTCGCATCGGAGTCGCCAAGACAGACCTGCTTCCCAGTGGTATGGTGACCATCGATGGCGAGAAACTCGACGCGGTTAGCACCGGCATGCCGATTGATTCCGGTACGCAGATTGTGGTCACCCACGTCGAGTTAGGTCGTTTGCACGTGCGGGCAGCAACCGCCAGCGATCACGCGGAGCCACTGGAGCCGCAGCCGCAGTCACCGCCGTCGCTTGAAGGATCGTTGGATACCTTCGATGTCGATAGGATGCGTTTGAGTTCGGCGATGGCTTTGCCCTATCATGTTCGCGGTGTTGACTGAGCTATCGGTCGGCCAAGTTCTGTGTGGATCCGGTCTTTTGGTGATGCGGTGCGAATTCTGTTTCTTGGCGATCTGGTAGGGAAGCCCGGTTACTCCGGCGTGTTGAAGCATGCCGAATCGATTCGTGCGGAACTTCGTGTCGATGCTCTGATCGTCAATGCGGAGAATGCATCCGACGGTTCGGGGTTGATGCCACGTCAATACAGGCGTTTGATCGAAAGTGGCGTCGATGCGATCACGATGGGGGATCATATCTATCGCTGCAATGATTTGATTTCGACGTTGCAAAGCAGTCATCGCATCGTCAAACCGGCCAATTACCCGGTCGCCGCCCCAGGTCGCACTTGGACGGTCGTGGAAACCCCCGCCGGCCCCTTGGCGGTCGTTTCGATCATGGGACGTGTTTACATGCGGCCAGTTGATTGCCCCTTCGAAGCCCTCGATCGCGTCTTGGCTGAGATTGGTGATGAGGCCAAGCATGTCCTGGTCGACGTGCATGCCGAAGCGACCAGTGACAAACAGTTGATCGCACGTTTTCTGGACGGACGAGTAACCGCCGCGCTCGGGACCCATACCCATGTTCCAACCGCGGATGCTGCCGTGTTGCCGGGCGGAACCGCCTTCCAATGCGACGTTGGCATGTGCGGTCCGTATGAGAGCATCATCGGTCGCGACATCAATCGGGTGCTGCAGACGACGCGGTCGTTTGAGCCTAGTCACTTTCACGTCGCCACCCGTGACGTCCGGCTCTGTGGTGCCTTGATCGAATCGGACGCCGAGGGGCGTGCGATTTCAATTGAGCGGTTCGAGCGGAAGATTGAAATCTGACGTACCGCCGATCCCTCGCGATTTCCTCGCAGGCTCACATCCCGGATAGAGTGCGGTCGCCATCAGGACCCCGTCGCAGCCGGCATCGATCAGGCTCTGCGCATCCTCGCAGTTCCGAATTCCGCCGCCCGAATAGAGTTTCAACGGGGGAGCGGAGGTGCGAATGCGTTGACAGGTCTCGGCCGTCACCGGTCCATCGCCGGTACCAACCGCCGCCACATCGAGAATGACGGCTCCGGCGCACTGGGCGCGGATTGCTGCTGCGATCCAGTCGCTTTCGCTCGGGCCGTAGCTGAGCAGCTTTCCCTGTCGATAATCCAGACCGAGAAGCGTACTAGTTGCCGAGACGCAACCGACCAACGCCACCAGCGCATCGGCTGAGCGACATGATTCGCTTGCCGCAATCCAACAGGCCGCCGGGTATCGCAAAGCCAGGTCGATCACCTGTTGACGTCTTGAATGAGATTCATCACCTCTCCAACCGACGTCGATCATGGTCTGTTGAACGCCGACCTCGAGCAGTGAACGAAGGGCCTCCGTCTGGATCGCCTTTCCGGAGATGGCGTCCAAATCCGCCACATAAAGACTGGTCAGACCCAATGCAACGTAGTGCTGGGCAAGAGCAAGCGGGTCGCCGCCACAACAGGAAACGTCGCGGTAGGATTTGCGGTTTCCCGCGATCGCATGAACAGCGCGACCGCCGATCAGGTCGATGACGCCGATCAGGTCAATGCCGTCGCAAAGCCGATTGGCGAGCGCTGGATTCACAACCTCGATCAATCCGACTCGTTTCGCGAACAAAGCGAAAACAGAGATTCCACTTTCACGATCGCGTAATCGTCGGGAAACGTGTGGATCGCCTGGACGAGCATCGATTGAACGCGAGTCTCGATATTGATGTAGCTCAAGGCACCAAGTGCCATCCGTCCGCTAGCGTCAAAGGTGTGCAAGAGACCTTCGGTGGGACCGTTGCCAAGTTGCTGTTGAACCATCCAGAACAAATCGGGCTCAACCGGCTCGAGCTGAAAGTGGGTCCGATAGCTGATGCCGTCGCGGCATTTGACTCGTTCGGTACGGCTTCCCTTGAGCGGCTTGGAGAGAAGGCAGCGTCGCTTGGGCAGCGGTTGGTGGGCGCTGGTAGCAACCTCACAAATCGTCATGCCGCCCGCATTCCAGGTGACGACATGGCCGCAGTTGGTGATGTCGATCTGAGCGTTGTAGTTCGTGCGCTCGATTCGCCGGCTCTTGTGGATCGTGTACAACTCCGGATGAAGTGACCGGCTGAACACTTGAAACGCCAATTCAGCGACTTTAGGACGAACCGAAAGCACAGCAGATTTCCGTATAACCAACGAGTATCAAATTTCTATCTGGTCTCGGCAATTGAATTCGCCCGCGACGACGCCATTATAGGCACCGTATCGGAACTGGCTAAAGAGCGTTTAAGCTGGTAACTGAAGAATATCTTTTTTCTTGATCACCGCATTTTCCCATTGACATTGACAGCGAAGATTGCCCCATGGTCGTCGTGATCGATAACTACGATTCGTTTACTTACAATTTGGTCCAGCGACTTGGGCGAAATCGACCCGAACATTGACATTCGTGTCTTTCGAAATGACGAGATTTCGCCCGCCGAAATTGATCGTCTGGGGCCTACTCGAATCCTCGTTTCACCAGGCCCTTGCACACCCAACGAAGCGGGGATCAGCGTCGATTGCGTGAAACATTTCGCCGGACGGATCCCGCTCCTCGGCGTTTGCCTTGGCCATCAGTCAATCGGTCAGGCGTTTGGTGGAACCATTGTTCGCGCGCCAGAATTGATGCACGGGAAAACAGATCAAATCTGTCATGATAACCAGGGTCTCTTTGCCGGGATCGACAACCCGTTCGTGGCCACGCGTTATCATAGTCTGGTCATTGATCCGCCGACCCTCCCCGATGAATTGCTGGTCTCGGCATGGACGGACACCGGCGGCATCGCGCCAGATCATGGGAGTGCGTCACAAATCGTTTCGCTTGGAAGGTTGGCAGTTTCATCCCGAAAGTTTTTTGACCGAACCGGGCGTTGAGTTGTTGCGCCGTTTCCTGAGCTGGTAAGTCTTGATTGGACAGCATCACCTTGAGGGCACTTCGTGACCCGAAGCGTCCGCGAGACAATGGGTCGCGGCTAAGATTTCTCACTAACGCGTCGGGTTACGATTCAGGTTGGCATCGGCGAACGGATGCCGTCCAGTGAAATAGGAACAAGCAACATGAATGTCTCGCAAACTCCTGACGACCTGGCAACGCGCGAGCTATCCGCCGGTGATTACTTCCGAGCTTGCCTTAGTGCGGGTTTGATCGCGGCGGCGCACCGGCGCCGTGTTGCGGTCGATGGGGCGCAGCTGGTGGTGCGATTGTTCCAGCGCGATACCGTGGGCTTGGGACGTCAATTCGTCGCACAATTCGCAACATCTGTTCGATCCCTACTCACTTGACCCATGTGTTGCATGGCGTGATCTTCTTTCTCGTGTTGCGGGGTCTGTTTCCCAGCATCGCGTCGCGCACGCGGTTCTTGATTGCCGTGATCATCGAATCGGGCTGGGAAGTCCTTGAGAACTCGCCGCTGATCATCGACCGTTATCGATCGGTCACCGTTTCGCTCGGTTACTACGGCGATTCGATCGCGAATTCGATCGTCGGATATCGTCTGTTGCGCTGTTGGCTATCTGATTGCGCGGAGTTTGGGTTGGCGCTGGTCCTTGGTGCTGATTGCGGCCGTCGAATTGTTCTTGTTGGTCACGATCCGCGATTGTCTCACGTTGAACGTGATCATGCTGGTCAAGCCGATTGAGGCGATCAAACAATGGCAGATGGGCAGCTAACTGGGCCCGGCCATACAAGCACGACGCGCCAGCGAGTGTGTCCGGCATACAAGCACGACGCGCGAGCGAGTGTGTCGTCCAGGGAACAACACGACACACTCGCTCGCGCGTCGTGCTTGTATGCGAGCGACCGTCAATCCGCGGCGTTCTACTGGTACCAGCGTTCGAAGTGAGGCTGATCGGCCTCCCAGGATGAGGGCTCGTCGTCCTCGTGTGGGCTACCGGGATCGTGCAACACCAGTGCCTGGTCGCCGTGCTTGCCCCCCGATTCGAGCTGATGAAGCCAGATTGACTTGAGCGTTCCAAAGCTGTCGAAGAGATTGGGGCGAAACATCAGCAGCACGCTTTGACACACAGCCCGGTTGGCTTCCGGCAGAGCGGCCCGCTGGCTGGTCCGTCGGCTGAGTGTGTCGTGCATCGACGCATTCATCAACCACATGGCCGTGCGCCTCGCTGCACCGTGGCCAAGCCGGCGCATGTCCTCGTTGTAATGGGCAGCACGCGCCGGATCAAACGCGTATTGTAGAGTTGTGCGTCGATCGAATGGCCATCCGCCCGATCATCGCGTCGGTCCATCGCTCCACGGCCTGGCGGAGTCGATTCAGACGCACAGCGTCTTCGATCGAATTGCCCCTTCCGTAGAGCATGATCTTCTGGACTCGATTACGGGCTTCGATATGAGACGTGTGAACCGCGTGCGTGACGGGAGAGATTTCTTCGGCGCCGCTTTCCGACTCAATGGTTGCTGCCAGGGCTGCGATCAGCGCGTGTCAGGATTTCAGTGACCAACACCTCTTCCAGTACAACCACGTGGTCACGCCACCAGTCTCGCAACGCGTGGAACTCACCCGACTTCTCGGCGCGGCGGTAACGGGCCAGGGTTTGGTGCCAAAGCTCGAAACGATTTCGTGAACTGGCCCAGTACCCGGCCACCGCCGTCGGTGCGAACGTGCTTCGGCCCCGGATGATTGCCGGACCGTGCTCGGACACGAGGGAAGCCAGATCGGCGGTCAAGACGCAATGCATGGGAGTCGAAGCTTCGATGTTGGGGCAAAACGAATGGAGCTCCCCAAACGCACTCGACGTGCCGATGATTCCCCGCATCGCAAGGGGTCAATCTCCTAAGCAGAAAAGCCACAACGATTTACGCGCATTGCGAGCGAGGCCGTCTGCGGATGCATTGGCCCCGGATGATGCCTGCAAGCATCCTGGATGTTGCGATTTGACAACGTTGCGCCGTGAAGAGATCAGCGCATGAAAAAAGACGGCCTGGATTGTTGTGCCCCAACAAAGCAACCGATGTTTCGGCTGTTGCTGTAAAAACCCAGGCCGTCACAGTCCGAACCGGCGCGTGAAGGCCGTCGCCCCACAAAGCCCTTCGTTTGAGTTCGCGACACAGGTCTCTATCGTCAGATTGATGCAAATTTTTCGCATCAAGTTTGTGAAGTTGTGGGAATCCACAACATGGCTCAGCGCCCTGAAACCAGGGGAGCCGCCTACTCCCCGCGCCCCGTGTTCTTAACCGTGTCGTTCACCTGGGCGTTCTCTAGCCGTCTCGCGAACTCGATCACCACAGGTCGCAGGGTGAGACGCGGATTGACGTGCGGGCGGCACTGGAGCAATTTTTCTTGGGCTTGGGCGGCGGTCATGCCTCGATATTTCATCAGCCAACACATGCGCGACGGTGGCACTGCGAGCGCGCCCCGCTTTGCAGTGGATGTAAACCGTTTCGCCTCGAGCCGCGTGTTCTTGAACGAACTCCACAGCCTGCTCGACATCTTCGATGCGGGGATGTGTGAAGTCGGTGGTTGGAATGTGCAGCTGTTCCATTCCATTTTCGGCGTACTCTTTGACTGGACCGGCGTACTCTTCGCAGGTATTGACCACCGCGCGAACGCCTTCCTCTTTCATCGCTGCGACATCGCTTCGAAACGGAAACGCGCCGACGATGACATGGGGATCGATGTGATCCCACCAGTGACGCACCTTCAATATCCGTCCCAGCAGAAAATTCCAGCAGAGCGTCGGATAGAAGACGGCTTTCGCGTACAAGCGTCTCAGCGAGGCATGACTCATCGTGGATCGAGCTTTCCTACTAGCAGGTTTGCAGCCTCTTTTCTCGCATCTTCCAAGACTTCGGCGATCGTCACAGGGACGCCTCCTCTTGCCTTGCTGAGCGCTGCGGCTTGCATGAACGCGTACAGCTCGATGGTCTCCGTCGCTTCGACGGGAGGTTGATGAGAACGAAAGAACTTGCCGATTTCGATCACCAAAGGCTGGTAGCCGCCGTAGGGGCCGATCGGGCCAATGCCCTGATCGCCGAAGGCCGTGCCTCCGTAACCGCTCGATCCTACGCGGATGCCACGAAACGTTCCGATTCGTCCATCGGACCAGATCCCGACCGCGAACTCGGAGTCCTCGGTGGACTGATGCGTGACCTTTGATACAGCCGGTTCGCATGCACGTGAACAGCGATTCAACACCGTGAATGCCGTACCAAAACAGATCGACGTGCGTCGGCTCCAGGGCGCACGGGCTAAACGCATCGCACCCAAGGACTGCGCCCGAACTTACCGGCGCGGACTTCTTGGGCTCCGGGGCTGAAGCGAAGTGAAGAACTGGAAAACACCGGCACGCCGTAGTGCTCGGCGGCTTGATAGATCGCAACGACCTCGGCGAGATTCGAGCCGGCGGGCTTGTCAATGAAGACAGGTTTTCCCGCTCGGAAAACTTCGACCGCCTGCTCCAGATGCAAACGGCCGTCATTGGTTTCCAGCAGGACACAGTCGACCTTGGAAAGCAGCGAAGCGATGGAATCGACGACCTCGACCCCCAGTTCTTTCACCTCCGTGATGTACTTCGGAATCCGACTCGCACTCGATTCAATGTCGGCGCTGCCGTATGGATAGGCCGCGACGACCTGAAAATTTTCCAAGCGCGGGATCGGTTGATGGCTGGCGATGAAACTCTTTGGTGAATGCTGGAACATGCGACGTATCCAGTCCAATGATGCCGATTCGCATCAGGTCGCCTTCCTCGGCAAAGGCCGTTGATTGAGGTTGTTGAGCAAGGCCAATCATCAGGAACACAAGGACCACCAGGGGACGGAGGACACGAGCCGAAATGGGATCGAGCATTCGATGTTGTTCGGTCTCTGCGTGATGCGACTTCGTGGATGGATTTGCAACCATTGGATACTCAAAGGCTGGGAGTCAAGGAAGCACCGAAGTGTCCAATTCGGTCAGAGTCGAAAACGATCGATTTTAGGCCAATTTCAACAATCTTGTGCCGTCTAAAAAAGGGGTCAGGTACGAATGGCACAAACTTAGGCTCCTGTCAGCCGCCACGCGTTAGCGTCCGGTTCCCTGGCATTGGAGAAAATCGGAGCTAACGCTCGGCGGCTGATCACAACCAACGCCCTGTTTCGCTTCCGCCACCGTCTCCGGCGTTAAGTCCGTGCGATTGGTCACCTGCCCTCTTTTTTGGAAATCGCCAAGGCAACCTGGAGACCGAACGATTCAGCGGGTGTTCCGAAATCGTACTCGACAGCAAGCACCAGCGGGGACATCGAGACCCGTCGAACCCGGCGAATGATTTCCATGGCTTTGCAAGACACCCCGGGGGGCAGCAGGGTCGATCGAGGGGGCGTTGAAAACCACCAGGGCCAGATCGTGGCGGCGATCGCGTCCACTGCCGGATCGAGATTCCCCACGGTGACGCAGCATGCCGGAGCAGGTGACTGGCCGAAACGTTAGAATCATCGGGGTGTTTCATGAGAGGCACCGTCACGATCCCTGCCAACGATCCCTGCCAACCATCGCCGTCAAGCCTCCCTGCCGGATGATCCCACTCGAAAAGGATTGCATGCGATACCGATCAATCGTCCCGCTTCTCCTGGTGTTCTGGATACCTTGCTCGCTGGCCAGCGGCGCCGATCTCGATGACGCACGCGCCCTGTATGCGTCCGGAAAATACGCCGACGCTGAAAAGTTCGCGGCGGATCAGGTGGAGCGTGGAGTTTGGAACGAACAGTGGCCTCGGCTCCTGATGCAGTGCCAGATGACGACCGGCAAGTACGAGGAAGCCAAGCAGACGTACGAGGACGCGATCAGACGTTATCCGACCAGTTTGACGCTTCGCATGATGGGGATCGAAGCCCTTCAGTATTGCGGTCTCAGTGACGAAGCATCGCAGGCGAAGAACCAGATGCTGTTGTTGATGCAGACCGCTCCCTCGCGCTATGCAAGCCGCGACAACCTGGTCGCGATGGGACGCTACTTTGCCATGCGAGGCGAGGACGCACGGCAGGTCTTGGAGTTGTTTTACGATCGCGTTCGCGATTCCGATCCCCGGCACCTGGAGGCTTACCTGGCGTCGGCAGAACTGGCGCTGTCCAAGAACGATTACAAGGTGGCGTCCGATACCTTGCGGCAAGCGGAGGAGATCGACCCCAACAACCCGCAGGTGCACTATCTGCTTGCCCGTGCCTGGGAAACCACCGACGGCGAAAAGTCCAAGGCTTCCTTGGCACGCGCACTGGAACTCAACCCAAACCATATCCCCAGCTTGCTGATGACGGCGGATGAGGCGATCGATAGCGAGCAGTACGACGCGGCAACTGCGACGCTCCGCAAGGTGATGGAGATCAATCCGCACGAGCAGGATGCCTGGGCCCTGTTGGCGGTCATGGCTCACTTGCGAGGTGACTTCGAGGTCGAAGAAAAGATGCGGGACGCCGCGCTGAGTACCTGGGGCGACAATCCAAGAGTCGATTATCTGATCGGAAACAAACTGTCTCAGAAGTATCGTTTCGAAGAGGGTGCGGCCTACCAGCGACGAGCCGATCGAATTCGATTCTCTGTACATGCCGTCCAGGTTGCAGCTCGCCCAGGACATGCTGCGGCTCGGTCATGAAGACATCGGTTGGGAACTGGTACGGCAAGTGGCGCGAGACGACCCGTACAACGCGGTGGCGGTTAACCTGCTGAACCTCAATAGCCGGATTCAGACATTCGACGTACTGCAATCCGACGGCATCCATGTGCGGATGGAAAGCAACGAGGCGGCGATCTATGGTGATGCGGTGTTGACGCTTTTGAAGGAGGCGAAGGAGCAACTGTGTGCCAAATACGACGTGGAGCCACGAGCCCCAATCGTCGTCGAGATCTTTCCTCAACAGAAAGACTTTGCGATCCGCACCTTTGGGTCTGCCCGGTGGTGCCGGGTTCCTCGGTGTCTGTTTCGGACGCGTGATCACAGCGAACAGCCCCGCGTCCCAGGGCGAAACGCCTTCCAATTGGCAGAGCGTGTTGTGGCACGAGTTCTGTCACGTCGTCACGCTCGAGAAGACGAAGAACCGCATGCCGCGATGGCTCAGCGAAGGGATTTCCGTTTACGAGGAACGCCAGCGTGACCCGTCGTGGGGCGAGTCGATCACGCCGGTTTATCGCCAGATGATGTTGGGTGACGAGTTGACGCCGGTCAGTCAGCTCAGCGGCGCATTCCTGAATCCTGCCTCGCCGATCCATTTGCAGTTTGCCTACTACGAATCTTCCCTCGTGGTGGAGTTCTTGGTTGAACGTTACGGGATCAACACGCTCAAGCAGATTCTCGACGATCTGGGCTCGGGAATGGTGATTGACGACGCGCTGACCAATCACGTTGGCTCGCTGCAGAAGTTGGATTTTGAATTCGCCGAGTACGCCCGCGAACCGCGCTGAGAATTTCGGCGAGGAAGCGGATTGGTCGCGGGAATCGATGCCCGAAAAACCGACCGACCAGGATTTGGTCTCCTGGGTGGAGCAGAACCCCAACAGCTACTGGGGGCTTCGTGGGCTGGCTGAAATCTACGTCAGCTCAGGTCGTTTTGAGCAGGCCAAGGAGGTCTTGGAGAAGTTGCAGGAACTTGGCAGCATGACCGGCGAGTCGGGCGATCCGCTGGTCCTGCTGGCACGCGTCTATCGGGAGCTCGGCGAGCCCGATCAAGAGCGTGAGACGCTGGAGCAGTTGGTCTCTCTTTCCAGCAATTCTCTGCCGGCGCTGCGACGCTTGATCGAGATTTCCCGCGAGCGAGAGCAGTGGGAACGAGTGGCGATGTTCGCGGACCAAATCCTGGCCATCAACCCGCTGCTGCCGGAAGGACATCAGGCGCTGTCCGAAGCCGCGGAAGCATTGGAGCGTCCGCAGGATGTTGTCAGGGCGCTGGGGCCGCTCGCGGAAATGGATCCGGTGGATCCCGCCGCGATTGACTACCGTATGGCGCGGGCTTATGCCAAACTGGACGATCCCGTCAGTGCCAAGCGACATGTGCTGAGAGCTTTGGAAGAGGCACCGCGATATCGCGACGCCCACCGATTGTTGATCGAGCTGAGTGAGCAGTCCGAACCGGCTAATGAAGATGTCCCGACCTCCGAGGATGATGTCAATCAGGAAGGTTGCCGGCGAGCAAGTGATCACGGAACCGAAGGTGGATACCCCATGATGCAACGGATTTTCGTCAATCGAGCCCGCATCGTCTTTGCCTTGCTCGGATCGATCGTCTGTGCTGTTGTCCGGAGTCGCGCTTGCCCAGCGTCGCGGCTGGTATCGCCAGGACCCAACGTCGCGAAACGGCGTGCCCGACTGGGGGATCAACGAAAACTTCAAGTCCGATGTCTTCACGTTCGTGCGGATTCGCTATGACTCCTATGGCGGCTATCGGCGTCGTGGCGGTGGTTGGGATACCGACTATCGGGACAGCGATTTGAATTTTTCGTTGCGGTTACAGGAACTGACGACGCTCAAGGTCAATCCCGAACCGATCGTGCTGGAATCTGACCGACGAGCAGCTGTTTGATTATCCGTTCATCTACATCATCGAGCCCGGGGCACTGGTGTTTAACGAAGCCGAAGTGCAGGCGCTGCGTAAATACTGCCTCAACGGCGGCTTCCTGATGGTGGACGATTTCTGGGGCGACTCTCAGTACGAAAACATGCGAATGGAGTTGAAGCGAGTCTTTCCAGATCGCGATCCGTTCGAAGTTCCGCTCGACCATGAGATCTTTCAGTGCGTCTATCCCATGAAAGAGAAGCCGCAGGTTCCTGCCATCAACGCGGCCTATGCCACGCGCGACGGTCGAGTACGGAACCTAGGAATGGTCCGACGATGGAAGCGATACCCGGACGCCACACTACCGCGCGATCACCGATGACAACGGTCGGATCATGGTCTTCATCTGCCACAACACCGATCTTGGCGACGGCTGGGAGCGGGAAGGGGAGGCGCAGTGGTACTTTGAGGAGTTTTCGGTCAAGAAAGCCTATCCGATGGGCATCAACATCGTCACCTACGCGATGTCGCACTGAGACATTGGATCGTACGGGATTCTTGGCGGCGAAGGTTCGACGTTGATCAGGCACGAAGTGCCGACACAAGAATTGCCGGGGGCGTCAGCACCCGGGTCAATGCGCCATCGAATCCCTTCCGCCACGTCGATTCGTCGGTTTCGCCGACGAACTGACGGGGCGGAACTCTTGTGGACGGGAACCACACCCGTGGGTTGAAACCCACTGCAATTCTTGTGTCGCCACTTCGTGGCTGAAGAGGAGGTCGGGAAAAAGGGGTCGGACATCAAAAATGCGAAGCACCCGAAGGTCCGTTCCGGCTTTCGGTGTCTGCGGCTTTTGGTGTCTGACCCGAATGGCACGGGCTTTGAACCTCGGGCGTAGCCGTGGGCCACGAAAGCGTCGTTAAGATGCGGCGAAGGCCCACGGCTAGCGCCCGAGGTTCACAGAGACAAGGCCCACGGCTGATACGGACGCCCAGCTAGGCTTCTACCCACATTCTTTTGATGCCGAAGGTATCACGGAGGGTAGCCGTGGGTCGCGCAGCGCACCCACGGAATGGTGAATTCGCAACAGAAACCGACCCCGAAGGCGGTCGCAGACGGATCTGCGACCGCCTTCGGGGTCGCCTGCGATTGGAATGCCGCGAGTTTCCGTAGGTGCACACGCGACCCACGGCCATCTGCGACCGCTGCGCGGTCAATTCACGCGAGTTCCACTCGATGATGGAATTCAGATGTGGGTAAAGACAAGGCTACGCCCGAGGTTCACAGAGACAACTTAAGTTCGCTCCATTCGTGTCTGACCCCTTTTTTCCGACCCGAAGGCGGAAACACACTCGCTGGCGCGTCGTGCTTGTATTGGGACGCTTCGCGAGGTCGAAGGCAGCTAGATCTTTTTCAGCTTCTCGAGTGGCACGTAATAGCGGACGTATCGAAGGCCGTCGCTAAACACTTCGCCTTTGGGATTGGCGACGAGAATCGTGGCTCGCCTTGTGATCCGGTTGACCCGCCCGGAGATCACTTTTCCGTCGTACGAAAATCGCACCTGATCGCCCACTCGGATGTTGAACTTCATCAGTGCCCGCTCTCGCTGAGTGATCAGAGCGTGGCGGTAATCGCTGTGCGCGAAGTAGCGTTTTGCGATCGATTGGAACCTTGCTTCATTGCAATTGCCGTGGTTCCAGATGAGCATCTCGACCAGGTGGACCAGTTCATGTTCGGCAACGCGTTGCATCGCTTCCAGTCGATTGCGACAACGTCGACCGGTGACTTCGACCTCTTGATTGGGATCTTCAAATGTTTGAAACAGGAGCGTCGACGACAAGACGAGTTCAAACTGGCGACGGCCGTCATGGGTTCCATCGGGGTAATGGGTCACGAGCTTTCCGGCCACCTTTGTCATCCGAGACGAGAGGTTGAAGCTCAGTCCTTCGGCGCGGGCCGCCGGCAGGATTTTGCCGTCGAAGAAGCGGTCATCGTACATCCGGATCATCCGCACCAAATCGTCTCGTCCCAAACGAGCGAAGTTCGGGCGATCGATGGTCCGGCTGAGTTGTAGCGTTTGATCAAAGATCTCTTGCTGCAGCCGATCGATCTGTTCACGCTCGAAGGTCCGCAGCGCGACCTCACCGGCAAGCTTGCTGAGAACGTCGCGGTCGCGCGGACGAATCGTTCCGCTGCGCACCCCTGGTATACGTCCTGTCTGTCCCGTCTTGGGTTTCGATATCCGTGTCATCAGTGTGCACTTGACCAGATGTGTCGCGAATTCAATCGCCGGCCTCCATCGAAATCGCTTCACAATCGTATCACGGTTGGATCGGGAGCTGAAGCGAGATCTCTTTGCCGTTTCGTTGCACGATCGCCGTCACCTTGTCGCCCTCGGTAAGATTGCTCAAGGCATAGTTGAGTAACGCCGTTTCCGTTAGCAAGTCCCGTCGCCCATCATAGGCGATGAGCAAGTCTCCCTGTTGGAATCCGGCATTCTTCGCCGCTGCATGGGGGCCGTATTGACCGACACGCTTGACCTGCAACGCCATCTTTCCCGTGGTGCTGCGTGTTTCCCTCTGCATCTTGGTCGAGCGCCTCGAGGACCATGCCGCCGGTCACCATTCGTCGCAGGCCCCAAGAGGTAACACGCCACGACAGGTCGCCCGCCTGTCGCCATCGCTGGCTTCAAGTCCAGGGTCAGCGATCAGCTTGCCTCCATCACGCTCGATGACCATCGGAATCGATTCGCCGTTCTCATCGGTCTGATGCAGCACCCATTGAATGTCGGCAAACGAGAGGGGCAGTTGGCCGTCTGAACAGCAAGATCTTGTCTCCCTCACGCAAGCCGGATGATTCGGCGGGGGAACCGGCCGTTACCGACGTCACGGTTGCACGCTCCTTCGGATCGAGGATCAACCCGATCGATTTTGGATGCGGATAAGGAAACAAAACCTTTTGGGGAATCGGAAGCTTCTGTGACCAGTAGTACTGCCGCTGCGCATCGCCAATTTGGTGACAGTGAATGCAGCTCTTGGCGACGTCACCCTCGTAATTCAAGGCATCGGTGAACTTGTCCTTGAGGCTCGGATACTGTTCGGGAGACGCCACTTCCGGTTTTCCGCCCCGTTTCCCCTCGACCAGCGATCGGTTGTTCGGATAGTCCGCATGCAGGTCGAGCGCGCCCTGCAATGCTTTCGCCAGGCCTGGGAGCGACACGTCGCCATACCACTCGGTGCGATGCGAACGGGTTCCAAAGCGACCATAGACGGTTCCATCCGCATTGAGCATGAAGACCGCAAACGATTGATCGGTGTCGTATTGAAATTGACTCAGATCGAGGCCGTTGGTGGAAACCTGACGCACGCAGACGAATTGCTCCAGCAGTGGCCGAATCACCGGGTCCTTGTCGACCAGTTCGTCATCAAGCTTGACGCACTCGTGGCAGGGGATGCAACGAAGGACGACCAGGATCGGTTTACCCGTTTCGCGGGCCTGCTCAAAAGCCTTAGTCAAGATCGTTGTAGATCCAAAAGCCATCCTCGGTCACCTTTCGTTTGTCTTCGCGAACCATCTCGTCGCGAGTTTGTGCCGTAGCGGGAACTGCCACAGCGAATACGAACAAGCATGCCAAGGCAGATGACTCGGTTCATCGTCAAGGTCCTTGAATCGCTGGGGCGTTGATATATTTGAAGGCCTGCTCATCACGAAAAACATACAAGCACGACGCGCAGCGAGTGTGTTCCGGCATCATTCGCTTGCTCACTGACACACTCGCTTGCGCATCGTGCTGTATGGGTACCATGATAGGCCAAGCACGGTGCCGCGGGACACCCTAGTCACATCGTCAGGACCGCTTTGATGCATCCGTCCTTGCGTCCGGCGAAGACGTCGTAAGCGTCCGCCCCCTGATCGATCGAAAAATGGTGCGTCACACACCAGGAAAGATCGATCGGCGACTGCCTGAGTCGCTCGGCAAGCAACGGCATGTAGTATCGCGCCGGGCAGCGTCCAGTTCGATAGTGAAGATTTTTGTTGTAGGCGTCGGCCGGGGAAAAGGCGAAGTGGGGGGTGCAGTGACAGCCGATCACCGACATCGTCCCACCCGGGCGGATCAGATCGTAGGCAAGCTTTTGGGCTTCGGGCAGTCCGACCAGTTCCATCACTCCGTCGGCGCCGCGCCCGTCGGTTCGTTGTCGCACCAGTTCGATCGCTTGCTCCGGACTTGAGCAAGTGTCGGCACCCAGGCGCCGCTGCGATCTCGAGCCGCGATGGCGTGGGATCGACGGCGATCAGTTGCCTGGCACCTAACAGCAAGGCCGACTGGATCGCCAGCAAGCCAACGGTGCCGCAGCCGACCACGACGTAGACACCATCCGGTGTCGATGCCCACCATCTCCGCGGCAAAGTAACCGGTACTGAGGTTGTCACCGAGCAACAGTGCGGTCTCGTCACTCGTTCCCTCGGGTACCGTCATCAGCGTGGCATCGGCGAGCGGAACTCGGACCATCGTAGCCTGGCCGCCGTGAAGTCCCTGGCCCTGCTCGCGCCATCCGAACAGTTGGCCGTGCGTGCATCGCGACGTGAGACCGGTCCGGCAGTAAAAACAATCGCCGCAATTGGTCGTAAACGGAGCGCAGACTCGCTGCCCGATCGAAACAGACGAGACCGCGTCTCCGACCGCAATCACTTCGCCGACGAATTCGTGACCGAGCACGGTGCCGCGATCGATGCCCTGTTCGCGGCCGAAGAACGGATGCAGGTCGCTACCGCAAAGACCCGCCGTGTGGACCCGGACGATCGCATCACGCGAGTCTTCGACGCAAGGATCGGGAAGATCGCGGACGTCAACCTTCTGGACTTGATCGAAACAGACCGCTTTCACAGGAGTTCTCTCGCTGCACAGGGCTACCTTGACCAGCGGCGGTGCGTTCGGCCAATGCTACTTGCCGTGAACCTCAGGCGCTAGCCGTGGGCCTTGCACGCTTGCCGTGAACCTCAGGCGCTAGCCGTGGGCCTTGCACGCTTGCCGTGAACCTCAGGCGCTAGCCGTGGGCCTTTGGCGGGATCGCAAGGGCATCTTCATGGCCCACGGCTAGCGCCTGAGGTTCACGAATCCAGCCAACGCAAGCTGTCCGATGCACATGCGAAATCGTGCTACCGTCGGTTCGACTTGATCACGACCGAACCAGCTTTCGGAAGGCTTCGTTCAACTGCATGGTGATCGGGCCCGGTTTGCCGTCGCCGATCTGCCGCCCGTCCAGCCGGACGGCGGGGATCACTTCGGCGGCGCTGCCGGTCAAGAAACATTCGTCGGCGATGAAGATGTCGTGGCGAGTGATGGTGGCTTCGATGGTTTCGATTCCGCCTCCTTCGCCAGTTCCAGCACGGCGTTGCGCGTGATCCCTTCCAGGATTCCGGCATCGATTGGCGGCGTGAGTAGCCTACCCGCTTTGACGATGAACACGTTGTCGCCGGTGCATTCGGCGACCTCGCCTTTGTGGTTCAGCATCAGAGCTTCGACACAGCCGGCCTTCAACCCTTCCATCTTGGCCATGATGTTGTTGAGGTAATTCAGCGATTTGACTCGCGGGCTGAGTGCTGCCGGATGATTTCGAATCGTCGACGCCGTGACGAGTTCCAGACCGTTTTCGTAGAGCTCGTTGGGATAGAGGCTGATCTTATCGACAATGATGATCACCTGCGGATTGCTGCAGCGATACGGATCGAGACCCAACGCCCCGCTTCCCCGCGTCACCACCAGGCGGATGTAGCCTTCGTCAAGCTTGTTCTTGGCCACGCATTCGTTGACGTCGCCTGTGAGTTCCTCGATCGATAGCGGAATGTGCAATCCGATCGAAGCGGCCGATTGCCAAAGGCGGACCAGATGCTCGCGCAGTCGAAACACTTTGCCGCTGTAAATCCGCATCCCCTCGAAGACCCCATCGCCGTAAAGCAAGCCGTGGTCATAGACGCTGATCTTGGCGTCTTCTTTGGAAAAATACTCACCGTTGATGTAGATCTGCTGACTCATCGAATCGTTCAAGCGGGAAAGGGATGGGATGTGACGGCACCGACGACCGCTGCGTCAAAGTAGTTTATCGACATGCCGGCGTCGACAACGATGGATTGTGCCGTGATCCCGCTACTTCGCGGGCTAAGCAAAAAGATGGCCGTATTGGCGACTTCGTCGGTTGCAACGGCTCGTCCGCGCGGGATGACTTTTTCGGCGTACAGGTAGGAATCGACGTAGCCGGGGATGCCGGCCGAGGCACTGGTCTTGAGCAGTCCGGCGGCGACTGCGTTGAAGCGGACCTCACTGAATCGGCTGAAGGACTTTGTCAGAAAGGCCAGCGATGATTCGAGTGCCGCTTTGATCGGGGCCATGAATCCGTAACTTTCGCTCGCCATCCGTGTCGTGCTGATCCCAATCGTGACCACCGACGCATCGCGAGCAAGCAGATCGCGAACGGCATTGCAGACCTGAATCAGCGAGAAGGCGGAAATATCAACCGCCTGCAAGAACTGGTCTCGCGTGGTTTCGTGAAACGGTCGGATGCCGTCGGGATAGTCGGCGTAGGCGATCGAATGAACGAGTCCCGAAAGCGTGACTCCTTCGCGCTGCAGTGAACTGGCCAGTCCCGCAACCTCCTCCGGCTTTTCCACGTCGCAGACCAGCACTTGGCGTTCACCCAGTAGCTTGGCCAGGCTTTCTTTTCGAGCTTCGCTGCGGACACTGTAGATCACGATTCCGCCCAGTTGTTCGATCAGCATGGCGATGCGGTAGGCGACGCTCTTCTTGTTGGCGACACCCATCACCAGGAACGTCTTGCCGCTCAGACCCAGAAAATCGATCGAAGGTTCGCCGCTCATCGCTGATCTCCCGTGGGGCTGGCCTCTCCCTGAGGTGTTGCGCCGGGAGCTCGGTGGGGGCGACGCTGCAGGCGAAATCGAGCCGGACGGCGAGCTTGCCGTCGAGCGTCATCTTGCCGGTCATGTAGTAGGCATTGCTGACTTGCTCGTTGAGGGTCGCGTGAACCTCCACCGTGTCGCCCGGCCGGACCATCCGTTTGAACTTGACACCGTCCATCCGAGTTGCGACCGGAACCATCGACTGTCCCAGCATCGCCTTGTCGGCCAGCAACACGGCGCCGGCCTGCAGGCAGCATTCGCACAGGATCACGCCGGGAACCAGCGGGAACCCCGGGAAATGGCCTTGGAGAAACGGTTCATCCTCATGAAACGTCTTGCGGCAAACGATCTCGGTTTCGCTTTGCGAAACGATCTCGTCCAACAGTCGCATCGGCGGCCGATGCGGAATCTTTCGTTCGATTTCTAGGGCATTCATCCGAATATCAGACGTCAAATCGTGCCGCGACGTCAAGCGGGTGCCGGCTCGACCCGGCGAGTGTCGCATCGGCGTCTGACTCGACGTGAGGCATCGTGCTATGTCCGAATCGTTCCTCCACGCCGCGAACGGCGATCGCTGGCCCAGCTGCATCGTGTTATCCTGTCGGCCATGACCATCTATTACGCCAACGGTAGTCAGACCGCTTCACTGACCACGGAAGACCTACGCGACGCACTGAGCAGACGTTCGACAAGATTGGCTTGCCGAAGCGAGCCCTGCTGCTGCCGCCCGATGCGACTCGGTTGTTCAGTCGAGCTGGAGAATTGACCGTTCTCTGCCGCGAGCTGCTCGGAGATCGGGTGACCGACATCATGCCGGCTTTGGGCACGCACAGTGCGATGAAGCCGCAACAGTTGGATCACATGTTTCCGGGCGTTCCTCACGATTTGTTTCGGCCTCATCGCTGGCGCGATGACGTGGTCA
Organism: Pirellulaceae bacterium; assembly: GCA_963697195.1. Classification (GTDB taxonomy): domain Bacteria; phylum Planctomycetota; class Planctomycetia; order Pirellulales; family Pirellulaceae; genus Rubripirellula. The sequence goes on from CAVOND010000022.1 coordinate 231,691, forward strand.
CGCTGGGGACGGTGCCCGCATCCTACGTCTCCGACGTCACCGACGGGCTTTACAACAAGCCTTGGAAGGCACAGGTCAACAAGTTGCTTCGTGACGGCGGCCATGACTTGATCTTTTCGCTCGGCCAGGTCGTGCCGCACGAAGTCATCGGCATGGCCAACTACAACAAGAACGTGTTTGTCGGCACCGGCGGTCAGGAGGGAATCAACGAAAGCCACTTCCTGAGCGCGGTCTATGGGATCGAACAAACGCTGGGCCGTGCCAACACGCCGCTTCGTCAGATCTTGAACCATGCGCAGGATGAATTCTGTCAAGCGCTGCCGTTGCTTTACGCGTTGACCGTCGATCCAGCAGATGCCCGATGGAACGTTGCACACTCGCGGGTTCTACATCGGCGACGATCACGACACCTTTTTTCAAGCCGCCGAGTTGTCGCGTCAGGTCAACATCACGCATCTCGATCGCGCACCGCAGCACGTGGTCGCCTTACCTCGACCCCTCGGAATTCAAGAGTACGTGGCTTGGCAACAAGGCGATTTATCGGACGCGTTTGGCGATTGCCGACGGAGGTCGGTTGACCGTGCTGGGACCGGCGGTGGAGGAGTTCGGCGAGGATCCGGAAATCGATCGGCTGATTCGAAAGTACGGCTATCGCACCAAGGCAGAGATCCTGCAGTTGGTTGAGGAAAACGAGGATTTGGCAGCCAATCCGTCGGCCGCCGCCCACCTGGTTCATGGCTCGCATGAGAACCGCTTTGAAGTGATTTATGCAGCCGGCAAATTGACAGCCAACGAGATCGCCTCGGTCAACTACTCGCCGGGTGACATCAACGCGCTGATGAGCCGATACGACGTCAGCAAGCTCGACGACGGATGGCATACCGATGTCGACGGCAGCGAGTTTTACTTCATTCGCAATCCTGCCCTCGGTCTGTGGCAGGCAGCCAAATAGCAGTGAATCAAACAGGGGCTCGGACTTCTTACTTTCGAACGGTACGGCGCGAGCCGTCCGGTCTCGACCACAAAATCACACCAAACAGCCGGAGGGCTCGCGCCCTTCCGCTCACAAAAGCCACCGATTGGTCGCCAAGTAAGTGGCATTGGGATTCGGTACGGGGCGGCGGTGAATCGGCTGCCCTGTCTACCAATCACAACTGCTTACCGGTTGTTTGCTTGGGAGTGTGCTTTGACAAATCGTACCAGTAGTGGGAAAGCTGGAACGGCCATCTGGCCGTGATTGAAGCCATCCAACTCGTAGAGTGTGGTGTCGGGATGTTCCGCAACCTTCATCATCCGCCACAGATAGGCGTTTTCTTCGTAGCGTCCGAGCATCTCAAGTTCTCGGTCCCCTGTGATCAATAAAAGCGGGGCGCATCATTTCGGACGTGGTACAACGGCGCCAATTCGTCGACGAGCGGTTGCGTATCCTTCATGCCCAGTTCTTTTCTGGCGGTGAAGTGAGTGATCGTGTGACCGCTGAAAGGGATCAGTCCGGCAATCCGATCGGCGTCCAAGTCATAGCGTTTGAGCCATTGCTTGTCCAAACCGATCATGCTGGTCAGGTAGCCGCCGGCGGAATGCCCGCTGACAAATATTTGGTCCGCGCTGCCTCCGTATCGCTCGATGTTGCGAAATACCCAGGCAACCGATGCGGCGGCGTCGTCGATGCAATCTTTGACTGTGACGTCGGGGCTGAGGCGATAGTCAACGGCAACAACGCCGATTCCCTGCTCGGTGAGCCCTTTGGGGACGTCGCGTTTGCCACCGGTCAGGCCGCCACCGTGAAACCAAACCACCGTGGGAAAGGACTTCTTGTTGGTGGGATGATAGACGTCCAGACGGCACATCTTTTTGATCAATGCATCGTCGCTCTCACGATAAGGAATGTTTTGCACCAGCGTGTAGGCGCTGGACTTCGTCGGCGCAGCTTCTTGTGCTGTAGCAAAACCTGCCAGCAAGGCAATCGAAGTGGACAAAACCAAGGGAGTCAGACGGCGCATGAAGAAACCTGACGGTGAGTAGCTCGGAAGGTCGATTGGATAACAGTGTATTCGGTATCAACCCTTGCCATACAAGCACGACGCGCAAGCGAGTGTGCTTTTCTTGGAAGAGCCCGACACACTCGCTTGCGCGTCGTCGTGCTTGTATGGGCGGCTCAACTCGCAGGTGTGGCGCTGTCGCGCTAGCGGTCCTCAGCAAGCTTCATGACCAGGCCGAGATGGCAAGTCGGATCACTCGGATCGAGGAGGACTCGGCTTGCGAGATAGGTTTGGTAATCGCTCATGGAACGCGTCATGGCTCCGTCCGCAAAGAAGGCGGCTACTTCGGGAACAATCGTCCGGATGTCGACGTCGGAAGGCTCCATTTCGACGCCAAATTCAGGGCTGGCACGCACCCAAACGCGTGACGCCGGATCGCATACGTAGATTTCGCCCAAAACCGCACCGAGCGCACCGAGGATCTCGTTGATTTGCATGGCGAGATTCGACTCGATGGTGACCACTCCAAAGACTTCGCCAGTCAGTTCATCGAAGACGGGGATGGTCGCGACGAGCCTTCGCGCCTGACGATTGCCGTCGTCGCCCGAAAGTTTTGGTCCGACGGCGAGCTTGACGTCGCCCGGTTCCAGTGCCAGGACCTCGTTGAGCAACGACGATTTCTCGACGACGGCCAAACGGCTGACGGGGATCCGCCGGATGAAGCCCTGCTCGGTCGCATGACGCTCGACCCGGACGAGCTCTTGGGAGTCCTGGTCGCTCACCTTGGCGAAAGCAACCGAGAGGTACTCGGGATTGGCTCGCAGCAGTCCTTCGTAGATCCGTTCCAGCCGGCCACGCCAAACCTCGAGACCTTCATTCTCTTGCACGCCCGCTTCGGCGTCGATGATCCCTTGAATGGGCGGCAAGCTTGACATGAAGCGAACGTCTTTGCCGGTATTCTCAGCCACCGTCAACAACTGCAGTTCAATCTCGCGACCGTCTGAGCGAAACTCCTCGAATCGAGCTTGCCGGGCACGGATGCGAGTCTGGTGGGATGAGATCGTCAAGGTTGCTGCGAGCACAAGGCCGATGGTCGCGATTGCGCCGATCAATTGGGACAGTCGATGATGATGTTGGATCCAGCGTCCCAGCCGCTGCGAAAACCTTTCCTGATAGGCCATCACCGGCTCACCCGCCATCCAGCGTTGGACCTCCTCGGCCAGTTGCGATGCCGACTGGTATCGTGCGTAGCGTTTCTTGGACATGGCTTTTGCGCAGATTGCTGCCAACGCCGCATCGACCTCCGAATTCACGACTTGAACCTGCGGCGTCGGACCGCTTGCGATCGCCGTGATCAACTCGCGTGTGTTTCTGCTTCCCGAACTAGCGTGGCTTTGATCGTGAGGCGCATAGCCTGTCAGGATGGCGAACAGAATCGCTCCGAGGCCATACACGTCGGTGCATTGATCGATTTCATCGATGCGTCCTGACGCCTGTTCCGGCGCCATGTAGAGCGGCGAGCCGAGTACCTGTCCTGCGATCGTGCGTTCCATATCGGCGGCGTTGGAAGAGACCGCAGCGGCTTCAAAGCTGTCTTCGACCACACCTTCGTCAAGGATTTTGGCCAATCCCCAGTCGATCACGATCACCTGGCCAAAGTTATCGATCGCGACGTTCTCGGGCTTGAGATCACGATGAACCACTTTGCGGGAATGGGCATGACCGATCGCCTGGCAAACGCTGACAAAGGCGGTCAGCAGGCTTCGCAAGAGCATCGGATCGTCGTCACCACTTTCTCGTCGTTCATGATATTCGACGATGGCATCCTGCATGGTCTTCTTGCCCAGGAACCGCATCGTATAGAAGACACGGCCGCTGCTGGAGTCTTCGCCGAGCTGGTACACCGGGACGATGCCCGGATGCTCCAGACGACCGGTGATCTCAGCCTCACGTTTGAATCGGGACTGCGCCGCGTTGCTGGCGCTGTGTCCGCGACGGATTTCTTTCAATGCCACGAAGCGCTGAAGCTCGGTGTCCCTGGCGAGCCAGACGGTGCCGAGTCCGCCTTGGCCTAGACGCCGAATCAACTGATAACGCGATTGATGCTCGCGCACGTCGTTCTGCGTCACCCCGGAGGTCGCCACGCTGATTCCCAACAGCTTCGCGACCCGTCCAGAGGGATCGAGTTGCTCAAGGGCCGTCCTGGTGGCGCCGTCGGCGCTGAGCGAAAGGGATCCCCGAGCCGAATAGTCCTCCCCCAATCGCTTGAGACGCTGCTCAGCGCGTTGCGCCAGCTGAGACTGAAACTCTCGGTCGATCGCCCCATGTTTGATCAGGTGATCGGCCAGCGTCACGGTGCCGTGAAGCGTCCAATCCGACAAGGCAGCGCAGAGCAGGCGTTCGCTCAGCGTGCCGCTCTCGAGGGCTTCGGCCGCAAAGGCGATATCCATCGCTTCTTTCGAAGTCGTGGCGCTACTGAGCATCTGCGTGGCTGCCAGAGAATCTCCCTGCTCGGGGCCGTCGGAGCGTGCTTCGGACAAAATGAATCCCTGGCTGCAAAGTTGGTCACCAAGGCGACCGAGCCGGTTTGCTCGCCTGCCCTGTAGGTAAACAGATACTCTCGTCCTTTGAGTATAGTCCGCGAAAATACCATTGCGGCTGCCGCGAGCCAGGGTGATCGAAGCCCGCAAGGGTCGGCTGATCCCTGTGCCAGGCGGTCAGGGAAAGCGGCCTGCCCGCTGGGGCGGAATCGGGACCTCCCCGGTTGACCCTGCGTCGGTGATCGCCCCGATCGGTTTTGGCATCCGGCTTCGTCAAACCGAAGGGTTCCGTTATGATTTTGGACGTCGCCTGGCGAACGCGATCACGAACCGCGCGTGGCGGGCGAATCCGTGTTGTTCCTCCAACCCAAACTTACGCTCCCTTGTCCAATCGCATCACGGATGACGCATCGGCTGCGACTAAGTTTGGAACCTTTGGCGGTGTCTTCACCCCCTGCACGCTGACGATTCTCGGCGTGATCATGTTTCTTCGTTTTGGCCAGGTGGTCGGCCAAAGCGGGATCTGGCTGGCGGTGCTCATCGTGTTGGCCGCCAAGCTGATCACAACGCTGACGACCCTCTCCTTGTCAGCCATTGCGACCAATACGCGAGTTCGCGGCGGTGGTGCTTACTACTTGATCAGCCGCAGCCTGGGGGTCGAATTCGGCGGAGCGATTGGCGTCCTGTTCTTCTTGGCTCAGGCGATTTCGGTGGCGATGTATGTGATCGGATTCGCCGAAGCGCTGACAGGCACGTTCCCAGCCGTCGCCCCGCACTTCGTAGCGATTGCCTCCTTCGTGAACGTGATCGTATTCATTTGCGTTTACATCGGGGCGGGTTGGACGATCAAGGTCCAGTACTTCATCTTGGCGATTCTGGTTGCTTCCCTGGTCTCCTTTTACAGTGGTGCGATTGCCGACTTCAGCCCCGCCTACCTCGACGCCAACGCGGGGCCACACTTCACCGAAGGCCAGAACACTTTCACGATGTTCGCGCTGTTTTTTCCGGCAGTCACTGGGATCATGGCCGGTGCCAACATGTCCGGAGATTTGGCCAATCCATCGCGATCGATTCCAAAGGGAACGTTGTGGTCGGTGGCCGTCACCGGCGCGATCTACGTGTCGATGGCGTTTCTGCTTGGTTGCTCGCGGCCGGCCGAGGAGCTGATCGAGAACAACATGGTGGTGCGCGACGTCGCGACCTGGCCGATTTTGATCACGGCCGGCGTGTTCGCTGCAACGCTCTCGTCGGCGCTGGGCAGCATGATGGGGGCGCCTCGCATTCTGCAGGCCTTTGCCCGCGACGAGGTGTTCAAGTCGCTGAATTTCTTTGCGGCGGGCAGCGGCGTGACATCCGAGCCCCGTCGAGCGACCGTGATGACGTTTGTGATCGCGCAGATCTGCATTGCGTTGGGGGATTTGAACGCGATCGCTCCGATCATCACGATGTTCTTCATGATCACCTATGGGCTGCTGAATCTGGCGACCTTTTACGAAGCGATCACGAAGAATCCAAGCTATCGACCAACCTTTCACTATTGCCACTGGTCGACGTCGTTGTTGGGGACCGTCGGCTGCATCGGCGTGATGTTCCTGATCAACTGGGTGTGGGCGACCGTTTCCATCCTGTTCATCGCCGCGCTGCACTGGTTCATTCGTTACCGCGAAGTCGAATCGCGGTGGGGGGATCTGCAGAGCGGGATCGTCTTCGAGAGGGCGCGGAAGTCCCTGTTGAGACTGGAGGCCGAGGTCTATCATCCCAAGAACTGGCGGCCCATCATCATGGCGCTTTCGGGGACCGGCTGGACGCGGCCCCACATACCGATCTATGGGCACTGGCTCACCTCCGGGCATGGCATCCTGACTCTGGCACACGTGGTGACGGGGGATGTCGAAGTGCATGCTGAGCGTCGTGAGCGCTACGAAGAACTCGTTCGCAATTTCATCGCGCGAGAAGAACTGGAGGCGTTCCCGGCGGTGGTTTGCGACGAATTCCTCTCCGATGGCATCGAGTCGCTGATCCAGTGTCATGGAATCGGTGGCTTGCGGACCAACACGGTGTTGCTGGGATGGCCGCGTGACGAGAGCAAGGCGGAGACGTTCGGAAGCAATATTCGGCTGATCACGCGGTTGAACCGCAGCGTGCTGGCAGCTCGATTTCTCTCGCATCGCGAAGCCGAGGAGGAGGCAACGGGCGACGTTTCGGAACATTGGAACGTGCCGCAGGGAACCATTGACGTCTGGTGGCGCGGTATGAAGAACGGCGCTTTGATGTTGCTGATGGCCCATCTGCTGCATCGTAATCCGCCCTGGCGAGCCAATCCCATCCGAGTGCTGCGCGTGGTCGAGAACGAAGAGGCGATCGACGAGGTTCACAAGCACCTGATCGAATTGGGCGCTTCGTCGAGAATTCAGTTCCAATCCGAAGTGATCTGTGACAAGGGACCACCCGGCGAAATCATTCGCTCCACGTCGCGCAATGCAGCATTGGTGCTGCTCGGCTTTCAGACGCCCGACGAAGGGGAGGAACTGGAGCTGTTCCGTCGGATGGAAGAAATCGCCGGCGACTTGCCCCGAGTATTGCTCGTCGATAGCGCCGGCGGAATGGAGCTGGAATCATAGCCCAGCCCGTCACATACAAGCACGACGCGCCAGCGACGGTGTCCCAGGAATCAGTGCAAGCTCACGTCCGCCAAACGGTGGAAAACCGGAAACACACTCGCTTGCGCGTCGTGCTTGTATTTTGTCGGACGAAACCGTCGTTTCGATGGCTGCTAGCCACACCAAGACCAAAGAATGATCGAGAACGCTAAAAGTCGCCAGCCTCGATCACTTCTTTGTTGGCTCGGGTCGTCAACGCGTGATAGACCTCGAGGTCGATGAACTGCGTGATCATGCGGACGGAGCCATCGGACAGGATGAATTGGGCGCCCGCCGCATGGTAGCTGCTGAAATCCTCAAAGTGGCCGACCGGGCTGTTGGGGACATGATCCGCAGCCCCCACGACTCGCGCAGCCGCTTCATTGGCATCGTGGATAACGCCGTGCCAGATCGAACCACCCAAGCGACTGTTCCGCTCGCCGACCATCAACGTCTGGCTCAACCCATCGAGAATGTCCCGGAAACGGTGTCGGCTGTTGCCGTAAAACAGTCCGTCACCCTTGTAGAGGTCTTCATGGATATCGTAGGTGCCATAGACTCCGACGTAGTTGGTCTTGGCGATCGAAAACAAATGATCGGGACCGAGGTCGACATTCACGCCCGGCTGATGCTCGTGCTCGTGATGATCATCATCGTCGTGATCGCCATCATCGTGATCATGGTCGTGATCGTGTTCCTCTCCCTCGGCAATGAAGAACAGCGGTTCCAGGATATCACTCGGGCACATGTAGGCCTCGATCGGAGTCAACCTGGCCGCCTCGTGCTTGTCCTCTTCGATCGGCGTGCTGAAGTCGATCTGGCCGTAAGCGGCTGTCTGTTCGAGCTGCGGTAGGATCGCGGCGGCCCAGCCCCAGCCGGGCTCGTGATGGTCGCGGTCGCTAGCGACCCAGCCGCTGGGTAACTGTCGAAAACTGCTGTGGTAGCTGTGCAGTGCCACACCGATCTGGTGAAGATTGTTCTGGCAGGAAATCCGACGGGCCGCTTCACGGGCGCTCTGCACGGCCGGCATCAACAGACCGATCAAAATGGCGATGATGGCAATCACAACCAGGAGTTCGACCAGCGTGAAGCCGGCCAGCCGCTTGGTCGGCGTCAATCGTGAAGGGAGCCTTGGATCGCTCGGGCTCGCTTTTGATTTGAAGATTGTTCTGATTTGAAGAGGCATATCGGATCCCACTCAGTTAAGAAGTTCGTTTGTAAAGCGGCATTCCGCCACGACGCGTCAACGAGCGCAGGCGGGATTCTTGTGCCAGCTGAATCCAGACAGAAAGCTTCCATCGCCTCGAGGCGAACGAAAGCACATCAATCGATCAAACGAACAGCGGTGGGCCTCGCGAGGACACATTGCCTCGCGCACGCTGTAGAACAAAACGAGGTTCGGCAAGGAATGTCCTGCCAACCAACGCGATTCCCGTGGCGACACTGGACTCAATCAGTCGCTGGGAACAAAGACTGCGCGCCACACAAAGCGCACACAATCCATGGCAGTCTTCGACGTCGGCCGACCGGAATGCGATGCCAGACGACGGAGCCGAGTCCAATTCCTGAGTGTCGGCCTGAGCGTCCGGCTTGCACGAATGGGAACAGGCGGGATGCAATTCGTGGTCCGCGGACTCCACCGGGGCCACCTGCCCATGAGCATGACAGCCCACTTCGCCGTGCAGGCCTGCGGTCGCACCGACGCCATGATGATGGATGGTGGGCAGAGCCCAACCACCAATCAGGTAGGCGACAAGTGTCAGCGAGGCGATCCAACGTTGCACGTGGCGAATTCTTTCAGCGGATTCGTGGACAGTTACAGGAAAGTAAGAGGGGGGGCGATCGGTTTCGTCGGACTTCGCCTAACTACGACACTTGGCAGGGCAGAGTTCACGAAACCATCGCATTGGGATACGAAAATACCCCCCGCCGAGCCAGACCAAAACCGACTTCTTCATCAGACTTTCGCGAGAATACCGTCGATCGGCGAAAAGTGGGAAGGGGCGAAAAGGGGGCAGGAACCAAAAACCGGAACGGCCCGGAGGTTGCTTCGCATTTTTGGTGTCTGACCCGAATGGCACGGGCTTTGAACCTCGGGCGCTAGCCGTGGGCGAAGAAAACGTCGTTAGGATGCGGCGAAGGCCCACGGCTAGCGCCCGAGGTTCACTGAGACAACCTAAGTTCGTGCCATTCGTGTCTGACCCCTTTTCGCTCGCGGCTCGAAACCTAGGTGCTGACATAACACTCGTCTCGGGCTTCCTCGTCTCCCCCTGCCGAACCTGCTCAGCGGCACTCATGGCAGTGACCTCGCAGCAGGATTTCGGTGATTTGCCCGACACCCTCGCTTTCTCGCCGGCTGCCTGCGGTCAGTTGAACCTGTTCCAGGCAGGTCACCGATCCGCAATCGACGCACACGAAATGGGGGTGACCGGTGTCACTGCCTGCCGATCCATCGCGGGGCTCGAATCGCCAGACATGGTCCCCGAGTTCCGTGCGGCGGAGCAATCCGGCTTCGCTGAGGTCGTTCAGGTTTCGAAACAGGGTCGCTTTGTCGAAGCCGAGTTCTTCCAGTCCCGTGGCCACTTCGGCATGCGTCAGCGGCGCACCGCGTCCCCGCAGATACAGCAGCGTCGAAACGCGGGCCGGCGTGGCCCGCAATCCACAGGCACGAATCTCCGCCTGGACCGACTTTCGCTCGGTCAGGGAGTCGGTGTTCTTCTGCGGCTTGGGATCACTCACCGTTACACTCTCAGGGAAGACGCCCTCAGGGAAGACGCGGGTCCCCGATTATTGCCCTATGTGCAATCGAATTGCAATAGCTTAACATTTGCTTTTCGGTCCCGGAGACCCTTGGGAAGGTAGATTGAATGACGCTCGAAACGCTCTTGGCCTTGTATTGCTTGGTCATCGTTTTGGCGTCGACCGCCGGCGGCCATCTTCCCTCGATGATTCGCATGACCCATCTGCGAACCCAACTGCTGATTAGCTTTGTCGGCGGGTTGATGTTGGGCATCTCACTACTGCATCTGCTTCCCCATGCGGTCGTCACGCTGGGGTCAGCTTCGTCGGCCGGCGTCGCCTGTCTGTTTGGGATCGTCGCCATGTTTCTGTTGCTGCGTGCCTTTCATCCCCCGCACGCCCATGGATTCGTCGACGCGACGCCGCGCGTGCTCACGGCGGAGGAAGTGGTTCGAGATGGCGAAGCACGCGACGGAGAAGCAGTGGAGGAAAGGCGAGCGGAGGAGGGCACCGAGAAACGGGGCGAGCATGGGCATTCGTCGGCGAGCGACGAGCACGAGCATGGGCATGGGCACGAGCATGGGCACGAGCATGGGCACGGGCACGGGCACGATGGCTGTCAGCATGGCTTGAGTGAGAGATCTCGGGGCATGGGTTGGATCGGGATCCTGATTGGCCTCTGGCTTCATACCATGATTGATGGCGTCGCGCTTGCCGCCAGCGCGGTGGCCGATGCTCAGCACGCTGGAATTGCCATGGCTGGTCTGGGAACCTTTCTTGCGATCGCGTTGCACAAGCCGCTCGACGCCTTCGCGATCACATCGACGATGCGGTCCAGTGGATGGTCGCCCCTCCATCAAGCCATCATCAATGTGGTATTCGCGATCGCCTGTCCTGTGGGGACGCTGCTGTTTTATTTCGGAGTCACGCGACTGACCAACAGTTCGCTGTTCTTGGGTTGGGGACTTGCGATTTCGGCTGGTTTTTTCATCTGCATTTCACTGGCTGATCTGCTGCCGGAAGTTTCGTTTCATCATCACGATCGAGGCAAATTGACTCTGTCGTTGTTTTTGGGGATCGGTTTGGCTTTCGCGGTGGAGAATCTTCCGGGGCATTCGCACATTCATGCGGGACCCGATCCCCGGAATCGAGATCGGACGTCCGAACGTTTCGAGCTGGCAGATCAAGCCGACAGTGACTGGTCGCATTCTGGCGGTCAACCCCTGACCGATTCTCATCCGAGCCTATTCGCGGTACGTTACATCGCGGAGGCGGCGAATCGATTCGACCTTGACGCTGGAGGCACAGACACTCGATGCCCGATTTCTATCAGCACGACCTGGTCACCACGATCCATGACCTGCATACCGGGCGACTCGATCGGTTGGAATCGATGCTTCGTGAATCGACGCGGGACCATGCGATCGGTTTGGTGCTGCCGGTCACTGCTTCCGACATGCGAGCGGAGCCGTTTGATCGAATTGTGCAAGAACTCGTGGGGGCCGATTACGTCGACACGATTGTCGTGAGTCTCGGTGTGGCTCCCGAGCGATCGGACTACGACGAAGCGGTCGCCAAGGTTGCGCCACTGGGGTCTCGCGCGCAAGTGTTGTGGACCGACGGCCCGGAAGTCCAATCGATTTACGGCCAGTTGATCGAAGCTGGGATTGCCGTATCGACGCCCGGAAAGGGACGCAGTGTCTGGACGGCGTTCGGTTACCTGTTGGATGATCCCAAGATCAACACCTTCGTGCTGCACGACTGTGACATTGTCGACTATGACCGCTTTCTTCTTGCTCGACTTTGCTTGCCGATGGTCCACCCGGCGATCGACTTCGAGTTTTGCAAAGCTTATTACGCCCGGGTCACCGACCGGATGCACGGCCGAGTGGTGCGTTTACTGGTGACTCCCTTGCTTCGGGCGCTCACGACGATCTTTCCGGATAGCGAGTTTGTCAGGTTCCTGGCGAGCTTTCGCTATCCACTGTCCGGTGAGTTCTCTCTGACCAGGAATTTGGCCAGGACCAACCGGATTCCCAGTGACTGGGGTTTAGAAATCGGGACGTTGGCGGAGGTCTATCGAAACACGTCGCTCAAACGGGTCTGTCAAACCGATCTCTGCCGACTCTATGAGCACAAGCATCAGTCGTTGTCATTGGACAATCGGCAAGCAGGCTTGATGCGAATGGCGGTCGATATTTTGACGACCGTTTACCGCACCCTGGCCAGCCAAGGCACGGTGATGAGCGAGGCAATGTTCATCACGCTGCGGTCCTCCTACCTGCGCGTTGCACAGAATTGCATTCGCCAATATGCGGCCGATGCGATCGTCAACGATGTGGGATTCAATCGCCACGAAGAAGAAATTGCAATCGATGCGTTTGCGGATTGCATCACGACTGCGGCTGAACTGTTCCACCAGGATCCCAATGGCGCCCAGGCGATCCCCAACTGGACGCGAGTTCGCGCCGCCTTTCCCAAGCTAACTCAAAGCTTGCGGGACGCCACCTGAGGACGGTCGGCGGCTGGCAGATCGTCTAGTGGACAGGGCCACGCTCGCGGCGTGAGCCATCAATACAAGCACGACGGGCAAGCGAGTGTGTAGCCGATATCTTGCTCTCACTCGCTTACTCACTTGCTTGCGGATTGTTCGAATCACACCGACAAGCAAAGCGGCCCACGGCTAGCGCCTGAGGTTCACAGTGAACCTCAGGCGCTAGCCGTGGGCCCCGAACCTTGACTGTGAACCTCAGGCGCTAGCCGTGGGCCCTCCGAAACTGGCCGACAAAGACAGCACACTCCGGATCTTGGCGAGACGCTTCCCGCCACTCCGTGGTAAACCGCCTACCATCACAACGCGCAAGCGAGTGTGTTTCGCTTGCAGGAGCCCGGCACAATCACTTGCGCGTCGTGCTTGTATGCGGGCGACCGACGTGAAAAACACACGCGTAGCACGCCGGCCTTTCCAAGCTGACCCCTCCGCCCGCAGGTTGGCACTTCGGTCTTGAAAAATACGTTAAAGCTTTTCCTCCGCTGCGCTCACCTTCAGGTAGCGTGGAACCAGGGCAAGCGGCTCGGTCTGCTTTCCGGCTTGGAACGCTCGAATCGCCAGCAGTCCAACCCCGACGGCGTCGCAGGGCCGCCCGATTCGCTCCTCGGCTCGCGAGAGAAATGGTTTTTTGTCGCCGGCCAATCCGATTTCTGGCGGTAACTGCGAGAGCCGCTGCTCCCATTGTTCGCCGCTGAGCACCTCCACACTCGCTGGATGTGCGGTCCAGTCGATGGGGGTTTGATCGAGCGGTGGCAGTAGCTCGCTGCGGTAAAAGGTACCGCTATAGATTTGACCGCGATAAGCGTCCACGGCAACGCAAATCGACTCGACGTGCCGATGCGTGTGAAACCCGGCGGCCGCGATGGCGGCGAGGGAGTCGACGGCAACGAGCGGCAAGCGGAGGGCATAACTGAGTGTTTTCGCGGTGGTCACGCCAATTCGCAGCCCCGTAAAAGACCCCGGGCCGTCGGCAATGGAGACCATGGAGATTGGCAAGCCTTGCTCTCGGCAATGATCCAGCATCTGGTCAACTTGGGGGGCTAACGTCGACGCCGTTCGCTGATTGGGGTTCAGATTTGTCTGCTCCAGCACCCGTTCGCCTCGCAAGATTGCGATGGAACCAGTCCTTCCAGTCGTTTCGATCGACAACTGCACGATATCTTGAAGGGGATTGGCGACCATCACGTCTGTCTCAGTTATCGTGGGATTGCTGTGAATTTTTAATTCCCCTTACAATTCGGGTGCTCCAGACTCGATACAAGCGGATGTTGGGCCGCGTGAACTGTTTAGGAAACTTCTGTGAAACGAGCGTTGATAAGCGACATCCATGGCAACCTCGAGGCACTCGAGGCGGTGTTGGCGGATATCAACCAGGTCTCGGTTGACGAAATCTACTGTCTCGGCGACATCATCGGCTACGGGCCCAATCCCTGCGAATGCCTCGATCTGGTGATCAGCCGCTGCGAAGCGACGATTCTCGGCAATCACGACCAGGCGGCCCTGTTCGATCCGGATGGGTTCAATCCGATGGCACTGCAGGCGATCTACTGGACACGAGATCAGTTGGACAATGGACCTGGTACTCCGGCCGCGATCAATCGACGCTGGGATTTTCTCGGCGAGTTGCCTCGCCAGATCGACCAGGGAGAATTCAAGTTTGTCCACGGCTCGCCGCGCGATCCGACCAACGAATACGTCTTCCCGGAATACGTCTTTGATCAGCGCAAGATGGAGATTTTGTTCGGCAAGATCACGAGCTATTGCTTCATGGGGCACACACATCTGCCGGGTGTGTTCACGACCGAATGCGAGTTCATTTCGCCGGATGAGTTTGATTACGAGTACCAACTCGGACGAGACAAGGTGATGGTCAACGTCGGCAGTGTCGGCCAGCCGCGTGACGATGACAATCGTTCTTGCTATGTCGTGCTTGATACCGAGACGAAAACCCTGACGTTTCGGCGAGTGCAGTACGACATCGATAAGACGGCGAATAAGATATATGCGATTCCCGATCTGTCCGACGCCCTTGGCGATCGTCTGAAGCACGGACGGTAGCCGATCTCAAGCCTCATCTTGAACGATATCTCTTGTGACGAAGACTGCGATCGTAAGCGACATTCATGGCAACTTGGCGGCGTTGGAAGCCGTTTTGGAGGACATCGATCGGCACAACGTCGATCGCATCGTCTGCCTCGGTGATGTCATCGGCTACGGCCCCAATCCCTGTGAGTGTCTTGACCACGCGATGGAGTTCGCTTTTTGCGTGCTGGGGAATCACGACAGCAGTGCCTTGTTTGATCCCGAGGGCTTCAACGTCGCGGCCGAGCAAGCCATTTTCTGGACCCGATCACAAATCGAATGTGGCAGCGACGGCCCCGATGCCAGCCGAAGGCGGATGAAGTACATCTGTGGGCTGCCGCGCACGGTCGACGAGGGAGGCTGTGTTGTTTGTCCACGGCTCACCGCGCGGGCCGACCAACGAATACGTGTTTCCGGAAGACACGCAGAACGTCAAGAAGATGGACAAGCTCTTTTCGCTGGTTTCCCACCTCTGTTTTCAAGGGCACACCCATGTCCCTGGCGTCTTCACGTCCGACTTGCGGTTTGTGAGGCCAATCGATGCCGCCACCGGATACGATGTCCGCGATCGTGGTGAGCGATTGATGATCAACGTCGGCAGCGTCGGTCAGCCCCGAGACGGCGATCCACGCAGCTGTTACGTGCTTTTCGATCAAGAGATCATCGAGTTTCGACGGGTTGCCTACGACATCGAACGCACGGTCAAGGCAATCGAGGATCAACCCGAACTCGACAATTTTCTCGGCTACCGGCTCCGCGAAGGCCGTTGAGCCGACTGGCGAAGCAGCTTTTCGCACAGTAGCAGCGCTCGGCCGTTGTGATAGGCTCCCTGCCACATACTGGTTCTTGTTCGATTTTCGCCGACCGAGCCGTCTTCCCGCAGCGTCGCCCACCAGCCTCCTTCTGCGGCGATCTGGTGCTGCTCGATGAAGTCGAGCGTTTCCTCAAACAGCTCGCGATAACGCGGCTCTCCGGTCAATTGATGCATCGTCAGCATCGCGACCAAAACCTCGGTTTGCGTCCACCATTCCTTCTTTCGATCGTCGCTATCAGAACCGAGTGGTCCGGTATAGAAGAAACCATGATGCACCGGATCATGTCCCCACTGGATCGCGTGATCGCATAGCGACTTGGCCCAGGAACGCAGCACCGCGGGCTGGATGGCGAGCGTTTCGGCGGCATCCAGCACGAGCCAAGAGCACTCGACGTCATGTCCATAGCTGGCCCGAAGATTTTGCGGCGTCTCGATCATTGTCCAATCGGGTTTCCAGCCGTCAATGTTACAGGGATGAAGCGGATGTTTGACCGTCACGGTGTTGATTTGAATCAGCTCCGCCAAACGCCTTCCAACGAGCGGGTCCATTGTCTCGCGATACAGCTGGGCAAACGCTTCCAGCACATGCAGATGCGTGTTGTACGTCTTGGTCCCGATCGCACCCACGTAACCCGATTGACTCGGGATCGGTTACCAGTTGCCAATCGTCGTGAAAGAACTCCTGGTAACCACCATGTTCACGATCATAGCAGTGCTCTTCCAGCGTCTGAAACAACTGCATCGCGAGCTCAAGTGGCTCCTTCTCGCCATTGGCCCGGTGGTACTCCACCAGGGCGTAGATCACAAAGGCATTCGGGTAGACGTGTTTGCGGCGGTCGGTTGGGATTCCTTCGCGCGTCGTCTTGGTGAAGTATCCGCCGTGCGCCGGATCGAGAAAATGTTTCGTGAGGAATTCGTAGCCACGCTTCGCCGCTTCCAGTGATTCCGTAGCGACGGATGTCGGCGACGGCAAGCGTGCTAAAGAACCACAGTTGTCGCGCCTGCAGCGTCAGGAACTTCTCGCTCCCCACAAATTTCCCGTTGCCGTCGATCACCTCGAGATAGCCACCATGCTCCTGATCGATGCAGTGCGGCAAATAGAAGTCGATCACCGAGCTTTCCAGCAATCGGCGGCAGCGGTCGGCCGCTTTCGAATCGTCTTCCGCATGGGCAAGAGGCGAAACGCCCAGCCAGACAAGCCCCATTGCCATCCAAACACGCATCATCGATGTCATGTCATCTCCTTCTCGATTGCTCGTCACTGGCACTCCCGGTTTGTTCGTCACTCGCACCAACGCATCCGTTTGGCGAAGTCAGCTTGGAACTCGCCACGCCAGCGGCTGACGGTCGTCCGCGGATCAAAGGAATCGCTGGCTGGCATATCGCGGTACCAACCGTCTTGCTGACGAATGAATTGACCGCCCCAGCCAGGCTGACTCGGGTCTTCGGGTTGATTGCCGCCTTGAGGCAGAAAGAAGAACCAGGATGGAGTGTCTCCCTCTTTCAAACAGCCGTGAGGATTGGGTGCGGTCCAGGTTTTGGTTGGATACAACTCACCTAAAGGCCCGCGAGACCGAACGTTTTGCTCGATCCAGTCCCGGCTGGTCAGCGATTCGTCGCCGGTCAGGTACATGCCGCGATAGGTTCCCTCGCGTTTGTCTCGCCCCTGCGGCGCGTGGGCCAGGATGTAATGCATTCCTGGAAATTCTTGACGAATCCAGTCGGCAATTCGATCCTGGTCGTTGATGTCATAGACACGAAACTTGGTAACGAACTCAGCGAAGTCGGAGTCGCCACGATCGTGCTTGACGCGCCACAGCGCCTGAGCGAAGTCGGTTTGCCCGCCCCAGATGCTGATGTGGAGTGGCTGATCGGACGATCCCGCATCGATCCGCTCGATCAGAAACCGAGACCCGTCGGTGTCGTTCCCATCGCCGATGTGATCACGACCTCGATTCGGATTTCCCGATTTGACACGTGCCCGGAGTGTCTCTGGCTCAGGCCATCCATCGGCGTGGCTGCGGAGGTTGGCAAGCACTTGCTCGTATCGGTCGATGACTTGCAGAATCAAGTCAGGGCGAGTGACTGCCGCTTTCAATTCGCCTGGCGTTCCTGACGCGCTGGCGATCAGCCCCTCCAATTCAAACTCATTGGAATAGACCATCAAGCGAATTAGCGATTGCGTGTCGTCTGGATCGCCGCCGATATCTGTCAGGACTGCCAGGCGTGGCCGATCGGCTCGGCAGATATCCGTATCCAAGACCAGCATCAAAGCCATCAATGATGTCAACAAGAGTCTGATTAGAAGCGTTGGCATTGAATCAACTTAGCGGGTGCATGGTCATTTACATTCCGGCCGGGAGAGCCGGATACATTCTGGCATTCTACATGAGTCGCTTGCTTTGTTCGCGGTTCCTGTACGTCGGCCGATACTTTCAGCCGTCAGGGGCAACGAGTTGATAGGACGCACGACCGCTTTCCAGTCGAGTTTTGGCGTTTTTTTTGCTCGATCCACCGACCACCGATCGCGGGCACTTCTCGCAAACAGGCGCAAACAGGGACGGCGCAAACAGGGACAGGGTGTGCCGGGATAAACCGGTTTAGGATAGGGGCAAACAGGGCGGCAAACAGGGACAGGCATCCGCAGACGGCGCAAACAGGGACAGGCATCCTGCACGAGCGCGCAAACAGGGACAGGCATCCTGCACAGCGCAGGGACGCAAACAGGGACAGGCATCCTGCGGCGCAAACAGGGACAGGCATCCTGCAGGCGCGGGACGCAAACAGGGACAGGCATCGACTTGGTGACAGGCGCAAACAGGGACAGGGATCGTGCCGGGATAAACCGGTTTAGGATAGGCGGCGCAAACAGGGACAGGCATCCTGCAGGGGCAAACAGGCGCAAACAGGGACAGGCACCTACTTGGGTCCGCGCAAACCGCAAACAGGGACAGGCATCGACTTGGTTGACGCGGGAACTGCGGCAAACGGGGACAGGCATCTACTCGCCGCTTGCACGGATAAGCGTCGACTTGGTTGACGAAGGTCCGGATTGCAGTAGGATTCTGGCTTCGAACAATTCATTCCTTGAGGGGGGCAAACTCATGGGAAGACAGGCTCGGGGCGAAGTCATGGATCCGCAACAGATCCAGATCTTCCATTGTGTTCATCGCTGCGTTCGTCGCGCCCTGCTGTGCGGTAAGGATCCTTACTCAGGCGCTTGCTACGAACATCGACGCCAGTGGATCAGAGATCGGCTGGAATTCCTTGCTTCGGTCTTTGGCATCGAATGTCTGACCTACACGGTCCTGAGCAATCATCTTCACTTGGTCCTGCGCAGCCGGCCCGATGTGGTCGAGGGCTGGAGTGATGAAGAAGTGGCCCGTCGCTGGCTGCGGCTGTTCCCCAAGCGTTTCAACGAAGACGGCACTCCGGCCGAGCCATCGCAGCCCGAAATTGACTCGATCGTGAACGATCCCGAAGCGTTATCCAAACGCCGCCGGCGGCTGAGCGACATCAGCTGGTGGGCACGCTGCATGGCCGAGAACATCGCTCGGCAGAGCAACCTTGAAGACAACGTCACCGGCCACTTCTGGGAAGGGCGTTATCGGGCTCAGCAACTTCTCGATGAAGCCTCGGTGCTTGCCTGTGCGGCCTATGTCGACTTGAACCCGATTCGCGCCGCGATGGCGGAAAGTTTGGAGACAAGTCCGTTCACCGGCGCGAGAGATCGCATTGATGACTTACTTGTTCGGGGCGATCGACCCCAGATGAGCGACCACGACTGGGAACGAAATTGCGACTGCCAGCGCAGCGGTTGGATGAGCCCAATCGAGATTGATGAGAGGACGGATCCTTTGGGAAGCGATGCAAGTAATTCCGGCAGGCGTGCTAGCGACAAGGGATTTCTGCCGATCTCGCTTTGCGGTTACTTGGAGTTGTTGGACTGGACTGGCCGAGAGATTCGCAGTGGCAAGCGAGGTGCGATTCCAAGTCACCTGGCACCGATTCTGAAACGACTCGGTTTGGACGCGTCGCGGTGGTGCGATCTGGTATCGAAGTTCGGTCGCTACTTCAAGCGAGCGGTCGGTACGGCCGAGCACTTGAAGGAAGAAGCCACACGCCGTGGTCAGCGCTGGATGCAGTCGCCCGGCTGCCTGGCGTGAGCCTCCGCGGATTGATCTGAAGAAGACCACAACGGGCGAATCTTGACACGAACTGTCTGGCAGTGCGCCCGCGACGAAGCCGGTGGCACAAGGGTGGCCAAAAATTTTAGCGATCTTGAAGCTGGATCTCCGCTTCGAATCTCGCCAAACTGCCCTGCCTATGCTTCCTGCATTTTGAGACCCACTTACGTCCTGCATGATGCAACCAACGAGCTCCCCTGCGTCGCTGGAAACCTAGCCTGTCCCCATTCTTCTCCGCCTGTCCCCATTCTTCTCCGCCTGTCCCTATTCTCCACTCTGGAAACCTAGCCTGTCCCTATTCTCCCTGAAACCTAGCCTGTCCCTATTCTCCACTATTCTCCACTCTGTCCCTATTCTCCACTATCGGATGCCGATCCGTGACAGAGGCCTCGTCTCGGAGCCGCCTCAATACTCCGGCGAAGTTTTGACGGGCGAAGGAACTCGCCCACCTCATGCGCGGGGAGCGTTTTCAGGCGGTTCGTTGCGAGTAGGAGCCGATTCGACGGGACGTGGAGGGCGAGTGGACTCTCCGCCGCCGCTCGGCACGGGGAGGTTCACAATGGCCGTATTTGTCTATCTCGAAAAGCTAACGCCTGATGGGACGGTGGCCACAAACATCCACCTTGGCGGAGGCAACTTTGCGTTGTCCTTCGATGAAACCGGGCGGCTGAAGGCAACGGTTCGATCGGGTGATGGAGATTTGCGATCTGTAACCAGCGACACGCCATTGCCTCTGGCGACGTGGCGACATGTCGTGATGACCGCCGATGACGCGCAGTTGCGGCTTTGCGAAAGTGGTAAGCTCGTTGGGTCAAAGTCGCTGTCGACAATGGCTAGGGATGATCAGTCAGCGATCTGGTTCGGCACCAATGCCAACATGGCTGGGATGTGGGACGGCCGGATCGATGAAGTGGCATTCTTCGATCGCGTGCTTCATCCCATGGATGTTACGGCTCTTTATCAGGCGGCACTTTCGCAAGTGTCGGCATCAGAATGAGACTACACACGATGACTTCGCGACAACCAAGTATGGCTCACTGGTTTGTGTTTGCTGTCGCCTTTGCCTTGGCTTGCGCCAATTCATTAAGAGCGGAATCCCCAACGCCTCCTAACATCGTTTTTATCTTTGTCGATGATCAGGGATACTACGACCTCGGCTGTTATGGCGCATCCGAAGTCGAGACGCCGCGGATTGATGCGATGGCGCAGGAGGGAACGCGATTTTCGGACTATTACGCCGCCGCTCCAATTTGTAGCCCGTCTCGCGCGGGATTGTTGACCGGGTGTTACCCTCGCCGCGTCGGTAACGAAATATGGGTGCATCGCGCCGATTCGCGATCGGGCATTCATCCGGATGAATTGACGATCGCTGAGTTGTTGAAGCAGGGCGGCTACGCGACCGCCTGCATCGGCAAGTGGCATCTCGGCTTTCACGAGCCGTTCCTGCCACGCAACCAGGGCTTCGATTACTATTTCGGACTGCTACACAATCTTGATCCCGTCGAGATCGTCTATTTCGACGACAAGGGAGGCGTGCCACTGATGCGGAACGACGATGTCGTCAAGCGTCCGGCCGATCCCGCAGAACTAACAAGGCTGTACACCGACGAAGCGATCGGGTTCATCGAGCAGAACAAAGACGGTCCATTCTTTCTCTATTTGCCGCACACAATGCTTCACAATCCGCTGGGTGTGAGCAAAGAATTCCAGGACAGTTCCAAGTGGGGTGAATACGGCGACGCGATCCAGGAACTTGATCACAACGTCGGTCGCATTTTCGATACGCTGAAAGGACTTGGCATCGATGACAACACGATCGTCATCTACGCTTCGGACAACGGACGCGGGCCGGGGCGTACGCCGGAGCAGAAGCTTCGGGGACACAAACTGTCGACTTACGAAGGAGGCATTCGTGTGCCGGCCATCGCCTGGGGACCGGGGCTTGGATTGCAGGCCGGTGAGGAATCGTCAGCAGTGGTGCGTGCGATGGACTGGTATCCGACACTCGCTACGTTCGCGGGGATCAAGGTTCCCGACGACCGCGTCATCGACGGGCGCGATATCAGCCCGCTGTTGAAGGGTGAAAGCAGCATCGTGCCGCCTCCGGGAAGAAAGGCATCACTCAACGCGTCAGTGCCGCTTCGACGTCGCTGGGATCCCCCCGGCGAATGGGCGCCGCTAATCAATCGCAACGAATACAACGACGCCTTCTTCTATCACGGCAGCCAAGGCGCGCTGGCCGCCGTACGTTGGAAGAATTGGAAGCTGTTTTTGAATCCGAGCCTGGAACTGTATGACCTGACGGATGACCCTGGGGAATCCAAGCTGGTGCGAGATGGTGAAATCACACGAAAACTGCGCGGGATGGCAATCCTGTTTCAGCAGGAAATGCAACTGGACGCTCGGCCGGCAGGACAGGTTCCACCTCCACCTCGCGCTGATGGGGGAACCGAGATTTCTCAGGCGACATTGGATAGCCTGGACGCCAAACTCGATGTGACCTATGCCCGCTATGGCGATCGCTCGCTGCAGATGGATATCTATCGGCCAAAGAATGTCTGGGGTCAGCTGCCCGCGGTGGTCTGCATTCACGGCGGAGGTTGGGCAAACGGAACTCGGGCCAATCACGGACGTGTCGCCCAGGCGCTGGCAGCACGCGGGTATGTCGCAGCAACGATTTCGTATCGCTTGAGTGGGGAAGCGGCATTTCCTGCGGCGATCCAGGATTGCAAGGCAGCGGTAAGATTCCTAAGGGCAAACGCAAGCGAGTATGGCATCGACGCAGAGCACATCGGCGCGATTGGTCTTTCCGCTGGTGGACATTTGACGGCCTTACTCGCAACGTCGGCGGGCGTCGAGGAGCTCGAAGGCGAAGGTGGGAACGCAAACGTCAGCAGCGCGATTCAGGCCGCCGTGCCGATGGGGGCGCAAACCGATTTGCTTTCCGCGCGGACTCGTGAGATCTCTGCAATCGAGGATCGCGGCCAAATCTGGCGGCAGTTTCTCGGCGGTACGCTGGATGACAGGCCATCGACGTATCAGCTCGCGTCGCCGCTGTATCACCTCGATCAGGGTGACCCGCCGTGCTGGTTCATCACAGGCGAAACCGACGATCCCAGCACGCGAGCCGATGAATTTCGATTTCGGATGGACCAGCTGGGCGTCCCCTCGAATCTCACGGTCATCAAGGACGCTCCGCATCCATTTCTCGGCAAGCAAGTTTGGTTCGATGAAATGATCAGCATTTCGGATGAGTTCTTTCGCACGCATCTCATGGAGACGAAGTGAGAATGAAGACGCTTTTCAATCGCACCCAAGATCAACCATTCATCATGTATCGAATCCCGCAAGTGCTGCTCAATTGGATCCCACTTCTCGCTCTGGGATTCAGTCAGGTCACCGCCGCCGACTCGAAGCCCAACGTGCTGTTTCTTGCCGTCGATGACATGAACGACTGGATCGGATGTCTGGAAACGACGCCTCACGCCATCACGCCGAACATCGACCGGCTCGCCGCACGCGGCGTCAACTTTACGAATGCCCACACAGCGGGTGTGTTTTGTGCGCCCAGTCGCGCCGCGATCTTTTCTGGTCAGTACGCTTCGACGACCGGTTGCTATCAGACCCCGAATTACTTCGTCTGGCATCCAGAGATCGAAGCACTTCAAATGAGCTTCGCCAAAGCTGGCTACACGACGCTTGGTGCAGGCAAGCTGTTCCATCACCCGGCCGGCGCAATCGACCAGCGAGGCTGGACCGAGTTTTTTCTCCGCAACCAGTTTCAGCGCGAAAACGGTTGGCCACTGGAATCGTGGAGCAGCGAAACTCCCTTTCCCGATCCATTCCCGGCAAGTGTTTACAACGAAGGGCAGGAGATTACCGGCGGACTCTTTCTTGAATGGGGCGCGATCCCCAATGAGAAAGAAGAAGCGATGGCCGACACGATCCGGATCAATTGGGCCGTTGAGCAACTGAAGAAGAAGCACGACAAGCCGTTCTTTCTGGCTTGCGGCATCTATGCCCCGCACTTTCCGAACTATTGCCCGCAGAAGTACTTCGATCTGTACGACCCGGCGAAAATCGAGTTGCCTCCTTATCAAGGAAGACGATCTGGAAGACCTGCCACCGAAGATTCGCAAGCAGAAGGAGAACCGGAAGCGTCAGCATCACGACAAGCTCGTCAAACTGGGCGCCGTCGAGGACGCGATCCATGGTTACCTTGCCTGCATGAGTTACGCCGATGCGATGATGGGCCGCGTGCTGGACGCGTTGGAGGCAAGTCCCTATGCGGATAACACGATCGTCGTGTTTTGGAGTGACCACGGTTATCACCACGGCGAGAAAGGCGACTGGGGCAAACACACGCTCTGGGAACGCACATCGAATGTGCCGTTCATCTGGGCCGGACCCGGTGTGGCAAAAGGTGCCAAGACGGATGTGACCGTCAGTCTGATCGACATGTACCCGACGCTGGTCGAGATGTGTGGATCTGCCGAAGCCTCATCAGCAGCTCGAAGGCGAGTCGCTCGCGGCGACGCTGAGCAATCCATCGGCGGCAACGGATCGCAATGTCTTCCTTCCGCACATGAACCCGGGTGAGTACGCCATCATCAATCGCGACTGGCGTTACATCCGTTATGGCGAGGATGGCGAAGAGCTCTACGACCTTCGCAAGGATCCGAACGAGTGGAACAACCTCGCGTCAGACGAAATGTATGCTGACTTGAAAGCGGAAATGCGAAAGTCCGCGCCGAAGACGTTTGCCGAACCGGAGCCATCGCTCAATGCACGAAAGGACCTTGTGGTTGAAGGCGAGACCTTTCGCTGGGAAAAGGGCAAAGGAAACTATCGTCCGCCGCCAAAGTATTTACCATACACGATCGCTCCGCAGCGATGAGCCTGTTTGCGCCACCAAATATTGTTTTGAAGCATGCACTTTCACGAACGGTCCCCCATGTCTCTCAACCTCGATGGTCGAGCGTTTCGACGCCGCGATTTCCTTGCTGTTACGGCCACCGCGATTGCGGCGGCAGGAGTCGGTGCGAAACCTTTGATCGCTGCTGATTCGAACGATTCGATTCGCGTACCTCTCGGACTCGATGGGCATTCGTTGCGCGGCATGAAATGGAAGGCGACTCAGTTGATCGAATTCGCAGCAGAGCAACGTCTCGACGCTGTGCTGCTGAATAACCTCGACTACTTCGAGAGTCTGGAAGAATCGCATTTGCTCGAAGCTGAAGCAGTTGGCAAGCAAGCACGACATGCGAATCTACATCGGCGCAGGTGGTATCTGTAAAAACGCTGCGAAGTTCTCCGATAAGTGGGGCAATGCCGAAGCGATGCTGTCCACGGCAATTCGTGTCGCCACGGCCGTCGGTTCGCCCGTTGTCAATGTGCGAATCGGAAGCATCGAAGATCGTTTCCTGGACGGTGGCATTCAGCCGCGAATCGACGAAGCCGTGCGAGTGCTGAAGGCTTCCAGCAAACCTGCGAAGGATGCCGGCATCAAATTTGGCTTTGAGAATCACGCAGCCGATCTTCGCTCCGAAGAATTGCTCGAAGCTCATTGAAGCAGTTGGTACGGACGTCTGCGGCGTGATGCTTGACCCGGGCAACGGACTGTGGGCCATGGAAGATCCAATGGTGCATCTGCAAGCGCTCGCTCCACACGTCGTCTGCAACAGCCTGCGTGATTACATGGTTTGGGAATCGGCGGAGGGAGCGATGTTTCAGTGGACGGCTGTCGGTGACGGGTTGATGGATGTGCCGACCTATGTGCAGACTTTGGCGCAATCGAACCCGGGCATGCCGATCTTTGTCGAGTCGATTTCTAATTCGGCGCGACCGATTCCATTTCTTGACCGAGCGAGTATTGGAAGGGCTATCCCGGACCTGCATGCCGCTGACATCGTGGACTTTCTCAAGCTTTGTCGTCGCGGTCACGCTATCGAAATCGATCAGCCGGCGCCGGGAGTGGACGCAAAAGAGTTTGAACAGCAGCACCAGCGAAATGAATTTCTCAAGGAGCATTGAATATCTCCGCGAGCATTGCAGCGCAGGCTTGAAATCCTAGTGGGGCATCCATCCTTTAGATGTGGGAGAGCCAACGCACCTGACTCAATCACACTTGCTTGGCCTCTATCCGTGAACCTCAGATGCTGGCCGTGGGCTACTCAAATGGCACTTGCTGTATCTATTTATCAGCCGCCACGGGTTCGCGTCCGGTTCTCCATTACTATGAAAACCAGACGCGAACGCGTGGCTGATCAATCCATCGAGTCCAGCATCCCAAGTAGGTGGCAACGGGCTGACGCCTGAGAGTCAGCAGAGGAACTATCCGGCCCTTCCATATCAATTTGCCGCATCCATTGAGATATCTTTATGAGGAACTTGTTCTTTGCATTCGTCGTAGCAATTGCGCCCCTTGCTGGGCTAACGTCGTCGACTGCTGCTCCGCCCAACATTGTGATCATCCTGACGGACGATCAAGGCTATGCCGATATCAGCCTGAACCCACAGCACCCCAAAGAAGTCTCGACGCCAAACATGGATGCGTTGGCGCGCGACGGGGTTGTTTTCTCGCAGGGATACACCAGCGGACACGTTTGTTCGCCAACTCGCGCCGGCATCATGCTGGGCGGTTACTCACAAACGGTGGGTGTCTATACAGCTGGCGACGGTGGACTCGGCTTCGATCCAAAGAAGAAGATCTTCCCTGGCTATTTGCCGGATGAATACGTGTCGACGGCGATTGGCAAATGGCATCTCGGCCTGGATGACGACTATCCCGAGCTGAAGTGGCACGCGATGAATCGCGGTTTCGATGAATGCTACAAGTTCATGGGGCGCGGAGGTCATAGCTACTTCGATCTCCGCAGCGACACCGACGGAAAATTTTCGGGTCCGATCTACCGCAACAAAGAACGCATCAATGACGAAGGCTATTTGACCAACCGGCTTACCGAAGAAGCTGTCAAGTTCATTGATCGCAACAAGCAGCATCCGTTCTTTTTGTACCTGGCTTACAACGCTGTGCATGCTCCGGCCGAGGCGCCACAAGAAGACATCAAGGCCTATCAGGCGCAGTTCCCGGGGCTCAGTAAGGAACGTGCGGTCCTGATGGCAATGCTCAAGCACCTGGATGATGGCGTCGGCGATGTCGTTGGCAAGCTGAAACGCGAAGGCTTGTTCGATAACACGATTCTGTTCTTTCTGACCGACAACGGCGGTGCAAAGGCGATGAGCGCCGACAACACGCCGCTGCGCGGCTTCAAGGCCAGCCTCGATGAAGGCGGAATTCGCACGCCGTTCATTGTCTCCTGGCCAGACAAGTTCAAGGGTGGTCGGACAGTTGATACACCGGTCATTTCATTCGACATCCTGCCCACCGCACTGGATGCATTGGGCGTGATGCCCGCCAAGAACGACTTCGCCGGAAAAAGCCTGTTGCCATTGTTGATGGGCGAATCGAGGCAGCACCACGACACGCTGTTCTGGAGCAAGGGGCCAGATGACGAATGGGCCGTTCGACGCGGTGACTGGAAGCTGCATTGGGCGAGGGGGGAGATGGAGCTCGTGAATTTGGCGGATGATCCCTCGGAATCAACCAACCTGGCCGATCGCAACGGTGAAAAGGTGAGAGAGTTAGGTGAAGCCTACGACAAGTGGATCGCGACGATGGCGGATCCCATCACCGGCGGTGTCAAACGTAAGGATGGGCCTAACGAAACCGTAGCGAGTTCTGATAAGCCCGAGTTGACTCCGCGAGAAATCGAACGAGCGCGAATCCGAGAAGAGCGACGGGCTGAAAAGAAGGCTGCGAGATCCGCCCCTTAGAGCATTATTGCTTTTGATGTAGGCGGTCGGGAAAAAGGGGGCCGACACCAAAAATTCAAAGCACCCGAAGGGCCGTTCCGGCTTTTGGTGCCGGACCCCTTTTTCCCGATCCAAGTGAATTCGAAAAATGCTCCAGCCATTCGAAAGCCAACATTCTGCCCAACAACATTCTGCCAAATTTGCCCCTTCAGTTCCTGGTCGGTCGTGATCGAGACCGGTTAGGACGATGCTCATGTGGAAAATCGATGAACCTACAAACTCGCATTCTTTTCGGCTTGGTTTTGGTTTGCTCCTTGCTAATGCCGTCGGTCTCACTTGCGAAGAGGCCAAATGTGTTGTTCATCGTTTGCGATGACTTGAACACGCACGTTTCGACCTCCGGTTATCCATTCATCAGCACGCCCGCCTTTGATGAACTGGCTGCGGCCGGCATGACCTTTCGCCGAGCTTACTGCCAATACCCGGTTTGCGGGCCGTCGCGAGCTTCGTTCCTGCACGGACTGTATCCGCAATCGACAGGTATTCTCGACAACAAGTCGGACATTCGTGATGTTCGTCCGGGCACCGTCTCGATGCCACAGAGATTCAAGGAATCAGGCTACTGGACCGGCGCCGTCGGCAAAGTCTTTCACAACGAATCGATTGATCCCGGTGATGTCGCCTGGGATCAGATGCTGCGTTTTGAGAACGACGAATTGCCGATGGTCACTCCGATTCGCGAAAAGTTTGAAGCGGAACACGGATCCATTGCGGAAGGTCAATCGCGTCGAAAATGGCGAGAGTTCTACCCGACAATCGCTCCGCAGACGCGCGGCCAGCAACCGGGCTACGGGCCTTCGGGTCTCCAAGACGAACAACACAAGGATGGAAAGAATGTGCGGCAGATCAGGGAGTGGCTTGCGAACAAGGCTCACGGCGATAAGCCATTCTTCATGGCCTGCGGCATCCAGAAGCCGCATGTTCCGTTTCTCGCACCGGACAAGTATTTCGCGATGTATCCGAAGGCGGACTTGAAATTTGCGCCTGCGTCGCTGGAGTTCTGGGAAACGGTTCCGAAGATCGCCCAAACAAATCGATACGAGGGTTTTGGATTTGAATTCGGAGTCGAGAACGATGACCTCCGTCGCGAATACATGCAGGCCTATCACGCTTGTATCTCATTCATCGACGCGCAGATTGGAATCGTTCTTGAATCGCTGAAACGGAGCGGTCACTGGGACGACACGATTGTGGTACTGACGTCGGATCATGGCTACTTGCTAGGCGAAAAGTTCATGTGGGGCAAAGTCATGCTGTTTGAGACGTGCGACCGCGTGCCACTGATCATTCGTGTCCCAAAGTCGTTCGAGAATGCAGCCACGACGCCCGGTTCTTCAAGCGAAGGTCTTGTTGAACTCGTCGACCTATTTCCAACTCTCGCGGAACTTTGCGACGTGACGCCCCCGTCGGAACTACAGGGGCGAAGCATGGGTGCTATGTTGCGTGATCCGACATCGAGCGGAAAAGAGATCGCCTACACCGTCGTCACGCGAGGCGACAAACTCGGCAAAGCGATTCGCACGCAACGTCATCGCTATACCTGGTGGCCGACCGGAGAAGAGCTCTATGACCTGAGCAAAGATCCACGCGAACAAACCAATCTCGCCAACTCGCCACAACACGAAAAGACGCTCGAGACGATGCGAACAAATCTCACCAAGGCAGAAGCGTCGGCCATCTCAAGGAGGCAATAGCCTCTGGGGGCCCCGGCCGTCCAGGTTGCCCCGTAGTCGTGCGAACGTGGCGACTGACAAAGCGGGGACTGAACCAGTGCGAACAGGCATCGTTTTGACGAACCGAATCGCTTGCGACTTGGTTTTTGGCCTGTCCCGACTCTGATCCTCCGCTACGTTTTAATCCCGATGCCGCCCTGAAGAGCTACTGGTTTCAGAAGCCTATTTCAGCACGACCGTACCAAAGTCCGACGTGCTCAGGTACGAATCGTTCTCATTGTGGTTCCATTTGGCGGCGGCACTTCGGGCACCGTTACCGGCGTTGTCGTTGACCTGCAATTCCAGTCCCATTCGTGTTCCGGCTTCTCGTTTTGCGTGCGAAAGCTTCACAGACATCTCGACCAAATATCCGTCATCGGTCTTTTTGGCAATCGCTTTGATGTTATCTTCGGAGAAGGTATCGCCGCCACTCAGCTCGCCATCGAACGACACCCGATACTGAACGTCGTCTTCCTGATAAGCGCCTGCTTTCTGATTCAGCTCATCAACGAACAACTCGACCGAGTCGTTCTCATGAGGCCCGCTGCCACCGCCCGCAAGCTTTGAATCCTTGACATGCCACAGCGCGTACAGATGTTCGTCGTCCCAGAGGAGCTTGACGGTGGCAGTCGCCATTTCCTTTTCGCTCACGGTCGACTCTGACGTCACGATCTTGTCGACTTTCGATTCTGGAACATCCGCCCATAGATCTTCAACTTCGCCGTCCACCTTAGGCGTTCCCCTGACTGCGATCGCTTCTGCCCCGCTCGACTCGACTTTCTTATCGACTGTCGCGTCTTGTGCACTGACCACTGAATGCAGACACAGTGTGGTGAACCCAATGATCCATAGCGAGCTGATTGTGACCAACTTCTTCATCGCGACACTCCTGACATGATTAGATTTTCAGACGAGACAACACGAGATCAATGTAGTCGAGATCGAATTCAACATGTGCAGCATGGAATCGTGGCGCTCTCACGATTTCAGCGAAATACCGGAACGCCACGGCCTGCTCCCTGCTGACGCATGTCAGCCAGTTGGCAGGGCAACGAAACAGACGCAGATTCACGCGTGGTACGTTCGGTCGTGCGGCGATTTGCGGAGCATGACGTAGCTGGACAGCGCCACCTTCAACCGGAAATACTGCAAGTTGAAGCGTGATCAGCCGCTGGGCGTTAGCCCACGGTTCTCGAGCATTTCAGTCGGGAATAACCAAGTGCTAACTTACTGCGGCTGATGAAAATGGTGCTGTCCCGCGGTAAGAATGGTAAGAATGGGGACAGGCATTGGTAAGAATGGGGACAGGCATCGTTTGGACGATCCGAGTTGCTTGCAACCGAAGAAGGGGAGGGGCATCGTTTCGGCGATCCGTGTTGCTTGCAACCTGGTCTTGGCCTGTCCCCATTTCTGTCTTGGCCTGTCCCCATTTCTGCCTCTCCATTTCACACTTCACCCTTCACACTTCCCACTTCTCCGCCCCTCTCCCCGAAGCGGGGCGAGGGGAGCCAGATATTCTTCGCTTCGCGAACTTCGCAATTCTGCAACCATGCGCCAGACCACCTTCGGCGTTTCCCCGGATCTCGACGATGTGATTGGCCTTGGGTGGGCGACCTACTTCGGCGAGGCGAGCCTCACTCTTGCGGTGGGGCCGCCCATTGGTCGCCCCATCCGGTATAGAGGTCATGCAGATAGGCACGCCACTGCTCGGTCGTTCGAGATGCTGGGTAGGGAATTGGTTGCTGCGGCTTCGCAGCAGTCCAGACAATCTCAAATTGTCCGTCGTTCTGTACTCGGCCAATCCGCGGCGTTTTGAAAGTATGTTGAGTCGCCGCGTCGATTCGCACATCACCTTCGGGTGCGCGCAATCGTTGGTTCCGCATGGAACGCCGAATGTCCGACGTGTTGGTGGTCTTGGCATCGCGTACGGCGGACGCCCAAAGCTTGACGCCAAAATACGCCGCTTCCATCGGGTCGGTCACCAGTCGTTGAGGCCCGTATTTCTTTCGGAAGTTGGAGATGAATTCTTTGTTCTCGGGCGAGTCGATACTCTGAAAGTAATTCCACGCCGCGTAGTCACCGGTCATTGCATCAACATCCAAATGCCTCAGCTCTTCTTCACCAATACTGAACGAGATCGTCGGCACTTCCGCTGGCGAAATCCCGGCCTTGCGAAGCTCGGCGAAGAACGCTGTATTGCTATCGCCGTTGATCGAATTGAGAATGACATCGGGCTTCGCTTGTTTGATCCTTTCGATCACCGAGCGAGCATCGGTGCTGCCCAATGCCATGAACTCCTCTCCGGCCAGTTCGGCACCTAGTTCGCTAAGCTGATCCTTGATGATCTCGTGCGCAACACGAGGAAAGACGTAGTCGCTGCCGACGAGAAAGAACCGACGCTTCCCTTCGAATGCGTAAGCCCACTTCACCGCAGGGATGATCTGTTGATTCGGAGTGGCTCCGGTGTAAAACACGTTGGGTGACTCCTCGATTCCCTCGTATTGCACCGGGTAAACCAAGAGGTGGTCGAGTTCTTCAAACACCGGCACGACGGTTTTGCGACTGGCTGAAGTCCAGCACCCAAAAACCGTACAGACTCCTTCCTGGCGAATCAGCCGCTCGGCTTCGCGGGCGAACGTCGCGGAATCTGATCGACCATCGGCTACGACCGCCTCGATGGGTCGTCCGAGAAGGCCGCCGTCGCGATTGAGTTCCTCAATCGCCAAAAGAGCGGCATCCACGACCGGTGATTCGCTGTCGGCCATTGTCCCCGAAAGTGAGTGCAAGAGGCCAACTTTAATCGGCTCTCCGGCTGGGGGGACGATTGCAGACAACGAGGAATTCGGCTCGGCCTCGTTTTTTCGTCCAAGCAAGAAGAGGCCGCCGACGATGATGAAACCGCATGCAACCGCTGCGACAACCGGCACGAGCGGGTTCCTGCGCGTTACCGAGTTGACGCTCACTTTTTCCGCGGTGCTTGCCGGTGGCATGGAGCGAATACCCGATTGGCTCGGAAGCAAGATCCCATCCCCGGAGATCGCGGCAAATACAGACTCCAAGTCCGTAGCCATCTCCTCCATCGACTGGTACCTGTCTTCTGGCTTGACTGACATCGCCCGCTCAATGATCTGGCAACAAGCAGGCGGAACATGCTTACTGATCTCGCGCGGGTCAGGCGGCGGTGAGTTGCAGTGTGCGTACATCACCTGAACGACACTTCCGCTGGCTTCGTAGGGACTCTTGCCGGTTAACAAACCGTAGTACGTTGCCCCGAGAGAATAGACGTCGCTCCGCGCATCAACGTCACGTGATTCGCATTGCTCTGGGCTCATGTAGTAAGGTGTGCCGACGATCTGTCCCGCTTGTGTCAGCTGCAGTGCCTGACTTTGCGTGCGTTTGGCGAGTCCGAAATCGGAGACCTTTACCGTTCCGTCTTCGGTGAGCAGTAAGTTGGCCGGCTTGATGTCACGATGAACCAGCCCTGCTTTGTGTGCAGCGGCTAGCCCTCGGCAAGATTCGATGGCGATTCGAGTCGCTTCCCTGACAGAGTAAGCGCCTGATTTCTCCATGTGGTCTTCGGTGCTCCCTCCCGAAACGACTTCCATGGCCAAGAAGTGATGGTTCCCGTCTTGGGCGATCTCGTAGATTGTCACCGTGTTGGGATGATTCAACTTGCCGGCGCTCTTCGCCTCGGCGAGGAATCGATTCAAAGCCTGTTGATTGGCCGAGAGCTCCGCGGGCAACACTTTGATTGCAACATCGCGTTCAATTGACGCGTCATGGCCCTTGAGCACGACGCCCATGCCACCAACACCCAGAACTTGCGTGATCTCGTATTTGCCGATCCGGCGACCCACCCAGGCTTCCGGATTGGACCGCGGTGGACTCGCTGCGTCTGATGAGGTGTCGCCACCACCGTCCATGGTCTCCCCGAGGTCTTGGGAGGAATGTCCGGCAAGTTTCCGTTCTCCGCCGTCAAATTGTTCCTTATCCATTTCGCCCATGACGGTTTCTCAAAATGCATTTCAATGTTGGGTGAACGACAATCGAATCGGCGAAAAGGGGTCAGGCACCAAAAATGCGATGCACCCTTGGGGCCGTTCCGGTTTTTGATGTCTGACCACTTTTCGCCATCCGCCAATCCTCTGGCGCAGCCCGACAAGAGCCGGCCGCAAAGGAGTCAGCGAGGTGACGGTAAGCTTCTCACCACGCGGAAACCATGGGCGACGTAGCCAGAATTCGAATTCCAGTACGCCACTCTGTCGGTTTTGAAGTCTGACAACGGATCGATGAACGAGCCGCCAAACATCCTTCGGGTCTATTTGTTTGTAATGACGTCGGACGCGACGACTCCCTGGTTAATACTTTGACTCCACTCCAGCACGTTTCGATGTATATCGAACAGACCATACGCGTTGGGAAGCAGCTCTTCAACGGGACGTATTCGCCCATGCGAACCGTAGTTCTTCAGCAAGTCGAGTGGTTCACCCAACGTCAGGCTTCCACGGTTTCCGGCACGACAGGTAAGAATGGGTGGTAAGAATGGGGACAGGCATCGTTTGGGGTAAGAATGGGGACAGGCATCTTTTGGAGGTAAGAATGGGGACAGGCATCTTTTGGACGATCCGAGTTGCTGGCAACCTGGTTTTGGCCTGTCCCCATTTCGCCGCCGTAAGAATGGGGACAGGCATCTTTTGGACGATCCGAGTTGCTGGCAACCTGGTTTTAGCCTGTCCCCATTTCGCCTTTCGTGGTCCCCATTTCGCCCCCATTTCGCCCGCCATTCAAAATTCGCAGCGCGCGTGGGGAGGCTATCGCCGGGGTCAGGTTTGGTTTTCGGTTTTCCGTCCGAGGTTGAATTCGATTTCGTCGATCGCTTGAAAGTAGTCTTTCGATTCTTCCATTCGCTTCTTGGCTCGGCGGATCAGGTTGGATGAACTATCGGGATGGGACAAGCCAAACCGCTCGGAGATCCGGCTGAGCGGCTCGCCGGTCCACCTTCGACACAAATACGCGGCTATCTCGCGCCCGGCCGCTGTGCATCGGAATCCAATATAGTCCTGTTCCTCAACATCGTAGTAGGCCGCGGTTTCCGCAATCACCTCGTCCATCGAAACGGCCTTCCTACGTCGCGCGGTTCGCTGTCGCTTTTGGCTTGCCTCTCCGCTGGCAAGCACGATCGCTCGCTTTAAGAATGACTCACTGCCAAGCACCCAGCCTCGAAGTGCGCCAGAGAGCGGATTCTCATCAAGCTCCATTTCAGCTTTGACGTACTGTCTATAGGCCGCGCCGGCGTCCTTCCCGCCATGAGCGGCTTGCCAGTAGGTATGCAGACCATCGTACGCGATCCAGTCCAGGCGACTGGTTTTTCGTGCGAAGCCTGGGTAGCTGCTGTGCATCCATCTATCAGGTGTCGCCACCAAAGGCCGCAACCCACTGCAAGGGTTCAGATGAATGTACCGGCTGAGCGACCAGAAGTACCCGGCATCTTCGACCAGGAAAGATTTGTAGCGTCCCTGGATGTTGTCCGCGCTGTTGCTGGCGGCGTGAAGCGACAGGTTACGCTACGGGTCAGAGATCACGCCTGAAACTCTTCGCTGAACTCTTCGGAAGTGGAATTCCAAATCCGTCAGCGATAGCAAATCAGGGGCATACATCCAAGGCTGGCTGAAGGCTCTAAAGACAGCAACCGAGCGATTTTCCGACTTGTCGCAAGCACGCTGAAGCTAACGACTATCGTTGTCGTCTGTCCAACGCCGAAACGATTGACCAAGAGTGGGGAACGGGATTAAATTACTACCGCTCAGCCAGCACCACAAAGGCGACCATCTCCGCATCCGACTGACCGAGAGGCAACTGGACTCTCAGACGCTTGCGCATCTATTGATTCGCTTCGGGTTGAGGACGACGAATTCCGTGACACGTTCACGTGAGCAGCTTCGTCAGGCAACAATCTGGGATCAGGATTCCGCTATCTCGAAAGTTGCAGTTACGGGAAGAGCTTGCCTCAGTTCGTCACCAAGCAGAAGCGGTCACCAACCATCTTCTCCCGAAGAGATCGACCCGACGACTACGCTCAAACGTCGAGAGACCTGCGTGATAGAGAAGCTGAGTTGAAGCTGGAAATTGACGTGGCCGACCGTGGAAGGCACGAAATCATCGACATAGCAGTGAAAGCGTTTGAACTTTCGCAAACCCTTCGTGATAAGTGGGAACGGCTGATTACGCCAGCCAAACGTCGAACCTCGAAAACGACAATGGGCTTGTTTCGAAAGATAGTCGAGGCGACAAGATTTGAACGGGCGAGCTTGCAACCGGTGCGCGCGCTAGCGAAGTGAGATCGCTTCTTGGAGAGGTCGCAGGACGCTGGAGACAAGATACTCGTCGACCAGATCACGACAGAGCGCGGCGAGCCTGTCGAACTCGTCGGCGTAGTTCTCGTGCGCCCCAAGACTGTCGTAGCGGCGCACCGTCAAGTAAACGCTCAACTGTTCTTCGCCAAAGTCACCGGCACGGACTTGATAGGCGCTCGTTCTCGATTCAAAACTGACCCGGCACTGAGTCCGACAGTCCTCGTCCAGAGCGAACTGAATCGCCGGTTCGCTCGAGAGTAGCCTGCCAAAGGGAACGTGTAGAAACCGTTCCAGCCCCGGCGGTACACCGATCGCCTCGGCAAGGATCTCGTTGTGGTTCCCCCGATACGCAAAATCAAAACCGAGCATGACGCTCAGCGATTCACAATCCAAGGGGCTGACCGAGAGTTCGTACGGGACCAGTTCCAAAACCGCTCGATGCTGCTCGGCGGCCGATTCGAACGATTCGGGATTCACCACCCCGCTATTGACTCGCTTGGCTTCCAGGGAGGTCCAGCGATAAGCACCGGCCTCTTTCTCCTCTTCCAGGACAAACTCGGATTTCTCACGCGAGTAAAAGTTCTGCATCCTGGGATAGCGGCGTCGAATCTGTTCAAAGTAGTGCAGAACTGCTTCGCGGTTCTGGGGCAGATCCAACTCGGTGGACAAGTTCATGTTGAGGTAGAAATCGTCGCTAAACGCGCCGTATCCGCTCATGCAATCCTCCTCGCTTGTTTCGAATCCCAAGTCTAGTCATTGGGTGTCTCCGATCACCATTCAGTATAGACCTTGGTCCAACCGCTAAAAATGACGGGAGTGAGGGCTGGCGTCAGATTGATCAGTTTCTCTCGGCAACTCGAGATTCTTCTCAGGCTTTCGGGGGCCAGGTGAAGGTTGTCCGATGTTCCGGCAGCTCCTGATACGGGTTGATGCGGCACCCTCCCCGGCGGAGTTTTCACCCTAAAGCTCGAACGTCCTCGTTCCCAAGATGGACCCAAAAAAGATCAGCTCGGTTCGTGTTGGGGGGGCCAATTCTACCGGTCACAGCGATTCTTCTGATTACGGCGTCGATTTTCGACCTTTCGAGATTGCCGAGCAATCCAAGCACGAACGCGCCGGTATTGATATTGGGCGAATTCATACAAGCACGACGCGCCAGCGAGTGAGTCCCAGGAAAATTTGCGCAATCTCACGTCCACCGAACGGTGAAAACCGGAAACACACTCGCTGGCGCAGTTTTGATGTTGCGCTGTTTGATTTCGGGGCAACGCCCCGAAATCAAGCAAACAGCGCAACATCAAAACTGGCGCGTCGTGCTTGGATTGGATGGGGCTCTTTGGTGTGTCGTAAAGCCTTGCGTTGTACGGGCGGGGCGAGCTAGCTTGCGGCCAGGTCGCCGGCACGTTGAGGGATCATCACGCCGTACACCTCGACCGTCGTCCCCGAGTCATCAAAAATCGGTTGACCGCGCAGCAGCACGTGGCGGTATCCACCTCCGTTCACCTTTTGACGGATCATGGCTTCGTAGGCGGTGCCTGAGTCCAGCGCAGTGTCGATGGTTCGCTGCAGGTTTTCTCGATCGTCCGGATGAATCGACTCGTAGAACTCCTCCTTGCTCGGAACGCCTCGGGAGATGTCGCGGCCGACAAGTCGAAAGGCGTCTTCACTCCAGGTCACTTCGCGGCTCCGCAGGTCATACGACCACGTCGCCAAGCCAGCCAGTTGCTGAAGGTCCTTGAGTCGCTGACGACTTTTCTTCAACTCGTTCTCGGCTTCCTTGCGAAGCGAGATATCGCGAATGGTCGACACGACCATCGATTCCCCTTGCAGCTGCACCACGCGGCCACTGATCAGAACATGGATCTTGTGACCATCGGTGTGCAGAAACGTCGCTTCAAAGTTGTCGATTGCGCCGTCCTTCTTCAATTTCGCCACGAGATCGTCGCGACGTTCCGGACAGGCCCACAGGTTCAGTTCCGAAACCGCTCGTCCCACCACCTCATCTTGGCTGTAACCAAACAGGTCGTAGAACATTTGATTCGCTTCCGAGACCACGCCCGTCGACATTTGGATCAGCAGTCCTGCCTCCGGCGCATGGGTGAACAGTGCCGAGTATCGTGACACGCGTTGGGAATCCTTCTCGCGCCGATCGCGTCGATGCCGAACTTTTCGCGCGGCCTCGCAATCTCCTTCACCGGCCGCTTCGTACATGCTGATCGACAAATCCAGGTCGCCTCGCTCGGCCGCCGACTCGGCAAAACGAAGCTGCAACTTTTTTCGTGCCTCCTCGGCGCGGCGATTGGCAGGCCAGATGTCCATGGCTTCCATCAGCAGCGCATCGGCAACACGAAAATCTTCATAGGGATCTTCATCGGAAGCTTGCTTGATGCGGTCGCAGGCTCGACGTACCAAACGCGTGCTCTCGTCGTGCTTCCGCTGGTGCTTGATCGCAGCGATGAAATCGTCGACGGAGGGGAAGCGGTCCGCGGGATCGGTGGCCATTGCCCTCATCGCGATGTCCATCGACTCGCCTTCGACCTCCGTCTCGCGAATCTCATTGTTGGCGGCTGCCTGGATGCAGGCGAGCAGGTTGGCGCCGTGATGCGGTGGATTGCCCGTCAAGATCTGGAACAAGATCGCGCCGAGCAAATAAACGTCCGAATGGAAGCCGATCGAAGACGGCTGGCCCATCGCCAGTTCCGGCGCCATGTAGGCTGGCGTTCCACCAATCGAAGTGTTGCCGCTCTCCTCGGAATCGTGCTTCGTCGGGACGAATCGCTAGACCCCAGTCCGCAACGAGCACTTCCCCGAAGGCTCCCAGCATGACGTTTTCCGGCTTGATGTCGCGATGTACCAATCCGCGCGAATGTGCATAGCGAATCGCGTCGGCAACCCGCAGCAGGATGTTGATGTTCTCGTCCTGGGACAGTTCGTTGATTCGTCGGTCCCAGCTCGTGCCGTCGATACGCTTCATCGAGTAGAACAGCCCACCCGACTCGTCGATACAGACTTCATGTAGCGCGATCACATTGGGATGATCGAGGCCGCCAATGACGCGAGCCTCGGTCAGGAAACGTTCCCGAGACAACTGGTTGGTCGCCAATTCGTTGCGAAGCACCTTCAGCGCCACTTCGCGATCGATCGCGCGTTGATGTGCTTGAAACACCACGCCCGTTCCGCCGCTTCCCAGACGCCCCACGATTCGATAGTCCGCGTCTTCCGCCTTCCCTTGACCGAGCGTGGTCACGCGCCGCTGGGGGACAAAACCCGTGTCGATCAGTGGTGCGGTCGCGTTCCGCATCGAGCAGGTGCTTGCTCCCATCGATCAGATGCGGCGTTCCATCGAATAGGTGTTGGGGGTCATGAGCGAGCTCAATCGTTTCAAGCTCGTGGACATTTGCCGCGCGACTCGTTCCAGCTGGGGTGCATGAAGTCGTCCGCATCGCTGGTTGTCATCGCGATCGTTTTTTCATCCGCGGGCATCGCGGAGAGTCGCTCCCGTACTTCCGGATGCTGGAGCACCGCTTGCAGCAGGCCACCACCTGGATCGGGATCACCATTGGAGTCTGGACGGATCATCGTTGATATTACTTTCCTGTTCGGATGCCTATCGCCTGTGCGGTACCACGGCCTCTCTCGATCCATTCACGATGGGCTTCCAAGCCCGTCGACGATGGAACTCACGAATTTGCCGACGGGCTTGGAAGCCCATCGTACGGGTTGAATTCTGGTTGGTTGAGCTGGAGCCGATCACTGCACCGACTTTTCCAGGTGCCCCTTCAAAAAGGTTCGCAGCTTTCGACTTCGGACATGCTTGACCTCGGTCAGGTTCAGCGTCACGCGTGCATGACGGTCGTCGGGAAAGTCGACCGGACCCTCCACATCGAGGTTCCCCAGCTGCTTGAGGTCGAGCGCCTCGCGAGGTCCTGCCAACGTCACCTTGAGCGATTCCGGTGTCTTGGTGTGAACCTCCGCCCAGATCGCCTCGGTGCCGACGGGTCGAACGTGAACGCGATCCGGCGAATCGAATGCCAGGGAATCATCACCAGCGACCTGCTCGAGTAGCTTTAGCATACGGTCGGCCAATTCCAGCGGCCAATCGGGCTTTGAGCCATTGGGGAATCCTTTTCCAAGCGAGTGCCATTTTCGGCCGAGCACTTTCCAGGGATCGAGCGTGGGTGAAGCTGATTCAGCGCGGCCAGATCCGAGTTTCCTGCCGGCCGGTGGGGGAACAGTTTGGCTGTGACTCGGGATCAAAACGAAGCTCAATCTCGGAGCTCGCATCAGGACTTTGCCGCTGTTGGTCTGCAGTGGCAGATGCGGTGCCTTTACTCTCGCCCCGAGCACTGCGGCCGCCGGCCGCGGGACTCTTCTTGTTCGTTGCCTTCGTCGCTGGTTTGGTCCGCTTACCCGGGGCGGGGCCAGATTTCGGAGACGGCCGGAACGTCTCGCCGGAAAGCACGCTTGCCAGAAAAGGTGCCGTCACGCTTTGTCGGTCGCCGCTGCTTGAACGGGACACTTTGGCGGTCGCCGCGAGATTTTCTGGTGTCCCGGCGAAAACAATCTCTCCACCGGCGGCACCAGCATCGGGGCCCATGTCGATGATCCAGTCGGCGCACTTGACCACATCAAGATTGTGCTCGATCACCACCACGGTGTTGCCCAGATCGACCAAACGCTGAAGCACCGTCATCAACTTCTCGATGTCGTCGAAGTGCAAGCCCGTCGTGGGCTCATCTAGCAGGTAGAGCGTGTTGCCGGTGACAGGTCGGCTGAGTTCCGCCGCCAGTTTCACCCGCTGGGCTTCGCCACCGGAAAGCGTCGGGGCCGATTGGCCGAGAGTCACGTAGTCGAGTCCAACGTCACAGAGGGTTTGCAGAATGTGCGAGATCTTGGGATAGGCTGCGAACAGTTCGGTTGCCTCGCCACATTGCATCTCCAGGACATCGGCGATGGATTTGCCGTGGAGTTTGACTTCGAGCACTTCGTCGTTGTAGCGGCGCGAGTGACAATCGTCGCAGGGAACCCAGACGTCCGGCAAGAAGTGCATCTCGATCTTGAGCTGTCCGCTACCCTCGCACGTTTCGCATCGACCACCAGGGACGTTGAAGCTGAAATGACGTGATGTCAGGCGACGCTCGGCTGCTTCGGGGATCTCGGCGAACACTTGCCGAATCAAGTCAAACACGCCGGTGTAGGTCGCGGGGTTGCTGCTCGGACTGTTGCCCAGCGGCGACTGGTCGACCTGGATGACTTTGTCGATGTGACGCAGGCCTTCGAGCCGGTCGTGACGTCCCAACCTTGAGCCGCGTGCGATGAAGTCGTCGGGCCAAGGCGGGATACAGAATGTCTTCGATCAGCGAACTCTTCCCGCTGCCGCTCGGACCGGTGACCGCCGTCATCACGCCGAGAGGCAAGGCGAGGTCGACCGACTTGAGGTTGTTTTCGCTGGCACCATAGATCCTTCAGAAATTCAACCATCGGCTTTCCCGATGGACCGAGCACCGGTCGACGTGCCGCGGGAATCGGAATCGACTTCTTGCCGTTGATGTAGCCGCCGGTGACCGATCGATCTTCCGGTTCGATTCGTGTTGGCGGGCCCTTGTGCCACGATCCGACCGCCGTGACGACCGGCACGCGGGCCGAAGTCGCAGAGGTAATCACTGCTGGCGATCACGTCGCGATCATGCTCGACCACCAGCAACGTATTGCCGAGATCGCGCAGGCGATGCAGCGCACCGATCAAGTCGATCGTTGTCGCGCGGATGGAGTCCGATGGTCGGTTCATCCAAGACGTACAACACGCCGCACAGTCCGCTGCCGAGCTGCGCGGCCAATCGGATCCGTTGTGCCTCACCGCCGGACAGGGTCGCCGCACCGCGATGCAAGCGTCAGGTAGCCGAGACCGACATCGATGAGAAAATCGACGCGCGATTGGATTTCACGCACGATCTCGCCAGCGATCTTCTGTTGGCGACGATCCAGCTTCCACGATTTGACCTCACTCTGCAATCGATCCAGAGGCATGTGCACGAAGTCGGCGATCGTGTGATCACGGAAACGGACTGCCGCCGCATCGTCACGCAGACGCGAACCTTCGCAAGCCGCACAGTCGATCTCGGCCACGAACTGGTCGAGCTTGGCTCGCAATCCCGGTGTCAGTCGTGATGCTTCGTCGAGCGACGGATAAAAGCCTTTGAACTGAAAACGGAACAGCACCTTCGACGAATCGGAATCGCCGGTATCCGATTCGCGGACTTCGAACCACGTCGGTCCGGCACCGCGGAACAAAATCCGACGTTGGCTGACCGTCAATTGATCGTAGGGCACATCGATCGGAACGCCGGTCTGCCGCGAAAGCGCTCGCAGCATCCACTGCGAAACCGATTGCTCGACGTTGGGCCACAGCAGCGATGCGCCCTGGGCAAGCGTCAACGATGGCGAAGCGATCAATGCCGCCGGATTCGTACCGGTTTGCATTCCCAGGCCTTCGCACTGCGGACACCAGCCGACGCCCGTGTTGAACGAGAAGTGGTGCGGCGTCAATTCCGTGAAGGACCGCCCGCAGCTGCCGCAGACCAGGTGTTGGCTGTGTGTGATCGTCGTCCAGGCCGGTTCTTCGCGTTCGGCGTCCGCCAGTGCCAGCTCGATGACGCCGACACCAAGCGAAAGGGCTTGCTCGACACTGTCGCTGATCCGAGATCGATCCGACTCTTGAACCACGATCCGGTCGACCACGACTTGAACCGTTTGCCGACGTCGCGGGTCCAGCGCCGGTGCGTCGTCCAACGCGATCGTTGCGCCGTCAATGCGAACGCGCTGGTATCCACCGGCACGCAGTGCTTGCCACGTATCTTTGGAACCTTCGCCGGCTTGGACTTCGATCGGCGCAAGCAGCAAGGCT
Organism: Pirellulaceae bacterium; assembly: GCA_963697195.1. Taxonomy (GTDB): domain Bacteria; phylum Planctomycetota; class Planctomycetia; order Pirellulales; family Pirellulaceae; genus Rubripirellula. The sequence continues at coordinate 274,066 of CAVOND010000022.1, forward strand.
CGCGTGCCTTCGGGCAAAGCCATCACCTTGTCGACGATTTGGTCGGGTGTTTGGGTACCGATGGGGATGTGGCAGTCCGGGCAATGCATCGTCCCCAAGCGGGACATCAGCACGCGAAAGTAGTCGTAGATCTCAGTGACCGTCCCGACGGTGCTGCGGGGCGAGTGACCGAGATTCTTTTGTTCCAGCGCGACCGCCGGCGAAAGACCTTCGATCCGTTCGACGTGCGGTTTTTGTACCTGACCGATGAACTGTCGCGCGTACGACGAGAGCGATTCGACGTAGCGCCGTTGACCTTCGGCGTAGATCGTATCCATCGCAAGCGAACTCTTGCCGCTGCCGCTTGGACCACAGAACACCGTCATCGCGTCGCGAGGCAAATCGACACTGACCGACTTGAGGTTGTGTTCGCTCGCCGATTCGACGATCACGTGGGTTCGTGCTTTGGGTGAGGCAGCAACGATTTGCCGCTGCGTCTTGGTTGACTTCTTCACCGCGCGCCGCTTGATACCGAGGCTCTTGGCCAAGGCGGCACCGGTGTAGCTGGCCTGGCACTTGGCAACGTCGGTCGGTCGCCCCACGGTCACGAGCTTGCCGCCGCCCGCGCCGCCTTCCGGACCGAGATCGATCACCCAGTCCGCTGTCTTGATCACATCGGTGTTGTGTTCGACGATCACGATGGTGTTGCCGCGATCGGCCAGGCCATGAATCACCTTGAGCAACATTTCGATGTCGGCGAAGTGCAATCCGGTGGTCGGCTCGTCGAGGACGTAAAGCGTTTTGCCTGTTTCGCGTTTACTCAACTCTCGCGACAATTTGATCCGCTGAGCTTCACCGCCGGAGAGCGTGGGCGAAGGCTGGCCGAGCTTCAGGTATTCCAGACCGACATCGACCAGGGTTTGAAGCTTTTCGGCGATCTTGGGAACGTTCTTGAACAACGACAGCGCCTGGGCGATGTCCAATTCCAAGACGTCGGCGATCGAGTGGTTCTTGAATCGAACCGCCAGCGTCTCGCGGTTGTATCGCTGACCCTGACAAACCGGGCAGGTCACCCAGATGTCGGCAAGAAAATCCATTTCCAGCTTGTTGGCACCGTTGCCGTCACAGGCTGCACAGCGTCCGCCGTCCACGTTGAAGCTGAATCGACTGGCGGTGTAGCCGCGCGTCTTGGCGTCGGGTAGCTTCGCAAACAGGTTGCGAATCTCATCAAACACTTTCACGTACGTCGCGGGATTGCTGCGCGGCGTCCGTCCGATCGGCGACTGATCAATCGCGATCGTCTTGTCGAGTAGTTCCATCCCACGAATCGCATCGTGCTCACCGATCTCGCCTTCGGCTCCATTTAAGCCATTGCGAAGCACCGGTTCCAGAATGCCAGCGATCAGCGAGCTCTTGCCGCTGCCCGAGACGCCGGTCACACAAGTCACCGTGCCCAAGCGGAATCGAGACGTCAATGCTCTGCAGGTTGTGATGGCGGGCGCCGACGATGGTCAGCATCGCATCTTGATCGATCGGGCGCAGCGTTTCAGGCGGATCAATCTTGCGAGTTCCAGAAAGGAACTGTCCTGTCACGCTCTTGGCCGAGCCTTCGATGGCGCTGATCGAGCCGGCGGCGACGATGCGGCCTCCTTTGACTCCGGGACCTGGCCCGAAATCGATGATCCGATCCGATGCGCGCATCGTGTCCTCGTCGTGCTCCACCACGATCAAGCGTGTTGCCCGAATCACGCAGCCGCAGCAACGTCTCAATCAGACGATCGTTATCACGGGGATGCAATCCAATCGACGGCTCGTCGAGGATGTACAACACACCAGTCAGTCCGCTGCCGATTTGACCAGCCAAACGGATTCGCTGCGATTCACCGCCGGAGAGCGTCGGTGCGGTTCGACCGAGTGTCAGGTAATCCAGTCCGACACCCAGCAGAAAGCCAATCCTCTGCCGCACTTCTTTCAAGGCTTCGGCCGCGATCGTGGCCTCGGTATCGCCCAGCACGACGTCGGAGAAGAACTGATCCAGTTGATCGATCGACAGCTGGCAGAGTTCGGGGAGCGTCTGATCGGCCTTGGTCTGTCCCTTGGCCGACAAAAACGGCTTGGCGGCCGTTCGGAGCGTTACCGACGACGCCTGTGGATTGAGCCGACGACCATGGCAATCGGGACAGTCCAGCGTGCTCATGTACTTTTCGAGCTGACGCAACTGCATCTTGTTTTTCGTCGTTCGATACCGGGCCAGCAGCTCGGGGATGAAACCGTCGAACGAACCGCTGTATCGCTTGGCGCGCCGGCCTCCTCGCCACGTGAACTCCAGTGCGCTGTCCGATCCCCACAACCAAAGGTGCTGGGCTTCTTCGGGAAGGTCACACCATTTCGCATCGAGCATCGTTCCTTTTTCGAACTCGAACGCGAGATCCATGGCGTCGGCGACACCACGGTAAATGTGGCGGCGATAGCGCCCCATGTCTCCCCATTTGCCCAACAGCGAGATGGCGCCCTTACGCACACTCAGTCGCTCGTCGGGGATCAGCAACTCGGGCGCGAAGGTATAAAGCCGCCCCAGACCGTCGCAAGCCACGCACATGCCCTGCGGACTGTTGAAGCTGAACATCTGCGGCGAGGGCGGCTTGAAACTCTGGCCGCAACTGCCGCAGGCATACTTGGATGAAAACAGATGATCTTCTTTCGCGGCACCGGCCTGGGTGTCGTTCTGCTGCGAAATCGAGATCATCAGCGTCGACTGGCCGAGTTTGAGCGCGAGCTCGACCGCGTAGCCGATTCGGCCTCGATCACGGTCATCCGGTTCGATCCGATCGACCACGACTTCGACGTCGTGTCGATGCTGTCGATCCAGCGCCGGCGGCTCTGACAAGCGAAAGGTTTCTCCGTCAACGCGCGCCCGAAGGAATCCCTGCTTGCGAAGGTCTTCGAACAGATCGCGGAATTCCCCTTTCTGAGACCGCACCAGCGGAGCAAGCACCCAAAGCGTGGCTTCCTTGGGAAGAGCCATGATCCGTCCGGTGATCGCGTCGCGCGACTGCGCCGTGATCGGCGTGCCGCAGCTCGGGCAATGCCCCGTGCCAACCCGGGCGTAGAGCACACGCAGAAAGTCATAGATTTCGGTGATCGTGCCGACGGTGCTGCGGGGATTGTTCCCCGAAGACTTCTGGCTGATCGAAATCGATGGACTCAGGCCGCTGACGAAGTCGACATCGGGCTTGGGCATCTGGCCCATGAACTGGCGGGCGTAGTTGCTCAGGCTTTCGACGTAACGCCGCTGCCCTTCGGCATACAGCGTGTCGAACGCCAGCGACGACTTACCACTTCCGGACACGCCGGAGAAGCAAATCAACTCGCCACGCGGCAGGGTCAAGCTGACGTCGCGCAAATTGTGCTCGCGAGCACCTTTGACCGTTATCTCCGTAGTCGTCATTCCCCCGCCGGCCGTCTTCCGAGTGGCAAATACCCTCTATCACGCTAGAGACATGGGCAGCCGGAAGAAAGGGGTGAGGCAATTGGGGACAAGAGCAAGGCGTCGGTTCAAAACCCGTACGATGGGCTTCCAAGCCCGTCGAGAATTGAAATCTTGCGACGGGCTTGGAAGCCCATCGTACGGTGGAATTTGGTGTCTTGCGACGGCGTTGGCAGCTGGTCGTACGGTGGAATTTGGTGTCTTGAGACGGCGTTGGCGATCAGGCAGCGGCCGAATGGGCGCCAGGCTGAGGGATGCTTCCTGCGCCAACACTTCGTCAGCCAGTGCCCGGTAATCGACCGCGCCATTGCTGTCCGGGGCGTACTGGAAGATCGATTGGCCAAAACTGGGGGCCTCGGCCAGGCGGATATTGCGGCGAATTCTGGTTTCAAAGAACCTCGCTTCGCGAAAGAACTCGCGTCCCCCCTTGCTTGCCTGGAAGAACTCGTCGATGTCCGTGCTGACTTCAGCCGCCAAACGGGTGTTGGAGTCGTACATGCAGAGCATCACGCCGGAGAGCCGCAAGTTGCTGTTGAGGCGACGTGAAACGACTTCCACGGTTCGCAGCAGTTTGCTCAAGCCATGCAGGGCCAGGAAATGAGGTTGCAGGGGCAAAAAGACCTCGTTCACCGCGACCAACGCATTGACGGTCAACACGCCCAGGCTCGGCGGGCAGTCGAGCACCAGGTAGTCGAACGGCTCGTCGTCGTCCTCCATCCTGTCACGCAGAATCATCTCCCGACCGACCTCGCCAGCTAGTTCCAGTTCGGCAGCCGCCAGATCAAGATTCGAGGGAACGACGGAAATCCGATCGCTGATGTCGCGTCTCGCTTGTGCCAAGGAGGCGTCACCGCAGAGAACCTCGTACATGCTCGGCTCGCCATCGTGGGCGGTGATTCCCAGATGGAGCGAAGCGTGAGCCTGAGGATCGAGATCCATCAGGCAGACCCTTCGTCCCGACTCCGCCAAAGCGGCGACGAGGTTGACCGAACTGGTCGTCTTTCCGACTCCGCCCTTTTGATTGATCACGGCGATGGAACGCATGGCATTTCCCTCTTCAATGTTTCACGTGCGGCTTGCTGCACGAGGTGGCAGCCAAAACGTGCGGATTCGAATGTGACGACGGCTAAGCCGCAGCGCGCCGCTGCATTTCCTGGTAAGCCAATAACACGTCGTAGAGATCGGAGTCGATGCGAACCAGGTCGTCGGCGAAGTCGCTCAGCCAGGCTCGTTGCTGTTTCCCGGCGTCGATCAACAGAGGCACAATCTTGCCCAAAGGCACGGCAACGGTTCGCGCTTCGGCAGTTCCCGCGATTCGATCGAGTTCCCGCTGGCGCTCAGTGGATTGGGTGTCGGTGTGGAAGACGCGAAGCGTTGGTTTCGACATAGGTTGGTTCTCTGTCGTCGTCGGTTTGGGAGGGGGGTTTGGGAAGCTTTCGACATGAGCCAACCGCGCGGTGGTCACGTGGAATTCGTTCCACTCGTCGTATCGACTTTGACGATTAGGCGGGTTGAGCCGAATTTGAGGTTTTTGAGGATTCTCTTGCCGGGCCCTTCGCCTGACGTCAGTCGCGGCGCATGTTGTCGTCAATCTGAAGACATGCTTTTCTTCGTGGCGATCGCGGAAACGTCGGAATTGACGGCGATTTGCAGCGAAAGTCGCGGCGTCGGCGTCTTGGGCACGATCGATGCCTTGGATGACTCTTGCCGGTTGCCGGTCCCAACCCGCGATTCACCAAGGAGCCCTCGATGAGCAAGATTCTGCCGTTCGCCGTACTGGCGACGTCCTTCCTATTGATGCCGGCTAACACGCAGGCATCCCACTACTCACCCCTCTCGCGAGCCGCAAACAACTATCGGGAAGCGGCCCTCCACTTTGGTCACGAGGTGATTGCCAATCCTCGGCTGACCCAATTCGAGCGAAGGTTGGCGCCTCAGCTTGTCGAAGCGGCGGGCCGTTTCTATGTCGTCGCTCGTCATCCCGACCAGTCGCAGCATCTTCGCAGCGCATGGATTGATATCGAGTCGATGCATCGACAGGTGGAGTTGGTCCTGTTCAATCACCCGGGTTGTCCGGTCTACAACGCGCTTTGGCCCTGCTGGCAAGACGTGTTGTTTGCCTACAACGAACTCTCGCTGCAACTGAGTCAACTCGGCTGCCACGACTACTCACACGGGCACGTTGGGCACGATCCCCGCGCGGTTGTCGGGTATCCAATCGGGAGAATGCTGCCGATGCCACCGCTTCCTCAAGTGAAACAGCAGAGCTACCGCTATCGCGATACGCCCATCATTTCGTATCGCTACGGGACCCTTCCGCATAGCGTGGCACCCCCTCGTTCAGAATCGCGATATTCACCAAGCGAACATCAAATATCGGACTCCGAGCAACACATCGAGCGGGCGACCACTCGCCGGCAGCTTGATCACGGAAGGATTGGGGCGATTCTGTCTCGGCGAGTCGACTGAGAGATCGACGGGCTTGTCGAGTCGCAAGTAAGCATCCAGTAGGTCATACAAGCACGGCGCGTCAGCGAGTGTGTCGCGAGCCCTCATCCGACACACTCGCTGGCGCGTTCTGATGTTGCGCGGTTTACCACGGAGTGGCGGGAAGCGTCTCGCCCAGGTCGGGAGTTTGTTGTTTTTGTCGGCCAGTTTCGGGGCCCACGGCTAGCGCCCGAGGTTCACGGTCAAGTTTCGGGGCCCACGGCTAGCGCCGAGGTTCACGGTCAAGTTTCGGGGCCCACGGCTAGCGCCCGAGGTTCACTGTGAACCTCAGGCGCTAGCCGTGGGCCTCTTTACTTGGCGTTGAGATTCGTAGAAACGGCGCGTCGTGCTTGTTGTGCCGCTTTTCCGGCCTCCCCCGTCCCGTGGCGCGGAACCGGCGAGAGGGAAGCGAGTATCCGGCTGCGCGACTTGTGCAAACCAATCTGTCGATACAGGACTATCTCTAAAGGCTGCGACACGGATACCCCGAACGGGCTGCGTGGCATAAAACCCCGTAAATCCCTTTGCTTGCGGGATTCCAAGCCGTTACCATCTGGATCAAACTAGAGGCGAGTCCGACCGGACCGGCTCTACCTTATCTGCGGAGTGTTCATGGCCAAGCGACACTCCAGACAATCTCTTTCTCTGCTGTGGTACTCGTGATGCGCATCAAGTCTCTGCCCGCACCGGCGACGAGTTGGTTGGTCGTTTTGGGAATGATTCTCGGTCTGACGGTCGTTCCCGCCGTTGATTGCTTTGCTGGCAAGTTTCCTGCAGCGAATGGTCAGGAAGTGCGGGCGCTTCGCAATCAGATACGGGCTGCCCAGTTCCTGTCGCGGGCAACGTTTGGACCGACGCAAGAGTCAATCGACGAGCTGGCGGGTCGGATCGGCCAAGTGGGTTACCGACGCGCGTGTGAAGAGTGGATCGACGAACAGTTTGCCCTGCCGATGACGTCGCATATGGAGGTGGCACGTGACATCTTCACGGCCGATGGCAGGGAAGAGGACACGCAGAATGTTGGCATGTCCGCCTATCGATATCAGGCGTGGTGGCACGTCGCACTGACTTCCGAAGACCAATTGCGTCAACGAGTTGCTTGGGCGCTCTCGCAGATTTTTGTGATCAGCGACATCGGGACGAACTTCAACAACGACGATCGCCGCAGCAAAGGTGGCGGCGAGATGACGCTCACCGATTGGATGGGCATGAGCGATTACTACGACATGCTCACCCGGCACGCCTCGGGCAATTACCGCGAGTTACTCGGCGATGTCACGTTCCACCCATGCATGGGCGTGTACTTGAGCTCATGGCGCAACCGCAAGGCAAACATCGCAGCCGGACGATGGCCAGACGAAAACTACGCGCGAGAGATCATGCAGCTGTTTTCGGTCGGACTGTACAAGCTCCGGCAGGACGGTCGCTTGGATGTGAATGAAAACGGGGAGTTGATTCCAACCTATGACAACGACGGGATCACGGAACTGGCCCGGCTGTTCACCGGTTTTCGCACTTACCACAACACCAGCACGAGTTTCTTCACGAATTACAATTTCGGCGACCCCATGGAGATGTACTTCCAGGAGCACGACGACAACTACGGCTACAGCGAGGATCCGAACAATCCTGGTCAACCCGATCCCAACGCACCGGCCGGCAAGACAATCTTCGGTGTCACGCTCTCGCCTCTGCCTGTGCCGCTGACCAACGAAGCAGCGATTGCGGAAATCAATGAGGGGTTGGATGTCATCGCGGATCAAGACAATGTGCCGCCGTTCATTTGCCGGCTCTTGATTCAACGGCTCGTCAAGTCCAACCCGTCGCGTGCTTACATGCGTCGGGTGACCCGCGTGTTTCGAGACAATGGGCAAGGCGAGCGTGGCGACTTCAAGGCGGTCGTCAAGGCCATCCTGTTAGACCCCGAGGCCGTTCGTGGTCAACGCGTGGTGAGACGCAGCAATCCATTGGGTGTGGAAGTGATCACCAGGGGTACCGAGCACAGTCGATTGCGTGAGCCGATCCAGCGTGTCACGTCGATGATCCGCGCGCTGCGACCGACGAGCATCTATCCCTTTTCCAGCTCCGGAAATCCTCCCCAAAAACTTGATCCGTCGACGGGGCAACCGTTCATGATGTTGACCAATTCGATCGAGGCGGATCTTGAGCAGATGCCTTACCAGGCTCCCAGTGTCTTCAACTATTACCTGCCGGATTACCAGCCACCGGGCGACCTGATCGGGTACACGCCCTCGCGGCGCATTCCGCGTGAAGGATTGTTCGCCCCCGAATTTCAAGTGCTCACGGCGGTTTCGGCCAACCGAACGATCAATCGCCTGGCGGGTTACGCTCGCAATCGGTATGTGCAGAACGGAATGCGGGTGGGTACTTGCCGGATTGTGTTCAATTTGGATGACGAGTTGGAGTTGGCCAAAGACAATGCCAACCTCCCCGAGATCCTGCGAAGATTTGACCTCTGGCTGTGCAACGGCTCGCTCAGTGAAGAAACCAAGACGAGCATCATCGATGCGATCACCTCTGAGAGTTCCGCGTCGAATGTGATCCGTTTGGAGGAGGCTTTGTTGGCCGTCATTTTGTCGCCCGATTGTGCGATCGAAGATTAGTTTTTGTTTGGGCCGCCTGAGTCCCTAGCGGCAGCGGTTGCTTCTCGTCCATTCTCTCCGCCCGTGTTCCCCACGGAGAAACTCATCGTGACCAACGCCATGAATGATACGAACCCGTCACGCCGCTCGATCTTGAAGGCTGCTGCAGCCGGCTGCGGCATGATGACCCAAACGTCGGTGATGTCGACGCTGCTCAATCTGCAATTGACCAAAGCCGTGGTGGCTGACAGCTCGCCTACCGATTACAAGGCGCTCGTTTGCCTGTTCCTGTTTGGCGGGAACGACTCGTACAACATGCTGATGCCGCGCAACAATCCATCGAGCAGCAACCCGGTGGAGTACGACGACTATGCGGCCTCTCGAGGCGGCTACGACGATGGGACCCCGGCGAGCAAGAACCCCGGCGGTTTGGCGTTGCTGGAATCGGATCTGCTGGCAATCGACGACCCGACGAATCTCTCGGGGCGAAGCTTTGGTTTGCACCCGGGATTCGGCCACAACGCGCGAACGACGAAGGACGCAAACAACCAATGGATCGATGAGGATCTGGGCCTCGACGGTGGCATCGCCAAGCTTTATAACGATGGCAAACTGTCGTTCCTGTCGAATATCGGCTCGTTGAGTCGAACCGACGACCCGGACCGACTACAACAACAAAGTCAATCTTCCGCTCGGGTTGTTTTCTCACGCCGATTTACAGCGGCACTGGATGACCGGCGGCGCCCACACGCGATCACAAATCACGGGCTGGGGCGGGCGGCTTGCTGACCTGTTCGCATCCACGAACCTCAACCCGCAAGTCTCGATGAACATCTCGATCAATGGGGTGAACATTTTCCAAACCGGTGGTGCGGTCATTCCCTACACGATTGGCGAGTCAGGTGCGACGCAGGTTTCCAGTTACGGTGGCACCGGTGTGCAGAACAGGATCTTTTCGAGGTACACCGACAGCATTCTCGATCAGACGTATTCCGACTTGTTGGCCAAATCGTTTGCGGAATCGCATCGCGGTGCGATCGATGCGGCGATCGAGTTCAACTACTCAGGTCAATAGCGTCACTTTTAATACTCCCTTCGACCAGGGCGATTCGCTCAGTCGCCGGATGAAAAAGGTCGCCCAAGTCATTGCCGCCCACGGCGCGCTTCAGCAGTCGCGTCAGGTCTTCTTCATTTCGCTCGGCGGGTTCGACAACCATTCCGGCCTCTTGACCGCCCACAACAACCTGTTCCCTCAGATCAGCCGTGCGTTGAGTTCGTTCTACAACTCGATGGTCGAGATTGGCTGTGAGAACGACGTCGTGACCTTCACAGCTTCCGATTTTTCTCGGACCCTCGGCACCAACGGGCAAGGCTCCGATCATGCCTGGGGCGCCAATCACATGGTCATGGGTGGCGCGGTCGATGGCAAAAAGATTTTTGGCGATTACCCGCTCTCGCTGAAAACGCCTCAAGACCCGGTCTACGGGAATCTGGATCTAGGCCGTGGGCGATTGATTCCAACGCTGTCGGTGGATGAGATGGCGGCGGAACTGGCGATGTGGTACGGGGTCAGCAGCGCGACGGACCTCAAGACGATTCTGCCGAACATCGAGAGTTTCTACTCCTATACGGGCGGTCAGGGCCCCGTCGGCTTCCTCGTCTAATCAACGTCACTCTGGCCCATCGACATTCACGACGCGCCAGTTTTGATGTTGCGCTTCGATGATTACCCTTGCTCTGGGATTCGTATCTGACATCTCACACTGGCCCCCTTTCCCTTCTCCCCGAAGCGGGGCGAGGGGAGCCTGTATTCGTTTGCGCGATTCGTGTCGATACAAATGCCAGGGAGCGTGAATTCTGGAAACGCGAGTTCATCCTGTGATTTACTGAATCAAACGCGTTTCCCATCGATTTGGCGCAACATCAAGACTGGCGCGTCGTGCTTGTAAAGTCGGACACACTCGCTGGCGCGTCGTGCTTGTATGCGGACAGTTGATCCGATCGCTGGTCAGATCACAACGCCGTCGCGTTGATGGATCCAGCCTCGCTGGCCGCTGTCGATGGCGATGTGGAGCCAATCCCCTCGTTGCTCCAGGATCTGAACCTCGTGCCCTTCCTCGGTCGTTGAGCTTGCTGACTTCGGCGAACTCGTTGCCATCGCCTTCACGCAGTGAGACCGAGGAGGATACAAGCACCGCGCAGTCGTCGCGCGTGAAGTCCCTGACCCGAAGCAGGTACGAGCCGCCACAAAGGGACGCCACCACCAACATCAGCCCAGCAAGCGGCTTCCAGGATTTGGCGAGCCCCAGCACGCGTGAGGACAGTGTGATCCAGAACGCCACCCAGGCGATGGTGAAACCAACGAGCATCTGCATGGGTGAAATCCAGCGAAGCACCCAGTCGTTGATGCGTCTCGCTCTTTCCAACAGGCTCTCGCGGCCAGCGACGCCAATCCCCGCGGAAATCTCCGCCTCGGCCAGACGCTCGTGATAGAGCGCATTGGCGGGATCCAATCGCAGGGCACGCCGATAGTTGGCGATCGCTTGGCCAATCTGATCGATTCGATTCGATGCTTCGGCGAGGTTGAAAAAGAGACGGTCGTTTTCCACCCCGGCGTCGACGAGAAGTTGAAACTTGTCAGCCGCTTCGTGGAATTGATCGTTCGCTTCGATCCGGTCTGGGTTTTCCGTCGCGGATTCAAAAACAGCCACTCCTTCGGCGAGCAATTGCTGTTGTTGCTCAGCCGTCAGTTGAAGGGAAGCAGCTTGGATTGAGCTGGCTTGCAGCAGCGAGCCGGCCAGTATCGTTAGCAAGAACATCGTCGTGGTCGATCCGAGCTGACTGACGTTGGCTTGTGGCCTGGTACGAAATCGTCTCTCACAGATTTCGCTGACGATCGCCCTCGCTTCCTGCTTTTGTTCCTCAACAAGCCCCCGGCCACTCTGATCCGCTCCGCGATAGAGCCGATCCACCCGAATCGCCAGGTCGTGCCGGCCAGCAGCTCGGAGCGAGCCGATGGTGTGGTCCCGCGTCAACCGGTCGGACGGGAGTCGAAAACGATTGGCCAGGAACGACTCCATGGCGGCAGCGACGTCGGAGCCCGATTCAGCCCGCTCGATCGCCGTTTGAAATTTCCGTCGCGCCGAAATCCACGAGCCGGGGAGCGAACGAAACCGATCCCGACAGCCAGCAAGAACAGGGCTAGCGGGCCGAACAGAATTCCAGTCAGAGCGGGCGTCCAAAGTGTGGGGCGGGCAACGGATGTCAGGACGTCACTTCCAACGAACATTTTCGGCGCGACGTACTGTGAAGCCAGCGAAGGTGACGATGTCGTCGATTCCTCCGTTGATCGCCTGCCGTCGCTCCCTCGATTGCCGACGATGGCGTCGAGTGCCAAGACGTCGGCCTTGGTGACCTCAATCGGAATCGGCTTGCTCGTGGCGGTGACAAACCGTTCCGCCTCCGGATCGAAGTACGTGAACTCGATCGGCGGAATCTCGGTCACATCTTCGCGGAGAGGACGAATGGTGGTCGTGAATACCTTTCGCGACCCATCGACGAAGCCAGCCAGAGGCTCGTCAGCGACTTTGAAGTCGTGAACCAGATCCTGTTGCAGGGCAAGCGGCGGTGCGCGAACGACATCCATGGCTCCGTTGCCATCGATTCCGAGTGCAGCGTGATCGGTTCGCCGACCTCGACGCTGCGTGGTGCGGCCTCCGCAATGATCGAGTATTGACCCACCGCACCGACGTAATCGCCGGGGCGTCCTTGAGTGGGGACCGGTTTGACGCGAATCGGCTCGATCGCCGCTTCGGCAACAATTGGACGCGCCTTGTTGACGGTCAATCGGCTCGTGAAGGAACCGAACATGCGGTCATCGAACGGTGAGCCGCCAAAGAAGTCGTCGTCACCAAGTAGCGAGAACGGACTTCGGGATCGCCCCAGCTCGACCGGATAATTCATGATGATGCGAACATCCTGTCCGTCGATCGTCGTGGGTCGATCGGGATAAATGGTCGTCTCGAGCTCATACAAAAAGTACTCGCGTTCTTGCCCTGTGGAGTCTTCGCGCAGGACGCGCCGCCCACCGGGTCGACGACGGTTTTGTGCCAGCTCTTCGAGTCGATCCTCGAACGGTCCCCAGGCGGTTTGATCCGAGAATGATTGCCACATGTCCCCTTCGTCAAAGTCGAGCTGGTAGTCCGCGTTGCGATAGGGGCGAACCCAAATCTTGAGCTTCAGATTCAACGCTTGGCCGACGTAGATGTCGTTCTCGCTTCCTTCGATCTCGACAAACATCAGGTCGTCGGTTTCGCTCTTGCTCGCCACGACCCGCACGGCTTTGGTGATCGACGCCAATCCGTCGGCGACGACCTTGATCGGAGGGATCGTAAAGGTGCCCTCCCGAAGCGGTGTCACACGAAACGCGTACGAGACGGTTGTACGCTCCGTCTTGCGACCGTTGATCCACATGGTTCGCGAACTGCGGCTTGGTGGACCAGCCAATTCGATCTGGAGGCCGTCGACATCCGGCATGATGGGCGTTTCATGCTCGACGGCGTTGTTGATGTTGATGCGAAGCACAATCGGCAAACCCACGTAGGTTTCCCGCGTCGAAACATCCGACTCCACCTCGGCGGCCATCAGGTTGGTGGCCAAGTGGCCGACGAGAGAGACAACGCGCAACAAAACAAGATTCGAAGCATCGTTCCTCCTACCAATCGCGTTCAACGGGAATCTGTCGAGCTCGCTGTGCGGCCTGGCGACGAAGCCTCCGCAGCATGTCACGGTCGCGGATCGACTGCAGCATCTTGCGAGCCTCTTCCTGTGTCATCTGCAGCGGTTGGCCCGACGGCTCTTCCGGTTCATCCGCTGCCGGTTGGTCGTTTTCCGTTGCGTTGGCCGCGGTCAGTTCACCTTCGGGCGTCTCTTGAGTCTCGTTCAGCTCAGCGGAATCTTGCTCGGAGGTGCCGTCGTCGTTTCGCTGATCGCCCTCGGAGTTGTCAGGTCGAGGCTGAGATTTGTTCGACTCGGTCTTGCTCGGCGGGATCAGCGGACGCCTGGTCCTGTGGCTCCGCGCCCGAGCCGTCTGGTTGCTGCTGCTGCGGCTGATCGTTTGAGTCTTGTTCACCCTCGTTGGCTTGCGGATTCTTTTCCGACTCCTGGTTATCCCCGTCGCCTTCCTGGTTCTCGCCCGAGCTGCTCTCGTTCGGTTGCTCGTCTGGTTGCTCGTTCTCTGGTTGCTCGTTCTCTGGTTGTGAAGATTGCTGCTGCTGTTGCTCTGGTTGAGACTCGCCGTTCTGCTCCTCCTGTTCCCCGGCTTCCTGCTCTTCTTTGTCCTGCTGCGGTTCCTGACCCTCTTGTCCCTGCTGTTGCTGCTGTTGCTGTTCCAGTTGCCGCATCAGTTTGCTGGCCAATTCAAGATTGAATCGGGCGTCATCGTCCTTGGGAGCGATTCTCAGGGCGCTGCGGTAGCTTTCGATGGCCGATCGGAGGGATTCGATCGCTTCAGCGGCGGCGCTGGGATCTTGGGAGTCGATGGAGGCGACGGCACGAGCGTAATCCGCATTGCCGAGGTTGAATCGTGCTCTTGCGGCGAGCAAAGGATCGGAGGCGGCAGCGGCCTTGCGAAAGGCGTCCGCCGACTCCTGAAACTGCTCTGCTCGATAGAGCGCCACCCCTTGGTTGTAATGGTCCGTTTCTGAGAGTGCGACGGGATCGTCAGCAGCCGGCGACGTCGCAGGAACGGCTGCCATCCCAATCAGGATCAATCCGAGAGAAAGTCGTGAGGTGAATCGCATGACAGGGGCAAATTGGAGCGACAACAGGAAGTTTTGCTTCACAGGATGTGGAGATTTCAATCGTAACCCGAAAAGCGTGAGCGAGGCTCGTTGCGTAACTCATTTCCTTTCCTCGCTTGCGTTTCGGGCTACGTTTGGCCGCAAAGTGGCGCTCTCCAGCTAGTGCTGCTTCAAGTCAGTTCTTGTGAGCCGTGACGCGTGAGCGGCCGGGCCTTCTCGACGGGGAAATACGTCCGTCTCGGCCCGGTGCCTTACGGCCCACGGCTCACAATCTCCGTCTCGGCCCGGGCTACGGCCCACGGCTCACAATCTCAGCGTTGAAGAGCCACTAGTGCTGCGTCAGCATTGATTTTAGGGGTTGATGGCGAAAAGGGGTCAGACACCAAAAACCGGAACGGCCCGAAGCGTGCTTCGCATTTTTGGTGTCTGACCCCTTTTCGCCGATCGACGTCACCCCCATTTTTAGATTTGACGATGCACTAGGTTCCCCTACGATTACCGTACCATCGAATCTGCATCCGATCGCAATACTGAAACTGGTTGGCCTGACACCATGGCTTGAGCCAGCTCGCTGCGGCGTCGATGGCCTCGATCGTGCTCCCTTGGGGCATGATCCAGACATCGGTCGGGGCGACGCCCAATTGCTCGACGACCCAATTCAGCTCGCCGAAGTCGTCGGGTGAATCCACTACGAATTTTAGCTGAAATTGCGGGCTGCGATCGATCAGGCGTCGCATCGTCTCGATCGGCATGCGGCGACGCTGGTGCAGACCGCTCCATTTGGGGTGTTCGGCTGCGTCGGGCGTGCTCGAGGCAAACTTCGGGCTGATCGACATCAGGTCGCACTCCACGTCCCGGTCGACGGTTCCGGCCGTTTCGATCGTCACGTGAAGTCCCTGCTGGCGGAGATCTCGGCAGAGCGGAACGATTTCTTGGGGCAGCAATGGTTCGCCGCCGGTCAGCACGACGTGCCGGAGGTTGGAGGATGCAACCAGATCGACGAGCGATGAAAGCGAGAGGATGTCTCCCTGCGGCTCCCAGGAAGCATAAGGCGTGTCACAAAACCAGCATCTCAAGTTGCAGCCGCTGGTCCGCACAAAGAAACTTTCGGTCCCCGTCAGCAACCCCTCGCCCTGTCGACTCGTGAAGGTCTCCGACACGCGCAGCGTCCCCCTAGTCGTCGCTTGCGACCCGTGCGAAAATCCGGCCTTTCCCAGTGGAGTGATCAAGTTGAGTGATTCGAAATCGTTTCGAGACGAGCTGGAGGTCTTTGAAAACCCCAGCCCATCGCGGAATTTTACCATAGAACATCATTGCCCCGAGTTCACCTCGGTCTGCCCCAAAACGGGCCAGCCGGACTACGGGACGATCGTTTTTACCTACATACCCGACAAACACTGTGTCGAGCTGAAAAGCCTGAAGATGTACCTTCAGCGATTTCGCAACGAAGGCATTTTCTACGAGGCCGTCACCAACCGAATCATGGACGACTTTCTCGCAGTCGTAAAGCCACGTCGGGCCACGGTCGAGAGTCGTTGGACCCCCCGCGGCGGTCTGCACAGCAACATCGTCGTGAAATTCCCCGATGAAGGCTAGTCGATCAGCGAAAAGGGGTCCGACACCAAACATGCCGAGCGAAAAGGGGTCAGACACCAAAAATGCGAAGCACCCTTCGGGCCGTTCCGGTTTTTGGTGTCTGACCCCTTTTCGCTCACCGCCCGAGGTTCACAGCCACAACCAAAGTTCGTGACATTCGGGTCTGTTCCCGTTTCGCTTGCCTCCCCTACTTCTTTCCATTCCCTCTGACGAACCTCCGAGACCACACTCATGACGACTCCTATCCTGTTGAGCGGATTCGCCGACGAGGCGGCCAACGAAAAGCTGGCCGTCCAACAGTATTCTGCATTCGCCGCGTTGGGCCTGAAGTACTACTCGATTCGCTTCATCGATGCCGGCGAAGGCATCAAGAACGTGATGCAGTTGAACGACGCGGAGATTGGGCACCTGGTGAAGATGCAGGGCGACTACGGGCTGAAGGTCAGCAGCATTGGCTCGCCGATCGGCAAGGTCAAGTTGAAGGATGTCGATGACGGTACCGCCAACCGCTTTGTCCCGTTCGATCAGTACCTGCGGGAGGACGTTGCGACCGCCTGTGACCGGGCAGAGGCTTTCGGCGCCAAGCTAATACGCGGTTTCGCGTTTTACCATCCAAAAGGGACCAGCCCGCAGGAGCATCTTGATCAGGTCTGTGACCAGCTCGGACAGATTGCCGAAGCCTGTGACCGGCGTGGTTTGACGTTCGGGCTCGAGGTGGAAGCCAACCTGGTGGGCCAGAGCGGGGAGCTGCTCGCCGCGATCGCAGGGCAGGTCAATCATCCCGCGATGTTGACGATCTTCGATGCCGCCAACATCGTGACTCAAGGTTTCACGGCCGACGAAACCTACGCGCAGTACCTGGCCATGAAGCCGAGCCTTGGCTGGGTCCATATCAAGGACTACCACGATCCTTCACCACGCGGTCGGATTGATCATGTGGATGAAGCCAGCCTGAGCAACTTCGTTCCTGCCGACATTGGCGACAGCGGCCACGAGGCGATCCTGCGCGACTTGAAAGACTTCTTGCCGGAACTCCATCGACGGATGACAGCGCGTGGCGCCGATGGGGTGTTCCTGGACCTGGAGCCGCACGTCAAAGGTGGTGGTCAGTTTGGTGGCTTCAGCGGGCCCGACGGTTTTGGTGTGGCCCTGCGCGGTTTGTGCCGCGTGTTGGACTATGTCGGCATCCCCTACGAGCTGCGCACGTTTGCCGACATCAAAGGTGCCCGTTAATACATCTCACCTCTGATTGATCGAGCGATTGATGTCACGCCCTGCCGAAGATCGAATTACCGAATTGGAAGTGCAGCTGGCTCATACGCAGCACTTCGTTGATCAACTCAATCAGGTTGTCACCGAACAGGCATCGAAGATCGATCGCATGGTGCACTTGATCGAGCGTCTCAAGGGGCGAATCGACGAGCTGAAATCCGCGAGCGAAGAAAAGCGAGACTTGCTCGACGAAAAGCCGCCTCACTATTGAGCTCGATCAATAACCGACGCCGACACGGAACATGAATCCGTCGTCGACATCGAAGTCTTGCGGATAACGGCGGTAGCGAACTTCACGGTTAAAGACCCAGGCGATTTCGGCAAAGGCAGTGCGGCGTCCGGCCTGCAACGCCTTTGTCGGTCCCCATTCGAATCCCATGATGGCTCGCAGGTCATTGATGTCAACCTGATCGCTCTGGCCGTTGGCGCGTTGGATCGTCCAGTTGCCGCCGCCGTATTCACCGGTCAGATACCACCACATGTCGTAGGTGCCCAGCGTGCGGCAGTATTTTGCGTAGCGTGGCTGGGGAAAGAACAGGTCGATTCGCGTGAACGGATTGGGACGACAGAAGAAACCGAAAGCTGGCACCAGCTTGACTTCGTTACGGTTGACGTAATAGATCCCCGTCTTGAACGTCGACGTCGGGGTCGTGCGGAAGTTAACCAACGCACGGCCGCGGATTTGAAAGCTGTCGCTGTTGTAGGTGTTGAAGTCTGTGAACACGCCAAGCCGCAGGCCAAATTCGGATGCCGACCATCTGGTTGGGATCGGATTCCCAACCAAGGTCAACAAACGCGTCGTAGGCATTGGGTGGCATGTCGTAGATAGGGACTATTGGGGCCGTCCCAAAGATGAAGTGAGAATGATGGCACGACAAAGAACGGCTGCGTACACCAAAGAAAATTCGGAAACGCGAAGGCGAGCGAAAAGTCGAAATCGTTGATGCCAAGACTGTTGGGATCGTTACCGGGCGTCACGTAGGTGTAGCGGAACCTCGGCCCCTGGAACAATCGAAACGCGTTGTATTCGGCAGGGCTGACTAGCAAAGTGCTCGTGTCGATCGAGTCGAATCCCTGCGGAAAAAGCGAGCTCGGCGTGGATTGCGGATAGGCCGAGCTCGGGAAGGCACTCGGGGTCCCGTACACGGTGCCGGTGGGCGGCGCTCCGTACGGGGTCGCTCCGTAGACGGATGGATTGTCCACGGGCGCCATGGTCGGCGCACCGTACCCAATGGTTCCCGTCGGCGGAGCGGTCGGACTCGAGAACAGTCCAAACATACTTCCGCTGGATGATGGGGCAGGCGGGTAACCTCCCGTCGGTGGACCAATCGTGGTGACGCCCGGAATCGAGCCTCCCGTTGCGGGAGGAGCGGAAGCATAGGGATCGAAGCTCCCATAACCAGTGGACGGTGTGAAAGTCGTTGCCGGTGGTGCAATCGGTGTCAGATTGGTTTGCGGAATATCAACGGGCGGTCCCGTGGTGACGCCGCCTTGAACCATCGAGCCGCCGGCGTTCGGATTGTAATAGGTCTGGCTCAACGCGCTGAGGGATGTCAGCTCGGTCACAACGCCAACCAATCCTAAGGCCAGAATCCATCGGCAAAGGGACGACTTGGTAGGTGCAAATGAGGGCATGGCCTTGTACGTATTTCCGCTGTGTTGGACGGGCCACTTGTGCATGGAGGCCTCGCCGATCTATGCGGAGTTACTCCCTCGGCGGTTTCCTGGTCAAGACGAATCACCACGACTTGCCTCACCCGCCATCGCTCTGGTATCCAATCGAGCATCCAATCAGGTCGATTCAATCCGATGGAGTGGCTCGCTTTTCTGCTGGACATTCGCGAGAATATCTGGTGAAGGCCGGGCTCTCCGATCGGCTTTGCACGCTATCATTGCAGGGGCTTCCGAATGATTCGCATTCGTGGAGATCCCTGACGGACCCCAAAAACCAACCCTCTCAGATTCCAATGGAAGATTTTGACGTCGCTCGCTTGGCCGAATACCTCCACGTCACCCCTGATCAGGTGACCCGAATGGCGGTACGCGGCCGGTTACCTGGACGTCGAGTCGGCGGAGATTGGCGGTTCAACGAGGCGGAGATTCACCACTGGTTGGAGGAGCGGATCGGGGTGAGCGACATGGACGAGCTGAACAAGGTCCAGCGCGTCATTGATCGTGTGGTCGGCGAGACGCTCGACCGTCCGCTTAGCGAACTGTGTACCCCGGAAACGACCGCGGTGCCGCTCAACGCCCGGACGCGAGGGTCGGTGATTCGAGCGATGTGCGAATTGGCCTCCCGGTCGGGATTGTTGTGGGATGCCGCAGCGATGGCGGAAGCGGTCCAGGCTCGTGAGCAGATGCATCCCACGGCGCTCGATTGCGGCGTCGCTCTCTTGCACCCTCGGCGGCCTCAATCTTCGATTCTGTCCGATTCGGTCGTGGCGATGGCAGTCTGCCCGTCGCCGATTCCGTTTTCCGACAGCGGGCAATTGACCGATATCTTTTTCTTGATTTGCTCTTACGACGATGCATCCCACCTTCGTATTCTCGCCAAACTCAGTCGCCTGATCGCCGATGGCGAGATCTTGGCGGGCCTTCGCGCCTGCAGCACGGTGGCGGAAGCTTGGGAATGCCTTAAGGAATCGGAAGAGGCCCTTGATTCGGCCTACCTTTGATTGAAGCCATGCGTTTTCAAGGAGGAGAACCATGAACGTCGTCCCGATCCGTGATCGCGCGTCCGCAACCGGCACCTTGCTTTGGGTTGGTGACCCAACGGTCTCCGAGTTTCGGTCCGCCTATCAGCACTGTGTCCGTCACGCGGCTCAAATTGCTCTCCGTGAAAATGTCCTGGAAGCGGTTCGACGCCCGGCGGCAGAGGTGCACAGAATCATCATTGCGCGAACGAGCCGGAATCCATTCAGGAGCGAGGCATTCGCTTCGCTATCGCAGCAATACCCAGAGGCCCGCTGGATCGACCTGCTCGGTTCACTCTGCGAGGGAATCCGGCAGTCCTCGGTCGTCGATTCGACCCGCGTCGCCTGGCACCGATGGGAGCAGGTGTTGCCCAGCTGGCTCCAGGATTCGAAGCTCGCGGATTCCCTTGCTTGCGACGTTGATGATCAACCGAGTCATGCGGCAGGCTCGGTCGCGGTCGTTGCCTCGAGCTTTGACGTGGCCCAAGCCTACTTGGATTTGGCGGAGTTCCACGGTGTCACCGCCGTCTGGTGCCAGTCTCCCGATTCGATGCGGGTGCGAAACATCGAAGCCGTCTGGTGGGATGACAGCACTGCCGACGCTGTCACGGCTGACGTGTGGCGTGATCGAATTTCGAAATTTGACTCGGCGAATCAACCCGTCCGTCATGCCTGGATCACCCATACGGCGTGGCTCGATCAGCAAGAGGCGGCGATCGAAGGGGGCATTGATACGATCATCAGTAAGCCGTATCGCATCGATTCGCTGCTGCGGACGCTCGGCGATTGTCGGATGCCCTCGCGATTGTCTCGTCAAGCGGCATGAAGGGCCTTGGTCACGCGAACAGGATGACGGCCACGTCAGGCTCAGAAAATTCCAGCGCCGAAGCTGTCTTCATCGTCGCTTGGCGCTGCTTTCTCTTCCTTACGATCCATGAAATGCGGTCTCGGCGGGCCCGCTTCGTGCTTCCGTGATGGAGCGACCTGCTCGGTATCGACATCCTCGTATCCGAAGTCGTCATCGTACCGCGAGCGATAGCCGGGTTGCTGACAGCGACTCAGCTCTGCCTCGAATTCTTGGATCACCGCGTTCTGGATCAGTTCGCGGCATTCACTGTTGATCGGATGAGCCACATCGGCATAAAGCTTTTGCGGCGAGTCGTAGGATGGCTCGCCATCGCTTTGCAGTTTCACGCCGCAGTGATTGCAGTAGGTGGCGCGGAGATGATTCTTGTGATTACATCGATGACAGTGGCCCGTCAGTTTGCGGCTTGGCATCGCCACGAAGGGACCGCTGGATCCATCAATGATCTTCAAGTCCCGAACCACGAAACAATTGTCGATCGTAATCGAGCAGAAGGCACGCAGTCGGTCCTCCGAATCTTCCATCAGCTTGATGCGAATTTCGGTGATGTCCAATTTTCCGACCCTCCCTAACCGGCGATCACGCCGCTCGATAAGGCAGCGCGTCAGCAAGCATGTTGTGTTTCTAGGTCAAGTTCACCAAAGCCGGCACGTGCAAGCTACGGGCGGGCATCACGATGGCGCCTGGTTCGAGCCGGGCTCGAAGTTGTTCGGAACAACGCAGCGCGTCTTGTCGTGACCCCGCAATCGCGAAACATGCAGAACCGCTGCCTGTCAATTGACACGTTCTCAGGCCGACCTGCCACAGTGATTCTAGGATTTCATCGATTTGCGGTGCAAGTATTTTGGCAGGATCGGCAAGCCGATTCACCATGGCCCCGCCCAAATCGGAAAATCGTCCGCTTTTGAGAATTTCAAGCAGCGGACCTGCGTCCCGCGGCGCCTGAGGGACTTGGGAGTTTGCGTAAACCTTAGCGGTTGATAGGCTTAGCGCGGGGTAGACGACGACAAAGTCGATTGGCGCGGTCATCGATACGTGGCTGAGAATTTCGCCACGGCCCTGTGCGCGGCCCGCCATCGAGACGCGATGCCCCGGTAAACCCAAAAAGAAAGGAACATCACTGCCGACTTCCGCGGCGATCGCTTGCAGCTCTGGAGAGTTGGGGGAGATCTCGCAGAGTGCCGCCGCACACCGCAGTGCCGACGCCGCGTCGCTGCTGGCGCCGCCCATCCCGGCTCCGGCAGGAATACACTTGTCCAGTTGGCAATCGAAACCGCCTTCGATCTCGAACACCTCGCAGAAACGACTCAGGGCTCGATGCACAAGGTTCGAGCTCCCCTCCGGGATCTCCAAAAGCTGCGAGGCCGCTTCGCTGTTCGATTCAAGGCCCAATCGCCGCGCAATGATCTCTTTGGAAGGTAGCCAGCGGACTTTCAAAGCAATGGCTTGATCCGGTCGGCGGACAATCCGCATTTGATCGCACCAGTCGATCGGGATCATCACCGTGTCGATTTCGTGAAAGCCGTCGGCTCGCTTTCCCAACAGCTCCAGGAACAGATTCAGCTTGGCAGGCGGACGCGTGTAGGCAGTCGTGCTCATGGCGAATGGATCAAGCTGCGACAGATCATTGGCCAGGACTGTGCCAGGATTCTGCCCGGATGTTTCTGGGGCGATGCCGCAGATCAAGCCGCTCGCCGCGATTGGCTCTCGTCGCTTGCATCCTCGTCGTCGGCCAAGCCTAACGCAGGCGGGGCAACTTCGCCACGAGCCGATTCAAGTTCGGCGTGGTCCATTGCGACGATGGTGATGCCGGCTTTGCGAGCGAGCTCGAAGGTTGCTGCTTGATCGACGATGATCGTCTTTCCTGCTTCGATCACGATCGCCGTTCCCTTGGCATCGCTGAACTCGCTGGATCGTTTGCGGGCCAATGGTGGGAACGTCGAACCGCATGTCCTGCTGCGGCTTGCTGACCTTCACCAAGGCCCATCCACCTCGTTTGCACAGTTGTCCCGTTCGCTCGATGCAGGCGTCGGTCCCTTCGATCGCTTCGACAGCGATCACGGTACCATCCTTGATCGTGATGGCCTGGCCGATGTCGAGGCCGCCCATCTGCTTGGCGATCAGCCATCCCGCTTCGATGTCCCGCTGCAGTCGTTCATTCGCCGCCGGGCCGGCGAGCTGTCCCTTGTCCACAAGTAACTCCGGTGCAAAGTCGGTTGCCGCACAAATCTCGATCCCTGCCTTGGCATAGGCACGGGTGATCGCAAGTAACAGGCTGTCGTCGCGAGCATCGCGTCGTCGCCCGACCAGGAACGGCCCGAGCGTGCGCACGCACGTCAAATCGGGGAAGTGTCGTATCCAGACCGAGCCGCGGTACAGCAGATCGGCTTTGAACAGCTTGCCCGCCATGGTCACGCGACTCACTCTGATTGCGTCGAAAGTAGCGGATGTGTCCACCCAGCTTTCCAACGCCCGACCAACAGACGTGATCGCAGATCGATTCCAAATCGGTGCTGGCGTGGCCGGAAATCGCAATGCAACAGACGCGATGTCCATCTCGGACCAGTGCCTGGGCAACCTGGACCGGAAACCGTCCCCAGCCAGCGACCAACCCAACTGGTTCCTTGCCGCTGACATTGCCGTGATGGACCATCATCGCCTCAGCACGACGCGGCCAGTATCCGCGCTGGATGGTCATGCCGCTCGCTTCTGATCACTGGACTGCTGAGACAGACGGTCAATCTCGCGGCGAAGCTGCTTGAGCTCGCGTCGCATTTCCGGCAACCGGCGCTCGACCGCCATGATCTGCATCTGCTCGCGCTGCGGTGTCGCGGGTGAGCCGAGGTAGACTTCGTCGCCAGCGCAGTTGTCCATGACTCCCGCCTGGGCTCCCACGATGGTGCGATCGCCGAGCGTAATGTGATCCTTCAAACCAACTTGACCAGCCAGCACGACGTAATCGCCGGTCTGACAACTTCCGGCGATGCCGACCTGGCTGCAGAGTAGATTGTGTCGACCGATCTTGCAGTTGTGCGCGATCATCACTTGGTTGTCGATCTTGGTTCCCTCGCCGATTCGAGTCGCCCCGTAGGTTCCGCGATCGATCGTCACACAGGCGCCGATCTCAACATCGCGTTCGATGGATACGTAACCGAGTTGTGCCGTGGGAACGTGTCGACCGGCTTGCTGACGATATCCAAAGCCGTAAGCCCCAATCACAGTCCCAGCATGAATCACCACGCGTTCCGCGATTCGTGTGTATTCGTAAAGCGTCACATTTGCGTGAATCACACAGTCATCGCCGATCTACCGTCTGCGGGAAAACGACGACGCCGGGCATGATTCTCGTTCGTGAACCAATCTTGACGCCCGGACCAATGACAGCACCGGCATGGACCGACGCCGTCTCGCAAATCGACGCCGTCGGATCGATTCCGCTCGCGGTGAAGTCCGCTCCAATCGGCGGTCGGAAATGGGCGACGATCTTCGAAAAAGCTGTGATGCGGGCTCTCGACCACGATCTGAGCCATCGACTCCAGTTCCAGTTCCTTTCCCGTGATCACCGCGATCGCGGGCGAGTGGCTCAGTGCGGAGCAGCGACTGGGATCATCCAGCATGGTGATTTCGCCTGGCGAGGCGTCTCCCGGTGGATTTGCCCCATGGCACACCAGTGCCGGATCGCCGACCAAGCGACCATCGACAAATTTGGCAAGCTGGCCTAGTTGCATCGTCATTTCCAATCATCCTTTACTGGAATTGCCGGACGCTATCATCCGTATCGCCCCTATACAGCCTTCTCGGCGGTCGCAGCAAGACGAGAGTGGCCCTAGACAACGAGAGTGCTAGCAATTGCCGGCACCGGTACGTCGGGCTTTCCAGCCTGACATGACAGAGCAGCCGGTCAGCCTGGCAAGGCGAACGTACGTCGGGCTTTCCAGCCTGACAGGTTAACGTAGGTTGGTAATGACTGGTCGCGGAGCGCAATCCTTAACGACTGTGCCGAAAGCGCCGATGCGATTCGATTGCCCGCTTGTGATTGCGCCGCGCAAACTTCTCAGTCGTAATTCTCAGATGCCACGTAGCGGATTTGTCTGTACGCCGATTCTGATTGCGTGGAATGGAACGCCAACAGGAGTTGCGGTCCTTCCATGGAACGGATTCTGAGCACGGGAATGGATTTCCCACCTCCACACGGTTTCAACGTCAAAGCAACTTGCCAAAGGAAACCCCTTTCGCAGGACCATCGATCCTGCATGCACGCGCAACACGACTTGATTGCTGGTAGGAACCGGCGAATTCGGTGCGCGTGCCTCGCTTCATATGCGGCAAAGGATTGCGACGAACTAACGAAAAGGATTCGCTTCTATGACAACCAAGACTCTGCGGTCGCTTGCCGCCGTGTTCAGTTTGGGATTGTGTGCCCTGGCCGAGGCCCAGACCACGACCGCCTACACCACGCCGGCCAAATGGAACAACTTTTATCCCGCCTCACTGTATGCCCAGGATGATTCCGGCGCGTTGAGTGAGGCACTTCCGATGCCGACCCCCGACAGCGATGCCAGCGGGCTTGCCGGGTCAGCACCCCAGCCGATGGAGATGTCGTTGCTGGAGCAGGGAGGTGCCTCTGCGGGAATTGGCGAAGCGTGCTGTCAGGAGGCTCGCTGTTCGGGCATGCAGCGACTTCCCCTTCGGCCCTGTTTCGGCAGCCTCAATCTGTTGTTACTCAACCAGGCGTCGGACACTTGCCGGCCCATTGCCGACGGGCTGGGGAACTTCACCACGGATGTGGTCAGCCCCGACATGACGGCCGGCTTTGACGTTGAGATCGGCAGGTATCTTCGCGATGGCCGATTCGGCCTTGGTGTCGGTTACATGCTTTGGGACCCGCAGTCGGCGCAGGTGACTCGAACGGGCGCGGCGGGTTCGATCACGCCCGCGATGCCAGCCTACCGCGATGTCACGATCAATGTGAACGGTTTCGATGACACGGTGTACAACCATGCCGCCGGAGCGACTGGCGTGCGTGTCACTCGAGATTTGTTCTTTCAAGGCATCGAGGCAAATCTCTACTGCTTCGGCTTGATGGGATCGCAACGGGTCTCGCGCACTGGTTGTAATTCAGCCGGATGCCTGGGGCTGGGGGATCGGCTCTGCAATGGATGTTATGGATACGGGGGCGCTTCCGGACCACTGACGCGCCCCTCGTCGGGCCGCGTGAGGGTGATGGCCAGCCATGGATTTCGCTGGTTCCAGGTGAAGGATCGCTTGGATTTCGACTACGACGTCAACGGGAATCCGGGGCTCCAGGATGGCGATATCTTTGAGTGCTTTCACGTTGAGAACAATCTGTTCGGTTACCAACTGGGAAGTCAGTTGACCTACTGCATCAACGCCTGCTGGAGCTTGAACATCGGTGGCAAGTTTGGTCTGTACGGCAATCATGCTCAATTGATGCATCACCTGGGCAGCACCACCACGGCTTACCGAACCGGTGCCCCCGCGGACCTGATCCATACGAACTCCAGCAGTACCTCGCTGGCGTCACTCGGTGAACTCGATTTCGGTTTGGGTCGGCGGATCGGATGTGCCTGGACGATTCGCGGTGGATACCGACTTTATGGAATCACCGGCGTCGCGACCGCGCCCGATTCCATTACCGAGACCTACTCATCGCTTGCTGCCAGCGGAGCGGTTTGCCCCAACGACAGCATTGTGCTGCACGGTGGGTACGTAGGGATCGACTACAACTGGTAGAGCAGCCCGGTACGTTAGGCTTTCCAGGCTGGCTGACTGCTCTGTCGTGTCAGGCTGGAAAGCCCGACGTACGTTAGCCTTTCCAGGCTGACTGGCTGCATTGTCGTGTCAGGCTGGCAAGCCCGACGTACGATTTCCGTGCAGCGTCGGCGGGCTTTATTCCTTCCCGATCACAATCGCCTGCCCGGGAACGCGGCGGCCATCGACCGTGGCGATGGGCCGCAACCGGATTGGCCCAGATCCAAGCGATGGTGGCACCAAATCAACTTGTCCCTCGGCGCCCTGCACGGTTCCGATGGATTCGATGTGGTGCATCAGTTCGATTGACGAAGCTCCACTGCAAAGTAATTGGACCGCGTCTTCCTCGGCCAACCAGCGGGCCTCGGGTTGAGCCGACGGATCCCCGAGCGTCAACCACTCCGCATGACTGGCCCGAGGTTGTATCGAGCCGCCCCCGACCAGAACGCTGCGAACCTCCAACGCCCCCACGAGCTGCTCGGGTAGCCCCATTTCAATGCGGCTGACGGCAGGCGTGACGCGAACCAGTCTGCCTTCGAGGTAGATCTCGACCAAGCGAGCTTCCATTCCCCGGTCTCCGAGCGGCAGCGCTCGCCGAGAGAACTGAACACTTCGTTTTCCCGATTCGGGTGGAGTCGTCTGAACGCCAATCCAGTCGGTTGGGCTTCGCGCGAATGGTTGGGCGAGCGGGTCGCCCACGATCAACAGCTGATAGGGCGAGGTCACCGACAAATAGAACGCTTCGATGGCGGAAGCTCCCGATGCGTAGTAGCCGTACATCATCGGACTAGGAAATTTGAAGGGGAGATTGTAGGGCTCGAAGACCGGACCACAGCTCATGGCGGCCCCGGCATGGAGAAGCTCGGTGATCTTGGTTTGAGCACCGGTATCGAACTGCGCGCTGAGGCTTGTCAGGTTTTCGGAAATCGCCCCAGGAACGAAATTCCACTTTCGATTCTCGAGCGGGATGTCGGCAATTCCGAGCATCAGGCCAACGCAAGGGCCTGTCTTTGCGGTGGGCATGGGGGCATGAATGATCTCTGCGTCATACCCGGCCTTCTTCAACCACAGCAGGGCATTGCCGATGTGCGGAAACCGCGGATTGGTTCGGTCGTCACGCGTGTATGTGAACCAGAAGGATCCGGACGGAAAGGTGGAATCACATCCCGATGCTATCTTCAACACCTGCGCCGCCTGCTCGACCGTGCTGCCGCGGGGATGAACCACTGCCAGCATGCACGACATCAGGTAGGGAACGCCATCTTGCAAGGAAGCACTGGGCCATCCGCAAGCGGTCCAGCCGACGCTCGAGGTGAACGCAATCGGTTCTTGGCAAATGGTGGGGTAATCATCAAGTTTCGATCGCAGGGCGGCCAACTGTGGCGACTCGAGCAGCGGCGAAAGGACTTCGCTTTCGTCTAAGTACGTGCCGGAAGTCCATCCCGTGCCGACCGCCTGTCCGATCAAGCGGGCAGCCGATTCGTCATCGCCGCTCTGCATCCGCGCCTCGGCGGCGAGAATTGCCAAGGGAGAGATCGTTCGCGACTGTTCAAAAAGTTTCTCCAGGGCTTCGGCAGCAGGTTCGAATCGCCCTGCATCTCGATCGGCGATGGCTTCGTCAAACTCTTTGCGCTTTTCGGCGTCAAAGTAGGGATTGACGAAATGGCGTTCGAAGAGACCCCGCGCGTACAGGTTCGCTCCCCAGTCCAAGTACTTCTCGCTGTCCGCCAAGACGAACTGATAGAAGTACGTCAGTCCAGTCAGACTTGCTGTGGGAAGCTGGTATTTCTTTTGATTCGTATCGGTGAGCCGAGAAGTGTGTTCGGAGATTTTGACCGAGGTCGGAAAGCCGGCGGAATATGCGATCACCTTGGCTTGTGCGGACAGTTTACGAGCGTTGACTTGCTCCAGCAGCGGAAGCAGGATTCGGTTCTTGAATTGGTCCAGCGGGATCGTCAATTCGCTGGGGACGTCCGTCAGCACGACGACGTTGATGGAGGGGATGTTTCGAAGTTCAACGTAATGGTTGGCGATTGTCCGTGAGTCTTGCGAGTCGCCGTTGACGACGACGATGACGTTCTCGGGACTGATACCCGCCCGTGTATCATCGCATGCAAGCAGCACTCCCAGCAGCGAAGTGACAACGAGGAGCAAGCGACCAGGCTTTCCAGCGAACTGCGACATCACAATGATCGGCTTCATCGGCGTCGGCGTCGTCCCGAGGGCGCAAACTTGGTTCGCACTTCTTTGACCGCTTCGATCAAACGCTCCACCTCGTTCACCGTGTTGTAAAAATAGAAACTGGCGCGAGTGGTCGATGTCAGACCAAGTGCATGATGCAAAGGCATCGTGCAATGATGACCCGCGCGGACGGCAATGCCTCGCGTGTCCAATTGCTGGGAGACGTCATGTGCGTGCACGCCGTCAATGTGGAAGCTCACGATTCCCGACTTGTGTTCTGGCGTGGGGCCAACGATGCGAATCCCGTCGATGCTTCGCAGCCCCGCGTCGGCGAGCTGGCAAAGGTGATGCTCATGCGACTGGATCCGCCTCCAAACCAACGCTTTCGAGATAATCCGCGGCAACGCCCAACCCGATCGCTTCCACGATCGGCGGCGTCCCCGCTTCGAACTTGTCGGGTAGCTCCGCAGCTTCAAAACCGCTGGTCGTGACACGATTGATCATTCCGCCGCCACCCAGGAACGGTGGCATCGTCTCCAAAAGTGACTCGCGGCCGTAGAGCACACCGATGCCGGTGGGACCGCACATCTTGTGACCGCTGAAGACAAGAAAGTCGGCACCCAAGGCTCGTACGTCCATCTTCTCATGCGGTGCCGATTGAGCCGCATCGACGAGTGTCGTTGCCCCGGCGGACCGGGCCATTGCCGTCCAGCGAGCGACGGGGAAGTTGGTTCCCAGGACGTTGCTGGTCGCCGGAAAGGCAAACATTTTCGGCTGCCACTTCTCGAGGTGATCGCGGATGACGTCGTCCGAGATCTGAAAGTCTTCGCCGAGCGGCACGAACACAACGCGGCAACCGGTGCGCTGAGCCAACTGGTGCCAGGGGACGATATTGGCATGATGATCCGCGATCGTCACCAAGATGACGTCGCCCGCAGTGACCTGAGTGTCGCCCCAGCTGCGAGCAACCGTGTTGATGGATGCGGTCGTTCCCGCCGTGAAGATGACTTCTCGCGTGGAGCCGGCGTTGATGAACCTGGCGACCGATTGGCGAGCCTGCTCGTATCGATCCGTCGACTCTTCGCTCAGTGTGTGAATGCCACGATGCACATTGGAATAGTACTTCTCATAACAGTCGCTGATGGCATCGATGACGGCTGTTGGGTGCTGGGCGCTGGCCGCATTGTCCAAGTAGGCCAGCGGCGCACCACTGGCGGCAGCCCGCTGCAAAATGGGAAAGTCCTCACGGTACACCGCCATGTCGGTTGCCCGAGTGGACGATGCCGGGCCACGAGCGACGCTCTCCGACGGGACGTTGGTGGTTGCTTCACTCATGAAATCAAACGTTCACTTTTGGTGGTGATGGGGCGGCGGACTTATGATTCCTCGCCCAAACTGGGGCCGCCAAAGTGGTGACCACCGCTGTCGTCATCATCCGGGCTGCTGCCGTTGAGCGGCGAGTGCACCGCGCTCTGCAAAACCCGCCAGGACAGCAGGCAGCACTTTTGACGGTTGGGGGTCAGCTTCGGTCCGAAGAGCTTGAGCATGTCGTCGGCCGAGAACTGGTGGATCTCGTCAAGCGTCTTGCCCTCAATCTTTTCCATCAGCATCGAGGCAGAGGCCTGGCTGATCACGCATCCCTCGCCATCGAACCACGCCTCTTCGATCGTACCGTCGGGCGCCAAGCGAAGGTCAATGTGAACAACGTCGCCACAGAGGGGATTGTCGGCTTCGTGCGCGTGCGTGGCCCCGTCGCAGGGCCCGCGATGATAGGGATCCTCGTAATGATCCAGCACATGTTCTTCGTAAATGTCTTGTTCGCTCGGCATTGGGTCGGTTCGTGTCGGGAACGGATGTCAGGGAGCGGGAAAAAACTTCGGAATCTCATTTAAGTCTACGTGCGTTGTCAAAAATCGGCGAGCCCCCCGAAGCAAAACGCCACCCGTTCGTCCCCCAAAAAGTCTCGCCACCACCCCATCTCCCTTCTACACCCCCACTCGCCCACCACCCACCACCCACCACCTACTGCCCCCACCTACTGCCCCCACTGCCTCCCTACTGCCTACTGCCCACTGCCATACTGCCTACTGCCCACTGCCTACTGCCCGACTGCCTACTCGCCCCTCTTCTGCTCTTGTCTCGACGGTCGGCGAATTGATACCCCGGAGAGTGAATGGCGGAAAACATCTATCACGAGGTCAACCACATGCCGTACGGCGTCTATCTTTCGGCAGCAGGCGCTCATGCCCAAAGTCACCGAATGCAGGTGCTGAGCAACAACTTGGCCAATGTGGACACGCCCGGATTCAAGCCCCAGCAAACGATTTTGCAATCGCGGTTTGCCGAGATGATTGAACAGGGGGTCACACCGGCGGGAATGGGTGGGGCCGACGACATTGGCGGTGGCGTCACCATTCAGAAAACGCAAACGCATCTCGGGCCCGGTCCGATGAAGAGCACGGGGCGTGAAACCGATTTCGCGATCAACGATAACGACTCGTTTTTTGTCATCCAGCGGGGTGAGCAACAACTTCTCACTCGCGCGGGAAACTTCCTCTTTGACTCGTCGGGACGGATGGTCAATGACGCGGGCGATGCAGTCGTCGCCGCCGACGGTCGCGGGATCCAGATTGAGCCTGGTGTTCCGTTCGCCGTGGAACCACAGGGGGTGATTCGCCAAGGCGATAACGTTTGGGAACTGATGGTGGCTCGGCCTAAGAGCATGGGTGATGTTTCCCACTTGGGCGGCAATCAATTCAAACCGCTCGCGGAGTTTGACCTTGTTCCCAAGCCAGATCGAAAGGTAGTAGCGGGAATGCTGGAACAATCGGCCGTCCGTCCCACGGCGGCCATGATGGAGTTGATTGAGACGTCGCGGGTCTACGAGGCCAACGTGCGGATGATCCAAAACCAAGACAACGTGATGGGCACTTTGATCAATCGTGTGCTGCAAGGTTGAGCGGTATCAACACCCCATTTCGCATAAGTTCGTGCCATTCGTGACAGGCCCGATTTCGGACCGGTTCGAAACAATTTCAATCGTCAACGATCGCCAAGGTGAGATCATGAGCGTGCAAACCCTTTACACCGCTGCCACCGGCATGGAGGCAATGGAAACGAAGCTGGACGTGATCGCCAACAACCTGGCGAACATCAATACGACCGGTTTCAAGAAGGATCGTGCCAACTTCGAAGATTTGCTTTATCGCACGGAGGTCTATCCGGGCGTCCAGGACGCCAGCCAAACACCAACCGCGGTGGGGACTCAGGTCGGTCTCGGCGTTCGAGTGAGCAGCACGCAAACCGATCAGCGGCAGGGAACCTTGCAGCAAACGGGTCGCGATCTCGATATCGCTATCCAAGGCCGCGGCTATCTACGCGTCATTGATCCCGGCAGCCAAGACACGATGTACACACGTGCGGGCAACCTCGATATCAACGCCAATGGCCAATTGGTCGTGGGATCGGCATCGACCGGCCGACTCATCGATCCTCCTATCACGATTCCCCAGGATGCGATCTCGATCGAGATCAGCACCAATGGCCAGGTGAGCACGAGAGTGCCAGGGCAAGTCCAGCTGACACAACAGGGGCAGATTCAACTCGCCCAATTCATCAATCCAGACGGGCTGCTCAAGGTTGGCGAAAACATGTACCTCGCCACCGACGCATCGGGGCTGGAGCAAAACGGTAATCCAGGTGACCAAGGACTGGGACAGCTGCGCCAGGGAAACCTCGAGGCGTCCAACGTTGAGCCGGTCAAGGAATTGATCGACCTGATCACGACCCAACGTGCCTTTGAACTCAATAGCCAAGCCGTTCAGGCGGGCGATCAGATCATGCAAAACATTTCGAACCTGCGTCGCTTCTAATCGCGACGTGGTTTTCGAGCCAACGATTTCCAAGGTGGAACAAGCTTGACGCGAACCGGTTATCCCATCCATTTCCTTGCGATCCTTTGCGGCGCGGTCGGCTTGGCGATCGGTGACGCCGATGGCCTCTGCGCGCAGGATTCGGGCTCCAAGCAGACTCCCTCTGGTTATCCGGTCAGCCCAGGTGAGCGGAGCCTGCCTTTGGGCACGATCGATTCGGATACCCGTTGGGCCTTCCGCGCGTTGTCACCCGTAACGGTTTCATCGCCGATCGTGCGTCTCGGTGATGTCGTTCAGCCGCTGAATCCGAACACGGCGGGTTGGCAACGTCTGAGGCGTTCGCCGATTGGCTTATTGCCATTGGGATCCCAGCCGATGACGATTCAACGGGATCGATTGGAAAGGGCGATCCTTAACGCCGAGGCGACACCGCTGGCGATCGATTGGATTGGTCCTGAAAAAATTGAAGTCACCTATGTCGAGGCGGCACCAAAATCGGTGGTCGCTCGTGAACGAGCCGAGATGACGACTCCAGCCGTCGCGCAGGCTTCGTATCAAACGGATGTCCCGGAATCGGCGTCGGCAGCCGCGGCGTCCAGCAGCCCGGTTAGCGAATCAGTCGCCGATCGAATCGGCCACTGGGTCATGATCGCGCTCGATCGTTTGCATCCGGAGGTTGCGAAGCATTTTCGAATTGAGATTCCGATCGACCAGCCCGCGTTGTCATCTCTGGCCGCAATCGTTGGCGTCACGGAGATCTCAGCTCTCGATCAGGTGGGCGAAGGCGACTGCCGCTTTCGGCTGACCGCGAGATCGAGCAACGGGCCAATTGAATCGGACCTTCGTCTGACACTCACGCCACATCCTCAGGTTGCGGTGCCGCGAAGATCGCTACCGAAGGGACATCGAATCGCGATCCAAGATCTTGAAATGCATGCCGATCCCTGAGGACGAGCTCGAATCTGATCACGTGCTTGGATCCGTCGGAAGTCGTCGGCTTGGAAGTCCGCGGGTTCCCTCGACCGGGACGTCCCTTGAACCGTTCCGAGCTCGGCTCGCCGACATTGGTGCGACGTGGGGACCTGATCGAAGTTCGTGTGATGGGTGGCGGAGTGACCGTCACGACCAATGCCAAGGCTCATGGTGATGGAGCTGCATCGGAATTGATTGAAGTTGAAACATTGGAACCGCGTAAGCGTCTGGTTGCTCGTGTGGTCCAGCCGGGGCTTGTCGAAATCGTCACGCGAGCTCCCAGGGTCCAGCCATGAATGAGCTATCGAGATTCATTGTCGCCACTTGCTTGTTGCTGGCATCGGCTTGCTCAGCGGCCGCACAAAACAGTTCGCTGATGCGGCCACCGACGAGCGTGCCGGGATACCGATCGCCGACCAACGCGCCCCCGCCGCCGTTTCCGCCTGCGCCGCCTGAGCCACGTCCGGCCATCGCGCGCCGATACGATCCCTGGGCTCAAGCCGGTCCTTCGCCTGGCTACGATCAAGCGAGGGAGCGATCGAGCGATGGATACGCTGCCACGCAGCCCGACTATTACGGGGGACCGGATCCGTATGACGCCGGCGCTCAAGGCTACGATCCCTACCAGCGTGTTCCTCGCCCAGCGGTTTCGCTCAACGAGGCAAGCTGGACCTACCAACCGGCGCCGCCGGTGAGGGTCTATCGGACGAACGATGTGATCACGATTCGCGTTGACGAAATCACGCGAATGATGGCCGAGGGCGCCGCCTTCAACCGCAAGCGAACGCTCAGCGAGGTCATTCTCACCGACTGGGTTCGGCTGAAAGATTTCCGCCTGCGGCCCGATCCTCAGGACGAAGGTGATCCGGCCGTCGCCATGGAATCGCAGAACAACTTTCGCGCGCAATCGATGTTGGAATCGAGGGAGTCGTTGACCTTCAACATCGCGGCCACCGTGGTGGACATTCGCCCGAATGGCAATCTTGTGCTCGAAGCAAGAAAGGCAATTCGTGTTAACGATAACCTTTGGGAAACTTCGCTATCGGGGATGTGCCGTGCCGAAGACATCGCTCCCGATAATGTTGTGTTGAGTAAAGACTTGATCGACCTCGAGATTCGCAAAGAGGATCGCGGGCACCTCAGGGACGCATACAAACGGGGTTGGTTACAGCGATTCGTCGATCGATATGGACCGTTCTAGAAGGAGCTGACCGCGTGTTTGATCGCCAAGGTCGAAAAGGAAGCCAATTGAATCGTGTCCGTAACGTTCTGCTCGTCTTTGCGCTCGCTGCCCTGGTGTATCCGGCCGTGCTGTGTCCTACCGCCATCGGGGCCGGCCTGCGGTTAGGCGATATCTGCCGACTCAAGGGGCAAGAAACCAACACGCTGCACGGTCTCGGACTGGTGGTGGGGCTTCGCGGTACCGGCGATTCCAATGCGGCGCCGACGGCGCGAGCGCTGGCTCGGATGATGCAGATGATGGGAGGTCCGATTGCGCTGGACCGCTACGGCCAGCTCGATCTGGATGACGTCGCCGACGCCAAGAACGTCGCCATGGTGTTTGTCACAGCTCAGATACCAGCCGTGGGTGCTCAGCCCGGTGACGCCCTCGATATCACGGTCAACGCCATCAACGCCAAGAGTCTAGAAGGCGGCACGTTGATGCTGACCCCGATGCTGGGTCCGCGCGCCGACAATCCAACGGTCTACGCGATGGCGCAGGGGCCGCTGTCACTGTCACTCGACGGGCCGGCAACGACGGCGACCGTTCAGGGCGGGGCCAAAATGGAAGCCGCGGTGATGGCCTCGTTTCACGAAGATGGCTTGATCACACTTGTGCTCGACAAGGACTTCGCCAGCTTCGATACCACGCAACGGATCGAGAGCGAGATCAACAGTTTTGCTGAATTGACCCAGGGGGGATCAGGGGCCGGTCAGAGCACGTTGGCATCGGCCAAGGCGATCGACCAGCTTCATGTAGAGGTTCAGATCGCCGACGCGTATCGGAGCGATCCAATCAAGGTCATTTCGTTCTTGCTGACCATCCCGATCCAGCTCTCCAGTCGTTCGTCGAGGGTGGTGATCAACGAGCGCGAAGGGGTTGTCGTGATCGGCAAGGATGTCGAGATCGCGCCGGTTTTGATCACTCACCGAAATCTTCGCATCGAGGCGGGTGGAGGCTCCGGCTTTGTCGCGGTCAAGCGACTCGGCGGATGTGTCCAACAATGCCAAGTTGAAGAGTCTCGCCGACGCACTCAACGCCTTGGACGTGCCAACCGAGGATCTGATTGCCATTATCAAGACACTCAAACGTAAGGGTGACCTGTTCGGAGAGGTCGTCTTTCAGTAACACGCAGGCATCCTATTGACCGACTCGGCGTTGCTTTGAGGCGGCGAGTCGGTTGCTTCGCGGAGTCGCCTGCCAATCGGGGTCACTCCCTTCCAAAGAACCGTTAGGCTTCGACCATGGACCTCCCCTCGCTCCAGCCCTTGAACCTGCCTGCGGAGCCGCTGCCAAAGGCGCCCAGTCAGGAATCACCAGAGCTCAAGGATGCGTTCACCGACTTCGTTGGCCAGACGTTGTTCGGATCGATGTTGGCATCGATGCGAAAGACGGTCGGGAAACCAGCCTACATGCATGGCGGTCGAACCGAAGAGGTATTCCAAAAGCAGCTCGATCAGAAGATTGTCGAAGAATTGACGGAGTCATCGGCGGAATCGATCGCCGAGCCGATGTTCGAGTTGTTCAATTTGCAGCGGAGGTAACGGTGCATCAGTCCTGGTTTGACCGTGTCGAAAGCTACCTGGACGAAGTCGAGGAGATCGCTGGCAAGATTGATGAGACACTGAAATCAACGCGATTGGAAACAAGTGAATTCAACGCGGTCGAAGTCGAGCGTCAGAACGTGAGCTTGATGGAATCACTGGCGTTGCTGGAGATGAAGATCGCCGAGCGCGAACAGCTCCTGCAAGCCGAAGATGCACCGCAGATAGGTGTGACGTTGACCGAGAAGATCGTGCGTTCCGCTTCTACCCAATCTCAAGGACTGGCTGAACGCTGCCGAGCCGTGTCCGCGATGGTCTCCACTGTCAATCAGCGAGCGATTTCACTCTTTGTGTGCCAGTTTCACCTTTCACAACTTGGCAGCGATATCGTTCGCCTGCTGGCAGGTCAGACGTCGCCGCCTACCTATCAAGCTCCCAATCGCAGCGAAAAGAGTAGCGATCTGGGTGGCGGTCTCTTCAACGAAGCCGCCTAGCTGCACGTTACTTTGTTGCTGCAGCTTGTCAGCATACAAGTACGACGCGCAAGTTTGATGTGGCGTCAGCAAAGCGGCCCACGGCTAGCGCCTGAGGTTCACAGTGAACCTCAGGCGCTAGCCGTGGGCTCAGAAACTTGACAGTGAACCTCAGGCGCTAGCCGTGGGCCCCAAAACTTGACAGTGAACCTCAGGCGCTAGCCGTGGGCTCCGAAACTTGACAGTGAACCTCAGGCGCTAGCCGTGGGCCCCGAAACTTGACTGTGAACCTCAGGCGCTAGCCGTGGGCTCCGAAACTTGACAGTGAACCTCAGGCGCTAGCCGTGGGCTCCGAAACTTGACAGTGAACCTCAGGCGCTAGCCGTGGGCTCCGAAACTTGACAGTGAACCTCAGGCGCTAGCCGTGGGCCCCAAAACTTGACTGTGAACCTCAGGCGCTAACCGGGCTCCGAAACTGGCCGGCAAAAGCAACGAATTCCCAACCTGGGCGAGACGCTTCCCGCCACTCCGTGGTAAAGCCGCGCATCATCAAAATGCGCAGGCGAGTGAGCCATTGCTCGGATTCGGTCACGCACTCGCTTCCGCGTCGTGCGAATATTTGTCCGAATGCTCAGTCCGTTTTGAAGATGCTCGCGCTGCTCGCTGAGCTGCAGCCCGTCGCGCTTACGGTGCTTGAGGTCGTGGTGGTGGGGGAGGCAACACGCTCGGGCCGTAGAGCTCGTCGGAACGAGATCTTGGTTTGTCAGCGTCCGTGGGATTCGAAACGGTAATCTTCGAAGCCGCATCGGGGCCGGCCAACTGCATCGCCGTAATCACCGGCTCGCTGACGCCTGCCCGATGAAGATCGATCACTTCCGAGACGCTCAGAGCGCGGTCCATCCCGTGAATCTCCAGCTGACGAATGATGATCGCGTCGCTCATCCCACTGCCGATCATCGTCAAGACATCCTGCTTGGACACCGTTGTCGGCGTCGTTGCCACGACGGCCGCTCGCGACACCGCGGTTGACGCGGGTGCTGGCGAGATGACCACCGGTCCTGGGTCGTGCCGGACGGGTGTCTGTTCATACACGTAGGGCTGGTAATAGTGAGGCATCGAACCGGCATTGTTGTAGCCGCCGTTGCCGTAGTAGCGGCCACTGGAATAGGGGCTGCCGTAGTTGGAATGGTACCGCATGTTGTGTTCGATTTGCTGGTCGCGCTGGTTGCCGATGGTACCACCGGCGATGGCGCCGACAGCCCCGCCGATCAGGGCCCCAGCCGTTTCGTTGTTGCCTTTGTCACCGATCGCGACACCAATTGCGGCCCCAGCCAGGCCTCCGAGAATAGCGCCCCGTCGCCGGTTTTGGTGATACTGGGCACTTGCTTCGGATGCGAGGAAGGCGACGAGCAGAGCGATAATCGTGATTCGTTTAGTCATGGCAATTCTCCTGTCTTCTGAGGCGGTGATGCCGACCGTTCAATCAGCAACCGCTATCTAAAGCTTGCATGTTGCCACGGCTCCTGGAGAAAAATTCGTATTGCCGAATAGCGTATTTAGGTCAGCCACGACAGATCCTCCGAGATTAACGATTGCAGCGATCGTCGGCCTGCTTTCATGGAGCGGTAACGTGGTTTTCCACGCGGCAATCGCTTAACATGACGTGCTCTGTTCCTGCCAACGCCTTCGCAGACGCCATCCGCGCTAGCACCGATGTACGACCCCTTCGAGCAATTTGAGCGAACGCGTGCCGGGCTGATGATTCCACTTCTCTTGTTCCTGGCTGGGGCCGTGCCCACCGTG
This sequence comes from Pirellulaceae bacterium, assembly GCA_963697195.1. GTDB lineage: Bacteria > Planctomycetota > Planctomycetia > Pirellulales > Pirellulaceae > Rubripirellula. Next base: position 312,688 of record CAVOND010000022.1, read on the forward strand.
GCGGCGATGGGAGCCATGATTTCGATTCGTGCAAACCATGAAATCGTTGGTGACGCCGACGTCCCGCAGCCTCCAGCTTTGGGCGACGGTGCAAGCGCAATTTCCGATCTTTCAAAAAACCCGCAGGACAAGACCGATCCGTGACTCAACCCAACGATGCCGCCATTGAGGCACTTCGTAACGCCGTCTCGCTCGCTCCGGAGAATGTTGGATTGGCGACGGAACTCATTCGGCTTCTCGTCGAGCTGCTTCGTTACGACGAGGCCGAGAGGGCAGCCCGCGAGACGCTGCAACATCATCCCCATGACGTTGCCCTGCAGTTAGCGCTTGCCAATGTCTACTGTCGCCAAGGAAAGGATTCCCACGCGTTGGCCATTGTTGAAACGCTGGTCTCGAGAAAGAACCCAGATCCGCGGGCGTTGGTGATGCATGCCAGGCTGATGCAGCGCAACGGCGACATTCGTGGCGCGGTGGCCACCTACCGCGAGGCCGTCGATCGCGATGAGGAGGTCGCTGATGCTGGAACTGGAAAGCCTGTTGGGAATCGAAGACTTTCGGCTTCACGACGATCAAGAACCCGAAGCGGCCGCCTGGCAGGAAGACGACTTCGATGACGAACCGGAGATCGCCGCTGAGCGACCGGAGCAAGGATTCGAATCGGTAGGCGGGATGGAATCGGTCAAGGAAGAGATTCGAGTCAAGATCATCTATCCGCTTCAGCATGCGGATATGTATGCGGCCTATGGCAAGAAGATCGGAGGCGGGATTCTGCTCTACGGACCACCTGGCTGCGGGAAGACTCACTTGGCCAGGGCGACGGCTGGCGAAGTCCATGCGACGTTCTTGTCGGTGGGAATCAACGATGTTTTGGACATGTGGATTGGAAACAGTGAGAAGAATCTTCATGGACTGTTCGAGCATGCTCGGCACAGCAAGCCTTGCGTGCTGTTTTTTGATGAGGTTGATGCGTTGGGAGCCAGTCGCTCGGACATGAAACGCAGCGGTGGTCGCCAACTGATCAACCAGTTCCTGGCGGAACTCGACGGGGTTGAGTCGAGCAATGATGGGGTCCTCTGTCTGGCGGCCACGAATACGCCTTGGCATCTCGATTCGGCATTTCGGCGTCCTGGTCGTTTTGATCGCGTCATCTTCGTGCCACCTCCGGACCCGTCTGCCCGCGAAGAGATCTTGAAGATCCTGCTCGCGGGGAAACCGACCGACCGCGTCGATGCCCAGAAGGTTGCCGCCAAGACACAGGATTTCTCAGGTGCTGACCTCAAGGCTGTCGTCGACCGATGCATTGAGTCGAAGCTCCACGAGGCGATTCGCACCGGGCTTGCCCAAGCCGATTGCAACGGCGGACTTGCTCGCCTCGGCGAAGGCCGTACGCCCGTCGACCCGCGAATGGTTTGCAACGGCCCGAAATCATGCGCTCTACGCAAATGAAGGCGGACTCTATGACGAGATCCTGGACTACCTGAAGATCAAGCGATAATGGACCGATACGGGCGCATTCAACTCTTGCTCGCCCAACGCCGTTATGACATGGCGGAGCGGGATCTGCGGTCGTTGCTGGCGGAGGAGCCTCGCGATGCCATCGCGCTGGCGCTCCTGGCGCTGTGCCTGCTTCATGATCGCGAGCGGATGGTCGAAGCGACCGCGACGGCGGAACAAGCGATTGGCTTTGCACCCGACGAACCGCTGGGACACTATGCTTTCGCGGTCAGTCTGCTGCGACGTAATCGAAATAGCGAGGCCGAAGCCGCCATCGAGGAATCGCTGAGGCTTGATCCTTACGACGCCGATGCGTTCGCCGTCCTCTCACGTGCGCGGCTCGGTCGCGAGCAGTATCAGGGCTCGCTTGATGCGGCCAATCAAGGTCTGGCCATTGATCCGGAACATATCGATTGCGGCAACATGCGATCGATTGCGCTGGAGCGTTTGGGACGCGGTGACGAGGCAATCGAAGCAGCCAGTGAAACTCTCCGGCGCGACCCCGATGACCCGACGTCTCATGCGGCTCATGGATTCACGCTGTTGAATGCCGGGCGATACCAAGAGGCGCAGGTTGCCTTTCGGGAATCGTTGAGGCTCGATCCGCACAACGAAATGGCGCGAATCGGTTTGATCAATGCGATGAACCATCGCAGCTTTTTGTTTCGGCTCGTTCATCGATTCTATGTCGGCATGAGTCGACTGAATTCCAAGGCCGCCTTTGCGCTTGTCTTGGGTGCCTGGTTGGGCATGCAGGTGTTGGGAAGTATTGCCGACCGAGTTCCCGTGTTGCGTCCGTTGATTTTTCCAATCCTGTTGTGTTATGTCTTGTTCGTGATTCTGACTTGGATCGCCAATCCGCTGTTCAACACCTTCTTGAGGTTCCATCCGTTCGGTCAGCACCTGCTTGATCGATCGGAACGCTGGGCATCGAATTTGATTGCACCTTGTCTCGGCTTGTCTGTGGTTGCCTTGATTTACGGAATCGTGCGCGGGGACCTGGTCGTGGCGCTGCTCGCGGCGGCCTACTGGGTTGGCATGGCGATTCCGATTTCCGCGACCTTCGCGATGCCCACGTCCCAGCGGCGCCTCGTGCTGGGGTGCGCCACGGTCGTGATTGGCCTGCTGCCACCCTTTGGCGTCCTGCGAAGTCTCCTCACCAACGATCCGGCGTACTGTTACGAGAGTTTGCAATGGTTTGCCTATAGCCTGCTGGCAATTCAAATCGGCAGTACCTGGATTGCATCGAGGCCGGTACAGCTGTGATCTAGCTGGAGAGTGCCACTTTGCTGTAGGTCGGTCTCTCCGAGACCGTCATTCCACGCGGCTTTGCCGCGAAAATCCGACCCTCGTTCGTTGGAAAAATGCTCTAAGCGGATCCCTCACCGCGGCGGTTGGTCGCGAACAATGGCTGCATTGCCTCCGCCAGATCCTTTTGACGAACCGGCTTGGAGACGTAGCCGTCCATCCCTGCTTCGAGGCATCGCTGGCGATCCCCAGCCAGCGCGTGAGCCGTCATCGCGATGATCGGAATATGCTCACCGGTTTCCATCTCCCGCTGACGAATGATCTTGGTTGCGGAAATGCCGTCCATGTCTGGCATCTGCAGGTCCATCAAGATCAGGTCGAAATCACCTCGGCCCCAAGCTTGGATCGTTGCGATTCCATTGTTCGCGATGGTCACTTCGTGTCCCCACTTCTCGAGTAAGCCGACGGCAAGCTTCTGATTGGCAAGGCCGTCTTCGGCAAGAAGGATGCGAAGGGAAATGGGATCGAGCGGTTCGATGGACACGGAAGGTTTGGGATTCGCCTCCTCGATCAACGGTAGCAACGCCCTTAGCAAAGTGTCCAGGAGTTCCGATTGTTTGACTGGTTTGATCAAGACCGCGGTGATATCGAGGTCGACGATGATCGCGGCATCATCCGGAGTTCCTCCCGAGGTCAGCAAAATCAACGCCATGCTTTCGTCGGGATAGGATCGTCGGATCTCCGCAGCCAGCATGAACCCGTCCATCGCCGGCATGTTGACGTCGGAAAGAATGACTTGCGGCAAGCCACCCTGAGAACGCATCCGTCGCAGCGTCTCGATCGCGGCCCGGCCGCTGTCGACCACGGTCGGGTGCATTGACCAGGCTTCCACGGTTTCCTTTTGGATTTGGCGGTTCGTTGCGTTGTCGTCGACGATCAGTACGCGGACTCCATCGAGAACGCCGAGATCGCGCTCGATCGGTTCCGGAACGGACTCGGCGATCTCAAACGGAATTGTGAAGAAGAAGCGACTGCCCTGTCCAACGGCGCTTTCGACTTGAATCCTTCCTCCCATCAGTTCGACCAGGCGAGAGGAAATAGAAAGTCCCAGACCTGTCCCGCCAAATTCGCGAGTGGTCGATGTATCGGCTTGCTCGAATTCCGCGAAGATCTGATCCAATTTCTCGGGCGGAATCCCGATACCGGTGTCCTTGATCTGGAACTTTAGCTGGGGCATTCCGTCTTGAAATCCCTGACAGCTGACGTTGAGCACCACTTCGCCAGTCGGCGTGAACTTGATGGCGTTGCCGACAAGGTTGACCAGGACTTGTCGTAGCCGCGCGGGATCACCCATCAACGTATCGGGAACATCGGTCTTCACGTGCCAGGCCAACTCCAACTCCTTGCGGTGAGCACGGAGGGCAAGGGACTTCATGATGTCTCCAGTCTCCTCGCGCAAATAGAAGGGGATGGACTCCAGGACGACTTTGCCTGCCTCGATTTTTGAGAAGTCGAGTATCTCGTTGATGATCGACAGGAGTGACTCACCGGATTCCAACACGGTGGACAGATAATCGCGTTGCGTTGGCGTCAGGCCGGTCTCGAGAACCAATTCGGTCAACCCGATCACGGCGTTCATGGGCGTGCGGATCTCGTGGCTCATGTTGGCCAGGAAATCGCTCTTGGCGCGGTTGGCCTGCTCGGCCGATTCGCGGGCTTTGTCGGCATCCAGTTTGGCCTGCTCGAGTGCCTGAGCGGCCTCTTTGCGAGCCGTCACATCCCGCGCGACGGCGAACATGACGTCCCCGCTGACCGGCGCCCTGCATGACCAAGAGAGCCAGAGGTAGTTTCCGTCCTGGCACCGATATCGGTTCTCGAAATCGATCACGTCATCGCCGTGACGAAGTCCACGCATGACCTGGACCGTACGCTCTTGGTCGTCCGGATGGACGAATGCAAGAAACGGTTGCGACAGCACCTCCTGCATGGTGTAGCCAAGCTTCTTGGGCAAGACAGGATTGAGCTTTTTGAAGTACCCGTCCAAGCTGGCGACACACAGCATGTCGAGTGATAGATCAAAAAACTGATCTCGCTCCGACTGAACCTTCGCTTTGGAAACTTCCAACCCGCATCGCTGACGGGCAAGTGCCCAGCTCTGCTGGACCGACTGATGAATCGATACGAATAGGAAGAGGTCTTCAAAGAGAACCCAACCAACGTGTTCAAGCCAACGCAGTGAATACGACGGACCAATGCCAAATACGGAACGAGGCCAGTAGATTCCGCGCAACAGGTGGTCGGCAGCGACCACGGTGGTGGCCGTGACCAGCACTTTCCAGTCGCGATAGAAGGCCAGAAACGCCAGCGAACCAAACACGTGGAAATGTGTTTCAATCCGTCCGCCCATCAGATGAATCAAAAGTGCGCCCATCAACATTTGTCCGATCGCAATCACGTGGCGCGTTAGTGTTTGCCCCGGATAGGCAATCGCCAAAAAGATCGGAAAGCCCGAGATCAGGCCGCCGAGCAGCAATGACGACCAGACGTGGATGTGGGGCTGCGAGAACTCGCCTTCCCATGACCATGGAGAGATGACGAGCGCAGCGACAACGCCAGCGACAAACTGAATCAGCATGAGCAGCGCGAAATTCCGATCGGTTCGCACGTGGAGGTCGTGCTGAGACTGGACGAATAGCTCTCGCACGCGTTGGTTTTCGACCGAGGCCATTGTCTCGTGCACGATTACCCCTCACCGCTTGTTGGCCGGCGGCGCGCCGCTACTTCCGGTGCATGCAGGGGGCATCCGAAAACACAAGTTGAGTCGACGGAGGCTTCCGGCTGATCAACGGTCAGCGACTCCACTGAGCCGCCTCGAATCAGCGACAGGAGGGCCGTTCGCCCCGCGTTGTCGCCGCGATGGCCACGCGATGGTGTGATACCACCCTCAAACGCAAGATGTCCGTGCCGGTCGTAAAGAAGTGCATGGCCGGAGGTCCGCACGCCAAAACGTGACGCACATCGTGACTGCGGGTCGGACCACACGTTCACCCCTTCGATGGCAGACGCGGTTCGCCAGTTACTGGTTTTTACCCAATCTGGTCCCTCACCCTCCGCCTGGAAGAACAAGACATGGCAATCGACTTTGTTCGGGCACCGGGCCATGATCCATGAAAGTTCCTCCAGGGTCGCGGCCGTACATGGACACTTTGGATGTGCAAACACCATCAAGGTGGGCTTGGAATCCGATCGCCGGACTCGACTCTCGATCGGCCATGATGTCACAACGTTGCCCGGATCGCCCGGTTCACGGGCGTACCGCATCAGAAAACCAAGGCCGAACGCCACCAGTACCAGCCAGATCGCTGCGGCCACCGCATACACGACGTCCCTGGAAAGAAATCGACGCGAATGCTCGTTCGCGGAACTCGCCAGCCAAAAACGTTTCATCAACGTTCTCCTCATTTCCCTCCATGGCATGCGAGACAGTCGGGATCGGTCGCTCGGCATTCATTATACCGAGTTCTTCATTGGCGTGCCGTGATCAAACAGCATCAAGGCTTTAGGCATACAAATGTGCGCCTACAGCATTTGCATCTCTATTGGAGGACACATGATTGTTGAGAATGCACGAGTGCTCCTGGCCTGATGAGCTTGCCGAAAGGTGTGATTCGCTGCCTACGATCCCGCAAGCATGCCGCGTCCGAATTGATCACCGACGGCGATGACTTCACCATCACGAAAATCAATCTCAATGACTTTCTCACTTTCTACGGCTCTCCCTTCCTCGTCTGTCAGGACGCCAATGATCTGATGGGTCTCGGCGTCGATTGCCTGTCCGGTTGATGGCCACGCGATCGAACCATCGAGGCTAAAGGTGACCCAACCAGGTTGTCCGCGCAGCTGAACGCTGTCGATCAACTTCGGTGGCATCACCGTTGCATCGAAAACGTGAACCGTCGAATTGAATCCATCGGCAAGCCAGATGCGACGCTCGTCAGGCGACATCGCAATGCCGTGACTCGGACATCCGTGTCGCAGCGGCTGTCCACGGGGAACCCCCGTCACCTCGACCCGGTGCAGCTTCTTGCCGGTGCTCAGATCACCAACCTCAAAGCCCAGCAGACCGTTGACGTTGACAAAGACGAGCGATCGTTTTCCGTTGACTGTGAAGGGGCGAATCGAATCGCTGAAGGGCCCGACCGTACGCACTGCCTTGTGCTCAGCCGTGTCGACCACCGTTAGAAGCGGGCTACCAAGTCCAGCCAAATAGACCTCGGCCCCATCTACTGAGATCACCGTATTGTGGGCCCGCGAATCGGGAATGATCTCTTCCATCACCTCACCATCGGCGGCATTGACCACGTACCAGCGATCGCGTTCGAAGGACGGCTGATAGATGGTGGCCCCGTCCGGCGACATCGACATGCGGTCGCAACCGAGCGGATACTCCCGCTGCCAAAGCACCTTGTCGGTCTTGAGATCAAGGCAGATCAGGTGTTGCTTGGTACTGACATAGAGCCGCTTGGTAATCGCGTTACCGCAGATCCCCTTCACGTTCACGGGTTTGCCCTGCGAATCGACTCCATAACCGTCCAAGGAGATGCGACGGACGAATCGATGTCCGTCGTCGATGTTGAACACGAGGACCCCGTGTCCGCCGTACTCCAGGTAATCACGAATCCCGGGTGACGCCACATACAGATAGCGTTTGGTGGTTTCCTCAGCTTGTACGCTCCCCAGCAATAAGGCGAGCAAGAGAATCACGAAATGTTTCATCAGGCGGGGCAAGCGAGAGCAAATGGACATACAACCTCCAGCAACAGACGGCGACTCGGACGCGACACACCGAACCGAACGCTGGCCAATATATCACACGTCCCAGTTGGTAATGCTGTCGCGGAACTTCTCGCGGAAGGGCGCGAGTCCTCCGGATTCTTGGTCCGATTTTGTAGTCGAGACCGGACGGCTCGCGCCGTACCGCTAGAAAATTCGCTAGCGTTCCGACCCCGAGCGTTAGTTTTGATGTTGCGCGAATTCATACAAGCACGACGCGCCAGCGAGTGAGTCCCAGGAATCTGCGCAAGCTCACGTCCGCCAAACGGTTGAAGACCGGAAACACACTCGCTGGCGCGTCGTGCTTGTATTTGGTTGGACAAAACGTCGTTTCGATGCCAAATAGCGCAACATCAAAAAGCGCAAGCGGACGCACTACAGGCCGGGGAAGTTGAACTTCGGCGCGACATTCAAGGAGGGATTCTCGCTGCCGCCCGAGAGCAACAACTCGTCTCGCTTGATCCGCAGCTGGGCGTAGGTTTCCTCTGGAATGACGTAATACCAATCGGCAAATCTGGCATTCAGTTCACGCACGCGCTGCTGAGCTGTCGCGAGTCGGTCTTTGCGTTCATCCATGATGCGCCGATTCTCCTTCGTGATCTTTTCCTGCTCCGCTTCGAGCCGCTCCTGCCATTCTTCTTCGGTCAACTCATCACCGGCCGACTGCTCGGGCGCAGATTCCGGTTCCACGTTGTCGGCTGACTTCTCGTCGTTGGCAGACTCAACTCCGGCGTCTTCCGGTTCGGTCTTGGGGGACTCGGCATCGCGATCGGATGTGACGCCGAGCATTGTCTTGAGCTGTTCGATCGACGAGGGGATCGACTTCATTTCGGGAATTGGGAACTTCGACTCGTCCACCTCTGTTGTCACCAGCAGGTATCGATTGACTCCCGTTTCGAGGACTTCGGTCTCGCCTTGCTCCCCTTCGGTCTCCTCGGTTGGCGACAAGCCTGCGATATTGCCAAAACGCATCACGTACTTGACACCGTCATTGAGCGTGACATGAAGTTCGCCGTTTGCTGAGTAGATTTCGACGCCGCCGTCGGTGTTGAGTTGTGGATAGAAGCCGCGTTGTCCGAGTGAAGCCAGGGCGTTCTTGTCCGCGGCCAACTCACGGTTGTTCCGAAAGTCGGTGTTCATGCCGTTGGGCTTGCGGACGACGTCGACAATCTTCAGGTCATCGAGAGCGTCGGCCATGGTGTCCAGCTTCGCCGTGTCGAGACCGTCTCCAGGTGCGATCTGGACCACGGTCGGTTCGATGAACTCATCGTTGGGGTCAAAATCAAGCAGTTGCCGGAGTTTCCAAGTGGTGCCGTCCTTGTCGATGGTCGCAGTGTAATTTCGGACACGCACAAATCGCGTTTGCGCGGGAGCGGACAGGTAGTCTTGGATTTCGACGGTGCCAATCTCAATGCTGCTCAATCGCAGCAGATCGTCCTCAATCCAGCGACGAAAGTTGGAGGTCAGGTGCGACTCGTCCAGTTTGACGACGTACACCGGGTCTTGTCCTGGAATCCGCACGTAGCGTTTCTCGGGGTCGTCTTTGACGGCATCGCCGATGACGATCGAGGCAAGCCGGTTGTTGGAGGCATCGCGGAAAGTGACCAGCCGTCCGATTCCAACGTCGCCGGACTTGAGCTTTTCCAGGTTTGGCTCGACCACACCGAGATCGTCGTGGTCTTCTGCGTTGCGAGTTTGAACATCAAGAATCTTCAGCCCCACCAGCGCGGTGGCGGCGTCGCGCATTTGCTCGAGGGCATCGGCCGGATAGCCACCGTGCGACTTGATGGTCCAGAGTTCGCTGTCGCCCTGTTTGCCCACTTCGAATTTGGCGGGGCGGCCCTCTTCCTCATCGAAGGTGATGATTTCAAGACTCGCCGCACTCATCGGGTCGGTGAACTCTTCAAACAGTGGTTGACCCACGTTGCTTGGCTGAGCTTCGATCACCGTCTTGGGCCAGGCCGCCGCGCCGGCGACTCCCAGGGCGGCGACGGCGACAACCCAGAACGTTGCGGTTTTTGTTCCTTCGGACACAGTTGAATTCTCGCTATTTCAATCGACTTGAGCTGATGCTTTCTCGTTCGCGCAAACGTCGTGACGCGAACACGATCACTCCGACGACCAGGGGTGGAATGCAGGGAATGGCCACGGCAGCAATCTTGACGCGATTCTGGATGTTGGTCACCCGATCGGCGGCCTTTCTTTCGATCTCACGTATCTTCATGTTCCGCTCGCGTTCCATTTTGGTCCGCTTGACTTCCAGCTTGCGCTGTTCAAGCCCCTGTTGCGTTTGGAATTTCTGTTGCTTGGCTTGCAGTTCGGCTTGGTCCTCGACTTTGTCACGCTGCAACTTTTCGATCTCTTCGCGCAGCTTTTGCAGTCGACGATCTTGCGCCTCTTGGGCTTCCCGATCGGCGAGCTCGAATTCTCGTTGGAATTCGTTGCTCTGCTGGCGAACCTGAGCGAGCGCTTCCTGTTTGACCGCGTCGATCATGGTCAGGCTTGCGAAGATCGGCTGGTGTTTGCGGATCTCGATGAAGTCGGTTTCGCCGGCGACCCAGTCGACGCAATTCAAGATGAACGTAACGTTCTGGAACTGATACTTCACCTCGGTCAGGGAGTTGGGGTCGGCCCGAATCGCAGAGAACTGAGGCAGCATCAAATCGGTGTCGGCGACATAGACGGCGCGGATTGGTCGAGCCGCCACCGCCGAATCGCTGCCGTCGGTGGAGGTGGGCGACGAAGTTGGCTCGCCTTCGATCGCCATGGCAACCGAAAGATAGGGAGTCGTCCTGGTTGTTTCTTGGGTCATCTGAGTCCGCCCGCGCGTGACATCGACGAGCTTGGTCAACGAGATCAAGCCACTTTGATCGCCCGTGGTGAGCAGCGGGATATGGCGAAGCTTGCTATCGGGTTTGGCGGCGACAGCACCGGTGTAAAGCGTCAGGACTTCGTTCATTCCGGACGTGATCACACTTTCGGAACTGAGTGCCTGGCCCTCGGAGACACCTGGAGCGTCTTCATCAATGAACACGGCGAAGTAGTCCATTCCCTCTTCTTGAAGCGTGGGATAGGGATTGTAGACCTGCCAGACCAGGTCGGGCTGGAACAAGCCCTGAAGCGCGGCCTTCCCGGGGACTTCGAGTTCGAGCACATCCCAAAGCTCACGGATGTCCGCTTTGGTCACGGCCCCCGCTCCACCCATGGCCTGCATGCTCGGTGTCATTCTTGGGCTGGAGGTTGCCGGGATGTAGGACAACTGCGGAACGGGGTCCTCGAAGATGGCGACGGGAACACCTGCCTTGATCGCTTCCACCAACCTCTCGAATTGGGCTGGCTCGAGCGAGGATGGCTGAACCGCCAGCAGCGCATCGTAGGCACCCGGCGCGATCGGGCCGCTCAGGTCGACCGCTTCCACTTCGTACTGCCGCGCCAGTTCCTCCACGAGTACGTGTCGAGGAATCGGCACCGCGTTCTGGTTCTGGTCGACGACATAACCGCCCAACATCAAGGCATCGCTTTGGACCACGCCGATGCGTCGTCGATTTCCCGAGGCGACCGTATTGATCGATCGCACCAGTTCGTACTCGACCGGGATCCCATATTCAAAAATGGGAACGGTGACCTTTTCCAGTCCGGATCGAAACGCGGCGCCGAGAATGAATTGCTTTTGCTTCTGCGTCCCCTTTTCGCGAACGATCCGCGAAACCGGCTCGATTCCAAACCGTTCCTCGGCCAGGGCAGCGTCATCGCTGAACAGTTCGATGTCTTGGTAGAGGTTGACTTCGATTGTCCGGCCACCCTTGGCCGCCTCACTGCGAAACTCCTTGAGCAGGTTGACAAGCTCGTAGCGGGTTCTCGCGTAAATCTCTGGGACATCCGTGCTAATGAACGCGTCGATCACAATCGGTTGGTTGGAGTCCAATTCGCGAATCAGCTTCTTCGTGGCCGGTGCCAGCGAACTGACTTTGCCCTCGGTGGTGTCGTGCCGCAAGAAATCCCAGTTGCGGAATGTCACCACCAGCGCCACCGTGACCACGACCAGGGCGAGTATGCGGGCCAGGTAGTGCCAGGCCATCGTGTTGCCGTCCTTGCCTCCGGTCCAATGTCGTCGCCCGATCAACACCATGCAGGCATAAATGGCGACCGTGGCGACGAGCACAAAGTAGACGACCGACGAGCTGCTGATGATTCCGCGACCGAAGTCGTCAAAGGGGCGGGCAATGCCGGCGGAGGCAATCCAAGCCGCGATCCGCTGGTTGGGACTCACCGAATCGGCCAGCGACGCGAACGCCAGTGGCGCGTTGAACAGGGCCCCCAGAATGAAGCCGACGGTCAGGTTGCCGGTCAGGAACGAAGCAATCATCCCGATCGCAATCATCGCCAGGCCCACGAACCAGTAACCCAAGTAGCTCGTGAAGATCAGCCCGATGTCCAGCTGTCCCTCGCTCAGGATGGCCAGCGTCATGAACGTGCTCAACTGGCTGAACAGCAGCGAAGCGGTGAAGATTGCTGCCGCCGCCATGTACTTGCCGATCACGATGTCAAAGTCATCGGCCGGTAGTGTCAACAACAGTTCGTCGGTTCCCTGCCGCTTCTCTTCCGCCCAAATGCTCATCGTGATCGCCGGGATGAACACCAGCATGATCAGCGGAAACCAGTAGTTCAGCTGGTCGAGCGTGGCCAGATTCTGGTTGAAGAACTCGTAAGGCCAAAAAGCGGCTAGCGAAGTCAAGAAGACAAAGATACAGAGAAACACATAGCCTGTCGGGTTGCTGAAGTAACCGACGAAGTTGCGTTTCATCACCGCGAACGCCGCGCGCTTGGTACCTGATAGGAGTGCGATCACCGCGACCAGGATCAGCAGCAAGACGAAGTCGTAGACAAACAGGATGAATAACGCCGAGCTGACTTTGGTAAGCGCCATGTTTTCTTCAAGCAAGTTGGAACAGAACTCTTGGGTGCGCCCTTGGGGCCATTGCGGGAGCCAGCCGCGAGTGGAAAGGCTTCCGCGACTGCGTCAATCGGCTCAGGCCGCGTCGTCTCGCGTCAATTCGTAGAAGGCCTGGTCAAGATCACCCTTGCCGAGCCCGCGCAACGTATCGACGTCCCCGTCATAAACCAGACGCCCTTCGTAAATCATCACAACACGGTTCGCCATCGCCTCCACCTCCTGCAGGATGTGCGTGCTGAGCAGAATCGTTTTGGTCTCTCCCAACCGCCGCATGGTCTTACGCACGCCGCGAATCTGGTTGGGATCCAGTCCTGCGGTCGGTTCATCCAGAATCAGCACATCGGGATCGTGCAACAGAGCCTGGCTCATCCCGACACGCTGCTTGAAACCCTTCGAAAGCTTGCTGATCGGCTTGTAGAGGACGCTCGAGAGGTCGCAGATTTCCACCACCGCATCGATCCGCTCCTGCTTCTTGTCTGCGGTCAGGCCACGAGCCTCGGCAAAAAAGTCCAGCATGCCCAGCGGCGTCATCTCCGGGTAGAGAGGTCCGTTCTCGGGCAGGTAACCCAAATGCCGGCTCCCTTCGATGCGGGCTTCCATCATGTTGTGGCCGGCGATCCGAGCCTCGCCTTCGCTGGCGGCAATGTAGCCGGTCAGCATCTTCATGGTCGTGCTCTTGCCCGCACCATTGGGGCCGAGAAATGCCACCAGCTCACCTTCACGCACCGAGAAGGTCACGTCCCGAGCTGCGGCAAACGGGCCATAGAACTTGCTCAGCCCGATCGCCTCGATCATCGGGCGGGGTTCACGCCGCGGAGAGGCGGCCATTTCCGGTTGATCGGAAAAGCCCTCGGCGGAGGTGGCTTCGTCAGCATTCATGGGCAAGAGCCATCCAGGCATCGCGCGGAAGCGGTTAGTCAAGGCGATCGGGAGAAGAGTCAGGCGGAAGCCTACCGTACGTCGGCCTTTCCGGGCTGACCTCTTCCCGAAACTCGTATTCACGCTTCCGATACGAACGCAGTCTGAGCCTGGTTCGATTCCGATCGTCGCGGCGCTCCGCGAGCCCAGCTAGACCGCGCCATTCTTGAACGTGATAGCAACCTTTAGGGGTTTCGCTGACACAGGATGGATGTGGAGATTTCGATCGTAACCCGAAGCGTGAGTTTTGAAGTTGCGTTTTGGCTGCCGCACGAGGATTTTCATAACCCGACGCGTAAGCGAGTCGATGTCAATATCGATATTTCCTGCGCTTACGCGTCGGGTTATGAAAAAGCGCAACTTCAAAAAGCGTGAGCGAGGCTGTTTGCGTGACTCATTTCCTCGCTTACGCTTCGGGTTACGTCTGGCCGCAAATTGACGCTGTCCAGCTAGGCCCAGCCTTCGCGAGCAATGATCACTTCGGCGCCGGGCGTCAATTTGCGAAGTTTCCGCATCGCCTCGGTTTTGTCGAGCGAGCCCGCTTTGACCCGCGAGATCAGCTTGGCGGTCTTCTTTCGACGTGTTCGCAAGCGGCGGATTTCTCGTACTCGTTCTATTCCTGAGGGCATGTGGCGATTCCTTGGATCGATTGCTCGGTGGATTCTAAAGTTGGAAAACAGACTCGTCCAAAAAAGGTCAGGTCGCAATGGTGCGAAGCACCCGAAGGGCCGCTGGCGGCTCTGGGTACCTGGCCCCTTGATTGGAAACGGCTACGTCAAAGATGAAAATGCTTTCGCCGGCGAGGCATGACATTGTTCCCGGTTTCGCAGAAAGATGCGAGGGGGAACTGTTCAGGACTTCTTGCCCGGCACGCCCTTCTTCTTGGCCTGCTTGGTCGCTTGCTTCTTTTTGGTGGCCTTCTTCTTGGTGGTCTTCTTTGTGGTCGCCTTTTTAGCAGTCGCCTTCTTTTTGGCGGATTTCTTTTTCTTCTTGGTGGGGCCCTTGGCGGCACGCTCGGCCAGCAAATCGAGCGCTTGCTCAAAGCTCATGCTCGCGGGATCCATTCCCTTGCGCAGCGACGCGTTGGTCTCACCGTCGGTGACGTAAGGTCCAAACCGGCCATCCAGGATTTTGACTTCGGCTTCGGTGACCGGCGATGCCTCTTCGTAGACCCGCAAGGGCTCCTTGGGCGTTCCCCGGCCGCGGGTCTTGGGCTGCTTCAACAACTCGATCGCCTGCTCGAAGCTGACGTCCAGCGGCGACACACCTGCCGGCAGCGACCGGGTTTCCTTTTCACACTTGACGTAGGGTCCGTAGCGTCCGTCAAACGCCTGAATCGGCTGATCGTTCTCGGGATTCTACGCCGAGCGTTCGCGGTAACTCGAGCAGTTTGCAGGCGATTTCCAAGCGTCAGGTCGGGAACTTCCATCCCGCGGAGCAGGCCCTGATTTCGTTTCTCTTCGTCGTCGTTTTCCCCCAGCTGAATGTAGGGACCGAAGCGACCGACCTTCACGTAGATTGGCTTGCCGGTTTCCGGGTGGGTTCCGATCGGCTCTTCCTTGACCTCGCTCGATTCGAGCAGCTCCATCGCTTTGGCGAGATCCATTTCGTCGGGCGGCAGGCCATCGGGAATCGACGCCTTTCGCTCGCCCTGTTCAATGTAGGGGCCGTACTTGCCAACACGCACAAAGACGGGATCGCGGTGCGGTCCGGAATCGGGCGTCGCCCAACAGGAACCGTGCGGTTTCCTTGGGGTCAATCTGGTCCAGCTTTTCAGCCAGCCGAGGGTGCAGGCCGACGTTGTGTTTGTCGCCGGAATCATCGCCGAAATAGAACTTCTTCAAGTACTCTTCGCGGCCAACTTCGTCGCGGCTGATCGAATCGAGAAAGTCCTCGAGCTCGGCCGTGAACTCGTAGTCAACCAAGCCGGGAAGTGGTCTTCCATCAACCGCGTGACGCTGAACGCACGCCAGGTGGGAACCAGTGCCGTCCCCTTCTTGACGATGTAGTTTCGCCGTTCGTCGGTGATCGTCCCAATGATCGAGGCATACGTACTGGGGCGGCCAATCCCCTTTTCCTCGAGGGTTCGGGTCAAGGTCGCTTCGGTATAGCGGGCCGGTGGCTGCGTCGTGTGTCCCTTCGGATTCCAGCTCGTTTGCCGTCAGCGGATCTCCTTGCATTGACCAGCGGCAGGATCTTTTCGCGGTTGGCCAGCTCGGCCTGCGGGTCGTCGCTGCCTTCGACATAAGCCCGCAGGAAGCCCTCGAATTCGATGCTGGTTCCGCTGGCCGTGAAGGTCGCGCCGCCCCCTTCGATGGTGATGCTGACCCGTTGTTTCTTGGCATCGGCCATTTGGCAGGCGACGGTTCGCTTCCAAATCATGTCGAAGAGGCGGAATTGATCGGAGTCAAGTTCGCGGCGCAGGGCTTCGGGCAAACGGAAGGAGGTTCCCGCCGGACGAATCGCTTCGTGAGCTTCCTGAGCGTTCTTGACCTTGCCTTTGTAGACGCGCACTTCGGGGTGCAGGAAGTTTTCGCCGTACTCGCTGCGAACCAGGTCTCGGGCCGCGTGAATCGCTTCTTTGCTCAGCGTCGTGCTGTCGGTACGCATGTAGGTGATGTAACCGTTTTCGTACAAACGCTGGGCGGTGCTCATCGTCCGCTGAGCCGTGAAGCCCAATTTGCGGTTGGCCTCCTGCTGCAACGTGCTGGTGGTGAAGGGTGGTCGAGGCCGCTCGGTGAATGGCTTGACCTCCACGCTGGTGACCTGGAACTGGCACGTTCTCAGCCGGGCGGCCAGTTCGTTGGCCTGGGCCTCGTCGAGTTGAAGAAGCTCGGGCTTTTTGAGTTTCCCGGTGCTGGAATCAAAGTCCTTGCCCGACGGAATTCTTCTTCCATCGACCGACGTCAGCGTCGCCGACATCGACTCTTGGCTGGCGGTGCCAAAGACCGCCTCCAAGTCCCAATAGGTCGAATCGACAAAGGCGATTCGCTCTCGTTCTCGCTCGACGATCAACCTGACCGCGACGCTCTGCACGCGGCCGGCGCTGAGTCCACTGCCGACCTTACGCCACAGCAGGTTCGACATGTCGAAGCCGTACAGCCGATCGAGAATTCGGCGGGTTTCCTGAGCTCGAACGAGGCTGTCGTCGATTTTTCGCGTGGCCGACAAGGCGTTGGAAATCGCCTCTTTGGTGATCTCGTGGAACACCAGACGATGCACGGGGACTTTCGGCTTGAGCAGTTCCTGAAGGTGCCAACTGATCGCTTCCCCTTCGCGGTCTTCGTCCGTCGCCAGGTACAGGTTGTCGGCCTGCTTGAGGGCGTCTTTGAGTTTCTGGACCTGCTTTTTTTTGTCGGCCGGAACGACATACAGGGGCTCGAAGTTGTCCTCGACATTGACACCCAGGTAGGCCCAGTTCTCATTCTTGAACTTCTCGGGAACGTCTTTCTTTCCCGCAGGCAGATCGCGCACGTGGCCGATGCTCGCCTCGACCTGGTAAGCCCGAACCGAGAAACTTCGAGATAGTACGTGCTTTTGCCGGCGATTCGACGATCACCAGGTTCTTGCCGCTTTTTGCCATTCCAACGAATCAGTCTGAAATTGGATGATAGTGAATTGATGGAGCCCGGGAATTTAATCTCACCTTGACCCTTCAAAACAGCGGGCGATACCCTTTCTACTTCGCTGGCACACGGCACGACTCCGGCGGGTGTCTGAGCGATGCTGGGAAAGGCCCAACTGGATTGGATAGCGGATCAGAGACGGCTTCGACCGGCATCGGATCCGGACGCCGCGGTTCCAGGCATGGTACCGTCATCCCCCCAACCGTCATCCCCCAATTTCGTACCTTTGTGATAGGTTCAGTAGATTGGGGGCAATGGAGACAGGGGAGAATCGTGGACCGTCCAGAAACAGTCGTTCACAGAGAGTTGGCCTCAGAGCCGGCCTTGTCAAGACGACTCACTCCGTCAACACTCCCCAATTCTGCCAACAACTCAAAACTGCCAGCAGTCGAAATCGATCCCTTGTTCACGAACTGCCAAACCGCCCGGGAGTCGGCGCGGTTTGCAGCGTCCGAGGCCCAGCTTTGTCAAGGGAAGCACGCTGCTGAATCAGCACTACCTGTGGTCGAAAGTACCCAACTATGAGCAACAGTCCTTTCGAGGTATTCCGGCGCAATCTCAAGCCGTTGATGGTGTTACTGACTGGGCTGGCGCTGTTCGCGTTTGTCGTCCTGCCGGTGCTGGACACTTACATGCGACGTCAGATGGGTACCATCGGCGATGAGGTGGTCGCCACGTTCGACCGGACGCAATTGACTCGGAACCGCGTCGAGTATTTCACGCGGAACCACCAGTCGACCGTTCGCTTCTTGGTCGAATTGGCTGAGTGAAACGATCAAACGAGGCGGTGCGCCCCAAACCGCGGGCTTTAGTTACGACGCGCAGACCCAACGCGTCAATTCGATCGGGATCAACGAGGTTCCGAGCTTCGAGGGCTCCATCCGAACCCTGATGTTGACGTCGCAAGCGCAAAAAGATGGTTTTGAACTGGATGACAACACGCTCCAGGTGTGGCTTCAGGAATACACCGACGGGACGATCAGTGATGGCGATATCAACAGGATGTTGATGCAATCGACGCAGAACCAGATGGGACGGCCCCACCTCTATGAGCAACTTCGTAGTCATCTCTTGGCCCGCGTTTACGAAGAACGCGGATTGAGCGGCATGTTCATGGGGCAAAGCCCAATGTCGGGTCCGCTGATGACCCCCGAAGAACAATGGGCGAACTTTCTCAAGCTCAATCGCAACGCGGTTGCCTCGACGTACGGCTTGCTGGTCAACGACTACCTGCCGATGACCAACGCCGCGCCCAGTGAGGAGGATATCAAGGCGACCTATGAGGAAGGCAAGGATCGTGACCCCAACGATCAATCGCCCGATCCCGCCTTTCACCGTCGCTACGCCGCCACGATCGAGTACGTCTCGGGTGATTTTCAAAGCTTTCTCGACGCTGAAGTTGCCAAGCTGAAGGAAGAGGAGATTCGCGCCGAATACGAAAATCGTCTCAAAGGTGGCGAATTCCAGCTTCCCGAAACTGCGCCACCGCCATCGACCGCAGCCCCCGATGCGGCCTCGCCCGCCGATTCGACCGAGCCAGCGAGCCCGGCTGACGTGCCGGCCGCTGCCGACGATGCGGCGGAAACCCCTGAAAGCGGGCCGCCCGCTACTGAACAAGCCCCCGAATCAACGCCGGAAGCGACCACCGAAGGGGATACGGCCGCCGAATCCGCCGACCCGGCATCGGCGGACGAGCCGGCATCGGCGGAGCCGTCGGAAGAAAGTCCCGACCAGTCGCGAAACCGCATGGAGTCGGCAGTTCGCCTCGTCTCTGCCCAGCAGGATGCCGATCAAGGCGAGTCCAGTCCCGAGCAAACTGAGACGAGCGATCAGACGCCGGCGGAGGCCGAGGCTTCTACGACGACGGACGCGGCAACCGAAACCGAGACGGCTCCAGCAACAGAAGCGACAGCTGCGGACGCGACACCGTCAGACGATGCGGCTCCCGCGACCGACGCGGGAACCGAATCAGGCACGGCGCCCGCGACTGACGCGGTGGCCGATTCGACTCCGAGGGTGGAGACGTTTGAAGACGTCCGCAAGCAGATTGCCGAAGAGATGGTTGCCGACTTGGCACGACAAAAGATGGACGCGGCGATGTCTGAAATCGTCAACCGCATGCGCCGCTACTTCAGCGAAGACGCGATGTACCGGTCCAATGTCTCCATCGGTCAGGCCGAGCTCAACATCACGCCACCGAAGAAACCCGATCTCGCCCAAATCGCCAAGGAGATGGGGCTGCAGCATGAAGTCATCGGGCCCTACGACGAGGTGACCATCCGAGACGAGCCGATCGCAAGATCCATGGAATTGGGAAGTCAGTTCCTGGGTCAGTCCACGGGCTTCGTGCAGATGATGTACGGTACCAGCGGTGAGCGCGGTGATTCGCCATCGCAGCCCCTGTTCGCGCCGGTTCGCACGGCCGATGGTCCGGCGGGCAAGCAGTACGTTGCCTGGAAGATTGACGAGACGAAGGCCAGCACCCCGAGCACTTGATGACGTTCGTGACGACGTGGTGTTGGCGATCCGCATGAAGGAGGCTCGCAAGTTGGCTCGCGACGCAGCCGAAGCGATTGTCAAGCAGGCCTCGGCAGCTCCCGACAAGTCGCTGCGTGATTTCGTCCCGGAAGACAAGATGGAGAACTTCAAGGAGGACTTGGGCCCGTTCACTTGGATGAACTCGTTTGGCTTTGCCGGTGCCACCATCGGGAATGTTCCCGAGTTGGATTCGGTAGGAAACGACTTCATGAAGGCCGTCTTTGAGAGCGAACCTGGCAAGCTGCAGGTCGCCGCCAATCAATCGGGAAGTACGGTGTACGTGGTCGAGCCAGAGTCGTTCGAACCGGGGCTTGAGGAACTGCATCGTCAGTTCAAGCAGCCGACCAATCGCGTGATGGCGATGCTGCTCGGCAACGGTGCCAATCCAATCATCACGGAGTTCTTCGAGGATCTCGACGAGCAGGCCAAGTTCAAGGACCTGACGGCGACGTCGCAGCCTTAGTGGCGGCCCAACTCGCGCCCAATGCCAGCTACTGTTCTAGCGGTTCGGCGCAAGCGGGCTGTTGATTTATTCGTGTTTAGGTACGCAGCGCCGGAATCCTAACCCGAAGTGTGAGCGAGTGGACGGCTGTTGTTCCTTGCTTACGCGGCGGGTTACAAATCAACAGCCCGCCAGCCGTCCGGTCTCGACCAGAATCACGCCGAAAAACCGGAGGGCTCGCGCCCTGCCGCTAGAATTCCGCAAAACACGGTCAAAACTTCGCTGCGGCACAGCCTTCAGGGGCTTGATATACTGGGTGGATGGTTCCCAGATCCAGACACTGACAGCCCATTGAGTTCGGTGTATCGATGGAGTTCGGTTCGCTGGTGACCCTCTCCATAGAAGTTTGCCATGAATTACAAGTTCTCACTTCTCGACAGTGGCAGCGGCAAGCCCCGAGCGCACTGGATTTTGACGCCGCCGGTGATCGTCGGCCGATGTCCGTCCAGCGATATCATGATCAATGACGCGTCGATTTCACGGCGGCATTGCCAATTCACTTTGGGTGCCGAGGGGGCGTTGATGGTTCGGGACCTCGGGTCCAAGAATGGCGTCTACGTCGACCAGGAACGCGTGGACAAAGCGATCGTCCGTCCCGGTGAGATTGTTCAGATCGGCGCGGTCTCGTTGCGACCGGACTGGACGGACGAAGTGCCGATCGAGCGCGACGAAGTCGCCGAAGTGATTGACCTCGGCGAGACTCGGGCGATGAAGATCGTGGATCCGAACATCATCGAGCTGGATTGATGTCCTCAGCGGAACCAAATTGGTTCCTCTGTCTCAATGAAAAGCCCCGCTTTCCAGCGGGGTGTTGCAGGCTGCCCGACTAGGACTTGAACCTAGAATAACAGAGTCAGAATCTGTCGTGTTGCCAATTACACTATCGGGCAGATTTCGTGGCGTTCGCTCAAAAAGTATCGGAGCAAAGGTGATCTTGATCAAGGGTCAACCTGAGGCAAAGTAGGTTCACCACGCCGAGCGGTCAAGCGGCCATCGGACCCACTTGCTCGGTCGACTTGGTTGTCGTTTGCCTGAGTGATCGGACGCTTTCGAAGTCCGACTCGTTCGTTGTGAGATAAGCCGCGAGCACCTACAATGTCGGCCAACTGCCATCCAAGATTCCTTCGGTGTCCCTATGCCATTTTTGTCCACCAGTTCCAACGGGGAAGGTAGTCCGACTCGGTTTGAGCTCAACAACCCCGAGACGACGATCGGGCGTCATCCGGAGTGCACGATCGTGGTCGAGGCGGGGGCGGTTAGCCGCTTTCATGCGAAGGTCTGTCGCAAACCGAATGGGTATTCCATCGAGGACGCTGGGAGCCGAAATGGCACGTTTCTCAACGGCCAATTGCTGACCGGTCCGCAGTTCCTCCGCGAGGGCGACCGTATCCGCATCAGCGATGTGGAGTTCGTCTTCCACAACAACGACGTTCCCGGATTCGTCGGCAGCGAAATGACCTTCGACGGTGCCAACTTTGGCATCATGATGTACGACGAACAGGAGACGGAACAGCTCAGCGGGAGCTCAAGCAACAGCGGCAGCGCCAAGGTTGAGTTTCGCAGTTCCATCGATGGCTTCTCGATGTCGGCGACGCCGGAAGCGAAACTTGAGGCGCTCAAGCAAATCATCTCGAACCTCGGCGAAGCCCTGGCGGTCGATGAAGTCCTCCCCAAGATCCTTTCGAGCCTGTTCGACCTGTTTCCGGCTGCCGACCGCGGTTTCATCGTGATGCAGGGGGAGGACGGCAGCCTGGTACCCAGATGGGTCAAGACACGCGCGGCCCATGATGAGACCGAGACGATTCGCATCAGCCGAACCATCGTCCGTGAGGTGATCAAGAACAAAGCGGCGATCCTGTCGATGGACGCTTCGGAAGACAGTCGTTTCGATAGCAGCCAGTCGATTGCCGACTTCTCGATCCGGTCGATGATCTGTGCTCCCTTGGTGGATGCCGACAACAATGCGTTTGGTGTTTTGCAGATCGATTCGATGCAGGGCCGCGGTCAATTCCGCGATGAAGACATCGATTTGCTCGCCGGTGTCGCCGCATACGCAGGGATCCTGATCAACAATGCCCGACTGCATGAACGCGCGTTGCGGCAGCGCGAAGTGGAGCAGGATTTGAAACTCGCTACCGGCGTCCAGCAGGCGTTCCTGCCGAATCAACCACCGAAAGCCCCCGGTTTTCGCGTCTGCAGTTTCTATCAGGCCGCCAATCACATCGGCGGTGATTACTACGATTACATTCATCTGGCCGACGGCCGTGTCGCCATCGTGGTGGCGGACGTGGTCGGGCACGGTGTTGCTGCCGCGATGTTCATGGCCAAGCTATCGGCCGAAACGCGATTTTGTCTCGCCATTGAACCCAATCTGTCGACGGCGATCGAACAATTGAACGATCGCATGAGCGAGTTGCATGTCGATCGCTTCATCACGTTCCTGGTCGTGGTCATTGATCCATGCAGCGATGAAGTCGCGGTGGTCAACGCCGGACACATGTCCCCGGTGGTTCGCCGGGCCAGCGACGGTTCGATCAGTGAGCCCGGTGAGGATGAATCGGGATTGCCGATCGCGATCGACGTGGGCATGGAATACGAAACGGTCAAGTTTCTGATGCATGCCGGAGATTTAGCCGTGATGTACACCGACGGCATCAACGAGGCGATGGATGAGGACGATCAAGAGTTTGGAATCGACCAGATGCGTATCTTGACTGCCGAGGGGGGCAATGCGGAGGCGGTGAAAGATCGTATCGTGCGAGCTGTTCAGGAACATGTCGGCGATGCACCCCCCTTCGACGACATGTGTCTGGTCGTGATCGAGCGTGTGACGGACGCGTCGAAAACCCGTCAGGCCCTGGAAGATACGTTGGATGCCAAGGCGATCGACCAGGCACGCCCCTCGAGTGATTAGTTATGGCCGTCGACACCGTTCGGTATCGAGTGCGTTATCACGGCTACGTTCAGGGCGTTGGGTTTCGCATGACCTCCGTCGCGCAAGCCCGTGGTTTGGGCGTCCACGGATTCGTTCGAAACGAGCCTGACGGCAGCGTCATGATGGATGTCGAGGGCCCCCTTGGCGACGTCAAAGAGCTGATGCGACGTATTCAGACCGCGATGAATGGGAATATTGAGGACACGCAAGTCGAAGACATGCCACCCCGCGGGATCGATGGCGGGCTTCGCATTGTCCATTGACCCATCGTGACCCGGTTTCGAAACGGCCCAATGCCACTCGTTCTCGTTCCCGCGCGATGGCGTTACACTGCCGCGATGAACGAGATCGACCAATACGACTATGACTTGCCGCGAGAATTGATCGCGCAAGACCCGCTGGCCACTCGAAGCGACTCGCGGCTGATGCTCGTCGATCGTCAGAGCGGTCAGATCGATCACTACTACGTGCGTGACCTCCCCGACTTGTTGCGGCCGGAGGATGTGTTGGTCTTGAACAATAGTTCTGTGGTTCCGGCGCGTCTGGTTGGCTACCGCACCGCGACTCACGGACGCTGGCAGGGCCTGTTTCTGCAGGCCGATCCAACGACGGGTGTCTGGGAGGTATTGACCCGGACACGCGGCACGTTGCGCCCTGGTGAGACGCTGACGATTCAGGATCGGCATGCCCGCGATGGCATGCAGTTGGTCGTCGTCGCCCGCACCGAAAACGGAAACCTGCTCGTCAAACCGCAGATTCCAGAGGGTTATGTCCCGCTGGAACAAGACGGCGATGGCGAACTACGAGAAGCGGTCGATTGGTTGGAAAGGTATGGGCGCATTCCCTTGCCTCCCTATATCCGCGACGGACAAATGGTCGACAACGATGTCGAACGCTACCAGACGGTGTTTGCCAGTGAGAAGGGAAGCGTGGCCGCCCCCACCGCCGGTCTGCACTTTACCGAGAGTTTGCTGGGCAAGATCAAGCAACGTGGGCCAGCCGTCGCGGAAGTCACGCTTCATGTCGGCATTGGTACCTTTCGCCCGATTCAGGTGGACCGTCTCGAAAACCATGTCATGCATCGAGAATGGGGGCGACTTGACGAATCGGCGGCGGATCTCATTCGCACACGACGGCAATCCGGCGGTCGCTGTGTCGCGGTGGGGACCACCAGCGTCCGGGTACTCGAAAGCGCGGCGGCGGCCGGGGGTGGCGAACTGACTGCCTGGACCGGTCAGACCGATCTATTCATCCGACCCCCGTATCAATTCCAGGCAGTCGACGCGTTGATGACAAATTTTCACCTGCCGCGAAGTTCACTGTTGGTGTTGGTCAGCGCGTTTGCCTCACGTGATCTCGTCATGCACGCCTATCAGACGGCGATCGAGAACGAGTACCGATTCTATAGCTACGGCGACGCGATGTTGATTGTCTAGCAACCTCGCATCGGTGCGGAACCTCCGACGCGAGTGCGCGCGAAAAGGGGTCAGACACCAAAAACCGGAACGGCCCGGAGGGTGCTTCGCATTTTTGGTGTCTGACCCCTTTTCGCCGATCAGGTAGTTACGCTACGACCGGCGGAGCGATCGGCGACAATCACTCCGCCGCGGAGCGCGATCACTCGTTACCGGTGATCAGTCGTGCGGGAAGATGGCTGACGGAGTTGAACCAGTCGAGTTGCCAACGCTGGCCGTCGTGATCGAGTTTGGTAATCCCGGTGTTGCGAAGTTTGCCGAAGTTTTCTGGATTGGTTTCCCCGCCAATCATCTCCTTCAGCATCTTTCGCTTGAAGTCCGCATGAATGACCATCACGACGACCTGGCCGGAATCGAAGGTATTGAGCAGTTGGCGAACGACTCCCCCGGCTCGCTCGCTGGCCTGGTTTGCCGTTTCTCGAGGCCGTCCGCCCCACCAACCAGTCGCAGAAATCGATTCGTCCAAGGTGCAATGAAGTTCCTCGTCCACCAGATGGCGAATGACTTCTTCACGGCTCAGGCCGGGGCCACCTTCGACCGCTTCCGGCCCATGGCCGCGATAAATGCCGCCTTCCTCGAACACATTGGCCCAGACATGGACATGTTGACCCGTCGCTTCACGAATGTAGCGAGTGGTTTGCAAGGCCCGGCGTACGGGGCTGGTGATCAGCACGTCCATTCGCAGCGACCGCATCCACTCGGCCAGGTGACCTGCCTGCAAACGGCCCACTGCTGTGATCGATGGGTCTTCGACTCGCAGGTGCGGTGGTTTCGCGTTGTTTTCGCTTTCAGCGTGACGGACCAAGAAGAGCTGCATGGCATCCATTCGAGTATTTTCGCTGCTATCCTTCATCGCGCTGCCGAAATCTGGATCGGACGTAATCGATCATGATCCATTCCGCGACCACCAGTAAAACCGGGGCGACGAACAGGATGAACTGCATGAACTCCGGTTTGCTCGCCCAGGATGGGCCCGTTTTGGCAAAAACGCTTAGGATCGCCCACACGAACGAGCCATTGATGAAGAGCATCAGACCAGTCAGCATCGCGGAGGCAATCGCGATCAGACATCCTCCCGCCAGCGTTCCCCGGTCATCGGCGTCACCCCGTGACGTCATAGGCCAGCTTTCATCGGCATCGTCTGGCTCAGCAAGATCGTCACCGCCAAGCCCACGACCGACAAGACCATCAGCAGCGGTGTCCAACTGCGCAGAGACTCTCCTTCGGTCAGGCCGCCCATTTTGGTGAAGACCCAGAAGCCGCTGTCGTTCATCCAGCTGCCCATCAACGAACCGGTTCCAACGGCGGTGGCAACATAAACCATGTGGAACTCCGGCTTCGCATCGCCGATGATCGCTGACATCATGCCCGCGCCGACGATCATGGCCACGGTGCTACTGCCTTGTGCGACCTTGAGGACCGCGGCGATTCCCCAGCCGAGCAGCAGCAGGGCGATTCCCGATGCTCCCGATCCCGAGAAGTAATCGCGTATGGTGTCGCTGATATCGGTGTCCTGGAGCATCGCCCCGAAGGCGCCACCGGCCGAGGTGATCAAGATGATCACGCCGCCACTCATCAGCGAGTCTTCGACGTCTTCACTCAGGCTCCGCCAGCTTAGCTTCCGCACCATTTTCAGCGTCAGCATCGCACAGATCGCCGCAAGGGTCAGTGCAAAGTTCGCGTTGCCCCAAAGCGAGAGTCGATCGGCTAGCTTCCGCTTGGGTGTTTCCCATTCGTGTTTCCGGATCAGGCTTGGATAGGCGTCCTCGAGCAATGCGCGATTCATACGGCGGCGATCGACTGGTTTCATGCGAAGCTGGTTGGCGCTGAGCTTGGACTTCGCGACGGCGGAGATGGGCACACCCACAAACGCCTGTTCGTCGTAAAACGAACCATCGAGCAGGACCCGGTTGAGAATCTCGACGACTGCCGTTTTTTCCTCATCGCTCTGAGCCGCGGTGCGAAGGAGTTCACGATCCGCCTCCGAAACCCGCGAGTTTTCCATCACACGTCCCGCCGGAGAATCGGGAGTCGCGTCCGCCAAGGTTTGGGCAAGTTGGTTGTAATCAACCACATCGGCAATCTCGAGCCGAGCTCGGTCTTCTCGGTCGGCAACCGTGTCGGCGAGCGTGCCCGCACCAATCAGCACGACGGGGAGAAGCACTGGCAAAAGCGAAACCCACAAGCTGGGAAGCTGATCCTCCGACAGGGCCTGATGTTTGTCATCATGAGCTCCCAGGGGACGCATCTCGACCGGCATCATTTTGTCCGCGACGATCGAATAGATCAAACCAATGACGGCGGCGGGTATCGCGACGAGGGTCCCGACCAGCATCATCGTGCCGATTTCAACTCCGAGAATGGCTGAGACCAGCAGCGGTCCGGGGGTCGGCGGCACCAACGTGTGGGTGATCGCGCCGCCCGTGGCGATCGCCATCAGGTAGCGGAGATAATGCTGACTGGTGCGACGATACAGGCTGCGAGCCAGCGGCACCAACAAATAGAACACGGTGTCAAAGAAAACCGGAATCGCAAGGACAAATCCGCTCGCCATCAAACCGAGCGAGGCCTTCTTCTCACCGGTCACATTGACGGCACTTCGGACGATTCGATCGGCCGCCCCACTATCGAGCATGCACTTGCCGATGATCGCAGCCATCGCAATCACGATCCCGATACTACCTGCCGCGGAACCAAAGCCCTGGACAACCGCATTCATGCGACTTCCCGCGTTGGCGCCCTCGACCAGACCGACCCCCAAACTGACGATCAATGCTGAAATGATCAACGCCAGGAAGGCATTCAGCTTCAGTCCGATGATCATCCCCAGGACGGAGACGATTCCGATCACAAGCAGAATAACCGGGACCATTGGCGAAGTTCCCGTCGATTGGGAAGCGGTGGCTGCCGCCGGCGGGTCGGTGGCAACCACAAGATCCTCGGGCGTCGCCAAGGCCGCGTTCTGTTCCGCGGCAGCGTCCGCTGAGGCCGCCGAGTTCTCCTGAGCGAGCAACCCTTGCCGCGCGGTGCCGGCGCTGAACAACTGGGCCGCAAAACAAGTGGCCAGAGCAAGAGCGAAGATGGGCAACCGCATTCGAGACCTCGAATTAAAGAATCATTCGTCAACCAAGGGAGTGAGGATTCTAATCCGAGCGCAGCAGGCCGTGGGGCGGCGGGGCCGGTTTTCAATCTGCGCGGGGATCCCCAAGGGAGCCGTCGCGCCGCTCTCGACGCAGGCTCTCGCTCACCCGTGCCAGGATTCGACGATCCTCGGGACTGAGCGATTCCATTCCCTCTTGATGCAATCGTGCCAGGATCTCGTCCACTCGCTGCACGTCGATCGCCTCGCCCTGTTCACGTCGCTGCGCCGTGCGCAGCCGTCGACGAGTTCGCCAACGGTGTATCGAATCGCGGATTCCCAAGCCGACGTCGTGGGGACCGAGTCTTCCCCGTTCTCGGACCTGACCCGAAGAATCGTCTTCGTTCGGCAAACGATGACCGGCAGGATCAGGCCCAGGTCCGAGCTCTGTGATGAGATCCAAAGCATCAGCGCCAAGCACGAGAAAGACGAGTCCATGCACACCAAAGAAGGAGGTCCCGGTCATGACCGAGGCGATCGCGATCCCGATCGTCAGGAGCGCGGTGGCGCCAAGGCAGCGACGAAAGACGGCAACCTGAACTGGCAATTCCATCTTGCCGGTGCTGATCGATGTCAGTGCCCCGACGATTTGCCTCCCCATCGTACGTGGCAGCGGGTAGAGCTGGAGCACGGTCTGAGCCCAACAGAGCCACGCTGCCGACTGCCATATCGAATCGTGCTTCGTAAAGCCGATGCTCGGTGCGGACCAAATCGATTGATCGGAGCGAATGATTTGGGGATAGCGAAAGCCGCCCTCGACCAGCCGATAGAAACTGCCTAGGACGATGATCGAGACAATGGTTGCCAGGGCTATCAACAGTGCATGTCGCGCCGGCCAGCGACGAGGCCCGAGTTCGACACCAAGGACCCCCAGGCACAGCTCTCCAGCGGGTGATCCCATCAAACGCGATGTCGCCAGAAAGGTTACCGACTGGACCAGCCAACCGGACGTCCAGAACAGCGCGCCCAAAGCAACCACTCGCGGCAGATCAGCGTTCCCCGCCGATCTCGATACGCTGACCGCAAACAACGTCAAACCAATCGCCCCGATCAGGATGCCGTACGAGGCCTGGATCTGAAACCCGCCGAGCCGCAGCAGCGGCACTGCCCATCTCGTTGGCGGCAACGCCGAATGGCTGCTAAATGTGGGCATGTCGCCAACGGGCATGAACTACGAGGGATGGGAAGCGAAGCAAGTGGAAGCCGCTTGCTTCGGTCTCGGTTCCTCTACGCCCGTCGTTGTGGGCTGGTTCAGATTCGAGGCATCCGCCGTGAAACTGGCGGGAAACCGGCGGCGGTTTGGGGGGAGACTTGGCCTGAGGAGCCATGCCGTTGAATCTTCGTTTAACCGGTGGCCGAAGGCGTCGCAAAAATGCGAGACGACCACGAAAACGCTGGCGTCTGCGGTTACCGGCTAAAGAAAGAAAGTGAACGAGAAGCCAATTCTGAACAGGTTTGGCCCTAGTGCAGCGTCAGCATTGAATTTAAGGGTTGCTGGCGAAAAGGGGTCAGACACCAAAAACCGGAACGGCCCGAAGGGTGCTTCGCATTTTTGGTGTCTGACCCCTTTTCGCCGATCGACGTCACCCCCATGTTTAGATTTGACGATGCCCTAGCAGAGCAGGGTCAGGCTAGAAAGCCTAACGTACGTTGGCCTTTCCAGGCTGACCCTTCTTGAATCTTGCGATCCCTAGCCGGCTACCTTCAAGCGAGGTCGGGCGGCATCGGACAGGATCTCACGCAGTCGCTCGAACTCGTCAGCATCGGTGAAGTGAATGGTGATCTTTCCTCGACCGCGAGCGGAGCTTTTGATCTCCACCTTGGTCCCGAAAACCATTCGCATCTCCTGCTGCATCGCTTCGATTTGAGGCGAGACCTGGCGTCGACGTTGGCGAGTCGCGTTGACCACCTTCTTGCCGGTCTCCTCGTCCTCCTCCGTCTTGAGCAGGTCAGAGACAAAGCCTTCGGTCGCCCGGACGCTCCATCGCTCCTCCATGATCCGTTGGGCGGTGCGGATCTGAATCTCCTCGTCTCCGATCGGCAGCAGTGCCCGCGCGTGACCGGCGCTGACTTCGCCAGCGGTCAGCCAATCGAGAATCTGCTGAGGCAATTCGAGTAGCCGCATCAGGTTCGCAATCGTGCTACGGTCGATGCTCAGCCGACGTGCGAGATCGTCTTGTTTGCACTTGTGCTCATCGATGTAGCGTTTGAACGAAAGTGCCTTTTCGATCGGATTCAAATCCTTTCGCTGCAAGTTCTCGATGATGGCCAATTCGGCCACCAAGCGATCGTCTGCCTCTCGGACCTCGGCGCGAATCGTTTTCAGCCCAGCATGGATCGTCGCACGAAGACGACGCTCACCGCTGATCAGTTGGTACTTGCCGTTGACGACGCGGACCAGGACTGGTTGAAGCTGTTGATGATTCTTGATGCTTTCGGCGAGCGACGCGATCTCGTCATGATTGAAGTCGCGACGTGGCTGGAACGGATTGTTCTCGATCTCGTTGACCGGCAACTCCAGCGTTTCAATACCGCTGCTGTGAGCAGGGCTCTCGACTGGATTGCCATGCTCATCCAACGGCGTCCCGAGCAATGCGGCAAGCCCTTTGCCCAATCGTCGATCCTTGGTTGTTGCAGTATTAGTCACGCTGAAGCACCTCCATGCACAGCTGGGTGTAGGCGAAGGCACCACGTGAACGCGGTGCGTATTGGAACACGGATTTGCCGTGACTGGGCGCTTCGCTCAGCGAGACGTCCCGAGGCACAACGCTATCAAATACGATGTCACCGAAAAAATCGCGAACTTCTTCGTCGACTTCGCGGGTCAGCTCCAGGAACGGATCGTACATCGTCAGCAGGATTCCGCCGAAGGTCAGCCGCCCGTCTGTCGCGATGATCACCTTCTTGATGGTTTGAATGAGTTGAGTCAGCCCTTCCATGGCGAAGTATTCGCATTGGATTGGCATCAGCACTTCCGTGCTGGCAGTCAGCGCAGTTTGGGTAAGGGCGCCAATACTGGGGGGGCAGTCGATCAGGACGAAGTCGAAATCCTCCATCACCGTGTCCAGGTGGTGACGAACGCGAATCGCTTCGCTTTGTCCGGCGGCCGCCAGCTTGTCGACATCGTGAAAGGTTCGGCTTCCCGGCACCACGGACAAGCCTTCCAGCTTGCTGGCAACCATGTGCTCCAGCAGCGAATCCTCGCTGATCAGGGCGTGACCGTCGGTGGGCTCGATTCCCAGCGAGGTTGTGGCGTTGCACTGCGGGTCCATGTCCAGCAACAGCGTTCGCTGGCCAGCCAAGGCGAGTGCGGCAGAGAGGTTGACGGCGGTGGTTGTCTTGCCCACGCCTCCCTTCTGGTTAACCACGCAAAGAATCCTTCCCACAGGGGATGCTCTCTAAAGAGAAAGCGATCTTCTGGCGATCTTTACATGGATCGCCCGTCCGAATGGGAAAGTAGGGGAATCCCGCTCGGTGAAACAAGACTGGTTTCACAAGAAACTGCTCTTGACACGGCCGGCAGCGATTTGGCGTATCGGCGGTTGCTCGCGCGACCTTCGGCTGCCGACTGCCTGCTCGTGCCGGCACGCGGCTCAGACTCCGTCCCGCGGTCAACCGGCACGTGCGCTACGAGCACGAATGAGCACGTGTTGCCGAGCCGAGCCGGGCGAACTGCTGCTACGCCAAGGGATTGAACGTCAATCCACTTAGCAGCTTGGGGTAGAAGTAAGTGCTCTTGGCCGGCATCCGCTCTTTGTGCAGGCTGATCGCTTCGACATGCTCCAGCTTGGCCGGCATGACCAGGGCGGCCAGCGTGTAGGGTTCGTCGCTGTCACTCTCCGCCTGGCTGCCTTCCCCTCGCATCCCCTCAATCAGCTCGCCGACGTCATGCACATACGTTGGCTTGGGATGGCCCTTGCAACCGAGCAAGTCATCGATCACCAGCCGATGCAAGAGGCTCACGCCCAATCCTCGCCAATCGTCGCTTTGCTGTTCGGCCAAACGCTTCATCTTCTTTTCCGCGCCTGCGGTGGCTCGGGCAATCACCCAGGATTCGTCCGCCGTGGCGTAGAGACCGATCAGCCCTTGCTCGTCCGCGGCTTCCATTTCCGACCAGACCGCCTCGGCCGCCTCGAGACCACCCGCGACGACTTTGCAATCGAAGGCGTCGCCGAGCAGATCAACGATTTGTGCGGAGCTAAATCGTGGCGTACCTCGCAGCAGACGATGCGTTGGCAGGACGATCATTCCGGGGTCGCTCATCCCCACCAGCATCGTCATCACAAAGTTGGCGGGATGGTCTGCGGGGAGCTCACCCTGCTGTTCGATCAGCTGAGCCTTGTAGTTGCAGGCCGTCTCGTAGCGATGGTGGCCGTCGGCGACGAACATCGGTCTGTCCTGCATCAACTCGCTGACTTGGGCAATCACCGCGTCGTCGGTCATCGGCCAGAGGATGTGCCGGACTCCCAGATGATCGGTCGCCTCGATCGGTTCGACGCCCTGACAAGCTTTGTCCAGCAGCTCGATGATCTCGTTGTCGGGATCGGGATAGAGCCCAAAGATCTGACTGTTGTTCTGCCGCGTCGCGGTCGTCAGCTTCAGCCGGTCGACCTTCGCTTTGGGATGCGTCTCTTCGTGCGGGTAGATGTTGCCTTCGCCGAAGGGCTGCAAGCGAACTCGCCCCATGAATCCACGGCGATTGACCGTCTTGCCGTCGTGCTCGAACTGTTGGTGGTAGACGTAATAGGCAGGGCGATCCTCTTGCTTGAGCACCCCTTCGCTGTTTCCATTGCTCAACGAATTTTGCCGCGCGTGCGTAACGTTCATCCCCTGCGTCGCCCGGCTCGACCCGGTTCAGGATGATGCGAATGACGTTGGCGGGATGTCGTTTGTAAAGTTGATCCTGCAGCTCAGGGTCGATCACGTCGTAGGGAGGCGCGATCACGTCCGAAAGCGAGCCGACGTGGTCGAGGTTGTAGCGCAAGGCAGCGAACGGGGCGATATGTGGCATTTTGAACGGTTGCCATGTTTTCGGGGAAAATGTCAAAGCAAGGCGAAGATATTACGCCAATGTGCCGACGGCGCGGAGTGGGAGGCGAACCTAGTAAAACCACATGGGGAGTGCGGCTGCGTGTTTCACACGGCAGCAAACCGATGCGATGGCGCAAAAGAAAATCCGAGCCGAAGACTTCGGCTCGGATTGATGACAGCGGGAACTGCGAGATGGCTGGAGCAGCTTCGGAAAAGAGGTCAGGCTGGAAAGCCTAACGTACGCTGGCCTTTCCAGGCTGACTTTGCTTCCCGAATGGATGGCGACCTAGTAGCGGTAGTGATCCGGCTTGTAGGGACCTTCGACCGGGACACCGAGGTAGTCTGCCTGTTCCTGCGTGAGCACGGTCAGCTTGACCCCCAACTGAGCGAGGTGCAGTCGAGCGACTTCCTCGTCGAGTTTCTTGGGCAACATGTAGACCTTGACCTCGTAAGCACCGGTGTTGCGGTTGTTCCAGAGCTCCATCTGTGCCAGCACCTGGTTGGTGAACGAAGTGCTCATCACGAAGCTTGGGTGACCGGTGGCACAGCCCAAGTTCACGAGCCGTCCCTTGGCCAGGATGATCACGCTGCGACCGGTATCCTTGAACGTGTAGCGGTCGACCGCACCGATGTCGGCAGCCTTGATCTCATCCTTCGTGGCAGCACCATCGGCGACTTGCTTCTCCAGCCAGGCCACGTCGATCTCGGTATCGAAGTGCCCGATGTTGCAGAGAATCGCATCGTTGGGCATCTCTTTGATGTGCTGGCCAAGGATGATGTCCTTGTTGCCGGTCGTGGTCACGAACAGTCGACCTTCCTTGCAGGCATCTTCCATGGTGACCACTTCGTAGCCTTCCATCGCGGCTTGCAACGCATTGATCGGGTCGATCTCGGTGACGATCACTCGGCAGCCGTAGCTCTTCAGGCTGGCGGCGCATCCCTTGCCCACGTCGCCGTAACCGCAGACGACCGCGACCTTGCCAGCAAGCATCACGTCGGTGGCCCGTTTGACGCCGTCCGCCAGCGACTCACGACAGCCGTACAGGTTGTCAAACTTGCTCTTGGTGGCGCTATCGTTGACGTTGAACGCGGGGACCTGAAGCTTGCCGGTCTTGTTGAGCACTTCCAGGCGGTGGATCCCGGCGGTGGTCTCTTCGCTGATCCCGTAGATGTCGGCCAACAGCTCCGGATAACGCTCATGGACCATCGCGGTCAGGTCGCCGCCGTCGTCCAGGATCATGTTCAGCGGCTTGCCCGAGGGAAATTGGAGCGTTTGCTCGATGCACCAATCGAACTCTTCCTCGGTCTCTCCCTTCCAGGCATAAACCGGGATTCCAGCGGCCGCGACCGCGGCGGCGGCATGGTCCTGCGTGCTGAAGATATTGCAGCTGCTCCAGGTCACTTCGGCACCGAGCTCGACCAGCGTCTCAATCAGCACGGCGGTCTGGATGGTCATGTGAAGGCATCCGGCGATCCGGGCACCGGTCAGCGGTTTTTCCTTGCCATACTTGCGGCGGAGGGCCATCAGGCCTGGCATTTCGTTCTCGGCCAGCTCGATTTCTTTGCGGCCAAATTCAGCCAGCTTGATGTCCTTGACCTTGTAGGGCAGGCGGTCGGTTTGGACTTGCGACACGTGTTTTCTCTCTTTGAAACGGGAAAAATGAGACTCGATGCGCGTCCAAGGGTTTGAGGACCCAACACGGGGACTCCCGCTGGTCCGCAAGCCCCCGAACGCACTTCGGGGGGACATCTGAATCATCCACGGTTTAACCGCAAGGAGATTCAGGCAGAGCACTCATGATAAATAGATTCCTGGATTTTCTAAGGGGGTCTTTTGGGGCGGGAAGCGAGAAGCGAGAAGCGAGAAGCGAGAAGCGAGAAGCGAGAAGCGAGATCGGGGCAGTGGGGCAGTGGGGCAGTGAGGCAGTGAGGCAGTGAGGCAGTGAGGCAGTGAGGCATGGCCGAACAGCGAGCAGTGAGGCAGTGAGGCAGTGAGGCAGTGGGGCAGTGGGGCAGTGGGGCAGTGGGGCAGTCAGTGGGCGTGAGCTGGATGAGCACTCGGCAGTGCAGTGCGGCAGTGGGGAAGCTGATCTGACAGTGGGGCAGGTTATTGTTTCGGGCCGCATCCCGCGGCATGGCAGGCGCGGACGAAGGCATCGATCAGATCTCGCTGCTTCTCTCCGCGGGGTTGCTCGACCCCGCTGGCGGTATCGACGCTCTTGGTCCCCGATTCCGTGATCGCTTCGGCGACGTTCCCCGGGTTCAAGCCGCCGGCGAGGGTGAAGGCGGTCTGCGGATTGGCGTCACTCCAGTGGCGAATCGAGTTCCAGTCCAGCGTTTTCCCGCTGCCTCCGTGCGCCGCGCCGGCGTCGGCGTCCAGCAGTGGATGGCAGCCGATGTCGATCCAAGGCCTGGCAGCAGCTTCGATGCTTGCTGGTTCCAGCGGGCCGGTCGGCAGTTTGATCGCCCGGATCACGCGAAATCCATAGGCTCCCGCTA
Source organism: Pirellulaceae bacterium (assembly GCA_963697195.1). Classification (GTDB taxonomy): domain Bacteria; phylum Planctomycetota; class Planctomycetia; order Pirellulales; family Pirellulaceae; genus Rubripirellula. The sequence goes on from CAVOND010000022.1 coordinate 347,880, forward strand.
GTGCTTCGGCGTCGTCAATCGACTCATCCCCATGAAGTTGAACGACGTCAATTTCGATCTGATCGACGACGCGGGCGATCGCCTCGGGTGACTCGTTGACGAATACGCCCACGCGCAGCAGCCCCCGGTCCGAGCCCACTTTTGACAGCTCGGCGGCATCCGGCGAGCTCGGATCGATAAAGCGAATGCTGCCCGGAAAAAAGTTCAGCCCGATCGCATCGGCCCCGCAATCAGCCACCGCATGGATGTCTTGTACCCGCCGTACGCCGCAGATCTTGATCTGAAACATGTTGTTAGAACCGCTACAAATGGACTGGTCGATGAAAGCGCGAAAGGCCGATACAAAGGGACTGGACGTCAAGAATGGGCTAGTCGGTCCAAATGGACTGGTGGTTTGTCAGCATTTCGTTTTACGGTTGCGAGCGAAAAGGTGTCAGACACCAAAAACCGGAACGGCCCGGAGGCTGCTTCGCATTTTTGGTGTCTGACCCCTTTTCGCCGACCGGCAACCGCCGCCACTTCCGGAAAACCTGTCAGGAGAAACGCATGATTGCGACGAACCGTCGCATGCCGGCTCACGACTTCCTGCTGGTTGCGTTTTCCGTCGCCGTTATCGTGCTATCAAAGTGGCCAGAGACGCAACCTCGGCAATTGGTTCAGTTGCGCGAGCCGAGCGGATCGCTGCGGCAGTATTCGCTGCCAGAAAACGATCCAACGCTGGCGAAGCTACGGCTGGCCCTGGAAAAGTGGGCCAAGGCTGGCCAGGAAACCCGTTTGGCGGTGGCCGAGTGGCGGGCGGAACTGGCCGATTTCTACGCGGAGAGGACGGAATCGGCCCCCAAGCCTTCGTCCAACCCGATCCGATCTGTCGCCTTTCGCCATGAATCCAAGCGGTCGAGTGAGGATGCACAGGTAGCACTCGAAATCGGCGAAGGCGTGCGAGCGTCTCAGCACGAGTATTGGGTGAATTTTGGTCAGCAGGCTCGCACCGAGATCGCGAAGGTCCAGGAGATTCGCCGTAGCCGCAAAGCACTCGAGGTTCCACCGCCGATCGTCTTCGGTCCGCTCGAGGCGGGACGCAAGCCGGTCCGTGCCATCATGATCTCACCGGCGATTGGGGTCGTGGTCGCCTTCGCTTTTGCTGCCTGGTCGTTCCTGTTTCCCACGCTTCGGCTAAGCCAACCTGATCACAACACAACTGTCATGTCGACGGCCAGCGACCTTGATGCCTCGGGTGAGCTTCGGCTGTTCGTGCCGTCCAACTGGGTCCGCATCCGACAGCCACTCGGAGTGTTCGCGCGGTGGGCCGCGATGGCCGCGATCGCCGCTTATGCATTCGTTTCGGTCTTCGCTTGAGCCGAGTGGCCGTGTCAGCCAGGGGTACGTTAGGCTTTCCAGCCTGACCTGGTTTTTCCGAGTCCACGCCTGGAAAGGCCGACGTACGTTCAGCACCAGTCGGAGCGAGTCGATGCTGTTTTTGTAGCGCGACCCTCGTCAGGGTGAATCCCCTGTTCGATCATGGCGATGCGTTCCTGGTGGGTGAAGTACATTTTCGCCAGCGCCTGAATTCCGCTCAGTCAGGATCGCAGCAATCGGGATCAGCACCCAGACCACCGCGGGATTCAAAAAGAACATTCGCCAATCCATCTTGCTTACCTTCCCAAAAGAGTGACAGCAGGGGATTCGCATCCTACCCCACAATCTTGGCAACCATCACTGCAATCTTCACGATTTCTCTCACCGACCTCCCGGCACAACCCACTGCCTCACAACCCACTGCCCACTGCCCAACTGCCCCACTGCCCCACTGCCTTCTTCCCCACTCCCCACCGCCCTCTTCTCTCCTTTCCCTTCCCGCAGCGATCAGCCAAACTTCGGTGATGTTGAAACCGATCGCCTCCGACCTGCTCCCGTACCGTCCGGCCAAATGGCGGTGGGGCGGCACCAGCTGCGCTATCTCGATGTCGGCAGCGGAAGTGAGACGATTTTGTGCGTCCACGGCAATCCAACTTGGAGTTTTTACTGGCGTCGGGTGATCGAGCGATTTTCGTCGTCGCGCCGTGTCGTTGCCGTCGATCACATCGGATGCGGGCGGAGCGACAAGCCGCCGCGCGACCAGTTCGATTACAGCCTCGCCTCCCATCGCGACAACTTGATTGCACTGATCGATCATCTCGAGTTACAGCGAATCACGTTGTTGGCGCACGATTGGGGCGGGGCGATTGGTTTGGCTTCGATGCTGGAGCGGCAAGACGTTCTGGAGCGAATCATCTTGCTCAACACCGGCGCGTTTCCGCCGCCCTACGTGCCGTGGCGGATTGCTGCCTGTCGCATTCCCTTGTTGGGCACGTTGGGGGTGCGGGGATTGAATCTGTTCGCCCGGGCCGCCGTTCCCATGGCGATGTCGCGCCAGGCGATGTCGCCCGACGTGGCGCGGGGACTTGTTGGCTCCCTATGACAACTGGACTCATCGCGTGGCCATCGATGCGTTTGTGCGTGACATCCCGATGACCAAGCAGCATCCCACCTATCGGAACGCTCGCCGAGTTGGAATCGCGGCTTCCCAGTCTCGCCGGTTTCCCTTCACTCTTGGTCTGGGGAATGCAGGATTGGTGCTTCCGCCCCGAGTGTTTGCGTCGCTTTCAACAGGCCTGGCCAGCGGCGCGAAGCGTTGAGATCGCCGATGCCGGTCACTACGTCATCGAAGATGCGCCGGAAGAGACACTTGCAGCGATCGCCGACTTTTTGGGTGACTCGAGCGCGATCGGTTGAACGTGACGACGATGACTGATCCATTGCGTTGGTTTGATCCTCTGGTCCGCACGCCGGCCGATGCCGTTCGCTGGGCTTGCCTGCTCGAGGCGACAGCACCCAAACCTGGCAATGTCTTCCCCGGTCGCTCGTTTCCCAACCTCAACTACCTCGATTTCGTCCAAGCGGCGGAGATCACCGCGGACTGTTTCAGTCGAGCGGACCGCGTCAGCCAGTGCATGCTGGAGGCGGTCATGTTGACCGCCTCACGATGTCAGTCCAACGTCAACCTTGGCATCGTCTTGTTGCTTGGGCCGCTGGTCGCAGCGGACCGTTTGCTGAGCGCCGACCAGGTTTCCCGTCGCACGCCGGCGATCTGGAAAGAGGCGATTTCTCAGTGCCTCCAGCAGATGGACGACGTGGACGGCCAGAACGTGTTTCGAGCGATTGCCTCCGCGTCAGCTGGTGGATTGGGGACGGTCGACGAACTGGATGTGCATGCGACCCACTCAACGATTGACCTCTTGCAGGCGATGTCGTTGGCTGCCGACCGCGATCGAATTGCCCGCCAGTACACGACAGGCTTCGTGGAGGTGGTTGATCTCGTCGCGCCGTTGTTGCACGAGTCGATTGTTGAGTGCGGCGACGTGCTCCAGGGAATCTGCCGAGCCCACGTGCAATTGCTCGGTTTGGCGCCCGACAGCTTGATCGCACGTAAGAATGGCTTGGACGCAGCGGCGCAGGTGCAGTCTCTGGCGCGATCCGTCGCCTGGCATGATCGTCCGAGCGTGGAACGACTCGATGCCTCGCTTCGCGGTCCCGATCACAAGTTGAATCCGGGAACGACCGCGGATTTGATTGCGGCTGGACTTTATCTTCTATTGCGGACTTCGGTGATCCGTGAACCCGAACAAAACATCGATCAGGATCAACCATGACTCAGGGCCTCTACCGCGTCGACGTGACGAAACAGCAGTTTGTCTTTTCCGCAGCTCACTTCATCACGTTTGCTGGTGACATCTGCGAACGCATCCATGGACACAACTATGGAGTGCGTGCCAGCGTCGAAGGGCCGCTGGATGAGAACCGCTACGTTGTGGATTTCATCGCACTCCGTGACGCCGTGTTGGCCGAGACCACGGCGTTGGATCATCATGTGATTCTGCCGCGAGACCATGCCGAGATTCGCGTTGAGAGCGATGATCGAGAAACCACCGCGACCTTTCGCGACCGAAGATGGGTGTTTCCCAACGAAGATTGCGTGATCCTACCGGTGATCAACACGACCGCCGAAGAAATCGCGCGGGTGATTGCCGAGCGGGTGATGGAACGCACCCGCGAGAAATTCGGCGATCACCTTTCGTGGATCGAGGTGGCGGTCGATGAGAATTGCGGGCAATGGGGTGTTTGTCGGTTGCCGATGGCGGTAGGGCAGTGGGGCAGTGGGGCAGTGGGGCAGTGGGGCAGTAGGGCAGTGGCGAGTGGGCGAGTGGCTAGTGGCTAGTGGCTAGTGGCTAGTGGCTAGTGGCTAGTGGCTAGTGGCTAGTGGGCGAGTGGGCGAGTGGGCGAGTGGGCGAGTGGGCGAGTGGGCGAGTGGGCGAGTGGGCGAGTGGCGAGTGGCGAGGGGCGAGGGGCGAGGGGGCGAGGGGCGAGGGGCGAGGGGGCGAGGGGCTTTGGGAATCTGGTAAAACCATGGGTTCCCGGTTGATCGTTTTCTCTTGGCGAGGCTTCGTTTGTCATGCGTTGCTGTGTTTTTGTCTTGCTCTGCTTGGTCTCAGGTCTCCGCAGTGGCCGACGATCGCCCCAATATTCTGTTTGCGATTTCCGACGATCAGTCCTTTCCGCATGCCGGTGCCTACGGAACGACGTGGGTGGAGACGCCTGCGTTTGACCGCGTGGCGCGCGAGGGACTGCTGTTCACGCGTTGTTACACGCCCAATGCCAAATGCGCACCGTCGCGAGCCTGCCTGTTGACCGGTCGCAACTCGTGGCAGTTGGAAGAAGCCGCCAACCATTGGTGCTACTTTCCGACAAAGTTCCCGAGCTACGTCGAAGTCTTGGGCAAGCACGGATACGCGACGGGTATGACGGGAAAAGGTTGGGCACCTGGTGTCGCCGTTGACTCCGAGGGCAAACCGAGACAGATGGCGGGACTTCCTTATGCATCGAAGCAGGCCAAGCCGCCGACCCCGGCGATCAGTCGCAATGATTACGCTGCCAACTTTACCGACTTCCTCGATTCGGTCAGCGACGATCAGCCGTTCTGTTTCTGGTACGGCGCCACCGAACCGCACCGTCGTTACGAATTCAAGAGCGGTGCGAAGATCGGCGGAAAGTCGATTGATCAAATCGATGCCGTCCCCTCCTTCTGGCCCGACAACGAGGTGGTCCGTAACGACATGCTCGACTACGCGCTCGAGATCGAGCACTTCGACGGGCACCTCGGTCGGATGCTCGATGAGCTGCAGCGCCGTGGCAAGCTGGACAACACGTTGATTGTTGTCACCAGCGACAACGGCATGCCGTTTCCCCGCGTCAAAGGGCAGGAGTACGAGCTGAGCAATCATCTACCGCTCGCGATCATGTGGCGAAATGGCATTCGATCACCGGGTCGCACCGTCAATGACCTGGTTTCGTTTATCGACTTTGCACCCACCTATCTCGAGGCGGCCGGTATTCCTTGGGAGACCAGCGGAATGGCGGAGAGTCCAGGTGTTTCGCTTCTGCCCGTCTTTCGTAATGCCCTGACCAAGCCGCATCGCGAGTACGTGCTGATCGGCAAGGAACGGCACGACATTGGGCGACCAGGCGACGTCGGCTATCCGATTCGTGGCATCCTTCGCGATTCGTTTTTGCTGATTCGCAATTTCGAGGTTTCACGTTGGCCTGCCGGAAATCCGGAAACGGGTTATCTGAACACCGACGGCAGCCCAACCAAGACGCAGATCTTGAACGACCGACGCCAGGGAAAGGATGACGACGGCCTGGAAACTGGCCTTTGGCAAGCGACCATCGCTGGAGATGTTCAATGTCGACACCGATCGAGATTGCATGACCAACCTCGCGGGTGAGCCCCGTTACGCCGAGTTGCAGGCCGAGTTGATCCGTCAAATGGAAGATGAATTGCGTGCCGAGGGGGATCCAAGAATCCTGGGCAACGGCGAAATCTTCGATGGGTATCCTTATGCGAATCGCGCCGAGCAGGGATTTTACGAAAAATATCCTCGCCGATCCGGGTAGCGTCAGAGCGGGCTGGGTCGATGCCACCGACTTTGAGCAAGGTCCGATCGACGATCGCTAATCCATGCGATTCCCGAGCACGTCTTCGCTCAGAAATCTGCTGAGTTTGCCCACTTGTTAAGATCTTCTCGAGCCTCGCTGGCGTAGCACCCGACATTGCAGCCGCGACACCGACCGCCGACGAGCCCGACTGAATCGACCAAGCATGCTGATCGTTGAATCGCTGACGAAGACGTTTCCTCTCGAGGAAGGCATGCTTTGCGCTGTCGATCATCTTTCGTTTCAAGTCGACTGCGCGTGAGGTCTATGGACTGCTCGGACCCAACGGGGCGGGCAAAACGACCACGCTGCGAATGATTCTCGGTTTGTTGGTACCCGATTCGGGCTATGCGGAGGTGGATGGCGTCCGGACGGCGGACGACCCGATCGCAGTCAAGGCGCGGCTCGGCTTTGTCTCCGCCAACGATGGCGTGTATCCGTGGCTGAGCGTTCGCGAGATGCTGCTTTATTTTGGCGATCTCTACGCGGTCGATCCCGATGTCGCCGAAGGTCGTTGTGAGGAACTGGCCGAGCTGATGGGGATCACGAATCTACTTGATCGCCGCGCTGGGACGTTGAGCACCGGCCAGCGACAGCGTGTGACTTCGGTTCGCGGCTTGATTCACGATCCGCCCGTGATGCTGCTCGACGAACCGACCCGGGGTTTGGATGTGGTGGGCGTGCAAACGATTTTCGACTACATCAATCATCTTCGCGACCTCGGCAAGGCGGTGGTGGTTTGCACTCATCGCTTGGACGAGGCCGAGCGGCTTTGCGATCGATTCGGGCTGCTGCATCAAGGTCGATTGACCTACGAGGGCAGCATGGAGGAACTGCGTGCTTCGACCGGTCGTGAGCACCTGGTGGAAATGTTCGTCGATTTGATGCGGGGATGATGACGTGACCGATGCATCCCCGAACCTGCCAACCGAGCAGCCACCGAGGCAACAGCCTCTGCGGCAACGGGTGGATCAACAGGCGAGCCATCAAGCGCCGCGACGCCACCACCGTCGACTTCCCTGGAGCCGATTGCTGCGGCTGTTCCAAAAGGAGCTGAAGGAAACGATTCGCGATCGACGCACGATCGTGACTTTGCTGCTGATGCCGTTGTTGGTCTATCCGATTCTGAGCATGGCGCTCAATCGTTTCCTGCTTTCTTCCGGGGCGGCGTCGCAAGGGATTCACCGTTTGCGTCGCCTCCGATGCGGAGGCGAAGCTGCTGGAGCAGTGGCTGGGTGATCCGCGCAGGTGCCACCCGAGGCGATTCTTCGCAGCAGCGGCGACAACGTGGCGAACTTTCTGTTGAAGGTATTGGAGCAAGGCACCGCAGAAGAAGCGGTCGCACGAAATGAGGTCGACATTGGTGTCCGCATCGAGCGACTAGGATCTCGAACGCCGATCGTGACCCTCTATGCCTATCGCGGTGACGTGACGAGCGAGGCGGCGAGACGTGTGCTGGTGGAACGATTGCAGTGGTTGACACTGGCCGAAGCCCAGATTGTGATCCGCAACGCGCTGCCGGGTTACCCACCGCCGTTGTTGGTGCAGGTCGAAGATGTGGGCGAGGCAAGGAAAGGCGACATGCTTGCCACGATCGTCCCGCTGGTACTCGTGCTGATGACGATCACCGGTGCGGTCTATCCCGCAATCGACCTCACGGCAGGCGAACGGGAGCGTGGCACGATGGAAGCGGTGATGGCCTCCCCGGTGCCCCGCGCATACGTCCTGCTGGCCAAGTATTTCGCCGTGGTGATTGTCGCTCTGTTTACGGCGCTGGCGAATCTGGTGGCGATGTTCACGACTTTGTGGGCCAGCGGTCTGCTCGGGATGCTCTCGGGAGATGCGGGGTTTCCCTGGATTTCGATCTTGAGGATCTTGGGACTGTTGATTTTGTTCAGCGGTTTTTTCTCCGCGTTGCTGCTTTCCCTGACCAGCTTTGCCAAGTCGTTCAAAGAGGCTCAGGCCTACTTGATTCCCGTCATGCTGCTGTCGCTGACGCCCGCCATGTTGTCGTTGATGCCGGGGGCGACGTTGTCGGGAGCGATGGCGATTGTGCCTCTGGTCAACATCGTGCTCTTGGCCCGTGATCTGCTGTCCGGAACGGTGGATCCGACCGGTGCCTTGGCGGCGGTTCTCAGTACCGTTGCCTACGCGGCCGCCGCCCTTTCGATCGCGGCCAAGCTCTTCGGCAGCGACGCAGTGACTCGAACAAGTGAGAAGTCCATCGGCTCGATGTTGCGACGACCTCGAGAGCCATCGTCACACCCGAGTCCTCAATCTGCCGCAATGATGTTGGCCTTGCTGGTGCCGATTTACTTCGTTGTCTCCAACGGGCTGATGAAGTTCTTGCAGCATTTCAAGGAAGCGGTGCCGGTCGAGGCGCAACTGCTGTTCAACGCCGCCGCTTTGATCTTCACATTTGGAATGGTTCCGCTGCTGGCAGCCTATCTTGGCCGCAATCGTTTGCTCAGCACTTACCGAATCCATCGAGCCAACCTGATCTGCTATCTCGGCGCGATCTTGCTCGGTTTGGGAAGCTGGGCGATGGCTCACGAAGCGTTCGTGTTTGCCGATGCGGCGGGGATCGGTGGGCTGGGAGAGGACCAGATCAGCAACGCGAGGCAAATGATCAACAAGATGCGGGAAGCGTCGCCGCTATTGCTGCTTGCCGTGTTTGCATTAACGCCGGCTGTGATCGAAGAGCTGTGCTTCCGCGGCTACCTGTTCTCTGCGCTGCAAGATGTATTCACTCCGCGACGTACAATCCTGGTCACGGCCGTCCTGTTTGGATTGTTCCACGTGTTGACCGGCAGCGTCTTGCTCGTCGAGCGCTTCATTCCATCAACGCTGATGGGATTGATCATCGGCTGGGTTGCCTACCGAAGTGGCAGCGTGCTGCCTGGTATGGTCATCCACTTCGTGCACAATGGCCTGTTGAACCTGGTGCTTTACTACGCCGACAAACTGACGTTCCTGGGCGAAGGTTTCGATAACCAGGCCCATTTGCCGCCGCTCTGGCTCGTCACCACAGGGGCGATCGTCGTCGTTGGTGTTGTCCTGACCTGGTTGGCAACCCGATCCCGGTTCGCGTCGAACGCGTCGACGCGAGCAGAGCTGATCGGCTGAATCAAAGCGACGCCAAGACCAGGTAACCGAACAGGGCGAGGAAAGCAGCCAGCGTGAACACCTGTCGCGACGTCCCAAGGCTGCTCTTCGAGGAAGCTTCGCTCTCCGATTGATCTTCCTTACCAAGCGACTCGGCGACGATCGTTGGCGCGTCACGCTCGACAAGGCCCACACCTGTGATCCAGCCATGGTCGGCTTGGTGACTCCAGATCGACTTCGCTTCCAAGGTCACCTCCTGGCCGCCGGCTTCGAATCGAATGCGAAGTCGCACGTTCTCTAAGAATTCTTTCCTGGGAATGCAGCTTCATGCCCGCGGATGAATAGTCCTGGATTTCGGCAGCAATTTCTCCGGGACTCAACGGCCAGCTGATCGTGGCTGGCACAGCAATGCTGAACCGCCCATCAGCGCGACGATTGATGATTCCCTCGCCGGCAAGCTCTTGCAGCACTTCGTTAGGAATGGTGTCGCGGAGGCTACAGCCAAGAATCAGCTGTCCACCCACCCAAGGCTCGATTCGGCGAACGTTCCCTCGGTAAATGCCATGCGACCGGGTGGTCTTCAGCTCGGTCCAGATCGGTTGGCCGACCTGAAAATCCCCTTCGGTTAGCAAACGCATTCCGGAGGGGGAGATGTCGACGGTCGTGCCCTCCCAAATCTGATCCTGGCCCGGCTCGTCGACGGAGGTGCGGCAGTGCAGCCGTTGGTCGTCACTGGTCTTGTAACGTCGTTCTTTTCGGCGGTCGTTATCTCGAGAGCGATTCGGTTTGGGGGCGTTCATGGTCAGATACCTGCGAAAATCGGGATTCTTCATTCAACCCATACGTCACGGAGGTCCCTCGCTTCGCAAAAACATGCCGGGCCAGCGATGGGCTCGGTCGTCCCCTCTTCCATTTAGCCCGATTGCACCAGTCATGCCTTCGGTCTCCGCCGGACACCGGTCGACGCCGAGCCAGTTTTGGGGAGAATCACTCGCCATGAAGCAACCTCCCCTGCCAATGCTGATCACGGGCATCGCCGGTGTCCCCGGGTACAACGCCTTCCACTACTTTCGCTCGCTCTACGGTGAAAGCGTGGTGGGGGTCCGCCAGTCTTCCATGTGGCCACTCAGGGGGGACGGGATCGTTGCTTGCGACGTCGAGGACCCCAACTCCTTGCGGCGGCTATGGGATGAATACCGTTTCGCCAGCGTGCTGAACTCGGCGGGAAGCTGCCGCCTGAAGTCCTGTGAGCTGGATCCGGAAATGGCTCATCGCGTGAACGTGGTCGGCACGGCGAACATCATGCGGATCGCCGAGAAACGCGGCGCTCGTGTCATCCATCTCTCGATCGATCTGGTTTTCGCCGGTCGCAAAGACGGGAAATACGTGGAGACCGATCCAACCGATCCGGTCACCGTCTACGGAGCCAAGATGGTCGAAGCGGAATGTATCGTGGCACGCCAACTTCCAGACGCCTGCACGCTGCGGATTTCGTTGCCGATGGGCATCAGCTTCAACGGACACGCCGGAGCCATCGATTGGATCGCGTCGCGGTTCAAACAGCAGAAACCGGCCACGCTCTACTTCGACGAAGTGCGAACACCGAAGTACACCGATTGCATGAATCGACTCTTTCATGAGTTGCTGACCAGGCCGATCAACGGCACCTACCACGCCGGTGGACCACGCGAGTTGAGCCTGTTTCAGATCGCACAGATCGTCAACGTGGTCGGTGGCTATCGTCCTGAACTCCTCAAGGGTTGCCCACGGATGGACGCCGGCCCGATGCCGCCGCGAGCCGGGAATGTGACGCTCGATTCGTCCAAGCTGATCGATGCGTTGGGCTACCAACCGTTTGATCCCTGGCCGTATCACGAGGAGCTCGTGCCCCAACATGGTGGCTGGCACTTTGAATCGCATCCGCTCGATCGCTCTCAGGACCTGGTGCAGGAGCTGCTTTACCGCAACCCGAACCAGCCGGGACTGGTGCCGCCGAGTCGAAACGAGCTGTGGGGCGCGGAGCGGTTTGCGTGAGCGCCATGCTGGATTTTCTAGCGGCACGGCGCGAGCGGGCTGTTGATTTATTCGTGTTTTCGCACGCAGCGCCGGAATCCTAACCCGAAAAGCGTGAGCGAGTGGACGGTTGTTGTTCCTTGCTTACGCGGCGGGTTACAAAATCAACAGCCCGCGAGCCGTCCGGTGTTCCTCTTTGAATAGCGCACCGGAGGGCTTGCGGGCGACCGCTAGAATGGCACCCAACAACTTAGCTGCCGGACCATCCCCGAATCTTAGAAGCCTGTCCGAGGCTGTGAACACATTAATCCGCGGTGCATTACTGTAGGCGAGTCTCTCCGAGGCTGTGAACAAATGGAACCGCGGCGCATTACTGTAGGCGAGTCTCTCCGAGACTCGCAAAAAACGCAGCAAAGCTGTGGGTGTCCGCCTTGGAAAGGCGGACCTACAGTAGAAAGCCCAATATCTTCACAACCTCTCCGAGACTCGCAAAAAACGCAGCAAAGCTGCGGCCTCTCCGAGACTTGCACGAAACGCAGCAAGGCTGCGGGTGTCCGCCTTGGAAAGGCGGACCTACAGTAGCAAGCTCAGATATGCTTCACAATCTCTCCGAGCCATTGCCGATCTGACTAGACTTAGTCGGTCTCCAACTGTTGCGGCGGGCGCCGCCCCGCCGAAAGGATCTCCTGTCGATGAATGCTGATTTCACTTCGTCCTGCCACCGTCATCCCAGCGGTCGATGGTTCGCCCTCTGTACGTTGGCCATCCTTGCGATGGCGAGCAGCGCGACGGGCCATGACCCGCTTGAGTCCGCGGGCGATCACATCTCGCAGGGCGAGGCGACGGCCAAAGGAGTTGTCTTCGAGGACCTGAACAACAATCGCCGCCGTGATGCCGGCGAGCCCGGCATTGCACAAGATTCGTGTCAGCAACGGCGAGTCGATCGTGATGACCGATGCGGAGGGCAACTATTCACTTCCCGTCGATGACGACGAGATCATCTTCGTAATCAAGCCGCGCGATTGGGTCACGCCGCTCAGCGATGACAATCTCCCGCAGTTCTATTACATCCACAAACCGGCTGGCTCGCCGGTCTTGTTCAAATACGCGGGCGTGGATCCAACGGGTCCATTGCCTGAGTCGATTGATTTTCCTCTGCGCCGCCGCGTCGAACCGGACAAGTTCAAAGCACTCATGTTTGGAGATCCGCAGCCGCGTGATCTGGCCGAAGTCGAATACATCGAGCATGATGTCGTTGAGCAGGTGATTGCCGAACATGCTCACGATGCCGCCTTTGGAGTGACTCTCGGCGATATCGTCTTTGACGATCTATCGGTGATGACAGCCACTCAATCAGGCGATCGCGCTGATTGGAATTCCCTGGTACAACGTGATAGGCAATCACGATCTGAATTTTGAGGCCAAGGACGACGCTCAAAGTGACGAAACGTTTGAGCGGATCTATGGTCCGCCCTATTATTCGTTCGACTACGGGCCCGCTCACTTCATGGTGCTCGACGACGTGACTTGGCACGGAGCCGAGAACGGAAAGAAGGCCCACTTTCATGGCGGCCTGGGAAAGCGGCAAATGGAATTCATTCGCCGCGACCTCGAGTTGATTCCCGAAGATCAGCTCGTGGTCTTGATGATGCACATTCCACTCAATGACGTCGAAGACCGACAGGAGCTCTACCGACTGATTGAACAGCGTCCGGCAACCGTGTCGATTTCTGCCCACACGCACTACATGGAGCATCGGCTGATCGACAAGGCGGACGGCTGGCAAGGTCCGAAACCTCATCATCACATCGTCAACGTCACGGTCTGCGGTAGTTGGTGGCGCGGCAATAAGGATGAACGAGGAATCCCGCACGCAACCATGAGCGATGGCGGACCCAACGGTTATTCCATCATGGAGTTCGACGGCAAGACCTACTCACTCGACTTCCGAGCGGCGAGCCGGCCAGCGGACTACCAAATGAACATCTACGCGCCCGAAGCGGTCGAAGAAGACCAGTTGGCCGGCACCGTCGTGATGGCCAACGTGTTCAACGGTTCACCGATGACCGAGGTCTCGATGCGAGTCGGCCGACAGGGACAATGGAAGCCGATGGAGCGCGTGACCATTGACGATCCCGCTTTCGTCGCTGAAAAGAATCGCGAAACCTCATTGAGCAATCGGACTTGGATTGATCTGCCGGCGCCCCATCCCACGCCGCACATGTGGCGAGGGATGCTGCCTCCAACGCTCCCGGAGGGCTCTCATTTGATCCAGGTGCGTGCGGTGGAGGAAGGCTCGAATTGCACCTGCGAGCGAATCATTCGAGTTCGGTCGGCGACCAACTAACGCGTCGAGTTTGCGATCCAGCACGCTTTCACGCGTCAAGTCCTAGTATCTTCATTCCCCTTTGTCGTACAATCATTCTCCCCAAATCAACAACATGTTCAGGCACTTTGCGTCAGGAGAATCTCACATGCGTGTCTCGTTACTCTTTGGATTGCTGTTAGGTTTTGCTGTCGTTGTTCCTGCCTCGGCGGATGAAGCGGCGGTGAAGAAGATGATTGGCGATTATGCCAACGCATTCAACGCCAAACAGCTCGATACCGTGATGAGCTTTTGGACTGAAAACGGCGTCCATATCGATCGCGAAAATGGCGAACGGACGGAAGGTCGCGACGCGATTCGCGCTGACATTGCCAACTGCGTTTCAACAACGCCCCGGCAATCGCATCTCCGGTCGCATTCAAAACTTGCGGTTCATCAAGCCCGATGTTGCGAACGCCGAGGGAAGTGTCACGGTGAGTTCCCCTGATGGTGATCCGGTCGAAACGAGTTTTTCGGCGGTCCTGGTGGAGCAAGGTGGCAAGTGGATGATCGATACCATCGAGGAAGTTCGCGGTCGCGACGCCGGAGAGCGTCAGCGACGCGATGGCAGAGCTTGGCTGGCTCGTCGGTCGCTGGGTCGACGCTTCGGACGACGCACGCGTGGACACGGAGTTTCGCTGGACCTCCAACGGCAATTTCCTGCTGCGATCCTATTCCGTCACGGACGCGGACGGTCTCTCGCGGGAAGGGACGCAAGTCATTGGATGGGATCCCCGCAGCGGGGAAATTCGATCCTGGTCGTTCAATTCCGATGGTTCATTCGGTGATGCGACCTGGTCCAAGAGTGGCGACGACTGGTTGATCAAATCGTCGCAAACTTTGCCCGATGGCCAAGCCGCTTCGGGAACGTTCGTACTCTCGCGTAACGGCGACGACGAAATCTCCATGAAGTTGATCGGCCACGAGATCGAAGGGGTACCCCAGCCAACCGGTCAAGCAGTCACGACCGTGCGTGTGGTTGAGAACACCGAAGCCAGCGATGCTCCCCAAGCCCAGTAACAGCGAACAGAGAACCTGAACATGAAGATGACAAGAAACAACTGGATTGCGGTCCTCAGCGCGCTGTTGATGATCTTTGCCACCGCGGAAGTATTCGCGGCTGGTGGGATGAAGGGACGCGGAGGTGGTGGGGGCGCGAGTCGCGGTGGCGGTGCGGCCCGAAGTGCGCCGAGTCGTAGTGGAGGCGGAGCGGCACGATCGCCCCGACCGAGCACACCAAACCTTGGTGGTGGTGGGAACCGACCCAAGCGCTTCGCCGGCCAGCCGTCCATCGGCCAGCCGTCCGGCGGTCAGCAAACCGACCGCTCGACCAGCCCCGTCACGTCCTTCGGTCGGCTCTCCGTCGGCTAGTCGACCTTCGGCTACGCGTCCCTCAGCCGGCCTTCCCGGCGGGTCGCAACCGGGGGCATCGAGGCCAGGAGCCTCGCGACCCTCCACTCAGACCAGGCCGAACCTTCCCAGCGGAGGCCTCAAGCCCTCGACCGGAGCCGGTGGCGTCACTCGACCCGCCGCTCGCCCCGACACGGGATTGGGCAAAGGTCCCTCCACACGTCCGAGCGTCCCCAGCCTCGGGGGAGACATGGGCAAAAAGCCTGGTGGCAACCTCCAGAATCGGCCCGGCACAAATTTGCCGGGAACGAATCGACCGAATGCTAGTCTGCCCGGAACTGGCCGCCCGGGCACTGGTAGCCGCCCGGGAGCTGGCAACCGCCCGGGAGCTGGCGATGTCGGTGACTTCCTGGGGATGGACAAACCGCTTCGACCCACCGATCCCGGTTCGCGGCCCGGCGGCTCCGGCCCAGGATCGAATCTCGCCAATCGCCCCGGCGATCGTGGCAACATCGGCGACCGAACGAACATCGGCGATCGAACGAACATCGGCGACCGGACGAACATCGGCGACCGTACGAACATCGGCGACCGAACGAACATCGGCGACCGAACCAACATCGGTGACCGAACCAACGTCGGGAACCGGACCAACATTGGGAACCGCAACAACAACGTCAACAACATCAACATCGGCGATGTGAACGTTGGCAACTCGGTGATCAACAACCGTCCCACTTGGGCCAACATTGATCGCAATCAGATCAACAACATCAACAACCGCTGGGGTAACCAGCTCGGCGGGATGAACGACTGGGGAAGGCGGCATCCGGATCGCATTGATTACTACCGTGGTTGGGGCCAGGGCGTGCGTACCGGCTGGAATTACGGACGCTACCAGAATTGCTTCACGCCCAATTGGTGGAACAATCATCATCATGGCTTTGGTGGATGGCACTATGGCTACGCTTTCCAGCGTTATCCATCCAGCTATTGGTGGACGATTCCGACATTCGCCGCGTGTACCAGTTGGTTCAATTGGTCAGCGCCGGCCAACGCCTGGTCTCAACCGGTCCTTTACGACTACGGCCAAGGGGGCAATGTCACGTACGAGAACAATGTCGTGTACATCAACGGCGAACAGGTAGCGTCGGCCGATGAGTTTGCCCAGAGCGCAGCGGTGCTCGCGACGGTGCCGCCGCCGGCCAGCGAGCAAGAGGCTGAGCAGATCGAGTGGATGCCGCTTGGCACCTTCGCGGTTGCCGCTGACGAGAAGGACGTCGATCCGAGTCGCGTCATTCAGTTGGCGGTCAGCAAGGACGGAATCATCAGCGGAACGCTCTACAACACGCAGACCGACGATGCACAATCGGTGCAGGGCCAAGTCGACAAAGAGACGCAGCGCGTCGCTTTTCGCATTGGCGAGAGCGATGACATCATCGTCGAATCAGGCCTCTACAACCTGACCCAGGAATACGCTCCGGTTCTGGTGCATTTCGGCTCCGATCGCGTCGAAGACTGGTTGTTCGTTCGCATCGAGCAACCCGAAGACGAGCAGGGCGAATCCGCACGATGATGCCGTCGGCAATGATGGCCTTGGGCCCGGCTGGTGAACCTCAGGCGCTAGCCGTGGGCCGCTACGCTTGGGCGGTGAATGATGGCCTTGGGCCCGGCTGGTGAACCTCAGGCGCTAGCCGTGGGCCGCTACGCTTGGGCGGTGAATGATGGCCTTGGGCCCGCTAGTGAACCTCAGGCGCTAGCCGTGGGCCGCTACGCTTGGGCCGTGATGGATTGATCAGCCGCCGTGCGTTAGCACACGGTTTTCCCGTGCTGGAGAATCGTACACGAACGCTTGGCGGCTGATGAGAACCAAAGGAAGTGGGCCCACGGCTAGCGCCTGAGGTTCACGTTGGAGTGCAACGTCCTGATCACGATGCGAGAGACTCACGACTCACGACTGCGCCGGAAACCGGCGGAAGACTCGGATCGCGATGAAGACGGAGATGGCCAACAAGATCGCTCCGACCAGGAACGGTGCTCCAGGCAAATGGATCGGGCTGGCGTCGCTGATGAAGTAGCTGAACAACACGGTGTTGAACAGCAAGGGAGCGAAGATGTTGGTCAAGCTGATCAGCGAGGTCAGTGCGCCTTGGATCTTGCCCTGCTCGGACTCGTGCACCGTGCCGGCAACCAGGCTTTGAATCGCGGGCCCCGAGACACCTCCGAAGGCGCTGAGCATGATGATCCAGGGAATCATCCAGCCGTTGGTAGCCAGCCCGTAGCCGAGAAATCCGGCCACCCCAATCATCGTGCCGACGATCACCGTACGGCGTTCTCCCAGCCGGCGGACCGTCGGTCCGCACCAAGCCGCCCTGAACCACGATCGCGCAGATACCAACCAGCGCCAGTGCCCAGCCCGTTGGCGACCGATCCCAATCGTAACGATAGTTGGTGTAGAGCACCCACACATTTTCCAGACCCGCGCTGCGCCAGCGACTTACAGACAAACACGATCGCCAAGCCTGCGACGAACGGATAGGCCTGCAGCCGAACCAGGCTCAAGAATGGGTTTGCTTGACGAAGCGTCAGCGAACTCCGCTTTTCAACTGGGAGCGACTCTGGCAGCACAAAGTATCCATAGAGCCAGTTGACGAGTGCCAGGCCGGCGGCGACGAAGAACGGCAATCGTAAGATGGATCTCGCCCAAGAAGCCCTCCCAGCGCCGGCCCGATGGTGAATCCCAAGCCGAACATCATGCCAACGAATCCAAAATTCCTGGCTCGCGTTTCGTCCGTCGACACGTCGGCGATGTACGCGTTGGCTGTCGTGAAGCTGGCTCCCATCACACCCGCCAACAATCGACCCACAAACAGCCACCAAATGTTGGGAGCAAAGCCTTGAATGAGAAAATCGATTCCCAGGCCAAAGAGCGAAATCAGAATGATCGGGCGACGCCCAAAGCGATCCGACAAAGCTCCCAGTACCGGTGCGAACAAGAACTGCATCAGCGCATAGCTGGCACCGATCACACCCACATAGCGACCGGCCCGCGAAAAGATCTTCGGGTCGATGGAATCGGTCTTCCGGACAGGCACCAGCAGCGGCGTATCGCCGATGCTATTTCGCTGCACTCGCGGCAGCGTCGACGCCTACGCGTCGGATCGAGCAACTGCATTGACCAGCTCTGGAAGCACCGGCACCACCACACCGATCCCGAGGATGTCGATGAAGAGTGTGATGAGAATGAAGGCGACCGCAGCCTGACGTCGGTTTCCGTTGGATTGCGTCATGGGGCTGCTGGAGGAACGATTGGGTTCGCAGGAAACGATGGCAGAGGCGTTGGCGAGGAGAGACGGAGGTCGGGAGACGACGCTAGCCAAGCCTTTCGGGGCCGGCATTCTAGATCATTTTCCCGTTCTTAATAGGACCAACCCCGGTGGCCCGTTGGACACAAGATGCGGCCGATCGGAACCTTGCTTTGCCAAGGGTCGACGGCTAGTCTGTGGAAGTCCCCACCTTTCCACCGGCCCACCTCTTTGATGAACCATTCCGAGACCGACCCCGCCTCGCAGCTGAGCTCCCTTGACGTCCAGAAGATTGAGCAGCTGCAGCAGTGCCAACAGCGTTTGAAAGCGGAACTCGCGCGCGTCATCGTCGGCCAAACCGAGGTGGTCGACCAACTCGCGATCGTCCTGTTCGCCCGCGGTCATGGGCTGCTGATGGGGGTGCCTGGCCTGGCCAAGACGCTGTTGGTCAGCAAGCTCGCCGAAACGCTTTCGCTCAACTTCAGCCGGATTCAGTTCACGCCCGACCTGATGCCGATGGACATCACCGGCACCGATATCCTGCAGGACACGCCCGAGGGTCGTCGCGAATTTCAGTTCATTCACGGGCCCATCTTCGCCAACATTGTGCTGGCCGACGAAATCAACCGAGCCCCACCCAAGACCCAAGCCGCGTTGCTCGAGGCGATGCAGGAGCGGCGCGTCACGGTGTTGGGAAAACCCTACAAGTTGGACGAACCGTTCCTGGTGCTTGCGACGCAGAATCCGGTGGAGCAGGAAGGGACGTATCCGCTGCCCGAAGCCCAGCTCGATCGCTTCATGTTTCTGATCGAGTTGACCTACCCGTCGGAAGACGAAGAGATCCAGATCGCGCGAACGACGACGGGCGATGAGCTGTTGACGCTGGACGCGTTGATGCACGCCGACGAGATTCTCGATTTCCAACACCTTGTGCGCCGCGTCCCGGTTCCCGAGCACATTTACCAGTACGCGGTGCGGCTGGTGCGAAAAACTCGGCCACAGGAAGACGCCGCTCCCGATTGGCTCAAGCCCCTGATCTCCTGGGGAGCCGGGCCGCGGGCCATTCAGTTTTTGATTCTCGGCGGCAAGACACGCGCGGCGCTCAGCGGCCAGTACATGGTCCGATTGGAAGACATTCAAGCCGTCGCCGAACCGGTACTGACCCATCGTTTGATCACCACGTTTGCCGCACAGAGCGAAGGGATTGACGCCCGGCAGATCGTCAAACGTTTGGTCGAAGAGACGACGCGAGAAGGTGTTGGCGCTCGCATGACTCGGCCCGCGGCGTCACGAGGGTAATCAATCGTGAGCCGTTGGATTGTTCTGCTGGTCCTGAGTGTGTTTGCGTGCTGCGTTTGCACCAGCGCGGTATTCGGCGAATCCACAGCACCGGACGATCCCTTTCAACTGATCTTGCAGCGCGCGGTCGACGCGCTCGACGAGTCTTACGACAGCTGGAATTTTCGGCCGGAAGAGACAGTCGACAGCACGACCTTCACGATCAACTACATCGCCTCCCTTTCCACCGACGGGCGGCGTCGTCTCGATCGTGTGATGATCCTGCATGCCGATCCGAATCTGGATCGATTGGTGACGCGCGACGAAGCGATTCGATTTCTGGAGATTCAGCTGGGGCTGCGCTGGGCCAGCGATGATCGATTGCGGCTGGATGACGGACGGGTCGTCGATTTTGCCGGCTTCCTGCGCGCGGATACCGACCAGAACGACGAAATCAGCCAGCAGGAGTTCGTCGTCGCGGTGTGGAATAGCGATGGAGCCAAAGCCGATTTCGCTGCACTCGATGCAAACGGCGATGGCAGGATGACACTTGCCGAATACGCAGCGCCGGATGGCCCCAACGTTCGCGACATGTCCGAGTGGTTTCATCAGGCCGATCGCAACCAAGACGGGTTGTTGAGTGAGTCCGAGTTGATCGAGTCGACCCCGCTCAATCGACAGCGATTGATACGCAGCAATGTGGTCGCGTTCGACGAAGATGGCGACCGGCAGCTCTCGCTGAATGAGTTTCGCCTCTCGATGCTGGGTAACCTCAACTATCCATGGGAGTCCCTTCCTCAAGACGAAGATCATGATGATGCGTTGTCCTTCGAGGAGTTCAAATTCCACCCCCAGGATTTGTTTCAGCTGCAAAAGCGTTACTACTTTCACCGGCTTGACCGTAACGGTGACGATCGTTTGACGCTCGACGAATTCGAGTTTGAGCAGCAGAAGTCGTACTCGCTTTATCGGATTTCGACCGGTGGCGAAGAGGTCGTCGAGATCTACCGAAATGATCGGTTCCCAACCATTGGTGCTCCGTCCGTCTCAGCCGATAGTCGGTCGGTGTTGTGCCACGTGATTCCGCCGCAGGGCGAACACAAGGCGCTGATCATTGTGATGAGCGCGGACGGCGGTGAAACGCGCGACGTCTGCAACGGATTGATGCCGAGTTGGGCCCCGACAGGTTCCCGATTCGCCTGTTCCCGTTACGAAGGTGGCGCCGGGGTCTGGATCATGAGATCCGACGGGAACCCCGAACGGCGTATCGATGACGGTTGGGGTGCACAGTGGTCACCCAACGGCAAATCGATTGCCTATACCAATGACAACAGCATTCGGATCTACGACGTGGCCACCCAGGAATCACGCGTGGTGTTGTCAAAGAAAGAGCATCCGTATCGATACATTCATCCCCACCTTTCTTGGTCCCCCGATAGTCGTCGGATTGCGTTCCACGGCAACCTGGACCGAGAGGTCGAAATCGGCATCTTGAGCGTCGGCGATCGATCGGAGTTGAATCGTCGGTTTCGAACGATCGATGCAACCGGTGGCGATCTGACCTGGACGACGGATGGACGACGATTGTTGTTCAGCATGCAATCGCCGCGGTACGCGCGAAGCTTGATTTACCAGCTGACCGTCGACTCGCAGGATCCCCCTGCAATCTTTCCAGATGGGGGTACCGGGACCTCGTGGCAGGACATCTGCTCCAGCCCAAACGGGGACTACATCGTGGCAACCGCCGCCCAGTAGGTTTGGTCCATTGGCTCTCTCGCCGGTTGAGCCGTCAATACAAGCACGACGCGCCTGCGAGTGTGTTTCGCTTGGAAGTGCCCGACGCACTCGCTCACGGATTCTTCGAATGACACCGACAAGCAAAGCGGCCCACGGCTAGCGCCTGAGGTTCACTGTGAACCTCGGACGCTAGCCGTAGGCCCCGAACTTGCCTGTGAACCTCAGGCGCTAGCCGTGGGCCCCGAACTTGCCTGTGAACCTCAGGCGCTAGCCGTGGGCCCCGAACTTGCCTGTGAACCTCAGGCGCTAGCCGTGGGCCCCGAACTTGCCTGTGAACCTCAGGCGCTAGCCGTGGGCCCCGAACTTGCCTGTGAACCTCAGGCGCTAGCCGTGGGCCCCGAACTTGCCTGTGAACCTCAGGCGCTAGCCGTGGGCCCCAAACTTGTCTGTGAACCTCAGGCGCTAGCCGTGGGCCCCAAGCTTGTCTGTGAACCTCAGGCGCTAGCCGTGGGCCCCGAAACTGGCTGTCTCCTACAAATCTAGATCTTCGCGACGGTGCGATCTTCAAATTGGACCCAATCGGGTACCATGTGTGCATGAACGTGCGCATGGTACGTACCCTCAGTCTGCTGTTCGCTTCGGCGATTGCCGTGGCGATGGTCGTCGGATGTGATCGCGGTACGCCGGCGACGAGCCCTGCTGGCGATGCGGTCACCGTAATCGCCCCCGACGTCTCGAACGCCCCGTTTCTCGATCAGGTTGAGAACAATCGCCAAGACGATGGCACCGTCAACGGATTGGAGTTTGTCGATACGGCCGGCCAGCCCGTGCAGATCCGTCAGTACAACGGCAAGCGGAATCTCGTGCTTGTGTTCACGCGAGGCTTCTCGGGGCAATTGTGTCCGTACTGCACCACTCAAACGTCGCGACTGATCGCGAACTATGACAAGTTCAAGGAGCGCGACGCCGAAGTCTTGCTTGTCTATCCGGGATCCAAGGAACAGTTGCCGCAGTTCCAGCAGGCTGGATTGGCCGCCTCGGGGGAAGATCGATTCCCATTTCCTGTCTTGTTAGATGAAGACCTGGCCGCCGTCAATCAGCTGGGAATCGCCGCACAGCTAGCCTCCCCCTCGACGTTCATCATCGACAAGGAAGGGAAGGTACGGCTCTCCTACGTCGGTTCGAATCCGGCCGATCGACCGTCCATTCAGGCGATGCTCGATCAATTGGATCAACTCTAGGAAGCTGGTAGTCCGCAAGACCCTCATTCGTGTCCACGCATGCTTTCGGAATTCAATTCAGCTCTCTCCGAAGCCTTTCTCGGCGTGGCCCGCGCACGGGGTATGCTCAGCGACGACCAGGCGAACGAGCTTGCTGAACTCTCGACCAATTCGTCCGTGATGTCCTCGCAGTTGGCTGTCGAGTTGGGGATGTTGGCGCCGGTTGAGGTCGAGATCATCGAAGCGTTTCTAGCGCCGAAGGATCTCGCCCCGGGTTACGAGCTTCTCGATGTGGTCGGTTACGGGGCTCTCGGTGTCGTCTATCGTGCCCGCCAACCACATCTCCAGCGTGACGTGGCAATCAAGGCGATCCTGCAGAGCCGATTGTCGCAGCAAAACGTGGTGGCTCGGTTTCAGCAGGAAGGAGCCCTGATCGGTCGTCTGCAACATCCAAACATTGTCAGCGCCTACGACTTCGGATCGCACCGCAATCGACTCTATTTGGTGATGGAGTTGGTCTCGGGTGTGGATTTGAGTCGGCGTACGGACAAGGGCCCGATCCCGATCACGACGGCACTGTCGATTGTGCGGCAGATTGCGTCAGGACTTGCGCATGCGCTGTCTCATCGCATCATTCATCGTGACATCAAGCCGGGAAACTTGTTACTGACCGAAGCGCCGGCCGGATTCGATCTTCCGCCGGGCGTTCCGCTGGTAAAGATCGCCGACTTTGGCCTCGCCAGGTTCCATCGCTCGCCCGATATCGACGAGCAGGATACGCGATTGACGATGACTGGCGCCGCACTGGGAACGCCGATGTATTGTGCCCCGGAGCAATTGTCGGGAGACGAGATCGATCATCGTTCCGACATCTATGCGCTCGGCGCGACCTTCTTTCGGATGCTCGCCGGTGACGCTCCCTTTGCCCCGGAGAAGGTTTCCAAGATCATCGCCGCGAAGGTGACCGGACAGCCTCCGCGGGTTGAACTGCTGCCAGCGGATCTCGACCCGGAAGTCCAGGATTTGTTGCTGGACATGATGAAGTCGGATCCCGATGAAAGGATTCCCGACTACGAAACGCTGATTTCGCGCATCGATGCCATTGGGTCACCTCCGGCCGTCGATGCCAACCGCCAGGTCGCCAAGCCTGTCGGTTTGGGTCAGCGGTCCACGAGCGCCAAGGGGACCAAGTGGCGCACGATCCTGGCGCTCGCCACCCTGCTTGTGCTCGGGCTTTCTGCCGTGGCAGTGCCGCGATGGCTGCAGGCTCCAGCCTTCCCCACGATGATTCCCAGCGGCTGGGAGATGCATCTGTTCGATGGCAAGACGATCACGGGATGGACGGTTCGCAGCGGACTCTGGCAAAGTGGCGTGGACCGTGAGGGGGGTGCGATCCTGATCGGCAAAGGTTCGGCGGTCCGTACGCTGCCGGCGCCACCACCGGCAGGGACGGAGGGCCAGACCGGGATCGGCTTTCGAGTCGGGATGGATCTTCAGGATGCCGAGTCCGCCGAAATCCACTTTGCTTTTCAAGGTCAAGCGAATCCAAGTGTGCCGCGGGCGGTCGTGGTGCTTTCGCCAGAAGGAGTTACCCTGGGTACCAAAGAGAGCGTTGATTCGGAGTTCATTTCCAGCGGGCGTACCGTCGACATGCCGGCCGACATCGGGGACCAGCCTCGATACCATGAGGTCCGAGTCGAGCGTCATGGGGAAGATTGGTTTGCGTTCTTTGACGACCAGCAAATCGGCCAATCGCCAGCGAACTCGCAACAGGACGAGCGACTCATTGCACTCGTTACCGACGGCACGGTCCACTTCGAGGGCCCGCTCGTCTATCAACTGCGTCAGCCGTCCAATGCGATTGAGTAACAACCGTTGAGCCAGCGATATTGCGAGTGACAAATCCTCAGACCATCGAAGCGTCGATCCCTTTCCTGGCCGAAGAAGCTTGCCTTTGCTTCGATCGCGACGCTCGCCTTCTTTGCGCTCTTGGAAGTGGCGCTGGGGGTGATGAGGGTGCAACCGGTGACTCAACAGGGAGATCCGTTCGTCGGTTTCTCGCGACAGGTGCCACTGTTCGAACCCGCCGATCCGCCGCCCACAACCGGAAGCGCGGCCGACATCAGCGCGATCCGAATGAAGACGGCCTCGGGAAAGCTCGTTTGGTTCAACCCACAGACGTTCCCCAAAAAGAAGCCGGTGGGTACCCGACGCATTTTCTGTCTCGGTGGATCGACGACCTATGGCCGACCGTTCGCCGATTCCACCTCCTTCTGTGGATGGCTCCGCCGCTTCCTTCCAATCGCGGATCCTAGCCAGAATTGGGAAGTGATCAACGCGGGTGGCATCAGTTACGCGAGCTATCGGGTCGCGGCCGTGATGGAGGAGCTCGCTCAGTACGAGCCGGACCTATTCATCGTGCTCAGCGCCCACAACGAGTTTCTCGAGCGTCGTACTTACGCATCGATGTTCGAAAGCGATGAGCTGACGATGGAGCTCAATGCCCTGCTTCAGAAGACTCGGACGTGGTCCTTGGTCAGCCGCATGGTGGGACGGTCGGTCACGGCCGAAGTGGATGCCAAGGAGACCCTTCCCGAAGAGGTCGACGAGATCCTGAATCATTCTGCCGGACCCAAAGACTATCATCGAGACGATCGCTGGGCCGAGCAGGTGCTGCATCACTATGAGTTCAATCTGTCGCGAATGGTCCGGATTGCGCGTGATGCCGGAGCGGAAATCCTCTTCCTCACCCCCGCCTCGAACCTGCGTAATTGTTCACCGTTTAAATCGGAGTCTGGTGCCGACCTAAGCGACGACCAGCGTGAAGAGATTCGAGTGTTGCAGGGACTGATCGAATCAGAATTGAGAGAGCAGCACTTCGAACAGGCTCTCACACTTTGCGAGCAAATCGTGCAGGTAGATCCTCGTGACGCACTCGCCCAGTACCTCTACGGAAAGTCCCTCTTTGCCTTGCAGCGTTGGGATCAGGCCGAGCGGGCGTTTCGTCGTGCGATCGACGAAGACGTCTGTCCGCTCCGAGCCACCACGATGATCACGGAAACGGTGCGGCGCGTCGCCGGTGAGAATCAGACGCACTTGGTTGATTTCGAGGCCAGGCTTCGAGAACGTTCCATCGACGACTACGGTCACGCCTGCTTTGGCGCCGAGTACTTTCTTGATCATGTTCATCCCACCATCGATGTCCATGGATTGATTGCACTCTGGATCGTCGAAGAACTCCAAGGCTCTGGATGGCTTCCAGGTGAAACGCTCAGCGAAATAGAAATCGCTGCCGTCCAGCGCAACGTCGAAGCGGAGATCGATGTTCAGACCCAGGGCATCGCCTTTCGCAATCTTGCCAAGGTGTTGCACTGGGCAGGCAAATTTGACGAGGCAGCCCCACGAGCCCGGGATGCCATCCGGCTATTACCTGGCGAACTGGAAAGCCGCTACGTGCTTGCCGATTGCCTGCAGCAAACCGGTCGATCTCGCGAAGCCCTCGCTCAGTACAGGGAGTTGTTTGAGCTCGGAGACTTTCCCCGCGCGTACCTGCCGTACGGTGAACTGCTGTCCGAACAGGGCGAGTTGCTGGAAGCAAAGTCTTACTTGATGAGAGCGATCCTTGCCGATCGCGAAGATCACCGAATCCGCGCGCACTATGAACTTGGCCTGGTCCATCTGCAGCTCGGTGAGTTTGAATTCGCGCTGCAGTCGCTGCGTGAATCGGATCGCCATTTCCCCAACGATCCAGCCACGCTTGTGCTGATCGCGGAAGCGGAGCTGGGACTCGGTGATTGGGAGACGGCCGTCAAGGAGCTCTTGCGAGTGACA
The DNA here is from genome assembly GCA_963697195.1 of Pirellulaceae bacterium. Taxonomy (GTDB): domain Bacteria; phylum Planctomycetota; class Planctomycetia; order Pirellulales; family Pirellulaceae; genus Rubripirellula. The sequence continues at coordinate 374,114 of CAVOND010000022.1, forward strand.
ACCATCGATCCCAACAACTTCTACGCGCACGATCGGCTCGCCGAGGTGTTTTTGGAGCACGGTCGCCTGGAAGAAGCTCAGCGCCACGTCGATGCCGCTGTTCGATTGGAGCCCGACAATGTCGATGCCAAGGCCAGGCAGGCAACGATCAGGGAGCGAAAGCAGAGCCCCCCAGAAATTCCCCAAAATCCAAGCACGACGCGCCAATTTTGATGTCGCGCTAATACATACAAGCACGACGCGCCAGCGAGTGAGTCCCGATTGAGTCCCCACCACCCACTGCCCACCACCCACCACCCACCACCCACCGCCCACTGCCCACTGCCCACTGCCCACTGCCCCTCCTCCCCTCCGACACACTCGCTGGCGCGTCGTGCTTGTATTTCCTCGAAAATACGTCGTCCCCGTTTCCAGGGGCCTCTCCGATTGCATTGCCTCTTGAGGGACTGGCCGATTCCCGCTAAATTGCCTCGAAATCAAGCGATTCCAATTCAGAGCCGAGATATTAGAAATGGCACATAAGAAGGGTCAGGGTTCGAGCCGAAACGGCCGAGATTCCAACGCACAACGCCGAGGCGTGAAGAAATTTGGCGGTGAGGCTGTCCGAGCCGGCAACATTCTCGTCCGCCAGGTCGGCACCAAGTTTCACGCCGGTAAGGGCGTCGGCCAAGGCAACGACTACACGCTTTTCGCGTTGGTCGACGGCAAGGTTGTGTTCGACCAAAAAGGCCGCCGGGTCAATGTGGTCGCGGGCGCGTAAGCACGGCGTTCCGACCAACTCAGATAAACTCAACGAAAAACGCCTCGCCAGTTCCGGTGAGGCGTTTGTCATTGGCTGGGCAACGATCCAAGCACCGCGGCGTTGACAGTAGGAACCGGATCGAAAGTCTAGAGCTGGCATCGACGGCGAATGATCGTCGCCGATCGCTCCGCCGATCGTAGCGTTCGATGGCGAAACGTTCGACGGAGCGAACGGCGACCATGTCATTTGTGGGAAAGCTCGAGGGATTGACGGTTTCGGAGAGACCGCCCTACAGCAATTGACGGTCTCGGAGAGACTGTGAAGATATTGGGCTCACTACTGTAGGTTCGCCTTTCCAAGGCGGACACCCGCAGCTTTGCTGCGTTTTTTGCGAGCCTCGGAGAGACTCGCCTACAGTAATGCACCGCGGTTTAGTTTGTTCACAGCCTGGGAGAGACCGCCCTACAGCAATTGACGGTCTCGGAGAGACCGCCCTACAGCAATTGACGGTCTCGGAGAGACCGCCCTGCAGCAGATTGGCGCTGTCCAATTAGGGCAACACCTCGACGATGATCGGGTGGGTGGTGACGTTGCCGTCCACTTCGCCTCTCAGGAAGAACGAACGCTTCCCAGGCTGCGCGATCGGATCAGCGGTCAGGAAGAACTCGCGCTCGTTCTCGTTCTCTCGGACCAGCAGTCCATTGAGTCCGATGTTGTCGACGTACACGCCATGCGTTGCGTTTCGCCCCGAGTCTTCTTTGCCGAAGCTGACTTCGTTCGTGAATCCCTCCTTGCGGCGAATCAGGACGCGTGCGGACACCGTTTCACCGCGATGCAGACTGAGGGTCCAGGCTTCGTTTTCGGCCACATTTCGATCGATCGGATGAATCGAGGGAATCGCGTTGGGCCGATCGCCCAACGTCAGGTCGCCGACCGGGCCGACAGAGCGCTCGACAAGGCGACTGTTGATCGTCGCGGTGGCGACCACATTTGGTGAGAGGGTTCCCTCCCAGCCCTCGGAGTCTTCGCCAACCCATAGCGTGCCGATGGCAAATCGCTGGCCTGGCTCGATCGTGATCGGCAAGTTGGATGCGATCTGCGGCGGCAAGTCGGGAATGTCAAAGGTCACCGCGCCGTCAAAGCCGTCCACTCGGTCCACCCGCACAAAGAATTCTCGACCCGAGCCTTTTCGGATCGGTCCCTTTGCCTTGCCCACCGAAGGCTCGAAGCCTGGGTTTGCCGGACGAATGGCCAATCGATAGGCGAACGCTTCTCCGCCATCGCCCCGCGTGTCAGCGATCCGTACGGTGTAAAGCGAATCGGACGGCGCGGTGAACAGCAATCGACTGTTCTTGCCGGCCAACCGCATCGGATCATCATCGTTCTCGTAATAGATTTCGAAAACGGGGAGCCCATTGGCGGTCGGCTCTTGGCCCGACAACAACGGTTCGACGATGTAGGCAGGTTCGCCGAGAGCGTGCGTCGTGTGCGTCGTGCCGAAGTAAGTCCACCGGTTTCCCTCGTTCGGATAGACGTTGTAACCCGAGTCGGGACCGCGCGGGTACATCCACAATCTTGTCACTTCGCCGGCTGCGTAAAGATAGTCATTGAGGTGCATCTCTTCCCAATTGAACAACCTGAAGTCTCCGACCTGCAGGCTGTCCTTGCCACGGAACGTAAAGTACGAATCGCGTACGGCCCGTAGACGTGTCCTCAGGACAGGCTGGTCGTTGGAATCCAAAATGGTGACGACGGGATCGATCGGACTCTTGTCCGCGGCATCCGCATCGATGGCCCAAACCTCACCCGCGCCGGCTCGCCATCGATAGCTATCGGCCTCGCCGGGCTGTCCGATCACGCCTGAAACTTCCACGCCCCTGGGTACATTCAGCGGCACGAGCTTGGATCGGGCATCGCCGGCCAAGTTCCTGCTCGGGGCCAGGATTCGCTTTGGTCTTCTCTCGCTCGCTCGCCTCCGTTGTCTTGGTCAGATCTCCCAGATCCAGGTAGATGGGAACCGCGACCTGAATCTCATCGCTGCGACCTTCCTCAAGACTGGGGATCGCTCGGGTCACGATCTTTCCATTCATGAGCGAGACGAAGACTGTCTTGCTGTCTGCGCTGATGTTGAGATCACTTCCCATTTCGCCGAGCGGCTCGAGCGTTGCAGCCTGATTCCAGTCCGACGTGCGAATCAATTTGACGTTCCCCACTTCGCTGAGCACGACCGCCGCTTTGCCGTCGGGTGTCAGCGCAAAATTGACAAGTGGCGTCTCATCAACGAATCGTGTGGCAACGATCGGATTGATTCTCGGTCGCTTCTTTGAACGGAGCTCCCAGACTCGCAGACGATTGTCGGCACTTGCAGCGACGATGTGCTTTCCGTCATGGGTGATCGCGGTCGCGAAGACCTCTCCTTCCGGCTGGCTCAGCGTGTCCAGCCGCTCGCCGGTTTCTACCCGCCAGACCTTGACCGTCTCGTCGGCACAGGCGCTGACGAGCACTTCGCCGTCAGGTGAAAAGGCAAGGTCGAAGATGGCGCCGTTGTGTCCGGTAAAACTTCGGACCGGTTCGCCCGTGGCAACGTCCCACAGAATGATTTCGCGATCGTAGCCTGCGGTCGCAATCTGTGACTCGTCGGGTGAAAAAACGGCCGCATAGAGAACATCACGGTGCCCCACGAACTCAGCCAAGAGCTCGCCCGTTTCGGTCGAGAAAATCGCAGCATTGCCGTAGGCTCCGGTCAAACCGGACGCCACCAGGGCTCGCTTGCCATCTTTGCTGAACTGTATCGAATTCACTTTGTTCAGTTCCCGGTCGAGCGTGGCGACGAGGCGATCGTCTGCGTCACGAATTTCCACCGAGCCGTAATGTGCGATTGCACGGAGCGAACCGGTTGGAGAATACGCGATCGCGGTGATCGGCATCGTCACGCCGGACTTGGTTTCGCATCGGAGGAGTTTTCAACTCACGTTTGATCGGCAAGTCGCCATCGGGGCCAATCGCGCCCTGCTCCACCCAAGCGGTCAGGATTTCAATCTCTTCGTCGCTTGGACGAGTCTCTCCCTCGGGCGGCATCACGGGCTCGACCTCACCTCGGATCATCAGCAACAACCGACTGCTGCCCGGTGATCCCGCTGTGACCGCCACTCCCGAATCGCCTCCGGACATGAGTTGCCGCATGGGACTCCATCACCATTCCCCCCTCGGCCTCATCCGACGTGTGGCAGCCCAGGCAGTAGCTTTCCAGAATCGGAAAGACGTCACGTTGGTAGTCGAGCGGATCAGCAGCTCTCGACACCGTTGCCCATGCAAAGGTGAAGCAGATCGCAACGAGAAGTTTCGTGAGGTTCATGTCTCGACCGAACGATGCGGTGATAGAAGGAAGGAGAACTTTCGTGATGTGAATTCAGTGATTGAACGTAAACTCGGTGCTCGCCAGGATGCTCCACGCGGCGTCTTGAAGAGCCGTGGTGCGATCGTCGCCGTATTCTTCGATGACCGATAGCATCGATTTCAGTTCTTCATCGTTCGGTTCGCGCGACAGGGCGGCAACAAACAGTCGGCGAACGATCGCGTCGTTCTCCACGCCCTCTTTCGTCATCTGGGCGATCACGTTCGATTCGCTGGCAAGCTTTGGATTCAGCGTGTCTCCGTTGGACAGGTGAAGCACTTGCACCATGCTCGGCTCGTCGCTTCGCTCGCACTCGCACGTGATCTCACGCGGGTTGCGGCCAAAGGTTTTCAAGAAGTAGGAGTTGACCGAGGCGTCATACAATTCGATCGCACGGGTCCCCTCTTTGTAGAAGTCCGTCTTCTGAAAGTCGGCACCCGGGAAGGCGATCTGATCGAACTTGGTCGCAGTGCCCAGCACCTGATCGATCGAATCGAGCAGCACTTCAGCCATCAGACGCCTGGGGTAGTGGCGACTGAGGTACTTCTCTTCGGACTGATTTCCCTCCAGGGCAACGCTGCTGCGTTGATAGGTTTCGCTGCGAAGGATCGCTCGCATCAACTGCTTCAAATCAAACTTCGAGTCGGTCACGTGCTCGGCAGCGGCTGCCAGCAAAGGTTCGTTGGAAGCGGGATTGCTCAGACGCAAGTCATCGACCTGCTCGACCAGCCCACGTCCAAAGAAGTTGGCCCAGACACGATTGGTGATCGCTCGAGCGAAGTAGGGATTGTCGGGATCGGTCATCCAGTCCGCCAGCACCTCACGGCGGTCGCGCGGGTCATCGAACGCGAGCGGCTCGGCGTCCAGCGGCGCCGGGGGCTGGGGCTTGCCATTGCGTGGCTGAATCAGTTCTCCGCTCGGTCGCCACATACAGCGTTCGAAGCCCGTCGCCGTTTCGCCCGTCACCACCCCAGCCTTTGGCACGAACGCGTGCGAACAGATTCGCCATCCCGTAGTACTGGTCATTGGTCCATTTCTCAAGCGGATGGTTGTGGCACTTGGCGCAGCCGATCGACAGTCCCAGAAACGCCTGGCAAGCATTCTCGGTCATGTCCTCGGGACTCTGATGCAGCGCATAGAAGTTCGTCGCCCCGTTTTCGTCGCTGCCACCGGTTGCCGTCAGGATCTCGCGGACCATCTGGTCCCACGGCACGTTCTTTCGCACCGAATCGCGAACCCATTCGTAATAAGCCTTCACGGCGACTGGTCGCAAACGTGTGCCATTGATCAGCAGCATGTCACACCAGCGATACGTCCAGTAATCAACGAAGTCATCGCTCGCTAACAATCGCTCGATCAAAGCATCACGACGAGTGTTTTCGGGCTCACTGAGATATTGCTGCCGCTCCTCGATGGTGGGAAGACGGCCGATGGTATCGATCGTCGATCGACGCAGGAACGCGTCGTCATCGCAACGCGGCGAAGGCGGAAGCTGAAGCGTCTCGAGTTGCTGCAGACTCAGCTCATCGATGAAATTGCGACGTGGTGCATCGGCGTAAACTTTGCTCGCGATTTGATTGGGATAGGGGACCGTCATCCTGGCAAGGGCGACTTTGCTGCCGAACCAAACCAGGATCGCTCCTTCGCCGCTGCCGCGAACTTCGACCTTGCCGTCTTGATCGACACCGGCAATCGATTCATCGGTGGCGTGTGAATTTCGACCAGTGCGTCACGTCCACGGTACGCCCGTCATCGTAGTGCGCGTTGACCAAAACCCGTGAATGGTCTCCAGGCCGGAGCAATGCCGATTCCGGCATCACACTGATGCGGACCAATCGCGGGTCGTCGTTGCGCGGCCCGTTTGCTCCCGCCGCAATCCACTCCGCAAGGACGCGATAGTCCGTTGATTTCGGATCGAGCTTGAGCCCGCCTTTGTGTGGCAAGGCGCCACTTGGCTTGGTCAGGATCAGGCTCTTGCCGGGATCGGCCAGCTCGACCCGGCGACCGCGCGCCTCGCGCGTGATCGTCAGGTAATCGCCCTCCGGGTTGTAGCCGTGGAGCGACAGGCGAAACCCTCCCTTGCCGGCCAATGCACCGTGGCAGGCTCCAGAATTGCAACCGATCCTTGAGAACACGCTTTGGACTTCGTTGCGAAAACTCCAAAGATGCTCTTGTTCAGCGTTGGTCACTTGCACCACAGCGGTCGCCTCGCGGCCATCGGCTGATCGCGCCACGATGGTGGCGTTGCCGTTTCCAACCGGACGGACAACCCCGTCCTCGATCTGGGCTACCGTCGGGTCGCTCGATTCGATCTGCAGTTCGGTCTCGTCAAACGCCGCGGCGACGCGATCACCGCTGAGAGCCACCACGGACAGTCGCTGCTGCGATTCGATTCCGTGGAGCGTGAATTCAGCGGGGATGATCCGAATGTCGTGGACATCGTGTTCCTTGCCGCCAATTTCCTGGACGCCACTTTCCTGGGCGTTGCCAGGACGGGAAATCACCGCGCAGGCCAGCCAAGCGGTCAGGATGAGCTTCAATCGATTTCGATGCATGGTCGTTTGGGACAGGTTGAGAAGGTTGACTTGGTGGGTCTGGGGCCGCTTCGCTTGTTCAGACGAACAGTTCCTTGACTTCGCGAACGCCGAAGTCGACCAGCGGGAACGGACGGCCCGCGGGACCGGGCAGTTCGGCGTGCAAATCGAGGCCAAGACTCTTGAAGATGCTGGCCACGATCTCTCCCGGGTTGGTGGGTCGGTCGGCGGGAACGGCGCCGATCGGATCGCTTGCACCAATCGCGCGGCCTCCCTGAACGCCGCCGCCGGCAAAGGTGCAGGAGAAACATTGCGGCCAATGGTCTCGTCCGCCGGCCGGATTGACTTTCGGAGTTCGACCGAATTCCGCCAACGCACAAACGAGCGTGTCGTCAAGCATGCCTCGCTGATCGAGATCGGCGATCAGCGCGGAGTAGGCCTGGTCGTACATCGGCGCCACGATGTTCTTCATCCCTTCGATGGTCGTGAAAGGCTTGCTGCCGTGGATGTCCCAGGTGATCTCGTCGAACACGGTCAAGAACGTGTTGATGGTCACGAAGCGAACACCGGCGTCGATCAATCGCCGCGCCAACAAGCAACACTGACCAAACCGATTCATGCCGTATCGCTCTCGGACCGATGGCGGTTCTTTGGTCAGGTCAAAGGCTTCGCGCGCCTGCGTGCTGCTCATCAGGCGATAGGCCGCCTCGAAATTCTTGTCCAACATCTTCGCCGACTCGGTCGCTTCGAGTTCTTGCATCCGGCCTTCGATTGCATCGCGCATTCGCCGTCGTCGATCGATCCGCACGTCACCGAGCGTCGCCGGAGGCAGCAAATCGGGAACCTTGAAGTTTTCCTTGCTTGGATCGGCCATCAATGCGAATGGGTCATAGGCTTTGCCCAGGAAGCCGCCAGCTTGGCCGTTGGGAAGATTGCCACCCCCGCGTCCCATCGTTTCCGGCAACACCACGTGCGCCGGCAGGTCGCTTCGCCGCCCCCGCATGTATTGCAGGACCGCGCCGGCGTGAGGGTAATTCACGCCGCCGGTAAATTGACGACCGGTTTGCAACATTTGCCAACCGGCATCGTGCACTGCCGCAGCGGTGTGATAACAGGAGCGAATGACGGAGAACTTGTCTGCGATTTCCGCGTGACGGGGAAGGATTTCAGAGACTTGAAAATCTCCTTTCGTCGAAATCGCTTTGAACGGGCCACGCACCTCCGCCGGCGCCTCGGGCTTCATGTCGAAAGTATCAAGCTGGCTTGGTGCGCCGAGGTTGAAGATCATGATGCACGAACGCTTGTCCTTGTGCGGATCGATCGCGCCCTGTTCCGCCGCGGCCAGCAGCTGAGGCAGTCCTAATCCGATAGCACCCAACGTTCCGACTTGAAGGAAGTCGCGACGAGTCGTCCCGTTGCAGGTATGCGAGGAACCCCGAGAGGTCAGATTCAGCATCGATGGGCCTGTGATGGAATGGATGGATTGGGGGATCGCCGCTACCGACGAGCTGCGATCCCAAGGCGATTATCGCCGACGCATGGACCCTTCTATGGTAGTCGATTCTGCCGCAGACAGATTGCAACGATCGCGCATTGTCTTGTATAAATCGCGCATGAAGGTTTCGCCCGCCGAGCTCCGCAAGTGCTTCTTTTCGTCACTGGCCGATGCGACCCAGTTGTTGCGTCTGTTCGACTTTCTGCCCAACGTCTTCCTTTACGTGAAGGATACCGAAGGGCGTTTTACAGCGATGAATGAGCAGCTTGTCCGCCTCCGCGGCGCCAAGACCGAGGCCGAACTGATCGGCAAGACGGACGTGGAAATCCATCCGACGTACTGGGGGCGTTTGTACCAGGAAGAGGATCGGCGAGTGATCGAGTCGGGCCGTGAGATTCCTGATCAGGTCTGGCTCGTTCCGGTTGCCGGCGGGAAGCTGGGGACGTTTCGCTCCAGCAAGATCCCGCTCCGCGATGCCCGGGGACAGATGATCGGGATCGCCGGGGTGATGTACCAGTTGGAAGTCCAGCAGCCCTCAGGGTTGCGATACGATCCGGTTGCCCAGGCTAGCGAGGTCATCACCAAGGGATTTGTGCGACGGTTGGAGATCAGTCAGGTCGCCAGCCAGGTCGGCCTTTCGGTCAGCCAACTCAACCGCCGGTTTCGCACCGTCTATCAGATGACCCCATCGGAGTATCTGCAGCGAGTGCGGGTTCACGAGGCGAGTCGGTTATTGGCGGAAACCGATTTCACAATCGGCAAAGTCGCGCTCGACACGGGCTTCTACGACCAGGCGCACCTGACCCGGACCTTTCGACGCTGGATGGGGATGCCGCCGTCGGAGTTTCGACGGCTCGCCATCAATGAATTGGTTCCGCGCTAAAAATACAAGCACGACGCGCCAGCGAGTGTGTCCCGTGGCCCCTCCGACACACTCGCTGGCGCGTCGTGCTTGTATTGTTGCGGACGAGCTTCCTGGGCTCAGGCCTCCGCTCTCACGCCGAATTGAGCTTGAGAAACTCGACGACGAGCGTCAGTCCATTGAGCATCATGTGAACCACGATCGAGGGGGCCAGTGATCCCGTTTGTCGGTACAGGTATCCAAGTCCCAGCGCGAGCAAGAACAAGGGGATCGGCGCGGCCCCCTGGCCACCGATGTGCAGGCAGGCAAACACGATGCTCGACACCACCACCGGCCAATACGATCGAGGTCGCCAGGGAACCGGTTCGTAGTTGATTGGCGGCGCATAGGCGCGAGCGTACCAGGGGCCATCGTCTCCCGGATCTCGATCCGCGATCCCTTGCAGCGACCCCTGCAGCAATCCTCGGACTAGAAACTCTTCGACCAATGGTGTGACGATTGCGGTTCCCACAAACGTGGCCACGAAGACGCCGGGTGTCGCAATCTTCGCCAGCGACTCCAGCACAGGATGCTCGTAGGGAACGAAATAGTTGGTCGCAGCGCTGACCAGCAAGACTGGGGGCAGAATCATCAATGCTCCCCGGAGACCAAGTTGGATGTCGTCTGCCGAAACGGTCAGCCCGATCTGACGGCGCGCATCGGCATCGAAGATGCGCAGCCAGGAGAGGGTGATCGCGATCGCGGCGAGACCGCCGATCGAGGTCGCGGTGATCGAGCCCACTAGCCCCGACACCGTCAATTCGGCGGCCTCGTCACCCGCTAAAGCTGAAGTGATCCATCCTTTGCGAACCATGACCACGATCAAAGCTTGGGTGATCAAGATCATGGCCCCGAGCATCAGCAGCGCGTCGGCCGGGGTCCAGAAGGGACGCCGACGCACTCGCCGAGCGACCATGGAATCTAAAAAACCATGGCCGATCAACTCGCGTCCCTGCCACAATTTGATCGCCCACTGTGTCATGCTCACGCCGATCAGCAACAAGATCGCGAGGTTCAGCAGAACGCTTATCGCCTGGACCATCAGCGATCTTCAGGCATTGCGCCGGGTGGATCCTGCATCAACCTTGCGGCTGCCACGGTGTAGTCGTAGCCCGAATAGATCGTCAGTAGGATCGCGCCCCACAACAGGACCTGTGCCACGATGGACCATGCGTTGACGTCTGGATAGATCAAGGCAAGAAGTACCGCGATCAAAGCCGCACATTGCAACACCATCTTCCATTTGCCCAGTTGCTTGGCTGAGAAATCGCCTCCCGCTCCCTCGATCATCCCGCGCAGGCTTGTCACCAGTAACTCGCGGCCAACGACGATCGTTGCCATCCAGGAGGCAACCCCTGATTCAGGCACTTCCACCAACGCGATGAATGTCCCGCAGATGATGATCTTGTCGACGAATGGGTCAAAGATTCGTCCCAGCTTCGTGACCTGCCCGTACTTTCGAGCCCAATAGCCGTCCATCCAGTCGGTCGACGCCGCGATCGCAAAAACGACCAGTGCGGCGGTGAAGTGGCCAAGGGGAATCAACGCCATGACGGCAATGGCCAGCGCAAAGCGAGCGCTGGTCAGCGCATTGGGGACGTTGTAAATCGACGATTTCTTGGTGGTACTCATCTCAGTTGCTGCCATGTTCCGTCCCTTTTGACTGAGCTGATCGCTCTGTTCCATTCGCCCAGCCCCGCCCCGACCAGATGCCTCGCGAGCCTCCGAGTCATTCTAAAGGTGCAGCGATCAGATCGTATCCGTCGGCCGCCACGATCTCGCAAGGAACCATCGATCCCACTGAAATCTTATCCGGATTCTCGAATCCCGATACGTAGACGATTCCGTCGATCTCAGGAGCCTCGGCCCTGGTTCGCCCAATCCACACGCCTTCCTGATCGGCAAGCGGCGAGTCGAGCAGGACCTGCTCGGAGGAACCGACACGCCCCTCGGACCAATCAAAGGCGATCCGTTGCTGAATCGCCATGAGTCGATCGTAACGCTGCTGCGCGACCGTTGCGGGAACGCGATCCGGCAAGCGGGCAGCCGGCGTGTCCTCTTCGACCGAGTACGTAAAGACTCCGAGGTGTTCGAATCGTTGCTCGGCAACGAACTCGGCAAGCTGCTCGAAGTCGTCTTCGCTTTCTCCTGGGAAGCCCGTGATCATCGTCGTCCGCATCACCAGGCGATCGATGCTGGATCGCAGTCGCCCGAGGATCGCTTCCTGGCTCTGACGCGTCGTCTTTCGAGACATCCGCTTGAGCATCGTGTCACTGGCATGCTGGAGCGGCATGTCGATGTAGGGCAAGATCCGCTTGGCGCCGGCAAGCGTGTCGATCAATCGATCATCAATGTACATCGGATAAAAGTACATCAGTCGAATCCAATCGATCGAATCGATTTGATCGAGCTCGAGCAACAGGTCTGCCAGCCTCGGCTGGCCGTACAGATCTTTGCCGTAGTACGTCGTATCCTGAGCGACGATCACGACTTCGCGAACACCGCTCTCACCGAGCCTGCGGGCTTCCTCGACCACCTGTTCGATTGGCTTGCTGTAGTGTTTGCCCCGCATCTTGGGAATCGCACAAAAGGTGCATAGCCGGTCGCAGCCCTCGCTGATCTTCAGGTAGGCAAAGTGCCGGGGCGTGACGGCTCGCCGAACGGCATCGGAAAGGGGCCGAATGGCGGCGGGGCGAAAGATTCGCTGCTGCTCCTCGATACCCGAGTTCAGTCGGTCAATGACCGAAACGATCTCATTCCGACCAAAGACCCCGACCATGGCATCGATTTCCGGACGGGCTTCGAGCAACTTGCCCTGCTGTCGCTCGGCCAGGCACCCGGTGACCACGACGTTGCGAATCTTTCCTTGACGCTTCAACGCCAACATTTCGTCGATCGCGCCCAACGACTCTTCACGAGCCGAATCGATGAAGCCACAGGTGTTGACGACCACGAAATCGGCGGAATCCACCGATTCCACCAGCTGATAGCCATCTTCGTCCAATCGCCCCAGCATCTGCTCGGTGTCCACGAGGTTCTTGGGACAGCCGAGGCTGATCACGGCGTAGCGACCGCGGCAGGACCCTTCCTCGCTAACCGGTCGAGCAGCTAGCTGTGGCGAATGTGGATCGGAGACGATGGGAAGTTGCATGGTATATCGGTCCTGCGGTCGTGCGCAGGTGGACCTAGAAGTCCGATGTGACGGAGGACAGGAACCCCCGAACAATCGCTTCCGGTAGAGATCAATGAGGGGGTTTGGCTGACAATTAGAGCCAACGATTCAAAAACACGCAAACGCCCTCTACCGTAGGCGAGTCTCTCCGAGACTCGCAAAAACAAGAGGTCTGCTGCCGTGTCAGCCTCGGAGAGGCTGTGAAGATATTGGGCTCACTACTGTAGGTTCGCCTTTCCAAGGCGGACACCCGCAGCTTTGCTGCGTTTTTGCGAGCCTCGGAGAGACTCGCCTACAGTAATGCACCGCGGTTTAGTTTGTTCACAGCCTGGGAGAGGCTGACCTACCGTACCAGTCAACGCATCGCGGCCGATCAAAGTCGTGTTTGTCCCGCTAGGTGCCCTCGACCGCCTGACGAAGCGGACCGTCGATTCGCCCCGGATGACCGATCCACTGGATCCTGCCGTCACGGCCGACAATGAATGCCGTGGGAATCCCGTTCTGGCCTGCGGCTTTCATGTAGGCGATGTTGGTCGCACCGTTGTTGTCCGTCGCCAGGTGATATGTGATGACGTCGCTCCAGGGGCGGCCGTCCGGTGATTCGCTGGCAAGGAACGCTTCCACCGTACCCATGTCTTCGTCCGTGACGCCGATGATCGTGACCTGGTCGCCATATTCTTCTTGCAACGTGCTGATGTGAGGCATGCTGACTCGGCAGGGACCACACCAAGTCGCCCAAAACTCAACCACATGGACGCCCCCTTCAAAGCCTGCCGAGACCGGCTGGCCATTCATCCACTGATCGATATTCAGCGGTGGGGCGGGATCACCGACTCCCAGCGGCGGCACATCGCTCGGCGCGACGCCCGGATCCATCTGGCGGGAGCAGCCCACGACCATCACGCAAAGACCCAGCAAGCTCGCCAATAAAAGATCTCGTCTCCTCGACAGCGGGTTCAGCGAAATGGAGGACGCACGCCACGATGAGGAAAAGCATCGCATGAAAGATCTCCGAAGGATGGAAGCCTGAATGGATAGGCAGATTACGCAGTATTGTACGCGAACAGAGCGGAACGGATCTGTACAAAAGGTCGCTTGCTCGAAAACTTTGCGCATGGCGCGAGGATGCAAGATGGTCTCTGTATCCTTGATGCCATTGACCTGGTCCATGGGACTGCGCGTTGCTCTTGCTGCCGTTATGATGTGCCCATTCGCCAGCGATGCTCGGCGCGTTCTTCAGTCGATCCTCGTGCTTTTCCCTCTTGCTCTTCATCGCGCATGCATTCCGTTGTTTCTGATCAGCCGTATGAATTCGTCCCTCCCTATCACGGTCGATGTTGGCCGTGGCTCCTGCAGCGGTTGGTCCCATGGTGGCTGCGCCGTAACTTCGGTATCGAGAAGATGGAATGCCAAGGCGTGGAGCTGCTCAAGGAATCATTTGCAGCCGGTCACGGGGTTCTGATTGCTCCCAATCATTGTCGACCCTCGGATCCACTGGTGATCAACGAGCTGTGCCGACGTGCTGGTACGGTTCCCTACACGATGGCAAGTTGGCATCTATTTCTCGAAAGCCCGCTCAAGCGATTTATCTTGCGACGGGTCGGCGCCTTCAGCATCTACCGGGAAGGTCTGGACCGCCAGGCATTGCAGGCTTGCATCGATATCCTGACCGATGCAAAGCGGCCGCTGGTGATTTTTCCGGAAGGGGTGATCACCCGTACGAATGATCGGCTTTGCTCGTCTGATGGACGGCGTTTCGTTTGTCGCCCGTTCGGCCGCAAAGAAGCGAGCGTCGCAGTCGCCTCCGGGCAAGGTCGTGACCCATCCGATCGCGATTCGCTACCACTTCGAAGGCGACATTGACGCGGCCCTTCACGAAACACTCGATGCGATCGAACAGCGTCTGTCGTGGCGTCCAAAGCGAGACCCGGATCGCGTGGCCAGGATCTATCGTGTGGGCGAGGCGCTTCTTTGGCTGAAAGAAATTGAGTATTTCGGTCAACCTCAGCAGGGAGACATTCCCACGAGGCTGGAGCGATTGATCGACCAGATCCTGGTCCCGCTCGAAAACGAATGGCTGCAGGGCCGTCGAGAACCGAATACCGTCGCCAGGGTCAAGCAGCTCCGCACGGCGATTCTTCGTGACATGATCTCGGGAGAAATCAGCGACGACGATCGCAATCGACGCTGGAACCAGCTTGCCGACATGTACCTTGCCCAGCAGCTCAGCCACTATGCACCGGAATATGTGCGCTCGAATCCGACCAACGAGCGACTGCTGGAGACGGTCGAGAAATTCGAAGAGGATCTGACCGACGTGAGTCGAATCCATCGTCCGATGTCGGTCAAGGTAACCGTCGGCGCTGCGATTGAAGTCAGTCCCAAGCGGGCACGCGGTACCGAGGAGGATCCAGTGATGAGTGAACTGGATCGCCGGCTTCGTGACATGCTTGGCATCGCGACTCTCACAACGTCGCAGACTGTATCGGGGACAGAATATTAAGCGTTGAAGCCAATCGCGGCGTTGGCTGTCATCAGCCGCAGAGCGTTCGCTCCCGGTTTTCCCGCCGGCCAGCGAACCGGAAGCAAACGCGTAGCGGCAAACGATTGTCGCCGATCGCTCCGCCGATCGTAGCGTCACCGCGCTACGATCGGCGGAGCGATCGGCGACTATGTCATTTTTGAAAATGCTATAGACGACGCCCGTGCCATTCAGATGGGGGACCTATTGATGAGCCGAGACTTGCAGCAAGGAATTCAGCGGTCCGAAGACGGGCGTCAAGCACCGTCCTTCTTCCGGTGGCAGATCACAATTCTGATCGCCATGTACGTCGGTTATGCCGCCTTCATGGTTTGCCGCAATACGCTGATCTCGTCCAGTGCGGCGATGATGGAAGATCCCAGCCTGAATCTGGACAAGGAGTCGTTCGGCCACTTGATGAGTTGGCATTCAGCCGGCGCGATCATGGGAAAGCTGGTGACCGGACCCGGCGCGGACTTGCTTGGCGGCAGACGGATGTTCTTGATCGCACTGGCACTGACGGCGATGGCAAACGTCGGGTTTGCTTTCGGTTCGTCGTTCTTTGCTTTTGCCGCCTTCAATTTCTTCGGTCAGTTCGCCAAGGCGGGTGGGTGGCCGGCGATGACGAAGCTGGTTGGTTCGTGGTATCCCGAGTCGCGATACGGTCAGGTTTGGAGCGTGATTTCGACCAGCTCGCGAGTGGGCACCATCGCGGCCGGATTGTTTCTAGGATTCCTGCTCAGCCTCGTCTCTTGGCGAGCCGTCTTTGTGCTCTCGGCGGTACTCACGTTGGGTGTTGTGATCGCATTGTTCTTTCTGCTCAAGGATCACCCCGAGGATGTCGGTCTGGAATCGCTCGCGGATTACGAGCTTGATCGAGCCACCGATGATGATGCGAAAGAAGCTGAGTCCGCAGGCGATGCACGAGAGGTCGCCGAGCCTCATCCTGTTGATTCCATGACGCTCTGGCAAGCTTGCCGGTTCTTTGCGCAGAGCGGTCGCTGTTGGTTCATCTGTTTCAGCATTGTCTTCCTGACGATCGTGATGGACTTCTTGACCTTCATCCCGATCTATCTTTCTGAATCCCTGGAGTTGGACGCGAGCCGCGCATCGATGGCGGGAAGCTGTCTTTCCCGGCGGAATGTTTCTCGCGTTGGTCTGTACCAGCTTCGTCTATGACCGGCTCTCGAAAAGGCGTTTGATCTTTACGCTCGGCGGGCTGTTGCTGCTCAGCTGTGTCTGCGTGTTAGTGCTGTGGAGACTCGATCTCGCACCGGCGACCATCCGTACGCCGGCCGCGATCGGGACGATCTTTCTGCTCGGGTTCGCAATCTCTCCGGCGTACTACGTTCCGATGAGCGTGTTCGCGGTGGCCTTCGGCGGAAAGCACTCTGGGTTCCTCGTCGCGCTGATCGATGTGTTTGGATACAGCGGCGCGCTGCTGTTTAACTATTTTGGCGGTTCGATTGCCGAGCACTTCGGCTGGACGGTCTTTCTCAGCGGGCTGTTGACGATCACCGGACTGGCGACGCTCTGCATGGTGACGTTTCTAAGTCTGGACTGGTACGCCGAGTCCAAACGCACGCCCCGCCGGTTGACCGATGGTGACGCTGTTTAAAGCGACTTGCGCCACCCTCCCGGCTGGAGAGCCTTACCGCATTTTCGCTGTTTGCTGAGGTGTCAGTCTCGGAGAGACTGACCTACGATACTGAGCCGCCGCTACGCCACCAGTTCTGGAATCACTTTCGCCGGCAACACGCCGGTCAACCGTTGGTCGAGTCCCTGGAACCGATACGTGAATCGCTCGTGATCGAAGCCGAGCAGTTGCAGCATCGTCGCATGGAAATCGCGGATGTGAATGGGATCTTTGACGATGTTGTAGGAGAAATCGTCGGTTTCGCCGTAGATCGCTCCGCCTTTGGCTCCGCCACCGGCCATCCACATCGTGAAGCAGCGAGGGTGATGGTCTCGTCCATAGTTGTCTCGAGACAACGTTCCTTGCGTATAGATCGTCCGTCCGAACTCGCCGCCCCAAATGATCAACGTTTCGTCAAGCATCCCTCGCTGCTTGAGGTCTTCCAGTAACGCGTAACAGGGTTGATCCACATCCTTGCATTGGTCCGGGCATCCGCTTGGCAATGTTCGAGTGATGGTCCCAGTTGTTGTGATAAACCTGGATGAATCGGACACCGCGCTCGGCCAGACGTCGAGTCATCAACACGGTGTTGGCAAAGGTTCCAGGCTTCCTGGCATCCTCTCCATAAAGTTTGAATGTGTGTTCGGTTTCTTGGGACAGATCGGTCAATTCCGGCACACTGGCCTGCATTCGAAACGCCATCTCGTATTGGTGAATGCGTGTGCTGGTTTGTGGATCGCCGAGCGAGGCGTAGTTGATCTGGTTGAGCTTGTTGAGCCCGTCAATCGATCGCTTGCGAAGCTCATCGGGGACGCCTGCGGGATTGTTGATGTAGAGGATCGGGTCACCCTTGCTGCGGAAGGAAACACCGGCGTGTTCTCCGGATAGGTAGCCAGCGCTCCACAGTCGGCCCGAAATCGCCTGTTCCTGTTCGCGGTTGCTGGGAATCGCCACCAAGACCACAAACGCAGGCAGATTCTCGTTGTCACTCCCCAGGCCGTACGAGGCCCATGAACCGAGGCATGGTCGCCCGGTCACCTGATTGCCGGTCTGCAATGCCGTGATCGCTGGTTCATGGTTGATCGCTTCGGTGTTCAGACTTCGCATCCAGCAGATTTCGTCGGCTTTCTTGGCCAGGTTGGGGAGCAACTCCTGGTTCATCCACATCCCGCAGTCGCCAGCCTGAGCAAACTTGTACTTCGATGGCGCGACCGGGAATCGCGCCTGGCCGCTGGTCATCGTGGTCAGACGCTGGCCCATCCGAATGGATTCGGGCAATTCTTTGTCGAACCACTCCTGCATCACGGGCTTGTAATCAAACAGGTCCATCTGCGAGGGGCCGCCGACCATGTGCAGATAGATCACGCGTTTCGCTTTGGCCGGAAAATGTGGTCCGATCGGCTTGTGCTCACTAGCCGATAAAGCGGAATCACCGAGCAGGGAAGCGAGCGCGGCGCTGCCGAGTACGTTGCGACCGGTCGTGAAGAACTGACGACGACTGTGGAGGTTCATGGCGATGGATGGAGGGAGAGGGGCTAGGCAGGCGGAGGGAATTTAAATCGATTCAAAGTGGGGTCCGATTCGAAGTGGGGTCTGACCACCATTGGCAGGGTCCTAAGCTGCACAAAGTGTCAGCTTCCAAATCATTTGTTGAGTGCCTCGTCGAGGTTCAGGATCTCGTTGCAGACAAGCGTCCAAGAGGCGAGCAGGGCCGGATCCAGTTGTCTCGTCGACTTTCGATTCACCGGTTGCGATCAGCGACTTGGCGGCTTCGAGATGGCTCTGGTAATAGTCGTGGAATTGCTTCTGGTCAGCCAGCACGATCTGCAACTCACGCGGCTCAACGGACGACCGAGCACACGTTGCACGATCGTGTCGGCGGTCGCCGAGGCATCGTCGCCGGACTGTTTGAGCGAGAGGGTGGCCAGACTGCGAGCCGCCTCGACAAACTGCGGATCGTTCAGGGTGACCAGCGCTTGCAACGGAGTGTTCGTGCGTTCTCGGCGAACGGTACAAACCTCGCGGCTCGGCGCGTTGAACGCTTCCAGATTGGGCGGCGGAGCCATCCGCTTCCAAAAGGTGTAAAGCGATCGGCGATACAGGTCCTCGCCGCTGCTCTCTTGGTAGTCTCGTGTGTCTCCACCGGGGAGCCCAACGATGTCCCAAATCGCCTCCGGCTGATACGGCTTGACGCTCGAACCGTACATCTTTGGTGACAGGAGACCACCGGCGGCCAGAGCGCAATCACGCACCATCTCGGCATCCATGCGAAAACGGGGGCCTCGGGACAGCAGCGCGTTATCGCGATCCTTCTCCAGCTTCTCCGGCGTCACTTTCGATGCTTGCCGATAGGTCGCGCTCATCAGCATCGTCTTGAACAGCCATTGTACATCCCATCCTTGCTCCTGAAATTCGACGGCCAGCGTATCGAGCAGTTCGGGATGCGTCGGCAATGCTCCCATCACGCCGAAGTCCTCTGCCGTCGTGACGATCCCCGAGCCGAAGATCTGCTGCCAAAACCGATTGACAGTCACGCGAGCGGTCATTGGGTTGGCCGGATCGACCAGCCACTGGGCGAGACCAAGTCGGTTTCGCGGAGCGGATTCCGCCAGCGGGTGCAGCGCCGCAGGGGTCGCCGCTTCCACTTGTTCACCGGGTCGATCGTACTCGCCTCGCATCAACACGAAGGTCATCGGCGAGGAGTCTTGCTTCTCTTCCTGGATATGGGTCAGCGGGCTGCGAGCTCGAATTGCCTCCTTTTCGGCTTCGAGGTCGGTGACGGCTTTGGCGAGTGAGGAATACTGATCGTCCTGGGTGTCCAGGAAGTAATCAAAGACTGACTTCTCCAGATCCTTGCTGCGATTCTCGGCTTCGGTGGACACCAACGCAATCAGGTCGGGATCGTTCGCGAGCGTCCGGACTTCGGCCGATGGGAGGGTTCGCCCGTAGATCCGCACGTCCTGTACCGCGCCCCCTTCGAAGATCGCGGTGCTGCTCCGCTGGCCAATTCTCAATGGCGTTTCCGTTCGGAAAGACGCCTCGGGCTTGATCGTTCCATTGTCGACGTTGAGCTCTTGTTCCTTTCCGTCCACATAAATCTTTACGCCGCCGGGCTGTCCGGATCCGTCGTAGGTTGCAAACACATGTTGCCATTTTCCCGGCGTCACGACCGAGCCTTTGGTGGTGACCTTGATGCTGTTGTCAGGCCAGGCGTCGATCAGGTGGACGGAATAGGAATTGCCGTTTTGCCAGAGGTCCCAGCCACGAAACGCCGCGGACTCGTCCATTCGCGCAAAGATCGCAGCCGACGTATTGGTGTTCGCGGGCTTGACCCAAGCGCCGTAGCTGAAGCCCTGGTCTCGCTCGAAGTCGCCGAGGTTTCCCAGCTCGAACGTGGTTCCGGCCTTGATGATGGGTGCGGGCCCGTACTTACCATCTTCGGTCCAACTCAGTTCGCCTCCGGCCGTCCAGGGTGTGGACTCGGTGGAGTCGCCGAGCAGGCCGCTGCAAACGTTGCCGCTCCCTTCATTCATACGCAAACGCAAGATGGAGGCCTCCGCAGGTAGCTTCTCTTCTAGCGAAGCAACCGTGGCAGTCGCGAGCCATTGTTGAAACGTTTCGCGAGCCAACCGTTTGCGATCGTCGCGATTCTTGATGGCCGTCCGCGATTTCATCCGGCAATGCATTCCATCGATCACGATCGGCTTCAGCGGGAAGGACCAGCACGGGGCCGCGACCGTCCTTCACGTTGCCATCTTTCGGTCCCTGAGTCGTGTTGCGAAAGAAAGCCGCGAGCGAATAGTAGTCCTTCATCGTGAAGGCATCGAATTTGTGATCATGGCACTGACTGCAATTGGTCGTCAGCCCAAGAAAAACCCAGCCGAAGGTTTGCACGCGGTCGACCGCGTAGTTGGCCAGGTTTTCTTCATCAATCGTGCCTCCTTCATTGGTCGTGATGTTGCAGCGTTGGAAACCGGTGGCGATCAACTGGTCTTCGCTCGGATTCTCCAGAAGGTCACCAGCAATCTGTTCGACAATGAATTGATCGAACGGTTGATTCGAATTGAATGCTCGAATGACCCAGTCACGATAAGGCCACATCTCGCGATAGTTGTCGAAATGCAAGCCGTGGGTGTCGGCGTACCGCGCGGCGTCAAGCCAGTAGCGGGCTCGATGCTCTCCCCAGGCCGGAGTCGCCATCAAACGATCGATCCAATCGGATAACGCCGCGTCGGAATTCTGTGCGAAATCCGTCGCGAACCGCGTTGCGTCTGCCGGCGAGGGCGGAAGTCCCGTGATGTCCAGATGCAAACGTCGAAACAGCGTCCGCGCATCCGCTTCGGCTGCCGGCGAAAGTTCGTTGGCTTCGAGCTTGGCCAAAACGAAACGATCAATCTCGTTCTTTGCCCAACTCTCATGCTTGACCGCCGGAGGTTCGGATTTCTGAGGCGCGATGAACGACCAATGTGGTTGGTACTCTGCTCCTTCGACGATCCAGCGCGTCAGGATCGCTTTCTGTTCTTCCGTCAGGCCTTTCTTTGTTTCCAGTGGTGGCATGACCAGGTCGGCATCGTCGCTCAGGATTCGGCTGATCAGTTCGCTATCGTCAGGCTCGCCAGGCACGATCGCGCCCATGTCGATCGCAGCGTCGCGTTTGTCGATTCGCAAGTCAGCTTTCCGGGCCGCGCTGTCCGCGCCGTGACAGGCGAAGCAGTGGTCCGCGAGAATCGGACGCACGTCGCGGTTGTACTCGAGTTTCTCGGCAGCCGTCGCCGGGACCCCAAGACAGAGAATCAGGCCAACGGCCGTCATGAAACGATTCATGATGGCTCGGGGGACGCTCAACGTTGTTGTGTTGCCAACAACGACGCGATGGTTTGGTTCGAGATTCATACCGCCTAGCAGTCTCCGAGTGAAGGATTTGGATCTGGACTCCGAGTCGACCGACCCACAGGCTTGGATCCAAGGAAGCCCATGACCATTCCCCGATTATGGCACAAATGACCAACTTCTTCTCGGGCTTTGCCCGCGACAAGCTGAACCGCCGGTGCCCCAGTCAAAAGGGGGTCCCTCTTCAGCCCTGAGCTTTTGCGCAGCTTGTGTCGCCCCTTCGGGGCAAGTGGTTTTCTTTGCAAGGACACCGGGGCCTGACGGCCCCGGCAGTTCATGTATCGGGCCTCCGGCCCTGCCGTGACCGGCAACCTCTTAGGCACGAAGTGCCGACATATGAACTGCCGGAGCTGGAAAGCCCCGGGTGCAGAGCCCACCCAACATCATCTTGCCGGTAGCAACGCGCCGGTGAGTTGTTCTTTCCAACCGTAGCTGTCCTTGTCAAGGATTCCAAAACCTGAGGCCAGCTCCCAGTACGCCCAAGCAAACTGGCGCTTTTCGCAGGCCTGGCGAACATAGCCCGTCCAGGCAGCACGGGACTCCATGTCCGCACGCTCATAAGCTCCAAACTCACCGATATAAATAGGGCGATTCTGCTCCCTGGCCCAATCCGCGACGGTTTGCATGTCGCGGTCGATCGCTGCTCGCTCCTCCTTCGTGCCGGTCCATTTCAATCCGGTGGGTCGCCTTGGAGAGACCCAACTGGCGCCTTGATGCGTGAAATCGAAGGGGAGGTAGTAATGCACCGTGACAATCAAGCGGCGATCGTTCTGTGGTAACTCCAGCTTGGATAAACCAGCGATCGAGTTCCAGTCGTCCGGTCCGATCACCACCCAACGATCAGGATGGAGCTTGCGAATCTCGGCCAGCACTTCAACAAGCAGTGGATTCCATTGCTCGGCCGTCAGGTTCCCGTGTGGTTCATTCAGGATCTCAAAAAACAAGCGGTCGTCGGCACCCTGAAACGCGACGGAGAGCTGACGCCAGATCGCGAGCAGACGCTCGCGCTGGGCGTCTGGCGATTCAAAAATCTCTTCGAAGTGGTGCACATTCAAAACCACCTTCAAGCCCTGCTCCAGGTTCAGCTCCACGACATGCCGAACGCGAGCGAGGTACTCGGGATCGATCTGGAAAGGGGCTTTGGTCGATGTCGCGGACGACCAGCGTACCGGCACTCGAACGCTGTCGAACCCAGCCGCTTTGATCAGTTGTGGAAACTTGTCGTCAAAGCGCAAGCCCCACTCTCCTTCGCGCGGCGCTTCGAGCATATTGCCGTAGTTCACTCCGCGTCCGAGCAGTTCATAGCCATTGGGCGTTTGCGCCAAGTCGCCTCGGACACGCCCAGCCAAGCCATCGCCAATACGCCCAATTGCAGGAGAAACACATAAGTCGACGGTGACTTGGTGTGCGACTGATACTTGTTGGATGGAAGGTTCAGCATCGGGCTACCTCTTTTGTAGGTTGGGTCGAGGAGCGACAGCGACGACGACCCAACAGGTGTGAGAGCCGCAATTATTGCAGAAGTGAGCGGGCTGCGCGGTTGCCAGCAAAGAGTCCGCACGACGATGGTTAACGAGCCACTTCTTCTGTGGAGTCGCACCGAAAAAGATCGGCCGAATACTCCGCATCTTGATAGTGGGTGGAGGCCCACTGAAGGCCAGCCGAAGCTGCGAGTTGCCGCTTTTCAGATCGCGTCAAATGGAAATCAACGGTTCGGCTTCACGAAGCGCCAAGAAGGGTAGCGGTCAGGGACAAGCAACGATTCTCAACTAGCGAATATTTGTTCACTGTGACAGAAGATGTGCGGGATGCACAGACTCTGGTTAGATAAGGCACAGACGTAGCAATGATCCAAGAGTGGATCGGAGAGGATCCAAAATGTTTTGGGCGAACACCGCATCCCTCGTTCTACGGCAAACGACGATAACGAAGAGGATCTTCAAACCAGTTGTTTCGTATCACGCTTCGGCGCGTCGGCACCGATCCCCTGCTTCCGGCGCACAGTTTGCTGCTGACCAGAGGATTCATTCGGAGGCATTTCGCGCGTCAGACGGCTACTGATGATCGAGGCCCAAATGGCTGGTTGTGTTCCTCGATGCAAGGAATTCTCCGATGTGGTTTCTCGCTTTCACGAACAAGTTTCAGTAGTGGCGTAAGGTCCCGCGAATCACGTGCCATACGAAGCTTTTCGAAAGCAACAAGACCTTCGAAGAGGTGAGACAAAGGAGGAGTCGAAACAGACTCGCAATCAGAGACCATTCAAGCCGGGGATCCAGCCATGTCGACGCGACGACGAATCATCCGTCCAGCATCCGATTGTCACGGCCGCCAGCACAAGCGAAAGCTCTTGCTTGAGAAACTCGAAACACGCTGGGTACTGAGCTTTGTCCCGGGTGCCGAGTCGCTTGTCGGTGGACAATTAGCCTTGGATCATCAAGATCATCAGCTCGCTATAGCCGGCGAGACGCAGCATGGAACGGATCAAGACGTAAGGAGCGGGGACTATGTTCCAGGCGAAATCTTAATTGGTTTCGAATCGGATATCGCGGATCTTTACCTCAACAAGGGGAGGCTCCGCGCTTTGGAGGCCGCGGGTAAGATTGTGGGTGGGCACGGTCTCTTCTCGCCTCAGTCGCTCTTTCACGTTCCCGCCACATCAGGGCGCGCGGCGAGACTCGTGACACGCTGGCAATTGCCGGAAAACGTCGACATCAAATCCATCGTGGCCGAATTGTCATTGTTGCCTGGTGTTGCCTACGCGGAGCCAAATGGAAGAGTATCGATTGACTCTCACGAGGTCGACGGAAACCCAGGCGATCCCTCCTTAACCGGTGATTGGGGCGATCCACCCGGACTGCAAGAGCACCTTCTTCAGCTGAAAGCTGAGGCGGCATGGGATATCTCAACGGGTGGAGACACCGATGTTGGAACAGCGGTGCGAGGTAGCAATGACTCCGGATCGACCTTTGGAAGCAATTTGGAGGTAATCGTTGCGGTGATCGACACCGGAGTCGACGTGGACCATCCGGATTTAGATGGAAACATCCTGCATGACGGTAGTGGAAATCCGATTGGCTTCAGTGCCTTGGATAACAATTCGTCATACAACAGCGCCAGCTACAAAAGTCAGGCGAAGGGCGGCATCCCGGGTCCTCCTGGGAATGGTGGAGGCGGAGGTGGCTCAACCGGGCCAACCTTTGCCGATAACAATGGCCATGGAACGCACGTGGCGGGGATCATCGCTGCAGAGATCAACAATCTCGCTGACTTGGCAGCAGAAGCCAATGGCGAAGCGAGTTGGACTGGAGGAGTCGTCGGTGTTGCGCCTCGTGCTTCCATCCTTCCGATCAAAGTGTTGGACGCTGGCGGTGGTGGTTCGCATGAGGATGTTGCCGAAGGAATTCTTTACGCCGCGGGATGGAATTTCGAGTCGGATCAGCCGGGCCAACGGCGCGCCGACATTATCAATATGAGTCTGGGAGGAGGCTTTAGCGAAACCGTTAAGACAGCCGTGGAGGCCGCCTTCACCGCAGGTGTGCTGGTGATCTCATCTGCCGGCAATGGCAACTATCAGGGATCGGGTTACCCAGCTGCCTATGCAGAGTCGCTTTCGGTGGCCGCTGTCGACAAGTTTGATCAGCGAGCAAGTTTTTCGAATTACGGAGACACGGTCGACATCGCAGCCCCAGGTGTCAGCATCCTTTCGACGTTCATTGACCTGGATGATGCTGGCGAATCGGGGAGCTTCACAGGAGCATTCGGTCGCATTAGCGGAACCAGCATGGCATCACCGGTGGTGGCTGGGACCGCGGCACTGATCAAATCGCTCAATCCCTCATGGGAGCCCATCCAAGTCGCGGCGCAACTCTTGGCAACGACTGCACTGGCCAACTTCCAGCTGGGAATGGACGGCAATGACATTGACAGTCTCAATCCAGGTTATGAGGGAATGCTCGGTGCTGGGCGTGTGGACGCTCTTGCAGCGATTGGCGACCAAGTGACGACACCCGTGATTGTGTCTGTGGGAGGATTGGGAGCTGACGGAGGCACCCTGCACCGACTCGAGTCGGGATCGATCATCAGCGTGCAATTCAGTCACCAGATGGATCCCGACAGCGTGATGACTTCAAGCAACTATCTGTTGATGGACAGTAACGGCACGAGCATTCCGCTTTCGCTCGTTGGTAACTACGACAACTTCCCGGGACGCGGTGTGCGACTGCAGGTTGCTGGGAACTTGGACAATGGTTCCTATGAGTTTCGTGTCAAGGATTCCATCGTTAACGCAAACCAGCAAGCTTTGGACGGTGATTTTGTCGATGGCGAAGGAGGCGACTACGTACGCACGTTCAGCATCGCGTCGAAGCCGCTGAGCACGACGGTGGTCCCACCATTTGGCGCGATGATTTATCAAGGAGCGACGAGTGATCGCATTCAATCTTCGGTCGCTCCCTACGTTTCGGGCGTCGATTATCCGGCTGAAATGGAATTTGGGCCAGGTGGCGGCCTCTATATCAGCAGTTTGGCCACCGACCAGGTATTGAAATTCAATATGGTCACTGGAGTTTTGGAAACGTTTGTCTCCGCGGGGAGCGGCGGGCTCGATGGACCACGTGCGCTGTCATTTGGCCCAGACGGCAATCTCTATGTTGCTGGATCGTATGCGGACGGGGTGTTTGTCTATGCCAGCGATGGTACTTTCATCAGGCAGTTGGATGCCGATGGAACCGGCGGACTCGACTTTCCCACTGGTTTAGTCTTTGTGGGCGATGACCTCTACGTCAGTAGCAACGGGACTGGTCTGATTCTAAAGTATGACACCGCAGGAAACTCCGACAACTTCACAGTCTTCGCGGGCGGCGATGAATTGAACAGCCCACAGGGCATCGTTTACCAGGATGGTAACTTCTACGTCGCCTCGTACAACAGCCACAGCGTACTCAAGTACAACTCCGTGGGGACATTCCAGGAGACGTTTGTGGGGGGTGGCGCAGGTGGTCTTCGGTACCCGCTTGCGTTGGCCTTCGCCGATACGATCGGGGACGGCAATCTTGAATTGCATGTCACCAGCAATGGGACCGACGAGGTGTTGCGATTCAGCTCAACGGGCGATTCGATCGACGCCTACCTCCAAGAAGGTGATGGCGGTATCCAAGGCCCGACTGGCATTCTTTTCGATGAAGCAGGCGACGTCTACGTCAGTAGCGCGAGCGGACAGCGGGTCGTGCGGCTGATGGACATCGATCAGGACGGACAAGTTGATCGAGGCATTGGCGGCGAATCGGACATCGATCAGTTCACACTTGAACTCGATGGCGATCCCGATCAGGTCGTTACGGTTCGCGTTCAATCGACCGCTGGGCTGAACGTGACGGTAATGCACGATGGTGTTTCCGGCTCCTCCGATGTGACCCCCGTTGTCGATTACGACAGCGGTGCTGGTGTCTTGTACCAGGCGATCGGGCCGCTCCCAGCCGGGACGCTTACCATTTCGGTTGCCAGCCCAGATTCGCTTTCTTCGCGTGCCTACGATGTGGAGGTTACGCTCAACGCGATTCAAGAGGTCGAACCGAATGATACTTCCGGGTCCGCTCAGCCAATGATTGGTGTGATCGATGTAAAGCCCGCAAGTGGTGACTATCCGAGTTTGCTTCGCGGTGCAGTGCTCGGCCGCGTCGAAGGAAACGTGGATCGGGTTTACGCGGAGACGGAAACGTCCGTAACCAATTTGCGAGGAAGCTGGGATCCCATGTTTAGCGATGCCTGGGCGATCAATGGCGGCCAAGGTGTGGTAGGAAGCGTTGGTGGTGGAAATGATGGATCCGATACCTTCGAGTTTTTCGCACATGCAGGCGACGTCGTCAGCATCCGCACACGGGGATCTGCAAGCGGTGGGGGCAGTCTGAAAACGGCCTGGGTGGATCTTCACAATTCCTTCGGCGATCAGATCGCCCTTGGCACCGCGGTTGCCGGGCGCGGTCCGACTTCGAAATTGTTGATTATGTGATTGCGGATACCGGCGACTATCACATGCACGTTTGGACGGACAGAGGTCGAGGCAGTTATACCCTTACCGTCGATCTAGTTAGTCCTCACGACCCACGGCCCGACACAGTTGACTACTACAGTGTGGTCGTGCCCACGGGTTCGCAGTATTTGGGGGTGGTGAGTGCTAACCCAAACACGTCGCTAAGCCTGCTGGATGTACCTGGTGGACCGGTGTCATCTATCCCTGTGGGTAAGCTTGCAGTCATTGCGCCGCTTGAGGTCGAACCCGGCATCTACACGATCGCTGTCACGTCCGATATCGATTCTGAATATGGACTTGCCGTGACGATCGATGGAGCCTTCGACATCACGGGGTACAACGACAGCGCAGAGGAAGCCCAGGACATTACGAATCTGGCTGGAGTCGTTGGCTACGTGGGCGGAAGTGTCGTCGGCTATTTCACGGACGGATCTACCAGCAGCGTTGGGCCGGAAGCATCAATTCTCGCTGCCGGCTCGATTCCTGTGCACATTACCGACATCGCGAGTTTCGATTTCGACTCGGTCGATGTGCTGCTGATCAATAACTCGATCAACTCGAGAGTTTCCGATGCGGTCCTTGGCCGAGTCGGCGATATCCAGCAGTTTGTCGAAGGCGGTGGCGTGCTCGTCATCAACGACCGCTATGTCAATGACACGGAGTCTGGCCCAGCCAAGACGCATCCGTTGTTGATCGGCCGAAACGACAACGGTGACGACGACATTCTGTTGGTCCGTGATTTCGAGTTCGGGGCGGATATCGATGTGATCCCGGATCCCGCGACCGCGACAACTCTGATCACGAACGGGGCCGGGCCAGGGGGACCGATCGACAATTCCACGCTTGACGGCGGAAACTATTCCAATCATGGCTACGCCTTGGCCTCCACGCTGAATGCTACCGGTGACCTTCAGATCCTGAGTGCCGGACCGTACGACCCAGGCACAAGCGAGAACCGCGTAGCGGGATTCGCCTATCAATTGGATACGGTTTCGGACGCAGGTTTCGTTTACTATTCGACCATCCCTTTGGACTTCTATCTCGGATACGAGAACAACTTCAACTCCGTCTATGCTCCGAATTTGATCGCTTACGCAAACAGCCTGATCGAGCCGGACGACGATTGGTACAAGGTTGTTAACGAGACGGGTGACCCGAAGACTTACCAGGTGCTTGTTCCTGCAAGTGGAGACGGGGCATTTGGCAATCGCCTCGCTCCCTCTCTTCAGTTAATCGACGAAGCCAGCGAACAAGTGATTCAGGAAGCAACATCCGTTAGCGTTCCAGCTGACGGTGCAACCTATTACATCCGCGTGATGGCGGCGGGGGTACTCGAACCTGGCAAAACCGCCTTCGGCGAGTACATATTGATCGATCCGCCGAGTGTTCGATCGACGGTTATCACCGCGGTAGATTCGAGCGTTCAGCTGTTGGTGCCTGAGCCGACGGCTGCGAGCAATGTAGTGCCGAATCTGTCGAGCGAGAACTCCAGCGCAAGCTCTACCCGTGAAGATGAGCGTGTTTTGCTAAAAGACTTTTCACCGCCTGCTCCCGGATCCAAGCTAAAGCCCTTCGACGTTGACGCGTTGATGCAGCTGCTCGGGGCGAACCGTAGCGAGCGAGGTGTCACCGATGACTCGCAATCGGATTACGTCCGACTTATGGAAGACGATCCACTGAGGATTGCATTGCATCTTTCATAGTCCTAGTACGGTTCGCTGATCAGTCGCCGTAGTGAACGCATTTATAGTGTCAGTCGACCTTTTCCTTCGAAAAGCACTCTGATTCCGTGGCAGCCATCGTACCAGTGTTATCATCGATCACGAAGGAGTGTTATCTGATTACTGCTCTTTAGAGATGGCCAATGTCACTGTTCCAAAAAATGACGGGCTTGGGGAGACGCGATAGCAGGCGTCGATGTCTGACCGAAGTAGCGGCGAACCGAAGAATGCGGCACCGCTTGACAACGCGACGATGCCTCGCCGAGCGACTCGAAGATCGTCGTGTCTTGGCAGCGGTGGCTTGGGATGGTGGTGGCGATGGCGTTTCTTGGCATGATCCGTTGAATTGGGATAGTGACGCGCTGCCGACATCCGCCGATCAAGTCACGATCGATGTCCCGGGCGATGCGACGATCGAGTTCACAAGCACAACGGGCGCACAATCGGTCACCAGCCTGCAGGTGGCTGAGTCGTTTGTGATCAGCGGCGGAACGCTCTCGATCGCCGAAGCCTCGAACATCGTGGGAAGCTTCTCGCAAATTGGCGGGACTATTAGCGGCAGCGGAGATCTGACGTTGGAAGGGCCTTCGCAGTTGAGTCGATTACAATTCGGAAGCGCCACGTTGGAGGGGGCGGGACGTCTGATTGTTGGTTCGGACGCGACGGTCGATATGTTCAACGGTGTGAACATGAATCGCGTGCTGGAGAATTTTGGGACGATCAATCTTGTCGCGTCGACTAGCTTGCAAGTCGGTCCAGTGTTTGTCGGTGGAACAAGAATCTTCAATCGGCCCAATGCAAATTTCACGGTGACCGCTGGGGCCGATTTCTCGGTAAGCGGCAACGTCTCATTTTTGAATGAGGGGACCTTTACAAAGACAGGAAGCGAGAGCACCGAGTTCATCGCGGGATTCTTTGGGGGATCTTCCAACTCGTTTCGGTTGGACAACGTCGGTGCGATTCATTTGGAGCAGGGCGAACTGAAGCTTCGTGGCGGGGGCAGTTCGACGACCGCGATCGAGGTCAAACCGGACGCTACACTAACGCTGGCCAGTGATTTTTCCTATGCGCAGCCGACGGCGCTGTTCGGTGCCGGGACGATCAATTTTGATGCGGGGACGCACGACTTCAGCGGCACCGAGTTTCTTCCCGCTGGCGAGGTCAATTTCAACGGGGCGACGGTCACCATCGACAATCCGATCGCCCCATCATCGCTCGGACCGTTTCGCGGTAGCGTGACTTTCAATGTCGCTCAGTCGCTCGGTTCGATCACCGTCCAGGGTAACGTTGGCGCCGTCGGCACCCTGACACTTGACGGGACGACGACCATCATCAGCGGCGGCTTTCAAGGATCGGGCCGCGTGGTCATCCCGGTGGGAGCGAACTTTAACATCCCCAACGGTGGAGTCGTCCAACCGGTGCTGGAGAATTTCGGGACGGTCAATTTCTCAGGAGGCGGCTTGCAGGTCGGCCCACCGTTTTCCACCGGGACGCGGATCTTCAATCGCCCGGGGGCTGACTTCAACGTCAACACGGCCGCTAACAGCAGCTTGTCTCCGAACGGAAACATCTCGCTTTTGAATGAAGGAACCTTGACGAAAACCGGTGTCGGCACAACCGAGTTCGTCGCGGGCTTCTTTGGGGGATCGGCTAATTCGTTTCGGTTGGACAACGTCGGCACGATCCGTTTGGATCAGGGCGAACTGAAACTTCGTGGTGGCGGCAGCTCCACGACGGCGATCGAGGTCAAGCCGGACGCCACGCTGACGCTCGCGAGTGACTTTACCTATGCGCAGCCAACGGCGCTGTTCGGTGGTGGAACGATCAATTTCGACTCGGGGACGCACGACTTCATCGGCACCGAGTTTCTTCCGAACGGCGCTGTCAATTTCAATGGTGCGACGGTCACCATCGACAATCCGATCGCTCCGTCATCGCTCGGACCGTTTCGCGGGAGCGTGACTTTCCATGTCGATCAATCGCTCGATTCGATCACGGTCCAGGGCAATGTTGGGGCGGTCGGCACCCTGACTCTCACCGGGACCACGACCATCATCAGTGGTGGGTTCCAGGAATCAGGAAAGGTGATCATCCCCGTGGGGGCGACGCTGGAGATTCCCAACCAAGGAGTCATTCAGCCGGTATTGGAGAATTTTGGAACGGTCAATTTCACAGGAAGCTCCCTCTCCGTCGGCCCGCCATTTTCCAGCGGGACTCGGATCTTCAATCGCCCGGGGGCTGACTTCAACGTCAACACCACAACGAATAACAGCCTCTCTCCGAACGGTAACATAGCATTCTTGAACGAGGGGACTTTCACAAAAACGGGCGTCGGTACGACCGAATTCATCGCGGGCTTCTTTGGCGGATCGGCCAATTCGTTTCGGTTGGACAACGATGGACTGATACAGATTCGCGATGGCGTTCTGCGTCTTGGCGGCGGCCTGGGAAACTTGGTAAGCGGTCCGGAGGGTCCGACTCTCGATGGGGGGCAAATCCTGATCAGAAGTGTCGATCCGGGAGTCTTGTCATCCGCTTTACAGATCCACAATGCGGAGCCGATTACGGTTATCGGTGCCAACGTCATACTCGAGGGCGAGGCATCGTCCATCGAGAACAGCACCGAGGTTGACCTTCTCGCGGGCGTGCGCCGAATCGCGGTGGATTCGAGTTTGAGGCTCGCAGAAGGTGCGGACCTGGCACTGACCGCGGGCGACTTCCTCAACGATGGGACACTGCGACTTGGACCCGCCAGTACGTTGGACGTGGCTGGCAATTACTCGCAATCGTCGACCGGCACGCTGGAGACCTCGCTTGGTGGAGCACCCAGTTCTGGATTGTTCGGGCAGCTGACGGCAACCGGCAACGCGGCTTTTTCTGGTGCGCTGAGCGTGCTTCTTGTCGATGGCTTCGGGCCGTCGATCGGAGACAACTTCTTCATCGCTCAATACGATTCGTTCAGCAGTGATTTCGATTCGGTCGACGGGCTGTTTCTGAACCGTGTCCAGGTGCTCAGCAAGCAGGTGAATTCGACCAGCACCGTCATTTCGGGGTTGGTCGATGTCACGGACCTGACGGTCGAATCGATCTCGGTACCCACGGAAGCCTTGGCGGGCGAGGACGTGTCGATCCAATACACGGTGACGAATCTAAGTCAATTCGCGGCCGAGGGTGATTGGATCGACTCGGTCTATCTGTCCGCGAACTCCGTCTTGGACGAGACGGATTTGCTGGTCGGCCGAGTCGAGCATACCGGGGGGACGACGACTGGATACACGAAGACGTTGACGGCCGCTTTGCCTGCGGTGCTCGACGGAGACTACCGCGTGCTCGTGGCCGTCGACAGTCGCGGACTCGTGCCGGATACCAACCGATTCAACAACATCGGTGTCTCGCAAGAGGTGCTGCGATCACGGCTGGCAACGCTCGAGCTGGGCAGCAGCGTTTCGGGTGTGATTGACGGTCGAGAGGACAACTACTTTCGCCTGGAACTTCCCCCGGGAATCGATGCTCGCTTGACCGCCGACTTCGACGCGCTCGAAGGAGTGGACGTGCAGGTCATGTATCGCGAGGTCCCCGACGATGGCTTTTTCGATTACCGCCTTACCAATGCAACCGATTTGCGACAGGAAGTGCTGCTGAGCGGACGAGCTGGATCGTACTTCATCAAGGTGTCTGGTCGCCCGGAAAACGCGGGCAAGTTGGTTGCGTACACCCTCTCCGCAGAGCCGGTGGAGTTTGATATTCAAGGCGTTGCGCCCGACCATGGGTCGAACGCTGGGCAGGTCACGACCACGATTCGTGGCAGCGGCTTCACCACGCAAACGAGCGTCGAATTGGTCGCGTTGAGTGGGGGTCGGCTCGGCGCGTTGGATGTTCGCTTTGTCGATCCGAATACTCTGTTTGCGACTTTCGATCTGACAGGCTTGGATCCTGGCGACTACGACGTCGAGCTTCAACAGGCGGCTGCCACCGTCGTGAGTACTTCGGCATTCAACGTCGACGAGTCGGCTCCGGGGGAGCTTCTTATCGACGTGTCGAGTCCCGAAAGAATTCGGCCGGGATTTGTCGCGCAAGTCACGATCGAGTGGCGCAATGTGGGGAACACCGACATCCCTGCCCAGCTGATTCAGCTTACCGCCGAAGGTGCCAGGACGGCGCCCCCGGCGCTTCCAGGCGGTGCCGTCAGTTTTGTTCAACGGCGCGACGACGGCACCGGAGATAGCGGCCCGCGCGGTTCCGTCGCGCCACTTGCCGGCAGTGGCCTCGTTCGAACGGCCAGCGGATTCAAGTTGACCGCGCTTCCGATTGATTTAGCGATCAGCGATGTGAAGCGTCTGTTCCTAGGGATCAATGAGGATGGACCGGCTGGCGTGCTGCCTCCTGGAGCCAGCGGCAAGATCACATTCGACTTTCAGGGACCGAACCAGACCAGTCCGCCAGTCCTGGTATTCACGGCATCGATCAAGTCACCAGATCAAGTCTTTCCTTGGGGAGCACACAAGGAAGAGCTTCGACCACCGGGATTTCCGACTGACGCCTGGGATGTCGTTTTCGAAAAGTTCCTGGCACGCGTCGGCAGCGACATTGGAGATTACGAAACGGCGTTGGCAAGTGCCGCGACTTACCTCAGTGAGCTTGGCCAGCCGACGGGTGACGTCGCAACACTGCTATCGTTCCTCTTCGAGCAAGAAGACAATGGTTACCCACGATCGACTTTGTCTGGTGGCATCGATGCGGTAGCCCCGGCATCGAACCTTCCGCTTGCGTTCGGTCGTTCTTACCAGCAATCGATTTCCAGTCGCTACCGTCTCGGGGCGCTCGGACGTGGCTGGACACACCCCTATGAGATGACGTTGGCGGTCGATGGGGACCAGGTCGTTATCGAAAGTCCTACCGGCAATCGGTTCTTCCAGATGGAGACTGATCCTCGGGATCCTTTGGCTCCTTCCAGATTGGACGGACTATCAAACGATCCCGGTGTCGTCATCGATTTCGACCTCGACAGTCTCTCGGGGCTTTTGATTGATCCCGACGGAGCGGCTTATCAGTTCACCAATGGTCGCCTGGTCGAGATCATCTATCCAATCAACGAGCTGCTCAAGTTCGAGCGGATCACATTGGCTTACACGAACGATTTGTTGACGACACTGAAACATTCCAACGGGCAAACGTTCACCCTCGAATATGACGCCGCCGGCCGTATGAACCGGCTCATCGATCAAGTGGGTCGCGAGACCACGTACAAGTATGACGCCGCGGGCGAGCACCTGGTGGAAGTGTCGGGTCCCTATGGGGCGGTGACCTATACCTACCAGACAGGCGCCGGAGCAGCGAGCGAGCACGCGCTGACCTCGGTCACCGACTCGGAAGGCTCCCGTGTCGTGTACGAATATGACGAGCTCGGGCGACTGATCCGAAGCGCACGCAACGGCGGAGGCGAAGCGATCGACGTCAGCTATGGACCGCAGGGCACCGTCCGTTTCACCGATGCCGATGCTCGCACCAGCACCGTGTTCTTCAACGTGTTTGGTCAGGCTGCACGGATCGACGATCCAAGCGGTCGCATGGTGTTGAACTACTTTGACGAGAACCAGCACCTTGATCTCACGCGGCTACCCGAGAATTTGTACGTCGATTACACGTACAACGAGGAAGGCTACCTCGTTCGTCGCGTTGACGCCGCCGGTGAGTCGATCCATCTGGACGTCTCGCCAACTTCGCTGCAGTGCCTCGGATATGATTTCACCAACGTTCCTCCCGGCTGTACCGCAAATCCCCAGCCGGTTGAACTGAGTTTTCGCCTGCGCACGTTGATGGACGAGTTGGGGATTCAGACGTCGTATCGGTACGAAGGTCTGCAAGGGGCATTCGGACGCGACGCCTACCTGGACTCGATCGTCTATCCGGACGGTTCGACTGAGAGCTTCAAAAATGATCCAGTTGGCAACGTGATTGCGTATGCGAATCGAGCCGACGATCAATTCGAGTTCACATACAATGCCTTCGGACAAGTGTTGACGAAGGAGCATCCGGACGGCTCGATCGATCGCTTTGGCTACGACAACCGGGGCAATCTGGTCTCGGCGACGGATACCAGCGGGACGATTCTGTTTGCGTACGATCTCGCCGACCGCTTGACGAAGGTGAGCTATCCTGGCGGACGATTCCTGGAGTACACGTACGATACCGCCAACCGCCGCACTAGCATGACTGACCAGGATGGGTTAGCTGTCCGCTATTCGTATGATGCGCTCGGGCGGCTTGATGGGGTTCGCGATCAGTCAAACGAGACTTTGGTGTCATACGCTTACGACATCGTCGGCCGACTGGCCCGCGAGGATCGCGGCAACGGAACGTTCACGACGTATGAATACGACGAGGCGGGTCAACTGATCCAGCTCGTCAATCACGCTCCGGACGGGACAGAAAATTCTCGGTTCGACTATCGCTACGATGATCTTGGTCGCCGGACCCAAATGGTCACGCTCGACGGCAATTGGAACTACGAATACGACGCGATCGGACAATTGACTGGAGCGCAGTTTGAATCCACCAATCCGGTGATTCTGGATCAAGATCTCGAGTACGAATACGACGCCGCCGGCAATCGCGTTCGCGTGACCAGCAATGGAATCGCCACCTCGTATTCAACGAACAATCTCAATCAGTACAGCCAGGTTGGCGATGCCGCCTACGAGTACGACATGAGAGGGAACCTAATCAAGATTGACAACGGCGGCCTTGTCACAATGTACAGCTGGGACGACGAGGGACATCTCATTGGCGTCGAGAAAGGGGCCGATACGTGGGCATACGAGTACGACGCTCTAGGCCAACGCATTGCCTCGGTACACAACGGGGTGCGCACGCAGTACCTGGTTGATCCGACTGGTTTGTTCAGCGTCGTCGGCGAATATGATGCATCGGACCAGTTGGTCGCACAGTACACGCATGGCCTCGGATTGGTCAGCCGCGCTGATTCCTCGGGAAACAACGCCTTTTACGACTTCGATGCGATCGGTTCCACCGCCGGCCTGACCGCGCCCGATGGTTCATACCTGAACAGCTACAGCTACCTGCCGTTTGGCGAGTCGCTCGCACAAGCGGAAACGATCGATAACCCGTTTGAATACGTTGGCATGTTGGGCGTCGCTCGAGACAACAGCGGGTTGGACTTTATGCGGGCGAGATACTATTTGCCGATGGATGGGCGATTCACTGCGCCGGATCCGTTTGGTATCGGAGGCGGTGATGCAAATCTTTATACCTACAGCGTCAATGATCCGGTTGGAGTGGTTGACCCTTCGGGTGAAAGTATCATCGCCGCAATATCCAACTGGATTCGGAGAAGCACACTTCATCGTGCTTTCGCCTACACAATGAACAGTGGCCTTGTACGAAAGCTTCCGCCTCCGCCAAATCCCAATATCGAAGTCGTTCGCCATGCCTACCCGCGTGCGACAACGGGCATTCAGGGATTCGCAACGATGCCAACATTGGTAATTTCGGGACTCGTTGGAACAACGGGTGTCATCTTTGGCGTCAACCCCTTGGAAGATACGTTTAACTTTTTGAAGGATCCGGGGAAAGAAACATTCTTCGCTCCCACCCTCAACGCGCTCTCTGAGCAGTCTGGATATTCCGGCGGTCAAGACTTGGTGAGCGCCTTTCCCGAGCTAGGCACCTACTTTGGTGGTCTGGCCTGCGACCTCTTGGGCTGCGACCTTGGCGAGGATTTCGACCTGTCCGTCACGTCTCAGATCAATCCCTTCGATCCCAACGACATCACGGGGCCGCGAGGGTTTGGTCCGGAAGGCTACATCGCACCAACGGACCGGCCACTGGAGTACACCGTTCGTTTCGAGAATCTTGACGAGGCGACGGCACCAGCGCAAGTGGTGATTGTCACGCAGCAGCTCGATCCCGACCTCGATTTCTCTACGCTGGAATTGAAGAGCTTTGGCTTCGGCGACTTGATGGTTGAGGTTCCCGAGGGACGCGACTTCTTGGATGTCCGACTCGATGTGGTTGAGAAGTTGGGGGTCTATCTCGATATCGACGCCGACTTCAACACGGACACAGGACTGCTGACCTGGACCTTCACGAGTCTCGACCCTCAAACGTTTGACCTGCCCGCCGATCTCTTGACCGGTTTTCTGCCGCCGAACAGAACCGCGCCGGAGGGACAAGGCGTGCTTCGATACTCCCTTCGTCACAAGTCAGACCTGGCTACCGGGGCACAGCTCGAAGCCAAGGCGAGCATTTACTTCGATGTCAACGAACCGATTGATACCAACACGGCGTTGAATACGATTGATCGGGATGCGCCAAACAGCATGGTGTTGGCTTTGCCGGAGGCGGTGGGAACTGCCAGCTTTACCGTCGATTGGTCGGGACAAGATGTGGGCAGCGGGATTGCGGGCTACGACCTTTATGTTTCCCACGACGGCGGTCCCTTTGAAACTGTCTTGTCAAATACGACTGAAACGAG
The DNA here is from genome assembly GCA_963697195.1 of Pirellulaceae bacterium. Classification (GTDB taxonomy): domain Bacteria; phylum Planctomycetota; class Planctomycetia; order Pirellulales; family Pirellulaceae; genus Rubripirellula. The sequence continues at coordinate 411,642 of CAVOND010000022.1, forward strand.
TTATGAGTTTACAGGCGAATCGGGCAGCACGTACGGCTTCGTGACGGTTGCCCGCGACAACGTTGGAAACCTCGAGCCGATGCCGGAAGTGGCCGACACGCAGACGCTCGTGATCCTTGGCGCGTGGGTCAACCCCCGAGACGTGTTTGATGTTGATGACAGTGGCGAAGTCACCGCCCTCGACGCATTGCTGGTAATCAACGAATTGGCACGTCGGAGCGTGAGTGATCCGGGCACTTCTTTCTTGACCCCCTTACCACCGGAAGGTTTTGCGCCGCCTTTCTATGATGTTTCCGAGGATGCGAAGGTGACAGCGCTCGACGCACTGCGAGTCATCAACGAAATGGCACGCAGGTCCTTGCTCGAGCCTGAGTTGATTGCAACAAGCGAACCGATGTCGGGTAGCGTCCTGCCCGGAATCTATTCCAACTGGCGCGGTGATAGACGCGCCACAGCGAGCCATGTACCGTTTGTGATCAATCCGATGGAACGCGGGTCAGAACCTTCGCAGACGTTGATCGACGAGACGTTTAGAGATTCGGCGTTCCTAAAGACGCTGAGCATTGACGGTTCCGAGATCGATGCTTCAACGGAGCCCTGGCCACGAAGGTTCGGACGTCAAGATCACCGTGTCTATTCGACCAGTACCGGCGTCGTGTAGGCTCCTTCGATTACGCCTTCGGTCACGCTCAAGTCGCGATTGGGACGAAGAGTGCCGTCGAACGTGAAGGATTTCTTGATCTTCACGTAGGTGTTTTTCGAGCCGTTGAAGCGTGTATCCGTCACGACCGCCACGCCCCATCCCGTGACGTTGAACTCGAGGTTGTTGCCCGGGCTGCCGTTTGTCTTGTCATAGAGCGGGATGAGACGGGTTTGGCCGATGATCGCCTCGAGCGAGGACTTCATTCCCGGCGGACAGCCCCGGGTCACCGTTCGATTTGAATTGCTGCACTGCTTTTGATGGACTGGTTGTTGGGAATCCGCCTCTCAGAGTAGAGAGCGTCAAGGTGGCTCTGTTGGAGCCCGTTGAGAATCTGATCGTTGATTGCCGAGGTGGAGTTCGATGAGGGGCCGAGGTTTAACGTTCCCCAGTTTCCCGGGATTTGATTGTTCGAATCATCGACGATTCGGCCGTCGCCGTAAATGTTCCAGGGCGGATTTTTCGCCGTGATTGGTCCCCACTCTTCCACGGGAATCCCAATTGGCAGCACGTCAGCACCTGGCCGCAAGATGCTCGCCTTTTGCAGGACCGCGGTCGCCGTCGCACTGACGTCCGAGCTGATGATCCCGAAGATGCCAGCGAAGAAAAGTGGAATCTTTGAATTCGCCGAACCATCGCGTCGCAGCGTGACGCGAACGGTATCAAGAATGCCGTCATCCAAGATCGTAAAGTCTGTGTAGACCGTTTCGGGTTCGAAACGGCCGATGGCGATATCCGAGTCGAGCACGGTGAAACCCGAGACATCGGTAATGTTCATCGCGGCGTAGTTGCGCAGAGTCTCACGCACTTGGTCGAGGTCTTGGTCTCCGTTGGAGTCGGGGACGAGATCTCGCACAGCAGCGAGGGCAGCTGCATCCGCGGCACGTTGCAACTCGGCACGCTTTTTTAGCAGATAGCCGATATCGATCGAGAAAGCCAGCATCCCAATCAAGGGGATCAGTAGCATCGCCGTGAAGACTGCCAAGGCACCGCGTCGCTGATCGGAGGATGAGCTGCGGCGAGACAAGATTCTGGATGTGGTTTGCACGGTTGGATCAGGCTTGAGCATGGTGGATGATGCGCCTCGTGAGTCCCATCGATGTCTATGTTTGGACGAGTCGGGTTGGGCCAGACGGGTGTGGTATGAGAAGTCTAGCTCCCGTTTTCGGTCTTGATCCAAAGAAAGAATGTGAAGCTTTATTCACAGTTCATGTGAAGTGATCGGATTCAGAACGGGTGTAGCATCCAGAACAATACAAGCACGGTGCGCAAGCGAGTGTGTGCCCATTTCTGGCGATCACACACTCGCCTTCGGATTCTTGCAATCACACCGACAAGCAAAGCGGCCAACGGCTAGCGCCTGAGGTTCACTGTGAACCTCAGGTGCTAGCCGTGGGCCCGAAACTGGCTGACAAAAACAACAAACTCCCGACCTGGGCGAGACGCTTCCCGCCACGCCGTGGTCAAGGGCGCAACATCAAAACTTGCGCGTCGTGCTTGTATGGCTATGCCACGGCAAAACGAACCGTTTCTATTCCACCAGCACCGGCGACGTGTAGGCTCCCTCAATCACACCATCGGTAATGCTCAGGTCGCGATTGGGGCGAAGGAGGCCATTGAAGGTGTACGACTTTTGGATCTCAACGTAGGTGTTGTTGGCTCCGTGAAAGTGCGAATCGTGAACGATCGCGACGGCCCAGCCGGTGACGTGAAATTCAAGACTTCCACCGGAACCCGACGACGAGTCGAAAATTGGAATCAACTTGGTTTCGCCAATGACCTCCTCCAACGAATGCTTCATCCCGCCCGATAGTCCCGTATCGCCGTTTGCATAAAACGGGACACGACTGTCGATCCGCTCGCTGCTCGGAATCCGTCCATCCGCATGGAGGTCGTCAAGGTGAACCTGCTGGAGCCCGTTGAGGATTTGGTCGTTGATGTCTGAGGTTGAATTGGAGGTGGTGCCCAAGTCCAGCGTTCCCCAGTTGCCGGGAATCGCGTCTCCCGATCCATTCAACATTCGGCCATCGCCGTAAATGCTCCAGATGTCTCCCCGGTTGGTACTTCTCCACTCGGATTGCGGAATCGAGAAGGGAAGCACACCGGCACCTGGTCTCACGATGCTTGCCTTTTGCAGGACGGCAGTCGCGGTGGCACTGACCTCCGAGTCAACCATCCCAAAGATGCCGCCGAAGAGAAGTGGGACGGGTGCATTTGCGGAGCCGTCACGTCGCAGGGTGACTCGGACGGTGTCGAAGATGCCGTCATCCAGGATCGTGAAATTCGAATAGACCGTTTTTGGATCGAAGCGACCGATCTTGATATCGGAATCGAGCACGGTCAGGCCACCGATGTCTGTGATGTTGGAGTCGGCGTAGCTTCGAAGCGTCGCCCGGACTTTGTCGAGATCCTGGTTGCCGTAGGGGTCGGGGATGAGATCGCGTACCGCGGCGAGCGCGGCAGCATCGGCGGCACGTTGCAATTCAGCGCGTTTCTTCAACAGGTAGCCGACATCGATGGAAAAGGCCAGCATCCCAATCATGGGTACCAACAACACCGCAGTCAGGACGGCCACGGCGCCGCAACGCTGTTCTTGGCCTGGGACGCGACGCGAAGAGACTTGAAATGCGTTACTCATGATGTCACCAGCTGTCTCGGGGGGGAAAGGATGAGACCTTTTGAAGGGCGGGTAGGTAGGTTATTCCCGACGCATGATCGTTGTCGTTTCGATCGTTCGGCCCCCCAGGCCGATGAAACCTGGCGTCCAACGCACCGCGTCGTAGTCCAGGATCACTTGAACGGTAATCGGCGATCCGGTGCTCAGTGCCGATAGGTCACCACTTGGGACGGCGTCTCCCGAACCGCTGCTGAAATTGACTTCCACGGCGCCGTCGGTGATCCCCGAGAATGATCCACGGACGAAGTCGCGGACCGTGGTTCGGACAGTTTCCTCGCTGGTGGTGTCAAAGCGGCATGCCTGGCGGGCGCCCTCCCGCGAGGCCTCGTTGACGACTTGTGCGACATAGACCGATTGTCCGACGTCGATGGATCCCAGCAGAATCAAACCAATCAGAGGAAGCACAATCGCAGCTTCGACCGCTGCGGCGCCGTTTCGCATGCGATTACTTCGCGTCGGATGGCGGTGGGACAATCGTGTTTGACGTTGCATATTCATGGGCCGGTGACTCGTAAGGTGGATGTGATTTTGCAAGACTATTCTTTGGTCATGCTCGCTTCGCCGCTGAGCACAGCGTTCGTCAAGAAGCTTGGGAAGATCCACGTGACATCATCGAAATCGACTTCGACGATCGCATTCACATCGGATCCAGACTCGAGAGTGTCAAGGCCACCAGGGGTGATCGTGATCCGACATTGGCTCAGGTCGAAGCTGTCGGTCATGGTTTGTGCGAGATAAGTGCGGGCGGCCGCCTCGGCTCGATCCGTCGTTTGGGTCGTCGCGAGCGCCGCCGTTCTTGCCCCGGCGCGAGCTGCCTCGGTCAGCGATTGCTTGACCATCACCGCCCGGCCAAACTCCACGACGGCAAAGATGAGCAAGAAGAAGATTGGCGCCACAAAGGCCAATTCCACGACGGTGGCCCCGCGGCGATCAGATGCAGATCGAAGGGTCAGTTTGGGGAACATAGATTTCGTTACGCCTCAGGGACAAGACAATCGGTAGACACCACCCCGACAACGGCCAGTGAACGGTGAGTCATCGTCGCCTTGGATTCGACTTTCCCCCCCGAACGCCGGCCGATTTGCGCTTTTTCGCAGGGCCGTCCCAAGCGGTCGTCCCAAGCGGTCGGCGCAAACACGGGCCGTATCCGAAACCTAGCTCGGATTTTTACAGGTGGCGGCAAAAATTTCTGGTCAGCCCCAGCCTTCGATTTTCTAGCGGCATGGCGCGAGCTGCGTGTCGATTTTGTAACCCGCCGCGTAAGCAAGGAAAAACAACCGTCCACTCGCTCACGCTTCTAGAAGTTGCGCTTTTGGCTGCCGCACGAGGATTTTCATAACCCGACGCGTAAGCGAGTCGATGTCAATATCGATATTTCCTCGCTTACGCGTCGGGTTGTGAAAAGAGCGAAACTTCAAAACTCACGCTTCGGGTTAGGATTGGGCTGCTGCGTGCGAAAACACGAATAAATCAACAGCCTGCGAGCCGTCCGGTCTCGGCAACAAAATCACACTGAAAAACCGGAGGGCTCGCGCTCTTCCGCTAGAATTCAGCAACAGACGGTCAAGAGGGTGACGTGAGTCGCTTTCGCCGAACAACTTCGATGTGGGACCCTTGTCAGATGGCCGCTGGTCGCTTCCTCGTTCTGCTTCTTGCTCTCAGCTGCTCTTCAGCCCACGGGAGGGTTTCCGCCGACGATCGCTCGTCCGGCGACGACGACAGCGCGATCACCGTGCCGACTCCCCCCGACATTGTTGCCAAGATGCTTGAGGTAGCCAAAGTCAGCAAAGACGATCTTCTTTACGACCTGGGCTGCGGTGATGGCCGCATTGTGGTTGCCGCGGCGTCGCAATACGGATGCCGGGCAGTCGGCTACGACATCAATCCACGCATGATCCGTGAGTCACTCGAGAACGTAAAGAAACATGGTTTGATAGACCTCGTGCGGATCGAACAGCAGGACATCTTCAAGCTGGATCTTCGCGAGGCGTCGGTCATCACGCTTTACTTGCTTCCCGAAATGAACGATCAATTAGTCCCGCAACTCAAGAAACTCAGAGACGGCTCGCGTATCGTTTGCCATGAGTTTCCGATCGACGCTTTCCAGCACGATCGCATGGTCACGGTGAAGTCGACGTACGACGGGGTACCTCGAGACATCTACCTTTACACATTGCCATTGACGCCCAAAACCGATCCCTAACTGGACAGCGCCAGTTTTGATCTTTCGCCTCGAAAGTCACGGCGAAAATTTCGGATGGAACGCTTGCCTGTAGCCGAGCCTCTCTGAGGCTCGGATTTTCGCGGCAAAGCCGCGTGGAATGTCGGCCTCGGAGAGGCCGACCTACAGCAAAGTCGCGCTGTCCAGCTTAAACATTTTCAACAACCATGTACGATCTCCATTTCATCGGATACTGAATCTTCGATGCGTTTGCTGTTTGTGATTCCTCACTATTTTCGAACGGGCGATAGCGAGTCCTCGAACTCGGGCTTGCGGGGAACGCACGGTTCGACCACTGGGACCGCTGAATCTCGGGTTCGAGCACTTCGCAGGACCGTGTTGGCGCTCCATCAAACATTCGGGTCGTCACAAGCCATGATCCGACACGTCGATCGGCGAACCGAGCCAGCAAATGCGTCGCTTCGAAGTGAAGTGCACGTGGTGTTGGTGACAACGGGTCGATCGCATCTTGTTGACCAGGCGAAACTGCCACGAGAACTGGCTCATCCGTTTTCGATCGATGACGAACCGACGAAGCTCGGCTATTACGGCCACCGCATCCTCCGCGATCGCTGGGGCAACTACGATTTCTATTGCTACTTGGAGGATGATCTAGCGCTCGAAGACCCCTGGTTCTTTGAAAAATTGAAGTGGTTCAATTCCCATGTGGGCGATGGCAATGTGTTGCTTCCGAACCGCTTCGAACGATCGGAGGAACATGCCTACAAGAAGTGCTATCTGGATGGTGATCTGGCTCCACGGGCCACGGCGCCGTTTCAGGACATCAGCCAGATGCCAGAGCTGCAAGGTACGGCGATGGGTAGGCAAGTCCGTTTCGTGCGCCCACTCAATCCCCATTCGGGATGTTTCTTTCTGAATGCCCTTCAGATGCAGCGATGGATCGAGCAGTCGTACTTCGAGTCATTTGACAGCAGCTTCATCGGCCCGCTCGAGAGTGCGGCAACACTTGGCATCATGAAGACCTTTCGGATCTACAAGCCGGCGGCGGAGAACGCATCTTTTCTGGAAATCGAGCACGCGATGGTCGTTACATCCAAATGATCCGCATGTCGACGTCGGGCTAACTGGACAGCGCCACTTTGGCGGCCAATCGTAACCCGAAGCGTGAGCGAGGAAACAGGTTGCCGAATTCGCCTCGCTGACGCTTCGGGTTAGGATACTCGGAGGATTCGACAAAAGTGGCCTGTCTAGCTAATTCTTTGCCGTCTTCGCCTCTTCTTCTGCCAGCATCTTCAGAAACTCCGGATTGTGCTGCAGAGGTTCGAAATCGAGATCGGTTGAGCGAAGGGAATGAAAGTCGTGATAGCCTTGCCCGATCAGTTTTCGCGTCATGTCGATGGCCTTGGCTGTGATCTCTGGTCGGCGCGGATCGGTGTCGGGTAGATGCTGGGAGACTAAAGCGTAGCCACACGCGGCGTAACCGCAGTTCATCAGCTTGTCGGACCCACCAGCGAGTCGATCGGCCAGTGCCATCGCTTCCTCGACACGACCGGCGCGAGCGATGATCTTTAGCAATTCCCCACGCGAGTTCATGTTATCGGACTTCGCCAATAATTGACGCTGGATCTCTTCGGCCCGCTGAAAGCTCTTGCTTGAGTCTTCACCCAAGCGATCGAGCGTGATTCCCTGCAGATAGTAGATGTTTCTCGCGTTGCTTTGCATGCGGGCATCGTCCGACGTGATCAGAAGGTCATCGATTGTGTTCGCAGCGGTTTCCAGCAACTTCTTTGCATCGTCGTCTTGGTTCACCAGGCAGATACTGCCGAGCAAGCTTTTGCTGGTCTCTGGCAAGGTTGTGGCGTCTGGCGGAATTGTAACTTGCCGCTGGCAACTGCATTTTCAGCTTGATCGCTTCGCGACTGCATTCCAACATCCGTTGTGTATTACCCGCCCGTTCGTACATTTGACCTATTTCACCGAGAACGAAGGATAGGTGCTCGATGGCCGTCATGTTTTCGGGATCCTCTTCATACTTCTTGCGATGTAGCCGCTCAGCCTTGAGAAAATACTCCTGTGACTGTATCTGGATTGCCCAGCGCGCGATAGACCTTTCCCAGTCTCCCGTACGCCGTGGTCAGGGGAACCATGTCGAATGGCTCTTCTCCGACCTGATGGGCGAGACACTGCTTTTCCAGCTGTCGGTAGAACCCTTCCGATTTCTTGATTTCGCCGAGTCCGTAATAAGCATCGCCCAGTGCGAGCGTAATATGCGTTTGGCTGCTCGCAACGTTTGCAACTTTTCCCTCGGCAGCAAGAGCGAGAAGACCGCGCTGACTGCTTTCCAGCTTGGCGATCGCCTTTTCAAACTCGCCGGCGTCTACGTAAATCTGGCCAAGGTGTCGGTCTGCAGACACGGAAAACACAGCACTAGGGTTTGCCACGGTTTGTTCCGCATAGTGCCGTTCCAGTCGATCGACGATTTGCTGCATCAGACGTTCACGCAGTGGCTGCAATTCAGGGTTCGAATTGAAAAAATCCTTGGTGTCGTAAAGCACCAAACGTGTGGTGTCGTGCGATAATTTGGCATTGTCTTCAGCTTGACGTTTCGCCTCTGCTTCGGCCTTCTTTTGTTGGTTAAATACGAAAGCGGAAATCAAGCCACCCAACAACAGACACAGCAGTAAGCCTCCCGCGATTCCAGAGAGAGTCGCGACGATGGGATTGCGATTGGCCCACTTCCATATTCTCTCGCGACGCGTGATCGGGCGTGCGAGGATGGGCTCATGATTGACAAAACGCTGTAATTCGTCAGCAAACTCTTCAGCCGTCGAGTACCGCTTCTTGGGATCCTTTTCCAGCGACTTCAGACAGATCGTTTCCAGGTCCTTATCGAGATCGGTCTGAAGTTTCGAAGGCCACACGGGATCCTGTTGCAGCATCTTGCGAACGGTTTCGAGCGGAGTCGGCGCTGCGAATGGGGGGCGTCCGGTCATCATGTAATAGAGGATGCTGCCCAATGCGTAGACGTCTGTGGATCGCCCGACAGGTTCGCCGCTCGCCTGCTCGGGCGCCATGTAACCGGGAGTTCCTACGATCACACCTTCGCAGGTAAGTCCGTCATCGTGATCAGAATCTTGATCCAGCCGCTTGGCGAGACCAAAGTCGGTGACTTTTGGCACACCATCTTTCGTCAACAGAATATTTTGTGGCTTCAGGTCTCGATGCAGGACGCCCATTTGGTGTGAATAGTGAATGGCGCGAGCGATGGGAATCAACAGCTCCGCGGCATCCTTTGCCGACATGGTTTGCTGTTTCATCAAGTCCGATAAATCGCGGCCCTCGATAAACTCCAGTGAAAAATAGGGAAGGCCCTTGTGCCTGCCAACCTCATAGATGGAGACAATGTTGGGGTGGGACAGATGTGCGGCGGCCTCGGCCTCGCGCTGGAATCGGATTGCCTGATTCTCCGAAGCGTTGGCGCCTTGCAGAATCATCTTGATTGCGACCAGACGATTCAGGGGGCGATGTCTCGCCTTGTAGACAACGCCCATCCCGCCCCGACCCAGAATACTGATGACCTCGTAATCATCCGGTATGTCCGGACCAGGACGTTTCGGGCCAGCGTGAATGGACGAAGTGATCGATGGCCCTTCGGAGTCGAGTGTTGGTCGATCGTAAGATAAATCGCCAAGACTCTTCGAATTGCCACCTCGAACGACGGACGATCTGCCTTTGCTTTCAGCCCGAACGTCACTCGTGTCGAGTGTGGTTGTCTCGAGCTCGAACTCATCATGGCCTCCGCGCGTCTCGTCGCCAGCAGCAGGCCATTCAAGCTTGGTTATTGGCTCGAGCTCGACGGGCGTCGGAGCTTCCTTGGCAGCTTCGACCATGATGCCGGTATCGTCCGCAGACCGGATGCGATCAACGGGTTTCGATTCATTGACGGCTCCGGTCAAGTTGGGGTTGGAAAGCGCGACGGTCGGTGCCAATTCCGAATCCATCACCGTATCCAACTTTGATAACCGATCCCGCAAAACACGATCCAGGTCGTGTTCGATGGCCGAAACAAACTCGTCCTTTGCGATCACTGCCGGTTTGCCATCGCCAGAATTGCTCCTCTCCTCGCAGAATCGCTCGGCAAGTCGTTCTGCGAACTCTTCGATTGCTTCGTGGGCCGTCTTCGAGACGCTCATTTGATTTTCACTCGGGTAACACTCAATTTGCCGGCCGTCATCTGCGACGGTGCGTTATGCCTGGATCGTCTGCCACGCAAGCTCCAAATCGAGTCAATGACGATATCGAACCATCAAGGCTAATCCCAATGAAACCGTTCCTCCAGCTCAGCATAGAAGATATCGGCTGCATCCTGGGCCAGATCGCTTTCGGACTGACCGCGACTTGCCGGCTCTTCTTCTGTCTGATTCAATTCAGGACTCGCAGTATAGCGGCGCTCACGGTTGACCCACGAGCTTTCCCTTAATGGCAGCTGGTCTGCTGCAAAATAACGGCCATCGGACTCACTTTCGTCGTCGTCGTCGCTGTTTTGCGATTCTTGATTGGGCAACAGCTGATCGAGCTCGGCGGCGGGTACTTTGGCGATTCCGTCGACGGCCCGGTGAATTTCGTGGTGGGCATGATCACGTTGTTCCAATTCATACAGCCATTCGAGGTCGCGCACGCCAACTGGCAGGCGATCTCCCATGGTTTCATGGTCAAGACCGATGGCGTGTCCAAACTCGTGGGCAAGGGCTGACAACAGGTCGACTTGCCCGCTGGAGTGAGAAACGTTCCATCCGAATCCGGCTGCATCCTCATCAATCCAGATGACATTTCCGGATTGAGCCCCAGAACACGCTCCGGCAGGTCGGTGCTGCGAACACTGATTTCCTTGAGCCTGGATAATTGCTCTTCGCTGATGTCAGTTTGCGACCAGGCGGCGATCGCGTCATGAACGGCCGATTGCAAGTCAACGGGTGAAACCGCGGGGGCTCCGTCCGAAAGCGGTGTGTTGGCATCAAGCTGCAAATACCTCGGCTGAACCAGCTGTGCGCGGACATTTCCGCCGTTGAGAGCCTGCTCGATGGTCTGTGTTCCCGTCCAATGGCTCGAGTACAACAAGGTCGCATCATCCCAAAGCGTGAAGGCGACAAGGTCGGGCGAACCGGATTCAATGTCCGTGACGGTCGCTAACAACTGAAGATTCCCTCCGAGCGAAATGGGATTCCTCGGATCGGTGATGTCTTTCAGGTTGGCCTTGGCCGTAAATTCAGCGGCGGAAACGCCGCTGTCCTTCGTCGGAACCGCGGACAATGATTCGGTGGAGTTTGTCTTGATTTGGTAAACGCGACCATCCCGACGGATAATGATGTTGACGTTCCCCTGGATATTGGTGCCGCGCTTGTTTGTCTTGATATTGAAGCCAAAGTTCGTTTTCTTTCCAGGATCGCCGCCGTAGAGACCCGCGGAATCAGAGTTGATGAAATTGCCACCGCCGGTTACTGCGTCGTCGAGGGGCTTGGAGATCGTGATCAGTGTGATATCGGAATCAGAACCGGCGTAGTCGTAGAAGCCATCCACATGGACGAGGATTTCGTACGTCTCCGAATCCGAGGTAATGCTAGTTTGCCAGGTAAAGGCCGCGACTCCGATGGTTTGGTCCGCAGCGTCCACCAAGGTGATCGGCAACGCGGAAGCCTGAAGACCGTCCATCCCAATCAGTGGGTTGCCAGCCGTATCGGTGAAGGACACGGTAGCGAATTGGATGTTTCCCGCGGCCTGGTCGGAATCAGCCGGTAGAATCGATGAGATATCCTGAATCGTTGCTCTCAGCTCCACGGTCGCGTCTCCGTTCTTCACCGATTGCGTCGAGACAAACTCGGCTCCGGAGTAGGTCGCGACCGCATCCTCTTTCTCCACCGTGACCGTTGCGTGAGCGTCGACGGTCGCATTCTGCATCCGTCGCTGTCACCAGGAAGGTGTAGGTTCCGGGTGCGACGTCTGCGATTCCGCGAATCGTCCAGGTTCCGATGAAGCCGAACTCAGTGATCTCGCCACCGCCGCTGAAGTCGAGGATGTCAAGAGAGTCGATCGTGCCTTCATCCGGTAGGTTCTGATAGTGGATGCCGTCGAGGCTGTAAGACAGGCTTACGGACAAGAGCTCACGATCCGGATCGCTGAATGTGAATCGGATCGTGTCGATCGCGTCACTGTATTGAACCGTTTGTGATGGGGGCAACGTCTCGCCGGCTGTCGGCGCGTTGTTGACCCCGGTGATCGTGATCACGATCGTCTTGGGTTCCGTAACTGGCTCAAATGTCGCCCCGCTACTGTCGGTAGCTTGGATGGTGTAGGTCAGCGTAAGGGACTGATCGTTTGGCAGGTGTGCGAAGACTTCGTGGCCGCTGTCAAACGTCCAGGCGATCGTACCAACGGTGCTTCCACTGGCGATGACCGTCGTGGCATCAAGGGAAAGCATTCCCAATAGCGTTTCATGGTTGACAATCCCCGTCCCCACGCCCGATTCCGTAACCGAAACCTTGGCCGCGGTCACCGTATCGGCTCTGTCCAAGTCGGTAACCGTCAGCGACCCGGCGGCGGTAAGCGGACTTCCGCTTTCGGTCAATGCTGCCGAGTCTGAATCGCCCGTTTCGATGGAAATGTGCGGCGTGTCGTTAACCCCCGTGATCGTGACGGTGACTTGCTCGCTTGCCTCCGATCCAAAGCGATCAGTCGCTGTGATCACAAAGTTCAGGATGAGCGACTGACCTTCACTCAGGTAGTCAAACGCGTAGAAGTCGCTGTCAAAACTCCAGGTCAGCGTTTCACTGGATTTGTTGGCATCAAGAATTTCAACTGGACTCAGGCTGAACATGTCGGCCAGCTCGAAATCAGAAGGTGCCGCTGGATCGTTACGATCCGAAGTTCCACCGATACTGACCAATGAATGTTCCACGCGAACCGTATCCGAGACATCCACATCAGCGACGGACAGTGTGCCACTAGTAACAAGCGGTGCATCGGTCTCAGCAAGTGTCCCGCGCTAGGGCCGCCACCGATCGTTGGTGGATCATTCAATCCGAAGATCGTGACGACCGCAGTCGCCGTGGCAATGCCCCCCTCACCATCGCTCACTGTGTATTCGAACGAGTCCGTGCCAGTTTCTCCGGAGGCCAGCGAATCAAATTGGTCATTGGGGTCGTACTCGAAGCTGCCGTCGGCATGAACCGTCAATTTCGCCCCGGAGGGCAACACGATCGTGTCACCAGAGCTGAAATCAAAGCCGTTGATCTGAGTCACTTCCAGTTGGTCGAATTTCCCCGGATCGGAATCGTTCGCGAGCACGCCGTCCTCGGGTGAGACGGCCAGCGACGAGTCCTGGCCTAGGGTGTAACTCGCTGGTGCCTCTGGGTCGTTCAAGGCAACTGGATCGGCGTTGTCAATACGGAGCCCAAGCGTCCCGGCGCTGTCGTGTGAGCCATCTTCGTCGACTAGCCCAACGGTGATGTTGGCAAGACCCGGGCCATCGGCGTACGTATGCGTGACATTCCCACCTGCGGTATAGGTGTTGCTTGAGCCGTCACCCCAATCGACAACGTAGGTTGTCACGCTGTCATTGCCCGGATCGTTGATCCGTCCCAGCGTCAACGTGTACTCGGATCCTTCTTGAGTCGCTCGCCGCTCCGCTTAACACGATGGTCGGCGCGACGTTCCTGATCGCGACATCGAAAGTACCGCTTTCGAGATGGGTGCCGTCTTCATCGACGAGATCAACCGAGATGGTTGCGGTAGCGTTACCGTCAGCGTAACGATGCGTCACGTTCTCGGCGGCGTTGTACGTGTCGGTGGTTCCGTCGCCCCAGTGAACGACGTACTGCGAGACCGTATCGTCGCCAGGGTCGGTGACAGGACCGAGTGTTAGCGTAAAGGGTGCACCCTCGTCGACATCCGAATTACCCGACAGCGCGATCGTCGGCGACACATTGCTGACGGTGAGGGTAAAGGAAACATTCGTTACCCGCGTGCCATTCTCAATTGCAACGGTGACTGATTGTCCCTCGTCGGGTCCGTCGCCAGGTGTGTAGGCCCAGGTCCAGGTTCCGTCACCATTGTCGGTCGCCGTACCGATCGAAGCGCTGAGCAAGACGGAACCGTCACGGAGGTCATGGAAGGGAAGCGTGAGGGATGCAGTCGAGCCCTCGTCGACGGAGACCGAGACATTGGGGTTCCCCGAACGATCGACAATGGAGTCATAAGCATCTGAGAAGAACGTATCGTTGCCTGATGTTCCAACGAGTGTATCGGCCCCTGCGCCGCCGGAAATCGTATCGCCCAAGGCAGGAATGAAGGCTCCTTCTGAGCCATCGAACCGGTAGAGAAACAGTTCATATTCACCCGTGTCGGTATCCTTGACGGAGTCGGCATCAGGGTTCAGAGCAATGATCTGATCGATCAGTTGGGACGGAATGGGCGAATACGCTTCTAGCTCTGGGTTATTCGTGAAGCTAAACGTGTCGACCTCAACATAGTAGATGCCACTGTACGGCAGATTGATATCGATCAAGACAGAATCACTTCCCTCGAAACCATCGTCGTTGAAGGCACCCAGGGGGCTTCCGAAGTATTCGAGTTTATTCCCCGCGGAATCGTATACTCGCAACAAGGAGTCGATGCGATCTTCCATGCGGTGTCGCAGCGTATAGGACAGGAGTTCGATGGTGAGCTTACCGGCCGAACTGTAGAACGAGTAAATATCGTTCTCACTGGTCCCTTCCGGCGAGTAAGGCCCTGGCTTATTCGCGTCTAAGACGATTTCTCCCGCTACATTGAGCGCGCTAACTAAGAGATTGACCCCCGCATTGATGCCGATCTCGACGGGGTTCGGTACCGCGAGCGCCGGCAACATGCCAAGCTCGTGAACCGTTCCGAATACGGCCGAAGTTACCGTTGACAGTGTTTTCTCAAGCCGCGTTTGCCCCGTTTCGGCGAAAGCCAACTTGACCGCCTCACGCTCGCCGAAGAACGGATTGCCAACCGCATCGATCAGAGCGGATCCAATGGAGGCAGGCGAGGCCAGCAAGTGACTGGCCGCTTCCCCTAGATTGTCGAGGTAACGGAACGAGGGCAGGAAGCCACGCTCACTGAGACCGCCAAAAATCCCCTGCCCAGGCGCTCCGAGCGAATCGACGTGCCGCAAGCCGTACATGTGGGCCAGTTCGTGCGAGGCGATCGTGGTCGACAACGCGGCGACGTTGGCCTGGATATTGTCGTCGGTGACACTGTTATCTGGCGGTAGTTGGTTGGATCGGTCTCCGAAGAAGCCATTGACATTGACCTTCACCGTGCCGCCCCGCTCGAGAAGCCGCCATCCGATCCGCTCCGACACGCCTCCCGGGCTGGGCACGCCGTTGATAATCGGTGCATCGTTGAATCGGACGGTGATGTACGGCTGGCCGAAGCTTTCGATGTACGCTTGATCCCGCGAAATGATGACATCAAACAGTGCATAATCGCGACTCATCTGGGCTTCGATGAGCGCGCGTTCCTCGTCCGTATAGAAATGCTCGCCCTGCTCCGTCGCCGAGTCAAAATCAAGCAATACGTAACGCTGGGTGCCCGCAATGATGAGGTCGTCCCCGCTGCCCCCGTAGAGTGAGTCGAGACCGCCGGCGCCGACCAGTCGATCACTGTGATCCGACCCACCAATGCGATCACCGTAGACCGTACCGATCGCGCCTTCGAGGGTATTGGACGCCCACTGGACGCTCGTCAGCGTGGTACCAGTCGATGGGTCCGTTTCCAGAACCTGTTCACCGTCCAGGCTCAGATCGATCGTTACGCCGTAGCCAACATTGAATCCGAACAGGTCAATTTGATCGCCATGGTTCTCTGCAGCTTCGACGATTTCATCCTGGCCAAGGTTCTCGCCGATCAGTACATAGCTATCGGCACCGGATCCTCCTACCAGCGAATCGTTCCCTGGTCCACCTTCGAGAGAGTCCGCACCGGAACCACCGAGCAGTGTGTCGTCGTTCGAGCCGCCCGAGAGCAATGCCCCTCCGGGAAACTCGGTGGCATCGAGTAGGTTGGCGCTGTCCCCACCAATCAGGGCTGCTCGTTCGATCCCCTTCAGAAGGAAAGTGAAGGCGCCAGAGCTACCTTCGCTATGAAACAAAGCATCGGGCGTCAATCGCATGTCGGTATCAGCAATGCTGATCACATAATCCGACCCGTCGTCGTCCAGAGCGATCCCACCAAAGATGGAATCGTTACCGGCACCTCCGCCCAAAGTGTCATCACCTGGGCCGCCGTAGATCGTTTCGTCGCCATGACCGCCGAAGATCGAGTCGTTTCCTGATCCGCCGTCGAGTACGTCGTCGCCGTCGCCGTCACCGCTGATCGTGTCGTTTCCGTCGCCTCCGAGGATGCTGTCGCTTCCGGTTCCGATTGCGTCGTCGAGGCCAGCATCGATGGAGTCGTCGCCATCTCCACCGAAGATACTGTCGTCGCCGCTGTTACCGATCAGTGTGTCGTTTCCAATGCCGCCGTCAATCGATTCGTCTCCATCTCCACCGAAGATCGAATCGTTGCCAGCTCCGCCAGACAGCGTGTCGGTACCAGATCCGTTTCCGCTAATGGTGTCGTCCCCGTCACCGCCGAAGACGCTGTCATTGCCGAGGTCTTGCCGGCTGTCGTTACCAGCCGAGATCGAATCGTCGCCGGATCCACCGAAGATACTGTCGCTGCCGGCGCCACCGATCAGCGTGTCGTTGCCGCTCCCCCCATCAATCGTCTCGTCGCCGTCGCCGCCAAAGATTGAGTCGTTACCTGACCCGCCGAGCAGCGTGTCATAGCCGTTTCCACCGCCAAGGATTGTGTCATCCCCGTCGCCACCAAAGACGCTGTCGTTGCCTAGGTCAATCGAATCATTGCCAGCTGCGTTGACATCATCGCGACTCACATCAATCCAGTCATCGCCATCGCCGCCGAAGATACTATCGCTTCCGGCGTTACCGACCAGCGTATCGTTGCCACCGCCGCCTAAGATCGTTTCGTCATCGGCGCCGAAGATACTGTCATCGCCTTCGCCGCCCGATAGCGTGTCGTAGCCGCCGATCCCGCCGATGATTGTGTCGTCGCCGTCGCCACCAAAGACGCTGTCGTTACCGGGGTTGATTGAATCCTGACCACTGGGGTCAATATCGTCGCGGCCGACGTCGATCGAATCGTCGCCCTCGCCGCCAAAGATACTGTCAGAGCCCAAACCACCAATGATTGTGTCGTTGCCGCGACCTCCATCGATCGTTTCATCGCCACCGCCAAAAATACTGTCGTTGCCGTCGCCACCAGATAGCATGTCCCTGCCACCGGCGTCACCAACGATGGTGTCATCCCCGTCACCGCCGAAGATGCTGTCGTTGTCAAGATCTGGGTTCGAAGGTCCCGTTGGCCCGCCCCCAGCGATGATGGAATCGTCACCCATGCCGCCAAAGATGGAATCAATGCCGTCCCCGCCGATGAGAGTATCGTCGCCATCTCCACCGTCGATCGTTTCGTCACCGCCGAGGCCGAAGATACTGTCGTTGCCTGAACCGCCATCGAGGCGATGTCGTCCTTGAGAACCGCCGGTGATGGTGTCGTCGCCACCGCCACCAAAGATGCTGTCCGCGCCCCCGCCTGTACCGAAGACGGACCCATCACCGCTACCACTGATGCTGTCATCGCCTTCTCCGCCGAAGATGCTGTCGTTTCCGTCACCTCCGACCAAGACATCGTTGCCGCGGCCACCGGAGATCGTGTTGTCGCCGGCTCCACCAAAGATACTGTCGTTGCCTTCACCCCCGTCGATGATGTCTTTCCCGTCGCCGGTGATCGTGTCATCCCCGTCACCGCCAAAGATGCTGTCCCGGGCGTCGTTACCGATGCGATCACCGCCAACGACAATGCTGTCGTCGCCAGCGCCACCAAAGATCGAATCCCTGCTGTTCCCGCCAACGATCACGTCATTGCCAGCGCCGCCGTCAATCGTGGCATCTCCTTCACCGCCGAAAATGCTGTCGTTGCCGGTGCCGCCAATCAGTTCATCATTTCCCCGGCCGCCAATGATCGAGTCGTCACCATCCCCGCCAAAGATACTGTCATTCCCGTCGCCCGTTTCGAGCAAATCGCTGCCATCGCCACCGTTGATGGAGTCGTCGCCATCGCCGCCAAAGATACTGTCGTTACCGTCGCCGCCATCGAGCGTGTCGTTGTCGCCGCCGGAGGTAATGGAGTCGTCGCCATCGCCACCGAAGATCGAATCATTGCCGCTTCCCCCATCAAGGCTGTCGTTTCCCGATCCGGACGTGATCGAATCGTCGCCATCGCCGCCAAAGACACTGTCGTTGCCGTCGCCGCCGTCCAAAATGTCATTGCCGCCGCCGGCTGAGATCGTGTCATCACCGCTTCCTCCGAATAACAGGTTCGACGTCGCGTCGGAATCATCGCCGGCATAGATGGAGTCGTCGAAGGCGGATCCGATGACGTTTTCAAACTTTCCGAGCAAAGAGACCCGGCCGCCCGTACGCACCTGCTGCACCGATCCGTCATCGATGCTCAGGTCGATCGAAACTCCATCGATTAGATCCGTGCCCTGCGGAACCTGTTCAAAGTCCAGCGTGTCGCCCTCACCACCCGAATCGATGATCGTCTTGTCGCTGAAACTGATGAAGATGTAGCGGTCGCTGTCCTCGCCCCCTTCCAATTGATCGTCACCGGAGCTGATCAGGGTGTCATCACCATCGTTGCCGACAATGGTATCCGCGCCCGATCCGCCGTTGAGAATATCGTCGCCGCTTCCCGAAACGACGCTGTCGTCGCCATCGCCAAGGTCAACATTGACTGCAGCGTTGACGCCGGTATCGATGTTGAGAACGTCATTGCCTCCACCCGAGGCGATAATCAGCTGATCGCCAGGAGTGAAGGTGGCAGTGATATCGCCGACGGTGACGGTCAGCTCACCGGTGCCAGAACCTGAATCGATCACGGTGATTTCGTCCGGTCCGCTCGTGCCACCGATGAACGTCGACACGTTGCTACCCACACCGCCGTCATCATCCGTCGCGGTGACACTCACGTTGACAAGCAGTGCTGCGGGGCGTTCAAACTCGATGGACCGCAACGTTTGATCAGTAATGACGATGGGAATGGTGTCGCCGGCGTCGTTAACGTAGTTTGCTGTCCACGAGAACGTATGCGTATCGGCGAAGTCAGCGAACACTCCGCCCGGATCTTCCACCGCCGCATTCAATCGTATCGTCAAGTCGTCGGTGCCGTTGTCCATGATCCGGACCGTCGGGTCGACGTTGGTGATGGTCAGGTCGGTCGAGAGCTGAAGCACACCACCATCCGGGGTGAAGGCACCGGATGCTGAATCGGCGTCCCCATCGGCAATGGCGACTCGGATCGTGTACACATCGGCCGGCGTTCCCGTTGGTGCATCATCCCGATACCGGTGACTCACGCCCGAAAGCGTGTTCGACGCTGCCGTGTACTGACCAGCTACATAAGTGAACGGATCTGTGCCGTCACCCCAGTCGATCGTGATCTGGTGACTATCAAGCAAGCCCAGGTCGTTGAAGAGCCCTGCGAGCGAAACCGTCGTGCCTTCTGGAACACTGGTTACCGTGGCGCCGCCTGAAACCACTTGCAGCGGGTTCACTGAGTCAATGGTCGGGGCCGCGTTGGCAACCGTGATCGTCCGTGTTGCCGTGTAGATCGGTGGTGCCACCGTCGTGTCAGCGATCGAACCGCCGTCGTCGTCGGTCAACACGAGCGAAATGACGTAGTTGCCTTCATCTGCCGGCGTGAAGGTGAATTCAGCAAGATTACCGCTGGCAACCTGCTGCCCATCGACGGTTGCTTTCCACACGTAGGAGAAAGAATCGTTTCCGGGATCGCTCACGCTTGCGCCAAGTGTCAGGGGGGTCCCCTCAAGGCCTGATGCGGGACCGGTGATGGTCGCAACCGGAGCCACATTGTTGACAGCCAGCGTGGTAGAGATTTCGGCGACGCCGCCATCATCGTCCCGGAGCGTCACGTTGATCAGGGCGTGATCCACGTTGTCGGTGTAAGTATGCACCAACGCGAACGCCTTTGAGCCCGCCGCTAACGGGACCGTTGTCGACGGGGTTCCGTCACCCCAGTTGACATTCAAGGTCAGCTGATCTTGTCCCCCCGGATCAACAAAGGCTCCCGACAAGGTTACCGATGCACCTTCGTTGATCGATGTAACCAGCACACCTGGAACACTGGTTTTCTCGACCATCAATGGTTCGTCAACGCCGTCCCCATCGGTGTCAAATGTTGGCGCCGAGTTCTGGACGGTGATACCAATTGTGGTGGATCCCGATCCAACGCCATCGGAAACGGTCACTGTGATGACTCGAGCGAGCAGCGTCAGGTTTCCGTCATCGAGGTAGACAGGCAAACTTGAAGGAATGGCGTTCTCCACGGCCGAAATGATCGACGCCGCAATTTCATCGACCGACTGCAGTCCGAACGGAATGGCGACACGACCGGGCAACACGAGCCCGTCATTATCGAATTCAAAGGTATGAATCGCTGTGGCGTTGCTGATCGTAAATGTCTCTCCGTCGACAATGGCAGCGCCACCGCCGGGCGGAAGCGTAAGCAATAGTCCGTCGTTGAGCAGCGAACTGGACGTGACATCGACGTCAAACTGCGAGCTAAGATCGTCAACGTAGACATGTTCGAAGGAGAATCCGTTGTCGCCGGGCGTGAACACCTGCTGGTCGGTCGTTCCATCGCCAAAATCAATGGTGACCGTGTGGGTCTCGTCGGGTTCGGCGTCCGCGAAAAGGCCATCCACTCGCATGCGACGTCCTTCCGGAATGATTCGTGTTTGCACTCCGAAATCATTCAGCAGGAAGCCGGTGGCAGCACCGTCGTCATCGCCGTCAGGAATCACGGAGACAACCAAGCTGTCTTCGTCGATGGTGGGGCTGACGCCGACTGGTAAGACCGTCTCAACGGCTCCGCTAAACTCCGACGTGTTGTCCGAGGCATCGGTCGCGGTTGCCGTGATGACCTCGCCCACAAAAGTCGACCCTAGAGGCGTTGCGGAGGTGTTGTCGATGGTGAACGCGGTCCCGTCGATGGTCGTGTCATGGGCAACCGTCCCAAGGAATCGCTTGCCTTGCGTCCCACCGGTTGGGCTGGCGTAAAAGTCCAAACTGTAAACCCCTGGTGCAAAGCCGGTTAAATCACCTTGGACCACGGTGTTGGCGGCAGCAATCGCCGAGGTGACGATCGGAAAGTTTTGCTGATCGTTTGCGCCGGTATCGCCATCACCCGTGTCATTGGGTGTGACGCCATCGTCATTCAGATCGATTCCAAGCCCCGTATTTCGGTAAACGTGATTCTTACGAATGGCGTTACCGAGCGAGAGTTCGCCGGGGGACTGGATGACGGAAACACCATTGGATTGATTGAATGCAATTGTATTTCCAACGGTGCCGCCGATTGTCGTGTTGCTGGAATCGACCAGGCGGATGCCATCCAAGGCATTTCCCAGGTTCAGCGTCCCCGAAACGTCGGTGCCGATCGAATTGCCGGCAACGAGGTTGCCGTCGCTCAGCAACACGGCGATACCGGAGGCGGCGTTGGCGGAAATGACGTTGCGCTCGCGCCCGTCACTGACGCCGTCCCCGTTGCTGCCGACAACGTTGTTGGTCGCGCCCAGTGTGATTTCGACACCGTTGCCAAGGTTGGGAAGCGGAGAACTTCCATGGATGGCCAGACCAATCAGATTTCCGGCAACGATATTGGCGTCCGCGCTGAGAACGACACCGGAGCCGGAGTTCCCCGAGACGACGTTGCGTTCGCCAGGATCGTTCGTCGTATCGCCGTTGGTCCCAATGATGTTCCCGCTCGCACCGTTCTCGATGCGGATCCCCTCGGCATTGGGCTTCGCGACTAATCCCGATTCGTCGGTACCGATCAAGTTGCCGGACACGCGATTGTCGTTGCTTGCGGTAATCAGAATTCCCATTTGGGTCATGCCGCCGATCACGTTGCCTTCGACGGAGTCTCCTTGACCATCGCTGTTGGTGCCGATGAGGTTGTTCGACGCACCGCCTTCGATCGACACGCCTCGATCTGCATTCGGGACCAGCGTTTTCCCATCGCCGCCGATTCCGATGACGTTTCCCGCGACCCGATTACCAATCACACCCGCGCCGACAAGCGTGACCTCGTTTCCGGAAGCACCAGCGATGACGTTCCGTTCAAAGAAATCCGAGTTGCCGTTACCATCCGTTCCGACAAGGTTATTCTGCGAGTTGCCACCGAGTGTCACGCCGTAGCTCTGCGATCCGACGCGAGTCAGTCCGTCGGGACCGGTGCCGACAAGGTTCCCGGCGATGACGTTCCACTCGCTGTTTCCGGCAATCTCGATGCCGCGCGACACGTTCCCGGTCACGACATTGCCTTCGAGACCATCGTCGATGCCGTCGCTGTTGGTACCAATGATCTGGCCCGAGGCGTTGTTGATGGTGATTCCCTTGAAGTTGCTGACTGCAAGGGATCCGCTAGCGCCGAGGCCAACGTAGTTGCCAGCGATCCAGTTATCGGGGCCGGCACCATCGATAGCGATTCCGGAGCCATTGTGGCCGGAGATGATGTTTCGTTCGGACGAATTGCCACCGATCGTGTTGTTACTCGCGCCCCATGTCACGAAGATTCCGTTCTGTTCATTTGGCAAGGGCGCGTTTCCAGTCGCGTCGGTACCGACCAGGTTGCCCGCGACGATGTTGTTGTGGGCCAAATGCAAAGTGATCCCATCCAGCGAATTTCCCGAGATCAAGTTTCCGATGGGGCCTCCGATCGTGTTTCCGGCTGCGTCCAGCTCTACCAAGACGCCGTTGCCCGCGTTAGCCAGTGGTGCTGTGCCGTTGATGGTGGTTCCGATGTAGTTTCCACCAAGTGTGTTGTTGTTCGAGGCTCTGATGACGACACCGTCACCCGCATTGCCGGCGATCACATTTCGCTCGAGGGGATCCGACGTGCCATCCCCATTTGTGCCAATCAGGTTTGCGCTTGCACCGTTGAAGATCTTGATACCGGCCCCTGCATTGCCAATCGTTCCGGTGCCGTGCTTGTCGGTGCCAATCAGGTTGCCGGCGACCGTATTGAGCATCGGCACTCCCGTTCCGAGAGCGTAGTAGGCGGTCACTGCGATCGAGCCGACGATGTCAATCTCGGAATGAGGGGAAGGGTCTCCCAGCACTTTCCAACCCGTTGGATCGGTGCTGGGGCCGACTGCCACCGATCCAGGAATGACTGCGAGTTCGAATCCGGATTCGATCTGACCTTGAAATCCAACCCACTCCAAGCTGTGGTTGCCGATGCCGAGAGTGACTTCACCCAACGTGTCTGAGAACGAGCTGAAAACGTCGTCGACGACGACATCGCTTCCATCAATTCTCAGTCGTCCGCCATCGTCACTGCTGAGTGCGAAAGTAAAGGTGCCAGGTGTTGTCACGTTGATGGTCGTGGCGGCCCGAAACGCGTAGCCGTACCCCCCGCCGCCAGGAACCACGTGGTCAAACGGAAAGTTACCGAGTGGTTTCGATTCCGCATCGAACAAGTCAGACTGTCCGATGCTCCGAGCTACCGTGTAACTCGGTAGCGTACCGGCAATCAGTTCGTCGACCGTTGCCAGGCCCGCGGAGATCGCGCCGGCGTCGTCGATGGAAATCCCGTCGTTCCAGTTTCCAGAGATCAGGTTGCCTTCCAGGTGATCGTTCACACCATCGCCATTGGTACCGATGATGTTGTTCTTGGCGCCCGATAAAATTGCGATTCCGTCTTGCAGGTTTGGAATCGCGACAAGACCATCAACATCCGTGCCGACGTAGTTCCCCACGATCCAGTTGTTGAACGTGTTGGCGTGCCGAATTTCGATACCGTTTTGGATGTTTCCGGAGGCCACGTTCCGAGCGACGTCGGTGGTGCCACCGATCACGTTGTTGTAAGACCCGCTTTCAATCGCAATCCCGGCCCGCGTATTCCCGACCGCGGTGGTGCCGGTGATATCCAGACCCGCGTAGTTCCCCGCGATCAGGTTGTCGTGGGTTGCGTCGGTCATCTGGATCCCCGGCCCATTGTTGGCCGAGACCACATTGCGTTCCAGTTCGTCCGAGATGCCGTCTGAGTTGGTGCCGACGCGCGTGAACGCTGAGTCCGATCGAAGTCGGATGCCGCCGTTGCCGCCGGTGCCGTTGCCAAAGGCAACGGTGCCAGTTGCGTCCAGGCCGATCAGGTTGCCGGCGATCACCGTCCCTTCTGTCCCAGTGCTCGTAATCAGAATCCCAACGAACTGACTCGATGCAATGACATTTCCTTCGTCCGCATCCCCGATTCCGTTGCCATCGGTTCCGATGATCGTATTCTTCGCCCCCCCTGCAACGAAGACATTCTGCTGCAGGTTTTGAATCTGCACCGTGCCAGAAACGTCCGTGCCGAAATAGTTCCCCGAGATCTTGTTGTTATCAGACCCGGGGCCATTGATCTCGACACCGCGATAGTCGTTGCCGGAGATGATGTTCCGTTCGACAACATCGCGAACTCCGTCGCCGTTGGTTCCAACGATGTTGTTGGCTGCACCATTGCTGATCATGACACCTCGGCTGGCATTACCGAGGTCGCTCGTTCCCGTGATGTCGGTGCCGATGAAGTTGCCAGCGACCATGTTGTTTTGGGGCACACCGCCGTTTTGGATCCACATCCAGACGCCACGACTGGTATTGGCCGAGATCACATTCCGCTCATGGATGTCGGAGACTCCATCGGCGTTGGTGCCGATCAGGTTGTTGCTCGCACCGTCCTTGATCTCGATGCCATCGCCTCGGTTGCCAAGTGGCGACGTTCCGTTCACATCGGTTCCAATCAGGTTGCCAGCGACAACGTTTCGTTCGGAGCCGACGCCGAGCAACCAGACAGCGTTGTAGCCTTGATTACCGGAAACAAGGTTCCCTTCGTCGGCATCCCCCTGCCCATCACCGTTGGTTCCAATCACATTGTCGTAGGATTCATTGACAAGAACGCCTGATCCACCGTCCCTGCCATTGCCAATCGAGACCGTCCCCGAGGCGTCGGTGCCGATGTAATTACCGGCGACCGTGATCTCATGACTGTATCGCATGTTCACGCCGGTCCACGTGTTGCCCGAGATCACGTTGCGCTCAGCTTGGTCGGCGACTCCGTCGCCGTCGGTTCCGATCAGTACACCCTGGGTCTGGGATTGGAGAAAGACTCCCGAGCCGTTGTTCGCAAACTCGCGATTGCCATTGGGGTCCTGCCCACTGGCATCCACACCGATGTGGTTCCCGGCAATGGTCAGATTGAGGTCACCCGGTTCCGGGTAATAGGTCGTGACGTTGATGCTGCCCTGAAGAGTCACCGCCGAGCCTGTTGGCTGGAGCACGGTCCATCCTGCTCCCGTAACCGGACCGACCGTATCCACGCCGGATTTGACGGCGATCTCCCATCCAGCATACCCGGTGTATTCCAGCCCGATCCACTCGAAGTTGTGACTGCCAGCGCTCAAGTAGGTCGTGCCGTAACTGCTCAGCAAACCGTGGGCGGCGTTGTCGACGACGATATCATCGCCATCGATCCTCAGACGACCACCATCATCACCGCTCAATGCAAAGCTGTAGTTCCCGCTGACCGGAACATTGATCGTTCCGATCGCACGAAACGCATAATGGTCTCCCTCCTTTCCTGGAATCGGATTGTCAAACGGGGCGTACGCGGATTGCGCCGTGCTGGCTTCCACCAGATCCGCCTGGTTGATCGTGGTGGTTGCTGTGGTTGTGGGGATCTCACCACTGACAAATTGGTCAACCGCCTCGAGACGCAGTTGCGTCCAGCCCTCGACCTGGATGCCGTTGCCACCGTTGCTGCTGATGACATTCCCTTCGACGTTATCGGCGGTCCCGTTGCCGTCGGTGCCAACCCGCACATTGGTCGCCATGTTGGGCAAGTAGATGCCCGCGCTGCCGTTACCAAGCGGAGCGGTCCCGTCCGCGTTGACGCCGATGTAGTTCCCGGCAATGACGGTGCCATCCGTCGTGATTCCATTCGGAGGCATCAGTCCCCACCATTCCGGTGTTTGCACGAGGATGCCAACCCAATGATTTCCGCTGATCAGGTTGCGCTCGTTTTCGTTGTATGCATCGTCGCTTCCATCAGTACCGATGCGGGTGTTTTGCGCGCCGTAACGTACTTGGATCCCCCCTCCGTTGGGAATCGCAACGTTGCCCGTTTCATCCGTGCCGATGTAGTTGCCGGCGATGACGGTGTTGTTGGTTTCGTGCCCGAGAACCAGGACCTCATACAGGTTGCCCGACAGGATGTTGCGTTCGACTTCGTCGGCGACGCCGTTGCCATCCGTTCCCAAACGGGTATTTTCGGGGCCGGAATCGACGCCAACCGAGACTCCCCAGTTCGAGACAATCCTGCCACCTGTCGTCGCGTTGTTGACGGCGAACGAGCCCGTGGCATCGACGCCGATGTAATTGCCGGAAACCACGGTATTGTCGGTTCCCTCACCCCTGATCCAGATGCCGTTGCTGTCGTTGCCCGAGATGACATTCCGCTCGTTTTCGTTGAACGCATCATCGCTGCCGTCGGTGCCTACCCGTGTACCGGTCGCACCGTTGAGGATGTAAATGCCGTTACTCGTGTTGCTGATCGGATTCGCGCCGGTTACGTCAACACCGATGTAATTGCCGGCGATCACATTGTTGTCGGCGCCCGCATTTCGGATGAGGATTCCCTGTGCTTCATTTCCGGAGATCAAATTCCGCTCTTCGGCATCCATGCTGCCGTCACCGTCAGTGCCGATTCGGTTATCGGCGGACGAAATGATATCGATGCCCTGTCCGTTGTTTCCCAAGTCGATCGTGCCCGTGACATCGGTCCCGATGAAATTGCCGACAATCAAATTGCCGCCGCCGCCACTGATGTCGATTCCGTCCACGCTGAATCGATTGATCGCCAAGGATCGAACTGTGCTGCCGCCGGCCGTGATGGTCAAACCATTGGTGCTTCCGGCAAAACTGCCATCAAGTTCGATGACCGGTGTGCCGGCAAAGTCCGGCTCGGAGGTTCCGTCGATCACGAGCGGATCCGTGATCGTCGGCAGCGCGCTGAGCGGTTGAATCGTGTGAGGTCCGACTCCTGGGATATCAAATTGGATGGTGTCGAGCCCCGAGGCAGCGTTTGCCGTTGAGATGGCCTCGCGCAACGAGCCGGTGCCGGCGTCATTTGTATTGCTGACGAGTAGAACCGCCAACAAACGGCGACTTTCCATTGCTTCGAACTGTAACCGTCGACGATGACGGCTCAACTTCTCGCGCCGGGCGCGAACGCTCGGTCGAAACCATTTTCGGGGAGTCTTTCCCATGGCTTTGTCTTTGGGGGTGGGGTGAACTTGAAATCGGTGGGTTAGTCGGGATAAGGCCTCATTGGGCCGGCTAACGCTAGCGGTCAGGTCTCCCCTGCTACGGCCCCCCGGGTGTAATCGATTCACCCACTAGCGGATCCGCCAACCAGGGGATGATAAGGCCTCCCCATGCAAATGTCACGCGTTTTGGGCGGGTTTTTTTAAGACCGCCCCCTCGGATTGACTTGTCGCTTCCTTCGTTTGGGCGAACGCGATTCCACTATGGGGCGCGATACCGAGTGAGATACGTCCGGCCGGGGGGGCTGGGCGTTCGGTCGCGTCTTGACGTCAATCTGTCGATTTCCGCGGCGTATCGGGCCAAACGGAGCCTTCGATGGGCAAGATCTCCGCGCGACTCTTTCTGGCTAACGATCGGTCACGACGGACTCATAGAGCGCCAGTAGCCTGGGCAGACAGGTCTCGAGGCTGTAGTTCGTGTGCACTCGTTCAACAGCTGTCGGGCCAAGGTGTTGGAACTCCTCGGGATGATCCAAAACACGCTCCGCCATTTCCACCGCTGCGTCGATATCGAAAAAGTCGAACAGCAAGCCGTTCTCGCTATGCTGAATCATCTCTCGCACTGGCGCCGTATCGGATCCCATCACGGTCGCGCCGCAGGCTAAGGCATTGACGAGTGACCATGAGAGAACGAAAGGAACGGTCAAATAGAAGTGCAAATCACTGATTGAGAAGAGTTGCGCAAGCTGATCCGGCGGGATCCGACCGAGAAATAGGATTCGGTTCAGGTCGTAATTGTCCTGCGACAACACCCAATGTTTGAATGTCTTGCCTTCGGTGAAGCGGAGATCGCCTCCGTAGGCGACGCGATCTTCGCCGACCACAATGCACAATACGTCGTCACGCCGGTCACACAGTCGTTTCGCGATCTTCATGAAGATGTCGAAGCCTCGCATCGCTTCCATGCCGCGGCTGACATAGGTCACGATCTTCTTGTCGCTCGGGATCGTCCAACCGGCGATCAATCGATCGGGCTGATCCAGCGGTTTCCACAGGTCGGTATCGATGCCATCGAAGATGGTCGCGATCTTGTTCTGATAGCTCGACGGAAGCTGGCTTCGTTGGAATTCGGTCGGCGAATAACCGCGATCGCAATTCTCCAAGTCCAACAGGAAAATGGCGTTCCGAGTTCTCGCCCGCAACAACTCTGCTGTTCCGTACGCGGGCAAATCGCTTCGAAAGTCGAGATCGGAATCGTGCGTGTGATAAAAGAACTCGAAGTAACTGATAACCGGACAATCGTAGAGTTCGCGCAGATACAGCGTGGAAACGAATCCGCTATGGCCCACGATGAGATCGGGTTGAATGTCGGGACGTGACTTGAGTAAGTCGAACAGGGCTTGCGAATGCCAGACCTGATTCTCAAAGGAACGGCTACAGAAATGCGTCTTCTCGGTCGCGCCGCTCTTAGGGATGTACTGAATTCGCTCCAGTCCCTCCCACTGTGCCGGAGGCTTCTCCGAAGCAAACGTGCAGCGAAAGCCGTGCTTGTCGATCAGGTGCCGAGCGATGTGACCGAACTGCGCCGGATAGTTTTTGTGGACGAACAGAATATGCATGGAAAGTTGATCTTAATCTCGTGGAGAGCCTGCCGATGCAGCGTTCGACGATGCAGGGTTCGACGATGCAGGGTTCGACGATGCAGGGTTCATGGACCGCTACTGAAGTACAGTTTCGTCCCTTCCAGCACGTTTGTGGCGGCAACGGAGGCAAGAATCAGTCCCATCACGCGGCTCACCACGCTCGCCCCGCCGCTACCGATCAACCGCGAAATCGTCCCAGCGATCAGCATCAATCCAAACGCCGAGGCGATCACCAAAAGCATGATCGCGGCGGTGGACACCTGATCCAGAATCGTATGGCTTTGATTTTCGGTCAGCAGGACAACTGCCATCATCGCACCCGGGGAGGCGATCGACGGTGTCGCCAGCGGAAACACCGCGGTGTCCTGAATGCTGCGAAGCATCTTCGTCTCTTCCTCCGGTTTGCTCTCGCCAAAAATCATCGTCATCGCGAACAGGAACAACACGATACCACCGGCGATCTGAAAGGCGGGCAGCGGTACGCCCATGGCTCTCAAGATTGGCTCGCCCACCACAATGAAGAACATCAGGATGCCCGCGGCCGTCAGTGACGCGATTAGCGCGGTGCGCCGCCGCTCCGTCGCGTCTTGCTGGGCCGTGGCCGAAATGAAGACCGGTACCGTACCAATTGGATCGATGACGGCCCACAGGACCACAAACTTTCCAACTGCTTCATGCATGTCGTCCACAGGCGAAGTGCTCCACCGGAGAGTCAAGGATTGCGCAGGCCTATCTTTACAAGATCCCCATCGTCTTGCCTACGTGCCCCGTCGCTGGTGTCGTCCCCAGCGTTGGACTTTATCCGCCGTTGAGCGTTCCCTACCGGTTCTCTGGCGTACGGGAGAACTGGGAGCTAACAACGCTCGACGGCTGATAGGTGACGAAGCCGTTGACATTCGTACCTGACCCTCTTCTTGTTGGATACACGTTTGTTGAGAATGCACTCGTGCTACAATGCCAGCTCGGCTCGATGCGTTTTCGGAAATGCAACTGATTTCTTCCAAACTTGGGACGATGGCTCGAGACATGCTGGCTACTCGGCGATCTTTTGTTGCACTCCTAAGCGGATTGTTGGTCGTCACCATCCTGAGCGGAGGAGCGAAGGCGGGCCGGGGGGACATCTCCGGAGGCTGGATCGTTGGCGATCGAGGTTTCGCGTCTCAAGCTCGCATTGCTGCAGGATCGGTTGTCTCGATTCGCGTGCTCGCGATGGGCAGCGCGCGAGGCATCGCAGTGACTTTCTCGGGCAATCAGAATGCGCATACGCCGGGCAAGCTTTGGGATGGAGCGGAGCTGCGCGAAGGGTCGAGCATCAATTATCGCGTGCCAGAGAGTTTGAACGGTGCCCAGCTTGCCATTCGCAGCGGCGCGGTCGT
Organism: Pirellulaceae bacterium; assembly: GCA_963697195.1. Taxonomy (GTDB): domain Bacteria; phylum Planctomycetota; class Planctomycetia; order Pirellulales; family Pirellulaceae; genus Rubripirellula. The sequence goes on from CAVOND010000022.1 coordinate 441,686, forward strand.
CGGTGGATTCGATCAACCCGTTGAACTCGCAGGCGTCCGAATTCGCCTATCAGCTCAGCTTTGCCAGCGGGCGAAGACTTTTGGTCACGGTTAGCACCGGACGGCCCCAGCCTGGCGCGGTCGGGGACGATTTGTCTGGGGGCTGGCTCGTTGGTGATGTCGGCTTTGCTTCGCAATCGCAAGTTGCGGAAGGCTCGATCGTTTCCATCAGGGTTGTAACGATGGGAAACAGCCGCGGAATCGTTGTGACCTTTTCCGGCAATCCAAGAATTGATACGCCTGGAAGACTGTGGAATCGAAACGAAATTTTTGAAGGGCAAGTCGTTCAGTACCGAGTTGAGCCACAACTGAATAACGCGAGACTAGCAGTTCGATCCGGAGCCGCGGCAGGTGGGTTTGACAGGCCGATCCGTGTTCAATTCGATGATGACGCCTACCGCCTAACCTTCGCCGGCGGCCGAGTGCTTCAGGTCAACGTGACTCGGCCAAGACGAGGACAGTTGGACTGATGACGCTGGGCTTGCTACTGTAGGTCCGCCTTTCCAAGGCGGACACCCGCAGCTTTGCTGCGTTTCGTGCGAGTCTCGGAGAGGCTGTGAACTTTCCGCTCCTACATAACCTTATCCGTTCCGCGGATGGTTTTTTTGATTTCGCCGGCCTTGTGGTCAGCGAATTCCGCGTGCTGGTCTCGTTCGGTGGGTCGGTTGGATCAACTCAATGGTCTTCGCTGCTGTGCGAACTCTCGTGGGTCGGGCGGTTTTCGTCGTTTTAGGTCAGTTGGTTTGCTTTCAAGTTCCAAATGCGCATCAGGTTGAAGGTGCAGGCCACGAGCAGGGCCACCGATTTCACCTTCTCGAGCCCGCGAACGCGTAGCAGGCGGCAACCTCGATTGCGAAATTCCGCGTTGGGAAATTCGGCGATCGAGGGACGCTGCTTGTACAGCTGCTGATATTCCGCTTGTCCCATGCGTTGGCGAAAGGCGGCATACTGGTCGCTGTCACCCCGCCTGCGAACGGAAGGGTCATTGCCTCGCTTCGTCATCGACTCTGCTCCGTGGACTGTCGAGATCACTTGGGTCCCCGATTGTTCCACCGTTTGGATATCCCCCTTGGTCGCGAACGCCGAATCGACCAACAGTTTTCCAGGAGCTTTCCCGTAAGTCGCTGTCACCTTTTGGTGCATCGGATCCATCTCCCCGCGATCGCTGCCCGAGCTGATCACGTCCACCGCCACGATCATGCGAGAGTCGCCGTCGGTGGCGATCTGAAAGTTGTAGGCGGGCCGATATCCGCCATCCCCCATCTTCATCTTGCGAGCGTCCGGATCGGTCGTGCTGCAACGGGCCTTCTCCCCATCGCCCTGATGCCGCTGCTCTTTCTGCTGACGGAGTTCCTCGACTTGACGGAGAGCTTCGGCGATTCGCTCAGCCCGCTCACGGGCCGCCCGCTCGCGGGCCGCCTTGCGTCGTGAGTTATTCTCGATCTGCTTCGCGGAGTCTTCGCTTTCTTCCCGCAGGCTTTCCACGTGGGCCTTGGCTTGAGAGGCGTTTGGGATTGCTACTGTAGGTCCGCCTTTCCAAGGCGGACACCCGCAGCTTTGCTGCGTTTCGTGCGAGTCTCGGAGAGACTCGCCTACAGTAATGCGCCGCGGTTCAATTTGTTCACAGTCTCGGAGAAGCTGGCGACAGGTGGGCGTTCCATCCGAGAATTCGCGGTGATTCACAAGGCGAAAGATCGAAACTGGCGCGGTCCAGTTAGACGCCTGTGGGAAAAATCTGCATCAGTCTTGGCTGCTCGCTTCCCTCAGAAAAATTTCCGCGCGGCGAACACAAAAGCAGTCGTCACCGGAAAAGACTAGGTGCACGATCCGGCCGTCAGGGCTCATCCACTTGGCGGGAAAGTCGCCATGCTCTCCCGGCCCAACGTCCCATTGCTCGGTCTGGTAGGCCACGGTCCACGGTCCCCACGGCTCGGCGGCGTCCAAGATCACGAAGCCGCCCTGAAATCGGGTGTCACCTCGATCGGGGCTGCCGACTGCAAGCGGAATCTGTTGCCACCACAGGTATCGACCGATCCCCGCGTTGAACGTCATCCCCGATCGCAGCGACGAACCCATCCGACGGACCACGTGACCGCGTGCTTCGATATCGCGGGACCAAATCGGTTGGCCGCTGTCATCCAAGCGTTGAAAGAATTCCCAAGCGTCGCGCTGGCTCAATCGATCCTTGGGAGCCCGCATCAAGACGAATCCGTCGGCGGGTGTATCCGCTTGAGGGCCGTCGTGAGAGTACGAGTATACGTAGTCATCACGCGCACCTGCGTAGGCCGCGACCAAAGTTGACGAACCCCATCAAGCCAAACTCCGCAAACGTCCAGTTCGCGAATGTCCAGGTTTTCGCATGATCGTCGGACCAGGCAAGCTGGGCCTGTCCCCCTCGCTGGTCCGCATGCCCCAGCCAAAGGTACAGACGATGATCGAGACTTAGGATGCCCCATGCCTTTTTGCCCGCTCGGCCCTGTCCGTACTGCTCGTCGGGCGAACGGAGATTGACTCCCCGAAAAGATTCTGGGTCACCGTCCACTCGGACGAATCCCATGCTCAGCTTCTCGGCGATCTTGGGCTCAAAGCCGTATCCATCGCCATAGGTGCTGTAAATCGCGCCGTCGTCCGCCCAGGTGACGGGCCAGTTGTCGCCTCCCTTCGCCTCGGCGAACGATCGTCTCCGCCGGAGCCCATTCGATTTTGTCGATCACCGGACTCGACCGCAGCGACTGGGCGATCGCATCATCGGTCGGGATGAAGACCGACAAACTAACGACGGATTTGTCGGGCGAGTGTCGAACGCATCGCCATCAGGATGATCGAGGATGCGGGTCGTTTCGCGTCTTGCAGCGCCGTGTTTCGCTCAAGCATCTGCGACGAGGTTTCCAGTCCAAACTGCTGCAAGAACGTCCGGGATCGAGACGTCGGGTGAAAGACTTTCCAGCAGGGCCCATGCTTCGACATGCTTGATCTTGACGTTCACCTTGCGTCCGTAGCGGCTGCGAACCTCGTCCAGCTTGTTGATCATTTGCCAACCTTGCAGCACCGCAAAGTCCAAATTGATCGGCGCGCAAACCCATTCGCCGAAGCGTCCCGTCGAAACCACCTCGTCGCCCAACGCGTCCACGATGGTGGTCGGTTGGATTTGAGTCGAGGAAACGATCGGGACTTTGTTGATCCAAGCCAATCCCTTGAGCATCTCTCCGCCTGCGAACGCGGACGGCCAAAAGATGATCTCGGCACCCTTTTGGCGAAGCTTGGCCCAGTTCTCGTGCCAGTTGACGTCGAAACAAATCTGAATCCCGATCGTGCCAAAGTCGAGCTTGAAGACAGGCGGATCGATCGGCCCCGGAGTCAGGCCGTAGTCGAGTTCGCCTTCGGTCGGATTGATCTTTTGGTACTCACCCACGTAGTCGCCGTTGCGGTCGATGACCACCGCCGCGTTGTAATAGCGTCCGCTGTGCATCGTATAGATCGGACAGATCACATTGCATCGATTGCGGCGTGCAAAGTCGGCAAACGGTTTGGAGATGTCACCGATCGGCTGCTCTGCCGTCTCGGCGACCGGTGGTTTTGCTGCGGTCAATCGGGCGACATGAAAACATTCTGGCAGACAGATCACATCGGGCTGCATGGGGAGGACTTCTTCCATCCGCTGCAGCATCTTGCGGATGTTGTCTTTGGGCGTGGCGGTCTCGATTTTGTGCTGACAAAGACTCGCCGCCCAGATTTGTCGTCCACTCACGCCGGCCTTCGCTTGCGTGATCGATTCGGCCTGCGGGTTGCTCGAATCGCTTGCCGATTCGGCGGCTTGAGCTGCGGTGACGATCGATCCCGCACCGATTCCAGCGGCCGCACGCTGGACAAAGCCGCGCCGGTTGACTTGTTCGTCTGCCATTTCCTGGACCTCAGTATTCGGTCGGGTGTTCCGGAAGGTTGGGCGATCACATGAGCGTGATTGTAACCACTCGCCAACGTCCGTAGTCCAGCAATCTTCGCTTAGCGAAAACGAAGCAGACCCGAGAGAAAATGGGTCAGTTGTTGCAACAGAGAAATGGGAGCGGTTTCAATCCGACTCAAAACAGACAGGCCCGTCATTGCAACGCGTGGAGGTGAATCGAGCTGGATGCGAACGGCATAGTTGGTGGTCCAGGGGGTCTCGGCTGGGTTCCTCGCGCTGCCATCTCGCCGGTCCGCGTTCTCGTACTTCGTCCACTGGGTTTGTGCGATCTCGCGCACCACGCCCTGGATCACCTGATCGGGCGCCGCTTGCACGATGACTTTGACCGTTGCCCCGACGCCGATCCGCTCGATGTCGGTTTGGTCGAGAACCAGTTCGGCTTCCCACTGGTCCGGACCGATGATGCTGAACAGTTCGTCACCGGCAGTCAAATAGCAGCTCTGGTTGTTCGCGTCGGTTGGGTAACCTTCCCAGTTCTGTAGCTGGTATTCGTTGTCGGGCGTGACTGGCCTTGGCGGGGCCTCAATCAACATTCCAGATCGAGGGGCGGTAATGCTGAGGCCATCGCGACGCCGCTCGCGAAGCGTCAACTGCTCACGCAGTTCCTCGAGTGCGGCTCGTTGTGCGGGAAGTTCGTTCGCGGCTTCTGGCAGGTCAATCGCCGAGCGGGCAATGGTTTGGACGACCTGAAGTTGCGCTTCGTATTTTCCCTTGAGCGATAAGTACTGAAGTTCCACATCATGGTTGACCAGCTTCGCGAGGTGCTCGCCCTCGGTCACCGTTTGCCCAGGCCTTCGATTGAGTTCGCTGAGCAGTCCGGGCGTCAAGACATAGACGGGTGTCTCGTTCGCGGGGACCAACCGCCCGGTGGCCGTGACACCGCCTGGCAGCGGCCAGAGACAAATCAGAAGCAATGCCGCAATGATTCCACCGGTCAGCAGCGAACGACGTGGTCGAATGCGAGCGCGTCGGCCTGGATGTCGCAAAAATTGAAGCGGCGGTTTCAGCAGCGAGTAAACCGCACCGAGCCCGGCGAGCCCACAAAGTACGAAACCGACTGACTGCAGGCCGTAGGGACGTAATGCATTGGCGACGAACCACAGGATCAGCAGTGTCAACGCCCAGCGATAGCAGGCCGCCAGGATCGCATAGACCAGCATCCAAAAACGCGCGGAGTGGGAGCGTGTCTCCGTCGGATCCTCGTCGATACCGAAGAGCCAACGATTGACCGTCGATGACAACAGCGTCCTCGATTCGTCACCGAGATTCGGAACATCGCAGAGATCCGAAAGCACGTAATAGCCGTCGTAACGTAGCAGCGGATTGGCGTTGAACATGATCGTGCTGATGCTGCAAACCACCATGATGTTCATCGCCACATAATGGGTCAGTCCGGGTGCGGTTCCCATCCAGACGAACGCGGCAATCGCTGCGACCAAGGTCTCCGTTCCCATCCCGGCCATACCGACCGCTGCTCGTTGCCAGCGACTGGGAAGCATCCACGAGTCGGATGTGTCGCAGTAGAGAGCAGGAGTAAAGACCAGCAACATCGGACCGATCTGGTGACATTCGCCGCCGAAGTGTTTGCAAACGATCGCATGTCCCAATTCATGCAGCACCTTGGTGAAGCCGATCACGGCGGCCAGGATCAAGATCGCGTCCAGCCGGATCCACTGCTGCATGCTGGGCAGCTCCGAACAAAAGCGGTCCCAGCGGACGGCAATCATCGAAGCGGCGATCAGGCACAAGGAAATCGCCAATGCCATGCCCGCGGTGCTCAACAGCGGGCGAGCGAGCGGATAGATTCGTCGCAGGATCGGTTCCGGATCGACTCCCGGAAATCGGATGAACAGAATTCCTGTCAGGTGCTGCATCCACCTTCGACGCCATTCCTTCTGCTTGCGTTCGTGGAGGCGATCGCCCTGCTGGGCTGTGCTGGCGATGGTCAATCCGCATTGATGCAGACGCAGCAGCAACTGATTCATTTCGGCCGCGGAAACTTTCTGCGGCGGAAAGGCCGACTCGTAACGCCTGCACAATTCGTCCAGGGAAACTCGGCCATCCAGCTGCTGCAGAACGAAGTACTCGTCCGTTCGCAGGCGATGGTACTTCATGGCGACCGGGTCCTTGACCACGATCGCGGATTGATGCTTGTGGCGGGTTTCCACGGCGCGCAGGTCCGCTCGACGCCGAACAGCGAGGGGGGATTGCGGAAAGTGACCGGGGTCCGGGCATGGCTTATCGAAAACGAAACAGAATTTGGCGGTTCACGAAATCAAACACGTCGGAGAACCAGCTCTGGATGAGCGTTCTCTGGCCGCATGCGATCTTGGCCGTCACGTCGGCACCGACTCGCATGCTGGTGCCACCAAAGCTGGCGTCGAGTGGACCCAGCGGATCGCCGTCGACCGTTGCGCTGAGGTCGATGACTCGGTTGCCCAATTCGTCCATGCGAGCGGCATAGGAAAGTCCATCGAGACTGGCATGAAAGGTTCGCTCCGGCATGGTCGCGACCGCGAATCGCACCAACAGTGAGCCAGTTTGCCTCGCTTCGTCGACGATCGGTCCTGCGTTTTGCTCGGGGACGGTCAATCGCAGCTTCCAGGAACCGTCCGGATTGGCGACGGTGCAAAGCAGGTTCCCTCGATTCACAGGTCGACCCATCAATCGTCGATCGATCTGCCAGGCGACCACGGTTCCATCGATCGGGCTGGTAACCGCAAGGTCGGCGAGTTGCAACTTCAGCACCTCCTGCTGAGATCGAAGATTGGCAAGATCGGATTCCAACTGGCGTTCCTCGAGCACCAGACGACTCGATTGGCCTGCTTCGTCCTTGTTGCTGAGTCGAACGGCTTGAATCGAGGCGAGTCGTCCTGCCGTGGTTTGGATTTGACCTGCGAGTGCTTCGGCTCGGTTTTCCAGTTCCGGGTTTTCAAGCTGAATCAGCAGTTCTCCTTGCGCGACTTGTTGTCCGTCATGAACATGGAGTTGTTGGACCGAGCCGTCGACCGCCGCAAACAGGTCGCGTCGTGCAATCGGTTCGACCGTGCCGGTCGCGATCACATGGTGTTCGACTGGCACGGTCAAGCCGGCGGCAAGCAGCGCGATTGCCGTGCCGATCACCGCGATCCAGATCGGTGTGCGACTCTTGCTGAGCAGTCCCCCGATCATCTTCCAGAGCGGCAATGCGAAGACTGCGTGGTGCTCCAAGGCGTTGCGGAGTGCGATGCCCGCTTCGCTGGCAACCGTGTCGATGCTGCTGGTGGAGGGTCGAAGAAGTGGTCCGGAAAAATTTTCGAGTACCAAGATGCCTTGAATTCGTCGGTTGCCGCTCGCCGATCGGTCCGACTCGTCGCCTTCACCGAGTGCGGAGGTCGGTGCCATCAGTGGAATCATGATCGCGGACGAGACGCCGGACTCATCCAGGTAGTGGTCCAGCGGCACCTGGACTTGTGGCGGGAGCGTTTCGTCGCTCGGCATCACCAGTTGTCGGTCCAGAATGGCGGCGGCACGGGCGAGGCATTCAACCGCTCGAATCGGGTTGCTGCGTCGATCGACCACCGCGACACCGCTGACACTCTTTACCTGGTAGTTCGAATACTTGGGCACCAGTACCGTGACGCGATCACATCCGATCATCCGTCGTGCTTCGTTCGCAATTCGGTAACACGTCTGCGACAAATCAAGACTGTGGTGGAAACTGCTCAGCGCCCGCCGTTGGCTAATCTCGCCGCCCAGTCTCTCGGAGCGTGTGTTCTCGGAGTGCCTGCTCTCGGAGCGTGTGGGGCTTTCGACGTGCGCGGGGTGGATGACGGCAACCGGCCGGTCGGCACGGACAGGCACGCGCTGCACCAACTCGCGAGTCGTCTCTGTGTAGTGTTGCAATCGATTGAGGTCGTCGACTTGCCTCGCGGCGCTGGGGCGATGCCGTCGAGGGTGGATGATGATGGCGGTTACCCGTTGCGGCGAGTTGGTAAGCTCGACTCGGAGGGCACGCGGGTTCTCGATCGGCGACGCAGCAACGAGTGGCACCACACAGCAGATCGGCGTTTGGGTTGCGGTCTCCAGCAGCAGGTCGAGCACCTCGTCGTCACATTGCTCCAATAGCGTCGCATCGTTGGTGTGAACCATCTGTCGCGGCCAATCGGCCGACTGCAGAATGACAATTGCGGCTCCGAACACCGATTGCAGGTCGGCTGTCACCCGTTCGAAGAAGTCATGCTGGTCTTGTGAGCGGTCGGCCAAGTCGGCCAAGCGATCTCGCAGCATGGTTTCGCCCTGATGACGATGCATCCGCGAGGAGGGCTTGACGGTGCTCGCTGGGTCCAAGGAAGAGGTGCTCATGAATGGGCGCGATCAACGTAGAGGAAAACTCGATCCACTCACGTTAATCCGCTCCCCACCGCTTGGGAGTCACAGATTGACTTTCGGGCAAAGCAAATGACAAGTTGCCGAATTCCGCACACGATGGAGTGATCGTGCCGATCGAAGCGGTCACGGCAATTGGGCGACCCGCTGGAGCGGGGGTAAACCTCAGGCGCTAGCCGTGGGCCTCAGGGGCGGATCGCGGGGGCATGTTCGGAGCCCACGGCTAGCGCCTGAGGTTCACGTGAAGCTACTTGTGGGCCTCAGGCGGATCGGCGGATATTTTCGGAGCCCACGGCTAGCGCCTGAGGTTCACGTGAAGCTACTTGGTGCCGTGCAGCAGCTCGTCAAAATTGAGCTCAAGCTGGGCATCGCGGTCGTCGCCGCCGAGTTCGCGAAACAGCAGGCTGGGTTGAATGTCGCTGCTGTTTTGGTACTTGTCGCTGCAGTACTCGTCGCACTCGCCAACCAGCTGCATGTAATAGATCTGGGCGATCTGCATGCCGGGATAAATGCGGACCGGCTGGACGCAATACATTTCCAGCGTCCAGGTCCCGCAGTAGCCGGCATCGCCGACGCTCCCGCCGGGATTGATGAACAATCCGAGTCGCCCCAGGGAGCTTCGTCCCTGAATCATGGGGACAAAACCATGTGTCTCGGTGTGCTCCACGGTGCGGCCGAGATACAGCTGATTGGGCTGCAGCGTCAGCCCCTCCTCGGGAATCTCGATGCGTCGATACCGATTGGGTGAGGCGGCATCGAGAACGACTTCTTCGTACACCAACAGCTCATGGTGGAGTGCCAGGTTGTAGCTGTTGGGGTTGAGGCGATCGTCGGAGAAAGGCTCGATTCGCAGGCCATTGTTTTGGCGTTGGCGAATCTCTTGACCCGAAAGCAGCATGATGATGGTGATTTGGTCAGAGGAGAGCAGAATCGGTAAGATGCGGAATTGCGAGATACGGGCGGGAAATGAGCCGGAATTTGGCCCCTCGGTTCGCAGTCCCTTCGGCAGCACAGGTCGGGCAGCCCCGCCACAGCAACCCATCTCGGCTCATTGTCAGAGACGATCGGCGGCGCGTCAATGATTTCCTCTCCCACGATCACAACTTGGCCGCGTATATTTAGTAGCGGGACATCCGACGTCAGGACGGTCTCTGAACCGACTTCGGTCGGAGCGCCGAACCGCAAGCGTTGCCGAATGTCGATCACCACTCGAAGAGATCGAGAATAGACCATGATGCACGAAAACAGCCAAAATCCTTATGCCGTCGGGGCCCCGCAGGTAGCCGCTTTTGCGGCTGACCAGGAGCGATTGACGTTCATCCGGCGGACTTACGCCCACATGACAGGGGCGATTGTGGCCCTGATTGCCATCGAGGCATTCCTGTTCCAGGTCGTTCCCGCCGCCACGATGGACCGGATGGTGACGACCATGCTCAGCGGCTACGGCTGGCTGTTGGTTCTCGGCGCCTTCATGGTGGTCAGCTGGGTGGCACGCGCCTGGGCGACCAATGGAACCTCGCAAGCGATGCAGTACGCGGGGCTGAGTCTGTACGTGGTGGCGCAGGCGGTGATTCTGCTGCCGATGCTCTACATCTGCATCCGAGTGCTGGGCGAGCCGAAACTGCCGGTGATGGCGGCGCTGATCACTGCGATCTGCTTCATTGGCTTGACCGCGTTTGTCTTTGTGACGGGGGCCGACTTTTGCCGGTTGGGGTAAGTTCTTGGCGCTGGGTGGCCTGGCCGCCATGGGCGTGATCATCGCTGGCATCTTTTTCGGATTCTCGCTCGGACTTTGGTTCAGCGGGTTGATGGTTGTGTTGTCGTGCGGTTACATCCTGTACGACACCTCGAACATCATGCATCACTACTCGACCAACCAATACGTGGCGGCCGCTCTCGCCTTGTTTGCATCGGTGGTGCTGCTGTTCTGGTACGTCCTGCAAATCCTGATGAGCATGTCCCGCGACTAGTCGGCGGGCGCGAGCTGAACTTTGACGTGACTCTGCGATCGGCTGAGCGATGCATAACTTGGAAGACGTGACTCGATTGCCGGACGATTTCGACGGTCGGGTCCGTCTGTTTCCGCTGCCGGAATTGGTGGTGTTTCCGCATGCGATGCAGCCGCTGCACATTTTCGAGCCACGGTACTGCGAGATGCTCGCCGAGTCGCTCGAGGGGGATCGGTTGATCGCGATGGCCACCCTGACCGGCGGCCTTCCTTCCTTGGCGTCGCAGCTTCCTCCGATCGCTTCGACGGTCTGCTTGGGAAAGATCATTTCCCATGCGGAGCTGGAAGATGATCGGCACAACATTTTGTTGGTCGGGATGCGCCGAGCGAAGGTGCTGCGCGAGATCGACGCGGGGCGTCCGTTTCGAATGGCGGAGGTTCAGATCGCCGATGACATCTATCCACCGTCCGGAACCGAGGGGCGATTGGAGCTGAAGAGGAGCCTGTTGGGTGCCTTTGGCGACGTGATCCCGGTCAGCAAGAGTGTGCAGCAAAACCTTCATGAGCTGATGGCGGGACAGATGAGTCTCGGTCCGATCACGGACATCATTGCCTACACACTTCCGTTCGACGCGGAGCAAAAGCTCAAGCTGCTTGCCGATCCCGATGTCGATTCTCGCGCCGCGGAGTTGGTCAGGCTTCTGGACAGCGGCACCATTCAATTCGAAGAGGTGGACGACAACGAGTCGTCTGCGGAACACGAGGGTGGACAGCGTTTCCCGCCCCCTTTCAGTCTCAACTAGGATCGGCTCTGTGATGTGGATCGTCGACGTGGTTTCTCGAATCGTTCATGTGGGCACGGCGATCACCCTGGTCGGCGGCAGCGTGTTCATGCTTTGCGTGCTGTTGCCGTCGGCCAAGGACTTGAGCGATGAGACGCACCAGAAACTGGCCTCGGCGATCGGCTCGCGTTGGAAGCGATTCGTTCATCTCGGCGTGACATTGTTCTTGATCAGCGGCTTTTACAACTTTGCGCGAGCCGTGCCCCAACATAAGGGCGACAGTCTTTATCACGCTCTGATCGGCACGAAGATTCTGCTTGCGCTGGGTGTCTTTTTCATCGCCGCTGCCCTGGTCGGCCGCAGTGCGAAGTTGGAACCCATGCGACGCAACCGGTCGATGTGGTTGAAGGTGTTGGTCACGCTCGCCGCGGTGATCGTGGCGATTTCGGGCTTCGTGAAGGTTCGTGGCATTCCCTAGCTGGACATCGTCACTTTACTGTAGGGCGGTCTCTCCGAGACCGTCACTCCACGCGGCTTTGCCGCGAAAAACCGAGCCTCGGAGAGGGTCGGCTACAGGTAGGCGTTCCATAAAATGCCCTAGTCAATCAACTCTGCATCTTGAATTTCCGTCCACGGATCCTCAGGCAGCACTGGCAGTGGTCCGTAGATGTCACGATAGAGCATGTAGAAGACACCAAATGTCACGGGCATCAACAGGAACAGCGGGATGTAGCACATCAATGCGCCAAGGAACGACACGAAGGTGACGACGATCAAGGCCCAGAGTACTCCCCAAAAATTCTTGAGCGTCCCCTGAATGCTCAGCTTGATCGCGTCGATGCCTTTCAGATTGCGATCGGCGATCAGCTGAAACGTGAAGAGAAAAGGCAGGGCGACCAAGATATTGACGCCAATGATCACCGGATAAAACGCAATCATGGTGAAAAAGAAAGTCGGCGGCATCACCGGTGGCGGACCGTTGGGACCGGCGGCATTGGCTGCCTGGATGATCGGGACGAAGAGGATAGCGAACATCGCGATCATCAGGGGTAAGGTCACCACCAACCCGACGGCAAGAATCACGAGGAAGGCGAGAAACGGCTCGAGGAAGTTTTCGAACCCTTTGAACATCGTTTGGAAATCGGCCCGGCCTGTCCGTTCGCGTTCGATGAAGCAGGCATAGATGCCAACCAACACGGGACCCATGATCAACCCCATGGGGACGGCCGACCCGATCAGCATGCCGAGGAACGTGATCCCCAGAAACAGCCAATACTGGTCGCCCAGTAAGCGAAACGATCGCCGAAACAGATCCAGCACTCGAATCTTGACCTTGCGGATGCCGAGATCGTCGTGCTTGCGGGATTGGCTCGGTGCGTAAGGATTCGACTGGCTCACGGGAATCACCTTGGTGCAAGGGGTGCACGGTGTCAGCGTGATCCGTTGTACCATAGCGGTCGTGTCGCCGTTGGACCGATCGAGTAACATATCAGCTCCTCAACGAACCCCACCTTTCCTCCCACCCATTTCGTTCACCAGGTGAGCAACATGCGCAAGAAGACTTCAGCATCCGGCGGACTTTCCTCCCCGTCCTCCATCGATCGACGTGGATTCATTCAAGCCACGGGGGCTGCCGCAATTGCCGGCGGCGTCTGGAGTGAGTTGGCGGCGCAGGAATCGAATTCGGCCAACGAAAAACTGAAGATCATTTGCGTTGGAACGGCCAATCGAGCCGCAGCAGACATCGACGGGATCAAGAGCCAAGACATCGTTGCCCTTTGCGATGTCGACAAGAACTACCTTGATCGCGCCGCGTCGGAGTTCAAGGACGCCAAGACCTACGCCGATTATCGCGAGATGATTGCCAACGAAGCCGACTCGGCAGACGCGATCGTGGTGGCGACGGCCGATCACAACCATGCACCAGCCGCAATTCGCGGAATCAACGCTGGGTTGCACTGCTACTGCGAAAAGCCGCTGACGCATACGATTCACGAGGCACGTCTGATCGCCGAGGCTGCGAAGGCCAAAGGTGTTGCCACACAAATGGGAACACAGATTCACGCGGAACCCAACTATCGACGCGTCGTGGAGATCATTCAATCCGGAGCGATCGGCGACGTCCAAGAAGTGCATGTGTGGGTTGGCAAAGGCTGGGGCGGTGGTGATCGACCCGAAGGGGGCGAAACGCCGCCCGCGACACTGAGCTGGGACTTGTGGCTCGGCCCGGCGCCCGAGCGACCCTATGTGGCCGGTCGCTATCATCCGGCTCAGTGGCGTCGATGGTGGGATTTCGGGCAGGGAACGCTTGGTGACATGGGTTGTCACTACATCGATTTGCCTTTCTGGGCTTTGGATCTTCGCCACCCTGTTTCCTGTGAAGCCTTCGGCGAAAAGGTTCACCCCGAGACGTGTCCACTTGGGCTAACGGTGAAGTACCAGTTCCCGCAGCGCGGCACGTTGGCTCCGGTTGAATTGACGTGGTACGACGGCAACATGACCCCTCGCGAGGTTGCCGGTGAGCGAGTGCCGGGGAGCGGCGTGATGTTCATCGGTACGGAAGGCAATATGTTTGCGGACTACAACAAGTACCGATTGTTCCCCGCGGACAAGTATGCGAGCTACGAGCCGCCTGCTCCGACGATTCCCGATTCGATCGGTCATCACGCCGAGTGGATCAAGGCTTGCAAGGATGGTTCGCCAACGCTTTGCAACTTTGACTATTCGGGTGCATTGACCGAGACCGTGCTGCTGGGCAACGTCGCCTATCGGGCCGGGAAGAAATTGGAATGGGACGCTGCAAACCTCAAAGCAACCAATTGCCCCGAGGCGGACCAGTACATTCGCAAGCAGTATCGAGAAGGCTGGGAAGTGGAGTATTCGGTGTAGGAATCGTTTTGCAATCGTGCATTTTGGATCGACACCGGCAAGCGTGAATTGCAAGTTTTGAAGTTGCGCTTTTGGCTGCCGCACGAGGATTTTCATAACCCGACGCGTAAGCGAGTCGATGTCAATATCAATATTTCCTCGCTTACGCGTCGGGTTATGAAAAGAGCGCAACTTCCAAAAGCGCCAGCGAGTGTGTCGGATGCGCGGACGGGACACACTCGCTTGCGCGTCGTGCTTGTATTTTGTGGCATTCTCGATTCGTCGAGACAAGTTGGCGACTCAATGATTTGCTCCACTCTCCCTTTGGAGAGACGTTTTTATCCGCATTCCAGGGAGATCCCTTTGCACCGTTTCATGATTCTGCTCGTGGCTCTGCTCACCTTTTCGGGGTGCGGACGTGATTCAAGCAAGAGCCCGTCTACCGATTCCTCTTCCACGGACGCTGCCCAAGCGACTGTTGAGTCACTGCCGGGACAGGGTGGCGCGGTAGCGCTCGACGATCCCGAAGCGGTCAAGTTGGTGGAGGCTGTTGCGGAAAACGTTCGTCGCGACGGAGACGGGCAGATTATCGATGTCGATTTTCGCGGCAAGCAGGTCACGGTGGAGGACCTTGTCCCGCTGAGCAAGTTGCCCAGGGTCCGCGCTGTACGTCTCGCCGAAACGGGGATCAACGACGAAGGGCTAAAGGTGCTCGCTCAGATCGCCTCCTTGGAAGACCTGGATGTTCGCGATTGCCCGGTCAGTGATGCGGGGCTTGCCAACTTGGCGTCGCTGCCGAGGCTCAAAGCACTCCGATTGAGCGGCAAGAACGGTGAGTGCTCGGTCAGCGATGACGGCATGCAGCATGTCGGCAAGATCAAGAGCTTGAAAGTACTGGCCTTGGATTTCCTATGGATCAGCGAAGATGGACTTTCGCAGCTGAAGGATCTCACGGCGCTTCAAGAGCTGTACATGGCCGGAACCACCATTGGCAACGAAGCGATCACGATGTTGGCGCAGTATCCGAATCTGCGGAAGCTGCGACTTGCTGGGAACCAAATCGATGTCGATGGTCTCGCCGCCCTGCCACAGTTGAGCAAGTTAGAGGTCTTGGACCTGAGCGAATGTCTGCAAATTACCGATGAGGCGATGGCGCCCGTTGGCCAACTCTCCGGTTTGAAAGACCTGAATTTGTGGCGAGTCAATATCTCGGATGACGGGATCGAGCCTTTGCAGAAACTGAAGTCGCTAGAGCGGCTGAATTTGGACAACACGCGGTTGAGCGATCGTGGAATGGCTTCGCTGAGCGGTTTGACGAAATTGAAGTTCCTTCATTTGGGATCGACACTGATTACCGATGAGGGCCTTGTGCATTTGGAAGGCCTCACGGCGCTCGAGAACTTGATCGTGACCAGAACTGCGGTGACCGCCGAGGGAGTGGAGGGATTGCAGCAGAAGCTTCCGAACACCGAGATTCAGTTGCAGTACATCGCGGGCCAGTAGCGAGAGCCGGAAGAGGGAGTCGGATACGAACGACCCGTGAACCTCAGGCGCTAGCCGTGGGCCTTGCATCTCAGGCCTTGCATCTCAGGCCTTGCATCTCAGGCCTTGCATCTCAGGCCTTGCATCTCAGGCCTTGCATCTCAGGCCCTTTGCATCTCAGGCCTTGCATCTCAGGCATTCGCCGCGGGCGGCAGGTAGCCGGAACCGCTAGCGAATCGTTAGATTGAGGCGACGTTCCTGACTGCCTTTCTAATGCACCTGCGGCGGCCCATGCCTGATCAATCGACCGAGCTTTTCCCGGATTCTAAGAAGCTGTTCTTGCTAGACGGGATGGCCCTGACCTATCGGGCACATTTTGCGCTGGTGCGAAGTCCCCGGTTCACCTCGGGCGGGCTCTGCACGTCGGCTGTCTTTGGGATGGCGACCACGGTGCTCGATATCGTTGGCCGTGAGCATCCGACTCACATTGCGGTCGCCTTTGATACCTCGGAACCGACACAGCGGCATCTTGATTTTCCCGATTACAAAGCGCATCGGGACCAGATGCCGGAGGACATCTCGATACAGCTTCCCTACATCGATCGCCTCTTTGATGCGCTCAATATCACGGTCATCCGCATCCCGGGTTACGAGGCGGACGACATCATCGGCACGTTAGCGCACCAGGGCGTTGGACATGGCTTTCGCACGTTGATGGTGACCCCCGACAAGGACTACGAGCAACTCGTCAACGAGAATATTCTGATCTACAAGCCGGGGCGACGCGGCTCGGATGCAGAGATCGTGGGCGTTGCCAACGTGCTACAGAAATGGGGAATTGATCGGGTCGAACAGGTGATTGACATTCTCGGCTTGATGGGAGATTCGAGCGACAACATCCCCGGGGTCAAAGGAATCGGTCCGAAGACCGCGCAGCAGCTGATCGCGAAATACGGCTCGATTGAAAACCTGCTGGAGCACACCAGTGAATTGAAGGGGAAGCAGCGGGAGCGTCTGGAAGAGCACGCCGAGATGGCCCGTTTGTCAAAGCAGTTGGCGACGATTCAGCTTGACGTACCACACTCGATCGATTTTGAAGCACTGAAGTTTCGAGCCCATGACGAAAAGAAGCTCAAACCCCTGATGATGGAGTTGGAGTTTGACACCCTTGGCAAGAAGATCTTCGGAAAAAGCTTTTCCTCGTCGACCACCCGTGCCAAGGTGATTCGTGAGAAGCGTGAGACGGAAATCCAAGCGACCTTGTTCGATGAGCCGGTTCACGAAAAGACCATCAAGGATGTTCCCCATCGTTATCAGGCGGTGACGACGGCCGAGCAGCGAGCCGACTTGATCGGGAAGCTAACGAAGCAGGATTCGTTCTGTTTTGACACCGAGACGACTGGGTTGGATCCGCGCAAGGCACTGCCGCTGGGAATCGCTTTTTCGTTCGAACCACATAGCGGCTACTACGTTGTTTGCGGGGAGAGCGAAGAAGAACGGATGTCGGTTCTCAACGAGTTCCGCGGCATCCTGGAAGGCTCCGCAGTCGCCAAGATCGGTCACAACCTCAAGTACGATCTGACCGTGTTGCGATGGCATGGTATCGAGGTCGGTGGCGAGCTGTTCGACACGATGCTTGCCCATTCGATGAAGGAACCGGAGATGCGGCACGGACTGGATTATCTTTCCAAGCTGTATCTCGGCTATGTCCCCATTCCGATCACGGCGCTGATCGGAGAGAAGGGAGAACATCAGAAGAACATGCGGGATGTCGCGATAGAAAAGGTCGCCGAGTACGCCTGCGAGGACGCCGACGTAACGTTGCAGGTTGCCAATGCGATCCGGCCTGACATTGAAACCCGCGGAGTCAGCCAGGTTTGCTACGAGGTCGAGTGCCCACTGATTCCGGTTCTGGTCGACATGGAGTACCAGGGGATTCGACTCGATACCGATGCGCTCGCCGTCTTTTCGAAAAAGCTTGACGTCGAGATCGAACAGCTTCAACAGCAGATTTTCGAAGCGGCGGGCCATTCGTTCAACATTGATTCGCCCAAGCAGCTTGGCGTGGTTCTTTACGAAGAACTCGAACTCGAATCGAATCCGAAGAAGACGTCGACCGGCCAGTATTCAACACGTGAAACGGAGCTGCAGCGATTGTCTGGTCGACATCGGATCATTGCCGACGTGCTCGATTATCGCAACGCGCGGAAGCTGAAGAGTGTCTACGTCGACCAGCTTCCGGCTGCGGTCAATCCCGAGACCGGTCGATTGCATACCCATTACAGCCAGGCTTGGACGGCGACCGGGCGAATGCAATCGAACGATCCCAATCTGCAAACCATTCCGGTTCGGAAGGAGCGCGGTCGAGATATTCGCGCCGCCTTCGTCCCACGTGATGACGACCATCGGTTGCTCAGTGCCGACTACTCGCAAATTGAGTTGCGGGTGATGGCGGAGCTGAGCGGTGATCAAGGGATGCTCGAAGCCTTCACCGCGGGCGCCGACATTCACGCGACGACGGCGTCCAAGGTCTACAAGGTTCCGATCGAGGACGTGACGCGTGAGATGCGTGATAAGGCCAAGACGGTCAATTTCGGGATCATCTATGGGATCTCCGCCTTCGGGTTACAGCAACGGCTGAACATCCCTCGGTCTGAGGCGGGTGAATTGATCGAGAACTATTTCGAAAAGTATCCCGGGGTGCGTACGTACATCGACGACACGATCGCGTTTGCGCGAAAGCACGGCTACGTCAGCACTCGTACGGGGCGACGCCGATACATCCGCGACATCAATTCGAAAAGCCGGACGGTGGCCAGCGCCGCCGAACGGCTCGCCATGAACAGCCCGATCCAGGGAACGGCCGCCGACATGCTGAAGCTGGCGATGATCAACGTCTTTCGAGCACTCCGGGAAGGTGGTTTTCAGACCAAGATGGTGCTGACCGTTCATGATGAAATTGTGTTTGATATGCTGGCCAGTGAGGAGGAAGCCGTGAAGCCGGTGATCGAACAAGCGATGAAGCACACGCTTCCCATGAAGGTGCCGGTCGTCGTCGAAATGGGGGTCGGCAAGAATTGGCTTGAAGCACACTGACGGCGGGCGGTGGATCACAAGCGTTCATCAACCTGAGCTCGGCGAAAGTGACCAACTGGAACGATTGGGTCGGCATTGCGGCGGTTTGAGCTCGCGCCGCAGTCAAACGGCGGGAATCCCCCTTTTGTTGTGGGTCGTTCGGTTGGTCTGGCGGGGGGATCGTTGTATGATAATGCTGGGGAAGGAAGCGAGGGACGGAACGAAGACGCTCCGAGCGATCGGAGCCCACGCCATCTCGGACTGATCCGATTGAATCGAGCATGAAATGGCGAATGAAGCGTCCAAAGCGAGACATAATTTTCCGCTGCTCGCCGCGGCGGTGATCACTGCGGTCGGGCTCACGCTCACACTTATCTTTTTTCAGACGCTTCGCACCAAGTCGGACGAGTATCTCGACAAGCAATTCGAAATTGCGATCGCAGGCGGTTAGGCATGCGCTGGAGAACGAATTCCGCAGCGCAATGTGGCAGGAGATACCGCGGAAACTGGGCCCACCCAACGAATCTGCGGTTGCAGAGAGCGAGTCAGACGATCAGCAATCGTCAAACTACAGATTCATGGCCGCCGTCGCACCTAAGATCGGTCGGGACGAAATCGCGGAGTTCGAGCAGAAGACCCGGCTGGAGGGAGATGCCGATTTCCGAGTTCGACCGTTAGTCATCGAAAACACCGACTCACCGGACGCCACACAGGGCGGCGACGTGTTTCCCATTCGCTACACATGGGGCAGCGACAGTGCGGACGACTTTGTCGGACGCGACTTGAACAGCATCAAGGCGTTTCAGGAAGCTATCGGTGATTTGTTGGATGAACCACCTGCTACAGCTTCTCCGACTCGGAGGCCGAGGGCGTCCACTCGTCCAATGAAGCTCGGCGTTGAGGAGGATTCCACAGTCGTCATCGCTTTTCTACGATCTTTCTCTATCAATCCAACTGATGGTACGCCGCCGCCACCAACTTGGGATAACTCGAAGGGATTGGGTATCGTATTGATCGACTTTACCAAGTTGATCAGGGAAGTGGTCGGGAACAGGCCGTACCAAATGAATGCGGTCGTCACTCGCGCTGGCGATGATCGAGGGCCGCGAGTGGTGGCTACCTATGATGCGGTTACCAAAGCAATCGTTTTTCCTGAGTTAGAACAATCCAAGTCGCCAACGGATTTCTCCAGCGCTGTCGGCGATGTGAAATTTCTTCCCTTGGAGGGGCTACCGGGATCGATTGGCGAATGGGGCGTCGAGTTAGGAATGACGGATGACTTCGTCGCGGGGCATTCATCGCGACTTCCAGAGACGGTCCTAGCACTCGGCCTTCTGCTAACCGCGATTTCCGCTTTCTTGGCCAAGAGCGTCTTGGGGCGCAACCAGGAAGTGGAAGAGACGATCGTAGAGCGGACGAAGGAGTTGAAAGAGATCAATGACAAATACTCGGTCGAGCATTTTCTGATCCAGACGTTGCTGGAGCATTCGCCTGACCTGATCTATTTCAAGGATTCCGATAGCCGCTTCGTCCGCGCCAGCGACGCGCTGGCGCGACACCTTGGCTACGAATCGGCGGAAGAACTGCTGAGCAAAAGCGACTCGGACGTGTTCGGGGCGGAGGAGTCGGGGCAGTACCTGGCGGACGATCAGCGGGTCATGGCCACCGGGCAACCGATGATCGGCAAGGAGGAACTGCAAGTCACGCCCGATGGTGAGAAAGTCTGGTTGTCGACCACGAAGGCGCCGCTGCTGACCCCCGAGGGAGAGATTGTCGGCGTTTTCGGGATCTCACGTGACATTACCGAATCGAAGCTGGCGAAAGAGGCGGCCGAGTCGGCGAACACGGCGAAGAGCGATTTTCTGGCCAACATGAGTCATGAAATCCGCACGCCCATGAACGCAATCATCGGGATGACGGAACTGGCGCTCGAATCGGATGATCCGCAGGCCCAGCGTGAATATCTCGCCGTCGTGGGTGATTCGGCCGATTCGCTACTGACCATCATCAACGAGATTCTCGATTTCTCGAAGATCGAAGCGGGCAAGTTGGAACTCGAATCGGTCGACTTCGATCTTCGCGAAGAAATCGGCTCGACCATGAAGTCGTTGGGCGTGCGCGCCCATTCGAAGGACCTTGAACTGACCTGGCACGTCGACCAGAACGTTCCGGATTGGTTACGTGGGGACTCGACGCGGCTGCGTCAGATGCTGGTCAACCTGGTCGGTAATGCGATCAAGTTCACCTCGGAGGGCGAGGTCGGAGTTGACGTGAGATTGAAGTCGCAGGATGAATCGGGAGTCATGCTCCACTTTCTCGTCCGCGACACGGGGATGGGAATTCCGCCTGAGAAGCACGACAAGATCTTTTCTGCCTTTGAGCAGGCCGATATGTCGACCACCCGTCAGTTCGGCGGTACCGGATTGGGATTGGCGATCACCAAGAAGATCACCGAAGCGATGGGGGGACGTATCTGGCTGGAAAGCAAGGTCGATCAGGGGAGCACCTTTCATTTTACCGTGCCCCTGGAATATGGAAGCGACCGCAGCATATCGCTCGAGCAGTTGCCCGATTTGAGTGGACGCGTTGCCCTGTTGGTGGATGATAATGCAACGAATCGGCGGATCCTCCAGGAAACGCTGGAAGGCTGGGGGATGCTCGTGAAAACGGCCAACGATGGTCAAAGTGCGTTGGACTTATTGAAACCGATGGTTGAGGGCGAACAACCACTGCCACTGTTGATCAGTGATGTGCACATGCCGAGGTTGGATGGCTTCGGGTTGGTTGAACGCATCCGCGAGGATGCTCGCTTGGCGGAGGTTCCTGTTGTCCTGCTGACTTCTGGAAGCCGGCATGGCGACATCACCCGCAGCAAGGATTTGGGGATCAGTTCCTATCTGATCAAGCCGGCAAAACAATCGGAGATTCTTGCTGCAATTCTGATGGCGGACCAAGTGATAACGGGCTCGTCGAATGTGTCAAAGCGTCACGTGGATGACGATGGAGTAGAGGAAATGTTGCCCAAAATGAAGATACTGCTCGCGGAGGATGGCATCGCGAACCAGAAGGTTGCCATCGGCCTGCTTTCCAATTGGGACCACGACGTCACTCTGGCCGTCAACGGGGAAGAAGCGGTCGCGATGTGGAGTGCCGATCACTTCGATGCAATTTTAATGGACATTCAGATGCCACTCCTCAACGGCTTGGAAGCCACGCGTCAAATTCGCGAGTTGGAAGTTGGGAAAGAAAGTCATACACCGATCATTGCCATGACCGCGCACGCGATGAAGGGAGACCGAACGCGTTGTCTTGAATCGGGGATGGATGATTACCTGTCCAAACCGGTTCGACGTCGTGAGCTCTATCTTGCTCTTCGCAATGCCGCGGATAGCATGGCAAATGGTGCAAGAACTAGCGGTCTCGGGGAGCCTATGGAGAAGACCGACGGACAAACCAGCCCAGACCAGAAAACCGGGGCGGAAGGGAGATGCGACGAGAAAATGTCCGATGAGATTCCGATCATTGATTGGCAAACTGCGATGGCCAACGTGGCCGACGACAAGGAGCTCTTCCATGCCGTCAAGGATTCGGCCTTGGAGGAAATTCCAGGTTTGTTGCCTCGGCTCGTTGCGGCCCTCGACCAGGGCAAACAAGAAGAGGCGCATCGTTTGGCCCATACAATCAAGGGCGCGTCCCGAGTGATCGCGGCCACCAAGACAATGCTGGTTGCCGAACGTATCGAACGAGCGGCTGCCGCCGGAGACTTGCAGTCAGCAAAGGGCTCCATCGATGAGCTTCGAACCGTCATCGAGGAACTGGTGGCGACTCTCAATCAAGCCAAGTGCTGAGTATCGTCGAGAAGGTCGATGCAGCGCGCGAAATTCCACCCGTCGGTCCCGACCCGAGTCACCGATCTGGAGGTAGCGTTCGCTTCAGATCATTGTGTCGCGGTGCGAGATTTCACTTAGGCTGGTGCCGTCGGCGGGCAGTCGGATGCGAAAGCAGGTTCCCGGCCCATCGGCGGCGTCGAACACAAGAATGTCGCCACCATGCTCGCGCATGATCTTTGCGCTGACCGGCAGGCCGAGTCCGGTTCCCCGCATCCCTTTGCGTGACTCGAATAGAGAGAAGATTTTCTCTCGATCGTCGACCGCGACACCGGGACCGTTGTCAATCACGTCCACAAGCCATCCGATGGCGGGATCAAAGCCTGTGCGGACGAGCACCTTGCCAGGTGGACGCTTCATCGCTTCGGAGTCGTCCGTTTCGAAGTCGCTTTCGCTGGAAAGGTTCCCTCCCGCCGCATCAATCGCGTTGGTGACCAGGTTCAGCAACGCGCGATGAATCGCATCGGGGTCGAACGATGCGATCGGGAGCGTCGGATCGAGTTCCAACTCCAACGCGACGGACATGTCACTCGCACGCGTCTGCATCAGTTCGACGACATCGCCAACGGTGTCGTTGAGATCGGCCTCGACCTTCTCCGGTTCACGCTCCTTGGAGAAAGTCAGCATGTCCATGACGAGATTCGAGATGCGTTCCTGATTCCGGTCGACGATCCCCCAGCCCCGTCGCACCGCATCGGTATCATTGCGATCGAGTCCTGCCTCGATCAAATAGCTGCCGCCGCGAATGCCCTGAAGGATGTTCTTGACGTGGTGCGACAGTGTGGCGATCGTTTGCCCCATTGCCGCTAACCGTTCGCTTTGAACGAGCGCCGAGTAGTAGAACGTGTCCTCGATCGCCAAGGCGGCCTGGTGACCAATTGCTGTAATCAAGCGAAGGTGGTTGTCGTTGAATCGCTGCTTGTGACCGCTGGCAATCAACTCGCCCGGTGGCGTGTAGGTGTCAACGTACAACGCGCCCACGATGTCGTATCGACCTTGCAGCGGCACGCACAACGCCTCCCGGACGCCTGCCTGAACGATGGAGGCAGCCGCGTCAAATCGAGAGTCATCACGAGCGTTGCTGGTGCGCACCCCTTGCTTGTGCTCCATCACATAATCCAAGATCGTGTGGCTAATGGAGATCCGTCGATCACGATCCGGACCCGAGCTTCCAGCTCGATCGCATCGTGCGGCAGGTTGCAGATTCCCGGTCTCGTTATCGCGAAGCATCACGCAACCTCGATCCGCTTCCACCCAGTCGAAAACGAGTTGCAGGATCCGGTCGAGTACCTCGCCCAATTCATCGGTGCGACCCACGGCAATCGCGGTCAAGTACATGACCTCCAACGAACGGTCGCTGTCGGTCTTTTCCGGCGGGCCACCGAGGACCTTCGAGTCGACACCTGAGTGCGAGAGCTTTGAAACAATTCGGCTCCCGTCACCCTCCTGGCTCTTGAGCACAATATCGATGCCGTGCGCCGCATCCAACGCGCTGGGCTGCCCCGTGCCCGTGAAAATCATCAGCGTGGAGCCAATCTCAATCCGGTCGCCGCTGAAGAGTTGTTGACGAACCACCCGCTGGCTGTTGATGCGAGTCCCATTGCTGCTTCCCAGATCAAGCAGTTCGCAACCACCTTCCGGGTCAACGCGGATCTCGGCGTGGGTGCGCGAAGCCTCCGAGTCAAACAATTGGACATCGCTGGACGTTTCCCGACCAATCTTCATGACCGGACTGGAAAGCTGGAAATGCTTTCCCTGGTCGCGGCCCCGAACGACGAACAACGATGGCATGGGGAGGCACGCTGGCAGGGCGGGAGGGGGGAATTGCTCGATCCCTTCAGCATAAAGCAGGCGACCGGGGGGATACAGGTGGGAGTGAGGGGCGAGGGGCGAGTTGCGAGGGGCGAGTTGCGAGTTGCGAGTTGGGCGAGTGGGGCAGTGGGGCAGTGGGGCAGTGGGGCAGTGGGGCAGTGAGGCAGTGAGGCAGTGGGGCAGTGGGGCAGTGGGCAGTGGGGCAGTGGGGCAGTGGGAGTCGGGCGGGTGGCGGGTGGCGGTTGGGTGATCATAATGGGTTGCGATCTCGAAAGTTTTTGCTTCCCCCATTCATTTTGCAGGTATTGCTTTGGTTGAGCCTCCTCCGATCGAATCGCAAGATGATGTGGCAGATGCCGGCAAACTGGTGGATGCATGCCGTCGCATCCGTGAACAGGTGGGACGCGTCGTCGTCGGCCAAGATGAGGTGATCGAGCAGTTGCTGATCGCGATCCTGGCTCGCGGGCACTGTCTCTTGGAAGGGGTCCCCGGTCTGGCCAAGACGTTGATGGTCCATACGCTGGCAGATTCCATGCATCTGGCGTTCCGTCGTATTCAGTTCACACCGGACCTGATGCCCGGCGACATTACGGGGACCGAAATCATCCAGGAGGATCCACAGACCGGGCATCGCAAGTTTGTGTTCGAGCGGGGGCCGGTGTTCACGCAAATGCTGCTAGCCGACGAAATCAATCGAACGCCGCCGAAGACGCAAGCTGCTTTGTTGGAGGCAATGCAAGAGCACGCGGTGACCGCCGCGGGGAAGACCTATCGACTCGACGAGCCATTCTTTGTGTTGGCGACGCAGAATCCCATCGAACAAGAGGGCACCTACCCTTTGCCGGAGGCCCAGCGTGACCGATTCCTTTTTCACGTGGTGGTCAATTATCCCTCGCGGGACCAGGAGGGCGAGATCGTCGACCGAACGACATCAACCTTCAACACCACAGTCGATGCTGTGGTCGACGGTGAGGAAATTTTGCAGTTTCAAAGAACGGTTCGCCGTGTTCCGTTGCCCCCTCACGTAAAGGATTGGGTGCTCGATGCGGTGCGTTCGGTCCGTCCTGGTGATCCGCAAAGTAAACCGTGGGTTCGGGAACTGGTCGAATGGGGACCTGGTCCACGTGCCAGCCAGCAGTTGGTGTTGGCGGCCAAGGCCCGAGCGCTGCTGCAGGGTCGATCTCACGTCACCATCGACGATGTGCAAGTGTTGGCGCATCCCGTGCTGCGACATCGAATCGTTCCGACGTTCGCTGCCGAAGCCGATGGGGTTAGCGTGGACGATCTGATCACAAGGCTGATCAAGGAACAAACGGTGTCGCCTGCAAAGGTGATGTAAAGGGGCGTTGGTTCGGTCGGGAAAAAGGGGTCAGACACCAAAAGTGCCAAGCATCCGAAGGGCCGTTGCGGCTTTTGGTGTCTGACCCCTTTTTCCCGACTCATATTCATTCGAAAAATGCACTATTGGTGCCTGACCCCATTTTTGTTTTTGAAACTGTCGATCGTTGTTCCGGCGAATTGTGCGGCCCGCAGGATTCCACATGCGTCGAACGATTGGCTCAGCTTGCTGAGCTGCTCCGTCGAATCGATAGCGGCAAAGCCCAGCGATTCCACCACCTCTCGCTCGAGCCGGCTATGGATTAGCAGGCGGTGCTCCTCGACGACTCTTGCCAAGGTACGCAGCGCCGCCTCGTCTGCGTTCCATTGCGGGAATTCTTGTTCGGCATCTTCGTCGCTGCCGGACGTTGACGCATCGTCGCCGTCGGACTCATTCAGCGCGTCGACCGCGACGGTGGATGGTGAATCGGCGATCGCACTCCAAAGCACAATGGTTCCGCCGGGTAGCGTGTAGCGCGCAGCAGCCGAGACGGCTCGGGCGGCGTTGACCCAAGACTGTTGTTGTGCATCGCCATCGAGCGAGGCGATGACGAGAGGTGCTGCGGGCGGAAATTCGTCGGGAAGTTGGCGTACCGGTGCGAGCTGCTTGCGTATGGCGTCGGGGGTTCCGGCGAGAATCTGGCTGGCCAGGCCGAGATGGTTCGCGATGACACTGATCATGATCTGAATCCCCAACATCCAAGCAGGTTCCTCACTCTTTCCCGTCGCAGCTTGATTCGCCAACGCCGTGTCGACGTCCTGCGCAAGGTAACGCCGGCGGGCGCGCGAATCGGCAAAGGCAGGAAAGAGCCCGGTCAAGTCGCTGTCGCACGTGGTGTCCAGTGGACGGCCGGCCGAAATCGGCAAGACAAAGTCGGCGTCGACCAGCCAGCGGTTCAGATAAATCGGGTCGGCTTCGACGTCGGCGCCCAAATAACGAAGGCACTCACGCTTGGAACAGCAATGTCGGGTGACGGGAATCCCGTCACCTGCGATTTTGGCGATGGATTCAAGCGTCGTATCGGTCGCTTCATCGGAAACGACGATTTCCAACTCACCGGCCGCAGACTGTTTCAGGACTCGAATCGCTCCCTCAACGACTTGCTCGACAGACGGAACGTTGGGGTCGACCGCGATCGCAACCCGGTCGCCCGGGACAATCGCGGCCTCCAGTGGGGGAAAATCATGAGGCGCCTGCAGAGCGGCAACGGTCGCTGTCACCACATCGTGGCAGCTTCGATTCGTTCCCGATTGGTATTCCCAGACCTGTGGGTTTTGCAGCTGTGCGAGGGTGCTGCCAAAATCAATGGTCTGGTCGCTGGGCGAGGTCATGTCGGGTTTCTAGTCTTGGTGGGTGAGGTCAGAAAACGGGAGTGGATTCATCATCTTGCCCAGCGCGACGTTGCCAAGCCCCCAGCGACTCCTGGGATCGCGATTCGAACGGCCGTGAAAGTGATCTTGCCGCGGCAGCCATCGTCGCGCCACAATCCCAGCCCGCGGCGGTACTTAGCGACTTTCCCAAGATGGCACCAAAATGGACTTTGGCGACCGATCCGACAATCCATTTTCCGGCTCGTTTGCGAAGGCGCGAAGTCCCCGCAGGCGGGCCTTGTATTCGGCGATCCGCTTCTTTTTGGTTGTCTGCGTGTGCCTCGTCGTTTCCCTGGCGGTGACCACTCAGGGGCCGAAGTGGTTGGTTCATCGGCTCACCCGCGACTTCGCATCACTGACCGCGCCTGAGAAAAAGGAGCGGTTGGTGCAGCTTGCTGATTTGGGGCCGCCGGCAATCCCCTGTCTGGTGCAGACCATGGCCGATCCCGATCTCGAGGTCGCCAGAGCCGCCTACGAATTGCTGCAGCAGGCTCAGAACAATTGGTCGGTACTGGACCCATCGGATCGAGCCGAACGGCACGCCGCGATGGTGCGTGCTCTGAAACCCCTCGCGGTGCAGTTGCCTGATGATCGCACGGGATGGGGGACCAGCTTGCTACAACAGACCTTGATGGAGACGGTTGATCGCAACAGCGATGACGCCCGGCTCCTTTACAGCGAAGCCAATCAGGCGATTGCTTCGTTGTCGCTGACCACGCGGGCTCATTCGGGTGACTCCGTTCCCGAGCCGCTGTCGATGGACGTCGATCACGATTCAGAAGATCCAAGAGAGCCGAAACGTCTCTCCATTCGGGCTCAGCCACTTCCGGTCGATCAGTCTCGGGCCGCCGAAGCGTGGACGCAATGGCCGCCACCGCGCGAAACCCGGTACGAACAACAAGAAGTCGTTGCCGATGCCTTCGCCCAGGGCAGTCGCGCCGGTGCGCATTCGAGCGAGACCGCGGGGCGAAACGACTCGCCATCGGTCTACCGTTCCGGATCGAAGCTTCAGCCGGTCGGTCCGAGGGAAGGCATTGTGCTTGGCACGGTTGGCAATTCGCAAGCGGTGAGCCTGCAACCCGCTGATCAAGCATCGCCGACGATCCAACCGGTTACCCACCTGGTCGATTCACCACTGGAAACCTACGACGACGCTTCGGTGATGCGTTGGCTAGGAAGCGAACATGTGGCGCTGCGAGACAAGGCGGAATCGGAATTGACGCGTCGTGGTTACGGTCCATCGGAAATCTCGCTCGCGACCCAGATCGTTACCGCCGACACACAGACTCGCTTGGAGCTGGTCAATCAGATTGCACAGTCGCCCAACGTCGACCCGCGTCCCTGGCTTCTGATGTTGCTGGAGGATCCGAGCCGCGATGTGAAGCTGCGTGCCATTTCGGTTTTGGCAACCATGAATGATCCCGCGATCAGTCAGCGATTGCAGTTGCATCTGGTCGACGAGCAAGATCCCACCGTCGCCGCGCGAATCCGCCGCGTGCTTAAGCTTCGCTAGCGAGAGGCGAGAAGCGAGTTGCGAGTTGCGAGTTGCGAGTTGCATCATGTGGAGCATGAGCTACTGGTGTGTCCAGCTCGAAGGGTCGTGCTCTTCCGTCGTGCTCAGCGCAGCGGTGCTCGTGCTCAGGCCGCAGGCCGGTGCTCCTAATCGATTACGAGCACCGCTGCGCTGATGGCGACGAGCACGAGCACGAGCACGAGCACGAGCACGAGCGACGAGCGACGAGCGACCAGCGACCAGCGACCAGCACGAGCACGAGCGACGAGCACGAGCACGAGCACGAGCACGAGCACGAGCATTAGAACGGGTATCAGCACGGGCACGAAATTGACTCAAGTGAGTCAGACTGACACTTGCGGGTTGACGGATCACTGCTTCGTGGTGCACCCCGCAAACCATCATCCGTGCGGATCGTATCGGGTGTGCGTTTCATATCGTCGTCACTAGGAAACGGTTGAGATTCTTGGTTAGTCGAAGTTTGGCGGAAGGCTGAAGATTGCCGAGTGGGTATTTCATGCCGAGAAGTCTGCGCGTGACTGCGTCGACTTTCAGGCAATCCCCCTCGATGGATCGTTCCTCCCCAACCTTGTGCGTCTGCTGACACAGGCTGTCGTCAGCATCGCTAAGACCTATCCGATCGAAACCAATGCCCGTGATGCTCCCAAGTTCCAGTTCGCTTGCCGACAAGGAAGACGCTTCCTTTGTCCCCCAAGAAGCCGGCACCGAATACCTGTTGGTTTGCCAAGCCAAGGCCGCTTCGCTCTCGGAAGGGACCTGGTCCTTCACGTTGGAGACGGCCGAAGGCGAGTCGGTCTTCTCCGCCGACGACGTTGACTTCGGCGACCTCAATCGATTGACACTGCTTGCCGCCGTGCGCGGACTGGAGTCGATCGATGGACCGTCCTCGGTGATGTTGCTGAGCAACAACCGCTACCTGATTCGTTCGTTAGCGGAGTCGCTGCCGAGATGGCGGGAAAACCAATTTGTGTGGGAACATTTTGGGCGCCGAATCGACGTTCAGCATGCCGACCTTTGGCGGCGGATCGACCGGGCCCTCCAGATCCATCGGGTGCAGGCCTGTCTGATCTCCTCACGGTTGGTCAGCGGCGGGAGTCGCTCGGCGAGGAGCGGGCAGGAGGAGCGATCGCTGGCTCCGTGTCGATGCACCGCACCAGGCCGTCCAGCCCCCTCTGAGCAGGCGGGAACCAAAGGATGGACTCCGTCGCTGGTTGCTCGCCGGGGGTGGCAGCCAGAGCGGCCAGACACCGCGGCATCGATTCACGGCTGCCGATTTGCTGGAGTCGGCCTAGCACCCGCGAATGGTTGCTGGCCCAGCACGCCAACGCAACTTTTTCCAGATCTGTTACCTCAAACCATTGTTTAGCGGAAGCCAAATGCACACTCAAGTCTCGCTCACTAGTATCGGACAACTGGTTGACGGTACCCTCGAGAACCCGTCGAGCGTGTTGGGGCCCCACCGCGTAGATTATCGTGGTCAGCCGGCGATTGCAGTGCGAACCTATCTGCCGGATGCCCAGGCGGCTTGGATCGTCGATGGTGCCAGTGGGACGCGGCGGCCGATGCGTCAGCTGCATCCGGCAGGTTTTTTCGAGGCGATCTGTGATGGGGCTGTCGACGCAGGGGCCCGATCGGAAGAAGATGCAAGAAGAGCAATTAGCGCGAAATCGAGATACCGCATCCAGATGACTAAAAAAACCGGCGAATTGATTGACATGCAAGATCCCTATGCGGCGCCGTCGCTGTTTAGCGATTTGGACCGCTACCTGATCGGTGAAGGTCGCCATCATCAGCTTTACGAGCGTTTGGGGGCACAGCTCCGCACCGTTGACGAAACCCACGGAGTCAACTTTGCCGTTTGGGCGCCCAACGCACGTAGCGTTCAGGTGGTTGGCGATTTCAACGGTTGGGACGGCCGAAAACACACCGCGCGGGTGATGGAGCATCTGGGCATCTGGGAGTTGTTTGTGCCCGGCGCCAAAGCGGGCGACAAGTACAAGTTCCGCATTCTCAATCAGCATGGCGAATGGGTCGACAAGTCCGATCCGATGGGTTTCGCCGCGGAGCTGCCACCGCTCACCGCATCGATCGTGTCCGATCTCGACACGTTCTCGTGGGGCGATCAGGCTTGGCTTGAGCAGCGCAAGGATTGGAATCCGATGCACGCGCCCATGAACGTGTTCGAAGTCCATTTGGGTAGTTGGCAAAAAGGGCCGGGACGCACCCATGGCTGGCTCGACTACCGTGATCTGGCTCGTCGACTTGCCGACTATTGCCACCGCATGAATTTTACGCATGTGGAATTGATGCCGGTCAGCGAGCACCCGTTTACCGGGTCATGGGGCTACCAGACGGTCGGTTACTACGCCCCGACGGCGCGACATGGTGCGCCGCAGGACTTCATGTTCTTCGTCAATTACATGCACCAGCAGGGCATTGGCGTGATCATCGATTGGGTGCCGGCACATTTCCCCAAGGATGCTCATGGACTGGCTCGCTTCGATGGCTCGGCCCTCTACGAGCATGCCGATTCGCGTCAGGGAGAGCATCCCGACTGGGGGACGCTGATCTTCAACTATGGTCGCAACGAAGTGAAGAACTTCCTGGTTGCCAACGCGCTGTTCTGGCTCGACAAGTACCACATCGATGGACTTCGCGTCGATGCAGTCGCCTCGATGTTGTATTTGGACTACAGCCGCGAAGAGAGTCAGTGGATTCCCAATCAGTACGGCGGTCGGGAGAATCTCGAGGCGATCGATTTCCTCCGCGAGTTCAATATCGCTGTCCATGAACAGTTCCCCGGCGTCGTCACTGCAGCGGAGGAGTCGACCGCGTGGCCCGGCGTGTCGCGCCCGACGTACGACGGCGGTCTTGGATTCACGTACAAGTGGAACATGGGATGGATGAACGACACCTTGGACTACATGCACAAGGAACCGATTCATCGCAGCCACCACCAAAACGAGTTGACCTTTAGCCTGATCTACGCCTTTACCGAAAACTTCATGCTGCCGCTGTCGCACGATGAAGTTGTGCACGGCAAAGGCGCCTTGCTCAGCCAGATGCCCGGCGACATGTGGCAGAAATTCGCGAACCTGAGGCTGCTCTACTCCTACATGTGGACTCACCCGGGCAAGAAGTTGTTGTTCATGGGGGGCGAATTAGGTCAGTGGAACGAGTGGAACCATGATGACGGGCCACAGTGGGAGTTGTTGGATTTTGAAACGCACCGAGGGATTCAGCAGTTGGTGTCCGATTTGAACAAGTTGGTGATCGAGAATCGGGCACTGCACCAGTTCGATTTCTCCTACGAAGGATTCGAATGGGTCGATTGCATGAATTTCCATGACAGCACGTTGATCTACTTGCGCAAGGGAAAAGAGGGGACGGCACCGATTCTTGTTTGTTGCAACTTCACGCCAGTTGTCCGGCACGGCTATCGCGTGGGGGTCCCCCATTCCGGCTTCTGGAAAGAGATTTTCAACAGCGACAGCAGTGCCTACGGGGGCTCCAATCTCGGTAACTATCCCGGGGCCAACACGTTGGGCGAAGGACACCATGGTCGGGAAGACAGTATTTCGATCTGCATGCCGCCACTGGCGACGACGATCTTTCGGCTTGAATCGTAGCGTCCTACTGGCGGGCGAGCGGCGCAGCCCTTGGCAACGCTATAATCGGGGAGGCCTCCGAATCGTGCTTTCGCCCGCTTCATTCCTCCGTCATTTTTGTCTGGACACATGCCCGTCAAGATGCGCTTAGCTCGAATCATCATATCCGAGCTCACTGAGAATCAGGTCATCTACCTTCAGGAAGTCGACGGTAGCCGCGAGTTTCCCATTCTGATTGGTATCTTTGAAGCGACGAATATTGATCGGCGCGTCAAGGATGATTACGAACCACAGCGCCCGCTGACGCACGATTTGGTCGTTGGCGTCGCTCGCTCGCTGGGGGCGACGGTCGAAAGTGTCATCATCAGCGAATTGAGACATGGCACCTACTATGCCAAACTGCATCTTCGCAAAGAGGATGGCGAATTGGTCGAAGTCGATTCACGCCCGAGTGATGCCATTGCAGTCGCCGTTACGTTCTCGCCGCCATTGCCGATTTACGTCAACGAGCATGTCCTTCAAGAAGCCACGTCCACGATTTAGGATTTGGCACCGATTCCTTTTGTCTTGAGCGGACGACGTCGACCTCTTCTCAGCCGGTGCATGCCATGGAAGTCATTCATTCGCCAGACGTCGCGCGCGATTTTGCTCGGTCACTTCGGGTTGAAGGAAAGTCGGTCGGGCTGGTGCCGACGATGGGAGCTTTGCACGAAGGGCATCTGTCCTTGGTGCGACTCAGCCGCGAGTGCTGTGATGCCACGATCGCAACCATCTTCGTCAACCCGACCCAATTTGCACCCAATGAGGATCTGGACAAGTACCCGCGAATGCTCGAGCAGGATTGCGAGCTACTTCGAGCCGAGGGTGTGACAGCGGTGTTCGTTCCAAGCACGGAAAGCATGTATCCCGAGGGCTGCACGACCATGGTGCAGCCGCCAGCGATTTCGCGCACGCTCGAGGGGATCTTTCGACCCGAACACTTTCGCGGCGTGGCGACGATCGTGCTGAAGCTGTTTCAATGCATTCCTTGCGATCGAGCCTTCTTTGGACGGAAGGACTATCAGCAATGGAAAGTGATCGAAGCGATGACCCGCGACTTGAACGTGGGAATTGAGATCGTGGCCGGTGACATTGTTCGTGAACCCGATGGCTTGGCGATGAGCAGCCGCAACCGCTATCTCAGTCCGTCCGAGCGCGGTCGGGCGCTCCGCCTGTGGGAATCGCTGAACGCGACCAGTCGTGCGGTGGAGGGCGGTCAAAGCGATGTGTTGGCACTGCAGGACATCATGCGGCAATGCCTGCGAGGTTCGCTCGCATCCGGAGCTGAGGACTCGCTTGGTGTTGACAAGATTGATTATGCGGTGATCGTCGATGCAGAGACCTTGAAGCCACGGATGCATTTGGACCGACCGGCCGTTGCCCTGATCGCCGCCCGAGTCGGATCGACTCGTTTGATCGATAACCAGGTACTGACGCCCCCGATGATCGAGATGGAAAGGCCATAGACCATGATTCAACGTATTCTTGTGACCGGTGGCGCCGGTTTCCTGGGTTCGCATCTCTGTGAGCGACTCGTCGCCACGGGACACGATGTCATCTGCCTGGACAATTTTTTTACGAGCCAGAAGTCCAACGTCGCCCACCTGCTCGGCAAGCCGAATTTTGAATTGATTCGGCACGATGTCACGCTGCCGATCTTCTTGGAGGTTGACCAGATCTACAACCTGGCCTGCCCTGCCGCGCCGGGACATTACCAGTTCAATCCGATCAAAACGATCAAGACCAGCGTGCTTGGTTCCATCAACATGCTGGGAACGGCGAAACGATGCGGAGCGAGAATCCTGCAGGCGAGCACCAGTGAGGTCTACGGCGATCCGGAGGTGCATCCGCAGGTCGAAAGCTATCGCGGAAGCGTCAATCCGCTGGGCATTCGCGCCTGTTATGACGAAGGAAAGCGAGTCGCGGAAACTCTGTTCATGGATTATCACCGCAGCAATCGCGTCGACATCCGAATTGTCCGCATCTTCAATACCTACGGACCACGCATGCATCCCTACGATGGTCGCGTCGTTTCCAACTTCATTCGCCAGGCTTTGGCGAACGAAGATATCACGATCTTTGGCGAAGGGAGCCAAACGCGATCGTTTTGTTATCGAGACGATCTCGTCAACGCGATCATCGCCATGATGAACAATGAGCAGGGCTTCATTGGTCCGGTGAATATCGGCAATCCAGTCGAGTTCACGATTCGCGAACTCGCCGAAGAGGTGATCCAGTTGTCCGGATCAACCAGCAAGTTGGTATTCCGGCCCCTTCCGGACGATGATCCCACTCGGCGGCGACCGGACATCACACTCGCCAAGAAGCAACTCGGCTGGGAACCGAAGATTCCGCTACGCGAGGGTCTCAAGCAGACCATCGATTGGTTCAAGACCATCAAGCTGAGCGATTACCGACCGCCCACACCGAACTACAGCTAAATGCCCAGCTTGCGGAAGATCACGGCGAAGCCGCAGAAACCGCTGGCGCCTGAAAAGATCAGGCTGGCGCCCATGAACAGGGTGATCCAACCAAATCGGCTGTCCACGAAACAGGCCAGCAAGCTGCTGATCAGCACCAGCAGTCCGTTGGCGATTCGTGCTTTTCGTTCAGGCGACATGTCATTCATGAAGATTCGTGAACTCGATCAACAGGATCAGGGAAGCTGGCGTCACGGGACTAGCTTACATACAAGCACGACGCGCCAGCGAGTGAGTCTGGCTCTTCCCAGGGAAACACACTCGCTTGCGCGTTTTGATGTTGCGCTATTTGCTTGATTTCGGGCCGAAGGCCCAGCAATTTATATAGCCCAGCTCATCGGGCTGGGTGTTATGGCGAGATTGTTCTTGAGGGCCGAAGGTCCGGCCATTTGTGAATCCAAGCAACAAACCGCCGGGCCGTTGGCCCTGCAATTCGCGGTGTCAATGGGAACCCCAACTTACGGGGCGTTGCCCCCAAAATCAAAAAGCGCAACACCAAAACTGGCGCGTCGTGCTTGGATGTGGACGACCGAGTTGCACTTAGAACCTATCCGAAAAAGGGTCTGACCCTCTCCGGCGAGGACAGAAACACAAGGAAATTGACTCGCCTCCAAAGGGTCAGACCCCTTTTCGGATAGCATGGCGCTGCGTGGCTAGCTGCCGTACCAGCGATGGGGGCGAGCGATCAATCGTTCCAAGTCGGCGAAGAACTCGGGATAGGTTTTGGAGGTGCAAGCCGGATCGAGGATGCGAACCCCGGGGATTCGCAGCCCCGCTAGGGCCAGGCTCATCGCCATTCGATGGTCATGATAGGTTTCGAGGATCGCACCACGCAGGGACTTGCGTTGCCGATTGAATCGTCAATCCGTCGTCGTGCTCTTCAATCACCGCGCCGAGCTTTCGCAGTTCGCACGCCAGGTCTCCGATCCGATCGGTCTCCTTGAAACGATTGTGGGCGACGCCGCGAACACGAGTCGGACCTTCCGCAAAGAGTGCGACGACGGCGAGCGTTTGGACGGTGTCGCTGATCATGTTCATGTCGACATCCACGCCGTGAAGCGGACGCCCGACGACCGTGATCCCATCGTCATGATGCTGAACCTCGCATCCCATTTGTTGCAGCACATCGCAGAAGCCGACATCTCCCTGCATCGCCTGCTTGGTGAGGCCTTCGACGGTGATGGTTCCGCCCGTGATGGCTGCTGTCGCCCAGAAGTAGCTCGCCGCGGACGCATCGGGCTCAATTGCGTATTCTCTGCCACGGTAAGGTTTGTCGCCGACCAAAACGGCGAGCGATTCTCCCCGCGCCGGGTCGCCGGGCACGACATCGACGCCAGCGGCAAACGAGCGCATCACCTCGGCGGTCATGTCGACATAGGGACGCGACACGAGTTCACCGACCACGCCGATTCGTGTTCCGGCCGACTTGCGATCGGTTGAGCCGGCAATCGGGGCGGCCATCATCAACCCGCTCAGGAACTGACTGCTGACCGAACCGGCAACTTGAATGGTGTGGCCACTCCAGCCACGTGAATCAATCCGAACCGGGGGACAGTCTCCGGCCGATTCGGTACTGATCTCACCCGCGATCACGCCTCGAATCGCCTCGACAAGATCCCCGATGGGACGCTGATGCATTCGGGGTACGCCGTGAAGTCGATATCGCCCGCCAAACGCGGAAAGGGCCGCGGTCAAGAATCGAATGCTGGTGCCGCTGTTGGCAATGTACAACTCAATCGGAGCCGTCGGAGATTCCGCAGGGGAATCGGCGGACGACTGTCCGATCGACTGAAAGGGTGCGTCCACCGTCGCTGACATCGATGCTGACACCGATCGACCGCAAGGCCTCGATCATCACCTCGGTGTCTTCGCTCGCCAAAGATCCGGTCAGCCGCGAGGGGCCCTCAGCCATGGCCGCGCAAATCAGCGCTCGATTGGTCAGGCTCTTGCTTCCCGGCGGACGGATGCTGCCGTGCACCGGGCCTCCCGGGATGACTTCGACCGAAGGAGTCGGGTTCGCACTGGAATCAGGATCAGCTTCGGGCATCATTTGAAAGGACACATGAGTTGTTGAAAATGCTCGTCGCTAGAACGCCGTTTCCGGCGGTTCCTGATGGCCCGGAATCAACATGGAACAGATAATCAGCGTTCCCAGTGTCGTGGTATGGACCAGCCAGATCTCATGACACGTGATCACGGTTCGCAGGGTGACAATCGTAATCACCAACAGCACCGCGAAAAACTGCTTCTCCGCCCAGCGCGCACGGTCTCCATGGCTGACTTTCGCAATCAGGAGAGCCAAGCCGCCGATGATCGGCATCATGATAGCATCGATGAAGCTGGTAATCTGGGAAAGGTCAAACACTTGCGGAAACTCCATTTTCAGTGCTTGCAGAGAAGAGTCATTTAGAAGGCTCGCGGAACGAGGTGAATTCCTTTCACTGCTTCGCGAGTAAATGCGTTCTGCCATCTTGCCCGGCTTGTGCGATAGAGCGACTTGAGGAAATCTCTCAAAAATTTTTGAATTCTTGATTCCGATTGTGGTAGACCGCGTGGACTCAAAGGAGCCATAATACGTCAACACGTCTGAAGGGAGCTTAAGTCGGACCTCTAAGTAGTAGGCGTGTCCCGCGTAGTATGGAGGAGAGCGATGCCCTCTCAAACCCGCGCCATTGCGGTCATTGATCTTGGCGATTTCTCACGCCCGGAGGTGCAAAAGTCGGCTGCCCGCTTCGCGCAGCGAAAGCTTGGTGGCCAGCCCTTGATCATTCGAATGGCTCGTCGCCTGAGCGAATGTGCTCTGGTCGATCAGGTGTTCATTGTCGGTTCCAACATTCCCTCTTCTCTGCTGACTTCGGGAATCGCTGGGGTGCAATCGATCAATCTGCCCAGCACCCATGTGTGCGAGCGACTTTGCGAGGCTGCCGACAGCTTGTGGCGCTGAATGGGTCGTCTATGTGCCTGCCAATCGGCCCTTTGTGGATGCCACTCTGGTTGATCAGTTGTTGGCCAAAGCGACCAAGACCAGCGAATGCGACTACGTCGGTTACGCTTCCGACGCAGGGGATTTGCGACGAGTGGACCACTTGGGTTTGACGGGGGAAGCCTGCCATGCCGACACGCTCCGCCGCCTGCGTCGCAATGCCGACCGATTACCGGCAGCTGATGGGGGTAGCATTGCCTCCTGGCTCGATTCGGCCCCGGGCGCCTATCACCTGAAATTCATTCCCGTCCCAACCGCTTTGGATCGGGACGATCTCCGCTTTGCGGTCGAGGATGAATTGGACTGGGATGATGCCGAATTGCTGTGCGAAACGGTCAGCGACGAGGATTCACAGTGGCAGGAGTTGACCCAGTTGGTCATTTCCAATGATGACCTGCGGGAATCAATGGCGACGCGGAATCAATGACCCGGATTCTCTAATCGTCAAAGCTTTCCTCAAGCGAATAGTCCGTTCAACCGATACAGTCCGATGACCACTTTGTTGGTCATCGGATTTTTGTTGCGCAGGTGCAAGAGATCGGGATGTCATGGACAAGTATCGGCGATGGATCGCGTTGGCAGTGTTGACAATCGGACTCTCTCCGCTGGGAGGCTGTCGTATTTGCGCGGACTGTGAAGATCTGGCCTATCCGGCATACGGTGGGGCATGGGAGCGGACGCGACGTGATTCGGGACGCGTTGGGAGCATCTTTGACCCTGCCGGCGGCCAGTCGCCGATGCTGGTGGATCGAGACGAGCCACCGACACCTGATGCCTTGGAGAGGCAGCGTCAAGAGGCAAGAGATAGCGGCTTCGATGCGCCGGATCGAGAACGGGAGCCCAACGCACCGAAATCGAATTCCGATTTGCCACCGGGTTCCGACAAAACGAAAGACTTGATGGAGCGGCAGCTCGATGACATCGAGAGCGAGAAAGAAGACTCGCTGCGAAAGAGAAGCCTGGACGACATCGACATCCGCGTGATTCCCAGGACTCCTGCGCCATCGACGCTTCGCTAAGGCGTAAAGCTCGTAGCGGATCGCTCTACCGATCAGTGTCAGCGCGGAGACCCACGAGTTGGCGACCGTGCTCGTGCTCGCCATCCGAACAGCCGTGCATGTAATCGATTAGGCGAGCCTGCTCCGAGCACTCGCAGGAGCGCGCATGCGCGAGCACGAGCAGGTGCACCGCTGCGCAAAGCGCGGACCTACAGTGCACGCCGGAAGATCTTCACATTCGAGACTGGATACCAATCGCGGCTCAAGCGGCGCGGCTCTGAATGACCCCGAAGTCGTTGAAGAGCGTACCTCCCCAGCGAGACGCTCACGGTCCATCTAATCGTCGTGAGGCGCTGGATAGAGGTGTCCCCACTTGTCGCCGGTTCTGGTCACCGGTTGGGGATGCGGGTCACGATAGTGGTCGGTATCGAGCATCGCCTGGAGATGGGTTCGCCGCGGGCCCTTGCCGTTGTAGCCACTCTTGCAGCTGGCCACGAACTCAGCGAATGACTTCATGCCTTGTCGCTCGAGGTGTTGGGTCACGCCTTCGAGAATGTGGGCGACTACGTCGGGTCCGGTGCGATAGATTTCGGAGGTCACCATGACGACATCGGCTCCGGCGATGACGGCATGAAGCACGTCCTTGGCCGTGGAGATGCCACCGCTGGCGGCAATGGAGAGGTCGTCGGATCCGAATCGTACCCGCATCAGCCCGGATAACGTGGTTTGGAGTTGTCCTGAATCACTCAGGCTCCATCTCGACGTCGCCGTCAAAGCTCCATCAAAGATTTCCCAAATCGGTTCTCGACCGAACAAGACCACGCCCTTTGCTCCGACGTCCGCCAACCGGGCGGCAAGGTTCGGTAGGCTTGTGAAGAATGGAAGCAGTTTGACTGCAACCGGGATCGAGACGGAATCGCAAACCTTCTCAACCGCACTCAACAACGAGTCCTCGACGAAGTCTGCGTCATCGTTTGGGGTCACTGATATTGGCATCGATCGAAAGCTCGATGGCATCCGCCCCTGCGGCCTCCAGGCGAGTGGCAAAGTCAAGCCAGCATCCGTGACCACAGCCGTTCAGATTGGCGATGATTGGAATCCCGGTGCACTTCTTGAGCATCCCCAGTGTCTGCAGGTAACCGTGAATCCCGCCGTTGTAGACATCCTCCAGTTTTGCCGAGCCTTCCGCCTCGACCTGTCGTTCTTCGAAGCTAGGCTGATCTCCATGTTGGATCATCTCGCGAACGATCTGTTCCTCCAAAATAGAGGGCAATACGACCGCACCGGCACCCGCAATGGTCAATTCACGGACCGTTTCCGGTTTGCATGTGATGGGGCATGCTCCGATGATCAAAGGCGATCGGAGTTTGATTCCCATGAAGCTGGTGGTTACGTCGGTATGCATTTCAATCCTTCGATCTTGGCTTCGGGTTCGCATCGCTCAACACGATCACGACAAGATCAGTTCGTATTACCGCCAAGACGATTCATGTCGGCTCCGTTCAAACAATCATCAAGAACCTTGCTCATGGTGGTAATCAGCTTTTGCTCGTTCGAGCAGATCCGACGAAATCCCAGGAATCCACCGGAGCAGCGGGCGACCGCGACCATCTGATTCTTCGTTAACGCAACGAGTCGCTCACTCGACTTTCGGGGCATCGACGCCAGTTCAAGGCGAATGAACCGCCTCCACGCATCGAAGGCCGTCACAGGTGGTCGGTGACTGAGCCAGTGCTCCAGCAACGCGTACGCTTCCGACCGCTCTCGCACGCCGAACCGCTCGGCCTTTGACATCACAAACTCGCGTTCCTTGTGATCCACTCCGTGGTTTGCCCACGCGATCAAGACCAACGGGATCATTTGGACAGCCATCAATCCTTCCGGTGTCACCCCAAGTGCCGCCAGCTGAGAAATGAGTTTGTGATCCTTCCATCCCGTTGCCTTCGCCAAACGCTCTTTCGCCTCGTCTGACTCAGCTTGCGTCTGCAGACGTCCGATCAGAAGGCTATCGACGTCACGACAAAACGCTTCCTCCAAGGCATGCCGGGCGATATTCTTTGGGTGACTGATCATGATTCTTGTCCTTACTTTGGCACCAGCCAGGTGATGCAATCCGATTCTTGTTCTTCGTGCTGTTCGAGTGCGTCGCAGAATCGCTCCACCTGCTCGACGGCTTGCTGCCACGAGTCAAACGGCGGATCGAGTTCGCTGAGCTTGATTGATCAACGCGTCCAGACGCGACAGCAAATTCAAGTGATCTGCTGCGATCTGTCGCCGATTGGCGTCCACTTCCGGCGAAGGCGTACCAGTGATCGCAATCAGTTGGTCACAAATCTCATCCTCGCGGGCAAAATGCTCGTTAAGACGTTCTCGGAGTTGTCTGAGTCGATCAGCGCTCTCACCAAAATAGGGCACGCCTAGTTGGGCAATCTCATAAGCCCATTGGCGATACTCATCAAAAAACGCATTCACCTCGTTATGGCCATCCCTCCACTGATGAGAAAGGCCTTCGATTGTGTGTTCGATATCCGTTCGTGTCTTCATGTTTTGGCTCCCGGTAGGATTGCCAGGAAAGAATGAAAACCTTCTGGTGCAATCACGATGCCGAAAACTACAGTTGTCGCCGGTGGATCGAAAACAACCTGAAAAACTTGTGGCGCGACGTCACAACGGTAGCGTTCCTGACGAGCCAACCGATTGGCCCAAATGGGACGGGATCGATTTCCAATCCCGCGTTTTCCTGCGATTTTCGTTCCAGCGGGAGAGCCAATGCCCTTCGGTTCTCCTTGCACCGATAGCCGGAGGCGTCGCGAATTCGCCGTTCTCGGTTCAGCGGTAGCTGGGTCTGTTGCAGATTTGCGAAACGATCGAAAAAACGCTTAAGCCGGCGGCTAACGTTTCCACCAAGAAATCCAACTGAGCCTATTTTGAACCGTACCGCCCCTCGGACAGGGAAAGCCGATACGCGACCACAGGGGACTGGGCTTTTCCTGACCACCGGCTGTGCAAGAAGGGCACAGAATGTGTGACGCGCCTGCACATCTGTTCCGTGGGGATCAGCACTATGGCTCGGGCAATTCGTACACCGCGAACGTTCCGTTTTTCTCCTGCTCGGTTGGATACACCCGGACCAGCGGGAGGCTGTCTCCGCAAACTCGCCGATCGACGATCATCCAGCGAACACCATAGCGGCGACGGTACTCGCGTAGATCCTTGTACTGAATGGTCACGCGAATATGACCGAGACGTTGCGGAAAGATTTCCTGAAACCGCCGATTCCACTCCAGTAGGCTCTTGGCGTCTTGCGGGACATCCTTCCAATTCACCACTTCGCCTCGCTCGGCGTACCACTTGAATGTTTGCTGATGACGTGGTGTGAGAAACACCTCGCTCTGGGTTCGATGATTGTTTCGCCCAACGACAAACCGCTAGCCAGTCACGGTACACCTCCTGTTGCTTCTCGACCGACGCACCGACGTCGAAGCCAAGCAGATCGTTGCTGACCGAGGGCGGGATCTTCAGTCGGCCCGTCCGGTAACTTGATCCTGCAACGAGCATCACTGCGATCCCCACCGCGATCCCGGCAACGCGGTGGAGCGCCGGTCGCCGTCCGTCGTCAAGCATCCTCGCAACGCAGACGCCCAACATCAGGGGAACGGCGGCGTCGGTCAAACGAAACCAGTAATAACGCAGGAGCTTCGCGGCTAGGTCTGGGTGAAACGAAGGCAGAACACCAAGCGCCAGCCCAATCAGGGCAATCAAAACCGCGCCCAACGTGAATGCGCCGAGCCGGCGAATCCCCGGGTCGAATCGATACAGGGAAGCCAACCAAGCCGTGGCACCGATCAATAAGCCATGACGCAGGTACCAGCTGGGACGGAAGTCCGCCGGCAGCAAGTGATGGGTGATGCGATAGTAGGTGTAGATCCGCGCCGCGACGGTCGATTCCTCTGGGTCGGCACGAACGGTCAAGGCGATCGCCGGAACCAGGCCAAACAGAGCGATCAAACCACCAGCGACGAGCGCCGGAGTAAAGAATCGCCGCTGGTCAGGTTGGCCTCGTTCGGTGCACCACCAGGTGATCGCGGCGGCCACCACGCTCCAGCCTCCGGTCAAGACATGAAACGCCGAGGCAATCCCGAGCAACAGCCAGACTCGATTCCAGCGACGGCGTACCATCTCGGAAAGGCCGAGCAGCACAAAGCCGTAAGCTGGCACTTTCGCCTCGATACCACCGACGACCCACTCCCCGGCGAGATTCCCGTACTCGATCCCTGCGATCCAGACCACGGCGACCACGAGCGAGAGGTATCGCTGATGAAAAAGGTTCCAGCTGAGCTGTCGCAAACCAATCGCCAACAGGCTCCAGCCGACCAATCGACCGATCCAGGCGGTCGACTCCAGCGATACGAACTTCGTCAGCCAGCCAAAAACGGCGTAGAACACGACGTGAGCCTTGGGTGACGAGGCGAGCAGGTCGCTCGCGCACCACTGCGGATCCCAAAAGTTCTTTGCCTTCACCAAGTAGTGCGACTCGTTGACCATGGGTGGGCGGTCTCCGCCGTACACGAAGAACAGCAGCACCAGCAGCGCGACTTCGGCGATCCAGTGCAGGCGATCCGCGCGAACGAGCCGACCGGACGGTTCGCTGACAGGATCGCGTGGCCGGTCGCTTCCACCGGGAATCATCGATGCTTCGCCGTTCACGATCGATTCATCCCTTGTGCGTGGTGCTCGCCGGGTTGCTGCTCAGCTCGATTGCCATCGTGATCGCGGCAAGCATGCTTTGATGATTGGCGGTGCCTTTCCATGCCAGGTCGAGTGCCGTGCCGTGATCTACGCTGGTGCGGACGATCGGAAGGCCCAGCGTGACGTTCACCGCGTCGTCAAAGGCGAGTGCCTTCAACGGGATCAAGCCTTGGTCATGGTACATGCAAACGTAAACGTCACTTTGGTTGCGGATGCGAGGCGTGAACGCGGTGTCTGGCGGAAGCGGGCCGGTCACGTCGATGCCTTCCGCTCGGGCAGTCTTCGATGGCAGGTTCAATCACGGCCTGCTCTTCACCGTGGCTGAACAGTCCGTTCTCGCCGGCATGTGGGTTGAGTCCACAGACGGTGACTCGCGCCGGACGACCAAGTCGTTTGGAAAGTGCCGCAGCGCCAAGCCGAATGGCGCGGAGGATCGATTCGGTGGTCAGCAGCCTGGCAACATCGGCAAGCGGCACGTGGATGGTCGCCAACACGCACGAAATTTCTTGGCTGGTGAGCATCATGCAGTAATCATCGACGCTTGTTCGATCGGCCAACAATTCGGTGTGTCCGGGAAACGGGATCCCAGCGGCATGCCAGGCCTCTTTCTGGATCGGACCGGTGACGATCGCATCGACACGCTTGGCGATG
Organism: Pirellulaceae bacterium; assembly: GCA_963697195.1. GTDB lineage: Bacteria > Planctomycetota > Planctomycetia > Pirellulales > Pirellulaceae > Rubripirellula. The sequence goes on from CAVOND010000022.1 coordinate 485,701, forward strand.
GCGTCCTCAATTGCCTGGTCGACGGCTTGAAACGAGGCAAGTCCTGTTTCCGCGGAAACCACCCCCGGGCGAAGTAGATCGAGATCGACCGCCCCGACGTCGCGGATTTCAGCCTGGAGATCAAGCTGGAGAGTCTCGGCAATTTTCCGAATCGCGGAGGCCGGCCCGTATAGAATGGGGATGCAACGCTCCACGACTTCGGGCAACGACACGCATCGCATGGCCAATTCCGGACCGATCCCTGCGACGTCCCCAACGGTGATCGCGACACGGGGGCGTTCAGAATGCTTTTCAGAGGGCGTCGAATCGACTGGCATGGGAGAAAGTCGTCACATTGGACTGGCTAAATTCGGCGGGATTCGTTGAGATGGATCCCGTCTCAAGGAGAAGCTTAGCGGATCCCCAAGGCGTTTTTGAATCAGGGCGGTTTTGAATCAGGGCTGTTTCGAATGATTGGCAAACGAATTTGGATCGCTTCCGCTGTAGCCTTCACGCAGGTGATTGCGTGCGTTTGGGGGACAGGCCGCGCCTTTTCGGCCGATGTGATCGTCGTTTGCCCTCGGGCATTCCAACAAGCGCTGGTCCCATGGGTCGATTATCGCAGTGACGAGGGGCTGGTCGTTCGGGTGATCGAACCGCAGCGGGATGCCGAAGCGTTGCGTGAGCAGATCCGTGAGCAATCTGATGCTTCGACCCGTTATGTGTTGCTAGTCGGTGATGCGCCCGTATTCGGTGCGCCCTGCAACACGCTCAGCCAGACGCCGATTCTGTACTCGCCAACGAAAGTCACGGCGGCATGGGGATCGACCCCGACCCTTTCCAGCGATTTGTTGTATGGCGATTTCAATCGCGACTCCGTTCCCGACGCGGTCGTCGGTCGCCTACCGGTGGACACACCACAGCAGCTGGAAAAGTTGGTGACCAGGATCATTGCGCGAGAAGCGAGCGTCGATTTCGGTAGTTGGCGTTCGGAAGTGCAGTTGGTCGGAGGCGTCGGTGGTTTCGGTGCGATGGCGGACCATGCGATCGAGTCGGTGACCCGAACGATCGTCACGAGCGTGTTGCCGGCGGAGACGCGTACCTGCGTTTGCTACGCGAGTCCCGGCCATGTGTTTTTTCCGACCAGTGGATCGTTTACCGATGCCGTGCTCGATCGTTACCAACGCGGTGCCCGGTTTTGGGTCTACGCGGGACATGGGCAGGTCACCCATCTCGATCGCGTTCCGGGTACAGCCAGTGGTGTTCCGGTCTTGGATCAGCAAAGTGTCCAGCGTTTGGCCCGTCCTGCCGCAGGAGCTCCCATCGCGATCATGCTTTCGTGCTACACCGGCGCGCTTGACGCTGCTGAGGATTCGATCGCCGAAGAGATGCTGCTCTGTGACGGCGGACCCATCGCGGTGGTAGCGGGAAGCCGTGTAACGATGCCGTATGGCAACACGACCGCGGCAGTTGGCTTGATCGATGGCGTTTTCAAGCAGCGTTTGCCGCGATTGGGTGATGCCTGGCTGAGCGCCCTGACGCAAATGCACCAGGAAGTTTCGGGCGACACGTCGCCGACGCGGATCATGATCGATGCCCTGGCCACGGTGGTCAGTCCACCGGGAACGAATCTTGTCGAGGAGCGTCGCGAGCACATGATGCTGTACAACCTGATCGGTGATCCGACGCTGCGGTTGCAGCATCCTCAAGACATCGTCATGAGCGTGGCTGCGGGACACCGGAGAGGCGCCCCGATCTGTGTGGAGATCGAAAGTCCGATCAACGGGACATTGCGGGTTTGTGTGGATCGACCCTTGGGATCGGTGACCGACGGGGACCCCAACGAAACGACCGTCGCCTGGTTGGAGACGGTGGTGGAACAGGGGACGCATGTTTCACCCAAGTTGTTGGTTCCAAGAGACGTATCGGGACCCATCGTTGTGCGAGCCATGGTTTCCGGAGATCGGACGTGGGCCACCGCGGCGGCGCGAACAATCATTCGCTGAGCCCTCACGCGGGTTTTTCGCCTTCCATCGATGAGTGTCAGGCTGAGTCACTTGATTCAATTGCGTGCTCGGAATCGGAATCGATTAGGAGCACCGCTACGCTGAGCACGAGCTCGACTCGATGGAGGAGCATGGCCACTATCGGTGGATGGACCGCTAGCAGCACCTACCGAAGCGTGCGGACATCCAATCCCGAGCGACCCCGAAGGCGGTCGCAGATTCATCGCGCATTCGATCTGCGACCGCCTTCGGGATGGGTTTTCGTTGCACATTCTCAATTCCGTAGGTCGCGATAGCGCGACCTATGGCTACCCTCTGCGACCGCTGCGCGGTCCAGGCACGCGTTTTCAATCGATGATGCGATTCGAATGTGGGTAAACCTAAGCCCCTCGCATCTCGCCCCTCGCATCTCGCCCCTCGCTTCTCGCCCCTCGCTTCTCGCCCCTCGCTTCTCACCCCTCGCTTCTCACCCCTCGCATGGCGCCCGGCGGTTACAATCGTGACCAACCTGATGTCGTTGGATGGTTGCTCCCAACCGCGTGCTACTCGCCAAGATACAAAATGCCATGATGTCCCAATCGATTCTGCTGCGTTCCCTTGCCCTGACGGTTGTTTTGAGTTTCGGCGTCGCCCAGGCGGTCGAGGATCGTCCGCCCAATGTGGTCGTGATCTTTATCGACGACATGGGATACGCGGATATCAATCCCTTTGGGGCGAAGGCCTACCAGACGCCGAACCTGAACCGGATGGCGTCGGAGGGTCGAGTCTTCACCGACTTTGTGGTTTCCTCGGCGGTTTGTTCCGCTTCGCGATCGGCACTTCATGACGGGTTGTTATCACGTCCGCGTGGGGATCCATGGCGCATTGGGGCCGAAGTCCGATATCGGGATCAACGCTTCGGAAACGACCCTCGCCGAAATCTGTAAGTCGAAAGGTTACGCCACAGCGGCATTTGGAAAGTGGCACTTGGGTCATCATCCCAAGTTCCTGCCGACCAACCATGGCTTCGATGAGTACTACGGATTGCCCTACAGCAACGACATGTGGCCGCTTCACCCCGCCTCCGTTGCCAAACGCAAGCAGAACCCCAACGCAGAAATCCCTTGGGCGGCCTTGCCGATGGTTCGATGCGACCGCTGGACGAAGGGTTCAAGATTGTCAACAACGACGTCCAGCCTGCAGATCAGGAACAGTTGACCAAGCAGTACACCGAGCGGGCGGTTGGCTTCATCAAAGAGAACGCTGACAACCCGTTCTTTCTCTACCTTCCGCATTCGATGGTGCATGTTCCGTTGTACGTTTCCGATGAGTTTCGCGGTAAGAGCGGCGCAGGACTCTTTGGCGACGTGGTGATGGAAGTGGATTGGTCGGTCGGCGAAGTTCTCCGCGCGATTGAAGACATCGGCGCTGAGCAGAACACGCTGGTGATCTTCACCAGCGACAACGGGCCTTGGTTGTCCTACGGAACGCATGCAGGGCAGGCGACTCCGCTGCGTGAGGGAAAGGGAACGATGTTTGAAGGTGGTTACCGCGAACCGACGGTCATGTGGTGGAAGGGCAAGATCCCGGCAGGAACCTCGTGTGACCAGCTTTGCAGCACGATCGACATCTTGCCGACGGTTGCCGGTTTGATCGGTGCCGAGCTTCCCAGTCACAAGATCGACGGCAAAGACATTCGCCCGCTGATGTTTGGCGAGGAAGGAGCGAAATCGCCTCACGAAGCGTTTTACTGCTACTACGGTGGCGGCGAGTTGCAGGCGATTCGCAATGATCGCTTCAAGTTGGTGTTCCCGCACACCTATCGCACGTTGAACGGACACCCCGGCGGCACGGGTGGTCTGCCCGTTGCCTACCAGCAGAAGAAGATTGGTTTGAGCCTGTTTGATCTCGACAGCGATGTCTCCGAGACCAAGAACGTGATCAACGAATTTCCGGAAGTGGTCGAGCAGTTGACGGCAGCTGCCGAGCAAGCCCGAGAGGATCTGGGCGATCGACTCAACGGCCGCCAAGGCCAGGGGATTCGTCCGGCTGGCAAACGCGGTCCGGACGAGGAGAGTTTGCCGCTGGTTTGGCGTTAGGCTCGGTTCGTACCGTAGGTCAGTCTCTCCGAGACTGACACCTTCCGACTGACCCTTTCCGAGCTGACACCTTGCGAGACTGACACCGCGGAAAGCTGCGTTTGATTACGAGTCTCGGAGAGACTCGCCTGCGGTAAACGCCGCAGGCCGTAATCCTGATAGACTGTGACCATGATCGACACCAAACAATCCGCTCCGCTGCTCAGCCCGGAACTGCTTGCACGTCTCGAACGTTTGGAACTCGTCTCGCGAAAAGTGTTTCGCGGGCGGATGAAGGGAGAGCGCAAGAGCAAGCGAAAAGGTCAGAGCGTCGAGTTCCATGACTTCCGCAATTACGTACCCGGCGACGATTTGCGGCTGATCGATTGGAATCTTTATGCCCGGCTGGACCAGTTGTTCTTGAAGTTGTTTCAGGAAGAGGAAGACCTGCACTTCTATGCGTTGGTCGACGCCAGCGACTCGATGAATTTCGGGCATCCGACCAAGCTGCATGTGGCCAAGCAACTGGCCGCGGCACTCGGCTACGTCGGCATGTGCCGCGCCGATCGCGTCAGCGTCCAGGCGTTGGGGCCGCCGGGCCGACGCGCCCCGGTGCTTCGCGGCCGGGCCAGCCTGTGGAAGATGCTGCAGTATCTCGATTCGGTCGAAAGCGGACACAACATCTCGCTGTTTGACGGAGTTCGAGATTTCTCGATTCGCAATGCGGGTAGCGGAGTCGTGGTCTTGTTGTCTGACTTGATGGACAAGCAGGGATACGAGACGGCGCTGCGGATGCTGGTCGGCCGGCGGATGGATGTCTTCGTGATGCACGTGCTTTCACCCGAAGAGATTGATCCACCACTGCGAGGTGATCGGCGATTGATCGATGTGGAAGACGGAGACGCTGCGGAGATCACGATCAACGCGTATGCGATTGAGAGATACAAAGAAACCGTCCGCTCCTTCATCAGCTCGGTCAAGACCTTCTGCAGTCGTCGTTCGATCGTTTACATACCGGTGCGGACCGAAACACCGGTTGAGACGATCGTCACCAAGTATCTTCGCGAGCGTGGAGTGGTGCGATGAGCTGGATTCCAACGCTCGGTGGCTGGAGTTGGTTGCTCGCGGCGGTACCGTTGGGAATCATCCTGCTTTACTTCTTGAAGCTGCGCCGCGAGCCGGTGGAGGTTCCCAGCACCTATCTGTGGTCCAAGACGATCGAGGATTTGCACGTCAACAGTCTGCTGCAGCGATTGCGGCGCAGTTTGTTGCTGCTGCTGCAATTGTTGGCGGTGACTCTCGCCGCGATCGCACTGTTTCGACCCGGAATTCGCGGCGAGACCTCTGGCCAGGGACGAACCGTCTTCTTGCTCGACACCTCCGCCAGCATGCAGGCGACCGATTTGGAAGGTGGGGAGAGTCGATTCGACAAGGCGAAACGTTTGATCGCCGGGCGGATCGAAACGATGAGCGATTCGGAAAGCGCGATGCTGGTGACTTTCAGCGATCGACCGGAGACCGTGCAATCGTTTACCTCCGATCGTCGCCGGCTCAGTGACGCGCTGGACCGGGTGCGCGTGACCAACCATCCGACCGATATCCTCGGTGCGTTGAAGGCGGCCGACGGTCTCGCCAACCCGCGACGATCAAGTGAGGTCGGCGATGTCAACGACGTCCAGGTTGCCGATGCCATGCCGGCCGACCTGTTGATCTACAGCGACGGTGGTTTCCAAACGGTCACCGAGTTCAGCTTGGGGAATCTGATCCCGCAGTTCATCTCGATTGGATCCAGCGACGTCACGAATCTGGCCATCACCGCGTTTTCGGCCGAACGCAACGTCGAGCAGCCGATCGGAGGTCCAGGCCTTCGCCACCGTGATGAACCTCGGTACCAGGCCGGCCGAGAGCGCCGCGACGCTCACCAGTAGCGGCGAGTTTCTTGATGCGGAGACCGTTACGCTCGACCCGGGCGAGCAAACCGGTTTGTCCTTCACGCTCGATACCGAAGAGGCACTCACGCTGCAATTGAAGCTGGACGTGACTGACGATTTCGCGGTGGACAACGTTGCTTTTGCAGGATTGACCCCGCTCAGAACGGTTTCCGTCCTGGTCGTGACCAATGGAAACACACCGCTGCGTTTGGGGCTCAGTACGCCCAAGGCGAGCAAGATCTGCAACGCGGAAATCGTGCTGCCATCCTATTTGCAATCGGACGCCTACAAGGCTCGCGCCGAAGCGGGAACCGACGACTTGATCATCTATGACCGCTGCAGTCCCGAGCAGATGCCGACCACCAACACGTTTTTCATCGGTGCACTTCCACCACCGACCGCGAAGGACGGCGACGTTTCGGCAACGCCGGACGCAGAGGCATCGGCCTCCGAGGGATGGTCTTGGGCGAGCGAAATGTCGCCGGTGGCGTTGGTCGACGTCGACCGCACGCACCCCATGATGCGCTACCTCGAATTGTATTCGCTGCTGATATTCAGCGGACGTGCTGTGAAAGGCCCGGCTGGATCACTGGAATTGGTGGGCGCCGACGTCGGCCCGATGCTGGTCCTCTCGCCCCGCGACGGCTATCAAGACATGGTGCTCGGTTTCGAGATCGTCTCAAGCGATGGCGAAGGCAGTGACCAGGCCAACACGAACTGGTACGCCGAACGCTCCTGGCCCGTCTTCGTGTTGAATGTGTTGCGTTACTTGGCTGGTGCGGCCGAGGCAACCGGCGCCGCCTCGTATCAGCCCGGCGAAACGGTCCGCTTACGGCTGGAAAACGCCATCGCGTTCGCGAAGGTCAAGCGAGTCGGCGGTGACGAGATCGACGCGAGCGTATTGCCCAGCGGCGTGGTCGAAGTTGTCGACACCAATGAAACCGGGCAATTACCAGGTGGAGTCGGACAGATCGGTTGGTTGATCTCTTCGCCATCAACTTGTTTGATCGAACGGAAAGCGAGATCGAACCGGCCTCCAGTATCGAACTGGGATACGAGTCGGTGGAGGCTGCCGAGGGGGGAGTCGAACGCCGACGTGAGTTCTGGCGTTTCGCGCTGGTGGCAATGCTTGGCCTGTTAGCCGTCGAATGGTGGGTCTACGCCAAACGCGTCGCCTGATGCGCCGGCGATCTTGATTCAGACGCTCGCCTAGGCAGCGTTGCCTTTGTCGGCCAGTTGCGGGGCCCACGGCTAGCGCCTGAGGTTCACAGTGAACCTCAGGCGCAAGCCGTGGGCCGCTTTGCTTGTCGGTGTGATTCGAAGACGCCGCAAGCGGGAGGGTGGATGTGGCGCAACACCAAAACTCGGGCGCGTCGTGCTTGTGTGGCTAGGACAAGGGGGCAGCACTCGACGTCTTACTTCTTACTGGTCCGAGATCGGGTTATCGTCCAGGTCGCCTTCGGTGATGATCGTGAACCCCTTTTCCTTCAGTGTCTGCATCGCGAATTCGATGTTCTCGACCATGATGGCCACAGCCGGCCTGCCGTTGGGGCGAACAAATAAGGGATAGGCCTGGATGATGTTCAGTTCCGCTTGCAGCAATGCCGTGCAGACACGCAGCAGTGGTTGGGGACCTTCGGGAAGCTCGACGCCGACAAGATCGGTCTCGATCATCGCCAACCCGCTTCGCTCCAAGATTTCCCGTCCGCGATCAGCGTCGCTGACAAGGAAGCGAACGAAGGCACACTCGGCGGCATCACTGATGGACAGGGCGCAGATCCGAATGCCAGTTCCCTCGAATCGCTTCACGACTTCCAGTAACTGTCCCACTCGGTTCTCGAGAAAGATCGTGAACTGACGGATTGCGGGAAAATTGCGTCCGCGAATGGTTTCGAATGCCGTTCCTGAATCGTCGCCGATGCTCATCGCTGGCTCATCCTGTGATAAATAGTGCTTCCGCGGTGCGAACTTCCTGAAAGAAACCGTAGAAAGTGTAGGCTTTCGTTGCCTCGGCGGTCAATTCAAGCGGATTCAGCGACCAGCGATCGATGGATCCGAAGCAGTCTTGGACGGTCAGACTGACTGCAAACGGTGACCGGGAGCACGCTTTTGATCCTTTGCGACAACGATGGGAATCTTCACCTTGCAGACGCCAAACGACGCACCGCTGCACGTTCACACTCAAAGCTTGCGTGTCACGTACCACGAAACCGACGGGCAACGTCGTGTCCACCATTCCAATTACCTGAACTATTTCGAGCGTGGTCGAGTCGAGATGCTGCGGGCCATGGGGGTTAGCTACAAGCAGCTGGAAGACAGCGGGCTGATGCTGGTCGTGACCGAGATGAATGTGCAGGTATCAGTCCGCCGCGGAATTCGACGACGTGCTCGATTTGACGACGGAGTTGGTCGAGGTCCGAAAGGTACGAATCCGACATCGCTACCGAATTGAGCGGCGCGGGGAGTTGATCGTTGAAGCCGATTCGGTGATCGCCTGCGTCGACCGCACCGGCTCTCCCTGCCGCCTGCCGAGCCCGCTTCTTCCGCCGCGTGGGGGGGCAGTAGGGTAGGGTTAGGCTCCGCCTGACAAGCACGTCGTGGTCCGTCCATCGATCAGTGTCAGGCTGAGTCACTTGAGTCAAGATCGTGCTCAGGCTCGTGCTCCTGCTCAAGCCGGTGCTCCTAATCGATTACGAGCACCGCTTCGCTAGAGCACCGCTTCGCTGAGCACGGCTTCGCTGAGCACGGCTTCGCTGAGCACGGCTTCGCTGAGCACGGCTTCGCTGAGCACGGCTTCGCTGAGCACGGCGAAATGGCATGACGTTGAAGTCTGGACGATCCACTACGAAAACCTTGCAGAACTGGCTATACTCTTCGTAGGAGCGGGGCCTTTCGCGGGTCCCACCTCCTCCCTGCCCCTTGCTGGTTCCCACCTGAACAGGTCGTTGTCGCTCGCCGACACCGGCCCCCTGCCTTCCCACTCATTTTGCAGTCGCCTGTGATTGGTTTGCGGATCATTCCCTCGTGCGTGGTTCTCTGCGCAATCGGTGTTGTTACTTGGCTTGCGCCGATGGATGGCGTCATGGCCCAGGCGCCGGCGAATTCGAGCGTCTCTGAGCGATGGGCTGGTGAGGGCTGGCCGCTTCTCCAGAAGTACTGCTTGGACTGTCACAACGATGATGTGCAAGAAGCGGAATTGAATCTCGCTGGGTTTAGCAATTTCGACTCGCTCAGCGGTGGCGCCGGTTCGATGCAGCGCGTGTTGGAGATGGTGCGTTTCGGTGCGATGCCACCGGAAGATGCGGACCAGCCGACGGACGAAGAACGGAAGCAGCTGGTGACCTCACTCGATAGGACGATGTTTGCGGTCTCTTGTGACCTTCGTCCACGTCCGGGAAGAGTGACAGCACGGCGATTGAATCGTGCCGAGTACAATCATTCCATTCGCGATTTGTTTGGTATCGATCTGCGTCCGGCCGACGGATTTCCATCGGATGAAGTGGGAGCCGGATTCGACAACAACGGTGACGTGTTATCGCTCTCGCCCATGTTGGTCGAAAAGTACCTTGATGCCGCGGAGAAGGTCGCCGAGGCGGTGGTGATCGACCCGAAATCACTTGCCAGCCTTGATGTCGATCGGCCCAGCGATCAGCTGCTGGTGCATGGTGACACGAAGACGGGTAGCTTCAATGGCCGGTTCCTCGCCAGTGATACATTTGTTTGGATCGATGTGGAGGTACCGGTCGAAGGTGAATACCGCGTCACCATCTCGGGCGGAAACACCGATCGTGACGCCGCGCCGACGCAGGTCGCGGTGTACGACGGCAGCGGCATTCTGAGAGGACAACGGCGAACTGACGTACTACGGCGGTGGCGGTGATTCGGAGCGATTTGATTTTCGTGTCAACCTCGAGCCCGGCACCGCGCGTTTCTACGTCGAGCCGCTTGAGAACAAGCAAGAATTGAAACTGGGTGAGACGCGATCCAATCAGTTTGCTCAGCTCAGCCCTGACTTGGTGGCTCGGGCCGTGAACGAGCTCGGCAAGCCTCTCAAGCCGGATCGGAACATCAAGTCGGACGAGTTTCCGTTCATGATTCGTCGCATCAGCGTGGAGGGTCCGAGCGAACCGCCCCAGGATGCCTTTCCGGTCAGCCAAAAACAGATCGTACGCAAGGCAGGCCAAGTATTCCCGCGGTCAGTGGCGCGAGGTGGAAGCCGCAGCCATGGAATGTCTCCGCCCACTGATGCGACGCGCGTTCCGCCAAGAAGTCGGCGAGGAAGAGGTGAAGCCCTACGCTGAGCTGGTCAAATCGGCGACGGATCGTGGCGAGAGCTATTACCGAGGCTTGCAGATCGCGATCAGCGCCGTGCTGGTCTCGCCTCGATTCTTGTTTCGAGTTGAGACGCCGCCAGAGAATTGGCCGAGCGAAGAAGATGGCAGCGTCGCGTTGACACCGGAACAGTTGGCGACCAGGTTGTCCTATTTCCTATGGAGCAGTCTTCCGGACGATCGGCTGATGAACGATGCAGCCGCAGGCAAACTTGACGAGGAGCTCGTCGACCAGCACGTCCTGCGAATGCTTTCCGATCCCAAGTCCGATGCGATGGCCGAGCAGTTCGCCGCCCAGTGGTTGGGGCTACGAAATCTTGAATCGCACGAGGCCGACACCGATCGCTTCCAGTCGTTTACGCCGTCGTTGAGCAAAGCGATGGCGCGTGAAACGGAAACGTTGTTCATGCATCTGCTGCGGAACAACCGGCCCGTGTCGGAACTGCTGACGTGCGACTACACCTTTGTCAATGAAGAACTGGCCAGTCACTACGGTATCCCTGGGATTACCGGCGATGAGCTGCAAAAGGTTTCGCTGCAGGGGAGTCCGCGCCGCGGGCTGCTGTCGCATGCGAGTATCTTGACGTTGACCAGCAATCCTGCCAGGACATCACCGGTGAAGCGGGGCAAATGGATCCTGGAAAACATCCTTGGCACGCCACCTCCGGAACCACCGTCGGGCGTTCCCCAGCTGGAAGACACCAAGACAGCAAGTGCCGACGCGACCTTGCGAGAACAGATGGTGATCCATCGCAGTGATCCTTCCTGCGCCGCCTGCCATCGCGTGATGGATGAGCTCGGTTTCGGCTTGGAACAGTACGATGCGATCGGTCGCTTTCGTGAGATCGATGGAACCGCACCAGTCGATGCGAGTGGAGAACTGCCGGGTGGGCGTTCATTTCAAGGGGCCGCGGAACTCTGCGAGATCCTCGGCAAGACCGAGAAGGAAGCCTTTGCCCGAACAGCCGTTGATCGCCTGCTGACCTTTGCGCTCGGGCGGCAATTGACGCCAACGGATCGCTGCACGGTGGACGCGATCGTCGAAAAGACGGCTGCAGGGGGCTATCGAATCCAAGATTTGATCCTGGAAGTCGTCCGCAGTCGTCCCTTCCGCTACTACGAATGGATGACCGACAAAGGTGTACTGACACCTTTTTGGTAAGGTGCGGAGATTGTACCGAGATACGGAGAATGTCATCCCGATGTTGAATCAGCAAAGTAATCGACGACTTGACCGGCGCACGCTCTTGAAGGGGGCTGGACTCTCATTGGGGTTGCCCCTCCTTGATGCGATGCTCCCCTCGGCCCGTCGCGCCTATGCGGCCGCCGCGCCCGACGTCGCCTGTTCGCATGGCTTGCATCTTTTTTCCCAACGGGGCAATCATGCCCGATTGGAAACCGAAGGTGGATGGCTCGAATTGGGAGTTGTCCAAGACGTTGCAGCCGCTGGCGCCGCTGAAGTCAAAGATCAATGTGATCTCGAAATTGGCGCACGATAACGGTCGAAGCCACGCGGATGGCGCAGGCGACCATGCTCGATGCGCCTCGACTTATCTGACCGCGGCTCGTCCCGTCAAGACCAGTGGCAACATTCGAATCGGGATCTCCGTCGACCAGGTTGCGGCCACGCAGCTATCTGGCAAGACGCGATTGCCATCGATTGAGCTGGGACTGGAACCGAGCCGTAATGCGGGTAGTTGTGATTCCGGTTACAGCTGCGCCTATTCCTCGAACATCTCCTGGCGTAATGAAACGCAACCGATGCCGAAGGAGATCACGCCGCGCATGGCGTTCGAACGGATGTTCGGTGGCACGGACACGGCCGATCGGCGCAAGCGAGATTTTGTGCGTCAGAGCATTCTTGACGTGGTCCAGCAAGATGCCAGCCGGCTGATGCAACGCGTCGGTCAAACCGACAAACGAAAGCTTGATGAGTACTTCACGAGCGTGCGCGAGATTGAAACTCGGATTGAACGTACCGAGCAAGAGGATCGCAAAGCGCTTCCCGATATTGAAGTTCCCTTTGGTCGCGTCGAGGAGTTTCGGGAGCACGCTCGGCTGATGTACGACCTGATGGTGATTGGTTTCCAAACCGACACGACTCGTGTAGCGACGCTGATGCTTGACAATGCGGGAGGCAATCGACGCTATACGGAGATTGGGATCAAGGACGCACATCACGAAATGAGCCATCATCGCAATCGAACCGAACCGGTCACGAAGCTCCAACAGATCGACCATTACCTGGTTGAGCAGTTCGCCTACTTCCTTAGCAAGCTTGATTCCATCCCGGATGGCGAGGGGACGTTGCTCGATCAGTCGATGGTTCTCTACGGCAGTGGGATCAGTGACGGCAATCGCCACGATCATGGCGACCTGCCGATCATTTTGGCCGGGAGCGCTGGCGGGCAAATCGAAACGGGCCGCTACGTGGTGCCCCAAAGTGAGCGACCGATGGGAAATCTGTTCCTGACGATGCTGGACGTCATGGGCACGCCGGCCGAATCGATCGGTGATAGCAGCGGCCGCCTGGTGGAGCTGTTGTAGCTCTCGGAGGCTGGGTCCAGCAGCGACGCCGACAGCGACAGCGACGCCGACCCAACGTAACCAGTTACATAAGGAAGCGAGGAAGTGGTGGGTCGGCGTCGCTGTCGCTCCTGGACCCACCCTACGAAGGGACGAAGCGACGAAGCAAGTTTGTCGAGGCTGGACTCCGCGGTTAATCTATAGCGGGTCCGGTTTGGGTTTTTCGGGGCCATCCCCCTCCTGGTAACGCTACATGCAGATGACTCGCGCAAGCAGATTCGAGATTCCGCGCTCCTTGCGTGACAAGCTGCTGTCGTTTCGCCGCCGCGTTTGGTGCTTGAAGCTACTGGAAGCGGCTGCGGCTGCCGTCATTGGCGTCTTGGTTGGGTTCTTGTTGACCTACTTGTTGGATCGCGTCATCGACACGCCGCGATGGTTGCGGGCTTCGATTTTTCTGGCGTCGGTGCTGTCGTGTGGAGCGGTGCCAATCGCGATCGATCGCTGGGTGTGGCGAAGACGGCGAATTGATCAGCTTGCCCATTTGTTAGCCGAGACACATCCCAACGCGGGTGATCAATTGCTTGGCGTGATTCATCTTTCCGAGGACGAGTCTGAGCAGGCACGTTCGCCGGAACTGGTGGAGGCGGCGATCGGGCAGGTCGCTGCCAACGTCGTAGCTCAAGATCTTTCCAATGCGATCCCGCATCAGCAACATCGTCAACGAGGCTTGGTTGCAGCATTGCTTGCGGTGGCCGCGCTCCTCCTGCTTGTCTTCACTGCGTCAGCGGCCACGAATGCTTGGGCTCGGTTTCTTGCCCCGTGGAGTGACACGCCGCGATACACCTTCGCCGCCGTCGAGCCTTTGCCGGAGGCGATGATTGTTCCGCACGGCGAGGCGTTCGACATGACGATCTCTCTGAAGGATTCGACACGGTGGAGGCCCGAAACGGCCCACGTGCATGTGGCCGGGCAATCGACCGAGCAGGCGCCTCTCTCGGAGGGTCGCTATCACTTTTCGCTACCTGGTCAGATTGCTCCACTTCGGCTTGGCATCAAAGTGGGCGACTTTCGTGGCGAGCTTCCCGTCGAGCCAATGCTGCGTCCCGAACTCTCATCGCTACGAGCCGAGTTCCGTCTGCCTGATTACCTGCGGCGAAGCGAACGCATCGAACGCGACATTCGCGGAGCCTCGATTTCGGCAGTCCGGGGAAGCACCGCCGTCCTGACGGCAACGGCTACTCGCCCGCTCGCCGAAGCCCGCGTCAATGGAGTGCCAACGAGTCCCCGACGGAGATCGCTTCTCAACCGACGCGATCGAAGTGGATGAATCGACGGAGGTTGAATTGCAGTGGCAAGACGAATACGGACTCTCGGGGAAAGAGCCACTTCATATCACGATCGAAGCGATTGATGACGAATTCCCGTCGTTGATCTGTGAAAACTTGCCCCGCCGGAAAGTCTTGCTTGATACCGAAGTGCTCACCTTTCAGGTGCGAGCCCACGATGACTTCGGCGTCAAACGGGTCGGCATCGAGTGGCAGAAGGCTGGAGGACGGACAGCCCGGTGAATTCTCGGGCGAAGCGATGCTCGGCGCCGGGAACGCACACGCCGAATCGCTGGAGCTTGCCGCAACCTTTTGTCCGCGAGATCTAGGGGATCACGCCGCAGACGATTGCGTTACGCGTCTTTGCCGAAGACTACTTTCCAAACCGCGAGCGAGTCTATTCGCCTCTATGCGTTTTCGACGTGCTTGATCCATCACAACATGCGATCTGGGTGACTTCGGAATTGAGTCGTTGGCATCGCATGTCGTTGGACGTGCGAGACCGTGAATTGCAGTTGCACGAAACCAACAAGTCGCTTCGCGACTTGCCGGCGGACGAACTTGCCGCCCCGGACACCCGCGAACGTCTCGCTCAACAAGCGGAACAGGAACAGGTCAACGGACGTCGACTTTCCAACCTGGTTCGCAACGGCGAGGGATTGTTACGGGAGGCGATGCGAAACAACGAGATCGGCGTCGAGAATCTCGACCAGTGGGCTGAAATGGTCCAAGTCCTCAAGGACATCGCCGAGAATCGGATGCCGTCGGTCGCGGATCTTCTCAAGCAGGCCTCGCAGGGCCCGCCACCGGCTGCCAACAAACCCAACGAGGACACACCGCAAGGCGGGGCAGAATCGCCTCACTCAAGGTGCGTCGGGGCAACCCAAGGAAGCGAGCGATCAGGAGTCCCCGCCTGCGGTGCCGATCGATTTCCGACATTGAATCGACGCAGCACGACCTGGATTCAGCTGAGCAAGAGCAAGAGGAAGCCGACACCAGTTCGCCCAAGCAGGGACGGCTGACGCTGCCCGACACCAAATTGGCCGGTGACGCCAAGAGCGATGCGAAGCCTCCCGCTGCGGACGACTCGCAGGTTGAGCAGGCGGTCGTCGAACAAGAGGGGCTGCTGGCTGAGTTTGAAAAGGTGGCCAATGAATTGAATGACGTCCTGGCCAATCTCGAAGGGAGCACGTTGGTCAAACGATTGAAGGCTTCGTCGCGAAAGCAGCAACAGGTAGCGGCGGGGCTCGCCTCGATGGTCACCGATGCCTTTGGTGTTCCCGAGCGAGAAAAGTCCGCCGATGCCGCCTCGTTTGCACAGTTGGCAGAAGTCGAAGCGACGAGCAGCCAAGAGGTTTCTCACATCATGGATGACATGTCGGCCTACTTCGAGCGAAGTCGCTATGCGTTGTTCCAAAACGTACTGGATGACATGAAGGCCCAGGACGTGACGGCGAGCTTGCGGTCCCTCAGCGATGAACTGCAATCGGAAAACGGGCTTTCGATCTCGCAGGCTGAGTATTGGAGTGACACCTTTGATCGTTGGGCCGAGGATTTGGTGGAAGTCACGCAGTCCGGTTCCTCGCCGGGAGGCAAGCCGAAGGGTAGTTTGCCGCCAGCGATCGTGCTGGAAGTGTTGCAGTTGCTCGAAGGCGAAGTCAATCTGCGTGAACAAACACGGGTGGCTGAGCAATCACGACCTGCGGTGACCGATACGGAGCACATGGAATCGGCCAACCGGTTGGCGGAAACGCAAGACCGTTTTCAAAAACGTGTTGGCAAAGTGGTCGATCGCATCCTCGAGCTCCCCAATGCGGAAGGCGACTTCGCCAATGAACTGAACATGTTGGCAGAAGTCTACGGCGTGATGCAGGAAACCACTGAGATCCTGTACAAGCCAGATACGGGACCTCCGGCGATAGCGGCGGAAACCGAGATCATCGAGTTGTTGCTCAAATCAAAACGGTTCAATCCCAACGCGAGCGGTGGCAGTGGTGCCGACCCCGGTGGCGGAGGCAGCGGAAAGACCGACACACCGGCCCTGGCCTTGGTCGGCGCCGGAGTCAACGCGAAAGAAGTGCGAGAGGAATTGTCGGCGGTTCAATCCACGGGGACGACCGGTCCCGGATTGCCCGAAGAATTCCGCAGTGGCTTGGACCAGTATTTCAATCGACTGGAAGATTGGAAGTCGAAGTGATGCCCAGCCGGAATTATCGCACGTGGGTATTGGTCAGAACTTCCGCGTTTGCACTGCTGATCTCGTTCGCTGGCCGCGGCGAGGCGGTGGGTCAGGATGTGCATTTCGGTGAAGAGGCGTTCGACAAGGTCACGTTTTCGCAGATGACCCAGTTGGAAGCCCGGCAGAAATGCGAGGAGGCCCTGCAACAAGCGGTGCAGCGGACGCAAGCCACCGTGCCAATGGCATCGGCCCAGCGAGACCGACTCGTTGCGGCCGGACAACTTGATATCCATCGTTTTTTCGCCCGATATGACGAGGCGAAACGTGCGATTCCGTTTGGAAACGTGCGGCGAGATCAGTGGCAGCAACTTTCGATCGAATCACACGCTGCGGTACGTCCGCTGTCGCGTCAATTTCTGCAGGGGCTTCACGGTGAATCCTCCTTGTTTGACAAGACGATGCGGTCGATGCTCGACGACGATGCCGTCGCCAGGGTGCAACAGTCCAACCAAGAATCGGCGCGGGCCGATTATGCGGACCAGATCGACACGGCCATGCTAGTGGTCGGTCGGCAGGTCAGGCTGACACCTGAGCAGCGCACCGCGATCCGCGAAAAACTGCTCGCTGAGACCGACCCCCCGGCGATGTTTGGAACTTCGCTGATGCCGCTCTATTACGTGTTGGCTAACATGGGAGACATCGAGGACGACCTGCGAGGCTTGTTCAGCGAACAGGATTGGCGGACCCTCGGAAAGTTGATTGAAGCGGGACGCACCGCGACAAGATGAGCAAAGGCCACAAAATACAAGCACGACGCGCAATACAAGCACGACGCGCAATACAGGCACGACGCGCAATACAGGCACGACGCGCAATACAGGCACGACGCGCAATACAAGCACGACGTGCTTGTCTTGGTGACGTGTCGAATTTGCAATTCTGTTTCCTGACATGCTCAACCTGAATTTTCTAATCGCAGGACCAACCAACATCTTGACCAATTTTCGAACCGTAACGATTTCGATTTCGCTGGCGATCGCGTTCAGTCTGCTGGCGGTATCGAGCGCGTCTTGTCAGGCTCAGTCGCTTGAGATTCACACGGGGGATCCCGTGCCGCGTGACGTGCGTGACATGTATGACCGAGGACTGCAGTTTTTGGTGGCCAATCAGGATGCCGAAGGTTGCTGGTCATCCGGCCATCGAGGAGCGGGGCTCGCCGGCATGGGCCTGATGTGTTTCCTGGCGTCTGGCGAGGACCCGAATTACGGCATCTACGCCGGCAATGTGCGCCGCGCGATTCGCTTCATCATTCAACAGCAAGACAAGGAAACCGGTTACTACGGCATCAGCATGTACCACCATGGTTTCGCCATGCTCGGTCTTGCGGAGGCATATGGTGCGGTCGACGAGCGAACGCTTTGGAGCGACGCTTCGACCGCCCAAGGGATGACGATTGGTCAGTCGCTCGAGTTAGCTGTGCGGGCCGCGGTGACATCGCAGAAGAGCAATCCGCTTGGAGCATGGCGATACAGTCCGAGTGGAACTGATGCGGATACGTCGGTCGCCGGCTCGGTGTTGATGGGATTGTTCGCGGCTCGGAACGCCGGTATCGAGGTTCCCGACGACGCGATTGATCGAGCGATCGCCTATTTCATCAAGATGACCGCTGAATCGGGCCAGGTCGCCTATTCCGGTGGGATTGGCGGCTTCAACGAATCGCTCGCAAGAATTTCGATCGGAACACTGGTCTATTCCATCGCAAGACGCAAAGACTTGCCACAGTTCAAGCAGACATTGGAGTACTTGAAAGACAAGGTGCAGGGAGGCAGCAGCGGGCATGGTGGAATTGAGTACCAGAGTTACTACCAGGCTCAAGCCTTGTTCCAAGGAGACCTGGAAGCCTGGCAGAAATGGAACAAGCAACTGATCGCCCGTATGAAATCAGAGCAGAACGACAGTGGTAGCTTCGAAGGCTCGCAGGGGCCCTACGTGGCCACCACGCTTTCGTTATTGGCGTTGGCAGTGAACTATCGCTTTCTTCCCATTTATGAGCGGTAGTGTGTTGTTATCGATTGAGCTGAACGGAATAGGCTTCAAGCAGTCGCGCGGGTTGTGGCCCCAAGTCGTGGGTCCGGTTGGCGGTAGCGCTGCTGATCCTCGTTGCACGTCCACTTTCAGCCCAGCAAGCCGAGCCCGCGGTGCAATCGACTGCCTCGGGGCCGCTGAGTGGGGTGCTGACGTCGATCGACGGCGACACGCTTGCCGGCTCCGTGCGGCCGGGGGATCGGGCGGACTCGATTGGATGGCAGGGAAAGGACTTTGTGGATCCATTCCAGTTTCGTTTAGGGGCGGTGCGGTCGATCAAGTTTCCGTCCGAGCGTCACGACGTCAATTCGTCGGAACCGTTCTCGTTTGAATTGACGAGCGGGGATGTCCTCCAGGGAAAGCTGCTGACGCTGACCGATCAGGTCGCCGAAATTGGCTCGGAAGCGATTGGTGTGATTTCCATCCGAACGGACCTGCTTCGCCGCATTCACCGAATCGATGACAACGCTGTCGTCACGTTTTCGGCTCTACGAGGGATGGAGGGATGGAACGACCGGAGCTCGACAGGCCGTGGTTGGTTCGAAGACGGTGATCAGATTGGGACAAGCGTTCGCGGGGCGGTCGTTAGCGCTGACTTGGCGGTACCCGAGAGGGCCGTTGTGGACTTGGAGCTGTCGTGGACAGGGCTGCCTGATTTCGTTTTCGCGATCGGTGTGGATCCGGAAGCTGCCGCTGATTCGACTCAGGACGGTTGGCGACTGGAAACAGCCGCAAACGACTTGGCGATGGTTCGCGAAGAGGCAGATCTCGCCGATGTGGATACGGTTGCCGACTTGTCGAAGCTTGGCCGCGCTCGCCTGATCGTCTATCTCGATCAACGAGCCAAGTCGATGGAAGTCTTGAGGTCGGATGGGATCTCGCTCGGCAAAATTTCGTTGACCGCAAGCGCCGTCCAAGCAACCGAGTCGAGCGTCGCCGAGGCAGCGGTTGGGTCACATCGTGGGATTCGCATCGTCAATCGCGGTGAGTCCCTGCGGCTCGAACGACTACATGTCTCACGATGGGTCGGCGGCATTCCCAGCGGAGACTCGCGAGGTCAGGCCAGTATTGCATTGTCGGACGGTGGAATTGTCTCCGGACGAATCAGTCGATTCGATTCCGCGAGCAATCGCCTGGAGTTGGCCGGTGCTTCGCAGAATCCCTCCGTTGATCTTTCCAAGGTCGTTGCCATCCGTTTTGCTCCGAAGGTCAGCAATGCGGATCCCGGGCCATGTGCGTTGTTTCTGCATGGCGGCGTACGATTATCGGGAAAACTGATTTCGGTTGACGAACAGCAATGGGTTCTTGGTGGCGACCACTATTTGCGCGAAGTCCGTTTGCCGCACGACCTCGTGCGAACATTGGTGATGTTTGAGAGCGATGCCGCCAATCTCGAATCGACGCCTGTTTTGGGACGGGTCGGCAGGTTGGAAATCGGTTCGGATCGCTCGTCCGGACGCTTGGTGGAAGACGATGCGCCGCCCAGCCTGGATGCGTTCCCCATGCGTTGGCATCCGCTGAACAGCATGACATCGGCTCGCATTCGTCGCGATGTACAGGGAAAGGTCGTCTATCGAGATCCGCCGAGAATCGACAGCCAAAGCGCGGCCGCTCGCATGTTGGCCCAACAACGTTTGCGGAGTCAGCAGCAGCGACGGGGATTGAACTTCGGAGAACTATTCTTGCGCCGGGCTGACCTGACGAAGGACAGTCCCGTCAAGCGGGATGCCCATGTGGTGCACCTTCGCTCCGGTGACGTGATCGCCTGTCGTGTTGATGCAATCGATGAAAACGGCGTCGTCCTTTCCACGGTCAATTCCGATCGTGGATTCGTCCCGCATGAAAAGGTCAAAGCGGTTGAGTTCGTTTCCAATTCGCCTCCGCCCAGTATCGACGACGCAAAGCGAGCGCGACTGCTGACAATCCCCCGGTTGCAGAAATCGGCGCCGCCCACGCATCTGCTCTGCTCGCACAACGGAGATTTTCTTCGCTGCCGATTGCTCTCCACCCAGGATGCTTCCTTCCGCGTCGAAGTACAGACCGAGGAGTTCTTGGTGCCGCGTGAGCGTGTTGCCCAAATCATTTGGTTTCATCCCGATGAAAGGGAAGCCACGGAGACGTCCGCCGCACAAGTGGTCTCGGTGAATGTGGAAAATGCCGAGGTGGCTGGTTACGTCGGATTCGTGCAAGTCGTTCTCAACGATGGGAAGCGAGTCACGTTCACGCCGACCGGGCTCGCCGATGGTACGATCGAAGGAACCAGCCAGTGGGTCGGGAATTGCCAATTCGGTCTCGGTAGCGTTGATCAGATCGTGTTGGGAGATCAGATTGCCGCGGAAGTCGCTGACATTGCCTACAACCAATGGAAGCTGCAACCGGCAGTCGAGCCGCTCGTCACCGCGGCGATGCAAGGCGATGGTGGCAGGACTTCGGGGACCGAGTCGCCGTTGGTAGGTAGCGAAGCGCCGGAGATCAAACTTGACCTTTTAGCCGGCGAGACGTTCCAGCTATCGCGTTGCAAGGGTCAAATCGTGGTACTCGATTTCTGGGCGAGCTGGTGCGCACCCTGCATGCAGACGATGCCATTGCTCACCGAGGCGATGGCAGAGTTCGATCCCTCGCAGGTCCGGCTGGTCTCGGTCAACCTGGAGGAATCGGCGCAGCAGATCGAGGAGGTACTTGAGCGTCAGCAGATCCGAACGACGGTCGCGCTCGATATCGATGGAGTCGCGGCACAGCGCGTATCAGGCCAGCGCGATCCCACAACTGGTCATTGTCGGGGCCGATGGAACGGTCGAGCGACTCTACGTCGGCGGCGGGGCGGACATTGTTGAAAAGATGAAGGTGGACGTGAGAGAGTTGCTCGAATCGACCACCACCTCCGCACCGTAGGAAGAAAAGATACGCAGAGGCGGCGAGGCGCTGGGCGCAGGGAAGTCGCCGGCTGACTGGTGCAAAATGGGGTCAGCAAAGTCACAGGGGTCAGGTACCAATCGTGCGAAGCACCCGTCGGGCCGCTTGCGGCGATTGGTACCTGACCCCTTTTTTCCTCGGAGTTTGCACCCGGTTTCAGCTTTGTAGCGATTCCCTAGAATCATCGCTGAACCTTTGTTTCCTCTTGCGGCTCCCTCTCTCCATGCCTCGATACAATCCCGCCGAAATTGAGCCTTTCTGGCAAGCCTACTGGGACCAGCACGCCACGTTTGCCACACCGGAGTTACCGGCCGGCCGCAAGCGTTATGTGCTCGACATGTTTCCCTACCCCAGTGGTGACGGCCTGCACGTCGGGCATCCCGAGGGCTACACCGCGACCGACATTGTGTCGCGATTCGCACGGATGCGAGGCGAAAGCGTGCTGCATCCGATGGGCTTTGACGCCTTTGGATTGCCCGCCGAGGAACACGCGATCAAGACCGGCGAGCATCCCCGCGTTCAAACCCAACGAAACATCGATAACTTCACTCGCCAGTTGAAGATGCTCGGTTTCAGTTACGACTGGAATCGGATGGTGGCGACCACCGACGAAGATTACTTTCGCTGGACTCAGTGGATCTTTCTCGTTCTCTACGACACGTGGTTCGATCCCGTTCAACAAAAGGGGCGGCCGATCGGCGAGTTGCCGATTCCGGATGACGTCGCGGCCCAAGGGGAGGCCTCGGTTGAACGATATCGCGACGAGAATCGCCTCGCCTATCAGGATGATGCGCTCGTCAACTGGTGTCCCGAGCTCGGCACCGTGCTCGCCAACGAAGAGGTCCAGGACGGCAAGAGCGAACGGGGTGGCTATCCGGTCAAACGGATTCCGCTCCGCCAGTGGATGTTGCGAATCACGTCCTATGCCGAACGCCTGCTCAACGGGCTCGACGATCTCGATTGGCCAGTCGGCATCAAGAAGCTGCAACAGGATTGGATCGGCAGAAGTACCGGCGCGGAAGTCGACTTCTACATTGGCGAAGAGGCAGGCTACCAGGCTTGGTGTGACGTCCGAAAGCAATCGGGTTTTGGGAAGAATCCGGGCGAATCGGCTCTGCGGATCTACACCACCCGTCCCGATACGCTGTTCGGCGCGACCTACATGGTGGTTTCACCTGAGCACCCCTTGATTGACACATTGACGACGGCGGAGCATTCCAGCGAGGTCCAAGCGTATTGCGAGAAGGCATCCTTCAAGAGCGATCGCGAACGGACCGAGGGTGATCGTGTGAAGACCGGCGTCTTTACCGGCAGCCACGCGATCAATCCCGTCAACGGCAAGTGGATTCCGATCTGGGTCGCCGACTATGTCTTGGCCGGGTATGGCACCGGAGCGATCATGGCCGTGCCGGCGCACGACGAGCGCGACTTCGAATTCGCCAAGCAGTTCGATTTGACGATTGTTCCGGTCGTCGACCCGCCCGCCGACCATCCGCAACGCGACGAGATTCTCGCCGGCGATGTCTGCTTCGTCGCCAAAGGGGCAGCCATCAATAGTGCAGCGTTTGACGGTCAGCAAACCGATGACGTCAAAGCGGCGGTGACTCAGTCGCTTGCCGAACGCGGCCTGGGTTCCGAGGCGGTCAATTACAAGCTTCGCGATTGGTTGTTCTCGCGGCAACGATTCTGGGGCGAGCCCTTTCCGATTCTCCATGAGGTGGATGCCGAGGGGAATCCAACGGGCGTCAAGCGGGCAGTTCCTGTTGATCAGTTGCCCGTTCGATTGCCGGAACTGGAGGACTTCAAGCCTCACGGACGTCCCGAACCGCCACTGGCCAAGGCGGACGATTCATGGCTCTATGTCACGATCGATTCCAAGCGTTACCGTCGTGAAACCAACACGATGCCGCAGTGGGCCGGTTCATGTTGGTATTACCTTCGCTACATCGATCCGAAGAACAATGTTGCGCTGGTGGATCCGGACAAAGAGAAAGCCTGGATGCCGGTCGACTTGTACGTCGGTGGCGCCGAGCATGCCGTACTTCATCTGCTGTACTCGCGGTTTTGGCACAAGGTGCTCTACGACCGGGGCCACGTGAGCACACCGGAGCCATTCGGTCGACTCGTCAATCAGGGAATGATCCTGGGGGAAGTGGAGTACACCGGATACGTCGATGAAGGTGGTAATCCGGTTTCGTCCAGCGATGTGCGCCGCGACGCAGACGGGAATCGGGTGTCAGCCTCTGGTTCGCTGGTTACGACGGTTGCGATGGACGAGCATGACCTCGAAAAGAAGGGGGAATCCTTTGTCCTCAAGAGCAACCCAAAGGTGCGTGTCGATAGCCGTGCCTTCAAGATGTCAAAGAGTCGTGGGAACGTGGTCAACCCCGATGAAGTCGTTCGTGAGTATGGTGCCGATTCGTTGCGCCTGTACGAAATGTTCATGGGGCCGCTGGAAGCCACCAAGCCTTGGTCGATGACAGGGGTCGGCGGTGTCCGCAACTTCCTCGATCGCGTCTGGCGAATGATCGTCGATGACAAAGCCGATGAGCTGCGTCTCGCTGCCGCACTGGCCGAGACGCCATGCAACGAGGAACAGTTGAGGGTCCTTCACCAAACGATCAAGAAGGTCACCGAAGATACCGAGGGGATGAGCTTCAACACCGCGATTGCCCGCATGATGGAGTTCACCAACTTCTTCACGCGCTGCGAGGCCCGCCCGATCGAAGCGATGAAGACGTTTTTGATCCTGCTCGCTCCCTATGCTCCCCATTTGTGCGAAGAGCTCTGGAAGATCCTGGGCGGAAGCGAGTCGATTGCGAGTCAACCGTGGCCGCAGTGGGACGAAGCCGCACTGGTTGAGTCCAGCATTGAGGTTCCGGTTCAGATCAACGGCAAGATCCGAAGCAAGATCTCCGTTGCACCCGATGCCAGTAAAGAAACGTCTGCTGGAATTAGCACTCGGTGACCAGCGAGTTCAGGAACTGCTCGAGGGCAAGACAATTGTCAAGCAAATCGTCGTTCCCGGGAGACTGGTGAACCTGGTTGTGAAGTGACGCAGGCTGAGTCGGCAGAATGATGGTCGGCGGTCGGGAAAAAGGGGTCAGACACCAAAAGCCGGAACGACCATTCGGGTGCTTGGCACTTTTGGTGTCTGACTCCTTTGTTCCCTGCCTGTAGCCGAGCCTCTCCGAGGCTCGGATTTTCGCGGCAAAGCCGCGTTGAATGACGGTCTCGGAGAGACCGACCTACAGCACAGTGGCGCTGTCCAGTTAGTTCTCGAACTCAACCACTTTCAAGTCCTTGCGTGATTCGGCCAATTCGTCGATCACGTCGAAACCGATGCTGGTGTTGGCGACATTCAGTGTTTTCAGCTTGGGGAGCGTGCCGAGCCGTCGAAAACTGTCGTCACTCAGTTGCGTGCCGGCAACGTTGAGTTGTTCGAGGTTTTCCAGCTTCATCAGGCTGTCGATACACTGATCGGTCACGTTGGTCGCCTTGAGGTCCAACTGCTTGAGCTTCGAAAGACTGCTAATGGCTTCGACCACCGAGTCGTCTGCCTTGGTTTCCCAAAGAATCAGCACCTCGAGTTCCGGGCATTTCGGCGATCTTTTGCATCCCTTCCGGTGTGACCAATCGACATTCGCTGATGTCCAGAAAATTCATCTTCTTCAGCTTCGTGAAGACCTCGATGCCTGCGTTATCAAGCGACGAATCTCGCAGCTCGGCCCGTTCCATGTTGGCAGCCCCTTCGATGTTTTTCAGCCCCTCGCCGGTGACATCCGTCCCCCGAATGCGGAGACGCTTTAGCCGCGGCAAGCCGCGAAAGACCGCCATGCCCTCGTCGTTGATCTTGGTGTAATCGAGCTGAATCGATTCGAGAGTCTTGGTGGATTGGAGTGCCGACAAGGCTTTGTTGGAAATCGAGGTGCAGTAATTCAAGTTCAGTGACTTGAGCGGCAGCCCCGCGATCGATTCGATGCCGGCATCGGTGACGTTCGTCTTCTCCAACTGGATGTCGCCGAGCTTTTGTAGTCCCTTGAGGTGGGCCAATCCGGGGTCGCTGATGCTGGTGTTGCGAAGATCGAGAGCGCGAAGTTTCTTCAGGTTCGCCAGGTTGGCCATCCCATCGTTGCTGATGCTTGTACGTCGCAGCGCCAAGACGTCCAGGTCGGGCAGCTTGCTGATCACTTCGATCGTGGCATCGCCGATCGCGGAGTCGGACAAATCGAGCCGTTGCAACTTGGTCAAATTGGAAAGTGCTTCCATGCCCTCATCCGTCAGGCCGGGACCGCCAAAGCGGGCGGTGCGCACGTTGGAGACGCCGGCAAGATTCGGCAACTGATCGGCGATCGACGTGTCGCTCGCGACCACCAATTCCGTCACCAATCCATCACTGTTCTTGGTCAAGTTGAAGCCGGCCTTTTCGAGCGCCGCAACTTTCTCGGGATCGTCCGGTGTCGCCGGCTCCTGGACCGCAGCCGCTTCGCTAGAGTTCACGACCGGCGGTGCCACCGGGGCCGACTCCCGTTTGCATCCCAAGGAGGCGGTGATCAGCAGCAACACGAGGAATAGGAGGCGAGTGCAAGGCATGGTTCGATTCATTTCGAGAGAGCGCGAAGGTGGGGGATTTCGGGGTTCGCGAGCCGACGATTGTCCCTACGAGCGACCCGAACGGGAGGTTCTTGCGGAGAGCCTCGCAGATAACCAGGGTCCGAGAATCGCCCCCACAGCTATCGCCACGAGGGGGGTAGGGAAACGCAGCTGGGTTAGCACTGCACAACCTAAACATTTGGTGGCTCGCTGGCAACGAACTCGGCGGCTGAGCGACAATGATTGTCTGAGAGAGCTTCCCTTGTTATCGTGTGAGGGCAATTCAATCCACCTTATTGGACTCACCTACCAACTGAACTCAACACTCATTCTTGAGGAAAACATGACGAGAAAGACTACGCGACGATCGTTCATTCGACAGTCGGCGGCGATCACCGCTGGCGTTGGATATTGGACCGGTACCAGCCCGATGCTTCGTGCACAGTCTGCGCTGGAATCTCCCGCAGCAGCTTGTATCGGCGTCGGCGGCAAGGGCGGCAGCGACACCAGTCACATTGGCGAACAAGGCGTGGCGATCGTCGGGCTCTGCGATGTCGACGGTGCCACGTTGAGCAAGAAGGGGCGTGAATTCCCCGACGCCAAGCAGTTCCAAGACTTTCGTGAAATGCTCGATCAACTTGGCGACAAGGTCGACATCGTGACCGTCAGCACGCCTGACCACACGCACGCAGCGGCTGCCGTTCGCGCGATGCGACTGAAGAAGCACGTCTATTGTCAAAAGCCGCTGACCTGGTCGATCCGCGAAGCCCGGATGATGCGTGAGACGGCTGCGGAGATGGGAGTGGTGACCCAAATGGGTAACCAAGGCACTTCGGAAGACGGTCTGCGAGAAGCGGTCGAAGTCATTCGCAGCGGTGCGATCGGCGACGTCGAGTCGGTTCACATCTGGTCCAACCGTCCGATTTGGCCACAAGGCATCGGTCGACCGGAAGGTGAGGATCCGATTCCAGAAGAACTGAACTGGGATGCTTGGATCGGACCAGCACAGATGCGTCCGTTCAAAAAGGGCGTTTACCATTCGTTCAACTGGCGCGGCTGGGTTGACTTCGGTACCGGCGCGCTTGGCGACATGGCCTGTCACACCACCAACATGCCGGTGATGGCCCTCAAGCTTTGGGATCCGGTTGCGGTCACCGCGGTGAAGAACCCGGGTATCTTCGAAGGCGAAACCTATCCGGGAAGCTCTGAGTTGATGTTCGAGTTTCCTGAGCGAGAAGGCTTGCCGGCCTGTAAGTTCCACTGGTACGACGGAGGCAATCTGCCGTCGGACGAAGTCCTCAACCAACTGCCCGCGTCGTTCCTTGAGCGGATCGCTCAACAGCGTGAAGGTGGACGCAAGACGAGCGGTGCGGTTCTTGTCGGCACCAAGGGCTTGCTCTTCTCGCCGGACGATTACGGCGCCAAGTACTTCCTGCTTCCTGAAGACAAGTACGCCGATTACACGCCGCCGGAACAATCGCTGCCGCGTATTCCGTTCAACGGTGGTGGCGACCAGCGCCAGAAGTGGGAATTCGTCTCGACCGTCAAGGGCGAGTATGAGCCCGGAACGATGTCCAACTTTGGATACGCCGGTCGTTTGACCGAAACGATTCTGGTCGGCAACCTGGCGATGCGAGCCGGCGAAGGTCAACGCATCGAGTGGGACGCCAAGACCATGACCAGTCCGAATGTCGCGGACGTCAACAAGTACACCTTCCGTGAATACCGCAGCGGCTGGGAGATCTAGGAGTCGCTAGCAAGGAAAGCAGGTCGGCCTTTCCAGGCTGACCGGCTTTTCTTCAAATCAGCATGGAACTGTCAGGCTGGAAAGCCTGACGTACGGCACGAATTTGAATGTATCGCCTCCCCGCGATGGGGAATCTTGACATCAGGGTTTTCCATACGAATCCCCGAAGGGTTTTGGGCCGGTCATCGGCCTCGACCCTTCGGGGTTTTTCGTTTTTCAGCCGTTCTTTGTGAGGCAGTCGAACGTCTTGCCCAAGTCTTGCGAAGCAACTCGGCCGCGACGGGCACTATGGATGTGTCAGCCGAAGCGTTGCAAACTGCTGGGAAGCAAAGATGTCGAAAAGAATCTCACATAGCGTTCTGGATCCGATCATTGGACCGAGACTCAAGGCGCTTTATCCGCGTCTCCACATTCCGAACTGGTTTCCACCGGAAGGAATCGTGTTGGTCGGACATACCCTGGCGATCGTCGGCGCGGTCGGCTTTGCACTGTCGACTCGATTCTGGTGGGGTGGACTGCTGGCAGCGATCGGCGTGATCGGAAATCACACGGCCGATTGCGTGGACGGGACGCATGCACGTACGACCGGTCAATGTCGCAATGGCGGCGAGTTGTTGGATCACTTTACCGATCCACTGTCGTTCGCTTATTGGCTGGTTGGGATCGGCGTCGCCGCAGAAAGCACGGAGCTTGCCCTGGTCGCGGTGATCTGCCTGTTCGCGATTGGG
The DNA here is from genome assembly GCA_963697195.1 of Pirellulaceae bacterium. Taxonomy (GTDB): domain Bacteria; phylum Planctomycetota; class Planctomycetia; order Pirellulales; family Pirellulaceae; genus Rubripirellula. The sequence continues at coordinate 514,101 of CAVOND010000022.1, forward strand.
ATCCTGACCAACATCAAAGCGAAACTGATGGGCGAGTTCACGCTCGCCAGTTTTGGCCCGACCGAGTTCAAGACCGTGCTGACGCTGCTGGGACTTACCCTCACGACCGTGTTTCTGGTCGATCCGTCGATGACGACGAAGGTTGCCTTTGTCGCGATGTCAGTCTTGGTCGTGGTGGGTCTGATTCAGATTCCAATTCAGCTCGTGCGAGCAGTTCGCGACGTCAATCGTCACGGTAGCCGCACCCGATCAGAGTGAGTGGGTCACACGTGGCAGTGTTTCCAAGTCGTCAAGTTGAAATAGGGGATGGTGATTTCGATCGTAACCCGAAGCGTGAGCGAGGATTCTTGCGTAACGCATTTCCTCGCTTACGCTTCGGGTCACGATTGGCCGCTAAAGCATTTTCGAACTTGATGTGGGGTCATCCTTAGGCCAAGAGTTGTCTTGGCCTACAACGAAATTGAACACAGATTCTAGCGGCAGGGCGCGAGCACTCCCGTCTCTGCGCTGCGCTGTCAAGTTAGTCGTAATCGTCGCGAACGACCGTCACCGGATTCCACTTCGCCAATCAGGACGGGAGCCGGCAGGCCTAACTTGTCTGCCTCTTGCAACATCCGTGTCGCCATCGCATCGGACACACCAAACAGCAATCCCCCGCAAGTTTGCGGATCAAACAGCAACTCGTACTCTGGTCTCTCGCGACATCGATCCTCTGCCTCAATCATCGACTCAACGCGATGATTCGCGGGGGCAAGCGTGCTCTGGATTCCATCCGACAGCGCTTCCATCGCACCGGGAAGCGATGGGATGGCATCAAGATCAATCGTCGCGGAAACCTGGCTGGCCTCCAGCATCTCAAGCAAGTGGCCTGCCAGACCAAAGCCGGTGATATCGGTTCCCGCCACGATTCCGCACTCGGCTGCAATCGTGGCCCACTGGTGCTGTCGCTGCAGCATCGTCTCAACAAGCTCGACGTAGTCGGTGGCATGACACTGGCACCGCATGTGAGCCGCTAACAGGACGCCGGTTCCAATGGCTTTGGTCAGGTACAGACGGTCACCGACTCGCAGGTTACCTTTGCGGACCAAGGCTCGACCGGCTGAGTTTCCGATCACGGTGAAGCCAAGTTCCATTCGCGGACCAACGATCGTGTGGCCTCCGACCAGGGTTGCCCCCATCGCGGAGAACTCCAGTCGGGCTCCCTCGAGCAAATCGGAGAGTGCACGGCGCTGTGCGTTTGCATCGCCGGGCGGGAGTACCACATTGGCCAATGCCGAGGATGGGATCCCGGCCGATGCGATGACGTCGCTGGCGCTGTGAAGAGCGGCGATCCTTCCTGCCAGAAACGCATCTTGAAACGGCGAGGAGAAGAAATCGGTTGATGCGATCATGGAGCCGTGTTCCGTGGATGCGATCTCGGCGGCATCTTCGTAGTTGGTGCCCTCTTCGATGTTCAACGCGGACGCAAGCACGTCGGGGCCAAGCTTGCAGCCACAACCGCGGCACTGCTGATGCAATTCGTCCGCTTCGGAAGAGTCGCCCGCACCCATCGACCCGCCTGGATCGACCCGATACATCTCCATGAAGCGACTATCAATGTGATGCTTCCATTGCAGTACCCAGTGACCGGAGAACGCCATTCGCTTCCATTGGCCGACCGCGCGTCCATCACCCAGATTGATCAGCTTCATGAAGGACCGTTGCGGACGATAGTCTTGCAGCGGCTTGCCATCGAGATAGCGATGCAGATTGTCCCAGAGGACCGGACTCTGACGGACGGCATAAACTCCGGCTTTGGGAACCGACAAATCACGAATGCTTCCGGTGTCTCCGACCGCGAAGACACCCTTGGTACTGGTTGACTGCAGGGTCACATCGGTCTCCAGAAAACCGCGAGCGTCGAGTGCCAGTCCAAGCTGCGCGAGTAGCGGAGGCGGTGCAGCTCCGGTCGCCCAGATCACCAGATCCGCATCGACCTGGCTGCCGTCTTTGAGGATGACGGCTCCTGGCGAGACCCGTTTCACTTCGGAGTTCTTGCTCACGTTGATACCCCGGCGCTCGAGTTCACCGGTCAACAATCGACGGGTGCGCGGCTCAAGATCGGGGGCCAAGGTCTCGCTGCGCGTGATCATATTCAGCTCGCAGGGGAGATCGGTCACCGTTTGGATGAACGGAGGAAGGCAGAAGGCGACTTCGATTCCCGCCACGCCGCTGCCGACGATGACCACTTTCAGACGCTGTTTCTCAGGAGCGGCCACAGCGGACTCGATCGCCCGACGCAGACGTGGCAAGAATGTCTGCATCGGTTTGATCTGGATGAGGGTGTCGCCTTCGATTTGCACATCGCCAAGCGTTGGTACCGAACCAATCCCGATCGACAGGAGATCGAAAGGAACATTCGGTCGCTCGGCGAAACGAAGCTCGCGTCTCGCGTGATCGATACCGACGACGGGATCCGTAATCAGCCGCGCGGATGCCGACGCGCAGAGACGAACGAGGTCGATCTCCATTGCTTCCTTGGGGAACTGTCCCGCAAGCACGGCAGGCAACATCCCGGAGTACGTGACGACCGGATAGTTTGAAACGCAGGTCAAGTCGGTGTCGGGAGGCGCGTTCATCCGCCACATGCGCAGGACATGCGCGTTGGTGTGTCCGACGCCCAGCAGGACCACATGACGCCGGCTCAGTCGCTCGATCATCCGTTCTCTTCCTTCATCCGAGTTGTTTCGTCTCGCTGCGATGCTAGTGCAGCTTCAATTCCAACAATGGGGGTGACGTCGATCGGCGAAAAGGGGTCAGACACCAAAAATGCGAAGCACCCTTCGGGCCGTTCCGGTTTTTGGTGTCTGACCCCTTTTCGCCATCCGATGCTTGTACACAAGTTGATTCGGCAGGCCAGGACGAAGGGTCATCCATGCTCGGAAGCCTACCGCTGGGCTAGACCGCAGAAGCATCCAGTAATCCACGCAGACGCTCTGACAAGGCGACACATTGTTCATCGGTGACGGTACGAAGGTCCAACAGCAACGAGTCGTCATGGATGCGTGGCTGAATCGCGGGACGTCCGCTGCGGAGTCTTTCGGCCAGCAGATTGAGATGCTCGTGTTCAATCTGCAAACCGTAGCTTGGCAAGTCCGTGCCTGGAACCGAGCCGCCACCCGTCTGTGACTGACAGGCAACAATTTGAACACCGGCGCGATTGCCAATCATCTGCTGCACGCGCTTACAGCGATCATGCACCTGTTCGGGGCTCGCCGAAAGCATGGCAAGCGCCGGTAGACGCTCCACGGCGCTGCCCGACAAGTGAATCTCCGCGGTCGCCTCCAGGGCTGCAAGTGTCAGCTTGTCAACGCGCAGCGCTCGCATCAGCGGGTTGCGACGCAGCTTGCTAATCCACTCGCTGCGTCCGACGATGATCCCACATTGAGGACCACCGAACAGTTTGTCACCACTGAACAGAACCAGGTCGGCTCCTGCTTGCACACTGTCCGCTACCGAGGGTTCCTCCAGGCTGAGCTCAGGAAGATTGCCAATCCAACCGCTCCCCAGGTCATCGATGACAGGAATCCCGCTCGGGCGGCGGACCGTCACCAACTCGGCGATGGTCGGTTCGGTGACGAATCCTGTGATCCGAAAATTACTGTGATGTACCCGAATGACCGCACCGGTGTGCTCGCCGATGGCAGCCTCATAGTCGTGCAGGTAGGTGCGATTGGTGGTGCCAACCTCGCGGAGGACGACCCCGGCGGAACGAAAGACATCGGGTAGTCGAAAGCCGCCGCCAATCTCAACAAGCTGTCCACGCGCCACCACCGCCTCGCGACCTGCCGCAACCGCTTGCAGCACCAGGATCGTGCGCGGCGGCGCAGTTATTGACGACGACCGCATCCTCGGCGGTCGTCAATCGTTGCAACAATCGGCAAACCCGTTCGCCACGCTGATTGCGTTTTCCTGAATGCAAATCGAGCTCGACATTGCTGTAGCCACTTGCCCCAATGACCCGCTCGATCGCTTCCTTGGCAAGCGGTGCGCGACCGAGATTGGTGTGCAGAACGATTCCCGTCGCATTGATCACCTCCTGGATCACCGTTCCCCATTCTCGCGCCTGTTGGAATCGGACGGACTTGATGATCACCTCTCGCCAGTCTTCTGGTCCCGCGAATGATTCGTCCAGGATCTGCTGTCTGCAGGTCTCCACCGCAGTCCGAATCCAGCCGGCAACGATCACGTGCGGAACGTGCTGCCGAAGATCGGACAGTTCGGGATCGCGCAATAGATCGTCGACCGAAGGCAGCGAACGAAGCCATTGAGTTTTACTCAACTGTCTGTTCCTTTACGTCTCCGTCCATCTTCAACTCTTGAGGTTCCAGAATCTGCGCAAGCGCTCGACCGGCGCTGCGCATGTCCTGGTGACGAGTGGTCAATTCCATGCGATCACAATATTCGAGCATCGGGATTGCGTATTTGCGAGTGACTTTCCAACCGTCTCGAATTTCTGAAACGGATAAATCCGACGAACGCTCAAACATTTCTTTCAGTTCGCCCAGGAAGGCCATCCACACGTCGTGTGCCAGGAAGAAACCGTTTCCCAGATCCACCAGAATTCGCTGCTGCGTCGCGAAACGAACCAGCGAGTTGGCGGCATCGACGGAGATTTCAAGCTGGTTTGCCAGTTCCTTGATTGTTGGCGGCGTTCTGGATCCTTGAAAAACGTCCAGGATCTGCTCCATTTTAGCTCGTTGCTTCTTCGACAAAACGGTTTGCTCGGAAGCGATCGAAACCATTCGATTGACGCGAACCAGCTTGCCTTCCCGGAGCAAATCCTCCAGAGCGTGACGGCCGACCGCTGGAGATCCAGCGGAGCGAATCCGGCGAATGAGAGATTCCTCATCCATCCAGGCATCGTCACCCGCCTCGGCGTGCTGGGTCAAGACCTTGATGATGTAGACGGTCACTCGATCAATCGTGGGCTGTGAAACGAGTCGGCCGTCGATGGATGTGGCTCGCCCCTCACGGGCACATTGCTCGATCAAAGGCTGGAGCATCTCGGGGGTGACACCGAGTTGCGATTCGGCCCAGCTTGGATCGACGGTGAGCTCCCCGCGAAAATCGGCCCAGGCGGCGAGTCGGCCCGCGGCATCGCTGCTTCGCAGGGCTCGGCCGAGTTCGAGTAACGTGGCTGTCTTCCGGTCCGATGGGTCCACACTCGCCAGAATTCTCCCGCCCGCGAACGATCCGACTGGGTAAGGACGTCGAAACAGGTATTGCTGCTGGTACGTTGCCACAATCGGCTGGTCGGTATCGATGACGACGATTGCCTCTTCTCCCGGTAGGAGTCGCTTCACGCCGATGATTCGGGCCGAGCAGGCTGCCGTCGCCGTGTGCATTTGTACGGTGGCGGGGCAGCGAAGCTCCGAGGTTTCCTGGAACATCTTCATCTGGGCGACCATGCGTCGCGTCGGCCGATGCGAGTTCTCGGCCACCAATTCGTCGCCCCGCTCAATCTCGGCGGACGACGCGCCGACCAGGTTGACGGCCGTTCGAAAGCCTGCCTGCGACGTTTCGACAGATTGGCCGTGGACCTCCAGGCCGCGTACTCGAACGATTTGGCCGCTTCGCGATAACTGCAGATGGTCGCCCACCGCAACGCTGCCGCTCCAAGGCGTTCCAGCGACCACGCACCCGCGCCCCTCAATGGTGAAAACGCGATCAATCGGCATACGGAAGTTTCCGATCGCGACTCGATCGGTGGTCCTTGCAATCCTTCTCAACAGCGACCGGAGTTGATCGAGGCCCTCACCGGTTAGCGACGAAACAGCGACCTTGGGAATCTCATGAAACCCATAATCGGCCAGGAACACATCGAGCTCCTCGCTCAATTCTTGGCGGGTTTTTGCATCGGCAAGGTCGATCCGCGACATCGCCACGATCAACTGCGACACGCCGAGTGACTCCAGAATGGCCGCGTGTTCAAGCGTTTGGGCCTGAATGCCCTGGTCGCAAGCGACCACCAGCAATCCCACATCGACCGAGGAGACACCGGCTAGCAAATTGCCAATGTACTTCTGGTGTCCCGGCGCGTCGATCAAGGCGAATTGATGCTCGCCATCGGTGTAGGACGCGAAGCCAAGATCGATCGTGATCCCGCGACGCTTCTCTTCGGGATGGGTATCCGTATCCACACCGGTGAGCGCGGCAACCAGCGATGTCTTTCCATGGTCGATGTGTCCGATCACGGCGACAATGGTGTAACTCATGAAGTGATCATGGATGCAAACGAGCTGTGGGTGAGGAGACGCCCATCTTCACTCATTGGCTCGCGGCTGAAAACACCGATCATCGCGAGCTGGCGACAATTTCTAGATTGCTACGGGTGGCCGCAAATCTTCTATCATGTGGGTCGGATGTCTTTGAACGTCAGACGGGGCAGGCGGATGAATGATGGTTGAAAACAGCTCGGGGCACGGCTCCCGTTTGACTTACTGGATCTGTGCGGCAATCGTCCTGGCGATCGTTGTCGCCATCGCCACACCGCAGCTGGCCCAGAGTATGGAGGTCGGGGGTGAGCTGTTTTTGCGATTGTTGAAGATGATCGTCGTGCCGCTGGTTTTCACGTCGGTGCTCAGTGGGGTGCTTGGGCTTGGGGACGTGCGCAAATTGGGTCGACCTGGTGCCGCAGCCCTCGGCTATTACCTGTGTACGACCATCCTGGCCGTGCTGATTGGACTCACCGTGGTGAACCTCATTCGTCCCGGCGAGGGGGCAGTCGATCCGGAGGTGCTCGCACAGTATTCCCAAACGAGCGTCGGTTCCCCAAAGGAAACGATGATTCGATCTCTTCAGGAATTGACGGGGCTTTCGCGTGAAGAGGTCGGTGGAGTGTTTGATGACCTTCCAAGCGGCGAGGCCAAGACGCCAAGCCTCGGGATGATCTTCAAGAACTTGCTGCTGATGCTCGTCTCGGACAATCTGCTTGTGTCGGCGGCCGACATGCAGCTGCTTCCGATCATCGTCTTTGCCATCCTGTTCGGAGCGATGTTGACGACGATGCACGGGGAGGTAACGACGATCACGGCGCTGGTCGAGCAGTCGAATGCCGCGCTGATGAAGTTCGTCATGATGTTGATGAATATCGCTCCCATTGGCATTTTCTGTCTGGTCACGTCGAGGTTTGGCAAAGCGGTCGCGGAGGAACGTTTTGGCGATGAGCTGTCGCAGATTGGATGGTACTTCGCGACCGTCGTGATCGGCTTGGCCGTCCACGCACTGATCGTATTGCCGCTGATCTACTGGTGGGTGCGACGTGAGAATCCGTATCTCTATTTGGCTCGCATGTCGAAGGCCCTCCTGACCGCCTTTTCGACGGCGAGTTCCTCGGCGACCTTACCAGTCACGATGGAGTGCGCCGAGGAAGCCGGCGTATCCAAACGATCCACCGAATTCGTGATCCCGCTGGGGGCCACGATCAACATGGACGGCACCGCGCTCTATGAGGCGGCAGCGGCCATCTTCATTGCACAGGCGATTGGATTTGATCTGACATTCGCCGACCAGGTTGTGATCGCCGTCACTGCTACACTAGCGGCGATTGGGGCCGCGGGGATTCCGGAGGCCGGTCTGGTCACGATGCTGATCGTGCTCAATGCCGTTGGTTTGCCGGTCGAATATGTCGGATTGATTCTGACCGTTGACTGGCTGCTCGATCGCTTTCGGACTGCGGTCAATGTCTTCGGCGATAGCGTCGGCGCGGCTGTCGTTGATACGGCGATGCCGCATGCTACGCCAGAGATGATTTCAGATTCTGGTAGCTGAGCCGATGAGCCTCCACCGCAGACTTTTCGCGTGGCGATTGCTCCTCGACCGCCTGCTCCAGCACCAGATTTGGTTGGATTTGACGCTCGGCCAGAAAGGCAAAGAGCTTGGCGTAATCAAGGTCACCGGTGGTTTGAAACGCCTCGCTCCAGATTCCACCGTGGGACTGTCGCAAGTGCAACTCGACGATCCGGCGGTGGTAGTGACTCAGCGCGTCAAACACCGCCACCTCGGAATCACCGCAACCGCGGAAAACCCAGTGCGCGTCGAAACAGAGCTTGACGTGTTCCGGATCGGTCGCCGTCAGCATGTGATGAAACTCGCGCCCGCCCTGCCTAAGCTCGGCATCGTGATTGTGATATGCCAGTGTGACTCCGAGCTCGCGGAGCTTTGCCCCCAATCGATCTAGCGTTTTGGCTTGGAAGCGAAGCTGATCGTCGTCTTTGTTCTCGGGGCCTCCCCAACGGATCGGGGAGGGGTTGGTGACGACGATTTGAACGCCGAGGTCTTTGGCGGCAGCGGCGATCGCCAGCACGTCCTCGACGCTCCGCTCGGCTTGAGAGCGATCGTGCAGCGTGCTGTTGACGTAAAGCGAAGTCATCTGCAGGTTGTGTCTGGAAAGCCGCACACCGAGTCCATCGAATTCATCCGGTCGCTCGATGATCGGCTCATAGCCATCGATACCGGTACTCGCGATCTCCGCGAGAAACTCGTCGGTGTGCAACGTCAATGGTCGATCGACTCGTCGGGCAAAGGTCGACCAGGGGTACGTATTGGTCGCAATCGGCATCGCCGTGCCCCACGCATCCAATGCGGCGGCGGCGAGGGCATCGGTAGCCCGACATGCCAGCGCACCCACAGCGAGGCCCAAACAGTTTCGACGGGAAAGGATCGCGGTCATGGCTGATAACCAAACGGGGAGACATGCAGGGATTTGCGTTGGCCAACGAGGGGACGCCAACGACTCCCATCATACCCCCGCGTCGCCCTTTCATTGAGCTGTCTTCGTGAACCTCAGGCGCTAGCCGTGGGCCTTCGGTCATCGAATTGTCTTCGTGAACCTCAGGCGCTAGCCGTGGGCCTTCGGTCATTGAGTTGTCTTCGTGAACCTCAGGCGCTAGCCGTGGGCCTTCGGTCATTGAATTGTCTTCGTGAACCTCAGGCGCTAGCCGTGGGCCTTCGGTCATTGAGCTGTCTTCGTGAACCTCAGGCGCTAGCCGTGGGCCTTCGGTCGATCGCAAGAGCATGTTTGGAGCCCACGGCTAACGCCTGAGGTTCTCAGAGGGTCGCTTTGGGTGGAGGCTCGTGGACGGGCTGCTTCGAGCCAATTCTTTTCGGCACTCTGGACCGCATCAGGTTGACGGCGGGTCACGGGCGTGTAGACTGCTTCTTATTGAGAATCGCTTTCATTAAGCTGCCCCCGGGGACGCTCACCGTGCGAAAAGAAACGATTTTGAACGTGTTTCCCTCCAATGACGAGTCGCAGCGACTGGTCATCGCGGTTGAGCAGCAAGAGGGTGGACCGAGTCGTTTGGTCCTCCGCCAGGAAAGTTTTTCGGAGGACGTGGGCTGGTTCGTGCAGAGCCGAATCGCGGTGGAGCCCGAGCAGATTGCAGGGCTGAAGATGTCCTTGACGGGGCAAGCGCTCAAGCAGATCCAACCGCCAGCCCGTTCGATTCCGCCCGTGCCCGCGATTCTCCGTTTCGATCGCCGCGCCGCCGGCCAGGCTGGCTAAAGCGACCGTCACCGACATACAGGCACGACGCGCCAGCGAGTGTGTCGGCAAGTAGTCTGAAGCGACCGTCACCGGCATACAAGCACGACGCGCCAGCGAGTGTGTCGGCCTTTCCCAGCGGAAACACACTCGCTTGCGCGTCGTGCTTGTATGGAAACAGCGCTCGAACGATTTCAGGGACGAGAATGTCCCTGTCCAACTAGCCAGTCTTGGCCGACGAGGACTTTCCGGCAGCCGCCCCAACTGAGTCTCGAAGCAGTTTCGTGTACTCGTCCACGCCTTCCTGCTCCTCTTTGAGGATGTCTTCGAGGAAGACGACCAACGCCTTGTTTCCTTCAGCCAGATCGATCGCCTTGCTGTACATCTCGACCGCCTTGGATTCGAAGGCGAGGCTGAACTGCAGGACCTCGTTCAGGTCACGCGACTGCTTGATTTCGTTACGCGTGGCGACAGGGACACCACCGAGCGCGACGATTTTGTCTCCGACCAGCTGAGCATGTCCGAAGGATTCCTTGGCGTCGTCCAGAAACTTCTCAGCGTAAACTTCACGCCAGACGCCTTCGACGATGAATCCCGCCTGCGCGTACTGCGCCACGCCGGTCCATTCGTGCTTGAGGATTTCATTGAGGTGATCGATGATCGCTTGATTGTTCATGTTTTAACCTTCTATTGTCGTAAGTGGATGGATTGCAGGCCAGGCCTACCGAATCAGCGTGTTGGAACGTTACCGAATCAAAGCGACTTCGATTTCCAAGCCAGGACCGAAGCCAAGCATCAGCCAGGGTTTCGGGATCGACTCGGCTGCGAAGCGTTCCAGGATGAACAGCATCGTCGCTGAGGACATGTTGCCATGATTTGCAAGAACAGACCGAGAAATGCTGAGCGCTTCGGCGTCGAGCTTCAATGCGGATTCGACGGAGGACAGAATTCTTGATCCGCCGGGATGCGCGGCCCAGCCGCCAATCGATTCGAGCGATTCCCCCTGTGCCGCCAGCCAATCGGTGAGGAACGATTCCAAGTGTTGTTCGATCAAACCGGGGACTTGCGCCGACAATGTCATCAGGTAGCCGTGGTCACCGATCCGCCAGGTCATCGCATCGCGGCTGTCGGGAATCAAACAGGAACCAGTCGCTTCGGCCCTGCCCAATTCCGTCGTCGAGCACATCGTCGAATCGGAATCTTCGCCAGCCCCTGTCCCATGACCGATCACCATCGCCGCAGCGCCATCGGCGAACAACGCGTTGCTGACAATCAAGTCGGTGTCATCGCCGTATTGAAAATGCAAGCTGCAGAGTTCGACGCAGCAAAGCAAGACCTTGGCTTCCGGGTTAGCGGCCACCAAGCCTCGTGCGGTTCGCAGCCCGTTGATCGCGGCGTGGCATCCCATGAAGCCAACCTGGATTCGCTCCGTCGTTCGCGGCAACCCCAGCCGATCGATCAGGGCGATGTCGATTCCCGGAGCATTGAAACCGGTACAAGTCACGGTGATCAAGTGCGTGATCTCGTCGGCAGCTAATCCGCTCGACGCCAAAGCGGCGGCTGCGGCGCGAAAGGCCAGTTCCGGTGCTTCTTTGCCATAGCGATCATTGCGTCGCTCGGTGGAAGGCCCGCGATCATGCTGATCGGCCGCTGGTGGATAGAATTCGTTGGTCGCCTCCTCGCCTGGGGTTTCAGCCAGAAGGACGCTGCCCCGAGTGTCGATTCCCGTGCGTCGGTAAAGCACGTTCACCTTGCGAGCATGCTCCGGATCGACGCAGGACGTCTGGGATGCAAACTTGGCGCTGGTACTGCAGTCGACTTGAAAGTGAGGCACGCTCGTTCCGATCCCGATGATCGATGCGGTCGCCTGTTTTTTGGCTATAGGTGCCGGTGCGGTGCTCATGCTGTTCGCTTCGTCATCTCTCGTTGGACTGTTTGGAAACAACGGGAGATTGTACGGTCCCTCCGCCATTTCACGAACCCGGTATTTCGACGGAAGCAGAACGACTTTTGGAAATGCCCTAAAGGCCGCAAATCGCCGTCATTCCAGCGCTGGCAAGCTGGAGAGGGGGGTGGATGGGACACCCAGCGAATCGCGAAGCATGCCTCCCAAATCCACCACGGCAAGCACCCTAAATCCAAGCACGACGCGCCAGCGAGTGAGTCCCAGGGATATGGGCAATCTCGTCCGTCAAAGCGTTGAAAACCGGAAACACACTCGCGGGCGCGTCGTGCTTGTATGCCAACGGGCGGCATCAACATCCAACCCGTGCTCCCAATTGCAAGTCACGATTAGGCTTGTACTTAGATCATGTTGATCCTTGAAGTCGCCATTTCCCAAACAGGGATCGTTACAGCCTTTGGCTCAGTTTCGTGAGCAGTTCCTTCCGCTTGACAGCGATGAAACTCTTCATGGCAATTAACTCGAGGACGCACTTCATCTGCGACATAGTCGGCCATTTCCGCTGCGGTGGTACCGGTAAGCTCCGGAACGGGCGAATCGAGTGACGGGTCCAAGGTGAAGTTCCCTTCGGTAGCAGCTTCCTCAAGGTAGTCTCGGGCCACATTCAGATGTCGCTGAGACTCGATGGCGTCGTAGCGGTACTGCGCGATTGCTAGGGCAAGCCTTTCCTGTGCAATTTCCTTTTCAATTTCCTTGACTTCGTCCGACTTCGCTTTGGTCGCCGCCTTCTGGGCCGGCTTGTTCGTTTTGAAGTCAAGATCGGGTGCTTCGGCGCGGAGTACGTGAGATTTTGCCATGGCAACCAGTCCAAGGGTGGTCAGGTCGGTGAGCTCGGCGTCAGCTCCAAGGCGTTCCCTCGCGATAGGCGTTGGCGGCATCCTGAAAAAGTTCCGCCGCCTCGGTGATCCCGGCGGTGCCATCGGTCATTGCCGCCGAAGCAGCCAGGTTCAGCCAAGCGGCGCACTTGTCGAAGCTGTCCGCGGCTTGCTCCTTGTCGTCGCTACCAATCAGCTCCTTCGCCTCTTTGATTCGGTCGAGCGATTCAAAACAGAGCGGCCAGTAACTCGCCTTGGAAAAGACCATCCAGCCTCGGGATGTGTCTGGACGCTGGTCCCGCACCATTAACTTTGGGTTGGCTTTCGGTTTTACATCGGTTGCGACGTCGTCAGCAGACACCTGGCCCACCAGCGAACCAAGCAGCACGGCGGCGACGACGGATGTCTTCAAGAGAGATCGGAAACTACTAAACACAGTAGGATTACCTTTGAATTGGAGAGAGGAGATATTGGCACGTTCGTTGAGACTAACACTTATGCAAGACGCGTGCCACTTTTTTGACCGATCGCGTCAGGTCCTGCCCAAGCAAGGCATTCCCCTGATCCAAGTACATTCCGAGAGAAGCTGTGGCTGGAACACGATCGTGGCAACCGCCCGAAGGCTGCTCACGCTCGGTTCTGTGGAATCAAAGAATTACCGATCGACGAAAAAAAACTTTCCGAACTCGGTCGTCGATCGTGACTCGGGGCCGCCGCAAAATCGAGTGGTTGCTGCCTCGACCGAGGTCGGCAACATTGACCCGGGTTGGCAACTCACGTGCATCCGCTACTGAAAGACGGTGATCGTCTTTCGCTTCTTGACGGGGTACCACTGGTCGATCGCGTTGGCCAATTTGGCCACGATTTCCGGGTGCTGCGCGGCCACGTTTTGGGTCTCGTTCGGATCCGCCATCAAATCGAACAGCTGTGGCCGCTTCTCGCTTCGCGGGTGAGAGCTGGCGTAACGATTGACCTCGCCGTCGTACGTCAGCAGCAGCTTCCACTTGCCCTCGATGCACCAGCGGTAAAGCAGGGAGGCCTCGGGCTCGTCCACGTCGGCGATGTCGTGGGCAAAGCCTTCGCCAAAAATCCGCTCACGAGGAATCGGATTCCCCGTTTCAAGATTGGGGAGGAGATTCAGCCCCGGGAGTCCCGCTGGCGTCTCGGCGCCCGCAGCCGCCAGAATCGTCGGCACAATATCGATACTGCTAACGAGCTCGGGCCGATCGGCCGCGGCGAGCCGCTTTGGCCAATGAAAGAAAATCGGGGTGCGGATTCCACCCTCGTACGGTGTCTGTTTCGATCGCGGCGCATAACCGTTGCTCGCCGGATCTTGGATCCAACCGTTGTCGGTCACGTAAACGATCAGCGTGTTGTCGCCGACCCCTTTGGCGTCGAGCATATCGACCAACTCGCCGCAGGTTTCGTCGAACCACTCGCACATGGCGTAATACTTGGCAACGCTCAGCGGCCGATCCGCCGTTTGATACTTCTTCAGCAATCGCTCGGGCGGATTGTGTGGCGAGTGCGGCAGGAACGGTGCATACCACAGAAAGAACGGCTTCTTTTCGGCAACGGCATGATCGAGAAACGTCGCGATCGGCTCCATTCCTTCACGACCAATCTTGAGTCCATCGTCGCCGTGCCGACCGCCCTGTTCCGGGAATCCGCGTGTCATTCCATGCGTGAATCCAGCATGCTGATAGCTGCCTTCCCAAAGTTTGCCACTTTGATGACTGAGGTAGCCGCGGCGTCCAAGCAGTTCCGGAAGGGTATCGAATCGATCCAGGTAGGAGATCAGCTTTGCCCGCTGATCGTTGTAAGCTTGCGAATTGGGTGCCGCGTGTTTCGGGGAGGGATCATTCCCAGTCACACCATGAACCGACGCATAGTGTCCGGTCAATAACGTCATCAGTGACGGTCGGCAGAGCGCGGTCGGTACATATCCGCGGCGAAACAGCACTCCCTCGCGGGCAAGTTTGTCCAGATGCGGCGTTTTGATCGCATCGTGACCCATGAAACCGTAGTCATTCCATGCCTGATCATCCGAAATGATCAACACGATATTAGGGGAGTCGCTTTGAGCGATCGCCTTCCCCGCGGCGAGTCCATTGACCAGCAGTACCGCGGCGAGCAGAACTGGGAACGTCCAGAAGTTGGGTCGGATTCTCATTGGTATTGTGGGAGTGAAAGGGGATTCGCCAGGCAAGAAAGAATTGGGCAAGCAAGAACTCGGTAGGAACGAACAGGGCAGGCAAGAAACCATCCGTTGCAGACTCAAACCTCGTCGTCGTCTTGATCGAGCCAAAACAGGTCGGCACCAATGTACCATGTCGAAACGACTTCCTTCGGGCACTGCACATAGTATTGCCATTCCGACCGGGTAAAGTCCCAGGACAAACGCGTGACTTGCCCTTCGTGAACGGACTGCGGCAGCCTCACTCGCACGTGGTCAAACAAGACCAGCTTGGGCACCGGAATGTGATCGGGGTTTGGATTCATCAAGGCAAGCAACTCGTACAGGGCACTCCGGAAGTTATGCCACTGGGAATCCGTATCATTGCTGATCGCTTCCTGACGCGAGGTTCGGTGGATCACCTTGATCGCGGCGGAGTCACTCCCGTCGTCAGGGACAAACGCGTGGATCGCGATGTCGTGAGCAAGCAGTTGCACTTGGCGTCGCCTCCAAGAGAGAACACAATGATCGCAGTACGTCGGCCTTTCCAGGCTGACTCTGGGTTCTGCATGTCAGGCTGGAAAGCCTAACGTACTGGTGCACGATCGGCGAAAAGGGGTCAGACACCAAAAATGCGAACCACCCTTCGGGCCGTTCCGGTTTTTGGTGTCTGACCCCTTTTCGCCAGCAACCCTAAAACGAAATGCTGACGCTACACTAGCTTAACCTACGGCACTTATCGTTGCAGGTACCCGAACAGATCCCGGATCTCGCGTTCGTCCAGCGGGGTGAGCAAACCGTTGGGCATCACGGAAACCTCCGAGACTTTCCTCTGCGCGATTTCATCGATGGGAACGACGACCCTTTCGTTGGCGTTGACGATCGTAAGCGACTGTGCCGATTCACTCTCGATCAGACCGGTCAGTACCCGTCCATCGTCGGTCTGAACCATTTGCATCCGGAATTCCTTTGCCACCGAAGCGCTGGGGTCGATGATGTTTTCCAGCAGGTACTTCACGTTGGTTCGCTGCGCCCCGGTGAGATCCGGTCCGACGTTGCCGCCCTGACCAAAGAATCGATGGCAGGTTGCGCAGTGCTTTTGAAACAGCTTTTCGCCTCGCCCCAGATCGGCTTGAGCAATCGTTTCCGATGTCAAAACACGTTGCAGACTTTCGATCTGTTTCGCCTGATCTCTGGGCGTCTCACGCACGTTTCCCCACAACCGAGCGAGCCTTGCGGTGAGGGCATCGTCATCGAATGCGTTGAGCTGCCGCGCGGTGAATGCGGTCAGGTCGGATGGAGCGATCGTGCCCGATTCCATTGCGTCGAGCAATGCGGTGGCTCCTCCACGGCGTGATGCCAACGTTTGCAACGCCACCTGCTTTTCTTCGCCCGACAGCATCGCATAGCGAGACAAGATCGCCGACGCACTTTGACCGAGATCGTAGCGAGCCAGTCCTCGAATCGCCTCTCCACGGAGCTGCGGATCGTCCAACAATTGAATCAGGGCCTCTCCAAAACCCTCCGTGCTATGTTCGAACAAAGCTTCCACAGCCTGGCGGCGATGTTCCGGTTGAGCACCACGGTTCATGGCGAGTTGGCGGAGTGACGTGATCGCCTCCTGGTCGTCGAACGTCATGGCCAGCTGGATCCCCTGACGGCGAAGCTCCAGCATCGTCGCTTTGCTCGATCGCCGGGTAGGCTTTGCCCCAATTGGGCGGCATCGCGGCGTGTCGCTGTCCTTCCAGTCCTTCGAGGATGCCGGCGATCAAATCACGCTGAATGGATGGCTGCCCCGCTTCTGCGATCTGCTCTACCAACAGCGTCAATCCCCGAGCCGATTCGGAGTGCGATGCGATCCGCCGCGCCATGTTCTGACGGACTCGCGGAATCGCGGTGGCGGCAGCGAATCGGGTATATCGCTCCAGGTCCTCGTCGATCAGCGGTTCGATGCCGTACCAGATCATCAACGGCAGATTGGCATCGGTCGCATCATCGCCCCGACTCGCCAATGCCGCGGCCAGGTTCCAGCGCGCTTCGCCAGCAAGCCGCTGGAGCGCCGAAGCAAGCGAGAGTCGGACACGGGGCGAATCCCCTTGCTCGGCCAGTGCCACCATTTTGGCCAGTGCACGATCCGAGACTTGACCGCTTTCGCAGGCGAGCGTGACCGCCCAGCCCCGAATGAACTCGTCCGGATCACCCAACAGTCGCTCGAGCGAAGCTGGTTCCAGACCGTTTGTCACGCGCAGCGTCCATAGCGCTCGCAATCGTTTTTCCGATCGTTGGTCTTTGTCCAGGATATGCCGCAAAGCTTCATGAACGCCCGACATGTCCTGGCCCGCGGTGGCTCGCTCGTGCAGCAAACGCCGCGCATGTCGGACCCACCAGTCATTCGGATGCAATTGCAGAGCGACCAGCTCCTCGCTGCTGAGCTGTGCCACATTGGGCCGCGGAATCTGTTGATCGAGATACGTGATTCGATAGATTCGCCCGGTATGCCGTCGCGTGTTCGTCGTGCTGTGGCACTCACCAGTGTCCGACCAGTCGCTCGCGTAGACTTCGCCGCCCGGACCGTAGGCCAGCGTGACGCCCATGAACCAGGGATCCTGGCTACGCATCAGGTCCTGGCCGTGAGAAGCCACGTAGCCAGATCCGCGGCGGTGGAGCAGGTCCTGGTTGATTCGTCGGCCGTGAATGTTGTTGGTGAAAAGCTGGTTTCGATATTCACTGGGGAAATTGTCACCCAGATAGATCATCGTACCGCAGTGCGCATGGCCACCGCCGGCTGAATCCTCTTCGCTGCTTCCCAGGCCCTGCCGGACGTTGCTGAGGCCGACGAAATGCAAATGATCGGCGATGGTGTCGATCCGCTGATAGGCGAATTGACTGCTTTCACGTCCTCGCCATGGTTCGTAGTGGGCACCCTGAATGACTTGGAAGACATGGGGATTGACGCAATTGCAAATGAACGAGTCACCAACATCGTTCCAGTCGATGCCCCAAGGATTGGTGGTTCCATCCGCATAGGGCTCCCAAACATGGCGCACCGGGTGATAACGCCAAACGCCGCCGTCGAACCGCCGCCGCTGCGAGTCATCTTCGTCGGGCTTGCCGATCATCGACCAATTGGTTCGTCCATGCGTTGCGTAGAGCCAGCCGTCTGGTCCCCAGGCAAACCCATTGGCCATGTTGTGCGCATTTTCAGTGGTTGCCAAATCCATCGAGCAAGACTTGCGGCTTGTCGTCGGGCACGTCGTCGCCATCGCGATCAGCAATGAAGTACATGAACGGCGGCGACATCACCCAGACGCCGCCGAATCCGACTTCGATACCGCTGACGTAATTCAATCCGTCGTAGAAAACTTTGCGGCGATCATGCCGTCCGTCGCCATCGGTGTCTTCCAGAATGATGATCCGGTCGCCCGGCCGGGTTCCGTGGTTGGGATAGTTGTACGCCTCGGCAACCCACAGTCGTGAGGTATCGTCGACGCAAAATGCGATCGGCTGCATGACGTCTGGCTCGCCGGCAAAGAGCGTCACGCGAAACCCCTCGGGGACGCGCATCGTCTGGGCTGCTTCGATCGGCGGAAGCGGCTCTTCGGCAGTGTGATAAGGTTGTTTTTGAGCGAGGCAAGTGCTCGCGGTCAGCCACACGATCGTCAATGTCAGCATCGCTGTTGTCAGAGAACGCATCCGAGTCTTGCCTCTATTGGTTGACAGGTGATCGAGTGAACAAGGCTAACCTAGCCGCTGCGCGTTGGCAGTCTGCCGGCGGCGTACTGTAGATCAGCCTCTCCGAGGCTGACACCGCAGTTCACTGCGTCAGTGCGCGAGTCTCGGAGAGGCTGTGAAGATATTGGGGTTGCTACTGTAGGTCCGCCTTTCCAAGGCGGACACCCGCAGCTTTCCTGCGTTTCGTGCGAGTCTCGGAGAGGCTGTGAAGATATTGGGGTTGCTACTGTAGGTCCGCCTTTCCAAGGCGGACACCCGCAGCTTTGCTGCGTTTCGTGCGAGTCTCGGAGAGACTCGCCTACAGTAATTCACCGCGGTTCAATTTGTTCACAGCCTCGGAGAGACTCGCCTGCCGTAAGTGCTGCGGTACGAGGTAAAGTCGGGGCCGTCCGGCTAACGATCATCGCTCAGATCGAAGGCTCCGTCTACGCTTTGACCAGTCTTGTCCCCTCGGATGGCCGATGGCCCCGGAGAAAGTCCTCTCCCGACATCTCGCGCTTGCCGGCCGGTTGTAATCGCACGATCTCGACGAGCCGATCCGCCGTGGCAACGACGAGCGTTGGCGCGGACACGATCTGCCCCGCGGAAAACGGTGCGGAATCTTGCTCGAGGATCCTGATTTCCTTGATCGCCAGTCGTACCGGCGGCTTCCCGTCGGGCAACGGGAAATGCGTGAAGGCGACGGGCCAAGGCTGCATGCCTCGGACATGGCAGTCGATCTCCCGAGCCGTTCGATTCCAATCGATTTCCGCATCGGCCTTTTGCAGCCGCGGCGCCTTGGTGACTTGCGAGCGATCCTGCATCAGCCCGAGTGTGGATTGGCCGTCCCATCGGGCAATCAGGTCGACCGCTTCCAAGGTCGCGTCGACGCCGATGTCTGACAGCCGCTCTTCGAGTTCGCCGGCCGTCTCGTCGTCGCGGATCGGTGTACTCCGCGTCGTGACCACGGGACCGCCATCGAGACGTGGCGTCATGTGGATCACCGAGACGCCGGTGACCTCGTCGCCGCAGAGCATCGCCCACTGAACCGGTGCGGCACCACGATATTTAGGCAGTAGCGATCCATGCAAATTGATCCCACCGAGTCTGGCCACTTCCAGAGCGGCCGGCTTGAGAATCTGGCCGTAGTCACAGACTACAAGCAAAGCGGGGCTCAGCTTGCGAAGTTCGGAAATTGACTCGTCGGTGTTGATGCTTTCGGGATCGTAGATCGTCAACGCATGCGACTCGGCCCAAGCGCGCACCGGTGAGGGGGGAGGTCCACGACGGCTCTTGACGGGAGGCTGGGGGCGCGTGACGACACAAGCGATCTCGTGACCGGCCTCGCGAAGGGCTTCGAACGATGGCACCGCAAACGGACCGGTCCCCATCAAAACGAGCCGGAGCGGGCGATGTGTTTCAGAATCGTCGGGCATCAAAAGTAGCTCGCAACGTACGTCGGGCTTTCCAGCCTGACATGCTTTGGAGGAATGGGAAGTCAGCCTGGAAAGGCTAACGTACGGTTCCGACTAGCAATACTTGTCATACCACTGATCGAGTCTCGCGATCAGCTCATCATTGGGGGGAATCCCTCCGGAGTTTTGCTTCGACGCGAAGACGGTTTCCATTTCTGCAAGCCGTTCGTCCAGATCGCGTCTCGCTTCCTCGGTCATGCGGTCGAAGAAGAGCACACCATCTAGATGATCATTCTCGTGCTGTAGTACTCGCGCCAAGAAACCGTCGACGACTCGTTCGATTGGATTCCCGCTCAGGTCGTAGGCGCTGACACGGATCGATTTGGGGCGTATCACTTGGCCGTACAAACCGGGCAAGCTAAGGCATCCTTCCTGACTGGTTTCGTTTCCTTTCGGCATTTGCAATTCGGGATTGATCAGCACCAGTTCCTCACCCTCGCCTCGTTCGCCCGACGGATTGGCGACGAACAGACGCAGCGGCAGATTGACTTGATTGGCGGCCAGGCCGACTCCTTCCGCCTCGTACATCAAATCGAGCATTTGAGCGACGAGATCACGGAGCTCCTGATCAACGCGGCGGATGGGCTTGCTGCGAACCCGCAAGGTGGGGTGCGGGTAGGGGATGATGCTCAGTTGCATGATCGATCGGTCGGAAAAGAGATCTTGGAAACGCACCCTCAGGATGACTCATCGAGCCAAGATTGGGCAGGGGTATTTGGTGGGGGGATCGGCCAGGGCATCACCAGCTTTGAAGCGGCTCGCGACAGCGACGGCGGCGACCGCTAGACATCTCCCGAGTTTTTCACGACCATTTGCCCATGTCCAATCAACTCGCGCAACGATTGTTTCTTCAGGCTCAGGACCAACTCGCGGAGCTGGGGTGTCGGTCGACGGTGATTGGTGGTGCCCACGTGATCGATGCCGGTGTGGATTGTCGTGGTAGCCTCGCGGCGGGGGTGTTGCTCGCCAGACTTTGCCTGGGCGATCGCGCCCAGTTATCGCTGCTGCCGGCTGATTTCGAGCGATTGGCCAGCCATCAAGCTGTGTTCGTTCAAACCGACGATCCGCTGGTCGCATGCTTGGGCTGTCAGTACGCCGGGTGGCCCGTCACCAGCGAGGACTTCTTTGCGATGGGCAGCGGACCGATGCGGATGGTCCGCGGTCGCGAGGACGTGCTGAAGGAATTGCAACTGCTCGAACCTGCCCAGCCGATCACCGGGGTGCTCGAGGCCGACAAGCTGCCAACCGAGTCCGCCGTGAAGGCGATCGCAGAGGATTGCGGCGTGGAGTCCGAAGCGATTCACCTGGCCATTGCACCAAGCACGTCGATCGCGGGAAGTCTGCAGGTCGTGGCGCGGAGTGTCGAAACCGCCATGCACAAGCTGCACGAGTTGCACTTTGACGTGCGAACCATCGTGTCGGCCACCGGCTGTGCCCCGCTGCCACCCCCAGCCAAACCGGGGGACACCATTCAAGGGATCGGCCGAACCAATGATGCGATGCTCTATGGTGCCACGGTCGCCCTTTGGATCGATCACGACGACGAAGCGATCGAGTCGGTGATCGCAAACGTTCCCAGCGGCGCATCGAGCGACCATGGCCAGCCGTTTGCGAAGGTGTTCAAGCAATACGACTACGATTTCTACAAGGTCGATCCGTTGCTGTTCAGCCCGGCGATTGTCACGATCCACAATCTGAGAAGCGGACGAACGTGGACTTCGGGCCGCGTCGAGCCGGAGATTTTACGCCAGTCGTTTCTTTCATGACCGGAACTCGCATTCTTTGTCTCGGTGCCGGAGAAGGCTGGCACGCAAGTCAGCTTCGCGAAGCTGCCGCTGCGCTTCGTTGCCGGCTTGCGATCGCAACCTATGAATCGCTGCGGGCCTCGGTCAGCGATCATGGCACGCGTGTCGAGTGCGAAGCGGGGATGCTCAGCGATTTTGATGTCGTGCTGACTCGCACGATGCCGGCGGGATCGCTCGAACAGATCACGTTCCGATTGGCCTCGCTGCACGCGTTGTCATCGCAAACCTACTCGTCGAGTAGCCTGGCAGTCAGGCACACGCTTCCGATGGTGAATCCACCGCGCGGGTTGGAAATCGCCATCGACAAGTTTGCAACGCTCGGGCGAGTCGCCAGCCTCGGTTATCGGGTGCCCGAGACCATGGTCGTGCAGTCGCGGAGCGAGGCGATCGATGCCTTTCGAGCTCTGGGAGGCGACTGTGTGGTCAAGCCGGTGTTTGGTGGCGAAGGTCGAGGGGTGATGCGAGTTCGCGATCCCGAGCTGGCCTGGTACACGTTTTCAACGCTCGAGAATCTTGACGCGGTTCTCTATCTGCAGCGATTCGTCCCGCCCGGCGGCAGAGACACGCGGCTACTGGTGATCGGGGAGGACGTGCTTGGTGTTCGTCGCACCAGCCTGCACGATTTTCGCACCAATGTCTCCAGCGGCGGCCACTGCGAAGCGATTGCGGTGAGTGACGCCGAGCGATCGATGGCCCGTCGTATATGCGATGACATGGGGCTGAGCTTTGCCGCAGTCGATCTGATTGATTGTGATCACGAAGCGCCAAGGGTGGTGGAAGTCAATGCGATTCCGGGCTGGAAGGGAGCTCAGCGTGTGATCGGGGATTCGATCGCCAAACGAATCGTCAGCCTGTTGATCCGCGAAGCTTCCCCCGTCGTGGGAGCCGTTGGCTGATGTCCGCAGACAAGATAGACGGGAACGTCGCCGCACGTCTCCGCGTCGTGGCGGCTTTAGCTCCGGGCGCGATTGCGATCGCTGAACCCGATGGTCCGCCTCAGCCCGATGGCGCTCGAAGCTATGCGCTGACAACCTTTGGCAATCTCGATCAGCGGAGTGAGGCGATCGCCCGTGGATTGATCGGCTGGGGTGTCCAACCGGGGATGCGGCTGGCGATGTTGGTCCCGTTCGGTTCGCGTTTTATCGAGTTGGTGTTTGCGCTGTTGAAGGCGGGTGTCGTCGTCGTCCTGGTCGACCCTGGGATCGGGCGAAGTCACTTGATCCAGTGTCTCCGCGACGCCAAACCGGATGGTTTCGTGGGCATCCCCAAAGCGCAAGCGATCCGCAGTTTGCTGCGTCGTCAATTCCCCAACGCGAAATGGAATGTCACCGTGGGAAGGCGCTGGCTTTGGGGCGGCCAGACCTTGGAGCAGACAATTGCCGCAGGCATGTCCCAGTTCGCGGGTGTCGAGTTGCCTCGAATCGAACGCAGCGATCCTGCCGCGGTGATTTTCACCACTGGCAGTACGGGTCCGCCCAAGGGCGTTCTCTATACGCACGGCACCTTTCATGCCCAAATCGATCGGATACGAGAGCGCTACGATATCCATCGCGGCTCGCGCGATCTCGCATGTTTTCCCTTGTTCGGTCTGTTCGACGCCGTGATGGGAGTGACGACGATCATCCCGGACATGGACCCAACGCGTCCGGCCGACGTCAATCCGGCTCGGCTGGTCGAAGCGGCGGCACAGTGGGAGGTCGACCAGGCTTTCGGGTCGCCAGCGCTTTGGAACCGTGTCGTTCGCTGGTCGCAGGCGAACGGTTTGGAGCAGCCCTTTCCCACGCTGCGACGAATTCTCTCGGCCGGTGCCCCGGTCCCTGCGTCGACCCTGATCGAACTTCGCAAGCTGATTCATCCCGAGGCCAACATTTTGACGCCGTACGGTGCTACGGAGGCGTTGCCAATCGCCTCCATCGAATCGCGTGAGATCATTTCCGAAACGGGCCCCGCCTCAGCGAAAGGAAAAGGCACTTGTGTGGGAACGCGTTTCGAAGGTGTCGAGTGGCGCGTGATCGAAATCGACGATGGGCCGATCGCCGACATCGATGAAACGAGAGAAATGCCTCGCGGTAAGATCGGTGAGTTGATGGTCAGCGGTCCGATGGTAACCGACCAATATGTGGTAAGAGCCGATCAGAACGCCATGCACAAGGTTGCCGATGGCGATCGCATCTGGCATCGCATGGGCGATTGCGGTTACTTGGATCATCGGGATCGCTTTTGGTTTTGTGGTCGCAAGTCCCATCGCGTCACGATGAAAGACCGCACGCTGTTCACGGTTCCCTGTGAAGCGATCTTCAATGCACACGATGCGGTTTACCGTTCGGCACTGGTGGGGCGAGGCACTCGTCCGGATCAACGGCCGGTCATCCTGGTCGAAACGTATCCGGAACGGATGCCGCGCTCGGACGCCGAAAAAGAATCGCTACGAGCTGAATTGTTGGAACTCGCTTCGCGAAACCCGCTGACGCGACGCATCGAAGAAATCATCCTTCGAGATCAACCTTTACCAGTCGACATCCGCCACAACAGCAAGATATTTCGCGAGCAACTCGCCGCGGAGTTGTCCTGACGAGGATTGTAGCTTCGTCTCTCCGAGACGAAGAGTCCGGAGCCTCGGAGAGGCACGGTCACGCGTAAAACCGCTCGGTGATTTCGTGCAGATGGAACGGCAGCCATTGCCGGCAGGTATAGACACCGTGTCCAATCAGCTTGCGGTACCATTCGTTGTCGTCGAGGGAGTAATCAATCAACAGCGTGATCCCGTCGCAGGATTCTCGCCTGCCGATCATCAGTTTCTTCCACAGGTCGCGACGACGAGCGGTGGATTCGAACATCCGTTGCATGCGATGTTCGACCACCCAATCACGCCACGCGAAAACCGATGGCAGAAAATCGGTGCCCGCGATTCCGAGATGTTGGACGTAGTCTCCCGCAACGGCGTCGTAAAGCTCCTGCATCGATCGCGGAAAAACCGCCTTGGTGGGCGCGCTTGGGTCGAGACTTCGATGTTGGACGAAGTGTAGCAAACTGGGACAGACGTTTCGGTTCCATCGATAGCGCAGCGGGGTTCCAAACGTTGCGACGTCGATGGCTGGGAAACTGCGACTAGCCAGCAATCTCTCTTTCACGCGCAGCCAGGCCTGCAGGTCGCTCTTGCCGCGGATCGGACTGTGGTAATGCAGCTTCGTCTGCTCAAAAAACGCTTCGACCGTCGCACGGTCGGACCCAACAATTTGAGACAGCATCGCGAGCAGGTTGCCACCGTGGCTATGAGCCATCGTCAAGATTCGGCCGCCGGGACCGTGCGTCTCAGCTAACCCGTCGATCGTTTCGATCAGCGACATCACACCGTCGGCTCGTCCCAAGTGATGGTTTTCACCCGACCACTGAAAACAATGCACTGGAATGGGCGTGTCGCCAGTGTTGATCAGTTTGGAAAGGCAGTCGGCGTACGCCTGCGTGTAGTTGCCTACCTCACCAATCAACTCGTCAAACCAATGTTTGCTAAGTTCACGTAGTCGCCGCGCCGAGACGGGCGAGAAACGGGCGATCTCCCGCACCAGTCCGGCGATGTCGTTGCCGGCAAAGGTGCCGTGAATCAACACGATCGACTGTACCCCACTCCGGCGGAGTAGCTCGGAAGGACGGGGAAGGACGCCGGTCAGTGGATCGATCGAAATGGTTGCCGACTTGGCAGGCACGATCTCGCACAGCCCACGAATCTCGTCGGGTGCAAAGGTATGGTGGGGAAATTGCAAGGGATGAGTGGCGGGCACCGGCGTTCCGTCTATTTCGAGGTTCGGGCTGACCATTGTGACCGCGCGTGATCCTTTGTTGTATACTGTGGACCGCATTTTGATCCAAACGCCCCATCGGTTTTGCGGGGCCTATTTTTGATGAGGCGTGTGATGAAACGACGTGAGTTCATTGGTACCACCGCGGCATTGACCGTAGCGCTGGCCGAGTTGCGTTCCCGAATGGTTTTCGCGCTCGAAGATGTGAAGGCTGGCAAGAAGTCTGATCGCGCGATGGAGCACTATCGCAGCGAAATCGGCATCCAGCTTTACACGTTGCGCAACCAGATCGATTCGGACGTTCAGTCGACGATCAAGGCGGTCGCCGACGCGGGTTACAAGCAGGTCGAGCCGTACGGGTTCCCGAATGCCAAGCCGATGATCGATGCGGCTCGCGACTGCGGCATGGAAATCAACTCTTCGCATTTCGCATGGGATTCGGTGATTGATCCGACTCGTAAGGATGTGCCATCGTTCGAGTCGATCGTGGAGGCGGCGCATGACGCCGGGCTATCGCACCTGGTGATCCCCTACCTTCAAGCCGAGGTTCGGGGAAACCTCGATGACTACCGAAGGTTGTGCGAACGATTCAATCAGGCTGCCGAGAAGTCCAAGCAAGCCGGCATTCAACTCGCTTATCACAATCACGCCTTCGAGTTCGAACCGAAGGAAGGTGAGCAGTGCGGGTTCGATGTGATGGTCAAGGAGTTTTCGCCTGACATGAAGTTTGAGGTCGACGTGTTCTGGGTTCAGGTTGGTGGAAAGGATCCCTCGGAGCTGATTCGCTCATTGAAAGGTCGTGTCTCTCAGTTGCACCTCAAGGACTTGAACAAATCGATCAAAACGCCCAACTACGGTTCGATCCCTCCGGAAGCATTCGAAGAATTGGGCGATGGCGTGATCGACATGGTGCCGATTGTGGAAGCTGGCCAGGAAGCAGGCGTGGAGCTCTGCCATGTTGAGCAGGATTTCTCGCCCAATCCGCTGGAAAGCATTCGCGAGAGCATGACCTACCTGAAGAACCACTAATTCCCGTTCCTGTTGTCTCGTATTGAGCGAAAGCTGGTGTCGTGATGAGAAATTCGACTTGGTTGGTCGGTGCGTTGTCGTTGGCGTTTTGTCTGGCCGTTGTGCCTGCCGCGCAGGGTGAGGTTGCCGTCGGTGACGACGCGCCTGCCTTTGAGTTGAAAGGCAGTGACGGCAAGACCTACTCGAGCGATCAGTTCAAGGGAAAGCAAGTCGTCGTGATCGCATGGTTCCCCAAGGCGTTCACCGGTGGCTGCACGAAGGAATGCAAGTCGATGCGTGAAAACGGTGATCTGCTTCGCGATTACAACGTGGCTTACTTCACGGCGAGTGTTGATGATGTCGACAAGAACACCGAGTTCGCCAAGAGTCTCGAGTTGGACTACCCGATCCTGAGCGATCCCGAAAAGACGGTTTCCGAGGCGTTCGGGTGCCTGAACGATCGCGGCGTCACCAACCGCTGGACCTACTACATCGGCAAAGACGGCAAAGTCTTGTACGTCGACAAGTCGGTCAAGACCGAGAACCACGGCAAGGACATCGCAGCGAAACTAGCCGAGTTGGGTGTCGCGAAAAAGTAGGCAGACGCTCAACTGAACTGCTAATTGAGCTGAGCGTCCTTGGGGGTAAGCTCTAAATCAGTAGCAAGTCACACGACTGACTCGAGAGCACTTCGTCGACCTGTCGCTCGTCGAGTGTGCTTTCTCGCGCATTTGGATCGCTAGCGGTCGCCACTTGAGCCTCGGCTGCCGGGGGTAACCATTCCGCAGTTGAGGCGGTTTGCTTCGCTGAGCGTTGCTGGGTATCCAGACTCGGCGGGGCATGGGCGATCGTGCGTTCCGAGTCACGGTCACCATCAAGGAAATCGCTCGCTACTGGGTAGAGCTCGGCTTCTTGTAGCGCCCGTCGCGCGAGGTCGTTGATGATTCGCAGCGCATCGAGCGCGGTAATCTTGTCGTCGCGGCTCTGGTCGCCATAGTTGCTAGGCCAAGGATCCAGTCCGGTCGGGTCGACCACCGTTCCAACCTCCGCGACCGAATAGACGCGACGGCTCAATTCGATGATGATCGCCAGCGCATCGAGCGACGAGACCTTCCCATCGTTATTGATGTCACTCTCGTCGATCAGATTGGTGAAGAAATTCGGTACGTCGGCGATGATTTGGATTCCGCTTCCCGGATGGATAATAGTCGGCAAGAACAGGCTGCCGTCGACAATCGGATCCCCCATCCGCCAATCCTCCGCATCGGCAAAGTAGAGTCGGTCGTCGGCGTTCCCCCAGAACTGTATCGAATCCAATCCGTTCGCCAGCGCGCTGGCGACATTCGAGTCCAGCTTGACGGAGGATTCATCGGGCCCGCTCAGGTCAAGCATTTGCAGATTCAATAGGGTCACCTTTCCCCCGGGGGCCGCATCGATATGAGCACCGCCAACAATGACCAAGGTATTGAAACCTTCGTCTCCGTCGATTTTCAATCCGAGCGACGGGACAATAGTGCCGCCGCTCTGGTCATAGGTGATCGTGTCAGGCTCGGCCGAACCGAGGACGGTGAGTGTATCGAGTTGGTCCAAAGGCCGATTGAAGACTTCGCCGCCGCCATTGGTGATGACCACACTGCCACCGACGTTGATGATCGTTGCCGAACCGCTGATGTTGACAACGGGATTCCGAGGGTCGCTGCTAACTTCTGTGACGACGATCGAATAGTCCTCGACTTCTCCGTCGGGTGCGCGACCGGTCGGCCCGGCAACGCCAGCGGTGCTCAGGCGAAACCGAGCGAAGGTCGTACCCGCCATGATCGAGTCCGAAATCGCAAACGAATGCATGCTGGTGCCCGCGGCGACAGCCAAGTCATCAAAGATCTGCTCACCCGCGTCGAGCCAGTCGCCGTCGCGGTTGAAATCGATCCAGGCATCGACCTTTCCCGCTTCGCTCGCCGTGATCTCGAGATCGGCGGTTGAACTGCTCGTCGAAATCTCTGTCAAAAACTTGATCCCGTCATCCGCGTCGTCCCCATTGGCATCGGGATCCGGTATGCCGTCCGTTTCCGGGCTGATATCACTTCCCAGCTGCAAACCGGTCGAGATGTGGCGAGCTCCATCGTCGGCCAGCAAGGTCGGGTAACTCGAGGCAAAACCCGACTGCGCGGCACTCGGTGCGTCACCGAAATCGATCAGTCCGAGTGCTTCCAACACGTCATCAAGGTCATCCTGCGTGAACAGGTTGTCGCCATTTACATCGATGTAGTTGACGATGGGGTCGGGAGGAGGATCCGGAAGCGTACCGTCCGGAGAACTGATCTCCCGATTGTTTAGCTCCGCGATCAAGGGCAGTCGCATCGGTCCCTCCGAAGCTCCCGTCGTTATTGACATCGAAACGATTCACGGGGTTTTGGAACGGAGGAAGTGCGACCGCGCCAAAGTTGCCAGTGACCAGAGCGTATCGATCGTCTCCGGGAATAGACGGATCGTCATCAAGATCGAACACCAGTTGATCGGGCGGGACCTGATCAAACGTGTCGTAAACGTAGACGAAACTTTCTCCTGAATTGTCAGCCGGGGCAACGGTGAAATCAACGTTGGAAGCTTCCTGGATCGCTTCGACCCGAATGCTCAAAGCTTCGAAATCAGTACCCGTGAACGCAATGGCGTTGTCTGCTGCAAACATCGTGATCGTCTTTGAGAAAGGACCAAAGCCAATCAGGTCTCGGAACACCTCAACACTATCAGGAACATAGATACCACCGCCGCCGATCGTCGAATAGAACTGAAGGTCATTGAGCGACCGACTATGAAAATCGATGGCGGTGCGAAAGGTCGCTGGATTGACTCCTTTGCTTGGATCCCCGTCGATAAACGGCGGTACCTCAGTGAAGGACGAGGACACCGAGGCACCGGTCAGCCCCGATGTGTCGATCGTCAAATTGGGGATGTCTGCGAACGCCAGACCTTCATCCAAAAAATCGAAGGTTACGAAGAACGGATTGTCAAAGAACTCAGTCTGCACCGAGCCGCTGGGCGATCCCATCACCGCCTCGGCGGCACTGGCAAACGCTTGCCTCGTGTCGGCCATCAATGCCGCAGCATCGATCACGGAAGTGTTGGAGCTTCCCTCGAGACCGACTACGAGCGAGCCCCCCGTGACTGCCGAAAACTGATCACCGAAATCGAAAATCTGTCGCTCCCGCACCACCGGCCGAAACGTGGAGGGCATGCTCGACAATATCTTGGCCGCGAAACCGCTTAATCCAGCCCGCTGCGATGGGTCCCGTAGGTCACTGTAGAGAAGCTCCAGATCAAACCGCTCTCCAACATTGACGTTGAAGGTCCGGTTCGCATCCAGAATCGACTGGCCGTTCTGCGTGACCTCAAGCTTGAACTCGACGGTTGGCCCAAACAGAAACTCTGCCACTTCTTGCGAACTTGACCCCTCGGAGGTGTCTCCCGCCGAGGGGTGACCACCACCAATATCGGCGGAGAGCAGGTGTCTTGGCTCGAGCGACTGGACTCTTGGCAAGCGTCGACGGCGTGAGCGAACATGGTTCATCGGAGACTCCTCTCGGTGGCGATCGGGTTACCGCGATTCCGTTTGCTATCCAGCGAACCACTGGAAAAAAGACGGACCCCCGTAGGGGGGAAGCGATTGTCCTCCCTTCGAGGCTCCCGGTCAATCGTTGGGGGCAAGAATTCCCGAAAACGGCGGGTCGACGAAGCCAACACCGCTGCACCGCCGGCAAAACGGAGTCTGGCGTCTGGGAGGAAGGCAAGGCTCGCCTTGCATCGACGCCGTTTGCACGACAATCATCCACGTGATACGGCTGGTGGAGCCGTGTGCGACGATCGCTAGCTGATTTCAGATTCGGCTTCGACGTCCACCGCGGTAGCTTCAATCGAATCTGGATCGACGAGTTGGCTGAGGAACTTTGCCAACACGACCGTGATATTGTCCGAGCCGCCAGCCTCTTTGGCGCTCTCGACCAAACGGTTGCACGCCATTTCGGCGGGGTCATCTCGAGAAAGGATTTGAGCAAGCTCGCGATCACTGAGGTGTTTGGTAAGACCGTCGCTACAGATCATCAGCTTGTCGTTGGGCTCTAGCTCGTGCCTGCCGCAAAACGGTTCCATGTTCGAGGTGCACCCCAGGGCGCTGACCAGAACATGGTTGAAACGATGGTTCTCGACCTCCGCAGGATCGATCACGCCATTGTCGGCGAGGGCTTGGGCAAGCGTTTGGTCGTGTGAAAGTAGTTGCAGTTTGCCGTCGCGATACAGATACGCGCGGCTGTCGCCAACATGCACCAGGTAAACGGTCGGCCAGACCACCCAGGCCATCGTGAGTGTGGTCCCCATTCGATTCTGTGAGGGGTAGAGCTCGGCCGCGCTGCGAATTTGCTTCTCGGAATACTCCAGAGCGGAATGGAGACCGCGAAAGAAATGCTCTTGGTGGCTGATCGCACAGCTGATCGGCCAGTGGAGATTGGTCAACATGTATTGAATGACTCCTTCCACCGCCATCCAACTCGCTCTTTCCCCTCCTTCATAACCACCCATGCCGTCGGCCACGATGAACAACTTGGCGCGCGAGTCACCTGAGAATTGCGTCTGATGGTCGTAGCCCAAGCTCGAATGGTGGATGACGATCGATTTTCTCAGATCGGCAATCAGAAACTGGTCCTGGTTCGATTCGCGGACACAGCCGACGTCGGTTCGCCCAAAGCAATCTACCTTTCCTCGCACTGTGACCAACTCCGATAGCAAGAGAAAACACAAGGATGCTGAGGCAACCTGCACAGGTGTGCGAAAAACCAGACCAATTCAGGATCTTCTCGCCGTCATTGCGACCGAAAATCGCGGTCGCCGCCTCAGGCTCTCGTCGATTCTAGCAGTTTGCGTTCCGCGGATCGACAATCGTGATTCCGGTTGAATCTTCCGGCGTTTCAGCGGTCCAGGGAATCTGTTGAGCGGTGCGGTCCCACTTATGATGCCGTTTCCGCACGCTTTGCTCGTGTCGGCTTCCCTGCCCTTCCCGCCATCTCCATTCCTTTGGCCTAGCTATGCGTTTCTTGGTTGCTGCCGCCTCGTTTCTGGGGCTCGTTTCTCTACTCGGTGCCGAATCCAATTGGCCTGAATTTCGAGGTCCCAGCGGAGATGGGCATGCCACGGGGGCGTCGCTGCCGGTGGCCATCGATGACTCGGTGGTTCGTTGGCAGACGCCGATTCACGGCAAGGGTTGGTCCTCGCCGGTCGTTTGGGGCGATCAGGTCTGGTTGACGACGGCGACCGAGGATGGCACGCGAATGTCGGTCATTTGTGTCGATCGGGTCACCGGCAACGTCCTGCATGACCTGGTGATGCTGGAGAACGAGCACCCCGCGTTCTGCCATCCCATGAACAGTTATGCGACGCCGACGCCTGTGATCGAAGAAGGACGCGTGTACATTCATTTCGGCAGCTATCTGACGGCATGCCTCGATACGGCCACGGGGAAGGTGCTTTGGGAGCGACGTGACTTGGAGTGCGATCATCATCGCGGTCCTGCGTCGTCCCCGATCCTTTACAACGGCAAATTGTTTGTGGCTTACGACGGTTTCGATGTGCAGTACGTCGTCGCACTCGATCAACAAACCGGCGAGACGATCTGGAAGCGAGATCGCAAGATCAATTATGGGACCGACAACGGAGACCTGAAAAAGGCGTACTGTACGGGACAGGTGATCGATGTGGGCGGTGCGAAACAACTGGTCTATCCGAGTGCCGTTGCGACCGTTGCCTACGAACCGGAAACGGGGGAGACGCTGTGGACGGTCTACCACGACGGAATGAATGCATCCGCACGCCCTGTGTACACCGCCGGCCTTGTCTTCATCACCAACGGAATGGGCGCGATGGTGGCGGTCAATCCCGACGGCAGGGGAGACATCACCGGTACCCACATCGCCTGGTCTGCCGAACGAGGCGTTGCGAAAAAGTCGTCCCTGTTATTGGTGGACGGTCTGCTTTACATGAACAGCGATGATGGAGTCGTTTCCTGTCGCGATCCAGACAACCGGCGAGATCTATTGGCAGAAGCGGGCCGGCGGCGAATACGCGGCATCGCCGATCTATGCCGATGGCAGGATTTATCTATTCAGTGTCGACGGGGACATCCTGACCATCGAACCGGGAAAGACGTTCAAGCTGCTTGCCCAGACGAAACTGGGTGACGGCTTCATGGCTTCGCCGGCGGTGGTGGGCGACCAGATGTTTCTTCGCAGCAAGTCGACCTTGTACTGCATCAGCAAGTAGCAGCCAGACTCTTTTTGTGCATTGGGCTAGCGCCTGAGTTCACGATGGAAACGATGTCGATGACTGTTTCCACAAAAAAAGAGCCAGCGACGCAATCGTCGCTGGCTCCTGGTTTCGTTCGAAGACTCTCGATCTGAAATCGCGTTCAGAAAGATCTCAGCTGACCCTTCCTACTTCCGCTCAAATCGATTGATGCATCCGCCGCGTGCGTCCTCGGTCAAGAAATAGACTTCACCGGATTGGTCCTCGCCGAACGAGAGTACCGAAACTCCTGCCGGAATGGCCTGTTCGTTACGTGTCGCCTTACCGGTAGCTGGATCGTAGCTCAACGCCCAGATCTTTCCGGTCACGTAATCGGCGAACAGATACTTGCCGCTCAATTCAGGGATCCTTGAGCTTCGGTAGACGCGTCCGCCGGTGATGGACTTGCCGATCTGGTGATCGTATTCCCATACCGGTTCGACGGGGATGCTGACCCCTTCGACGGGAGGACGATTGCCGAAGGCGATGCGTTCCTTCACGATTGCTCCAGCCGTAATTGGCTCCCTTGGTGACCACAATGACTTCCTCCCAAAGCTCCTGGCCGACGTCACCGGCCCAGAGCATTCCGGTTTCCTTATCGAAAGCGATCCGCCAGGGATTACGCAGGCCGTAGGCGTAGATCTCCGGTCGTGCGCCGTCCACGTTCACGAACGGATTGTCGGCCGGGATGCCATAGTTCTTGCCTCCCGATGGATGATCGACATCGATGCGTAGAATCGAGCCGAGCAGGGTCGAAAGGTTTTGTCCGTTCGCTTTGGGATCGTTGCGGTCGCCGCCGTCACCGAGCCCGATGTACAGATATCCGTCTGGACCAAACTCAATCGAGCCCCCGTTGTGATTCTGGTAGGGCTGTTCAATCTCCATCAGCACAAATTCGGAATCGGGATCGGCCTGATTGGGATTGTCCTTGGACATTGTGAATCGTGAGACGACTGACTTCGGGTCCTTAGGGTGTGAGTAGTAGACGTAGAAATAGCCGTTGGACTTGAAATCGGGATGCATCGCCAAGCCAAGCAGGCCTTGTTCGTTGGCACCACGTTGCTTCCAGTCATAGACCTTCCCCCGAAGGTCGAGCACCAAGTGAGAATCCGTGACATCCGAGCGATTCTCGAAGGTCCAGATCGCACCGTACTGCGAGGCCGCGAATAAGCGGTTGCTGCCATCCTTGGGGTAAGTCAGTTCCATCAAACGCAGCGGGCGCAACTTGCCCGAATCATCCACTGGTTCCCATTGATCCCACTTCAGCTTGGGAAAGGCAAGAGCTCCGGCAAGGTTCAGTTCCGCGTCAATCGGTTGTGGAACCGTTCCATCCTCCGAGAACTCACGAATCTTGATATTGCGGTAAGCGACTTCATCACCGTGGTCCTGCAAGCAGATGTAGCCCTCGCCTGCTTTGCCGAATCCTTCAAGCTTGGCGAACTTGCTTGCCGCGACTTTGCTGTCCCAATTGTTGTCCCCAAGTTTGAAATGGTAGTAGCGAACGCCGTTGACGCAGACTTCGCAATCATCTTGGTTGATGCGAATGTAAAGCTGGTTCCACTCGCCAGCCGGACGCGTCGAGTCGGGAACGGTTTTGTCAACGGCCCACGGTGGTACCATTGGCTGATAGAGTTGGTAGAGCCAGCCAGCTTTCTGTGGATCATGACCGTCCACGTTGTCTTGCACTTGGATTTCGGGTCCGGTGTGCCAAGGCGGGCCATCGGTTTCCAGCACATGGAACATGACCCCGCTGTTGCCACCTTTGCTGATCTTGTATTCCAGCGACAACTCGAAGGTGTCGTATTTCTTTTCGGTGATGATGTCACCGGCGCCTTTGTCGACTCGCGTGAGCGCACCGTCGATCACTTTCCAGCCAGCGGAGATATCGTCCTTCTTGTAATTGCGCCAACCGTCGGTGGTCTTGCCGTCAAAGAGGAGATGCCAGCCACTTCGCTGTTCTGATTCGGTCAACTGATTGGTTGCCGATTCCGCCAAGGCGGACGTCGTTAGGAAAAGGGCAGTCAGGAATGACAAATACTTCATATCGCTTTCACCGCGGAGAATGAGAATCAACCAGAGAATTCCGGAGCCTAAGAGTATTATTGATGCCCCGATCGCTCACAACTCAGGAGCCGAGATTCCCGATCAATGTTTTGCCGCTAACCTTCAAGCGGAACGGTGCGAGCCGTCCGGTACCGAGTACCGAATCACACCGAAAAACCCGACGGGCTCGCGCCCTGCCGCTAACCCAAGCCACCCGATTGGTCGCCATGTAAGTGCCACTTGGCTTGCGTCCAGCCGCTAGAAAATTCGAGCACCCTCAAAGCGGGACGCTCTGCTAGGCCGCGAGCTTTTCAGCCTGGATAGCGACGCTCGGTTGCTCTTCCGATTCCGTCATCAACGTCAGCGTTTTGTCCTTGGAAAGCAGATACTTCCAAGGAATCGCCTTGATGTCCATGAACATCCAGATCAGGTTGCCGACGACGGACGCCCACCCGTAGTTGGGGAACTCGCCGCGAAACATCATCGGAAAGAAGATGAAGGCAAACCACAGCGACTTGTAGATCAACTGCAGCGTGAACAGCGGCAGGAATTTGAGTGGAGCTCGAAGTCCGAACGCGCAAAGAATTCCAACGGTTGTCCAAATGCCGGCCACCGTGCCATACATGATTGGATCTTGGGTGGGCAGGCTGAACGGAATGCCGACGACCTTGCGCGAGAAGTCGGGCGCGATCAGCATCGTCGATCCGACCGAAATCCCTAGGCAGGCGGTGCCAAAATAGAGGAGCCGAATCCAGAACAGATTGATGACACCATACTCTTTGGTGTGCAGTCGTTCGAACATCCAATCGATCCCCGGATTTTCTTTCCCGTCAGCCGTCAGCCGTCTGACGCTGAACACGCCTTGCGACAGCGCGATACGCCCGCTTTGCTCCGTCGGTGCTGTAGCCAATACGTCGATCATCGTCATCAAATGGCCCGGTTCTTTGATAAGATGCCGCTTTTGTCCATCGCTGAGCGTATCATCCTCCGTGAAGGGGGTCGCTTTTTGGGAACTTATGATGGTTGCGTTGAGATACGGAAAGGGCGAGATCGAACTCGCGGTGCCCGAACAGGCGGCAGTGACGGTGATTCGCAAGCCGCAGATGACGCCGATTGGGCAACCGGCCGCCGCCGTCGCTCGGGCACTTGATCACCCGGTGGGCTCTCCCTCGCTCTGCGAACTTGCTCGTGGCGCTGCCTCCGCCTGCATCGCGATCTGCGACATCACGCGTCCCGTACCCAATCACCTGTTTCTCAGGCCGATGATCGAGCGTTTGATCGATTCGGGCGTCCCAGCCAGCCGAATCACGGTCGTGGTCGCGACGGGATTGCATCGTCCCAATGAAGGTGAGGAACTGGCCGAATTGGTGGGGGATCGATGGGTCCTCGACCACGTACGCGTGGTCAATCACTTCGCCAGGAATGACGGGGACCACGTTGATCTGGGCGTGACCTCGACTCGTGGGACGGTGGTCAGGATCGACAAGCGTTTCGTCGAAGCGGACCTGCGTATCGCGACCGGTTTGGTCGAGCCTCACTTTATGGCTGGGTATTCGGGCGGTCGCAAAGTCATCGCGCCGGGGCTTGCCCATGCCGAAACGATCACCACGTTTCACAGTTCGCGTTTCATGGCGGATCCCGCCGCGTCGAACTGCAACTTTGTCGGCAATCCGCTTCACGAAGAACAGCTTGAGATCGTTCGCATGCTCGGTGGCGCCTTGGCGCTCAACACGGTAATCGACGAAGACCGAAATCTGGCGATGGTGAACTTTGGCGAAATCGTCGCGAGCCATCAGCAAGCTGTCGATTTCGTACGCGAATACTGCGAGATCACTGTCCCGCGGCGGTACGCAACGGTCGTGACCAGCGCCGCCGGTTACCCGCTCGATAAAACGTATTACCAGACGGTCAAAGGAATGGTTGGCGCCATGAACATTCTGCAGCCGGGCGGAGACCTGATCATCGCATCGGAGTGCGGGGAAGGGATGGGATCGCGCGAGTTTGTCGAAGCTCAGCGTCGCCTGGTACAGACCGGTCCCCAAGAATTCCTCGAGTCGATCCTGCGGAAGTCACACGCGGACATCGACGAGTGGCAGACCCAGATGCAATTGGCACCGATGTCGATCGGAAACATCTACCTTTACAGTGACAAACTGACCGACGCCGATCGGGCATTGACTGGCGTCCACTGCGTCGACTCGCTGGCCGAGGCAGTCCAGGCGAGCGTGGCCAGGCATGGCGACGGTGCGGTCGCCGTCATTCCCGAAGGCCCCTATGTGATCCCGTTCTTCCGCGAGGCTTAGTTGGACAGCGTCACTCTACTGTGGGGCGGTCTCTCCGAGACCGTCATTCCACGCGGCTTTGCCGCGTTCATTCGAGCCACGAAGAGATTGTGAAGACATTGTGCTTGTTACTGTAGGTCCGCCTTTCCAAGGCGGACACCCGCAGCTTTGCTGCGTTTCGTGCGAGTCTCGGAGAGACTCGCCTACAGTAATGCCCCGCGGTCTAATTCGTTGCGATCGGCTAATGTTCGCCGCTTGAATCGCTACCGATCTTGACCTTGAGCGATCCGAGTTCGCGAGTCAACTCTTGCTCCCTCCGACTGACAAACAGAATGTTATCGAGCACGATCGCTCTCTTCTCGGTCGATGGATGCAAGATCAATCGTCCGGCGCCAAGGAGCATGTACTCGAACACATCGTTGATTTCCTTGTCGACTCGAAGGTTCGGCGCCGGATAGCGTTTCAAATCACTCAAGAATCCATGGTGGTGAAGGAGTTCGTTACTGCTCAGTTCCCAATAATCGAATCGCACCTTGATGAAGATTGCGATGTACATCAGGAACATGGCGATCGTGATGCAACAAAAGAATGATGTGTTTGCGACTGGATTCACCCTCGACAGGAGTGCGCCAATATTGGGCAGCAGATCGGGACTGACCTTCATCAAGATCCAGAACCCGAGCAAGATTGAGATCGCGATAAAGACCAGCGTCAACGAAGTGGCGCGGGGAAAGTCGAAGACGAGGATGAACATGTTGGCCATCATCACGACCAAGAACAAACCGGTCATCACGACTGGCAACGTATCGGTATCAGGATTCACTGCTCGATAGTTACCGAAAAAGAGGACGATTGTGGCGATCAGCGCGACCAGAAACGTCGGATACATGAAAATAAACTTGGGATACGGAACCAGGTAGATGCGATGCGGATGCTTGCCCGATGACGCTTTCTTGGCCGAGTCGGACGTACCGGACGACGCCGATTTCGTGTCGCGGTTCGAGGCAGCCTTGGCGGAATCGCCCGTTTTCGCGTCTTGCTGTGTGCTTTCGTCGCCGTTCATCGTTCTTGGTTCTCCTGTTGCCTGACCGCATGGATGGAAGCAAGCCGTCCCGCCCGCGTCATCTCGACCCGTCACATCGCGCGACGGGCGGTCCGGTGAAATTAAGGCTGCAGCCCAACACATTACGGGCGCGCCGATTTTGCTGGGCGGTATTCTAATGCATCCTCACGTTGCGAACTGCAGCGGGTTGGAGAAAAGGTCTCGCGGCCAGAGCGATTGCAGTGTTGATCTCATCTCGCCCGCGGCAATCGCTTATCAGGGCAAGCACCGCCGCAGCGTCATCACGGCGAAGGCAGTACCGTACGGCTGGTGATAGTCGTACAGCGGATAATCCCACCACGATCCATCCTTTTCTTGCCGATCGAGCATCAACTTGGCAAGCAGTGGACGATACGGGCCTCGATCCTGCTCGGGAAGCTGTTCCAGACTCAGAGCCGCGTAGTAATGGCCGAAGTAGTAGAAATATCCGGCTACCTGCATCCATGACTCATGCGGAACGGGTCGCTTGCGACCGATGTCCAGCCAGCCGTTGCGGACGTAAAGTCGGTAAAGCCAGTTTTTGACGACGTTGTCGGTGATCTTCGTGTCGCCCCACGCCCGGAGGGCACAGTTGCAGCACTGCGTTCGGCCCAAGCTGCCGCCTGGCCGATTGATTTCACGCATCGGACTGTATTGCAGATATTCGCCGTACAGGTAGCTGAAGTCCGGCTTTCGCTGGCGAACCAGAGCCGCGATCGCGCGGTCGACCATCCGCTGCGGAGGCTCCACACCGATCGACTTGGCCTCGGCAAGCGCGACCAGGATCGCACCGTTGACAAAGCTAATGGAATCGGACGTCGGCTGATTCGCCTGATAGCGAAAATCATAGTAGCCCCAGCCACCGTCGACCGACTCGTATCGCTTCAACATCTCAAACTGCAGTTGAATCAGCTGCACGATCCTGGTCTGAAGCTCGGCATCCGCCGCGTGGCGACCATGCATCCGCACCAGCGCCTGGATCGAGTAGCCGTGTCCCCAGACGTTGTAGATCGCGTCGCCACTTGCCCGGCGCAGCGAGTCAAGGTGCTCCAGCAACCATTGCTCAGCCCGATCGAGCGCGACCGTTGCCTCCGGAAGGGGCGAGTTGACCTCGATCAACGCCGAGATGCAGAGTGAGGTGGTGGCGGCACGAAACGCGTGATGTGCTCCAGGAACCGGGGCGTAAATGTTCAGGCCCTTGGTGCGGGTCGCCGAGCCCCAGGAACCATTCTCGTTCTGGTCTTCGATCAAAAACTGGATGCCGCGATCGATCGCACTCTGGATCGAACCTGTGCTGGCCGGTTCGATCTGCGGCAATGTCGGTTCATGGCTGAAATCGAAAGGATCCTCCAGGATTGACGATTGCACCGAGGCCTCTTGCCCCCACGCAGGCAAGGTCACCAGCAACAATACAGCAAGGAACCATGAGAGTCTCATCTTCAATTCTGTTCCTTTTTCTCAGCTTCCTCATCATTCGCTTTGGTTTCGTTTGACTGCTTTCCTTCCGATGTTTCGGCCTCCACTTTGTCTGGCTCTTCAAACTGCAGCTCGCAGCTCATGGTTGGGAGCAATTGCGTCGAATGTTTGCCGGCATGCAGTGCGACCACGCAATCATATTTGTTGCCGGCGTACGGAACGGTGGAAACCGACTTGACCGTGCCGGTCGCTTCCAATTCGGGAAACGCCTTGAACACCACTTTGCAGGTGGCCCCTTCGGTCGCGACGGCGAGTTGGGTTTCCTCCAAATCGACCAGAATTCTTAGCTTCTTGGGATCGACCACGGTCAACAACACCTGCTTGGCGCTGACTTTCGCATCGGCTTCCAGGACGCTCGGCTTGTCTGCGATACGTCCGCGTGTGAGCTTTCCGTGTAGCGCGATGCCGTCGATCGGCGAAACCAGAACCATGCGTTTCCGCTCATCCTTGAGCTCGTCAAGCTTCTCTTCCTCTTGTTGGACTTTGTCTCGCTTTTGATCGATCTCGATCGCGCGCCGTTGCCGAGCCAGATTCAAGTCGTGCATTGACTTTCGATACGCCATTTCGGCACGCTCCAAGGTCTCCTCCTGCGACGCAACGGACTGAGGAATCTCTTGTTCGACGATTCGGTCGGCTTGAATCTCGGAGGACTCGAGTCGGAACTGCGCGGACTCAACCGCCTGCTTTGCCCGTTTCAGAACGATCTCTTCGGATTCCTCGGTGAGATCGTCTTCTTTGTACATCTGTTCGAGCTGATCGAGTTCCTCCTGGGCGTTCTCCAGCGAAGCACGCGATGACTTCAGGTTGAAGGCGGCTGACTTTGCCGTTCGATCGCGGTCGACATCGACGAAGTTGTCGTACTCCTGTTGGGCCGCCTTGCGTTTTCGCTCGGCAGCGTCTTGATCGAGGGCCTGTGCTTTGAGGA
Organism: Pirellulaceae bacterium; assembly: GCA_963697195.1. Lineage (GTDB taxonomy): Bacteria > Planctomycetota > Planctomycetia > Pirellulales > Pirellulaceae > Rubripirellula. The sequence continues at coordinate 554,508 of CAVOND010000022.1, forward strand.
ATTGTTCGTGATCAAACTCGTCTCCTTCCAACGTCAGCTTGGAGAGTTCGAGGGCAACGTCCGCGTCTTTGATCTTTTTGTCGACGTCCTCTCGGTCAAACCAAACCAGGTTCTCGCCCTTGCTGACCGCACTGCCGTGAGCGACGATGCGTTTGATCACAAGACTGTCGAGATGCTCCGTGTCGGCCATGATTTCAGCGGAAGAGATCGCTTCCAGGACCCCGGCAATCTTGGTCACCTTCGGCTTCGAATCACTCGCCGACTCCGGTTCCTCTGCCGCGGCCATCAGGGGTCGCGCCAAGACAAGTGCCAGTGCAATTGTCAACTGGATCACTCGCTTCTGTGTCGTGCTTGCGGGTCGGGGCAGGGGACAACGCTCGCTGGCGCGTCGTGCTTGTATTTTGCAGCATCTTCAATTGGTTCATATCCGCGATGGCGTCGCGTCGAGGGAGGGTTCGCATGGATGGATCGCCTGGTTGTAAAAGCTAGAAGATTTCACTGCATCATGACGCCTTCCAGTTTAGTTGCCGGCCAGCCCTTCGTGTCTCGTGACTGCCGGGATCGTCGGTTTTTGCTTCGCGTTCGACAGTGAGGGCATGCTCGTCGGGGGCTCACCTTTCAAGGCAACGGATCGCTCGATACCCTGGGTTCGCCGCTGAGCTGGGAAGCCGGATGCGGCGACCAATCATGTGGTGTCCGTCAGCTTGCGATTCTTGATCACAACGGGATTTTGCGATGGGGAACCTTCGTCCTTCTGTATGCATTGATGCGGTCTTCGGTAGTCGGACACCCGCGCACGCCCTGGAGTTCGTCGCGCGGGCCGGCATCGGTGCCTTTGAGTTTTGGGGTTGGTGGGACAAAGATCTCACCGCCATCGAATCGGCGCGAGACGAGCACGGGCTGCGAATCTCGGCGTGCTGCACTCGGTTCATCAGCCTGGTAGATCCGCAGCTTCGCGAAGACTATTTGAAGGGTCTGCGCGAATCGATCGTGGCGGCAAAACGTCTCGGCTGTCCAACACTGATCTCCCAGGTCGGCGATTTTCGACCGGGAGTCCGTCGCCAGGAGCAACACGACTCGCTTGTCGAGGGACTTCGTCAGGCCGCTGCGTTGCTAGAGGCGGCGAACATCACCTTGGTCATCGAGCCGCTCAATGAGCTGATCGATCATCCCGGTTACTACCTGGTGCGCAGTGACGAGGCCTTTCAGATCGTTGAGGAAGTCGCAAGTCCGATGGTCAAGGTGGTCTATGACATCTACCACCAGCAGATCAGTGAGGGACAGCTGATTGCGAACATCACGTCCAACATTGACAAGATCGGACACTTTCACGCGGCAGGCAATCCGGGGCGGCATGAGCTGACGCGCGGTGAGCTCCACTATCCATCGATCTTCGCCGCGATCCAAGCGACCGATTACAACGGGTACGTTGGCCTTGAATACTGGCCCGTCGACGATCCATTGTCGGGGTTACAAGAAGTCGCGTCCTGGTTCCAAGCGGATACCCCAGCATGACCGTAGGCGAGGTCTGTCCCAGACTCGCATAAACGTCGTTAAGCTACGTCGTTAAGCTACGAAGTGTCAGTCTCGGAGAGACTGACCTACGGTATTTCTTCACATCTTTCCTCGGTTGTCTGATCTCATGCCACCACTTCCGCCACGACTGAGCCGATTGATCACTGCGTTTGACGACCTTGGTGTCGATGCGATGTTGGTGACCAATGAGATCAACGTCCGCTATCTGTCGGGGTTTACCGGTGACAGTTCCTATCTACTGGTCACCCCTGCGCATACGACCATTTTGAGTGACGGCCGGTATGAGGCACAAATCGCGAGTCAATGTGCTGGGCTGCCCTCTTTGATTCGTACACCCAGCCAACTGCTCTCGGACTTGACCCGAGGTGCCTTGAGCGATTTGAAGCCCGTTGGAAACGGTAGCCTGCGTGTCGGCGTCGAGGCCGACGATCTTTCGATGTCTGCCTACCACGCGCTGGCAGATCGCTGTGGGACGATTGAGTTCGTGGCAACCTCCGGTGTGGTCGAACGCTTGCGGATGATCAAGGATGAAGCGGAGATTGAGACCACACGGTGTGCCGTGCAAGTCGCCCAGCGGGCCTATTTGTCGCTCTTGCCGATGCTCACGCCCACCTGGAGCGAACGGGAAATCGCTCATGAACTGGAGGCCAAAATGAGGTTTCTGGGAGCCGCGGGCTGTAGCTTCGCGCCGATCGTTGCCGCCGGCCCGTCCGGCGCACTGCCCCACTACCAACCGAGCGACACCCAAGTTGGCGACGCCACCACGTTGCTGATCGACTGGGGAGCCAAATTGGGTGGCTATGCCAGCGATCTAACGCGGACGCTCCACCGTGAGTCGGTCGGGGACGGCTTTCGGCGGGCCTACGAGGCGGTGCTCGAAGCACAATTGGCCGCGATTGACGCCATCGGCCCGGGGGTTCCTGCCCACGAGGTGGACCGGGTGGCGCGTGCCGTGCTGAAGCGAGCCGGCATGGGCGAGGCTTTCAAACATGGACTCGGCCATGGGGTCGGCCTGCAGATTCACGAATCGCCAAGAATGTCATCGATCAGCGACGAAACGCTTGCTAGCGGCATGATCATTACGGTGGAGCCCGGGGTCTATTTCGATGGTGACTTCGGAATTCGAATCGAGGATGATGTGCTGGTGACCGATTCTGGCCGCGAAGTGCTCAGCGACCTGCCAAAGGGCCTCGATGATTGCTTGCTGATGCTGTAAAACTTCACTTGCCTCCCAGTGGGTGACGTCGCCAATTTGGCTGGGCAGCCTTCGACTCAAGGGATCGAAAGTTCGTCCGGCAGGCGGAAGGCGGCGCGGTTACGATCGGAACGCTTCGCGACCCGGTTGGAGCCACCGGGATCTGCCGGTCCTGACCAGAGACTGCATATCCTTCCTGTTTCACCTCTCTTACCCAACCTCATTCGATAACTTGACGGCGAGCCACGTATGAACAAAGGCGGAAAGCCAAGGGATGTGTTCGATGTCGAGCGCATACGACAGATCATTACGTTGATGGAGCAGCATGATCTGAGTGAGATCGATCTTCAGGAAGGAGACGAGAAGATCCGTTTGAAACGGGGCGCATCGGCGCCGGTTTACGCGTCGTTGCCGCCTCAGGTGGCTGCGGCTCCCGCGCCGGCGGCAAAGAGCGAGTCGGCTGGCGACGGCGGGACCGCGGGCACGATCACGATCAATGCTCCGATGGTGGGAACCTTTTACTCCAAGGCGAATCCGGATTCCGAAGCCTTTGTCAAAGTCGGAGACCGGGTGAGCGAGGACACGATCGTTTGCATCGTCGAGGCGATGAAGGTTTTCAACGAGATTCCGGCGGAGTGTCGCGGCAAGATTGTCGAGATTCTGGTCAACGATCAACAGGCGGTCGATTTTGGCAAACCGATGTTCCGAGTTCAGCCCGGTTAGGTTCATTGCCGACCCCTCCGGCGTGATGACGCATGCCGGGCGACCAGCGAGATTCCGGTCGGTCGCAAATTTGACCGGGACAGGCATGGCTCGGATGATGGTGCTGAAAACATTGATCCATCCCGAGTTTATTTTTTCGTACCAACCCCAACCATCGCTTCAGCAGATCGACTTCTGTGTTTGAAAAGATTCTGATTGCCAACCGCGGCGAGATTGCTCTTCGCATCATCCGAGCCTGTCGAGAAATGGGCATTCGGTCCGTCGCGGTTTACAGCGAGGCCGATGCCGAGTCGATGCACGTGAAGCTGGCCGATGAAGCCTACTGCGTGGGCCCGCCTCGCAGTGTCGACAGCTATTTGAAGATTGATCAGATCATCGCGGCTGCGGAAGTGGGGAACGTCGACGCGATCCACCCGGGTTACGGGTTTCTGGCGGAGAATGCACACTTCAACGAGGTCTGCCGGGCCAGCGGTTTTGAATTCATCGGTCCCAGCCCGCAGGCGATGGAGAAGCTTGGCGACAAGAACACGGCTCGCTCGATGGCGATCGCTGCGGAGGTGCCGGTGGTGCCTGGTAGCGATGGTTTGGTAGAAACCGATGCGTCGGCGATCGAAATTGCGCGGTCGATCGGATTTCCCGTGCTGATCAAAGCGACGGCCGGTGGCGGTGGCAAGGGAATGCGGGTCGCCGCTGATGAGAAATCGTTGGTATCGGCGGTCTCCCAGGCCAGGACCGAGGCTCAGGCGGCGTTTGGAAACGGCGGCGTCTACCTGGAACGGTACGTCGGCAACCCGCGCCATATCGAAGTTCAGGTCATCGCCGACCATCACGGCAACGTCTGTCACCTGTTCGAGCGAGACTGCAGCATTCAGCGTCGCCACCAGAAGCTCATCGAAGAGGCGCCCAGTCCGAATCTTCCCGCCGACCGCCGGGCTGAGATTTGCGAGGCGGCGGTGCGAATGATTCGGGGAGCCGAGTACACCAATGCGGCGACGGTCGAGTTCATCGTTGACCAGGAGGATCGTTTTTACTTCATCGAGGTCAATGCACGGATCCAGGTGGAACACCCGGTCTCAGAAATGATCACCGGCGTCGACCTGATCAAAGCTCAGATCCAGGTGGCGGCGGGTCTGCCGCTGTCGTTCCGCCAAGAGGATTTGAAGTGCATTGGCCACGCGATTGAGTGCCGCATCAACGCGGAAGATCCTGACAAGGGATTTCGTCCGAATCCCGGCAAGATCACGAAGCTGTTCACGCCGGGCGGCTTGGGCGTCCGTTTTGATTCGCACGTCTATGGTGGTTACACCGTCCCGCCGTATTATGACTCGATGATCGGCAAATTGATCGTACACCGGCCGACTCGCGCCGATGCGATCGCCACGATGCGTCGGGCACTGATGGAGATGCAGGTAGAGGGGATTGAGACCACGGCGTCTTTCCATGACCGGGTGCTACAGCATTCGGATTTCGTCCAGGGGCGTCACGACACGAAGTGGGTCGAACGCGAATTCATGAAATAGGGCGTCCCTCGTCGGGCAAGATGAACATGTTCGGCATTCTTGAAACGATTGATCCGTTTACGATTCTGCTCGCGCTGCTGCCGCTGATCGGTTACCTCTTGGTGATCAGCATGATCCGTCTTTCCGGGCGAGCACTGGTGACCAGTGGAGGTCGCGACGTGGCCGCGATGGCGATGGCGATTTCTGGGTTGTTGGCAGTCGGCCCAGCTGAGCTTTTTTTCCCAACCGCCGCGGCCACCGTGTTTGGACCGGCGGTTTGGGTGGCGTTGGCGATTTTCTACTCACTGTGCACCACGCTGATCGCACTGACCACCACGCCTCGGTTGGTCGTTTACGGACGAACCCCCGAGGAGCTATTTGAGCCGCTGCTCGCGGCGGCCAAAGAGATTGATCCCCAGGCAAACGGTGAAATCAAGACCTTGCAGGTGCGACTCCCACAAGCCGGCGTGCACTTGCGTTTGGATGGGCAGCGATCGATCGACAACGCTCAAGTGATTGCCTTCGAGCCAAACATCTCGATTCGCTTTTGGCGAAAGCTGCTGGTCGGCCTGCGGAAGCACGTCAGCATGCGGGCGTCCCCAATGCCGCGCCGTGGCTTTGCCATGCTGGTCGTCGTCATGTTGTTGAGTTCGGTTCTGCTCTGGCAGAGCCTCGGAAACCGAGAGCTGGTCGTGGAAGGCTTTCGAGATTGGTTGTGGCGTTAACGATCCCAAGGAAATCCAAGCCATGCTTGCCAAAGACATCAAGACCGGAACCGTGGTCGTGTTCGAAGGGAATCCCGTCATCATCGAGGGGATTTCGGTCCAGTCACCATCGGCCCGCGGTGCCGCGACGCTCTACAAGTTTCGAGCGCGCAACGCGTTGACCAGAAACAAAGTCGACATCACCTTGAAGGGGACCGATCCACTCAACGAAGCGGACTTCTCGCGACGCAACGTGCAGCTGATGTACACCGACGCGACACACATGTTTTTGATGGATCAAGAAGACTACCATCAGTACGAGCTTCCACTCGAGGATCTCGAAGAGCAGGTTCCCTACATTACCGAGGGGCTCGAGGGGATGCGGGCGCTGATCTACAACGACACCTGTGTGGGGCTTGATATTCCGGCCTCGGTCGAGCTCAAGATCGTTCAGTGCGATCCCAGCGTCAAAGGGAACTCGGCCACCTCGCGGACCAAGCCGGCGACGCTGGAAACGGGGCTCGTGGTTCAGGTTCCCGAATACATCAAGGAAGGGGAAACCCTACGCATCGACACCCGCAGCGGCGAGTTTCTTTCGAGGGCTTGAGAGAAGCGAGTTGCGAGTTTTGTAGGGTGGGTCCAGGAGCGACAGCGACGCCGACACACCATTCCCTCTGGTTGCGATCGAATGATGGGTCATCGTCGCTGACGCTCCTCGACCCATCCTACGAAGAACTACGAAGAACTACGAAGAACTGATCGGGTCATCGTCGCTGACGCTCCTCGACCCATCCTACGAAGAACTCGCTTCTCATTTCTGTTTTCTCAAACCAGATCCAAGATTCGGCGCATTTGGGCGACGGCTTCTCGCATCCCGATCATGACGGCTCGCGAGATGATGGCGTGACCGATGTTGAGCTCCGCCATATGCGGGATTTCGGCGACCGGTCGGACGTTGGTGTAGTTCAGGCCATGCCCGGCATGCAGTCTCATGCCAAGTGCCGAGGTGACTCGTCCCGCTTCGCTCAATCTCGCCAGCTCAACGGTCTGTTGGTCTCGCCTGGCCAGCGCGTAGGGCCCGGTGTGGAGTTCCACGGCGTCGACACCGAGCTTCGCTGCCGCTTCGACTTGTCGGATATCGGGGTCGATGAATAGGCTGACGAGGATATCGGCCTGTTTGAGTCGCTCGACCGCTGCGGCGACGCGGCCCCGGTCGGCCGCAACATCGAGGCCGCCTTCGGTCGTTACTTCCTCTCGGCTTTCGGGTACCAACAGAGCCCAATCGGGCAAGATGCGACAGGCGATGGAGACGACCTCGTCGGCGCAGGCAATCTCCAAGTTGGTTTTCACGGTGACGGTCTGTTTGAGCAGTTCCACATCGCGGTCTTGGATATGCCGTCGATCTTCACGCAGGTGGAAGGTGATGCCGTCAGCGCCCCCTTGTTCGGCCAACGCCGCGGCGATGACCGGATCCGGTTCGTAGGTTCGGCGTGCCTGGCGGACGGTCGCCACGTGATCAATGTTGACACCTAATTCGATCATCAAGACGTCCCAAGTGGAAAAACAAACAACGAAATACGAACGCGCTGACGTTGTTATACACAAGTCGATTTAGCAAGCCCGAAGGGCTGGTACACTCCTTGCCGGTGCCGTCAGGCACCGGGTTGGATTCCCCTTCATGCGGTTCGCGGTGGCAATCGGCGGCGAAGCCGCCGATCGCCACCGCGAAGGTAGTGAAAAAGTGCAACCTTCCGGTGGTTGACACCACCGGCATTGGCTGTGCCGACCCTTCGGGCCTGAAATGCACGGCTGTTTGACTTGTGTGGAACAACGAGGTGCTGACGCACCCGGCAATTCTTGTGTCGGCACTTCGAGGCTCGTCGGCATCGATGGTTCGTTTCTGAAAAACCCGTTGCGGAGTTGCCCAGAGGGAGCGTGATGTAACTCACATCAAGCCAACAGATTCAAACGGTATGATCACCGAAATGAGCGCCTTCCCGCTAGAGAGACGAATCGATCTCGACGCGTTCGCCATTATCGTCACGGCAGTCCATTTCCAGGTGCTCGGGGTAAAGGGCTTCGCTGCCCAGGATTTGGACCGTCATCTTGCCTTCGTCCTCCATCGCCATCACTTCGCGTCGCTTTTTGTTGTTCAGGTGGGCGGCCACCTCGTCGTTGACTCGAATCGTGACGCGCCGGATGTGGTCGTTCTTGACGGCCAGAGCCAGCGTGCGAATCACTTCGATCGACATGCTCTCGGCCGTCTTGACGAGGCCTCGACCTTCGCAGCAGGGGCAATCGTTGTAGATGCTGCGTTTCAAGCTGGGGCGAATTCGTTGACGGGTCATTTCAATCAACCCGAACGGACTGGTTCGCAGAATCTTGGTCCTGGCGCGATCGCCGGCCATCGCGTCGCGAAGGGTCCGTTCCACTTTGCGACGATGGCTCTCTTTTCGCATGTCGATAAAGTCGTTCACGATCACGCCACCCAGGTCGCGTAGCCGCAGCTGTCGGGCGATCTCTTTGGCAGCCGCCATGTTCAGGCGAAAAGCATTTTCCTCCGCCGAGTCATTGCCGCGAAAATTTCCGCTGTTGACGTCGATGGCGACCAAGGCCTCGGTCGGGTCGATCACGATCGATCCCCCCTCGCGCAATTGCACCTGTCGCTGATTGATTTTGATGATTTCCTGCTCCAACTTGTACTTGTGGAACAGCGGTGCCGAACCGTCATAAAGCTTCAAGCGATCCACCACGCGCGGCATCACCATCTTCAAGAAGTCCTTCGCCTTTTCGAATGACTCCGGCTCGTCGATCAGAATCTGGTCGATGTCGTCGGAATAGATGTCTCGAATGGTTCGGATGATCAGGTCGCTTTCCTCGTAAATCACCCCGGGTTGGCTGGTCGTCTTGACGCGCCGAACAATCGCCTTCCAGAGCCTGAGCAGGTATTCCATGTCACGCTGCAACTCGCGTTCTTTGCGACCTGCGCCGGCGGTGCGGACGATGAAACCCACACCTTTGGGCGGATGCAGTGAAAGCAGGCATCGCTTGAGTCGTTTGCGATCGTCGTCGTCTTCGATCTTGCGGCTGACGCCGACTCGCGACAACGAGGGCATCAACACCAGGTAGCGGCCTGGGATCGAGAGGTAGGTGCTGAGCGTCGGGCCTTTGGTGCCGATGCCTTCCTTGATGACTTGGACGAGCACTTCGTCGCCGCGGCGAAAGATTTCTTGGATGGGTGGTTTGACGCGAGGCCGGCCACCTTTGAAGGCATGCTTGCTGCCGCGTCCCGATTCGCGGGCCCGCTTGGCTGCGGCTTCGGCCATTTCGTCCGATTCCCGCATGATCTCTTCGGGATCGTAGCCGCCCTGACGAAAGTACTGTGGCTCCACATCGCTGATGTGAAGAAACCCGTTACGGCCGACTCCGAAGTCGACGAATGCCGCCTGGATGCTCGGTTCCAGGTTGACGATCTTTCCGCGATAGATGTTGCCGGCGAACGCCTCGACACTCTTGCGTTCCATGTACAGCTCTTCGAGCTGGTTGTTTTCCAGGACTGCAATTCGGCATTCTTCCGGTTGCAGGACGTTGATCAGCATTTCCTTCTTCATGGACAAGCACCTCTTGGGGTGTTGGGTCGGCTTGATGCCATGGGAATTCAAATGGATTCCGGCATGGACGCCGACGGTGGTATTGTTTGATTCGGGACCATGACCCGACGAGCGTTTGTCATCGTTGCTCATGTCTCATGGTCCGCTTGGTCGGTTGAATGAAGTTGAGTCGGCCGGCGGGCTTTCCGACTGCGACGCGACAGCGACGACGCTTGGGTCGTTGCTGTCCAAGTCTTTTTGCAGGATCACGCCGACACGAGTGATTTGAGAACCGAGTTCGATCCAATCGTCCGAAACCGAGGAGATCGAGCACGTCTCCGGGACGAAGTGATGCGGATTCGCTTGCCGCAAGCGAAAGATGCAGCGTTTGGTCGACCAATTCGAGACGCAGGATCTGCGCGGCGACTTCGACCTTCATCGGCTTCTTCTTGCGCTCGACCGTGACGATGTCTTGCGCAAGCAGTTCGGTCGATGGCAGACTGCACCAGCGCGAGATCGGCCGATTCGATGACCGTGATCGTGTAGTCGCTACGCTGCAGTTGGGCCTTGCCAAAGCCCTCGGGCAACTTGCAAACGCGGTGCACGCGTGAGCCCGGGCTGATTGTCGGCTTGCATGCGACCGAGGACTTCTTGAGGCGTCAAATCCTCGGCGAGTTCAATCTCGACGACTTCATCGAGGCCCTCGACGCCGAGCGCCAGCGCGGAGGGAAATCCAACCGCGGCTTGGGATGAAAGCCCTCGGTCATTGAGAGTTGAAATCGACCACGCCGCAGCAAACGTTCCCACAGTCGCGCCAGGTCGCGTGGCTGATCCAACGCAGCAGGCCTTCTTTGGCGAACCGGATCCGATAGCGAATTCGCAGCGCCGGTTGCGTCGACGCTTGCGGGTCGAGCTTGGCGGCCGATTCGGCAGGGGATGGGTTGGGTTCGGTCACAGTTGGCATGGTGGGATGTTCGAGACGAAGCCTCGGAGTGGTTTCGGGGTGGTGGGCGTTGGACATGCGTGTCAGGTCACAATCAATTCCGGTACGTATTTCGAGATTCGATCGAGCAGGTACATGTCGACGTCACGGGCCGCCTCGAGCTTCATCGCACGTCGAGCGATCTGTTTGCACTGCTCGAGCGTGACGCTGCGAATCGCCTTCTTGACGCGTGTCAGGGCGAGCGGTGGAACGCTCAAGTGCCGAACGCCCATGCCGACCAGCAGCAAGGCGCGGCCAGGATTGCTGCTCATCTCTCCGCAAACCGACAGTGGCATGTTGCAGGAGTCGGCCACGTCGACGCATTGCTGGATCAGACGCAAGACGGCCGGATCGCTCGATTGATACAGGTCGGCGACGTATTCGTTGCTGCGATCGACGGCGAGCGTGTACTGCGCCAAATCGTTGGTGCCGATGCTGAGGAAGTCGACTTCTTTGACAAAGCGTTCGAGCATCACGACCGCCGCTGGGACTTCGACCATCATGCCGACGGGAATATCCGATCGATAAGGGATACCGGCATGCTTCAGATCTTCGGCAACGACCTTGAGCAGCATCCGGGCCTGACGCAGTTCGGCGATCGTCGTGATCAGCGGAAACATGACGCGAATGTCACCGTGGACCGCAGCGCGAAGCACGGCCCGAAGCTGGGGCCGGAACAGGTCAAGGTTGCGCAGCGACAGGCGGATGCTGCGAAGCCCAAGGAACGGATTGTGTTCCTGTTCGGCAAGCGGCCGCTGGCCCATCTTGTCGGCACCCAGGTCGAGCGTGCGGATCACGACCGGGCGACCGTTCATCTCCTGGACGACTTGGCTATAGGCCTGGTAGTGGTCTTCTTCGCTTGGTTCTTCGGAGCTGGACAGGTAAAGGAACTCGGTGCGGTAGAGTCCGATCCCGTCGGCCCCACGTTCCAGGCAGGCGGCGGTTTCGTGCGGAAACTCGATGTTGGCACTGAGCCGGATGCGAGTGCCGTCGGCGGTCTCGGCCGGCAGGTCGCGCAGTTCCGCCAATCGAGCGCTGAGCGATTCGCGCTGGATCAGACGCTGTCGATAACTGTCGAGCGTCTCATCATCCGGATCGATGATCACTCGACCACGGTCACCGTCGACGATCACCCGGGCCGCCGCGCCGACGGTGTCGAGGAAGGGACCGATCCCAACCACCGCGGGAAGTTCGAGACCCTTGGCAACGATCGCGGTGTGACCGCCGGGGCCGCCGATCTCGGTGCAAAAGCCGCGGACGTATCGACGGTCCAGATTGGCGGTTTCCGTGGGCGTCAGGTTGTGTGACAAGCACCACGACCGGCTCGGTCAGATCGGAAAGGGGCTGACGCCTCATCGCCCCCAGTTCGGTCAGCAGTTGCTTTTCGATGTCGAGCACGTCTTCGGCTCGATCGGCCAGCAGCGGATTGTCGAGTCGTCGCAGCGCGTCGGCGTAGTTGCGCAGGACACGATTGACCGCATAGTCGGCCGACTCGCGTTCGCCCCGAATGCGACGTCCCAGTTCGGCATGCAAACGCGGGTCGTGCAGCATCTGCAATTGCGCGGAGAAGATGTTTCCGGTGTCCTCGACCGGCGACCGCCGAGGTTTCCCGCCGGCTCGTTTCCAGGTGTGTCGAGACCGCCTCGACCGCATCGCGCAATCGCGCATACTCATCGTCCGCCATATCGGCGGCGACGATCGAGCGGGGAATGCGATACCCATCGGAATCCAGCACTAAGGCTGGACCAATGGCGACTCCCGGCGAAACAGGAATGCCTTGCAGTTCGACCATCGTCGTGCGACGGATTGCAGCTCACGAAGGTTGCCGTCAGCCGCACAGCCCGGATAGTCGAGGCAAAGCGACGGGCGCGGTTGCATGCGCGGCCGCTCCTGCAGGCGTGAATTCGTGACGCGATCCATCGGTGTTCGGTTGGATGTGGTTGGGATCGATGCGCTGGCCTATCTCCAGCGATGTCACCAGGCCGTCACAGCACAAGCGTCGTGTAGTGGCCGCAGAGACATCGAAAGAGGGACCGGGCGTAAACAATCGTCGATTAAGAATCGACGGTTGGTTTGACGCCCTGCATCTCGTTTTTTTCGTCGAAACCCGCCTCGAACAGATGAGCGATTGACTCGATCGCTTCGGCGGCATCATTGCCGTCCGCCGTGAGCGAAAGCTCGGTTCCTTCCCCGGCGCCAAGGGTCAGCAGCGAAAGGATGCTTTTGCAATCAACCAGCTCACCGTCCTTTCCGATCAGAATCGTCGACTCGTACTTGCTTGCCAAACGGACAAGCATGTCGGCCGGCCGCGCATGCAAACCCTGTGGGTTGCGTACGGTGACTGTTCGGGAAAGCGGGGTGTTATTCATTTAGCCAGAAACAAATTGATTATCGTCGGCTTCTTGCAGCAACTGGTTGATGTCGTCCGCGGTTCGGCTTTGCTTCAGGAACCGACAGAAGGTTTCGTCGCGGAGTTGTCGCGAGATGTTCTCCAACGCTCGAAGGTGATCGCCGGGCCGTTCCGGAGGACTGATCAGCAAAAAGAACAGCTGGACTCGCTCGCCGTCGAGGGAGTCAAAGTCGACGCCGCTCTCGCTGACGCCAACCGTGCCGACCAGCTTTTGAACACTGGGGTGCTTGGTGTGAGGGACCGCAACGCCGCGGCCGATTCCCGTGCTTCCCAATTCTTCCCGCTTCATGATCGAAGCGATGATGTCTTCTCGTTGATCCGCTTCGATCTCACCGGAATCCAATAGAGCTTGAACAAGCTCTTCGATTACCGCTTCTTTCGTTTGAGCCTTCAGCTCGGCGCGAATCGCCTTGGTCGTAATAAAATCTGCGAACTTCATTGAATGCGATTCCTTTTATGGAATTCTCGTTGTGAGGTATCCGCCCGTTGCGCGGGTAGCTGTCGGGAATCGGCACCAAGCTGGCCCCGTGAACAAGTCGGGCCGTGAAAGCCGACCCGTCTGTCGAAGCTCCGGATGACCTAATCCCCGGTGGTTCTGTCCTTTGAAACTGGGCGAAAAAGTGAAACTGGTCTTGGTGCGGGCAGCGAGAATGAGAGGGAGACCCAAGAGGTCCACTCTCAATCCTCGTCGGCCGCAACCGTCGTATCGATGTGTTTGTGTCCGGTGGCGCGGTGCCCCGTCTTCTTTTCTTTCAGGCGTCGCAACTGCTGTTCAACCTTCGGGATCGCCAGGTCCAACGCGGAGATGACCGTCGTCGATTCCCCCGTCGCCACGCAATCGTCGGCGTGCTCGGCGGAAACCTGGATTTCAACCGCAGGCTTGTCCAACTGTTTCAGGTCCACGGTGACCTCGATCGCGTTGATTCGGTCGAAGAGCCGACGCAACTTCTCCGCCTTCTCAACGATCAGCGCCTGATCCCCAGGCTGAAGACTACCGTGACGTGCCGAAACGTTGACCTGCATGTTGTGAATCTCCTCCGGTGAAAACCGGACCCCCGAATAGGTGTGGCCATCAGTGGGCCACGAAGCGGGCGCCCGCTAGCTAAAGAAACAGCATAAGCGACAATCGCCCCCAGGAATAGCGATCCTTGGGAAGTTCACCAAGCCCACCGGTGCACTATTTTTCTGACGCATTTCGGTCTCGGGACGTCTCGTCGTCTTTCGGCCATTTCTTCGCGAGTTGCTCCCCGGCGGGATCGGGTCGCGCCGGCAGGCTGAGCAGGCGAGACTGCCGAGCGAAGCCTAAAACCTTGCCGATTTTCCCGTCTTCGCCTGCCGCGACGGCGCGAAATCCCCGCTCCCTCGCGACAGAACGGACCTCCTCCCCGTGACAGAACTCTTGCCGCCGTGGTAATCTTGCCGTCCCCATAGAAGGATTGATTTCGTCCGCTCCCCCATAACCCCCACTTGCTCCTATGGCCCGGAAGGTCGTCAGTCGCAAGGCAAAAGCCGCCGAGGCTGAAGCTGCCGAAAAGCTGGAAACTGCGAAGAAGAAGAAGGCTGCCAAGAAAACCACCAAGCGAAAGACGAAGAAAGCGGCCGCCGAAGTTCGTATGAAGCTCTACTGGGGTGTCTTCAGCCAAAACCTCAAGCGGGTCGCCGTGTTTCGAGTTCGACCAGAAGAAAGAGGCCGAGAAACGGGCGGTCGAGCTGAGCAAAGGGGGGAAATCTCCTCATTTCGTTCAGAAGGTCAAGGAAGAGATCAAGCCTGAGTAGCGGTCGCCGTGGCCAGTTCTTTCGTCAAGTGCGTGCGTGGCTGGTTCTGCCAGTTGCCTCCATGGTTCTTTCACGGCGTAAGCAATGAGTCCGGCTGCAAATCAAGTGCTGCGGCGCGTTCCGGCCGAGTGGGAACCTCAGGCTCATCTCTGGCTTTCCTGGCCGCACAATCTGGAAACCTGGCCCGGGCATTTCCAAGGCATTCCTGATTTCTTCGCCCGCTGGGTGCGATTGATCGCCGAGAGCACCGCCGTACGCGTGCTGGCGGTCAGACGAGGTCGCCAGGCAGTGCGAGTCGATGATTCGAGGCGTCGGCAACACTCGAGATCGTGCCGATCGCCACCAACGATTGCTGGATTCGCGACTACGGGCCGACGTTCGTAGAAGATGGGCCCGAGCGAAAGCAGCTTGGCATCAATTGGAAATACAATGCCTGGGGCGGCAAGTATCCGCCCTGGGACCTGGATGACCAGGTTGCCCCGCAGATCTGTCAGCACCTCGGGATTCCCTGTGTCGACGGAGCTCTCTGCCTGGAGGGAGGCGCGCTGGAGTTCGACGGCGGCGGCCGATTGCTGACGACGCCCGAGTGCCTGATCACGCCGACCCGCAATCCCGGCATGACGCAAAGACGCAGTGAGTCGCGAGCTGTATCGCCAGCTTGGAGTCGTCGAGATCGTTTGGCTCGATGGCGGCGGCTTGCGCGGCGATGACACCGACGGCCACATCGATCAATTAGCACGATTCGTCGATCGCAAGAATGTCGTGGTCGCCGTCTGTGACGACGAGGCCGACGAGAATGCCGCGGGGCTGGAAGAGAATCTTCGCCAATTGCATCTCTGGGGTGACACGACGAGTCCGCGCGTGAGCGTCCATCGATTGCCGATTCCACCGGCACGTTACATCGACGGCACACGAGTGCCCGGAGAGCTACTGCAACTTCTTACGACTCGGAAAAGAGCGGCTGCTGGTGCCAACGTTCGACGCACCGACGGATGATCACGCACTTGGATTGTTGCGTGAGTTGTCCGGGGCCGAGGTGACTGGGATTGATTGTCGCGAGATGGTTTGGGGACTCGGCGCCCTGCACTGCGGCAGTCGCGATCAGCCAGCGCCGGTAGGTTAGGCTCCGCCTAACGCTTCGCTCTCACGCGCTACTTCGTCAATACAAGCACGACGCGCCAGCGAGTGAGCTTCAGCAATCTGCGCAATCTCACGTCCGCCAAACGGTTGAAAACCGGAGACACACTCGCTGGCGCGTCGTGCTTGTATGCGGAGAAACACCCGCGTCGGTTCAATCGCAAGCAACGATCGGCTTCGCAATCAGCACGAGCTTGACTCAAGGTTCGTTTGGCAACACCTCTGCGTCGGTGTCCTGGCTTGATGCTTCTGGCGATTCATCCGGCAACTCAGCTTCCTGCTTCTCGTCGCCGCGAATCAGTTCGAGGGCTCGCTCGAGCTGCTCCAGGTTCGCCCTGGCGTCTTCCAATCGCTCGCGAGCGCTGCTGACTTCTCTTTCGACACGGATTTGTTCTGAAGTGGGAGCCAGGCCCTGATTCACTCGCGTCTCAGCTAGATCGCGAGCTTTCTGAGCATTGTTGAGTTGTTCCTCGCCGAAATCGAGGCTGCGGCGCATGGACTCTCGGAGCGCCTCGAACTCAAGTCGACTCAGTTCGACCTCACGGCGGAGCTGGTCAACGTTGGCCTTGGCTCGTTGAACCTCGGTGTTCGTGATCGCGTTATTCTCGCGCAACTTGTTCACGGTTTCGAATTCCAACTCGGCACTTCGAAGGGCTGTTGCTGCGGCGCTCGACTTTCGCGCCAACTCGAAGATTCGGCTGATCGTCGGCGCGGATGCCTCGAAACGGCTCTCCGTTGCGCCGTTCACGATGACACGATCCTCGCGTTCCTCGACCAATTGCGGCTTCACTTGGTACGGCTGGGCCGCAGACGGTGGGTCCTCCATTGGCATCGCTTGCGTTGGTTGAACTGGTTGCGTCCCAGGACGGACCCATGCGTTGGGCGATGGCACGGTTGGTAATCCCGATGAAGGCGAGGGCAAATAGAGCCCCCGTGTTGGTGCAGCGGGACCGACAGGACTGTTTGGCGCCGGCGGCAACGGCGGTAACGGCCGTGTTTGTGGCGCAAGTGGTACAGGTACCGTCGAGCCAAATCGGGGAGTGTAATTGTCCGGCTGAGCCAAGCGCTGAGTGTCGGGGGCCGGCAGGTCAAGCGGGCCGGCAACACCGATGGGCGACTGATCGCGATCTGGGCGGATCTCCCATTCCAGTGCATCGGTACGACCCAATAACTCGTCGATCCGTCGCTGCACGATTTTGTCTCGGTTCTCGCCCCGTTGCTGATGCAGCTTCTTCAGTGCATCGAGCCGCGATTCGGTCTGTTCGATTTCCTTTTCCTGGCGATCGTGCATACCGGAGAACTCGAGCTCAAGACGCTGACGCAACTCGTTCAGCTTGCGATCACGGTTCTCATCCTCTTCGTCCATCTTGAGAAGCTCATCCACCAGACGGCTGACCGCTGGGTCCTGTCCCACATAGACAAACCGCTGGTCATATCGTGTGCTCATTGTTGGGACAACCCGAGTCCCGGTCGTCGCTTGCATCTCCATCTGTCCCGTCGTGGGATTGAACACCGGCTGCTCGACTTCGAAGGTCTCCGTCCGGTATTCGGTTTCAATCACCGGTTCCAACACGCGGCGCGGTGCGGACGAAAGTGCGCTCGATGGAATCGGCGGAGGGGGAACGGATGACATGTCCGAAGCCTCCAAAAACTGATTCTCATACGCCGTCCTGGCAACGGCTTCCGCTGCTCTTGCCTGTTGCAGCTCGTCGTTGGCCCTCAAGGTTGTGGCTCGCCAACCGATGAACGCCAACGAAAGCAGAGCGAAGGGGACGGCCAACAAGATGAACAAAACGAGCAAGACGACGCGTGTGGCATCTCCGCTGCGAGAAGAAGTGGCTTTCATGATGGACGCTTTCCTAAAAGGAGCATTACGATTTGATTTCGAGTGAATGGTGGGTGCTGGAAAAGGGGTCAGGTACGAATGTCACGGGCTTTGAACCTCGGGCGCTAGCCGTGGGCGAAGAAAACGTCGTTAGGATGCGGCGAAGGCCCACGGCTAGCGCCCGAGGTTCACTGAGTCAACCTAAGTTCGTGCCATTCGGGTCAGGTACCAATTGCCGGAACGGCCCGAAGGGTGCTTCGCAACGATGGGTACCTGACCCCTTTTCCAGCACATTTTCCAGTTCATCAATCCTCCGACGCATCGCTGGGAGTGGAATTCAAAGATTCAGGTGCGGAGGGAATTGGACCCGACATGGCTTGTTCCAGTTCGGTGAGTGTCTGGTGAATCGTGGTCAGTTCGGTATGGAGTATCCCGTTGTTCCAGTCAAATTCGGGTGACGACTGCTTCGCCGAGCTCATCGGAACCGCAGCCGCCTCTGGACCGAGTTGGCTCGCCTCGACAACAGGCCTTGATGACGGGTTGCCCGTCGACGGCATCCATTTCGACGCCAATCCGAGCAGGGAGATGGGAATCAGACAGGCAGCCGACAAGGCGAACGCCAACGCGGCCTTACCGAAGCGGCGAGAAGTCAACGTGGTCGGCAACGTATTGGCGGCCGGGTTACGGACGTGAGCATGGGCTTCCCGCAGCAGGCTCGCGGCGGCTTCAGCTGAGGCAATTCGATCCGCCGGTTCGATCGTCATCAGCTTCGCGACAAGCCTATCGAACCACTGCGGTACCAATTCGTTGATCTGGTGAATCGGCCTGGGTCGGGTTTCGCTGATCTTCCGCAGCACCGCCAACGGGCTTTCGGCGCGATAGGGCGGTCGTCCTGTGGCCAGTGCGTACAGCAGGCTGCCGAGGCTAAACAGATCGCTGCGAGCGTCGATCATTTCGCCACGTGCCTGTTCCGGACTCATGTACTGCGGGGTTCCCGCGATCATCCCGCTGATCGTCAGGGTTGCATCGTCCAAGGCTCGAGCCAGTCCGAAGTCGCTGATCAGCACGCGGCCGTTGCCTTCCTCCATCAGGATGTTTGCTGGCTTGATGTCACGATGAATGACGCCATGTTGGTGCGCCGCGCTGAGTCCCTCTGCGATCTGGACTCCAATCCGCAGGACTTCACCCAGCTCCAGTGGCCCTTCTCGGTCGATTCGTTGTTGCAGGTTTCCGCCGCTGATACAGGGCATCACGATGTAGGGCAAGTCGCGCCGAGTGACCACGCTGTAGATCGGTACGATCGACGGATGCACGACCATCGCCGCTGACTTGAGCCTCTCGCATGAACCGCGCGCGGCGGCTCCAACGCCAGCCAGGTGTGGCGACAATACTTTGATCGCGACGGGACGATTCAATTCGGGATCGATTCCGCGCAGGACCACGCCCATCCCGCCCTGGCCGATCACCTCGACGACCTCGTATTGATCAATCCGTCCAAGACCGCTGGTGTGTTCGCCCGATCGGTCGAGCAGCGGACGAATCCATTCCATCGAGGCATCGGATGGGCCGACTGGAAGTGACGATGGCACGTTCTGGTGACCGCCCGGCGTTGACCGTGCTGGAGGACAAGACATCGACGGTTTCCGTCCACCATTGACGTTGCCCCGCGATCTCTTCGATTTGCACACGGCAGCGCGAGCAATCGTTCAGGTGACCTTCCACTCGCTCCGCTTCGTCTCGAGGCAATTCCTCGTCCAGCAGTCGCTGAAGCGTTTCGTCGTCGTAATGTTGGTTGGGTCCTGCGATCATGACCGTCGTTACTCACTGATACGATTGTGCACCAACTCGCGGATTCGTTTCACGATTCGGCAACGGGCCACATAGACCGCTCCTTCAGACATTCCCAATTCGCGAGCGACCTGTCCGAATACTTTGGCCATCGATGGCGGACCTCCAAAAAGCCATCCAGTTTTGTTCGCCGGTCGAAAGCCGTACCTGGCTGGCCGCCCAGCGAAACAACTGTTGGCGACGGTCCTGCTCGAATTCATCTTCAATACGTTGATTGCCAATGATCGCATCCAGTTTTCGCACCACGCCGCTGGCATCAACCGTTTCTTTGCGAGAAGCGATCGAGCGAATGCGATCAATCGTCGCGTTGCGAGTGATCCGGTTCAGCCAGCCTCGAAAGGAACCCGATTGTTCCATATCAAAGCGGTTGATCGCGGTGGAAACGGAGAGCAAAACTTCTTGCACCACTTCGCGGGCATCGGCGTCCTGCATCCCGCGACGTTTTGTCATGCGATAGATCACCGGCTCATAGATTGCCGTGAATTCCAACCACGCCGCTTCGTCGCGACTGTCCCGCAAGCGGACAAGAAGGCTTCGGCGGGTGGTCGGATTGGAGTTCAACTTGCGGTTCCGCTTGTCGAGTTACTATTGTCTCGGAGCTTCGGTCCTGCGTTCGAACAGGCGTCTCACTTAGTCTCACGGGTGGGGGCCTGGCAATCTTGCACCCAGTCTCAATAGTTTCGCAAAAATTCAGGGATTCCAGACAAAAATCTCAGTCGATTTTTTTGCGAAACATGCCAAGAACGACAAGGTTGAATCAGAAGTACAGGAGACGATGGACGGATTCGGGTCTCACCAAAAATGCATGAGGGAATTGAAATGAATAACGCAGTAAACGAGTCGAAAATCTCCATGACATGCCCCTCGGGGCATCGAGTCCGCGGCGGCGTTGAAATGCTCGGCCGCACGGTGCGTTGCCCGAAATGCCAGTCGGAATTCACTTTTGCTCCACAGAAAGCCCGTACCCCCGCGGTAGCGGAGTCTCGGCAGGTGACCGATACCGGTGTGATGCGGATTCTGGGCGATTTGAGCCAATTGACCTCGGTGACGCAGAGCGCGGAGGCGGCGCATCGACCCTGTTCGCGGTGTGGGGTGGCGATCCCCGAGACGTTAACGGTCTGCAATCACTGCAATTGCTACGTCGGTGTGATGCCTTCGTTCATGAAACAGATGTCGGGAAACAGTCCCCAGCAGAGTTAGTGCGGCGTCAGCATTTCGTTGAAGGGTTGATGGCGAGAAGGTGTCAGACACCACAAACCGGAACAGCCCGAAGGGTGCCTCGCATTTTTGGTGTCTGACACCTTTTCGCCCATCGACGTCACTACCCTTTTTGATCTGACGATGCTCTAGTCGTCACCCTTGATCTCGAGCAGCGAGGCCTTGAGACGCTCAAAAACCTCTGGCTGCGCGTCGGCGACGTTCACCTGTTCGCCGGGATCCGATTCAAGATCGAACAGCATCCATGGTTCGGCGAACGGCTTGCCCTTTGGTTGTTGTCGCCCTCCGCTGCCATTTCCGGCGATCAACTTCCAATTGTTCTCGCGAATCGCGAACATCCCGGCCACGGAATGACAAATGAGGGCCGGGCGTGACGCGACGTTCGAGGGGTCGCGCAGCATCGATGCAAAGCTGACCGAGTCAGGGCCCGCACCTTCGGGAAGTGGTTGCCCAGTCCATTCTGCGAGCGTCGCCATGACATCGACCAGGCCAATGACACGGGTGACGCGCCGACCAGCGTGTTCTTTCTGCGGCAATCGAACGAAGAATGGTACGCGATGTCCTGCCTCCCAGATATCCGCTTTGGTGCCGCGCCACTGCGCGTTGGCTGTGTGGTGCTCCGGGCGATAGCCTTGAATGGTCTCGTCTTCGACGTGGTCCGGACTTGCGGCATCCAATCGGTACATGAATGAGCCATTGTCACTGGTAACGATCAAGAGCGTCTGTTCGAGCACACCTCGCGTCTCGAGTGCATCGATAACGCGTCCAACCGTGGCATCGACCTGCCGAAGAAAATCACCGTACGGTCCAAGCTTGGTGCTGCCGGCGAACGCTTCGCTTGGCAGTACCGGCTTGTGGGGAGCGGTTAGGGGAAAGTACAGAAACTGAGGCTGAGGAGAGTCCTGCATTCGATCAATGACACCGATTGCTTCTTCGGTCAGTCGATCGAGACAGCCTCTCATTTCGAAGTCAACTGCACGCGGGCCTTGACGCGTGTAGGCCGGAAAGCCGACACCATCTTGCGGGATGGTTTCCGCGGTGGTCGCCAAGCCGTCGCGAAAGTAGACATAGGGTGGAAAGTCGAGAGATGCCGGGATGATGAAGGAGTGATCAAAGCCGACCGTGCCCGGATAATGCGTCAGCGGTTGGCTCAAATCCATTGCTTCCTGTCCACCAGGAATTCCCAATCCAAGATGCCATTTTCCAATCACGGAAGTTTCGTAACCCGCACTCTTCATCAATGAACCGAGCGTCGTTCGCTCGGCTTCGATCAAGGGTGATCCATATCCGTTCAGGACTCCTTGCTTCAAACGGGTGCGCCAGCAGTAACGTCCGGTCAGCAAACCGTAACGCGTTGGCGTGCAGACGGCCGACGGAGTGTGAGCATCGATAAACGTCAGCCCCTCACGGGCAAGCCGGTTGAACGCGGGGGTCGGAATCTGCGAACCCGGATTGAGCGGTTGGACATCTCCGTAGCCCAGATCGTCTGCCATGATCAACACGACATGCGGTCGCGACTCGGCCCCCTCGATCTCTCCTGCCAAGAGGTTTGCCACCACTGCGACACAGCAGGCAAGCAACAGGAATCGATACGGCTTGTTCATCGAAGTCTTTCTTGTTGGCGTTTGGATCCAAAGGGGCGGTTTCGCGTCGACCTGTCGTTCGAAAACCACTTCCTGAAAAAGTGCGTTTGCCTTCGTTGGACAGCGCCACGCGTGCGTGTTGAGCCCGCCATAAAAGCACAAAGCGCAAGTTCTGATGTTGCGCCATTTTCCATCGAAACTGAGTTTTGACCAACAAAATACAAACACGACGCGCCAGCGAGTGTGTTTCCGGTTTTCAACCGTTTGGTGGACGTGAGATTGCGCAGATTCCTGGGACACGCTCGCTGACGCGTCGTGCTTGTATGAATTTGCGCAACATCAAAACTTGCGCGTCGTGCTTGTAGGCGAACGTCTGCCGTGAAAATTGCGTGAGTTGCATTGTACCCTGCCGCGTTGCTCGGCGTTTTCAGCCCAATCCCTCGTCGTGCTGACGCTTCGGGTTGCGAATCGACCTCAACGTCGCGCTATCCAGAGATCCCAATTCTCAGGACGGATTCTCGATTTCGGAGACGGTGCCCTCTGCCCCGATTTCAGGGTCCGTGTCCTGCTCTTGAATCGTATGGCGGACTAACCTCTCAAATTGCCAACATTGCTTGGCGTCGGCCTGTGTCCACGGCATCTTGGTGGCACACTGAGCGAGCAGTTGTTCAAGTTGTTCCGCGGTTTGCGGACGATTGTTGGGCTTCTTTTCCAGGCAACTGAGCACAATGGCATCCAACTCTGGCGGAATCACGTCGCCCAACAGCGAGCGTAGACTTTCCGGTTTTCGATTCAAATGTTGCGCCATGACCGCGGTTGCCGATTGGCCTATGAAGGGACCCTTTCCGGCCAACAGCCAATACATGACGCAGCCGAGTGAATAGATGTCCGCGCGACCATCGACCGATTCACCGACCAGCATTTCCGGCGCAATGAACGCTGGGGTTCCGAGTAGCGACCCGGGCTGCGTGACCTCAAGGGGAGGCTCGTTGCCGCTCATCTTTACCAAACCAAAGTCAAGCACCTTGGCAAAGTCGTACTCCAAGGCAAACCGGCAGTTGAAAATGTTGGCAGGTTTGATGTCACGATGAATCAATCCTTCCTGATGTGCTTCCCCCAGTGATTGGCAAACCTGGCGGGCGAGATGGATCATGCGCGCCGGCGGTATTGGTCCAAACTGTTTAACCAGCGTCGAGAGGTCGGTCCCTTCGAGCAGTTCCATCACGTAGTAGAACTCGCCTTTGGGAGTTTTTCCAAAATCGTAGATGCTGATGGTGTGCGGTGACTCAAGGCCTGCGGTTGCTTTGGCCTCCTTTTCGAAGCGGCTAAGTCGTAAGGCTTGTTTTGGCGACGTGATCGTGTTGGACTCCTTCGGATCAAACTGAATCAGTTTGATCGCCGCCGGCCTGGCCAGCATGCGGTGCTCTGCCTCATAGACGACTCCCATCCCCCCTTCGCCAAGTTTCTTGCCTAGGCGGTACTGCCCCAGTTCCAGAGCTTCGTCGACTTGTTTCCGCAATCCTCCGATCGCAAACCAGGCGGAGAGACTGTACGCAGCCAACGCGGACAGGGCGAATCCGGAGAGCAGGATCCAATACGGAGATCGCCCGGGTGCGAACTCGGATCCGAATGCCGGGGAAACAGTGAACTCCCAGGTCTGATCGGCAAAGCGAATCTGTCGAGATGCTTCCGGCCATCTCGAGTGAGATCGCGTCAACGGCTCTCCCGGATAATTCTTGTAGACAAGCTGCCTCTTTTCTCCGGCGTCCGGATCAACAAGTCGCAGCTGGAACTCACTCAGCCGTGACGCACCCAAAGCGATTTCCACGACGGGACGAACCCTAAGAATCAAGATGGCGATGCCGAAACAGTCGGTTGCACTTTCCGAAGAGAGTTGACGCACGGGAGCAAGTGCAATGACCGACAGCACATCGGCTGGGTCTTCAATCAACGACAGCGGATGCGTTGCGATTGGCGAATCGGCCGAGCGAGCCCTTTCCACATAGGGGCCTTGCTCGGGATGCGAGGCGAGGTCGACGCCAAACATTTCCTTGATGAAAGGCTCCCCATAATAGACAGGGAAGTACGCATCGCGGTCCGGGAGCGGAATGGTGTTGCCAGCGAGATCCACCGCGTGAATCGTAAAGTCGCGCATGCCTGGTTGACGCCGAGTCGTCGCCTCGAAAGCGGCTCGGTTCTCTGCCATCACTTTGGGCAAGAACTCGATCGTGTAGATACTCGAATGGCGTCGCAATGCATCGGAAACGAAATGGCGAAATTCCGCTTCGCTGACTTCATCGGAGGCCTGGAAAAAGGGGGGAATCGCCAGCAGATACTCGAACGACAAATCAAACTGGGATTGCAGGCCGGCCTCGATTTGGCTTGCCTCACGCTCGAAGCGAAGCCGCAAGTCATTGGCTGCATTGGTGGCTAGCAGATCATAGAGGAACCACGAGATCAGCATGCCGATCAGGAGAACGACGAGAAAGGTGATCTGGCGTCCGCGGCCGCCATGATGGGGCAAGGGCGAACTTGGCAACAGCCGGCTGAGCCCGCTGCGAGATTCGTCGGAGGGGGACATGAAACAAGATTACCGGTGTGCGGTCTTCCGTTGAGGGCATTCTCGGAATGAACTTTGTAGTCTGAGTCTAAACCGCTCCCCCGGCGATTGGAAGGATCAGCAGAATCCTGCGTGGCGTTCCAATTCTTGCCGACTCGCGCCCACCAAGATTGACGCGACACCACGAAAGAACATGGCATGCTGGCGGCTCGCAAAGCTGCCTATGGACCAAGAGTCAGGAGTTGACTGCCAGATGCATCAGGCAAGGCATCGCGATCGCTAGAAGCGTGTAACCGACGACTTGAATCGTCTGCGCTGTCTTGTTTCGTCCCTCCAGCCACGGTTTCGAAAGATGCCAGCTCGCAAAAAGAAGTACTGGAACGGCCAAACCGATCCAAGGCAGAGTAGAGCCTTCAAGGAAATACGAAATGGGCAGGATGCAAACGCCGGTGTACGCAGGAGCGGCCAGGAACGCAAGAACCGGACGCTCGATCCATTGCGAGACCAGTTGACCAAAGGCATACATGACAATGATCAGCGAGGTGATCTGCCAACCCTCCGACCAACCGTGAGCCATGTCACGAATCACTAGGTGTCCGATCGCCACCAGCGAAATCATCAAGAACAAGGCTCCGACCAGGGTAGGGACGAGTCGGGTCCACCAGACCTTGGTCGGAGAGATTCCTCGGTCAGCCAAGAAGGCATAACGTCGATGTCGGTTATCCGCGTAAAAGGTCAACACTCCTATCCAGCTGGCGCTTAACGTGATGAACAGCGGTGCCAAGCCACCAGAAATGAGCATCAGCACTCCGCCGCTTCGCACAGGTCGATCACGCGTCGTCGCGTACAAAAGCATCAAGATCAACGACAAGCCGATCAGGGACACGCAGACCGGCGCGGTTTGTCGACACTGCTGCCACAGAAGCGCGGCCGCTTGTGACGGCTTTTGGCTAACTCCCATGGATGGCGGTCGATAGTGACCCGGGTTGACCAGCATCTCCTGCGGCAGCACCCATCGAGAAGAGTCAGGACGGGTTAGTCGCCGACGAGCCAGCGTGTGCTGGACGAGCCCGATCAGTAGCAGAAAGCCCGCCCCAGCTGGAAAAGCCATTAGCGAAAGTTCGCCATGATTTTCCGTTGGCATCAGCTTCATCACGAACGTCACGTACATCACAAAAAAGCACACGAGTCCGAATACCGGCAAGAGCGCGATCAGGCCGGCCACGGGCATGCGAATGCAGTAGGAAACCACAAAGCCGAGCATCAGCAAGAGCAGCTGAAAAAAGAGGACCGCCGAGCCTTCGTAAAGACTCAAGTGATTGTAACCACTCGAGGTAGCAACTCCTCGCCAACCGTGACTGAATAGCCATAGAATCAAGCTTGCAAACGCAAAGACCGATGCGAAGGCTCCGAGACCCACCACCAGCTTGGAAGCAGCGATTTGTTGCCATGATACGGGTAGCGTCCTCAGCCAAGACAGCGTCCCACTGTCCTCCTCGGTCCCAATCAGCATCGACGCAGCACCAAAGGCGATCAGTCCCGGTATCAACGTCCAAATCGATATCGACCCACTGAACAGCGATCGGTTGTCGACGTCCCAGTATTGCCACAGCAGAAACAGCAGGAAGTTAAAGAACAGGCACCCAATCCATCCAATGACCACCAGCGGAAAAATGATTCTGGCGTCCTTGCCAATCAGGGCTCGCATCGCAGTTTGTTGGTTCATGGTTCATTCTCCTCGAGAACGATCTTTACGTGTGGCATCCCGTGTGAGTGACTAGCTCGGCTCCACCAGAATTCGTGGGGAATGGCTTCCCTCACGATCGACATTGGGACGCTGTGCCCGCGAATCACAGACAGCAACGAAGATTTCCTCCAGCGTTGGCTTCTGGGACCTCACATTCAACCGCGCCGCCATCGTGCCCAAAATGTGATTGCCAATCGACAGGAAGGTTCTGAACCACCCAGCGAATCTGCTTTCCATGTTGCGATTCGGTCAGGACTTGCCAGGCGGAAGTGGCAGCGTCGCACTTGGGTCGTCCAGCGTCGCGGTCACGATCGATGTCGATCGCTTCAATTCATCGAGTGGCTGAACCAACTTCAGCTCGCCTTGGTGCAGAATCGCGATCCAATCGGCAACTCGTTCCACTTCGCTAATCTGATGACTGCTCAGAAGAACGGTTCGACCAAGTGCGGCACGATCGACCATCGATTCCAAAAACTGCCGCCGCACCATCGGATCGAGTCCGCTGGTTGGCTCGTCCAGAATCAACAATTGCGGGTCGTGTGCGGTAGCCAACGCCAGGGCAACCTTGGCTCGTTGACCCTTGCTCAAGTGTTTGAGCTTGACTCCGCTCGGCACGTCAAAATCGGCCAGGAGCTCCAGATAGCGAGTAGCCGAACGAAGGCTGATAGAACGCCGAGGTGAACCAGCCGATCTCCTCGGCGGTCATCCATTCGTAGAGCGCCGGTGCATCGGAAACATAGCCAATCTGCCGACGGATCTCCTGGCCCTGACGCGGTGCAGGAATGCCCGAGTACCGATGCGGAACCACCGTCGGGTTTGAGAAATCCAGTCAGGATCCGAATCAGTGTGGTCTTGCCCGCACCATTTTCGCCCAAGAGTGCAAAGACGACTCCGGGCGGCACCTGCAAGGAAACCTGATCCAAAGCCACCGTTCGCCCAAAACGCTTGCTGATGCCCTGCAGGCTAATTACCGGTTGGTTCATGTTGGACGCCTCGGTTTGGTGGACCGTCGCGCGTGAAACAACGTCATCGCTCATGATCGATCTCGCTGGTTGGATGCCGATTGACTCGCCAGTTCGGTTTCAAAAAGCTCGCGTAGCTCGTCCGGGCTCATGCCGCCAGCCAATGCATCACGCAGAGCCGTCCGCACCGCGTCGACGACAATCGTGTTGCGAGCCTTGGTGCAGCGAGTGACCGAATCGCGACGCACCACCATGCCGCGACCACGCAGCGGCTCCAGTACCAAATCCGTTTGCAGTTCCTGATAGGCACGGGCGATCGTGTTTGGATTGATCGCCAACTCCTTGGATAGCTGACGAACACTCGGCACCATCTGACCACCGGCCAACACACCGTCGGCGACCGCCAGTTTCACTTGGCGGACGATCTGCTCGTAAATCGGCACGTCTCCGGCCGGATCAATTGAAAAAAACATGGCGACCTCGCATGTGTACTAGTGTGATGGTACACCAGTGCGAGCGGCGTGTCAAGTCGCCGCCGAAAAGAGAATGAAACTTGTCGAGCGATCGGCCGGCTCGGGGTCATTCTCCAGGCGGCTCAGCGAACCGACTGCGCAACCAACGCCTGGTCGCGCGCGAACCATCGAGGTTTGAACCGGCGGGTACACCGTAGCCCGCCCGTTCGATCGCATTGAGCGCAGTGAAGGTGGGTGGACGCAGTGAGAGCGAGGCGCGATAGGCGAAGGGGGCGTCCGGTTCGCATGTCCAGGGCCCGATCAGGCCAAAGTCATCGTCGAGGTAATTCCGCGTCACGAAGACGCGATTGGCCAAGTCCGACTCGGAGGTTTGTCGAAGGCTCACTCCATCAAAGACGCCCCGCGGCGTGATGCGAATCCCTGCGAGATCCAACAGCGTTGGCAGCAGATCCGCGTGACTCGTCGGACAATCAAGCGTGCGAGGTTCAAGATTGGGAGCGTACAAGATCGCTGGAGTCATGTTCTGGTACTCCGAGATCCGGATCCCGTGACCAATCGTTCCGTCCTCCAAAAAGGACTCTCCATGATCCCCGGTGACGAGCATCACGCAGTTTTCTCGAAAGGCGGCAGCGAGAAATCGGTCGACGGTGCGCGCACTATTCTTGTATCGGTTCCAAACTTGATCGCGCATCGCGTCGTCGTAGGGGTAGCGCAGGCGATCATCCGCCGCTGGCTGAAAGATCTGGTCTTCCGCGTAGCTATCGTAGATGGCGTGGGTTGCGTAAAGGTAAAGCAGGGCAAGTCGAGGCTTGGATGCCAACGCGCCCGGGTCGCGACGTTCCAGGAAGCGAATTGCGTTTTCCGTCGCCCGTCGGTCCGAGGAGAGTCCGTGAGGAGTCGTGCATTCAAAGACGTCGTAGTGCTTCGGATCAATGAATCCATCCATCATGAACAAACGCCAATCATCGTGGCCGGCGAAGAATCCGATCTCGTATCCCGCGCCATGAAACAGACGATTTAGCAGCGGCGAGTACGTGACCGGTTGCTGATACCAGATCGCTTCGAGTCCGTTGATCAGGGTGAACATGCCATGATTGGTTGCGTTCCCACCTGAGAAGTGGTGCCGGCAATGCAGACTCTTCTGCGCAATCGCCCAGAGATGGGGCATGATCTCGGCCGTCACGAGCTCACGACGAAACGATTCGACGACCACAATCAGTATGTCGGGATAGGAACTGTCGGTGGAATTGGCATCAACGGTAACGTAACGCTGCTCAAGTTCGCGGCGGGCCTTGGCCTCCCGGGGTCCCTTGCCGACCAAGGGTGTCGACGGTGCTGCGGCTGGCCCAGAGACGCCTTGGAAGGGGATCAAACGGAAGACGCAAAACGGATGGCGTGCGGAGTCAGCCGTCATCGATTGAAACGTTGCGTTCGGATCACGTAGCGTCGTGGCAGCGACTACTCCAATCGCAGCGAGGCAGAGGGCAAGGAAAATCGAAGCCTTGCGTGCGTGGTTCGGAGGCGGCCATTGGCAAGCCATCCGCCTGGCGACATAGACAAGGAGAAGCAGCCAGCTGAATGAGAGCAGCGCGACCAGGGCCGCGTCGATCATCATTCGGGTTGTCGTGAACGGAATCAGCCGGGACGATGATTCGGACAGGATTCGCCAAGACGCCGCGGACAGAAACCGCTCGCCTGTCCATTGGAACATGATCGCGTCGGCGATCATGATGATCGGTAGCATCAAGAGCGCCGCAGTGCTCAGGGAACGCGTCACCCGCGGGGCGAGCTGGCAAAGACCGGCAGCGATCAAGACCACGCTCGCCGCCAAGATCGCAGACTGCAACAAGATCCAGCCATGCAGCCCGATTGACTCAGGCGAGCTGGCCGCCAACCAGTCGCCGCGTCCAGCGTGCTTGGGTTGGAACCAGGCGATCGCAGTACAGGTCAGCGATACGAGGATCGCCAACAGGATCGTCTCACGCAGAACGATACGCTTGTCTTGTTGGATCATCCACCCATTCTAGGTGGTCCAAGGCGACTTCCGGATCCCGTTCTGTAAATGGCGTGAGCCCAAGTAGACGGAGTGCTTCCATCGCCCTGTTTCATTGCCCTGTTTCATTGCTCTGCCCGCATCGCACGGCCCGCATCGACCTAGTGGTCGCGTACGTCGGCCGTCAGCAAGGCTTTGGCGGTGACCGACTGGTCTCCGGAAGTCGTGATCAGAATCGTGCTCTTGAGGGGACCGGTCGACTCGGCTGCTGGCGTGAACGTCGGCATCAGCACGTGCGTCTTCTTCGGCTCGGACGTCGGGGTGAACTCAATGCGCCAGCCTTCGGCCTCGATCGACGCGACGGTAAACGGCTCACGTCCCAGCAGGATCATCTTCTGTGTGACGGATTGTCCGGGCTTGATGCTTCCCAGTGCGATCGCCTGAGGCGAAATGCTCAACGCACTGTCGACCTGACCGGCAACCTTCAGCGGGACGCGCGGCATGCTGCGATCATTGGTCAAAACCAGTACTTCATCCTGGAAGAAGCCAGTCGGTGCGTCTTCGCGGACAGTGACCGAGATTTCGTAGTTCACACGGCCGCCTCCGCGACTGGTTTCCTTCAGCGTCGGAATCAGCCAAGGGTAATTGCTTCGGACGTCGACTACCTCCCAGTCGCTGCGCCCGGCGTACATCACTTTGCTTGACTTGGTGACGCTCTCTCCCTGGTTCAATTTGGAAAACTCGACGGAGCCCGGATGGAAAACCATGTCGCTGCGAATGTAGCCATCCACTCGCAAGCGGACTTCGTTGTAGAACGGCTTGTCAATGATGACCGTCAAGGTCGCTCCACGCTTGCCCCGAAACGTGTCCGTGTTGAAGCGAGCGCGAATGCTGCCTGTTTTGCCTGGCTCGATGTACTCGGTTTCGATGATCGGTGTCGTGCAGCCACAGCTGGCACGAACCGAACGAATGTGCATCGTGCTTGAAAAGTTGTTGTAGACGGGAAACGTGAATTCCGTTTTGGCGGCGACGGCCACCGTACCGAAGTCATGCGACTTGACCGGAAACGCCGTATCCGACCAGTCGGCCGCACGAGTCGGGACCATTGGAATCAAGAGGGCGGCGGCAAGCAGGCATGGACGAATCATGGTGGTCTACCGAGAGGGGAGGCTTGGGTAAGCAAATGCAAATCCATGAGGGACCCGGCGTTCACTGGCCGGCAGTGCATCGGACGCACTCTTGGCGGATTCACCTGTCCCCCACTTCAACGTAGCGAACTGGGAAGGTTAGGCAACCTCAATTGCCGTAAAAACACGCTGCTTTCATGCAAAACGCACGTTTGCAACGGGGCGGATTTGCCTCGCTTGACCGGCGGGCAACAAAAAAGGCGAGGCGAGTCCTTTTCAAGACTCGCCCCGCCTCCAAAGTCGCTTGCGTCCTGCGAACTATTGCTGATCCGCTTCCTGCGGGAATACTCTACCGATGCTTAGCAGCCGCAAGCTGGGGCTTCGCAGCCACAGCTAGGCTCGCAACCGCATGACGGTTCTGCATCGCAACCACAGCCCTTGCCGCAGCCCTTGCCACAACCATCGAACAATCGCTTCAGCATGCTCTTGATCGGGCCGTCTTTTGGAGCACAGCAAGCTGGCTCGCAGCATCCGCCGCTAACAGCACCGCTTTCGCAGCAACCAGCGCTGGAAGCACCGGCTTCGCAGCAGCTAGGAGCTGGGCAGCAGACTTCCACGGGAACCTGCTTGCAGACGACTCGCGGAACGCACTTGGTGACGGTGTAAGGCTCGCAAACCTGGCGGCACTTCTTGACCTTGATGGTCTCGGTGTAGCACTCTTTGCGGCACTTGGTTTCGCACACAGTCTTGGTACGGCACTCAGGCACCATCTTGCAGACCTTGTACTCGCAAGTACGAGTCTTGCACTCAGGGACCATCTTGCAGGTGGTGTAGTTGCAGGTCTTCGTACGAGGTTCGCACTCCATCCGGCAGGTGGTGTAGCAAACTTCCTTGCTGCGGCACTCGGGTACCATCTTGCAGACGGTGTAGCTGCAGACCTTGCTACGGTTTTCGCAAACCGTCTTGCAGGTGGTGTAGCAAACTTCCTTGCTGCGGCACTCAGGAACCATCTTGCAAACTGTGTAGTTGCAGGTCTTGGTGCGGCACTCGGGAACCATTCGGCAAACCGTGTACTCGCAAGTCTTGGTCTTGCACTCAGGCACCCTTCGGCACACGGTGTAAGGGACTTCGCGGGTACGGCATTCGCGGTTGTAACGGGTGCAGCAGATTTCCTTCTGCTCGCAGGTGGGAACCCAAACCTTCTTGCAGACGGTCTTGGGTGGGCATTGGACGCACTCGACTCGGCATTCGCCGGGCGTGTAGACGCACTTGCAGGTGCAAGGGTCGTAGGTCCAAGTGCCTGGTTCGCGAACGGTCTTGCGCATGACAGGACCGGGGATCGTTTCCGAAGTCGTTTCCCAGTGTCCACCACGAACGGTGATCGTGCGGGTGTACTGTTCGGGAACAACGACGCTGTACTGCTCGGTGCGAACCTTGTCTTCCTTCACCGTGTGATAAACGGTGTAGTTGATGGTGCGCGTCTTGGTCTCGTACACAGGCTTCATCACCGTGTAGTTGATCGTCTTCGAGCGAGTTTCGTACACCGGCTTGTTGACGGTGTAGTTGATCGTCTTCTTGTGCGTCTCGTACACCGGCTTTTTGACGGTGTAGTTGATCGTACGCTGACGAGTTTCGTACACAGGCTTCATCACGGTGTAGTTGACCGTCTTCTTGTGAGTTTCGTACACCGGCTTTTTGACGGTGTAGTTGATCACTCGTTGATGGGTCTCGTACACAGGCTTCATCACCGTGTAGTTGATCGTACGAGTTCTGGTTTCGTAAGTCGGAACCATCACGGTGTACTGAACTTCTCGCGAAGTCGTTTCCGGCACCATGCGGGTGCGTTGGACTTGGCGGTCTTCATAATACGTTTCGTTACGAGTGCGAGTGCGGGTTTCCTCAACCCGGTCGTACACCACTTCGCGCACCGTTCGCATGCAGGTATAGGTGCCGCCGGCGACGGGCATAGCAGAGTCTGCTACAACCGCACCTTCGACCACACCACCTTCTACGACGGTAGCGCCGCATCCGCCACAGCCTTCATAGCTGATTGCACCGCAGTAAGCGGCGCTGGCAGAGTTCGCCCCCGAGACGATCGAACAGATCGCGACGGCAGGCAAGATCCACAGCCTTCTCATTTTTAGTTTCTCCACAGGAACAACACATATGTTGCAAGGACGCAGCTTCCAGCGATCAAAGGCGCAACGGCACCCGTGACGCGTCATCGATCCCCGTGCGGTGTTGGAACGCGGTAGAGGCCCAATCCACAACTTCCCCCCGGCGCATATGTGCATTGGAAAGATGGTGGGATTGCGCAGACGCATGCGCACTAACGAAACGGATATCGATGCACTCACTACATCGACTACGCAATAACCGTTAAACACGCAAAGACAAACGCCAAGGTAAAAGACAACGATTGTCGCGACTTATACGACGACCGTTCCTAGAGTTCGGGTTGTGTCAACGGTGTCATCAACGTCAACCAGAAACCGGTCATTCACCGCGCTGTTGCGGCTTCTCGCCGACTACATGCGTCTCAAACGTTAAAGTCTGTGGAGTAGGTGCTTCCGCGTCGCTAGCGGGGTGACGCACGAAAAAAGCCAAGGAGACTTTTGCTCCTTGGCTTGCGAGAAAGCGTTCGTTTTGACCCTCGTAGGGATTCTGCAGTCTGAGAAGCAGAAGCTCACGTTCGCAGACCGGGATGCGATACGCTGCTTCGATCTATTCCGAAATGCAGTACAAGTGCTTGTCACTGCGAAGGAAGATCTTGCCGCCACTGATGGCCGGCGTGCCGCCAAACGATTCGTTGTCCTCGGCGACCTTGTTTGTCGAGACCAACTCGAATTCACCACCGGCGCGGATCACGTACGTCGTTCCATCCGACTTGACGTAATAGATCTTTCCATCGGCGGCCACAGGGGAGGCATAGTCCATGGCTCCGAAGCCGCCGCCGCCACCGCCACCGAATCCGCCGCCACCGCCGCCGAATCCGCCGCCGGTCTCCCGCCCTCGCGGTTGGCTCCGCCTTGGCTCGGTCCACCACGGCCGCCCCGGTCACCCCCTCCACCACCTCGCTCGGCACCACCAGTTCCACCCGGCAGCCGCCCCTTGAAGATCGAGGATCCATCGCTCGCGCTGATGCAATTGGCCACGCCGTTGGCAAAGAAGTAAATCTTGCCGTCCAAAACCAGGGGCGATCCGAATCGCGCGGTGTCGTTGCCGCTCCAGATCGTGTTGGCTTCGGTGACGTCGCCGGATCCTCCCGCTTTCACCGCGATGGACCCACCGCCCCGTCCTTCAATTCCATAGACGACGCCATCGGCGGCAACAACGCTGGAATTGTATTGGTCC
Organism: Pirellulaceae bacterium; assembly: GCA_963697195.1. Classification (GTDB taxonomy): domain Bacteria; phylum Planctomycetota; class Planctomycetia; order Pirellulales; family Pirellulaceae; genus Rubripirellula. Next base: position 588,750 of record CAVOND010000022.1, read on the forward strand.
GTTTCCATCACTTCGGCAAACCAACGGAGCTTGCCGGTCTCAGGATTCACCCCCCAAAACTCGAAAGGAACTCCGATCACCAGGTCCGTCCTACCGTCTTCGATCTCAACCAACGTGGGTGTACCCCAGACGTTCGATAATCCGTCGGCTTCCTGACGCCAAACTTCTTTTCCCGTTTCTTTGTTGAGGCCGACGAGCGAGCGGCTTTCTGCGCTGGCGGTCACGATCAAGAGGTCGCCAAAAACGATCGGACTCGAAGAAGATCCCCATTTTCGCTCGTCGCTTCCGGTGCCCACGCTGGTACGCCAAAGCTCGTTGCCTTCCAAGTCAAACGCGATCACGCCGCTTTTGCCGAAAAACGCATACACTCGTTCGCCATCCGAAACGGGCGTGTGGGAGGCGTAGCCGTGTGCCGTGACACCGATGCCGGTGTACGGATCCTCGGGCTGCTCGGCATCCACCGCCTTGGACCATAAAGTCTCACCCGTATTGGCATCGAAACAGATCAAATGGCGTTTGAGGTCTTTGATGTCGCCCGGATCTTGTCGGTCCACCCCGTAACCCGAATAGCACGTCACCAACACGCGATCGCCCACCACGATTGGGCTCGAAACGCCGGGGCCCGGAAGAGCCGCCTTCCACTTCACGTTCTCGGTCGGGCTCCATTTGCTCGGCGTCGGCGACGATTCCGAGCTGATTCCCGACCCATTGGGGCCGCGAAACCGCAGCCAATCGGCGTGACTGGTCGCGACCGCGATGCCGAATGTCAGCAGCACGCTCAGTAGAAGACGATGAAGACTCATGATCGATCCCAATCCCGTGAACCAAGGAAGATAAGACGAGACAGCAGTCTCTCTGCTCTCGCTGTGGAACACCAGCTGGTGACGATTGTTCCGAATGAAAGGACAGTCGTGAAGCTGCTGCCAACAAACAACTTGCGACCGCGAGGGGCCCTCCTGTGGGAGGGGAATTCTCTCCAAATCTTGCTCCAACGGTTTGCCCTACCCACTCAAGTTGGTAGAATGACAACCGCTACAGGGTGGTGTGGGAACACATCGTTTGTGAACCTAGTTGGGGGCAAGGGAAGAAGAAGCACGGTTCGGACGAGGCCTCCAAATCATGGAAGCTCGGGACTCTTGGATTGCCGGTCTCCAGGTAAGGCTGTTTGCAATTGCGATCGCGATTCTGATCGTGATTCTTGCCACCGGTGCTGAGATTTTGGGGCCGACCCATGGACCGTTGGTCCCGCTCTATATCTTGGCAGCGATGCTCGGCTTGGGGCTATCGAGGCGATCGTATCACGCATTCGTCGCGGTCATTTCTATTTGCTTGATCATTCCGATCTTCGTCCAGGTACCGGCGGAAGGTGGAATGCCAGTCAGTGAGGTCATTCGACTCCTGACAGGATTGATCTGCTTAGGGTTGCTTGCGGCGACGGCTGATCGGCTCAAGAGCGAAACCCACGACAAGGAGCAGATGCCGATTTCGATCGCTGGCTTGGATGCCGACCAGTGGGTGCGTTCCCTGGTTGCACCGGAAGCCGTTTCCGATCTATTGGGCGCAGGAGTACCGAGCAAGGAGCGTTCCCTGCTTGATCGCGAGGGGGATCCGGACGACGCGTGCGCGCCAATCACGTCGAGCCTTACCCGGATTCGGACGGACGAAACGCCAGGCGATGGTGCTGAGAGCGGTCACGATGAGGAGCTCTCGTTCGATTGCGAGGACTCTCTGAACCAGACCTTGCAAATCGTCAATAAATTGCGTGCCAGCGGAAGTTTCGATGACGAACAGCTGAAGCTGGTTGAGTTAGAGCTCAGCAATTCGATAGGTATCCGGCCGCCCGTTGACTTCGGAGCTCCGTTCGAAAAGGGCGTGCAGGTCGGTAGGTTTGTCGTGGATGAACCATTGGGGCGTGGGGGAGAGGGACACGTTTATCGAGGACATGATCTGAACGGCGAATCGGCTGCCATCAAGATCTTGCACAACATGCGTGTCAGTGACCGCTTCCGCCGGGAGATGCATTTGGTGCGGCAGCTGGCCCATCCAAATATTGTCACCGCATACGAAGTAGGCGAGTTCCGCGGTCTTCCCTTCATCACGATGGAACTCTTACGCGGTCCGGATCTCCATGTCTTGGTCCGAGACTCCGGACCGATGACCTGGCAGGTCTCCTCGCGATACATGCTACAGGCAGCGCGTGCACTGGCGCATGCTCATGACCGAGATTTGATCCACCGCGACATCAAACCGGGCAATCTGATTCTCAATGGTGACGGCGTCATCAAGCTTGTCGATCTCGGATTGGCTTCGATGGGAGGCAATGAAGCGGGAATCGATAGCGTCTTTCAGTTTGAGACCAAAGAAGGCCATTTGGCGGGAACGCTCCCCTACATGGCTCCTGAGCAGGCTCGTTCACTATCCGATGCGACCGTGCAATCGGATGTTTACGGCCTTGGTGCCACTTGGTTCTATTTGCTTACCGGCAGGGAAAGGCTTCGCGGAAAGACCTTTTCGAGGCAGTTTCAAAACCTGCTGCTGAGACGTCGGTTCAACGCGCTTCCCGATCGCGTCCTGCCAGAGCCCCTGAAGCAGGTGTATCGTCGGATGGTCGCCTATGACGTTCGAGATCGCTACACCGATTGTGGCCACTTGGCATCGGATCTGGCGAATGCTCTGGTCGCAGCCGGGGAGTCGGTTGCGGCGGTCGAAGGCATCAATGTGCTTGTGGTCGAAGACAGTCGCACGGACATGGTGCTGACGATCGAAATGCTGAGGCGATCGAATTCCACGCTTTCGATTCACGAGGCACGGACACTCTCGGACGGCATTGGCGTTTGTCAGACAATGGACATCGATCTGGTGTTGCTCGATCTTTCGCTCCCCGACAGCTCCGGGGTCGAAACGGTAACGCGGTTCCGCAAGGCGATGCATAACGTTCCGCTGGTGGTGTTAACCGGGATGACTCAAGATGAGGTGGGCTCACAGTGCATGACCGCTGGAGCCAATACGTTTATCTCAAAGTCAGGCCTGACTCCACATCGCATGGAACGGACGATCTTTGTGACCCTCAGTCGCTGTGGACCGCCAAAGAAGGATGGTTGACTGTAACGCCTGAGGTTCGTGAAGTTAGCCAAGCGACGAGGCATTGGGCTTGCGCCCTTCGTAAATGGTCGCGACCCCAAAGGTCAGCGGTGTGTAACTCACATCGCACAAACCCGCCTCCGTCATCAGGTCGGCGAGGGCTTGTCCATCAGGAAACTGACCTACGGACTCGGGAAGATACTGGTAGGCGGACTTGTCGTTGCTGGCAAACCACTGGCCGATCGCAGGCAAGATGTGCTTGAAGTAGAAGTTGTAGGATTGGCGAAGTCCCCACATTCTTGGTCGAGAGAATTCGAGCACCAACACTTGCCCACCTGGTCGGCAAACCCTGGCCATCTCGTGCAGTCCACGCTTGGTGTCGGTCACGTTTCGAAGGCCGAAGGCCACCGTGACGCACTGGAAGATTTCATCCGCAAAGGGCAAGTACTGTGAGTCGGCTTCGAGAAAGCGGACACGCTGGGCGGTGTCGGGTTGTCGGATCGCCTTTCGGCTGGCAATCTCCAGCATGGCGTGGCAAAAGTCGCTACCAACCACGTCGACCGATTTTGGCCCCTGGCGGGCAATTGCCAACGCCAAGTCTCCGGTTCCCGTGCAGGTATCCAATACCGGCAGCGAATCTTGAAGTCGCAGTCGGCGAACGCTGCGCCATCGCCAATACCTATCGATATTGAGCGACAGCAGGTGGTTCATGAAATCATATTTTGGCGCGATCTGCCGAAACATCTCTCGAACTCGCGACTCGCTCTTGTCGAGCGCGGCGGCAGACGGCTCGCGATGCCTCGTCGGCAGAAGCGAACGATTGGGTTTCGGTCGTGGGCGTGGACATGAAGTAACTTGACGGGATAGGAATCAGTTTCGAGTCTTGTACAGTTTAGCAATGAGATCAACTTCGGCACCCACTGATCGCACTGTCCGATTCGAGAGCTCGCTGAGTGTTAGAGAGATCGACCGATGAGAGTCCTGCTTTTTGATATTGACGGAACCCTCTTGCTGACCAACGGTGGTGGTAGTGGGGCCTTGAAACGAGCCCTCGAACGCGAATTTGGGGTGCCCGAGGCATGTACGCAAGTCGATTTCTCGGGCCGAACCGACCGCTCTCTGCTGGAAGAGATCCTCACCAGGAACCGCTTGCCAAAGACATCGGAGCATTTCCAGCGTCTTCGCGATTGCTACACCTCCCTGCTCCCAGACGTTCTCCAGCGAGCGAGGGGGGCGAGTCCTCCCTGGCGCAATTGATCTGCTTGGATCAGTTGCGTGAGCGTCGCGATTTAGCTTGCCATGTGATGACCGGCAATCTGAAGGAGACGGCAACACTCAAACTCGAGCATTTTGGTTTGAGGCATTACTTTGATGAGATTTTTGGCGGCGAGCATGATTGCGATCGCGACGACTTGGCGCGGCGAACCACCAGAGCGATTCATGCGCGGCATGGCGAGGCGGCGACTCGCAATATGATTGTCATTGGAGACACGCCGGCGGACGTTCGGTGCGGGCACGCGGTGGGAGCCCGCGTGCTTGCAGTCTGTTCCGGGCGTCACGGTCGGAATGAACTCGAGGCCGAGAAACCAATGTCGGTCCACGATGACCTGACGGACCTGTCCGCAATCGTTCGATTACTGACCGAGCCGTTGGAACAAGTCCGTTAGAGCATTTGTGCTTTAGCTGTAGGTCGGTCGGAAAAAAGGGGTCACACACCAAACGTGCGACGCACCCGAAGGGCCGTTCCGGCTTTTGGTGTCTGACCCGAATGGCACGAACTTAGGTTGTCTCAGTGAACCTCGGCGCTAGCCGTGGGCCTTCGCCGCATCCTAACGACGTCTTCTTCGCCCACGGCTAGCGCCCGAGGTTCAAAGTCCATGCTATTCGTGTCTGACCACTTTTTCCCACCACCCTTCAACGCGGCTTTGCCGCGAAAATCCGAGTCAGGGAGAGGCTCGGCGACAGGCAAGCGTTCCATCCGAAATTTTCGCCGTGATTGACGAGGCGAAAGATCAATACAGGCACTGCCAAGCTAGCCGATCGGATTCGGCTCGTAAGGAATGTCTTCGATCAATTCCATGGGAAGTGGGGCGACGGGAACTCCGGCTTCTCGTGAAATCCCATCGACCGCTTCTTGGGCACGCTGAACGATGCTCTCGCGAGTTTGGCCCTTGTAGCTCTGGTTCGAAGCACTTGGGCTGACCGGACCGCGGAAGTTGATCTTTGCCAGGTGCTTCATGAGGCTGACGTGGTTCAGCGGACCGGATTGCTCGGGAAGAATACGGTTAGTGGTGTTGGCCTTGCTAGGATCAACGTCCGGCGGCAAGGAACCCAATCGAACCGCCACGATCTTTTCGGCGGGCAGCCCGGTTAGTTGATCCATCGTGCCACCTCCCACGACCCAGTCCCAAGTGTCAATCAGGTAACCAAGGTTGGCCGCGCTGATCCCCGATCCCAACGCAAGGAATCCTTCGACGTTGCGAATGAAGGGGAACTGCTTTCCTTCGGCCCGTTCGTGTCCGGCAAAGAAACCAATGCCGAGCAAAATCCCGCGCGAATGCAGGACTTCGGCGATCTGAGCGATGCGATTGACCTGAATGTCAAAGTATTCGTGATACGGCAATCGATCGGTCGCCGCAGGGACTCGGAGATAGGCTCGCTTGGCGCCCAGTTCCTTCGCCAAGTCGGTCAAGGGATGAAGTCCACCAACTTGACTGGTGAAATTGTCTTCGTCGGCATCGAGGTTGATGCCGAGATCGAATCCGCCAATCTTGATCTTCGCAGCTTCGAGATACTTGGCGGCGTCCTTCGTGTTGGTTCGCTGACTTCGACGCAGCATTTCGTGCATGTCGATGTCCATGCCGTTGAATCCATACGTCAGCGCCAGTTCGATCAACTCGCTTTGACGGCCATTGATCCCCAAGGCACTGGGAGAAAAGTTCTTCAGCATTTTGATTCATCCTTTGAAGTGTGTTCGGTGATTGGGCAATCAAACCATCGCGACTCGAACCCGTCGGAGGGACATGGAGTCTGATTTCCGGTCGTTTTCGTGGAAGGACTCGCCGCGCCGACAAGGCCCCACTCGCGCGAAGACGCGATCGAGTGATCGACGTGAATGTGATCGATTTTGGGTCGGGTATGGCCGCCATCAGGCACCGTTCAACCGGGCGGACACCCCTTTCAAATCACGGTGGGATCGTTGAAGACACAAGCGATTCGTTTGGGTCCGCAGAGTATCGCAGAACAAAGGGGTTTCAGCCAAGGGGCGTTGTGCGGGGTCGGATGGGCGGATCTCGGGCATCCCGCCGGGAAGCGGAGTTCAGCGAGCCCGGAATCAGGTGCCCTGGCGTGCTGGAAGCGGCGGGCGAGGTCACCTATAACGTCGGAAACCAGAGAATCGAGGCGAGCGAGGGACCAACGGAAGATGACGAGCGACGCGTCAGTGAAGGACGAGCCGTCGCGGGAGGCCACTGTCGTGTTCCTCGGGACCGGAACCAGTGTCGGTGTTCCGGCACTCGGTTGCGATTGTGAAGTCTGCCGCAGCGAGGATCCTCGCAATCAGCGCACGCGTTGCGCCATCGCGTGCTGCTACCGGCGGGCACGCTTCTGATCGATACGCCCCCCGATCTGCGGACCCAACTTCTGCGGGAAAAGATTCCGCTGGTGCACTGTGTCCTCTACACCCATGAGCATGCGGATCACCTTTTTGGGCTCGATGATTTGCGGCTGTTTCCCTTTCGACTCGGTGCGCCGGTCCCGCTCTACTGCGAAGTCCAGGTGGAGGAGCGGATACGCAAATCGTTTGACTATGCCTTTACGGACCGTGAGCCAACACATCCAGGCGCGACACCGCAGCTGGAGTTTCGTCACATTGATTCCAGCGCGTCGTTTGAAGTTCTCGGCGTCCGGGTCACGCCGATCCCCATGAAGCATGGCCCGAACTTCAATGTGCTCGGCTTTCGAATTGGCAACTTTGCCTACTGTACGGATACGAATTGCATTCCGGACTCTTCCATCGAATTACTTCGTGGTGTGGAGACACTGGTTATCGGGGCACTTCGTCGAAAGCCGCACCCGACCCACTTCAACGTCGATCAGGCGATCGAAGTCTCGAGGAAGATCAAACCACGGCGCACGCTGTTGACGCACATTTCACACGACTTGGATTTCGAGGAAACGCAGGGTTGGTTGCCAGACAACGTATCGCTGGCCTACGACGGACTGCGAGTGACGATCAAGTTGTCGGATGACCAGACCGGGTTGTGCTAATGGCGCGGTGCCTTTCGGCACTCGCCAATTGGCACTCATGCGCTATTTGGCTTCATGAGTCAGCCGCCGTGCGCTGGCATCCGGTTGTCTCACGCTGGAGGACCGGACGCGAACGCACGGCGGCTGATCGCAGACGAACTCGGCTTGCCCGGCAACTCTTCGGCCGCCTCCGTTATGCGGCCGAAGAGTGCGGGATGGACGGTGACTAGGCCGAATGGATTTCGATCCGTCGCGGCTGAGCTTTCGGAACGATTGGCAGTTCAATTGTCACAACGCCATCGCGAAGAGTCGCTGTGATTGCTTCCGCGTCGATATTGTCTCCGATCGAGAAATGGCGTTCGTAATTGCCGACACCATATTCTCGCCGCAGGACTCCTTCGCTGGGCAGTCGGGAAGTAACCTTTGCCAAGAGTCTCAGCGTGCCATCTTCGAAACGGATTTCCAGATCACCTGGTTCGACGCCCGGAACATCGCCTTGAAGGATCACACGCTCATCACTCTTCCAGAGATCAAAAGCCGGCACGTAGGTATTCTGCTTGGGAACAACCTTGCACTCATCAGGACGAGCGACTGGGATATCGGTGGTGGTACTCATGTTATGGTTTCCTCGCTTTTCTATCGTGAATGTCTTTGTGAATCGACGAATCTCAGTTGGAATCGCTGACATTGATTTCAATTTTCCGCGGCTTGATCGCCTCACTCTTGGGGAGCTTGACGGTCAGCACACCTTGTTTGAATTCAGCCGAGACATGCTCGACATCGACGTCGCTATCCAATTTGAAAGTGCGATGGAAATCGCCATGTCCCCGCTCGCGACGTCGAAGTTTCGCGCCTTCGACCTCTGACAGTTTGCGGGTTCCCTTGATGCTCAGTTGATCGCCCTCATGCACATAGATCTCGAGGTCATCGATGTTCATGCCGGGAAGCTCCGCTTCCAAAAAAAGGTTGTCCTCGTCCTCCCAGACATTGACCGGAGGGAAAGCGCCGGGACGGCTCCAAGCAGCGCTATCGATCCCAAAGACTCGGTCCAGCTCATCCCGAAGGCGATTCATTTGTGCCAACGCATTGTGCGTACTGATCATATTGGTTCTCCCAGAAATCGAGGGTGAATGGTTGTCTTATCGGTGCCCTGCAAGCGGCTCGAACAGCAGCCGTTTTCGTCGCTTTGGCAGTCGCTTGCCGGCATCGACGAGAAAGATGCAAGAGGCGTGCCAATTGCATGAGGCTGCACCGCCTAGATGCCCAGCCACCATTGACCGATCGCGAGCCACAGTGGGATCGTGACGATGCCCAGCAGGGACGAGGCGAGCACCACACGCAACGCCGTTTCGGTATCACGCTGGTAGAGCCGCACCAGTACGATCGGAAAGACCGCGACCGGCATCGCCGCTTGAAGCATCATGACTTCCCGCAGGCTGGAGGTTCCTGCCCACGCGCCGGCAGCGATCAGCATCAGGCAGGGGAACAGGACCTGGCGGAGTAGGATCGCCGATGCCATCACTGGGGTGGAGCCGACCCACTTCGACTCGCGCAAAAAGTCGACGATGATCGCGCCGCTGAGCATCAATCCCATCGGGATCCCGCAGGCCCCAAGGCTGTTGATGGCTGCCAGAATGGAACGCGGGATCTGGTCACCCAAGGAGGATTGTCGCAAACCCATCGCGAGAACCACCGACAGAAAAGCAGGACTGAACAACGCCTTCCGCCACCCGCTGCGGGCCGAGCCGCTGATGATTGCAATCCCGATGCTCCACAAGGCAAGATTGACTCCAACGTTGTGCACGATCAGGTCGATCACGGCGTTCGGATAGAACTGCTCGGCGAGCGGCAGCGGGATGAAGCCATAGTTGCAGACGCCGGCGCAGAGCGCGAAGGCGCGCTGGCTGGAGTCTTCTCGTAAGCCAATCAGCGGTCCGATCGTGCGTGCAAAGACCAAGGCGATCAACATGCCGCCGGCCGTGGCGACGAATCCGAACGCTGGTGGGGCCCAAGCTCCCGCGAGCGATTCGTACTGGGGACTTCCCAAAATTTTCTGCATGAAATAGGCGGGCAGAAGGACATTGGCCGTCAGGCTGGCAAGGGATCGGTCGGCTTCGGGAGTCAGCCAGTCGCGATGCCGGCAAAATGCGCCGACGCCCATGACCAGGAACACTCCCAGGACGCTTGCGACGATCGGCCAAAGGTCTTCCATCAGATCGGGCTTGCGGGGGCTGGAGGATCAATGTGAGCGTCGGGCCAACTCGCTGCGGCGGCCAATGCCAGGTGGCGGTTCGTCAGTCGGCTGGCTTCGACGCACACTTTGGCATCTGGGCTCCCGGCGATCCAGGTGACCAGTTAACATTCCGCCATGGAAAAGACAAATGTTGCTATCGTGGGTCTGGGGACGGTCGGCACCGGCGTCGCCCGCTTGCTTCTCGATCACGGTGACCGGACTGCCGGCATGCCGGACGAACGATGTGGTTAAAGAAGGCGGTGGTGCGAGACGCCAGCAAGTCTCGAGATGCGGAGTTGCCCGCTGGCGTGCTGACGGAGTCGCTCGCCGACGTCATCGACGATCCCGAGATCAGTGTCGTTGCCCAGTTGATCGGAGGTTTGGAGCCAGCCCGCACGATCATGTTGCAACTGATGGAGTCGGGAAAAGACATTGTCACCGCGAACAAGGCTTTGTTGGCCGAGCACGGGCCCGAATTGTTCACGCGGGCGCGCGAGCTCGGACGCAGCATCGCCTTTGAGGCCGCGGTTGCCGGCGGGATTCCTATCATCGCGAACATCAGTCAGTGCCTGTCGGCCAACCAGATTTGCTCGCTCGAAGGGATTCTCAACGGAACCAGCAATTTCATCGTGACGCAAATGGACGAGCGTGGGGCGTCGTATCACGATGTCTTGCTCGAAGCGCAGCGATTGGGTTACGCGGAGGCCGACCCGACGATGGATGTGGACGGTACCGATGCGGCCCAGAAGCTAGCGATTTTGGCGCACCTGGCCTTTGGAGCGACCGTCGACTGGTCAGAGATTCCGCGGATCGGTATCGACGGTCTCGATCCGGACGACTTGCAGTACGCAAAGGAGCTCGGTTACCGGATCAAGCTCTTGGCCGTGGCGAATCTCGCCGAAGATGGGCTGGAGCTCTCGGTGGCTCCCACGCTCGTTCGGATCGGCACGCCGCTGGCCGAAGTACGAGACGCCTTCAACGCGATCCGAGTCGTTGGAGACGCAGTCGGGCCGGTGTTCTACCACGGGTTGGGCGCGGGGCAGATGCCAACGGCCTCGGCGGTGGTGGCCGACATGATCGATACCGCTGTCGGGCGGACCCGTTTGACCTTCCAAACGCTCGAGTACTTCTCGATCGACCAGCCGCCTCGCGTCCTGCTGCGAGAGGCCGACACATTGGTGGGGCGGTACTATTTTCGTCTGCCGGCGGCGAATCATCCGGGGACGTTGGCGGCGATCGCGAACGTGCTGGCGAAACACCAGATCTCGATTGCATCGGTGATCCAGCATGACAGCGGCGACGCGGAGCGCCAACGCGATCCCGTTCCACTGGTGATCATGACCCATGCGGCCAGCGAAGGTGCCGCCAGTAAGGCCACGAAAGAGATCGAGTCACTTTCAGCGGTCAGTGGTCCCGTGGTGCGACTACGCGTCAGGGATTAACGCGAACGAGACCGCGTGAGCGACTGGGCTGACAGGCGCCGACGGTTGGACTAACCGCGGCGGCGTTCAAGCAAGATCATCGTCAACACCGATAGCAGCGATCGCAGCTCGTCGTCTTCCGGCATTTCGCTCAACTTCTCGAGTGTGAAATGGCCCTCGAACCATGCCGGACGTTTGATCAACCGCAACAGGGGCGTACCATCCGGGCGACGAATGATGTAGGACGGGTTGAGGTAGTAGATGGCCAACAGTCCAAAAAAAGGAATCTCCCCCAACAACGATTCCACGAGTTTCTTGATCGCGCTCTCCTCTTGAATCGTCATGTCAACCTGACCGTCCTGAATGACGTCGTAGTGTGCAGACCAGAGTGACCGCATCCCCTGGCGACGCACGGATCCCCAGTCGTTGCCTTCGGCATCGGTAAAGTGATAGTTGGCAGAAAAGTCAATCACGCGGTCCGCCTTGACGGTGAAAAGCACGCGAGTTTGCTCGACGTCTGCGTAGACATCCACATGCTCCTTCAGCTTCAGCATGCGTTGTTTGATGAACATCACTAACTGACCGTTGCCATCTGTGGCCGTGATGCGTTGCCCCAACGTCATCAACTTGAAGCGGAGTTCCAGAGGGTACTGCATGGATTCGAGTCCCAGAGATTCGCGAGATGAGCTCGTGATACCGATCAACGATCGACAGTGATCTTAAGCCCCGGGGGTAGGACGCGTAAATCACGCGTGCCGTGTCCGGGGCCGACGCGACTTGGTCGGCGACATGGTGCGCAAAGGAGCCAAGCGGTGGAAGATGTGCGAGGATTGACGGTTAGGACGGGATCCCAATCGCGATTCGGCTTCGTTTGCGTTATCCGGTGGTATCCCGATTGGTTTCAGCGGGCTAGGGTCCGTTAGTGACTTTGTTCGCACGGACCGCGCGCTGTCACAATCGGTCCGAAGCGAACCATACGCGCGTTCCCAGGGGGGCCGGTTTTTCGCAGCCTTGCCACTGCGACCACGCACGATGGTTCGACTTCATGATTCATGTCCAACATCTGACGAAGACATACGAAGACCTCAGTCGAGGAAACTTCGTTGCGGTGGACAGGGTCTCTTTTACGGTCCGAAACGGCGAGATCTTCGGGCTGCTGGGACCCAACGGAGCTGGGAAGACGACGGTTCTGCGGATTCTTAGCACGGTGCTGAGCCCAACGGGGGGAATCGCTACAGTCGATGGTTATGACGTCGCTCGCGATTCGGCTGAGGTTCGACGTCGAATCGGATTCGTCAGCAATAACACGGCGATCTACGACCGAATGACTGCCTGGGAAATGGTTGAGTACTTCGGTCGTCTGCACGGGATGCCGCGTAGCGAACTTCAGGATCGGCTGGAAACGCTGTTTGAGCAACTGCGGATGCAGGAATTTCGCGATGTTCCCGGCGCAAAGATGTCGACCGGCATGAAACAAAAGGTTTCCATCGCGCGAGCCATGGTGCACGATCCGCCAGTGTTGATCTTTGATGAGGCGACGCTGGGCCTCGATGTACTGGTCGCCCGAAACCTGCTTGGGATCATTCGCTCGCTGCGAGAGGCTGGAAAGTGCTTGATCTTTTCGACGCACATCATGAGCGAGGTCGAGCGGCTCTGTGATCGAATCGCCATCATGCACCGCGGTCGGATCCTGGACACGGGATCGCTCACGGAACTGCGTGATCGGCATAATCAGAGCGACTTTGAGGAGCTGTTCTTCGGATTGCTCAGCCGTTATGAGCTGAGTGGACAAGACGAGGAGTCGAGCCCCGACTCACTGGAGAACACAGGAGCCCTGCGATGAGCGCCTCTTCCGATGCGAAGCGTCGCGCGGCTCGCCAGGCCGGCCGACCAAGACTCTCGGCGATTTGGCTGATCTACATGCGCGAGATGCGCGATCAGCTTCGCGATCGGCGGACGCTGTTCACGATCGCGGTCCTTCCGATTCTGCTCTATCCCTTGGTTGGCACTCTGCTGTTGCAGATTGCGCAGTTCACCCGCCAACATCCGACGTCGATCTGCATCGTGGGAACCGATCACCTGACGCACTCGCCGCCGCTGGTCGACGGTGAAGTCTTTGCCGATGGCCTGGCGGACAGCAATACGCGTCTGGAGGTGCTCAATTACGACTGGGGTGATGTAGGAAGGGCGGAAACCGTTGAAGATGAGACCAGTCGCTGGGTGCGCGACGGCGCGTTTGACGTGGTCGTGGTCATTCCTCCGCAATTCGCCGATCCTGAGCTGCGATCGACTGATGAATCAGCGCAGATTCGCTTGCTCTACAATGTCGCATCGGATCAATCGATGGTGGCCAAGGATCGAGTGACAAGCATCCTGAATAATTGGCGCGGCGGCTGGGTCCGAGACCAGCTTGCCGAATCGGGGATCGACATTGAAAAGCTCAATCCGTTTCGGCTGACAGAACTCGACATCGCTCCCGAGCGAACCCGGGAAGCTGCATTCTGGAGCAAGCTGCTCCCCTTCATCATGTTGGTCTGGGCGATGACCGGCGCGTTCTATCCTGCGATCGATTTGGTCGCCGGCGAGAAGGAACGGGGGACGCTGGAAACGCTCCTCTGTAGCCCCGCATTGCGCAGCGAGATCGTCTGGGGCAAGCTAGGAGCGGTCTGCAGCTTCAGCATGCTCACGGCGCTGCTCAATGCCAGCAGCATGCTGGTGACAAGTTCGTTTGTGTTTCGTCAGATCGGCTTTGGGGGTAGCGGTGAAATCGGCGCACCGCCCGTCGCTCCAATGCTCTGGTTGGTCGTGGCACTCGTTCCGCTCTCGGCGCTGTTCAGTGCCTTGGCGCTGGCCGTCGCGGCGATGGCTCGAAGCAGTAAAGAGGGCCAGTACTACTTGATGCCTTTGATGATGGTCACGTTGCCGTTGGTGCTGCTGCCGATGTTGCCGGGCACTACGTTATCGGCGGGAACAAGTTTGATCCCCGTCACCGGAATGTTTCTGTTGGTCCGAGCGTTGGTGGAAGGCCAGTACGCGCACGCACTGCTGCACCTGCCGATGGTGTTTGGTGTGACCGCCGGATGTCTGTGGTTGGCGATGGCTTGGGCCCGCCGCCAATTCGAAGATGAAAGCGTGCTGTTCGGTGGAAGAGACCAATGGGAGTTGAGCATGTGGGTGCGTCACCTTTGGCGTGATCGCCAAACGGCGGCAACCCCGGCCCAAGCGTTTGCCTGTGGGGCGATCATTTTGGTGGCGTTGTTTTTCGGAAAGCTGGCCGTTACCGAGATGCCCGAGCAAATGCTTGGCCTCAGCAAGATGATCTTGCTTCCTCAGATTGGCATGATCCTCGCCCCGGCATTGTTGATGGCGACGATGTTGACCACCTCGCTACATAAGAGCTTGCGGATCCGGATGCCACACTGGACCGCTCTTCCGCTTGCGGTTTTACTCGGCGTCACGCTCCACCCGTCGTATGTGATGCTGGCAGAATGGATTAGCTACACGTATCCCATCAGTGAACAGGCGGCTGAGGCGATGAAGCCGTTCACGGAACAGATCCGTTCGGCTCCCTGGATAACGGTCCTCTTGCTGATGGCCTTGGTCCCGGCCGTGTGCGAGGAGCTTGCCTTTCGCGGATTCATTTTCGGAGGATTGGTTCGCGAGAGGGGCCGATTGCGAGCCGTTGTGATCACAGCCCTGATGTTTGGCGTTTCGCACGGAGTGCTTCAGCAATCCATCGCCGCGACGTTGATGGGGCTGCTCCTCGGCTGGGTCGCACTTCGAACAGGTAGTGTGTTGCCCGGGATGCTGGTTCATTTCACCAACAATGCATTATCGGTTTCGATGGAGCGGATCGCGGAAAGCAATTGGGAAGGGTCGGTCTTGTTCCTCACCACCTCACAGTCCGGGCCGGCCTATCAGCCGATGTGGATTGTCACCAGCATCGGCATTGCAATCACCTGCATGCTCTATTTCGGTACGCTGCGACCAAGGTTTGACGAGTCGGAAGCCGACTTGATCGACGTCGGTCACAATTTGATCGACCCAGCAGCGTCGCTTGCGACAGCCTAGCGTCGCAACGTTGCCGACTTGACCCACAGCGGTTCGTAGTTCAGCAGCCATTCCTTCTTGGTGGTCAGTCGGACATCGACCGCGATCCAGTCGAATCCGCAGCCCATGATTTCGCTCAGGCTACCGTCTTCCAGTGCCGCCTCGAACAGCTGCAGTATCAGTTGTGCTTCCGCGAGGTTCGCGGTTTCATACTCGGTGGCCCAGTAAGTCGCACCATTTCGCCACATCTCGTACTTGACTTCGATGCGATACGTTGTTTTGTAGAGGGGAAGCGATGTCTGAGCGTTGGACGTACCGCTGAAGAAGCTGACCAGCATGATCAGAGGGAGGCGCATTTGAATGCCGACATGGTTGAATTCCTGATTGTCAGAGTTGGATGGAGTGATTGGCTCTGACCATCCAAGCGAAAGGAATCCGCTGTCGTTACACACAAAATTGGCTCATGCGATCGGCTCGACATCAACGCTGACTCGCAGCACCGTTTCTCCGCCACCCAACACGACGCCGCGCATCGGGCTCACCTCGCTGTAATCGCGTCCGATACAGATTGGGACATGATTGACGTCGGAGATGCAGGCGTTGGTGGGATCGAGGTCAATCCAGCCGAGCGTCTGGCCGGCATACAGGCTGACCCAGGCATGCGACTGGTCGGCCCCTACTAAGCGTTCCTTTCCCTGTGCTGGTTCGGTTCGTAGGTAGCCGCTGACATACCGCGCGGGCAAGCCGACGGACCTCAGGCAAGCGATCTGAACGTGAGCGAAGTCCTGGCAAACGCCCGCCTTGAGCTTCAGAGCGTCTTCGGTCGTCGTGTTCACGTCAGTGACCGTGGTGTCGTATTTGAAGTCCGCGTGAATGCGCCGGGTCAGGTCCAGGGCGGCCTCCGCCACCGGTCGGCCGGGTGTAAACGAGGGCTTGGCGTAGTCTTCAAACGCTTCGCTCCGACGAATCCGCGGAGAATCGAACTGGTACTCTTGCGTCTCGTACCAAAGCGGGTTGAGGCGTTGATTCACACGGTCGCGGACCTGTTCCCACGAAGTCCTGTCGGCCTTGAGGTCGAGGTCACCGGGAGAAACGGTGACTTCACTGCGAACGGCCACTTCCAAATGCTGGTGAAGCGATTCGATCGCGAACGAGAGGACTCGATTTCCAAAATAGTCCAGATGCTCAACGAGCTGCTCCGGCTGCGGTTTGACAGTCGCCTTGGATCGATTGCAGCTGACGTGAACAAACGCAGAATCAAACGTTCTCGGCAACATTCGCAGTTGGTTCTGACAGATGGCCACCGGATGGGAATACCGATAGCGGGTGATGTGCGTGATGCGGTAATTGACGGACGTGGGCAAGTGCTACAGTCTCCAGTTTGGTGATACACTCTAAACGTTCTTGCTGTCCGGCGTTTTGTCCGCCGCCACCGTGTCGACTCGTCCCGTCAACTCCTGGGCCGTGCCGGTGTGGATCAGATAACGTGCCGTGATCGCATTGGAAAGTCGAGGAAGCTCGTCAATCAGTTGATCCAATATCTGCTCCAACAATTTGCGACTGCCCGCTTCCTCGTGCGCCAGATCGTTTGGATCCGACATGCGAATACGATACAGCAGTGTTTCCGCGATCCTTTGGTCAGGGCCCAGACTGAGGTACGATTCAGCGGTCGGCAAGCGGTCCAACAAATCTTTGATGGATTCGATTTGGAAGGCAATCGCCCGCGGGTTGGTATCGTCGTTGATCAGCAAGTCAATCGCAGCAACCGGTCGCAGTTGCAGCAGATATCGAGAGCGATAAGTCATCAGACTGTCGGTTGCTCGCAGGATGGATTCCAGCAACGGTCGCTCGTCAGCGATTGGATTGACCAGAGTCGCCGCGAGCAATTCCGTTGTCTGGTAGGCACGCTCAATTCTTCGTCCAAGCTGCAGGAATCGCCAGCCATGTGTTCGTGTCATCCCTTCATTGGCAAGTCCCGACAGTGCGATCAGGTCGGTGATCAAGCGATTGAGTCGCTCGATCGTGGCACCCAGATCGGGAATCGTGCCATCGGCCGATTCCACCAGGTTGTCACCAATCCGAGTGAAGATGCGATAGGCATCGAGAGAGATTCGATCGCGCACTTCGGCAGCCTTGTCGACCATGTTCCGCACGCCCGCCTGGAGGCCCTGCGGTTGATCGAGGTCGAACATCGACTTGGGCAGGACTGTTTCCAACGTTGGCATGGATTCGCCGAGGCCTTTGATCGCGTAGTCTGGTTCGATCTGCCCCATCGCGGCCAGTGCTGCCATCAGACGCGGCAAATCGGGCAGGTCTTCGACCGCGTTCTCGCCGGTGATCCGCACCAGGCTGGTCCGTAGAAGCCGGGCAATCGCCTCGGCTCGCTCCGCGTAGCGACCGAGCCAGAACAGATTCTCCGCAACCCGACTCGTCAACTCGCTGCCACCACGATTGAGTCGAAGCTCCGTACCGGGTGCCGGGAGCAACGTCAGATCGTGATCGACCGGCTGATCAGAAACGATCCAACAGTCTTGCCCGAGCCTGCCACTGGAGGGACTGTGGTCGAGCAACTCCGGCTCGGGACTGACGCGAACCAGTCCCCCGGGCAGGACATCGATGCCATCGGCCGTCTGCAATTGAAAGGACCTGAGTGCCACATGCCAAGACTGCAGTCGATCTTCATGCCAGACCGGCGTTCTGCTGCGATGGGGTCGCACCTGGCCGACGAATTGGTGCGGCCGGGCCTTGATCCGCTCAATCAGCGACTCTCGCTCCTTGGCCGACAAACTACCCGGCTCGATCGGTGGTTCGCCAGATATGACGAATGCCGGGCGTATCAACAACTGGTCCAGGTTTTCCAGGACGTGACGACGCGCCGGTTCGGCCCCACACCAGTACGTCGCGATCGAGGGAAGTTTCAACTCGTCCCCAAAGAAATAGCGATTGGCGGCCGGAAGGTAAGGGAGCAGAGCCGGCATCTGCACCAGCACGCTTCCAATACTGTTGGTCACAGCGACCACGCCAGCGCGAATCGACTGAAGCATACCCGTGACACCCGATGTGGAATGCGGATCGAGTTCAAGTGGGATCGCAAAGGCTGTCCGAGACATGTCGCCAAATCACTTCGATCGGTAGCAGTCCGCCAAGCGTTTTCAGGTTCAGACGATTTCCTCGCACCGCCAAATCGCGACCTTGCACCAGTGTGTAACCGAGATAACGCGCGAGGTACGCGTCTTCCATGTAGCGATAGCTCTGTTTTCCCGGCGTCATGATCGCAACGCGAGGATTGTCGCGCATGCGAGGCGCGAGAGAGTTCAGGTGCTGTTGCAGCGAGACGAAGAACGAGGCGAGCCGTGTGACGTTGCTGCGGCGAATCAACTGCGGCATCACGCGACTTGTGATCACGCGATTCTCCAATGCGTATCCCAGTCCACTCGGGGCCCTGGTTCGATCTCCGGTCACCCACCACGTTCCATCGTCGTCTCGTGCCAGGTCGGTGGCAGTCAGGCTGAGTCGGTTTCCTTTGACGGGCAGCTGGTGATAGCTGCGGGAAAACTCCGGATTGGCGCTGAGCAGTTCCGCTGGCAGCACGCGTTCTTTCAGCAGACGTTGCGGTCCAAGCAAGTCGCCGAGAATCGCTTCGAGAAGCCGCACTCGCTGCTGGACCCCCGCCTCCAGATGAGCCCAACAGGCGGCGTCCAGCACGAACGGCACCACGGCCAGATGCCAGGGCCGGGCCTGCTGGTCACTGATGACGCGAAAGTTCGCGTCGCTCTCGTGAACCATGTTGTTCGCTTCGGTCGCACAGACGCGAAGTCCTTCCGTCCCGAGGCGATCGAGCGCCGGTGCGAGCACTTTCCACGCCGGACGCGTCTGCCCGCTTTTGTCGCGGAACTCATCGTAACGCTGATCCGACGGCAATTGCGGAGCCCGCGGGGTCGTTGCAGACGAAACAGGCGTGATGTCCACGAGCGATCCCAATGAGAACACGACAGGCAGAAAGCGAAGCTGGAAGCCACATCATAAGTTGCAGTCGGCCGAATCCATAGTGAGCCAATCGGGTCCGCAGAACGAATCGCGCCGCGGATGACGATCGAGTGGGGGATCGGTAGCGGTCTTAACGTTCATGCCGTCGGGACGAGCACCTCAGCGATGGACCCGTCGCAAGTCGAGTGTGACCGGATAGGGGGTCGGATGTGTCGAGGGGGGCGAAGCAACCGATTCGATGACGCCCCCCGTCATCCCTCGGGACTCGAAGCGTGCTGCTCGACGCGACTCCGCCTCATTGGCATTGATCGGGAAGCGTTCGGTCCCTCGGCCGCCAGGATCGGCAACGTGGTAGGTGCATCCCCCAATCGAACGCCGTGAACGAATGTCAATCAACTCGAATCGAAGCGGGCTGTGGACAGGGATCGTGGGGTGCAGGCATCGCGGCGGCTGCCAAGCTCGAAAGCGGATTCCCGCGACGTATTGACCCTGAATGCCCGTGTGGTGCAATGGCACGTCAATGCCGTTGCAGGAGACGCGGAACCTCGACAGGTCCAAGCCGTCGAGCAGCAACTCCAATCGTTCGACGGACGAATCGACGAATCGCACCGTGCCACCGCCGCCCGGTTCCTCACCCATCACATACCAGGGTTCAATGCCGGAGCGAACCCCGAGCGTGATGTCCTGGTAAGTGACTTCGCCGATCTTGGGAAAACGAAACTCCCAGTGCGGCGCAAACCAATTCGAGTCAAGTTGAATGCCTCGCTGATCCAATTCGCTCATCACATCGCACAGATCGCGCCAGACAAAATGCGGAAGCATGAAGCGATCGTGCAAGGCTCCATTCCAATTCGCCAGCGGCTGACGGTACGGAGACTCCCAGAACGTCGCCACGATCGCCCGAATCAACAACTGTTGGGCCAGGCTCATCTGTGCGTGCGGCGGCATCTCGAATCCGCGCAGTTCCACCAAGCCGAGCCGTCCGGTACTGCTGTCGGGCGAGTACAGCTTGTCGATACAAATTTCGGACCGATGGGTGTTGCCGGTCAAGTCAACGAGCATGTCTCGGAACAGTCGATCGACCATCCAAGGTGGCGTGTACCGATCTCGCGGCGGCAATTGGCTCAGCGCAATCTCCAGCTCATAGACCCCATCGCGCCGACTCTCGTCCAGTCGGGGCGCCTGACTGGTCGGGCCGATGAATCGGCTGCTGAACAGGTAGGAGAGTGCCGGATGATTGTTCCAGAAGGCAATCAGACTTCCGAGCAGATCGGGCCTTCGCAGAAAGGGACTGTCGCTGGGCGACTTGCCGCCGAGCACCATATGATTCCCGCCACCGGTGCCCGTATGCCGTCCATCCAGGTCAAACTTGTCGGTCCCTAAGCGGCATTGCCTCGCCTCTTCGTAAAGCGTTTCGGTCAACGCCACGAGCTCTTCCCAGGACTCCGTCGGCTGCGTATTGACTTCGATCACGCCGGGGTCCGGAGTGACCTTGAACATTTCGACGCGTGAGTCGGGCGGCGGCAGGTAGCCTTCGATGATGACCTCCATCTGCAACGCCTCGCAGGTGGCTTCCATCGACGAGATCAGATCCAGGTAGTCCTCCATTCGCTGGGCCGGCGGCATGAAGACGTGGAGCCTTCCGTGGCGGCATTCGACACACAGCGCCGTATGCACAACCGTATCGCTCGTTGGCAGATCGTCTTCATCTTCTTCGTCAAGCGTTTGTTCGTTGATGACTTGCATCGCGACCCGCCGGCGCCCGACGCCGCATTCCGGCGCCACGAGGGCTCATCGCGGATCGCATCGCGATCGTTGCCTTTCAGAGGCGTCCGATTGGGCGGCAACGGCGCGCGGGGAATCGTCGGATCGAATGGCTCCGAGTAAATCATCTGCGACGCGACACTCGCATAGGGCAGCGTATCGAGCGGCAGTCGCAAACCGATCGGGGAATCGCCCGGCAACAGGAAGACCTTCTCGCTGCGCACCGGCCAGCGACCGCCGATCCAAGCGGCCTTTGCCTGCCACCAGGCACGGCGAAGCGGAAGCACGTACCCGACCGGCGAACCCAGACCGCTTCGAAACGTCCGAATCATCATCGCACGCTCGTTGGGGTCCTTCAGCTTTGGATCCGATGGATCGACATCAAGCGGGAGCCGATTCTCACGCCACAGGTAGTGAAACGTGTCCTCGTAAACCGGGAACGTCATCTTCGCGCTGACATTCAACTCGCGCGCAAGATGCCGAACGAACCGTTTGGCGTCCTCCGACGTGCGGCCGTAATCGCGTCCCTCATCGGCGATCCACTTCGGGTCTGCGCCAGATCGGTTCGCCATCGCGACGCCAGATGCACGACAGCGCCCAGCGGGGAAGCGATTCGCCCGGATACCATTTGCCCTGTCCGTAATGCAGCATCGCACCGGGTGCAAACCGATCGCGCAGTCGAAGCAACAACAGGTTGCTGAGCACTCGCTTCTCGGGGCCAACGGCATCGGTGTTCCACTGCGGGTCGTCCATGTTGTCGATCGAGACGAACGTCGGTTCGCCACCCATCGTCAAGCGTACATCGTGCTCGTTCAGTCTTTGATCGACTTCGCGACCGACCGCCATGATCTTGTTCCACTGGGTCTCGGAGTACGGCTTGGTGACGCGCGGATCCTCGTGGAATCGCGAGACCGACATCGCATGGCGGAATTCGACCTCGCACGGCTCGTGACCACCGGTGATCGGCGCAGCGGCGTCATACGAAGGCGTGCAGGCCAGCGGAATGTGACCTTCGCCGGCAAACAATCCGCTGGTCGGATCGAGCCCGACCCAGCCGGCCCCCGGCAGGTAGACTTCGGTCCACGCGTGCAGGTCACAGAAGTCGGCTTCCGGTCCCGACGGCCCATCGAGCGATTTCTGGTCCGCGGTCAGCTGAATCAGGTATCCCGACACGAACCGGGCGGCGATGCCGATTTGCCGAAACATTTCGACCATCAACCAGGCCGAGTCGCGACACGATCCGCTGCCCAGCGTCAGCGTTTCTTCCGGCGATCTGAACGCCCGGCTCCAGGCGAACCAGGTACTCGATGCGCTCACTGAGCATTTGATTGACCGCGACCAGAAAATCGACGATCCGATCGCTGGAACGGCGGCAACTTGGGCAATCCATTGATCCAACAGCGGCGTTCGCGGACCGCAGTGCAGATAGGGTGTCAGGCGCAGCTTCAGGTTCGGCTCGTACTGGAACGGCCAGCAATCGAAGTCGTCTTCGATGAAGAAATCGAAGGGATTGATCACCGTCATCTCGGCGATCAAATCGACGGTGACCTTGAGATGATTGCAGCGATCGGGAAAGACAAGCCTGGCAATCGGATTGCCAAACGGGTCCTGTTGCCAATTCAGAAAGTGTCCGCCGGCTCGACCTGTAAGCTGTACGCGTCAATCGGCGTACGCGCGTGATACGCCGGCCTCAGTCGAACCAGTTGAGGTCCAAGCTGAATCGGTCGGTCGTAGCAGGTATTCAGTCTCATGGTGCAGGGCAACGCGAATGGTCATCAATGAGTCGAATGGATTGTAGGTTGAGAACCTCTCCAAGCCGGGGGATGGCCCTTGGAGGCAAGTCGATTGACTTGGTGTTTTGCCTCGCCGAAGTCGGTCAGACCGGTTTTCGGTGAGATCTAGGTTAACGCGGGTCGGAGACGAGCGAATGAAAGTAATCTTCGTTCATCGCATCGCCAATATCGTTCAAGGAAATCTGCAGCAAATCGATGAATTGATGCATCCCACCTGCGAGCACCTCCTTCACTTCGGTGTTTTCCAGGCGATGTCTCAGTTGGGCGGTCTTGGACTTGGACGCGCTCTTTGTCTTTCTGGATTTCGACATCGCGTTGATCTCGCCCAGCGACTCATCGACACCGACGACGCAGAACAAGACGGAACGGGGAAACGTCTTGTTGAACAGGAAGAATTGCACCACTTCATGGATTCCAATCAGGTGACTTTGGCGGCGATAAGCCTCGAAGCCGCTGATCGCGTACAGCAGCGCTGACCATTGCATGTCGTCCACGGCCGTGCCGACATCGTCGACGCGGGGCAATAAATTGAAGTACTTGACGTCCAGAATTCGCGAGGTCTTGTCGGCACGCTCGATCAGCCGACCCACATTCGCGAAATGCCAACCGATGTCGCGCGGCATCGTGCTGTCCAGCACTCCCGTCCACTGAATCGCGATTCGCCGAACCGAATCAAAGAAGTCATTGATGGAGCGCAAGCGACGATTGCCGTGAGGCATCGAGCACGAAGTGGTAGAAATCGTTCAATTGCTCGAAGCTCTCCGAGGAAAGCGATTCACGCACACCACGGGCATTTTCCCTGGCTTGGCGGAGCGAAGACAACATCGAATTGGAGTAGGTCTCGTCAAACGCCAAGAAGTGCGTGACGGTCTCGGCCGTCATCTGATCATGACGCTTGTAAAACCGTTCCTGATCCGCCGTCACCTGAATCAACGGTTCCCACGGATCGACCAGGTTTTCCGGTTGATCCAAAATCAGATCGTGGGTGACCTCCAGGAATCTCGCCAGGTTCTCGGCCCGCTCCACTTGGCGGCTCATCCAGTAAATCGACTCGGCGACGCGTGACAACATGAAAGCACAACTATGGGGAAAACAGTGAGTTCGGCAACGAATGAATCAGGAAGGAAGCAGTCAAAATGAATCAGTCAACTAGACACGGGCAACCGTCTGCCCTGGCTCGGCCGCGACCCAGGTGTCCTTGCTGCCGCCGCCTTGCGACGAGTTAACGACCAGCGAACCTTTTCGCAGCGCCACCCGCGTCAATCCGCCCGGCAACACCCAAACCTCATCCGGGCCGCAGAGAATATAGGGGCGGAGGTCGACGTGTCGACCTTCCAAAGCGTCCCCGATGACGGTGGGAACACGCGACAACGAGAGCGTCGGTTGAGCCACAAAATTGCGAGGATTCGCCTTGATCAACTTCGCGAACGATTGCCGCTCTTCGTCCGTTGCATGGGGCCCGATCAGCATCCCGTAGCCGCCCGATTCGTTGGCGCTCTTGACCACCAATTCATCCAAATGCTCCAGCACGTAACGGCGGTCGTCATCGTCGAAGCAGACGTACGTCGGAACGTTGGCCAGAATCTGTTCCTCGTCCAGGTAGAAGCGAATCATCTCGGGAACGTAGGCGTAGATCACTTTGTCGTCGGCAATCCCGGTGCCCGGCGCGTTGGCGAGTGCCACGTTGCCGGCGCGATAAGCCCGCATCAATCCCGCCACGCCAAGAGCTGAATCGGGACGGAATACTTCCGGATCCAGAAAGATGTCATCGATTCGACGGTAGATCACGTCGACGCGTTGCAAACCATCGGTCGTTTTCATGTAAACCGAGTCGTCCGACACGACCAAGTCCCTGCCCTCGACCAATTCCACGCCCATCTGTTGCGCCAAAAACGAATGCTCGTAGTAGGCGCTGTTGAAGACGCCTGGCGTCATGACCACGACCGTCGGATCGTCGACGTGAGGCGGAGCCATCTGTTGGAGCATTTCGTACAAGCGAGCCGGATAATCATTGACCGGCCGGACTTTTGAGGCATGAAAGACCTGCGGAAAGTTCTTCTTCATCACCAGGCGGTTCTGAAGCACGTACGACACGCCCGACGGGCAGCGAAGATTGTCCTCGAGCACGTACACGGCGCCCGAGTCGTCCCGCACCAGGTCGGTACCGGTGATGTGGCACCAGACATCGTGGAACGGCTTGAGCCCAACGCACTGCGGCAAAAACGTCGACGCCGATTCAATCAATTCACGCGGGATGATGCCTGCCTTGAGGATCTTTTGGTCGGAATAGATGTCGGCGAGAAACATGTTCAAGGCACGAATTCGCTGTTTCAACCCGGCGTCGATGTGATGCCAGAGCACAGACGAAACCACACGCGGGACCACGTCGATCGGCATGATCTTTTCCGTTCCCTCGCTGTCCCCATAGACAGTGAAGGTGATTCCCATCTTGTACAGAGAGCGCTCAATCGATCGCTGGCGTCTGGCGAGCTCGCCGCTGGGCATTGAATTGATCAGCTTGATCAACTCAATGGCGTCAGGCCTAGCCCGTCCCTCTTCGTCGACCAACTCATCGTAGAATCCCTCGGTTTGATAGCCGTTCAATCGCGCGCCGCCGGCACCGCTGCGCTGAGTTTGCGTCTGACTTGTCATGTCTGAGATTCTCTTCACTCTTAAATACGTCTTGATGACCGTCTGAATTGGAACCAATCGGGAAAACGCGTCTGACCGGGATGGCAGGGATTTCGTCTTCTCTCAGCCGCAGGCGGGCTCGCGTCCGGTTCGCTCGCGTGAGGGAAAACCGAGAGCCAACGCTCGGCGGATGATCAAAGCCAACGCCGCGGTTCGCTTAAGTCCATACCATTCGGGTCAGATCCGTTGGAGATTGGGTGGTTAGTCTATGAGATTCCATGTCTTGATGAACAGCCAGGTGTCTTCGGGATGGATCTCACAAGCGAACAAGTCGCGTCCTTTCCAACGGATTGCTGGTGGCCAGCGGGTGTCCTTCACCTGCGCGGCTAGCCAATTTCTTGAAGTGCTGCGGCGATCAATTGGCGAGTCCCCCCGCTGTCGTCTTGCTCCAGCGCTTGCTCCGCCAGTCGGGTAAGCCGACCCGACGATAGCTGCGAAAGCATCGCTTTGAGAGGAAGAATCGACGGCGCCGAGACCGAAAACTCACGTAATCCAAGTCCGACCAGTAAGGCGAAACAGTGTGGGTCGCTGGCCATTTCGCCACAAATGCAAAGTTCCCGCCCCGTCTCGGTCGCCACCCGAACCATTTGCGCGATCGCCTGCACCATCGCCGGGTGGAGCGGATCGTAGTACTGCTGGACCAGCGCGTTTCCCCGATCGGCGGCGAGCATGTATTGAATCAAATCATTCGTCCCCAGGGCAAAAAAATCGGCTTCCTTCGCGAGGTGTTTGGCAATCGAAATCGTCGCAGGTACCTCCACCATTACCCCCAACGGTATGTCCGGCGTCTCGATCCCCTCGTGCAACAGATTCTCTTTGGCCTCGCTGAACACCTGGCGGCACGACCGCAATTCCGCGACGGTCGTGACCATCGGAAACATCACACGGACCGGGCCGTGACGTCCGGCCATCAGAATGGCTTCCAACTGGGTTCGGAAGATCTCCCGATGAGCTAACGAGACGCGAACCGATCGCCAACCCAGCGAAGGGTTTTCTTCCGCCGGCGGCTGAAAGTAGGGAAGCGATTTGTCCCCCCCAATGTCGAGCGTTCGAAACGTCACCTGTTGGCCTTGGAAACTCTCGATGGCGCGGCGATAAAGGTCGTATTGCTCTTGGCGGCTTGGAAAAGATGGCCGCGTCATGAAGGGGAACTCCGTGCGATACAGGCCGATCCCCGAGGCACCATGATTGCGCGCCGAGTCGATATCGCTGAGCAGCCCGACATTCGCTCGGAGGCAAATCGCTACCTGATCGAGTGTTTGGGCAGGGGCATCCTTGAACTTCAGCAATGCTTCTTGCTTGCGGCGGTTCTCGTGAACCAGTCGCTGATACTCCCGCTTGATGTTTTGATCGGGCTCGATGTAAACACGAGCGCTGCCCGCGTCAAGAATCAGCGGCGTCCCCGGTTCAATCTGCCGAATTGCCCCCGCGACGCCGACCAGCGTTGGGATTCCCATCGACTTGGCCACGATCGCGGCATGACTGTTGGTCTGCCCCGATTCCAGGATGATTCCGCTGACAAGCTCGAAGGGGAGCATGGCGATTTGCGAAGGCATCAGCTCGCGAGCCACGATGATTCCAGGATGGGTCAGTCGAATCGTCGTCGCGTCGATTCCCTGTAAGTTGCCGAGGATGCGTCGCCCCACATCCTCCACGTCCATCGCACGCTCGCGGAGATACGGATCCTCCAGGCGTCGAAAGGCTTCCACATACTGGCCGATCACACTCTTCAGTGCGACCAAGGCACTGTGACCAGCTTCGATGGAAGCTTCGAGCTTGTTCAAAAAACTCTGATCTTGCAGGATCATCAGGTGGGCATGGAAGATCGCGGCGTCGGAATCGCTGAGGCGATCGGCCACACGTTTCTCAAGGCAGAGCGTCTCCACACGCGTCTTTTCTAAAGCGTCCCTGAGTCGTATTCGCTCCTGCCCCGCATCGCATGGTGTCTCCTCCTCGTCCATCACCTCCGCCACGCCTAGCGATTGAACCAGCACGTAGGCGGGGGCAATCGCCACGCCGGGGTTGACCACCGTGCCTTCCAAGACACTCAGTACGTCGGCGACAGGTCGATCAATCTTGGTGACCGAAGCACCTTCGATGCCCCGTCGTTGATTGACCGAATCGAGCAATCGGGCGTTGGCGATCACGGTCGATAGTTGGAACGCAATCGTGTTCAGCGCGCTTACCTCGTCACGGCTGAATTCACGCAGGTCGATCGTTTGGATCGCCATCACGCCGATGAGCTGCTGGCGGTCGTAAAGCGGGATCCCGAGAAAGGAGTGGTATTGCTCTTCGTTGGAGCCGGCGATGAACCGGAACTTGGGGTGCTTTTCCGGCTCCGGCGCATTGATCACTTCCCGCATTTGAGCGGTGTAACCAATCAATCCCTCCCCGACGCGCAGGCGAACGTGACCCACCGACGCTGGCGAGAGTCCCTCGGTCGCGCGCAGAAGTAGCTCCGTGCCCTCGAGCAGGTAGACAGAGCAAACCTCGGTCCCCATCCGGTCGGCGACGAGTTGGACAATGTTGCGGAGCGTTTGATCCAAGTCGTGCGACTGCAGGATCAATTCGCAAATGTCTTCGAGTGTCGAGAGCCCAATCGAGCCTGTTCGGGCTCGAGCAGGTTGAGGAGAAGATTGAGAGATAATGAGTGCGAACCTTGTATGAACGAGTCGTGCTGCTGCCGCCATGCCTTCTGGTCGGCCGAGACCCCCCAGAGCAGACTTCCCATCGTAAAGCAAACAGCGTACCGATCGCATCAGAGGGCCGAGCAGGCTTGCGGAAACACCGGGCAATATGAAACCGCATTCTTCAGACTTTGGCTCAAGTGCCTTTCCGCTGGGCACCGCTGCCTGAAGGCAAGGCAACTGGGGCCCCTTCGGCAACCGGCTCGAGACGGCCGTGGAATCAAATTGGTGAGCCACTTGCTTGGGGTGAAGGGATGAATGTCCGGAGAAAACCGGGGGTTCAGGTCGAAGATCAGCCCTTGGCGATTGGGCCCAGCGGTTCGCGTCGACTGAGTTTCACAATTGGTACGGCAGTTGCCATCGATTCACAATCGCTCGAATGAATCGCAGCAGAGTGAACACGGACGTTGTCAAACGCAGGCATGACTCGTGGGGGGCATGTCGATTCGGGAGAGGGCTTTTTCCTCCGCCCTCTCCCGAATCGCCCCGCTCGGCGACGCTGAGATCAGACACAGGACAGCAAGAGGGGAGGCGATCGGCGAGGTGACTCGCCGGTCGCTTTTTTTCTCTTCCTCGTGGGAGTGACCTTGGATGCTCGATACGTCTGCCCGCAAACTGCGGATTCGTCACGAACCGCTGATTCCAAATCAATTCGACATCGGACGTTCGAAACATCATGTCAGTCACCATCTCCTCCGTCGAGCGCAGCCATCGATCGTCCACACCAACAACGATCCACCAGTTGCTTTGCGACGAATGCTATGAGCGTCGATCGCTTGAGTGCGAGAGTGGTCGATTGGCGATGCATGAGGTCGTCATCGATTGCGGCGGCGTTGAGATGATCTCAAGCAAAGACTTGAATGCGTTGATTCGCTTTCATAGCCGCCTTCGGCGGGAGTCAGCGGCGCTGGTGCTGGTCAACGTTCCGGAGCAGATCGCCAAGATCTTCACGCTGACTCGACTGAACCGGCTCTTTTCCGTCCACGAGGCACTCGCCTCCGCCTGAAGTCCGGCGTTCGCCCTGTTCGCCAAACGGCTGCCTTTTCGGACAGGTTTTATTCTTGCTGCTCGCGAATGGGGGCGAGGAACCAGTCGTCCACAACGGAGCGATCCACATTTGGCTTCGGTGGTTTCTCACCCGTCATTTGCTCAATCGCCCAAAAGCACGACGGCATGTTTGGGAATTTTCGCAAGTCTGGTAGCGCCGATTCGGCTTTCATGCGGCCCAGCGAGACGGCGCACATGTTGCGCAACTGATCGGTGTCAGGATCGATGCCGTTATCGTACAAGCGACCGAGAAAAATCGAAATTAAATCGGGCTGTGGATCCCCCTCGTGAAGCAATCCGAGTGGCCCAAGCGGCCGCGGAGCGACTTTCCAGTCCGAGGCTATGGTCTTTGGGCAGGTACTCCCTCATCAAGGTTTCCGCCGCTGGGTAGTTCTGGTCACCAAAGGCGATGAACAGGTGAGCAATGTGCAAGGAAGCACCCGGCATGTTGTCGTTGAACTCCCCGGATCGAAATCCTTCGTAGACGCTTTCGGCATGCTCGAGCATGTCTGGGAGTCAGTTCTTCGACGCGCAGTTTTGACAGACCCCAGGCGGACGCTACCTGGACCTCGCCCCGCTGGTGACTGAGCAGTTCGACCATCCGCCCGCTGCTCGGCTTGTGATCCAGTCGCGTTAACACCACACACGCCTGTTCGCAGCCGCGCCAGTTGGTTTGATTGAGAACGTTGGACGTTTCTGCGATCACGACGTCACCAAGGCCAGCATCGGTTGCTAACGCGATCAAGGAGGCCGCAGCATCGCGGCGAAGCGTCGGGTTGATGTCATCCAGCAGGCGACAAATCAGCTCGACACGATCGGCCTGTTTCGTGTCAGCCATTGCCTTCAAGCACCAGCGTCTGACATTGACATCGGGACTGGTCAGGAGCTTGTCGCGATGCGAATCAACCAGGTTGAAATCGATTCGGTAGAGTTGCTCGAGCGCTTCGGATTGCACCGTCGTGCTTTCACGGTCCAGCAGACTGGTCAGCAATTCGATCGCCTGTGGGTCTGTGTGCTGCGAAAGCAGCTGCACGGCGAGGATCGGATGAAGCGCCGCTGGTTGCGAATTCAAGCGTGGCCAACTCGCTTGCGAGCTCGACCAGGCCGGATGCATTCAGTTGGCCCAATGCGCGTGCGGCCGCCATCCGCAGCTGTCTTCGCTCTCCCACATTGCGGACGATGGACGTGAGCGGGGCCGTCGCTTTTTCACTCCCGATGGCCGCCAAGCCGTTGATCGCAAGGACCGTCATGGCGGTTCCGGCCGGTGGACCGCTGACCCGCTCCAGCCAGGTTTCCTCGAGCACACGGGAATTCCAGTCAGCGATTGCCGGCTCGACAATCTGGCCGACCGGTGCGCCGTGCTTCTTTGACAATTCCGCCAAGCACTGGAGCCTGGTCACTGGCGTCGAACTCGATCAACGTCTGTGACAGGGCACGAACGACATCCAACGACTGATCGGGCGTTTTTGCCATTTCAATCAGACGTGGTTTCATCGCGTCGACGCCTTCAACGCCGCGCCGATGGGCGATCGCTAGCGTGTCGATGACCAATCGCTGCAGTTCCGCGTCGGGACGATCCAGGGCGCGGCTCCATAGCTCGATCAGCCCATCCCCGTACTCGACTTTGCTTTCCGCCTTCCAAACAAGTTTCGGACGGTCGAACATCGCCAAGTCGTAATCGTCGAATTGATCGTATTCGATGATTTGCGCATGCAGCGGTGCCGCCGCGATGAACCACCCTGCCAGGCAAATCCATGGCGTCCAAAGATCCGTCGCCAATTCGGCCTAGACGGCCCGAGTAAGTCGCCATACCTGTATACCCAAAACAGCGAACATGAACGTTGAAACAATCGCAGCAATCCACCAGGATGCGGGCAGCAGATCGTAGTTTTCGAATCCCGGTGCGCTGATCACACTCAGTGCGGCACCGACGGGATTGGTCATCAAGGCGGTCTGCACCGTGTCGTGCCCGAAGGGCGCATCCCGTGCCAGCCAGACAAGAATCGGCGTTAAAAAGATCGCGATCACGACCACGTAGGTGACCGCGGTCGAAACGGCGGTGTAGCGAAACAAACTGCCTACCGCCGAACTAACGGCCAGGGCATAAATTGCGATCCAAAGCAAACAGACCAGGACAAGCC
Organism: Pirellulaceae bacterium; assembly: GCA_963697195.1. GTDB lineage: Bacteria > Planctomycetota > Planctomycetia > Pirellulales > Pirellulaceae > Rubripirellula. The sequence goes on from CAVOND010000022.1 coordinate 619,893, forward strand.
GGACCTGCATCGACATCTCCGGCTGGATCAGGATCATCATCAAATAGCCTGGAAGCGTCGCCATCAAAACCAACACCAGTGTCGAGGCAACGCTCAGCAACTTGCCCATCACGATCTTGAACGACGAAAGCGGTGTCATCCGAAGCAACTCCCACCCGCCGCTGTCGCGCTCGCCACTGATCAATCCCGAGGCCAGGCTTGGAGTCAGGACGACGACCAGCACCACCTGCATCAAGACCAGAAGCGCGCCAATCGTGTTGACGCCCCAGGATGTGACACTGTTGGCCGCCATGAACGTCAACACCATCGAGATCACGGCACAAACAGAAACCAGCCGAAGCAGCCATTGACTGCGACCGAATCGACGGCAGCGGAACTCCTTGACCATGACCGGATTGAGATACCAGGGAATCCCGGTCTTGCGGCGCTGCGGATCGACGATGTAGATCACACGGCGGATCAGCTGCGCGAGCATCCCGCGTTCGTTGGTAATCACCCCCTGGCTTCGTGAGCGATCAAAGATCCGATAATTCAAACGTGACAGGGTGATGCCGGCGAAAATGACGCTGGAGATCACCGTCAGCCAAAGGAATCCGCTGATCGTTGACGATTCCTTCAATCCCGCCGATCCGATTTCGCTTTGCCCCATGATTTCCATCATCGCGGGCAACGGCGACAAGTTGCGAATCCACTCGGAGATGGTCGTGATTCCACCCGCCCAATTTCCTGTCCCTCGGATGAATGCCGCTGGGACGAGCGTCAACAACAACAGCGCCAGCACCGCAGTGTAGGTCAACCGTACCGCTGCGTCGCTCGTCTGCACATAGCTGCTGATCAGCATGCCGAGCGTCGTGTACTGAACGATCAGCAGCGACAACACCAGGTACAGCATGCCCAGTTCACTGCCGGCCGAAATTCCTCCCATCGCATAGCAGGCGGCCGAAGCGGGAAGGCTGCACAGCAACACCAGGAAACTGAACAGCAGGACACCCGACATCTTGCCGAAGTAAATCGAAAAGGCACTCAGCGGCGAATTGAGCAGCAGGGTGAGCGTCTTGTTGTTCTTTTCGTTGACAATGGACGTGGCCGGGAACGCGGGGACCAGGAACACGACGCCAGCCAACAAGCCGTAACCAAAGATCCGAAATACCTGCAGCGACTGCGAGCCGCTCACGGCCGTCGGATCGGACGGCCAGCGAATCAAGACCGCTAGCGAGAAAACCGCCGTCAATACAATCAACATCACAAAGGCCTTCGGCGACCGCAGGATGCCAAAGAACTCGCGGCGAATCAAAGGGTTCATCGCGAAGGGTACCCCCGCTGTGCCGGCAACCGGCGACGAGGCCCGCGGAGCGCTCCCGAATGCCTGGTTTCCTTCGTTGGCGACATACAGAAAGGCATCTTCCAGGTCGGTCGCGACTTCGCGAAACTGCGCGAGCGGTTCGCCCTGGCTGACCAGGTGACCGAGCAGCGGGGCAACCTCTTCGTCACTCAAGCCCGTCAAGAATCGCACGGTTCGTTCCGCGGTCGAGCAATTGACTTCGCTCGGTCCAACGTTCTCGGCCCCCTGATGCTTCTCGAGCCATTGGCCGACCGCTTCGCCGACCGGTTCGACCCGATCTTCTTGCAGCAACATGATCTCGAAGGTGCGACGCTGCTGGATGTCTCGCATGATCGTGTCGACCGTTCCGAATGCCCTCAGCTTGCCCTTGGTGATCATCGCAACCACATCACAAACGCGGGCCAACTCAGGCAGAATGTGGCTCGTCACAATCAGCGTCTTGCCCAATTCAGCCAGTCGCAGCAGCATCGTCCGCATGTCGATTCGAGCCTGAGGGTCCAGGCCGTTTGCCGGTTCGTCCAGAATCAGCACTTCGGGATCATGCATCATCGTCCTGGCCAGCGCCACGCGTTGCTGCATGCCGCGGCTGAGCGCATCAACGAACAGGTCCTTCATGTGCGTTGCCCCAGCGATCTCGAGCACCTCGTCGATTCGCTTCACTCGGACACGACGACCGATCCCGTAGGCGGCGCCGAAAAAGTCCAGGTACTCGTTGACGCGCATGTTGTTGTACTTGCCGAATTCGTCGGGCATGTAGCCGACGAGTCGCTTGATCTTACGAGATTCGGTCAGGCAATCGGCGTCCGCGATCCTCGCTGAGCCGCTGGTGGGCTTCAGCAAACCTACCAGGATCCGGATCGTGGTTGTCTTCCCGGCGCCGTTAGGACCGATGAACCCAAGGATTTGTCCGCGCTGGACTTTCAGGGAAAGCGAATCAAGCGCTACAAAGTCTCCGTAGGTTTTGGTCAGGCCCTCAATCTCGATGACCGCATCTTGGTCACTCACTGGTCTCTCCATCGTTGGGGTGCGGTCGTGCAGGTATGGTTCACAGTGTGGTTCCTTCGACGTTGAGATGGACGTAATCAATCGCCCAAGTACTGCGGCTTATTTTGGCGTAGGCCGCGGTCGGCTCCTCGCCGGCCTCGGCCGGTTGTTGCTGGTCAAGCTTTTCCTGCTCTGTCTCCGACACAGAGATGGAAATCAGGAAGCCGCCCCCGGCGTCCAAGCTCAAAGCATCGGGGTCATTGATTTCGAATTCCACGCGGCCGGCGGGGCTTTCGACTCGATACAACGTCTGGTACTGGCCACCCACCATCCCTTTGACTTCGACGGTGCGCCCAGGGGCTGTGACCTTCATCACGACCTGGCAACGTCGCAGCTGACAAGGAAGCAGCGGCCTGGGAACGACGCAGCGCAACTCCGATTCGCTCGGCTTGTTCATCGAATCGAGCCAGCGGCCGGTATCAGGATTGAAAACCGTGGACGGCCCCTTCGCGCCAACGTGGGATTCCAATTGCAGGAAGCTGGCCGGGACTTTGAATTCCGATCCCGGATTCAGTCGCTCAATCCGGAGTGGGACCGATGCCAGTGCCCAGCCCCGGCGGACAAAGCCATCCCCGAAGTTGGCACCGGCGTCGACCGGGTCGGTCCAGAACAGCAACGAAGGCTGACGCGGAAAGAACGTCGCATCGGAATCGTGCAGCTCACGAGTCAATGCCTGGCGATCCTGTTGCACATCGGAGATCAGGGTGCTGTCGTAGAATTGATCGGGAAGCAAAACATCGTTCAAGCCGCCGACGAAGGTCCCGGAGTTTGGGTCCAACTTGATGGCCAGGCTTGGATTGGCAGAAGAAACCACCACCGCGTCCTGACACTTGCCTGGATCGAGCCCCACGATTTGCCCCTCCAGGCCATTCGGCGTGAAGCGGCCGCGGACCGACCATGCGTCAGGCAAGTTGACGATGGCGTTGGTCTCGGCATGCTGCACCTTACTCTGACGTTGCTCAACAAATAGCCACTCCGACTTTCCACTGTCATCCCAGAGAATGCGTTTGACCTCACCCGATGACTGGTCGTCGCCAAGTTGCGTGACGGAAACGGCGGAGGAGGTGATCGGCAGCGGGCGTGTTTCCTGGCTGTAGATCGCAGCGACCGATTCGACCTGCACCTGGGAACTGTCGGCCACCGCATGCACGATTTGCCCCGTCGCAATGGTGGATGGAACCGCCGTGGTTTGGCGATTCCCCACGGCCACCAGGCTCAGTGTGGCGAGAATCGCTGCGGCTGGGATCAAGTACCCCATGTACTGAAGCTCGTGCCGGCGTGCCAGCCAGATCCCGGCGACGAGAACGACCAAAATGTGTGCCCCCAGCAACGTCGCGATCACGCCACGTCCGGGGATCTGGTAACCGATCTCCTTGCTCAGGTACGTCGCCAGTTCCTCGGTATGTTGCGGCGGGTCGAGCCGTTTGACGAAAAAGCGGGAAGAGAGTGACCGAAGCGCTTCGGTCGGCTCATCTCCTTGCAGCCAACCTTGGGCTTCCAGCGTCGTGAACAACACCTCTCCCTGGCCGACTTGCATCCAAAACGCGGCAGGCCAACCGTCGACCCGGCTATGAACGTCGGGGGTATCGATCAGGACGCGAACCATTTCCACCGGCGTTTCGGAACTCCATGTCTCCGTTGGATTGGAGTTCGCGAGGGGCATACCGATCTGCTCAAGCTCGAAGTCATTCAGTTGGACTCGATCAACGACGCTGTAGCAAACGGCATCGCCAAGCAAGGCCTGCACAGAATCCGGATCCAATTGATCGGCCATGATCCAAATCCGACCGCCCAACTGAAGCCACGCTCGTAAGCGAGCGACCGCCACGGTGTCGTTGAGTAGGCGATCGTTGGCAATCACGATTTGATCCAAACTATCGAGCGGGTTCGCAGTCGGCGGTAAAAACAAGCCACTTAGTTGGGCCAAGCCCAGGTCCTGCGTGTTCGGAACGGTCGCATCACGACCGGCATAAATTGTCTTGGATAGTTTCTCCGCCAGCCGAAGTGCCTCAGGATTCGGATTGATTTGCTCCAAGATCACCGCTGCTCGCGAGTCTTCCCAGGAAAGCAACAGAGATCGCTTGCTCGTCGGCATGCCAACGGAATTGGCTTGAAAGCCCTCGCCCCCATCCGATTCTTTCAAGTGAATCGAGGTCATCGGGATCTGCACTTGTTCCGGATAAAGATCGCTCGGAATCTGGATCGGCAGCCATGCCTGGCGGCGCGTTCCGGCGGGGATCCAGATCCGCCGCGCGTATTGCAATCCACTCTGGTCGCCAACCATCACGATGCTGGTCTCTTCGACGTCCTGGGACGACCGATTGGTGCCGTTGACGGCCAACGTCGCCCAGCGGCCGGCAACCTGACGCTGGACGCCCGCAGGCGTCAAACCAATCGTCACCTCTTGCTGGGTAACGTCGGTGGTCGACTCCTCGGTCGGTTCCGGACTCTCTTGAGCCCAACTCAAGGAATCGGCCCCAAGAATCCATACCGACGCAGCCAAAAGAACCGTGGTCAATCGATACATCAATTCGAGGCGCGCAAATTCGGGAAGGGTGTGGAAGCGACCGGGGACAAGAAAGAAAGCGACCCCCTCGGCAGAAGAGCTCGGCATTCTATTTCGGCCGCCAGCTACTCGCAACGTGCGGACGCGGAGGTTGGCAACCAATCTACCGCGAGAAACCTGGCTTGGGTACGTGGCGATATTGCCCTTGGTTCTGGGCCGCGATCGCCTGCATGCGACTTTCTCCCTCCCGGCTGTGGTAACCGATCGTGTGGACGATGCTCTTGACGTCCTGATCACCAAACAGATTGTCGATGTGATTTTCCTGTTGAAGCATCCGCTCAATCCCAGCGGGGAATTCACCGTCGGAGAGCAAGAAGATGACGTCCGGACGCAGTTGCAGTGCGAATTCCAGTGGCTTGTAGGGAGCCTCGCCGCTGTCCATCTTGATGCCGGCGGCCCAACGGCGAAGTGCTTGTTTGTTTTCCGGCAGTGGCCAAGACGCTTTGCGGATCGTCGACGCCCGGCTGAGTCACCCGCATGTAGTCCGGACTGGCATCGAAAAAGATGACGTAGAAACGTTGGTGTGGTTTCAGTGCCTCGATCGAATGGAGCAGTTCGGCTCGCGCCGATTCGAAGGCGGTGCCCATGCTCTTGGAGCAATCCACGAGATAGACGAAGTGGTTGCCACCACCTTCGACGCCGCAAAACGTGATCTTCTCTGCGGTGGACGAGGAGGACCGACTCAGCGCTTGGGAACTCGTCGATCCCAAGCCGGACCCGACAAGGGAATCCATCGGCGCCAGTTCCGAGTCCCCCGTTGCGACCGGAACGTCGCTGACCTCTGCCAATTGATCAAGGCTCACGTCCGCGACGGCCTCGGTAGGCTGCGTTGGTTCGACTTGCGGCTCTGAAGCCTCCACCGTGACGGTCGCGATCGGCTCCGGCGCCGCATCGATCGAGACCGCGGTCAAGGAAACCTGATCTTGAGGTCGGGGCGCGCTCAGGGAAATGGCGGCCAACAGGAACAGCAAGCCAACGTGGATCGCTGCACTCAATATGACCGCCGTGGGCCGCGAGCGACGTCGCGATGCCGGCGTTGGCTCGGCCGCTGTTGCCACATTTGTCGGCGCACCTTCCTTCCCTGCACTGTCTTTCGTCGTATCGGTTTTCGCGATGTTGCGATCGACTAGTGATCGTTTCGCGCGGTTGGCCTTCACCTTGGCGATCTTTGCAGGCGACACGGCCTTCGGTTGCGACTTGGCCTTCGGTTGCGACTCGGCCTTCGGTTGCGACTCGGACGATGACGTGGTGCGCCGATTGATTCGCTTGTCGGAAGTGACTGGCTGAACCCGCTCGCTTGCGGGAGATTTGGACGCGGTAGCCGCCGGGGAGGGGCGTTTGGTGCCAATGTTGTGATCCGCTTCGCGCAGGTCGGCCTGCCCCGCTCGTCGCTTCGATTCGACTTTCACCAGGGAGCGTGCTTTCTGTTCCCTACTTTCACTTTCTGAAGGTTCTGCACTTTCGGCGAAGTCCGAGCCGAAAGACTGCATGAACTCCGAGAAGTCGATGGTGTCGCCTTTGGAACTTGCGTCCACCTTGGCGTCCCATTCCTTCAACCATTCAATCGCGCCGGATTCGAAACCGGCCGGCGTCTCAGCTTGGACGGCCGCTGGCCTCGGCGCGCTGGCAAGAGCTTGATGTCGCGCAATTCCTTGGAAATCAAGCGACGGGCTATCGAGTGCGGTCGTGATGCCGGACTCTGCCATCACCATGCGGCGCAACTTGATTTCAATTTCCGCAGCTCGTGCCTCGAGCTTCGCCGCGGATGCTTCGTTGCGAAGTTGAATCAGCTGCAACTCGAGGAGTCGTCGCTCGTGGTCAAGTTGCTGAGAGCCAGGCTGCCGAAAGGTGGGTGGCTGCCCGCTACCGTAATCAGATCGATGATCAACCATGATGAGATGACGCCGTTCAACTGCCCCTTGAAGAAATGCGTTCTGGGCGGAATTGTACAGCATCGAACTCCGAGTTGCGAAGGAAACTCAAGAACTTTTCAGCCGCTAAGCTTGCTTGCAAATGAGGCGTTCCTAACCACTCCCCTTCGGTTTACCCACATTTGAATCGCATGATCAAATGGAAAACCCGTGAATCGACCGCGCAGTGGTCGCAGAGGGTACCCGTAGGTGCGCTAGCAGCACCTATGGAATTGAGAATGCGCCAGAAAACCGACCCCAAAGGCGGTCGCAGACTCATTGCGCGTTCGATCTGCGACCGCCTTCGGGGTCGCTCGGGATTGGATTTCCGCGCGTTTCCGTAGGTGCGCTGCGCGACCTACGGCTACCCTCCGTGATACCTTCGGTATCAAAACGATGTGGGTAAACCTAAGCCCCTCACCCCTCACCCCTCACCCCTCACCCCTCACCGCTACTCGCTACTCGCTACTCGCTACTCGCTACTCGCTACTCGCTACTCGCTACTCGCTACTCGCTACTCGCTACTCGCTACTCGCTACTCGCTACTCGCTACTCGCTACCCCGGCGTCGCAGCCAGATCCAGGATGCTGCGGCCATCGCGGCTTCGACGACCATGTAGACGACTCTGGCTACGATCGCAGCCATGATCCCCTGAGCCGGCCCAATCGACACGCCGAGGATTGTGGTCAAGACAAGTTCTCTGACCCCCGCACCCCCTGGGATCAGCGACGCAAACCCGGCAACCACCGCAAGGCTGATTGCGGCCGTCGCGATCGCAAACAATTGCGGCGCTGGCGGAAGTGGGTTCGGGCCAGGAATCGCTGTGATCAACATTGCGAACGACGCGCCGACGAACAGCCAGGCCAGCAACGACCATCCCCAGCCGGCAACAAACAATTTCCAATCGATCCGCGATTGTGATTCCAAGTCGTCGGCGTGTGCGATTCGTTTGGCGACCTGACGAAGAACCGGAGGCGTCGTCGGCAGACAGGCGGCCAATGCAACACCCGCGGACAGCAACGCGATCCAACGCGGTACTGGCAACCAGATGACGACAATTGCGCCCAGCGAGGCACCGACGGCCATCATCAAGAACGTTTCCAGGAAGACGCTGACGGTCGCCGGGAGCGCTCGCACACCATCTTGTGCCAGTGCGCCGGCTCGCAAAATGATCACCATCGCCTTGCCCGGAACATACTTGCCGGCATGTCCAAGCAGTTGCGCGGCAACGGCGGTTTTCACCGACGGCCTCTGGCCGAACGAATGCAGTGCGCTGCGAAGCAGCATTGCTGGCGGCAACATGCCGATTGCGTACAACAGACTGCCCAGGGCGATGCGATCCCATCGCAAATTGCTCAAGCGCGGCACGCTCGCCTCCAGAGCCATCTTGGTGCGCTCCAGCTCCTGTCGCTCGGCGGCATTCGCTGCGTGAGCAAGCTGCTGGTCGATCTCACTGACGGCCAACTCCAACCGTCGACCCTCGGCTTGCCACTGTTGGATCGCGTTTCTCGCCGCCAATGCGAGTCCCACCACGACCACGAGACCGATGATCCACTTCGCAACGAGGATCGCCACCGCACGTCCGCTTCGGCTGGCGACTCGACTCGTCGGTGCAGATTCCGTTTCTTCCATCAAACTTTCGTCTTCCTTGGATCACGCCGCGGAGCGTTAACATAGCCGAGCCACTTCGAGGCTGTGAACAAATTGAACCGCGGTGAATTATTGTAGGCGAGTCTCTCCGAGACTCGCACGAAACGCAGCAAAGCTGCGAGTGTCCGCCTTGGAAAGGCAGACCTACGGTAGCGGATTTCATCTGATCGCGGACTCGCTGAGATTTGCGAAACGTGGGAATGTTCCGCGATGTCAATCTCGGAGAGACAGAGCGACTGGATCGTTCCTATACTAAGAGCCAATCGCAACCGGCACTGGATCTGTTTTTAGCAGGGAATGAGCGGATGGCAAATCGGCGTCGCAAACGTAGCTCCAACTCAGAATCTGGCAAACAGCCTCCCAGCCAAGCGGCAAACGAGGACTCAGGTGATGTGATCGAGGACCCACCACGCACGCCGGGCGGGAATCGTGACGGCGACGCGTCGACGCTACTGACCGCCATGCCATCTCTGGCGAGAATTCTGTCGGTGGTCATGTTGATCCTGGCGATCGTCGCCGTCGGAGTCTTGTTTTACAAGGTGATGGCTGGGTTCTTTATCCCACTTTTCCTGGCGGTGTTGCTCGTCGTCATCTTTCGTCCGGTGCATGTCTGGATCTACCATCGCGTCGGCGATCGACCCCGTTTGGCATCGTTGGCAACGACACTGTTGATCCTGATGATGGTGCTCGCGCCGATTATCGCGCTGATCTCGGTGGCAACGAGCCAGTTCACCGCGATGGTCAGTCAGGTCGACTTCGATGACTTGACCGGAGCTCTCGATCGCGCTCGGGAGCAACTTGGGATCTCGCTGAAGTACCCGGAACAGTTTCGGCGACTCGATCAACTTGCCGACACGCTCGATGAGGCGGAGGACGCTGAGAATCCAGAGCAGACCTTGTCTCCGCGAGGGGTCCTCGACAACATCGATGAAGCGTTGAAGCTGGTGCGGTTCCTGCAAGTCGAAGAGCCGGGGCCGCCTGGGGCGGATTTGTCGGCGGGCATTGCCGAAGAACGTCTGGAACAACTGAGGACCGCGGTCAATGAACACCTGACGCAGGGCCAAGACGCGAGCGGCGATGACGTGATTGACAGCCTCAACGCCGAAGAAAGGTTCCACCGTCAAAGCGTGATCGCATCCGCGGCGATCCGCGCCTGGATGCGCGAGTTACTCGGGGGAACATTCCGCAGCCAGGTCCGATTGTTGGCCAATCCCAGTGCCGAAGACTACAAGAGTCTGCTGAATCGCGCCAGACAGTCGTTGCAGCCGCGATTCGTGACCCTGACCAGCGCCACGGGCTCGTTCCTGGTTCAGACCGTGATCGGCCTGGTCGTGCTTGTGATCGCACTGTATTTCTTCCTGCTCGACGGTCCCACCATGATCCATACCTTGATGAGGTTGAGTCCGCTGGACGACCGTTACGAAGAACGTCTGTTGTTGGAGTTTGATCGAACCAGCCGAGCGGTGGTTTTGGCCAGCGTGTCCAGCGCGCTGGTGCAAGGCATCTTGGCGGCCATTGCCTTTTACTTCCTGGGCTTCCGCTCCGTCATCTTCCTGTTCCTGATCACCAGCTTGATGGCATTGGTTCCGTTTCTTGGCGCCGCGTCGGTGTGGGTCCCCTGTGCGATCTATCTGGCAGCGGTCGAGCAGCGCTGGACGGCAGCAATCGTCCTGGCCATCTATGGAGCGACGGTCGTCTCGTCGATCGACAACGTGATCAAGATGTATGTGCTGCACGGACGATCGACGATGCATCCGCTCTTCGCGCTGCTGAGCGTCCTCGGAGGTGTGCAGGTCTTTGGTCCGATCGGGATCCTGGTCGGTCCAATGGTGGTCGTCTTCCTGCAAACGCTGCTAGAGATCCTGAACCACGAACTAGCCGAACGAGACGCCAGCCTGATTCATGAGAGTGAGGTAGGGCACGCTGTGCGTGCCGAGGGCTCGGAATAGTCGGGCGGAGCCTTACCTACGGGAGCGAAAAAGCTGCGCCGACGATGTTGCCACGAAGCTCACGAATGGGCACGAATGAAGAAGCTGAACAGACAGGTTTCCTGGATTGTTTTCCGACCCAACGCAGGCCGTCCGTTCAAGCAACCGCCTTGTGACTTCGCTTTCGACGCATTCCCATGCCTGCCATCGCCAACGCACCAATGCCGAAGATGGCAAGCGACGAAGGTTCGGGGACGTTGGGCATCGGATCAGGCCTGACTTGACCTAGACCAGTACTAACATAGATATCGAGCGTGACCTGTCCGCCCAAGTAGCTTATTGGGTGTGACATGGCCGTTAGTCCAAGACTTGATAGCGTGCTGCTATTCCAAGTTCCAGTAAAATTGGAACGTTGTAGGACCCACCGTTTGAAATGCCCTGCGGTAAGAATACAGCCGGGACAAAAATCCCGGGGGACGACTGCCATCTTCCAAATCCAAAGTTGCCGCTACTGCTGGTGGTGCTAAAGTCAACCGTCATGCTTCCAAGGTTGGGCGGGGACCCCGACCCTGTAACCGTCCAGACGCTGTAGACGGAGTTGGCTGTGTAAATATTCCGAGAGTTTAAGCCGCGGCTGTACGATTGGGAGTTCGATAAAGCGGCCATGCCCACAACACTTACCGTACCCGTGAAATTGGCAGTAACTGAACCATTCAACTGCTGCACGATGTTGATCATGATTCCACCATGAGCGTGCCCCGCGGAAAGGAGCAGCCCGCAAACCCAATCAGTAATCTTGTTCCACGCATCTCGCTCTTGCTCTCTCTGGCGGAAATTGATCGACGCTACGACTATAATCATGGGTGCGTGGGGGGCAACGGATAATCAGCAAAATCGATACCACCTGAGATCGAGGCTCCCCCAATGCAGTGCCGGTTCTGAAGACATTTGTGGGGTGATTCCGAGTGGGAAAAAGGTGTCTGACACGAATGGCACGGGCTTTGAACCTCGGGCGCTAGCCGTGGGCCACGAAAAGGTCGTTAAGATGCGGCGAAGGCCCACGGCTAGCGCCCGAGGTTCACAGAGACAACTTAAGTTCGCTCCATTCATGTCAGACACCTCTTTTTAATCACCTGCCGATGACTGGCAGTTGTCAGGCGGCGCCCAACCTACTGGGTTGCGTCGCTGGTGCTGGGATTGGGGTCGGTTAGACTGGGAACGTGGATCGAAACTTCTCTGCTTTTATCCTCTTCGCTGAGGACGTCGGGCTTTATGTCCAGAACTGCGAAAACATGGTTGCTGTTGGGGCTCGTGGCCGGCGCGACGGTTGTCGTTGCCGATGAGCGTCGGGCTCCGCCTCCTCAGTTCAATTCGTCTCAGGTCAGTGGGATCTTCTTTGACGATTTGCAGGACGCGTTTCCCGGAGAGCCCCCGACACTGTCGAAAATCCGGGCTTCGTCGGCGGCGGTTGCTGCCAAATCAGGAGGGACGGGCCCGGCGGCAGCGGCTGCCCCCACGCAACAAGATCGCTGGTCGGGGCTGATCAGTCCGTTGTCGATCGAGGATGAGGTCAAACGCGTTCGCTTGCACTTTGATTCGGTCGTGACCAAACCGGGGGATTTCGCCGGTGGCGGCTACCAGGACGCCAGGTTGGACTTGACGGTGCTGGCGACCCTCTTTGCCGTGATCCATGAACACGGTGGGGAGGTGAGATGGAAAGACCAGGCGGCGGCCGCGAGAGACCTGATCGCTCGTACTGCGTTCAATTGCAAGGCCGGCTCCACGCAGGTCTACAACGAAGCCAAGCTACGCAAAGCGGATCTCCAGGACCTGGTTTCGGGCGGCGGCATCTCCGCACGCGAAGCACCAGCCGAAAACGATTGGTCTTCCATCGCAGGTCGATCGCCGCTGATGGAATACATCGAACAGCTCATCGATGTGCTCGAAGATGCGGCTCGCAATGAAGCCTCCGTCAACGCCGGCGCCGATGTGATCAAACGCAACTCAGAGCTGTTGGCGATGGTTGGCGAGGTCTTGGTCCAGGAGGGAATGGATGAAGCCGACGACGGAGACTACGTCAAGTTCAGTCGATCGATGACCGAGGCCGCCAAGGGAGTAACGCAGGCGCTGGATCGAATGGATCTCGATGCCATTCGCCAAGGCGCCGCGGCCATTCGCCAACGCTGCGACGCCTGCCACGAGCACTACCGCTAGAGCATTTGTGCTGTTGATGCAGGCGGTCGTGGAACAAAGGGGTCCGACACCAAAAGTGCAAAGCACCCGAAGGGCCGTTCCGGCTTTTGCTGTCGGACCCGAATGGCACGGGCATTGAACCTCGGTCGCTAGCCGAGGGCCACGAAAACGGTCGTTAAGATGCGGCGAAGGCCCACGGCTACCGCCCGAGGTTCACGGACAACTTAAGTTCGCTCCATTCGTGTCGGACACCTACGGCTCCCCTCGCATGCCCTCGGCTCGCGCTGCGCGCACTCGCGTCTCGCCCCTCGCCTACCAATCCGCCAGTGGTCCGACCGCTGTCTCGCTGACTTGTCGGCACTGACTGTCGCAGAAGGCGTCGGTCATTCCCGCGATGTACTCCCCGACAACTTTCTGGACCGGAAACTGTCGAATCCGTTGACGAAACCGTAGTGGCAGCCGATCAGGATTCTTGACCAATCCCTCAAAAAGAGTTCGCAGTCGCATTCCGGCTGCCTCGCGAACCGCCATCAATCGTTGATGTCGATAGACGGCTTCGAACAGAAACGCCTCCAGCTCTGCTCGTTCGCCGGGCGAGTGAATCACTGTGGGTCAATCGGAGTCCTGTGTCGCTGACCTCGTCCGTGCTCTGGCCCTCCACGCTGCGAAGTCGATCGATCGCAACTCGCAGCAAGTCGCTGACCTGCATGTCAATCAACTCGTGGACAAGCGATTGCCTGAGCTGCTGTGTCGGCAAGATCCCTCTCCGATCTCGGATCTGTTCGAGCGCCCTTCGCACCGCCGCCAGTTCGGCGAGTTCATCGATCGACAGCAGCCCCATCTGCAGGGCGTCGTCAACATCGTGCGCGTCGTAGGCGATTGAGTCCGCCGCATCGACCAACTGCACTTCCAGCATGGGCGATCTGCCCACGGATGCCTCGGCCTTGTGGGCACGTACGTCCTGGCCCGCCAACGTCTCGTGCGACAAGTTCAAACCGTTGAACTGCGGGTACCTTTGTTCCAGTTGCTGGACGATGACGAGGGCAAACTCATTGTGCGAAAACCCGCCGACCAGGCTCATGCATTCGCTCAGCACATCTTCGCCGCAATGGCCGTATGGGGGATGGCCGATGTCATGCATCAGGGCCAACGCTTCGGTCAGATCTTCATTGAGTCTTAATGTTCTTGCCAACGTTCTGGCAATCGAAGCGACCTCGAACGTGTGCGTCAAACGCGTGCGATGATAGATCCCCATCTCGCCGGTGAAGACCTGCATCTTTCCGCTCAAGCGTCGAAACGCACTGCTGTGCAAGATCCGGTCGCGATCCCGTGCGAATGGGCCGCGATAAGCGTGCGGTGGCTCGGGATAGACCCGCCCTTGAGTGTCACGGCTGTGCATCGCATACGACGCCAGCAGCAAATGTTCTCGATCGGCATAACGTCGTAGATCGATCATAGGCCCGGTCTCTGCCCGTTCCAACAAAGTCCTCCCGTTACTGGAAAGGTTCTCAAACGCACGTATTCACATGAACGCAGACAATCCCGCAGGTTCTCCACGCTCGACAGCTGATTCTAGCAGGCTCTTCAGGTACCGCCCACATGGATCTTAGCCGTCTAGGCTCATTCTCGTCCCGCCTCATAGGTCGATGGCATGAATGGCAGCCATTAAGCGCACAACGTCGCTCCGGTGACCACGCCGAACACGATTGAGGTTACACTCGGGGCGTCCTGTCGGTTGAGATCACTTGAGCTCGGGATGTGCAAGGGCATCGGCTTTGCGGGCGGCGATCCCCGGGGGCTGGATTGGGCTTGGTGCGACGCCGCGCTTCACATTTGATCGCTGCCGTCACCGCCCAGCCGCCGGTACTGCGGGCAACCGGGTCTCTCATCATTTTCTATCCCCCGAAGCAATCTTCACAATCCGAGCATCCGAGACGGAGTCAGCTATGAACCGCCTGTTATTGATGGGGCCAATGGTCGCGATCGCGATCTTGACAAATGTGTCGTTGAGTCATGGTCAAATGCAGACCTTAGTGCGTCATCTACCTGAAGGTGCCAACACGCTTGCGCTTTTCAATGTCGAGGAAATCCTTGAGAGCCCAATCGGGCAAAAGGAAAATTGGCGTGAGGAGATCGGTAAGATGTATAGCTCTGGCCTGATCCTTGTGCCGCCACAAGCAACGATGTTTGTGGCTGCGTCGCAGATGGACATCGAACTGATGGAGCCCCACTGGCATGCGTCGGTGATGAATCTCAGCTTCGAGCCCTCGATGATCGAAATCACTCAGCGTTACGGCGGCAACGTTGACGAAGTCGATGGTCAGGAAGCCGCAGTCCTGTCCAACGACACCTATGTGGTCAAGTTTGGCAAGTTCATCGCGGGAACGATGTCTCCGGCTGACCGTCAGAAAGCAACACTCTGGGTCGAGCACGCCTATTCGAGTTCCAATACCCATCCGTTGAGCGAGTATCTGACGGAAGCCGAAAGCTTCTCTGTGGAAAAGAAGACACCGATCATTCTCGCCATTGATCTCCAGCACGTGCTCTCGCCCAAGCTCATCCGCAGTCGACTCGGTTCAGCCGAGTCATTGAAGGGAAAGACGGTTGATCTGGATCAGTTGGCGAAGGTGCTCGCTAGTATTCGTGGCGCTACATTGGGTGTGAATGTGACGGACCATTTCTTCGGTGGCCTGAAGGTCGATTTCGCCGAAGATGTCAGCATGATGAAAGACTATGCCAAGCCTCTGCTTTTAGAAGTTCTTGCCAGGCATGGCGCCATGATTCAGGAGTTCAGTACGTGGGACATTGAAGTTGGCGGGAAGGAAATTCTCTTGCGAGGAAGTTTCACCTCGAGTGGAATTCAGCGAGTTTGTAGCATTCTTGACACGCCAGCGGATCTACGTGCCGCCGAGCCGAGCAAAGGTGCCGATGGCAAAGAGAACCCGAACCTGGTGGCTCAAACCACGCTGCAGTACTACAAGATGCTCGCTCAGTTCTTGAGTGATCTTCGCAACGAACAACAGACCGCAACGACGGAAACGCCGGGGTTGGTTGCGATGTGGTACAAGCAATACGCGAACAAGATTGACGGAATGCCGGTGTTGCATGTCGACCCCGGGTTGGTTCAACTCGGTGGACAGATTTCGGGGGCGTTGCGTCAAGCACAAGCGGCCATGCAAGGCGCCGGTGTGAAGGAGGCGTCTGGAATTGCAAACATGCAGGCGCGCAAGTCTACGACTACCAAGAAGCATCTGGTTCAGCCGTTGCCGAAGGACGTTATGGGGGAACGGCCGCAGTCTCCGGCTATGCGTACCGGTACGCCTACAACCCGTGGGCCTCGTTGAGAGAGGACGGCCAGGAAGTCGGTCAGATCCAAATCAATGCGAGAATTCAGGGCTACCGTTCGGCCAACCAGACCATGGATAGTATCGAGACCGCGATGGGCAATGCCCGCAAGAAGTTGTCGGAGAAGTATCAGATCGAGTTCTAAGCAATGTCGCACGACAGTGAACGGCGCGTCGCAGCATCAAACTGATTTGGTGCCGTTCCCCACCATGTCGAGCTCAGTGTTGCGGCACTCCTGCTCGTAATCATGCCCCGATCGCAGTCGAAACGCCGCGCAGGCCCTGAGAAACAGCAATCACTCCAGAAGACAGTCTCTGGAGCGATTCGGATCCGGGGTGCGCGCGTCCACAATCTTCAGAACGTGGACCTCGACATCCCCCGCGATGCGATCACCGTGATCACCGGGGTCTCAGGAAGCGGCAAGAGTTCCCTCGCCTTCGACACGCTGTATGCCGAGGGTCAACGTCAATACATCGACAGTCTCTCTGCGTACGCCCGCCAGTTCCTGGAGCAAATCCCCCGGCCTGATGTCGACTCGATCGATGGCCTGGCTCCCACTTTGGCGATTGACCAAAAGCCAGGGTCGACCGGAGCACGCAGCACCGTCGCGACCGTTACCGAAATCTACGATTACCTCCGACTTCTGTACGCGCGAGTTGGCACGCCCCACTGCGCTCATTGCGGTTCCGCGATCGCTCAGCAATCGGCCGAAGCCATCCGCGAGTCGCTGCTTGCCCTGCCCGATTCGACCAAGTTGGTGCTGATGGCGCCGATGATCCGTGGGCGTCGGGGAGCCCATCGCGAAGTTCTCGAGTCCATTCGCAAGGCTGGTCTGATCCGCGCCGAATCGATGGGGAGATCCAGTTGCTCGAGGAGATTCCGCCCCTTGCGCCCCGAAAAAACCACACGATTGAAGCGGTCGTTGATCGGCTTGTGATTCGGGACGGTATCGAAACTCGCTTGGGCGATTCGGTCGACCTGGCGCTGCGGCTTGGCGGCGGATTGTTGGCCACGTCGACTCTGGAGGAATCGGGCCAGTGGAGTGAATCGATCTACAACACCGCCATGGCTTGCATCGATTGCGGCGCCAGTTTCGAAGAGATTGAACCGCGTACCTTCAGCTTCAACAGCCCCTACGGTGCGTGTTCGGCTTGCGACGGATTGGGTTATGTCGGCGATCACCGGGAAGTCTGCGGTCAATGTGACGGTGGACGACTTCGTTCCGAAGCGCTTCGCGTGACGATTCACGGGATGCCGATCCATCAATTGGTAGCCCTGCCACTGCAAGCCGCCGCCGAGTGGATGGAGAAGCTTGAATCGGGCCTTCCGGCGATGCAGTCGGCGGTCGCCCAACCGATTCAGCGTGAAGTACTTCGTCGTTTGAGTTTTCTCACGCAAGTGGGAGTCGAATACCTGACGCTTGACCGCCCGGCCGATTCGCTCAGTGGCGGCGAACTGCAACGAGTGCGGCTGGCGACCAGCATCGGCAGCGGGCTTGTCGGTGTTTGTTATGTGTTGGATGAGCCGTCGATCGGATTGCACCCGGCCGATCACGATCGACTGATCGGGTGCATTCGTCAATTGCAACAGCAAGGCAACACTGTCGTGATTGTCGAACACGATGAAGCAACGATGCGAGCGGCAGAGTTTCTCGTGGACATGGGTCCGGGGGCTGGAAGTCAGGGCGGTCGTATCATCAGCCAGGGAACGCCTCAGCAAGTCGAGGCCGATCCGCAAAGTGTCACCGGAGCATTCCTCAGTGGTCGGGCTTCTGTCATCACCAGTGGCTCGCGGCGCGCGGCCGATGCCGCGCCACGAATCGTCTTGAAGGGGGTGACGACGCACAATCTAAAGAGTGTCAATGCTGAGTTTCCTATCGGCTGCCTGGTGGGAATCAGCGGCGTTTCGGGAAGCGGCAAGAGCTCGCTCGTCAGCGACACGCTCTATCCCGCGCTCGCCAACTCCCTGGGGCTGGTCACCCCATCACCCGGCCCTTTCAAATCACTCAGTGGCCAGGAGCTCATTGACAAGTTGATTCCGATTGACCAGGCGCCGATCGGCCGCAGTCCCCGCAGTTGCCCGGCGACCTATTCGGGAGTGCTTGACGAAATCCGCAAAGTCTTTGCGGCCACGCGTGAATCGAAGACGCGTGGGTTCACTGCCAGTCGGTTCAGCTTCAATTCGTCGGCGGGACAGTGTGAACTGTGCAAAGGACATGGCGTTGAGCGAATCGAGATGAACTTTCTTAGCGATCTGTTTGTGACTTGCGCCCGTTGCGGAGGCAAGCGATTCAATCGACAAACGCTGCAGGTCAGGTTCAAAGGTGCAAGCGTTGCCGACGTGCTGGATATGTCGATCGATCAGGCCGCCGAGTTCTTTCAAAACGCGTCGCGGATCGAACGGTTACTGCGGTCCCTCCAGGATGTCGGCCTCGGCTATTTGCACCTGGGCCAGTCCAGCACAACGCTTAGCGGCGGCGAGGCCCAGCGCATCAAATTGGGGACGGAGTTGGCCCGAGTGGCCACCGGACGCACCCTCTATTTCCTGGACGAGCCGACAACGGGATTGCACTTTGCCGATGTGCAGCGATTGGTGGCGGTGTTGCAGCGTCTGGTCGACGCGGGCAACACGGTGATCGTGATCGAACACAACTTCGACTTGCTCGCCGGCTGTGACTGGATCATCGACCTTGGGCCGGAAGGGGGACAGGGCGGCGGAAACATTCTGGTCGCTGGAACGCCTGAGCAGGTCGCCCGAACGCCCGGCAACGCGACCGGTCGCTATCTTATGAAGTCGTTGGTTCAGTAGGGGCTTGCAGCATTCGATTTTGGCGCTCACAGCACCGGAACACTCGCGCTTTGCCGTCAAAGTCTCGCGGCAGGGCGCCAGAGCTCCGGTCCTAACTGCCGCAAGAATTCTAGTGAAACCCAAAGGAAGTGGCCTCGGGCGCGAGCCGTCCGGTCCGAACTCCAACTCTCAATCAGAACCTGTGATGAACTGCCCTACTAAGGCGGCTCTGTTTGAGCGATAGTGTAAGTGTGTACCACGCAGGCGAGCTGGTTGATTTGATTTTGAGTTGCCGCACAGTTGAATGATGTTTCGATTACGCCCTAAAGAAACCGAGCCGATCGATTGGCCCGGGTTGTTGTCGCTGCTGGAGGATGACGACCGCAGAGCGGCGATCGAGATGCTTTACCCAAAGCAGGCACGTGAGAGTTTTCTCAATGGTCTTCGCCGTCTCGATCCAGCCGTGGCAAATCGCCTGTTGGCGTCCGGTCGGCAACTTTACACCGCCTCCCGGCTGGTCGATTGGCCGACCGTTGCGATTGCCGGAATGCTCAACAGCGGCAAAACGAGTCTGGTGGCAACGTTTCTGAGTGATGCAGGTCGCGCCCGAACACTGCGTGGCGCCAACAACGCTCAAGGTACGCATCGCTTCGTGATTTGGTTGCCGCGGGCCTGGCAGGACGATGCGGAATTGTGGGGGCTGTTGATCAGTCGGATCGGTGATGCCGTTGGTCAGCCGCCGGAGATGTTGTCGGAAGATCCAAAACAGGCACACGAGCAATACAACAATCGAGGGGGCGACGAGCGATCGCTGGGCGTCCCACTTGTCGCGACTGACGAGCGGCTCGATGCCATCGGTATCGGCCTGCTCGATTGCCCCGATATCGTTTCCGATGAAGCCTTCGGCTTGGGCTCACCGGAGGTCCGCCGGGAGTTGCTGGGGCGAGCCGCAACGCTCTGTTCGGCTTTCATGGTGGTGACCTCGGCTGAATCGTCGCGTGACGGCACGCTGGGCGATCTGCTGAGAATCGCCTCCGACTTGATGCCGGGTGTTCCACGGATGTTGGCGGTCAACAAGATTCGCTCGCGGCAGACTCCCGATCAGGTTTTGGAGACGTTTCGTCCGCTGGCGCGTTCGCATGGCATCGAGACGATCTACGCGGCCTACGATTTCGAGGTTCCCTCCAGTCGCCCGTTCATCCCGGGCGCGGAGAAGTCGAAGCTGGACTTCCACGACGATGCGGACACGTTGCCGGTCTTCTTTTCGTTGTCCGATGATCCTGATGACAATCCACCCGCGGCGATTTCGGACGACCGTTTGCTCAGCGCCTTGCCCTCGCGGCTTGACCGTGGACAGCTCTTCGAACGGTTTCGGATTGCCTTGCAGTCGGGACTGCAAACGACACTGTGGGAGGAGGCTTATGCTCGGATCGATCTCGACTCCCATCAGTCCCAAAAGACGACCAAGAAGGCTCAGGCTTGCTTGTTGGAGTCGGGGCTCGACTTTTTTGCACACCGTGAGCTTGGTGGCGAGGTGACCGAGTTGCGGCTTCATCAAAGCGAACGCATCATTCGACAATTGTCTGAATCGTTTGCGGCCACCGCACCTTGGTATGCACGCTGGGGCGTGCGACTGAACACAAAGGTACGGCGAGTTTTTGGTGGGGCTGGCGATCTGCTTCGACAGCTGACCCCGTCAGCGATTGCGCAGCGGACCGCGGGCGAAATCAAGGACAAGTTCCGACGCGGCGAGTATGGTGGGTTGATGACTCCGCAGCGTTTGGCCCAATCGATCGAACGTCACGGTGGCACGATCGCGCTGCAGCACTGGACCAATGACGAGGGACGTTCCGACACCAACGCGTGGAGCGAAGCGTGCGAGGCGGCGATCCTGCGTTTCGAGCGAGATGACTTCACGTCGCTTGACCCGCGACGTCTGGACGACGCGGTGCGGCAGATGTGGCGTGAGGTTCCAACGCATAAGAAGCTTGCCGCCGGACTGACGCCTCTGGCCGCGATGCTGGCGACATTTGGCGGCGTGATGATGATTCCGATCGACTTTGGCACCACCCATTTGATCGCCTCGGCATCGATTCCCGAATTGTTTGCCGCGGCTGGCCTGACCACACTGTCTACCTTGTGGGCGGGAGGACAGAACACTCGGAATGTGGGCCATCAGGCGGCCCGCCAGCAGTTGGCTGATTTTCACGCGGTCCTTTGCGATACATTTGGGCTCGCCCGCATGACCGACTTGCCAACGATTCAAGTCGCTGGACGCAACGAGAAGATCGTGGAATCAAAAATCGTCGTACGAGAACCTGTGGGCAATTCGTTGCCGCTCTATCGTCTACGCGAGGAGTTCCGTCAGGAGCTGCAGCGTATTGTGACTCGCAGCGGTCAGGTGAAAACATCATGAATCAGCCAGGGCCCTCGATCGAACGGAACGACGTGAGCGACAGCATGACGCAGCGCCCGACAGAAATGACTCAGATCGAACGCGGTCGAGTCGATTCGGGTCAGTCGGCGCTCGGACAACCGGGTTTCGAGTTCTTGAGTCGGGTCCGGCGGGCGGCAGCGAACGTGCTGGCCGACAGTCCGGCGGGCCGCGACGTCTTGGAGCTTTGCGAAGATCACTCCGAGGCGCGAAGAATGATCCTCGAGGATCGCAGCAGCGGTTTG
This sequence comes from Pirellulaceae bacterium, assembly GCA_963697195.1. GTDB lineage: Bacteria > Planctomycetota > Planctomycetia > Pirellulales > Pirellulaceae > Rubripirellula. The sequence goes on from CAVOND010000022.1 coordinate 641,337, forward strand.
GTCGTCGTCGCCGTGGTCGGCCCCACCGGCCAGGGAAAGTCCTGGCTGATCCAGCAATTGGTGCGACGATCCTCGGTCGCTTCTGCGATCGTGACCGGTAACAATGCGAACGAAGCAACCGAAAAACTGGTTTGGGTCGGACCGTCTCCGCCCGCCGATTTGGATTCGATGCACGAGCAGTACATCTACTGCAAGCCTTCGGAAATGGAGTCGATCGGCACGTCGTACCTGTTGGTCGATGCGCCCGGTTCCACGGATGATCGACGGGTCGTTGCCAGCGTGGCCGCCCGCGCGCTGTCACTGGCGTCGGTGTTGGTCGTGGTGATTCGACGTGATCAGATCCGCAGCGAAGCGGTCGGGATGTTGACCGAAGCGAGCGAGGGCACGATTGTCGTTCCGGTCATCAACGCGATTCGTCATCACGATCAGGCGATCGCTGCCGACGTGGAATCACTTGCCGCGAGAATGCGCCACGCCGCTCCCACCAGCGTCATTGCGATGCCGGTGATGATCGACGATTTCGAAGTCGAGGGACGCACCGAGGATGCGGTGGGGAGCAAGGCTGCCCAAGAGGTCGCCGATTCCATTCAGTCGATGCTGGGATCGTCTTGGGAAGGAGACCGCCGACGAAGCACTCGACTTGCGGCACTGGACGCAAGATTTCGCGCGGCGCTGCACTCGGTGCTCAGCGACCAGCTTCCTGGCTTGACCGCTGCGGTCCGTCGCTTGAACGACGAGGCGACCGCGCTGCCTGGTGAGATTGCCGAATCGCTGGTCGGCCGCGGCGGACCGCTCCGCGCGGCGGTTCGATCGCGATTGCGTTTGTCGCTGATGACCGATACGGCCGCCTTCTGGTTTCCTTATCGCTCGATTCTGGGGCTGCTCAATCTTACCAATGGGGCCTGGGATCGAGTCTTGATTTCGCTCTCCGGTTCGCTGCCGTCGCTGGTTGGCGCGGTTTGGACCAGCACCAAGAATCTTTCGATCGATCGCGGCGCGGTTCAGGATGTACGCGACGGACTGCAGCGCCGCAGTGCGGCCGCGGTCGCCGATCGACTGGGCCCACTGGCGGCAAGATTTCGGGATGAACTTTCTGAGCTTCGCCAGCAGCGGGGCATGAGCAAACCGACCATCTCGAGCAATACCACCAAGTCCCAGGTTGCCTATCTTTCCGGGATCGACACGCTGCAGGAGAGTTCGCAGCGGATTTTCGATGAAGAGGTCGACCGTGTTTCGGTGTCGCGGTTCTCGGCCACGGTAGCTGGGCTGATCGGCACGGCAATCTTTTGGTTTTTGATGGCGGGTCCCATTGTGGCGTTGTATCGGGGATACTTCGACGCAAGTTACGCGACACTCCGAGAATTTGCCGGCGACTTGGAGCGTTTTCCACGGCCTGATTTATCGATGATGCTCACCAGTTTTCTTCTCTCGCTGTTGCCGACCGCATTGTTTGCGATGGTCGTCTTGTCACTTGCACAAGGGCGGCGGCGGGTGCTTCGCGCTGAACAGCAGATTCGACAGCGGCATCACGAAACCATCGCCGCGATGCAAAGGGATGGCGTGCTGCAACTTCGCTGGGACGAACCACTCCTGGCGGACGCAGAGTTTCTGTTGTCGGCAGGCGCAGCGGAAGTGGAGACTTGATGAGTCCGTTGAGCCTTGTTTTGAATGCAGCTTTTTTTGCGCAGCCGATCCTTGCGCAGCAGCCGATCCTTGCACAGGGAACGGCGAGCGGAACGACTGGACTGGCAGCCGAGGAGCAAGGTCTCTTGGACATCGTCCTCAGTGGCGGTGTGGTTGGATTGGTGATCCTGCTGGTGTTGATCGGACTCAGCATCGCAGCGGCGTATCTTTTGTTCGATCAGATCATGACCCTTCGACGCGTCGAGATCCTTCCCGACGGGGTGAGCGAAACCGTTCGGCAGGCTCTGTTGACCGGCCGGCCTGCTGAAGCCGACGCAGCGTGCCGTCGCGCGCCGAGCGTGTTGAGCGTGGTGTTGCTCTCCGGCCTTTCCGAACTCGAGTTTGGATGGCGCGAGGTTGAGAAAGCGGTGGAGGATTCGCTTGCCCAACAATCGGCGCGACTGATGCGAAGGATCGAGTACCTATCGGTCATCGGTAACATCGCACCGATGGTCGGATTGCTGGGGACCGTGACTGGGATGATCATTGCGTTTCAGCAGGTGGCCACGACGCGCGGTGCGGCCGGTGCGGGTGATCTCGCCGAAGGGATTTATCAGGCTTTGGTGACCACGGTCGGCGGATTGGTCGTCGCGATTCCGGCGCTGGCGATCTATGCCGTCTGTCGAAACCGAGTCGATGCGTTGATCGCCGAGGTGGCGTACCAGAGTCAGCATGCGCTGGCCCCCATCAAACGTCGGCCGACGCGAAGCACACGTCCAAACCCCGGTGTCGCCGTTGTTCCGACCAAGCCGGGAGCGCCCCGTCCTCAAGACCGGCCTGGCGGTTCAAGCCCGCAGGCGCCACCGCAAGCGCCATGAGCAGGTTTCGCGTCGGACCCTCGCAAACTTCTTGATGCTTCCAACTCACGGAGACCCCAAAATGCTTCCAGGAATCAAACTGTTCGACTTGTCCGGTCGTGTCGCGATCGTAACCGGCGGCTCCAAAGGGCTTGGCAAAGCGATCGGGGCAGGACTCGCCTCGGCTGGCTCGCGAGTCGTGCTGGTAAGTCGAACACAATCAGAGGTCGATGAGGCCGCGAGCGAGGTTGCCTCCGACCATGGCGTGGAAGTGATCGGGGTGGAGGCCGATGTCACCAATCAATCACAAATGGAAGATCTCGCCAAGATGGTGATCGATCGCTTCGAGCGAATCGATATTCTGGTCAACAATGCGGGGGTCAACATTCGTGGACCCATTGATGAGTTGACGCTCGATGAGTTCCAGCAAGTGCAACGGATCAACGTCGAAGGAGTTTGGATCGCAAGCCGTGCAGTAACACCGCAGATGAAACGCCAGGGCAAAGGACGCATCATCAATCTGGCTAGCACACTCGGATTGGTCGGCTTGGCCAATCGCACGCCGTACGCCACAAGCAAGGGAGCGGTGGTGCAAATGACTCGGGCACTCGCACTCGAACTGGCCGCCGATGAAATCACGGTCAACGCGATCTGCCCCGGTCCCTTCCTGACTCCCATGAACGAGCCGATCGCCGATTCCGAAGAGGCGAAGAAATTCATCGTGGGCGCCGTGGCACTGAACCGTTGGGGAAGACTCGAAGAGATTCAAGGTGCCGCGATCTACCTTGCCAGCGACGCCGCCAGTTATACCACCGGCAGCATGCTCGTCGTCGATGGTGGCTGGACCGCAAGGTAAAGCGTCAACGCAAGTTGGTCATCGACCGCGAAGTGGTCCAAGACGGTAGCCGGGAGGTCGCGCAGCGCACCCCAGGATTGGAGTCGCAAACAGAATTCCGATGCGGATCCATGCTGGTCAAGTCGCGGGAGCCCGTCGATGAGAAACCTGAACGAGAGTCAATCAGTTAGGTCGAAGGGATGTGCCCGTTCGAGGTTTCATACTCACGCTCATCATGGTCGAACCATAGGAATGAATTTGGAAGCACAGAAGTTGTCCCTCCATTCCGGTCCAAATTCATCGGCGGAGTTGGAGACTCATCTTCAGGGCCGGAGGCCCGACACAGGAATTGCCGGGGCCGTTAGGCCCCGGTTGGTATGCTCCCACCGCGCGTCCAAGCCCCGGAGGGGCGATACAAGTGCTGTTTGTGTCGGCCAGCTGGACCTGGCGATTGAAATTGGAAGCAGTACCGGGGTCTGACGACCCCGGCAGTCCATCTGCCAGCCCTCCGGGCTTGATGCGTGCATGAGCAATCAATGCTTCAGGCCCGGCATTTCGTCTGTCAGCCCTGCAGGCTTGTTACGCGAAGAAGCAATAAGCAGGTGCGGTATGTTGCCGAACATGCATCACAGCGTTGGCCTGCGTGGCTCGTTGCTGCGTGCTCCCAGGTTGCCGTAGCGGTGATAGTCGGCGCTGATCGACTGTTCTTGGACATACCACAACAACTCGATACGGCCGACTGGCAAGACTGGCGCATCGGCAATGTGTACAAAGCGTCCGATTACCGCACGTCGGATGGAGATGGGAACGCGGCTCGAGGCGGCATAGCGGATCCGTCCCAGACCTCCCCATTCAATCGCCTCGGCAAGTTCCTGGTTGGTTTGCCTCAGAAACTCGATGTCGCCTGCCCAAGACTCGGTCACGTCGTGCAACAGTCTGATCCACTTCGGGTGAACGTTCGGCGACGCACTGACGATGGCGCGTCCGCCAACGGCTTTCGCGGCTGCCGCGCGAAGCACGATCTCTGGCCAGCTGTCTTGATCGTCAATGCGGATGCAGAGTGGGGCGATCGGTAGGTAGCGACGAAAATTGTCTTGGCCGATCAGTAAGAAGTGATCGTGTTGCTGCAGGAACTCATGCGAGGCCGCTTGGTCAAAACTGCCAATCGATCGGATCAGCTGGTCCGTTTCCTCGACGCTACCGATGGAAACGCGCTGGACGCTCTCGGCCAGTTCGCGCAGTGACGGATTGTCGATGACGGCGATGTCTCCGCGCGCTGCTTCGCCCGTGTGAGCAAAGTTCATGAGCTGCGCCACGTAATTTGGTCCACCCGCTTTGATTCCGGGGCCGAACGAGCTTTTCCCCATCCCGCCGAATGGTTGCCGCAGCACGATCGCACCGGTGGTGGGTCGATTCACGTAAAGGTTTCCGGCACGAATCCCACTCAGCCACATCGCTTGCTCGCGATCGTCCAGGCTCTCCAATCCCGACGTCAATCCGTACCCGGTCTCGTTGACGATTTCGATCGCCTCGGGAAGGTTACGAAACGGCATCACACCAAGCAGCGGACCGAAGAACTCGGTCAGGTGCGTGTAGCTTCCTCGCGAGACATTCCACTTGATGCCCGGTGTGTAGAGATTGTCGGCACCACCGATCCGCGTTGGCCGCAGTGCCCACGATTCGCCCGGCTCCAAATCGCTGAGCCCGCGATCAAGGTCGACCGCCTGGCTTGGCGATCAGCGGCCCCATGCGGGTCGCGAGATCCCACGCGCTGCCGACGCGCAGGCTTTTGGCTGCATCGACCAGTGCGGCTTGGAATTCGGCGTCGGCGAACACCTCCTCTTCCAACAGGAGCAGTGAAGTTGCTGAACACTTTTGCCCGGCGTGCCCGAATGCTGAGCGAATCACGTGTTTGATTGCCTGGTCACGATCAGCCATGGCGGTCACGATCGTCGCATTCTTTCCACCCGTCTCAGCAAGCAATCGGATGTCGGGCTTGGCTTCGAGCATCCGCAGTGCCGTCTCGGTGCCGCCGGTCAAGATCACCGTGTCGACCTCTGGATGTGAGACAAGCGTCGTTCCAACCGTCCGGCCTTCGCAAGGAATCATCTGCAAGGCGCTACGAGGCACGCCGGCCCGATAGAAGCATTCGCAAAGCAGGTGGGCAACGAGCACCGTGTTGGATGCCGGTTTGAGAATCACACAATTGCCTGCGGCCAATGCAGCGGCGATCCCACCGCACGGAATGGCAATTGGAAAATTCCATGGCGAGACGACGACGACCACGCCGCGAGGGGAAGCAGTCAAACCTTCGAGCGTTTCAAAACTGCTCGCACACGCCGAGTAGAACTCGACAAAATCAACCGCTTCTGAAACCTCCGGATCACTTTCCGAAACCGTCTTGCCGCCGTCGGCCATCGCTGCGCCGATCAGCTCGCCTCGCGCCTGACGGATCTCGACGGCGACCGCTCGCAAGATCGCATGACGCTGCGCAGCGTCGAGGCTTCGCCAACGGTCGGGGTCACGACGCGCACAACGCACTGCGTCTTCGATATCGGATGCGTCGGCAAGTTGGAATCGCCCGACCACGACGCCGGGTCGGGAGGGATCGACGGATTGACCTGACTCACGCGACTCCTGCACCGTCCGTCCAGCAATCGATAGCGGAATCTCGGTTGCCCGCTCGCCGCTGCGCTTCGACCAATCGGCCACGATCGACTCTGCCCACGCGGAGTTGTGTGGCAGACTGAAATCGGTATCGGGCTCATTGTCAAAGTGTTCCCACTGGGACGGGGTCCTTGAGAACGGGGTCCTTGGGAACGGGGTCCTTGGTTACATGAAAACGCTCCGTTGCCCGATTCTGCTTGCGTCGCGGCTGGTCGGTCAGGCCCTCGATCAAATCAAACGAATTCAAGAACCCGAGTTCGAGTCGTTTCCAAGCTTCGGAGTCAACGTCTATGTTGAAGGCATGCCTCAGGAAATTTTCGGCGCCCGTGTTTTCGTCGAGACGCCGCACCAAGTAGCCGATGGCGTGAATGAAATCTTCCTTGCGACAAGCCGGTGCGTAGAGCAGAACGGTGCGCGTCAACTCATGCAACGCACGTCGTTGATGATTCGCCATTCCCTCCAGCATCTCAAATTGAATCTTGCCGAGCGAGTCGAGTTCGGTAGCGATGACCAACGCATAGCTGATGTCGAAAAGATTGTGCGAGGCAACGCCTAACCGCACCGCGTCAAGGTGCTCGTCGACGATCCCGTACTGCAGCATCCGTTTGTAGTTCGCGTCGGTTTCCAGCTTGGAGCGAAACGGGGCCTGCGGCCATCCTGCGATCGAAGCCTCTACCCGCTCCATCTCCATATTGGCTCCCTTCACGATGCGGATCGTGATCGGAGAACCCCCCAATTGAACTCTCTTCCTGGCCCAATCGGTCAAGGTGCGTTGCCAACGAAACGAATCGGGCACGTAGGCCTGCAGGGCAATGCCGGCCGCGACTTTTTCGAAACCGGCTCGATCAAGCGTTTGCATGAAGACTTCGGCGGTGAGGGAAAGGTCGCGGTACTCCTCCATGTCGAGATAGACGAATTTGGGAACGCTTGTTCCGTCGGAGCGAATGAATGTTCCGCTCGCTGCCGCCGAGTAGAGCTGGCTCAAACGTTCACAGAGCTGCTCGATCGTATGGGCCCGGGCCAACGGTGAGAGCTGTGAGTCAATCGTCGAGATTTTGATCGACATCACCTCGATTTCGTCCAATCGAAGAGCGTCGAGGTATTGTTGCAACCGTCGCCCTGCTTCTTCCTCGCCGAGAATCGCCTCACCGAGAAAATTGACGTTCATCCGCACGCCTTCCTGCCGGCGCATCGCGAGGTGTTGGCAAAGAACCTCGGATTCTGCCGGGATGATCACGTTCGCCGTTTCCCGCCGCATCTTTTCCTTGACCATCGGAATGGTGACGCCGGGCAAGTAGTCGCCGAACGATTGGAATCCATGTAAAAGGGTCCGTTCCAAGGGGCTGAAGAATCGAGGAACGCCCTGAACGTCAAGAATGTGCACCAGTTGATCGGCGGAACGCGCGGCGCTTCGCGAACGGAATGCCTGATCGGTCATGGCCGTCAGCGTTGCCTTATCCGAAGGATTCTGGATCATGCGATCCAGTTCGGTCTGCTGCTTTCGCTCTTCAGGCGTTTGCAATTCGTGAGCACGCTGTTGTAACGTGCGGGCTACCAACAGCGACTTTTGAATCGTCGGATCAAGCGGACTGTCAGGGTCAATCTGGAAGATTCCCAGCAGGGCATGTGCTGCTTGAGCAAGATCAGAGTGCGACATTCGACGAGACCGTGATGCAGGCGGAGATGCGGCAGAGGAAACTGCTGCATTGTAACGCTGGAGCATTTGGAGGATCGACGTACGATCATTCGGGCAGAGGTGTCAGCCTGGAAAGGCCGACGTACGTTAGGCTTTCCAACCTGACACATCGTTCCCGAGCCGATGGCTGTCAAAAAGGAATGCTCTAGGCGACCCGTCGTAGCGGCATATGCCGGGCGGCGACAATGTCGAGTGAGAGCTCGTGCTGCAGACGGGTCTTGGCGTCGGCAAACCACTCGACAAGGTAGGGACTCATTCGCCCCAAGTGCATCTGCATGCGATCGACGTCGGTTTCCAGCGTGATGTTGCAGGCGATCAGATCAAGAATCTCGGCGTGATCAAAATAGGAGGTGTGGATCAGTTCCTTGCCGGATAGTTCTTTGCTGAACGTCTCCAAGCCGTTGGCGAACGACGCGCTACCGATCAGTCTGCGCAGAAGCGGCGCGATGTCTCGAGAATGATGGTCGGCAACGGCAAGGATTCTATCATTCAGACGGTCTGGGATCGGGGGCACCGAGTCACGCAGTTCGCGCAGGGGCGAGTGCGTGACGTCGACAATGGTTGCGGTGGGCCGATCGTTTCCTTGCGCCGAACGGATCACAATGCCGCGAACGATCGCGTCAAGGCAAGGCTGAACCCAGCGGTTGAACAGTGGCGCGAACACCCAAAAATAGGGGCGTGAGATCAGCCCGATCGCATCGGACAGAAAGACGCGCTCTTGCGGCAGCATCTTGCCAACGAAGCTGACCGAGATGTTGAGCGTCGAACGCAGTCCGTTGATCGCCTCGTCATCAGGAGACCAGAGTGCTAGCGAACAGAATCCGAATTCCTGGAACGTGCGAATCTGCAGGCGTTCTTCCGCTCGGAGCCGATACGATTCAACGACGGGGCGTATGCACATCACGGAAAGATGCAGAAAGAAATACATGACAATCAGGGTGGTGCCCAGCAGCAGAAATCCTTCCGGAGTGGTGAAGAAATAGTCAAAAAGTGACTCTCCCGTGGAAGGATCGTATCTGCCGATATGAATCCTTTCATCGCGAACGATCACCTCCACGCCAATCCATTTCAGTGCCGCCAGAATCGGTGCGCGAATGATCGCCGTGTAGCCGGCCTCTTTGTCGCTGGCCAGAGTCATCACGACGTTGTTTCCCGTCAACGCATTGAACACCATCGAGGTGAGTGTGCGCATGGCGCGAAGCGCCATCGGTAACAAGAAGATCCCTGCCGTCATGTTGAAGAGGTTCAGCATGTCCCAGGCACTACGGCCCCGATGCTGCAAGTATGGCGTGCCGACGGTGGTCCAGCTCTTGAGGTGTTTCAGTTCCTTGTGGTGACACGTCGCCATACGCAGCGCATTCCAGATCACCGATCCGCCGTGACTGTGACCGACCAGGTGATAGTCCCTGCCAGCTTCTTCGTGCTCTTCAAGATGTCGCAGCAATTCGATCGCGGCTTTGCTTCGTGCCCGCTCACTGTTTTCGCCGGACCAATGGAAGACTTCGCTACCACTGGCGATCTCAACGCCAGGGGGCAGTTTTGACTGCAGCTGATTTGCAACGCGGCTATTGGATTGCCACCATTTGTCGCCGCTGTCCTCGGGTCACCCGCAAACGTACCGTGAACCAGGATCACGAGCGCATCGGCCTTCGCGCGCAACGCCGAGCCGAAGCCGTGGGACGCTATTTTGATCGTGTTCACCCGGTTCCCTCCTGGTTGCCCCAAGATACAAGCACGCGGCGCATGCCAGCGAGTCAGCCCAATGATGTCCAGCCCATGAGTCAGTCCCATGAGTCAGTCCAGTCGTACCACCGACACACTCGCTAGCGCGTCGTACTTGCACGTACGAATTCACCCTTGCCCGGGCCAATCCCAATTAGCCATGCTGGTGGCGGGATGCCCAACCTTGACACTGCGGCCGGATCGTCTGCGATTGTCCGCCATGAAACTGGATGTCGCCGCCCCCGTCGATAAGGAAGATCGATATGTTTCGTAGACGCCACCCCGAAGCGGGGGCTCGTCCCGGAACCCTAATTCTGGGGCCCCACGCCGAACCGGTCGTGATGCGAGTGACGGCGGTTCGCGGATCGCATTGCACCGTTTCCACCTGTTCTTCGGTCAGCGAACTGCCGCTTGCCCGAATCACCGGATGACTTCGTTTGGATTGACATCAAGGGGGTCGGTGATGGGCGCGTGCTGCAAGACCTTGCCAAACGTTTCCGGATCTCGCCGCTGGCCATGGAAGACCTGGTCAACGCCCCGCAGCGACCAAAGATGGAGTTGTTCGAGCATCAGCAGTTGATCATCGCTCACACCGTGCCCTGACGCGGGCCAGGCGAAGGAGCCGAACCAACTGGGGATCCTGTTTGATCACAAGTACGTGCTGACGTTTCACAACCACTGCGAACACGTCCTGACACCGATTCACCAGCGTCTGCAGAGTCCCAATGCACGCCTGCGCCGAAATGGGCCCGACTATCTCGTTTATGCCATCCTGGACGCCTGTGTTGACGGCTGCTATCCAATCCTGGAAAGCCTGGGAGAGCAGATCGAGATCCTGGAGCAGCAGGCCTTGGGGCATCCGAGACCCGAACTGCTCAGCCAGATTCATATTGTCAAGAATCTCTTGGCGCGTCTTCGGCGAAGCATTTGGCCACAGCGAGAAATGGTCCTCGCGATCCTGGCAACCGACAGTCCATTTATCACCAACGTGGCACGTCAGTTCCTTCGCGACACCGGCGATCATTGCAGCCAACTCTCGGATATCGTCGACATGTATCGCGAATCGACCAGCGCCCTGGTCAATACGTACATGTCGGCCGTCGCCCATCGAAGCAACGAGATCATGAAGGTCTTGACGCTGTTGACCAGTGTCTTCGTGCCCCCGACTTTCTTGGCTGGTATCTACGGGATGAATTTCGCCGGCATGCCGGAGCTGGAATGGCCCGGTGCCTATCCGACCGCCTTGACCTTGATGAGCGGTATGATTGCTGGCACGCTGTACTATTTCTATCGCCGAGGCTGGCTGCGAAGCGCTCCGATCGCGGCCACAGAAGCCACCATGCCCACTCATCAGACCGGCACGCCAACGCGCCGAATTGTCCTCTCCGATGTGGATCTGGAGCACCGCGCCGGCGAGGCGGCATGACCATCGCCAACGCCAGTGGTTTGTCAGAGCCAAAAATTCGGGTGACGTCGATCGGCGAAAAAGGTGTCAGACACCTCTTCGCTCGCAATCCTCAAACGAAATGCTGACAAACCACAGGAGGAGGCTTGGACGGCGAATTGAGGTATCGCTGAGCAGCGAAATTCGCTGCAATGCGAGGCGAGCTCGCACACCGGGCCCCCTATATGTTTTTGCAATGAAACTGATCCGACCACTCGAGATCAACGTTCGCTGCTCTCGTTCCTTGCCTTCCATGGATGGTTGATGGCGATGAATGCCACGATGACACGACGCGGTACAGCCATTTTCGGCCTTGCCCTTTGCTTTTCGCTTTCGATTGCGCACTGCGCACGGGCAAACGACTCAACGGCTCAAACGAAAGCGGGCAATGCACCGGCTGAGTTCGCCACGACGATCGAAGACTGTCGACAGAACTTGGCACGTCTGCAAGGGGAAGTCGCGGCAAGCCAACAATCGGGAACCGCCGTTTCCCGCTTCCTCACTGCCGAAATCGAGCTCTGGGGACGTCTCGAGCTGCTAACCCTCCAGCGCAAGACCGTGCTGGAGGACGATGCCAGGTATCGAGGCGAATTGGCCTCGCTTGAAAGCGAGCAGGCTGGAGGGGAGCCGCCGAAATCATTTCTAGAAGTCGATAACTTACGAGACCGGTTGGAATCGGAAAAGCAGAAGCTCCACTCATTGCAGCTGGAGTGGGAATCCGAAAAACAAATCATGCTGGCGGTGAAGCAGAAGTTCGAGGATGCCGAGCAGCTGCGTCGACGAACCGACGAGCGATTCGAATCGAGTGCTCCGGACCAACGCGCGGTGCGTCAACGCGAGCGTCTGCTTGCACGACTGCAGAGCCGTGTCTTGTCAGCAGAACTCGAATTCCATCGTGAGCAAGCGGGCTTGATGGATGTGAAGATCCAAGCCCTCGAGGCGACGGTCAAGAATATCGAGAGTACCGTCGAGGCCTACGCCTCCAAGTACACGTTGACGAAGCAAGAGCTCGATCAACGGTTTCAGTTGATCGATCAAATGGAAGCCCAGGTTCGACAACAGCTCTCGGAGGTGGACGCTCGTCTGCACGCTTCGATGCAGAGCCGCAACACCGGGTCGCCCAACTGGTCGGCGACGGCTTACGATGTGGCTCGCGAAGAGTCGCAGCTGTTTCAGCGCCTCTTGGCTGGCGTTGGTGAATTCAAAGAATGTTGGCGGCGGCGTTTTTCCCTCAGCAACGGTCAGGCTTCGGCGAACGAAATCTCGAAGTGGCTAGAGGAGATCGAGCAGACCAAAGAGCAGGTCGCTCAAATCGTCGATCAACTGGAACGACGGACGCAGCAGCGACGAGAGTCACTCTCGCAGATCAATCGTGCGGAGCTGACCCATGCGACGGACCAAACCACTTCCGATCTGCAGCAACAGGCTGCCGAGCTGCATCGCATCATCGACGTCTACGGCAACATTCAGGTGCTGGCCTCGGGTGGCGAACGGCTTTGCCAACGGTCGATCGAAGACCTCAAGGCAAGAGAGAGCCGGTTTTCGCTCAGCGAGTACCGTCAGTTGGCGATCGGTGGACTTCGATCCGGATGGGAATACGAACTGACCACGATCGACGATGAGCCGATCACCGTTCGCAAGATCGTGTTTGGATTCGTTCTGCTGCTGTGCGGTTACTACATCAGCCGCTGGTCGGCGTCGGCGCTGGCCTATCGCGTTTCACCGAAGCTGGGGGTCTCTCCGGCTGGTGCTGCCGTTCTTCGCTCGGTTTTGTTCTATCTTCTGGTGACGGCATTCGGGTTCGCATCGCTAGAGATCGTCAATGTTCCGCTCACGATCTTCGCCTTTCTCGGCGGTGCTGTGGCGATCGGCGTCGGCTTTGGTAGTCAGAATCTGATCAACAACTTCATGAGCGGGTTGATTCTGCTTGTCGAGCGACCGATTCGGATCGGTGACCTCGTGAACGTGGACGGCATCGATGCGAACGTGGAGCACATTGGTGCACGAAGCACGCGAGTGCGTACCGGCGCCAACCTCGAGATCCTCGTACCCAACAGCAAGTTTCTGGAAAACAACGTCACCAACTGGACGCTTTCCGATACGCGGACACGCACCTCGCTTAGCGTCGGGGTCGCTTACGGATCTCCCGTTCGAGAAGTATCGGCAATCCTCAACCAGGTCATTCGCCAGCATGCCCAGGCGCTCGCGTCACCAGAACCGATCGTCCTGTTCCAAGACTTTGCCGATAGCGCACTGATCTTCGAAGTGCATTTCTGGATCAACATGAAGCGAATGATGGATGGTGCAAAGATCCGCAGCGAAGTTCGCATGGCGATCGATGACGCGTTCCGCGAAGCTGGAATCGTAATCGCATTCCCACAGCGTGACGTGCACATCGATATGTCGGAGCCGATCCAGGTCCGCTTGAGCGAGCCGTCCCAGTTCGAAGCGCCGCGACGTCGCGCCGCCTAGCTGCACGGTCCCCATCCAAGCACGACGCGCAAGCAAGTGTGTCTCAGGAATCTGCGCAATCTCACGTCCGCCAAACGGTTGAAAACCGGAAACACACTCGCTGGCGCGTCGTGCTTGTGGTTTGTCGGACAAAACGTCGTTTCGATGCCAAATAGCGCAACATCTCAACTTGCCCGTCGTGCTTGAATTGACGGCGTATCGACGGCGGTCACAACGTTGGGAGCTGCTCTCGCATCATGCGCCCTGCGGGTTGCGATTGAACTTCTGGAACGGCAACCGCACGCCGCCAACGGTGAACTGATCAACGCGTATCGACGCGGGCGGGGCGTAGCCTTTCTGACCTGCCGAAGTCACCACGTCGTCCTGGTCCACGCCGTCGCCGCTCACGCCGAAGCCGCCCACCAAGGCGTCCGGATCGTTCTCCAGGTAGAGCGGCGTGCTGCCAGGAAAGAAGACGATGCCGTTTTGATTGGCCAGCGGCTGCTTCGTGCCATCTCCGTAGATGATCACCTCGGCATCACCGGGGTCTCGGAAATTGCGGCTTGGATTGAAGGCGTCAAACCCAAGCACGCTGAACGTGTTGGCCGCCGAGCCGTAGACCGATGCGTCCAGCGGCACGTCGTTGTCGATGTTCTCACCGGTTAGCGGATTGATTCCGGGAAGCCGCAGGATGCTCTGAGGTCCGACCAACAAACACTGTCCCGGTTTCTGATCGCAGAGCTTGAGGTTTGGGTCATTCACCAGGTTTTGTCCGGCCGACGGATGAAGTTCGATTCCGGTCGGATACCGTCGGTTCGACCAGGAAGCGGAACGTGCGGTTGGTCAGCGCGGTGCCCGGCTCGAGCGTGTCGCCAGTGAGGTCGTTGAGCTGCTTGGAAACGTTTCCGAACTCACCGTCGTTGTTGAAATCGACGCGGTCCTCGGGTTGCAGATCTTCTGCGTCGGCGTAGTAGGCCGTGTTGCGTGCTTTGGCAATGGAGACGTCGATCGAGAAGATCGTCGCGTCGGGCATGCGATAGGCACCAAGTAAATCGCCGTTGGTGTCGGCGACTGACAAGACCATGCTGGTCCGCGCTCCAGGCCGGAATCCCCCGTCGATGTCCAAACGAATCGCCGCGCGGGTTTGCTGAGCTTCGAGCACGCCCTGGGCAATGATCTGGTCGACGGCGTCGGCTGTCAGACCGGATACGTTCGAATCATGCGGCGCGACAAGCCAGCCCTCCGGGACCGGTTGTCCAGCTTGCAGCAGATCGCCGTCCTTGTTGATCGGGTAAAGCGAACCGGAGACGAAACCCTCGCCGCCAAAGTTCTGCTGGCCAACTTGGATCAGACGATCAACGCCCGGTTGGCGGAAGTCGCGTGTCGGGTTCGGGCCGTAGATCTCCAGCGTGATGCCAACCAGGTCGATGCGTCCCGTCGGCAGGAAGAAGTTCTTCAGTGCGGGAAGATGTTTGTTGAATCCGCTCAGATCGCGAACAAACGCCGAAGGGCCGACAAGCCCTTTTCCGGCTGCTGCAATGAAGGCGGCAAACTCGGCTTCGAGAACCTTCGACGCATTGGTGCGGGCCACTTCGCTCTGGGCCTGTCCAGTCGGAGTCTCCGATGCGTGCTTGAAGCCCTGTTCAAAGGTCGCGTAACCATCCTCACCGGGAAAGAAGACGCCAATGCCCGCCGACAAGATTGAATGAATCACTCAGCGGAGAGGTCACCGGGACGCCATCGATGCTCACGGCCTTGTAAAGAGGCACGCCGCCGGGCAAGGTTGCAATTCCACGCGATTCGGAGTCATAGAACGATGTCCGTTTGTACCCCGTATGATTCCGGCCAGGTCTGGAAGAACTGCTCCGAGTTGCTGGGGATGTAGGTCGGGTCCGCGTTGAACCGGGTGCGCAGGTAGAAGTCGTCTGTGTTGCCTTTGATTCCGTCGGGTCCCGGATGTCGTTGGCTGTCGCGGCTCTGATGTTCAATTGCGAACAAGTCCACCTGAGGCGTGAAGTCGATCTCGGGTGGGAACTTGCCGCCGACCCCAATCGGCGCGACGAAACCTGGCCCCTTGTACGCCTCGTCGGTCGCGACCGGTGAGGATTCCACCACCCGCTGTACCATCGTGGACTGACTGAGTGAGCGAATCGTGCGACTCGTAATTGGGGCCGCGTTGTTGCTGAAGAAAGCTGCGGTGCGTGCCTTGGCGACGGCGCCGTCGATTGCGAATGCGAGGGCTTTCGTGTCACTCGTCAGACCGTCGTCGACACCCGCTTCGACCCGCACGCCGAGAATCCGTCCACTGCGATCGACCACCGCGATGATGGCATCGTCGCTACGCGTCGCCGCCGACGCTCGATCGAGCAACGTGTTGACTTCGTCGGTGGTCAGTTGGTTGGCTGCGCCCCCTAAGCGAAAGGCGTCATTGAACACCGAACTGTATTCAAAGTCGGGATTGTCGGGATCGAGTGTCTTGAAGTTCTTGAGAACGTTCACTTGCAGGCTGGCGTCGCCATCCGCGTTCACATCGGCCGGCTTGGGGAACAGGCTGTAGTCAAGCGGCAGCGGCCGAGGTGTGCCGTCGGGGATCTCCCCCTCGGCCTGAAGATGGTTGATCACGATCAGCGCGTCGCCGGCGGTCACCATTCCGTTGTTATCAACATCCACCATCTTGGAGTAGCCGGCGTCGGAGAGCAGTTCGGCCATCGCACGGTCGGCGGCTGCTGGATCGGCGGCTGGATTCGACGCCGACGGGGCCACCGCGGGTGCTCCCGATTCGATCCCGGAGGCCAGGGAGCTCTCACCGTCGGCGACGGCTGACACGAGCCATGAAGTTGATCACGGCCAGCGCGTCGGCGGAACTGACTTTGCCGTCACCGTTGACATCCGTCGGAAACGTCGCGTTGTGCAGGAGCATGTCGGCCGTCATCAACCGCCTGCTCTCGAGCTGTTCGGCACGAAGCAATCGTCGTTTCACGGTGTTGCGTCGGGAGGATGTTGCGGCCTGGCATTATCTTGCTTCTCGAGCCATCTAGCTGGACTTGGAAATCAACTCTCTTTGATCTCGGCAAGCTCACGGCCGGAGCAACAGCACAGAGCTCCAGCTCGCATACAACCGCCGCGGCATGCATCGCCTATGTTACTTCGGTCTCCCAAACTTCCGGATTGTTCCCGCCATTCGCCGTATTCCCAGACGGAATTTCCGGCATAACCGGAATCTTCTTTGCCAGCGGCAATACCGGAATAACCGATACAGACTGTTGTGCGGACAGCTGGCGCTCGGCCCGTTCTCTTCAATGGGTTCGATGCTCCGAGACCGCGACAAGCAGAAACTGGTTCGCGTCAAAATGGTCCCTGAATGCCATCCCGATGGGTGCAAGGCTCGGTGATCGTCGCTCGGCCTATTGGCCTTGGCGGTTGACTGCTGCGCATCCGCCCAGTCGCAGGGCCGGGCAGAGGCCGGAACGCAAGCCAGGTAGGGCGAGTTTTCGGGCACGCGGGGGGCACTGGTTCGTGGTCGTGGCGAAGCCCTTTCCACGATCTCAGAAACCTTGTCGCTCGATTCCACCTCGAGCTCGACGCGATCGAAGTGCCGGTGCGGACGCTCGATGCGGAGAACTGCAAACGTTTTCGGACCGAATCTCGGCAACGCGTCCTGATGATCTGATCGAAGAGTCGATCCGCCCCAAAGTGCTGCGCAGCCGACCGAGCCGGATAACGCTTGCCGCGATTGCCGCTGGTGAAGATCACACCAATCCGTTGCTCGTGCTGCCGCGCGATACGCCTTACGGGTTCACGGGCCCAGCGGCGTGCTGCCGACGGAGTCCCAATCGAGCAGTCACTTTGTGCCGGTGTTCGATCGTTGGCGTCTTGGGCAGCAGGACTCCGATCGATACGGAAAAGGGCATCCGATCATGGATGACTATCCCGGGATCAAGGGGGCGTGGTGGGATCCCTACAACCAAAACGTGCTCAAGGGTGACTATCCGATCCGCGGCCAGCACACCTTCTTGAATCTGACGGCGATCAGTCGAACGCTGTTCGAGGCCCGTCAATTGCCGACACCCACCACGCCGTTCGAGGCGACTCGAAACCCTGGGGCTGCAGAATTCTTCGGAGATCCCGATTCATTCACGTTCGTTCAGGACACGTCCTTGGCGATCGATCTGTTTCACGGCAACACGGCTTCGTTCAAGCCGGTCGATTGGCGAGTGAAGGTTGACATGATCTTCAACGTCAATGCGTTGGTGGCCGATGAACTGGCGATTGTCAATCCCGGATGTGCGACAGGGCACAAGTCGATATCGCGACTACCTGGCTTTGGAGGAATGGTTCGTTGAAGCAAAACTGGCCGACACGAGTCCCTACTACGATTTCGCATCGGTGCGTGCGGGAAGCCAGTTCTTCGTCAGCGACTTTCGCGGCTTGATCTTCAGCGACATCAACCGAGGCGGTGCGGCTCTTTGGGACGCGTAACAGCAATCGTGACCAGTTCAACGTGCATCTGGTTTGATCAGACGGAAAAAGACACCAACAGCTTCCTGAATCGGATTGACAAGGATCGTCACCAGAACATCTGGATCGCCAATTACTATCGCCAGGACTTTCTCTATCCCGGCTACGACGTCAACTGTTTCGTTTCACTACAACCACGACAAGCCGTCGACAGAATTTGACCGAAACAACTTCCTGGTCCGTCCCGATCCCGTGGGTGTGTTTCAGCCGCACGATGTCCGTTCGTACTACTTCGGCACGGCCAGCAACGGACACATCGAGCGGATCAACGTCAGCAGCGCTTTCTACTACGTGTTTGGTCGAGACGATTTGAATCCGATCGCGGGCCGTGAGGTCAACATCAGTGCCTACCTGGCCGCACTGGAACTGTCCTACGACCGAGACTGGGTTCGATTTCGCACGTCGTACTTCTTCAATTCGGGGGACAGCGACCCGAACGACGACAGGGCGACCGGCTTCGATGCCATTTTTGCCGCAACCCGAACTTTGCTGGACAGGAGTTCAGTTACTGGGGCAGGCAGGCGATTCGACTCTTCGGCGTCGAGTTGACCAACCGCCAAAGCCTGGAGGCCAGCCTTCGCAGTTCGAAGTTCCAGGGGCAAAGCAACTTCGTCAATCCTGGCTTGCACCTCTTCAATCTTGGTCTCGACGCCGACATCACGCCCCGTCTAAAAACGATCAATAACGTCAATTTCCTGTGGTTTGATCAAACGGAGGTGCTGGAAACCTACCTGTTTGTGGGCGATGTGGACAACTTCATCGGCACCGACATCAGCACCGGCATGGAATACCGCCCCCTGCTCAACAACAACATTGTGCTAGTCGGCGGGTTTGCGACGCTGATCTCCGGCGAGGGCTTCAAGGATCTCTACCAGACCCTCGAAGGCGACACCCGCAATCACGTTGCCGGATTCCTCGACCTCGTCCTCGAATACTAGCTTGCCCAAACCCCCAAAAAGGTGTCGGACACCTTTTTTGGTCCATGGATGGAATCATGAAACGCTTGCTGCTGTTGATCGGTTTGGCGATCGCCTCGCATCCTGCCTCGGCGCAGACGCCGCGCGACGGGATCAGCAGACTTCAAGACCTGCTGCGCGCCGTTCACCGCGGCGACGATGGGACGGTCGTCCCGGTTTCGGCGGAGGAAGCAGGCCGCGACTCCGAGCAGCCTGCATCGGAGGCGGTCCAGGGAGCCCGCTCAGGCGTACAAATCTCGCTTTCCGATCAGGGCCCCACGCACCACGCGCCGCTTGCCCCGCAACCAGCTGCCCGGATCGCGACGGGTGGTAGTACGAAGGCCGTCTTGCCGCCCGGCGTCGAGATTCCCGCAGAAAAGATTCCCTTGCCGACGACCTATCACGGACACGGTCCGGCGGGAGCGAAAGAACCCGATCTCGGACGCCGCGGTGACGATCCGTGGGACCTGGCTCGGCGGCTTGGCATTGCGGATAACCCTTCGTACCCAATTCCCCCATCGATGCGACACGACGACCTGATTCGTCAGACCGCCGCCGATGCCTATGTCAAAAGCGAAAGTTGCATTCATTGTCACACCGACGTTGGGCACATGCATCCCGAGGGATCGGTCCAGATTGGTTGCACCGACTGTCATGGCGGCGACGCGACTTGCTTCGACATCAAAGGCGCGCATGTCTGGCCCCGGTTCGCGCCGGCTTGGAAAGATGCCGCAAACCCCGTCCGAAGTTACACACTGCTGAATCACGAGTCGCCCGACTTTGTCCGGTTCATGAATCCAGGTGACCTGCGCGTTGCCCATGTCGCCTGCGGCCAATGTCATGCCAATGAAGTGTTGCAACTTCGCAAGAGCATGATGACACACGGCTGCATGTTGTGGGGAGCCGCGTTCTACAACAACGGTGGCACCGATGAGAAGTACTCTCGCTTCGGTGAATCATACAGCATGAATGGGACACCCCAGATTCTGCAGACGGTTCCCACGCCAACACCGGACGAGATGCGACAAAAGGGAGTGTTACCGTTTCTGCAACCCTTGATTCCGTACCAGATCAGTCAACCGGGCAATCTGCTCCGTATCTTCGAACGCGGCGGCCGATTCCGCGCGGAAACTGGGATTCCCGAAGTGCTGGAAGAACCTGGCCGACCACGAGAGCGATTGAGCAATCGTGGTTTGGGAACGGAAAATCGGACCGACCCGGTGTTTGTCGGATTGGCCAAGACCCGCTTGTTGGACCCCACGCTGAATTTCCTTGGTACCAACGATCACGCCGGTGACTATCGAAGTAGTGGCTGCAGCGCGTGTCATGTGTTGTACGCAAACGATCGTGACCCGACGGCATCCGGCTTCCTTGCCAAGTATGGAAATCGTGGAACTGCCGCGGCGGAACGCGACGAGTGGGTCAAGTACGTCGACCCGACGATCCGCAAGGACCAACCAGGCCATCCGATTCAACACAAGTTTGAATTGCGAATTCCAACCAGTCAGTGCATGGTCTGTCACGTTCACCCAGGGACCAATGTGCTCAACAGCTACCTCGGCTACATGTGGTGGGATAACGAGACCGATGGCGAACTGATGTATCCCGAGGAACAGAAACATCTCACCGCCGAGGACTACATCCGAGCCACTGAGTTCAACCCGAATGAGGCCGCCGCTCGAGGCAACTGGAGCGATCCTGAGTTTCTTGCCAACGTCAGCGATCTGAACCCGCATCTGCGGCACACCCAGTTCGCAGACTTCCACGGTCACGGTTGGGTGTACCGTGCCGTGTTCAAGAAGGATCGTCAAGGTAATCTGCTCGACTGGAAGAACGAACCGATTGGCGAGCCGACCAACGAGCAGCTTCGCGCGGCGGTCGCTCCATCCACCGATCAGGAGAAGCAGCAAGGCAAGTGCCGTCCGGATGCACCCGTACATCTAATGGACATCCACATGGAAAAGGGGATGCACTGCACCGATTGCCATTACTACCAGGACGACCACGGCAACACCAAGTTGTACTCGGAGGTTCGCGCGGCCATCGAGATTCAGTGCATTGATTGCCACGGCACAGCGGACCAGTCGCTGGTTGAGAAAGTCGAACAACAGCTGGAGAGCGGCTTGCCGCCGCGCTTGCCAACCAGCGGGCCGGCCGCTCCCGAAGGGGGCACGAATCTGCTGGCGCTGCGCACGACGTTCGACACGCCGAGGTTCGAGATCCTGCGCGAACCGGGCAGGCAACCGAAGCTGATTCAACGCAGTACGGTCGAACCCGATCTCTACTGGGAAGTGACCCAGACGGCCGATACCGTTCGACCCGATCACGAGGATTACAATCCACGCTCACATGCCGCCAAATCCGTTCGCATGGGCGGCGATGGTCGCCTGACTTGGGGCGGAACGTCCAAGGAAGAGTTGCTCGGTTGCGCCCATCGCAACGAGAACATGTCGTGCATTGCCTGCCACAGTTCGTGGAACCCAAGCTGCTTTGGCTGTCACCTGCCCCAGCGGGCCAACATCAAGTCGCCGGAGCTTCATAACAACGGCGACGTCACTCGCAACCGAACCAGTTACAACTTTCAAACGCTGCGCGACGACGTGTTCATGCTCGCTCGCGACGGCAACGTGACGGGCAATCGTGTCGGTCCGGCAAGAAGCAGCTGCGCGATTCACGTCACCAGTTACAACTCCAAACGCGAATCGATTTACTCCCAGCAGCAAACCATCAGCGGCGACGGCATGAGTGGGATCGCTTTCAGCACCAACGTCCCACACACGGTGCGCGGCGGTCCTGGCTGGAGTAACGAAGTCGATCCAAATCATTCCGGTGTACACGAAACCAAGAGTTGTACCGACTGCCATCTCTCCGGCGACGAGGACAACAACGCGATCATGGCACAGCTGCTGATGCAGGGAACCGGCTTCACCAACTTCATCGGCAAGTACTGCTACGTCGCGGCCGGGGAACATGGATTCGAAGCGGTCGTCGTCACCGAAAGTACCGAACCCCAAGCCGTGATTGGCAGTTCGCTCCATCAGATCGCCTACCCCGAAAACTACCAAGAGCACATCGAGACACGGTCGCGAGCTCGAGCATTCCCATGAGCATCCCGGCCGCGACATCATCGAAGCCCTGTCGCTGACGATACCGCAAGCCCGAGATCTTGGATCTGCAGCATCGCGGCGAGTATCTCTACGCAGCTTGCGGCGAGGGCGGACTGCGCGTCTTCGACATCGCCTTCATTGACGACAAGGCATTCAGTGAACGAATCACCACGGCACCGGTGTCCCCGTTGGGCCAACGGTTCTACGTGCGAACCAAGTATGCCACTGGCGTGGCAGCCCCCACGACGATCGCACCCGATCCCACTCGCGTACAAGACCCCACCAACGAAGAATCGCCGGTTCATCCGTTGTACGCCTACCTGTATGTCACCGACCGCGAAGAGGGACTGATTCTGGTTGGGGCTGGCACATTGCTCGACGGCAATCCGCTGAACAACTATCTCGAGCGCGCGCTGACGTTCAATCCCGACGGCATTCTCGGTGGTGCGGAATCGATCACGATCGTCGGTACCTACGCCTACATCTGTTGTCATGCCGGGCTGGTCGTCGTCGATCTGAACGATCCGACCTGTCCCAAGGTAACCAGCGTGATCGGACATGACGAGCTTCATCATCCGCACAGCGTCGCGGTGCAATTCCGTTACGGCTTTGTGACCGACGCGCACGGCGTGAAGGTGCTCGACACCAGCGACTTGTCCCATCCACATGTGATTCACGAGGTGCCGCTCGAAGATGCTCACGGCATTTATGTGGCTCGAACCTATGCCTACGTGGCGGCCGGAAAGCATGGACTGGCGATTCTCGACATCGAATCCCCTCCCAACGCGTCGCTCGACCAGATCTACAGCGCCGGCGGTTGCATCAACGATGCCCACGACGTGCAGCTGGGAATCACCAACGTCAGCCAGTTTGCTTACGTGGCCGATGGTAAGAATGGCCTACGAGTGATTCAGTTGACCAGTCCTGAGGTTCCCGGCAACGACGGCTTCAGTCCCCGCCCGATGCCTTACCTGGTCGCCTCCTACAAACTGCCCAAGGACGGCCACGCGTTGGCGATCAGCCGCGGCATGGATCGCGACCGAGCGGTGGACGAAAGCGGGAACCAGATCGCCGTCTTCGGACGGGTGGGAGCCCGCCCACTCAGCAAGGAGGAAGCGGCCCGGATGTACCGGCGGCCGGACGGTTCGACCTGGTACACCAGCGACAATATTTTCGACGAGCGATTTTTCCGTTTCCCCTCCGGGCTGAAACGCTAGCTGGGCATACTGAGCGGTCTGCTCAGGGTAGTTGGTTTAGCAGTGCAGCAAGGCCCTGCTCAGAGGGCAACGCGGTATGGGATTTTCTAGCGGCACGGCGCAAGCCGTCGGGTGTTTCGCTTTGATGGTGGCACCGGAGGGCTTGCGCCCATCCGCTGGAATGTCGCAAAACCCGGCTACCCCTGCTTGGGCTAGAAGATCCCGGAGATTCGTTACAACCGTCATGTTCGTCACCATTTGTCGCGCCGGGTCCACTTTCCCGAACAATCGTCAGTTACGATCTGCTCGAGCGTCTTAATCGGTCGATGCATTGGATACCGGCGAGGGCTGTCCTAGTGGCCAGCCCGCGCTTGACTGAGCGGGTCGTGGCGGATGGGTCGTGGTGTGGGATTGCGACATCTTCGGTGACGACTTTCTCTCGCGGGTTTTAGAAATGAGACGGTGGGGCGACGCGAGGGCGTGTTGCCCCACCGTTTTTTTCTTGGTCACTTCAATTGGCTGAGTGGTTGTGGCATCATGCCATGGACCGCGTTGTGCTGTCGGCGACCGAGGGAGAAATCGCGCCGAGACCTGCAAGACTCTCAAGCCTGTAATCGTGATTCGCTCGTTTCAGAACGCCGATCTTCCGATTCTGCATCAATTGTGGATGGAGCATTGGTCCGCCATCGGACCGCCCCCCATGGTGCGTCAGGCTCAAATTGAGCAGGCAATACTGGCCCGAACCTTTTTTCGTGCCGACGAGTTGCTGGTTGCAGAACGTGATGGTCTGGCGGTGGCTTGGCTGCAATTCTGCCATTCGCCCACGGATCCGGGGGTCGTCGTGATACCGACGATCTGCCTCGGCGGCGGGGTGGACACAGCGCTGGGAATCTCGCTGCTGCAGGATGCCCAACGACGGATCGCGGCGGCAGGCGGCCAACGAATTCAAGTCGGCGTGGTGAGAGACGACGAGTTTGGCTACGCGGGATTGGATCCAATTGGTCATGGCACGGGAATTTCAAGTGCCGACCCGAGGCTTCAACATCTCCTGGAATCCACGGGTTACCAGGTTGTGTCGCGAAGCCTGGCCATGACCGTTTCCATCGCGGGTTTTCGGCCGCCCGTTACCCGCGAATCACTTCTCTATCGACGTTCCACGCGTCTTGAAATGGGGACATTTTGTTATCGAGATCCCCGACACGCCGCCGGAATGTCTCACCTTGATGTGGAGGCACACTGCCTCCTGGATGGCTCGGGACAGTCCCTGGCCAGCGTCAGTCTATGGCTCAGCGATCCAGAAGCTGAGGTCATGTGCCCTTCGACGATGATCCTTGACATCGGCGAAGCTCAGGCTCGAGGGCGATTAGAACCGGCCGAGTCCTACTTGATCGGGGCCGCGATTCAAGCGGCGGCATCACGCAACATTTTGACGGTCGAGACATCGGTCGACGAAGACAAAACAGAACTCGTCTCCACGCTGGAAACGCTACAGTTTCGCCCGTCGGCGCAAGGCGCGCGTTGGCAGTTGCTGCTCTAGTGGCATCGGCTCCGTGGTGAACCTCAGGCGCTAGCCGTGGGCTCCGAAACAGCCCTGCAATTCACCGCAGGCCCACGGCTAGCGCCTGAGGTTCACAGGGAATCGTCAGGCGGGGCCTAACCGACTGCTGGATTCGAAAACGGGAAAATGTTGTAGACTGATCGCTTTCAGGCCGCCTCCTCCAGGATTGATGACTGTGATGCGTCGCAACATGACCTGTCTAGCGTTCTCCATGACGCTCGCCTTGATTCCAAGCTTTAGCCTCAGCCAAGAGACGGGAGACTCCAAGAAAATGGCATCGAATTCACCGCTGTTGCAACCATGGACGGGACCCTACGGAGGTGTTCCACCATGGAATCTCGTTCGCGAGAATGAGTTTCTAGATGCCTTTGAAACCGCGATTGCGGCGGCTGAAATTGAGATCGACGCGATTGCCGACAATCCGGAGCCGGCGACTTTCGACAATACGATCGTTGCCATGGAAGATGCCGGTCGACCCCTGAATCGACTCTCGGCGATATTCTTCGTCTACGCCTCGAACCTCAATCTGGGCTCGATCCCGGATATCGAGAAGACCGTTGTCCCCAAGCTCTCCGAACATGAGGACAAGATTTACCAGAACGAGAAGTTGTTCGCTCGCATTGCGTCGGTGTACGAGAGCGATGCGATGAAGAACGGTGAACTGAATCTCGCCCAACGGCGTCTCGTGGACGATCGCTACAAGACGTTCTTGCGACAGGGAGCGAAGCTCAATGCCGAGGAAAAGGCTCGTCTGTCGCAGATCAATACACGGCTCGCCCGGCTGTTTACGGACTTTAGCCAAAACGTAATGGAGGACGAAAAGGGCTATGTGACCTGGATCAACGACGAGGCCGATCTGGCTGGGCTCCCTGACAGCGTGGTCACGGCCATGGCCTCGGCCGCGAAGGAACGCGACAACCAAGGGGGGAAGTGGGCGGTCACCAATACGCGTTCGTCGATGGACCCGTTCCTGACCTACGCCGACAATCGTGCGCTGCGTGAGAAGGTATGGCGGAATTACTACAACCGCGGCGACAACGGTGATCAGTACGACAACAACAAGATCATCTCGGAAATCCTCAAGCTACGCGCGGCCCGCGCCAAATTGCTCGGTTACAAAACCCATGCGCACTGGCGGATGGAACCGACGATGGCCAAGCAGCCTGAGACAGCGATGGACTTGATGATGAAGGTCTGGCCCAAGGCGCTGGCTCGCGTCCGCGAAGAGGTCACCGACATGCAAGCCATTGCGGATAGCGAGAACGCTGGCATCACCATCGAGCCGTGGGATTATCGCTACTACGCCGAGAAGGTCCGCAAGGCGAAGTACGATCTCGACTTCAACGAGGTCAAGCCATACCTGCAACTCGATAAACTGCGGGAAGCGATGATGTGGGCGGCGACCCAGTTGTACGGCCTGCAATTCTCTCAAGTGAGCGGCATCCCCGTCTTCCATCCCGATGTCACCGTCTGGGAGGTCACCGATGCCGATGGCAAGCATGTGGGACTTTGGTATCTGGACCCCTACGCTCGTGAAGGGAAGCGAAGCGGCGCCTGGATGACCGACTATCGAGCGCAGGAGGACATGGGAACGCCGATCACCACGATCGTTTCCAACAATTCCAACTTCATCAAAGGTGCCGAAGGCGAGCCGGTCCTGATTTCCTGGGACGACGCCGTCACGCTTTTCCACGAGTTCGGTCATGCGTTGCACGGATTGTTGTCGAAGGCGAATTACCCGTCGCAGTCCGGAACCAACGTCGCACGTGATTACGTGGAGTTCCCGTCGCAGGTCAACGAGCACTGGCTGGAGACTCCCGAGATCCTGAATCGGTTCGCTGTCCATTACAAAACCGGCGAGCCGATGCCACAGGAACTGCTCGATAAGATCAAGAAGGCATCCACCTTCAACAAGGGCTTCGACACGGTCGAATACCTGGCAAGCGCGCTGATCGACATGAAGTTGCATCTGGCCGGGGATGCCGACATTGATCCCGACGCGTTCGAACGAGAAACGTTAGCCGAAATGGGAATGCCTTCCGAGTTGCCGATGCGACATCGCACGCCCCAATTCATGCACATCTTCAGCAGCGACAGTTATTCGGCCGGTTACTACAGCTATCTTTGGTCGGATGCCTTGACCGCCGATGCAGCCGAACGATTCAAGGAAGCGGGCAGCTTCTACGACCCGGAGGTTGCCAAGAGTCTGTATGAGAACGTGATGAGCGTCGGCGATACGATCGATCCCGCCGAGGGCTTTCGGCGTTTCCGCGGCCGCGACGTCGACACCAGCGCGCTGCTGCGTAAAAGGGGATTCCCGGTCGATTAACTGCGTCGTGAACCGAGTGTCGCCGGCTGCCGGTGAAACGAAGAATCCAGCGGTATCGCAGCCACGGGACGTGAATCGGAAGTCACACGAACACCTCGATCTGTCCGCCGGACTCGCGGACGGGAAAGGTCTTCTGCAGTGGTTGGCGATTGACGGTTTGAATGCCAGTGGCCAGTTCGTACTGCCATCCGTGCCACGGGCAGGTCACACAGCCAGCTTGGACGGTCCCTTCGGCGAGGGGCCCGCCCTGATGGGCGCACATGCCGTCGAGTGCGTAAAGGACGCCGGAGCTACGGAATAACGCGAGAATCTGATCGTCAATGAGAATCTCCCGGGCGTCTCCATCGGCGATCTCGTCACTCCGGGCAACGATCACCCAGCGGCCACCCGCCTCGGTATCGACGCTCTCGTCTTGTTTGTTTTCGCTCACGCTTCCTCTCGGTTCTTGATCCCGGCCTGTTATCGGAGGTCGCCCCCCACGCTACAATCTCCGACTCAAACAACAACGTCGACGACACCAGGAAAGGAGTATGGCCGTGCTTCAGACGCCAGTTCAACCCGTGATTCGAGAATCGCTGCACCGGATCCCTGATCGAATTCATTGGACGCTCGTTGCGATGATGCTGGGAAGCTTGCTGCCAATGGCTGGCATCGCGTGGGGGGAGGGTCCGCAAGACGGGCAGACCACCTCATCAGGACAACAGGCGGACGCCCAGGAAGCGGAAGGGGAGGTCATGAAAATCACTGAAGTTGAAGGGATTTCGGAGTATCGTTTGGACAACGGGGTACGGGTCCTGTTGTTTCCCGATCCAAGCAAAGAAGTCGTGACGGTCAACATGACCGTGTTCGTTGGCTCGCGTCATGAGGGCTACGGCGAAGCCGGGATGGCTCACCTGCTCGAGCACATGTTGTTCAAGGGCACGCCGTCGCACCCCGACATTCCCAAAATGCTGAAGGACCGGGGCGCCGGGCGTTCGATGAACGGGACCACCTGGATGGACCGCACGAACTACTACGAAACGTTGCCCGCCACTGGTGATAACCTCGAGTTCGCAATTCGGATGGAAGCCGACCGGCTGGTGAACAGCAACATTCGCGGCGAAGACCTCGAATCGGAAATGACAGTCGTTCGAAACGAATTTGAGCAATCGGAAAACTCTCCTTTCCAGGTCATGCTGCAGCGGATGCAGTCCGCCGCCTACGAATGGCACAACTACGGCAAGACCACGATCGGTAACCGTAGCGACATCGAGCGTGTGCCGATCGTCAAGTTAAGAAACTTCTATCGCAAGTATTACCGTGCCGACAACGTCATGGTGATTGTCGCGGGCAAGTTCGAGCCGGAGGAAGCTCTGGGTTACCTGAACAAGTACTTCGGCGCGCTCTCGGTGCCGGAAACGCCAATCGATGACACCTACACTACCGAGCCTCCGCAGGACGGCGAAAGAACCGTCGTGGTCCGCCGCGTCGGTGAAGTGCAATTGGTCGGAGCGGCCTATCATATTCCCGCCAGCAGTCATCCAGACTATGTGGCGGCGAAAGCCTTGGTCTACATCCTTGGTGATGAGCCCAATGGACGACTCTACAAGAGCCTTGTCGAAACCGAAATTGCCTCGAATGTTTACGCCGATTCGTACGCGTTCGCTGAGCCGGGGCTGTTGTTCTCGCTGGCCGAGGTTCCTGCGTCAGGCTCGATTGAACAAGCCAGGGCCAAGTTGATCGAAGTGATGGAGACCTCCTTCATTGAGGAACCCGTCACTGACAAAGAACTGGAGCGTGCCGTCCAGCAGATTTTGAAACAACGTGAACTCCAGGCCAGTAACACCGATCGCATTGCCGTTTCGCTCAGCGATTGGGCGGCCCAAGGTGACTGGCGACTGTACTTCCTCTACCGCGACCAGGTCGAGTCGCTGA
This sequence comes from Pirellulaceae bacterium, assembly GCA_963697195.1. Classification (GTDB taxonomy): domain Bacteria; phylum Planctomycetota; class Planctomycetia; order Pirellulales; family Pirellulaceae; genus Rubripirellula. The sequence continues at coordinate 670,210 of CAVOND010000022.1, forward strand.
CGCGGGAACGGGTCCAGGAAACCGCCGAGAAGTATTTTGTGCGCAACAATCGGACCGTCGGACTGTTCATTCCGAGCGAAAAGTCGGAACGCATCCGGATTCCAGAAGCTCCGAATCTGGCGGAAGTACTCGATGGCTATGAGGGCCGCGAGGCGATCGCTGCCGGAGAACAGATCGATCCCGATCCGATGGTGATCGAAGGCCGGACGGAGCGTGGCGAACTGGTGGACGGCATCAAGTACGCGTTGCTCCCCAAGAAGACGCGTGGTGAGATGGTTTCCATGACACTGACGCTTCGGTTCGGCACCGAAGAAACGCTCAAGGGTCGCGTCGGTGCCGCCGAGTTGCTAGGCATTCTGATGGGGCGGGGAACCGAAAAACTCGATTTCGCTGAGATCGAAGATGAAAAGGTTCGTTTGCGTTTGCAGATGTCGGTCTCGTCCACAGTCGGCCTGGTTCAGCTTTCGGTGAAAACCAAACGAGAATTCTTGCCAGAAGTGGTCAGCCTGATCGGTGACGTCCTGCGACACCCGCGATTGGAGTCCAGCGAGTTGGAAGTGATTCGCCGTCAGGTGATCACCGGCTTGGAGCAATCTTCGACCGACCCGAGCTCACTTGGACGCCGGAGCGTGGAGAAGCGACTTTCGCCGTATCCCGAGGGCCACGTCCTCTACGTGATGTCCGTCGACGAAGAAATCGACATGTATCGCAACGTCAAAATTGAGGAACTCCGCGATCTGCATGCGGAATTCCTAAGCAGTCAGGCAGGTGAAGTTTCGGCCGTCGGAGACTTCGATGCCGAAGAACTCAAGGCGATGTTGTCGGCCCAATTATCTAACTGGAAAACAGACCAGCCCTATGTGCGAGTCGAACGCAGTCCGCATCCTGAGATCGCTGGATCGCTAGACGTGATCGAGACGCCAGACAAAGAAAACGCGGTCTATCGCGCCTCGCAGCAGTACCGTTTGAGAGACGACGATCCTGATTTTGCTTCGCTCGAGCTTGGCAACTTCATCCTCGGTGGTGGTTCGCTCAGCAGCCGACTCGGCAATCGTGTCCGCCAACAGGAAGGTCTCTCCTACGGGATTGCCAGCTATACACTGCCGAGGGCCAAAGATACGCGAGTCGATTTCATCGTCGCTGCGATCACCAATCCCGGCATGAAGGATCGACTGATGAGTGTGATTCGAGAAGAGCTCGAGTTGATTCGCGATAAGGGAATCACCGAACAGGAGCTTTCGGAAGCCAAGGAAGCCTACCTGCAAGCCGCCCGCGTGCGGCGGTCGGATGACGCGGCGTTGAACAGCGAACTGTTGGGCACCTTGTTCAACGAACGCACCATGAAGCACTATGCCGATCTGGAGGCAAGCATCGGGGCGGCCACGGTCGAAAGCGTCAACGCGGCGATCCGGAAGTACATCGACCCCGATAAGTTGGTGATTGCGATTGCCGGTGACTTTGCCGCAGTGGAACGAGGTGAGAAGTAGCGTTTGCAGGCTTTCGGCTTGGTACCGTAGGTCAGTCTCTCCGAGACTGACACCGCAGTATTCTGCGCATGGTCGCGAGTCTCGGAGCGACTCGCCTACGGTAAGTCCTAGTACACAAACTTAATCGTGCACCTAGCCGCGACCTGACGAAAGACGAGAAGCGGAATTGCTTTTCAATAGCTACACGTTTCTGGTCTTTTTCGCGCTGGTCTACGTTTGCTATTTGGTGACGCAGCGACACGTTCGATTGCAGAACGTGTTGCTGCTGGTGTCCAGCTATGTCTTCTATGGAGCCTGGGACTATCGCTTTCTCGGCTTGATCCTGTTATCAACCGCCGTCGATTTCGTTGCCGCCAGGCGAATCGAGGCGTCGGCCGAGGCGCAACGCCGTCGCTCCTGGCTAGCGGTTAGCCTGATCGTGAATTTGGGCGTGCTCGGCACGTTCAAGTATCTCGACTTCGCGATCGACTCATTCTGCGAGCTCGCGGCCCTGTTTGGTTTGGAGATCTCCGCGCCAGTCGCCGGGATCGTCTTGCCGGTGGGAATCAGTTTCTACACGTTTCAGACGTTGGGGTACACGATCGACGTGTACCGTCGACGGATCAAAGCTTGTACCGATCCGCTGGCCTTTGCGGTCTATGTGGCATTCTTTCCGCAGTTGGTCGCGGGCCCGATTGAACGGGCGACCCATCTATTGCCGCAGGTCCTGCGTCCTCGGAAAATTCGCCGCGTCGATTTGGCGATCGGCACTCAGTTCGTGATCCTTGGATACTTTTACAAGGTGGTGCTGGCCGACTCGGTTGCGCCCCTGGTCGATCAATACTATGCCATGCCGGGGCGATATGGCGGTTCGATTGCCTGGCTAGCGAACCTCGGCTTCGCAGCGCAAATCTACGGTGACTTTGCCGGCTACACGCTGATCGCGCGAGGGATTTCGCGGTGGATGGGTTTCCGCTTGATGTCGAATTTTCGCCAGCCCTACCTGGCAACAAGCCCACGAGATTTTTGGAGCCGCTGGCACCGTTCGCTTTCTCTTTGGCTGCGCCGATATCTCTACTTCGAACTCGGGGGAAGCCGCCACGGTTTCTTACTGACGTGCCGCAACCTGATGATCACGATGCTGCTGGGCGGCCTATGGCATGGCGCATCGTGGAACTTTGTGATCTGGGGAGGGTTTCATGGTTCGTTGTTGGTCGCCGAGCATGCCTGGATGGCACGACGCAGCACCGCCGCGCTCAAAACCGAGTTTTCGGTTCTCCGCCGATGCATTCGTAGCGGTCTAATGTTTGTGATCACGCTTGTTGGCTGGACGCTCTTTCGGGCTGAGTCGGTGCAGCAGATTGCGCACGTTTTTACCGCCATGTTCTCGTCGCCCTTTGCCGACCCGCGGGCCGCCGCATTTGCCGCGCCCATCGTCATGGCACTGGCGATTCTGTTAATCTTGGACGTTTGGCAGGAGCGAGAAGAGAGTGAGTTGGTGTTGCTGCGAGCCCCCGAGATGCTGCGATGGACGCTCTACACGATGATGCTGTTGTCGGTCCTGGCGGTCGGGTTCCGGCCGGTCTCGTTCCTCTATTTTCAGTTCTAGCTGGAGAGCGCCATTCTTGAACGTGATAGCAATCTTAAGTGGTTTCGCTGACACAGCATGTGGAGATTTCGATCGTAACCCGAAAGCGTGAGCGAGGCTCGTTGCGTTACTCATTTCTTCGCTTACGCTTCCGGTTACGTTTGGCTGCAAAGTGGCGCTGTCCAGCTAGTGCTGCTTCAAGTCAGTTCTTGTGAGCCGTGACGCGTGAGCGGCCGGGCCTTCTCGACGGGGAAATACGTCCGTCTCGGCCCGGTGCCTTACGGCCCACGGCTCACAATCTCAGCGTTGAAGAGCCACTAGTGCAAAGTCATTTCCAGTAAATTTGTTTTTGGCAGAATGATGTGGGGCGGAATGATAAGAGAGAGACTTTAGGCGAGACACTCTTGCCCGACCGCCATCATTCTGCCCCACATCATTCTGCCATGATCGCCCCTGTCATTCTAAAACGGAACTGAGTGGGACCCTTGAGTGACGCCGCAGTGAAACGGGAACCATCCAACGACGACCGCGTTGGCGTGTCGGGCCGGAGTCCGTTTTCGACGGTCATCCGGGGACTCGCTGCGATCGTGTTGGGGTGGCTTCTGTGCGAAGGTTTGGTGCGGATTCTCGTCCCCGTGCCGATCTTTTACTCGACCTGGTTCACGCCCGGAGTGCATGAGCGTGATCCGTCGCTGGGTTTCGTGTTCAAGCCGAACTATGTCGGTGCTATGCGTCATGCCGATCGTGTTTGGTACGAGACGCTTAAGTTGGATGGAAACGGCTTTCGCCGTACTGCCAGCGGCCCCGCCGAGCGCGATGCAGAGAATGGCGAAACGATCGTGATGCTTGGTGGCGCGTCGATGGCTTTCTCATTTGGACTCTCTGACGGCGAAACGCTTCATCATCAAACGGCTCGACAGCTTCGCGAACCCACCACGATCGAACTTGTCTCATGGCCCGGCTTCACACTCGGCCAAGACCTCGTGAAGTTGGATCGGTTCCTGGACGAATCGGCCATCGATCGTGCTATCGTGTTCGCCTACAGCGATGACGATTACGCCTTTGTCAACGCGCTTCCAGCGTCCGTTCCACCGGCCGTGATCCCGATGGACCACGGCGTCGTCTTGCCTCAAGACCCGGCATCGCAGATTCTCGGTTGGCCCTACTATCGATCGGTCGTGTTAGCGGGCGCCTCACGATGGTGGATGGCGTTGGCCGCTATCGTTGGCTTGGAGGATGACCACACAGCGGGACAATCAGCGTCCGGCCCACGCGGGAAATCGGACGCTACCGACACGCAATCGGGTCTGCCGGCAGCGTTGTTGGCCGCTCGCCGCTTACGGGAAGATGGAATCTCGTCCGTCTTGGTCGTTGCGTTGCCGCACCAGCTGCGCAAAATCGGTCCTAAATCCCTCCGCGAATTCGCAGGCGACGGTGTCGAGATTCTCGATCTAAGAAGGATGGCCAGCGACGAAGAGATGGACTGGATCGCCGGCGGACATTACGGACCGCGCTCAACTCAGGCAATCGCCGGCCGGATTGCTGAATCGATCATGAGCGATTCGCGGGAATGAGCAGGTGAACAAGGGTCTGCCACGAATGGCACCAATGCGCACGAGTTTTCTGAACCTCATGTAGTTGCCCAGTCCGTCCCCATTCGTGCAATTCGGGGCGTCCTCTCGCTTCATGACCTTATCCAAGCAGCTCAAGTTCCGAAACGATCTGCTGGAGGGCATCGTCGAGCGAATCCAGGTAGGGAATGCTCGCTTGTCTCACTTCGTCCCGCTGCGAGGCTTCTGCAAGCGTACTTCCAGGCAAGTGTGAATCGCGAAGTTTGTACGGAGTCTCGTCGATCAAACGGGGCTCGACTATCTCGGTGGCTTCGTCAGCGATCACTTCGGTCAGGTTCGAATCTTGCGTCTGGCTTGGCAACGTCCAGTCGTACTCCTTCTCGATCGCATGACGACGCGACATGTGATTGATGATCAGCAATGCGTCGGCGGCGGAGACGCGAAAATCGGCATTGGCGTCGAGAAAGAGCGTGTCCGCGGCATCTTCACCGAGCCAAATCGAAGTGGAATTGGTCGGAGACAGTGATCGGCGGCCGAGCCAATTGACGATCTGCAACGCATCGAGCGCAGAGACTTGATTGTCTCGGTTCACATCGAGGGCTTGGTGAACGTTGGTATTGGGCACGGGTAGCCGACGCACACCTGTGGCGAGCCGCCAGTGCATCAAATTGTTCCGATCCGAGACATCCGGCAATCCCGAAACGTGACCAAACTCGTGCATCAGTGTGGTCAGCAGGTCGATTCGCTGCGCGGCGGTGGCGTCGACTGCATCCAATCGGCTCGCCGCTACTGATGGGGCGTACTCCTGGTCGTTCAGCGGCGTCGGGTCCACGTACCAGCCATTTCCGGCAGCATCGCCGTCCAAGACGATCGTGCGCCCCACCACTCGCGCCAGGGCATCTCCGGGCAAGTCACTGATCACGATTCTGACGCTGCTGAGACGCCGGCGAAGTGCGTCCGAAAGCGGAAGCCGCGACCATCTTTCCATGGCTGCATCTGCGACGGATGGAACCAACGCCGCGTCGAGCAGGTCACCTCCCTCGCCGACACTTTGGGCACGCAGCATGGCGACTTCGGTGTTGATCGTCAGCGTGTTGCTCTTGGTGCGTCGAGGCAGCATCTCGAACGCCTGCACGATCAGCGGGTCTCCCGAGGCATCGACTGCGTCAGCCAACGCTTGCTCGGATAGGTTGATCAATACCGAGGCGATTCCTTGCAAATCCGCGATGGCGATTGCCAGACCTTCCGCATCGGCGATGTCGACCGTGACGTTGTACTGCTCAAAGGTCTTGGAGCCTCGTGTCGTTCCGTGGACAAACCCTACCCATGCGCCGGGTGACGCGCAGGAAAACGTCATGCGATTCATCCCGACGTGAAGAGGCCCACCGCTGAGGCATGTCCCCAAGGTCACGGTCGCTTGATCGTCTTCGCTGCTGATCCCGTTACCGGGCGTGGAGTCCGGATCGACCTGGTCGGCGAACGTGACCTCAGCCGTATGCGTGACCGAATCCGAAGTCTCGACGGTTGCCAGAATACGAAGCTCCGCCGATGCACCGGGTTGGAGAACGTCGATGAACCACGTTTCTTCGAACTCGTACACTCCTTGCGTCACCGTGGCCTGTTCGAAGAACAACTCCGGTGGAAGTAGATTGGTCACCTCCACATTCGTCGCGCGATCTGGTCCGTCGTTGGTGATCGTGATCGTGAAGGTCACCATTTCACCGATCGTTGGATTCATGTTGTCAACGACTTGCCGGAGAGACAGGTCGGCCGTTTCCACCGGAACATCGCCGATCAGTGCCTGCACGTCTTCGACCTCCCCATCGGGCGCCTCGCCAGTTGCTGCAAGTCCGGACTGCGTGCTGATGCGGGCACGCAGGAATGAGGTTCCAACGCCCGCGTCCACCGGAAGCGTGATTCCGGACAGCGATGTATTCCCCGCACCCGCAGGGACTGAGCGATCGACGATCAAGTGTTCGCCTGCGTCATCCCAGTCGCCGTCGAGATTCAGATCGAGCCAAACGTTCAGAAACGCTCCCGTCGTCGCACCGTCATGCGAGATGATCACGCCTTCGATTGGCTGGCCCGGCGTCAGCCGAATCGGTCCACTCGGAAACGAATCTTCGTCATCCACACCAAGCAAGTCATCCCCATTGGCGGCGCCGGACGATTGCCCATCCGATTCCGCGTCCGGCCGAATCCTGCCAAGGAATGGCCCTAGAGAGTCAATCCGGTGGCGAGCCCCGTCGCTGGCCGCTTTCGTTGGATACTGTCTCAGTTGGTTCCCGACCGAGATCCCATCCGGAGCGTCACCGAAGTCAAAGTTGGAGGCGATTTGACCAATCTCGACAGCGCCAATGTCGGTGCCATCGGATGCATTGCCGATCGCCGGAAAGTCGACGGTGCGCAGGAACGCGCTGCCGCGCTGATCGCTTAAAAGCGACAACGAATTGGTTCCCTGATCGATTGCGGGACTGCCGTCGAGCAAAAGATGAGTGAAGGTCGGGCCACCGTTGTCGGCAAGTGGTCCCAACCGTGGATCGATCCCAACAAGATTGTGATCCGATCCGTCCACGAGCAGGTGACCCGCGGCGTCTCCGACCAGATTGAAGGTGCCTGAGATCGATTGGCCAAACAGATCATTGCCGTCGCGTCCTGCCGAATTGCCGGCAACAATCGTGCTGCGAATCACGGTCAAGACATCAGGCGAATCGACGGATCGAACACCGCCGCCATCCAGGGCAGTCGCGACGTTACCGGTGATGGTCGCATTCAGGATTTCGGTCTGGGCTTCCCCTCCGTATTCGCCTTGAGCGTGGACGCCACCTCCCGAAGCGGCAGCCGTGTTGCCGGAGATCGTACTGTTGCGAATGCTTAGGTTAGCGAGAGAGGAGTCTTCGAAAATGACTTTACTTCGATTCGCAACGCCGCCGCCTGTGAAGGCCGAATTCTCCGCGATCGTACTACGCTCGATGATCGCATTGGCAGAACCGTCATAGCTGAAATTCATCACACCGCCACCGGTCAAGGCCTGATTACCGGTGATGGTGCTCTCGATGATCTCCAAGTTGGCTCGTGTCGTAGTTGGCGTAATTGAAAACGCCGCCACCACGCGTGGTCGTTGAATCCCCGTTGCCGGTGATCACGCTGTGCTGAATCTTGAGCGTTCCGTTGTAATTGGCCACCCCCGCGCCGCTTCCGGCTGTGTTGCCCGTGACGACCGAGTCGATGAGCGTCAAGTCAAACTGATTGCGGATCCCGCCTCCGATGAACTCGAACGCCTCTTCGTCGGCATCGATCCTGCCGCCACGGATGGTCACGCCCTGGATCAGCACCGTCCCCAACGCGACATCGATGACTCGGTCCAGCCCACCAGCATCGATGACGGTGTCGGCAGCCCCGGCCCCGAGAATCGACAGCCCCACGCGGATGTTCAAGTCGCCCGTTCGCGATGCAGACTCGTCGGTTCCCTCGATCGTCAACAGGTAGACGCCAGCCGGCAGGTTGACTTCGTGTGGACCACTGGCGTCGCCCAGTGCGTTCGCTTCCTGAATCGCTGCGCGGAGCGAGCAGCCACCCCCCGAGATCTCGCAAACGCCGTCGCCAGGATCTAGGTCCAGGGCATCTTCCGTCGTCGTGACCGTCATCGCCGCCAGCAGTTGGCGTGATTCCAACGGCTCGAGCCCCAGCCGCTTCCGTCGCCGGTGGTCGGCAGTGCGACGTCGTTGCGACGGCCGACTTCGAGGCATCATGGTGGTCTTCACGTCTACGGGGTGGTCGGTTCGGTGCTCGAGAGAAGCAGCGTAGCTTGGACAAGCCTGGCGCCGGAGCAGTTCCCCAGCTTTTCAATCCTAGTTATCGGTTTCGGCTGCACTGACTCCCGAGCCGCTGATTGTTGCCGAGTTCAAATGGGTAATCTCGGCAGCCAGGGAGACTGCATCGTTTTCTACCGATTAGGAGGGAAATGCCGATTATTCGGGACGCAAATGCCGATCAAACGGTTAGGCCATCGGTGCGCCGACCAGCGCGGTATGACCCCCCGTCCGTCCACAGAAAATACAGCCAAATCCAAGCACGACGCGCAAGCGAGTGTGTCCCGTGCGCATCCGACACACTCGCTCGCGCGTCGTGCTTGGATTTGTCGATAGAAAATCGGCTACGGCGTTGCCCGGAAGAAGGTCGACGCAACTCGCCATGGATACCAGGACTGAAAGACGGCACGATCACTTTTCCCGGATCAGAGACTTGAAGCCAACGAAGTTCAAACGACCGCAAATCGGTTTGCGTCTTTGGACGGTGGTTGCTGCGCTCGCCTTGAGCGCGAGTTCAACGGAGCGATCGTTGTTGCCCAGTGCCACCACTGCGGCGCACAAGGCGGCGTGACGGTATCGCTCGATTCTGAGTTCTCTCCGGGGGCTGACGGCACGATCCTCTCGGATGTGATTGTGGATTCTCCGATCAGCGGCTGTCCCCATTGCGGGGCTGATAACGGGCTTGGTGCGACAACCATGCTGCCACAGGTCTCGCTGCTCGATTCGTACGGCGATCACGACGGTGCCTGCGACACGGACCCCTACCACTCGTCGGTGCGTGACGAACTTGCGCGGCGTCGCCACAACGAGTACGTGTCCTGCGCCGGGCTACATCCCCGCTTCCAGATTCGCGTCGCAGCGGTCTACATGGATCGCATCTCCGAAAGCTATCGCGTCTTGATCGAAAGCACATCGAATCCGATTCGACAGTTGAACGCCCAGGAGTTTGATTTCGATTGGGAGCCGGGATTGGATCTATCAGTCAGCCAGCTCACCTGGGACGACACCGAGTTTGAGTTTCGATTTTTGGGGCTGCGCCAATTCTCGGCCGATCAGTTCGTGGATACCGAAGGGAGTGAAGTCCGAATCAATTCGGATCCGGAAGTCTTTGCCCCCAACGTGCAATCGATCGACTCGCGGTACACCAGTGACCTGTATGGATTTGAGCTGAACTGGCACTGGGTGACCTATTGTCCGTTCCGGTACCTGGCAGGTCTTCGTTACATCGCGCTCGATGAGGACTTGTCAGCGGTTCTTGACGCTGATCTCCAAACGTTTGCGTACAGCACGTCCACTCGAAACGATCTGTATGGGTTGCAGATCGGTGTGACGAGTGAACCGGAGATGCCGCTTTTTGGCTGGCACTGTCTTTCCTGGTTTGGAAAGGTTGGCATTTATGGTAACGATACTCAGCAGCGAACGATTCTCGATACCAATCTGATCGGCCAAATCGTCAGCGAGTCGCCCGACACCAGCGCGGTTCTGTGGGAGTTTGGAGTTGGTTTGGATCTGCCGGTCACCGATTGCATCACCATTCAAGGCGGGTACGGCGCTTTGATTTTGGATCGAGTCACCGTGGCCAGCGATCAACTGCAGGAGATCGACTTTCTGAATGCCACCGGGAGCGACAATCGGGGGACTGTGATGTTCCATGGAGCGAACCTGGCGCTAGTGCTACGTCACTGATCAAGCCGTTTGCAACGTTGTGGCCGTGCCGTGCCGAGGAATCTCCGGTCGATCCCAGGCCTGAAATCAGCCTGGTGAAATGTGGCGATCTTCGAGCTCCGCGGAACGCGCAAAGCTCTGTCGCATGACGGACCTTCGTGGAATACAATCTTCACATCTCCGAGACTGTGAACAATGGAACCGCGGTGCATTACTGTAGCGAGTTCTCGAGCTGTCATGGACCGCGGTGCATTCGTGCGACTTCGGACTCGTACGAACGCAGAGCTCGGGTGTCTAAGCGCCTCTGCTCCGATACTGCACCCTCTCTCGGTGTGACATGGCCGTCGGTCTTACTGTAGGCAGTCTCTCCGAGGCTGTGAACAAATGGAACCGCGGTGCATTACTGTAGGCGAGTCTCTCCGAGACTCGCACGAAACGCAGCAAAGCTGCGGGTGTCCGCCTTGGAAAGGCGGACCTACAGTAGCAATCACAATATCTTCACAACCTCTCCGAGACTCGCGAGCAGTTGCAGATTCCAGCAACGTCAGGCTCGGAGTGCCTGACCTACGGGACCAGGACGCTTAGCTGCGATTGAAACTCAGTCCACCGGTGGTTGCTCCGTCCAGCTTGAACGTGAAGCCTTCACCGCTAACCGTCCAGCTTCCAGACATCTGCTTGAGGTCGTTCGAACGCACGAGTGTGAGTCGATCGCTCTCGAGACGATACTGTCCCTGGAAGTTGCTCGAGTTGCCGTTCTTGGTCGCGGTCCATGTGAAGCTGCTGTCTCCATTGAGCACCAATTGCACCGACTGGTTGCCAGGCAGATTGACAGTCCACGTACCGACATGAGCCGGATCGGTGTTTGAGTCGGCCGGAGCAAAATCGGGAATCTGCGGAGTGGTCGTGGCAGCTGTGGTGCCAGCGTTGCTGCTGTCACTGGTCGTCATGATGGATGCCAACAGTTGCAGTGCCGAGGCTTCCGCGCTCGCTTGGCTCGCTTGGCTGCGCTTGGCTCGCTTGGCTCGCTTGGCTTGCTGGGCTGGCTGGGCTGGCTGGGGTTGATTGCGGTTGGGTCGCGGCTGAGGAAACAGGAGCCCGGTTGTTGGCAACCGTCCTCGGGGCAGCGGCCGGCGCCTGCTGAGGAACCTGTTGACCAGCTTGCTGAGGAACCGCCGAAGTCCGGGGCATCGTATTCGCCGGAGCGATCGTACCTGGCTGGCCCGACAACATGGCAGAACTCGTCGGCTGCTGCTGCGGGGCGATGTTCTGAACGGGGAACGTCGAAACCTGCGATGGCGGCAGAGACTGTACCTGCTGCTGGTAGACCACTTGGGGCTGCGCGTAAACGGGCTGTGAGTAGGTCGGTTTCGAGTAGTGATTGAACGGCGAGAATGGCGAACCGATCGGGCCGCGCGAAAGGGAAATCCGTCGTCCGCCTCGGTCACATGCCTCGGCGCTGATGGATGCCGATGCGGTCAAAGCGAGGGTGGTGATGGCGACAACAGTCTTGATACGGCGTTTCATGATTTCGTTCCCTTGTGTTGGTTGCGGTTGGAAGACCGGAGGTTCTGGCGAGCGGTCGATGGTTGGTTGGGGTTTTGCTCGCGTCTGAACTACCAAGCGGGAAAGCGCTGGGGGTGTTACCAAGAATTGGAGAAATGCCATTTCATACAAGCACGACGGGCCAGCGAGTGAGTCCCGTGCCCTCTCCGACACACTCGCTGGCGCGTCGTGCTTGTATTGGTGAAACGAAACACGGCTCTGATAGCTTTTCGCTACCAGAGCCGTGTCGCATTCGAGCCGTGAAGATCCCCGTCCTAGCTAGCCGGCTTCGGCAAGCCTCCTCCCGCGGGACTGGTCATTTTGCGAGCCAGGCTGCGAGTGTCTCGGATGACGATTTCTCATCCTTCTTGGGGTTGAGTTCCTTGTTCATCGCTGCGGCGATTCGTGCCACGTAGTCGATCGTTCCCTCCAACGCTTCATCGGGTGCCGTCGCATCCAGCTTGGCAACGTAGATCACCATGAATTCATCGGACGAGTTCTTCTCAACCGCCCAGGACCCGATCTTGGTGGCCGAGCTCTGACGCATCAGTCGCATCATCAAATCGGCGCTGGGCGACTCCTTACTGACCGAAACGAGCGACCAGATCCGTCGCACGTCGGCCCGCTTGTAGTACTCGGTATCCTTGGCAACGAACACGCTTTGCGTCGTTCCCGAGGAGATCTCACGTTCGACCTGGTAGTGTCCGGTCGTGTGGGTGACATAAGTGATTTCGGCATTGTCCAGAACGACTTTCGTCGCCAGGGGAGACGGTTTCCAGGGGCTCTTGAGGAACGACTTGATCTCAGAAATGTCGACGCAGTAGCTGACCAGGTTCATTTGCGGCGAAAACGATTGGGCGATCGCCACCAGTTTTCCTTCCGAGTTGACGACCGGTCCGCCGCTGTCGCCCGGCTTGATCGGGCTCTGAGTCTCGACCACCTTGAACTCATGTTCACCATGGTCCGATTTGAATTTCTTGTCGTAAACCAGGCGAACAGTCCCCGAGGTGTAGGCCCAAAGCACATCGCTGCCGCCGGGGTTGCCGATCATGTCGACGCTGGAGCCGGGAGCAACGCTGTTTTCGGCGAGTTCAATCGCCTTGGCCCGCTCGGGCACCTTGGGAAGTTCAATCAGGGCCAAGTCACGTTTGCGATCGACGGCGACCACTTTACCGGGCTGAGCCAGCTTCAAGACATTGTCGAGATAGTGCTTTCGCTTGACCTTGGGCTGTCCCTCTTCCAACTCGGGAAAGAAAACAACGGCGGACCGGCTGTCGCCGACCACATGGGCATTGGTCAGGACCAATCGCTTTTCGGCATCGACGAAGACACCGGTCCCGGTCGACGTCTCGTCCTCTGCGTTGCTGGTGATGATCCAGGCAGTGGACGACAACGTTTGGGCGTAATTCGTTTCGTTGGCCAAGACGGCCGCGGAAATCAGCGGCAGGGCACAAAGCCCCAAGATCGCACGGAAGATGAAGTTTGGGCTGGAGTGGGTCATGGAATCACCTCGATTGTGGGCTCGCGACGGCGGGAAACCGTCAGGACATTGGAAGTTGGCTCTGAGTAGCCAAGCGAGAGAAACGGCGAGTTGTTACAGCGAAAATGAGGTGCTCCTCAGCCACGAAGTGGCGACACAGGACTTGCCGTCGGTTGTCAACCTACGGGTGTGTTTCCTCCCAATGATGCATCCATCGCCTCGATTCTTCGGCTCTGCCGAAGAATCGAGGCGATGGATGAGGTGCGAAGGGGTTCTCAACCGGGTGCTAACGCACCCGGCAAATCCTGTGTCGGGCACTTCGTGCCTGATTGACGCCCGGCTCCCTTACGACTGCTTTTTGAAGTCGATCTTGACGCTCGCCTTGCCGCTGGCATCGTTGATTGCCAACTGGAAGGCTTTCGCATCGGTCCAGATCAGCGTGCAGTTCAGCTTGGTTCCGGTGTCGCCTTGGAGCACCAGATTGTCTCCGGTGCGGATTGCTTTACCGGTCGACTTGGTCGATTTGCCAGCCTTGATGTGAACCAGAGCGAAGCGCCCACCACTGTCAAATTGCACCGCGAAGGCTTCGCCGCTGCCTACCGCGGCCGACCAGCGTCCTTCCAGCGAGAGGCCGGAATTTGCGGTCTTTGGCTGCGATGGCGAAGCAGGTTTTGCCTTCGACTCGAGCTCGGGTGTCGATTTGGCTCCGAGTCCGGACCATAATTTCGACTGGCTGTCGGCAAATCGGGCGAGCCGCTGCAGATCCCCCTTGAGACCTGTGGCCGTGACGTTGCGACTGCTGAGCGACGCCCGAAGTTGAATCACTTTTTCGGCTGGATCGAAGGCGAAAAACGCTGATTGCGAAGGATCCCCCGCGGCCATCAACCGCAGCATCGCCTCTCGGTCGATCGATTCCTGCTTCTCGATTTCCACCAGGGAAAGATCGCAGAGAATTCGCTCGCGTTCCAAGTCCACCGTGAGCGAAACGGGGAATTCCCAGCCCGAGTCCTCGAATTTGAGCCGGACGCGTTCCCCGTCGACGGTGTGCTCGAGTTCCGCCCCCTTGAGGATCTGGATCAGACCGGAAACCCCGGTGATTCGTTCCGCTTTCGTGCTCTCGGCCGGCTTGGCCACCGTTGCGGCAGTTGCCGAAGCAGTGGCCTTTTCGAACACCGATTCCATGGCCAGTTCTGAGAAAAGGTCGTCGTTCGCAGCTGCCAGGTTCGAGGGACCAGAGCGACGTGGCTCAGGGAAGCGGTCAAGACGGCAAGGCGGAGAAAGAATCGCATGGGACTACCCGTCGTTCTCGGTAGGGAGAGAAATCGTGATCGACTCTCCACTAAGCGAAAACAGAAGCAGGTTGTTACAGGCGGTTCGGAAACTCGCTGCGAATCATTTCATGGAATGTTTGATCAGCCCCACCAATCCCCATCCGGAGATCATGCCGAGGACGTATGACCCCAGGATCACCACCACCTTCGACATGCTCGTCGTCCAGATCAGGAACGAGACGTCGATCGCCGCGAGGTTCTGAACCGAGAAGATGACGATCGCAATCAGGGCGATGGCGGCAAGGACAGTTGTGACGTAATGCATGGATTCACTGAGTCGTGATGGATTGGTGATCGCAGAGGAGGAACAGCCCGGCTCCGCGCCGGGATCTGCTGACGAATTATACCGGAGCGCCACGGTCGATTGCAATTTGATGCAGATGCTGAAGGATTGAAACATTCGATCATTTTCAGACTTGAATTCAATCCGTACAGATTACGGAACGTAGGGCGGACGATGCCAGAGTGATGAAGGGCAGAATGATCAGAGAAACGCGGTTGGCCAGGCACATTCGAGCCATCGACATGCTTCAAGCATCATTCCGCCCATTATCATTCCGCCCATTATCATTCTGCGACATCATTCTGCGACGCATCAATCAGAACTTTCTCGTCATCAATTTTCTCGCTTCGCTGTAACACTCCCAACTCGCTCCCGCTTGGCATCTCAGTCAGGAAACAAACGGGAGCGAAGAGACACGGCAGACTCTTGCTTCCCTCCACCAAAATCTGCCAAAGCTTGGAGTACAGTACGATGTTGAAACGATTCCTTTTCGCAGTTGCCCCGATGATGTTGGTCGCGAGCTCGGTGATGGCGGACGACAGTCTGCTTGTCGGCCGTTGCCAAGATGGACCTTGCGAAGTCCGATGCGGTTGCAGTCAATGCCGCCGATACCGACTCTCTCGGTAAGGCCGATGTCGAGGCCTTGCTTGGTGACGGTGAAGAGTCCAACGGTGAGGAGGCGATCGCAGCTTGCTTCCGCCGCATCGGCTACGGTTACGGCTACGGATGTGGCTATCGCAGCTACGGTTGCTACAGCGGTTATCGCTCGTGGTACAACCCCTGTTACACCAGCTACTACAGCTATCCCGCGTACAGCTGCTATCGCCCGGTGACCTACAGCTACTACACCCCGGTCTACACCAGCTACTGGGGTTGCTGGTAATCGACACAAAACGACCTCGCAGAACTCGCCACCGGTGACCGCTCTGCGAGGTCGCCCAAGTCAACACGAAAAGCCCGGCAACCCGATCCGTTGGTTGCCGGGCTTTTCTCATACGCCAGTCAACTGCGCCGCTATCGCGCGACCGCCTGCGCGGCAACCCCGTTTCAATTTCCTTCATCTTCAAAAGGGTAATCCCATGAACCAATTGACTATCGGCAAGCTTCTGCTTGCTACCTGCATCACGGCCGCTACCGCGGTTGTCGGCCACGCGCAAGGCGTCCAAACGACGCAGCTGCTCTCAGGCGGATCTTCATGCCTGCATGTGATTCGTCTGATCCAAATCCACGGCGTCAACAATAGCTTCGACACCGCGGGAACGCATCTGACGGCACAACACTCTCCGTTTGGGTCGTATGCCGTTCCCGATACGGAACTCGGTGACTTGGAAATCGTTCAGATCGTCCAGGATACGAATATCGATCCGGCCTGTGGACCAAAGTTCATCGTCACGGTTCGCAACAACAGTTGTCGTGACGTCTGCAACTTTCATGTGACCGTCGTCGCAACATTGGGACGGATCTTCCCAGGTTCGCCGAACATGACGCAGTGCATCGACAAGATCTGTGCCGGCGCAACGGCCGACGTTTGCGTGCAACTTCCCGTCGAGGCGCTTGCGATGGGGAATCTCAATGGCCAGGTGGTCGGTTTCCAGAAGATCGTGGTGGCAATCGATGCCTTCGATGAACTGGCGGAGACCAACGAGGCCAACAATTTGCGGGCATTCGCCTGTGGAGAGATCCCAGTTGCCTCTGCCGCGGTTGTTGAAGAAACCGCCGCGACCGTGGTTACGGAATCGATCGACACGCAGAACGCCGCGGCCCCCTCGGCAACGACGGTTGCCCCGGCGGTGCCCGTAGCGCACCGCCGCCGAAACGCCGCAAGCCGACGACCAGGCACCCGCGACCGACGCGCTGCGAAGCGCGATTCGGATGATGGACACGCCGGCTCAGGAGACGACCGCCGCAATCGCCACGCCATAGCGAGGCACACAGTATGACTGCACGTCGGGTAGGTTGGACAGGCAAGCAGTCGCTCGGACGCCCGCGAGGAGGCTACGGTCACTTCGCGGGCGTTTTTCGTTCGTATCGCCAGCAGACTCGCACGCACGTTGAGCCCACCATACAAGCACGACGCGCAAGCGAGTGTGTCCCGTGCGCAACCGACACACTCGCTTGCGCGTCGTGCTTGTATGGCTACGTCAAAGCTAAAAACCTTCTAGGCTTCTCCCGGTACCACCGCTGTTTTGGTCGATAGCACTTCGGCAAATCGATTCCAGGTATCGGTGATGACTCGGTATGCGTAGAACGAAGCCAGCAGCCCGACCACACCGGCGCCGATGGCCAACAACATGAAGATGCGTGAACCGCTTTCGCTGGAGATTAGCAAGGCCGCGCCGAGCAATGGGATGATGGCTGCAACCAAAAGATACGCCTCGCAACGATGAATCATGCGTCGGTGACGTTGATCAAATCGATCGTCCTGCATCGTTCCCCGGATCAGCATGGGGTAATACACGAAGGTTACCAAGAGCGCCATCCCGAACATTGGATAGACCATGGCAACGCCACCACAGATCAGCATGGAACAGAAGAAATGCGTTGCCTGGATCGACGTGAATTCCGCGTACATCCATGTCAGAATCACCGTGTACACAATCCCGGCCCCAATCCAACAACTACCCCCGATCATCGCGGCGCGGTGGCCCAGTGCCAAGGTGTCGTCAAGCTCTTGGCTGCTCACACGACGACCTTCTCGAGTCGTTTTGATCGCATTCACCAGCCCCTTGGTGTAGATCACCATCAACACCACGCCCAACGGATAGACGATGGCGTTGACGCAGGCTGCCAGATGCGAAAGGCTGTCCCGCATCTCCGTGGTCATCTTGATTTCCCTCATGTTGTACTCATAGTTCAACAGTCCCGCCGCGATATTGGGAAGCAAGATCACGAGCCCGGCCACCAGCCACGGTGAACGGCTGGCGATACGACTGCTGCGGGTATCATCCCCGGGGTCCAGTAGACCGGCCGCCTCAGGATGCAGGGCAAGCTTCAGGCGTCCTGCCATCTCGGCGGCAGCGGCAGGCCGCTTTTTGACTTCGCTCTGCAAAGCAACTCGCAACGATTTCTCGAGCACGCGCTCGGACGGGGTTCCGCAACGTTTGGGTTCCAACAACGGTCCACCGCGACTAGCCAATTGTTGGGCAACCACTTCACTCCACGACGTCGGCGCTGGATCGGCAGGAAACGGACGATGACCCTGCCAAAGCTCCCACAGCAAGATCGCGAGGGAATAGATATCCGCCTCCTTGCCGACTTGCTTGGGCACTTCGAGAGCGTGGGCACTGATCGCTTGCAGATGTTCCGGTGCCATGTAGCCGACGGAGCCACCAAACGAAGTCGCCGCGCCGGCCCGTCCCGCCGCCCCAGCAAAACTAACGTTGAAATCGGCAAGCTTCGGAATTCCCTCGGCGGTCAATAAAACGTTCGCGGGTTTGACGTCGCGATGCAGCATTCCCAACACGTGAGCGTCCTGCAGTGCGTGCGAGAGTTGTACGCCCAGCCAGGCGACCACCATCGGCCACTGCGCTGTTTCGATCCACTGCCGCACGGAGGAGCGATCGGGAACCACCTGCGCCGCCCGAAGCAAACTGCGGTCAACGGTCTCCAGCAAGATCCGGCCGTCGATCTCACCGCAATCTTTCCCGCGCACGGCGATCACAACTTCCGCCAACGTGCCTCCCGGATGGTATTGCATGTACAGCAAATGGGCTGCGGGCTCCTGCAGCGTGCGCTGGTCAAAAACGCGAACGATGTTCGGATGATCAAACTGTGCAAGGACCTGAGGCTCATCGCCGGTTCCGGTGGAAACCTTCAGCGCGACAAGACGCTGCATCGAGATCTGTCGGGCGAGAAAGACATGCGCGAAGGCGCCCTCGCCAAGCTTCTTGATGATTCGAAAGTCATCGATCTCACTGCCGATAGCAAGTTCCGGTGGCTTCCTCAACTTGCCCACGGCCGAGGTGACCTCGGTGCCTCGCAGCAGGTGGCCGATCAGTGATTCAAACTGTGGAAATCGGCGCCGATATTCTTCACATGCTGGTTCCTGTCCGGCCTCCTTGCGAAGCTGAATCTCCTCCAGTACCAGGTCAACTGGAATCGAATCCTCAGAAATCATGTCCGAGAAACACTCAAGGTAACGTTCGAGCCGTGGCACACAGCCCGATTCCGCATGCAACGCCATGTCGAGCTTGATGAGCTCCAGCAGCACAAAGCGACGAAGTTTCGAATCCGCTGGGGGAAGAATCGCTCGTAACTGACTCGCATCGTGGACAGGCCCCGACTCGACCAATTGATCGATCGACAGTGCCTCGAGAAGTGCGTCCGGTTCGCCTCGTACCTTCGTCAGGTAACAAGGAACGATCCCGATCGTGTGCTGGAGTTGACATGGCAATGACGAACACGCGGGACTGATTTGATCCGCCGCTTCAATCATAGCCGTAACCGACTACCCGCGCTAGTCGTGAAAGAGCTCGCAATCTCGTATAATCCATTCGTTCGAGAGCCAACCGACTCTCGATTGCGATAAGATGCCCACGGTCCAAAGGTGCTTGGCAATTCCCCGCGAATTTCCTGGGAGTCGATGATGGACGGCAACGAATCAAGACAAAGCGATTCATCGGAGCTAAGCGAACGCATCAAGCAGCGCGATGCCGAGGCGTTGGCTCAATACATCGACCTCCATCGTAACCAGCTTGCGGGGTTCATTCGCTCGATCACCGGGGAACACCTGCTCGCGCTGCTCGAGCTCGACGATTTGATCCAGGAAGTCTCCGCCGCCGCGATTACCGGTTTGCCCTCCGCTCCCTTGGATCAATACGAGCCGATGCAGTGGCTCCAGCAATTGGCTCGGCGGCGCGTCGTCGATGCACATCGCTTCCATTTCGATGCGCAGCGCCGCGATGCGGGGCGGCAAAAGTCGATTCACGGATCCGGAAGTGCCGATGCGTCGGTCATGGGCCTGGAACAAATGCTGGCCGTGAGCATGACCTCCGCCAGCGCGGCGGTCAGCCGAGACGTTCGAATGCTACGTGTCCAGCAGGCCATCGACGAACTCACCGACGAACAAAAGACCGCGATTCGACTTCGCTACGCCGAGGGACTGCCGACCAAGGAGATCGCGGAAAGAATCGGCAAGACCGATGTCGCCACTCGCGTGCTGCTGTCGCGAAGCATGCGGCAGTTGGAGAAGTTGCTGGAAGATGTGAAGCCGACGAGGTAGGAGGGAGTGGGGCAGTTGGGCAGTTGGGCAGTGGGGCAGTGGGCAGTGGGCTGGGCAGTGGGCAGTGGGGTATGGCTTGCTCGCCAGGCACTGGCCCGCGGCGGATAGAATCATTGCTCGTTCCACCAAACTCGCTGACTGAAATGTGATTGCCGATGGGTTGCCGACAACCACTCTTGTTCGCAGGGCTGATGATCCTTTTATGGACGTCGCCCGGTTTCGCCGCAGAGCCTTTCGCGGACGGACTGCTCGCGGAATTGCTCGCCGATGGCGTTTCGATCGGAAAGGAGTCGGTTCGTTTGACGCCCCCGCAGGCAGATCCCAGATTGTCACAACAGGAGCTAGCCGCGGCGCAGAGAAAGCTGGCTGGTAGTCGAGGCTGGACACAGTTCACTCGCGATTCGATGGTGGCACCGGTCCACATTGATCTCGACTACTTAAAGGGGGCGGACGGCGAACGCGTCGGCCAACGCGCACACTTCGCCTTTGTGGTTCACGCCGACCTGCCGACCCTTCGCGATGATGATTTGATGCAGGAGATGTTCACCGCTGAAACCGACGCGTCAGAGCGAGAAGGCTTTCGCGCGAAGGCGATTGATCGACAGACGCTGATCGATGAAGGCATTGAAGTGAATGACGCCTCAACATACGGGTTACTGGAGACGGTACTGCTGAACAAGATCGCACTCACGGGCGTGATGCGATCGGAGCGGATGGATGCCAACAACTTTTTTGCCGTCGCATGGAAATTGGACGATCGATTTAGCGGTCACCCGCCCGCTCACACAGAATACCGAAACGAGTGGCGCAAGTTGGACCGGGATGAGCTCGGCAATCTGACTCGTGGACAACCAAATCCTTATGCGGGGACGGCCGGCTACCTGATCGTTAGTCCGGTCGATGGCCTCGAGGGAGCATCGCTGGTCGAGGCGGAAGTGATCTTGCACGAGCCGAAGGAGTGGTTCAGTGGCAGCAACCTGCTACGCAGCAAATTGCCGCTGATCATCCAGGAAAGCGCAAGAAAGCTGCGGCGTGGGCTGAAGTAGCGTCAACCCGTACGATAGGCTTCCTGGACAGCGCCAGTATCGTATTGAACCGCGGTGCATTGCTGTAGGCCAGTCTCTCCGAGACTCGCGAAACGCAGCAAAGCTGCGGGTGTCCGCCTTGGAAAGGCGGACCTACAGTAGCAAACACGGATGGCGAAAAGGGGTCAGGCACCAGACGCGGTCACGAATCGCGGTTCGGCTTGCCAAAGATACAAGAAGGTCGGCAGCGAGCTACGGTCTAAGCCTGGGATGTTCAGCGGGATCAGCGATGCGCTGGCCGGTGAGTTGGGGGACTTGTCCAGAACGGTGTAAGCTCGGTCATTGTTGCGTCGCAGCATCACGACCGATGCGTCGGAACCGATCGCTGCCATCTGACGTGCCATCTCGATCGCATCGTCGAGGTACCCAACCTGGTCGATCAGCGACGACTCAAAAGCATCCTTGCCCGTCATGACACGGCCGTCCCAGAGTTCTGCATCAACGTCAATCGCGGGACGTGCCGCAACCACTCGCGATTTGAACTGCTCGTACATTTGATCCGCGATGGCCTGCAGCAGTTCCCGTTCTTCGGGCTCCATGGTCCGCTGAGGCGAGGCGAGGTCAATCTTTTCGCCTGACTTCACGGGAATGGAAACGACATTGAATTGGCCCAAAGCGTCTTCCAGGTTGTACGTGTTGAGGATCACGCCAATGCCACCGACGATACTGGTGGGCTGTGCGACAATGTGATCGGCATAGCATGCCAGGTAGTATCCGCCACCGGCGCCGACGCTCATGATGCAGGCGATGATGGGCATCGGATGGTTGCGCCGAAACGTTGCCAGTTCATGGCCCATCAGGTCCGATGCATGGACACCTCCGCCCGGCGTGTCGATCCGAAGCACCAAGGCACGAACAGTCGGGTCGCAACCGATCGCCTCCAATTTCTCTCGAAACAGGGCAACGGGATTCTCTCCCATCGATCCCAGACCGGTCAGATTCCGATTGACCAATAGATCATCCACATCGACGACCGCGACGGAGCAGGCGGCTGCGGGATTGCCTGTCACGACGACTCGATCAAGTCGTGATGCCGTATTGTCGTTGCGAATCGTGGTCGACAGATCGCCCGTCATGGCCATCCTGCCCCCGAAATTCATAGAGCCCCCGGTTTGAACTTTCACCGGACGGTTGTGGCAGCCGGTCAAGGCAAGCAACACCAGGGAAAGCGTTAGGAAGCGTCTCATGATGACCGTGGCGTTGAGTTGCGATGCGATGCGAACGGCGGCGTGAGTCCACCCGCGCGGAATTAGTCCTATGATCGGCACGACAGGGACCTCAAAGTCGCTACGCTATGAGAGCGATGCGGATCTTGCCCCAGTGTTACTGTTTTCTTAATCCCCAAAATCGGATTAGTTTGACAACCCAGCGAGCTGGACCGAGTGACGTGAAAAGTGGTGCGTCCTCCGGCACATGACTCGGCTTCGACACACTCGCTGGCGCATTCAAATTTGGCGCTGTTTGCTTGATTTCGGGCCGAAGGCCCAGCAATTTGTCTAGCCCAGTCCATCGGGCTGGGTGTTTTGGCGAGATTGCTCTGGAGGGCCGAAGGTCCGACCATTTGTGAATCGAAGCAACAAACGGCCGGGCCGTTGGCCCTGCAATTCACGGTGTCAATGGTTACCCAGCCTGTTGGGCTTGTCATTACCCACATTCTTTTGATGCCGAAGGTATCACGGAGGGTAAGCCGTGGGTCGCGTAGCGCACCCACGGAATGGTGAATTCGCAACAGAAACCGACCCCGAAGGGGGTCGCAGACGGATCTGCGACCCCCTTCGGGGTCGCTTGGAATTGAAATTCCACAAGTTTCCGTAGGTGCGCTGCGCGACCCACGGCTACCATCTGCGACCGCTGCGCGGTCCATTCACGCGAGTTCCACTCGATGATGGAATTCAAATGTGGGTAAAGACGAGCCCGTTGGGCCGGGCTAGGTAAACGGACGGGGCGTTGCCCCGAAATCAACAAGCGCAACATCCAAACTGGCGCGTCGTGCTTGTATGGTGGTTACTCCAACCATCCTTTCGAGCGTCAAACTGTAGACATTGAAGCGAACCCAATCTCCATGCTGTTCATCTCCTTTCTTCTCAAGAATCTGACGCGGCGACCATTTCGCACGGCGTTAACGTTGCTGGCGTTGGCCACCGCTATCGGATCGATGGTCGCCTTGCTGGGGATCACGAAAGGTTTTGTGCATGCGTTTGAAGAGGTTTACTCAAGTCATTCGATCGACATCGTCGTTTCGCGACAGGGGTCGGCTGACCGATTGAGCAGTTCGGTCGATGAGGCGTTTGCCCAGCGGATCGCGCAGATCCCAGGCGTCCGTCGCACCGCGGGCGTGTTGCTCGACACCCTGTCGCTCGAAGATCAAGAAGTCTACGGTGTGCCTGCGATGGGAATCGAGCCGGACTCGTGGCTGTTGGACGATTATCAGATGCGATCGAAGGTGGAGGTCAAATCGCTCGATGTTCGCCATTTGATGATCGGAGTGCACCTGGCAGATCGAGTCGGGCTGGCTGCTGGTGATCAGCTGAGCCTGTTTGATGAGGCCTATTTGATCAGTGGCGTCTTCGAGAGCCGTAGCACCTGGGAGAATGGTTCGATGATTCTCCCTTTGGATCAATTGCAGACGTTGACCGATCGCACTGGCCAGGTCACTTACGTCAACGTGATGCTCGAACCGGCAACGGAGGGCGTTCGAGCAGAGAACGTGATCAAAGCCATTGAGTCTCTCGATCCGAAGCTGCTCGCACTGACGACGGACCAGTTCGTGTCGACCGATACGCGCATGCAAGTGGCATCCGCGATGGCTTGGATGACGTCAATCGTCGCGCTCGTGATCGGTGCGATCTCCACACTCAACACGATGATGACCAGCGTGCTGGAGCGAACGGTTGAAATCGGGATCCTTCGAGCCATTGGCTGGCGTCGCCAGCGCGTTGCCAAGATGGTGCTGATGGAATCGCTTGCCTTAGCGTTGGCGGCAAGTCTTCTCGGAATCGTTCTCGCCTTCTTGGGGACGCATCTGATGAGCCGCTCCAGCGCGGCGGCCGGATTGTTGACGCCGGTGATTGATTTGGAGGTGGTCGCCGAAGGCTTCGGGCTGGCGATGATCATCGGATTGCTGGGAGCCCTGTTGCCGGCATGGAGGGCGGCCAGCCTGATGCCGACCGATGCCTTTCACGAACGCTAACCCAATGCAACTGACTGTGAATCGGCGAAAAGGGGTCAGACACCAAAAATGCGAAGCACCCGTCGGGCCGTTCCGGTTTTTGGTGTCTGACCCCTTTTCGCCGACGGTGCATCGCCTTGTGGCACCGATCGGAGCCCACGGCTAGCGCCTGAGGTTCACTGCCCACGGCTAGCGCCTGAGGTTCACTGCCCACGGCTAGCGCCTGAGGTTCACTGCCCACGGCTACGCGCCTTGAGGTTCACTGCCCACGGCTAGCGCCTGAGGTTCACTGCCCACGGCTTTAACGTCGATTCGGGCTAGTTTGTCGACGGGGGGGTCGAGCGATCGCAAAATGGCAAACTATCATGGGGTTTCGCCAAATCTCTCCCCGACATTGAATTGATCGTGGACTTACATACCCCCCGCCTTGAACTCGACCGATCTCTCGATGCGGAAATCGCCGTGATTGGGATTGGTTGCCGGCTGCCTGGTGGTGTCGAATCACCGGGTGACTATTGGCGACTGCTGCGCGACGGTGTCCATGCGATCACCGAGACCCCGCCGGATCGATGGAACCTGGAAAGGTTTTACTTTCCTGATGACATTCGTCCCGGCAAGACGCAAAGCCGCTGGGGTGGCTACGTCTCGGGGATCGATCGCTTTGATCCGCAACTGTTTGGGATCTCGCCCAAAGAGGCAGCCAGCATGGACCCGCAGCAACGGATGCTGTTGGAGGTAGCCTGGCGGGCGATCGAAGACGCCGGTCAGCCGATCCGTCGATTGGCGGGCCGCCAAGTCGCGGTCTTCGTCGGGATTTCGAGCTTTGACTATGCAGTCGCTGGATTGAGCTACACCGATCGAGCCGTGATCGGTTCCTACAGCAACACCGGCAGCTCCACCAGTATCGCGGCCAATCGGGTCTCCTATTGTTTTGATCTGCGCGGCCCCAGTCTGGCTGTCGACACCGCCTGCTCTTCCTCGCTGGTGGCGTTGCATCTGGCCTGTGAGAGTCTGATTCGAGGTGAGTCCGAGATGGCTCTGTGTGGAGGAGTCAACGCACTGCTGCTTCCCGATTTCTACGTCGGCTTCAGCCAACTTGGTGTGCTTTCGCCCGACGGTCGATGCAAGACGTTCGACGCGCGAGCCAACGGTTACGTGCGCAGTGAAGGAGCCGGCATGGTGTTGCTCAAGCCCTTGTCCGCTGCGATTCGGGATCGCGATCCGATCTACTGCGTCATTCGCGGAACCGCCATCAACCAAGACGGTCACACGCCGGGGTTGACGGTACCAAGCGGTGAAGCGCAACAGCAACTGGTTCGAGTCGGCATGTCGTCGCGCCAACGTCGATCCTTGCGCGATTCAGTACGTCGAAGCACATGGAACCGGAACGCCCGTGGGCGACCCGATCGAAGCTGCGGCCTTGGGCGCGGCGCTGGGGGCCGGCCGAGATCGTGACAACCCGTGTCTGGTTGGCTCGGTGAAGACGAATATCGGCCATCTCGAGGCGGGTGCAGGGATCGCCAGCCTGATCAAGGTGGCCCTTGCCATGCATCACCGCCAAATTCCCCCCCATCTCCATCTGGAATCGCCGAATCCAGAGATTGATTTCGCTTCACTTCGTTTATCCGTGCCGCGGACGATCGTGCCCTGGCCTCGTCCCGACGTTCCGCTGCTCGCAGGCATCAATGGATTCGGCTACGGAGGCGCCAATGCCCATGTGATCGTTCAGGAGGCCCCGAGACGGCCGACGCGCAACGGCGTCTCCAACACGAATTCCGGCAACGGAACGGTCTCGGCCGAGCACTGGAAAGCAATGCCCGATCGGGAGGCGGCCGAGCTGCCCCTGCTGCTTCCGATTTCTGCGCGAAGCAACGCGGCGTTGGCCGAAACGGCGGAACGTTTTGCTGACTTTTTGCGTGACCCCACCACAAAGTCATCGATACAGGAAATCGCCTCGCACCGCGGCGCATCGGCGTGGCCATTTCGAATATCGCCGTGCCATCGTGGGCCAATCGTCTCAAGGATGGGCGGAGCAGCTGGATGAACTTCGCGATGAACTGAGCGATCCATCACGCCAGTCCGCGTCGGATTCTCGAAGCGATCTCAAGCTCGACGCTGGTTTGCTGTTTGTCTGCTGCGGTCAGGGAACCCAGTGGTGGGGAATGGGTCGAGGTCTCTACGAAAGCAATCGCACCTACCGCGAGTTGATCGATCGCTGCGACCAAGAGTTTTCCAAACACGTTGATTGGTCGCTCCATCAGGAGTTGCTGCGAGACGACGCGGAGTCGCGCATGGATCAGACGTCGATCGCGCAGCCCGCCCTGTTTGCACTGCAGATCGCGCTGTCGGCGTGCTGGTCGCAAATGGGCGTTCACCCCAAAGCAGTCGTCGGCCACAGCGTTGGCGAGATTGCTGCCGCCTACATTTCCGGCGCACTGAGCTTTTCGGACGCTTGCCTGGTCGCCGTTGAGCGGGGCCGCACCATGGATCTCGCCTCGTCCAGTGGGGCGATGGTTGCCGTCGGGTTGTCGGAGAACGAGTGCGAAGAGTGGATCGCAAAGCTTGGCGTCGAAGTCTCCATCGCGGCGATCAATGGTCCCACTTCCGTCACACTCTCCGGGCTATCCGCGGCTGTCGAGAGGATCGCTTCGGCAACTGGAACAGGCTGGTGTCTTTTGCAAACGACTGGCCGTTCAGTACGCGTTCCACAGCAAACAGATGGAACCGGTTCGTGACGAGTTGATTCGCTCGCTCTCGGCGATCGAACCTCGGCCCGACACGGATCGACATGATCTCGACGGTGACCGGGACAGCGAATCGACGGCGAAACGCTCGATGCCGATTACTGGTGGCAAAACGTTCGCCAAGGAGTACGCTTCGCCGATGCGATCGCGTCTCGCTTCGCAGCAAGGCTTCCAGGTTGCGATCGAACTTGGGCCTCATCCCACCCTGACCTTCGCCATCAACGAGTGCTGCCAGGCGAACGGCAGCCGCGTGCAGGTGGTTCCCTCGCTTCGGCGCGACCAGCCCGATCGATCGACGCTTCGCCGAGTCGATTGCCGCGGTCTACGCGTTGGGCGTTGAGATCGATTGGGACGGCATGTACGACCTGCCAACGCGTATTCGTTTCCTTACCACCTTATCCGTTTCAGCGACAGCGGCTGTGGTCGGAATCCAATGAGTCGCGACGAACGCGGTTAGCCCCGAGCCATCCGCTGTTGGGCGAATCAACCGACCAGCCCTCTCCGGCCTGGCAATCACGGATCGACCTGGAATCTGCATCAGATCTTTCGCGATCACCGTGTCCGCGGCAATTGCGTGCTTCCCGCCGCAGCGATGATTGAAACAGCAATCGCCGCGGCGCGGAGCATGGGGCATACCGCCGACGATTACCTTTGGTCGCTTTCGCTTCGATCGACCCGGACTGCTGAGTGAAGACCATGCTCTGCAGTTTCAGACGACCTACGACGAGGATCGTCGGAAGCTCTCCTTTGCTTCGCGGACGACTGACGATGACCATTGGATGGAACTGGCGACGGTCGAGCTCTTGCACGACGCATCTCTGATTCGGCCACTTGCCAACTCGCTCGATGAAGTTCGCTCTCGGCTGCCAGACCCGTTCGATTCCGATCGATGCTACGCGTACTGTGCTCGTCTTGGACTGCAGTATGGAAATGGACTTTCGCGGTATCGTTGGCGGCGTCCGTCGCGCCGGCGAAGCGTTGGCAGAGGTGGAAATCCAATCACCGGAAACTTTTCAGTACCGCGACGGAGTCGACCCAGCTCTGCTGGACAGCTGTTTTCACGCGATGATCGCGGCAGACCCCAACTTCGATCACTCGGTCCAAGGATTGTTCCTGCCAGCAAAGATCGAGCGGTTGCAGTTTCTGCGACCGGTGCAAGGCAAGGCGATGGTACACGCTCGCATTCGCCAGAAGACCGATCAGCGACTGTTGGCCGATTTGGATGTGCTCGACGAGCGAGGCGAGCCTTGCCTGTTGATTCGCGGATTTCTCAGCAAGCGAATCCTCGGCGGCGAGAACGACGAAACCGTTCGGGACTGGCTCTATCGCTATCGCTGGATTCCGGCAGAACTTGCCGACGAAGGGATCGTGTCGGTGCGCAACACGGCAGTCCCGACGTGGTGTCTGATGGCAGATTGCGTCGGCTTCGCCGAGCAGCTTGCCGTCGAACTGCGTCGGCGCGGTGACCGCGTGATCTGGATCGAACATGGCGACCGATATCGCGCGACGGGCAGCGGATCATTTTGTCGTCGATCCTCAGCGACCCGCCGATTTTCAACAGTTGCTCGCTGACGCATTCGGCGGCGATACCAGCTGCCTGGCCCAATGGATCTACCTGTGGGGGCTGGATGTTCCCGCCAACGATCGGCTCGATTGTGAATCGCTCGATCGCAGCACAATCCTGACCACACTCGCCCCGATGCACTTGGTGCAGGCTTGGAATCAGCGGTTCGAGTCACAGCCGGCAAAGCTGACCGTATTGACCGCCGGTGCCCAGTCGCCCGACGATCAGTTGCAGGCGGTCGCCGTGGCACAGCAACCACTGATCGGGTTTGCCCGCGTGATTGTCAGTGAGTTTGCCACGTTTCGATCGCGATTGATCGATCTGCCGGACGATTTTCAACGTGCCTCGTCATCGTCGATCAAGGCAATCGTTCGCGAGCTGACCAACGACGGCGATCGTGAAGATGAAGTGATGTACCGAGAGGGCGTTCGCTACGCTCACCGTTTTGCTCCCAATCACGATTTGCCACTGCCCTGCGACGCGGCGCAGCAGTTGCAAAGCCGACTCGAAGTTGGCGAGACAAAGGGAATCGATGACCTGCGTTACCGATCTCAGCCGCTTGGAAGACTTGGTCCGAACGACGTCGAGATCCAGGTTGCCGCGGCCGGATTGAACTTCAGCGACGTGATGAAGGCGTTGCATCTTTATCCGAGTGACACCGAACTTGCTCCAACCTTGGGCTCCGAGTGTTCTGGAGTCATTACTCGGATCGGCAGCCATGTGACGGATTGGGCGATCGGTGACGAAGTGATCGCGGTGGCGCGTGGTTCATTCGCGACGCATGTGGTCGTCTCGTCATCGCTGGTCGCCCGCAAGCCGTCCGGGCTGAGCTTCGAGCAGGCGGCCGCGATACCAATCGCTTTTCTGACCGCGGTCCATGCCCTCGAAGATTGCGCACGTCTCCGTTCCGGAGAGACCGTTTTGGTGCATGCGGCAAGTGGTGGTGTCGGTTTGGCCGCTTTGCAGCTAGCGAAACACGCCAATGCAAGAATCTTTGCAACGGCTGGAAACGACGAGAAGCGGGCGTACGTTCGGGAGCAGGGCGCGGAACTGGTGATGGACTCCCGCAGCCTTCATTTCGTCGACCAGGTGAGCGAGGCAACCGGAGCTGAGGGGGTCGACGTGATCCTCAACTCGTTGCCTGGTGAAGCGATCACGCGCGGTCTGGCTTCACTGAAAGTCGGCGGTCGCTTCTTGGAAATCGGCAAACGCGACATTTACGAGGACCGTCCGCTGGGGATGTATCCGTTACGGAACAACATTGCCCTCTATGCGATCGACTTGGATCAGCTCTTCACGGCTCAGCGCGAACAAATGGGTCGCAAGCTTCGTGAAATCAGTGAGCGATTCGAGCGTGGTGAGTTGCAGCCACTCCCGATCAAGACTTGGGAAGTGGGCCAGACCGATGCAGCGTTTCGTTTCATGCAACAGGCGAAACAGACTGGCAAGGTCGTGGTCCGATTTCAACGACCGCCCGAATCCGTCTTCGCCGGTGACCATGGCGAGATCGAGTTCTCCGGTGCGGGAACCTACTGGATCGTCGGCGGACTCGGTGGATTTGGACTGGAAGTCGCACGCTGGTTGGCAAATCACGGCGTCAAGACACTCGTGCTGAGCGGAAGAAGTGAGACTGTCAGCCCGGAGGCGGGCGAGGTGATTGCATCACTGGAAGCGAGCGGTGTCGCAGTCCATCTGGTTCCCTGCAATGTTTCGGATCGAGCTTCCGTTGACGATGCCTTGAAGAAGATCCGCGAAGAATTGCCGCCGCTCGAGGGGATCGTTCACGCTGCGATGGTGCTGGAGGATCGCCTGCTGGTCGACCTCGATCGCGAGACGCTCGAGCGAGTGCTGCGTCCGAAGGTGCTGGGTGGCTGGAACCTGCATGAGGCGACGCGTGAGCTTGACCTCGAACACTTCATTCTGTTTTCGTCCTTGTCCAGCGTGTTTGGGCATGCGGGACAGGCGAATTACTCCGCCGCCAACGCGCTGCTGGATGGCTTGGCCTATCACCGCCGGTCGATGGGTCTGCCCGCTTGCGTCATCAACTGGGGACACCTCGGCGAAGTCGGCTATCTCGCGCGGCGCGAAGAACTCGGTGAGCGTTTGCGGCGTCAGGGGGTGCTCAGCTTCACTGTCGAACAAGCGTTTCAGAGCCTGGAGCATGCGCTACAAAACGATTTGATCCAAACCAGCGTGCTGCGGATGGATTGGTCGGTGTGGCGCGGGCTTGGTATCTCCGGAGATGTGTCACCTCGCTTCGCGCATTTGCTGCATCAGACCATCGGCCACGATAGCGGGGTCGCCTCGGCTGATCAGATTCGCCAGGCCGATGGAGTGGATCGGTTCGAACTCGTGGACGAAATGCTGCGGATCAAGCTTGGGTCACTCCTCGGACTCAAGGACGACCAACTTGACACGAGGCGATGCCTGATCGAACTCGGACTCGATTCGTTAATGGCGGTTGAGCTCAGGAACTGGATCGAAAGTCAAATCCAAGTTGCCTTGCCGATTGCCCGCCTGATGCGTGACACATCTCTGGCCGATCTCGTGGAACTGATCTGCGAGCGGGTCGCGGAAGAGAGTGCGGCGGATCGTCAACTCCCTTCCAACGCGGAAGCGGATGCCAGCCGGATTGATTCAGCCGATGCCATCGGATTGCTGGAGAGCTTACCTGGCATGGCAGCGGACGAGGTAGCGACGCTGCTGACTCAATTGCTTCGCGAACAGGAATCGTCGCCTGATGAACGGACATGAGGCGCTGTCAGGGTTGACGGTCCAGGAGCAACGAAAGCTGCTGCGCGAGTTGCTCGAGCGACGAGCCAGCCAAGACTTGGGCTTCCCCATGTCGGTCCAACAGCAAAGTCTTTGGTACGAGTACCAGCGAGATCCATCGTGGCCCGGCTTCAATGTGTTCTTACCGGCCCGAATCCGATCAAAGATTGATGTCGAGCTGTTTCACCGCGCAATCGACCAACTTGTCGACCGGCATGCATCGCTGCGAACCACGTTCGGTACGCGCGGCGGTGAGCCCTACCAACGAGTTCAGCCATCGCTGCCAGCCGAGTTCCAGGTGGTGGACGCATCGAAACAGAGCGAGTCGGAGCTGCATGACCTGGTCACTTCGGACTCGGTTCGGGCGTTTGACCTGGAAACGGGGCCGCCGCTTCGCTTGACGCTGTTCAAACGGGCGGACGACGATTGGGTCGTGATCGCGACCGCACACCACATCGTGGTCGATTTCTGGTCACTGGTACTCTTGTTGAGAGAAATCGGGCAGTTGTACGAAAGCCTGGTCAAAGGACATGACGCCATGTTGCCGCCGACGCCCAATAACTACGCATCGTTCGTTGAACACCAGCAATCGCTACTCAATCTCCCCTCGGGCGATCGGCTTCGACGCTATTGGCGCAAGCAGCTTCGCGATACAGCATTCATTACTGATTTTCCGACCGACTTTGTACGGCCGCCACAATTCACGGGCCGGGGCTCGGTCGTTCCCATTGAGTTTCCCTCGGACATCGTCGAGTCCATGTCGAGCTTGGCCGGGGAACTGCGTGTGACATTTCCTGCGTTGCTGTTGGCGATCATCCAGACGTTGGTTCATCGCTACACGGGGCAAGCCTCATTTCTGATCGGCAGTCCTTTTTCGGGTCGGCTGCAACGAGAGTATGAAGAGACGGTGGGCTTCTTTGTGAACATGTTGCCGCTTCGCGCCGACATCACTGCCGACGTGACGTTCACCGACATCGTGAAGCAGGCAGCCCGCTCGTTCGCCGAAGCCTTGCAGCACGAGGCGCTGCCGCTGGCAGAGATCATCCGAGATTCCGCGATCCCGCGAGACGCCTCGCGAAGCCCGCTGTTCCAAGTCGGTTGCACGTTTGAAAAGTCGCATCGAAAGGAAGAAGAAGGGCGGGCCGGATACTTACTCAGTAGCCAAACACAACGCGCGAATGTGGGTGGCCTGGAACAAGAGTCCTACTCGGTACCGATCCAAACCTGTCATTACGACCTGGAGTTCATATTCGAGCGGCACGAAGGGGGCCTCCATGCCATGCTTTGCTATTGCCGCGACCTGTTCGATCCATCCTCGATGGAAACGTTGGCGAAGAATCTTTGTGATCTGGCTGAGCAGTTGCTGAAGCATCCGACGCGACCGGTGTCGGATGTTCCCTGGTCTGGGAAGCAGCACGTCGGGATTGCAAGCCCGTCGCGCGTCGAGCCCGCGCATCATGCGATGCGCTTCGACGACTATCGTTCGGATTCGGCCGGCAGTGGATCGCAGCAATCACCCTGGATCGTCCCGAGAATC
The DNA here is from genome assembly GCA_963697195.1 of Pirellulaceae bacterium. Lineage (GTDB taxonomy): Bacteria > Planctomycetota > Planctomycetia > Pirellulales > Pirellulaceae > Rubripirellula. The sequence continues at coordinate 703,040 of CAVOND010000022.1, forward strand.
CGTCAGATCGCCGCCAGCGATCCGCACCGGACCGCGCTGGCGGCGCGAGACTACCAGCGAACGTATCGCGAGCTCGTTGAAGAGTCCGATCGAATCGCTTGCGCACTGGCGAAGCGCGGCATCGGCCCCGGTTCGTATGTACCAGTTGTCGGTTCGCGCGGACCGAAAGTCATCCCGGCGCTGATTGGCGTCATGGTCGCCGGAGCTGCGGTCGTGCCGATCGACGCCGCGGAGCCTGCCGTCAGTCCAGCGGATCTACTGAACGATACGAACGCCAAAATGGTGATCGTCGAGGAGACAAGTCAGTGGTCCGTGCCTGAAGAAGCCAACGGGGTGGAAGTCAGCACGCTCGAGCAACTACTGTCGGAGGAGGTCAATCCAAGTCACAAGCCGACTTCCGCCGCCGCGGACGATTTGTGTTACGTGATTTACACTTCCGGATCATCGGGACGACCCAAAGGAGTGATGATCGAGCACCAGGCGATCGACAACACGATGCAGTGGCGATCGAAAACGGTTCCCCTTGCAACGGATGATCGCGTCCTGATCTTGCTGTCGCACCAGTTCGATGCAGGATTCGGGCTGATGTTCAGCTCGCTGGTGCAGGGCGCAAGGCTCGTCTGGCCTGGAACGGGCGCCTCCAACGTGGAGGCGATCATTCAGTTGATCGACCACGAAGCCATCACCGTTTTGCCAACCATTCCCTCGCTCCTTTCCCTGTTCGTTGATCATCCCTGGTTTGATCGCTGCAAAGCTCTGCGACAGGTTTGGACCGGCGGTGAGACGATGCCCAATGACTTGCCGGCGCGGCTTCGTCAACGGCAACCGTTGAGCTTCTGGAACTTCTATGGACCCACCGAAGCGGCCATCGAAGCGACTGCGGCCGAGGTCAGCCAACACCCTGCGGATCGTGTGGTACCGATTGGTGATCCCATCCTCAATACCGAGATGATGGTGCTCGACGGCGAGCTTCGCCGAGTACCGCCGACCGTGCCGGGTGAGTTGGCGATCTGCGGCCGCGGGCTCGCACGCGGTTATCTGGGCCTGCCCAGTCTGACCGCGCAGCGTTTTCGCACACTCCGCGATGGTCGTCGCGTTTTTCTTACCGGCGATCGTGGACGAGAAAGATCCGATGGAACCTTTGAATTCTTGGGACGTTCCGATGATCAAATCAAGCTTGGCGGTTACCGCATCGAACTTCAGGAGATCGAACACGCTCTGAGAACGTCACCACTAGTCACTGACGCGGCCGTTAAGGTTCATCGCTCCGAAAGCGGTTCTGCCAGCCTGGTTGCCTACGTCACATCGGACCGCGACTCTGGACTTCCAAGGGAATCGGTCGGGGATAAAGTCAAAACGTACATCGCCGGCCAGTTGCCTCCCTTCAAACGGCCTCGACAGATCGTCGTTCTCGATTCGCTACCGAAAACATCCAGCGGCAAGGTCGATCGCAATCGACTTCCCGAACTCAGCGAGCAGCAACTTTCGCATCGCCCCTACCTGGCTGCACGGACGCCACTGGAGCAACATTTGGCTGGCGAGTGGGCCGCCGTCTTGGGAATTCAGCAAGTTGGTGTCAATCAGGATTTCTTTGAGCTGGGCGGTTCGTCACTCCAAGCCGCGATGTTGGCTGCCCGTCTGAGCGAACAACTTGCCGTGCATGTCCCAACGTCCCTGCTATTCGACATGCCCGACGTGATGCGAACCTGCGAGCGTCTCACGAACCTCCATGGCGATGCTTTGGCGAGGCGGTTTGGGATCGAATCGATCGCGTTCTACTCCGATCCCGCAAGGGAACGTGAGGAATCGACGAATGACATCCCGATGCACCCGCTGATCACCGTGCTTGATTCGCGCTCGGGTCGTTTGGTTGAGCCGACCGGCCCGTCAGCGGTTGCCAAGTCGCCGATCTTCATGGTCCATCCGCCCGGCGGCATCGTCGTTTGCTACCGGGATCTGGCCCGGCTCGCGTCTGACAACACAGCCGTTCTTCGCGATTCGTTCACGCGGCCTGCACGGGGATGAGTCGTTGCCAAAAACAGTGGAGGCAATGGCGGCTGATTACGTTGAGGCGATTCGTGCGACGAGTCCCGACGGACCTTATCAACTGGGAGGCTGGTCGCTCGGTGGAATCGTTGCCTGGGAAGTCGCTCGACAGTTGTGCGACGACGGACAGACCGTTACGCGTATGATTCTGTTGGACACGGCGATTCCTGAAGGAGCCATCGCCCATTCCAACCTGCCTGCGGAACCGAGTCCCGGCTTGGAATATGGGTTGGACTACACGCTCGAGCAGCTCGGGGAGCTTCGACCTGAGGAACAATTGCCCTTGCTGTGGGAGCATGCCAGGCAACTTGGCGTCTTGGATGACGACACACCACAGGCGATCGTCGACCAGGCACTGAGCGAACTGAAGCATCTGTTCCACCATCACCTGAGCGTGATCGGAAAACATCGGCTGCAGCCTCTCGAGATCCCGGTGCTGTTGATTCGCCCCCGTGACGTTCCCGTTGCGGTCGATACATCGAGCGATCGCGGATGGTCAGCGCTCTCCGGCGATGTCACCGTCGAGTTTGTCGCCGGCCACCACCACAACATGGTCAAGCCACCGGGAGTCAACGAGATCGCCAAGCTGATCTTTTGACCAGGCGAGGTTTTTCGAGCAATCAATACAAGCACGACGCGCCAGCGAGTGTGTCCCGTACCACTGTCCGACACACTCGCTGGCGCGTCGTGCTTGTATTACCGCCGGCCTTCGTCACGGTGGATCGTAACCACCGGGGTTCCATGGATGACAACGTAGGATTCGCTTGAACGCCCGCCAGGATCCGCGAAGCGGTCCATTCTGGCGGATCGTTTCAATCGCATACTGGCTGCATGTCGGAGTGAAGCGACAGGAAGGGCCAATCAGCGGGCTGATCCCAACCTGGTAGAAGCGGATCAGCTGGATCATCAGGGCGGCAAGCAGTCGTCGAATCATCGGCCTTTGCCATCGGTCGCGCGGGCGAAGTTCTGTCCCACGAGCAGCCCATCACGACGCGGCGAAGGAAGCGGCGATCGCCTGATCCAAGTCCGCCTGCAAATCCTCCGGCGACTCAAGCCCGACCGACAACCGGATCAAGCCGTCGCTGATTCCGAACCGGGCGCGGTCGGCAGCATCATAGCTGGCATGTGACATCGTCGCCGGCTGCTCAATGAGCGATTCTACCGCACCAAGGCTGACGGCGAGATGAAAAAGACGTGTCGACTCGCAAACTCTCGCCGTCTGATCAATGGAACCATCCAATTCAAACGTGACCATCGCGCCATAGCCGCCGTCAAACAGTTGCGAGGCTCGATCATGCTGAGGATGCGAGGGAAGACCGGGATAGAGGACCTCCTTCACACGCGGATGCTGCTGAAGCCAAACCGCCAGCCGGAGCGCAGTATCCGATTGCGCGCGAACCCGAAGATCGAGTGTCTTGAGGCCTCGAGCAATCAGAAAGCAGCTGACCGGATCAAGCACGGCGCCGGTCGCGTTCTGAATGAAGTAGAGCTCATCGAAGAGAGCCCGATCGGCAACCGCAAGCGTGCCACCAAGGCAATCACTGTGCCCGCCGAGATACTTCGTCGCCGAATGCATCACGATATCGATGCCGTGCTCGAGCGGACGAAGCAGGGCCGGCGTCCCGAAGGTATTGTCGACACCGATTTTGGCTCCCTTGTCGTGCGCGATGCGAGCGAGCTGGCGGAGGTCGGGAATCGTCAAGCGAGGGTTGCCAATCGTTTCGGCCCAAACCAATCGAGTTCGATCGCCAATCGCCGCGTCGACCGCTGACGGATCGGTCATATCGACCAGCGTCACCTCGATTCCCGAGCGGTTGCAAATCTTGTGCAGCAATCGGTAAGCACCGCCATACAGGTCGCAACCGGCAACCACATGGTCGCCGGTCGAAAGCATCATCGTCACGCCGTGAATGGCCGCCATCCCGGATGAAAAGGCGAGCGCTCCACAACCCCCTTCGAGCGACGCCAGCGTGTTCTGAAGGTTGGTGCGGGTCGGATTGCCACTTCGGGAATAGTCGAATTCCCCCCACTTCCCCGCGCCTGGCTGGCGGAACGTGCTGGCCACGTGAATCGGCGGCACCACCGCGCCGGTGGCCGGATCGATCTCATTGCCAACATGAATCGCACGGGTTCGAAACGACGCGTCGACCGGAAGTCCTTCCCCGCTGCTGTCGTTGCTCATGCTTCGAGCGCTTGCTTCAAGTCCGCGATCAAGTCTTCCGAGTTTTCGATACCGCAAGACATGCGGATCATGTTGTCGGCGATCCCAAAGGCTATTCGATCCTCAGGCGAGCAGTGGTAGTAGCTCATGACCAGGGGCTGCTCGATCAACGATTCGACGCCACCGAGGCTCGGTGCAATGCGCGGAATCTTGGCTGCGTCCACGATTCGAGACGTCTGCTTCCAGTCGGCATCCTTGATCGTGAACGTGATCAAGCCGCCGAAGCCACGCATCTGGGCCGCGGCGATCTGATGGCTCGGATGCGACGTCAAGCCAGGATAGAAAACACGCTCAACGCGGGGATGTGACTGCAGAAACTCCGCAACGCGCTGTCCGTTTTCGTTGTGACGCTGCATCCTCAGTTCGAACGTCTTGAGTCCACGTTCGAGCAGGTACATGTTGTGCGCCGAATTCACGCTTCCCAGGATCCCACGCAGCGATCGGACTGGCGCGAGGGCTTCTTTCGAGCCGCAGATGACGCCGGCGAGCAGGTCGTTATGGCCGCCCAAGTACTTGGTTGCCGAGTGCAACACGAAATCGACACCATACTGAATCGGTCGCAAGTTGTACGGCGTCGCCAACGTTGCGTCGATCAGCGTCTCGACTTCAAACGCCTTGCCCAACGCCACGAACTTTTCCAGATCGACCGCAGTCAAGTGTGGATTGGTGGGCGATTCACTGACCAGCATCTTGGTCTTGGGAGTGATGGCCGCTTCCATCGCGTCGAAATCGCCGGTGGGTACCTGGCGGGTGACCACGCCGAAGCGGGAGAGGTGCTTGGAGCAGAACTCTCGACTGCGGTGATAACACTGATCAAAGAAAACGATTTCGTCACCTTGATTCAGTCGACTCATCAGCAAGCCGACGATGGCCGCCATCCCTGAGCTGTAGACGATCGCCTCTTCGGCTCCCTCGAGTGCCGCGAGCTTGGCCTCGACGCTCCGCTCGTTCGGGGTCCCGTATCGCCCGTACTCTTCGCGTTGTTCGAGCCCCTCGACAAACCTCAGCAGCGCGTCGGTCGATTCGAAGGTGTACGTGGAAGCCGTAAAAATGGGTGCGGCGATGGCCCCCTCGGGCTTCTGCCTGCGTTCCCCAGCGTGAACACTCTGGGTCGAAAGCCCGAATGAATCAGACATGGGGCGAGGATCCCGGGCCGGACTTTTGTCGGCTGGGGGGGTGCGATCCGCATTGGTCGCGTCAGAATCGATCGACATATTTGTTGGCATGGCTCTTTAGCAGGTATAGGCTGCAAGCGGCCGCAAATCCCTAAAAGGGACGCGTGTTGGTGAGGCGTCTCACCGGCGTCTCACACAAGGTTACCCACCAATGCCTTGCTCGACAACCGTTTTCGGGCTTTCCTTTCTCACTCTTAGCGCACAAGATACTTGAAACCGTTAGCACCGATACGGGTTCTCAGGCAACGGGGAAGGGAAAACGTGGACTCCTCCGGGCCTTGTTAAACGGTGACGATTGAGAAGTAATTCGCGATCACTCCCCGGCTTCGACAGTCCCCCGTGGGAGTTTTCGGATGCGAGGAGGCTGGCCAGGGCGATGCGCCCAGCAGTCTGGTGAAAGCGGTTTCGCTACCGTGGCCCGGCAGAATACGATTTGAGTGAAGCATGTCAGCTTTTTCACGCTTTCCCAACCTTGCGGTGCTAGCCCTCGCGGCGCTGACCAGCGTGATTGCCTTGCCGCATCTCCACGCCCAGGCTCCTCGCCCGAGCGACGAACAGTCCAAAGGAGACGATCGATCGCCGACGGACGACGGTCAAGATCCAGCGGCAACGTTGACGGCAGACCAGCTTTTTCAGATCGAAGAATGGATCGAGCAACTTGGCTCGACGGAGTTTGCCACACGCGAGCGAGCCTCGGTCCATCTGATGGAAACCGGCACCGCGGTCCTTCCGACGCTTCGTCGCGCTGCCGAGGAAACGACCGACGCGGAGACACGTCTGCGGGCCGAGCAGATCATCAAGCAAATGACCGATGGCGACCTGCAAGCACGGATCAATCAGTTTCTCGCTGGCAAGGAGGTCGATTTCGACGGATGGACGGTGGCACGCGCTTCCTTGGGCGACTCGATCCCCATGCGGGAACTGTTCGTCCAGATGATGAGGTTGCACCCCGACTTGCTTAAATCACTGGATCTCGAGACACGCGATCGCTCACTCGCTCTGGATAATTTGCTGACTCGCATTCAGAACAAGCTTCGCAGCATCGTTGCGGGACCGGAGCCTGCCGATGTCTTTGCGATGTTGTTGATCAGCAATGACGCGAACGTGACGTTGGACACCCTCTACGATGCGGTTTTGTTGGACCTGATGCGACGTCAGGCCGGCTCGATGATCGGACGCGACGCTCATTTGTCCGGACCGTGTCATGCATTGCTCAACAATTGGATTGTCCGCTGCGGTACCGTCAATCGCGAGGACGCCTTGGTGCAGGGCATGTCTTTGGATTTACCAGCCACGCTTCCGCTTGCGCTTCGTACGCTCGACGAGATGAATTCGACCGAGATGGTCGCGTCATGCTTTCAGGCGATCGCAAAGTTTGGCGATCGTCGACAGAACGACATCTTGAAGCGATATCTGGACGATGCGCGGCCGGTGTCGGATCGGGGATTTGTGGACAACCAGTCGCAACCGCAAATCCGTGATCTCGCCATGCTCTCACTCGCGATGATTAACGGCGTCCCCTTGGATGAGATCGGGATGTCGCACGTGCAAACCCATCCCGCAGCCGGGTTTCGACTTCCCGACCTTGCCTATGAATCCGATCCGGAGCAATCCAGACAACGGGCACGCACGAATCGATCAACTGCTGCAGCAGCAAGCCGGCAGCCAATAAGCCACGTCACTTCGAATTCATTCGCACCCCGAGATCCGCCGAAAACCCCTCGCTTTCTCGCTTTCTCGCTTTCTCGCCCCTCGCTACTCGCTCCTCGCTACTCGCCCCTCGCTACTCGCCCCTCGCTACTCGCCCCTCGCTACTCGCCCCTCGCTACTCGCCCCTCGCTACTACCTAATCGCATTGACTAGCGAGCCGATCACCGACGCCTGATCACCGCAAACCGAGAACGACAGGTTGGCGGAGTCACGAAATCCGTCCAAGGCGTGGTCGAAATAGGCTTGCTTGGCCACTTCGAGATAGCGTTGGCGTAGTTGGGGCGTGATGTCACAGACGCCACCGCCAATCACCAGCAGATCGTAGTCGCCGATGTAGTTGATCATCAGCAGGGCAATTCCCAAGGCGCTAGCCTGATCATCAAGCAGTTGCTGCGCCAGCGGATCTGCTTCGGCAGCCAACTCACGAAGCTGCTTTGCCTTTTCGCGATCACTGACCTGTTGACGATTCAGCGGATGATCGCGCCAGCGGTCCAGCGTCAAACGGTAACCCAGCTGGTGCGTCAGTGCGGTCAGTGAGATCGCCGATTCGGCGGTGCAGTAGGCGTTGCCCACCTTGAGGCGACGATCGTGCTCATAGCGAAACGCTTCGGCGGGAAGCATCAGATGTCCGGCATGGCCGGCCCGGCCCTTGCATCCTCGGACTGTGACCCCGTCACGGACTTCACCTCCTCCCAAGCCAGTCCCCACGGCCACCATGAACATGGATCGGATCGAGGGGTCTTCCACGATCGTGCCCGAGTGAGCATCGCGGAACGATTGTGGCAAATGAATCTTGCCGGTGCGAACCGCATATTCCCCCAGCGCGGCGGCTTGGCCGTCGCCGATGTACGAGACGGGAACCCCTTTCGACAGGTCTTGAAACGCGTCTTGGAGCGCTTGTCGCACCGGAAAGCGATTCCACTTCTTGGGATCCAGGTTTGGCGTCTGCAGCAAGATACCATCGGCCGTTGCTGGGCCGGGAGTTGCCAAAGAGATCGACGTCACCTCGGCCGGTGAATGTCCCAAGCGTTCAAGCTCGCCAACGATTTGCGCAAGAATGTCCGCGATCGTCGCCTCCGGACCGTCCTTGGACCGCGTCGGGAACTGCTTGGAAATCGACAGCAGCGTCGATTCTTGATTGCCGACTGCAATGGTGCAGGTGGTGCCTCCTACGTCAACTCCAACAGATAACGACACGATTCAGGTTTCCTCGCTGATGGTTTCATGCAACACCGCAGCACAGATTCTATGCGTTGTCCGCCCGCTCGATCGAGCCCCTAGCGGGCAACGCCGTAGCGGATTTTTGACCGTGATTTGCGGCATTCTAGTGGAAGGGCGCAAGCCCAATGCCATCTACTTTCTAGCGGTACGGCGCGAGCCGTCCGGTCTCGACGACAAAATCCCACTGAAAAACCGGAGGGCTCGCGCCCTTCCGCTAGAAACTCCGCGACGGCGTTGCCTGGCGGGAGCAGCAAAGAAGTGCGCCTTGCGGCGTTTCAGCGGAGGCTATTCATCCACTGCGTCCACTGCTCGATCGCTTCCTCATCCAAACTTGGTTCGGGAAGCGAGGGCATCTTGGCGCTCCCCGGTTTCCCCGGCAACTGCGCACGCACCTGAAGCAATCCGTTGACGTTGATTTCAAAGCCGATCATTCTCGAGCGGATCGCTTTATCCGTGATCTTAAAATCGTAGCGTCCCAAAGAATGCCAGGATTCTCCCGCGACTCCAGACGACTCCACCAAAGAGAGAGTCATCGAATCCCGGTCCCTGCCAACTCTCAACCTTCGATTGGTGCGGGCCGGTAGCGACGTTCCCTTCGGGATGATCGGCAAGATGCGGCGACGCCGCTTGGCATCCTCCACGACGATCCCGATGCTTTGGCTGCTCACGCCGCGCGGCGGCATCGTCAACCCGCCACGGCCCGGTAGTTCGGCGGCAAGGCAGGCGGCGGCACCGCGTGCGGTCTCCGCTCGGTCGATCGGTTGAATCGAGGCGTTGGGATTCAGGTCTTGGAGTACCGCGTCACGAATCAATGGGATTCGCATTAGCGGCCCCAAGGTCACACAGGTTTGGATTTTGGCCAACGACACGCCTGCTCGCTCACAAGCATTGAGTGTCGTGCGACGCAGTCCCTCCACCAGATCCTGGCATGCCTCCAGCCAGTGGCTTCGCTCGATATTGACGCTCCGTTCCTGCTGACTGACCACAATCTTGACGCGAGCGCTGGGCATCAAGAGCATCGTGTTCATGGCCTTCTCACAAGCCATCTGGAGACGTGAAGCGCTCTTGATCGATTGTCGTGGGTCAAAGTTCTGTTTTTCGATGAAGGCCTTGGCCGTCAGGTCGACTAGCCGGTGAAGCCAAGGGAGCGTCCCGGTGTGCCAATGCCCGGCCGTTGCCAGCTGATGCAGTCGGGCTGAGTCACGAAGGATGACCGCAACCTCCGAAGCTTGCCCAGTCAGCCCCACAAACAGAATCGTCTCTTCGAGGTCGCGTTCGATGCCAGCCTCATCAGCTTCGAGCGATTCCAAGTCCCGCTCGAGGTACAAGGATTGAACGGCGGCCAGGGAACGATCGACCAACCGGACCGAGGAATAGCCAGCCATTCGCGCTGCCATCATGACACTTTGGCGGTGCAACTGGTCGTAACTGCTGGGAACTGTGATCGCCGTCGCCTGGGGCACCGACTTTCCAGGCCACGCGTTTTCCTTGATCCGCCGCAACAGCATCGCCAACAAGACCTCAGGTGGACATTGGCGACCGGCGACCTCTCGATCGACCAGCGGCTTGCCAATGTACATCGGAAGGCAGTGAATCAGACGATGGGGATGTGTTCCGCGACGATCCATGGCACGAGCGCCAAAGACCAACTTGCCATCGTCCTCGCTCGCCAATGCCATGCGAAACAGTGGATTGTCTTCACCGGCTGAGAGAGGTTTGATGCCGCCGTTGGGCGTCGCCTCGGCGCTCGCTGAAAAAAACATGCCGAGGTCAATCGCGAAGACTCTGGAAAGTGCACCCGAAGTGGAACCACCTGAGACGGTCGATTGATCGGGTACCGTCGCCCGCTGCGTGAACTCCGCTAACCAAAGCGGTGTATCGGTCTGGCTCGCGTAATCCCCGAGATCCTCAATCACTTCGTCGAGCGATGCGTAACGCTCCTGCGGCGACTTCGCCATCATCCTGTTGAAGAGATGAGCGAACTGCATATCCACATCGTCCCGTACTTGCATCAAGTCAGGAATCTCGCCATGACGGTGGCCGTAGACCTGGTCGAGGTATTCACCGGTAAACGGAGGACGGCCAACCAACAGGAAGTAGAGCGTCGCGCCCAGTGAATAGATGTCGCTCCGTGCATCGGCCGAGTCGGGGTCATCCAATTGTTCGGGCGACATATAGGGAAGCGTTCCCACCAACCGTCCTTTGGAAGAAACCGAATCGTCATCCGCCTTGAGCGCGTCGTGCTGCTCTCCTCGATCCTCGCTCAACAGGCTGGCAGAACTAATCCGAGCCAACCCGAGATCGAGCACTTTGACCGTTCCGTCCGAGGCACGCATCAGGTTGCCCGGTTTGACGTCGCGGTGAATGATCCCGGCGCGATGGGCGTGCAGCAGTCCGAGGGCCGCCTGGCGAATCGCCGCCGCCGCGGCACCCACCGACATCGGCCCATCCCTTGAAACCAGCTTGGTCAAGGTCTGGCCGTCGACGTACTCCATCGCCAGGTAGTGAATTCCGTCAGCCTCGCCAGCGTCAAAGGCGGTCACGATGTTGGGATGCATGAGTCGCGAGGCGGCACGCACTTCATCGTAAAACCGTGCGATCGCCTCTGGATCCTCCATCCGCTCGACTGGCAGCATCTTGATCGCGACAATTCGCTGCATCCGCGTATGTTCGGCCAGGTAAACCTGCCCCATCCCGCCGGAACCGATCAGTTCGATGATCTGGTAATCACCGATCCGCTTGGGAATCGAGGCGGTGGTCCGTTTGGGCGTATAGACAAACGCATCGCTCTCCTCCTCCATTGAGAATTCTCGCGTTGGTTCGTCGGTGATCGGGTAGTTGTCGGTAGAATCGGTCAAGCGAGGCCACCTGAAACGGTGCGTCAAAGCGGTTCGGGCACTCCATTCTCCCGCAGCCGGGCCGAGATTCGGATCACGCCGGGTTTGGCAAAAGACGAGAAATCGTATTATAGACTTGCCCCAGATTTGCCCGGCGGCAATTCCAATCTGTTCCTTTCTTTTTCCCGATCCTAGCAGGCTGTCGATTCCCGCGTTGGCCGGCCACGAAAGCCAGCCTGGCAAGCACACGGATCTCCGACCCACGCCGAAAATCTCGCACAAACCTCATAGCTTGCCCCCGGTCGTCTTCATGAAGTCGCTTCGAATCGCAACCCGTAAGAGCCCGCTCGCATTGTGGCAGGCCGAGCATGTGGCAGATCGCTTGCAATCGGAGGGGATCGACACGGTCCTGGTGCCCCTGGTCAGCGGGGGCGACACCGACATGCGACCGATTGATGGAACGCGTCAGGTCGGCGTCTTTACCAAGCGAATCCAGCAGGCGCTGCTCGATGATGAAGCGGACATTGCCGTTCATTCGCTCAAAGATCTGCCGACGGAAGTCGACCGGCAACTCATGCTGGCCTCGGTGCCACAGCGCGAAACGATCGACGACTCGCTCGTCTCCGATGCTGGTTGGTCACTCGATGAGTTACCCAATCGATCGCGGATCGGCACCGGAAGCCGACGGCGGGGGGCTCAACTGCTCAGCACACGGCCTGACTTACAGATTCTTCCCATCCGTGGAAATGTGCAGACCCGTTTGGCGAAGTTGCGCGAGGGGGAGTATGACGCGATCATTCTTGCCGAAGCCGGGATCGTGCGATTGGAAATGAGCGAGTTGCCACGAACGCGACTTCCGAGGCACTTGATGCTGCCCGCGCCTGGCCAAGGTGCCCTCGGAATCGAAGTCCGAAGCGCAGATGCCGTTGCGGCCGAAGCGGTCGGTCGGCTCGACCACCTTCCCTCCCGTGCAGCCGTCACGGCCGAGCGACAACTGTTAGCGGCGCTGCACGGTGGCTGCCTCGCACCGATCGCTGCACTCGCCGAGGTCCGTGATGGAAACCTGAGCATGTCCGCCGTCGTGCTTTCCAACGACGGCAGTCAGCGCATCGACAAGCAAGCATCCGTTCCGTTCGATGAACAAGCCTGGCAGCAATCGGCAGAAACCTTGGCAAAGCTGGTCACCGATCAACTCGTCGCTGACGGAGCCCACGAACTGATTCAACAGCAGCGCTAAGCACGAACAGGCTTTGCCTGTTGCCGTACGTTGGGCTAGTTCCACGCCGTGATCGCGTACGTTAGGCGTTTCCAGACCCTGACGCATTTCTCGCCGAAGGATCAGACAGCCTGGACAAGGCTATCGCTACAACTAGGCTTTCCACCGACTCTGGAAGCCCTCGAACTCACCCCTCGCAAAACGTCTATTTCGGACCCGCGGCCAGGACCTGAGCCGAAACGCCCGATTCGAAGGTCTCGAAGTTCTTGCGGAACAGGCTTGCTAACTTGCGCGCCGTTTGATCGAACGTGGACGGATCGGACCAGGTGTTTCGAGGGACCAGAATCGCATCGGGAACACCGTGGCATTTGGTCACCATTTGCAATCCAAAGACGGGATCGGTCTGCACCGGCGCGTCGACGATCGTGCCGGCGTGAATCGCGTCGATGATCGTGCGGGTATGGGCGAGTGGCATCCGCGAACCGGAGCCGTAGGCGCCACCACTCCAGCCGGTATTGACGAGCCATACATTGGAACCATGTCGCTCGATTCGCTCGGCCAACAGTTCGGCGTACTTGGCTGGATGCCACACCAGAAACGGACCACCAAAACAAGGTGAAAACGTGGCCTGTGGTTCGGTCACGCCGACCTCGGTCCCGGCAACCTTCGCGGTATAGCCACTGATGAAGTGGTACATCGCCTGGTCGGCCGTCAACCGACTGACCGGGGGCAGGACTCCGAACGCGTCGCAAGTCAAAAAGATCACATCCGTCGGGTGGCCAGCCACGCAGGGAATCTTGGCATTGCGAATGTATTCAATCGGGTAGGCACCCCGAGTATTCTGCGTCAGCGAATCGTCGCTGAAGTCAACATCGTGGTCTTCCGGGTCGTAGATCACATTCTCAAGCACGGCACCGAAACGCAAAGCTTGAAAGATCTCCGGCTCGGAATGGGGATTCAAGAAAATCGCCTTCGCGTAACAACCACCTTCGATGTTGAAGATCCCGTTGTCGGCCCAGCAGTGTTCGTCGTCTCCCACCAGCAATCGATTCGCATCGGCTGAGAGCGTCGTCTTGCCGGTTCCGGACAGACCGAACATGACTGACGATTGCCCCGACGTGGGATCGGACGTGGCCGAACAATGCATCGACAACACGCCCTGCAGGGGCATGTAGTAGTTCATCATCGTGAACACGCCCTTCTTCATTTCCCCGGCATACTCGGTGCCCAGAATCACCATCTCACGCGTGGCCAGGTTCAAATCGACGCTGGTCTTCGACGTCATTCCGGTCGTGTAACGATTGGCCGGAAAGCGTCCCGCGTTGAAGATCACGCCGTCGGGCTCGCCAAAGTTGGCCAACTCGTGACGGGTGGGGCGAATCATCATCGTGTGCATGAACAACGCGTGATACGGTCGCGTGCAGACGACGCGCACCTTGACCCGATACTGTGGATCCCAGCCCGCGAAGCCATCGACCACGTACAACCGAGTGCGGGTGTTCAAGTAGTCGATCGCCCGCTCGCGATTGACCGCGAACACCGATTCATCGATCGGCATGTTGACCGAACCCCACCACACGTCATTTTCCGAGTCGGCCTGGCGAACGATGCGTTTGTCCTTGGGCGATCGCCCCGTCTTGGACCCTGAGTAGGCGATCAACGCCCCCGACTTCGCGATGACCGTTTCCTTTTCCAGTTCGAAGGCCTCCTGGTACAGCACCGCCGGCGACAGGTTGCGTCTCACGTCCTCGACCGTGATTCCATATTGTTTCAGATCGATCTTTTGCATCATCTCAACCTCCGTTCCAGTCTCAAAAGCCGCTCGATTTCTTTTGCATCAGCGAATTTACGGTGGCGAGTCGATTCACACCACCGGTGGTCAGGGGGCGACAACTACGAACGCGGTCGGCCCCGCCGGTCCTTGCGGACACGGTCTTCCCACTGACGATAGAGCATCCTCAAACGATTCAAATCTTGGGGCTGAGCCTCGCTGAGATCATGCTGCTCGGAAACGTCCTCAGCCAAATCAAAAAGCTCCGCCGACTGTTTCTCGCCATCCCGTTGTACGACGAGTTTCAGTGTTCCCTCGCGGACTCCCATCCAGACGGTTTCACCACGGGGTTTTCGCCAGAACAGCGTTCGCGGCACGTCCGGTTTTCCTTCCGCCACATGTGCGACGATGTCGATTCCATCCCAGGGCTCGCTCGCTGCCGGCGTCACTCCCGCAATCCGAGCGATCGACGCAGTGAAGTCAAAGGTGATGCATGCCTGATCCGATTCGACACCCGCAGGGATCACCCCCGGCCAACGAATCATCGCCGGGACGCGAATCCCTCCTTCGTACGTGCTTCCTTTGTGACCTGAAAGAGGCTCGTTGCGAGCGCTCTTGGTACCACCGTTGTCACTGGCAAAGATCACGACAGTGTTGTCGGCGAAGCCTTCCTCTTGGATTGCCGAAAGCAGATCGCCGATCCGCCGATCCATCTGCTCGATCATGGCAATGTACGTATCGGGGGGCGCGTTGCTCTGATCCCACAGCGGCGAGTCGAGCGGCAGCGGGTCGCTCTGCGCGTCGTCCGGCCCTTGAAACGGAGAGTGGGGACAAGTGTAGGGCACGTACAAGAAGAACGGCGCCTCGTCGCTCTGCCGCTTCAGGAAACCGATCGCCTCATCGGTCAACAAATCGGTGAAGTAACCCTCTCGTCGAATCGGCCGCCCGTTGAAGAACAGGTTGTACCCCGCCACCGTGTCGAGATAGTGAAAGTAGTCCATGCCGCCGCCAATGCAGTAGAACGCATGTTCGAAGCCATGAAGATCGGGCGCGAATTTTGGCTCGTAACCGAGGTGCCACTTTCCGGTGATCGCGGTGTGATAGCCAGCGTCTTTCAGTAAACGCACGATCGTCTGTTGCTCGGTCGGCAGCCCCAAATCGTTCTGCTCCCGAAGTCGAATCGCGTCGTCGTAGCGGCCCACGTTTCCGGTTCCAATCGCACACTCCAATCCGCCGACCCACTGCTGATAACGCCCCGTCAACAGCGCGGTCCGAGTCGGTGTGCATTCCGGACCATTGGCATAGTGATTGGTAAACCGCACGCCTTGAATGGCCAAGCGATCGAGCACGGGCGTTTGAATATCCGCTCGCCCGTAACAATGCAGGTCTCCATACCCCAAGTCGTCGGCAAGGATCAGCACGATATTGGCTCGGTCGGCCGCCACACCAGGGACGACCAAGAGCATCCAGGCGAACAAGCCAATCAGACACCTCGGGGAGATTCGGTTCAACATGGCGGGGAATCGTCCTGTTGGAAGCCAGCGGGCAAAAATTCGATGTAGAATCACAATCTTATCAGTCCCAGCGTCGTACGTTAGCCTTTCCAGGCTGACCTGCTTTCCGCGTATCACCGCCAGCGTCGTACGTTGGCCTTTCCAGGCTGACCTGCTCGATGCCTGGCAGACGCGATGTTGTGTCAGGCTGGAAAGCCTGACGTACGGTGTATGTCAGGCTGGAAAGCCTGGCGTACGGCTGGCGATTCCAACGCAAACTCAGTCAATCGGCACCCATGACCCAAGCCCCCGCATCCGCAGCGACCTCCAGCAAGCGGCGTCCCTGGCTCGTCTTGATCGTGTTGGCGGTCATCATCGTTGCATCCATTCCCTGGTTGCTTGCCAAAACCACGCTCCGCGATCGCCTGCTCAACGCGATCGTCGGCAGCGACGACATCGCCGTGACCAGCACCAATGCGTCATTCGGCTATGTTTCGCCCCTATCGCTGTCGGGGTTGCAGATCCGATCGAAAGACGATGCGACGCAGATTGAGGTAACGCAGATTCAGGCGGACCGCTCTTGGCTTGGGCTGTTGATCTCGCGTCCAGATCTTGGAACGTTTCGCTTCGAAGACCCCAAAATCAACGTACTCGTCGATCCAGAAAAGTTGAATGCCAAGGCGGAGCAACCCAACGCCGAGAAGCCCAAGTCAGCAACACAGCTCGATCGAGTTGCCGAACCTGACTGCCGAGATCAATAACGCCACCATCGTGGTACGCACTCCGATGTCGTCGGAGCCGCCGATTGACCTCCGACATATCCAGCTCATGGTGCGACTCCAGCGGCAAGACGACGGTTCCGTCTTGCGAGTCGATCCCGCAACGGTTTTTGACCATCAACGAATCACACCGCAGCTCTGCGGGCAAGGATTGCAACTAATCGCGCCGCTCTTGGCCGATGAAGTGGATGCGGAAGGCGAGTTCTCGCTTCGGCTCGAACGGTTTCAGATTCCAATTGGGCCCGAGCGGCCTGGTCAAGACCAAGCGATCCACATCGAAGGCGAACTCCAACTTCATCAGGCCAGTGTGGGCTTGCGGAACACGATCGCCAAAGGCGTGAGCGATCTTGTGCTCAAGTTCGTTGGCATCGGCGCACCGGATCGCTTGACTGTCGCGAAGGATCTAGTCGTCAGTTTTCAGGTCATCGACGGCCGCGTCCGCCACGAAGGGCTGGCGTTGCTGCTTCCCCATGGTGAATCGGCGGTGGAGTTCATGTCGTCGGGCTCCGTCGGGCTCGATGAAACGCTTGACTTGAAACTCGCCGTCAAGCTTCCTGATGAATTGCTCGGAGGCCAGGCACTGGTCCAACGATTTACCAAGGATCCAATCGTGCTGGCCATCACCGGAACACTGGACGAACCGAAGGTGGAACTGGCCAGCAGCGGTGGGCTGGTCAAATCGATTCAGGGGCTGATCAAGGGGGATGGCCCGGATGAAGTCGCGGAAGAGACGGTGAATGAAGTGGTTTCCGGCGCGGTCGATGTGGTCGGCGGGATTCTCGAAGGCCTCCGCCAGCGTGCCGAGCAGCGTGCCGAAGATCGTGCCGAAGATGGCGCTGAGCAGCCCGAAGAGTCGGAGGAGGACCGCGGACTGCTTCCCAGTCTGCGCGAACGACTCCGCGATCGTTCCCTGTTTCGCAATCGCCGCGGGTCGAATGAAGAGCCAGCGCCAGCAGCACCGGAGCCACCGGCGCCAAAGCCGCAGGCACCCGAGCCGCAGGCGCCTGAGCCACCCGCGCCCGCACCGCCACCGGAGCCGATCGATTTGTAACGGCAATGGACATGTCGGCACTCCAAGGCAGTGAACAAATTGAACCGCGGTTCATTACTGTAGGCGAGTCTCTCCGAGACTCGCACGAACCGCAGCAAAGCTGCGGGTGTCCGCCTTGGAAAGGCGGACCTACGGTAGCAAGCACAATATCTTCACACCCTCTCCGAGACTCGCACGAACCGCAGCAAAGCTGCGGGTATCCGCCTGGAAAGGCGGACCTACGGTAGCAAGCACAGTATCTTCACACCCTCTCCGAGACTCGCACGAACCGCAGCAAAGCTGCGGGTATCCGCCTTGGAAAGGCGGACCTACGGTAGGAACGGCAATCAATTCACAGCCTATGCGTGCCTGTGGTACACAAGCACCGCCGGCGCCGTCCGGCCGCTGGTCGATCACGATCAGGACCGCCTGAGCAAATCCTTGTCACTGATGAATCGCTCGGCGGTTGATTGCGATATCCGCTCCTCGCGATACAGCCGCTTGATCGATTCATCCAAAGCAATCATGCCTTCTTTGCGACCGGTCAGAATGGAATTATCGAGACTGTCAACGCGCCCCATTCGAATGGCGGCCGCCACTGGATTGGTATTCAACATCACCTCGAGTGCCAGTTCACGTTTCTCGCCCGAGTAAATGCTGGGCAGCAAGTGCTGACTGATCACGGTGCGCAGGCCGATCGACAACATCGAACAAGATTCGCTGTGATTGTGGGTTGGAAATAGATCAATCAGGCGAGTCACCGCTCCCTTCGCATCTCGCGTGTGCAGGGTGGTCAGCACCAGGTGTCCCGTTTCCGCAGCGCTCAACGCCATGCGTGCAGTCTCCTGATCACGAATCTCGCCGACCAGGATGATGTCGGGATCCTGTCGCATTGCATACTTCAGACCTTCGGCAAACGATCCCACGTCACGACCAACCTCGCGCTGGGAGATCACCGAGGAACCGGATCGTGGGAAGCGATACTCGATCGGATCCTCGATGGTGACGATTCGCATCCCGCCTTGCTCGATCAATCGCTTGATCATCATCGCCATCGAGGTCGTCTTGCCTGAGCCCGTGACTCCGGAGAAGACAACCAGGCCGTTTCGAAACGACGCGATCTTTTCCGCAAGTTCCAACGGAAAGTTGGACCAGGCGAAATCCGGAATCACCGCCGGAATGACGCGAATGCAAGCGCCGGCGTTCTCGCCACTGTAGAAATAGTTCACTCGGAATCGTTGTCGCGTTGGCAAGCCGTCGGACGCCTGATCCCGAGTCAGCTCCAGTGCGAAATCAAGGTTACGGTTCTGTTCAAATCGCTCGAACTTTTCCGGCTCGCAAATTGAACGCAGCGCGTTCCGCACCGCCTCCGCATCGAGCTCACCATCCTCCAACGAAATCAATTCGCCATGTTCTCGGCGGATGGGTGGATAGTGAGCGACCAGGTGTAGATCGGAAGCCCCCATGTCGGCCGCTTGCCAGAGCCACTGCTCCACGCGACCTCTCCCTGCAATTTGTGTTTCGCTCAAAACCATTCCGTCCGTTCAGATTGCTTGACGTGCCCGCTCCACCGCGGGGCGCGCCCAGTCCTGGCCTTCGAATGTCTCAATGATTCCCCTCAGTCGCTTGATTGCCTCGTCGCGGTCATCGAGTTGTTCTGCCGCTTCAATTTGATTGATCAGCTCGGCGACACGCGAATCCAAGGCCCCAGACGGATCGATTCTCGCCAACCTCGCCTGTTCGTACTCGGCAATGTCGATCAGCGGAACCAAGTTCGGGTCGCTGCGATTGGCTTCGTTGTTAAAAGCGTTGAGCCATTGTTGGATTCGCTCGCTCGATTCGCGCGGCGATTGCTCGCGGCCTTGCATTGCTGCAACAAATCCCTCCTCAGCGGCGAGCAACGGTTTGAGTCCGAATTTGTCTTGAGCCGAAAGCCGTTTCAATACACCTCCTGCATAGTCAGCCATGTAGAGATCGCGTACCTCGAGGACGCGAGGATCCTCCGGAAAGCGGTTGATGAATGACTTCCTGGCACCCGCATCCTCGTCTTTGGTCGCGGCCAGGTAAAGCTGATCTGCTGTGGGAGGTCGCATCGCATACACAATGATCGCTGCCCCGATCAACAGCACGCCGACCATCGCCGCGACCCCCATCCAGTGAGACCAGACGCTCTTCCCGTCGTTGGCACCGAACGGATTGTACGCCGGCAATGCATGGTCACTGACCGTTTGAAAGTGCGTGCCGTTGTGTCGAGGCTTCTGCCGATCTCCACGAGGAGGAGGTACGGTTTTGCTCTTGCGAGTATCGGAAACCTCCGTCGGAATCGTCGGGCCGCCGGACGAGTCGTCGGCGAATGAGTCGCGAGAAGCCTGTCCGCCGCTCGATTCGCGAGCGTTCGATTCACCGGCGTTCGATTCACCGGCGTTCGAATCACCAGGGGCCGGCCGGCGGATGACCGTGGGATCTTCCGTCACATTCGTCGCCAGCTCGCTGCCCGACTTGATTCCCGATGGATCGGTATCGGACGGGACATCGGAGTCGTGACCAACCTCGGTGGGGGATTCTTGTAAGAGCAACGTTTGCGCTCGCTGCAAGCCGGCTCGCATCGCCTTCAAGCGGTTCATCACGGCTAACGCGGTGGGGGGGCGATCGGCTGGATCCTTTTCCAACAGCTGATGCACCAAATCAGTCAATGCTTCGGGCAACTCCGGATTGACGATATCCAGCGGAACGGGGCGATCATGCTTCAGAGATTCCATCACCTCGGTCGTGCTCTTGCCACGAAAGGGCGGCCGCCCGGTCAGCATTGCATACATCAGGCTTCCCAACGCATAGAGATCCGTGCGGACCGTGATCCCTGAACTGGTGATTTGTTCCGGGGCCATGTAGTCGGCTGTGCCAAGGACCGATCCAAACAGCGTTTGCTCACCATCGCCAAAGATCTTGGCGATGCCGAAGTCGACGAGCTTGACGTTATCGTTTTGCGTCAAGATGATGTTGGCGGGCTTGAGGTCCCGGTGGATCACTCCGATATCGTGGGCATGCTTCAATGCCGCACAAATCTCAATGGCGATGTCGATCGTTGCTCTCCAATCGATCTTCTTTTCTCGTTTGATGCGCGATTGCAGCGACTCACCCTCGACCAGCTCCATCGAATAGAAAAGCTGGCCCTGTTCTTCGCCGTAGCCGATTAGCCGCACGATCCCCTCGTGACGAAGTCGCACCAGCGTCTCGATTTCCTTATCGAATCGCCGTCGAAATCGCATCTCATCGGCCACGTGTGCGGCGATCAATTTGACCGCGACGGGCTCCTTGGTGGTTTCGTGAACCGCGCGATAGACCGTCCCCATCCCGCCGCGACCGAGGGTTTCACCAATCCGATAGGGTCCCAAAAACTCGAAAGGTGGCATCGGAGACTAGGTCAAGAGGAGAGACATGGACTCGGTTCGCTGTCCGGCACGTGGAACCGACCATCCCCATTCTAAACGCTGGCACGTTTCCTCACGCGGTCGCGCTGGAGGAAACTTCCGTTCCATCCCCAGAAGATTCTCCGTAAGATGCCGGCAATGAACGACAACGGCACGGATCAATCGATTTCCCTCCGGCGGGTGAGCGTCGCATCCGGCCTGTCCTTGGCGCTGCTCTGGATGGCCCAGCCGCCATGGATGCTGTGGCCACTTGCAATGATTGCGCTGTCGCCGCTGGTTTACCTGGTGACGATCACCGTGTCGATCCCCAAGCGTGGCTACCTGGTGGTCTGGGGGTTGGCAACGCTGTACTGGCTGGTGTCGCTGCAGGGATTGCGCCATGCGCACTGGGCGATGTACTTCTGCTGGGTTGCTCTGGCCGCCTATCTCGCGATCTATCATGTGTTATTTCTGGTCGCCGCTCGCTGGATGGTCGCACGAAAGATACCACTTTTTCTCGCCGTTGCGGTCGCCTGGACGGGGTGGGAGTGTGTTCGCAGTTACATGCTCACTGGCATCTCGGCATGCATGCTCGGGCAAGCCTTTGCGGATGTGCCCGCCCTGATTCAAATCGCGGATCTGTTCGGGACCTACGGGGTCTCGTTTGTGATTGCAGCGGTCAATGCGGCCATGTTTCAAATCGCAAGCTCCCTTTGGAAACGTTCGCCAGAGGCCGGATTCAGATTGGATGTGGCGGCTGCCGTGACGTTGTTGGGTGCGACGCTGTTGTATGGACGCATCGAATCGCAGCAACCGCTTGGCAAGGCGCTCGGCGTCTTCGCGCTGGTGCAGCGCAGCGAACCGGTCGAATATGTCCAGCAACCTGGACGCGAGGCCGACATGTTTCGAGCCTACGCGACGGATACCATTGACGCGATTCGCAAACTCGATGGGCGAGTCGACGCAATCGTTTGGCCCGAATCGATGTTCACGGCCGGCAATCCCTGGATGATCGCCGATCCGGATGCGGCCGCTCCGCCAAGTTTTGATCCTCAAGCGCCCCCGATGCGTCCTGAGGATCTGCAACGCGGTGTCGCGGAGAGCCGAGAGTATTTTTTGTCACGAGCCGCCTATCTACTCGATTCCATCCGACTGGAGCGTCCAGGCCAAGCTGTACCGCACCTGCTGGTGGGTTCCGGCGTCGTTCATTACCGCCAAACTCCCGAAGTCTTTTGCGGTGTGATCAACATCAGTCCCGAAAGCAAAGTCGAGGACTGGTACGGCAAGACTCATCTGGTGATGTTTGGCGAGTACATTCCGATCCTTGCCTACATTCCTGGACTGCGATCACTGGTGCCGCCCGAAATGGGCCTGAAGATCGGGTCGGGACCGAAGCGATTCGAGATCAACGGTGTTTCTGTTTCGCCAAATGTATGCATCGAGACCGCGGTCGAACGTGTCACGGTGAATCAGCTTCGCCAGTTGCGTCAAAACGGTGGACTTCCCGACGTGGTTGTGACCGTGACCAACGATGGCTGGTTTGATGACTCGAGCGTCATCGATCATCATCGCCGCTGTGCCCAACTCGTGGCGGTCGGCTGCCGCCGTCCGATTTTGTCCGCGGCCAACAATGGCCCGACTGTGTGGATCGATAGTCGCGGACAAGTCATCGACCAGATCGCCACCGGGGCCAATGGCGTGCTGATCGCGTCGCCTCAACAAGATCTTCGCACGAGTCTCTATGTGCGCATCGGAGATTGGCCCGCAAGATTCTGCGCCCTGGCAAGCCTGATCGCCATCGCAGCCGCCTGGCGCGAAAAATGATCGTGCCAGCTGGCGCCGTGCCACTTGACTGTAGGGCGGTCTATCCGAGACCGTCATTCCACGCCGCTTTGCCCCGAAAGTCCGAGCCTCGGCTACAGGTAGCCGCGATTGACCAGGCGAATGATCGAGCCCTCACGGGGCGACAAACCACAGACCCCTGTCGCCTATCGAAGCTGCTCGCCGTCGGCTTTGTACAACGGCATGTGCCGATAATAGACTTCCAGGCAGTACAGCGACAAACACGTCGTGTAGAGCCGACCGGAGTTGCGTCCCCATCGATCCATCTGCGGCGCCCAACTTCCGTCCTCGCGTCCTCCCGTGACCTGGGCCTTGGGAAGCTCCACTCGCATCACCTGGTTCCATTCGCGCCATGGGGATCCGCCGAAGTGATGCAGCACCTGAGTGGCATAGTACCAGTAGTAAACGTCGCGGTCGGCGAGATCAAACGGCGCGTCGAGCAACAGCGCTTCAATCCCGTGGATCAACGGGGGATGAGACCGTTGCCAGCTGATGTATTGGCGACAGAGCAAGCCCTCAGCGGTCATCGCGGGTGTCGGGTCGGTGCGCGCCTGATAACCGTAGCCGGCGCCGTCGAAGGACGAAGCGGTATCCAAATAATCGTTGACCTTCAACAGCACGGAGATATCCACCTCCAAACCAGCGGCCTTGCCGCTTTCCAGCGCCATCACGAACCAGCCGGTCACGCTCGTATCGGAGTCGAACCTCGGCTCGTACCGCCATCCGCCCTGTTCCGATTGAGCTTTCATCGCAAAATCGAGTGCGAGTTGAGCGCGATCGCGAAGCCAGGAATCCTTGGTCATGCCGTAGAGTTCGCAGATCGCGATCGTGGCCTGAGCTTGGGCGTACATCTTTTCATGGCTGCGTGACGAACGAGCGAAGAACCCGCTGCGGTCCTGCATGCCGACCAGGTACTTGATTCCTTTTTCCACTTCCGTGGTGTAGTCGCCGCTGAGGTGTGTGTGCCCGTCACCCAAGAAAGCAAGCAGTGCCATCGCGGTTGCGGCGGCGTCGTTCTCCGTCAGCGCGCCGTCAGAGAACGGACCACGCATACTCCAGCCGCCGTTGCGTTGCTGATTGCGTTTGAGCCATTCCAGTCCGCGTCGGACCGCTTCCTGAGTTTCCGGCGTGCCACCATAGATTTCCAACAACGCCTTCTTCATCGCCCCGGATCGACCTTCGAACATCGGCCGCACTGCTGCCAACTCCGGTCCCGAGCCGAGCTCAACCGGTGTGATCTCTTCCATCTCATCCATTTCGAAGGCTTCAAACACGTTCGACAAATCAACGTCCGCCTCGGCGTCTTGCAACACTTCTGCATCGTTGAGCATGTCATCGGACGAAATGGAGAACTCGGTCAGCTCCGATGGCGTCTCTTGATCGCTCTGGCCGATGCTCAACATCACGCGGCCAAGACTGCTTCCGGCCGGCGTGCTGATCAGGGCCAGGATCAACAACAGGATCAGGTGCAGCACCATGCTGACCAGCCAAGGAGGTGCCTCGCGCGTGACACGATCCTTGGTCGTCGAATCCTCGTCATCGTGAGGCGGTGCGGCGTCCGGGTCGGTGGTGCTGGCTTGAGCCGTCCCGCGATTGTCAGGACGCGCCACGTCGGTCAGCTCACCCCGCCAACGAAGACCTTTAGCCGATCCGACGCCCGTTGCGACCTTCGGTTCCGGCGCCGGACGCAGCGGGGGCAAGGTGGATCGCGGCGGAGGTGGTGGTGGAACCGGAGCCTGACCCACTGCCGCAACAGTTGGTGGAGGCGCAGGCGGTGGAGGGGGCGTCGGTGGCGAGGAAGGCATTGCGCCGGAAGCCGGTGTCAGGCCAGCGTCGGGCGCCTCGCCTGCGGACGAGCTGCGATGAAAGTCGGCGTGTGACATCGGTGCGCGATCGATCCCCGTTAGACTGCTGCGACCAGGCGTGAGCGCGAATTCGGAAGAGACAAGAAGGGCGAATGAATAAGGAAAATTTCAGCCGACGATTGAGCCCGTCAATTGGGACCCCGGAGGATTTTCTATCACTAGTTATAGAATAAGGAAATTTGCACTCCAATGCGAACCATTTGGTTGGTGACGATCTCCAAACAAATGAAAACTCGGCACATTGTTCGTGCTGATCCAGTGCAGTCGGCTGCCCCCCGACGATCGTCCCGAAGCAGACGACAGCTCCCGGCGGAGATCGCTTTGCCCGCGATCAGGGGAAGATCACCAAAACTTCCTCAGGTACCGACAGTCGCCAGAACCGTTGCAACCGGTCGAGCTCAGAAGCGATTAGCGGAAGCTGAGCAGATGCGGGTGAGGGACCCTTGACACTTTGGAAACCTTTTCCGATAACAGCTTGAGACTTGACAAAAAACACCGCGGGATGGAGCAGCCCGGTAGCTCGCGAGGCTCATAACCTCGAGGTCGTCGGTTCGAATCCGGCTCCCGCAACTTCTCTGAAAGGTTGGAACACTTTCCGACCCAACGGTAGACGAAAAGCCGACGTGTGCTCCACGTCGGCCTTTTTTCGTTTTATCCCGTTATCCAGCAACCACTTGCGTCAACGATCGTCGCGGCGGTTTCTCACTCGTCTCAGACATCCGAGAACACACTGGCCGGCACTCGCGGCCGGATTTCGGTTTCTGGGCCAGAATTCTTACGTTCTCTGTGTCTTAGCCGGTTTGGGTTAGGAGCCGTAGCGACCTCCCTTTCGCTCCAGTTGAGAACCACGTTTGGCCCTGCAAATCGCGATGTTTCCTCGCACCAATTCTGTCGCGACCCACCGAAACAGAGCACAAGCGCCTTTATCCGGGTCATCTGACTATCGATCGCATTCGGCTTCAGCGTACTATCTGCTTGTGAGAAACGGGGTTTGTCCGGTCAGTGAAGCTTTACTGGTTACGCTGATTCGAAGGCGATTCAAAAAGCAACGATCAATCGAGTTCCTTTGCCGGAAAAAGATTGAACACGACCCGAATGGGATATCGATGCTCATCGCGCTGCTGCGCGACGTAGGCGGTCCATGATAGCGCGGCCCAGTTCAACTTCGGGAACGGGGCGGGCGACGATGAGGTCCAAGGCCATTGCATCGAGGCGTCTCATCGCGGCAAAAAGATTTACCGCAGCTTCCCGCAGACATCCTTGTTCGGAAAGCACCTCGATAGCGACGAAACGATCACTCCGAAAAATTGCTTTCTGGAAGCTCAACAAGCCTACCTTCAGTTTGCCTTTCAACTCGTCCGCTGTATGTTCGTCTTCCGCCGCTAGTACCAGTGGTGTCGTGGGTGAGTAGTGACGTAGCAGTTGCCCAGGAGACGTGGGACGCGACTCTTCGTGCATACGGATTCTGACTTTTCCAACGACGTCTTCGATTGCTTCTAGCGTGATCCCGCCGGGCCGCAACAGGGTCGGACAACCATCCGGCGAATCAACGAATGATACAACGGTCGATTCCACTCCGACGCGGCATGGTCCATCGTCGAGTACGATCGGCAATTCGTCTCCAAATTTTTCAATGACATGGCGGCTGTTGTCGGGCTAACTGATCCGAATCGGTTTGCGCTGGGGGCGGCGACAGGTACGCCAGCAGCTTCGATCAATTCTCTTGCCAGATCATGAGCCGGGCAGCGGATCGCGACACTCGACAATCCGGCGGTGACAATATCGGGGACGCAAGGTTGTTTTTCGAGCACCACCGACAACGGGCCTGGCCAAAACTTCTCGATCAACGTCATCGCCAGTGGAGGAACGGACAATCGCAGCATTTGCAGTGTATATCCCGGCGCAGCCACAGGCGGCTTCTTTAGCCTCACGCGGGTGCGGTGCACTGTCCGTTCCCAGGAAGAAACGTGGATCACCACTCGTTGCCGCGTCGACCAGCGCGCTGCGATGCTCTTCTCTTTTCAACACCGGCAAACAATACAGGTGCGGTCGCAAGCCGCCGGCGAACATGGCAGTTCGATTCAACAAGAGATGATGAGCCGTGATGGTCCCGGCGATCCGCGTGGAAGCACTCTTGATGAATTCAACGGCATACTTCGTCGTCAAATGTTCAATGACCACTCGCAGGTTGGGAAAGCGAGCGATCACGGGAGTCAGCACGCGCTCGATGAACACGGCTTCACGGTCGAAGATGTCGACATCAGGATCGGTCGTTTCAGCGTGGATCAACAGCGGCAAATCATGTTCTTCCATCGCCGCCAAGACAGGGAAGCATTGGGCAATGGCGGAGACCCCGAATTGCGCGTGAGTGGTCGCACCGGCGGGATACCATTTCACTCCATGCACGAACCGGCTTCGCTTCGCCAGGGCGATTTCCTCCGCCCGCGTTTCTTCGGTCAGATACAGGGTCATCAGTGGTTCAAAATCGCAGCCCAACGGAACGGCATCCAGAATGCGTCGCGATACTGACCAGCCAGTGCTGTCGTGGTCACGGGCGGGTTCAGGTTGGGCATGATGATCGCGCGGCCAAACCGTTTTGCGGTATCCGGAACGACCAGCCGCAGCATGTCGGCGTCGCGGACGTGGACATGCCAGTCGTCGGGTCTGGCAAGATTGAGTGTTTTCATGCCCGCAATTTACGGACTGAAAGATTTTTCACTACGGGGCTTGCGGAAATTCGCGGCCCTGCAAACACTAGTTGAGACTGACTCGCAACAAGCGTTTTTTCAGTGCCGACGCAGCCAGCGACGGGCCATCGTGCCCTCTAGCCAGCCACGCCGATCCTCGCTCCGGAACGTTCCGGGGTTTGATCATCTTTCCGTGTGCCCGCTTTGCTGGAGACCTTATCCATGGCTGCTCTATCCGTTCGTTGTTCTTTTTGCGAGTCCCTTCGATCTTCCGCCGGATCGCCGCACCGCCGGCCCGCGTTTACGCTTGTCGAACTTCTTGTCGTCATTACCATCATTGGCATCCTGGTCAGCCTGCTGCTGCCGGCCGTTCAGGCCGCTAGAGGGTCAGCCCGCTCGATGCAGTGCAAGAACAACTTGAAACAAATCGGGTTGGCCCTTCACAACTACGAATCGACCTACCGAACCTTCCCACCCGGTTTCGTTTCCCAGGTCACAGGCCCTTGGCCCGGTGGCAGCAACGATCCGGTTCCTGAGATCGGGCCGGGCTGGAGCGCGTTGGCGATGATGCTGCCACAGATGGAAGAGTCTGGTCTGTACGAGCAAATCAATTTCAACTTGCCGATCACCGACCCCGCGAACCAGGCCGCACGATCGGCGGACGTGCCGAGCTACCGTTGCCCCAGTGACACGTGGACGGACCCGGTTTCTGTGTGGCCGACAACGATTGGAATCGACGACTTGGCGGCAACGAGTTACGTCGGGTTGCTGGGCGGCGCGGACCCCACGGGCAACGGGCCGACGGGCAGCTATTTGGCGAGATACGAAGAGCAGCCGTTCAATGGAATGTTTCATCGCAACAAAGCGATCCGGCACCGAGACATTCTCGACGGCACCTCGAACACGATTGGAATGGGAGAACGTTCAAGCATGTTTTCTCCCAACGGATGGGCGGGTGTGATCCCAGGCGGTCAGACGGTTTTTTCGGCTGACGTCGCTGGCCAACGTGGGCAAGCGGTTGGCGACACGGTTCGACCCGCGATCACGATGGTCACCGTTCACGTTCGTTCCGGCGGACCGAACTCATCAACGGGAAGTCCCGGCGGCTTTTGGGGGCCGCATTTTGGCGGTGCGCATTTCCTCCTCATGGACGGTTCCACACGAGCAATCCCGACCGAGGTGGACATTCAAATTTTCCGAGCATTGGCGGGACGCAACGACCGCGTGGTGATCGAAGATTTCTAGTGATCGAAGTCGCTTCATCAAATCTTTACTCGCATCTTTACTCGCATTTTTTCTCAGGCAACTTGACGAACCAATTGTCAATTGCGACCGTAACGTGCAGCAATGATCTTTGGTCGGACCATTTTGCAACTCACCTTATTTTTTAAATACGAACGTCCACGATGACTTCGCTGGTTCGACCCTTCTTGACGAGCATATTGTGCTGCGTGATCGCCTTTGGGCACGCGCCAGCCTGGATGCACGTGGCGACTTGCGACGATCACTGCGGTCATGCTTCGGATGAAAGCGACGCTTGCAGTTCCAATGTCGTTCATTCCTGCGGTGGTCATCCGCATGGCTATGCTACGACACCCAGCGAAGATGAAAAACCGGATCAGCCGCCGACGCACGATTCGGACACATGTCACATCTGTCAGTCGCTGGCCGCGCCCAGCGGTGTCGTTGATCATAATGGTCCTGACCTCGTTTTAGACGCCGTTTGCGAGCTTTTCGTTTGTCGATCGACAGCGGTCTTCGCTCGTCCGTCCATCTCTTGGCCACCTCTACGTGGCCCGCCTGCGATAGATCTTTTCTTCGCTGTTTGATTCGCCCTGCGAACCCTGACGCATGATCGCTCAATCGTGAATGTGGCCTGCAGGTATGTCCTGACGGGATCGATCTCGAATGAGAATCGGTGCTGGACGATGGTGCTGGTGCATCGACTCGTTTTGCTTCGTGTGCGTGCGCGTATTCGCGCGACACTCGGTCCGACCAAACCCGTGTCTATCGGTGCGCGCCGCACGCGAAGCTGTTTTGACAGGCTCTTTTTCATCTTTCCATCATTCGATCTAGATTCAATCCATGAAAACCCAACCATCAACCAACACCCGCAGCGCGTTCACACTCGTTGAACTGCTCGTCGTGATCGCCATCATCGGCATCCTTGTCGGATTACTGTTGCCCGCCGTCCAAGCGGCACGCGAGGCCGCGCGGCGAATGTCATGCAGCAACAACCTGAAGCAAATCGCACTGGCGACTCACAACTACGAAAGCACGTTTAAAAAAATTCCCGCTATGACGGGTTCCAGCAGCTACAGCGTGCAAGCTCGGATCCTACCGTACATCGAACAGGCCGGACTGAGCGAGCTGATCGACTTTGACAAACCGCTGTTGCTCGGTCCGCCGTGGATGGCACGGTTCAATCCTGAGCTGCGTGATGCCGTCGAAAAAGTCGTGCCCACGTTCCTTTGCCCCAGCGATGTTGGTGACGCCAAGTTTGGGACCACGTTCAACGATCGTGCGTCAGGATACTCCGCCGGCCTCAGTTACATGTTCAGCTACGGAAGCGGCACAGACACTCATTATGATGATCGTTACCGAACGGACGGAATGGTCTGGACGGATTCATGGGCTGGTTTCCGAGATTGCCTCGATGGCACCAGCCACACCGTGTTGCTGGCTGAAACGGTGCTGGGCGATCAGACCAGCGGCTTAACCGAACCGACGCCCAACGGACCGCATCGGCGCATCGCGAACTGGGGCGGAACGAGTGGCAACGTCGCTCCGAATCCCGGATTCCTTGATGGCGGCGTGCTGATTCAAAACCCGGATCTGGACACCGTCTTTCCTGCCAAGATCACATCCTATACCGGCAACCGAGGCGCCTCGTGGATTCGTGGCGTGCCCTACTCTACCGTGATCAATGGATATATGACGCCGAATTCCCGGATTCCCGACATTGGGGTCCACGGTCGCGGCTTCTATTCATCGCGTTCGTACCACACCGGCGGCAGTCTGCACGCCATGCTCGACGGCAGCGTTCAATTCCTGACCGATTCGACCGATCGCGATCTGTATCACGCCTTGTTTTCGCGTGATGGTCGTGAAGTCGTGGAGTTGCCGTGATGAAAACCATCGTTGCGACCATGGCTGCGCTATTTTGCGGAACGATCGCGGGCTGCAGTGACGCATTGCCGCCGGCACCGCCCGAAGACGCTCCCTCGATCAAGGTGGTCTATCAATCCGATCCCGTCGCCAATGTTCACGTGCAGTTGCATGGAACCGAGAACGGTCCCATCGTCGCGAGGGCGATTACGTCCGCCGATGGGAAAGCCCGGTTCGTCGATTTGCCTGATCCGCAACCGGCCGAGTACTTCGTGTCGCTGGAATCGGTCAGTGACGGCGGCTGGATTCTGGATCCAAAGTTAATGCAGCGATTCACAAAGACGCAGCGTTTGAAACCACTGACTCAAAAGTCAACCCAGTCCATCGAGCTTCCGCCTCGATCCATTCAACCACTTCAACACAAAACAAAATGACTTTCATGAATAAACTTCTGCTCACTCTCTTCGTCTTGGCGGCGGTGATGACCTCGGAGGTTTCCGCTCAAGGCCGAACAGTCGCTCGGCTTTTCTGGCAAGACGACTCCGCTGCAACCGTTCGCTGGGGCGACTTGAAAAAGTCCGCCGATGGTTGGTCGATCCAGGAAGAATCCATCGAAGGCTTCCCGATGCTCGACATCGCTGAGCAGAATTTGGTGCAAATGCAATCCGATGCGGGATTGATTGTGGTTGGCGTCCACGATCACGCCGACGGCACCATCGGCAGCGGCTGGGTCGCGATCGAATCGGGCGCGGTCGAAGAGTCGCACGGCGACCACTCGCATTGGCGGCTGGAACATTCGCCAAGTGTTCTGCAAAGTCGCATCGACGCCGATCAAGGCAATCCGGCGCACGTGTACCGATACGGTGCGTCAATCGTCTTGGCCAACGACAAGAAAAACGGATTTACGGTCACAAGTGCGCCGCAAATTCGATCGGCTAAGCATACCGCGACGTTCCACGACGGAGGCAACGGACACATCACGTTGGCGGTGGTGGAAGACTGCGTTGCCTACGCGACATGGATCGCTCCGGCAGGCGATGATTGCGGCCGAGTCGACGTGGTGGGGCTCAGTGACAACAAAGGCAAACGCTACTCGATCCAGTGTCCCTCAGGCATGTTGCACGGAGCGACGACGAACTCCGGCAAAGTCTTCTTCGCGCCCGCTGATGGCGTGTGTTGGGTCGAAGCGGATCGAGAAGTCGATGATGATACAGAATCCATCGTGGTTCATCACCTGTCGCTAGGAAAGGACGCGAACGACAAACCACTGCGAACCGGCGCATTTGCCAACTTGGGCAAGCACGTCTTGTTTGTCTCCGGCAAAGGCGACGATGCGAAGCTGTGCGTGCTTGATGCGTCGAGTGTTTCACCCGAGGTGACTGAGCTGCCCATTGAACTTTCCGAAGGAGATTCTCTGACAACTCCGACCACCGTCGTCTCTCGAAGTGGGCAAAGCCTAGCGATCATGTTTCGCGAAAACAAAGCATTACCGGAATCAGATACCATGCTGGTGATCAACTTGGATTCCGATGGTGATGGCCAATTCAATGACCCGGCATTAGTCAAAACGCTGCCCGTCGGACGCAATCAAATCGAGGGACACTCGGGGCACCACGAACTGGCAGTGTTGCCAAGTCGACGCCGCGTCGTGATCAGCAACCCGGCCGACTCAACGCTGGGGATCGTCTCACTTTCCGATTTTCAGCCCGAAGCAACACTGTCTGTCAGCGGCACGCCGACACGCTTGATCGCAATCGGCGATTGATGAAAATCGACCAGCCCAAGCGGGAATGCGTCGAAGCTCCGTAGTGGATCTTGCTAAAGATCCCTCAAACTCTGGGTCTTTGGCAAGATCCACTACCGAAGAAGTCAGGAGCGACGATTACCTTGAACAACTCCATATGGTCTCGGCTTGCACAGTGGGCGATTTCGCACAAAACCGCCGCTCACTTTGCTCAGAGTCGCTGAATACCAACATGTCGGGCTAGACTTTCGACTTCTCAATTGTTCACGAGTTGGAAATGGACATCACTTCCGCGACGGTCTTGATAGCGGCAACGACGATCGCTCGGTCGTCTGCCGCGTTTGGAAAGCATCCGCCTGGGGCGACTTGCCATCGTCGCGGTATTGTCGAGCTAGGGCGTCAACGCCTTTTCAAGTTCAGCGATAACGTGTTTCTCGTCGATTGAGATCTGCCGAACCCTAGCAGTCCACCAGCAGCGGTAGCGACAGCGGTGGCCCTTCCGATAATGTCGGTTCTCAGCGCCGCGCGTGACTCGGCACCCATCTGTGCTACGACAGCGGCGATGTAGTGTTTCCATGTCGCGCCGAGTTCCCGGTTACGGTTTTCTTTCCAACCAGTGTTCAAGTAGTTGTGCAGCCGGGGTATCGCTCGTGATTCCATGGTCACTTGCCGCCTTCAGAACCTGTTCGCGTTCTTCCGGCTCCACTTTTCCACTAGCCCACGCGACCAGGATCAACGGAACTAATGAGATTGCCGAAACCGCTTCGGCTGACGCACCGGCGGCAAGGAGTTCGTCCAACAAGTCGGAATTGGTGATCCCTGTTGCCGCTTCGAGCCGCTTCCGATTGGATTCCGCCGCAGTCTTCGCCTTCATGTCGGTCAAGAGCTTCTCGTCGACTCGGTGGAAAAACTCATCCTCCAAAGCCTGTCTACGCTCGTTGAGTGCGTCTTTGGTCATCATTTGTCTCCAAGTTCTAGAGGCCATCGCTACGTCCGCGGCCCGGCGACCGTGAAGATCGCAAAATCCGTGCCGAATTCGATAGGCACTCATAACTGGCACAAAACTTGCCCGCAAGCCTTTACCCAGACGCTCACTGAAGGACGATTCACCATGGAACGATTCAAAAACATCCTGGTCGCCACTGACACCAGGTTCGACAGCCATCGTATCGTTGACGAAGCGGTGGAGATCGCCTCCCACAACGGCGCGTCTCTGAAGATTGTTGACGTTGTTCCCGAGTTTCCGTGGACCGTTCGGCTGACGATGAAAGATCACGAACACGTGCGTGAGCTGATGAGTCAAGAGAAGCAGGAGAAACTCGAAGCAATGATTGCAACGATCCGCGATCAAGGAGTCGACGTTCAAGCAAAGGTTCTGCACGGAAAAACGTCGGTGGAGATCATTCGAGAAGTGATACGGGAAAGTCACGATTTGGTGCTTCGCGTCAACAAGGGAAAAGAGAGTCGCCGGCAGGGATTCTTCGGCAACACTAGCATGCGATTGCTTCGCAAATGCCCCTGCGCCGTTTGGTTGGTTGAGCCGACCAAACCCCAATTTCAGCATGTGCTCGGTTGCGTCGATACATCAAGCGATGACACTCTCGATGCAGAACTCAACGACAAAGTATTCGAGTTAGCCAAGTCAATCAGCCATTTCCATGGTGGCGTTTTCTCGATCGCTCACGCGTGGTGGGACTATGACGAATTGTTTCTAAAACACCGGATGGACTCGCATGAGTTTGAGGCGATGGCAAAAGCCCGCCTTCATGAAATCACCACGCGATTGGATAGGTTCCTTCTTCGGCACGACAGCAGCGTTGACACAGATAATGTGCACCTAATCAAGGGCACAGTTCCCGAGAGCATTTCGGCATTCATTCAGCAGAATGGTGTTGATCTTGTCGTCATGGGAACCGTGGCGCGCAGCGGAGTAGCGGGCATGATCATGGGCAATACGGCCGAAACGATACTAAACCACATGGAATGTTCGGTGCTTGCGCTCAAACCCTCCAGTTTCGTTAGCCCGATCCAAATGAACGACTGATTAAAAAGCAGCTCGCCAAGCCATGTCCAAGTGGGCCGGAGTCATTCATCTAAAGAAACTGCTTCATTATGAAAACGCAATCCAACGGGTCCGCTGATGCACTCGATTACGTCGTTGATTGGATTCGTGCTGTCACAACATTCCTTGGTGCTCTGATTGCTT
>CAVOND010000023.1:0-92660 GCA_963697195.1 Pirellulaceae bacterium
AGAGTACACCCGGAGGGATTCGAACCCCCAACCCTCGGTTCCGAAGACCGATGCTCTATCCAATTGAGCTACGGATGCTGATAAGTCAGATTCTAGTACCCTTTGTGCCCCTGTCCAATGGTAGGTGCTCCGCAAGGCAGGTCGAACCTTCGGCTGACCCTCTTCCTGACCCCTTCGACGCCTGACCGGTTCGCGTCGAGGCTGTGTGGGCTCGCGCGACGTATAGGCTCGAGTGCTGCTCTTGGCGATTCGGATTCCGGGGGCCGGATCGACGCTCGGCGGCGGCCATTTCTCCGCCGGTCCGCTCTTTCGTGCTAAGATCAAGGTATTGCTCAAGATCGGGCAGTTGGCCCTCCTCCTTCGGCAGGCCCGAATGGTCTTGAGAGTGGATGCTGTCGTCGCCGGGATCGCCGATGGGACTGACCTATTTCAAACGATTTCGCATGGAGTTCGACCTCTCCGACTCCGTCCCTCCATCGCTCGCCGTTCCGCCTGGGTACGAGCTGCTCTCCTATTCCAGTGAGCTGCTCAGAGAACACGCGATCGCCAAGTATCAGAGCTTTCGTAGCGAACTTGACGCCAACGTCTTTCCCTGTCTCGGGCGTCGCGACGGCTGCCTCCGCCTGATGCGCGAAATCACTTCTCGGGCCGGGTTCGTCCCCGAAGCAACCTGGCTGTGCCGATTCCGCGATCCCGAATCGGGTCGTCCGCAACCAGTCGGCACGATTCAGGGACTTCAAATCGAGGGCTGGGGCGCCGTCCAGAACCTTGGCATCGATCCGGCCCACCGCAGCAAAGGGCTCGGTTCGATCTTGCTGCGACGTGCGGCCGAAGGCTTTCGCAAAGCTGGTTTGACTCGCATGCATCTGGAAGTGACCACCGACAACACCGCCGCCGTGCGACTGTACGAACGGATCGGCTTTCGCAAAGCTCAAGTGGTCTACAAGGCGGCCGAAGTCGCGGGCGCGTGACGCCTTAACAGTTGCAGTATAGATTTGGCAGAATGATGAAGGGCAGAATGATGACCTTCGCATGGCGATGGGCCAAAAGTGCTTGTCGAAGGCGAATTCTACTCATCATTCTGCCCAACA
Source organism: Pirellulaceae bacterium (assembly GCA_963697195.1). Taxonomy (GTDB): domain Bacteria; phylum Planctomycetota; class Planctomycetia; order Pirellulales; family Pirellulaceae; genus Rubripirellula. The sequence continues at coordinate 1,092 of CAVOND010000023.1, forward strand.
TCATTCTGCCTAGAACAAGCTGACGGGACCGGTGAAAACCGGGTACGAACGCACCGCGGCCGATACAGTGGAGATGCTTGATGAGCGATCAGAATCCTTTGCATGATCTCGACGAATGGGAGGACGACTTGCTTCGTCGATACCCGGATCCGGATTCCACGACGTCCGAAACCACACCGCGCGAGCAGTCGCAGAAGCCATTTGTCGCGACCGACCCCAACAAGAAGGCGGAAGATTTTCGTAACTACGATGCGGAAGCTCGCCCAAGTGTGAAAGAGTTCTATCGACTCAATCACTCGCTGCAAACGTTCGAGTTCGTCAACGCAAAGCGACATCAATACCTTCCGCTGCGCCACAAGCGGATGGGTATCTGGGAGGCGATGGAGTATCTGAACACGTTGGTCGATGACAGCGATCCCGATACCGACCTGTCGCAAATCGAGCACCTGTTACAGACGGCTGAGGCGATTCGTGCCGACGGTCATCCGCGTTGGTTCATCCTGGCTGGGTTGATCCACGATCTGGGAAAGATCCTCTGCCTGATGGGGGAACCGCAGTGGGCGGTCGTGGGTGACACCTTTCCCGTAGGCTGCGCCTATTCGCCGAAGGTCGTTTACTACGACTTCTTTCAGCTCAATCCCGATTGGAATGATGACCGGTACTCCAGCAAGTTGGGTGTTTATGAGCCGAACACGGGACTGGATCGGGTCATGATGTCATGGGGACACGATGAGTACCTGTATCACGTCGTGAAAGACTATCTGCCGATCGAAGCACTCTACATGATTCGCTATCACTCGTTTTACGCGGCCCATCGCGAGCGAGATTACGAGTACCTGTTTGACGATCGTGACCAGGAAATGTTCGAGTGGGTTCGGCGTTTCAATGGGTACGATCTTTACTCCAAAAGTGACCATCGGCCCGATGTTGGCGAGCTGCGCCCGTTCTATCAGGAGCTGATTGACGAGTATTTTCCCACAGCAATTGATTGGTAGCGTTGGAAAAGGGTTCATGCGGCGATGGGTCGGCGCCGGCGGTCGTTGGCTTGTGGATGCACCGATGCGCTTGGCCGGCATAAGGCTGATCAAGGTCGGACTTTGTCGGGGCCGGTTTGACCCATCCTACATAGCCACATAGCTCGGAGTGCGGCGATGGGTCGGCGCCGGCGGTCGTTGGCTTGTGGATGCACCGATGCGCTTGGCCGGCATAAGGCTGATCAAGGTCGGACTTTGTCGGGGCCGGTTTGACCCATCCTACACAGCCACATAGCTCGGAGTGCGGCGATGGGTCGGCGCCGGCGGTCGTTGGCTTGTGGATGCACCGATGCGCTTAGCCGGCGTAAGGCTGATCAAGGTCGGACTTTGTCGGGGCCGGTTTGACCCATCCTACATAGCATAAGGCTGATCAGGGCGGCACTTTGTTTAGCCGGTTTGACCCATCCTACGTCAAACATCTTTGTTCTTTCGATACTCGCGGCGATCGGCTGCATAGCAATCGGCGGATGGTAGATCAACGGAGGTGGGATCTTCTTGTTCCATCAACCGCTGTAAGAATGGTCGGCACCAGCCGCAGCCTGTCCCGGCGCCGTAGCACTCTGACAATTGGCTGGTCAGCTTCGGTCGGTTCACGCGGATGAACTGCACAACCTTGCGCCGCGTGACATGGAAGCAGAGACAGAGTTCGTCATCGTCATCCATCATGCGCTCCGAGGCTGATGGTCACCGGCTCCCTCGGTAATCAACCAGGTCGCCACACGGCAGGCATCCAGATAATCGCTGATCATGAGGGTTTCATCCGCGGTGTGAATGTTGCGTTGTCCACAGCCTAACGTCACCGCCTCGATCCCATGCAGAAACAGCCAGTTGGCGTCGACACCTCCGTTGGATACTTCGCAGTAGGGATCGCGGCCGACCGTGCGAATCCCATTGGACGCGGCAACGATCGAGGGATGATCGTCGGGCAACCGAAATGCCTCGTAGTCGACATGCGAGTCAAATTCGACGCTGCCGCTGCGACCTTCGTCGTTGGTGACGTCGGCCGCTGCTTTTTCGAAGGCCGCGCGGATCTCGGCGACGATTCGGGAACGCATCTCGGGATCGTGACTGCGAGCTTCGGCACGCAAAGCGGTTTCAGGGGTGATCACGTTGGTCGCCTCTCCGCCATGGATCACGCCGACGTTCGCGGTCCCAACCTTGCCGTCTTGCTGGACCTTGCCGAGCCAGCCTCTGGCATCGAGGTCGGCGATCGCACGAGCGGCCATCACAATCGTGCTGGCACCTTTTTCCGGGGCGACGCCGGCGTGGGCGGGGATGCCAGTCAGTTTGATGGTCATTCGCTCGCCGCCGATCGCACCCACCGTCAACTTTTCTACCGTCCCGCCATCAAAGTTGAACGCACGGTCGACTTCGCCGATCTTGGAAACGTCCAGGTTGCGAGCCCCCTCCAAACCAATTTCCTCCTGCACCAGAAAGCTGATCACGGCCGGCGGAAATCGATCGTCGCCCAACCGCAACCGCTCAATGATCGCCGTCAGGATCGCACCGCAGCCACCGCGGTCATCGGCTCCCAAGCCAGTTGGAGCACTGCTACGGACCACGTCTCCGTCGATCACCGGCTGGCTTCCGAGACAGATCGGAACGGTATCCATGTGAGCGGACAAAAGCGTCCTTGGCCCGCGGCCGCTACCGGGCAGGCTGATGATCAGTTTGCCGCAGTTGCCCGAAATCCGAGTGCGGGTTTCGGCACCATCGAAGCAAATCTGGGAGTCGGCGACGCCGGCGCCGCGAAGCAACTCGACGATCTTTTCGGCCACCGCGGCCTCCTCACCACTTCGACCCGGTATGGCGGCCAGTACCAGGAATCGGTCCATTGCGGCTTTGGTATCGACTTCGGTATTCGACATCGGCAGGGTACACTCACAGGTTGCTGGTACTTGACGTGGGCGAGTCTCTCCGCGACTCGCGAGAAAACGCGGTTTTCTGCGGTGTCAGTCAGGGAGAGACTGACCTACGATACGAAATTGTCGGCCGGTTGCCGAGTCGCTTGCCCCTACGAACCATTTGTTTCCGAGATCCTGCGTGAGCCTTCCTGTTGTCCAAACCGCCGAGCAATCTTCTCCGGTCCAGGGGAGTGATGCGCGACGACACCTGCTGGATCTGTCGCAGGAAGAACTCAAACGGTGGCTCTCCGAGCAGGGCCAGCCGAAGTTTCGTGCCGCACAAATCGTGCACTGGGTGTTTCAGCGACGGGTCACCGAATTTTCGCAGATGACCGATCTGCCCAAAGCACTTCGCGAGCAGTTGAGTGCGGCGTTTCGAATCCTGGTCACCACCTCGACCGCAACGGTCGCGTCGTCCGATGGAACCGACAAGTTGTTGGTCCGACTGCCGGATGGAGGCGAGGTGGAGTGTGTGCTGTTGCGAGACGGACCCCGACGAAGCATTTGCGTCAGCAGCCAAGTGGGTTGCGCGATGGGATGCGTGTTCTGCGCCAGCGGATTGGACGGCGTCGATCGAAATCTGACGACCGGCGAGATTCTGGAGCAGATGTTGCTGTTGCAAGCTCGTTTGGAGGAGGGAGAGCGACTCAGTCATATCGTGATGATGGGGATGGGCGAACCGCTGGCGAATCTCGACCGAGTGTTGGCCGCACTGGAGGTTGCCCGCAGCAGCGATGGTCTGGGGATCAGTCCGCGGCGGATCACGATCAGCACCGTAGGACTGCCACCGGCGATCGACCGACTCGCCAAAGCAGGCGTCCCTTACAACCTGGCGGTCAGCCTGCATGCACCGAACGACACCTTGCGCAGCGAGCTGGTCCCGATCAACCGCAAGATTGGGATCGAAGCGGTCCTCAGCGCGGCTGATCGTTACTTCGAAAGCTGTGGCCGTCGTTTGACCTTTGAGTACGTGTTGTTGGGCGGCATCAACGACTCGGAGCAGGAAGCGCGAGAGTTGGTGCGACTGCTCCGTCATCGGACGGTGATGTTGAACGTGATTCCTTACAACCCGGTCGCTGGATTGCCGTACGTCACGCCAAGCAAACGATCGATTGCCGAGTTTCGTCAGACGCTCGAAGGTGGCGGCGTGAACGTCATGTTCCGCCAGCGCAAGGGAAGCGAGATTGACGCCGCATGCGGTCAACTGCGCCGCAATCGAGGTTCGATCGCGACCGCAGCCGACCTCAAGTAGCGATCGTTTCTCAAACGGACCGGTCTTCACATCTCATAGATGCGGAAGTGCAATTCCATGATCTCGTCTGCACATCGTTCAACACAGCATCTGCAAATGGAATGGTCAGTCGTGCAATCGGTCGTCGGCGGTTTCCCCGAGCCTGGTGAAGAAATCGTCGGCCGCATCTTGGAAGTCGCTGTCGGAATCGCGATCAGCGAATAGCAAGTCGTACGGCGCGGTTTCAGCAGGAAGACCATCCCGATCGCTCCAGCCTGGGCCAGTGGTGACGAGGGATCGTGTGGGGAGCGAAGTGTTGACTTGAGAGCGGTCAACCGACAGCACGTTCTTCGGCGGTTGCTCGACTTCCTCCGTCACACCAATCGCGGCTACGAATTCGGATTCCCCAGTCGACTGGAATCTTGCCATCGCATTGATGACTTGCAGGGCGTCGACGGACGAGACATTCCGGTCGCCATTGACGTCGAGAAACTTGAATTGCGGACTCGCCTGGGGCAGAACCTCACCGGCGTCCCCTCCAACCCTAACGCGTTGATCACCAGCAGAGCATCGAGCGCCGTAGTTTGATCGTCGTTATTGACGTCAGTCGGCTCGACCGGATTCTGTGCCGGCCCGTCGGTGACAATCACCGGAACGGCCGGGTCGACGATGATCCCGTTGGCAGCCAAATCGTCGTCACCGGTCATTCCGTCGGTGTAGCGGAGAGTGACCGATCCCGGCTTGATCCTCTGAACGCCATAGTCCTTCATGCGATTGAATGCGTAGAAGTGCGGATTGGCGTTGTCCGGTGTCGGACCGTATTTGTAGTAACCCGTCAGTTCAACGCCGTTGTGGAGGATCAATTCGATGTTGACGGTGCCACCAATCGGAACACCATGAATCTCGAAGTTTAGGAATCCGATCGGAAACTCCAGACCGCCGGGGCTGTTGTCCGGGTCGGGATTCGCGATCGATGCAACCGCCACCAGGTCAAGCTCTGCGGGAGCCACCAGCGTGATGTAGGTACCGTCCGCGAGGTTCGGTAACGAGGCGACGTTTCGTTGCTCGCTATCAGGGACGCCATCACGGTTTCCGTCGCCTCCGTTCGGTGCCGCGTCCTCCACAACGTCCGGGATTCCGTCCGAATCCTGACTCGGCAAGTTCTCCAATCCAAACTGGAGCCCGGTTGCCGACGTTTGCGTCGACCCCACCACGTATTCGTCTGCGCGTCGGGTACCAATCGGTCTGAGGTGCGACGCGTACGATGTAATCGCCGCGCGGAAGGTTCAGTCGAAATTGCCCCGATTCGGTCAAGGGCTGGATCACACCGTCGCCATTGACATCCATCGAGTTGGTCTTGATGCGAAGTACCCGATTGCCCGTTTCCGCGTCAACAATATCGATGTTCTCGTTGTTCAGTCCTGGTTCCTCGCCGTCCTGGGCCCCATCGCCATCGACGTCGTGAAAGACTCTTCCCGAAATCAGAATCTCGGTTGAAATGCCGAAGTTCAAAGCATCCGATCGCGAACCGGGGTTCGCGGTGACCGTGTACGAGTCTTGGATTGGAGCCGTCACAAGCTCGTTGCTCTCCGTCGCCACGGAGACTTGATACTGCTGAAATGGTTCGACGACGAGTTCATAGGAACCGGAAAGGTCAGTCTCGACGGTTGCAACCAATTCGCGACTCGGAAGCAAGCGTATTTCAACCATTGCCCGATTCAGTGGTGACTCGCCCGAATCGAACGACCCATTGGCGTTGGCGTCATCAAAGACGGTACCCGAGAGAATGGTCTCCTCGGTTTGGTTTCCGAAGTCAACGCTCTCGGCAAGTCCATTGGGACCGACCGAAACGCGGTGATAAGTTCTGGCATCCGTCGCGTAGATTTCGGGATCGCTGAGCGACTCCTTGAATCCCAAGAAGGCGACGCGTCCGTCATCAAGTGCCGGGAGCGTTGTGGCGAGAAAACCTTCGGGACTCAGGATCTGTCGACCGTCAAAGATCGAAACACGTGCGGTGCTATCGGCGTTCCGCGTGGTCCATACGACGATTCCATCATCAATAGCCAGGTCGTCCTTTTGCAGGCCGTCACTCGTCAGGGCAAAGACATTGGTTCCGTCAAAGTACATGACGTCGCTTCCCGCTTCATCGCCGGATCGCTTCAGCCACACGACGCGTCCCTGCTCATCCACATCAGCAGTGCCGCCCTCGCCAGGAGGCGCGAGCTCTCGTCTTGTTTGCCCGTCCCAGAGTTGAACGGAAGCTTCGCCACCACTCACTTCCACCCACACCACGTAGTCGCCCGCAACCTTCGGTATCGCGATGATGGAGTTGTTCGGATCGCTGATGACACGCGTCGCAGTGCCATCGTAAAGCATCACTTGAAGGCGACTATTTTCAGTGTTGAATCCCAGAAATGCGACGTTCTTGCCATCAAACGATGGGTTCCCTCCGCCTTGACTCAACAGATAGGTTTGCTCACCGTCGCGCAGCAGAACGCTCGAGCCACTTCGCCACGCAATCTTTCCGTCGACGATCACGGGAGCTTCATCATCCACGTTGTTTCGGGTCTGCCTGCGAACCATGTTTCCATCGTGAAGATAGAGTTCGCGATCATCGTCGGCGTCCGAATCGGGATCGGCAATCCAGACGACACGTCCTTGCGCGTCGATGTCGAACTCGACCACGTCTTGGTCTGTTTCCGTGAACAGGGTTGAAATGTGAGTTCCGTCAAAGCGTTTCACTTCGAGACCCGAACTGACAATCTCACCCCACAAGATGTAGTCGCCGGCGATCCGCGGCGCGGACTTGAAACGATTAGTATCAGTGACCGCTTCGGTTTGAAAGCTTCGCGGATAGGTTTGCACCCAACCGTTTTGCGGGACTTCGCGAATCACGTACTCGCCGGCCACGACACGAAGGTCGTAGTGACCACTCGCATCCGTGACGGCACGTGGTTCGTCGGCATCCAAGACTTCATCATCATCCAGGTCGGCAAAGATCGTCCAACCCGCTAGCCCGACTTCACTCGCCTGTCGAATTCCGTCTGCGTTTCGATCGTAAAACTTGGTGCCTGTGATGCTGCCGCGGCGATCGTTCACTCCAAACAGGACATTCTCTGCTTGACTTCCACTTTGAATCACAATCTCGTACGAACCGACGCCGCCGGGGACGGTGCGGCTCCAGCCGGGTTGATCAACGACGCGCAGTCGATGCGTCCCGGCAGGCACGTCGTCAAAGGAGAAACCTGCCGAGTTCGAAGTCATCTCGGAATCGACCGAGCCATCACTGTCAAGGTCCAGCAGCACCAGCCAGCCGGGCAGGTTGGTTTCGCCCGGATCCCGATTCTGGTTGCCGTTGGCGTCCGCAAAGACGGCTCCACTGATTCCTGCTTCGGCAAAGACGCCAAATTCGACGTCCTCGATGATCTGGATTCCCTCGATCTTGCGCAGCACTGCCTCATCGGTGGTGACGGTCCAGCCGGCACGACCGGCGATCAGCACGTCGTACGTCCCTTCCTCGAGACCTGTGAAGAAAAAACGTCCTTCGTCATCGGTCATGCCGACCAGGTCCTTGTCGCCGTCGGCGTTGATGTCGAGAGAAACGGTAAAGTCGGCTAGCCCTTTCTCCAGCGCGTCACGACGCCCATTCCCATTGGCGTCTTCGTAAACGACTCCCCCAATCGTCGAACCGAGAAAGACAAAGCCGAAATCAAGGTCGTTCACACCTTGGCCGAACTCAAGTGAGACGTCGTAACCATCGGACCCAGGACTCGTTGCCTGCCATCCCAGGGGTGTCACCGCGCGAACGACGTAGGATCGTGGCAGAACGTTTTCAAAGTGGTAGTCGCCGCGATCTCCCGTCACGGCCATCGGCTCGGACGAATCAAACCGGCCATTTTCGTTGCGGTCGAGATAGACGGTGACTCCGGGAACGCCTACCTCCTTCTCATCTCGTTTCCCGTTTTCGTTCACGTCGTCATAGGCAACACCGTGAATCGAACCGAAGGACGTGTTGCCGAAATCGACGCCATCGATGCGGTCACCTCGATCGGTCGTCACGCGATGTCCCGGAGCACGGAGTAGCGTGAGGAGGCGGTTTGCCTTGTTGCCAACCAGGTCCGACACCTGTATCAACAGGTTGTTGAGTCCTTCGGCCAAAGGAATCTGCGTCACGTATTGTCCCAGTTCATTTTCCTGGAACGTTCCCCCGGTGAAAAATCCCGACTCGAACTCGCCCAGCGACCAACCGAGAGAGCTCTCATCGATGCCAGCCGTCTGGTCGAATGCCGAGATGACGATCTCGATCGTTGGCAGGGTCGTGATGACACGCCCATCGGCAAGTGTGACCGCGCTCGCGAGCGACTCCACCGTGATCTCGGGAGGCAGAAAGTCATACACCAATGGGAAATCGGCTGTCGCGGCGTTGGCAACGCGATCCGCGGCAAATGCGTGGAGCGTTACGGTATCACCGGATTGAACCTGGTCCGCAAGTGTCGACTCACCGAGCGAGAATCGAGTGTTGGGACGAATCTTCCCGATACCGGGGACGTCGATCCAAGCCTCGCCAATCCCCGCTCCGACATCCGTCGCAAAATAGGTCAGTGGAGTCTCGCGTCCGACAATCTGGTCGGACTCCGCACTGAGCCGGACATCGGGTGACTGGTCGTCCACCAGCACGGTCAACGATTGAATGGGGGACTCATTGCCGGCGGCGTCGCGCAATCGGTAATAGAGTGTATGAGTCCCCGGCTCCAGATTGATGACGCCGAAACCCAACGATGGAATTTGGAACGGAACCTTTTCTTTCAGCAGTAGCGTCACCGGCTCATCGGCGGAACTTGTCGTGAACGATCCGGCGAGATTCGCCAAGGTTGGCTCGTTCCAGGCGTATTCGAAGGTGGCTGCCGAGTCGAATTTCAGCTCGATCTGCTTGTCGCGGTCGAGGCTGACGACCCAGTCGATGCCCGATCGAAGCGGAAGCTGGGACACCACCGCGTCGTCGAACCGATTCCGCACGCGATCACTGTTGAGCAGGACACTCGGCGACAACGCCCCGGGCCTTGAGATCTGACTGGTGTCATCCGGCAGTTCCGCATCAGTCACTGACATGCTTCGTAGACTCGGTGCCAGACCGTCGATGACGAATTCAGCCGAGCGAATGGCCTCCTTCCCGCCCTGTTGATTGATCGAACGCCACTGCAACGTGAATCGTTCCTCGCCACCGACACCGAGCTGATCGGCAATGTCGGCGATGCTCCGGCGAAACGTATTCGGATTGACAGTTCGCCATGGTGTCGGCTCCGAGTCGACGACGGTGATTCGATACTCCACCTCGTCCGCGGTGACACGAAATTGGCGTCCGAACATATCCTCGAACTCGCGATCCGCCGGTTCGAATGCGATCTCCGCCTCCGGTGCGATCGCGTACAAGCGCGCCTCGGGATCGACGACGCTGGTCGGCTCAAAGATCTGCAGCGACGTGACGGGCGTCAGAAAAGTTTCGATCAGGACCTCGCCAACCGACGCGCTATTGTCATCATCGTTGGACAGGAACGAACCTTGAATGTTGTTCTCCAGACCCGGCAGATCCAATGTGATCGAACCGTGAGTGTGTCGTGTGAAACCGGCCAGTGCCGTCATGTACCCGCCAGCCAGATCGGTCATGAAAAGGGCGCTGGTGCGACTGAGGTTGCCGTCGCCAGGTTGCAAATCGAGCGTGCTGAAGTTCAATCCGTTGCGATTCACATCGCCGTAGGCGTGCAAGGAATTGGGGTCTGCGGCGGCTTCTTCCAGAGGAGGACCAAGATTGACCGGCGTCGCCAACGGCGTATCAACGCCCCCCATCTGCGCTACGTAATTCAGAAAGCCGCCTTCGCCCCAAACCACGAACTGTGGAATGTCCAGGTTTGGCGCGAACTTTTCAAAGTTCTCGTGGATAGCCTCGTAAGGTCTCAGATCGTCGCGAATCTTCGGCAGGCCGGGCAAGCCGATCTGGAATGTCAGAAACTGCTTGATCGTCGGCACGATCACGTCGTCGATGACCAACAGGACAGTCGGCTCCGAGAATGTGTTGAGCGCCTGGAGGATCGTGTTGTCGATGTCGCGGATTCCGAAAGATGCTCCGAACGAACCGCTGATCGTCTTGATCAGGTTGTCCAGGTCGTCCATCGTCGTGTCGATCGCGGCAAACACATCATCACGATCCGGCACGATCGCCAACCGTTCGGTTGCGGTGTCGAACTGGCCCGTCAAAAAGTCACTTGCCTGGTAGACAGAATTGACGATGGGATCGGCTACCAGCGCACGCAACAGTGTCTCGAAGGGTCCCAAAACCGCGTCCGAGAGCACCTCGGTTGTCCAAGGCTCCGCGAGCGTTGTTAAGAACGTGTCGTTTTCGAAGAACGGGATCGCGAGCTCCGCCAGCGTGCTACCTCCGAACGGAGGTGCTGTGTAAATCACGTTCGCCACGCTCTGCTCGATCGCATCGTCATTGCTCTCTTGCAACAACGACATCAGCGCGCGGGTGTCCAGACCACCGGCGCTGTGCGTGACGAAGTTGACCTGCGAGAACGCTTCGAGGAGACCCGGTTGTCCGAGTTGCTCAGCAAGCAGATCAAACAAGTCATCGGCGTGATACTTCGCCAGACCGTTCTGGTTGTAGTCGCTTCGAGCCGCCTGGAAGTCGAAGTCCAGTGCGGGGATCGTGCAGGACGAGATGTCGGGAAAGTTCTCGCATACCGGAACCCACTGTGTCGGATCGGCAAGGTTCGACAGGATCGACTGGGTTGCCTGGCCTGCGAATTCCAGCGGATTTGGTTTGGCGTAATGGGTCGCGGGATCAGAAAGTTCGTCGGTTGTTTTTAGCACAGCGAACGCGCGATCGTTCGAGGCGCCGCGGAACTGCCGACATTGGGGTCGCCGCCTGCCTCGTTCCAGAACTGCACCCCGAACGTTGTGACATTGGCAGACCCTTCTTGATACTGTCGGCCCCCGGTCACGTCCGCCAGCGTTTCAAAGTAGCGACCCGACTGACCCCAGCTGGCCCCATCGTCGTTGAATCCCTTGACGTACAGGATCGGCAGTTGCTCTGGAACGCCCTCGGCAACGGCGGGAATCGAGACACCGGGAAGACTCGGGACCGGTGACGCGCACGCATCTCGACATTCCCCGCCAGTCTTGGGTCGGACGACGATGGAATCGTCGGCCCGTCGCTGGGTCGCGAAGGGGATTGAAAATTGAGCGGCGGCGGCAGGACGACTCGCGGAAACGATGGGAACCAGCCATCTTGAGCCAACTCATACACCTCGTAGTTTCCGGCTCCAACGGCCCGAACTCGTAGATGCCCTGTTCGACGATCGGATCGATCACGCCATCCCCATTTAGATCGATGCTTTCAGTAGTCGTCTCCCAGGTTTGTCCCGTTCGGGAATCGACCAGCCGAATCGTCCACCCGTTGAGTCCCGGCTCCACGAACTCACCCGTTTCTGAATCGACGTCGCGTTGCCCGTTGCCGTTGACGTCGGCAAACTTTTGACCACGAATCGTCGACAACCGGAACTCGTTACCGAAATCAAGACCCGTGATCTCGGTTACCTCGGTGAGCTGCACTCGATACACGCCCTGCGTCGACTGAACAAAGATGTCGCTTGTCGTGTTGGCATCATCGGGAACCAAATCGGTTGCATACGATGCGAAGACAAGCGTGCTGCCGTCGGCGCTGATTTGCGGGTCGACCACGAAATGGGACCGTTGCTCCCCAGTCGCCTGACCGACCATCTGCGTGTAATCGAGCTCACGGTCAAACACGAAGAGATCGACTCCGTAGTTGGTGTCGTTGGCAACCAGGTCGCTGGCCTGTGACGAGAACCAAATCTGAGATCCATCATGCGTCACGCTAGGCTGAGCACTCGGCCCGTTGCCTCGCGTGACGGGACGCACCTGTCCCTGCGCAGCATCCCAAACAAAGACGTCGTTGAATCCGTTGACATCACCTGGAAACAGGTTGCTAGCCGAAGAAACAAAGGCGACAGTACCGCCTTGGGCGCCGATCGCGGGGGAGTGGCTGTCGCCGTTGCCACCCTCGCCACCGAAGCTGCGGCTGATCCAGGTCAGGCTGTCGCGAGCCCGATCGTACAGATAGACGTCAAGATCCTCGTCTCGGTCGCGGGAATCGAACGTTCGTGAGCCGGACGTGAAGGCGATATAGCGGCCATCATGGCTGATCGACGGCTGATAGCTGTCTCGGTCCGACTGCGTGCCGGAACCGGCGACGCTGACCCGCTGGATCAGCCCCCTGTACAAGTCCGCGACGAACACGTCGGCGACCCCGTTGGTATCGCCCGGCACCAGATTCGATGCGGTCGAGGTGAACGCTACGAACTGTCCATCACCACTGATCACCGGTGCAAGGCTCTCGCCATTGGCCTCTCCGCGATCGAGATTCACACTCGACACGTCGCGTCGCGCCGGTCCGAAGATCGTACAGGAAGATATCGCTGGCATCGTTTCGATCGTCCTGGACCAGGTTGCTGGCCAGTGATCGAAAGACAACCATCGTGCCGTCGGCGCTGATTGACGGTTCGTAACTCGGGCCATTCGCCTCGCCCCCGTCGATCGGTAACGACACACGCCGCACTTCACCGCTAACGATGTCCTTGACAAAGATGTCGCCAGCCGTTGTCGTCGCCGGCGACAAGATTCGATGCCAGGGAAGAGAAAGCGACGAAGCGTCCACCGGCGGCGATCGACGGTGCATCGCTCTGGCCATCCGCCTCGTTTCCATTGAGATCGAGACTAATCCGCTCGATTTCGCCAAGCGGCGATGTCTGTCGCCAACCCAATTGCTGGACTTCGCGAAGAAGATACTCCCCATCGGTCACGCCGGTGAACTCATAGGTTCCAGTCGAGTCGGTCACCGCCGTGGAGATCACGTCGCCGTTGGAAGCATCCACCAGTTCCACAACCCATCCGGCAAGTCCCGGTTCGTCGTCGTCACGGATCCCATCGCCATCACGGTCGTCAAACTTGACGCCTCGCAAGACCGATGCCGGTTCCTCGATCGTCAACTCTCGCGAAGCGGTCGCCACGCCACCGTCCTGATCGGCGACCGTTACAGCGATCTCATACACGACGGCGGCGGACGCTGTTCCGCTCTCCTGTATCGGAGGCGGCACCGGTGACGGGTAGTTGTGCGTGGCGGTGAACTGACGAGCTCCCAGTGGCACCGCGACTTCCGTCACAGAGGTTCCGTCGCCCCAGTCGATCATGACCGTGTGAGTGTCGTTGCCCGGATCTTCAAAGACACCGGCAACGGTTGCCACGAAATTCTCATCCAGGCTGACCACCAACAGTGGCTCTCCGGGATTGTTCGGTACCAGTCGAGGCGCGACGTTGCGAACGGTGACGCTTGTCTCCGCGATGTTTGAAAGACCCTGAGCATCGTTGACCCGGACGGCGTACGTGAAGGGATCAGCCTGATTGTTGTCAATCGAATGCATCACTTGTGGCCCGTTTGCATCCGCAACAAAGGTGATGCCGTCATAGCTGAAGTCCCATTCGAAACTGAGCGAGTCGGTCGCCTGATCGGGATCGGTGCTGCCCGTCGCGTCGAGAACAAAGTTCTGGCCCTCGTCAACGTCATACGGCCCACCCGCATTCGCCGTTGGGGGCTGATTGATGAAGGGCTGAGCCAGAGTCAACGACTGAGAATCATTGCTTTCCGTCTCGTCATAGACATGTACGATCACCGCGAACTCGCGTGACGCGCCGGTTGAGTTCCGCCCGTAGTCGTGGGAAACCGAGAAGCTCCGCTGGCCTGGCGTCAGGTCGACTCGCTCTACCGCGGTTCCATCTCCCCATTGCACTTCCACGCTGTGCACATCATCGATGCCGGGATCGGTGAACTCGCCGTCAAGCGTCGCCACTCCATTGTCATCGCTCACAATCGATACGGCACCTGCACCTGTGCGCACCAGTTGTGGTGCAACGTTGTCGATTCTCAACGTGGTCGTCGACAGATCCGACAGACCACTTGCATCCCGCACCAGCAAGGCGATGGTCCGTTGGTTCACTTGATTGACAAACAGCTGATCAACCTGTTGCCCGCTGACGTCCGCGTCGAATGTCGTGCCGTCGTAGTTGAGATCCCACTCATAGGACAGGGAATCGGAACTCTGTTCGGCGTCAACACTTGCGGACCCGTCAAAGCGAACGCTGGTTCCCTCGACTCCCACATAAGGTCCGCCCGCATCGGCGATTGGCGGCGTGTTCAGCTCGGTTGTCACGACCAACTCGATCACGGCGTCGCTGCCAGGGATCGTCATGCCAACCGAAGCTGCATCGTCTTGGGCGGGGCCGGAAAGTCCGCCGGCGACCAACACGGTGTAACGACTGCCCAGCGTAGGTTGAAAGTCTCCCAGGACTTCGACGTTCAAATTCGCGATCGACGCGTTTCCAGAAACATTCAGACGATCGTAGTGGAGGCCGGCCGCATCTTCTTCGTTGCCATCGATGGGTGGTCCTGCAATCTCGATCAACAGCTCGCCGCCACTCGCCGCAAGGTTTCCCTGGATGTTCAGGATCCCCGGGGATGTTCCAGGACTGATCACTCCGCCACTTTGGGTCACGTCGGCGTTCACCTGACCGACTCCTCCAAGAACACCTCCGTTGATCCTCAACGACCCGCCGCCCAGTTCGATGGTTCCTCCGCCAAGTTGCAACGTCCCGTCATTCTGCTGGAACGCGGAAAAACTCACCTTCGACGCTCCCACATCAAATAGCCCTCGATTGAAGAAACGGGCGAGACGTGATGCCGTCGCCGTCGCGCCGACGGTGTCCCTGACAATCCAGGTCGCATTGTTCTCGACCGTTCCGCTCGAGAACACGGCGATCGACATCTGGCCATTGGAATCGTCGACGAACGTGCCATCGTTCTGGATTACGCCGCCACCGAAGCCGATATTTCCTCCCAACCATGTCGCGGTTCCCTGGTTGATCCAGCGACCCCGCAGCGTCACGCCGGGACTCGTGTCGGTGGCGCCGAGCGTCGTCGTTCCGCTGCTGATCAACTGTCCCCCCGACTCGAGTACACCGCGTTCGAAGAGCAACTCGTCTGTCACCGTGAGCGACTGATCAATGGCGAGCGAGTTACCCGACATGATCAACCTGGGCATCGTCACGGGTGCAACAAAACGGGTAGTGGATGCAACCTCGACCGTTCCCCCAACATCGAAACCTCCTTCGACACTCGCACCGGAGCCATCGAACAAAAGTTTGCTGCCCTTTTCTGTGTCGAAGGTGGAATCGCGGCGAAACGGTTACGCTTGCCTCGAATGGCCAATTCCGTGTCTTCGGCCAAGACGACGTTGCCGTGATGGGTGATCACCGTGCAGCAATCACCAAAGGCGAGTTTGCCTTGTCTAATCTCGAGCATTCCGTCGTTGTAGAACCGCCCGAACAGGTCTTTGAAATCCGAACCATCGCTCGGCGCATCGTGGACCCAGGTCGCACCCGTGGCGTTGACGAACACCGCATTGGGCGAAAAAGGGCCCGGCGGAAGACTGTCGGAGTTGCTGGTAGATGTCAGCGTGCCATGATTGTAGATGGATGATCCGCTCGACTGAACATTCCCACCCGACCAGATCGAATTGTCGCCGTGAACGTGCAGAACGCTCGCAAGCAGATCGTGTGGTCGATCGGTCGCCATGATCAAATTGCCACCGACGTCAATCGACAGCCGATTGATCTGTGCCTGATTCCAAACAAAGTCGCCATCGACAACAAGCGTCGGGAATCCCGCACCCGACGCCAGTGAATCCCCGTAGTCGGTGCGTATCCCGTCAAGCGTCAACGCAGCGACCTGTGAGTCCGCGTTGATCTGCAACAGACCTTTGTCTTCGATGCGAATCGGCGCGGCACTCTGGATCGATCGAACCCGAAACCGATCACTGCCGGAAGTGCGAACGATCAGCGTTTGATCGGCAAAGGTGTTGTCGATGAAGACGTTTTCGTAGTTACCCGGCACCGAATTGAGGTTCGTGATGACTCCGTCCGCAAAGCGAAGTGACCAATTGACTGGATTGAGAACGTTGTTGTCACCAGCCTCGCCATCCCACACGCGTGTTGGACGGCCGACCAGGTAATCCTCCACTTCGCCACCCACCGCCAAACCCGTCGGTTGTGGGTCGGCGACGAATGATTCCTCTCCGCTTAACCGAAATCGTGCGTAGGTGGTGTAGACCGATCCGGGTGGCACTTCGGGAAAGACAAGCGTCACCTCTCCCGCATCGGTGCCCGGCGGCACCGTGGCCATCGCTCGCTCCGACGCGTTGTCGAAGACCCCGTCGGCGTTGTAGTCAATCCATCCGGCGATGACTGCGTTGCTGGTCGTCTGGTTGGTTACATGGAGCGTGACGTTCTGGCGCGCTACCGGGCAGGATGTCCATGTCGCCCAGTTGCTCGACCACGCCATCCTCATCGTCACCCGCCGTAATCGTGGCGCGAAGTCTGGACCCATCGAAATCACTGCTGCCGTTTGAATCGAGCACAAAGTCAACCTGCGTCCCCTCCTTTACCGCGAGATCAGGCAAGCCAAAGGTGACACCGCGACCATCTTCGCCAGCGATCGTTTGGTCCAGGATCACAACGCCGTCGACATAGACCAGCAGTCGTACTCCATCGCTCGCTGCGATGCTGGACTTGTGAATGCGGCCCTCGATCTCCACGACTCCCGCATCGGTCGGTCCCGCTGTCCAGCGTGCCACCGGTCGTCGCGTGGTCCCGAAACGATGAGGACTCATCGCGAGCTCGTCGCCGGCGGGAAACCCGATGTAATGTCCGTCGGAACCGTTGGTGTGGTCCGCTGCGAGCGAATCTTCCAAAGCGTTCATCCCCGTATCCCACACCATGGGGCGAAGGTTCGATGCGGGATCGCGCGGGTCCAGCGTTTCGCTGGTCAAGTACTGCCATGTCCCATCGCCCGAAGCCTTCGGAGTGATGGTCTCTCCCGCAGCGAGCGTCGCCCCATCGACCGCAGCTCGATAGTCTTGTGCCAGATCAGCCAGAATCGTCGACCGGTCATCCAGCTGCGCCTGCGACGATTCGAGGGTTCCATCGTCTGCATCGACTCGCTGACCCAAGTACAGCCCCGGCACGATTTCGTGGCGCGCACCGTCATCCGCGAGCGTTGTTGCGTAGTCCCCTGTCATGGATCCGATACTCGAATCGGGCGCGTCGCCAAAATCGAGTCCGCCGGCGAGCACGCGGCGCTGTTCCAGTTGCTCGGCAAGAAGCACGCGGCGGTGGTGCTTGGAGAGAGCAGGGCGGTTGGGCGTTGAATCGCGTCGGCGCGAGATCCGTAATCGACTGGGGAGACGCATGGGTCGGCCTTCTAGTGAGAGACGATGGCGGCCGGGAAAAGGGGTCAGGTACAAAAGCCGCAAGTGGCCCGTCGGCTGCTTCGCACTCTTGGTACCTGACCCCTTTTCCCGGCCCCTATTCCCGGCACACGATGCCATGCAACGTGTCCAAGACGCCATGTGCGGTTCGCAGCGTGACCGGACGTCAAAAACCCGAAATTTCTGTCTCAGAATGCGACCAGATGGGTCCGCGGAAGCCGCAAGCACTCGGGAAAGCGTTGCGGGTGCATTCCCGCCGGTCATAATGAATGGATACGGATTCACCCGAACCGCGAGCACTTTTCCCGATGACGGTCTCTCCACAACCGATCCCGCCGACCGCCATGGATTCCGCGGAGTTTTTGCAGCTCATCCGGGCCGCCAAGTCGGGTTCGGCCGAGGCGATGGGGAGGCTTTTGGAGCAATGTCATCCCTACCTTCTGGCGATTGCGAACACCGAGATGGATGGCGAGTTGGCTGGCAAACTCGGGGCGTCCGACATCGTGCAAAACTCCATGCTCTCGGCACAGCGGTGCATCGTCGAGTTTGACGGGCAAACCCGGTCCGAACTGCTCGCCTGGCTGCGAGGGATCTTGATCAATGATCTGCAGCAGGCCAATCGCTACTTTCACACTGCAAAACGCCACGTCGCGGGAACGCCCGATTCACGATGGGAGTGCGACCGCCGTTTCCATTCGTCTGGTTGATGATTGCGATTCGCCATCGACCGCGGCAGCCGAGCGTGAACAGGAGGAACGTCTGTACAGGGCCATGCAGACGCTGACAGAGAACGAGCGCAGGGTGCTTGAGCTTCGGAATTGGCAACGATTGTCCTTCGCGGAAGTGGGAGACCAGATGGACCGCTCGGCCGATGCCGCTCGGAAGCTCTGGTCGCGCGCGATCTTGCGTCTTCAGGCGAAACTGGATGACGGCGATGTCTGAGTTGCGGCGCGACCCAAGCGGAGACGACGCGGTCAACGACTGGGTTGCGGCGGACCTGGAAGCACTCGCAGATCAATGGTCCAGAGACCATGCTTTCGAATCGCAATCCGACCAACCGAGACAAGCCGAGTCCCGCCCCGCCAAGTCGAATCCTGACGAAGCTGATTTCGACGAAACGAATCCCGTTGAACCGCGTCGCGGGAAGCCGGAATCGCCAAGAGGAAAGCATCGCCGCTCGCGATCGGAGTGAAGCTTCCTCGAGCAACCAGGACCTGGATGGAGTGGTTCCTCTGCTGAGAATGCTCAACCGCATCGGTCACCGCAAACGTCATCCAGGCACCTCGGGCGATGCGGCGCCACCAGGAAGTTGAGTTCTCTCAATCCGAAGCAGCGGACCAACCGCAGCATCGGGGAGAGCTCTTTCCCAAAAGCATCGGCGCGTACGAAATTGAATCGACGATTGCGCGCGGCGGGATGGGAGTGGTGTTTCGTGCTCGGGACGTCAAACTGAATCGTGCGGTCGCCCTGAAAATGATGTTGGCCGGTCCGTTTGCGGATGACGACGAACGGGAGCGATTCCTGGGTGAGGCGGAGGCTGTCGCTCGGTTGGACCATCCCGGAATCGTCCCGATTTTCGAGGTGGGTCAATACCATGGGCAGCCCTATTTCACGATGGGGTACGTCGATGGCGAGAGCTTGGCGCAGAGGATTTCGGAAGGACCCTTATCGGCCATCGAAGCCGCTGGTTTCGCACTACAAGTCGCAACGGCGGTGGCGTACGCGAATGATCGGGGGATTGTGCACCGGGATCTCAAACCAAGCAATGTCTTGATCGATTCGTCCGGCAACACGCGCATCACCGACTTCGGTCTTGCCCGCCGCGTGGACAGCGCCAGTGACTTGACGCGCACTGGCCAGGTGCTCGGGACGCCAAGTTACATGTCGCCCGAGCAAGCAGCCGGAAGCCTCAGCGACGTCGGCCCAGCCTGGGATGTCTACTCCGTCGGCGCAACGCTGTATGCCATGCTCACGGCGCGACCGCCCTTTCAAGCAGCGACCTCTGCCGACACGATTCAAATGGTCAAGGACTGCGAAGCGATTTCGCCTCGCCAACTGAATCCCTCGGTTCCTGCCGACCTGGCGACGGTCTGTTTGAAGTGTTTACGAAAATCGCCCTCGGAGCGTTACCAAACGGCACATGAACTAGCCGATGATCTGAAGCGGTTTCTCAATCACGAACCGGTCCATGCTCGAATGCCGCCGCGTGTGATTCGTGTCGCGAGCTGGATTCGGCGCCGTCCGCTCGAAGCCGCGCTCGTTTCCATGCTGTTGCTGCTGGCCATTGCCGGTCCCCTGATTGCCATCGAGCAGTCGCGTCTCTATCACGCCGCGGAGCAGGCGCGAGCGGAAGGACAGCGGGTGCTGTACATTTCGGACATGAACCTGGCGATGCGGGACTGGGACGAGGCGAACATCGAGCGCTGCAGCGAACTCCTGATGCGACATCTCCCGAAACCGGGTCAGCCCGATGTGCGAGGATTCGAATGGTATTACCTGTGGCGGCTCTGGAAACAGAGCGATCAATCGCCCGTCGTCTTTCGTGAAGAACAGCTCGAATCCATGGCCGTATCGGCTGATGAAACGATGCTTGCGGTCGGTGGGTTTGACGGATCCATCGTCTTGTACGACCTTTCGCGCAAGAGCGTCGTTCGTCGTTGGAAGGCCCATCCTTATCGAACGCGAGACCTGCAGTTTTCCTCCGATGGTGGACGTCTGGCCAGCGCGAGCGTGGACGATGAGGTGGCACTTTGGGAGGTTCCATCCGGAGACCTCGTGCAGCGTTACCAAGGTTCACGCGCCATTGCGATTTCGCCAGATGATTCCATGATCGCGTATCGCATCCATGACCGATCCATCGCACTGCTACGAATCGGACAAACTGAACCCATGCTTCTCGCCGACTGTGCATGCGCCTTTCGTCGGCGATCTCGCCTTCTCTCCCGACGGAAAACGCATCGTCTCTGGTGGTTGGGACGGCCGCCTCTGTGTTTGGGATGTCGCAACCGCGAACCTGGTCACGGAAATCGAGGGGCATGAGCGTCCGGTTTGGTCCGTCGCATGGTCACCCGATTCCAATTGGATTGCCTCGGGCGATACACTCGGTGTTGTCAATTGTTTTCATGCCATCGACGGGCGTCCGCATGCCCAATTCGAACAGCATCGAGACACGGTTACTTCGCTTGCGTTTTCGCCAGACTCATCCCGGCTCGCATCAGCGAGTACCGACAACACGCTGAAGATGTGGTCTCTGATCAGCGGTCGACTGTTGCAGAATATTCGCGGCCATTTCGCCGATGTGAATGGAGTGGCCTTCGCATCAGACGGCAACGAGTTGCTGTCTGCCAGTATCGATGGCGTTGTCAAGCGTTGGGCGTTGCACGATTCCAGCAGCTCAGACCTGTTGGAGCACGGACCAAACGTCAATGCCGTCGCCTTTTCGCCGCGGGGCGATCGCATTGCATCGATCGCATCGGATGGGATTGCCCGAATCTGGGACGTCGCGACCGGCGAACTGTTGGCGGCGCAACTCGCACACGAGCAACGGGGATGGTCCGTGGGTTGGATCGAGTTGGACGGCGAAGAGGCCGTCGTGACCCTCGGTGGCGACGGTTTGGTCAATGTATGGAATGTGTCGGCAACCCTCACGCTTGCGAAGCAGACCGAGTGTTATCGCAATCCGGACGATGTCGTTCCCATGGCCGTCGATCCTCGGGCGCGGCTGCTCGCGTTTCCCGACTCAAGGCATTGGGTGGTCGTTTGGGATGCCTTGGAAAACCGCCAGATCTGCCGCTTGGAAGTGGGAAAGACGGATGGCATCTGTTTCACCGGGGACGGGCGTTTGATCGTCGCCGCGGCGATCAGATCGCCCTTTGCGAGATTGCGACTGGAGAGATCATCGATACGGTTCAGCCCGAATCGCGTGGCATGGCTTGTGTCGCACGATCGCCGATTGCCGAACGGTTCGCATCCGCCTCGTACGAGCGGACGGTGGACATCTGGCAATTCAGCGCACCGGGCCAACCCCATGCCTTTCACCGATCAAATCGACTCAAAGGCCACACAGGTCCCGTTACTGCCGTCGCCTATTCGCCCGATGGCAAATTGATCGCGTCGGTCGGGCAAGAGTCGATTGTCCGCCTGTGGGACACGCAGAGCGGACAGCAACGGGCCGCATTCCTTGGGCATGAAGGAGATTTAATGCACGTTGCCTTCTCACCCGACGGTCGGGTGCTAGCGACCGCGGGAAACGATGGTACGGTTCGACTCTGGCGGGCTCCCATCGACCCGTAGCCTGTCGAAAGCATTCGACACATGGATGTGGGATCATCCCGTCGGCCAGGCCTTGTCCTTTCAACGCCTTGCCAGAACAAGTTCTGGCTACAGAAGACCGAACCATGCGCTCGCGTCACGGTGTTGTCATCGGAAGGAGTGTTATTCGTACTTCTGCTTGTACTTCTCGTAGAGCATCTTGTGGCGGCTACCGAGATCGACCTTGCGCCCCTGAATGTAGGCATCGGTCACGTGGGTTTCCGTTTCGAGGATGTCTCCGTCGGTGATCAACAGCGTGGCGTCTTTGCCAACCGTGATCGATCCGATGCGATCGGCAACACCGAGAATCTCAGCCGGCGACAGCGTGATCGCCCGTACTGCGTCGCGATGCGGCAGTCCGTAAGCGACCGAGACCGCTGCATGATACGGCAGATTGCGGGCGCTGGCGGCACCTCCCGGAGACCCGGCGCCGGGTCCACCGATCGCAAACGACACTCCAGCGCGACGCAAGCGATCGGGAAGGGTATAGGCCGCATCGTACGGATCATCTCGCCGCAGCGGCAATCGATACGTCGACGCGATGATCACCGGTACGCGGTACTGTTTCAGCATCGCGGCGCAGCGATCTGCGTCATAGCCACCGTAGATGATCACGCGCAAGCCTTGCGACTGACGCGTAGGCCACCGCTGATTCGATTTCGGATTGCAGATCGGCTTCCACGATCAGCGGAAGGTCTCCGGCGACCAGCGGCAAGAGACTCTCCAGACGAACGTTGGTTGGTGTTTGATCAGGTCGCTCTTCACGTGCCTGCCCGTAACGACGGACCTGGTCGAGCAACGCATCGAACTCGGCAAGTTTCTCTTCGCGTTGTTTCTGGCGTTTGGCATCGTCGTCATCACGAGGATGCACGGCGCTCCAGTCGACATACAATCCGGCTGGGGCCAGCAGCGTCATCTCGGCGACGGTCCATCCGTCCAGCTGGATCACCGCCGACTGGCCTCGCAACCAGCGGCCGCGCGGTGCCGTCATGGCAACCAGCACTCCACCGGCTCTTGCGACCGGAATCAATTCGCTGTCCGGATTGACGGCGACCCAGGCGCGAGCGTTGGGATTCTCGTTGCCAAACTCCGTCCGATCGTCGGTCTCTTCCACCGCCGAGATCTCGCGGAGACCCAGATCGGTGACGGACTCGATCAAGCCTGGATAGATGTGACGACCATCCGCGTCGATCACGATCGCGTTTTCGGGCTGTTCGATCGATTTTCCCACTGCGACGATGCGACCTTCCTCGAACAACAGCGAACCCGCCTCGATATCGGAGCCGTCGACTGTGTGAATCATCGCGCCGCGAATCACGATCGGTTGCGTTTGTGGCCCGCCCGGGATCTGATCGTGCGCGACCAAAATTCCGCCAAGGCCGATTAGCAAGGCAACGGTCAAGACGAGTCGGCCGGGCAACCGCCGTGAAGCCTGCGCGGCGAGCGTTTCTCGATGGCTCATTGATTGCCTCCGTTGTTGATCGTTTCGTGCCTCAATCCCCCGTGGACGGTGCAGTAGATGTCTGTGCGAACCCATCGATCTTCTTCTTCCACTTCCTTCTCTTTGTTATCCGACCGTGACTTTGCCCCTTTCTCGGCGCCGAGCGCCTTCTGGATCAAACTCGCTCGTCAGCCCTGCATCACGACTTCGCATTCCAGCATCGGCTTTCAGATCAAAATAGCGTCGACCATCGATCCACGACTGTTCGCATCGCGAAAGGGTGGAAAGGGGCCGGCCGCTCCAGACCACGAGATCGGCATGCTTTCCCGCGGTCAGCGAACCGACGTACTGATCGATGCGAAGCTGGCGAGCCGGGTTGAGGGTGACAAACTTCAGAGCCTCCTGCTCCGGCACCGCCCCATACTTCGTAGCCTTCGCCGCCTCGGTATTCATGTGGCGGGCCAGCTCTCGGTCATCGCTATTGAACGAAACCACGACACCTCGATCGTGCATCAGCGCACCGTTGTAGGGAATGGCATCGAAGACCTCGAACTTGTAGGCCCACCAGTCGGAGAAGGCGGAACCCATGGCCCCATGTTGGGCCATGCGATCGGCCACCTTGTAGCCTTCCAGAATGTGCTGAAGCGTTCCGATCTGAATGCCAAACTCCTCGAGCACGTCCAGCGTTGCAACGATCTCATCCTGTCGATAGCTGTGACAATGAACCCAACGCGATCCTTGTTGAACCTCGGCAAGAGCTTCCAGTTGCAAATCGGTACGCGGCGGCAACATGCCTCGCTCCCCGGCACGCCAGCGACGCCATGTCGAGTGGTACTCGCGCGCGGCCAGCAATTGGTCACGAATGATCTGTTCGACACCCATGCGAGTATTGGGATATCGGGATTGGCTGCGTTTGACATTTTCGCCCAAGGCAAATTTGATTCCTTGCGGCGCCTCTTTCATACGCAGTCCATCCATCGTCTCGCCCCAGCGGAGCTTGATCACTTGATTCTGGCCACCAATCGGATTGGCCGAACCATGCAGGATGTTCGACGTGGTCAGGCCGCCGGCGAGCTGTCGGTAGATGCTCATGTCACTGTTGTCGATGAAGTCGCCGATTCGCACCTCGGCGGTGACCGCTTGACCCGATTCGTTGACACCACCGTCGGTCCCCATGTGGGAGTGGCAATCGATCAGGCCGGGCGTGATGTGTTTCCCTCGCACATCGATGATCTGACAACCGGGCGGCGCCTCGAGTTGTCTGTCCACGGCGACGATCACACCGTCGCGGATCAACAGATCACCCGACTCCATCACACCGGCTTCGTCACAGGTCCAAAGCGTTGCCCCGCGAAACAAGACCGTCGGCTGGTCCCTGATCGGCGACTCCAAACCGTAGGCGCCCAAGGGAAACAGCAGTGGCGTCTCCGAATGCCCAACGACAAGGCTGTCTTGAGACTCGTCGGAGGCTTTTTGCGGCTCGTGCTCGCCTTCGGGTTGCTCGTCTGTTTCCGATGGCGTTCGGTTTCCGCCGACGCTTCGGTTTCCGCCGACGTTTCGGTTTCCGATGGCGCGTTCGGGGGACTCACCAGGATTCGCAGCCGGTTCGGATTCGCCTTCGGGCTCCCGATCGGGCGATTCGGCCGCTTGCTTGGGCTCGAGGTAACGAAGTTTCACCTCACTCGTCTGACCACTGGGCAACGCGATCGTCGCAAACAGGGTGGGACGCTGGCTCGCCTGGTCTGCTTTGACGGCGATCAGTGTCAACAGGGAGATACCATCGGCAAGTGATTCGTCAACGTCGTGGAGATTCAAGGTGGCGGCGATGCGATCTCGCTCACGCACAAGGTTCTTCAGCTTCGTCGAAGTGACTTTTGCACCTTGCTTCGAGTTCTGGCTTTTGTTGCCGTCATCATCTTCGCCGTCGTCGTCGCCATCACTTTCCGGGCCTTCCTTCTCCCCGTCTTCATCCAGCCTGGCAGCTCCGCTCTCGCTCTCGGAGCCGACCGATGCGTTCGTGCTTGCATCGGTCGATTCGGGCTGCACCGTGCCTTCGAGCTTGTCGTCCTTTTCTTTGAGAACCAACTCGAGTGAAACATTCGAATCACCGGAGCGAAACTTCATCGACCACGAGCCCGCCAACTGGCTTGTCAGCGCATGGTTGGTTGGCGTAGAGATCTCGAATCGTTTTCCGGCGACCCAACACTCCACCACTTTGGTTTTGGGTTCGAAGAGATCGCCATCGGTGATCGCAAGGTTGGCGAGCTTTCCGACCTGAACGCGTCCGACATGCTCTTCGATTCCCAATAGCTCTGCCGGTACCGTGGTCATCGCGGACAGAGCCGCATCGGCGGAGAGTCCTCGCTGAACCGCTTTGCGCACCTGCTTGAGATATTGCCCGACATCGTCCAAACCATCGGTGGTCAAACAAATCTCGACGCCTGCTTCGGATAGTCTCGCCGGATTCTCGGGAGCCAAATCCCAATGCATCAACTCCTGCAACGTGACACGTTCGAGCGACTGTGCCGATTGAACGGAGGAGCATCTGGGAAATCGACAGGCAGCAGGATGGGTCGATTTGCAGCAACGATCGATGCCAACTCTCGATACTCGCGTCCCGATCCCCGCAGAATCGCCCGCAACGCGAACTCTCGGGCAAGGACATCGGCCCGAATCGCCATCCGTTCGTTGGGCGCATCGATGACGAAGGTGTCGTCGAGTACCGCCTGTGACAATTCCTGGAGCGCGAGATTGGTTTCGGGTCGGGGCAGCTCAGGGTTGGCGCGGTAGGCATCCCAGGCTTCGTGATACCACTTCGCATCGTAGAGCGACTGACGCAGCAGCGCGGTCGCCCCCATCGGCGAATTCGGATACGTTTCGCGAGGCCCACTGCGGGGAACGCTCAGTTGCAGATGTTGCCAGGCCTTTCTTCGCAGCAGTGTTCGGCCGGCATTGGTCCCATCCAACAAGACAACGCTGCTGGTACCTTTGACGATGCCTCCCTCGGGCGCAACCAGTCGCGTGGTGATGCCTTGCGATCGCAGCTTTCCCGCGTCTTCAAGCGCAACGGCTGATTGGGCAGCATTGCGCTGCGGCGTGACGTTCTGGTTCCAATAGCCCGATTTGGACTGTTGAATCGGAACGTCGATTTCGCTCCAAGCGTCGATCAAGCCCGCATAGATGCGTTTGCCTTGGCAATCGATGACCTGGTAACCGGGCGGATTCTCGACGTCGCGGCCGACCGCCGTGATCGAAGTTCCTTGCACCAAAATGGTCGCGTCGGAAAGAAATTCTCCGGGTGCGACGACGACGTCTGCATGGACCAAAGCGTAGTTGCCCGGCCGGTCGTCTCGCAGACCGACAATCGGTTTGGCTGCGACGTCGACCTGTGCAAACGCGAGTTGAGGAAACGCAACAACGATGAGTGCTGAGAGGTACGCAAGGCGCACGGCAACCCCCTAAGTGGGAATCTCACGGACGGAAGATAGCCATAGGATACTCCAAGGACGGAGATCCGGTTGGCAGAATCACGGGGGGCAATCTGTGCAGCCGGCTCACTGCCAGGTCCGACGACCGCGAACCATCGTTCTGCCATTCATCATTCTGCCAATCTCGCGTGCTCCCCCGTCGAGCCCCGAACCGAGTTTCGCCGGAATCCCTCTTGACGTGAGGCGAGGGGGCTACTAGTTGTGGATTTCAGGCATGTCATAACCCTCGCGTCGGTCATCGACGGGATCTAAGGAGGCTGAAACATGGAGCCTGAAAAGACTTCTTCGAATACACCCAACCGTTCGACCATCGAACGCTTCTTCTGTGGTCTGAGCGAGTACATCTTTCAGTCCAAGCTTGGTGTGGCTGACGTCCAGCTGATCGATTACGTCAGCGACATGTTGTTGCGATTCGTTCGGGTCGATTCGTTCCACAAAGTGCGTCGGGCCAATGGGCGGCCGGCGACCGAAGTGTTCCAGATGCTGTGTGAGGCCGAGCATCGCATTGGCTTGGCACGTCGCGAAGTGCATCGGCATATCGGCGACTTCACCCTGTTCTGGTCGGGAATGTATCCCGAAAGCCTTCGCCAGATTCGTCCCCATGAATCGGCCGACGGGTTCATCGATTATTGTCGGCAAGGCAAGCGCGCGTACGCGATTGCGGCGAGAATCGAAGGAGGCTCCGATCGTCCTTCGAGTGACCTGTTGCACCAGTTGAGCGATCAGTTCGAAATGTGTGCGTACGGTCTTCGTGAGGTTCGACGCGAATTGGAAGAAGGTCAATCCGGCGGCGGCCTGCTGCTGTCTTAGGATCTGCCGCCGAGCGCTAGCGGGCTGTCGGTTCAAGCCGTACGATGGGCTTCCAAGCCCGTCGATGGAAGCGACGTCAAGGGTGATCGAAGGGCTTGGAATCCCATCGTACTCATTGCCCGGAGCCAGGAAGCGATGCCGTTTGACCAAGCAAGATTTGATCGCGTCTGCTGCAAGTCGCGCGAAGCGATGCTCTTACATTCCTCAGCCGATGCACTGGAATGGGACGAGCGAACAGGTATGCCGATTGCCGCGGGCGAGTATCGGGCCAATCAGGTGTCGCTACTCCGAGCGATGGCCCATCGGATTCGAACCGAGGCATCCTTCGGGGACGACTTGCAGTCCTTGATGGAGCAGGCAGCCGACGAGGATCCTGCCAGCGATCAGGGGGCCACGGTTCGCGGTCTGTTCCGTGATTGGGATCGTGATCGCAAACTACCGATCGAACTGGTTCAACGTGCCTCCGAAGCGACGGTTCGGGGACAGCAGCGATGGGACGCAGCTCGCAAGGCCGATGACTATTCGATGTTCGGCGATACCCTCGCCCAGATCATCGCGATCAAGCGAGAGATGGGCGAGAGGTTGCGAGAAGGAACCGATCGGACGACTTATGAAGCGTTGATGGATGAGTATGAGCCCGATGTGAGAGTGGCCGACTTGCAACAGATGTTTGATGCGCTTCGCGTGCCGCTGGTGGAACTGGTGAGCCAAATCCAGGACGCTCCGCGCCGGCCTGACACGAGCGTGATCCATCGAGAGTTTGCCGTCGACGATCAGCGCCGATTCAGTCGCTACGTTGCGCAACAGATCGGATTCGACTTTGACCGCGGTCGCTTGGACGAGACCTCGCATCCGTTTTGCACGACGCTGGGTCCTCACGATTGTCGCATCCTGACACGCTACGATCCGCGCTGTCTCGCGTCCGGCCTGTTCGGCACGATGCACGAAGCGGGACATGGTATGTACGAGCAGGGCATGCGAGCGGAGTGGTTCGGCCTGCCCCCGGGATCGTACGTGTCGCTGGGAATTCACGAATCTCAGTCGCGACTTTGGGAGAACCAGGTGGGGCGAGGTCGAGCCTTTTGGCAATGGCTCTATCCACAAACCCAACAAACGTTTTCGCCGCAGCTCGACGACGTGGACTTCGACAGGTTCTACTTCGCGGTCAACGCGGTCGAGCCGAGTTTGATCCGGGTGGAAGCGGATGAGGCGACCTACAATCTTCACATCATCATCCGTTTCGACCTGGAGCAGCAATTGATCGGCGGCACGCTGTCGGTCGAGGATCTTCCCGGCGTCTGGAACGATCGATACGAGAGCGATCTGGGAGTCCGTCCACCGTCCGACGCGGCCGGCGTGCTGCAGGACGTGCACTGGAGCGCGGGTCTGATCGGCTACTTCCCGACCTATACCCTCGGGAATCTTGCCGCAGCACAGCTCTTTGAAGCGGCGAGGGAACAGCTAGGTGACCTGGATGCTATGTTCTCTCGTGGGGAGTTCGGTCACCTCCGAAGGTGGCTCCGTGAGCAGATCCACTCGCACGGCCGCTGCTACCGAGGGGGAGAACTGGTGCAGCGGGCAACCGGGTCACCCCTATCGGCGGACCATTTGGTGCGTTACCTCCGTTCCAAGCTGCAGCCGCTGTATGGCATCTGATGGCGGCGGATGGAATTGCGTCGTAGTCCACGCCGAAACCTGATTTTGCCCTGCCGGTGGGTTACAATCAGAAAGCTTTGATCCAGAAGGGTAACTATGATCATTTCCCAATGCCCCCGTTGTCACGAGGGCTTCCGCGTTCCGTCCGGCCCGATCCCGACGGACGCCTATGCGCATTGCCCGTGGTGTCGCGAGACGTTTCCGATTTCGGAAATCCTGGGCAGCCTGCCTCCGGTGCTTGAGATTGTCTCTGCGGACGGAAAGCCACTGGCCCTGGGTGAACCTGTCGCCGAGATCGGCTCGGGTCTGCAGTTGATTGAGTCTTCTCACCGTCAATCGGAGGTGGAGTCCTTCGGTGCCTTGAGCGAACGGCACCGCAGGGATGGATTTGAACACTTGAACGGGAGCCATGACGACGACCTCCACGCAACGATCACCGATGAAACCGTTGCCGAGACGATCGTGGACGAAGACTGGCATCAAGATATGTCACTGGTCGGATCGAACGGTGGTGCCAGCGTGGAAACGGATGACGGTGATCCCTATTCGACTTGGGACGGCACACAAACATCGCCCATTCATTCGATGAACGTCGCGACGAAAAGCAGCAGTCGAAAGCGAAAAGGAGCAGGAATCGGCACATTCCTAGGGATCGTCCTTGGCGGTTTGACGTCGGTTCCGATCGCGGGCGGGCTGTTAGCGTTGATGGGGCGTACGCCCGACTGGGGATTCTGGCCGTTCCAGGGCGAACAGGCTTCCAGTTCCGTCCGAGCTGCACCGCTTCCAGAGAGCGACGCGAGATTCAACGCGACGTCGCCTCCGACAGGAACGCCGCTACGTTTTAATCGTGATCAGGCGAACCTTGAGCGATCCGCCGATCCGACTCTTGCAGCTGCTCAGCAAATCATCAACGCCGATCTGAGTAACGACTCGGGAGACCCGCCGGCCACTCAGGCGATGCAATTGGCTGATGCCGACACGGATCCAGTCAACACAGAGGGATTGAACACCGCACAAGCCGATTACTCCGCCGTGGTCTTGCCGGACGAATCCGACCAGCCGATCAGAATGGAGATCGGTGACCAAGCAACTACCAGCGCCGAATCGGACAGCTCCGAATCGGACAGCTCCAGCGCGCCTCCGCAAAGCGATCGAAGCGCCGAGGCAGGGCGGGCGATAGCCTCTTCGGCTTCGCCATCGACTGCTTCGACACCGACCGCGGAGGTTTCGTCCGAGACGGAAGAGCGTATCGCTCAATGCGTTGAAGATGATCGATGACGTGTCTCAATACCGCGGCGAGGAAGGACAACGGAGACGTCGAATCGGAGCTACTTACCAGTCGATTGCATCTGCTGCCGGATCGTTGGACGAGCCTAGCAAGTCTCTGGCAAGTCTGGCTGACAAGATCGTCGCTTCAACACTTCGCGAAGACCTTCGCTTGGCTGGCTGGGCTTGGCTTGCTTACCCGAATCGCCAGGGCGATGGCATCGCGTTGATGGGACGCGCAAGCGTTACCGACGAGGGCGCATTCCTGGCCAGCGATTCGGGGGAGAAGATTGCCCTGATTTCCGCTGAAGAGATTTCTGACGGCCAAGACGTACTGGTGATGGGACGTCTGGTTGATCAAGGCACGTCCCTGCAAGTCGTGTATGCCCAACCGATTCCGTAGACTGAAGAAGCCCGTCACGTTTCCGCGGTTTTTGCTACTTTGAACCTCAGACGTTAGCCATGGGCTCCGAAAGGCCTGCTTCGCTCAAACGAATGCCCACGGCTAGCGCCAATGCCACTTACTTTGTCGCAATTCAGGACCACGGCCGATCAGCCGCAGTGCGTTAGCACCCGGTTTCCGTTGGGTTCAGCAACCGGACATTAACGCATGGCGGCTGATGAAATCAGTAAAGTGAATGCCCACGGCTAGCGCCTGAGGTTCACGAATCGAGCCAAATAAGTGGCATATGACCAAGCTCGCGCCACTCGGGCCCGACCCCTTTTCGTATCGGTTCTAACTGGCGTAAGTCTTCATGACCTCGATCACTGAGCTCCTCTCCGACAGCAGCGGCGATCATGCGCGTGAGACCGATCGGTTGTTCACGTTGATGTATGACGACCTCTGTCGCCTGGCGGGTCGCTTTCTACAGAACGAACCGATGCGTCAGCGACTCAGCTCATCGTCGCTGGTGCACCAGGCGTATGTCCGGATGGTGGACCAGTCGCGGGTCAATTGGCAAGGCAAGACGCATTTCTTCGCGATTGGCGCGACGGTGATGCGGCGCATTCTGGTGGACCACGCCCGAAAGGTCCAATCGATGAAGCGGGGTGGTAACTGGGACCGACGACGGTTGACCGATGACGTCACCTTCCAGTTGAACGAAGACAGTGACGTCGTCGCGCTGGATGATCTGCTGAACACATTGGCCGAGTTGAGCCCCCGTCAGGCCAAAATTGTGGAACTTCGTTTCTTTGGTGGAATGACGATGCGCGAAATCGCTGGCGAGATGGACCTTGGTCTGCGCACGATTGAAAAGGAATGGGGGATGGCCAGGGCATGGATGCGGCGAGAACTGCGTCAGGAGGAGCAAACGGATGTCGGCGGTGGAAGCGATCGAGGAACCTCCGCTGCGAGCCGACGAAACGCAAGGCGGCTGATCATGGACGCAGCACGCTACGCACGTATCCGGGAGTTGTTTCTGGCGGCTGAAGAAATGTCGCCAGAGGATCAACAGACGTTTCTGCGTTCCCAGACTCAGGAGGACGATGAAGCTCTACGACGAGGTCTGGTCGCTTCTCGACGAACATGATCCCGAAGCAGCCAAGCGCGAGGGAGATCATCCCTCGCGGGTTTTGTATCCGTCCAACGGCAGTCGCGAGTCGCCGAAACAGGACTCGATCACTCGGCCAACCGCACCGCGGACGCACGCCTCACCGAAGGACGCGCCGGATCTTCCGAAAACGCATCACGCATCCAGTTCGCTCCTTTGGGCCCAGCAAACTCGTCGCAGCCGGCGACGCAACAACAAGTGGCTCTGGCTTGCGGCACTGCTTCCCACCGCGTTGATCGGTTGGTTCACCTACCGCCAGGTCAATGCGACGATGGAGCAGTCCGTTCGCGACGAACTAAGAGGAATTGCCGATAGCGTCTCGCATGCTTCGCGTCGCTTTCTCGTCGATAAATCGCGATTGGTGGAATCTTGGTCACGACAGCCAGGCATTCATTCGGCAATCATCGATCTGGCGGATCTCGCAGACACGAACCCAACGGCCGATCAATTGCGGCAGGCCGGGGAAGCCGAGCGCATTCAATCGCAACTTCAACAGCTATCGGGACTCGACGAAATCAAGTTCATCGTTTGGAGCGATAACTTCCGAACCCTGGCCAGCTCCGATGCAAGTTTGGGCGAGGTTGGCAGCGCGGTCGACCCACGTCACGCCGAGATGCTCGCTCGCGTCATGAGAGGCGAGACCGTCGTGTTCGGTCCGGAACGGATCGACGTACCGAGACACGACACCGAATCGTCTCCCGAACCACCGGTGATGGCGATCGTCGTCCCCATGGCCAACCAGGAAGGTCGGATCGTCGCTGCCTTTCTGGTTGGAGGAATCGGCATGTTCGATGAGTTCAGCCGCATGTACTTCGACGTCGCCAGCGCAGGCAAACTGGATGCCTACGCGGTCAACCAATCGGGAATCATGGTCACCGAAAGTCCTCATGCTGCCACGTTGGCGTCGATGTCAAAGCTGGACGCAACCGTGGAAGAGATTGCTGCTCGATTGCGAGTCGCCGATCCCGGCTCGCTACTGGATGCCGAGAACATCAAGCAATTGAAGCGAAACAAGTGCCCCCTGACGGAATCGGCCGCCAGCGCCACCGCTGGAAGCAGCGAGGTGCGCATCGTCCCCTACCACAATTATGCTGGCCAGGAGGTGGTCGGTGCTTGGCGTTGGAACAGCGATTCCGAGCTTGGCATCATTGTGGAGCGACAGGCCGATGCGGCATTCGCGACGGTACGAATCGTGCGAAGCGGTTTCTTATTACTCGGAACACTTCTGTTCATCACCGCGACGATGGCCGCTGCATTCTTGGCGCGAGCTTCCACCGCCGAACGGGTCGCGGTGCATCCGCTAAGCCGTTATGAAGTGATTCGAGAACTGGGTAGCGGTGGCATGGGTGTCGTCTATCTGGCGCGGCATCGACAACTCGGTCGCGATACGGCCCTGAAAGTAATGATCGGCAGTCGTCGCCACAAAGAGGATCAACTGCGGTTCGATCGTGAAGCTCGTCTCGCTGCATCCTTGAGCAGTCCTCACAGCGTGATGATCTATGATTACGGCCGTTCGGAAGATGGCGAGTCATACTGCGTGATGGAGTTCCTCCGAGGTCTGACGCTGCACGAGGTTGTTGAGCGAAGTGGACCGCAGCCGATTGGCCGCGTTCTGTTCATCATCAGCCAGGTCTGTGAAGCATTGGCCGAGGCACACGAGCTGAACCTCTTGCATCGTGACATCAAGCCTCAAAACATCATGCTCTCGCTCGATCAGTCGGTGGGTGATTGGGCCGTGCTCTTTGATTACGGCCTGGCCAAACCGCTCGAGTCGGTCGTGGACGTGTACCAAACGTCCGAAGCCCATTGGTCGGGAACGCCGATGTACATGGCCCCAGAGCGATTTCGCCATCCCAATTCCATGGACCGACGATCGGACATCTATTCGCTTGGATGTGTCGCCTACTACCTGCTCTCGGGTCGTCCTCCCTACGTCGATGGCGAAGCCGAATCGCTGTTCTCGCTGATCCTGGGCCAGCAACCCGTCAGCCTCGCACAGCATCGTGGCGAGCCTGTTCCAGACGAAATCACACAACTGGTGTTCGGGTGCATGTCGAAGTCGGCGGATGACCGCTTTGGATCCATCGTCGAACTGGCGAAGGCAATCAACGCGATTCGCGCGCACCATCCCTGGACCGTCGAAGAAGCTCGCCAGTGGTGGGACACGTACGGGGACGATTGATGTTCGCCCAATGCCAATTCCTTGGCGACCAATCGGGTGGCTTTTGTTAGCGAAAGGGCGCGAGCCTTCCGGTGTTTCAGTGTGATGTTGTCGTCGAGACCGGACGGCTCGCGCCGTACCGCTAGACAGGATGTGGCCTTGGACGCGAGAGCATTTTCATATTTGACGTAGGCATTTCCAAAAAAGGGGTCAGGTGCCATTCAAAAAATAGGGGGTCAGGTACCAATCGTGCGAAGCATCCAAAGGGCCGCTGGCGGCTCTTGGTACCTGGGCCCTTTTTTGTAGAACCCATGATTTTCGAAAATGCTCTCGCCCCCGGTTCTCACCATATTTCTGCAGCATTCCGAGACCGGTACGCTAACATGCTCTAAATTGATCCGATGCTCGTTTCTTTCCTGTTGGTACGATCACGCTGAGCGGCGTTCACTTCTTTCCCTGATTCGGAGACCGGTAGATCCATGTCCAGAACCCTGATTCTATTCTTGGTCGTCGCATTCAGCTTCGTGACGGCCGCTGCCGTTGCGGCTGAGAAGCGGAAAGTCGTCCTTGTCGCGGGTAAGCCCTCGCATCCACCACGGATGCATGAGTTCAACGCCGGTGTGCAACTGATGGCCAAGTGCTTGAATGAAGGATCGGAAGTCGAGGCGCACTACGTCCTCAACGGCTGGCCCAAAGATGAGTCGGTGTTTGATGATGCCGATGCGGTTGTCTTCTTCATGGATGGCGGCGGTCGTCACGAGGTCGTCCAAGAAGATGGACGGCGGCTCAAGGTCATCGATGACTGGGCCAAGCAAGGAGTCGGACTCGGCTTCATGCATTACGGCGTCGAAGTGGTCGCTGACCAGGCGGGCGAAGAATTCAAAAAGTGGATCGGTGGGCACTACGAACACATGTTTTCGTGCAATCCGATTTGGGAGCCCAACTTTGTCGCGTTCGCTGATCATCCCGTGACGCACGGTGTGAAACCATTCCAGATCAAAGACGAGTGGTACTTCAACATGCGGTTTGTCTCGGACATGAGCGGAAATGAAGCGACGGAGGTCGAAGGGATGAAGTTCATGCCGATCCTGGTAGCCTCGCCGTCGGATGAAGTGCGCGATGGCCCGTACGTGTACCCGAAGGGACCTTACCCACATATCCAGGCTTCGAAAGGCCGTGCCGAGGCGATGATGTGGACCGTCGAGCGTCCCGATGGTGGACGCGGCTTTGGCTTCACCGGTGGACACTTCCACGACAACTGGGCGAATGATTCCTTCCGGAAAGTCGTGCTCAACGGCATCCTTTGGATCGCCAAGGCCGAAGTCCCGCCCGGCGGCGTCGAGTCCCAGGTCTCAACCGAAGATCTGAACGCGAACCTCGATCCCAAAAAGTAGGACTGCGAGACATGAAGTGGTTCGCTCCGTTTCTGTGTGTGCTGCTGGCTTCGACTGCCTACGCCGAGGTGGGTGATCCACAGCTCAAAACCGACCATCCCTGGTATCCCGGCGAGTTGGCACTTTCAACGTTCGAGCGATTGGCGGCGACACAAGCCGAGGTCTATCGGAGGGAAACAGGCCGCGAAGTCATGACCGATGAAGACATTGCGCTGGCCTCGTGGTACTGGCGCAACCTTCACTACGCGCACTGCCAGGAAGGAGTCGGTGATTACTTCGACCAGGGCTTTGCCAAGAGCGATTGGAACCGTGAGTACTGGCACGGACTGTTCGCGCATGGCATGTCGTTGTGCGGGACGACGCATGCCCAATGGTCCGCCGAAATGGATCGGCTGCTCGGTCCCTGCCGAAGCCGAAGCGTGGGGGTGACGGGCCACAATTCGTTCGAGGTTTTCCTGACCGGCGGCAACTATGGCGAGGGACGTTGGGTGCTATTGGATCACGACGTTTCGACTGTGGTTTTTGATGCCGACGGAAAGCGACTCGTTTCGATCCAAGAGTTGCTGAGTGGAGATCAGCGACTTCTAGATAATCAGTTCGAACCAACGCGTCAGCGCGGTTGGCGGATCTCCGGACTCTACGAAAAGGATGTCCAGAACCTGTACGACAGCTACTCCAGCGCTGCCTATCTGGCCGGCTACGAGGGGCCGCCACCTCTGGTCCATCTCCGCCGAGGGGAAACGTTGCGAAGATACCTCCAGCCGGGACTCGAGGATGGAAAGTCGTATGTGTACTGGGGATTGAATTTGCCTCGCGATGGAATTCCCGGGCCCCAACGTGATCGCACGTGGGTGAACCAACCAGAGAACATGCTCGGGGCACAACATGACGCGGGATCGCTCAATGGCCGACTTCGTTACGCCAACGCTGTGTACACCTATCGTCCGCGCTTTGACGACGGCTCCTACCGAGAGGGCGTCGTGTCAGAAGGGGAAGATCATGTCACCTTCGAATTTCAAACGCCTTACGTGATCGGAGCGTCGCCGGCGAAGGAGGGGTCTTGGAGCATCTACGAAGATGGATGTACCGGCGGCTTGATCGTCACTGCTGGCGGACTAGACAGTGTTTCGGTGTCAACCGATTGCGGAACATCGTGGCGACGTCATTCGTTCTCGCATGGACAGGCCGATCTGACCGATGCGGTCAAAGGTCACCAGCAGTACTTGCTGCGATTCGATGCCAGCGCCAATACTCTCTCCAGCGCGGAACTGACCATTCGCACCGTTTGTCAAATGAACGCGGCGGTGATTCCCCGGCTGCGAAGCGGCACGAACCACATCACGTACGCCGCATCGGGGCAGGGGATTGTCCAGGCCGGTCCGAATCGTGACCAGGCGATGTCGTATCTGATCGCAGGCGAGTTCGATCGCAGCGATGAGGTCACGCTCGCATTGACGACACCACGGGGAGAAACGATCACATCCGTTTACGCAGCGAGCCACAACCAGTCGGGCAATCCGCCGAATCCTGACGTGAGCTACTCGATCGACTTCTCGACCGACGCCGGCGCGACGTGGTCACCGATCGTGACGGAACAGAAGATCGAGCGGCGACAACCTGAACCGCCGGACCTTTGGAGTCAGTCGTTCACCTACGGCCATGCGAATCCGACCGAGGCGGTCAGCAACGTGCAAGTTCGCTTTCGCAATTCCGGCCGCAAGACGATGCGACGAGCCGAAGCCCATCTGTTGTACGCAGTGGCCAATCCAACCGAGGCGTTGGTCACCTTCGCTTGGACGGAGGACGGCAAGCAACCACGAACGGCCCAGCATCGCGTGTCGGCCGGAAGCGGCGAGCAGACCTGGACGATCGACACGCAGGCGATGTGGAAACGCAATGGGTTGAAATCGCGGCGCCGTAGAGCTTTCGCAGGGCGGCGCTCCGAAGCAGCCATTCCACGGGGCTTAGCCCCGTTCATCCGAGCCTCGGAGAGGCTCGGCGACGGCAAGAGTTCGGAGCTGGCGACGCGGTGCAATGTTTCAGGTCAACGGCTTGCCTGCTCAGTCGCCCTTCTCGGGGACCTTCTGCAGGATGTCCAGCAACACCTGATCGGGTTCGACCCCTTCGGCTTGGGCTTCGAAGTTCAACAGCACGCGGTGCCGCATCGCGGGGAGAAACACTCGGCGAATGTCTTCGAAGCTGACGTTGTAGCGCCCGTCGAGCAGTGCGCGCACCTTCGATGCCAGCGCGAGAGTCTGCGCACCACGAGGACTGGCTCCCCAGCGCACGTATTGGTTGGTCGCATCGACACTGTGGGGGCCATCGGGATGCGTGGCAAGATTCAAACGTACGAGGTAGTCCTGGACATGCGGCGCCAGGACGACCTTGCGGACCATCTCCTGCCAACTGATCAATTCCGTGCCGTCCATGACCTTCTGCAACTCGATCTTCTCGCCCCTGGTGGTCCGTTCTACGATCGTGTTCAAGTCTTCTCGGCTGCTGTAACCGACCACCAATTTGAAGAGGAACCGGTCGAGCTGTGCTTCGGGGAGCGGATAGGTGCCTTCTTGTTCGATCGGATTTTGCGTCGCCATCACAAAGAAGGGTTTGGCGAGTTCAAATCGCGTGCCCCCCGCAGTGACCGTTCCCTCCTGCATCGTTTCGAGCATCGCGGACTGGGTCTTCGGTGTCGCCCGGTTGATTTCGTCTGCGAGCAGAATCTGTGTGAACACCGGTCCGCGTTGAAACTCGAACCGTCGCCGCCCGTCTTCATCCTCGACAATCATGTTGGTGCCGAGAATATCAGCCGGCATCAGGTCGGGAGTGAACTGGATTCGATTGAACTGCAGGTCCAAAACCTGAGCGAGCGTCCGCACCAGCATGGTCTTGCCGAGCCCGGGAACCCCTTCGATCAGGCAGTGCCCGCCACAGAGGATCGCCGTCAGCACGCCGTGCACGATGTCGTCGTGGCCCACGATGACCCGCCCGATCATCTCGCGAATCGCGTTGTATCGATCGCGGAACGCCTCGGCTTGGGCCTGCATCGATTCGACGGTGGTACTCATCGGCAACTACAACACGCGGTGGAGAAGAATCAGAACAGGCGAAAGGTGATCAAACAGGCTCCCTTCAGAAGCTGGACGACTCGATTATCATAGCCGAAAGCGTGAGGGCTGGGGCGTCTGCGGGGGTCGATGAGTCACGCCTGCTTTCGAAGAAATACGCGTTCTCGAGCTTGCTGGGCAAAAATGAACGCGGAGGTGGGGAGTCGCGGTGACGCAGAGAATATCGGGACCGACTCCTGGTCTCCCACTCTCACTGTCTGCTACTTCAGCCCGCCCCTACTTCAGCTCTTTCAAGGCTTCGCGCTCGGGACGATCTTTGTAGAAGGGATCGAGCGGATAACAACCGCTGACCATGCCGTTGCGCGGCGCGGTGGTGCAGTCGCTGAAGGTACGACAAACCTTTTTTCGGGTCATCCCTTTGCCCGACAACACGTCGGCGGGCAAGTTCAGGGTACGACAACACCATTCGTCCTAGGCCGACCGAATCGACCCAGCCTTCGCGGACCACCGCTTGGGCCGTGTGGGGAAGCCAATCCTGCAGGTAGGTATAGCCCGATCCGACAAAGATCATGTTCGGATGACTGTTGCTTCAAATCAGCCGTTGCTTTGATCTGTCGAGCGACGCCAACCAGCGGATCTTCTGGCGGCTGATAACCATCGCTCGGGGGAAAGTAGGCGGGACGTTGGATGTGCGGGTTGTAATAGGGACTGCCGGCGGTCGTGCAGACAAGCCGAATCCCTAACTCTTCCAAGCAGCGACATCAATCGCGAGGGCTCGGCAAGATCGATGCCGTGGCCGCTGCCGTCTCCCCCGAAGGTCAATCTCACATCGCCATTGGGATCCGGTTCGCCGATACGATCTTCACCGGGGCGATAGGGAAGGAAATCAAAGATGCTGACTCGCACGCCCATCCGCAACGTTGGCGCGGAGGCCTTCACACCTGCGACGATTTCGCGAAGGAATCGAGTTCGATTCTCAAAGCTTCCACCGAAGCGACCGGGTCGATCCATTCCACTTAGCAATTCGTGCCCGAGGTAGCCGTGGCAATGCTTGATGTCGATGAACGCGAACCCGGCCTTTTCGGCGCGCACGGCGGCCGCGATGAAGTCGTCAATCAACTGCTGCAAGTCGTCATCGGATAGCAGGGCCGAATCGTCCTTGATGCCGAGACGAGTATCCAGCGCGCGATTCCTTTGGGCAATTCGGGGTTCGGCTCGCGACTTCTCGTTGGGCCGTGCGAATCGTCCGGAATGCGTGAGTTGCAGTCCGACGAGGAGATCGTCGTCGC
Organism: Pirellulaceae bacterium; assembly: GCA_963697195.1. Taxonomy (GTDB): domain Bacteria; phylum Planctomycetota; class Planctomycetia; order Pirellulales; family Pirellulaceae; genus Rubripirellula. The sequence goes on from CAVOND010000023.1 coordinate 41,089, forward strand.
GATCGAAACGCTCTCGATGCTTCTCAACCAATTCGACTCGAAGCGATTCGATCTCACCAGATTCGCCTCGGTCATCAGCAGTTGATTCGGATTGGCTCGTCCATCGTGGCGCACCGCAACGGCTTCGCCGCCCCAGATTAGCTTCGCGCCGCTGATCCCAAAGTGATGCCAGCGACGATGTGTCAAATCGGTCGGCTTGCCATCGCGCGTCCCATCCCAACCCTCCATGGGCAGGATACAGAAACGATTACCGATCGTTCCTCCGTCGTAGCTGATCGATGCAGCCAACGGTGACCGATCACCGGCCTCCAATGACACATCGCAAGGCAGCTCGATTCCAAGCGATGCAACGTACTCGATGAATTTTTCATGCGATTTGAAACTGGCGATGCGAGGATAGACCATTAGCAGGATGCCTCCATCAGCCGTCGTAAATCACTTTCGATTCCTTGAAGCACTTCTAGATCGGCGTCGGGTCGCTGCGGAGAGCCGGGGTACGTCTCGCTGGTTTGCAACATTCCCCGCAGCTTCAAAAACATTGCCGCTGAATGCTTGTAGGCGGGAGCCGGATTGCGGAACGTGAAACAGCCCAAGTACTGCAGCAAGTCGTTCAACTCGTAGAACCTCGGATCTCCCGACTCCCACATCGCATCGCGTCGAGCGAAAGCGTCCGGCGCAAAGGTGCTCAATCCGAGCAGGTAGTCGCTTCCGTACATCACCATATCGATCGCCAAATCATTCCCGGTGAATACCTTGAAATCAGGTCGCACTCGATTGCGTAGTTCCAATCGCTCCCATTCCGGTACTCCGCTGCAGGGACGAGTGCTTCGCCCCGACCGCATTCGGTATCTGCATCAATTGCTCATAAACCTGCAAAGAATAGATCCGGCCGAATGGAGCGAACATCTTTCCAAGTTCAAAGAACAAGAATGATTCGCACTCGGCCGCGAACGTCTGATAGGCGTCGACCAATTCATCGTCGGGCAGCTCCACCAGACCGTATGACTGAAAAAAGATGGGCGTGCCGGATTGATCCTGGATCTGATGGATGCCATGGCGATAGGCGTCGACGTTCAGCGGCGCTCCCGGCGAATCACCCACAAACACGCCTGCGACATAGGCGACGGCCCTGGGCGATCTCGTTGCTCCGATTCAACACAGCGGACCGAGTCGATTCATCGATTAGATTCGCATAGCCGGTGTCCATGTTGACCGCAGGCGTCAATCCTGCGTCAAAGGTCCGCTGGAGATGCGCGTCGAATCCTGCCCAATCGACCTGGCCCTTCACCATTGGCAACAGAATCGCCGAGATCCCGGTGATTTTACGGCGCGGCGTGAGTAGTTGCGTGGGATCGAGTTCGCTGGCGGCAAGCATCTCGGTGACCTTTTCTTTCTGCCCAGGTTGTTTCAACTGGGTTTCTTTTCGATACGGGGGTGACTCGGACGAGCAGGACTGGAGGCAAGCTTACTTGCGGTCTGCGTGGGCGTCTTGGAAAATCGGGCGATCCAGGCATTTGCAATTCGGGCAAGGCGACAAGCATCATGACGCGGACCCTCACCGACCGGGCCCTCCAGGAGCATCTTCCCAGTTGGGGCGTGCTGGTGCTGGAGAGCCACCACAGCGAGAAATTCTCAATGGAATGGCGTACGCACCCGTTCGTCAAACTGGTCTATGTCTTGCACGGCCGGGGCGACTTTCATCTCGGTAAATCGAGATGGTCGTTTGAGGCGGGGGATGTAATCGTGATCGCGCCCGGGATCCGCAACCGCATCGAAGACGATCCCAACTCCGCCGCCAGTCTGTATGTCTGCTGCATCGCCAAGTCGTTACTGAGGTTCGATCCGGACCTGCTGCACAGGATTCCAAGCCGGCTCTACCACCGCGACCGCGATTTCTCGCATCGAGTCGCCTCGAGGCTGCGCCGCATGGTGCATGCTCAGGACTCCGACAACCCATCGCGACCGGTCGCGATGGTGGCCGACGCCATCAAATTGGTTCAGGCGGTCGACCAGCGCAATCTGAAACCGAGCCGCGGTGACAAGGATGCCACCGATGAGCGAATCGTGATCAAGCGGTACATTGAGTCCTTGCCGACGCGATTCTTTGACGAGACCTCGATCGATTCAGCAGCGGATCAGTTGGGGATTCCGCGTCGAACCTTCACCAAGCTGTTTACCGAGTTGACCGGCGAAACATGGCTCCATTACGTTCGCTCACTGGCAATCCAATATGCCCAGCGACGACTCAGTCAGAGCGATCTGCCGATCACGTCCATCGCGTTCGAGTGTGGCTTCAACGATCTGTCGACTTTCTATCGCCAGTTCAAACGACAATGTGGAATCGCCCCGGGTGAATACCGCACCAAGCATGGCGTATAGCGGGACCGCGTCGGTTCCCGCTAGGAATGCTGAAATCTGTGGCTTGATCAGCCGCCGGGCGTTGGCAGGCTGAAGGCCTGGTATCGTCGGTCAGTCTCTCCGAGACGGACACCGTAGAAACCTGCATGTTCTCACGAGTCTCGGAGAGACTCGCCTACGGTAAAGATTGCCGTTCTTTAAGGACCGATTCGATAGAGGGCTTCGGCTGTCCGCAACAGGATGGAATCGTCGATCACGGCCAGCGAAGCGAGCGTGCGTTCCCCAAGGTCGTTTTCGGCGACCTGTTCAAACTCGCGGCCGGCTTTGATCACGGTGGTCACACCTTGTTCGCTCGTGAAGTAGAGATGCTCACCGGCCAATAGCGGCGACGAAGAAAAATTTCCACCGATCCGCTTTCGATAGACGACGTCACCCGTCTCAGCTTCGACGCACAGGGCGATCCCATCATCACTGATCGAGTAAACCAGTCCATCGTGCGCGATCATCGAAGGCGTCTTGGGGATGTTCTTATCGAGCTGCCACTGCAAGTGCGAGTCGGTGACCAGGCCATGTCCGGTTGGACGGATGGCCAGCATCTTGGCATTATCGAAACCCGTCGACAGGAACACCAGGCCCGAATCAAAAACTGGTTTGGGGACCACGGAATAGCCGTCGTACCTCAAGTCCCAGATCGTCTCACCTGTTTCCGGATCGAGGGAGAGCACGCAATCGCTTCCCGGCGCGATCACCTGAGCCTTGCCGTCGACCGTGATGACCGACGGCGTGCAGAACGAAAACGTCTTCTTCGCCGACACGGGACGACGAACTTGCCAAACCAGACGACCGGTATCCGCATCGAGCGCGACGACCTTGGGTTCAACGTCGCCGTCACAGGTAAAGATCAGATGATTGCCGACAAGAATGGGGCTGCCACCGTTGCCGTGCGTCGGCCGGAAATACAATTCACGATTCACCCAGACCGGTTCGCCGTCAAGCGTCAGGCATGCCGTCCCCTGGTAACCGAAATGAACGAAGATGCGGTCACCATCGATGACCGGTGTCGGACTCGCATGACTGTTCTTGGAATGTGCCTTCGAGGGGCGATCGGATGTCTGATCCATCACCGCGACGTTCTGTTGCAGTTGTCCAGTCTTGGCGTCGATGATCAGAAGTGCCAGCGTGTGATCGCATCTCGGGAGCCTGCGAGCGACTTGCTGCGGGCTCAACCGGAATGGCCGTCGTCAAGTAGATCCGATCACCGGAGGTCACCGGAGTTGACCAGCCGTTGCCCGGCAGTTCGCTCCGCCAAGCCAGATTCGAATCGGTCGACCACTGCGTTGGCAACGTCTGGGCGGTGATCCCGTCACCGTTGGGCCCTTGAAATTGCGGCCAGTCCGATCCGCTGGCGACGGACCAGGCCGTGATCAGTCCTAACCAAAGGGCTATCATCGCGATCGAACCGGAGCGAAATCCAAACATACTGAAACGGCCTGTCGAGAGTAATGCGGAGCGATTTGCTGATTGTGGCAGAGGCTGGATCATCCTTGAAGCTGCCTTGCCGAGACCTCGCTAGGTTTCCACTTGCCACGCCCTCTACAATCTCCGCATGTTCCTACCTGAAAACGAATCGGAATCGGTCTCATCCCCCTGCGTTGGCATTTGCCAGATGGAATCCTCTGGCCTGTGCGGGGGTTGCCTGCGGTCGCTGCGGGAAATCGCAACCTGGGGGACGTGCAGTCGTTCGCAGCGACGGGAAATTCTCAAGCGTGTGGAACAACGGAGGGTCGATCGAGTGATGGCAAGCCATCCCATTGATCCATCTTTCGGGAACGTGGCTCAACCTGAGGTAGGTTAGGCCTAGGCTGGCAGCCAAAGAAACAGGTCAGCCTGGAAAGGCCGACGTACGTTAATCGAGAAGCTCCAATACGTCGGCGCTCTGGGCTGCTCGATGGAAGGCTGCTGGGGTGTCTGATGCGGCGTAAACCTTGTCAGCGATCGGAAACGCTTCGTTCCCCAGGACTTCGATCTCAGCCGGCGCGCAGATCGCCAGAAGCCCGTCGACATCCAGGTACTTGACCGCTCCGGGCACAAACATCGGGTCGTCGTGACGACGAAGTTGCTGAAATCGGAATCCCTGCAGATCGATCACGGCCTTCCCAACACGATCGCCCGCTTGGCTTCGCGCAGCCAGCGCCAAGGGTCCGGCGACGGCGCCAAGTCCGACCAGCTGGATCGGGGCATCGGTGTTCGCATCGGCAAACGCGATCATCGTGAGCACATCATGGACCCTCTTCACAAACAGACTGTGATTGTAGCCGTAGGTGTAACCAGAAAATCGCTGCCATCCTTGGTCTCCTTTGGGCTGAAACCACATCGGCTGGGCTTGCAGGTTGACGTCTTCCTGCGCGAACAGATCGGCAGCGATCACGAGTATCCCGCATCAACGAATCGCTTGACCAACTCAATGTGCTTACCGCCTTCGTTTAGCGATGCGAGGCCGTGATCGGTGACCAGAATGATCGTTCCTCGCGGTTCAGACGTTTGGCTCGAAACGGCGTACTGCGACCTGTTCACCACCCTCGACACGAAGCAAGCGTCCCGTTCGATCGGCAGAGCTCTCGTCCGCATTGTCGGTGGCGACGAAGCGAACGTCACCGACCTGGTCCAGCCGACGCCCGAGAATCGTTTCCCAGCCACCGCCGACAACTGTGCGGAACGGCGCCGAATCGGTTGCCACATTCGCGACGAGCCCCTGAACCTGACGATCGGAATCGGCCGTCGCCATCTGGAGCAGCTCGAATCTCGTGTGCGTCCCCGATCTGATTTCCACTGGGAGCCGGATGCTCGTCGGTCCAAACCGTCGCCTCCTCTCGCGTCAGAGGTACGTAGGGTCGCTCCGTCATGGGCTCATCCAATCCCAGGCGGAAATGCCGGTTGAAGAATGAGTACATCGCCATCCGGTTGACCAGGTTGTAGTTGTGTTTGAACTCGATGTGAAAGACGGCCGACAAGCGATCCGGATGACCAAGCATTTCGTAAAGCCGAACAAGATCGGGGTAACCCTTGGTTTCCAGTTCGACGGTCCAGTCGTCCGCGGCGGTCAGCCCCAAAGGACGGGGAGCGGTCGCAGCTGCGATATCGATGTTGCCCTGGTCGATCCTCAATAGCGGAGCATTCTCGCAGGTGCATCCCCCTTGCATCGCGGTGGAGACCATCACGCACGGCATCGCCGCGGCGATACGATCGTCAACCGCCGAGATCAGCAGCGACTGCGTTCCGCCACCGCTGGCGCCAGTCACTCCGATCCGGGTCGGGTCCACATCATCCAGCTGCAACAGAAAATCGATGGCGCGAATGGAGTTCCAAGTCTGCAGACCCATCATGTTTTGCAGTCTCAAGTCGGCCTGGACACTCATGAAGCCCCAATCACTTGGCTTGTCGAGGTGAGACCACTCCGCGGGTCGATGGCCAAGCTGGATCGAGTCCGCATTGCCGGTCATGTCATAGACCAGTACCAGGCAGCCCATTCGCGCGAGCTGCACCGCTCGCGCTTGAATTGGGAAACGCCCACCCACTTCATCCTGTTCCGCACCGACGGCAATCTGGTCCTTCACTCCCTTCTCGCCAGCATCGTAAAACCGGCCCTGGTCCCAATGACCATGCGGGGAGAGGATCGCGGGGAACGGCCCCGTCTTTCCCTTCGGCCGATAGAGGCTGGCGGTAACGTAGTGCCCCGGAGCGGACTCGAAATAGACCCGGTCGACCACGTAGTCATCTCGCTCGACGCGCCCGTGAATCACGGCATGGAGCTCGGACCGCGTGGGCAACGGCCAGAGGCCTTGTGAGACGAGGATGCGTCGTCGTATCGCTTCTTTGCGCTTCGCCCACTGCTCGACATCCTCGACGGGATGGAACGGGAAGTAACCATTGAGGTTGGTCAACTCGCCATCACGGGGATCCGCTGGCAGCGTTTGGGCGGCGGTCGCTTCCGGCGCCACGGCCTCGATCTGAGCAACCGCACGACCAACACCAAGACAAATCATCAGCAAGAGAACAAGCAAACGTCGCATGAGTCACCTTTGAAATGTGCGGGAAGTCACTTCCACTGAGCAACGATGCGATCTAAACCTTCCAGGTTTTCTTGCAGCGACTGTTTCGCGTCCGTATCGTCGCGATGGTCAAGGATTCCAATGGGACCATCGTAACCTTGCGAAACGACGAACTCGATCATTTCTCGTTCGTGCTGACCGCTGCCGATCGGCAGAATCTTATTGGTCATGCCATCCACGGTAGCCGGCTCCGCCATGCCATTGAGATTGAGACAGAGCAGATAGGGCATCATCGCTTGGAACGATTCATGGAATCCCGCCAGGTCCTCGTGTGCATGATGGAAGTTGTAGACGATCCCCACGTGACGGGCGTCATGGTGATCTCGCAAGTAATCGCAGACCGCGATCAGATTGGCGGGTTGCCCTCCCCAGCCTCCGTGATTGTACAAACCGAGCTTCAAACCCAGTTCGCGGGTCTTCTCGACCAGGGGAAGGAGCTTCGCCGCCGCCGCCTCGACTCTCTCTTGCTGCGTATCGGCCTGCGGCGAGTCGAGTGTGACCCAGATTTGCGGGGTGATCTCGTACTTGCGGATCAATGGTTCAATCGCATCGTGCCAGCTCCAAAACGCGAAGAACTCGATTCCGTGCTGTTTGTATTGCAGGATCTCTTCTTCGAACGTCGGAACATGCTCGGCGCGCCAATCGTAGGCAACCCGACTGAGTCCGAGCTCCCTCACCATGTCGGCACGCTCGGCAGGACCGCGTCGCTTGGCGTCGAAGGGAACGATGCACCAGGCAACCAGATTGGAATGATCAAACAGGCTTGTTGGATCGCTCGGAGTCGTTGCCTTCGGCGGCTCGTCGGCACTCGCGACATTCAATTGATCGAGTCCGGCCAGCGGTGCACCGATCAGGATCACCAGCAGCAGACCGCAAGATGCTCCAACGGATGAGAAGAATCGCATGATCAGGATGCTCCGGTTCGCGTTCATTTCAGGGCAACGATGTAGCAAATCCAACTGGGATTGCTGGGTGCATCGTCACCCCGTTCCCATTCTCCATACTTCTCGTCGTCCTCGTCGTCGTTTTCCCAGTAGACGTGGCTTTCACGAAAACCTGCTTCTTCGAGAAGTTCTCGGACTTCGGGAATCGTCCAGAACCTCCAATGATACTCGAAAGCCCGCTTCAACTTGCTGCCATCGGCAAATCGAAAGCTGATATAGAAGCTGGCGTCGGCCGTCACGGGATTGAACGACGCCTGCTCCCACATGTACTTGAAACCTTTCTTGCCTTTGGTGATGGTGCGTTTGTCGACCAATTCTTCGGTGTAACACTCACCCCCGCCCATCATGTCCATCACCATGATCCCTCCCGGGTTGAGATTGGATCGCGCGATGCGAAAGTAGTCCGCAAGCTCTTTGCGGGTCTTAAAAATCCAGAAGGAAAAATTCTGGGCGGCAAGCACATCGACGGCAGGTCGGTTTCGCTTTCTCACGTCCTGTTGCAGCAGCTGAAGCCGTGTCTGTTGTGAATCACTGAGTTTGACGAGATTGTGATCGCGGCCCCATTGCAACGTGTCGCCGCAGAGATCCACACCGAGAGCGGTCCGCTGGCGATGGGAGGCGACCCAATCGCAGCAAACGGCGAAGGTGCCACAAAAATCTTCGCGGAGCGACAGCGGCTTCTTGCGGCCGTTGGCGTCGCGGTATGCCTGCTCGAAGAATTCAACTTCGTGCTCTGGCGTCTGCACGGACTTCTGATAACAGACAAACTTGTCGGCCTTGTCCGCCAACGTCAGTTTTTCTTTCTTGGCTTTCTGCTTGTTGGTCTTCGCCATCGCGTGATGCTCGTCGTGTTGTGGGGTCGCTCGAACTGCCCGAATCTGCAGGAGCCGGAATCCCTGCCACTGCGGCGGCAAACTCCAGCCAGCCGATTTTGTCCGCCTGGTTTGACACCTTCAATGCCTGCAGCCTGTTTCCTCTCCAGTTCGTATCGGAAAGCTGTGATTTGCCAGAAAGGTAAGTTGTCCCTTGATTTACGTGGGGAGCGGCGGGAAGCGGGAACCCCGTTGGCGACGAAATTATGAAGGATTTTTGACTGGACCTCTCGCAACGACGTCGTCCGTTCACTATTTTGAGGGGGTGCGGCATTCATTGCCGTACCTGCGTTCGGGGTATTTTGCCCCAATGCCCCGGACGCGCTTTTTCTTTTCCATTCTGGAAAACTCAGCGGACTCACGCTGGTGCGGCTTGCCGTTGTCCCACTTGGCGTCGTTTTTGACCACAATAGAGACGTGATCACGCATTCGATCATGGTGCGACGATCGTCGCCTGATCGAACGCAATCATCTCCCCCGATTCAACCTGAAACATGACCAGCTTGAAGCAAGCGACCCGGCGACAACTATTTAGGGACTGTGGAGTCGGACTGGGAAAGTTGGCGCTCGCGTCCCTATTGGTCCAGGACTCGATCGTTCCGAGCGGTGGAAATGTCGCGGCCGCAGCGACAGCCAATCCTGCTCGTGGGTTCCATCATCCGCCTCGTGTCAAGCGAGTGATCTACCTGTTCATGGCCGGAGCGCCGAGCCAGCTTGAGTTGTTTGACTACAAGCCGAAGCTGGTGGAACTGGAAGGAAAACCAATCCCACCCTCGGTGATCGCCGGGCAACGCTACGCCTTCATCCAGCCCGACGCTGCGGTACTCTCGCCACGATTCCAGTTTGCCAGGCATGGACAATCGGGTGCTGAGATTTCGGAGGTGATGCCTCACCTGGCCTCGGTCGCCGACGACATCGCGATCATCCGCAGTGTGCATACCGATCAATTCAATCATTCGCCGGCTCAATTGTTCGTCAACACTGGCAGCGGCATTCCCGGTCGACCAGCGATGGGTGCCTGGCTCAGTTATGGAATCGGCAGCGAAGCGTTGGACCTTCCGGGATTTGTGGTGCTCAAGAGTGGCGGCAACCTGTCGGGTGGTGCTGCCATGTGGAGTAGCGGTTTTCTTCCAGGCGAGCATCAAGGCGTTCCGTTCCGAGCCAGCGGTGATCCGATCCTACACGTGGCAACGCCGGAGGGGATCAGCGCACAGAGCCAACGCGAGACGATCGATTTGATCAGCCGCCTGAATCAGCAGCGACTTGGCGACACGGGGCTCGAATCAATCGCGACTCGCATTGAGTCCTACGAAATGGCTTACCGAATGCAGACGCGGGCTCCCGAGCTAATGGATTTCTCATCTGAAAATGCAGCAACGTTGCAGATGTATGGAGTGAGCGAGGACGACCAGGGCTCGTTTGCGAAGAACTGCTTGCTTGCTCGGCGCATGGCGGAGCGTGGGGTCCGGTTCATTCAGATCTATCATGCCGGCTGGGATCATCACAGCAACGTCGAAAATGGGGTCAAAGCCCAAAGCAAGCAGACCGATCAAGCGTGTGCGGCGCTGATCAAGGATCTGAAACAACGCGGGATGCTCGATGAAACGCTTGTCGTCTGGGGAGGCGAGTTTGGTCGGACCCCGATGGTGGAGGCCAGCGCAGCGCTTGGGTCGTCAACTCGGCCGTGATCACCATCCGCAAGCCTTTTCGATGTGGATGGCAGGGGGCGGAATTCGCGCCGGACAAACGATCGGCAAGACCGATGAGTTAGGATTCCATCCGATCGAGGAGCCCATCCACGTTCACGACATCCAGGCGACCATTCTGCATCAGCTTGGGATCGATCATGAGCGGCTGACCTTCACCCATGCGGGGCGCGCATATCGTTTGACGGATGTCCATGGTCATGTGGTGCATTCGCTTGTCGGCTGAACTGAAAGCCAGGCATCACCGCCTTCACCGTTACCAACATTCATTCTTGAGACGACATGAATCGTTCCCTCACGAAGACGAGCAAATCCAAGTCGGCGGGAGGCTCCGGCGATGATCGTGACCTGTTCGTCATCGATGACTATCATACGATCCCGGCCAACGAGTTGCGCCCCATCGTCGGTGGGACCGGCGCCTGGATCAAAGCCATCCTGAGTCAAAAGCTTGGGCGATCCAAATCGCAGCCCGCTTATGTCATCGAGCTTCGGCGGATGACCAAGTCGAAGCACATTCCCAAAAGAATGGAAAAGTACTTCGATACGCTGCGTTCCAAGCTTGAGTCGTTGAACTTTTCACCCAACTTCGAAGCGACCATACCGGCGGTTGGCCCGTACGTCTCGGCGATCATGGCGATGAGCCGGCGCGACGGCGATGTTCATTTCTTTGCCCATCGAGTGACGCGGCAAGTCGAAGGCAAATTGATTGACGAAGGCGAACTTCGATTCGTTTCCTGGTTGACCGACGGTGGCTTGCTGGTCACCACCACGAAGACCCATCTGCCGCACCCTCGCCCCGGCGTTGATTTGCTCACCGTTGCCTCAGAGGACCCTTCGATCGTGTTGAAAAAGCATCGCGATCGGATGCGGCAGCTCTCCATCGAAAACGTCTCACCGACGGACTTATTCGATCGCGCAGATGCCGAGAACCGCGCTCAGACCGAGGATTTGCTGCGTCGAAATGTCGTTCGTTTGGCAACGCCAGCCGAGGTGACTCGGATTCGGACCGAATTGCGAGTATGATTCTTGCATGCCATTGTCTCCCCAAGCGATCCGTCTGATCGACCGTTTCGGTCGCCTCCACACCAGCGTTCGGCTGAGTGTGACCGATCGCTGCAATATCCGCTGCTTCTACTGCATGCCGGAAGTCGATGCGGAATTCGTCGACAAGTCACGCCTGTTGTCCTTCGAGGAAATCGAACGACTGGCCAGATTGCTGGTACAGCGCTGTGGGGTCCAAGACATTCGACTAACTGGTGGAGAACCGCTGGTCCGGCGGCAACTCCATCGCCTGGTCGCCTTGCTGGTTCGGATCGAAGGACTAAGCGATCTGTCGCTGACCACCAACGGGATCCTGCTTGCGAATCAGGCACCGGCACTTCGCGAAGCGGGACTGAGACGCATCAACATCAGCCTCGACACGCTCGATGAAGAGGTCTTTCAGCGGATCTCGCGGCGTCGCGGACTGGAGAACACGATTGCAGGCATCGATCGAGCCATCGAGTGCGGCTTCGACTCGATCAAGTTGAATGCGTTGGCGATTCGCGGCATCACAGAAAAAGAGGTCTGCCGTCTGGTCGAGTTTGCCCTGGATCGGCAAGTCACGATCCGGTTCATTGAATTCATGCCGCTCGATGCCGATCGCGCCTGGCGAACCGAAGATGTGCTGGACGGTGATTCGCTGCTGTCGATCATCGAGCAACGATTTGGCCAACTGGTGCCCGTTGCGCGAGACGATCCGTCCCAGCCGGCCGAAGAGTTTCGGATTGGCGAGGGTCGCGTCGGAATCATTCGCTCCGTCACCGCACCGTTTTGCGGCCAGTGCAATCGGCTGCGGGTGACGGCAGATGGTTCGGTCCGCAATTGCCTGTTTGCAAAGAGCGAAACACCGCTTCGAGAACTGATTCGCGGTGGTGCATCGGACGACGAATTGATCGCCCAGATCCAAGAGTGCGTTGCCGGTAAATCGGCCGCACACGGAATCGACCAAGAAGGTTTCGAGCCGCCAGAACGACCGATGTACGCGATCGGCGGTTAGAGCATTTTCGAAGATGACGTAGTCGCACCATCGTCTCCTCGCCGAGAAGCAGAGTCAGCCTGGAAAGGCCGACGTACGCTCGGCTGTGCTAGCCTGACCACTTTTCGCCATCAACCTCCAAAATCGAGGCTGACGCTGCACTAGGGACGGACAAGCCACCAAACACGATTGAGCATCAGTTCTTTGCTGAGCCGATCATCGTCCTGCATCGCTTTGACCGCATCACGAACGCTGACAGGAAGATTCCGCATGCCGGCGAGATAGCCGAGGTGGTCAATCTGGTTCTGCTCATCCTCAATCAGCGTCAGCCAATGCACGGGAAGTGATTCGCCGCGAACGGGAAAATCGACAGCCAGCGGTTTGGTCGACGCGCCAGCGTTGACGCCAGGACTCGGATCGCCATCGCCGCCGATCTGGGCCAACAACGGACGACCATCCTGATCGAGCTTGCCACCATTGGCTCGCATCGACCTGATCAAGCCGCTGAGCAAGGGCAATTCTGCGGAGCGGGGAAGGGCGGCGGCAAAGGCATTGACCGCGTCCAATCGCTTTCCGCTTCTCCGACTCTGAAACCACCAGGGCATTCTCAGGAAGCAGCGCCGAGGGAACCGAGCGGCGCGTCGCCGGCGACGCAATGATCAGCGACAAGGTTCGAGCCACATCGAACTGCGAACGAATCAAATCTTGAACAAGATCCTCCTCCATCCGATCGAGTGCGTCGTTGTGTGGCGCGGTAATCGGATCGACAACTCGACCACGCAGCGGTTGGCCATGTACCAACTGCCAGAGCGAATTGACCGCCCCTCGGGCCATCGCTTCGGATCCGACGAGTTGTGCAGCCCAAGCTTTGACCGTTTCGGCCGGCGGTGTCGGTCGGCGAGTCCATCCACTGTTTGGAGACAAAGGGCTCCGCCAAACGCTGACGTCCATCGGCAAGTTCGTAGAACAGCGGCTTGCTGGTATTGGGCTCGGGGTCAATGGTCACGTGACCTTCGGCATCGCGCGAGACACCACGCGAGAGCAGCGCGGCGAATCCCCAGTAATCCTGCTGACCGACCACTTCCTTCGATCGTGGAATCGTGGCAGCGAATACAGCGAAGATCGACATTCATGGTCAACGCTGCCAAACGTCGAGCCATCGCGTCCTGGCCAGCATGTGAAACTCGCGCCGTAGAACGACGACGAGAGCGGACTCTGTCCGTCAATCCAACCCGCCACCGTTCGATCGAACGGACGCTTGCCTTGAATGCAGGCAGCCAGGTCGCCGGTCAACTTGTCACGCGATTCCTGGTCGAGTCGATTGCACGCCGCGTTCGGTCAGCTGCTCGAGCCAACGCAAAGCGATTTCGCGAGCCACCTCGTCGCGGGCAAATTCCGCCTGCAACTGCTCCGGATCGTTCACCGCTTCGGCAGGCAACTGGACCTCCAGGATCGCGGCCAGCCTCGCCACCACCTCCGCCGAATTCGCTTCTGCGGCGGGCTCGATTCCAATCGCGTCCCAATAACTCACGAGTTCCGAATCAAACTGCTTGGACACCCGCTGCGAGCGCCGGGATTGGACCGGCCAACGAAGGCTCGCTCGAGCCGTTCGCAGGGCGTTCTTGGCTGGGCGTCTCCTTGGTCGAATCCATCACCAACGGAACGCCTCGTGACGGCACCGCCGGCGTCTTGTCTGGATTCGGCTCGGGGATCAGATCGGGTCCCACGGCAACCAGGTCGGTCGAATCCGCTGAGCTTGGCTCGTTGGCAGCGATGATCAGATCGTTGTCCGCTCCCTGATCTCCACGCAACCAAACGAGCAACAGAATCGACGCCGCAATGGCTGCCGTCAGGGCGAGGGTCCAAGCCACGGAGTGACGCGCGGACCGGGGACTTTGGTACCGGTTTGGGAAGGGCGGATGCGGCCACAATCGGCGCGACTTCTCCACGGCTTCCACGACTGGCAAGCCGTTTGAGAATCGGCGCCGTCAGGTCTGGCGGCTCGACCCGACCGAGTGCTTCGATCAGCAACGCGTCGAGCGCTTGTTCTTCGGTTTTGTTTCGTTGATCACTCATGTTCGTCCTGTCGCAGCTTTTCCTCCACACACTGGCGGAGTTGTTGTTTGGCCCGCTGCATCAGATTGCGTGCCCCGTGGTCGGTAATGTTGAGCGCTTCGCCAATTTCGACACGACTGGCATCGCTAGCGAACCGCATCTTGAGCGCCTTCTGCGCTCGCCCGGTTAGCGTGGACAGGCATTGTCGCAATGCCTCGACGGCCAAGTCGCCCGTCAAGTCCTTTCCTGCCCAGCGATCCCAAACTTCGTCCAAGACGCTCGGCTCTGCCAGTGTCTGGACCCTTCCTTGTTTTCGGTGCAGCGAGACGAGCAGGTTGTAAGCGGTGCGTCTCAAGTAGCTCGAAGTCGCTGCATCATTATGTTGAACGAAATCTTCGCGACGAAGGACTCGCAAAAACGTGTCCTGCGTCAAATCGTCGGCCGTGGAGGCATCGCACCCCAGCATCCGGAGGTATCGCCAGACCCCGTGCTGATGGCGTGCAATCAGCTCAGCCGGTTCCAATTCCGTTGCGCAGGGTGCCGGCGACACGACGTCACCATGAGCCTGCATTTGGGAACTGGACCAGGCATCGGAAGGCTGACTTTGCGATCCGTGCGGCTCGGCCACTTGGTTACGCCATAAGCTCGCTGATGATTTTTCCACCTCCAGCAATTTTCATCGGCCGACCGTTCTTACTGGTGAACGTTTTGTCGGTCGAAATCCCCAGTCCTTTACAAACGGTCGTCATCAAATCCTCACTGCTGAAGGGTTCCGTTTCGACAGCGGTTCCGTCGCTGCTGGTTTCCCCCACGGCAATCCCACCTTTCAGGCTGCCGCCCCCGACCACACACGACCAGGCACGGGCGAAATGGTCGCGGCCCGCGTTCTGGTTGATGCGTGGCGTGCGTCCGAACTCGCCCATCCAGATCACGACGGTGTCCTGCAACAACTCTCGCTGAGCCAGATCTTCGACCAGCGCGCTCATGGCTCGATCCAGTTGGGGAAGTTTGGTGTCTTTGAGGATGTTGTGAATGCCATTGTGATTGTCCCATCCACCCAAGTCGACCTCGACGAAGGGGACACCCGCTTCCACGAGACGTCGGGCTAGCAGGCATCCCTGACCGAAGCTGTCGGTGCCATATCGCTCTTTGACCTCGTCCGGCTCTTTCTCGACGCGGAACGCGTCCATCTGCGAGCTGGTCATCAAGTCGAAGGTTTTCTTCAAGACCTTTGCGTGCTCGCTTGCCGGTAGATCACGAGTCCGCTTGGCGAACCCGGTCTCGATCATCTCCAATGCGTACATGCGTTCACGAAGTCGGCTATCCTCCAGTTGCATCTCCAGGTTTCGAATGCGACCGTTGCTGGAGACCGAGAACGGCGACCATGCCATTCCCAAGAACCCTGGACCGGCGCTGGCGCCTCCGATCGAAACGAACGGAGGAATCTCCAACTCCGGTCGTTGATCCATCGTTTCATGCGCAATCACCGCACCGTAACTGGGGTGTTCAATGTTGGGGTTGGGCACGAACCCCGTGTGCATGTAATAGCGGCCTCGATTGTGGTCGGCTTCTCGCGTCGACATGCTTCGGACAATCGACAGATGGTGCATCTGCTGGGCTGTCAGCGGCATGTGCTCACAGATCTGCAGGTCACCGGAAGTCGAGATCGGGCGAAACGGGCCGCCGGTTGCCGCAGCCGGGCTTGAGGTCCCAGATATCGATGGTTGCCGGGCCGCCGCCCATCCACAACAGGATGGCCGACTTACGATTCCGCTTCAGCTCCTCTGCGTTCGCATAGAGCGTGCTGCCGAGCGTCATCGATGCCGTCACGGCAGCCGACGATCCAGCCAAATGCTGCATGAAGTGCCGCCGGGTCATTCCGGCCGGAGTCTGCCATGTACTTTTCATTCCAATGCCTTCCAAGATCTAAGAATAGGTTCGCGATGCAAGCTTGAGGGAGCGTATCTAGGAGCGGGATCAATGTTGCATGATGAATTCGTTGCTGTTCAGGATCGCCCACCACATGTCCTGAAGCATTTCTTTCTCGTCGCCACCACGTGGCACGCAGGATCGCGGAGGCCACCTTCTTTTCATTCCCGGTGGGTCGACGCGCCAAGCCGGCAATGAACAGCTCGTTCAAACGATCAAGGGGGCTTCGACCACGACTTGCGATGCGGTCGATGAAGCTTCCGTTGGACGTGCTGGTCGCCTTCTTGGTCAAGTCTCCGTTGAACAACATCAGCGCCTGCGGAATGGAGCCGTTGAACGTCGTCGCCTCGTCTCCTTCATCGGTCCCAAACGCGACCACAAACTGTTGCAGCCAGCGGCGGCGCTCTTGCTCTTGTTCCTCGTACGAACCGCTCGATGCCGCATCGGTCGCCGTCAACATCGACTGATAGAGTTGTTCGGCACTCATTTGTCGAAGGTAAAAGCGTGAGAACTTTGGCATCTCGCCAATCGATGGATCGTCGATCTCATTGTTGGATCCCAGTACGGCCGAGAGACCATAAGGGCGACTGAGCGTGATCCAGGTAATCAACTGTTTGAGGTCGTAGCTGCTGCCTCGAAACTCTTTCGCAAGGGCTTCCAGCAATTCCGGGTGTGACGATGGATTGTGCGGTCCCAGGTCGTCGACCGGCTTGGTGAAGCCAAACCCCAGAAACAGCGACCACATGCGATTGACGATCATCTTGTCGAGGTACTCGCTCTCGAGCATCATGCGTCCCAACTCGTCACGACGATTGACGTTGCTCACCAGACCACTCTTCGGGATCTCGGTGCCGTCGGTGAAGACGGGATACGCGACGCGAGTCAAACCGTTTCGCAGTTCGTAAAAGATCAGGGCGTCTTCCGCGTCGTTTGCTTCGCCGCCAAAGTCCTCGTTCACCAGTTCGGCGTGATCAATGTCATTGGTTCCGTCGACGAAACGACGCAGCGCTCGCGACTGGCGGAAGAACGAATTGAACTCCCAAAACATCTGCTGCTTCCACTGGTTGAACGGGTGATTGTGGCACTGAGTGCACTGCACCTGTTGTCCCAGGAAGATTCGCGAGGTGCTGCTGGTCGCCAGCACCCCTTTTTCCATGTTCACCTTGTCGACCAAGAAATTCACGGCACCATTGAAATTTTCGGTACCCGGCTTGGTCGATCCAGTTGCCGTCACCAATTCGTAGACCATCGTGTTGTACGGCTTGTTGCTCGCGAACGAATCTCGCAAGTACTTTCGCATGCCGTCACGGGAAACCATCGATCGTCGATCATTCCCATCGCCTCGGCCGATCAACAGATTGGTCCAAATCGTCGACCAATGCCCCGCGTACTCTTCGGTATAGCGGTCGTCGTAGAGCAGCCGATCGACCAACTCCGTGCGCCGACTGCGGCTCGACGCCGACATGAAATCTTGCAACTCGGCGACCGTCGGGATGCGACCGATGATGTCCAGAAAAGCTCGCCGGCACCACGTCGCATCGTCGACCTCCGGTGCCGGCTTGATCTCAAACGACGCCCAGCCCTGCTCGATCATCGAATTGATCGTCGCCACCTGAGCCGGTACCGCCGACTCGGCCGCCGAAGCGGAAGCGGAAGCGGGCAACAGCCAGATGGGCGTTAGCAAGACGAGTGCGATCAGATCGATTCGACTCATATCGAATAGGTCCTAGGGGGAAACGAAGAGGAGACGCATCTTGAGCGTCTGCTAGAGAAAACGGGCGGATCGGACCCAATGTACCCATCCATTGTAGATGGTCGGGCATTCTATTCGAGTTCAGGAAACGCCAGAAATACCGATTGCAAGGGGGGTAACGCGCCCATGGAGGTTCGCGAGAACGGTTGCGGGACCCCGCAACCCAAAAATCAAGCACGACGCGCCAGTTCTGATGTTGCGTTTTTTGATTGAGGGGCAACGCCCCGTCCGTTGGGCTGGGCGAGGTAAATGGCTGGGCCTTCGGCCCGAAATCAAGCAGGCAGCGCAACGTCAAAACGCGCCAGCGCGTCTGTTTCCGGTTTTCAACCGTTTGGCGGACGTGAGCTCGCGCGAATTCCTGGGACTCACTCGCTGGCGCGTCGTGCTTGTATGAACTTGCGCACCATCAAAACTGGCGCGTCGTGCTCGGAAAGAGAAGAAAAGAGCGGGGCGAAGTGCCCGGGCGAACAAACTTCGCGCCGCTCGAGAATCAGGCCATGATCACTGATTCGATCAGTTCCCAGCGGCCAGAATCGGTTTCGGCGTTCCAGAGGTCGATCAGCTCTTTGCCGCTCAAGACGCTTTGCACCACCCAGGCCATCGGATCGGGCATCACGATCGCAATGACCTCGTCACCGCTCTTGCGAAGCACTTTGCGAACCGCCTTGATGACGCGAGCCTTCGCGTCGCGAATCGACTCGCCTCCCGGTGGGCAGATGTCGCTCGGGCAATCCTGACCTTGCCGGTAGACCCTGGGAAGGTTTCGCCGCACCTCGTCGATGAGCTTTCCATGCCACAAGCCATGGTCGATGTTGCGGAAGGCATCGACGACTTTGATGCGTACGTCTTCTCGCCCCCGGGCCAGACACTCGGCGGTCTCGCGAGCCGACTCGGAAGGTCCGGTGTAGATCGTGCGAACGTGAAAATTGGCCAGTTGCTGGGCCAGCGAATCGACCTGTTGGCGTCCACGCTCGCTCATCGGCATGTCGAGTGAACCCTTCATGCGTCCTTGATCATCGAAATTGCGTCGCACCGGGCCGAATCAACAACACTCGGCCGGTGCGCGGAGGGCGGAGAATCATGTGCGGCGTGCCTCTTGGGTGGGGCTCGTCCGCGTGACCGCCTCGTTGAGGCCTGCGATCGCTTTGCGATAATCGTCTTGGCGGAAGATTGCCGAACCGACCACGAACAGGTCGCAGCCCGCCTCGCGAGCCGGCCCGATCGTCTCGGCATCGATACCGCCATCGATCTCTAACAGCAAGTCTGGATACTGCTTCCCGGAGCACTCGAAGCTTTTCCAGGGCGACTGGGTTGAACGCTTGGCCGCCGAAACCGGCTTCCACGCTCATCACCAGCACCATGTCCACGATCGGGAGACAGGGCGCCAGCGTGCTCAGCGGCGTCTCCGGGTTGAGCGCAACACCGACCCCGACGCCGAGCTCTCGAATCCGCTCGACCGTCTCCACTGCATCGCGATTGTGAATCGCTTCAATGTGAAACGTGAGCAGATCGGCGCCGGCATCCACCATCGGTTTCGCGTACTCCAATGGATCGCTGATCATCAGATGCACATCCAGCGGCATGTCGGTATGCCGGCGCAATCCCTCAACAATGGGCATGCCATAGGTCAGATTGGGAACGAAGTGCCCATCCATCACATCAAGGTGAAGTATCTCGGTACCAGCTTCGGCCAATCGGGCGACTTCGGATTTCAAATCACCAAAGTCGCACCGCAGGAGGCTTGGCAAAATCGCCGGCGCGGCATTGCGTATCGCTTCGAGCGAAGGAGTCGCCATGTAGGGTTCTCAGGGGGTCATCATGGTTCGCGCCTCAGGCTTTGCCTACAAAGCGCGAACGGAAATCGGCGAATCAGATTGGTCGCCACCGGCCGCAGTTGTCAATTCCTGCAACATCCCACCTCTACCACCACAGCAGGGGGTTGCTAACAGGGCCCGGTACGAGAAACACGGCATTCACGGGATGCCACGATCGCCGCAAGGGTCCGGAATCGTCCGCAAAATTTTGTGAATTCCGGCTCATCGGCGTCGTCTCAAGGCCGGTCGGTGACTCAACGTGTCGATCCAGGGGCCCGACCGCCAAAAATCACGCTGCCCGCCGGTCGGCTTCGGTGGCCGACCAGTAGCCAAGTTTCCTGGTCCATCCAATCTTAGACGCGGCGATCGCGATCGCTTGTTCCGTGCATTCGCAATGGAATCGGAAAGCTTCTTCGGCATCGATTAAACGTGGTGATGCGCTCGAATCCATTCCGCCGCGTCATCAAGGCTCGCTCGCACATCACGGATTTGATAGCCAAGCTCGCGCTGCGCCCTGGAACTGTCATACCAGTGAAACTGTCGCGTCATGCGAATGCCGGCGCTGTTGAAGTCGGGTTCGGCGACGATCAGACCCCACAAATCGCCGAAGGCTCCACCAATCCATCGCTGCAACGGCCCCGCCGCGAACAAGGGACCGCGTGTTCCCATCCGATGAGCCATCTCTCGCCACAGCGCTTTGTAAGTCCAATTCTCTCCGCCAAGAATGAACTCGCGACCACTTTCGACGTCCTCCTCGGTCGCGCGGATGATCGCAGCAGCCACATCGCGAGCGTCACACACACAACAACCTCCGGCGGGAGCAACCGGTTTCCAGCCTCGGCCAACCTCCAACATCATTCTTCCGCTACTCGGCTTCCAATCCCACGGCCCAATCATGAATCCAGGACAAATGATGACAGCGTTCAGCCCCTGTTCGATGGCCGCGTGGATGTCGGTCACCGCAGCTCGTTTGCTCACCACGTAGTTGCAGGGAACCTGTCCGCCAGCATTGTCCAAAGGCGTCGTCTCATCGGCGGGCGTCTCACGGGTGCCGATCGCCAACGTATTGGTGGAGGCAACGTGAACCAGTTTTCGCCCGTGCTTCAAACATGCGTCGACCACGGCCCTGGTGCCGTCGCGATTGATCCTCATGGACTCATCAAGCTGCCGCCAGCCGATGTGAATGTGTCCGGCAGCGTGGATCACTGCATCGCAGCTCGCGACTGCTTCCTCGATCGTTTGCTGATCCAGCAGGTCACCATTGACGAACTCGGTCCGGATGCCGTCGAAAACGACCGGTTCGGGCGAGCTGCGAACCAACGTGAGGGTTTCGTGATCCGTCTCGGTCAATTGCCGCAGGATCGTGTTGCCCAGCAAACCGGTCCCGCCGGTGACAAAGATCCGCATCGGTTGATCTCCCAAGAATCGCTAGCTGGCCTGGGCATCGAGACTGATCGCAGCGTCCTCACGACGACGTCTCGGTAGCGGGCCACGACCGGCCTGGCCGAAAATAAGCGGCGCAAAAAAATAGTGTTCGGGTCGAAACGGGGTCAGCCCCCGTTTTGACGGGGTACGCATGGCCCTATCCAAAATGTAGCGGCTGAGAGACGCACGGATCAGGCCCGGGCGGTCCCGACAGCAGGCAAATTCGATTGCATGCATTGCCGAATCGCCGGCCCTGCGGTCCCGGGGCGAAAAAACTCGTCTTGCGCCAGGCCCGTCCCGCCGGCTAGACTCGCTCTCGGGCAAGTCTCTTGATAACGGACGGCGGCAAGGATGTGACCGTGACGACAGATGATTTCATACTCGATCAGGTCGAGCGCGATCAGCAGCAGCATACGCAGCGTCGCCGAGAGAATCGGTCTCGTCGCCGACAACTCTATGTCTTCGGTACTCTGACGTTGATCTTGATGCTTGTGGTCGGGGCGCCGGCCCTGGTGAGCCGTTCTTCGATTGGTCGTTCCCTGCTGATTCAGGCGCTCGCGGGATATGAGTTGGAATCGAGTGTTGATTCGATTCAGATTGGATGGGTCACGCCGCTGCGAATCCAAGGACTGCATCTTCACGGCGCCACTGGCAGCGACATCGCCATTGACCAATTGCACGTCGACCTGACCGTTAGCGATTTGATTCAATCGAGAACCAGTAACCTGGGAGAGGTCTCCGTACGGGGTGTGATTCTCAGCTGCGAGGTCGATCAAGGCCGTTGCAACTTGGAGGACGATCTTCGCCTGCTGCTGCAGCCAAGCGACGAGCCGAGTTCGCTCTCGGCGCAGATCAAGCTACAAGACATCACCGTCTCGGCGACCGACGTTGTTACAGGTGGTACTTGGCAACTCTCACAATCGAGCGCCGATGCGATCGTCACACCCGGGAAGACCGAGGCGACGTTTACAGGAGTGCTGACCGAGCCTGGCGGAGGCGGGGGATCACTCCAAGGCGCCGTACTCTATTCACCCGATTCCTCGCTCGAAAGATTGCCGGAAGGACAGGCCGCGCAGCGTTGGCGTTTGGAAATCGCCTGTGAATCCTTACCGTTGTCCGTGGCATCCTTGGTTCGTCGACGGGTGACCGAGTTAGCTCCCTATGTTCCCAGCCGAATTCATGGTGACGCCACCGGCGGTGTGCTGGTTCAGTCGCTCGCCAATGGGACGGTCGAAGCATCCATTGACGACCTTCGCGTTCGCAACCTGACCGCAGCAGACGAAGGATCACGCGTTTGGAGCAACGGATTGGCCACCATCAGCGGCGATCTGGTGCTTCAAGGCGACCGCGTCATTGGACGACACCTGAGCGCAGCGACCGACTTTGCCTCGGCAACGATCGACGGCGCTTTTTCACGGACGTTCTCGTTGGTAGGCGCCAACGACAATCCGCTGCGTTGGCTCGATGCGATTGACGGAACGGCAACCGCGCAAATTGATTTGGCAGCGTTTGATCGATCGCTGCCAGGGGTCCTGCCCCTTCGAGACGACGCGATCATCATTTCGGGGCGGGTCGCAGCCAAAGTCGAATCCACGCCCAATGGCCAGACACGGCGAAGCCAGCTGTTGATTGACACCGACGCATTCCGAGCGCGGGCAAGGGGACAGGCCGTTGTCATCGACCCGATCAAGCTCTCGGCCAGCGTCTCCAACGACCATGGCCAGTTGAGAGCCGATCACTTCGAGTGGAAAAGCACGTTCGGATCGGCGGTAGGACATGGCGACTTGCGATCGGGGGTCGCCGATTTCGAAATGGACTTTGGACGTCTGACCGCGATGCTGCGACCGATTCTGCAGGTCTCGGAAACCACGCTGGCCGGGACCGCCAATGGCAGCATCCAGTGGAATGCCTCGGCCGATTCGGCCTGGCGTCTGTCGGGATCGGCCGACGCCAACGATCTGCTGATCACCTTTCCCAGTGGCCAAAGCATCAGGCGTCCGTCACTTCGGGGCGTGGTAGATGCCGTGGGTCATTGGGGTGGCCAGTCGCTCGACGAGCTGTCCAGTGCAAAGATTTCTCTCGTCAGCAGCGGACTGGACCTGCAAGCAGAACTGATGGAACCGGTTCGGCAGCCTGGTGCCGAGGTTCCAATGCCCGTTCGCCTTCGTGGAACGGGCAGGATGGAAACGCTGACCGAAGCGATTGGACCCTGGTTGCCTCGCGATTTCGCGGATCTCGCTGGAGGCTTTCAACTCAACGCACAAGCTGAGGTCGCCAGCTCATCCTCTCGACTGACCAAGGCCTCGCTGGTGCTCACCGAGCCCTCGATTCACTACGCCAGTCGTCACTTCAGCCAATCCAAAATGGAAGTCGACTTTGACGGCATCTATCAGTGGCCCAGCAACGACCTCGAAGCGAAAGACCTGACCGTCTCGGGCAACGCTTTCTCAATGAGAGTTGCGGGGAAGTCGACGGCCGAAGAGGTCGACCTCGACATTCAATGGCATGCGTTGTTGGATCGATTACAGGGAAGTGTGCGTCAGCCGGTCGCCGCTTCGATCAGCGATTCACCGTTTCGTCAGGTAGGCTTTCGACCCGAAGCCTCCGCCGCGGGCAGCGGATGGACTGTGTCGGGTGACTGCGAGGGGAGCATTCGGCTGAAGCGAAAACAGGGGCTCGGGATACTGGAACTCGACCTCGATGCCAAGGGGCGAAACCTGGCAGTCCTGCAACCGCTGCAGGCGAGCGCCCCGTATCAGTTGGTCGGGCCGGTACCCGCAGGCAGTCGCACCGGAGCGGGCAACGCCACCAGTAGCAACGGACAACCAGGGCAAGTCGTCTGGTCCGAACCGAACCTCAAACTGGTTGGTTTGATTCGGTACGACGTCGATTCTTCGGCAATCACAACCGACGCCGTGCAAGTTGCCGGCGACTGGTTCGCCACCACCTTGAAAGGGCGACTCGACGCGCGGACCGGAGGGCGACGATGTGCTGTTGGAAGGTCCTGCCCGATTGAAGATGCACGAGGTCGCCACGCGATTAACCTCTCTGCTCGGCATGACGATTCGCGCCGAGGGCGTTCAAGAGACTCCGTTGGTGATCCGAGGCAGCTACGCGAAGGATGGAACGACCAAGCTCTCGGTACGAGGCAATCTGGGTTGGGAAACCGCGGAAGTGGCCGGCGTGCAATTCGGTCCCGCTTCGGTTCCGGTTCGACTCAGTGAAACAAGCGTGGAGATCCCGCCGTCCAGGATTCCAGTGGGACAGGGATTCGTGAATCTCGCTGGCCAGGTCCACTATCGACCCGGCCCCGCATGGGTGCAACTTGATCGCGGTGTGGTTGCCGAATCGGTTCGGGTCACCCCGGAAATGACCAGCCGCTGGTTGAAGTATCTGGCACCCTTGGCAGCCGACGCAACACAGATCGACGGAACGCTCGGTGCAGAGATCGATGATGCGGTCATCGTTTTCGACAAGCCCGAGCAAAGCCGCGTCGTGGGCCGGCTGAATATCGGGGGCGTTCAATTGAATGCGGGGCCACTGGCGGATCAGGTCCTGTACGGTGTCAACCAGCTCAAGTCGCTGGGAAGCGGAAAGCCAGCGCTGTCGACTGCGACCAACGGCAAGACACTGATTCGCATGCCCGCGCAGACGGTCGACTTCGAAGTCAATCACGGTCTGGTCAGTCACGAAAGACTGTTCTTTGAGATCGACCGGGCTCAGGTGGTGACCAGCGGTCGCGTCTCGTTCGACGGCCGGCTGAACATGATCGCGATGGTCCCGCTTGACGCTCGATGGCTCGGCAGCGATCTCCAGGGACTCGCTGGACAGACCGTGACGCTGCCAATCGACGGGACCCTCTCGCGTCCAAGTCTCGATTCCACTGGGGTCGCTCAAGTGGTCACGCAACTGGGCGCGCAAGCGGTGCAAAGCACGGCGGAAAATTATCTGCAACAGCAACTCAATCGCGGCCTCGAGAAGCTGTTTGGCCGCTAGCGAGGTGGCTGTGATGCCTACATTTGCATCTCGCAGATGCGCAGCGCATCGGCCGCCGTGCGGGCGTCGAGAATCGGTGAGACTTCGCCGTCATCCACACAGCGGGCGGCTGCGTCAAGCTCCGCAACGAAGGAACTGACCGGATCGCCATCCCCCAGTTCCGGCTTCTCGATGCTGCCGTCAAGATTCATCACAGTCACGGGAATCACCAGGCTGGAGCCATCGGCAAAGGCGGCGAATTCAAATTGCACGGTCGCCCGCTCGAAGCTGACTTCATATCCGTGGGTGAACGGTCGCGCCGGTGAATCGATCACGCCACCACCGGCCGAGACCGCCAGATCGGGCTGCTCGAATTCGAACACCGATTCATAGAACATCGGCGCTCCATTCTTCCGCCTGCAAACCGTATGCGCCGCGGTGGGCATGCCAAACAGGAGTCGAATCAGGTGCGCATCATGCACATGCAGGTCGATCAGCGGACCACCGACTCGGCTGCGATCATAGAAGTCGGGAATCCAATCCGGTGGACTGATCGTCCGCTTGAACCGGCCCGCCACCGGACACCCCCAACGACCATCGGCAGCGGCATCGACAAGCAGCCGGAACTCCGGCATCAGCGGCAGGATATGCGCCACCATCAATTGCCCCGGTTTCGCTTCGTCAGCCAATGCATCAGCGGTTGCCGCATCCAGTGCCAACGGTTTTTCGCACAGCACATGTTTCCCGGCCGCAAGGCATTTGCGGATCGCCTCGGGATGCAGGCTGGGGGGCAAGCAGATATCAATCAGGTCGATCGAATCGTCCGCCAGCATCTCGTCGAGCGTCGCGTAGGTGCTGATTCCAGAAACATCAATCTGTTCCCCCGGCGGGCCAAAATTTCCTTGGATCCCACTCCAATCACCCGATCGTTTCTTGGGGTCACGGCTGCAAAAAGCCACCATTTCGCCGCGGTCACGACGTTGATAGGCCAGATAGTGAATCCAGCTCATGAAACCGACGCCAACCACTCCACTGCGCATGGGGAAACTCCACCGATGTTCGAAGACCAGGACTTGTTTGGGGTATGATCGTCGATCCATCGACGGTAAGAAAGTATGGTGCCGTCGCGGTGGAGGACCGGATCCCTATGATTTGCATTCCACTCGCGCCCCATTTGCATCACTGGATCGTCGGATCACTGAATCGGTTCGATCACCGAACTGGCGGGGTGATCGTGTTTCGTTTCGTCGTGGCAGAGAGCATCAAGATGATTTGCCGTAATGTTTTGCTTCTGATCGCGATCGTATGCATCCCCGGTGGAATGCTGCCGGGCGACCCCAGCGTGACAGCGCTCGGTGAGGACTGGGCAACGTGGCGCGGGCCGCACGGCGACAATCACGCCTCCGATGAAACGGATGCGCCGATTCGATGGAATCTGGATTCGGGCCACAACATCGCTTGGAAGACGCCGTTGCCGGGCCGCGGCCACTCCACCCCGATCTTCGTTGGCGACTCCATTTTCTTGACGACCAGCGACCCGGCGATTGGCACGCAGTCACTACTGAAACTCAATCGCGAGACCGGACGTCTGACCGATCAGTGGGTGCTACATCGAGGTACGTTGCCGGCGCGAATTCATCCCAACAACTCGCATGCATCGCCAACGCCGACGTCCGATGGCGAACACGTCTTCGTTGCCTTTCATACCGACGACGCGATCTGGGTCACCGCCATGACCAAGGATGGGCAAGAAGTCTGGAAGACGCGTGTCTGTGAATTCAAGCCGAGTTCCTTCCAGTTCGGTTATGGAGCCAGTCCGCTGATTGAAGACAATCTGGTGATCGTGGCCGCGGAGTATGACGGTCGTGACAGCGGTTTGTATGCGTTGGATATCCGCAGCGGTAAACCCGTTTGGAAAATCGCTCGCCCAGTCAATCTGAATTTCGCGTCACCGATCGTGGCTACCATCGCCGGTCAACGACAGTTGCTGATCGCTGGCGCCGATACGATCGCAGCTTACGATCCAATCAAAGGCAAGCCATTGTGGGACGCCGATGTCGGCACCGAGGCAATTTGCGGCACGGTCGTTTGGGACGGACGCCGCATCATGTTCAGTGGCGGAAACCCGCGAGCGGGGACCTGGTGTGTCAGCGGAGACGGTGCGGCCGCCAGCTTGTGGGAAAACGGAGTGATGTGTTACGAGCAGTCGATGTTGGCCATCCAAAACTATGTCTTCGCGGTTGCCGACAATGGGGTCGCCTATTGTTGGCGCACGGTCGACGGCAAAGAGACATGGCGAGAACGTTTGTTTGGCGGAGCCATCAGCGCCTCCCCGCTGCTGGTCAGGAACCGGATTTACATCGCTTCGCAGTCGGGAACCATTTACGTGATCGCTGCGTTGCCCGATCGCTTTGATCTGCTTGCCGAAAACCCCAGCGGTGACTCCATTTTCGCCAGTCCGGTTGCGATCGACGACCGGCTCTACTTTCGCACTGGCATCGGGCTGGGAGGCGAGCGACAGGAATACCTGGTGGCGGTAGGTCGCGTTTCGGGCTCGCGTTGACAGACCGCTCAATGAAGATTGAGAGTCAGCCAATTGACGCCGCATCGATCTGCGTTAACGTGGGCAACAACGTCTTGAAATGCCCTGACTTCACGTCACCTACCTCCAAATACCCTCTGCGAGATCGTTGAGATGCCTCGAGCGTGGTTTGGCCGCCCCCGGCCGCTTGTGATTGGACTCCTGTTGATGTCGATCGGCGGGATCGCCAGCAGCCAAGAGTTAGCGGTGGCCCCTCAGCCGGAGGTGGTGGAAAGCGTGTCTTTGGACGAGAACGCCACCTCGCAGCAAGACCCAATTCGGTCAATGCAATCGTCGGCGATGGAACAACAGTCGGCTACCTGGGGTCACTGGGGAGTCGATTCGGCCAAGTACAGTACCTGGGTCGAGCATTCCAACCGCCTGATTCCCGTTTACACCTTCGGGATCACCCTCGATTCACTTCGGGAAGAGGGGAGCGCCTATGCCGATCCCAACCGTTTGGAACAACTCTATGGAAAGGTTCCCGACGGAACGGTCAACCCGACGGCAATGTACTTCGACCAGACCGACATCTATCGCCTTCAGGTCGCAGCGATCGAAGCGGGATACAGCAACATCATTCTGATGGTGTTCGACGGCATGGACTGGCAGACAACTCGCGCCGCAGCGCTCTACAAGCGAGGGGGAGATGCCTACACCAGTGGACGAGGCACCGGACTTTCCTTTCAAGATGATCGACGTGTGCAGACGGACTTTGGTTTGGTCTGCACCAGTCCGTGGATCTCCACGGTGAAGCTGGACGTTAACTCGCAGACGGTGCTGAGCACTGGATCCGCCGCCGGTGGCGGTTATGACGTAGTTCGCGGCGGCGACGCGCCTTGGAACGAACAGACTCGCAGGAACTATTTGCTGGGCCTTGACCGCGAGCGACCGCACGCGGTGACCGATTCGGCGGCGTCGGCAACCAGCATGACCAGCGGCATCAAGACCTTCAACGGTGCGATCAACGTTTCGGTCGATGGCGGGCAGGTGGTCCCGATCGCTCGACGGCTTCAAGCGGAGGAAGATTTCAAGATCGGTGTGGTGACCAGTGTTCCGGTCTCACATGCCACGCCGGCCGCAGCCTATGCCAACAACGTGACCCGCAAGGACTATCAAGATCTGTCTCGAGACATGTTGGGCCTTCCATCGTCCGCGCACCGCAGCGAGCCGCTTCCCGGTGTCGATGTCCTGATCGGAGGCGGTTGGGGACCGGATGCCAAAGAGGATGCCGCGCAGGGCGAAAACTACTTGGCCGGAAATCCTTACCTGCATCAGGATGACATCGAGCGGGTCGACGTCGAGCACGGCGGACGCTACGTCGTCGCACAGCGCACCGCCGGCAAACCGGGCCGACGCACCTTGATGAAGGCCGCTCGCCGAGCCGTGGAAAATGACGAGCGTTTGCTCGGGTTCTTCGGCACCAAGTTCGACGGACACCTGCCGTTTCAGACCGCCGACGGTCGGTTTGACCCGGTCCTCGACGCCAAGGGAACCGAACACTACTCACAGGCCGATCTCGATGAAAATCCCACGCTCGCGGAGATGACCCGAGCCGCCCTGCTGGTCCTCGAGCAGTCGATCGAAGGATTCTGGTTGATGGTCGAGGCTGGTGATGTCGATTGGGCAAACCACGCAAACAACCTGGACAATAGTATCGGCGCCGTTCTCAGTGGCGACGAAGCGTTTCGGGTCGTCATGGATTGGGTCGATGAGAACAACGCCTGGCCCTATACGGCCGTGATCGTGACGGCGGACCACGGTCACTACCTCGTGATTGAAGACGCGGATCGGATCGTCCAGGCAGGCGAGCAAGCAGTCAAGTCGCGAGGCAAATAGCTTTGGCGGTGGACAGACCTGGGGCGAAGCCAGCCTCGAAACCTATTCAATCGGCTGACTCGCAGCTATGATGGAAGCGAGTGGTCACTCACCGGCGTTCGGGTTTCATCGGTCTGCCTCAGCGGGCATGCTCGTCCAACCCGGCCGCCGGCGTGTGACATTTTCTACAACATCATGGTTCGCCCGGCGGTGATCAATGCTCACCCCCCGGGTCGTCCACCCATGCACGCGGCCTTGCAGCCGTGGTCACACCGTGAATCAATCGGATCCGCATCTCACAGATGCTTCCTCCAACATTCACCTCGTCGATGGCACAGGTGAGCTGGATGGAAGCGATCAGGCTTCCAAGTTGGCGAAATGTCAGGAAGTCATCGGCTATCAATTCAAAGACGAATCGCTGTTGCTCTCGGCGTTGACCCACGCCTCGGGCGCCACGCATCGCTTGGCGAGTAACGAGCGACTGGAGTTTCTCGGAGACGCCGTCTTGGGGCTGACGGTTTGTCAGTGGCTCTATGAAGAATACCCGGAGTACAGCGAGGGAGACCTGACGAAGATCAAGTCGGCGGTGGTCAGTCGTCGTTCGTGCGGACGAGTCGCCTGCGAACTTGGGCTCGATCGCTGTTTGATCGTCGGCCGAGGGGTGACCCGCAATCGCAGCTTTCCCCGCTCGCTGGTCAGTGATGTCTTCGAGGCAGTCGTCGCAGCGATACACCTGGACGCCGGCGGCGACGTGGTTCAGCAGCGTTTGAAGGTCTGGCTAGCCGAAGAGGTTCGTCATGCCGTGGAAAGCCAGGGCGCAGGCAACTTCAAGTCATCCCTTCAGCAATATGCACAGCGCGAGCTCTCCAGCACACCGGTCTACCGGCTGGTTCGCGAATCGGGCCCAGACCACCGCAAGTCCTTCTTGATTGCCGCCGTGATCGCAGATCGTCACTTCGCCGCGGCCTGGGGTAGCAACAAGAAGGATGCGGAGCAGCGAGCAGCCTCCAACGCGCTGGCGGAATTGCACAACCAGTCGATCCCATTCCCGAGTGAAACCTCGTCACCGGGATAGTGCATTTTCAAGATTGACGAACGATCGTTCGGGAACCGGTATCAGCCTGGCAAGGCCGACGTACGCTAGGCTTTCTAGCCTGACTGACCTTTCCCAGGCCTGTGGCTTTCCAAGAAAATGCTTGAGCGTTCCGGTCGGCGCAACAAAAAATGCCTCATGCGAACGCATGAGGCATCGTGTTTCTGATCGTCGCCGTCAGGCGCTAGTTCGTACCAAAGCCGGATGGCAAGGAGAATGGAATCGAAGGCGACTCCGAACCCGTGCTCGGCGGAGTCGGCATGATCGGCAGCGGTCGTGTCGTCGCCGGAGCGGCCTGGGACGTTTGTGTCGCCCCATCAAGGGTTGCCGACGTACCAGCCGCCGCTGCGCTGGTGGCCGCTGCGACTGGTGGCCGGTGCGCTGGTGGCCGGTGCGCTGGTGGCCGCTGGCTTGGGTGCGAAATTGTAGGGCAAGTAATCCGGTTGCTGAGCTGACCGGCAACGCCATCGACTGTCCCGCAGGGGCCACCGACGCGGCGGGGCTGACAGCGGTTGGGTTGGTTTGCGATTGACTGACCTGTTGAACCGGCTTGCCATTGAGGAATTGGTTGCTGGCCGCGATCGTGGCCTGTGGGGCGGCTTGAGCGATCGGCATGGTCGCCGTGTTGATCTGGGCGAGCATATCGCGCGATCGTTCAACCGCTCGCTGGATCGCCGGATCGGTCGTCGCCTGCGGCTCGAACTTCATGACTTGAGCAAGATGTTCGCGTGCCGCGTTGACTTGGCCACTCTTGAAGTACAGGTAGGCCATGTTGAAGTGTGCAACCGCTGGTTTGTTGTTGGTCGCAAGGACCTGGTAGGCGGCGTTGGTGTCTCCCGCTTCGAATTGAACGCTTGCCAAGTTGTTGGCATATCGCGATGTTCCGGGAGCCAGCTCGAGTGCCTTTTCCAGTGACTTACCGGCCGCTGCGGAATCTCCCAGCTTGTTGAGGGTCAAACCGAGGTCGTTATGCAAACCGGCGTCGTTCGGATTCTGGAGAATCGCACGTTGAAAGTAGTCAGCCGCCTGCTTGTGATTTCCTTGACGGAAGTGAAGCCTTGCGATGCTGGTCAGAGCAGGGCCGTTGTTGGCCTCGCTTTCCAAAGCTTTGGTGTAGCTTTCCATCGCCTTGCCATAGTCACCGGTCGACTCCCAAAGCTGACCGTTGGCGACGAACACGTCGGGGCCGATCTTTTTCGTCGGGCCGGACAGGCTCAGCGGATCCGTGACGTCAGTTTCGGTGCTTGCGTCGTCCGATCCTCCCTTGAAGACGCCTGCGACCGTGCTGCTGGTCTTTTTCCAGGCGCGCTTGGCGGTATTGCCAACGCTGCTGCCGACATTGCTAACCTGCTTCCCGGCACCACTGGCGGCCGAGGCGAGCGTGGCGGTGACGCCCAACGGCTGCGTTGGGGTAGCGGACGGCGTAGCCGGATTGGAGAACGGATTCATGGACGCCAGCGACATCCCTCCGCTCGAACATCCGGTTGCCATGACGGCCGTACCGGCAAGCAGGGATGCGAGCATGATTCGACGGGCTTTCATCGCGGGTTTCACAGTCTTTTCTCCCCAGCATCGAACCGACAGGCTGTCTGATGCGGTTGTATGGAATTGTCCAGAGGTTCCGTTTTTATGGGATCGGCCACACGGGTGGCCAAACTTGACATGCAATTGTAAGGAAGCGCTGACGAAACAAAAAAAGGGCGACTTCACATGGAAGTCGCCCTCAGATGGGTCGTTTGATTCAGCACCAAGTGGTGCGGGTCGGCGATTATTGGCCCGAGGTCGGCGTGCTCACGCCCTGCTCACCCGTGCTGCTTTGCGATGGCAATCGTGGGGCGGTCAAGTGATCCAACCACTCTCGATTGATTTTCGTCGCCCAGTCACCCGAAGCGGTTGGTGGCTCGATCGCGGTCACGAGCACTTGAGGTGCGGGACCATCCATCGCAATCTTATCCAAGGTGTCTTGGACCGAAGCGACTCGTGCCGCCGTTTCCTCGTCACTCTGGCCCTTCAGGATGTAGACGGTTCGACGAGATTCGGGAGATTGCGTGGCAATCCAGTGAACGCGTCGGTGCCCCGCCGCCATCAACGCACCGTCACCAGGGCGGAACAACTCGTGCCCGATCGTGTTATGTAGCCGCCATCCGTTTGCTTTCATGACTTCAAACGGGGCGATCGACCTGGGCGGCATCCACCTCATTGAACGGATCAGGCCAAGCGTTGTTACGATGGAATCCGACATGCAGACCATGCCACCAGCTATTCCAACTCCAATCGGCAGATGCGGAAGTGGCGGTGGTTGCCACAACCGCCATCGCGATCACAGCTCGAGCGACCTTCTTGGATAATTTCATGACAGGCAGTTCCTTCCGCCTCGGCGCTTGGCAGATTGTTGAGCGTGCGAAGAAATAGACATCGACTCCTCGAGGCAACGATCATGCACGCTATCGTTGCCTGCGTCTGTTCATCGGTCAGGGCAACACGCTAACTTGGTGAAAGGATTCGGAGCCCGGTCCATTCGTTAATACCGTTAAAGTCTATAGCTCGTCGGAATTCACCACCAACCGCTCCCCCAAGAGCTCGACCACGTCACCAACAAAGAGTTGCTTGCGGCGTCGGATTTCAACCAAACCATTCACCAGTACCTCACCAGACTGAATGCGGATCTTCGCCTCACCGCCGGTGCCCACCAGACCACTTCGCTTCAGAAAATCGTCCAGTCGGATGACCGAAGCGGGGCGTTCATCAACTCGATCATCAGCTGGGTCATTGCTCATCGGTTTTCCTCTCTCGGCGTCCGACCTTCAAGATACGTTGGGTCAGCGTCGCTGTCGCTCCCCGAACCAACCGACCAAGATGGACCATCACGTCGACATGGGGCCAGCATGACTTTTCGCATCCGCCACATCGAATTCTTCCGGATCGACATGCGAACCCGGTTTCCGTTTCGCTACGGGATCGCCAGCATGACGGATTTGCCGCATCTAGTCGTTCGGATCGATGCCGAGGTCGACGGCCGTCCCTGTGCAGGGGTCGCTGCTGATGGCTTGGCCCCCAAGTGGTTCACCAAGAATCCTGAGACGACCTACGAGCAGGACGATCTGCCCGCGATGCTGCGGTCGATCCGTCACGCTGCAGACCAGGCCATCGAAACAGGCCTACAAACATCGTTGTTCGATTGGTGGTGGGAAACCTACCAGGCTCAAAGAGCATGGGGGATCGAGCACGGGATCGCCGCGTTGTTGGCCGGTTTTGGATGCAGCCTGATGGAGCGAGCTGCCATCGATGCCTTTTGTCGGTCGCGAGAGATCCCACTGGCTTCCGCCTTGCGCGGTGACGAACTGGGGATCGATCTTGGTCGGATGCGACGCGACTTGGCTCCCTGCCGAGTCTCCGACATCTTGCCAAAACGCGCCCGGCGGTCGCTGCTGGTTCGTCACACCGTCGGCTTGGGGGATCCACTGACCGATGACGAAATCGCGGCCGAATCGCGTCTGCAGGACGGTCTGCCGCACTCTTTGGTCGAGAACATTCGCAGCTACGGACTTCGCTTCCTGAAGATCAAGCTCTCAGGCGACTCGGCGGAGGATTGCCAACGCATGGCCGCCCTGGCAGATCTGCTAGCGCACGAGGGAAACGGAGCCATCCAATTCACCCTGGATGGCAACGAGCAGTACCGGAGTTTCGCAGCGTTTCGAGACGCCTGGGAACAATTGCGAGCGGTCGGTCCGGTCGCCGAAATGCTGGATCGCCGATTGCTGTTCGTCGAACAACCGTTGCACCGAGACGTCGCACTCCTGGACGCCGTCGGCGATGAACTTCGCGACTGGCCCAGCGCTCCCCCGATCATCATTGACGAATCGGATAGTGGTCTCGATTCCTTTCCGCGGGCCATCGCGCTCGGCTATCGTGGAACGAGTCACAAGAATTGCAAAGGCATCTTCAAGAGTCTGGCAACGGCAGCCACCATCAAGCAGCGCGACCGGATCGGCCAGCCGCTGATCTTTTCGGCCGAAGATCTCGGTAATGTGGGACCGATCGCTCTGCTTCAGGACTTGGCCGTCGTCAGCTCGCTGGGGATCGAACACGCCGAGCGTAACGGGCATCACTATTTCGCCGGATTGAGTATGTTTCCGGATGCCATCCAGCAGTCGCTCTTGGAGGATCACCCCGACCTGTACCACCGGCATCGGTCCGGTTTCGCAGCGCTCACGGTGCGTGACGGCAAACTTGATCTCTCGAGTGTGATTCAGGCACCCTTTGGACTGATGCGGCTTCCCGATTTATCCTTGCTCGAGCCCTGGGACTTCTAACTTTGCTTGCAGACCGCCGGCCACTCCCATACGATCTCGTCACCTCTGTCATGGGCGGGGGCAGGGACACCTAGCTGTAGCGAGCCTCTGCGAGGCTCGAATGACGCGGTAAAACCGCGTGGAATGACGGTCTCGGAGAGACCTCCCTACAGTCAAGTGGCGTTGGGCTAGCTAGACCAAAGGACATGAC
Source organism: Pirellulaceae bacterium (assembly GCA_963697195.1). Lineage (GTDB taxonomy): Bacteria > Planctomycetota > Planctomycetia > Pirellulales > Pirellulaceae > Rubripirellula. The sequence goes on from CAVOND010000023.1 coordinate 76,041, forward strand.
ATCCGCATGAGTGACTCACCCACGACGCCGCGGCCCTGGTACACACGCATCGGACCCGGTTTGATCACGGCCTGTGTCGTGATTGGACCGGGAAGCATTATGACCAGTTCCACGGTCGGGGCGAACAACGGCTATTCGATGCTGTGGATCGTCGTCGTGTCTCGGTTGCTGTTCAGCTGGTCTACATGACGCTGGGAGCAAAAGTGGGGGCGGTCGCCGAGCAGTCACCGGGCGATCTGGATTCGGCAGAAGGCAGGGCGTTGGCTTGCGATCCTGCTCGGTGGGTGTGTCTTTTTTATTTCCGCCGCGTTTCAATCCGGCAACAACTCGGAGTCGCGGCCGCGTTCGAGGCCTTTGTCGATTCCAACCGATCGTGGCGATTCTGGTAGTCGCATTCAATGCGATTGCGATTACATTTCTGTTCGCGTTCAAGAATCTTTATCACAGGTGCTCGAACGATTGATGATGACGTTTGTCGCGTTGATGTTGATTAGCTTTGCGTCAATTTGATGACGTTGCAGCCTGATCCTGTCTGCACTGCTCCGGGGATTCATTCCTACAGCGGGAACGATCGACATCACTGTGCTCGGACTGATCGGCACCACCTTCGTGATCACGGCTGCATTTTATCAGGTCTATCTGGTTCAGCAGAAAGGATGGGACCGTACGCGAAGTGCGCAGCGGAATCGTGGATGCTCGCGTCGGATCGGTGATCATGGCACTGATCACGATCATGTTGATGTCGACCGCCGCGGCAGGTCTCTACACCGGACGCAAGGGTCACCTTAGAAGGATCCGGTCGCCGTCGCCGAAGCCTTGGAACCGACCTTTGGGAGCACGGGAAAGGTCGATTTTCTGTCTGGGTCTTTTCTCTGCCGCCTATTCATCGTTCCTGATCAATTCCATGATCGGTGGATTCATTCTTTCGGACGGATTGGGCTTGGGAAGCGACCCGCAGACTTTGGCCAAGCGATCATGACGACCGTTCGCGCTTGCTGACGGGCATGATGGTGGCCTTGGCCGCTCTCGTGCTGGACTTTGACCGGACTCCCACCATCATCGCGGCGCAAGCGGTGACCGTCGTCGGGGCTCCGCTGGTCGCCGGCGTCCTGCTGTGGCTGGCCAGCAGCTACGACGTGATGGGCGCCATGTCACCGGTATTCGCACCAATGTGATCGCGGGCATCGGCTTGGTACTGCTGATCGCTGATGGCAGCCGACACGGCCATCAACAAACTTCCCAAGACGAGTCAGCGATTATCGCGCACGACTGGAATCGGCAATCGGCTGGCACCAGCGGAGTCGCCGAGTACGCTGGACGCAACCTCTCGAGCGGTCAAGAGGAACAAGTTGCTGACTGAATGACCAGATTCGTAAGTTTCGCCAAACCGGCCACCTGACGGTCGCCGATGTCTTTCGATGCACAGACGAGATCGACGTCGGCACTGGACGATCTCGCGTTGGAGCCAGGAGTTTCTTGAGCTCACTGCCCGAGCAGCAGCGAGCTTGGTATCTGGAAGCAGGCAGCCAGAAGCCGCTGCTGCGTAAGCTCGACCATCCAGTTCATCATCGAGACGGTTTTTCGCGACATGGCCAGCCATCCCGAATCTGGTTGCGATGGTCCATCAGTTGATCGGCCCCGGCGTTTCCGTGTTCTTCAGCCAGGTGTTCATGAAGCCTCCCGAGCTGGGCGGCCCCAAGCCGATTCACCAGGATAATTTCTATTTCGGTCCAGATGACGCCAACGCGACGCTCACGGTTTGGATTGCGCTCGACGATGCGACTGTCGAGAACGGCTGCCTGTTCTACAGCGATGTTCATGTCGACGAGATTCTTCCGCATGTGGCGCCACCGGGCGAACCGTTCAACTTGCAGATCACACCCGAACACGCGAGTCATCTAGCGATGCGTCCCGCACCGGTACCACGAGGCGGCGTCTCGTTTCATCATGGAAACACACCTCACCAGTCGTCTGCGAATCGAAGCCAACATCCACGCCGGGCTGCAGCGTTTCATTATCTGAGCCGATCAGCTCGTCTGGTCTCACCGGCTTTGCCATATGATGCTGCGTTTGCGGTTGCAATTAGCTAATTCGTTTCAAAAATGGGGGCCAGGTACCAATCGTGCGAACTACCCCAAGGGCCGCTGGCGGCTAATGGGTACCTGACCACTTTTTTGCAGGACAACATGTCAGAGGACGCCTGCGATGAATCTGTCGCTTCGACTCGCGACCACCGAGGACATTCCCGCCGCGCTCACGCTCTGTCGCATCGCAGGATGGAACCAGCTTACGGAAGACTGGAAGCGTCTGTTGGACTATGAACCCGATGGATGCTTTGCGGCCGAGACGGAGGGTAGGCTTGTGGGAACGGTGACGACGACTCGATACGGCTCTGGACTCGCCTGGATCGGAATGATGTTGGTGCACCCCGACTATCGCCGACGAGGAATCGCCACCATGTTGATGGAGCGCAGCCTCGAATACCTTCAAGATCGGGGCGTCCGTTGCATCAAACTCGATGCAACCCCAGAAGGACAACACGTTTATGAGCAGCTCGGATTCTCGGCGGAATGGTCGATGCGACGGTGGACACGAGCCGGGACCCTTGAGGTAGGCTCGGCACGGTGCCGACACAGGATCGCAGCGATTGGATGCTTCGTCCCTTCGTCCGTACCTCGAGATCGATCGCCGCGGTTTTGGCGCTGATCGGAGCCAGTGGATCGTGAGACTGTTGCCCGAGAGTGAGGTTCGACACCGACCCCAAGCCATGGGCATGCTCCGCCGCGGATTCTTGGCAAGCTACTTGGGCCCACTCATTGCCTCGGACCTCGGTGATGCAAAGCTCGTCGTGCATGAGCTGATTGGCAGCACGCTCGAACCAATCTTTTGGGACATCCCCGATCCGAATCTCGCTGCGGCCGATCTTGCCAGCGATCTACAATTCTCACCGGTTCGAAAATTGACTCGGATGCAGACAGGAAGCGATCCCGTCGATTCGGATCCACGCTGGCTGTTCGCGTTGGCCGACCCCAGCACTGGATAGGCAGCAGCATGGTTTTGGGAAGGGCCCGTTCGAAAGGCAACTTCTTGCCGAATCTTGGGTTTGTTATCATCCCCAGGGTCGGGCATCGCGCACAGAAGAACAACAAGCTCATCAGAGTCCATGGTGGAATATCAAGACGGGAAAGAATCCGACAGCAGCGTGGATTCATTCCCACCATTGGTTGATGACGCCATCGTGCTGACAGGTCCGACCGCTGCGGGCAAAAGCTCGATCGCAATGGCTTTGGCGAATCGGATTGACGCGGAGATCATTTCGCTTGATTCGATCGCTGTTTACCGGGGGATGGACATCGGAACCGCAAAGCCTTCGACGGTAGATCGAAAGCGGGTGGCTCATCACCTTGTCGACCTGGTGGAACCGACTGAGGACTTCAGCGTCGCCTGCTACTTGCGTGAAGCGCACACGAAAGTCCGCGAGATTCACGGGCGAGGTCATGCCGTCATCTTTGTCGGCGGAACACCGATGTTCCTCAAAGGCGTCCTGCGTGGTTTTGATCCGGGACCGCCGGCCGACTGGAACTTCCGCAACGCGGTGGAATCCGATGTGCAAGCCTACGGGGTTGACGCGCTCCGCGAACGACTAAGGCAGGTCGATCCGCTGGCTGAACATCGAATTGGCCCCAACGATACTCGGAGGATGATCCGCGCCCTGGAGGTCGCACGTCAGACCGGCACGCCGATCAGTCATCGGCAAGTGCAGTTTGACCGTGGGAAAGATGCCAAAACCTGTAACGTCTTCTCGCTCGCTTGGCCCCGAGACCAACTGCACGCCCGGATCAATCGACGTGTCCATCAGATGTTTCAGTCGGGTCTGATCGACGAGATTCGCGAGTTACTTGATCGATATGGCGGGCTTTCAAGAACCGCGTCCCAGGCGGTTGGATATCGCGAGGTCCTGCAGTCGCTAGGCAGCGAGACTTCCATGGACGCACTGGTGGAAGAAGTGTCCGCTCACACACGACAATTGGCGCGACGACAGGAAACCTGGTTTCGGTCCTTCAGCGAAATTCGAGCGATCCCGGTGGACGAACCACTTTCCCCCGAGATCATCGCTGAACAAATTGAGCGAATGTTGACCCCATTCCGACAACGGTCCCGATAACCGACGAGCGACGGCTGACTCACTACAAGTACGATGGGCTTCCAAGCCCGTCGATACCTATAGATCATATCCAACCTTGCGTCCTGACTCGTGTGCCGAGTCCTGGCCTACGCTTCGGGTCACAATGCGCTCCCAACGTGGCGCTGTCCAGCTAAGTCACCAAACCTTTGGTCACTGTCATGAAGACGTCCTCCAGCGTGGGATCTCGGTCGTTGAACGACTTCATCCGAACACCCGCCTTGATCATCTGTTCCATCAGCGCGGCCAGGCCCTCGTCATCCGTTTCCAGCTCGGCCGTCACGCGATTGGATTCCACATCGAGCGCTCTCAATTCCGGGCAGCTGCGAAGAATCGACAATCCTGCCTCCGTGCCCGCGATGAACTGAATCTGCACGTGTCGGTTACGACGGATTTGGCGATACACGCTTTCGATCGGACCGTGCATCAGCAACTGCCCGCGTTCGATGATCCCGATCGACGTACAGCAGTCGGCAAGCTCTGTGAGAATATGGCTGCTGATCAGAATCGTCTTGCCCATCTTGCGAAGCTCTTTCAACAGAGCCTTGACCTCGATTCGTGCTCGAGGATCCAAGCCGCTGGCTGGTTCATCGAGAATCAACACGGGAGGGTCGTGCACCAATGTCTTGGCCAGGCAAAGTCGCTGTTTCATGCCGCGAGAGAGTCCATTGACAAAGTCATCTCGTTTGTGAGTGAGGTCGAGCAACTCGAGCACGTTGTCGATGATCTGCTTCCGCTCAGTTCGTCCGATGCGATAGGCCACGGCAAAGAAATCGAGGAACTCCCACACTCGCATGCCATCGTAGACACCAAAGTTATCCGGCATGTAGCCGACGGCCTGGCGAACACCGACCGGATCGCCCATCACATCACAGCCAGCCACTTCGCCACCACCTCGCGTGGCGCGAAGCAGGGTCGCCAGGAATCGGATCGTCGTGCTCTTGCCAGCACCATTGGGACCGATAAATCCAAACGTTTCTCCGGCATCGATCTTCAAGTCGATGCTGTCGACGGCAGTGAAGTCACCATAGTCCTTGCCGAAACCAGTCAGCGTGATCATCAGTTCTCCACTTCTTCGGTACCAGGACCGGACGAGCGATTCTCGTCCTTGTCAGTCAACACCGGACGAAAGTCGCTTCTAAGGTTCACATCAGCTTGGGGCTGGGGCCAAGCTGGATGCTTCAGGTGGACCAGCACGACCGTTTGGGCAGAACTCTGGTACGTGTCCGGTGTGATCGTCATTCCCTCTAGCGCTCCGTCGTAGCGAGCGACCATCCGCATCGATTTACTCGGAATCGAATCTGGCGAGATGAGCCCTTGCATCATCCGACCGACTTGCATCGGCAGGTCCTCGGCAATGGTCAACTGATCCATCGGTCGAAACCGCAGTCGAACCGTCGATCCACTTGCACAGGGCCCGACGACCGCAATGCTCGTTTCCCCGTCGGCGTCTTTCTCGACGACGACTGCATCGCTGAACTCCAAGGCAGTTCCATTGACCAGTTGACCCGATTCATCAACTTCAATCGATCCGCCAAGGTCAACGATCTGTTCCGCGTGAACCATCCGCACCTGATTACTGATCACGGGTAACCCAGACTAGGACAGGACCCTCTGAGAACCCTGTTTTGAACAAGGTTCCATCGTCTGCCGTCGCACGACGACCCACTCGCACTGGTGCTGCCGCGGCATCGATCGTTTTGAACTCAATGTCATAGGTGTTCGACAGCGAGTTGTAGATCGCCACCACTCGCGAAAGATGCCCGCGCGAATATCCAGGTTGCATCTCCAAGAACGACATTTCTGTTTGGCTGCGGGCGAATCCAATGTCCAGTCGCGCCGCACGCGCCACCCAAATCGCGCCTCCAAAAGCAATCAAGGGAACGGCTAACCAGGCATACTCCAAACGTCCAATCAATCGAAAGATGAGATAGTTCACCGGGACCAGAATCAACAGATAATAGCCCAGCGATCGCACCACCAATGATGACTTGGGAATCTCGATCCCCGACTCACTGCGCAGAATCTGACGGCTCAATCCAATCACGTCACTGTCGTCGTTCCATCCCGATATCCCTGTGATCGAATCGATCAATGTCAGTGGATCGTAGCGACTGATGGCTCCCGAAGAACCTTCGTTGCTGGCGACAACGGGACGCACAACAGCATCACGAGCGGCGATGCGAAAGCGACTATTGATGGCTGGATCGGCGTTGGAGGTCGCAAGGTCATGATAAACCTGCTGAATCGAACCGGCTGTTTCGGCGTCTCGGGATTCCACCAACTCGCGTCTGGGCCGCGTTAACAACACAGAGTTGACGAAACTGTCGTAGGATTGCCAGTTGATCAACCAGTCGCTGGTCACATCGAATCGCGATTGAACGACGCGACCACCGCCAACCTGTCGTGCCAACACGAGACTGCCCGAGTCAGGCAACGTGACAGCATCAGCCGCCAGGGGACCATCGACCGCGACGCGCCCAGACTGACTTTGCAGCAAGGCAATTTGCTTTTCGGTCGAGCGATCGGTTTCGACGGCCCATCCCTCCAGTAACTCGGCCGCCGCATCCGGATCGAGCTCGATATTGCCGCTCGGCTTCAGGGGCAGCAGGTCAGCCAGAGGCTGTTTTCGCGATCGCATCGCTGGCCTCGGCGCCATTGACAATCAATTGACCACCAAACCGAACCCAGTCGGCGATCGCGGTCAGTTGCTGCGGCGTCAACGCGTCGGGCGAAAGATCATCCCACAGCAGTACCGACGTGCTCGTCCAATCAAGCATCGTCTCGGCAAGAGGAAGCACATCTTTGGTTGGCGGCACGATGATCCGAAAGTTCGCCCGCGGATCCTCGAACTCAAAGTCATCGCGATACGGTCGGACCCAATCCGACACCTGAAACTTCGCAAATCGTTCCGGCCGTTCGGTCAAGATCACGAAGAAGAACTCCTCACCGGACAGCACGCCCATGGGCTGTCCCATGTTGTCTTCGTAAACCGTGCGGCCCGTGGAGACAAAGCGACTTTGCAAGAAGCTTTTTCGCTGGTCACTCGATGACGGGATCGGGGTCAGAATGCGATAGTCAAAGCGACGCATCTGACCCTTGGGCAGAACGACCGGTCGCATGGAGGGCAGATCACCAGGCGTGGTCTCGAATGTGCCGTCTTGCGCACGGACTCCCGACGCCGTCGCACGACTGATCAGTTGGCCCCGGGCGTCGATCTTGTTGCTCTTGAGAGCCTGCGAGGCCGTGATCCAGTGTCCCGGCTTGACGCTGCTAACCGGTGTCCCGTCGGAGGGAAAAGAGAGGGCAGGTCGAGCGGTGAAGTCCTCTAACGGCGCTTGCTGTTCTTCATCGTCCTGATCGCTGGTACGACGACACCCCTCGCAACCGACGACCAGCGGCAACCACAAAAGCGCGAGCAAGAGATTAACGCGCGGCATCGGCGTTTGCGGATCCGTGATGGAGGAGATTGGGAGAAGCGAACGATCAGACGATCTTACTCGATCGCTCCGGTGTCGAAGGTCACCAACCCATCACCATGTTCGATTCGATTGCTTTTCTCGCATGTTCCAGATCGCTCCCCGTCTCCATTCGATACAGACGAATGGCGTTGACCTTGTCGCCTGCCGAACGACTCAGACAGTCACGAGCGATGGTGCAGGGATCCAGCGTGCGACTGGTCAATCCAAGCGCCCCTTTGCTGATCACCCAGGTGTCACGCGGTCGCTTTGTCAAACGAACCACCTCGTCGCTCGGATACGCATCGGAGACGACATCCCGGGCTGCATCCTCGTTTTCAGCCCAGGTGATGATGATGTGTGAATCTGTTTCAACTTCGAACAACGGCATCGGTCGACTCCTTCAGCAAAGTTGGCAGGAAGATGCTGCGCGGCAAGAAAGCAGCTGCAACGACCATGATACCGGTGCCGAGAGGCAGTGCAAAGCTTGCCGAGATGGCTGGATGCCAAAGCCGAGAAGGCCCGAAGAATTGGTCCGCGTGCCAAACCCGGTATGGCCAGCAATGCGTGTCCCAACACGGTCACGCAGCGGCGGAGCGTTCGACGTGCCTCGTTGGGGCCGTGGTGCGGATTCCAGGCCGGGAAGATGAGTCGTGCGCGTCGGGTTCGCCCCCCCAATCGAACCATGGTCGTCTTGGAACGCAATCGGCGAAAAGGGGTCAGACACCAAAAAGCGAAGCACCCTTCGGGCCGTTCCGGTTGTTGGTGTCTGACCCCTTTTCGCCATCAACCCCCGAAATAGATGCTGACGCAGCCCTAGCGGTTGATCCCGCTCCCCTTCAGGCACAGAAATCCGAAGGTCACGGCACAGGCGGAGACGATACCCCACTGGTACGTATTCATGGTCCCGAAGTAACGGACGAGGTCGCTCCAGGCATCAAAAAACCAGAGCGTGAACGAAAAATCTGCGACGATGGAGGTGAACATAGTGAACTCGGCTGGGATGTCGGTGTCCTGCAATGGGTGACTGGTGGGATCAGTCGCGTTCGTATCCGCACTTTTTGCCCCGCACGACGATCTGTCCGCAAACCTAGGTTACGGCAGATCCGCTAGCGGTCATCCCCGGGGCACGGTCGCGGGCATTCTGGCCAATCCAATGGAGGGCAAGAGGTCACAACCGATACAGACGACACGGGCGGCGAGATGCCCACGGGACAAACGGAAATCCCCGTGATCGGCCGGTCTTGCGGCTCGCGGGTCGACCGATATAATTCGCCATCCAGGTTGAACCAACGGCGCGGTAGCTCAATTGGTTAGAGCCCCGGACTGTCGATCCGGAGGTTGCGGGTTCGAGTCCCGTCCGCGTCGCTTCGACCTTTTCTCGTGATTAGCGGTCTCTACCGCGACCTGCCAACTCGGCAGAGCACTCTCTTGAACCGAGTTTCGGGAACTTTCCCGATAACCCAACTTGGGAGCATTGCTCATGCCACGCCAAAGTCACTCATCCCCGTCTACCGCAAGCACTCCAGCGGCCAGGCCCGTGTCACGATCAACGGACGTGACTCCTTCTCGGACCCCACGGAACCAAGGCCAGCAAGCAGGAGTATGACCGAATCATCGCCGAGTACCTGGCGAGCGGTCGAAGCAACGCTTTCGGCCTCGAAAGCGATGCCTATACCGTAGCCATGCTGATGGCCGATTACCTCCGGCACGCCCGGTCTTACTACGGTACCGGCAAGCATTCCGAATGGCATCGCATCAAGCTTGCGATTCGCCCGTTGAGACAACTCTATGCCGCACTGCTCGGCATCCGAGTTCGGGCCGAATCACTTCAAGGTGATCCGTGAGGCGATGCTGCGAGACGGTCTCACGCGGCAGGGCATCAACAGCCGCATGAAGCGGATCACCCGGATGTTCAAATGGGCGGCCAGTGAGGGGAAAGATTCCGGCGTCGGTGTTCGAGACACTACGGCTTATTCCGGGCCTGAAGGCTGGTCGGACTGCCGCGCCTGAGTCCGAACCCGTCAGGCCAGTTGATCAAAGCGTTGTTGAGGCGACGTTGCCCCATCTTCCGCCAATCGTTGCAGATATGGTGCGAGTACAATTGCTGACAGGATGTCGGCCAGGCGAGATTTGTAAGCTAACGCCAGGCAATATCGACCGCAGTGGCGAGATTTGGGAAGCCGAGATCACTGAACATAAGACTAAGCACCATGGGCATGAGAGCGTTACTTCGAAAGGCACTCGCGTCCGCGGTTGCAGTACAAATTCGATACGTTTTCTACCGTGCCGATCCGTCTCCTACGCTTTTCAACCGCCGTTCAACATCCCTTCTTATTCCGCTGATGCCCATTTGCCGCTCAATCTAGTTTGACGGTGAAGTGGCTCGTTTTCAGAGCGTTTTTGGGTACCTTCATTGAGAACCGCTTAGCTTCTCCCTCAACGGGGCAAAGCCCTGCCGATTCCACTCGCTGCTCCAGTGATAACAGCCACCTTCCCGTTTAGATCTTCCACGAACGACCCTCCCAACCGCTATCTCATTGCATCTTGAACAACTCTAGAAGCACCATGGAGAGAACGCCTGGGGCTACTTCTTCATCCGGGTGAACTTGCCGTGCATATTTACTTCTTGTCCGTCGCTTGCCTTGCCCTTCGATTTCCACTCGACGTTGTCATCGTCGACTTTCCACACCTCAAAGTCGGCCTCGACTGAAAGTCCGTCCGGAAGCTCGGTGAAGTGCTTGCCTGACCATCGGTAGGGCCCGGTGTTCTTGAGCTCCAGTCGCCAGTATTCACCGGCGGTGGGGCCGTAGCCGTTGACCGTAAGCATCTTTCGAGTGGAATCCCATCCTCCTAGCTCAACGCTGTTCCCCCGATCTCCATCGAATGATCCCTGCAGCGCCGTGCCTTCGGCCATTCTCGTGAATGTCGCTGTGCCGACCTCTTTGTAATCTCCCGTGATATTGACCGACCACTTTCCCTCAACGAAATCCAGCCACTTCTCGAAGCTATCTTGCGCGGAAAGGGAATTGACGGACACCAAACTAAACACCGTGACTGACAAGGCAAGCAATAGGCGATTCATTTACGATGCTCCTCAAACAAGAAATATGAACTTGGGTACGAGAGACTGCGACGCGCGGAATCAAGTTCGACAACGTGCTCGCAACATCAGACTGTGCCCCTGGCTAGACTTGGCGACTCGCTTGCTCCATTAGTGAGGTAGTGCAGGCAATCGCCCAGTGACACGATGGGCAGGATCAAGATCAAGATGCATGACCTTCCCTGTCCATTGTGGGAAACTCTGGTCACTTCATGCGCACGTGCTTACCAGTGAAGTTGACCTTCTTGCCGCCACCATCCACGCCGTCAAAACTCCAATGCACTGTATCATTCCCTTCTCTCCAAACGTGCCAATCTCCTTCCTCTTTCGTGCCGTCGGCATTGCTTGAAACGCGGCGTCCTTTCAGCTCATTATCCGTTACGCTGGCGTAAGTTAGTTTCCAGTATCCTCCGTCGGATCCGTAGCCCGTTTCGACGAGGCTCTTCGTGTCAGGCTCCCAGCCGATAAGTCCGTAGCCACTAGTGCCATCGCTGTTTTCAACCGCGACGGTTGCTGCCTTTCCATCCAGTACCGGCTTAAGCTCGACTTGCCACTTGCGACCGTCAGTCCCTTCCGCCGACCACTTGCCGACGACTAACCTCATCCAAGCTTCGTGCGGTTCATTAGCAGTAGCCGAACTGCCAACGATGCCACTGCAAATAGCAATTGCGAGGGCGACCGAAAACGTTCTCATAAGTTTCTCCAGACTCACGATTCAGATGTGAAAGGACCACGGGACTGAAGAACAAAGACAGATGAACTCCAGAAGACAGTGTCCTTGTGAACCAGGTGGTTTTTATTTGAAACCGGCAGGGCGTTCAACAAAAGGGAAGGGTCACCGAGAGTCTTTTCACAAAAATTTCAAACACCGATGGTCAGGCGTGCACCAATTCACGCATCGCAGAAATTGGATTGCTGAGGTGGCAGCGAACTTGCACGCGACGGAATGATTTCGGTCTTCAGTGCGGCTAGGTCAAACCGCTGAAGCGAGTAATGTTGTTGTTTCATCGTTGCTGAAGCTCAAGTCCGCTTGACGACCATACAAAAGAGCGGCGGAGCCGCACGGGCTAAATATGTAGGTGCAGGTTCCTGAAGAAGGAATATGCATCTGTGTGTCAATGATCGGGTTTGAACCGGCCACGTATGATCGGGTTCATATCGGTGGCGTTGGCCGAACTGAACCATGCTGCGTCAGCTTCAATTTTTTGGAACGGGCGTGAGGATGAAAGGTCGTCCGTAAGAGATCCAACCACAGATCTGCACGAACCCTGTTTCATCGGTATTAGCGATCGCCCGGGGAACGGCCGAGGAGGCATTCCAGTCCGGTTCGGCGTAGGCTTTGACGATAAGATCAGTAACGAACTGAGCAAGTAACAAATTTGGGCTCATATAAAGAACGCGGACAAGACAGAGATACCACGCTAGAATCTGAAACGATCTATGGACGCTCAGGCTCGTCCTTCGATTCGATCCATGAAGGCCAGGCTTTCGACGACTTCATGCGTCGTAGCATTGCGTCGGCGATACAAGGACTGAACCAGTCGATTTTACCGGTTGCTACACTTTTTTCAAAATGCGCGATCGCTTTCGATCGGTTTCCTTCAGCAAATGCCTGCATCCCAAAGATTGGCTCGATGTATGCCTGGGGAACGCTGAAAGGGCCGACCATTGCTGCCAACTGCTGCTCATTCTCCAAACTTGGATCGGCCAAATACTCCATGCTGCGAAGCGCCCAGCGGTCTGCGTACGCAGGTTCATTTTCGAGGGCTTTCTTTGCATACTCCGTTGCTGCCTCGGTATCGCCTGAAAACAAGAGGAGTTTGACGGCTACCGAATGCCACTCAAGCGTTTCGTTCATGGTTGGCGGGAATAGCTTCTCGCAAATCTCACGTGCGGTCTCTTTCTTGTTTTGCGATTCCTCAATTGTCATGAATGCCTCAATCAACTTCACCTCGCCGGAGTCGTTTGAGCTCACCTCCTGGTGAAAGCTGGACGATCATTGTCGCCATAATACCGCAAGGACCTCATTATTGGGGAACGAACCGAATTGTCGCGAAGCAGCAGTTCCTCACGTAGTTTCTGCACATCGCCACCGCCCTTGGACGCCAAGTAGTAAACTCGGAAGCTATCAAACCGTCGGTTTTGCCAGTTCGCCCGGATGAGTCCTTAATCAGTCTTCGAGAGCGGATTGCCAAGTATCCGTGCGTTTGTCGTTCAGCGAATCGCCCAATTCAATCGCGTACGTGAGCCCAACGAGGTATTCAGTTATCACGAATTCGTTGTCTGGAACCATCCTGTTCGCAAGTTCCAGGCTTTTAACGCCATCTTCCACTCGTTCGATCCGCAGTTCATCGTCGGGCATATCGACGGCTCGAAGAATCATTGCTGAGCCATGTAGAGCGCGAAGTGTTGGCCAGTAGGGATATTCAACAACAAGATTCTTCGTGATGTCAAAGGAACGATCTGGGTCATGGTTCAGACCCACCTGTGAGAGTAGCAGGTTCGCGATGATGTCGTTTGATGGGGAACGGCTCGAATTTCGGAGTCGAGCATGATTGCGAAAAAACTCGGTGGGGTCGTCCGCATCCATGAGCGACATGATCATCACACACAGCGCAGCAAGATGATTTGGGTCCTTTGCCAATAGCGGCTCAACAGCCTTCTTGGCAGCTTCTGGCTCGCCGCCGTAAAAGAACTTCAGCGCTTCGAGTATGGCAAGCGTGTCCTCGTCGACCATAAAAGCTTTTGCTTTCTGAATTGCAGTTATCTGCTCGACTGGTATCGCCACTAAGAACTTCGGTAATGGCCTGTCCGAGAAACTCCCGTTGCAAATCAGAAGCGTATGTCTCCGCCTTGATTCTTTCCTGCACGGCTATCTCTCGTTGGGAATCCGCCTTGCGTTTCTCAATCCAAGCCCGTCGCCAACCAATCGAGGTAACCGGAACCGCAATTGCGAGGAGACTCATGAATAATGTCACTAAGATCACTGCGGCTTTGTTTCTCCGATAGAACCGACTCAGCCGATAAGCGGTCGACGGCGGTGCGGCCTCAACCGGTTCGTTGGCTAGATGCCGTCCAATGTCAGCAGCGAACGCATCGGCCGTCTTGTACCGTCGGTTACGATCCTTCTCCGAGGCCTTCATCACGATCCGTCGAGGTCCCCTCGCACGAGGCGACCCAGTTGTCCGCAGGCTCGGTGCCTGCGACACTCGCTTACTCGTGTTGACGTCTCACCGAGTGAGCTGATTCGGTTGCTGGGACGCGGCGGTTCCGTCTCACGAATTCGTCGGAGGACTTCGTCCTGAGCCGCCTGTCTGAGTTCTTCGGGGCTCAGGGGCGTCGTGCCGGTCAGCAGTTCGTATAGCAAGACGCCCGAGCGAGTAGACATCACTGCGCGTGTCCACGTCGACACCGCTGAGCTGCGCCTGTTCGGGACTCATGTACAGGGCGTTCCGACCAAGGCTGAAAACTGGTGTAGACCGTTCGTCGGTCAGGTTGCGGCTCGACGCCTTAGCCACGCCAAAGTCGATCACTTTGGGGACTGGCTTGCCGTCATCCGTCACCAGCATTTGCTGGCTTGATGTCGCGATGAATCACGCCTTTCTGATGTGCATGCTGAATGGCCTTGCAGACCTGGCCGAACAGCTTCAGTCGCTGCGTGATCGTCAGCTTCTTCTCGTCGCAGTATTCCGTGATCGGCTTGCCCTGGATCAACTCCATCACAAAGTACGGATCGCCTTGATTCCGTTGCCCGCGTCGAGCACCTTGGCGATATTCGGATGGTTCATCAGCGCCAAGAGCCTGTCGCTCGGCCTCGAACCGGGCGAGGACTGCCTTGGAGTCCATCCCCGGCTTGATGATCTTCAGCGCGACCTTGCGACGAAGGGCGACTCTGCTCGGCGACGTAGACCACGCCCATCCCCCCTTCGCCGATCTTTTCGCGCAGCTTGTAGGGGCCAATGGTTTCGCCAGACCTTCTCGGTGACTTGGCAAATCTCGACCGTCGGCGACAGACCCTCGGGCGGCGACTCCAGAAAACTAACCTCGTCGTCGTGGAGCTTGAGCAGTTCGTTCACTCGTGCCTTGAGGGCCGGGTCGCTCGCGCAGGCTTGCTCGACGTAGTCCTTTCGAGTTGCCTCATCCTCGATGCGTCTGGCGATATCGAAGACGGCTTCTTCGTTCAGTTCGGCTCGACTCATGGGGTGTCCCTTTTTTGAGGGCCTGGAAGGTGGCTCTATCCACCAATGCGGAATCCCTCCGCCGATTCCCTACGCCAAATTCAGATCCCGGAGGAAAAGTCCTGTGATCCCAGGAGATTTTAGCCAGATCCCCCGTCGATTCGCTGCATCTCGGAGCGGAGCCAGACCTTGGCGTAGGCCCAGTACTTGTCCGCCGTGGAGACGCCGATTCCAAGGGCCTCCGGCGCCTGCCGCCACCGGTGAGCCCGGCGAAGTACCGCAGCTTGACCAGTTCGGCCTTGACGGCATCCTGCTGCTGAAGCCGGTCCAAGGCGATGTCCAGAGCCAGGAGTTGGTCGTCGCGGGTGGGCTCCGGCTGGATCGTCACGGCATCGTCGAGTTCGAGTCGCCGAAGCTGTCCACCTCCCCGTTTCTGTGCCTGTTTCTCCCTGGCCTTGTCCACGAGAATCCTTCGCATGGCTTCGGCAGCCGACGCGAAGAAGTGGCCGCGAGAATCCCAGTTCGTGTCCGACTCGCCGCCGATAAGACGCAGGTACGCCTCGTGAACGAGCGCGGTGGCCTGCAGTGTCTGGCCCGGGCTTCTCGTTGGCGAGTCCGGCCGCCGCGAACGTCGGCAGCTCGCTGTCAAACGAGTGGCAACGAGGCCCGACGCAGCCGGAGTCGCCTTGTTCGATCTGCGAGAGGATTTGCGTCACATCGGTCATTCTGTTCAGGATATCGCGAGAGCAGATACTTCGCCATCAGCTGATGCCCCCCAGGTTATTCGCCATAATGGTTGCCGTTGCGTCCGGCTTTCAAATCGTTCAATCTTGAATCCGAGGAAAAGACCTTGGCCCACCAGTACCAGCGTTCAAAAAAGAACCCTGATGCAGCGCATGCGTCAAAACTTCGCTTTGCCAACCGTGTATCTCCATCGCTGAGTCGCTTGATCCCGATGTAAAAGTCTGGATACACACTAAGAAGTTCACAATCGAAAGATGTTGGAATCTGATTCACAGCGTCACGATACTCATCGTCATCTGCCATATTTTTCCCAGCAAGATAATCAAGCGTGCGAACGATTCTGGCAGGTAGATCGCTTCTTCGTGCCAGCTCGTCGAGAGCTCCTTGCACAGAATTCTCGTCATGCACCAGCATTAACAGCCCGATCGACTCGCACGCCATTTCCAAAGATACAGTTTCCGCGATGACCTCTCGGCAAAGCGCTCGTACTTGCTGATCGTCTTGGTCAGTGATAGCCAAAACGTATGCCAGGGTCAACTTGTTCTCAACGTCGTCATTCAGTGACTGCTCCAACATCCTTGTCTTCACCAAGTCGTCTCGTCCGAACAAAAGCCCAACGGAAGCAAAGTGCCCTAAGTCCGTGCCCAACGCCCCGTTTTCAACTCTCGCATTCCATGCAGCGAATGCCTCTTCCTTTTCTCCATATAGTGAAAGAAACCATGACCTGGTTCGACCGGCGAAGTAGATATCGTCGTAAGTCTTGAGCCGATCGCTAATCTCAAAAGCCTCCTGCAGCATGTCGGAGGAAGGCGCGCATTATCAACTCGAACTTGACGGTCCTGCAGATCAAGTCCATCGTCAATGATATGGCGCTATCCCTGGTTTGCCGTCTGGCCATGGCTGCAAACTCAAGTGCCATATCTGAATCGCTGATGGACTGATAAAGGAGTGCTG
>CAVOND010000024.1:0-122549 GCA_963697195.1 Pirellulaceae bacterium
ACGATGGCGGCCCAAGAGATTCATGGTCGTTCCTTCAAGAAATCGGCATTGCAGTCGCATGATCCCGAATTGCGATTGCTGGCGAATCGGATTCAACAGTCGGCCCGCGAAGCGCGAGGATCGGTGGTGCTCTTCAGCAGTTTGTCGGACGACGTTTCCACCGATGAATTGACCAGGACCATCGCCGGTTGCCTCGCGGCCCGCGAAGAAAAGGTGCTGATCATCGATCTTGAATCGATCGATGAAAACCGAAAGGGCCGGCGCGGTGCGATGGCCCTGCCGGCCGGCAAGAAAGGGGGCGACGGCAAGTCGAGCAATCTGACGAAGGCCAATGGCAAACAGGGGGAAACGGGTTTGTCGCACCTCGACGAAAAGGTTGGACTCGCCATGGCCTTGTCGGGCGCAACCAAGGATGTCGGCGATGTGCTGATCGAGCGTGACGACAGTGGCGTCGATCGTCTGAGCCTGGGACCTGGTGAGCTGCCCGTCGAAGCCTTTGCCTCGCCGCTGATGTCGAGGCTGCTCGATCGATACCGAAACGAGTATTCACTCGTGCTCTTGAGCGGGCCGCCCGCCAAGCATCTTGCCGACTTGCAGGTCCTGTCAGCCAAATGCGACGGCACGATGTTTGTCGCGCCCAGTCGTGGACAGATTCCGACAACCGCTCGTCGCACGATCATGGACCTGACGCACCATCACGTCCCCATCATGGGTATCGTCGAAGTGCCGAGTTAGCTGCGAGGCGGCGATACCGTAGCCGAGTCTCTCCGAGACTCAGGAATGTCTGTCTCGGAATGTCTGTCTCGGAATGTCTGGAATGTCTGTCTCGAAGAATGCTCATGCGTCTCGGAATGTCTGTCTCGGAATGTCTGTCTCGGAGAGACAGACCTACGGTAGGGCGGTAGGGCGACGTCTTTGGCTAGAACAACCGGTTCATGCCGTTCAGGGCGGCGACTCGGTAGGCTTCGGCCATCGTTGGGTAATTGAACGTCGTCTCGATGAAGTAATTCATTGAGTTGCGGTCGCCCGGTTGACTCATGATCGCTTGGCCGATGTGGATGATCTCCGAAGCGTTCGCACCGAAGCAGTGCACCCCAAGTATCTCCAACGTTTCGCGATGGAACAATAGCTTCAGCATGCCGACGGTTTGGTCGGTGATCTGGGCTCGTGCCAGGCTCTTGAATTGGGCCTGGCCGACTTCGTAAGGCACACAGGCGGCAGTGAGATCTCGCTCGGTTTTGCCAACCGAACTGATTTCGGGACTTGTGTAGATGCCGGTTGGAATGTCGTGCAGTCGCAAGTTGCCGTCCACTTCGCCCATGAAGTGCATCGCCGCAGCGCGGCCTTGGGTGTAGGCGGCACTCGCCAGCGCGGGAGGGCCGATCACGTCGCCGACGGCATAGATGTGTGGTATCGACGTCTGAAAATGTTCGTCGACGTCGATCTGTCCGCGGCTGTTGGGGGTGAGGTTGATCTTTTCTAACCCGAGTTCTTCCGTGTTGCCGCTACGACCATTGGCCCAAAGCAAGACATCGGTCTTGACCTGCTTGCCGCTCTTCAGGTGGATGATCACGCCGTCGTCGTCACCTTCGATACGTTCCATGGACTCGTTGTGCCGGATGATCACGCCCTGGTCTCGGAGATGATACGACAACGCATCAATGATTTCGTCGTCCAGAAACTCCAACAACTTTGAACGGGTATTGATCAGATTGATCTTGATCCCCAGATTACGAAACATCGACGCATACTCGACACCAATCACGCCAGCACCATAGATGCTCATCGAAGTGGGACGATGATCCATCCCCAACACGGTGTCACTGTCGAAAATCCTTGGATGAGTAAAATCAACCGAACTGGGACGATAGGGTCGAGAACCCGTGGCGATCACAAAGTATTTGGCTCGAATCGGGTCGTCGCCGTCGATCGAAATGGAGTGCTCGTCGACGAAACTCGCTTCACCACGATAGATGGGAACGCTGTTACGATCATAAAACGATTGACGCATCGTCACCTGACGGCCGATGATCGTTTGGGTTCCACGCTTGAGTTGCTCGAGTGTCGGCGTCGCGGAAACCCCGAGCTCCCGGAAGGTTGGATTTTTCAGCACGTTCATCGTGCTCGTGATCGCGTACCGCAACGCCTTGCTGGGAATTGTCCCCCAATGGGTGCAACCGCCGCCGATTTGGCGATACCGTTCGGCCACAGCGACTCGCATCCCCCCTTTCGCAGCCTGCATGGCGGCACCTTCGCCCCCAGGGCCGGTCCCGATCACAAACAGGTCGTAGTCGAACTTCGAATCGCTCATAATGCTGTTTCTTTCTGTGTGCTAACTTGAGAGCGTTCGTTTTTGTAGGGTGGGTCGAGGAGCGACAGCGACGCGGACCCACCACCGGAGTCTGTCGTGGTCTCGCGAAAAACGGTGGGTCGGCGCGGCTGACGCCGTTGGAACCACCCTATAAACTTCACGCCCAAGAATAACGCTGTCCCTCTAACGGGACAGCACCACTTTGAAACAGATTTGTCGTAAATCGTCGACTCGCCGTAGCTACCTTCGCGTTCGCGGTGGTTGTGCCGTGTTGTCCACGCTCTGGCGAGCGTAGCTACCTCAGAGTGGCGCTGTCCCAAAAATCCATCATCAAGATACTGGTTTTTGCAATGTTGCTTGCCTGCGTCCAGACCGATATCACGTTTGCCGATGTCGATGCCAATCTTCAGAGAGTCCTGCAATGGGTTCAACAGGCAGGTGAAGCGGGCGCCGATCTCGTCGTGCTTCCAGAGTGTATGCTGAGCGGTTACGCCTATGACAGCCGAGAGGCGGCGTTGGAACATGCGTTGGAACTGGACGACCCGCGATTTAGCGAACTGGCGAGAGCCGCCGCCGCCCACGATTTGCATCTGACGCTCGGTTTTTTGGAGCGTTCCGACGACAAGTTGTTCAACGCATCTGCCTTGATCGGTCCCTCGGGAATGGTGGGGAACTACCGAAAAATTCACTTGCCCCACTTGGGGATCGACCGGTTTGTCGATCGAGGCGACATTCCCTATCGGGTCCACCAGGCGGGTGAGCTGCGCGTCGGATTGGCCATTTGCTACGACAGCTCGTTTCCGGAAGCAATGCGGCTGCTGGCCCTGCATGGTGCCGACGTAATCGCACTCGGAACGAATTGGCCGTGTGGGGCTTCGCGCACGGCCGAAGTCGTTCCGCCGGCTCGGAGCATGGAGAATCACCTGTTTTTCGCCGCCGCCAATCGGATCGGCGAGGAGAACGGGTTCGCCTTTTGCGGTTGCAGTTCGATCTGCGGCCCCGATGGCGTGGTGTTAGCAGCGACCGATGGCGACGATGCGATCATGCTGCTGGCGGAAATCGATCCGGCGCAGTCACGCAACAAGCGAATTGAACGAGTGCCGGGCAAGCATGTGATTCATCGCTTCGACGACCGGCGTCCCGAGTTCTACGGCCAAATTGCCGAACCTTGGCCCAAAAGCGAACAGGACGATTAGAGACCATTTCAACATCGGCGGCCTTTACCGTAGGCGAGTCTCTCCGAGACTCGGATGAACGCAGCAAAGCTGCGAATGTCAGTCTCGGAGAGACTGACCTACAGTAGGGTCAGCGATCATTTCACAGTCTCTCCGCGACTCGTAAAAACACGCAGTGTTCTGCGGTGTCAGTCTCGGAGAGACTGACCTACGGTACAGCTGGTTTCAGGATCGTGGCGATCCGGTCCCTTGCATGCGTCGCTTGTTCCATGAAGTCGGCTCGACCTAGATCGTCGATGGTCACTCGCGTCGGATAGCTTTCGTTGATCGCCTGACGAAGTTCAGCATCAAGACGTTCGTTCCATAGCCGTTGAGATGGAAGCGAATCGAGCTCGTCGTCGCGCAGCGGAATTCGGAGTCGCAGACAGGCTGGACCGCCACCGCCATCCATGCTTTGCCCCAGGTCGACGAAGTGGACCTCGGCGAAAAGTCCCTGCTCTTGCCATTGCGTCACCAAACGCAGCGTGCGCGGGTTCTGCTGAACCTGGACAGGACACAACATCACGCGCTCCAAACGGCCAGCATCGCGTAACGTGAGAAGTTGACTGTTGAACAGATAGGTGTTGACCGCCTCTTCGATCGACAAAGATGCCTGGTCGACCACGATGCGAGTCAAATGCTCACCGGTTCTCTCGTGAAAACGTTCCGCGAGCAATGCAAACGATTCATCCGATTCTTGAAATGCCAACTCGTGATGGATCAACAGATCTCGATCGCTCATTGCCACGACGTCGTTGTGAAACGCGCCGGCGTCGATCGCTTTCGGATTCTGCTTGAAGAAGAACGTGAACGCGGCGTCCAATCCATGCTGTCTGGCAACGGCTTGGGATGCGGCCAGCGTTTGCCGCGGCCAATAGCGTTCCGGCATTGGCACCCCGTCCCCATAGACGAACAGATGAATCCCGCCGCGTTCGGACGCCAGACGCATGTGGTTCGCAGCACCTTCGTCGCGGAGCGCGGCGCCGCCCGGTAAGGGAGCAAAGCACTGAATCGCGCTCGGCAACGTTTGACGAAGCTCGTCCATCGTCTCATCCGGCTCGATCGCTCGGTGGACACTGGCGCTCAGGTTGGCAACCGTCAGACACGTTGATGCGAACGCACTGTCACAGCCTGGTGTCACCGTCGCCGCATTGGCAGTCCACATCGCCGAACAGCTCATGGCGGCGGATAACAGCTCGGGTGTCTGCTCGCGCGCGCGACTCAGCACTTCGGCGTCGTTGCCGCGAAATCCTAGTGCCCGCAAAAGGCCGAAGTGCGGTCGCTTTTGTGGGGGCAGGATCAACTGGGGCACCCCAAGCGAGGCAACCAATCGCATCTTGTCCAATCCTTGTAGCGCCGCGGCGGCCGGATTGGAAGTCTGGCCACTGTGATTTTGGGACGCGATGTTGCCAACGCCAAGTCCGCCGAAGTGGTGCGTCGGCCCGACAATTCGATCCAGTTGTGATTCGATCCAGCTCATTGTGTCACGCCCCAAGGATCTTTCTGAGCCAGGGCACCGCGTTCGATCGAAGCTACCGGATCACAGCAAAAATCAATGGCATAGAAGCCCGCCGGCCGGTGATTGCCGCTGTCGCCCAAGCCACCAAACGGCATCGTTCCCGCTGCGCCGGTGGTCGACGTGTTCCAGTTCACGACTCCCGCTTTGACATCCTCGACAAACAACTCGAACATCTCACGGGAACCTCCGAGCAACGAGGCGGCGAGCCCGTATGGTGTTTGTGCTGCGACTCGCCGCGCCTCCTCGAAAGTGTTCACTCGTTGGATGACGAGCATCGGGCCAAACCACTCGAGCTGGCCCATGGCTTCGGCCGCCTCCTGGCTGAGTGACGTCGCGTCGAGAATCGCTGGGTGGACGAGGTTCTCGAAGTCAGCGTCGACCTGGAATGGGATCAACGGCTGACAACCAAGCTCGATCAACTGGTCGTAGGTCGCTCGAAGTCGATGCGCCGCAGATGCCGAAATCAGCGGGCCAAGATGGGGTGCGGGATCGCTACCCGGCATGCCGGCGTGCAGCTCTCGAGTTCGACAGAGGAGTGCTTCGAGCTGTCGATCGGTTGCCTCGCCGTTGACGAAGATCGCGCGGCGGGCACAGGTGCATCGTTGTCCAGATGAAACAAAGGCAGCGAAGGAAACGATCGAAGCCACGTCCTCCTCAGACGCATCCTGCGCGATGACGATCGGGTTGTTGCCGCCGAGTTCCAACGCGAGCACAACGTCGAATCGACCTGCCAGTTGCCGATGAATGGCCCGTCCCGCCTCACGACTGCCTGTGAGAAAAACGCCCGAGACAACGGGTGAGTCGATGGCCGCGACCGCCGTCTGCACGCCGCCGGGGATCACCTGCATCACGCCTTCGGGCAGGCCCGCATGCCGCCATGCCTCCATCATCCAGCATCCGATCGCCGTGGCCTGATCGCTCGGCTTGAAGACCACCGTATTGCCCGCCAGCAGCGAAGGAATGATCTGACCGCCGGGCAAGTGCAGGGGAAAGTTGAACGGTCCCAGGACAACGACGACACCTAACGGCTGGTGACGGACTCGGCGGATCACACTGACCTCGGCATTGCCTGATGAAGCTGCCTCCGTTGATTCGCTGACCACGTGCGTCGACTGTCGCTGCTGCAGTGCCTGGATCGACAGTTCTACCTTGGCGACCGCCGCGCTGACCTCGGCATTCGCATCCCAAGGGAGCTTCCCGACCTCACGGGTAAGCAGCCCGGCGACAGCCTGACGATTCTCCTGAAGATAGTGTCCGTAACGCCGGACGATTTCCATGCGTTGATCGATCGGCATCCGTGACCAGGCGGCCTGAGCGGTCGACGCAGCTCGCATCGCGCCGGCGACCTCGTCGTCGGTCGCAGCGTCGCCGGACCAGACCACTTCACCGCTGACTGGACTGACGCTTTTTAGTTTCGTTGACATTTTCTCGTTTCCAAAGGCCAGCGAAGCATTCTTGACCTAGCGTTTGAAAGAGGGGAGTACGCGCGACCCCACTTACCTTGCATTTTGATCAGCCGCCACGCTTTAGCGTCCGGATTATCCCGCGCGGGAGGAAAACCGGGTGCGCAGACTGCAGGCCTAGTACTGTAGGTCAGTCTCTCCGAGCCTGACACCGCAGGAAACTGCGTGCTCATGCGAGTCTCGGAGAGACTCGCCTACGGTAAATTCCGCGGCGCTGCGCTAAATCGATATCCCGCTGATCAAACCAACAAGCCGAACAGCTCAACGTAGGTGCCATTGGTAATACGCCCCTGGTACGACCCCTCATCTATCCTAGCCGTCGGAGTCCACCGAAATGAAACGATACGGGAAAAGCGGCTTTTCGCTACTGGAAGTGATCGCCGCCGCGGTGATTTTGGCCGTGGTTGCGGCAGCCACCGTGGCGACCGTGGCTCCGATGCGAGCCAAGAGCGTTGACAAGCTCGCTGATCGCGAAGTGGCAACGCTCAATGCAATGTCACAGACCTATTACTTGGAAGTAGGACGCTATCCGACGAACGTGGCCGATCTTGCTGGAGCGGGTTACATCCCCAATGCGTCCGCCGAAGAAAAATCACGGCTTCAGCAGCTTACTCGCGAATACAACTATTCACCGAGTACTGGCGTGTTCTCCAGGAAGTAAACAACCACGGCGCTCGACGACGGTTCGGGCTGGAGCAAGGTTCCAAACACAAGAAGCGTCAGGCTCGCTCACTCGGCCGACAAATCGAGCAGCTCAACTTTTCGAAAGTGCACGGGATGGCTTTCGGATTGCAACGAAATCGTCCCTTCGCTCAGCATCAGTGATCCACTCTTCTCACTGAGTTCCTTCGCGTGCTCATCGCGCGGATCAAATTGCGGCTCGTTGTATTCCAGCACCACCTCACCATCGAGGATGTGTCGAATGACCTCGTTGCCTCGCACCTCGACTTCGGCGGTCACCCACTGAGGCCCGTGATAGGTCTTCGAACTTGACTTGGTGCAGTGGGCGAGAATCAGTTTGCCATCCATCACGACGTTGGTGCCAGGTGTGCAAAGGTTCGAGGTCGTCCGCTCGGTTTTGCCGTCGCCGCCAAGTAGTTGGACTTCGATGGAGACAGGAAAGTCCTGGTCCTTCGCCATGGTCTCCGGTTTCTCGCCATGAATCATCATGCCGCTGTTACGAATCGCCCAACCGGGGCCGCCTTTGCACTGTTCGTCGACGAATCGGTATTCGACTCGAAGCCGATAGTGCGAAAAGGAATCCTTGTAAAACAGGTGGCCGAACGTCTCATTGAATTCATCGTAGGCGTCGTAGCTAACCTTCAGGATTCCGTCTTCGACACGAAAGGTATTGCCGAAATTGTCTCCCAGCTCGTGATAGCGGATCTTGGGTGTCCAGCCATCAAGATTCTTTCCATTGAAGAGCTGAATCCACTCGCCACTGGCGGTCTCTTGCGAGTTTGCAAGGGGTGTCAACATCAGGGAAACAAAACACAAGACGACAAGCTGCAAGCGGATCATGAATGGTGAACTCTTAGCAAGACTGGAAGGAGGACCGACAAGACGTCACATCAACCCGTGGAGGACCCCATTCTACACCCTACGCAAGCGGTGGTACTAGCAGTCTGTCGGCTTCGTAACGTAGGTCAGTCTCTCTGAGACTGATACCTCAGAATACTGCGCGTTCCTACGAACCTCGAATAAGCTGTCAATGTTTGGCGGCCCTACTGTAGGTCCGCCTTTTGAAGGCGGACGACCGCAGCCTTGCTGCGTCTCTTACGAGTCTCGGAGAGACTCGCCTACGGCATCCTCTCCCAACCCATTCTCGGTTTCACAGAGCGGCTACAATCGTTCCTGCCATGTCGGTGACGACACGGTTCGCCATAAATTTGCAGCTCACCGTGGACACCCATCATGACTCTTCCGACCCGCTGCTGGACTCGTTGGAACGGGCTTCGCCTGAACCTCCTGGCTTGCTGGCTTCTCGGCACGCTGCCCGGTCTGGTTTGGAGCGCCGAGAACCCTGATTCACTGGACGCGGTCGCGCCCGCAATCGTCATCGAGCGTGACGGTATCGAATTCTCTCTCGTTGCCGAGCATCCTGACGTCGTCACCCCCACGGGTATCGATGTCGATGAGCAGGGCGCGGTTTGGGTCATCGCCAATCACACGCACTTTCGACCAGACGACTACCGCGGTCCCGAGCATGACCAGGTTCTCGTCTTTCACCCCGATGGTCGGCGATCCGTTTTCTACGACAAGACCGACTCGTCGATGGATCTTGAACTTGGTTCTGATGGCTGGGTGTATGTAGCCCAGCGCGACCGCGTGCTACGGATCCGTGACTCCGACGACGATGGTCGAGGCGACATGGAGGAAACGATTGTGAGTCTCGATACCGAGGCGGACTATCCACACAACGGATTGAGTGGTCTCACCTGGTCCAACGACGGCGATTTGATTTTCGCACTGGGCGAGAATTTTGCGAAACCGTGGACGTTGACGGGCTCAGACGGAACGGCCGTGCGCGGGTCCGGTGAAGGAGGAATCTTTGTTTGCGACGCTCGTGGTGGTTCGCTACGCCGGATCGCCCAAGGTTTTTGGAATCCGTTTGGAGTCTGCATCCGGCCGGACGGCAGCATGTTCGCCGCTGAGAACGACCCGGGATCACGACCGCCGTGTCGATTACTGCATCTCGTCCATGGTGGTGATTACGGATATCAACGTCGATACGGAAATGCTGCCTACCATCCCTTCGTTTGCTGGAACGGCGAACTGCGGGGAACACTGCCGATGTTGCATGCGGTCGGAGAGGCGCCCTGCGGAATCGCGCCCCTCGGAAATGGATTGATCGTTCCGTCGTGGACCGAACATCGCATTGACTTTTATCCGCTTCGGCGTGACGGGGCTTCGTTCCAAACCGAGCGACTCACCCTGATTCGCGGAGGCGATCATTTTCGCCCCACCTGCATCGCGGCCCAGTCGGGAACCACGTTCTATTTGACCGACTGGGTTTTCGGTTCTTACGAACTGCACGGCAAAGGCAGAATCTGGCGTTTGACCATCGATCCGCAGGCTGCCGATTGGCTTGGCGAGATGTCGCTCGAACCGGCCAACGAAGCAGCGACCCTTGCGGAATCGCTTCGCACAGGCAAAGCAGAACGTTCCGTTGACGACCTCCTGAAGCTGTGCCGCGACCGTGACCCGTTCTTACGTTCGGCCGCGATCGACGCCCTTGCAATGCACGTCGGAAAATCGGGTCGGCAGAATCTTGAAGCAAGCGGCCGACAGGATCTCGACGGCGAAGACCTTGTCTCGTTGCTGCTGGCAGAGAGAAAAGCCGATCCGCAAGACGAGGCGGCGGCCGAGTTCTTTTTCGATCACCCGAGCCCCGACGTTCAGTTCGAGGCGATGCGGTGGATTGCGGATTCCGAGATGACCAGCTTTCTTCCTCGCGTTCGACAAAAGCTTGCGGATCCGAACCTCGACTATCGTCTCTTTGAAGCGGCATTGGCGACGTCAAACGTACTGTCCGGGACGCCGGAACTCGGTGTCTCCGATCCCAAGATGCTGATGTCTCTGCTCCAAGACCCCGAGACTTCTCCCCGCCTTCGAGCGTTCGCGTTGCGTCTGCTCGACCCGCAACATCCGCGGTTCGGGACGAAGCTATGGCATGAGTTATTGCAGGTCGGTGATCCGGATGTCTCGACCGAGTTGGTTCGATCGGTTGCGACGGTCGGGTCTCAGGCGGCAAGAGAATTCCTGTTGGAGATCGTGACCAAGGAAGAGCTGCCCCTGTCGATCCGGGCCGATGCATTATCGGGACTTGCTGGTCCAAGTGATGCGTCGTTACCGACCTTGATCGCGATTGCAGAGTCGGAGGAACCATCCATACGCGACGAAGCCCTTCGCAGCCTTCGATTTGCTGCACTCAGTGAATCGGACGTCCAACGACTGCAACGGATCGGAACACAATACCCTGAATCCGCTGATCTCATTGAAGCAGCGATCGATCCGGCAAGCCTCAAACAATCTCGACCAGCTCCGGTCGATCTCGAAACATGGCGACGTCGTCTGGCCGACGTTTCGCAGGAGGTCGACCTGGAGGCGGGTCGCCGTCTCTTCCATCACTCCAGCGTTGGCACCTGTATCAAGTGTCATCGACACTCAGGTCGGGGCAGTGATTTGGGGCCCGATCTGTCCGCAATTTCCAGTGTCGGCGATCCGGATCGTCTGCTGCGTGCGCTGCTGCAACCGAGCCACGACGTCGATCCACAGTATCACCCGCGGATGCTTGTCACCGAGGATGGTCGGGTCTTCACCGGGATCTTGCTGCGCGACGGAGGTGGTGGTAACGAGTTCTATCGGGACAACCTGGGCCGCGAGCAAATGTTCAAAACGGACGAGATCGTACAGCGGAAAGAGCTGAGCACATCGATGATGCCCGATGGTTTGTTTGAGCTGATGACCGATCGAGAGATCCGTGACTTATTGGCCTTCATCGACAATGCCCGGGAAACCAGTCTCGTTGCCGCAACGACCAGTCCCTGGGTCGGCAGCTGGTGGCTCGACTTTGACGACGCTTACGGCGGATGGCTTGAGCTCAAGCAAGAAGGCGGCGAGTATCGGGCCGATCTGCTTTGGCGCGTCGGTTCGGCAAGGCCTATCGAAATTGCATCGATCAGCGATCACGAACTCGTCCTGCAGCGAAACCGTCAGAACCAGCTCTCCCAATACCGCGCAACGATGGAAGGAGAAACGATCCGTATCGAACTTGTTGGCAGCGATGAAAAGGCATCCGGCGGACGATGCCCACCGATGCCGCCACGTCCCGACTTAACGAAGGTACAGTTCGCCGATCGGATCGATCTTGTTCAACGGTCATGATCTGAGCGGATGGAGGTTACAACCTGCCGAAGCCAAGAACGGTTGGCGGGTCTCCGACGGCGAACTGATCAACGAAACACCGAAAACGGACTTCAGCGCGTACGGCCAGTACGGCAATCTCCGCACCGATGCGATCTTCGGAGATTGCCAACTGCATGTCGAGTTCAAGGTCGCCAGCAAGTGCAACAGCGGAATCTATGTTCGCGGACTGTACGAAGCGCAGGTGGTCGATCGCGACAGCCCGATGCAGGGAATCAACGGTCCTGGTGCGATTTTTGGAAGGATCGAGCCAGCCCGAAACGCGGGGTTACCGGGCGACCAATGGCAGAGTTACGACATCACCCTGGTCGATCGCCACCTGACCGTGCGACTCAATGGACGAACTGGTGATCGACAACCAGCCAGTCATCGGATGCACCGGAGGAGCTCTCTTCGGCGATGTCTCGCGAGACGGTCCGGTCTATTTGCAGGGCGATCACACCAGCGTGCGCTATCGCAATCTGTGGATCCGACCGAGACTGCCGTGATCGGGGCGCTGACTCGCTACTCAAACTGGGCCGGGAAAAAGGGGTCCGACACCAAAAGCCGGAACGGCCCTTCGGGTGCTTTGCACTTTTGGTGTCGGACCCCTTTTTCCCGATCTAGCCGGCAGTCAGCGCAGCGCGGTCGATGCCCTCGCAATCATCCCGAAGGGATCCAAGACGGTAGCCGGCGGTCAGCGCAGCGCCACCGCCGGGTAGCTGTGTCAACTCATCCCACGACCCCGAAGGCGGTCGCAGCATTGGGCCAATGGGTGCTTGTCCCCATCCGGTCGTCTGGCCACGTCTTGTTTCGCGCGATCTGCGACGCCCTTCGCGGTCGAGCGGTTGTCATCGTCTGTCAACCGGTGGTGCGCTCCGCGACCACCGGCTACCGTCTTTGACCGCTCCGCGGTCGGTTCACTGCAATCGGCGGCGCGATCATCCCGTGATCCACACGAATGCTAGTCGAGAAACGCTTCGCGTTCGCGTAGCGACGAACCGTGACGGTCTGCACTTGCCCCCGTCTATCCCGTTGACTCTTCTGCTCGCTGCATCGCTTCGAGCACTGTCTTGAGTTGATTGCGAGCGCGGCTGAGACGACTTCGCACGGTGCCAATGGAGATTTCGAGGATCTCAGCGATATCCTCGTACGAATTCTCGTCCATTTCTCTCAGAACAAGAATCGAACGATGATCTTCGGTCAGGGCCGCCAACGCCTCACGCACCATCGCGACTCGCTCGCGCTGCAGCATGGGCTCATCAACGGCGTCTCCTTGGTAGGTGACTTCCAGTCCGTTGTTCTCTCGCCACTGATCCAGCGAGACGCGTGCCCGCTTGCGGCGTCTGCGGGTGAGCGCACTGTTGAAGGCGATTCGGTACAGCCAGGTAAAGAACTGACTGTTTCGCTGGAACGTGTCCAGCTTCGTGAAGGCGCGAATGAACGCCTCCTGGACCACCTCTTCCGCTTCGTCCGGCGAGCCGGTGATTTGCAGCATGGACGCAAACAACCGATCCTGGTTCGCCTCCACTAAAGAAGTGAAAGCACTACGATCCCCTCGCAAGGCTCGATCGATCAGCTGAGTCTCTTCGCTCACGAGGGGGGCTTTCAGGTGCAAACTTTTCGGTGGGCAGCAGGGGGGAGCAGTGGGGCACCGCGTACAGCAAACATTAGTCTAACACCGCTGGCTACGCGAAGAACCTATCCGCGATTCCAATTGCCCGGCTCCGTCGATGGGAACCAGCAGCAACTGACACCGCATTTCCGCATGGGCTGGCGGCAAGCTGGCGAGCGCACGGGCGACGGCGTTAATTCAGTTCGCCGCCTGCCGAATTCCCGCTGAGATGACGCTGCAGGTAAGTCGCCCGCTCCACATTTCGATCCGACGAGCCGAGAAGCCGGCCCTGCAACTTCTGCAGGTGGGCCGGTTGCGTATGGATGAACAGTTTGTTGATCGTTCCGACTTGAACATCGTTGATCAACCCGAGATTGACGCCCATCCGTACCTTGGAAAGGTAGTGCATGGTCTCCTCGCTACTGATCTTTTTGGCGGTGCTCAGGATTCCCAACGCGCGGCTCACGTCGTCGTGCAGATCTTGCTGGCCCTGTTGGACAAGAAAGTCCCGAGCTTTGCGTTCGTATTCAATGATCCGCGGAACGACGTTGTCGCCTACCAAAGCGACCAGATCCTCTTCGCGATGCCCGAGTGTGATCTGATTGCTGACCTGATAGAAATCGCCGGTATATTGCGAGCCTTCGCCGTACAATCCGCGAACGGTCACGTTGATCCGTTGCATGCTGCGAAAGACCTTTTCGATCTGCCTGGTAATGACCAGGGCAGGCAGGTGCAGCATGACGCTGACGCGCAGTCCGGTACCCACGTTGGTGGGACAGGCGGTCAAGTATCCGAAGCGCGGATGGAAGGCATACAGGATCGACGTCTCCAATTGGTCGTCCAACGCGTTGATGCGTTTCCAAGCCGACTGCAAATCCAGTCCGCTATGCATCACCTGGATCCGGAGATGGTCCTCTTCGTTGACCATCACGCTGTACTGTTCACTGGGATCAATGGCAACGGCACGCGCACCATCGGCATCGGCAATCTCGCGGCTGATCAATTGCCGCTCGACCAAGAATTGGCGATCGATTTCGGGGAGTTGTTCGATGTCGACATAGCGAACATCGCTCCAGCCCTCGATGGACTCCATCTTCGCCCGAACGGTCCGCTCAATACTTACCCGATCCTCGTCACTACAGCGGCGGATGAACGGGAAATCAGCGAGGTTACGTGCCAAGCGAATGCGGCTGCTGATCACGATGTCCGACTCAGGACCGGTCCCGCGCATCCATTCACCGCTGTACTGGGCGAACTCACTTAAGTCAGAGACGCGTTTCACTGTTCGCCTGCTCCCTGGTCCGACTCATCCAACACGCTGCCTGATTCTTCAATGCGACGAAGCTCGTCACGTATCTCCAATGCCCGCTCGTAGTCTTCCCGCTCGACCGCTTCTTCCATCTCCCGTCGCAGCTGGATCATTTGCGCCTGGGAATCGGCGGCCGCCGCGCGCCGCGGACGCTTGCCACAGTGCTCAACCGCATCGTGAATATTGGTCAGCAGCGGAATCAAATCAGACGCAAAGTGTGTGTAGTCGTAGGGACAGCCTAACCGGCCGGTGTTTCGGAACTCGAAAAAGCTGATGCCGCAGACAGGACACTCCTTCTGGTCAAGCTCCGCCAACTCCTTCTTGGTTTGGCCGAGGTTCAATTGTTTGGCCAGAGCGCCGGCGATGGAAGCAGCTGGACTCGCACCCCCCTTTTGCAAAAAGCCGCGGGCATGCTCTTCACACAAATGCATCACCTGCGAGCCGGTCGGTTCGGTAAGCTCGGTGATGTGAAAGGTGGCCGGCTTTTCGCAATATTGACATTTCATGTTCGGTTCCAATGACCGCAATCAACGTAAATCCAGTCATTTCAAGGAGTAAGCGGCCCTGCGAAGGGATTCTATCGCTGGCCCATGGACTGTCAACGTAAGGCTTGTCGGAGGGGTTGTCCCCTACACGTGTCGAGATTCTCGGTCGAAACTATCCGTTCAGCGTGCCGCACCCCCACGCGGCCGAGGTCATTCCCTCCCGCAATCGATTCACTCTCTCGATGCACATTCCTGAATCCCAGCAGTTTGCCGCGCTCGCATTGGAATACGACTTCGTTCCGGTTTATCGACGGCTACTCAGTGACGCACTGACGCCCGTGACGGCATTTCAACTGCTCGACGATGGCGGGCCGGCATGTTTGTTCGAGAGCGTGATCGGGGGCGAGAAGGTCGGGCGATACAGTTTTCTCGCCGCCTCGCCGGTTCGCAGGTTCGCCGCGACACGAGAACAGATCGAGATCACCGAATTGCCCCAGGGGTCAACCACGCGAAGCGAGGCGC
The DNA here is from genome assembly GCA_963697195.1 of Pirellulaceae bacterium. Taxonomy (GTDB): domain Bacteria; phylum Planctomycetota; class Planctomycetia; order Pirellulales; family Pirellulaceae; genus Rubripirellula. The sequence goes on from CAVOND010000024.1 coordinate 15,344, forward strand.
CGGATCCCCTGGACGCGTTTCGATCCAACTTTCACTTTCGAGTCGCAGCGGTGGACGGTTTGCCGCCGTTTGTGGGCGGCGCGATCGGATACGCCGGTTACGACGTCGTCCGTTACGTGGAAAACCTTCCCAACGCCCCGGAAGACGACCGCGGCCTGCCCGATCTCGATTTCGCCTTCTATCACACCCTGTGCGTGTTCGATCACGTCGCCAAGACGATCACGATCGTGGCGCTTGCCGATTGCCGCGAAGTGGACAGTCCGTCCGCAGCTGCGGCCGCCTACGAAGAGGCGAAGGCAGCCGTCAACGCGACCGTTAAGAAACTGAGCGCTGCCGCTTCACGCAACCCGTCGGAATGGAATCCCGACGTCTGGAAGGAACAGATCGCTCGCCACCCCCTCTCGGTCACGTCCAATTTCACGCGTGAATCGTTCGAACACGCCGTGCGGCAGTGCGTCGAGTACATCCGCGCCGGCGACATTTTTCAGGTCGTCCCCAGCCAACGACTCTCGGTCAAGACCGATGTCGATCCCTTCGAGATCTATCGTTCGTTGCGGGTCGTCAATCCCAGCCCCTTCATGTTCTACGTTCGAACCCCCGACTGTGAGCTGGTCGGTTGCTCGCCTGAGATCATGTGTCGCGTCGCCGACCGGACCGTGACCGTTCGACCGCTGGCAGGAACCCGACGCCGGGGCGTTACCGCCAAGGAGGACAAAGCACTTGAACAGGAACTCCTGGCAGACCCCAAGGAGCGGGCCGAGCACGTGATGCTGGTCGATCTTGGACGAAATGACGTCGGTAGGATCGCCCAGTTCGGCTCCATTGAACTGACCGAGGTGATGGTCGTCGAACGCTACAGTCATGTGATGCACATCAGCAGCGAAGTGCAGGGAAAGCTGCGAGATGGCCTCGACGCCTTCGACGCCCTCAAAGCCTGTCTTCCCGCGGGAACCGTGTCGGGCGCTCCCAAAGTTCGAGCGATGGAGATCATCGACGCGATTGAGCCTCATCGCCGCGGTCCTTATGCCGGGGCGGTGGGCTACATCGATTACCGAGGCAATATGGACACGTGCATCGCGCTGCGGACCATGGTCGTCAAGGACGGCATCGTGCACGTGCAAGCTGGCTGCGGTGTTGTCGCCGACAGCGACCCAGGCGCCGAGTACGAGGAAACGCTCAACAAGGCGCGGGCCCTGATCTCAGCCATCGAATTGACGGTCCAGCGAGTCGGCAAGTGAAGAATTACCTTGGCGTTCGATTCCAACCGCCGTTGACGTTGAGCGTCTGGCCTGTGACGAAGGTGTTGTTGGGGTCGGCGAGATACACGACCGCCTTCGCGACGTCGTCAGGATCGCCCCAACGATTCATCAAGGACTGTACCTTGGCACGCTCGTTCCAGTAATCGCCCGCTTCGTTCCCCCAGGCGGTGCGAATCCAACCGGGCGCGACCGTGTTGACCCGAAGGATCGGCGCGACGCTTTGGGCCAGGCTGGCTGCGTACGCCATGATCGCCGCCTTCACAGGGCCAAACATCTGCCCCGCATCGCCGTCCATCCCGTCGGGCGCCTGATCCCAACCCATGAAGATGATCGACGACGGTGGCGAGGCTTCCTGCTGCAACAGCCGAGGCACCGCGAGCCGGCAAAGGGCGATCGTCCCAAACAGATCCACGTCGAGGAGCCGCTGCAACTTTTCTTCGAATTCGAGCGACGCCGCCTCACCGGTCAATACGTCGGCCCCGGCATTGTTGACCCAGACCGTGATTTCTCCCAAGCGTTCGAATGCCGTATCGACCAGCAGCCGACGATCGTCCGCCTGACGAAGATCCGCCTTGAGGATGGACGCTTCACAGTCTCGCTCCCTGACCATCTCGGCCGTTTCCTCGGCCCCCGATTGATTCTCGCAGTAGTGAACCAGCAGGGAATCGACTCCCGCTTCCGCCAAAGCGATCGCGACCGCTCGACCGATGCCGCTCGAGGCACCGGTCACCACCGCCGTTTGTTGATTAGGCCAACGTGTCACGATTGCATAAAACCTAAAGGGGGACGGTGACCAATGGCTGGATTTGTGAACCTCAGGCGCTAGCCGTGGGCTCTTTTAAAAATCCCGTTTTGATCCGCTGAAGGCCCACGGCTAACGCCCGAGATTCACGATTTCTCGTATTCCTTGAGGAACCCGACGAATTCTCGCCGATGGTGCTGTTCGTCCGCCAGTAGGGTGATGCACATATCCTGGGTCACGAAATCATAACCGTCACAAAGCCGGATGATTTTCTCGTACTGGGCGATCGCAGCTTCCTCGGCATCGATCACCCCTTTGATGACCGTGACCACGTCGGTGGCGTCGGCCGGCGGTTGCAACGTGTGCTGGCCAGTCTTGAATTCTTTGCTGCCCGGAACCCGTCCATCGATGGTCTTGATTCGGTCGGCGATCTGCGAGGCGTGCCCAAGTTCCGCCTGCACGTCGGCAGCCAGTGACTTCTTGATTTCCTCGGCACGAACTCCGTCGAGATTCACGCTGTTGGCGAGGTAGTTGATCACCGTCTCGAGTTCCATCCAATAGGACGCCGTCAGCTCTTCAATGATGGCTCGGGTCTTCTCTCGATCTTGCATTCCGGATGTCTCTGCCTGAAAGGGAGTGATGGAGCTCGTCGCGACCTTGTTGCTCCACCGTTTTTTCTTCACGTTACCGAGCTGGCTACCCGTGGAACAGGCCCCGACCAACACTCCGATCGGGGGGAAAGCTGGCGATCAGATCGATCCGGGGCGGTGCGGGCGACGGCCCCAGCACCCGCTTCTTGGCAGGGATCCTGCCGCAGGCTCGCCTGGCGCCGGGCGCGCCCTTGCCGGTGTTGCCCGACAATGACTACTCTGCAGGGCGGAATGAGGGGTGATCGAGCCGGTAGGAACCCATGTTCACCCGTCCTCCCGGCCTCAATCCGCTCCCAGGCTGGGTAGAATTCGGGTGGAAGGCAACAGAGTGATTCCTTAGCGGAACGAGAGAAGTATGTCAGAGTCAAAAACCGTTGCGAAGACTGAAATCGAACTGCAGCTTGGCGAACTAGAAAAGCGAATCGCGGATGTCGATATCGATGTGACCGAGACCGAAGAGTGGCTCGCCTCGCTCGACTACGTGCTCAAGAGCAAGGGCCCAGACCGAGTCCGCTTCCTGATTGATCAATTGCGTGATCGTGCGGCGGAAGAGGGCATTCAATCGGCCGAAGACACCAGCACCCCTTACGTCAACACGATTCCGCTCAAGGACCAGCCGCCCTTTCCGGGCAATCGCGAAATCGAGCGTCGTATCAAGTCGATCGTCCGCTGGAATGCGATGGCGATGGTCGTTCGCGCCAACAAGCGGGGCGGTGGGGTTGGCGGACACATCAGTACCTTTGCATCGAGCGCGACGCTCTATGAAATTGGATACAACCACTTCTTCAAGGGTCGTGGGGAAGACGGATATTCAGGCGACGCCATCTATTTCCAGGGACACGCCTCTCCGGGGATGTACAGTCGAGCCTTCCTGGAGAATCGACTGACTGAGGAAAACCTCGAAAACTTCCGCCGTGAGTTGCAGCCAGTTCGAGGTTTGTCCAGTTATCCGCATCCTTACTTGATGCCCGACTTCTGGGAATATCCCACCGTCTCGATGGGTTTCGGCCCGATCATGTCGATCTATCAAGCAAGGTTCAACGAGTACCTTCACGATCGCGGACTGAAAGATACGTCTGGACGTCGTGTCTGGGCGTTTCTCGGTGATGGCGAATGCGATGAGCCCGAGACGTTGGGTGCCATCGGATTGGCGGCCCGCGAAAAGCTTGACAATCTGATCTTTGTGATCAACTGCAACTTGCAGCGTCTGGACGGACCCGTACGTGGTAACGGCAAAATCATTCAGGAACTGGAATCGATCTTCCGCGGTGCCGGCTGGAACGTGATCAAGGTGATCTGGGGTGACGACTGGGATCATCTGCTTGTCCAAGGACACCACCGGACTGTTGGCCAAACGAATGAACGAAGTGGTCGACGGCCAATACCAGAAGTACACCGGCATGCCCGGCAGCTACATCCGCGAACACTTCTTTGGCAAGTATCCCGAGCTGCTCAAGCTGGTGGAGAACTACAGCGATGAGAAGCTTGAGAAGATGCGTCGTGGCGGCCACGACCCGGAAAAGGTTTATGCCGCTTACAAGATGGCCACGGAGCTCAAGAACGGCAAACCGACGGTGATTTTGGCCAAGACCGTCAAGGGCTACGGCCTGGGCGAAGCCGGTGAAGGGCGCAACGTCGCCCACAACCAAAAGAAGATGAACGAAGAGGAGCTGCTCGAGTTCCGCACGCGATTCGGCATCCCGATCAGCGACGAAGAAGTGGGACAAGCACCCTTCTACAAGCCGCCTGCGAACAGCCACGAGATCAAGTACTCGGAGCAGCGGCGCAAGGCCTTGGGTGGACCCGTGCCCAGTCGACCCACGCAACATCCAACCATGGATGTGCCAACGCTCGACGAGTACCGCAAGGTGATCACGAAGCTCGAGAACAAGAACATCAGCACGACGTTCGCCGTCGTGCAAACGCTGATCGCGCTGTGTCGCGACAAGAAGATCGGCAAACACATGGTGCCAATTGTTCCCGACGAGTCTCGCACCTTCGGGATGGAAGGGATGTTCCGCCAATTCGGCATCTACGCGCACGCCGGGCAACTGTATGAACCGGTCGATTCCGAGCAGATCACCTATTACAAGGAAGCCCAGGACGGGCAAATCCTGGAAGAGGGGATTACCGAAGCGGGCTCGATGAGCAGCTTCAACGCGGCCGGAACGGCGTACAGCTTGCATGGAATCAACATGATTCCGTTCTTCATCTACTACAGCATGTTTGGCTTCCAGCGGATCGGCGACTTGATCTGGGCCGCTGCCGACATGCGTGCCAAAGGCTTCCTGATCGGAGCCACCGCCGGTCGAACCACGCTCAACGGCGAAGGGCTACAGCACCAGGACGGGCATAGCCTGCTCAATGCGATCGCCTTTCCAACCGTTCGATCCTATGACCCGGCGTTCGCTTACGAAGTGGTCGTGATCATCATGGAAGGCCTCAAGCAGATGTACCAGAACGGCGAAGAGTGCATCTACTACTTGATGAGTGAAAACGAAGCTTACGATCATCCGGCAATGCCCGAAGGTTGCGAAGAAGGGATCATCAAGGGGATGTACCGTTTCCGCAGCCGCGACGTCGAAGGAGCTCGCGCCCGCGTGCAACTGTTCGGTAGCGGAGCGATTCTCAATGGCGTCTTGGCCGCCCAGGAGCTATTGGCCGAGAAGTACAGAATCGCCAGTGACGTGTGGAGCGTGACCAGTTACACGCAATTGCGTCGCGAAGCCGGCGCCTGCGATCGCTGGAACATGCTGCACCCGACCGAGCAACCGCGCAAGAGCTACCTGGAGAACGTGTTGGACGGTGTCGAAGGCCCATTCATCTCGGCGAGCGACTACGTCCGTGGCTTGGCCGAGCAATTGACGCCCTGGATTCCCGGCGACTACTACGTGCTGGGAACCGACGGGATGGGTCGCAGCGAAACGCGAGAAGCACTCCGACGCCACTTCGAAGTCGACGCCCAATCGATCACGATTGCGACGCTAAGTCGATTGGTCAAGGCGGGCGTGTTGGAACCCAAAGATGTCCAGGACGCCATCAGTGAACTGGGATATGACGCTGAAAAGCCTGATCCCTATTTCGCATAACGAGTTTGCCTAACGATGTGGTCAGCACGACGGAGTTCGACGCGACCTTCCATTTCTTCTTCAACGCCACTGACAACCAATCCATCGCATGACTACCGAAGTAAAACTACCTGATCTTGGTGACGGCATCGAATCTGGTGACGTACTGGAAGTCTTTGTGAATGTCGGTGACTTGATCCAGAAGGGACAGGACATCATCGAAATGGAAACCGACAAGGCGACCGTCACCGTCCCTGCCTCCGTCGGCGGGAAAGTCGTCAAGGTGTTGGTCAGCGAAGGAGATACGGTTCCAATCCATGGAACGCTGTTGGAGGTCGAGCCTGCCGAGGGTGCCGGCCCCGCGTCGCCCCCAGCCCAGGCTGCTCAGGCGAAGCCGGAACCGGCCGTACCAAGCAACCCAGCACCTGCCGCGGAGCCACCCGCGCCGCGTCAAGAAGCGCCGGCGGCACCCGTGGCTGCCACTCCGCCGCCGAGACCTGCCGCTCCAATTCCCGCGACACCTCCTGCTGCAGCCGCGCCCGCTCCGACGCCGCCGCCTCAAGACCCTTCGGTCGTGATCCCGGCGGGACCCGCGATTCGAAGGTTTGCTCGGGAAGTCGGCGTCGACTTGAGTCGCGTGGCCGGTTCGGGCGAGAACGGTCGCATCACACGGGAAGATGTTTTGTCGGTCGTCCGTTCGTCGAGTCAATCTGCGAGAGTCGCTCCACCGGCATCGACGGCACCTCAGCCAAGTGCGACACCGACCGCCGCCCCGCCCGCTTCTCCGGCCACTCCCGGCGCAGCCGACGCCGATGACTATGGATCCATTCACGTCGAACGGATGAGCAAAATCCGCAAGACGATCGCGAACCAAATGCATGTCAGTTGGTCGAGCGTCCCGCGTGTCACGAACTTTGATGATGCGGACATCACCGATCTGGAACACCTGCGTCAATCAAGCAAGGAAGACTACGCCGCACAGGGGCTGAAGCTGACCACCATGCCATTCCTGATCAAAGCGGTGGCGACCTCGCTTCGGCATCACCCCGCGGTCAACGCGGTCATCGATCAACAGAATGAGCAGATTGTCTACAAGGATTACGTCAATGTTGGCATCGCGGTTGACACCGACCGAGGACTGGTGGTTCCCGTGATGAAGCATGCCGATTCGATGGGCATTCCTGAAATCACTCGGGCACTGGCCGAGATGGCCGGCAAAGTACGCGGCGGCAACTTCAGCGTCGGCGACTTGCGGGGTGGAACTTTTACGATCAGCAACCTTGGCGCCATCGGTGGTCAGTATTCGACCCCGATTGTGAACGTTCCCGAGGTCGCGATCCTACTGGTCGGTCGCAGCCGCAAGTTACCGGTGGTGATGCCCGACGATTCGATCAAGCCACGCCTGATGATGCCGCTGAGCCTTTCCTATGACCATCGATTGGTGGACGGTGCAACCGCGGCAAGATTTCTCAACGACGTGATTGGCTATCTCGAAGCTCCCAGTCGGTTGTTGCTCGCTCTCTAGTTCTTTCGCCAGGCGGCTCGACATGCCTTGGTACGCGACCGAGACCTGGTGGTTGCTCCCGGCCGCGTCCGTCCTGCTCGCCTTGCTCGAGCTTGCGGCGCTGCTCTCCGCATTCCACGCGCTCCGCCATGTCCGCACGTCCCAGGCCGCGGTGGCCTGGTCGGTCGCGCTGTTCGCCATTCCGATGATCGCCTTGCCGATGTACTGGGTGCTCGCGCGGCATCGTTTCGAGGGTTATCGCGAAGCGCTTCGCGAAGTTGGTGAGCGGCACCAGCGTTCGGTGCGCGCGGTCCAGAGCGAACTGCAAACCGCCGACTTCGTCCGCAGCACCAGCCAGCAATCGGCGTTGGAACAATTGGCCGATGTGCTGGACACACCAATCAGCACGGCGGAACGCGTCGAACTTCTGATCGATGGCGACGCCTTCTTCGAGGCCGTCTTTTCGGCGATCTCGCGGGCTCGTCGTTACATCTACATCGCCTTCTACATCCTCCGGGACGATGGAATTGGACGACAGTTCGCCGAGGCCTTGATCGAAAAGGCGAGCCAGGGCGTGCAGGTACGGATTCTCTACGACGAAGTCGGCTGCCTGCGTCTTCCGAGCGCTTACCTCGCGAAACTGCGTGCAGCCGGCATCGATGTCCATGCGTTCAACACACGTCAGGGCTGGTTCAACCGGTTTCAAATCAATTTCCGCAACCATCGCAAGCTTGTCCTGGTGGATGGTTCCACCGCGATTGCCGGTGGCTTGAACGTCGGTGACGAGTACTTGGGCTCGGCCGCCAAGATGCCGCCGTGGCGCGATACCGGCGTGTTGGTCGAGGGGCCGATCACCCGCAAAGTCCAGGCAGTCTTTGCCGGCGATTACTACTGGGCTGCCCGACAAGATCTTCCCGAAGCCTGTTGGGCTCAGCAGGAGACAGATCAGCAGCAGTCCGTGCAGCAGGAGATAGAGGTCAACCAGTTGCAATCGGAACCGTTCGAGCAGGGCAACGCTGCCGTCTGTGCCACAGGTCCGGCCGACATGCGCCCGCGCGCAACGATGATGTTCAGCGCAGTCGCCGGCGCTGCCAGGCAGCGGCTCTGGATCAGCACACCCTATCTCGTTCCAGACGATCCTTCGCTGGTCGCCCTACACATGGCGCGAGCGAGAGGCGTCGATGTGCGCCTCTTGATTTCTAACGAAGCCGACCACTGGGGTGTCTATCTCGCAGGCTTTCATTACGCCCACGTACTTTCCGAAGCCGAGATTCCGGTGTATCGGTACACACAGGGATTCATGCACCAAAAATGCATTTTGGTTGACGACGAATTGGCTCTCGTTGGATCGACCAATCTGGACAACCGCTCACTGTATCTGAACTTTGAGTTGATGATCGCTGTTCAAGAGCCTGAATTCGTCGCTCGCGTGCAACGCATGCTCGAGAGCGACTTCGAGCATGCTGTCCAAAGCAACTCCCCCGAAGCCCCACCACGGCTCTGGTTCGAAAGGGCCGGGACCGCCATTGCAAGGCTGTTCAGCCCGATGCTGTAACGCTCACGAACGGATCACTCCGCTTCACCGCTCACCAGGCTTTCTGCGGGTGGCGGTGCCAACCAACCTCGATCGGGCGATGGCAGATTTCTAGCCAACATGTAAAGGCACAGCACACCCACGATGGCCCACGCCAAGCCGGGTGCCGAACGATGTCCACGGCTCTCGCGATGTCGCTGCACCGCGATTGCGACAAGGATCACCGGCAATCCAAAAACCAGCAAGGGATTGAAACGAATCGCGTCATGGATGCGTCCCTGAGCGATGGCATGAACGGCGCGCGTGGTGCCACACCCGGGACAGTGAAGCCCCGTCAATTGGTGGAGCGTGCACTTCGGTACCCAGGGAGAATCCACCGACGGGATGCCTCGCACGATGGGAATCGCAATGACTGCGATCAGCATCACGGCCGCAGGAATTGCCACCGCGATGAGGATAGTCTTGGTCTTCACGCTGCCCTCGACCTAGTGCATCGTCAAATCAAATAGTGGGGGTGACGTCGATCGGCGAAAAGGGGCTGTCCAGCTAGTTCCCAGGCGGCATCTGTTGATTCACCGCCACGACGCCTAACGCTTGGATCCCGAACACTAACACGTTGATCAACAGCCCAAGTCCCAGCGCGATGCAAACCCATTTGAACGCGTTCTTGGATGCCAGCATCGCGCCGGCCCGGTCCCCCGCATTCCAGAGTGCGTCGACTTGAGCCGCATAGATCACGGCAACGACCCCAAAGATCGGACAACAACAAATGTTCGAGATCACCGCCCAAACCAGATAGTTATTCGGCTTGCCCTCGGCCCCCGTTGCCGCCGGCACGGCAGACTGAAACGGGTTGGCAAGTACGGCACCACAAGCAGTGCAGGTCGTCGAATCATCCGCGTTTTCGGTCCCACAACTTCGACAAAACATCGGTCAATCCTTCCAATGGGAAACACAAAGAACCATCACACCGTTTACATCGATCCAAATACGATTGCGAGCAGTACCGCGAGGAAGGCGAACGTGAAGAACCCTCCCATCACCGTACCGAAGATCGCTCGCCCCATGCCTCCCTTCTTCGGATTCCGCTTGATGTCGCGAATGGCAAGAATACCAAACAGCAAGGCCAAGGGCGCGAAGAGGAAGAGCGGACTGAGCAATCCGAGATAGCCGGCAACAATGGCCAAACCCGATCGCCCCACGGGCAACAGGATGCGCATTGCCGAGTCGTCTTCGAATGATTGACCTTGCTCTCGCCAACCACAATCTGAACAGACGACGACCGCATCGGGCATGTGCGCCCCGCAGCTTGGACAATACATGAGGCGAAAGCCTTGAGCGTAGGGATAGCCAAATATCTCACCAGCAGCTTTCGAAAGACTATAGCGGGGCCGTAGCACAGAAACCACATTCCTTTCCTGGAAATCGACAAGATGGGGGCGTGCGTTGTCAATACAACGCACGACGCGCAAGCGAGTGTGTCGGGCTTTACCAGGAAAACTCAGTTTCGCGTGATGCTGCTTGGATGTGAACAAGCGAAGACAAACATGGCGATTGCCAGTGAAACATCCTTTGCGCACCGGACGCGTTGGATCAATCAAAGTGCCTTGCGAAGAAAGTGCACGTCGATATCGGGATGAGACGGATCTCGGGTGAAGCCGTGCTTCCCATACGCGCGGCGGGCCGGCGCGTTGTCTGCATAAACCTCCAACGTCAGCCGGCAGCAATCATGCGTTCGTGCGATGTGCTCCACTTCGTCCAACATCGCTGCGGCGACACCTTGTCCGCGGAACCGACTCGTCACTATCACGTCGTGAATGTTGACCAACGGCCGCAACTGGAAAGTGGAAAAGCCAAAGAAACAATTGACCAGTCCAATCACCTCCAACTGACTTGGCTCAGCATATGCCAGCACGCTGAACGCGGTCGGAAAGCCAGCGAGCTTCACTGGAATTTCGTCCAATTCAGGTCGATCGCAGTTTTCGAAGCGGGCGTACTCCCGCAACATCCGCAGCAAATCCGCTGCGTCCTTGGCATCCTGATAGTCGACTCGCTTGACAAAGTAAGGCATGCCGAAAGAGACCGCTCGGGAGAAAATGACTATCGGCGAAAAGCGGTCCGAACTTAAGCTCCTATTAGCCGCGGGCGCGTCAGCGTCCGGTTCGCTGTTGAGCGGGAAAACCGGGAGCTTACGCTCGGCGGCTGATGCGAACCAACGCCCTGTTTCGCTTAAGTTCGTACCATTCGTGTCCGACCCCTTTTCGCTCGCAAGTCTAAAACGAAATGCTGACCAACGACAGGGAAGGGCAGCAAGTTTAGCGACTCTCTCCGAGCAGCGGTCGTGGCGGGAGGAGTTATAATCTCCGCACTGATTCTTTCCGACTTCGCTTCCACGAGGCCTCCATGCGACTGTTGTATTCCTGTTTGCTTGTCATCCTGACGCTCACCGCCGACGGGGAAGAGTGGTCGCGGTTTCGCGGCGGATCGGCCTCCGGGATTGCCGGGCAAGGCATCCCCACGACCTGGAGCGACACAGAAAACTTGGCTTGGCGAGCAGAGCTGCCGGGAAAGGGCTCCAGCAGTCCAGTCGTTCACAACGGCCGCGTCTTCTTGACGTGCTACTCCGGGTATGGGATCGATCCAGAGCAACCGGGTGATCGCAAATCACTCCGCTTGCATGTCACCTGTCTTTCGCTGGAGGATGGCAAGCTCCTCTGGGACAAAACGATCGAAGCCGCAAGCGAAGAACAGGAACTGACGACGCGCGTTGCCGATCACGGCTATGCCTCGCCCACGCCTTGTGTCGATCAGGCCAATGTGTATGCAGCCTTTGGTCCATCGGGTGTCGTCGCGTTCACGCAAGCAGGCGACTTTCTATGGCGCACCAGCGTTGGGTCCGGTACGGCCGGATTTGGCGCAGCGGCGAGTCCCATCCTGTTCGACGATCTGGTCATCATGAATGCCTCGATCGAAAGCGACGCCATCTATGGACTGGAGAAGGCAACCGGCAAGATCCGTTGGAAAGCGGAGGGGATCGAGCGAGCGTGGACCACGCCCACCATTGTCAGCCTTGCGGACGGATCCCATGAGTTGATCGTGAATCAAAAGGGAGCAATCCTCGGTCTTGATCCGAAGAGTGGTGAGCAGTTGTGGCGATGCGATGCGATCCAAGATTACGTCGTTCCCTGCGTGGTGGCCGACGGCGATCTGCTGTACTGCAGCGGTGGCCGTTCGAACATGACCTTCGCCGTCAAAGCGGGAGGACGTGGTGACGTCAGCGGGACGCACGTCGTCTGGGAGGTCCCCCGCGGGGCGAACGTCACCAGCCCACTGCTGGACGACGGCTACCTCTACTGGTCGCACGACAAAGCGATCGCGTTGTGTTTACGCGCAAGCGACGGGGAAGAGATGTTTCGAGAGCGGATGCCGACGCGCGGCCGGGTCTACGCATCGATCGTCAGTGACGGCGAAAAACTTTTCCTGACCACTCGCGACGCCGGCGTTTTGGTGCTCGCGGCTGAGCCGAAGTATCGTGAACTTGCCACCAACAAGCTGGGCACGGAAGAGGAGCGATTCAACGCAACTCCGGCGATCGTTGGCGACCAGTTGCTGATCCGCTCCGATGTCGCCTTGTACTGCGTCCGACCGGAGCGTCAAGGCACCTAGCTGGGTCGGAGCTGGGGTCAGATACGAACGGCGCTTCGCGTCAACCTCAGGCGCTAGCCGTGGGCTGTCAACCTCAGGCGCTAGCCGTGGGCCGGGCGCATCCGCCGAAGGCCCACGGCTAGCGCCTGAGGTTCACAAATACAGCTTTTTTCCGACCCTACAACGATCGAATTCGCCTGATAAGATAGTCGAAGCCCCCCTCGCTGACTCCTCTGAGAACCTACCGAACCATGAGAATTCAACTGTCCTGCTTCGTGTTGACCGTTGCCTCGGTGTTATCGATTCCGATCGCCACGGCAGCCGAATTGAAACTTGAAAAAGGGGACCACATCTGTTTGGTGGGCAATGCTCTTTGTGAGCGGATGCAGCACTACAACGATTGGGAATCCCTGCTCTATCAGCGATACCCAGATCTTGATCTGGTGGTGCGAAACCTGGGGTTCCCCGGTGACGAACCGTTCGAGCGGATTCGATCGGAAAACTTCGGTGACCCTGATCGCCATCTTGCTCATAGCAAGGCATCGGTCGTGATGTATTTCTTCGGCTTCAACGAGTCGTTTGCCGGAGAAGAGGGACTCGATAAGTTCATCGCCGACATGACGCGCTTGGTGGAGGAAACCAAAGGCAAGGACTATGGGGCGGGTACTCCTGATATCGTTCTGGTTTCACCGATCGCGTTCGAGAACACTGGCGACCCGAACTTACCTGACGGGAAGGAACACAACGCGAGACTGGCGATGTACACCGAAGCACTCGCTGCGGTGGCCGATCAAACCGGTGTCGTGTTTGTCGATGTCTTCACTCCGACGTTGGCCTTGTTCGAACAGAGCGATGATCGTTTGACCCTGAATGGTTGCCACCTCAATGCGGCAGGCTACGCCGCCTTTGCGCCAATCCTTGATAACGCCTTGTTTGGTCCTGGCGGGCCCCAGAAGGTCGACCCCAAGGTCAAAGCCCAAATCGACGACAAGAATTTTCATTGGTGGCACCGCTATCGCGCGGTCAACGGGTACTCCATTTACGGAACACGTGGCCAAGCGGGATCCGATGGAACCTACAACAACACCGATGTGATGGAACGAGAACGTGAGATCCTCGACCAGATGACGGCAAATCGCGATGCTCGCATCTGGGCTCTGACCGCGGGTGAGTTCGTCGCAGCCGAGATCGATGATTCCAATACGCTTGCGTTTATCACCCCAAAGACGAACGTGGGTGGCGCCGACGACGAGAACGCCAAACGCGGTAAACTCGGGTCGCTTGATTACCTGCCGGCTGAAGAACAAGCCAAACTGTTCAAGCTGCATCCGGATCTCGAAATTCAACTGGTCGCCTCGGAGGAGCAGTTCCCGGAATTAGCCAATCCCGTCGCGTTGAACTTTGACAACAAAGGGCGTCTTTGGGTTGCCACAATGCCGTCGTATCCTCATTGGAAGCCGAAAACGAAACTCGATGACAAGATTTTGATTCTCGAGGACCACGACGGCGACGGCAGGTCGGACGAGTGCAAGGTTTTCGCCGGCGGACTTCACCAACCAACCGGTTTCGAGATCGGCAACAACGGCGTCTACATCGCCGAACAGCCGGACATCATTTACGCTCAGGACACCGACGGCGACGACGTCGCCGACGTTCGTGTTCGCAAGCTGTTCGGATTCGACACGGCCGACTCGCACCACGGGATTGCCGCATTCGAGTGGGGTCCCGGCGGCAATCTTTACTTCCAGGAAGGGACGTTCAAGTTCTCCCAGGTTGAAAGCCCCTACGGTCTGACTCGGATGGCGGAAGCCGGCATCTGGGTGTACCACCCCAAGAGCGAACGGTTCGGAGCGTTTAGTAACTTTGCCTATGCCAATCCATGGGGCCACGTCTTTGACCGCTGGGGCCAGGACTTCATTGGCGACGCGTCACCGGCGGAGTGTTACTGGGCCGCGCCGCTGACGGGCCGCATTGATTACCCGCTGAAGCATCCGGGCGGAAGCCAACACCGCCGCATCGCTAACATCACCGGTGGCGATCCCGACTACAAGTTCCCGACGCTCTATCCCAAGCGAACACGACCATTGGGTGGCTGTGCGATGATCTCCAGTCGCCACTTCCCGCCGGAGATGCAGGGGAATTTCTTAGTCACCAACGTGCATCGGCGATCGCGGCGTGCTGAACCACGAGGTCCGCGAGGAAGGTTCCGGTTTCGTGGCCAAGGAAGTTGAGCCGATCATGATGTGTGACGATGGCAACTTCCGTCCCGTCGATGTGCAAATCGCGCCGGACGGATCGCTCTACATCGTTGACTGGCACAACGCGCTCGATCGGACACCTGCAGCACAACCTGCGCGAGCCGAATCGCGATCATAGCCATGGTCGAATTTGGCGGATCAAGCACAAGACCCGCCCGCTGTTGGAACCAGCCAAGATCGACGGCGAGCCGATTGCCTCGCTGCTTGAGTTGTTGAAAGTACCGGAAGATCGCACGCGTTATCGAGCCAAACGAGAACTCGCCGCGCGAAACACGGGCGAAGTCCTCGCGGCACTGAAGGAATGGACAGCGAACCTTGATCCGTCCGAAGAAGAATACGAGCACCATTTGCTTGAATCGCTGTGGATGTACCAGACCCATAACGTCGTCAACCAGGAATTGCTGGAAAGACTGCTGACCGCCAAGGACCATCGGGCGCGGGCGGCAGCAACTCGAGTCCTTTCCTTCTGGCTGCAAGAGATCCCCAATCACCGCGAACTGCTGGAGCGATGCATCAACGATGAGCACCCACGGGTTCGTCTTGAGGGAGTTCGCGCGGTCAGCTTCCTGAGCGGCGACGACGCGATCGAGCTTGCGTTGGGCGTGCTGGAGCATGACGTCGATGATTACACGCAGTACACGCTGGATGAAACCATGCGTCGGCTGGAGCAGTAAGCCAATGGTCACGTTGCGTCATCCTCTCGTGCTCCTGCTTGCCGTCGCCGGCGTTGCCTGGCCGCTTTCGGTTCGGGACGCCAATGCACAGGCTCACGACCACGGCGACCATGCCTCGTCCGGCGCATCGGCGTCGCCCAAAGTCAGCGCCGCCGACGGTCTTTCTCGACAAGAGTCCCAGGATCGTCGAGTACCAGTTGAAGCGACTGGACAATCAGCGACTACTACAGGTTGAACGGAAGACCGACGATGCCAAGTACATTCCCGTCTACACCGCGATTTTGTCTCGCGTCGGGATGTCGCCGCAGTATCGGGAAGAGGCGCTGGACGCGTTGATCAAACTGCGCGAGAGCGATGCCGTTTCGATCTTGCTCGAGGCAATCGGCAAGTTCAAAGCGGAGGATCGGGATGAAGCACGTACGGCACGGCAGCTGGCCGACATGCTACTGACTCAACCGGTTGGCGACCTGCAAGGCCGGACAGATACCATTCTGGCGTCGACCGAAGGCAAAAGCCCGTTGCTCCGCGCCGTCGCCTTCGCCGCTTTGGTGACGGCGAATGAGCAGGACCAGGCAATCGCACTGCTCGAACGCTCTGACGATACCAGGCTCGCCTTTCTGAATGGAATCGAGTTGATCCCGGATCCGAAGAAGAGGTCTCCACTTCGCGATCAGGTTGTGCACTTGCTGAACACTTCCTCAGACGATTCCGTACGCGGCGCTGCCGTGCGCGCGATCGGCTTCATCCGCGAAAAGCAATCCGACAGTTTTGATCTGCTCGCTCCGCTTTTCAACAACGCTACACTCCGAGATGAAGCGGTTCGGACGCTGTTGAAGATCCCTGCAGGCCAGCGGGGAAGTCAGGCGAGCGTTCAGCTTGTCAACTCACTGGTCGAACACGCGGAACAGACGCCAGCTGAGAATCGAACGACCCCGGCCTTTGTTGACGCCATGCAACTGGCGGATCAATTGCTGGCCAAGGTTCCGTCGAGCGACGCGAAGGCTTTTCGTCAACGACTCGATGCCGTGACGGTCCGTGTGATTCGCATCAGGACCGTGGAGGAGGAAATGCGATACGACCTGCCATACTTCGCGGTGCAGGCTGGCAAGTCGGTGCAAATCGTTTTGGAGAACCACGATCTGATGCCGCATAACCTGGTCATCACGGTTCCCGGTGCATTGAAGGAGGTTGCGCAGCTCGGCTTGGAGGTTGGTCCCACGGGCGGCTGGAAAGGCCTGCCGTACGTGCCCGAGTCCGACAAGGTCTTGCATGCCACGGAGCTGGTTCCGTCCGACCAACAAACACGACTGACGTTCGACGCACCGCTTGAACCGGGCGAGTATCCATACGTATGTACCTTCCCGCAGCACTGGTATCGGATGTATGGCGTGATGGTGGTGGTCGAAGACTTGGATGCCTGGTTGAAGAACCCCGTCGAACCAGCCAACCCGATTGGGAGCAATCGCTCGTTCGTTCAAGCATGGACGCTCAACGATCTTGAGGACGAGTTGGAAGCTGGGCTGCGAGGCCGAACGCCGGATATCGGCAAACGACTCTTCGCGGAAGCCTCGTGTGCAGGATGCCACAAGATCAACGGTGAGGGAGGAGTGATCGGCCCCGAATTGACCGATGTGATCACGCGATGGAAGGGTGACCGGGTGGGCGTGCTGCGCGAAATCCTCGATCCGTCCCACAAGGTCGATGAGAAATACGTGATGCAGAAAATTCTGACGGTCGATGGCCAAACGATCACTGGGATTCTGATCGCGGAAGACGACGACAACGTCACGCTGATGTCCAGTCCCGACGCGAAGG
Source organism: Pirellulaceae bacterium (assembly GCA_963697195.1). Lineage (GTDB taxonomy): Bacteria > Planctomycetota > Planctomycetia > Pirellulales > Pirellulaceae > Rubripirellula. Next base: position 32,493 of record CAVOND010000024.1, read on the forward strand.
AACCGTTGGTGTTGTCGCAGGATGACATTGAAGCGATGGTCCCATCGTCGGTCTCGATGATGCCGAAAGCGTTGCTGGATCAGTACACCAAGGACGAGATCTTCGAGTTGTTGTCGTATCTCGAAAGCGTCGATCCCAAGAAAAAATCCGAATAGGGATCCGGTCAACCAATGCAAGCACGACGCGCCGGTTTTACGTTGCGCTATTTGATTCAGGGGCAACGCGCCCGTCCGTTTACGTAGCCCAGCCCAACGGGCTGGATTCCCATTTCCACCGCGAATTGCAGGGCCAACGGCCTGGCTGTTTGTTGCTTCGATTCACAAATGGCCGGACCTTCGGCCCTCAAGAGCAATCTCGACAAAACAACCAGCCCGATGGGCTTGGCTAGGTAAATTGCTGGGCCTTCGGCCCGAAATCAAGCAAGCAGCGCGAGATCAAAACGCGCCAGCGAGTGTGTCGCGTCGAAAGGACGGGATGCACTCAGCACTCAGCACTCAAGACTCAAGACTCAAGACTCAAGACTCAAGACTCAAGACTCACGAACACACTCGCTGGCGCGTCGTGCTTGTATTTGGCTAGTTCGCGGTCAGCCAGCGTACTTGAAACGGGCGAAGCGGGATGTCTTCGCCGCTGTAGATTCGTTCCTGTGCCAGTTCGTCGTAGCAAAGCTCGGATGGAACCAGGGATCGATCGACCGTTCGTGGTTGGTTGGTTAAGTTCGCCACGACCGCGAGCGACTCACCCGATGCAGCGGTCCGCAGGAACCCCAGCAGCCCGTCGCCGGGAAGATCGATCACACGTTGAGTGGCATTCGGATGGAGTGCCGATTGCGTTTGGCGCACTTCCAGTAGTCGACGATAGCCGTCAAAGACGCGTCGCTGAAGCCCCGCCGGATCGGCCAGCGCCGCATCCAACTCCTGACGATCGTACTTATGCCGGTTGATTCGCCGGTTCTGTCCGGAGGATTCGACCCCGGCATGATCATTCGGACTGCCAACGAGGCTGTGAAAATAGACCGCAGGCACTCCCTGCATCGCCAGCATGATGGCTTGGGTCGCCAAAAACCGCCGCGAATGCTCGGCTGGGGAGTCCTGGTTCAAATCGGAAACGGCGCTCAAGTACGTGATGTTCAATTCGTACGGGCTGTCGCTGCCATCGGGCTTACGACGAGTGCTGACGCGCCCGCCTCGATCAATCACCGCCTGAACAAGCCGCTGCAAACGCTCTTCGGAGACCAGCCCTTCGAGCGGTCGCACCCCGATGCCGTCGTGCGAAGCGGTGAAGTTAAAGAAAGCTGGTCTCGCGCGAGGGAGGCTGTAGGTCCGACAAGCCAAGCTCGCATCACCGACGTATCCTGGCTATGGATCGCATCGAGCAACAACGGTGGCAGGCTGAACTGATACACCATGTGGGCTTCGTCGTGCCCGTCACCCAGGTAGCTGATGTTCTCTCGATGAGGCACGTTGGTCTCTGTCAGCACGAGCGTACCTGGGGCGACACGGTCGAGGACACGACGCATCAGTTTGACGGCGGCATGCGTCTGGGGAAGGTGCAGACAGGACGTACCGACTTCCTTCCAAAGAAAAGCGATGGCATCGAGCCGAATGATCCTGGCTCCCCGCCGGGCGTATTCGACAAGCGTTTCCAGCATCGCCAACATCACCCGCGGGTTGGCGTAGTTCAAATCAACCTGATCGGCACTGAATGTCGTCCAGATGTGTTTCGTTCCAGAGGAGGACTCAAACTCGGTGAGCAGGGGCAGACTCCGCGGCCGAACCACCTGAGAAAGATCAGCCGTGGGATCTTGGTCAATGAAGAAGTCGGCGTATTCCTCGTCGCCGCGTAAATACCCTTGAAACCACTCATGCTGTTGCGAGGCATGGTTCAACACCAGATCGAACATCAGATCGAACGATCCTCGCAGCGACGCGATATCATCCCACGTCCCGGATGCCGGATCGACGGCGAGATAATCGACCACCGAGAAGCCGTCATCGCTCGTATAAGGACAGAATGGCAACAAGTGGACACAACGAATGACCTGATCCAAAGATTGATCGAGTAGAAAACGTTGTTGCGCCCGAAGCGGTGACTCATCCGTACCGCGAACCTGGTCCGCGTAGGTGATCAACACCACATCCCGCTGGTCCCAGAGCTGGGACGAGCTGGCGTGATCCGCTGGCGGGGCATCATCGAACAGCTTGCCGATCCCCTCGGTCAAGACCTCTGGCAAGCAGCCGTAAATCTGTTGAATCAACGAGGAGGTCTGCGAATCGATCTGCATGATTTGGCTAAGGGGTTCTCGCGAAGGATCGTATCGGCCGCTGCACAACCTTCCAAAGGCTCCCAACCTCAGAGATTGTCTTGCCCAGTGAAGTTAGTCACCAAAGCTCGCAACTTTCGCCGCAAAACGCTGTAGCTGAAAAACGCCTTCCCGATCTCGTAATTGAAATCGACCATCTCTTGGCGATAGACCGGGTCGTCAATGATCCGCTGGACTTTCGCAACCACGTCCTTGGTCAAGTAACCATCCATCGCGATCACCTTGGCACCCTTCGGCTCGATGTCTGCCACAAAGATCGAGTAACGATTCACCAACACAGGCTTTCGGAAGTAAAAGGCCTCCAGCAGCGCATTGCCAAAGCCTTCGTAGATACTCGGGTAGGTAATGAAATCGGCCTGCGAATAAGCATCAGCCAGTGTGTAGATCTTTTTGCCGTCTTTGCCGATGGCCCGCTTATCTCCGACGTGTTCATCACACAGCCGCAGGTCGACACCATGCGAATCGGCCAGTTCACGCAGGGCAACGAGGTACTCATGCCCTTCATCTCCGCTGGCATGAGAGATCACGAGTTTACAGCGATCGTTTTTCAGTGCCGAAACCAGCGAGATCGCATGCTCAATCCCTTTTCGTGGCACCACACGCGTCGGCTGAAGAAACAGAATGTCGTCCTCGGACAAACCGATGTCTTGGCGGAAATCAAACGCGTAATCATCGATCGGCTCCGGCTCGTTGTCGAAGTCAAGGACGTTCGGCACCAAGACGGACGACACACCGCGCCGATGGGCCAAATCCTCCTGGGCAAACGAGTTGATGGTTACATTCTGGATCTGCGGCAGCGCCGGTGGGAAAGCCATCCACAACAGGTCCGTCACCGCCGAGACACTGAATCGATCTCGTTCCCAATAGAAGTCGTGATGGTGGGCAATCGTGGGAAATCCGGTTTCCGCGATGAAGTGCGTCAGCGCCACGCCGAGCGGAATGTTCATCGGAATACAGAGCGCGTTCTGGACGATCAAGAGGTCCAGGTTGAACCGCCGCGTGAACTCGTAGAGCGTGCCCTTGAGATAATCGGCTAATGCATAGATCCGCTGCGTCACGTCGGGCGTTCGGGTCCGTGTCCCAAATGCTCGACGATTGATCCACTCAATATCGGGATGTCCAAAATAGGCATGCGGAACCACCATCGACGTGTCCTCGTCGCGGTCACTCAAGCCGGAGTACCAATGACTCACGTGCCGGTGATCCCAAAGCACCCGCGCCCACTTTGCACTCTCCAACGAAACGCCATCCGTTCCGGAGAATCGCGTACCGACAAAGCCGACCTGGACGCCCATGAAGTGCCAATGCCTCCGTGTTGGATGAAAACGAGTCAACCGTCATTAGCACGATGGACTACATGATTCTAAGACACTCTAGCAACTGCAGCAGATTTGTCAGGACGACATCCGGCCGTAGCGAACGGCATCGAGGGTCGTCTTCTCGCGCTCGCAGACTCCTGGCATCGCCAGCGAACCAGGCGGTTCGCAAGCCTGCTTGGGATGCGGCCCAAACATCGTTGAGCATGTCGTTTCCAACGTAAACGGCTTCGTAGGGAAGAATTCCCCGTCGTGCCAGCGCATCACGCAGCGCGTCAAACAGCCGAGGCCCAGGCTTCGATTGGCGAAATCGGTTGGAAAAGAAGCAGAGATTGAGATCGAACCCGCCCAACTCAAGATTTTTGAAATCGACAAGATCTTCAACCAAAGGTGGGGTAAACACCTGCGCGTTGCTAACGATTCCCATCGGAAAATGCGAATTCCGCAGGGCGGCAAGCAGTTCGGGGCTCCCCGGCATCGGCCAGGTTGGATTCGCTCGGGCCTCATACTGGGCGGCTAGTTCGACCACTCGACCAATCCCTTGCTCTGCTCGAGCAAGCCCACATCGCGTCAGGATCCGACGCCAAACTTCGACAATATCGACCTCGGGTTTCGGACAAACCTCGCTACGCCGAATCCGATTCATTGCTTCAATCTCTTCGTGGATGATCTCCATGGTGGGAAGCTGCAACAACGAACCGGCAATTTCAACCGCCTCAAGCGACTGAACAATCCGGTCGCTGTGATCGGCCTGATCCGCCGAACCAACGTCGCCGCTGCCGCTGATCACCAATGTGCCGTACACATCGAAGATCACAGCCTTGACCTCAGGCAGCAACTTCAACTCAGCATCAACAGCGGTCGGCTGCTGGGGCATTGCCGTGCGGAGACGCAGCACCGGCGACAACCATTCATGAGCGTCCACCAACCATCTCCTCCGTGCGACAAGGATAAAAGGGTCTCGCCCGATTGATCAGATCCACTGCGACCCCAGCATGAGAGGGCGACGCCACGTCGTGATCGGGCCTGCGATCAAGCACCGCTCGATAAAGGCTCAACAAACGCTCACGATTTCGAACCAGAGAATAGCATTGGCCTACCGTCACGGCGTTACGGTCAAGTGTTTGCCGGTCGGGTTGAAACTGCAAGTGTTGAAACAGCGTGGCGGAGCGGCGAATCACTTCTTGTCGAAATCCAGAGTCGCCTAACATCCTCTTCAAGACTTCGATTTGCGTGCCTGGAACCAGTCTTGCGAAATCGACGCTATCACCACCTGATAGATCCCGTAACGAAGCCGGGCGGAACTGCTCGGGCAGCTGTCCCCAGGCCTGCTCAGCCGCCAGCCGCGAATTCGCGTCTGCACTGAGAAACCCAATCCGTGTCACCGGGAATCGGTATCGAGTCGTAAAACTTGGTGAATTGCATTCCGCTCGCTTCGAAGTCGTCCGTCACGTTGGGCAGTCGCCTGGCGAGCACCTCGCGCCCCAACAGCCAAGGCTCAAGATACGACATCCCAAAACCCTCCGCGACGCTGGTCGAAATCACGAAATCGGATGCCAACACATTATCTCGAAACGACAATTCCGGATGTTCGCCCGCATCAAACACGACTCGTGGTGCTAGCTCGCTGCGCGACTTCTCTCCAACGCTCGTAAGATCGCTTCTCAATCGGGGTGGTGGGACAAAGCGTCAATCCGCAAAACAAATCAGGACTCGTCAGCTGACTGACAAGGAGAAGTTCGCCAACATTCTTTCGACGAATGCCTCGCACCGGATACAGACACCAGCGAGCTTTTGGCGGTAGCCCGAGCGACTGACGCACGCGCGTGATCGGCTCGAGCGGCGAGCCTCCCGCAGAGGAATCGTGAACCGCCGCCGGCGCGATCACACTGTTGGGAAGGCAATCGACCTGGCCGGCCGGTATTCCCAACTCGACCAACACATCGGCGTCGGCTCGAGTGAGCGTGCAGTAATGGATCTGGGATGCGATCGGATAGAGGTATCGGTCAACTGCGGTTTTGTCCTCGGCGCCGATTGCGGTCGTCAACCGAAGATAGTTCTCGGGACGATTGTCCTCGGCGAAGTCATGAATCTGCAGTAGCAACCGCCAACCATTTGCGGCTAGCCGGGCGATCACTGCTGGCACAGCTGTGTTCTTCCCAAGACTATGGTTGTGCCAATGCAGAATGCTGTTCGCAGGCTCGAGCCCAGCTGACGCCAGTCGTTGTTGCAGTCGCTGGACGAGTTGATCGGAACGCGACGACAACAATTCACTTGTCCAACGCTGCGCGTCGTAATCGAAGTCCTCGATCGCGAAATGTTCCGTGGACTCTCGCGTCGACTGCGATAAGCCACCGACTCGATCGCCGGAAACGAGAACAATTCGGTCGACCTGGGATTGATCACGGAGGGCCTGCGTGTGGTTCTCGACAACCTGTGTCACCCCGCCTCGTTCGAAATGACAATGAAGGATAACAATGTTCAAGACAGCAAACCTTTTCGCGTGATCTCACCTATCGGCGACCGGGTGACGATGACGGAACTCAGTCGCGAGTGCCCGTAGCTTTGCGATTCTAAGCGATTCCAGCCAAACCACCATCGAGGCGACCAAGGGGCGTCCCGCATCGCAGGTGGTCCTTGGACATCGCAAGCATTGCCAACGATTGCCGCACATCGAGTGTGCCTGCGACTTGCTCTGCGTCGCCGGAGACATTCTCGCGAATTGCCCGACGGGTACACTGAGAGCGTTACGCAAAGTCTTTACCGGTCCGTTTCGAGATGCAACTGTTGCAACAAGCCATGAGCACCACCGCCCTGCTACGAAAATGTCACGACTTGGCTGGTCTTGGTCCCGAGACCTCACTCGATCCCGACTCGCTGGTCGGCTTCTTTCAGGTGTTTCGTCCCGATGGCCATGCACTGGCCGAGCTGTTCAGCGACTTGGACGTCGGCGACGAGTTGCAATCGAGACTACAGCAACTCTATGCCATTGCGGGAAATGATCGCCGACCGAGCGGCGGGCGAGACGCATACTTCTTGGTCCGTCATCCCAAACCGGTCGATCCGCAGCGTGCCGAGCAGCTCGCCACGAGTTGGCTCGAGGGACTCGTCGCCATCGCATCGCATGTTGAAGGATCAATCGATCTGCGAGGCATTTCAGCCGCTACCGAGCATTCGGGTGCTGGAGGGAACTCCCCCGAAGCATCCCAAGGACGATTCGGAAAAGTCCAATCTGCTGCGATCGATTCAGGATTCCGCGAGTTTGGTGGAACGGATTGAAGCAGGACCGTTCCCAGCGGCGCTGCGTCCGGCCTATTACTTTACGGCCTGCGACCCAATGCTTCGTGACTACTTGATGTGGCCGCTTTATGCGGGGGCGACCGGCTTGAGTGACCCGCTCTTGCCATACTTCGAACTTTGGGGGCATGGCGTGAAGTACCGAATCTTCGGAGAAACCCAGGTCGATTTGTACCTCCCGAGACACCTCGAATGAGCGTCTCGGTTAAACTCTTGTGGAAAGAATCAAGAGCCCTGCTCGGCCAAGCTCAAGAGCCCCGCTCAGCGAGAGAATCATGAGAGTCCAATGCTTCGTTCCCAGCCAATCCTGCTGGCGCTGCTTGCCCTTTTCGGCCTCTGCGATCAACTTTGCTGGTCAGGAGTCGTCGCGGCCGAACATCGTTTTTATCTTCGCGGACGACCAGTGCTTTAGTACGATCAACGCGTTGGGGGCCAAGGAGGTCGAAACGCCGAATCTTGACTCGTTGGCCCGGCGCGGGACCACGTTCACGCATGCCTTCAACATGGGTTCGTGGAGCGGTGCCGTCTGCGTCGCCAGTCGAACCATGCTGAACACCGGGCGATTTGTCTGGAACGCCAACGCCATCTACAACCAAAGTGAGCAGGAGCGTCAGCAAGGGCGATGGTGGAGCGAGTACTTCAAGGCGGCCGGATACCGCACCTACATGACGGGTAAGTGGCATTGCAAAGCCAATGCGGAGAAAGCCTTTGACGTCGCCAGGGACATTCGCCCCGGAATGCCAAAGGACACCGAAGCGGGTTACAACCGTCCCTCCGCCGATGGCACGGATCTGTGGTCTCCCTCGGATCCAAAGTTTCGGCGGCTTTTGGGAGGGCGGCACCCACTGGAGTGAAGTGGTCGCCAACCATGCCGAGGAGTTCATGAAGGAGGCCACGCAACGTGAAGAGCCGTTCTTCATGTACCTGGCCTTCAATGCTCCGCACGATCCGCGGCAATCGCCTCAGTCCTATCTCGATCGCTATCCGGTCGAACAAGTCTCGGTTCCCGAAAATTTTCAACCGCTCTATCCGTTTGCCGATGCCATTGGCTGCGGCAAGGGTCTGCGAGATGAACGGCTTGCACCCTTTCCGCGAACGCCACACGCGGTTCAAGTGCATCGCCGCGAGTACTACGCACTGATCACGCACATGGATGCCCAGATCGGTCGGATCCTGGAATCACTGCAGGCGACCGGCAAAGCGGACAACACTTGGATCTTCTTCTCCGCCGATCATGGTCTCGCTGTGGGCCAGCATGGACTGCTCGGAAAACAGAACATGTACGATCACAGCGTCCGCGTTCCCTTCATGGTGGTGGGGCCGAACGTGGCGGCGGACCGCCGCATCGACGAACCGATCTACCTGCAAGACGTGATGCCAACCACGTTGGAACTCGCGCAACATTGAGAAGCCGGAGCACGTTGAATTCCACAGCCTGCTGCCACTGCTCGACGGAGGCAAGAGTCCCTATGATGAGATTTACGGCTGTTATCTCAAAAAGCAGCGGAGCATTCGCACCGATCGCCATAAGTTGATTGTTTATCCAGAAGCACCAGCGATTCGTCTTTACGACATCCAAGCCGATCCGTTGGAAATGAACGACCTGGCCAACGACCCAGCCAGCAAGCCGTTGATTCGGGAACTGTTCGCGAGCCTTGTAACCCTTCAGCGGGAGATGAACGACGATCTGGATCTCAGCAGCCTGGCCCCGTGACTCGTGACTCTGGCCCCGTGACTCGTGGCCCCGTGACTCGGGCTGAATCGTCAGCGTTTTGGCGGACTTCCCCGCGGTCCCCGCCCGCACCCGGCGAACACCGAGCTAGCCAATGATTGTCGGGATCTCTAAGGTGAAAGGGCTCGGGAACTTCCTTCCGTCATTTTTGATTTATGCAGCCATTTGACATTCATAGTCGGACACGATTTATCTTCGGCGAAGGCGCCATCTCACAATTGGGTGAGCTGGCCGCGGCGTTCCGACCACGATGCGTGCTGGTCGTCAGCGATCGTGGCATCATGGAGGCCGGCCACGATGCCGCCGCCCTGAATTCGCTCCGCGAAGCGGGACTGAAAGTCGCATCGTTTCACGACTTTTCTGAGAATCCAACCTCAGCCATGGTGGATGCCGGAGTCCGTCGTGCGGCGGAGGTTCAACCCGATCTGCTGGTTGGACTCGGCGGCGGTAGCAGCATGGACTGTTGCAAAGGCATCAACTTTGTCTACTCCTGTGGCGGTACGATTCACGACTACCAGGGCGTGGGCAAAGCGACCAGCGACCTGCTGCCGATGATCGCCATTCCAACCACAGCAGGAACAGGCAGCGAGGCACAATCGTTCGCGTTGATCAGCGATGCGGAGACCCATGCGAAGATGCCTTGTGGTGATCCCGCGCGGCCTGCCGGTTGCGATTCTTGATCCACGAATTGACCGTCACGCAGCCGCCACGAGTCACCGCACTGACCGGGATCGACGCGATCTCGCATGCGATCGAGACCTACGTCACCAAACGGCGAAACGCGATTTCGACCACCTACAGTCGACGATCCTTTGGAATGTTGGCACAGGGCTTTTCTCGTGTGCTCCGCGATCCACAGGATTTGGAAGCGCGGAGCCTGATGCAACTCGGAGCCTGCTTTGCCGGCATGGCGATTGAGACCTCGATGCTGGGCGCGGCTCACGCGACCGCCAATCCGCTCACCGCGCGGTACGATGTCACACACGGTCAGGCGGTCGGCCTGATGCTCCCGGCCGTGATTCGCATGAACGGATCGATTCACGCCGATTGGTACGCCGAGTTGTTACGTGAAATCGAGCCAACGGTCCCAACCGCCGACGCACCTGAGCGGCTGGCGACGATGGTCACTGGATGGCTGCGTGAAGCGGGGCTCGCCACGTCGTTTCACGAGCTGTCGATTCCGGCATCAGGCATTGACACCTTTGTCGAGGATGCGCTTGAAGCAGTGGACCGGTACGTTCAATCCCGTTCCCCTCGATGCGGACCGAACCCGTGGGCTGTATCGATCCGTGGCGTAAGGCCCGGCCTTGCCTGCACGCCGCGAGGAAAATCAAAATCAAAGTCTGCAGCCTGACCAGAGGCTTGCCAGTTGCCTTCCACGTCCAAACCTCATTAGCGTTCACGATGTCCTCTTCGGCTGATCACGATTCGTCGCAGAACCCACATTCAGTGGGATCCGAGCTAAGCCCATTGCGGGGCGGGCATTGGCGAGAGGTGAAGCCGGAGGAACTGGTTCGCCGGAGCATCTCCCGCAAAGCATCGCCGGCAAACCAGGACGATCAAGTCAAACACGAGCCCGCAGTCGGCCGTAGCGACTTCGCCTGCGGAAGAGTCCAAGGCGGCGTCGGTCGAGGCGTCCGGACCGTCATCGTCCGGGACACCGACCGGCGAATCGGCAACGTCATCGGCCAACTCAACCCCTTCCCAGCCCAAGGTGGTTCGACTGGAACGCCGACAGGAGCTGGAACATCATTTGAAGGGAAGTCCCACTGACCTCGACGCGTTCATGGAGTTGGGACGGATTTACCGCGCGGAAAACCGGCCGGCCGACGCGCGACGCGTGTTTCAACAAGCGCTGCAGGTCTTCCCGGAAGAAATGGAATTGCTTTGGGAATACGAGGAAGCGGTCCTGGCGCGATCGCTGCAACAGCTGCGAGAAGTGACCGACGTGGCCAGGCGGCTCGACACGGCCGAAAGCGATCGGGAACTCAAACGATGCCAGAACGATTGGGCATGTCGTCGGATGGACGTTTGTCGTGCCAGATTGGGTCGAGATCCGTCGTTGACCCAGCTTCGAGTCGTGCTCGCCGAGGCGATGTACGATGCAGGTTTGTACGAGGGAGCCATCGAGGAGTTAAAGACGGTCCTCGATCAAGACGAGTTTTCTCCCACCGCCTACCTGATTCAAGGCCGCTGCCTGCTCGAGATGGGCAAAGACGTGGAGGCGATGGCGTCGCTGCGTGCGGCCTCGCTACGTCGCAGCGTGGTCGCACCGGTGCGAGTTCGCGTAGCCGCCTTGAGGTTGCTGTGCGAGACCGCAGATCGGCTAGGGGTTACATTGACCCTTGCCCAATATCGTCAACACTTGGAAAAGGCAGAGCAGGAGCTTGCCGAACTTGCCCATCGTGGCCCAGGAGTACAACACCCATGAGTCAAGCGGTCGTCGATCCAGAACAGCTCCGGCAATTTGCTGCGCAACTCCATCGGTTCTCGGAGGAGATGAAGCAGCGATCCACTGGTCTGGCTTCCCAAATGAATCAACTGGAACAAACGTGGCGTGACGAGCAGCAACGCAAGTTCTCCGAGGAGTTCACAGCGCAGATGCGGCAGTTGTCACGACTGATCCAGTCCACCGAGCAACATGTCCCCTACCTGCTGCGGAAGGCAGAGCAAATCGACGCCTATCTGGGACGCTGATGTCGACTAGTAACGTTCGAAATATCGAATCGCTCGAGGCGTTTCACGGAGGACTGATCCGTCTCTCTTCCGATTGGCAAAAGACACTTCGAAGAAGTCCGAATGTTGGTCCATCGAGCGGAGGAGCACTTCTCGGCCGATCGTGCCGGCTTATTGGCGCCACGAGGTTCAACTCGCCGAACGAGAGCTCAACGAAGCGAGAGAAAACCTGGCGCAAAAGCGAGCGGCGATTCGCCCGGGAGACAGACCTTCGGCTACCGAGGCGACTCGCCGCGTTCAAGCGGCTGAGAAACGTCTGCGGGATTGCCAGCAGAAACAGCGAGATTGCCGCAACTGGTCGTTGGAGATTTCCAGGCAATGCGACTTGCTGCTGGGACCGCTTGCCGACGTCATGGAACACTGCGAGGTGTTGCTCCCCGCGGCCGCCAGGGAACTCCGCACGCTGATTGAGCAACTGCGGATCTACGCCGAACAGAACCAGAATCGCCCTTGCCGCGAACCCACACATCCCCACCCCAGAACCTGATGCATCATGACTGTCACACGAAACCGAAATCTTTGAGCGACTTTCTCAGTATCGCGACGATCCGTCGGAAATGCTGGAGGAGATGATTCGCCACTTTCGTCAATCGCGACAGCCAATGGAACTGTTTGAGGCGATGAAGATGCGCGTCCGGAACCGACTCGGCCTGCCTCTGGTCAGCCATGGCAGTGAGCCAGCGCGTCCCGAAGATGTCGAGCGTCAACTGGAAGTGGGGCTGCTCGATGCCTGCCGCGAAGCCGGCACGATGTTGATCGAAGATGGACGCGTCGGCGAAGGCTGGATGTACCTGCGGCCCACCGGCGATCTGGAGTTGGCCAGGAAGTTGATCTCTGCGATCGAGATCACGGATGACAACTACGACGAGATGATTCAGGTCCTGCTGCATGAAGGAGTCGATACGGGCCGCGGCTATCAAGCGGTCCTTGATCATCAGGGGACGTGCAACAGCATCACGTTGTACGAGCAATCGCTGTCGGGTCGCAGCAAGCAAGATCGGATGGCCGCCGCAGGATGTTTGCTGGAGCATCTCTACGACGAGCTCACCTCACTGGTCCGCGGCGACATCGCTCGACGCGAGGCACCAGCCGGTGACGACGAGTCACTGTACGACATGATCGAAAAGCGTCGCTGGATTCTTGCCGATGGCGGCTACCATCTCGACACGACCCACCTCGCCTCGACGGTTCGCATCGCATCGGTACTGGAGGACCCACAGCAACTCCGCAAGGCCTGGGAATTGGCCCAGTACGGACGGCGTCTCCATCACCAGTTTCAGTATCCGGGCGAAGAACCGTTTGTTGATTTCTACCCGGCCTATTCGACGTTCTATTCGATTCTGCTCGGCGAGAACGTCGATGCAGGCTTGAAGGTCTTTCAGCGCAAAGCTCGAGCGGCTGACGTCGCCCAGCACGGGACTGGCGCGATCGAGACTTACGTGGACCTTCTCGATCGAGTGGGACGACATCGAGAGGCGATCGACGCCGCGATTGAACTGGTCCCCGATGAAGTCCCTTCACAACGGATCGTGCCGCTGTTGCTGGAAATCGCGGCAAGATCGCGGGCAACCGGTGACCAGCAGAGCTACCAGTCGATCCTGGAATACTGCCAGAAACACGGCGACATTCTTGGATATGCCGCCGTGCTTCATGCCGCCAAGCAAGACGCGGTGTAAATGGGAACCCAGCCCGTTGGGCTTAGGCTTACCCACATTTGAATCGCATCATCGGTTGAGAACCCGTGAATTGACCGCGCAGCGGTCGCAGAGGGCCGTAGGTCGCGAAGCGCACCTACGGAAACGTGCGGAAATCCAATCCCGAGCGACCCCGAAGGCGGTCGCAGATCGAATGCGCCATGAGTCTGCGACCACCTTCGGGGTCGGTTTTGTTCGCATTCTCAATTTCGTAGGTGCGCTGCGCGACCTACGGCTACCCTCCGTGATACCTTCGGTATCAAAACGATGTGGGTAAACGGACGGGGCGTTGCCCCTCAATCAAAAAACGCAACATCAATACTGGCGCGTCGTGCTTGTATTGACGGCGATCAGCTACAGATACATCCCCACATAGCCTTCGGCCGCATCGCTTTGGGCCTGAACCGCTTTGATCCGTTGCTCGGCCTTGTCGAGGTCCCCAGCCTCGATGTAGCGGTCAAACTCGACGATCAAGGCGTGCTGAACGCTCTCGGACAAGAACCCAACGATTGGCTCGCTGAGCCAGGCGCAGGTCTCGCCCTCGAGTTTGACGCTGATGTCGACGGCCTTGGTACGACGGTCTTTTTCACCCGTCATGACCGTTCCCTCAAAGCGGAAAACCACCGTACCGATTTCGGAATCATTGGTCAGGTGATACGTGCAGGTGCCACGGTGCAAGTAGTAGGTATTGTGACTTCCATGTTTGTTCATCGCCTGCTTGACCCGCAGTACGAACTGCTCGTAGGCCGGCGAAGCATCCACGGGAACATCAAGCCGCGTGACACTGCGTAGCGGCAGGCAGTCGAACTCGATTTCCACCCATTTCCCGGTCATTGCCATCCTCACCCATTGTCATCCCCGAAGTCGAGTCGGTTCGAGACTCATGCTCCCAGTGTAGCGAGACCCGCGTCATCGCGATGCAGCCTGCGGTACCGCAAGGTGGAGGGATCCGCTTACCCGCAGCCTCTCGCAAGGCTCGTGACATCGGCAATCTCCGCGGTCTGACGTCGATCGCGAAGAGGGGTGAGACGCAAGAATGCAACGCGGCCTTCGAGCGGCGTTCCGGATTCGGATCAGACCCGCTGTTCGCCAGTCAACCAAGACATGCTGACGATCGCACGAGAATCCCGAAGCCGCGGGAGCACTGGCGAGACTTATCGAACCGAAGTCAACGCATCGAGTCTTCGCTCGATGTCCAGCTGCTTCTGCTCGATTTGCTGTTCGAGCACCAGGTTCTGTTGATGCAAGCGAGCCATATCGGCTCGCATCGTGTCGACTTGCTGGCGAAGTTGTTCGGTGTAGGAAGTGATCGCATTCTTTTCGACGCGGAACTGTGCCACATCCTGCTCAAGCTTCAATTTGATCGCCTGATTGGAAACCAGCATCCCTTCCGTCTTGGCAATCGCCTCCTGCAGTACCTTGGTCTCAAATTCCAGCTCAGTCTTTCGATTGGCGAGTTCCGTCAGGCGGAGACGAACCCGACGCAGAATGTATCGATAGTCGTTGAGTGGGCGGAGGAAGAATCGATCTCGGAGTTCAGCGACTCCCTCATCAATCAATTGGTTGGCTGCCTCTTCCTTCACCAGGATCTGGTCGCCCTTTTTGAATTGCACCTGGCCGTTCTCACCGCGTTGCAGTCGGCCGTCCACAGCGCGTCCATTGCCGTCAAAGAAGCCTCCATCCAAGGCACCTCGCTGCTCCGGACTATCCACGTCGATCGCATGATTCTTGGTGAACTCAATCTTCCACCATCTGCTGAGTGGCGGATCATCATCGGTCGCGCGGCGACCATCTTCCTGGTAGGCCTTGAGCGTTTCGGGAGAAACTCGATTCCCAAAGAGCTTTGCGATCAGGTCGTCGTCCATCCGTCCAAAGTAGCTGTCGTCGGTTGGCTCGCTCCCCTCAGCGACGAAAGTATGGTGACCATCAAGGGGAAGCAATTCATAGAGGGACCAACTGCGCGCCTGCTGATTTCCAATCGCCTGCATCTGGCTCGGCTCAAGCGGCCCGGTCGGAGTCAGCGTGACCGAATTCGGCGTGCTGGCCGTCGACACGAAACTCGCCGAGGTAGAAGGTGGGCAGTAAGATCTGTTGGTCGTTCGGCAATTCCGCGAACCCGTAAACCACCAGGCTCTCGGGAACCAGTGGCAGTGGTTGGGCGGGCGCGGCGGCTGGGGCACCGTCATCAATCGCCCCAGGAATCCCTTCGACTTCGGCGCACCGCCTTGCGGTTCGACCAACGTGATCAGATTATTGGCGACGCCTTGGAATTGAAGATTTCGCCAACGACGGCCGGCTTCGACACCCAACTTGGAAAGTTGCTGGTCCAGATCGACGACCCCTTGGCCCAGTTCCGGATTGTCGGGATCGCCGTACTTGATGAGCCGGTTGTCGACCTCCGCCTCCACGGCTTCCTTCTCCAGCCGCTCCTTGACCTGATGCCAGGCTCGGCGACTCTCCAGCACGCCTGCGGTGGGAAACAAAAACAACACGGCTAGCAACATCGTGATGCAGACGGCAACGATGTTGTACCATCGCCAATCGCGAGCCGCCTTCCAGACCACGACAAAGAAGCCGATCAGAAGGACGACCAACAAACCGAGTACTGCAAACTTCATGGTCGTTCTTCAAACACCAGTCGTGGTGAGATTTCGGAGAAGGTTGACTCCCACCGGAGTGCCGTGAAATGGCAGACCCATCAGCACCGGCCATGAGAGGAGGGGCATAAATTGCCTGACTGAATAGTAAGTTGGGTGGTTTATAAGGTCAAGGATTTCTACGGTTTCCGAGCCAAAGTGGGGCCGAATTCACCATTCGGGTGACCGCTTGGCTGATCTGGGCCAGGCGTCGCCCTCGTCTGCCGCAGCTTCGCCCGAGGCGGGTGGCCCAGCCCCCATCGCCGTCAGAGTCGACGTAACCGGAATCACCTGATCCCCTCGCCATGCAATCCGGGGGCGGCACCAGCACTACGACTGTTGTGATCGGACGAAAACACCGAACGGGAGAAGGGTGGAATCGGTGCTGCACGCTGTACCGATTCTTACCGCAACGACGAATCCCCAGTTTCTGCGGCACACAGGCACATGAAGCGATCATCACGTTCACTTACCAGTCATCTGACTCCCATCACCGCTGTCTTGATTGCCTCGACAGTCCTGGTGGGGTGCCATCGACAATTCTATCGCAAACAAGCGGACCAAGAGGTCAATACGCTGTTTGACGAGAAGGCTTCGCACATCGCCAGGCCCCCGAACATCCCGATTCGGGTCGATGTGGACCGTCGCAGCCGTATGTTCAACCCCTTCGACTTGGATTTCCAGCCCATGCCGCTGGATGATCCCGCGTCGTACCAGTACATGCAGTGCGTGGACGGCCGCCGCGGCTATCCGATGTGGGAAGCCGCCGGCATCACCAATACGGCCGAGAGTCCCGACTGGTGGCAGTTCCTGCCGCTCGATGAGGATGGGGTGTTGGTGCTCAACCAGGAGAACGCGGTCCGGATCGCCTTGCTGCATTCGACGGTGTATCAGGAAGAGATCGAATCTCTGTACTTCTCCGCGCTCGCGGTCACGGCAGAACGATTCCAGTTTGAAACGCAGTTCTACGGCGGTGCCGATGCCGTTTTCGAATACGTTCCGTGGCGGTCCTTCGGGCATCGGGATCGGGGACCGAGGGATGCAGATGCGGCGTCGGATTCGCCGCTGGGGGCAACCTGGTCGTCAGCATGGCCAATGATATCGTTTGGAACTTGAGTGGCGACTCGAGCGTCCGCACCACCTCCTCGTTCCTCGATTTCTCGTTGGTACAACCGCTGCTTCGGAATGCTGGACGTGACAAGGTCATGGAAGGGCTCACGCAGGCCGAGCGACAACTACTGGCCAGCATTCGTGGCTTCGAAAGATTCCGCCGCAGCTTCTACTTGAACATCACCGTCGGTGCTCAAGCTAGCGTGGTTGCCCAGACGTCCGTCGGTAGCATCAGCGTCAGCGCCAACGGTATCGGTGTCGGGGGAGGTAGCTCTGGTGGATACATCGGTTTGCTGCAAAATCAGCTACAAATTCGCAACTCACAAGAAAACATTGCTCGACAGACCGAAAACCTGTTGATTCTCGAGGATACGTTGATCGAGTTGCTGACGACGATTCCGGACGATGCGGAGTCAATCGTGCGGCAACGATTGCAAGTCGCACAAACCCGCGCCTCGCTGTTGCGGGCGCAAAGCAGCTTGATCACCCAACAGGCCGGATTCCAGCTCAGGGTGGACCAGTTCCTGCGGACCTTGGGCCTTCCTCCCTACATTTGTGTGAAGCTTGACGACCCGATTCTCGACCGCTTTGAGCTGATCGATCGCACACTGCTGACGCGACGCGAACAGTTGAGTGCACTGCGTGCCGACGTCGGTCGAATCAACGTTTCGATCCTGGAGAGCGCCGAGTTCAAGCTCGATCCCGATACGGGGCTTCCCGTTTCCAATATCGAATGGACCCCGACAGCTGGCAGAGTCGCTGCAAGGTGCTTCGAGGCGAACTGCAGCCACTGAAGTCGTTTACGGAAGACCTGATCGAAAACGACTTGCCGATCATCAAGAACGATATCGACGACTTCGCCAATTCGCTGCCGGAGCGTCGTCGCCAAAATGAGAATTTGAAGGAACTCTATCGGACCGAACAAGAGAGCATTTGCGGTCTGTTGAATATCACCGAGCTGGACGAGTCAATTTTCGACATCAAGGAACTCGACAGTCTGGCGGCCGAATTGACGACCGAGTATGCCAAGCTTGAGGGGCGACTGAAAGGTTACCTGTCGCGCATCCGGGACCTGGAGGCGGCGTTTGAAAAGCTGCAAACCGACGGTCAAAGCATCAACCCAATCGATTTGGCAAGACGCCTTCGAGACGAGATCATCCTGGCGTCCCAGGACCTGGTTGCCGAACTCGGTGATGACGTGCTGCTGTTGCAACTGATTCAAGCCCGTGCGAGAACCGAAAGTGTGTTGCTTCCCGAAATTGACATCTCGCCGGAAATCGCCTTCCAAATTGCCCGTCGCAATCGACGTGACTGGGCCAACGCCCGCGCATCGCTCGTCGATTCATGGCGTCAAATCGAAGTCATCGCGGATGACCTCGAAAGCACACTCGACGTCGTGGTCAGCGGAGGCGTTGGCAATACGAATCTCGATCCGGGAAGCCTGAACAAGTCAGGAGACCTCAACGTCGGACTTCAATGGGATGCTCCGATCACTCGACTGCTCGAACGAAATGCGTACCGCCGTCAGTTGATTCTTTACGAGCAAGCCAAACGCCGGTACTACAACTACGAGGACAGCATTTGGCAGGTGCTCCGTGCCGAGATACGCCAGCTGCAAGCCAACCGTCTGAGCTTTGAACTCGGTCGTCAGGCAGTCGGCATCGCGGCCGAGCAGATTGAGTTGAACGCCGACATTCGGGCTCTCAACGATGCCCGCGGACGGAGTGCCGGTCCGACGGCAGCTCGTGACGCGATCAGTGCGTTGAGCGACTTGCTGGATGCACAAAACGGTCTGCTTGGTATCTTCGTGAACTACGAAGTCGTTCGCCGCGGACTCGATCTCGACCTGGGAACGATGGAGTTGACCCCAGAGGGCCTTTGGATCGATCCAGGCAAGATCTCACCCGAAATGCTGTTGTCACTGCCTGGAACCACCGCTGGTGGGATGATCGAGTGTGAGTGCAACGACTGTGGGCTGCCTTACAACCCACTGCCACCAGAACCCGAGTTCAACCCACCCATGCTGCAGACCAGCTACGACCAGGGCGAATCGGTACTCAACGAAGCGCCGATGATGGAAGAAACTCGGGTGGAGCCGATGCCACCGGAAGCCATGCCACCGGAATCGCCGCGTGTCGACCCGATCAACGGCGGCCTTCAAGAGCCAGTCGACCCCCTGCAACTGCCGGGCGAACTGCCAAATACGCCAGCCCCGCCCGAACCCCGGCCGCTGCCGTTGGAGCAATCTCCGATCGAGACGCTCTGACGGGCAATGCACGATGGTGAACGCGTTGGTCGAGTGATCCAGGAACTGTCATGGCAAGCTTTCGTCGCGTTTCGATCGAGACCGTCCGCGCTGGGTCGGTTTTCAAAGCACCGATTACCGATCCCGACAACCCACAGATCAAACTGCTCAGTGCCGGAATCGAAGTCACGACTTCCTTCCTGGATAAGCTTCACGCAAGGGGAATCACGGAGGTCGCGATCGGCACCCGTGACTTGGCGATGCTTGAGTCGTTCAAGCCGCAGGGACGTGCCAAGAACGTCCCACCGTCGCCCACCTATGTGCGTTCGTTCCGCGTCAACGATCACACCTGCGAAATCGATCAGTGGATCAAGGAACGAAAGTCCCTCGACGTTGTTCCCATGACGGAGCCCGTGTCCTTGTCGATTCATCGGCCCAAGGATTGTGCATACGAAGACGGACTTGAACAACAGTGGTCCCGCGACCATGACCTTCAGGTGGAATCGCTTCGTGAGCTGTTTGATGACTCCTGCAACGGCAAGCCGGGCTCCGCAGAACTGCTGAGGCAACAGTGCGAAACGATCCTGTCGCGATTGGAGCGGGACGCTGACGCGCTGGTTTGCCTGGCGGGTTCACCCTATTCCTCGGAGTATCCATCCCGGCATGCGGTTCATCTGGCCAGCATGGCGATGGCGGTGGGAGTCGAGCTCGGTCTCGACCATCCCAATCTGATTGAGCTCGGCATCGGATGCTTGATTCACGATGTAGGCATGCAACAGGTTGGTCTGGAATGGTTCGACTCGAAAACCACGATTTCGACCAGAACCGTCGAAAAACTGGCTGATCATCCGGTTCATGCTTTGCAAGTCGCTGCTACCCTCCGCGACCGAGTTCCCGACGCTGCAAAAATGATTGCCTATCAGATGCATGAACGTCTGGACGGCAGCGGCTATCCCCGAGGCTGCACCACGAACCAAATTCACACGCTGGCCAAGATCGCTGCGGTGGCTGATGAATTCGTCGCCTTGGTAGCGCCGCGTCCCCATCGTCCTGGTATCCAAGGATATTACGCGATCAAACACATCCTGGACGAAACCAAGCGCGGCAAGTTCGACCCCAGGGCCGTCCGGGCGCTGCTAAAAACCACCGGGCTCTTCCCGATCGGAAGCTACATCGAGTTGACCAACGACCGCGTGGGTCGTGTGATCCGAACCGGCGGCGAACTGTTCGACAAGCCGACCATTGAAATGTGGAGGGCAGGCGATGTGGGATCCAAACCGGTTGTCGTCAATCTGCAGGAAGATGACTCCATTCAAGTTGCCCGTACGCTGCCGCGGGCAGCGTGAGTGGCCTTTCGTACGTCGGCTTTTCGTACGTCGGCCTTTCCAGGCTGACCGGTTTTCAAGAACATGTCAGGCCTGTGAAAGCCTAACGTACGACTGGAAAGCCTAACGTACGACTGGAAAGCCTAACGTACGGTTTGCGGAGCCCTGCTTAGGCGAGAACCTTACCGCGCAATCGTGTCAGCAGCTCGATCGCCTGGCCGATTTCTGCCTTCTGACGGGCGGGATCTTGGGGAATCTCACGTTCGATCGTCAGCGGTCCGTCGTAGCCGACTTCCTTGAGCGTCCTCAAGTAGGTCTCCATCCCCACGTCACCGGTTCCGAGCGCCACTTCGGCGCCCCAGGTTTCTCCCGGCTTGTCGCTCCAGGTGCCGTCTTTGCAATGCACACTGCGGACATGGGATCCGACCTTTCGCAGCGCCTCGATCGGTTCACCCGTCCCGTAAAGAATCATGTTGGCAGGATCAAAGTTGATCTTCAGATTGTCACGATCGACCTGATGGATGAACTCGAGCAGGCCATCGGCCGTCTCCTGACCTGTTTCCAAATGCAGAAACTGACCGTGCTTCTTGCAGTGATCGCACAACTGCCTGGTCACATCGACGATGTCGGAGTAGCCCGGAGCCGAGGGATCATGCGGAATGAAGCCAAGATGAAGTGCAACCGTATCGCATCCGAGCCAATTGGCGAAGTCAGAGATCTCGAACATCTCTTGCAGCCGACTTTGCCGAGTCTCTTCCGGGACGAGCCCCACGGTGCGAACGACGGTTGGAATATCGGCGTAGCTCTCACCATCGAATCCGCCAAACACGGCCGTACAACGAACTCCCATTTGGGCTAACTGTGCCCGAAATGATTCTGCCGATGCCTGATCTCGCTTATCGGGATGCGGCGCGTGCAACTGAATCGTCGGCACACGAAGCTCAGCAATCACATCCCAGGCGACACCTAATCCAGCGTCAACCGAAGCAAATACACCAATGGGCCATGAATCCATGCGGATGTCTCTCATGCGGAGGGGGGCGAAACGCGTCAAACAGGGATCGCCAATAGCCTACCGCATGCGACTTGGAAGGATCAATGAGACGGGTCCTACGGCCATTCTCCGCCTGTTTTGACGCTCAATCCGTTTCCCAGCGGATCGCCAACATTCGCGCCACGAGCAAAAAGACCATCCCGCTAAACAGCAGCACGAATAGCTGCGGTGCCAACGCGGAGACCGGCAACTCGCGCCAAAACACCTTGTTGTATCCGTCCAGCGCCCAAGCGTTGAACGTCCAAAGCCCGCATCGCTGCAAGCCCTCGCTCATCAAGTATCGCGGAACCATCGATCCGCCCATGGCACTCATGGCCAGGATCAGAATCACCGACAGTCCATTGAGCTGGCCACGCGTCCTGCAGAGCGTTGCTAGAAACAACCCGAATCCCGAGGCGGCCAGCGCCGTGACCAGCGTCATCATCAAGAAGCCATCGAGATGACCAAGCAGATCGACGCCGAAGACGTACTGCGCCCAAAGAAACATGACGGTGATTTGCAGCACTCCCAACGCAGTCATGTAGAACCACTTCCCAAGCAACAACTGGTCCATCGACATGTGAGTGGAAAGCAGACGCTCGAGTGTCTGGTTCTCGCGTTCCTCCAGCAGCGCGCCTCCGCCTCCGGTCGCGCCAAACAACAGGAACATCACGGCGATCCCCGCCGCGTACATACTGATCACAGGATTGACCTTGCCTTCCCCCATCACATCGACCACCTCAATGGAATTGGTCACCGAAGCGGCAACCTCGGAGACGTTCGGATCAATCGTCGTAGAAGTCGCCGGTTTGGCGGCATACTGCTTGATCGTTCCGCCGTAGTCGTTCGTGGATGCAACTGCTGTCGCGGTCTCGGGTCGGCCGGTGGACGGGTCGGTTTCGTCAAAGCCAACGATCTGGCGATGTGCCTCAACCAGCATCAACGAGCGAGTGACGAACGAGGAGACGACTTGCGACGCAACTTGGTCGGAGGAATCAGCCAACAGGTCGACCGCCACTTGCTGGTTCTCGCCCGGTCTCAAGACGATCGCCATGGCGGATGCTCCTCGACGCACCATCTCCTGCGCAGTGTGTCGATCCAGCCGATCTTGGACGCCGTGAACGAAGTGAAGCCCGCCCTGTTGACGCAGCGACTCCATCACCGCACGGCTGGCTCCGCTTCCAAGCTCATCGACCACGATGACGTTGATTTTGGGAGTCTTTGCGCTGCCGACTCCACTGCCAAAGATCAACGCAAAAATGCTGAAGAAGACGATGGGGACGCCAAACGTCAAGAGAATCTCGGAGCGACTGTGAATCAGTCGCCGGGCGCTGATTTGAAAAACCGTCCAAATCATGGGTGGTTGCTCCAGTAATCATTGGAACGGCTGAAATAATCGTTATCCATCACGAAGCTGGTGCCCAGTTAGATGCAGGAAGACGTGATGCAACGAAGGCGCGTGAACCTCGACATCGGCAATTGAGTAGCCCTGCTCGCGAACCCAACCAATCAGACCCGGTAGATGAGTGGAGACGTCATCGATGCGCGTCGAGACAACGTGGTCGCCCGCCTGGCCGAGAGAATCCATCGCGTCGCCGCCATCGATTGTCAACGGAGCCCTTAGCGGCGGATCGACTCGCAGTCGCACCCATCTTGATGCACCGACCGAGCGTTCGATCAGTTCGTCAATCGTTCCGTTGGCAACCACCTTGCCGCGATCGACGATGACCACGCGATCACACTGTTGTTCCGCCTCGTCGAGGTGATGCGTCGTCAACAAGATGGAGCAACCCGAACGACTCAAGTCATCCAGCATCGAAAAGATCCGCTCACGACTTTGTGGATCGACTCCAACCGTTGGCTCATCGAGCAACAGAACCAGTGGCGAATGCATCACGCCGCAAGCCAGATTGACGCGTCGCTTCATCCCCCCAGAGAAGCCGCCGACAAAGTCATCAGCCCGCTCTTCCAGTCCGGTCCAGTTCAACGCCCAATCAACTCGATCGCGCAGGCGGCGTCGGGCAAGGCCATAAAGTTTTCCAAACGCGGCCAGATTCTCACGCGTTGTCAAATCTTGATACAGCGCGATCTCTTGTGGTACCAAGCCAATCACATCCCGCGCATGACGTTGGCTGATCGGCTGTCCCATCAGCCAGATCTCTCCTTGATCCGGCTTTGTCCGACCCGACAGACATCGAATCAGTGTCGTCTTTCCGGCGCCATTGGGTCCGAGGAACGCGAGACGCTCGCCGCGGGCCAACGAAAAGGAAACGCCGGCCAATGCGCAACTGGTTCCGTAGGCTTTGTGAAGCCCACGAATGTACAAAGCGGTATCCGTTACGGTATCTGCCGGCATCGTTGCTTTCGACTTGCCTGTTTCACAATCCATTGTTCAAGGGTCGGTCCCGTCTAAGAGTCCACTTTTTGGACCACGTGCCGCTAGGTCAAAAATGGGCCAGTCTGCACGTTGACACCAAGTGAATGTCGTGAAACCGCTTTCTCACAGCAAACTGGGTAATCGAGGGAAAATATTCCGCGCGGGGATCAAACGAGTCGACCCAACCGACCGTTAAAGTCGATTCAACAGACAGAGTGTCCCATCGGACGGACTCTTTCATGATGTCGCTTGCTAAGGATCTCCGTCGTGCCCAAGGTTTCCCCCGGCCAGGCCTGCGCCTCTGTCCATGTTGCGTCGACCGATTCGGGTCCCCGCGATGGGACGCCATCGATTCTGGGTATCTGGAGGATCGGTGAAATGCTTCACGAAGGCCCCAAGGCTACCTTGTCGCTCGCGCAACCAGCTGACGCTGCCGGCAGTCCGCGTTGGGATTACGTGATCAAACGGGCGGCTGGGGGTCCTGATGCCCTCGAGGGCCGACGACAGATCGTGCAGTCCATCTCCGCTGCCTCGGGGGCTTCGCATCCAAACCTGGTTCCGGTGCTGGATGCATCGGCGACTGCCGCCACACCCTATTTGGTGATGCCGCGGTTGGAAGGTGAAACGATGCAGCACCTTTTGGACGCCGATTCGGAGAAGCCCTTGCCGGTAGCACTTTGGCTGGTGCGTCAGACGGCTCAAGCCCTCGATGCCTTGCACGCTTCGGGATGGATCCATGGCGACGTCAAACCAGCCAACGTGATCGTCGGCCCACGCGGCCACGTCACGCTCGTCGACCTCGGATTCGCCGCGAGAATCCATACCGTGCCCGGTCATCAATACCGGGGAACGCCAGCCTACTCGGCACCGGAGGCGCTGGCAGGACAGATGGCCGCCATTGCAGCCATGGACATCTTTTCACTCGGTCGCATGCTCTGGCAATGGATCATTCAAACGCACCAGGTCAGTCAATCACTGTTGGAGCCGGTGGCCGATCTGGTCAAATCGATGGTTGCAATCGATCCCAACGAGCGTCCCGCGGCGGCGGCAGTCGTCAAACAATTGCTTCGGCTGGAGATCGAGACCTTGGGTCGTCATATCGGACCCTCGCAGTCCTATCGCGCGGCCTGAACGCCAACTAGCTTCGGCCAGCCTCTCCGCGGCGTCGCAGACTCGAGCCTCGGAGAGGCCGTGAAGATGTTGTGCTTGCTACTGTAGGTCCGCCTTTCCAAGGCGGACACCCGTAGCTTTGCTGCGTTTCGTGCGAGTCTCGGAGAGACTCGCCTCCAGTAATTCACCGCGGTTCAATTTGTTCACAGCCTCGGAGAGGCTCGGCTACGGTAGGAATTCCGTCGTGAAACAATCTTCCGGTTTCACCATGCCAGCGGATTTCGGATCGATCGCGTCCATCTGATCAACGAGTTGCTTCCAGCGGTCCAACGACATCTGGCCGACTTGCTCGATCGCCATGTCGCCGGGCATGACCAGCGCCTTGAGTTCGGTGCTGCCAAACTGCAGTGCCTCGGCCGTCATACCGTGTTCGTTGACCGCAAGGATCGCTTCATTGCCCAAGGCGGGATCGGTCATGTAATTCTGCCATCCGAGACAGGTTGCCTGAACGACCTTGCGAACCATGTCCGGCTGCTCCTTGATCAGCTTGCCGGTGGTGATCAAGACGCTGGCGTACGGGTTCCACCCGAGTTCGCTGACCATCAAGCGACGAACCTTGACGCCCTGTTGCTCGGCCAACAAGGGCTCGGCAAAGGAATATGCCTGAATCGCGATCGACTTGTCGGTGACCAGCGACGAGACGCTGCCGAAGTAGGGAACCTCGTTGACCTGGTCCAGCAGTTGTTGGGATCGCATGAACTCCAGATAAGGTCGACCGGCCTGGCATTGGAGCGTCATCCCAGCAAGCCCCTTGAATGATTCCACGCCACTGTCTTCTCGAACCAGAATGCAGCGAGGACTATCCTGCATCGCTGCCAGCACGGTCACGATGTCCAAGCCCTGTCGACGATAGATGATCACGTCGTCTGCATTGGCAATCGCAAACTGGACGCGACCCAATTCCAACTCCGGTGCTACTTGGGTGCCGCCTCCGCCAGGACGAATCTCCACCCGCAGGCCTGCCTGCTCGTAGGTTCCATCCGCAGCGGCCTGATAAACACCACCATGTTCCGCTTCGGGATACCAGTTCAGTTGCACTGTGACGGTGGCACCACCTTTCGCTCCGTCGCCCGTTGCCGCACTGGGCGAAGTATCACGCGACGCATTGCATCCGCAGAGTGCCAGGATTGCAAGCAACAGGCATAACCCACTGCGTCGAAACAGCCAGATAGGATCGGTCAGGCAAGTTTCTGGAAAGTACGCAGATCGCATGGATAGCTTAACCCTTTCGGTTGGAAATCAGTCGCCGCGATCATCATCGCCGATTTCCGAAGCGGAGGACAAGCACGGCGTTGTTTTTTAACTGTGGCAGAGCGTTAACTTACGGTTTTCCCGGATACAGACAGTCTGTCGGTTCAGCGACGCGATGCGGCTTTTAACGTAGGCGAGTCTCTCCGAGGCTGTGAACAAATAAAACCGCGGTGCATTACTGTAGGCGAGTCTCTCCGAGACTCGCACGAAACGCAGCAAAGCTGCGGGTGTCCGCCTTGGAAAGGCGGACCTACAGTAGCAAGCACAATATCTTCACAACCTCTCCGAGACTCGCAAAAACACGCAGCTTGCTGCGTGTCAGTCTCGGAGAGCCTGACCTACGCTACGAAACCGACAACCTCCTAACACGCCCCCTGTTTGGAATCGTTTCTAGGTGTTCACCCAGCGCCGCAGCAACGTTGCGGCGATCAACTGTACCAACCCAAACAGTCCTAATCCCAAGAGCGCCGAAGCAAACAGTGCGGCGATCAGGGCATCGGTCTTCATGAACCGCTGCCAACCGATCATCAGCGTTCCCAGCCCGTCGTACGCGGTGCCGTTGCCCACAAAGAACTCGGCAACAATCGCACCGATGACCGCCAAGGCCGCGCTGGTCTTGGCTCCCAACACCAGGTGGCCAACCGCCGACGGAATCTGAAGCGACTTGAGTCTCTTCCACCTTCCCGCGCCGTAGAGCCGAAACAAATCCGCGGTATCGCGATCGATTGCCAACAAACCGGTTGTCACGCCATTGACGATCGGAAACAAGCACACGATCACCGTCACGATCACAACGGAGCGAAACGTATACCCGCTCCAAATGATCAACAGGGGTGCAATGGCGACGATCGGCACCGTCTGTAACAAGATCACGTACGGAAAGAACGCCAAACGTAGCTTGCGAGATTGGCTGAAAACCATTGCTAGAAAAGAGCCGATCGCCACTGCCGAGAGCAATCCCACGATCGCGGCGGCCCCGGTGGACAGCGTCCCGCGCCAGAGGGCATCGCGCTGCTGAATCGCGGCGGCAAGGCACTGGCGCGGTGTGGGCAGCAGCGCCTTGGGAAGCTCAAACTGCCAGACGATGAACTCCCAGACCGCCAGCCCGCAGATTGCCACGGTCCCGACAAGCAGGGCGCTGAGCAGGCCTTCCCGCCACATCCGTTCGCGCTTAACGATCACGTCTCTCCTCGCAACGCTGAGCTGACACGTCCATAAAACTTGCCGAACTCTGGCGAGGCTCGCAGCGTCTCATCGCGAGGCCAGGGCAGCGGATTGTCCAGTAGTTGCCTCAGTCTGCCCTGGCGCATCACGGCAATCCGGTGAGAAAACAAAATCGATTCCGCAATATTGTGGGTGACCATCACGGCAGTAAACCGTTGCTGTTCCCACAAACCCAAGACAAGTTCGCCGAGCTGATTGCGAAGCATGTCATCCAGCGCCGCGAATGGTTCGTCGAGAAGCAGAATACTGGGCTCGGTCACCAACGCTCTGGCGATGGAGACCCGCATCTTCATGCCCCCGGAAAGCTGGCGGGGATAACGATGGATGGCATCGGCGAGTCCGAGTTTCTCCAGCGATTCGGTGGCCAGTGTCAGGTCACTTGCGATCCGTCCCGGGTTTGTTCTCTGATCACGTGCGATCAACTCCAGTGGCAGCATCACGTTCTCGAGAGCCGTCCGCCAAGGCAGCAACGTGGGCTGTTGAAAGACGAAGGCGATCCCACCGGGATTGTCTCGGATCGGTGGATCCATCTGAACCGTTCCCGCGGTCGGTGATTCAAGTCCCGCCATCAAACGCAGCAGCGTGGTCTTCCCACAACCGCTCGGCCCGATCAGCGAAACAATCTCACCGGCGCGGACTTCCAAGTCGACATCGGCGACCGCATGAGGCCCACCGGGATACTGGATCGATAGTGACTCACACCGAATCAACGATGCGTGTTGCGAAACGGCGCTCAAGATCGAATCCCGTTCAGTTTGGCTCGGCGGTCTTCGCAGCTTCGCTAAGATTACCCGACGGTCGCAACTCGAACTGCTTTCCGTCGATCTCCAGCATCACGAACCGGGGCGTGACTTCGACGACCTTCCCCTTGAGGCTGCCGATTTCGAAGGCATCGCCAACTCGAAGCCGCAGCGTCTGGTCGCGAGTACGAACGTGCATCCAGGCAGTCCATTCATCCCGGCCCTGCACCAGAGCAGTCAGCACCGTTTGGGTCGCGTCATCGAATGCCAACTTTGGCGGCGGTTCAGGTTCCGGCTCCGGCGGATCCACCACCTTGACCGTCAAAGTCTGTTCGGAAACCTGCCGCGGGTAACCATTATCGATCGCTCGGACCGTGATCTCGAATTCACGCTTCTCATCGCTACGAATGCGCAGGGTTCCACTGCGCTCATCCAATCGCACAAATTCCTCCGGGGCATCCACGATTTCGAAGCGAATCGAGTGACCCTCGGGATCATTGAACGACAACGGAGCGGGATTATCGCGGCCAACAATCGCTTCGAATTCCGGTCGTCCACCAAACTTCGGAGCCTGGTTTGGCGGCTCATAAAGGTTGCGGTTCATGATCGGATCAAGGTACGCCGCCACATCACCGTCGACTCGCCACGACGGCTCATCCCGCGCCGGCAAATCCAGCGGGGCACCAAGCAGAGCGATGGCGTCAATCGACATTTCCACTTGAAAGCCGCCCTCTCGCGTGCGGCGAATGGACATGTCGCGAATTCGGTGGAGGTAGTCTTTGGCGTAAAACGCATGCAGCAAGCGAATCAGATTTGGAACATCGGACTCACCGCGGACCCGAAAATCGAGCAATTGATAAAGTCCACCAATCGTCCGAGAGCTATTCGCATCGACCAACGCCTTGGACAGATTGGTTGTCTTGGACCATCCCAAGCAGCCACTGCTGATATTGGCTCTGCGCCTGCTCGGGATCGCCGGGCAGGGATCGAATCCTGTACTCGCCCATTTGGCGATTAGCGTACTCGCCCTGCAAACGCTGCTCATTCAGCTCCTTGTTGCTCTTGCTGCAGTTGGGCGATCTGGTTGGTACGCGTCTTGACGGCGGTGTTGTACTTGCCCAAGCCCCACCAGACCACGGCGGCGGCTAAAAGCCCACCGACCAAAATCGAAAGGAATCGTTCTCGCTCGGTCATGGCAGCACCTCCGATGAAGTGTCGGTAACATCGTCTGGCTGTTCGCTCGTTTCATCCGCCGTCACGACGTCCTTGGTTGGTGCGACGTTGTCGGGCGGTTCCGTCACCTCGACACCCTCATCCGGCGGTGGTGGCTCTGGACTTGCTGCGGCAGGCGGAGCCAAGATTGCAGCGTAACGTTCGTTGCGGACGGCGCTACCCGTGACCGTGATTGCCTCCGTAAATCCCCAGCGGTACGCATCCTCCGTTTTCTGCTCGCTGGCACCGTCTCCCTTGACCTGGTGCCCGTCGTCTCTCAACGCTTGTTCAAAGGTGTCAATGATCGACGGAGTGACGACGCCGCCCTCGACTTTCAACGTTCCTCCACCGCCACGTGTGTTCGCGGTTGCCGAAACGCCGCGGACAATCATCTCATTGGAGGGCGGCATGGTCGTTGCCATCCGGCGGATCTCATTGAGCCAATTGACATCCGCGTCCAGGAACTCGTCGACGGTTTCCGTTCGAGCAATGCTTGTTTTGGCGCGATCAACCTCAGGCTGCAAAGCAACATTCTCACTCTTCAGCTCCGCAATTTGCTGATCGAGCCCCTTGATCTTTCGATAGACGCCAAAGGCCAACAGCAGCGCGGCGGCAATCGGAACGCCGATCAACAGCGCACGTCGATAGGGACTTGGCGTTTCCACATGACGCTGACGCGGGTTGAGGAAGTCAATCAGCCGATTCCCATGCGAGTCATCGGCCGCGAGCAATCCCACCAGCGGAGCGAGGCGTCCCACGTGTTCTGGAAGCGTGATATCGCGATCAAGATCGACAAGATCGAACGGGTTGACCACCTCGACATGGCTGCCGGACGCTTCGGCCAGCATCTGCTTCTCATGAGAATGGACCGACTCGAGTCCCCACAAAATGACGCGGTCAATCGATCCGCTGGAACCGCAGGCCATCAGACTTCGCTTCAATTCGCCGGCAAGGGCCCGTCCCCGACCCGCGTCAACGCCTGGCATGCGAACGGTGCGAACAAAGATCACATCCCCGCCGCGAGCCACGACAATCTCCGCATCGTCCGCCAACAAGTCGATCAACACGGTGTCGCCGCCACCGGTCGACGGACGGTTGATCAAGTAAAGAGCGGCCGCGGCGAGTGGACGAAGTGCGATTCGCTTGACCGGCAACTCCACCGCCTCGCACGTCTTCTGGACCGACGCGAGATTCGACGGCCCCACGGCAGCCGCGATCATCTCGATCCCGTTTTCGGTGCGTTTGGTCACTAGAAAATCGACCGTCGCACTATCCCCGGCGCTGGCAAAACTGCGGATGGCCTGAAACCGAACCATGTCGGGTAGCTCATCGTCGGGCACCGGTGGCAACTGCAACTCTCGCAGCTCCGCCTTGCCTCGACCAATCGCGACCAGCGTTTCCGTGTTCTGCAGCCCACGCTCGGAAACGGCCTGCCGCAAGGCTTCGTCGATATTGCCATCTGCAACGGGAATCACGCTCGCGTCGGTGACCTTGACGCTACGACCACTGCACTGCGCCGCGACCAATCGCAGCTCATCGTTGTCCCAGTCGATTGCTAGTTTATTGACCATGTATCTCTCAAGTGGAGTCGAATGACTGCCTTCCCAATTCCTGTTGAAACGCCTGTTGCCGTTACCTTTGCTACTTCTTCCCGATCATACTCACTGGTCCAGCGTCATCGCTGAGCGAAGTCCCAAGACCGAAAGATCGAAGCCTCGTCCAAGATGACTCAGATCTCTCCAAGCGACGATTTTTGGATTCAATGACGTGGCATCGATCACGACTTCCGATCGATGCGAGACGCCGGTTGTCTCGAAATATCCGATAATTTGGGCACGATACACGTCCCCTCCGCCGTTAGCAGCGGAGCCAGCAACCGCATCTGATCGAGGGTGACAATTCCCTCGACCAGCGGCCAGGTCTCGAATTGGCGATTTTCATCGTCGGAGTCCGCCTCGCGATTCTCCAGGATCGCTTGCACCGTCTCTTCGGTCAGCATGGGAATGCCGTAGAGCAATTCGGCCGGACACTCGTTGAGGTTCAGTCGTCCCGGCATGACGGGAGCGTCCTGCGTGGTCAGGGCGTCCATCAACAGCGGCATGTAGATCGACATCGAAATCGGATCCGCGGGAAAGGGCGAGGTGTAGCTGCGAGCCTGCTCTCCGTCACCAACCGTCACGGTGGAATCGATCAGGTCCAGAATCTGCGACAGCGTGGTGCCACCACCTCCGGTCAGATCGATCTCGCTCATCAAGTCAGGCAGCCAGGGCCCACCGTCTTGAGCTTGACCACCACCGCTGCCCGAATTGCCATTGTTACCGCCGGAATTGCCGCCGCCGCTGTTATTACTTCCGCCGCCCGTCGAAGACCCGCTACTGGAACCGGAGGATTGCTCGTTTCCGCCGCCACTCTGTCCGGTCAGCGCCGCAGCTGCGGAAGTGGATTGGCCGGCGATCCGGTAGGCAACGATGTAGCTGGCGTACAAATCGTTGCCCAATGCCTCGGTCAACTCGTCGTACAACAGTCTCCATGTCGTCCTGGTTCACGTTGACGCGCAGCGTTCCGTCGCGTCGACGGTTGGCTTCGGCGCCATGAACGGTCAGGTAGGCCGCCCAGCCGAATGCGCCGGGCGAATCGACGCCGATGCCAAAGCGTTGCTGTTCATCCGCATCGATCACGCCGTTGCGATTGACGTCGGCGCCGAACAACAGCGTCGGGGTCACGCCGCGCACGAGCAATAACTCCTCGACACTTTGCAGCGGACCATTGGATGGTGAGTAGGAAGTTGCCAGGGCGTTGTAGTATTCGGCTTCGGCGCCGTAAGGGCCTGGCCTCTTCGTCTTCATCGATCCAATCAAGAATCGCGTCCGCCGTATCCTCCGTCATTCCGGGCAGTGCCATCAGCAAGGTCACCGCAATGTTCGAACTGTAGGCTTCTTCGGACGAATCGGAACTCGATGCTGTCGACTCCTGCGAGTGCCAATCCCGCCGAGAACATGTCCGAGTTCTTCTCGAGGATCGGGAGCGTATTGACGTTCAAGCGGGCCGACTCGTCCTGCAACCCAAATCGAATCCCCGCGAATCCAACCGTCGGGCTCACGCTCGGCGCGATGATGCTGTAGTTCGAGGGGGTCGCACCATCGATTCCCGACTGACACGGTCACGGCTTGGAAAAGCTGAGGATTATTGAACACTCCCCCCAAATCGTCGCGTGCCTCCGGAGGCTGCGCGAGGGTCAGCCGCAACGCTTCGGTCGCCGATTCCACGTTGACGCGGGCCTGGACCAGATCGCCGGAAAGGTAGGCGGCATCGTCGTAGGCGACCATCAATTCGGTAAACGAATAGACCGCCATGGTTGCGACCGCGATCACGATCAAGACCAATACCAGAAAGAAACCTCGGCGTCCTTGTTGCTTGTTTCGAATCATAGTCCGGCTCCCGATAGATCTTCCTCTTCACTCTCTTCGATCGGCCTGGCCAACGGCAGTCGGACGATGTGGCTGAACGTTCGAAGTTGACTCGGGTCGGTCATCGCGGCGGTCACCGCCAGAGCCGATTCCTCCGCACTCATTCGTTCGTCCCGCATCGTCAATCGCACCTGGACGGCCAAAGGAAGCTCACCATATTCGTCACTGCTCCATTGCAACTGCCAGGTCACGCCATCCCAGTAGGAGAATTCGATCGCAACCACCTCAGGGGCCAATAATTCACCGGTCTGGTTCAACAAACCGAGGCTTCCCGTCGATGACGCTTGCACCGTCACGGCGCGGTCGAGTGAGCGACGAACGAGCCCACCTTCGCTGGCCTCGTTGGATTCCGGATCGAGCGCGTTGAGCTGATCCTGAACGCCGCCGATGATGCCCGCGCCTTGAACGAAGTAGGCGACGGTCTTGATATCGCTGGGGATGTCGTCGATGTCGGCGGTGTCTTCGTCCAGCATCGCCACATACTCTTCCAGCCGTGGCAATCGACTCAGGTCGAGTTGAATCTGGTATTGGTTGCCGATCAGGCCGGGCGTCTGGAGGACGGCAACGCCACTCTGCAAATTGACCATCGTGTCTTCCGCCACGACCTCGGTCTCATCGGATTCGATTCCCGCCGCCGAGAGGTCTTCCTCTTGACCGCCGCCTCCTCCGCCTCCCTGTCCACCCATGGAGGCAGCCAGCAACTCTTCCAGCGGCGCCGTGTCGATCGGCTCGGTATGCAGCGTCGCTCTCAAATCATCTTCGATCATTTGCATGACCGCGGCAGCGAGTTGGGTTTGGCGAATGTCCATATCGCGAACGTTCATGTCGCGAGCGTAAAACTGAATCGCCGCGCCGACCAAAGCCATCAGCACGACCGACATCGACAGCGTCAGGATCGACCTCCAACAAGGTAAAACCAAGCTGATCGACGGCGTCGGAAACGCGAAGCGGGAAAGACGCGCCGATCATGAGCCACCTCCCGCCGCAGCCGCTTTCTCCTCGAGCATCGCCTGTTCCTCCGCCTCGGCCTCCTCCAACCCCAGCGTCGGATCGATCATCCAACGGGTCAGGGCGTAGCGTGTTCGCGGGCATGCCGCCGTCCAGATCCAATGATTCGACCAACACCCGAATGGCGAGCAAGCCATTCAGCGGCGCCGGCTGAACTTCGACGCTGTACTGGAACACCGAACTTGATTGCGAATCGAACGGGACATCGAACGGTAGCCGCTGAAACGCTCTGCGGCGTGATCCCCGACATGGCATTGAGCAGCACTTCCGATGAGTTTGGTCTGACAAAGAATTCGTGCAGCCGCCAAGTCTCGCGACTCGCGGGCTGCCGACATGCCCGTATCGGCGATCTGGCTGAGCACCGCGAGCGATGCGCCGAGAATCGCCAGAGCAAGCAGAATCTCCAGCAATGAAAAACCGACGACCTGGCTGACGACGGTAACTCATAGCGGCAACACCTCGCTGACCGAGACATCCCCGGTGATGCCCCGAATCTTGACAATCACCTTTCCGAGCGTCGGGTTGGACAGGGTCACTACCGCCGTGCTGGTCGAGCCGTCAGGATAGAACAGAATCGGGCGGCTCCAGCCTTCGGACTGGTTCGCGATCGTCAACTGCTCGATCTCCATCGCACGGGCTGCCGACACCACGCCGACAGCCGAAACCACGACATCCTCCGGCAACTCGACGATTTCTTCCACCGTCGGTATCTTGCGTGATGGTCGTGAAGACCCCTTGCGTGCGCTCCGGTCAACATTCCCGATTGCGATCCCGTTTGATCGAACGCCTCCACCGAATCGGCGGCGGAAAAAAAAGGTTTGATGCGAAACGATGTTCCTTCGAGCATCGCCTCCAGCATCATCACGCGGCCTTGGCGCATCGATTCCACGCGCAGTCGCGTCATCTCCACCCGCAATTGATCACCGGCCCGCACCAGACGACGATCGCCCATCAGCAGACCGACTTGCGGAATCGAAACGGCCGCAATCGCGGCCAGCACCGCCAGGGTGAGCAGCAATTCGAGGAGCGTAAATGCGGTTCGACGAGTCACGGAGACACCGACTCAAACTCGAGGATCAAGAAGACTCAAAACAAAACACGTCGGCGCATCAGGCACGCGTCACCAGGCGGCGACGCGTGTGATCACCGAGAATCTTCCCACCCGTGACCAACCCACTGAGCAACGCTCAACCCACTGAGCAACGCTCACACCCGACTGAGCAACGCTCAACCCACTGAGCAACGCTCAGAGGTTGTTCAGGACCCCTCAAGCACAATGTCGTCATCCGTGTTGACTTGCCCGTCCAATCCGGCGCTGCGAATCTCGTAGGTGTTGCCGTTGACCGAGAAGTTCAACGGGTTTTCCCAGGCGTCGGTCGGGATCTCGTTGATGATGGGGGCAACCCACTTTGCCTTGCCGGCGGCGTCACTTGGCCCATCGCGAAGTGCCTCCAGCGTTTCCGGCAGCTTGTTCATACGGACCTGGTACAAGTTGATGCTCTGCTTGAGCGCGTCCAATTGGACCTTGGTCGCGTTGACTTTGGCTTCTTGACCAGCCCCGAGGAAGTTCGGCAGGGCAATCCCGCCGATCACGACCAGAATCGCGAGCACCAGCAACAACTCGAGCAACGTGAAGCCGCTGCGAGGGGTCCGGGAGGGACGACATGGAGGGGAGAGATTGCGTTTTCGCATGGGATTGTTGATGCAGGAGTATGCGTGATGTGATTGGCAGTCTTGGAGGGAAAACCGGCGGCGGACGCCAGCGGTCCTCCGCAAAGGATGGAGGACACTCGGACCTCCTGGTTCATTCATAATAACCAACCGTCTCGGGGAAGGTTTCGATTAGCTTGGCTCGAATTCCAGCTCAAATGCGCTCGCAACCGACCGCTCGCCGGACGAGAGGTCAATGCGGGCAGGAATGATCGCTCGGCAGACGGAGCCCTCCGGAATGACGCGAACAACCGGCAAAAGTGCCAAGAAACTGCCAACTCACGGGAGATTTCTGTTCTCTCCAATGTAGAATGATCGTGGATTCTTAATAGTCTGGAGGGGCCTTCCAGATCGGATTGACGCTTCAATCCGCCTCTTTTCCCTGTCTTCCCCTTCTCTCCATCCGACTCCTCGATCGCACAGAACAACTATGGTGGCTCGCGACGATTCCGTCATCCGCGGCAGCTTGATTGCCTGCATGATCTTCTTGGTGCTCTCGATCGCGCTGAATTTTTTCCTTTGGCGTTGGGGCGACACTCAGGCAAAAACGGCCGATGACGCGAGCACCCGGCTTGGTACCGTCCAGCGACAGGTCGCCCAGATGGAAAACCAGGCGTTGCGGATGAAGGCGATGCTTGGCGTCGGCGGCTTCACTCAGGCCGAGATCGACGAGATGAAGCAGAATGCCGCCGAGGATCCGGACATGCAGGCGATCGAGGAGCAGTTCGCCAAGGACATGTCCTACTTTGGGCAAGACGTCGAAGCACAAAACCGCAACTATCCTGCTTTGCCGGAGTACCTGGTCAACGCCATTCGCTCGCGAAACGAGCAATACGGCATGGCCCGAGATGAGGCGACCAAGATTCGCGTCGACGCGGACAACGACATCCAAAACGCTCGCACCCAGCAACAGCTAGCGGAGCAGCAGCGTGACGACGCAAACAAGAAGGTGGTCACCCTGGGCACCCAGTTCGAAGAGGACCGGGCTCGGATGAACAAAGAGAAAGAGGATACTCGAGACAAGTTGACCTCGACGGTTCAGGACTTTGACAAGTTCCGTCGCACGGCTCGCGACGAGTCGAACAAACTCACCTTGAAGACGCGTCAGATGCAGGGCACCATCGACACGCAAAAGCTGCAGCTCAACGAGCTTCGCGCCGACAAGTTTGAAACGACCCAGGGCGATGTCCGCTATGTGGTTGCGGGCGGCAACATTGTGACCATCAATCTCGGCTCGGCCGACGCGCTGCGTCCCGGCGTTACCTTTGGGGTGATCGACGGTGACGAAACCCGGCTCCAAGACGCCAAGGTCAAAGCGACGATCCAGGTCACTCAGGTCCAGGGCCCGCATCTGGCACAAGCTCGCGTGGTCGCTCGGCCGGAAATCCGCAATCCGATCATCCCTGGCGACAAGATCTTCTCGCCGTTCTGGGCTCCCGGTCGTGAGGTCAAGATTGCGTTGGCCGGTGACATCGACATCGATGGTGACAAGCGTCCGGACAACGAGGCGATCAAAGGCCAAATTCGGGCCGCCGGCGCCGTCGTCGCTGCCGAGATTTCATCGAGCGGAGCGATCAGCGGAGCACTGGACCCAAGCATTCGGTTCCTGGTGGTTGGAGAAGACCCGGAAATCGCCGGCGATCAGGCTGACATGGAGCGAAATGCCCAAGTCGTGGCGACCATGGGGAACGTCAAGGCTCGCGCCGCCGAGTTGGGACTGACGATCATTCCCGTCTGGAAGCTGCAGGCCTACCTCAAGACGATCAACGATTCGCTGACGACGCCTTTGGGATCGGCGGCGCGCGGTGAAGACTTCCCGCCGGAAACTGGAATCCGACCGTTCGCTCTGCCGAACGACAAGACCGGTTTCTACAACGAGGAGCCGGGCATCCAAAAGGACAACCGGGTGCTCTCGCCATAGGCGTTGCCGCAATCGGTCGCGGTTTCAATCGATTCATACAAACACGACGCGCCAGCGAGTGTGTCCGATGCGCAACGGACACACTCGCTGGCGACGTCGTGCGTTTCGTTGGTGATCGATGTTGTCTTGCCTCAACGGTCGGCCGTAAGACGCCGGACTTCGGCGTCGAGACGCTCCGAAGCAATGGCGGATGGCGCGATCGGCTCGGTTCCCGGTCGGACTTCATCGGAATCGAATCCGCGAGCGGCCGACGCTGCGGACAGCGACTGGCGAACCAGCAGATCAGCTTAAATGCCAGACGGTTCGCTGGGAGTCCAGACGGATGATTTGCGGTCGCGACCATTTCATTCGGATCCCCGGGACCCGCGAGTTGATGACCGCGGAAATGGTCTCGATTCGATCTCGAGCGATTTCCTGATCGGCATCCAAGCACCAAGCCCAGCGACGTGCATCGGCACGATAAGCCAGATCAAACATCTGCAACTGCGACTGCAGCTCAGCATCGAACTGATCGGCTGCGCTCCGTGAAACGGTACCACCAAGCGAGACGAAGCCCGACGCCAGGCGAAGCTTCACATCGAGGACGCGAGGCAGCGTGCGACAGGGACACAGAAACGGCCGGTGGATCCAATCGCATCTTGCGATCACCTGTTTGACTGGTCCATTCGATCGAGCCATCCCCGCGAGATGGCACCGAGCGTTCAGGCGTGGCGAAGCTCATCCGCCAGCGGACCCAGGTGTTTGCCACGCTTCGCGGGCCGCGGGCAGCGGTCTCAAAATTGACCTCGGTCCCCTTTCCCAGACGAGAGCGAATTCTCAGTGGCGAGAATTGAAGCGCCGCCAGTTGTCGGCTGATGGCCAGCCCCAAGCCTTCGCCGCCTGCATAGGAGACTTCCCGATCGGCGACTCGGAGCATTTCCTGCTCGCTGATCCCGCGGCCGCGGTCGACCACGGACCAGCGAACGGTTTCGCCATGACGGACACGAGCCAGGCGAATCAACACGAAGCCCCCTTCGACGCTAGCACGAATCGCATTGGTCGCCAGGTTCACCAGCAAACGTCGCAGCATCGCCTGATCGGCAAAGACCAGCATGCTGGGATCATCATCCCCGTCCCATAACAGATTGATCCGACGCGGAACCGTCCAAGGGCTCAGCGTGTCGTCGACTGCGCGGCGAATCTCCGCCACCGAGACCCATTGGCGATGCACTCGGGGCGTGCCCGTTTGCAACCGTTCTAGCTGGACCATTTCGCCAACCATCTGTTCGATGCAGCCGCATTGATCAACGGCAGAATCGAGAAAGCTTTCCTGATCGTGATTGATCGGCCCCAGGTCTCCATCACGTACCAGCCTGATTGACTCTTGGACCGCCGTCAAAGGCGCCCTCAAGTCATGAGCCGTCTCACTGATCAACCGAACCGCCGCTTGGGTGGCCAGGCTCTCGGCACGACGCGCCGACTTCTCTGTCGTGTCTGTCTGGGGCGTTGATGAAACCAGCATGGCAAAACGTGTTGATGAAGGAACCACAGGACTGGGGCCTCTGCTGCGGATGGACAGGTCGAGTCGCGTACGATGCCCCCAGCTTCAAAAGTCGGATTGGGACGGACGAGACGATAGTCAATGTGTGACAGCCGTCCCCGGTACCGGCTGAACCGGTTTTGTCTTGACTGCTGTGCCGATCATAGGATGTCCGCCGCGCTGGTTCTCTCGCTTGCTACCAACCAGCAAGGCTTTCCCAATCGTTCGATCTTCGCGGGCTGGCCGCGTGAATCCTTGCGACCGTGCGCCGGGGCACTTAGAATTTTTCGCAGTCGCCGCCCCAGCTCGTCGTAGCGATCCCAACTCATCCCGCCTACCGCACTCGATCGCCCCTCCCATGAAACACGCTGCGCTATGTTTTCTGATTGCAATCATCGCCTCGGGTTGCAACAAATCGTCCTCCCCCGTTTCCTCGGGAGGCCGACCCAAGGTTGCTTACGTCACCAACGGTGTCGCTTCCTTTTGGGTGATCGCGGAATCGGGCGTCAAACTAGGGGCCAGTGAATTCGATGCGGACGCGCAAGTCCTGATGCCGGCCGAAGGAATCAGCGATCAGAAGCGGATGATTGAGGATTTGATCACCAAGGGAATTGACGGCATCGCGGTCAGCCCGATCGACCCAGCCAATCAAACCGACATCCTCAATCAAGCAGCGAAACACTGCCACTTGATCACGCATGACAGCGACGCACCTGAGTCCAATCGCGTTTGCTACATCGGGATGGATAACTATCTTGCCGGTCGGATGTGCGGCGATCTGGTCAAGGAAGCCATGCCAGAAGGTGGCAAGTTGGCGATCTTCATCGGGCGTCTGGAACAGGACAATGCTCGGCGACGACGCCAGGGACTGATTGATTCGCTCCTCGGTCGTTCGGAGGATCCCACGCGGTTTGATCCCCCGGATGCAGAGATCGAGGAAGGCGATTGGCACATCGTCGGCACCTACACCGACCAGTTCGATCGTGCTCAGGGCAAAGCCAATGCGGAAGACGCTTTGTCACGACACCCCGACTTAAAGGGGATGGTCGGTCTGTTCGCCTACAACCCTCCGCTGATGCTCGAAGCACTCAATCAGGCTGGCAAGCTGGGCGACGTCAAGGTGATTGCATTTGACGAAGCAGATGAAACCCTGCAAGGCATCGTGGACGGGAACGTCTATGGCACCATCGTCCAAAATCCTTTTGAGTATGGTCGACAGTCTGTGCGGATTCTTGCCGGTCTCTCTCGCGGCCAATCACTCGCCGATTTGGGAGTCCCAGAAAGCGGTTTTCTAAATATTGAAGCACGCCAGATTCGTCAGGACAGCGTCGCGGAGTTCTGGGCGGAACTGAAGAAGAACATGGGCGAAGAGTGACCGCGGTGACGGCCGAGGACCAAACTCCGCTGCTGGAAGTTCGCAACCTGACGAAACGCTTCGCCGGCGTGACCGCGCTGCGTGACGTTTCCATCTCCGTGGCCAAAGGCGAAGTGCACGCCGTCATCGGTGAGAACGGAGCCGGTAAGAGCACGCTGATGAAGGTCTTGGCTGGGGTCCAGTCCCAAGACTCCGGTGTGATCCTGATGGATGGCAAAGAGCTCCTGCTCGGATCGGTCGAACGCGCACTGGAGCACGGCATCGCGCTGATCCATCAAGAATTGAACCTAGCCGACAACCTCGATGTGGGTGCCAACATCTTTCTCGGCCGTGAGCCCAAGCGATGGGGATTGATCGACTTCAAAGCGATCGATCACGAGTCGCGTCAGTACCTTCAAATGGTGGGGCTTGAGATCGAACCGTCAACGCTCGTCAGCTTGCTCCCTGTCGGGCAGCAGCAGATGGTGGAAATCGCCAAGGCACTCTCGGTCAACGCACGTGTTCTGATCATGGATGAGCCTACCAGCAGTCTTTCGCTGCATGAGACGGAAGCGCTCTTCCGCGTGATCGAAAGTCTGAAGGCCCAAGGTGTAACGGTCATCTACATCTCACATCGACTTGGCGAAATCGATCGGATCGCCGATCGCGTCACCGTGCTTCGAGATGGTCAGAACGCCGGTCGACTGACTCGACAACAGATTTCTCACAATTCCATGGTCGAGTTAATGGTCGGTCGCGACATCTCGCAGTTTTACTCGCGCACCGATCACGCGATCGGCGATACGGTCTTGAAGGTCGAATGCCTGCGGACCGAAGCGTGGCCCGAACATACCATCGATTTCCAAGTCGGCGCCGGCGAAATGGTCGGCGTCGCCGGACTGGTCGGCGCGGGTCGCAGCGAGATGCTGCAGGCCGTTTTCGGTATTGATCCGGTCTTATCCGGCCATGTTTACGTTGATGGGCAACC
Organism: Pirellulaceae bacterium; assembly: GCA_963697195.1. Classification (GTDB taxonomy): domain Bacteria; phylum Planctomycetota; class Planctomycetia; order Pirellulales; family Pirellulaceae; genus Rubripirellula. The sequence continues at coordinate 73,881 of CAVOND010000024.1, forward strand.
GGTTGCCGAACACAGCTGTCGCCGAGCAATCGAAGCCGGAATGGCAATGGTTCCCGAGGATCGTAAGCAGCAGGGGCTGATCCTGGAAATGGGAATCCGCACCAACATTGGACTACCAGGACTTGATCGCAACCGAATCGCGGGAATGTTCTTGAATCGTGCCCAAGAGCTGGTCGACTCCAATCGCATGATCGGCGAAATGCGGATCAAGGCGTCAAGCGATGCTCAGCAAGTGCAATATCTTTCCGGCGGCAACCAACAGAAAGTCGTGATCGGCAAGTGGTTGTCGATGAATCCACGCGTCTTGCTGTTGGATGAACCGACTCGTGGTGTGGACATCGGCGCCAAACAGGAGATTTACCGGTTGATGGAAGAGTTGGCCGAGCGGGGCGTCGCGATTCTGTTCGTGTCGAGTGAAATGGAAGAAGTCCTCAGCATGTCCGATCGCGTGCTTGTGATGCACGAGGGACAAATCACCGGCGAACTTTCCCGCGAACAACTTTCCGAAGAAGCCATCATGCAGTTGGCGACGGGCATCCGTCGCGCTACCACCGAAGTCTGAAACACCCATGAAAAAAGTCCTTGGCATTTTCGGTTTACTCGTCTTCATTTGCGTCGCCACGGCGTTGATGAGCGGACGCTTTCTGACCGAATTCAACATCGAGAATTTGATTCGCCGCAGTGCCCTGTTCGCCATCCTTTCGATCGGCGCCGCCTTCGTGATCATCACCGCTGGGATTGACCTGTCGATCGGGTCGGTCGTCTGCCTGGTCGGCTGCCTGTTGCCATGGATGTTGGTCGAGCACGAGTTTTCCGTGCCGGCTGCCCTTTTGGTGGTTGGGCTGATCTCGTTAGCAATCGGGCTGACGCACGGCTTGCTGATCACCAAAGTGAAGCTGCAACCCTTTGTCGTGACACTCTGTGGGTTGCTGTTTTATCGAGGTCTGACGCGAGGCATCGTGCAGGACCAGACCCAGGGCTTTCGTGGCGGATTCAAAACGCTGCGGGAGTTGTCGCAGGGCCAGATCCCTCTGCCGGGCACCGATTTTGGTATTCCCAATCCCTGCGTGATTCTGCTGATCGTCGCCGTGCTGGCGATTATCTTTCTCAACTTCACGGTTTATGGTCGCTACATGCTTGCCCTCGGACGCAACGAGACGGCAACGCGTTACAGCGGCATCAATACCGATCGGATGACGATTCTGGCCTATGTCATCTGTGGGATGCTCAGCGGATTGGGGGGCATGCTGTTTGTGCTTGATGTGGGAAGTGCACAGCCGGTCGATTTCGGAAACTTCTACGAACTCTACGCGATCGCTGGTGCGGTCCTGGGGGGATGTAGCTTGAGGGGCGGCGAGGGAACCATCATCGGCGTGGTGATTGGGGCAGCCGTGATGCAGGTCCTGAAGAACACGATCACCCTGGTCGATTCAATCCCAACCAACATCGAGTATGCGGTGATTGGGGCGGTGATTCTCGGCGGGGTCGTGACCGACGAACTGGTCAAACGCTATGCCTCGCGGCGACGGGCGGCCCAGCAGGCCAAGCAGGATTAGCCCTCTCCTCGCAGAGGCTCGACGCTCCCAGGCGGCAACGGTAGCGTTTTTTGGACGCGGACGATCGAAGCGGCTCAGGCACGAAGTGCCGACCTATGCGACATTTGAATCGCCCGGGCGTCCGCACCCGTGGATAGACGCCCACGGCAATTCCTGTGACGCCACTTCGTGGCTGAAGAGAGGAGGCATCATTTGCGGGAAAATGATCCGCCAGGCGTTGCCAGCGTGAGGGGGATGCATGCTGAAGAAAAAGTCATGTGAAAACCGCTCCGTTTGAGCAACTGGGGACTCGGGGAGCGCTGTCTACCGCCAATGCCGCGTAGTCCGGGGCGACTCCTCACGCTAAACTGCTCGAATGAAACAAAATGAAGATTTAGCCGTAGCCGAGCTCGAGGACGCCGAGTCGTTCGACGAATTAGAACTTTCGCCGGTGATGCGGCGGGCGCTCGAGCACGCGGGCTTCACCAAGCCGTCTCCGATCCAATCGCAATTGATTCCACTGGCCTTGGACGGTCTCGACGTGATCGGCCAGGCCCGCACGGGCACGGGAAAAACGGCCGCTTTTTCGATTCCAATTCTTGAACAACTCGATTCGCTGGACGAGTGCCGCGATCCGCAGGCCCTGGTGATCGTGCCGACCCGCGAATTGGCCGACCAGGTGGCTCGCGAAGCCGAACGTCTGGCCTATGGTGTGGAAACGGAAATCGCCGTGCTGGCCGGTGGCAAGAACATCACTCGGCAACTTCGTCAGCTTGAGAATGGTGTTCAGATCGTGGTCGGTACTCCCGGCCGCTTGCACGATCATCTGCAGCGGAGATCGCTGCGGACCGATCGGGTTTGGTGCGTCGTGCTCGACGAGGCCGATCGGATGCTGGACATCGGATTCCGTCCACAGATCGAGCGAATCCTCCGCAAGTGTCCCCGCGACCGCCAGACGCTGCTCCTCTCCGCGACGCTGCCTCCCACGGTTCGGCGTCTTGCCGAATCGTACATGCGTCAATCCGATCGTGATCGATTGCAGCAAGAACGAGATGGCGGTGGAGACGATCGAACAGCATTACTTCACGGTCGCTCAAGATCGGAAGGCGGACCTGCTCGACCGCTTGCTCACACGCGAGCAGCCGGAACAGGCAATCATTTTCTGTCGCACCAAGCGGGGTACCGATCGACTGTATCGCCAGCTCAGCCATTCCCACGAGGGATGTGGCAGCATGCACGGCGACATGCAACAGCGGGAACGCGATCGCGTGCTGCAAAGCCTCCGCGACGGAAAGCTGAGGATCCTGGTGGCCACCGACGTCGTCGGCCGCGGCATCGACATCAGCACGATCTCGCACATCATCAACTACGATGTGCCGCAGGACTGCGATGACTACGTCCATCGCGTCGGACGGACCGGACGCATGGGGCGGGACGGAATTGCCTTCACCTTCATCGTCCCGGGGGAAGGCGAATTCCTGACGAACATCGAGCGCCGAATCAACAAAGAGCTCAAGCGGGATTCCATCGAAGGCTTCGAGGCCGTCGCGCCGCCGCCTCAGCCCAAGGAACCCGAAGAGGAGCCGACGCCGGGAAGGAAGCGACTCAACCCGATGCACAAAAAGGTGCGTCGCCGTCGGTAACGGCGACCTCTCGCCTCGAAACCATCACCCCATCAACTCCATGATCACGCGTGATGGCTGCGTGACATTCGAGAGTCTCTGCGGCAAGCCTTGGTGGTAGTACGTCAGCCGCTTGTGATCAATTCCCAATAGGTGCAACAGCGTGGCATGTAAATCATGCGGTGAGACCACGTCGCGCACCGCTTCGTAACCGAGTTCGTCGGTTTCCCCGTAGGAGAATCCGGGTCGCACGCCTCCGCCGGCCAACCACATCGTGAACGCGCCCGGGTTGTGATCGCGACCCACAAACTTCATTTCCTTTCCGCCCCGGTTTTCCCTCATCGGCGTGCGTCCGAATTCGCCTCCCCAAACCACCAGCGTGTCTTCAAGCAGGCCGCGTTGATCCAGGTCCTTCAGGAGCGCCGTCATCGGCTGGTCCACCTCGCGACAGCGATCGTTGAAACCGATGTTCAATGCCTCGCTGGCTGCCGCGCCATGTGAATCCCATCCCCAGTGAAAGAGTTGAATAAAGCGGACGCCCCGTTCGGCAAGACGCCTGGCGAGCAGACAGTTATTCGCGAAGGATTCCTTGCCCGGCTCGGTTCCATAGGACCGGTGAACCCCTGCGCTTTCTTGAGTCAGATCGAACGCATCGGAGGCATGAGTCTGCATACGAAAGGCCATTTCGTACTGGGAGATCCGGGTCAGCACCTCTGGATCTCCCGTTTCCTCAAACGTCTGCTGGTTCAATTCCTGGAGCGTGTCGAGCGCACGTCGCCGCTGTGAACGAGTCACCGAAGGAGGATTGGAGAGATACAAAACCGGATCGCCTTGCGAGCGACACTGGACCCCTTGATAAACCGATGGCAGGAATCCCGAGCCCCAGACGCTCTTTCCTGCCGACGGCGTTTTCCCACCCGATACCAAGACAATGAATCCGGGCAGGTTTTCGCTCTCGCTGCCGAGACCGTACATGGTCCATGCGCCAAACGAAGCGGAACCAAGATTCTGGTTGCCGGTGTGCAGCAGTAGCTGAGCGGGGCCGTGATTGAACTGGCTGGTCCGCATCGACTTGATGAAACAGACCTGGTCGACCACCGATCGGAAGTGGGGCAGTCGGTCGGAGACCCAAGCACCACTCTGACCACACTGCTGGAACTCAAACAGCGGTCCGAGCATCTTCGGGACACCCTGGATGAACGCAAATCGCTTTCCATCCAGAAAACTGTCCGGACAATCTTGACCATCGAGCTTCTTCAGGTCGGGCTTGTAATCGAACGTTTCTAACTGACTCGGCGCACCGGCCATGTGGAGGAAGATCACGCGGCGGGCACGTGGTGGATGATGAATCGCAGTCGGTTGCGAAGCCGTCGCTGATCCCTGCTGCCCGGCAAGCCACATGCCTCCGAGTCCAACCGAACAGTCGCGGAGGAAGTGTCGCCGGGTCTGCCCTTGGGCTCCATCGAGCCATCGCTGCTGCTGCATGGATTTCATTTTGTGAGCGCCCTGTCGAGATTCAAAATCGTGTTGGCTACCAGCGTCAACGCCGAAGAGGCCCTTTGCCCATCCGACTGTCCATCGGAATGTCCAATGGTTTCCGCCCCGGCTTCCTGGCTCGACGCTGACAATTCGTCGGTCAGTAAATCCTCCAGAAGTGACACAAGAGCGGCTTGCTCTTTGTCGCTTGCCTGACACTGGGTGACCGCTTGGAACATCCAAGCCACTTGCTGCGATCGGTTGTTCGGATGCACAGTCGCGGCGCGACGTGCGAGCGACGCGGAAGATTCGACATAGACGGGATCGTTCAGTGTGACCAGCGCCTGGAGTGGTGTGTTGGTGGCAATGCGACGGGCCGTACAAAGATCTCGAGTTGGCGAGTCGAACATCAAGAAACTTGGATAGGGACTGGTTCGTCGCCAGTACGTGTAGAGCGCTCTGCGGTATCGGTCCTGGCCCTCAGCCGTTTTCCACTCGGCGCCGCTGTACACGGTTTGCCAGACCCCTTCGGGTTGTGGTGGCATCACGGAAACGCCGCCCTGGTCTTCAACGAGCAATCCCGAGGCAGCCAACGCTTGATCACGAACCATCTCAGCGGTCAAGCGAGTGCGCGGACCACGAGCTAGCAGGCGATTGGCCGGATCCCGCTGTTGCAAGGACTCGTCGACATGATTGGTTTGACGGTAAGTGGACGAGAGCACGATCTCGCGTAGAAAGGGCTTCAATCGCCACGCATGCTTGTCCCGCATCGAAATGGCCAAGTGGTCCAACAAGGCCGGATTGGCAGGAAGCAGTCCGCTGGAACCAAAATCCTCGAGTGTTTCAACGATCCCGATGCCAAACAGCTGAGACCACACACGATTCGACCAGACCCTTGCTGCCAACGGATTCTCAGGGGAGACCAGCCAACGTGCCAGATCCAATCGGTCGGCAATTCCGATCGGAGCCCCGCTCGTCGAAGACGCGGCGAACACCGCCGGAACTCCCGGTGAGACCTCATCGCCGCGATCGGTCCAATTTCCGCGAATGAACAATCGCGTGCTGCGTGCGACTTGATTCGGTCGTGGCAAAACGATCGGCAAGACGGCGCCCCGAGCGGCGTCAGCCTCGCGTTTCGACTCCGCGAGCCGCTCGGTAGCCTCGTGGAGCCGGTCTGATTCAAGCAGTTGGCTCCAACGCGAATCAGCCGACGCAGTCAAGCGAAAGTTTCGAAGCGGAGTTGCCAGGTTGCCGGTGACACTCGCCGACTGAACCATCGTGAATCGCAATTCGCCCGACGGCGGCGGCTCGAAGCGATCCTTGAGCACGAACACCGCCCAGCGCGGACCATGCAACTTCGGATAGCCACCAATCGCGGTGGAGCCCGCCCGGCTGAGACTGGATCGGGGATCGTCTGACCCAGTCAACCCATCGACAAAGACATCGGCAAGCTCGATCGGCTTTGCGTTTCCTTCCGAGTCGACGAAATGAAGTTCCAGTTGACTCAGCACCGATCCCTGCTCTGGCCATTTCGCCGGATCGTTCGACTCGGGAAGAATGTCGATTCGCACAGCGGAGATCGACGACGCTTCGGTCTGAATCGTGTACTGAACGCCCACAGGAAACGTACCGCCGTCGCGAAGCACGTGCGTCGCGTCAATCTTCAGACGCCCGCCGGTCGACTTTGCGGAAAGCGGGGTCAGTGCTTGCCAGGACACCTGCTGTGCCAGGTCGCGTCCCAAATCGTTGCGGGCAATGCGGTTCGCTTCATAGCGCCGCTGCTGCTCAATGCCGGCCTGAGCTTGATCATGATCCAAGGGCACGCTCAACGTTGGAAAATCGGAATCAAGATCCGCGTCGAGCGTGTTGTTGAACAGCGCCATGAAGGAGTAATACTCTTCCTGGCGGAAGGGATCGTACGGATGGGAATGACACTGGACGCATCCCATGGTGGTCGCCTGCCAGACGGTCCATGTGGTGTTGATCCGATCAATCACAGCGGCAACGCGAAATTCTTCATCATCGGTGCCCCCTTCGGTGTTGGTTTGTGTGTTGCGATGAAAGGCGGTCGCGATCAAATCATCCGGTGATGGATCCGCCAACAGATCGCCGGCGATCTGCTTGATCGTAAATTGGTCGTAAGGCATGTCGTCGTTGAACGCACGAATCAACCAATCACGATAAGGCCACATGTCGCGATGAGGGTCCTTTTCAAATCCTTTTGAATCGGCATAGCGGGCCAGGTCCATCCAAACCGATGCCCACCGCTCACCAAACGCTGGGCTGCACAGCAATTCGTCCACCTGCTTTGCGTACAGACGCTCCAATTGGCTGGAAGCGGTGGCTTCGGCGCAGCGTGCGGTAAAGGCTTGGGTTTGTTCGTAGGTGGGTGGCAATCCAGTCAGATCGAAGGACACTCGCCGCAGCCATTGCTCCGGCGATGCTTGTGGCGACGGGCGCAGTCCGGCTTGCGAAAGCCCGGTGGAGACCACGACATCAAGTGGTTGATGCGACCAGCGATCGGTTTCCCCGTTGAGGTGGGGAATGGGATCAACCAACGGTGCCAGCGACCAGTGATCCCCCCACTTCGCCCCTTCGGCAATCCATCGCGTGAGCAATTCAATGGCCTCCGCCGGCAGCGGCTCAGGATGCTCATCAGGCGGAGGCATGCGAAGGTCGGGATCGTCCGACGTGACCCGTTCGATCAGCACCGACGCATCGGGATCGCCCGGTTCAATCACCCAACCATCGGGCGGCAGCACCTGGTCCGGGTAGACGAAGGAAACGTCACCCGCCTGTTTGACCCCGCCGTGACACGACGAGCAGTACTGGGTAAAGATCGGGCGGATCTGTTGATTGAAGTCGATCGCCTCCTCCGCCATTGCCGCAGGCGACACTGCCAGGACGGTGCCAAGCATTAGCAAAACAAAAGAGGCCAAACGGGCATCGTTGTGCGAGCGATGGAGCATCATATCGAACCGATCAAAACGCAAATCAGGTACGGCAGGCTTTCGAGGCTGACCAATTCCACCTCATGCCAGGCTCGAAAGCCTGACCTGCGAATCGCAAACGCAAGATCCAGACGAGGTATTTATCCTCATGTTATTGTACCGTTTGCCCGAAATGCAGTGTTCCCGGAGGGGACGATCGTTTCGGGCAATGGTTCTGCCTGTTGAGAATCGTTTCCGATACGATGTGACTCATGACAAACTACTTTGAACCCCCATCTACCGAAACGCTTCTCACCAGCGCTCCCGGCCCCAGCGGCAAGCTGCCACTGAGTGACGAGATTCTTCGCAACTGGAGCAGCGGTGATCTGTTCGGTTTGACGCAAAACGTCGGCATGGGATTGGACCCGCGTCGCGCGCTAGGCGACCAGTACCTGATCCTGAGCACTCAGGGAGGCGTTCGCAATCCTGATGGAACCCCCGTCGCTCTGGGTTATCACACCGGACACTGGGAAGTGGGATTGTTGGTCCAGGCTGCCGCGGAACAGATCTCGCAGCATGACGGCGTTCCGTTTGCCGCCTTCGTGAGCGACCCCTGTGATGGACGAAGCCAGGGAACGCGGGGCATGTTCGACTCGCTTCCCTATCGCAACGACGCGGCGATGGTGATGCGACGATTGATTCGTTCGTTGCCGCGACGCAAAGGTGTGATCGGAATCGCGACCTGCGACAAGGGTCTTCCGGCCATGATGATGGCGATCGCAGGTTGCGGCGATCTTGCCAACGTATTGGTCCCAGGTGGCGTCACGCTGCCGCCAACGGTCGGCGAAGACGCTGGCAAGGTACAAACGATCGGCGCCCGCTACAGTCGCGGTGAAATGTCGCTGGAAGAGGCCTCACTGGAAGGTTGTCGCGCCTGTGGAACTCCTGGCGGCGGCTGCCAATTCCTGGGAACAGCAGCGACGAGCCAGGTCGTTGCCGAAGCCTTGGGAATGACGGTCCCGCATGCTGCACTGGCACCCAGCGGTCAGCCGATCTGGACCAAGCTGGCTCGCGACTCGGCCGACGCCGCCCGCGAGATGTTCGCGCGAGGGGGAAAACTGCGGGACGTCCTCACGGAGGATGCCTTCTACAACGCGATGCTGATTCATGCTGCGGTCGGTGGCAGCACGAATCTGCTGCTGCACATTCCCGCGATTGCCGCTGCAGCCGGCTTGACTCGCCCCGACGCTGCCGCCTTTCGAGCGATCAACCGACTCGTTCCACGCTTTGTCGACTGCCTTCCCAACGGTCCGGTCGGTCATCCAACCGTTCGTCTGTTCTTGGCGGGCGGCGTTCCCGAAGTCGCCTGGCATCTTCGGCAGCTGGGGCTACTGAAGTCGGATGCGCTCACCGTGAGCGGGATGACATGGAACGAGATTCTTGATCACTGGCAGACCTCGGAGCGACGTCAGGTCTGTCGTGAGCATCTCGCCGCGGCCGACGGTGTCGATCCGGACGAGGTGATCATCCCACCAGCCGAAGCTCGCCGGCGCGGACTGACGAGCACCGTATGTTTTCCACAGGGCAACCTCTGTCCCGAAGGTTCGGTCATCAAGTCCACCTCGATCGATCCATCCGTGATCGACGACGATGGGACCTATCGCAAACGAGGCCCGGCCCGGGTGTTCACGTCGGAGCGTGATGCGATCGCCGCGATCAAAGGCCAGGCTGGGGAACCGATCAAGGCGGGGGATGTGATCGTGCTGATCGGTCGCGGACCGATGGGATGCGGGATGGAAGAAACGTATCAGATCACTTCTGCGTTGAAGTACTTGTCCTTCGGCAAAGAGGTCGCGTTGGTGACCGATGCTCGGTTTTCGGGGGTCAGCACCGGTGCCTGCATCGGCCACGTTGGGCCGGAGGCGCTTGCCGGCGGTCCGATCGCGAAGGTTCGTGACGGAGACCTGATCGAAATCGTGATCGACCGCAACGAGTTGACGGGGCACGTTGACCTGATCGCGCCGGAAGGGGAGTCCGCCGATTCCTTGCTTGCCGCTCGCGAGCCTCACCCCGATCTGCGGGTCGACCCCGACATGCCTGAGGACACGCGTCTTTGGGCGGCGCTCCAGCAAGCTGGCGGCGGCACCTGGGGGGGTTGCGTTTACGACGTCGACGCCATTATCGAGCGGCTTGGATTCAAGGGCGGGCACTAGTGCTGCTTCAAGTCAGTTCTTGTGAGCCGTGACGCGTGAGCGGCCGGGCCTTCTCGACGGGGAAATACGTCCGTCTCGGCCCGGTGCCTTACGGCCCACGGCTCACAATCTCGGCCCGGTGCCTTACGGCCCACGGCTCACAATCTCAGCGTTGAAGAGCCACTAGCTGGACAGCGGCACTTTGCTGTAGGTCGGTCTCTCCGAGGCTGTGAAGATATTGGGGTTGCTACTGTAGGTCCGCCTTTCCAAGGCGGACACCCGTAGCTTTGCTGCGTTTCGTGCGAGTCTCGGAGAGACTCGCCTACAGTAATTCACCGCGGTTCAATTTGTTCAGAGCCTCGGAGAGACCGACCTACAGCCAAGTGGCGATCTCCAGCTAGTGCAGCGTCCGCAATAACGGACAGGGCGACGCCAACATGGGTCGCTTAGGGGAGCCGATTTGCCCAGCTTTCGCTGCACCCTTGCGATGATGGCGGGTGCGGGGATAATCGGCCTCGCGATTTTGCAGCTTTCTCACCCGTCCCATCCTTCCTCGTCAGGTTCAGTCATGCCATTGGTTCCTCTTCGAGTCGTCCTCGATCACGCCGCCGAAAACGATTACGGCGTCGCTGCTTTCAATGTCAACAACATGGAGCAGATCCAATCGATCATGGAGGCGGCTGAGGAAACCGATTCGCCCGTGATCATCCAGGCTTCGCGCGGTGCGCGTGCCTACTCGCAAGACGCTTACCTGCGTCACTTGATGCTGGCGGCGACTGAACTTTACCCGCACATCCCGATCGTGATGCATCAGGACCACGGCAACAGCCCTGCAACGTGCCAGTCCGCGATCGACAACGGCTTCACCAGCGTGATGATGGATGGATCCTTGATGGAAGACGGCAAGACGCCCGCCGATTACGACTACAACGTTCGCGTCACGGCCGAAGTGGTCAAGATCGCGCACGCCCAGGGCGTCAGCGTTGAAGGCGAATTGGGCTGCCTCGGCTCGCTCGAATCGGGCGAAGGCGAACAGGAGGATGGTCACGGTGCAGTCGGAGAGTTGTCACGCGATCAACTTTTGACCGATCCCGATGAAGCCGCTCGCTTCGTTGAAGAAACCGGTGTCGATGCATTGGCTGTTGCCATCGGCACCAGTCACGGCGCGTACAAGTTCACCAAGAAGCCGACCGGCGAAGTCTTGGCGATGTCTCGCATCGAAGAGATTCATGCCAAGTTGCCCAACACGCACCTGGTCATGCACGGCAGCAGCAGTGTGCCACAGGACCTTCAGGACATCATCAACCAGTATGGTGGCAAGATGAAGCAGACCTATGGCGTGCCGGTTGAGGAAATCCAACGTGGTATCAAGAGCGGTGTTCGCAAGATCAACGTCGATACCGACTGCCGGATGGCGATCACCGGTGCGATTCGCAAGGTCTTCCACGACGATCCGTCGGCATTCGATCCACGTGCCTACCTGAAGCCGGCTCGCGAGGCAATGAAGCAGGTTTGTGTCGCCCGCATGATCGCCTTCGGCCAAGCCGGCAACGGCGCCAAGCTCCGCAATCAGCTCAGCGCCACCGCGTAGCGCGGGGATGCTGCAAGCAAAGTGAACTTCGACGCGATCCCTCGACCCCGTCCCAAAACCCGTACGATGGGCTTCCTAGCCCGTCGACTCAGAAACTAAGTACGATGGGCTTCCTAGCCCGTCGACTCAGAAACTAAGTACGATGGGCTTCCTAGCCCGTCGACTCAGAAACTAAGTACGATGGGCTTCCTAGCCCGTCGCATGATGTTGAATCTTGGCGATCGACGGGCTAGGAAGCCCATCGTACGGCTAAATCAACAGCAGGCTGAGACTGAGTGGCCTTTTCTAGTTTGCTCGAAGCGTTTCGACACCAGGTCCGATCCCACGGCGATCGAGTTGCCTTGGTTTTCGAATCGCCTCACGGATCGGCGATGCAGGTCTCTTGGACAGCGTTGGCTGCCTTGGTGGATGCTGCCACCGGCCAACTGGCAAGCCACTTTGAACTTCACCCCTCGCTACCTCGTCGCATCGGTCACGCGAGCGACAACACGCTCAGTGACATCGTGATCGCGTTGGCCTCGATGTCGCTCGGCGCGGTGGAGTTCGCGTTCGATCACCGCCTGGCTGACGACGAGATTCAGCGGCGTTGGAAGCAGATCGGCGGACTTTGGATCGATCCGTCGATGCGACGTCGGTTTGCGGAAATGCCACAGGCGCCGGCGAGTGATACGGCGGAGATCGAACGCCAACACGTTGATCCTGATGCGCCGTCACTGGTGCTTTGGACCAGCGGTACGACCGGCGTACCCCGTGGCGTCACCCTTTCCTCACGAAATCTCTGTGGGAATGCGGCCGCCAAGCTTGCCGCGGTCCCCCAATCACCAGAGGACGTTCGGCTTTGCGTGCTTCCGCTTTCGCACGCCTACGCCCGCACCTGCGACTTTGGCACGTGGCTACTCAGTGGCTGCGTCCTGGCGATCTCGCTGGGCTATGACGGCCTTGAGCGTCTGGCACCGCTGGTCGATCCCACGCTGATCAATGTCGTCCCCTCGATCGCTTACCGAATGCTTGACGATCCAGACCTGCGTGGGCTGGACCGACTACGACTTCTCGGGTGCGGCGGTGCGGCCCTCCACGCATCAGCGTTTGATCGATGGCAGCAGCGCGGCGTGACGGTCATTCAGGGTTATGGACTGACCGAAACGTCGCCAGTGATCTGCAGCGCGACGCCCGACGATGCCACGCCCGGCTATGTCGGTCGCTTTGTCACGGGCTGGGAATCGAAGATCGACGACCAACAGTTGCTGGTGCGCGGCCCCCACGTGATGCTTGGCTACTGGGACGATCGTGCGGCCACAGCGAATCGCATCGACCCCGACGGCTGGCTGGCGACTGGTGATCACGTCGAGGTCGACCCCCGGAGCGGTCAAGTCCGCATCCTCGGCCGCGTCGATGACGTGATCGTTATGAACTCAGCCCGGAAGATTCATCCTGCGACTGTCGAACAAGCAGTCGGACACGTGGACGGAGTGCGTCATGCGTTGCTTGTTCGGCGGAACCGATTGGAACTCTGGTTCGATGCCGAGGAGACCTGCCACCCTGAGCGAGTTGCCAAAGAGATCCGCAGCATCTTGGAACGCATGGACGGTCTTCGTGACTGCGAGATTCACGCCTTTCAACCGCCACTGAGCGAGAGCGACGGGGAACTGACCCACAAAGGCGCCGTTCGCCGCAGGCGCATCATGGAAACCCGGTTTGCAGATTGCGCCGTGAATGGCAACACCCGTCCACCGGCAGGGTCGGACATTTGAACGGCTGGGCATGGCAACGCCGCAGCGGAAGTTGACACGCGAAAGACGACAGCAAGATACACGCACGACGCGCAAGCGAGTGTGTCCGTAGCGCGCACGAGACACACTCGCTTGCTCGTCGTGGTTGTAGCAGTCGCTCGGGAATCCGCAAGCGGCATCATCCGGCTAAGCCGGATCGTAGGCGTCACTTCCCAATCCGCGTCCCCGTGGAATGAACTTGCACATCAGAATCCCGAGTCCATACAGGAAGACCAGCGGCACTGCCATCGCAAACATGCTCGTCACGTCGGCGGGCGTCAAAATCATGGAGATGACGAAGATCACTAACACCGCAATCCTCCAACTGGCAATGTAGGCCTCGGTCTCAAACAATCCGATCCGCTGCAGGAACAACATCACCAGCGGCAATTGAAAGGCGATTCCGAATCCGAGCGGCAGCAACAGCACGAAGTTGACGTAGTAAGTCAACCGCGGCTCGATCGCAACATCCATGCTGCCGTTGAACGCGAGCAAGAAAGCCAGGACGTAGTTCAGTACCAAGAAGAATGCCAAGACAACGCCCGACACAAAGAGAATCACGCTGACTGGCAAATAGAGGTACACGTATTTGCGTTCGTGCGCATGCAGCCCCGCCGCCACGAACGTCCACAAGTGATAAAAGATCATCGGGGAAGCAAGCACCGCGCCGACAATCAAGCCTGCTTTGACCCAGATCATGAACGGCTCTTCCATCTTGAGCGAACTCAAGCCGGTCTTGTTCTGACGTAGCTGGACCTTCGGTTTCAAGGCCTCGGGATTCGGTAAGGACTGAAGCAGTTTCGCCATCTCGACCGGCTCAATCGTCCCGGTCACAATCTCGACCGGAGCTTCTTTCGCTTCGTCTGCATCTCCTGCTGCGGCTGCGTCCCCCTGCGATGGGGCGTTGGCCTTCGCTGGGGGCACGACGGCATCCATTGTCAGCGTCTGCAACTCCTCCGGAATGTCGTACACGATCTCCCAGACCAGAGCATTGGCCGCCAGAAAATCGTGCAGCGGTTGGTTCGCCTCATCGCTCGGATCGTAACCGAGTTGATAAAGGTCTCGGTCCGCATTGAAATTCCTGATCGCGCTCTGCAGCGGAGTTTGCACAAACAGGATGACCCGGTCGGCGAAGAAAAGTCCGATCACCAAACCTGCGGCCAGCCACATGATCGCGCGGACCAACGAATGACGAAGCTCCTCGAGGTGCTCCCCGAAGGTCATGGTTGAATTTTCGAAAAGGTCGTCTTTAGGGCGGGCCAGTCGGTCCACGAGGGAAACCTCAGATGGTATGAAACAGTGAGCGAGGGGAGGTAACGAAGGAATCCGACGCCAAGGGTCGCAATGGGGCGTGAGAAAACAGTGCCGATCCTGCCAGAGGTTCAGGAACCCCAGCAGTCCCGGTGAGGCTGTCGACGCTTGCAACGCGTTCCCAGCAGCACCGATTCTCTTGGCCTAGTGTAACAGCCGAGGCGGATTTCGCCCGCGCCGACCCTTGTAGTTATGTTTTTGTCCGCATCTTGTCATCGCCGCCCCCATTTTTCGCGGGCAGGACTCCTGGAAAATGAAGCCCTATCCACTCCGTTTTCGACCGATCCTCAAACGCACCATTTGGGGCGGCCGACGCCTGGGGGATCAGCTGGGAAAGCCGATCGGACCAGGTTCCGATTATGCCGAGAGCTGGGAAGTGGTCGACCACGGGGACGATCAGAGTATCGTCGCCAACGGTGTCCTCGCCGGCCGCTCGCTGGCCCAGCTGATCGCGGAGTCTCCCGATTGGCTGCTGGGCAGCGGTGTGTCGGTGGACTCCTTTCCGCTCTTGCTGAAGTACCTGGATTGCAATCGCGTGTTGTCGGTCCAAGTGCATCCGGATGACGCTTACGGGCTGGCCATGGAAACGCCCGACCTGGGTAAGACCGAGGCGTGGTACATCGTCGCGTCGGATCCGGGCAGCCTGATCTATGCTGGTCTCAAACCGGGGGTCGACCGGAGGCTTCTGGAGCGGGCGATTCAGGCGGGTGAGACGGAACAGGTGCTGCACGCGTTTCATCCCGAGCCCGGCGATGTTGTCTTCATCCCGGCCGGAACCGTCCACGCGCTCGGCGCCGGCCTGCTCGTTGCCGAGATCCAACAATCCAGCGATACGACCTTTCGGTTGTTCGATTGGAATCGACTCGGCGCCGACGGCAAGCCCCGTCCGCTGCATGTTCGTGAGAGCTTGGAGGTCACCGATTACGACAGCGGTCCGGTGCATCCGCAGCGAGCGGATCTCACCACCCTTGGTTGGCAGTCGCTGGTTGCATGCGACAAGTTCGTGCTACAGGCGATGCTCCAGGGCCAAGATCAGGTAGGCGGCGACGAGAAGTTTCACATCATGACCGTTCCACAAGGCACGGCGATCTTGCGAGTTGATTCGGAAGTCGTGACTCTGCGGACGGGTGAAACTTTGTTGCTTCCCGCGAGCATGCCCGCCTGTGACCTTCAGGTCGAGGCGTCAAGCGTGGTGCTCAGCATGCACTTACCAGATTGAATCGCATCTTTGCCTCAACCCGAACCAGCGTGAAACAATCTGGATCCAAGTCCTGAACAAGGTTCATCGGGGGATGAGCGAAATCACGATGACGTACGCTGAGCGTTTCGATGCGCGGAGGCCAAGGCAGCGGATTCCTCTTGGCCCTGCCACCTCCAACTTCGTACGCTCGACATCCTCCCAATCATCTTCTGAAAGGACTCGCGACCATGCCGCGCCAATCTCGAAACATTCTGTGGGGCGTCGCGCTGGTTCTCGCACTGACCTCCTTGGCCGGCTGCCGAGGCCACCAGTTCCTATCGCCGCCTGGCCCGATGAAACAGCAGCAGGCCGACGCGGTGGTGCATGATCCGTTTCCCCAAAACGACATCGCACCGTACGAAGCGGCAGATCGACCGCCCAGTTACCAGCAGCCGCTCCCCGAGCCGGTACGGAACCGAATCGTTCCCGACCACATGCCGTGGCTCGGCCGCTAACCAAGCTGGCATCGTTCTGGTAGGTTTGAGTCCCCACTTCCGGGATCTCTCTCGCCGATACCATCATGCCACGCAAGTCCGCTTCGAAACGCAATCGATCCGTCCGCCAAGACGGATCGCCAACTGGTCAACCGATGCGACTCCAGCGGCTGCTGGCTTCGGCGGGTTTCGGCAGCCGACGACAATGTGAGGATTTGATCGAGACCGGGCGGGTCGACATCGATGGTGAAGTCATCACGCAACTGGGCACCACCGTTGATCCCGCGACCCAAAAGGTGCGGGTGGACGGTGTGCCGCTGAAAAAGCAAAAGCTCGTCTATTACGCGGTCAACAAGCCGGTCGGATTCGTGACCACCAATCGTGACCCCCATGGGCGGCCACGGGTCATCGACCTGGTCCCGCCTGATGAGCGCGTCTTTCCGGTGGGTCGGCTCGACCGTTCCAGCGAAGGGCTGATCCTGCTGACCAACGATGGTGAACTGGCACAGAAACTGACGCATCCCAAGTTTGGCGTCCGCAAGGTTTACCGCGTCACCGTGGCGGGCAAGGTGGACGGCGAGACGATGAAGAAGATGCGGCAAGGAATCTACATCGCCGAAGGCTTTGTCAAAGTCGAAGGTGCCAAGCTGCTCAAGTCCCGCAGCCGCGCCACCGAGATGGAGATCATTCTGAAGGAAGGCAAGAACCGCGAGATCCGGCGAATTCTGGCGCGACTCGGACACAAGGTGCAACAGCTGCGACGGATCGCCGTCGGTCCACTCCGCTTGGGAGACGTACCCTCGGGTGCCTATCGTATCGTCACACCCGGGGAAGTGGAAAAACTCTGGATGGCGACCGAACGGGCCGCCGACTCGGACGGCACCGATCGTCCACACAAAAAGTCTCAGCATGCAAAGAAGCGGGGCGCACAAGGGCGGGGTGCGAAGAAGCGGGGCGCTCGCCCTGCTCCCACGGGGCCGGGACGTCGCCCGATCAAGAAGTCCCGAGACGAACAGCAGACACCGGCCGGCAAGTTTCCGTACAGCCTGGGCGAATCCCGTTCGTCGGGCGTGATCATCGGAGCCGATCCGTCGCCAGAAGGCGATGAAAAGAGCAAGTCGCGGCGCGGCACCAAGAAACAGTCCAAGCGATCAAGTCGACCGAAGTCCGGCGGCCGCTCCAGCGGGCCAGGTGGCAGCAAGGGGACCGGCAAAGGCGTTGGTAAGAAGTATCCGTCGAAAGGGGTTAGCGGCAAGCCTCGTTCCGGCGCGAAGAAGAAGAGACGGAAACCGTGATGTCAAAACTACACGCTGACTATTACGCCGATTCCATGCACCAGCTTGAAACGCCACTGGTGCGCAACGAACAGATTGCTGACGACACGTTCCTGATGCGTCTCGCTGCGGACCAGATCGCCAAAGCGTTGCTTCCGGGGCAATTCGTCATGGTGCGGCTCAGTGGAACCGACGCACCGCTGATCGGCCGCGCCTTGGCGGTCTACGACGTGATCGCCAATGATCAGGGTGAGCCGACCTGGATCGATCTGGTCTACCTGCGGAAAGGAACCATGACGACCGCCCTGGCCAAGGCACCGCTGGGAACCTCGGTAACCCTTTGGGGCCCGCTGGGAAACGGTTTCGCGAATCGATCGTGCGATCGCTTGATCATGGTCGCCGGTGGCATCGGACAGACGCCGATGCTGCTGCTCGGTCGTGAAGCGGCCGGCCAACAAGGTTTTGGCAATCCTCCGAGAGTTGGCGGATGGGCCAAACGCATGTCGAGCTGATTTACGGAGCCAGACGCAAAGGACTACTTGCCGGCGTCGATGACTTTCGCCGCGCCGGATTCGACGTCACGCTCTGTACCGACGACGGATCGGAAGGCCAGCAGCGACTTGTCCCAGACGTGCTTGCCGACTCGCTGGCGAGCATACCGAGCGGCGAGAGGGTGCGCGTGGCGACCTGCGGACCCGAGATCATGATGGAGAAAGTCGCATCGATCTGCCGCGACGCCTCGGTCGATTGTCAGGTCTCGATGGAGACCCCGATGGCCTGCGGCATCGGCATCTGCTTTTCCTGCGTGGCACAGGTCCGACAAGACGGACCAGAGGAATGGGACTACAAACGAACATGCGTTGAAGGTCCCATTTTCGACGCCGATCGGATCTGCTGGTAAAGGGGTCGCCTAGCGATAGAACGATCCACTGGTTGTCGGTGTCGTCCCACCGGTCGGATAACCCGAATTGGTTCCCGTGCTGCCAGGCATGTAACCTTCTGACGTCACGCCGTCGACACCAAACGATGCCGGCAACACATTCGTCGTCGATGGAGCCGTGTATCCTGTCGCCGCACTGGCCGTCGAGAACGAGGGGGCTTGCGCGGCAGCCGGTCCAGGTTCGGAACCTGTTGCCGTTGTTGGCGGCATGATGCTGGCAATCGTTGACGACTCGTTGGTCGGGCTGATCGCAGTGCCGGTGGCAGTCGCAGGCGGCGCGATCGCAGCGAACGACGGCGAATCGGTGGGCAGCGTGAATCCCTGCGTCGCGCTGGGGACCGGTTTGGTCGCAACCGTTGAAGTGACGGGAGGTGGAGCGAACGAACTGGTCGTCGAAGGCGTCGTCAAAGGAGCCGTCGCGGAGGCCACGGCGGAGCTGCCGGGAAGCGCGTAGGACGATCCTGGGGAAGCCAGCGAATCCTGTTTGGGTGTGATTGCTTTGGCGCCGAACGCGTAGCTCGACGGCTTGGTCACGTCGATCGACGGGTCGTCAAACGTGGCTGGCTTCGTCAAGTTGCTACCCGAGTCGATCCCATTGGCTTGCGCCGCCGCCATGTTGGTTGCCTGCGTCGCATAACCAGGTGACACGTCGAATCCAGCGACCTGAGCCGTCGTCGGCTTGCTCGGTGTTGAACTGATTTTGGGTTTCGAGGTCGCGGTTCCACCGGCGACCGACGCAATCGCTTCCGGCGTCGCGGTGGCACTTGGCGGAGCCGGGTACGTGACTGTCGGCCCGTTGCCGGCCAGCGCTTCAGCCGAGGGCTCGCTGCGCATGCCGAACATGCCAGCCCCTGGCATACTGCGGCAACCGCTCAGCACCAGGGCTGAAGAGGCGAACAACGCCGCCAAGATGAATGTCTGTTTCGTGTTTCTGTTCAGCATCCTGCCAACCTTTGACACTTCGATTCCGAAATGAACCCCTGTGACGTTCATCGGAACTCGGCGCGTGACCAATCCAAAAAAACCGGCAAAGTCTTCGCAAACCATCCAGTCCTTTACCGCTCGTGGTCGGACGGTAAAACGCCAACGGGAAAAATGTCAATGTCAGCTTTGCCCAGAATCGGTCTGAGCGGAAATTAACTGGCAAAATGGAGAGGTTCGGGGTTCGGGCGAAACCTACGAGCCGTGCGATGGACTTTCGAGCCCAGCGTACAAGTTTCGATACAGCACGGGCTGCCTGCGGATGGTCGCCCAGGCTCAGACCGTGCTGACTTCCATGGAAGTCCCCTGCGTCAAGCCAGGGGCAGGCAGGTTGCTGCTGCCCTGCAAGAACACGTCGATGGCCCGAGCCGCACCGCGACCTTCGTTGATCGCCCAAACCACCAGGCTTTGACCGCGACGACAGTCGCCGGCGGCAAACACGCCCTCGATGTTGGTTGCAAACCGGCCGTGGATCGCTTGGAAATTACTGCGAGCATCCACTTCCAAACCGAGTGCTTCGGCCACGTACTGTTCCGGCCCGAGGAAACCCATGGACAACAAGATCAATTGAGCAGGCCACTCCTTTTCGCTGTCCTTGAGCTCGGTCATCGACCATCCACCTTGCTCGTTCTTGTGCCACTCGACTTGCACCGTTTTGATCCCACGAAGATTCCCCAGGTCATCGATCAGGAACTCCTTACTGAGGATTTGGTACTCGCGCGGGTCGCGGCCGAATTTGGCAGAGGATTCTTCGTGCCCATAGTCAACGCGGAAGACACGCGGCCACTCGGGCCATGGATTGTCATCGGCTCGCTCTTCGGGTGGCTTGGGAAGCAATTCGAAGTTGACCAGGCTACGACAACCATGACGAATGCTGGTCGCGATACAGTCGGTCCCGGTGTCACCACCGCCGATGACGATCACATCCTTTCCCTCAGCGCTGATGAATTGGTCCTCGACGGAATCGCCATGCACCATCTGCTTGGTGTTGGCGGTCAGGAATTCCATTGCGAAATGAACCCCTTTGGCCTGACGATTGGGAATCGGCAAATCGCGCGGCTTGGTCGCACCGCAAGCCAATAGGACCGCATCGAACTCGCTGCACAACTGCTTGGGTTCGACATCCGCACCGACGTTCACGCCGGTGCGGAACGTCACCCCTTCGACCGTCATCTTGTCGACACGACGCTGCACCGCTTCCTTGGAGAGCTTCATGTTGGGAATCCCATATTGAAGCAGTCCCCCGATCCGATCAGCACGCTCAAAGACCGTGACTGCATGGCCCACCTGGTTCAATTGGTCGGCGGCCGATAACCCGGCTGGCCCACTGCCGACGATCGCGACCTTCTTTCCGGTGCGCGACTTGGGGGGATGCGGTTGGATCCAGCCTTCCTCCCAGGCCCGATCAACGATTGCGTTTTCGATGTTCTTGATCGTCACGGGCGGGTTGGTGATGCCCAGCACGCAGGAGCCTTCGCAGGGAGCCGGGCAAGTCCGTCCGGTAAACTCTGGGAAGTTGTTGGTCTTGTGCAACCGCTCGCTCGCTTCCTTCCAGCGATCGTTGTAGACCAGGTCGTTCCACTCCGGAATCAAATTGTCGATCGGACATCCGGTTGTCGACTGACAGAACGGTACGCCGCAATCCATGCATCGAGCGCCTTGCTCACGCAGATGATCGACTCGTGGCTCGGTATAGATCTCGTCGTAATCATTGACGCGAACGACTGGCAAACGCCACGGTACCTTCTTGCGGTCGAACTCTTTGAATCCAGTTGGTTTTCCCATGTCAAGTGCTGCGTTGGTTGGAGTGATGTGTTCGGTTGTCTCTCGAAACTCGCCAGCAGCGAGTCTTCCTATTCAAGACCTTGCCTGGCGGCGATCTGGAACGTCGCCTAGGCCGTGGCCGGCTCCTGCTCTTGCTTCATTGCTTGCAGAACGCGTTTGAAGTCTGTCGGCATCACCTTGACGCACTGCGACAAGAACTGATCCCAGTTATCCAGGGCGGTCGCAGCGACGGTGCTGCCGGTGAACTCGAGATGCTTCGCGATCAGTTCTTTGACTTCCGCTTCTTCCTCGCCCGCTTCAATGGACTCGAGGGCCACCGTGGCAAGATTGCAGTTGAGATTGAAGTTCCCTTTGCGATCCCAGATATAGGCGATGCCACCCGACATCCCCGCGGCAAAGTTTCGTCCGGTCGGCCCCAGCACGACGACCCGTCCGCCGGTCATGTATTCGCATCCGTGATCGCCGACCCCTTCGATCACCGTGCGAGCACCGCTGTTGCGAACGCAGAACCGTTCGGCGGCCCGTCCGCGGAAGAACGCCTCGCCGCTGGTCGCGCCGTACAGGCAAACGTTTCCAATCAGAATGTTTTCCTCCGGAACAAAGGTGCTTTGCCGCGGCGGATAGATAATCAGGCGTCCGCCACTGAGCCCCTTGCCGACGTAGTCATTGGCGTCACCTTCCAATCGGATGGTGATGCCATGCGAGAGAAAGGCGCCGAGGCTTTGACCGGCTGATCCCGTCAATTCGATGCGGATCGTCTCGTCAGGCAGCCCGGCCTGACCATAACGTTTCGCCACCTCGTTGCTGAGAATGGTGCCGACGGTCCGGTTGATGTTGACGATCGGAGTCTCGATCACAACCGGCTGACCTTTTTCGAGAGCGGGCTGCGCCGCATCCAGCAACACCGTCAAGTCCAGTGACATTTCCAGTCCGTGGTCCTGTGCCTGCGAGCAGATGACGTCAACGTCGGGACGCGGCCTTCGCGCGGGCAACAGCACGGAAGTCAAATCCAAACCGTCGGCCTTCCAGTGCCGAATCGCCTTGTCGGTCTTCAACACCTCACAGTGACCCACCATTTCATCGATGGTGCGGAAGCCGAGCTTGGCCATGATCCGCCGCGCTTCCTCGGCCACCATGAACAAGTAGTTGACGACGTGCTCAGGCTTGCCGGTGAACTTCTTGCGCAGTTCCGGATCCTGGGTCGCGATGCCCACGGGACAGGTATTCAAGTGGCACTTCCGCATCATGATGCAGCCGAGGGTAATCAGCGGCGCGGTCGAAAAGCCAAATTCCTCGGCACCCAGCAGCGCCGCGATCACCACATCGCGTCCTGTCTTCAATCCACCGTCAGTCTGCAACACGACCCGGCTGCGCAAATTGTTGAGCACCAAAACCTGATGCGTCTCGGCAATGCCCAACTCCCAGGGCAGACCGGCGTGCTTGATGCTGGTCAGCGGCGACGCGCCCGTTCCCCCGGTGTCACCTGAGATCAGGATGTGATCGGCGTGCGCTTTGGCAACCCCCGAGGCAATCACCCCAACTCCCACTTCGCTCACCAGCTTGACACTGATCCGCGCCGATCGATTGGCGTTTTTCAGGTCGTGGATCAGTTGGGCGAGGTCCTCGATCGAGTAGATGTCGTGGTGCGGCGGCGGACTGATCAAGCCCACGCCCGGCGTGCTGTAGCGAATCCGCGCGATGTTCTTGTCGACCTTTTTACCGGGAAGCTCGCCACCTTCACCAGGTTTGGCCCCCTGCGAGATCTTGATCTGAATCTCATCGGCGTTGGTCAAGTATTCGATCGTCACGCCAAAGCGTCCCGAGGCGACCTGCTTGATCGCGGACCGCTTGGAGTCTCCATTGCCCATCGTTGGATAACGATCCGGATCTTCGCCACCTTCGCCCGTATTGCTCTTCCCGCCCAGGCGGTTCATGGCAATCGCCAGCGTCTCGTGCGATTCGGCGCTGATGCTGCCGAAGCTCATCGCCCCGGTACAGAATCGCTTGACGATCTCTTTGGCCGGCTCCACTTCATCGAGCGGGATGGCGGTGACGGCACTTTCATCGAACTCCAACAAACCGCGAAGCGTGCAGCGCGAGCGGCTGTCCTCGTTGATTGTGTGAGCAAATTTCCAATAGGCATCCTCGTCGTTGTTTCTCGCTGCCATCTGCAAACTCGAAATCGACTGGGGCGACCAGGCATGCTTCTCCCCCTCGGCACGCCAATGAAACTCGCCAAGGTTCGGGAGTTGGCGCAATTGGTCGTCCGGCTTCTCCGGGAATCCAAGCTGATGGCGGCGAAGTGTTTCTTCAGCGATCACGTCAAAGGAAACCCCTTGCACGCGACTGGCGGTGCCGACAAAACACTTGTTGATCACTTCGTCTTTGAGTCCGAGCGCTTCAAAGATCTGGGCGCCCTTGTAACTCTGCAGCGTGCTGATGCCCATCTTGGCCATCACCTTGAGCATCCCCTTGGCAACTCCCTTGCGATAGCCGGCGACCACCTTGTCGTCGTCGAGGCTGGGATCCATCAAACCGTCTCGACGTGCCTGCCAAAGCGACTCGAAGGCCAGATACGGATTGATCGCGTCGGCCCCGTAACCGATCAACAAACAATGATGATGCACCTCGCGAGCTTCCCCGGTCTCGATCAATAGACCGATTCGTGTCCGCTTGGCATGCGTGACCAGATGATGATGGACCGCCCCGACGGCCAACAGCGCGCTGACAGGAACGCGATCGTGACTGACCGCGCGATCGGTCAGCACAACCAGCTGAATCCCATCGTCGGCGGCGGCTTCCGCCTCGGCTGAAATCCGGTCGAGCGTTTTCTGCAAGCCCGCTTTGCCCTCGCTGCGGTCAAACGTGATGTCGATCACGCGACTATTCCAACCCTCGTAATTGACGTGTTTGAGGGCTGCAATCTCTTCGTTGGTCAGGATCGGGTGATCCACCAACAAACGGTGACAATGTTCCGGCGTCGCATCGAGCAGGTTCTGCTCCGGCCCGATATAGCACTCCAGCGACATGATCACCTCTTCGCGGATCGAATCGATCGCCGGGTTGGTCACCTGAGCAAAGAGCTGCTTGAAGTAGTCATAGATCATCCGTGGTTTGTCGCTCAAACAAGCCAGCGCACTGTCGTTGCCCATCGAACCAACCGGATCACGCAACTGCTCCACCAACGGACGCAGCATGAAGTTCATCGTTTCGCTGGTGTAGCCAAACGCCTGCATGCGGGGCAGCAGCGTCTCGCTTTCGAAACCATGCGGCTCGCTTTCAGGATGCAGGTCGGACAGCCGGATTCGTTGCTCCTTGAGCCACTCGGCATAAGGCTTCTTGCGAGCAAACTCTGACTTCAATTCCTCGTCGGGAATCAAACGCCCCCGTTTGAAATCGACCAGGAACATTTTGCCTGGTTGAAGCCGTCCCTTTTCCTTGACCAGTTCGGGCTCGACCGGCAACACGCCGACTTCGCTGGCCATGATCACGCGGTCGTCATGGGTGATGTAGTAACGACTCGGTCGCAATCCGTTGCGGTCCAGCGTCGCGCCAATGTATTGACCATCGGTAAACGCGATCGAAGCCGGTCCGTCCCAGGGCTCCATCAAACAGGAAAAGTACTCGTAGAAGGCCCGTTTCTCCTCGGGCATCGTCTCGTGCTTCTGCCACGCCTCGGGAACCATCATCATGATGGCTTCTTGCAGCGTACGCCCATTCATCAGCAAGAATTCCAAGACGTTGTCGAACGTTCCGGAGTCGCTGCAGTGAGGCTCGACGACGGGAAACAGTTTCGGCAACTTGTCACCGAACAGTTCACTCTTGGCCGATCCCTCGCGGGCACGCATCCAGTTCTTGTTGCCCCGCAACGTGTTGATTTCGCCGTTGTGGCTCATGAAGCGAAGCGGCTGGGCACGATCCCAACTTGGAAACGTGTTGGTGGAAAAGCGACTGTGCACCATCGCCAGATGCGTTTCAAAATCCTCGTCACGAAGATCGGGGAAATAGGGCAGGACCTGCGCCGGCGTCAGCATTCCCTTGTAAATGATCACCTTGGTGCTGAGCGAACAGATGTAGAACATCAACGCTTGCTTGAGCTTGTCGCTGCCGCGCAGCCGATGACTGGCCTGCTTGTGGATCAGATAAAGACTGCGGTCAAAGGCATCCCCCTCGAGTCCATCGGCGGCGCCGACAAAGATCTGTTCGATCATCGGCTCACTACGTCGCGCCGTGGGACCGACGTCTGCCAGATCGGTCATCTGCGGCACGTCTCGCCAACCAATCAACGTTTGGCCCGCTTCGGCAATCAGCGACTCGATCGTCCGCTTGCATTCCTCACGCTCGTCCACATCCTGTGGCAGGAAGACCAGACCGGCGGCAAACCGTCCCGGCTCGGGCAACTCCACACCCAGATCCCGCTTGGCAACCTTCCGCAGAAACTTGTGAGGCGAACCGCACAGGATCCCCGAACCGTCCCCCGTGTTCGGCTCGCAACCGCAAGCACCACGATGATCCATGTTGCGCAAGATCGTGTCGGCGTCCAGCACATTCTGGTGGCTGGGAACACCCTTGATGTGAGCAATGAAGCCGACACCGCACGCATCTTTCTCTTGCTCGGGATCGTACAGGCCTTGAGCGGGCGGAAGGTGGAAGAGGTTGTTCATTTCGTCTTTCATCGGTTCGACCTGTCTTGCCAAGTGTTGCTGTGATTCCCTTCGCCTGAACAAGTTGCGAGTCGCGATCAGACGAGCGAAGCACCAGCGGCGCTCGTCGCCTTTCCCAACTCTCCGCTGCTTGCCTCAGGCGACAACCGACGTGCCGGTCCCGGCGTCGATTGTGCCGCTTTCCACGGACAGCTTCCCGCTGCCGGACTTACTTCGGTTTCCCGATTCCAAGGGCCGACCGAGGAGCAGCGAGCCGAATTCACTGGCGGCTCTGCTGAGGCGACCCGATCGACGGAAGATGATGCCCAGAGGACGCGTCATGCGAAACTCTCGACACGCCACGACTCGCAACGAGCCATTGGCCGTTTCGCGGCGGACCGCCGCTTCCGGCAAAATCCCAATGCCCCGGTTGGCTTGAATCGCACGAACCATCGAGTCCGCATTGTCGAACTCCATCCGCACGTTGACTTCGATGCCTGCCCGCGCCAAACACTGATCGATCTCTTGGCGAAGCTGCAGGGCGCGGTCGAAACCGATCATGTCCAAGCGACGCGAGCTGCGACAACGTGACTTCGTGCTGCGCCGCCAGCGGATGCTCGGCCGAACAGACGATCCGCATCGGCTCCTGCTGCCACAAGACGTACTGCAGTTGCTTGGTGCTGCGGGGGAAACTGACCAGACCAAAATCGACCTCTCCCTCGGTCGTCATCTCGAAGACCCGATCGTTGGTCCCAAACTCGGTCTTGACGTCGACCTCCGGATGAAGCCGGGCAAACGCCTCCGACGCCTCGGGCATGTAACTCAGGCCCACCGAGACGATCGTGCCCACCGTGATCTGTCCGCTGAGCTGCTTGCTGGTGCTGCGAACCTCGCGCTCCAAACGCTCGTAGCTCCGCAGAATCCCTCGCAACCCGCTCAAGTAAGTCTTGCCCGCGGCGGTCAACACCAGCGGCCGCTTGGAGCGGTCGATCAGCTGCACCCCGACCGACTCTTCCAAGTGCTGCATCGCCTGGCTCACGGCGCTCTGCGTCAAATGATGGCCGCCGCAGCCTTGGAAAAGCTGCGTTGCTCGGCAATCGTGCAAAAGAGCTCCAGCGTACGAAAGTGCAAGGACGCCTACCCATTAGAAAAACTAATAATACGGACCCGGGGGTGAAATCCGATTAATGCAAGGTAGGCATCGGTCGATTCGTTCGTCAACCCGCGATCGCGAGACTTCAGCCCGCAGGGGATCCGTACCAACGCTTGGGAAGGGTGAACGCGTACAGGATGGTGATCCCGCCAGCACTCAGGAATGCCCAGGGAACCACTCCTTGGGTCGCCATTCCTGGACGCTCGCCGAGGGGTTCCCGCTCGGGTTCATGAAGCTCCGGGCGTTGGTGCCCTTGGCCGAGTAGATGTCTGCGCTTTCGATGACGAGGCATTCGAAGCCAACGATGATCGCCATGATTCCGAGCGCGATAAAGAGTGATCGCCACATTGGTGAATTTCCCGCAGATGGAGAGGTAAGGAGACTCATCTGCTGTGCATCGGCATCGTGACTGTGACGAACGCAATGTTCTGTTGGGCTCTCACTATTTCCCGCACAGGCATCACAACCGGGGAGCGGCGACGTGGCAGGGCCAGTCTGGGAGGCTTGGATATCTGCCGCTCGCCTCATCGCTGCGACAGATCCTTGACCGCCTCGACCAGGGCGATCGCGTTTTCGACCGGTGTCTCTTTGTGGATGCCGTGACCCAGGTTGAAGATGTGCCCGGGTCGACCCGAGACGGAATCGAGCAGCCGCCCGACCTCTTCGCGAATCACATCGGGATCGCACAACAGCACGGCGGGATCCAGATTGCCTTGGACCGAGCAATCATGCCCGATCCGCTGCCAGGCGACGTCGAGTGGGATCCGCCAATCGACGCCGACGACCGTTCGCCGATCGCCCCGCAGCAGCGGCAGCAGTTCGGGGTTGCCGGTCGCAAAATTGATCACCGGCACGCCGGGGGTAATCCCGGCGATGATTCGTTTCATCCAGGGCAGCACGTACTTGGAATAGTCCAAGGGCGAAAGGCATCCGGCCCAACTATCGAACAGTTGCACGCATTGGGCGCCGGCGGCAATCTGCAGGTTCAGAGTAGACGGTGATGGCAAACGAGAGTTTTTCCATCAACATCTCCCAGCCGCCGTCGTCGCCCCGCATCAGCTTCTTGGTGTGCAGGTACTGACGGCTGCCACCTCCTTCGATCGCATAGCTGGCCAGCGTGAACGGCGAGCCTGCAAAGCCGATCAAAGGGATCGACTCGGGCAGATCGGCGCGGGTCTGGCGAACGGTTTCGTAGACGAAATCCAGCTCTTGAGGATTCTCCAGCTCGCGAACCTTCTCGACCCCCTCGGCATCTCGCACCGGGTTGTGAATGACCGGCCCATCCCCTTGGGCAAATTCCAGATCAAAGCCCATCGGCACCAAGATCGGCAGCAGATCCGAGAAGATGATGGCGGCGTCGACACCGAGCCGATCCACGGCCGTGCACATCACCTCACTGCAGAGTGTTGGATTGCGGCACAGCTCGAGAAACGACTGTTTGGCACGGACTTCTCGGTATTCTGCCATGTAGCGTCCGGCCTGTCGCATCATCCACACCGGAGTGCGTTCGGTCGACTCACCGCGACAGGCCCGCATGAACAGGCTGTTGTTGGAAGGATGTTCCATTGGCTCGACACTCGGGCTGGCGATCTGCCAGCGTTTCTTGGATTCGATCAGAGGCACACCGCGCTGGGCCGCTTCGGTAACCAGGTGCCCCATCTTGGGATGGCTCGGTTCCAGATCGACGTGGATCTCACATTCCTCAAGCATCTGCGAGGTGGTCGGACCGATCGATGCGATCACCGTGCGATGCAAACCGTCGCGCAGCTGATCGACAATCTTCAATTGCTCGGCCATCCGCAGCATGTTGACGATCTGATGAGCGCTGGTCAGAAGCAACATGTCTCGCTGACCGGCGGCCAGCGCCTTGACGTTCTCTTCCAGTGGTCCGGTGTCCTCCGGGAACTCCCAGCCGTACACTCGCAGCGGTTCCACGATCGCCCCGCGTGCTTCCAAACCGGCGATCAGGGACGCATTGGTGATCCCATACTCCTGCAAGCCGACGATCTGGTTGGAAATCGGAACCTGAGCGTCGATCGTCTGCAGCAGTTCTCGCCAGGTGTTCGGCTCGGGAACGCGGTGGGTCGGTGTGAGCCCATACTCCTTCATGGCGGCGGCCGGCTTGGGACCGCGACAGATCGTGATCACGTCGGAAAGCGAATCGAGAAAACGTTGCTTATCCATGTGGCGTTCGATCGCCTTGATCAGGTAGCGAAAGCCGACACCGGTCATCAGGATCACGATGCTGACGTGCCCGGTCATCATTCGGTAGGCAAAATCGATCGCCTTGCGATTCGGCTCGATGGGCACCTCGCGCATCGAAGGACTGACGTACGGGTCTCCACCGATCCGTTGGATCAAGCGGTGCATGTCCGCTGCGCGACGACTCTCGAGAGAGGCGATTCGGAATCCCTTGAAGTCAGAGTCGGCCTTCGGCATCGGTGCAGCGAACGTCTTGGAGAGAGTGGAAGTGGTGGCGTCGCACATTGTAGGGAATTCCCAGGAAGTTACGATGTGCGGCAATGCCTTGAATTGGCCAGGCCGATCTGATCGGTCTGATACCCCACCGCTAGCTCTCCGACCATGCCGCGCAGCTCCCTTCGACGCCCCGCCCGCGATCTTGACCTGAGCCGCCATCTGCGCGAGGTGAGTGATCTTCCCGCTCGGCTCTCCAGTCAAACCTTGTTTGGGAACGACCTCCCCTTGGAGATGGAGGTGGGTTCGGGAAAAGGGCTGTTCATGGCCACCGCCGCCGGTTCGACTCCCGAGCACAACTTTGTCGGCATCGAAATCATCGCCAAGTACGCCAGGCACGCGGCGGCGAAGTTGGCACGAGCCGAGCTCGGTAACGGCTTGATGATTAGCGGCAATGCGGAGCCTCTGTTTGCCGAGCGGATCGAACCGTCAAGCCTGGAAGCGGTTCACGTCTACTTTCCCGATCCTTGGTGGAAGAAGCGACATCGCAAACGCCGCGTCGTCAACGAAACCAGCGTCCGCAACTTTTCAAGGTCCCTGCGGCTCGGCGGACGATTTCACTTTTGGACGGACGTGCTGGATTACTTTGAGCAGACCATCGAGCTGATCGCCGAGGTTGCGCCCGGAGTTCGGCGTGCCGATACCCGAGGACGAGATCGAAGCGACGCATGACCTGGACTACCGCACGCACTTCGAACGACGGAGTCGCCAGAACCAAATCCCGGTCTACCGAGTCCGTTACGAAAAGCGACGCGGCACCCTAGCGACGGCTTCATCAGCGGCTGTGCGTTAGCGCCCAATGCCACTTCCTTTCTAGCAGTACGGCGCGAGCCGCCGGTCTCGACCACAAAGTCACACCGAGAAACCGGAGGGCTCGCCCCCTTCCGCTAACAAATGCCAACCGATTGGTCGCAAGGCAAGTGGCATTGGGCTAGCGCCTGAGATTCACGGCGATGCACAGCGGCTGGATCGGAAGAACCCGCTGTTAAATCTCAGGCGGAAGCGCAACGGGTGGTGATGCGATCGGATCCGTCGGGAGATCGATCGCTTGCGGTTCGGGAACGATCGTGCCGGCCCCTTCATCGCGCAGCGGAACCATCACTGGATAGGGCTCGGCCCCCATCGGCTCGTTACTCATCGGCTCCGTCCCCATCGGTACGACTTGACCACCGGAGGTGTTTTGAATCGCCGACGGATCGAACGGTCCGGAGCTAATCGGCCGTGGAGCGCTCGTCTTTTCGGGATGGAAGCGAGGATTCAGGAACCGGCCGACTTGATAGGCGTCGTAGTCGGCACCGGCCGCCCAAGGCCCTTCGGCCAGTTGCACGTGGTTGTAGGCCAGCAGCGATCCCTTTTCACGGTGGAAGTCGCGAATGGCCAGGTTGTAATTCGACAGCGAGCGATAGAAGTAGGTGGCACTCGCAACGACTTGACGTTGTGCTTGCAGCAGGAAGTTGATCGAGTCGCTTCCCTGTTCGTAGCGAATGCCCAAGACATCGACCTGATTCAAATCCGATAGCAGTCGGTTGTAGTTGGTCTCCATCAATTCGTGAGTCTTCTCGATATCGCGTGCGGCGTTCGACGAGATTGTGGCTGGCCAGATACTCAGCGTTGGCCAAGAGAGCTCGCTCTCGACGCAGCTGCAATTTGGCTTCGGCAATCGCAACGCCTGCGGCGCGAAAGCCGATCGGGAAGTTCATTTCCATCCCCGCCTGCCACTCCTGGTAATTGCCGTTGGTGATCTCGGCATACAGATTGTCGAAGTTGCCGCTACTACCACCGATCAAGTGATTGCCGAGTCCGCGGAATCGGTACTGAGTGAGGAAGTCCAAGCGAGGGCGGTAGTTCAGCTTCGCGGCTAGTAATTCCAGTTCACGCCGGCGCACCGCGAGCTTTTGCCGG
This sequence comes from Pirellulaceae bacterium, assembly GCA_963697195.1. Classification (GTDB taxonomy): domain Bacteria; phylum Planctomycetota; class Planctomycetia; order Pirellulales; family Pirellulaceae; genus Rubripirellula. The sequence continues at coordinate 105,134 of CAVOND010000024.1, forward strand.
CGGATCTCGACACGCCGTTCGAGCGCTTGGCCAAGGGCACTCTCCCAATCAAACACGACCCGCACATCGGTCGGGTTGGTGACAGGACGAATCAGCCGGCCATCGGTTGCCACGAATCCGATCAAGTAGCGAAGCCTTTGTTCGGAATCGTACAGTCCATTGATTCCGGCCAGTGCGTCTTTGACTTGAAAATCGAACTGGTAGTACTGGGAACGGGCCTGGGCTTCGTCGTCCGCCCGCCCAGTTCCAACTTCCAACCGCGCGTTTTGAATCTGCCAGGTTTGCAGCGCCGCTTCACGTGCCTTGACCGCTGTGTCGAGAACTCGATAGGCGGTGACCAGATCCCAGTAAGCCTGCTCCACATCGGAGACAAGTTGGATCACGGAGTTCTCGAAGTCCGCCAACGATACATCCTCGTTGATGCGTGCGATCAGCACGCCGTTGTATTGGCCGGGAACCGAGTTGGGACCAGCGATTCGGTTGTAAGTGGTGCCGGCACCTTGCAGCAACGGTTGTCGCCATTCGGCTTCCAGCCATCCGGTGAACGTGCTGCTAAACGCGCGGAAATTGACGTTTCGATTGTTTCGATCGTAGTTCACGACGTGCCGCAACGCGAAGCTGCCGCCGGTCGCGGTCGTCTTACTCAAGGCGGCGTTGAACACGGCCGACTTGGCCCGAAACGCCGACGGCTGGCCGAACACCTGGTCAAATCGCTGGTTGGCCGGCACATCATTGTTGAACCAATACAACTGTTGTTGGTACTGTGCGTCAAACGCCGCCAGCGCCGCCTCGGTACCTCCATTGGATGCAGCAACGATCGCCGGATCATAGACGGTCGAAAACGCTTGAGAGGCGAGGTCGAGGCCCAGCGTCTGATTGAACGTTCGCAGTACGGGGTTGTTGCTCAGTGCAAGGTTGACTGCCTCCTGCAGGGGCATCTCGACGACGGGAAGGTCCGATGGATCCTCGAACGACAACGGCTGAATCGTTTGCTCCGCCTTGAGTGAGGTGGGGGTATCACACTCTGCCACTTCCGGATACTCGATCCGCAACCCGTAATTGTCGTGATACGAAGTTCGCGTGTCATGCTTGCCCGGGGGCACGAATTTGCTCAGCAGTCCACAGCCACCGAATTGTGCGATGCTCGTTGACGCGATCAACGCGCACACCATCAGCCGACGGGCGCGGCGAAGTCGTTGTCGGCCTTCACGACGACGGTGAACCAGGCCTTGGAAACGCGGCAGATCGGTGTGGTCTGGCTTGTTTGGTCGCATGACGCTTGATGGCAGGTGAGGGCGACACGCACACTTCCGTTTGCCCAGCCAACCCGGACAATCGCACTACGCAGAAGCAGCGTTATCAGCCCTATCGGCCGTTCAGTCGGCAGGACTCGAACTTGCGAGGCATATTCAGAGCAAACGGTACAGCCCGCAAAGTCCAACAGGTGTCGGCCGCCCCCGCAAAGCAGCCAGATCTCGCAGGAAATCACCATGAATCGCCATAGAAAGGGGCTGCGTGTTTCACGAAAGGCCATCCCAACGCCTGCGGCAGCGGCTAACATGAACGCTTCTTCGCACCCTGAGAACCGAGCATGCGACTAACGCTGGCACTGCTGCTGATCGCCCTGAACTGGACTTCTTCTGTCGTTTTGGCGGAGGACCCGGAGGGGCACGAACGAATCAAGTGCGATCGGCCGACTCATCCAGAAGATCCGCCCCTCAGTGGTCACCATCCGCGTCAACGGACGTGACGGCGACGAACTGGCGATGGGGACCGGCTTTGTCATCGATGCGGACGGATTGATCGCGACCAATCTGCATGTGATCGGCGAAGGGCGACCGTTCACCATGGAGTTACCCGACGGACGCAAACTTCCCGTCGTCTCCGTCGATTCCACCGACCGCGCCGGTGACCTGGCAATCATTCGTGTCGACGTGCAATCGAAACCGCTGAAGGCTTTGACCATTTCGGAGGATGTCATCACTCAGGGAACGCAAGTCCTGGCCTTCGGTAATCCGCTTGGACTTCGCGACAGCGTGGTTTCTGGAATCGTCTCAGCGGTTCGCGACGTCGAAGGTCGTGAGATGATCCAACTAGCGATGCCAGTGCAGCCCGGCAACAGTGGAGGACCGCTGGTTGACATGGACGGCAACGTCCGCGGCATCATCAACATGAAATCAGCGATCGACGACAATCTTGGTTTCGCGATTCCGATCGCCCAACTTTCGCCGGTTCGAGATCGCAAGAACCCAGTGGCTTACGATCGCTGGGTCACCCTTGGCACCATCGATCCAGAATCGTGGACGACGTTGTTCGGCGCAACGTGGCAGCAGCGAGGTGGCATCATCAGCGCGCGCGGACAGGGGTCGGGATTCGGAGGCCGTTCGCTTTGCCTGGCCAAGAACCTATCCGAAAAGGGGTCTGACCCTCTACGGCGAGACCAAGAAGCCAAGTCAATCGACTCGCCTCCAAAGGGTCAGACCCCGTTTCGGATAGGCTCCAAGCCAACGGAAACGTCGTTGCCGATCGAGGTCGCGGTCGATGTTCGCTTCGATGACGATTCGGGGGCAGCAGGATTGGCGTTCCACGCCGATGGCCAGGACAGGCACTATGGATTCTATCCGAGCAACGGCCGCATGCGGCTGACCTGCTTTCAAGGGCCCGTCGGTTTATTCCTGGGAAGTCTTAGCCGAAATCCCAACGGAACATTACCTGCCCGGCCGTTGGAACCGACTGCGAGTCCGCCTCGAACAACGAGCGGCTGCTCTGCTTTGTCAATGGACATCTCGTCATCGAATCAAACGACCAACAATTGACCAGCGGCCAAGTCGGACTGGTCAAGTTCCGCGACACCGAGCCCGACTTCAAACGCTTTCAGATCGGCGACGATCTCGCGTCGGAACAACTTTCCGATGAGACAAGCCAGTTGCTGCAGCAGGTCCTCAACAGCTCGCAACCAGTTGAAGACGCCAACACGGACGTGATGCGACAACTCGGACGATCCAGCGACGCGGTCTCGCGGGAACTGGAGAAACAGGCGGTCGAACTGGAGGAGAAGGCCAAGCAGATTCGCCGGCTCGCCGTAGATGTCACCCTGGCACCCATGCTCGAACAGCTCGAGCAGGTGATTGGCGGCGATTCCGATTCCGACGAGCGTCTGCTACGCGGCGCGCTGATGATCGCGAAGCTCGACAATCCCGATATCGATGTCGACGCCTATCTGAATCGCGTTGAGAAGATGTCGGAGGAAATCAACGAGAGGATTGAGGACGATGCGGACGCAATCGCCAGACGTGATGCGCTGCACCAGTACTTGTTCGAGGAAAATGGTTTCCACGGAGGACGCGTCGAGTATTACCATCCTGACAATAGCCACCTGGATCGAGTCATCGACGATCGCGAGGGACTGCCGATCACACTCTCGATTTTGTACATCGAACTCGGACGACGGATCGGTATCGACGTCCAAGGCGTTGGTCTTCCCGGTCACTTTGTTGCGCGGCAGGTGATTGACGAAGATTCCAACCAGCTCATTGATGTCTTTGAACGCGGAGCCCTGCTGTCGGAGGAAGAAGCCGGCCGATTGGTCCGCGATTACACCGGTCGGTCGATCAACGAAGCGGATCTCCGTGAGCAGACCGTGGTCGAGATCCTGGCACGCGTGGTCAACAATTTGTTGGGAGTCGCCAGTCGAGATGCCGACCTGGAAGCCATTCACCGCTACTGCGAGGCGCTCGTGGCGATCCAGCCCGACTCGGCCGAATCGCGAATCATGCGATCGCAGGCCAGGGCGATGACCAAACGCACCGCCGGCGCGATCGAAGACCTCGACTGGCTAATCGATCGAACCCCACCCGGATTCAATCGCGTCCAGGCGATGCAACTACGCGATTCCCTGATCGGAAAAGCAAACCGCGACTAACCCACCACTGCCCACTGCCCACTGCCCACTGCCCACTGCCCACTGCCCACTGCCCACTGCCCACTGCCCAAACTGCGCCATGCCCACTGCCCACTGCCCACTGCCCAACTGCCCAACTGCCCAACTGCCCAACTGCGCCCAACTGCCCCACTGCCCCACTGCCCAACTGCCCCTCCAACGAAAAACGGCTCGCAACCGATCAAGGCTGCGAGCCGTTTTCTTGAGGAAGCGGAGGGCACGGGACTCGAACCCGCAACCCCTTGCGGGGCAATTGATTTCGAATCAACCTCCTCACCAATTCGGATACCCTCCGGGCCCGACCATATTCCCTGGCTCACCCGAACTCGTCAAGTCGATTGAAATCCGGTTTGATCCACTTGCTTGGGCCAGTTCGCCGGCCAGTCGAACGGTGTTGGGATCGGAATTGAGCAAAGCCTCGATTTCAGCCCCTCGGGGATGGTTGCCATCGACTCTCAGCGATCCGTCCTCGTGGACACGCAACTCAAGTCGTTGGTTCAAGTTGATCGAGTGTTTGGCCAGTTCCAAGCGAATCCCGTCGGTCAATTGCCGCTTCAACTCGTCCGCAGAAGCATCCACGGGCGGACTCTCCCCGCCGACAGCCTCGGGGGGAGTCCGGTGCAGAATCTCGTCAAAGCCGATCGCCTGACTCACCCTTCCGGCCACGCCGGTGGCCAGTTGGGTGGCACTGCGAACCAGTGCGACACTGGCAAGTGAAAAACTCAATGCTTGTGCTCGGTTTGGAACTCGAATTCTTTCAGCCAGGATTCCCATTTATGAGCATCATCATGGCTGTCGAGCTCCAGCTGCCGCCACTTGGGGCAGCGATAGGTCACGTCGACATGCCCGTTGTGCTGATTCTTCTTGACCTCGCAGCCCAGCTTTTTCAGCGTGGCGACGATCGTGTCCGCCTTCTTTTCATCATGGATATGCTTCGCTTTCCAGTTCGTTAGTTGGTAGCGAACCACTTCATCCGCCATGCCGATCGCTGGAATCAACAGCAGCGACAAAGCGAGCAGTAATCGTTTGAACATCGTTTCGCCTCTTGGTTGGAGAGAATGAGGGTGGGTCGTACCGAAACTCCCGCCACGACGTCAAGATTTGCTTTGCCGCTCTGCCCAAGCGGCCGCGTGGGCCAGCCTGAAACGGATCGCTCGTGGTTGCGGATTCGACGTTCCAAGTCGACAATTCGCCAACATTTCCAACCTCGGAAGCCTGACCGGATGGCGAAAGGGGTCAGACACGAATAGCACGGGCTTTGAACCTCGGGCGCTAGCCGTGGGCGAAGAAAGCGTCGTTAGGATGCGGCGAAGGCCCACGGCTACGCGCCGAGGTTCACTGAGACAACCTAAGTTCGTGCCATTCGGGTGAAACGAAGAAGCCCAAGACGAGCGAATGACTGCGATGAACCAGAAGACACCGCCCCAGAGCGACGCAAACAAGGATCAAGACACCAAGGACCCCCGCGTCGCCCGTCGCGAAAAGCTCCGCCAGATCGAAGCCCGCGGGATCGATCCATTCGGCAGCCGTTTTGACGATCGCACGTTGATCGGCCAGTGCCGCGAGCTGAGCTCGGAAGTTCGCTGGACGAAGGAGGACGGTACCGCCGTCCCCCTACCCGACTTCGACTCGCCCGATCTGGACTACCGACAGTGGAAATCAGACAACGGCCCGGGAACCGAATCGGGCCCCACCGTGCGGGTCGCCGGACGCATCATGCTGGCACGCGGTCAAGGAAAGCTGATTTTTTTGACCCTTCGTGACTGGACCGGCGAAATCCAGATCTTCATTGGGAAGAACCAAGTCGGCGAGGAAGACTTTGAGCTTGCCAAGCTGTTCGATTTAGGTGACCTGGTCGGTGCCGAGGGTCGCTTGGGACGGACCAATACCGGCGAATTGACGGTGTTCGCAGAGAAGCTGTACTTCCATACCAAGATGCTCGAACCACCTCCGGAAAAGCACGCGGGATTGACCAACCCGGATCTCAAGCAGCGGATGCGGTATGCCGATCTGGCCTTCAACGATGGGGTCATGCAAACGTTTCTGGACCGGACCAAGATCGTCAAATCAATCCGTCGGACGCTGGACGAGACCGGCTTCTGCGAAGTCGAAGGTCCCACACTGCACGTGATTGCCGGAGGCGCTGCGGCACGCCCCTTTGCCACCCATCACAACGCGCTCGACATGCCGCTGACGATGCGAATCGCGCTCGAGTTGCACCTCAAACGTCTGATGGTTGGCGGGATGGAGCGGGTCTATGAACTCGGCCGCGTCTATCGCAACGAGGGAATCAGCCCCAAGCACAATCCCGAGTTCACGATGCTCGAGTGCTACCAGGCTTACGGTGACTACAACTCCATGATGGACCTGACCGAGCAATTGATCACCGATGCGATTGAAGCGATCGGTGGCGGGTTTGTGCGCGAGTACGACGGCAAGACCATCGACTTTACTCCGCCGTTTCGACGAGCTACCTACGCGGAGCTGTTTCAACAAGCGACCGGTGTGGATCCGGTCGATGAAGCTGCGGTGATGGCTCTGGCCAGGCGAATTGGCCTGGAAACCGCAAACAAACACCCCGATGTGATCCGCAACGAAATCTTCGAAGCAAAGGTCGAAGATTCGCTGTCCGGTCCCATTTTTGTGATCGACTATCCAGCCAGCATTTGCCCGCTGACCAAGCGGAAGCGAGACAATCCGGCGATCGCAGAACGTTTTGAGCTGTTCATCCTTGGCATGGAACTCGCCAATGCCTACACCGAATTGAACGATCCCGACCTCCAGGAACGTCTGTTTGAAACCCAGTTGCAGGGCCAAGACGAAGAGGACTCGATGGCCAAGATGGATCACGACTTTGTCCGGGCATTGCGGTACGCGATGCCCCCAGCCGGTGGGCTCGGGGTGGGTATCGATCGCCTGGTGATGCTGCTGACCGGGAAAAAGTCGATTCGCGACGTGATCCTGTTTCCGCTGCTACGGCCAGAAACGTGATTGGGCCCCGTTCCCGCAGCACATTGACATTTACGAGCCCAGGCGGACTTTCCTAGACTCCCACCGACCGCGGCCGCTGGTCGGTTGCAAGGATGATGGGTCCGATTTGCCCGAAGGAACGGTTCATGTATCGATGGCTGCTCTGTTTTCGTTATCTGCGTACGCGTTACATCGCGCTCGCCTCGATCATCAGCGTGACTCTGGGAGTCGCGACGTTGATTGTGGTCAACAGTGTGATGTCCGGGTTCGCGGCTGAAATGCACGAGCGTCTGCATGGCTTGGCCTCGGACATCTTGATCGAGTGTCACCTTGCCAAAGGGATGGAGAACCCGGAAGGGCACATCAACGAGATCATGAAGGTCTGTGGTGACCAGGTGGAGGGCTACTCCGCCAGCGTGCACGTTCCGGCGATGTTGGGGATTGAATTCAACGGACAACTGATCACGCGGCACGTCAACTTCGTTGGCCTCGACGCCAAGACCTACGATCAAGTTAGCCATTTCGGGCGTTATCTGCTGCATCCCGAGAATCGAACCCAGGTCAGTTTCGACCTCCGCGACGACGGCTACGCGCCGGACCGCGAACAGTTTCCAGCTTCGGGTTGGAACTACCGTCGCGCACGCGTTGCCTACGAACAGGCGCTTGAGCAAGAGCGAGTGGCGTTCGAGTCGTACTCAAATTCGGCGGCGTCGCAAGATGACGCCGCAGGTCCGTCCATGCCGTTCGGCGCGCCGCCGGAGTTGTTAGGCGATAGCGATGGAGAGACGGCCACTGAGTTTGATCCGAGCCAAGAACAATTCCCCGGGATTATCCTCGGCATCTCGACCTGCACCAGCCGTTTTCGCGACGCCGACAACAACGTCCGCGACCATTACTACTGCCGTCCCGGCGACGATGTCCGCATGATGTTTCCCAATGCGTCGGACAACGCCAAGGTGGTCAATCAGAAATTCACCGTCGTCGACATGTACGAATCGGGGATGAGTGAATACGACAGCACCTTCGCTTTCTGCAGGCTCGATCAACTGCAGGATTTTCGCGGCATGATCGATCCACAAACCAACGTTCGCAGCGTCACGACGATTCAACTGAAATTGATTGAAGGCGCCGATCTGAATGCCGTTCGAGATGCACTCCGCGAGCGGTTTCCGGCAGAGATCTACGCTTACAACATTCAAACGTGGCGTGACATGCAAGGTCCGCTGCTAGCGGCCGTGCGTCTTGAAACCACGATCTTGAACATCTTGTTGTTCTTGATCATCGCAGTGGCCGGTTTTGGAATCCTGGCAACCTTCTTCATGATCGTCGTCGAAAAGACACGCGACATTGGAACGCTCAAGGCGCTCGGCGCCTCGGGACGAGGCGTGATGAGCATCTTTCTCAGCTATGGACTGCTGCTTGGCTTTGTCGGTAGCGGCGCGGGCTTGCTTGGCGGGCTGTTGTTTGTCCGGAACATCAATGAAATTGCCACGCTGATCGAAAAGTTGACGGGTCAGGAAGTGTTTGATCCCACCGTCTATTACTTCACCGAAATCCCGACCATTATCGAGCCATTCACACTCGCTTGGGTCATGGCCGGCGCGGTGGCGATCGCAATCATCGCCAGCGTCTTGCCGGCAGTTCGTGCCGCACGCATGCACCCAGTCAAGGCCTTGCGCTTTGAGTGATTGATCTGGGTACTCCGCCGCGCTCCCACAAGCCTCGATTCGAAATCAAGTCACTCACCCTTTCCAATCAGCACAAGCATCATGAAGTCAGAAACCGTTTTACAGGCTCGCGGTCTCTTCAAGAGCTATCACAAGGATCGGATTGAGGTCCCCGTACTGCGAGGTGTTGATCTCGACGTCCCAACCGGCGTCGTGACCGCACTGGTCGGCCGCAGCGGGAGCGGAAAGAGCACCCTGATGCATCTGTTGGCGACGCTGGATCATCCCGATGCGGGCGAGGTTCACTTTCGCGGCGTACGCATCGACAACGCTTCCCGTTCACGACGAGACAGTTACCGAAACCATGACATCGGTATCATCTTCCAGTTCTACCACCTGCTGCCGGAACTATCGGCGATTGAAAATGTCTTGACGCCAACGATGATCGGCCGCAGTGCCTGGAGCTTCTTTCGTCATCGCAAGGAGGCACGGCGCCGGGCCGAAGCGATGCTGGATCGCGTTGGGTTGCTCCATCGGGCTACCCACAAACCTTGCGAAATGAGCGGCGGTGAGATGCAACGTGCCGCCATCGCCCGCGCCCTGATGACCGATCCCTCGCTATTGTTGGCGGATGAACCAACTGGCAATCTCGATACCGAAACCGGACTTGATATTCTCAAGCTGTTGACGGAATTGAATCACGATGATGGGCTGTCGATTCTGATGATCACGCATGACGACGCGATCGCTGCCGATGCCGATCTGTGCCATCGCATGCAAGATGGACAACTCGAAACGGAATCCCAGGCGCTGCAAGTCGTCGCGTAGTTGGCCGCGTTCGGCTCCGCCTGACGATCAGCGGTTGGCACGCCGAGCGTGCGATTCCGTGAACGAAGCAGACTGCCAAGCCAGCCGCCACGGCGGTTCGAACAGGCAGTAACCGAGCAGGCTACAGGCGGTCGCACCCAGCGACAGTGGAAACGGAATCCATCCCAGCGACTGCGCGGGCTGCAGGAAATCGTCCCACCCGCAGAGGAAATGAATCGCCCAAACACTTGTCCCCGCCAACATGCTGGCACTGCCGGCACGGCGGTTCTTCGGCAGAGTGTAGAGCCCCAACATCAAGGGCACGAATAAGCCAACCATCGTCAACAGGTAGGCCTCTTCCAACAGTTCATAGGCACTCTCGCCCACGAACGCCAATCCCAGGCTGCACATCGCGACCAGAAAGACCGCGACCCGATTGCTTCTCAACGTATCGGCTCTTCCGAAGCGTGGAAACACGTTTTGAGCCAGCACACTGGCCGGCGACAAGATCGCACTGTCGATCGTCGATAGAATCGCCGATAACAACGCAACCACGAATACCACGGCCACCAGCGGATGCAAGAAAGCGTGCGCAAGCGTCGGCAGGATCTTTGTCGACACGTCAGCCGGAAACAGCAGGTTGGAACCCAGCGCCAGAACCAGCGGTATCGCGCCAAACAGCAAGTAGGCTCCACCGGCGATCAGACACGCAAGCTTTGCAGTACGCTCCGAGTTGGCCGCAAACACTCGTTGCATCAAATCCTGGCCCGGTAGGTTGCCAAACGCTCCGATCGCGAACACACCGAGCCATCCCAACACCGCGACGCCGCCATCATCTGGGATCAACCGCAATTTGCTCGACTCCGTTTCCGCACCAATGCGCGTCCATCCGGCAATGGCATCTCCACGGCCTAGTTCCCAAAGCACCACCCACAACAAAATGATCAATCCACCTAGTACCAGGGTGATTTGAACTGCGTCGGTCAACGTCACCGACCACATCCCTCCCATCAGCGTGTATCCGGTCCCCACGATCGCCACCAAGACGAGCCCCCAGCCAAAGGGCAGATCGAAGAACAGATGCAGGACCTCCGCCAGGGCGGTGAACTGCGCGGCGATCCAACCGAAGTAACTCGGCACCAGGATCAAGGATGAAATCAGCTCGGCTGCGGAGCCATACCTGCGACGAAAGAAGTCGGGCACCGTCAGCAGCTTCATGCGCCACATCGGCCCGGCAACCAAAAGACCGGCGATGATCAGACAGGTTCCGGCTCCAAACGGATCCAGCGCCGCGCGCTGCAGTCCCCCCTCGCGAACCTCATCGGCTGCGGTCAACATCGTCCCAGCACCAAACCAAGTGGCCAGAAGAGTCATCCACGCTAACGAGAGTGGCAACTTGCGGCCGGCAACGAGAAAATCCTCTTCGTCATGGACCTTGCGCTGGGCAATCAGACCGATCCAGTACATCACGACGAGATACAGTAGCATCGCACCGCCGAGCAACCAGCGTAACGACGGTTCGGTTTCCATGCAGGATCTCCGGCAGTGCTCGACAGTTGGGATGAATCGTTTGGGCGATCGCCAAATGCCACCGCCTGTGAACCTCAGGTGCTAGCCGTGGGCAATGCCATCTCCTGTGAACCTCAGGCGCTAGCCGTGGGCAATGCCATCTCCTGTGAACCTCAGGCGCTAGCCGTGGGCAATGCCATCTCCTGTGAAACTCAGGCGCTAGCCGTGGGCTCCGATAATGCGATTGCGATCCACCTAAGGCCCACGGCTAGCGCCTGAGGTTCACAAAGACAGCCAACGAACGTGGTCTTGGACTAGCACCGTGCGGCTGATCCGATCGCACCATCATTCCACGCTCTGACAAACCACTCGTCCAGGCATGCCGACCCGAAAGGCTAGCTATTTCCTTGGCGCGACTTTGACGATCGGCCAAACTGTCCAGTGTTGCGAAAAGGCAACGACTGTAGCGTCAAATGAACGGGCCAGGAAAACTAGATAGTTTTGCGGGGCACTCTAGCAGCAAATGATTCGTTTTTCTTAGGTTTTTTCTACAATTTCCTCAAGCCTTGCGTACCCTTGTGATGGTGGTGAGGAACCACGTCCTGTTGGATCGACGGACTCGTTCCTTGGCCAACCACCATGCCTCGCCCTGAGGCTGTTTCCGAGTTTCACCATTCGACACCGCTGACTCAAAATGTTCTGCCGACCATCTCCCAAGACCTGTCTGCTCCTTGCCGCATCGGTTTGCATGCCCGCGAGCGGAGTCTCCGCTCAGGAAGGTTGCTGTTTCGAGCCCGCCTATCGGTTGCAATGCGAAACGGTCATGCAGCCGCAAACCGTCCAGCGTTTTCGTCTTTCTTACGAGACGGACTACGTGCCGGAAGAAGTCACAAGCTATCGCCCAGTGCTGAAGTCGCGCACCGAAATGCGCGAGTACAAGGTTGCCAAACCGATCGTTGAAACGAACTACCGCGAAGAGCGTTTTACGGTTTGGAAACCTGTCGTTGAAACGTCCTATCGCGACGAGACTTACACCGAGACGAGCTACGTCACCGAGACGGCGGAGCGACAAGAACAGTACACGACCTATCGTCCCGTTGTCGAAACCTCGTACCGTCAACAGCAGTACACGGTACAGCGTCCTGTCGTCGAGACTCAGTATTACGACCAGCAGTACACGGTCCAGCGGCCGGTGGTGGAAACACAGTACCAGACTCAGCAGTACACATCGCTTCGCCCCGTGACGACGATGGAAAATCAAACCGTCGATGCGGGCAGCTATGTCGCCCAGCAAGTGGTTCAGCCTGGCCCCGTCCAGTACTCGCTGCAACCCAACCCCGCCGGATGTGGTTTGTTCTGGACGCCGCAGCAAACGCAGACCGTGCAAACACAGTACATGTATCGGCCCAATTACATCACCCAGCAGGTTGCCAAAACCAGCTACGTCCCGGAGGTCCAGCAGGTCCAGGTACCGGTTCAAGTCCAAAGGATGCAAACCGAAGTCGTTTCACAACGCGTTCCGGTTCAAGTCCAGCGGATGCAGTCAGAAGTGGTGACCCAGCAGATCCCGGTTCAAACGACTCGGATGGTAGCGACCACCGAAGTACGCAAGATTCCCTACACGGTCCAGCGTCCGGTCACGGAGACGAAGACTCGCAAGGTTCCGATTCAGCAACAACGCTGGGTGAGTGAGGAACAGGTTCGCAAGGTTCCGGTTCAAACGACTCGTACCGTTTACGAGACTCGCCGCGAGCCGATCCAAGTTCAGTACTACGAACAGGAAGAGGTGAAGCGAACGGTGATGCGTCCGGTGACTCGTCAGGTCTGTGTTCCCTACTCCGAGACCGTGATGGTACCGCGGCAAGTGGTTCAGCGAACGTCGTTGTCCTACGTGGACCCGTTCAGCCCAGCGATCGTTTCGGGCTTCTCCTCGTTCCCAGCCCCTACCAGTTCTGCCGGCTCGACGGAGTCGGTCCCCGCCCCCGAAGATCTCGGCGAATCGGTCATGGAGCCGCCGGCTTTGGATGACGAGACACCGCAAACTCGCCTTCAAAAGGTCGAAATCGGTGAGCCCGAAAGCGCGAGCAATTTGGACGCGGCGGCCAGCGAGAGCGAAGGCACCAGTGAAGCCGATAGCGCAACAGAAAGCGATGGAGAATTGTTGCCGCCGGCACAGCAATCCGACGAAGACGCTGCATCGGACGATCAGGACAACGACGATTCGACCAAGGCAACCGAAGCCGGCTGGCGAATTCGCTGGAATCCCGTCTACGCCCCCCGCCGCGTCTAGTTCTGCTCCAGAGACCCGATGTCGGCCGGACTACTGCTTCTTGAGCACGAGGCAGTCCAAGCCGACCATGTGGGCGGGGACGGCGGAGTCGTTGGCGCCGATTGTCTCTAGCCGCAAGCGGTGGGTTCCTTGCTCGATTCGCCGCACGCCAAACGAAATCAATCCCGTGGTTCGCACATCCGGGTAATCGTAGAGGTCCAGCGTCGAACCGAGCGCGACGCCGTCGAGTTGTAGATTGACCATCGCATAATCACGAGCGGTGGTCAGGACGGCGCCAAGCTCATACTCGCCGGTCTCCTCCACCTCAAACTCCAAGTTCAATCGGGCCCTTGGTGTCGCCTGTCTCCAGAACAATTGTGCGTTCCCGCTCCATCGATCTGCGGAAAACCCACTCATGGCTTGAACCGAGGTTGCACCGGCGGTGGCTTCCAACACTTTCATCGCTTCGCCCTCGATCGCGCCAACGATCACTCCGTTGTCGTCGAATTCTGGCCGAACCCCTCGATCACGACGTGTTGCCGTCGGCTCAAATACATGAGGCTGCTGTGATTGCCACTCCTCGCGAGACACTTCCTTTCGTGACTGGATCAGTACGAAGGCACCCTTCATGCCTCCGACCACGAAATCGGGCAAGCCATCCTGATTGAGGTCGCTGACCGATAGCTGCCGGCCAATGCCCGAAGTTTCTCCGGCGCGATAGGGAATCCAATCGACACCGCGATCGGTGCGCACGAGACGAAACCAATAGACCACCGGATCGGCATCCCACATCGGGCTTTGTCGGTGATGGGACCAATAGGTCTTGCCTGTGACCAGGTCCTTCAAGCCGTCACCATCAACGTCCGCCAATGCCAACGAGTGCAGTTCGCTGATCACCAGACCGTAGCGATTGGCTTCCGGACGATCGCCCATGATCAGGTGATGCTCGAACGCAGCCTGACCGTCTCGCTGCACTTGCTCGTACCAGGCAAGCCCAAAGTCGTGGGCCGCGTGTGTGGTCAACACATCGTTGTCGCCGTCTCCATCCACGTCATACGCGTACATCTCCGCACCACCATAGGAATTGGAAAACGAGACCGCATGCAACGTCCAACGTCGATTCTCCGGATTGTCCGCAGGCTGCTCAAACCAGCCACCCGAGAACAACAGGTCCTGGCGCCCATCACCATTGACGTCTCCCACTCCCAACCCATGGCCAAACTTGGGTGGCGCGATCTGCTCGGAAATCGGATGGAAGGTCCATCGCCCAAGCGGATCGGTTTGATCAATGGTTGCGAAGCCAAAAAAACCGTCTCGCGTGCAAACGAGTTCCGCGTTCTCGTCGCCAACAATATTCACGAACTGGGGCGACTCATTGGAAACCCAATCTAAAACCTCATGCTTGTCCCAGTGCTGCGGGGATGCATCTCCGTCGGTTGTCACGTGAATCGCGTCGGGGCCTGGATTGCGATAAACGTAGGCGGGCGTGCCGGGGAACCCAACGACCAGAATGTCCTGATGCCCATCACGGTCGAAATCGTGCACCCAGGAAAAGAAGTTATCGGCGTATCCATTTTGATTTTGCGGCACCGGCTGATAGATCTCATGCTTCGCCGTGAATTCGGGACCTCGATACCAGTAAGGTCCGCAAACGACATCCATTTGGCCGTCACCGTCCAGATCACCGGCATTGGCACCCTCCGAATAATAAACGTCACTCAACGGCTGCGTTCTAAACTCGTGAACGACAAACTCCTGGGCCGGCAATCCGAGACCATTCACGATCGAGACAAAGACGACGACCAGGGGACAGAGAAATGCAGGGATCGATTTGATTGAACACCTCGCAGGCAGGGGCGGACGCCGGTTGGGTCGCTGCTTCACGTTCCATGGCCGGCTCCGTCAAACTGCTCACGACGATCTGGTCTTTCGCCGACATCACCATGGGCTCATCACCATCCCTCAAACCTGGCTTCCCTTCTCACGAAATAATGCTCCGTGCGACTTCGTCTTCGGATGGATCTTCTTGGATTTCAACTGAATTGCGCATAGAAGGGGGGAAGTTTTCAAAACGGGAAGAAATCCATTCGAGACGGATAATTCGAAGAAAGGGCGGAGGCCGTCGGAACAAGTTTCCATAGCGGAAAAAACGGGACAATTCTCAGAATCTGCTCGTTAATGCCTACGCCTGGATTGATGCTTCTCCGTGCGCTTCACCTTACGCTCTCTTTTTTGGCACACAGCATCGATATCCATCCGAGCGGCGCAGGTGAGCTTATCGTTGGCCCTTTGGGAAGTCAACATGAACGTATCAGAAGGAAAAAAGGCATGTGACCGCGGCGTCGTTGGATTGAAAATGAAGATGAAATGGCTAAAGATGGTGACCAGCATGACATGGTGATACCGGGGTGGCTTTGACTTTAACAAAGATATCGTTTGTTCGTAGAAGTCGATAACCCATCATAATCCGCAATTTTACCGGGCCGTCTGGACGTTCGCTCCAGGGCCGCTTCTGGCGCTCGTCATTTCTGAAACCCTTCAGCATGACATTAGGGCCGGCATTAAAGTGGCGCTCGTTCCGCTTGCCACTGACTTCCCGATAATCGATGAACGGTAAAAGTATCCATTTTAGGAAAATTGTCCGGCTTCCATGGCATATTGGGCGCCATTTCGCTGGCGGGTGGTTTCTTGATTCTGTTTATGGGGTATGAAGGCATACGGACAAAGGGTGTTGCCTCAAAGTCTTAGGGATGAAAAGCCTGAAGCCATGGGGCAAGAGGAATGATCGTAAACGCCTTTAACCCCCATCCTTATCTGTTTTGGCTCTAGGTGTGGGTGCTCCACAATAGCCAGGGCATCCAATTAGGTATGTTGTCGCCTTTGGCATTTGTAGTCACATTTTACTGTCTTGTTGGGGGTTAAAATTGTATTGGCCGTATTGGTCGGGAAGTCAAGATCGTTCTTAACAATAAGCCGTACGTCTACACCATGCGCTTTTTTGGGCTCGCATTGTGCGGTTTTGCTCTGGTGCTCTTTCGGGATGGGCTTATCTTATTAAAAATATTGTAAGGTGCAGCAGGTCTTACCCAGCCGACCTGTTTGGCGCGGGGGTAAGGCTGGATGGAGGTGTAGGAGAGGCGCCAGCAAACCGGTGAGCTGGTACGAAGACGAAGATGCTCTCTGCTATATGGCGGGCTGGAGGAGAAAAGCGTTTCTCACGAAGATGATCACCTACGGCGGGAGCCCTACCTGCGGCCGTCAGATTTGGTCGCTGACCGGTATGGAAAAGAGGGCGACAAGAAGTCATTGAGCCGCTTACTCCGTAGAAGTTCCGTAGCCGTGGTCCCTTGGGGGGTCGTTCGCACGCTTATCAAGAGAGATGATAATGAAGAAATGTCCCTTCTGTGCCGAAGAAATTCAAGACGACGCTATAAAAGTGTAAACACTGCGCTGAGTTTTTGGCCGGTTCCGATCATTCACGCTTTGCAGAGGAAAAGATTCAGTGGTATTCAAATCTTTTATTTTCATCGCAGTCAGTTGTGTGGGGCCTCTGGCGTTGCCCCACATTTGGTTCCGTCCCCAAACGACGAAAGCATGGAAGATCGGACTCACAATAGGAATTCTTGTTCTCAGTTGGATTTTGTTCCAAGCCACCATTGAATCGATTCGTACTTTAAGAGTATTTCAAGCTGATTGAAGGGTTGTAGATGGTTCGGAGGGAATGTTCGATGAAATGATGCCTTTCTTGGGCTGGAATCCCGATTGGGACACAAGACTGCCTCTGCAAGCCGAAGATGCTTGATGAGGCTTGCATCACATGATTTTTTCCGAAATAGAACGGTATGTGATGGTTGATAGTTTTGCTACAAGGAAAAAGAGTTATGTTCAATTTGTTTTCATCGTCCGTGGTGGGAGGACTTTCGCTAATATTATTCAGTCTCAACACCATATTTGGCGTAGCATTTCTATTCTATTTTTGTCTTTATAAAATTAATTATCCCTCAAAAGGATAAGGGATCAAATTTCACTACTACTGATCCTCATTGACATTATGGATTGAAGGCAACAGCTTTATCTTTCGCATTACTCATAAGGTCAGATGGGATGTTCAGGGGATTGAAACACCTCACCCCCAAGGAGATCTACTAGTTGTCAGCAATCACCGCTCTTGGGTAGATATCTTCGTGCTTCAAGATATCTTCAAACACCGTGTTCCTTTTCTCAAGTTCTTTTTGAAAAAAGAGCTCATTTGGG
>CAVOND010000025.1:0-17040 GCA_963697195.1 Pirellulaceae bacterium
GCATCCCCATGGTCGGCTTCGGCACCAAAGCGGTTGATCTCGATCGCAACGGTTGGCTCGATTTGATCGTGGCCAATGGTCACATTTTCGATACGCGGATTTATGGCAAAGAGAAATTTTTCCAGATGCCGCCTCAGTTACTGATGAGCAAGGGCCGAGAATTTGAACTCACCGAGGTGGACGACCCGTCCGGGTACTGGGATCAGATGCATTTGGGGCGTGCCATGGCCAGCTTCGATTTCAATCGTGATGGCGCGATCGATTTCTTGATCGGACACGTGGACAAACCGGTCGCCGTCCTGCGCAACGAGACTCAGTCACCGGGCAATTGGATCCAGCTGGAACTGACCGGAACGACGTGCGAGCGTGATGCGATTGGTGCCAGCGTGGTCGTGCGTGCCGGGAGTGAGTCGTTCACGCAGTGGGTCACGGCGGGGGATGGTTATCTTTGCAGCGACGAGCCAGTTTTGGATTTTGGCTTAGCGATGAATGCAGCGTCAGTTGATGTCGAGGTACACTGGCCGGGCGGACATCAGCAGTCGTTTGCCGGTCTGCTGCCCGGTTCCCGCTATCTACTGGTCGAAGGGGAGTCGGTCGCCGTCCCGCGAGAAGAATGATCGGGCGATGCCGGTACGAGTCTCCCCAAGACGTGCATTTACGCGGCGGCCCTGCAGCGATTTCCGCGGAATTTCTTCACAAGATGCCATGTTTTGATCGCCGAGCTGGGCGGTTATACTTACGGAAGGTTTGATCGTCGTCTGCAGCGATCGCGATCCAGTGCACTGTTTTCCTTGCTGTATTCAGGACTTAAACATGAAGAAATTGACTTCGTTCGCAATCATTGGATTGCTTGCCTTTGGCGGTCTCACGTTGACCGGCTGTGGTGGCGGTGGAGAAAACAAAGTGGTCGAGTTGGAGGAAGATCCCCCGCCCGCTTTGAACCAGGTTCAAATGGAAGAGTACTCCAAGCAGATGTCGTCCCAGGGCAAGGGCAATCCTGGTAACTAGCCCTCGAAACTTGCTTGCATCCTTTCGAATGCCCTTCGCAAACCCCGCGAAGGGCATTTTTTTTTGCGTGTTTGGACGTTGCGGCTTTCCCAAAGAAGGTCAGCCTGGAAAGGCCGACGTACGTTAGGCTTTCCAGCCTGACCCATGTTTCTCAAGCCTCAATCTCTTTCAAGCATGCTTGAGCGTGCGGCGTCTTGCTAACGAGCCGCGCGATCGGCGTATCGGCGATCGATGTAAGGCGGTTCATCTCGAACCAGCAAGTACGTGGCATCTGTCTCGAGATCCCCGATCAGTTGCGCCGTGCCGTCTGGCCAGGTGACTCGCACGCGGCGCACCTTCGAGAACGATCCCGTGCCGGCCCAAAGCAACGGTTGATTGCTGCAGAGATAGCCATGACCTGCAAGCTGAAACAGTCGGCGTGTCATTGGGCGGGATTCGTCCCCAAACTCAAATTCGACGATGGCACCGATCGCATCACGGCATTGCTCGCGATCGATCAAGCGAAAGCCGATGACGTGGTTGGACTGTTCGGAATCATTGATCAGCAAAGCAACCGGTTCGGTCGCATGGGTCACCACGGCATCGCACCTGCCATCCCCGTTGACATCGCCAGTGAACAAACTGCGACCGACGTGGGCGGAGTCGAAATAGCCGCCCCAAGTCGTGAGATCGACCGATTGATAACGGCCGTCGGCAGTCTGTCGGAATACCTGGAATGGTTGCGCGTAGGAAGGGAGCGGCGGGGCGAAAATTCCGACGTGCCCATTGGTAACGACGATCTCGTCGATGCCGTCATTATCCAGATCGATCGCTTCGGTACCGAATCCGACCGTTCGCAGCGTCTCCTCAACCATTCCTTTGGCAGCGGTACGATCGGACCAGAATCCGGGTGACTGTTGTTCGTAAAGAATGTTGTATTCGTTGGCAAATCCGGTGACATAGAGATCGAGATCACCGTCGCGATCCAAATCACTCGAGGCGATGCCCATCGATCCCTGATCCAGCGATTGCCCGTCGACCGCTAAACCGCTGGCGATGGCTTGATCCACCATCTTCGCCTGAATCCGATGCCAACGATAGAACGTATTGGGTGACGCGTCATTGGCAATGTAGATGCACTGCTGCTGGCCATCCAAACGACCGGCGACGATCCCGAGACCTCGTCCGAGCGCGGCATCGGATATCCATTCCGTCGTGGTATCGATAAAGGTACCATCGCCTCGCCCCATCAGAATCTGGTCCTGAGCCGCGCGATATTCCAGTGGATAACAATTGATCTGCCGGCCGGCCGAATCAAAGCATGGCTGTTCCAGCGGATCTCGGCTGTCACAATAGTTGACGATCACGATGTCATTATGACCGTCTCCATTGACGTCAAGAATCGCCCCACTGGTGCTCCACTGGCCGGTTTCCTGATCACCGAGCAGTGCACTTGCGTCGGTAAAGCTGCCATCGCCGTTGTTGCAAAACAGACGATTGGGGCCGAGGTTCAGCACGAGAACATCAGCGAACCCATCGTCGTTGTAATCCCCGACGACGATACCGTGTGAGTAGCCGGTGTCGCCAAATCCAGACGGGACGCTGACGTCGAAAAAATCGCCCTGGTTGCGAAAGATCGCCCCTGGGTCACTGTCGCGTTCCCGAATGCGGCCACCTGCGGCCGCAAAGATCAGGTCCAGCTGGCCATCTTGATCATAATCGATCATGCCGCCGCCACAGCCAAGCGTTTGGGTGATGGGAATGCGGGGGCCTTCGACGCTGTCACCAATGCGGCCGTAGAAACTCAAGCCGACCGATTCGGCGGCGTTGCGCATCTGAATCATCTTGGCATCGTCGTACCGCAATCGTGGCGACGCAACTTGGTCCTGATCGCGGTCACCCAACAGATCACTTGGCGGGTTGAACCGAGCAACCTCAAAGGCGACCTCTGGATGTTCCTGTTTGCTCTGCCAATCCCGATCGTTGGCTAGCTCTTGCACCACCGATTGTCGATAAGCAACCAGTTCGCTGGTCGGGTCCTCGGCGCAGCGTGGTCGCCACGGCAAGCCAGGCTTCCGACTCCCAAAGTCGGCCCAAGTCATGCAGCGTCTTGGCGACCTTCAACGCCGACGTCTGACTGGTTTGACCTTCACCCTTGAAGGCCGCGAACTGATCACGAAGTGACAGCAGAGCGGTTTGACGTTTGACGATGGCTTCCAGCACGGCATCAACATCGATCGCGTCCGAAGTCGGATTCTGAGTTCGCCACTGTCGCAATGCGGTGGCCAGAAACGCCCAGTACGACAACTCGTTCGGCGCACGGCGAGTCGCTTCGGCAAGGGCTCGAACGGCGCCTTCGGTATCTGCCTCCGCGAGTGCCCAGTCCCCAATGGCTAACCAGTAGCCGGAATAACGCGACATTCCCTCTGGCAACGCACGATACCAACCTGGCAGATCGTCTCGCTTGCCTTGTGCGACCAACGCAGTCCCTAGCATGGCATGGGCGGGAGCAAAATCCGAATGGCGGTCGAGAATTTCACGAAGCACCGTCTCCGCACTCTTCGCATCGCGCTGGTCGAGAAACTGCTTGGCTTCTCCAAGTCGCGGACGCTGATCGTCAGGATTGCGCTGCAAGAGCAGCACGATGGTGCTCTTGGAGTACCGGCGAGCACTGGTTTCGGTCGTCGCCAACAGCAGCGGCAGGTCGAACTGTCGCTGCTCAATCAGCGCCTGCATGTGCTCATCCACCTCTTCAGTCAGTTGCGCTTCCCCGAGGAATCCAACCAACATCCGACGATAGGACGACGCCTCAGGATTGCGACGCACCGCTTCGCGAAGCAAATCGATGGCATCGTAGAGGTAGCCGACGTCCAGCAGTGCCGCGACGGCATTGTCGATGCGTCCACCACTGGTGGTGTAGTTGGACGCACGCGCTGCCTCGACAAGAAGTTGAGCCGCTTCGCTTCGATTTCCCGTTTGAGCAGTTGCAATGGCGACATTGGTCAGGACATCCGCGTCGTCCGGATGCGCGATCATGGCTTGCTGGGAAACAGCCAACGCAGATGGCCAGTCTTTGGCGGCGATTGCGGCTTGCAGAGCAGCCTTCGGGTTCTCGTTTTTGATCGCTGCCGCCGGTGGATCGGATCTCCGAGCGCCGCAACCGGTGACCCCTAGCATCGCGGCGACAAGGCCAACGAGGACGGCCCGGTAGGGTGGGTCGAGGAGCGACAGAAACGATGACCCGCCACCCAAATGTGTCGAAACATGCTGAAACCGGATGGGCGAGCGCAGAGGACGTCGCATGAACCGCCCCAAATGGTGGCAACCACTGTTCCGTTTTCGTCTGGCTTGGGTGTGCTGTTGCCGAATCAAGGTTCCATCAATCTCGTTTGCGTCCTGAGGCCCGCAGTGGGTGGATGCCGCCACGCACATGCCGTGAAGGGAGTTTACCGATAAACTGAATGCTGAATCGTAGCGTACCAATCGTATCGTTCGAATCTTGTTGTGATTGGTGCGGCCGGTTGGACATCCCTGACTCGCCGCCCCCAAGTTTTTTCATTCTGCCCCACCGTGACCGTTGCCGATGATTCGATCTGTCGTTGCAGGTCTGACCTGCCTGTGCGTGATGGTGGCGGCGTGTCTGCTCGGCTGCGATTCGGCCAAGCGGCCAGCTAAAACCAATACGGCATCCGAGGCCCCACGGGTCGAGCCGGCGAGTGAATCGGCGGTCCAATCGGCTGACCAGGCCGCCGGTGACGCGGACGCGTCCGACGCAACACCCCCGTCAAACCGCGATGGTGAGCTGACACTGGCCGATCAGCTGATCGAACGTGGCCAACTTGACCAAGCCGCGGCGCTGCTGAGACGTTTGCTGGTTGCCGACCCTGAGGATGTGGAAGTTCTGTTCATGCTGGCGAACCTTGATGCCAATCAGGGGAATCTAGCTGCCGCGGTCGACCTGCTCGACGCGATCCCGCGGGATCATCCCGAAGCCGGCATTCCCTCGCTGGGTCAATCGGCCGATTGGTGCATGGAATTGGGACGTTACGACGAGGCGGAAAAGCGGTACCGCGAGGTGTTGCGTCGCGTTCCGGATGCATTCCCCGCCCGCCGGCAACTCGCGTTGCTGCTCAATCGCCAAGGCAGGCGTCACGAGGCCGCTGCGGAAGTCCGCGAACTGTGCAAGCTGGGGAACGTGCGACAAGACGAATTGCATTCGCTGATCATGCTCAGCCACGCCATGTACGACGATCCGAACGCGACCGCTGACAATTCTCAGGGCGTCGTCTACACCCCGATTGGTCCGGGAGGCGTCGCACGCAAGCTGTTCACCGACGGCAAGTTCGGGGAAGCTGCCGACGCCCTCGAGTCAATGGTTGATGGTGGCACGGCGCCCGCAGCGCTGGTTGCCCTGTATGGTCGTGCGGTGGTGGAATCGCAGGATGATCAACGCTTTCTTCGCTGGTTGTCCAGCGTGGACGACGACACACGCGAAATGGCCGACTACTGGGCGGCGATCGGAACCTACCTGATTAGTCAACGACGCTTCGAGGAGGCGACTCACGCGTTGTTGGAGGCCGCCGAGCGTGATCCCACCGACATGAACTCGTTTGGTCGATTAGGCCAGACGCTGTTGACGTTGGGTGATGCGGAGGCTTCCCAACGATGGCTCGATCGCTGGGATGAGATGAACGAGTTGGTCAAAGCCAACAATCGTGTCAGCGAGACCAATCCGCCCGATCCCGATCGCATCGCCGAATTGATTGACTGGCTGGACGCGTTGAATCGGCCTCTGGAGGCGGTGTTGTGGAGCTCCATCGCGGACCACCTTCGAGGCGCGTCGGAGCAGAAATTCGCCGCCAACAATGATCGACTCAAACAACTCGTTGCCGAGGATGCTGGTTTCGCCAGCGAGCAGGAACGCTTGTGCGACGTCGACCCTCAGAAGTATCCACTGCCGTCGATCGAGGAGCTGAAGTCAAACGTCGTCGCGCTATCGAGCCCGGGGAAGCAGCGGTCGGATTCACCCACACCGGCCAGTTTCGAGAACGTCGCTTCCAAGGTTGGTTTGAATCACGCGTACCAGGTTGCGGCACAACCGCAAACCGAGGGATTCGCGATCTACCAAACGTATGGTGGTGCTGTTGCGGTGCTGGATTTCGATTTGGATGGTCGATCCGACTTGTACTTCGCCCAAGGCGGCTCCGATCCGCCTGCCTTCCAAGGTCCCCTTTCCAATCAGATTGTTTCGCGACGTGCCGCGAAGCGTTACGGACGAAGCCAGTCTGGACTTCACGATGCTCGATGTGACCGGAGCGTTGCCAGGCGACGGATAATCGCTACTCGATGGGGGTAACCGCCGGAGACTGGAATCAGGACGGGTTCGCGGATCTGGTGGTCGCCAATCTCGGCGATGACAGCCTGTTGATCAACAACGGCGATGGCACCTTTACCCATCATCGCGATCGTGGCTCCCGACGATCAGAATCGCGTGCCAGCTTCGGTGGCGATGGCTGACCTGACCGGAGACGCCCTTCCGGACATCTTGGAACTGTCATACGTGGATGATCCGACGATGATTTTCTTGCCGAAGCGAAATGAGGCTCGACAGGTCATCAAAGCGATGTCGCCGATGCAGTACGCGCCAGGTCCGGATCGAATCTGCATCAATGATGGACACGGCGGAATGTCGATTCAACGATTCAATACCGACGACACCGATTTTCGAACAGGTCTTGGGTTGATCGTGACCGACTTCAATCAGAAACCGGGTAACGAAGTCTTTGTCGGCAATGACCTCTTCCCCGATCAACTGTGGGTGCGGGATCCAGTCTACCGATCGATGGTCCGACGTCGCGCCGGCAGCTGGATGCGCGTTTGGGATTCGCGGATCGAAGACGGCATCGATGGGGATCGCCGTCGGGGATGTCGACAACAGTGGCACGATCGACATCCACATCACCAATTACCAGAATCGAAACTCCAGCCTGTTTCTGAACCTTGGCGAGTCATTCCTGGAGCGAAATGTCCAGTACGGTTTAGCCGACGCGAGCCAGGCCGTCTTGGGGTTCGGCACGCAAACGCTGGATTATGACAACGACGGGTTGCTGGACATGGTCGTCACCAATGGTCACATCGAAAAAGCAATCACGATTGACGAGCCGTTCGAACAACCAGCACAGCTGTTCTGCAACCTGGGCGGGCGTTTTGAGCTGGATCGACGTCGATGATCCATCGGGTTACTGGACTCGAAAGCATCTCGGCCGTGGATTGGCCCGTGTTGATTTCAATCGAGACGGCAAGAGTGATTTCGTGATCACGCACTTGGGCGAGCCATCGGCGATGCTGGTCAACCGAACCAACACGGACAATCATTGGCTGCAAATCCAGTTGGTGGGTGTCGAAAGCGAGCGAGATGCCGTCGGGGCAAAGGTGACGGTCGGCTTCGATGGAAAGAGTTTAAGTTCCTGGGTCACGGCCGGAGACGGTTACCTTGCACGCAACGAGCCCGTGGTCGGGTTCGGACTCGGGAAGGCTCACGGACCCGTTCGAGTCACGTCACCTGGCCCAGCGGCAAGGTTGAAACGATCGAGGGCGTGACTGTCGACCAACGCGTGCTGATCATTGAAGGTCAAGGAGCAGCTTTCCGCGTCAGACGATGCAAAGAAGAATTGAACGCAGAGGCGGTGAGACGCGGGAGCGCAGGGAAGTCGTGTCAGGCTGCGAAAGGCCGACGTACGTTAGGCTTTCCAGCCTGACACTTCTTCGCCAGGTGTCGGTCGCCGCTTCACTCGTAACTGCTTGTGACGACCGCCTGGGATTCGCCTTCGACAATCGTGTACTGGCGGTTCGCTTCGAGTGAGCCGAGTTGTTCGACGCTGCCGTCCGGCCAGGTAACCGAAACGTTGTCAACGCGATCGGCTTGTCCCAGGCCCGCACGAAGCACCTGTTCGTTGGCGCACATGTAGCCGTGTCCGGTCAGGCACCACAGCGTTCGTTGCCGTCCGCCCGCCTCAAAACGGATGATTGCTCCGATCGGCGTCTCGCGAACTCTTGGTGCCGACCAGCTTGAATCCGATTCGACGATTGTCATCGTCCCCATCGTCAAGCAGCAAGCGAACTTGTTCGTCGGTGTGAGTCAGCATCAAGTCGTTCCGCCCGTCGCCGTTGGCATCGATCGTCCACAGGGCGCGTCCCACGTGCGGCTTGCTGGAAATACTCGCCCCAGTCGTTGTCCTCCAGGACCTTGAACCCGCCCGACTTGTCGCGACGAAAGACCTGGAAGGGTTGCTCGAATGACAATTCGTCATCCTGGAAATCACCGATGTGACCGTTGGTGACCACGAGCTCATCGACACCGTCACTATCAAGGTCGATTGCCTGGGTTCCAAAGCCGACCCACGGCAAGGAGGGTTCCACCAGTCCGAGTTTTCTGGTTTCGTCCTTCCACAGTCCCGGCGCGACCTGTTCGTAGTAAATGTTGTATTCCTTGCCGAAGCCGGTGACGAAGATGTCCAGGTCGCCGTCGCCGTCCAGGTCGCCGCTTGCGATTCCCATCGATGCCTGCGTCAACGTGCGGCCGTCGACGGCCACGCCCCGCGCCGAAGCGCTCTCGATCAGAAGCGAGCTGCCGTCGCTGGGCCGCGAGTAATACTCGTTGCTCGACATGTCGTTGGCGATGAAGATTCCCAAGCCTTTGCCATCCAACGCGCCGGCCAGAATTCCCAGTCCGCGGCCAGGTGAAATCTTCGGGATCCATCGCTCCGTCGCATCGATCAAGCGACCGTCTGGCGTACCGGCGAAATACTGATCTCGATAGGCCGGGAATTTCAGCGGATGACAGGGACCCAGCACCCCGTCGGCGCGAGGACAGGCGCGGTCAAGCGTTTCCATCGCCTCACAGTAGTTGGTGGTGATCAGATCGGCGATGGCATCCTGGTCGATGTCGACAAAGGCGGCACAGGTCGTCCACTGCGTGACATTGCCGTCTTCCAACCGATCGGTGCAATCGGTGAACGAACCGTCGCCGTTATTGCGAAGCAGTCGGTTCTTGCCGAGGTTTGCGTAAAACAGATCGGGGAACCCGTCTTCATTGAAGTCGCCAACGGCGAGGCCTTGGCCATAACTGGTGTCGCCACTGGCGCGCGAAATCGGTGACTCGCTCGAAACGATCGCCGACGTTTCGCAACAATTCGTTCGTGAACGAATCTTGTTTCAACATCGTGCCGCCGGCCCCCATCACCAATGCATCAGGATGACCATCCAAGTCGTAGTCGATCGCACCTCCACCGACCCCGGTTGACCGAATCAGCGGTCCGAGTCGGGCGTCGCTCGCGTAGTTCCCTTTTCCGATGCCGCTCAGACCCCAAGTTTCACTGGCGTCCCGCAAGCGAACGTGCTCGCTCGATTCGATCTCAGGGATGACCGCGGTGATCCGCGAGACGGCGCCCTCTCGGGAAAGACGCGGCATGGGATACTCCGAAAGCTCCAGCTTGAGCGCAGGTCGACCGACCGTCGAAAGCCAACTGGGATCTTGGCGAAGCTGCTGAATGATCGATTGACGAACGGGTTCAATCTCGTCCGACGGATCGTCCTTCAACGTGGTTGCCGCCGCCGACCATGCTTCGGCTTCCCAATTGCGGCCAAGGCTTTCCAAGTTCTTGGCGGTTTCGATTGCGTATCGTTGACTCTTGCGGCCGCTCTTGTCGAATCCGAACAGGTGTTTACGCATCTCCAAGAGGTCGGCAACACGCTTATCCATGTCGGACAGTTCCTTCTCGGTGAACGGCAGAGGCTGGTCGGCCGCAACGCTGGAAATTCGCCGCAGGGTCAGTGCCAGTCGAGACCAGGCGTTCGGATCGTTGGGGTCGCGACGAGTCGCCTCCCAGTAGGCCCGCGCGGCTTCGGGCTGCTGGTCATGGTTGGTGGCCCAGTCACCAAGCGTTAACCAGTAATCGGGGAATTCGTCGCTGCCTGCGGGAGCGTCCTGAAACCACTGAGGAATCTCATCGAGTTGCTGTTGTTCGACCAAGACCTGACCCAGAAGCGCATAGGCCGGAGCGAAGTCGGGGTGATGCTGGAGAATCTCGTCGAGCACGCGACGTGCCTCGCTGACTTCTTTCAGGTCAACGTGATTACGAGCCTCGCCGAGACGTACCCGATGATCGGTTGGATTGCGTTCCATCATCAGGTCTCCCGATTTGGGATAGAATCGCCGAGTCGTGGCCTCGGAGATCGCGACCAGCAAAGGAAAATCAAACGCGCGTTCGCGGATCAACGTTTCGTAGTGTGCTCCGATTCGCTCTGTCCGCTGGGCTTCTCCCAACATGCCCACGAGCATTCGACGGTGTTGGTGATCTTCCGGATGAGCGCTGACGGTTCGTTCGAGCAGTTCGATTGCCTCGTACAACTCGCCCACGTCGATCAACGCCTGGAACGCAAAGTCCACGTCCGTGCCGGGTGCGTAGTTGGTTAACGCCATCCCATCGACCAACAGTTTCGCCGCCTCCCGTTTGTTTCCGCACATCGCGTTTGCTTTTGCGGCGTCCTGAATGACCTGCGGATCATCAGGATGCGCCAGCAACGCCTGCTGCGAGTGCGTCCGTGCGCGTTCCCACTGCCCGACCCGCAAGGCGTCTCGCATCAAAACAACGGGGTCGACCTGCTTGGCGGCATTCACTTCTGCACCCGGTTGGCGATCGGAGGCAGTCTTTCCGCATCCGGCCACGATCACGATCATCCAGACCGCGCAGAAACCAACCGACGGGCCGCGGCCGACGATCTTCCTGGACTTGCAGCGGGACTCGAGATCGAAGTGCATAAAACTTTCTTCTTTTTCCTGAAAGCTTCCGCGGTATCCGAGTCAAGAATCCGCATTCTTATGAGAGAGCGAGAACGATATTGGTACCAGCGCGGGGTGCAGCTAAGCCTGGATCCTTTTGGCCAACACTGGCAAAACGCTGGGAATTCGCGATTGCCGCCAGATTGTCTTGGCCCAGGTTGCCTACGTCGGCTCTCCATCTGGGCGGTTTGTTGCAACCCATCCGCGGCAAAGCGGGCTCGGGATGCGTTCGATTGCCGGAATTTCAACCGTCCATTTTTCGTTACCGATTGTTCGCATCAGCAAAAACGCTAGCGGGACTTTCGACCCCCCAATCCTGGCTCATTGACCATTTTTTGTACGCAAATCATCCAAAAACAGTTCATTGCGCGAGAACTTTTGATACTCTGTACGGTTCGATACACGAGCGATGGAATGTCGCACTCTTAATTTCTCTGTGTGATAGTCCTGCGTTCTTTTCCCTTTTTCCTCCAGTCTTCAGGAGAATTTCATGAAGCTTCGGAAGTCGAACACGAGTGGTTTCACGTTGGTGGAATTGCTTGTGGTCATCGCCATCATTGGCGTTCTCGTTGGATTGCTGCTGCCGGCAGTCCAGGCGGCTCGCGAAGCCGCTCGCCGTATGAGCTGCAGTAACAACTTCAAGCAAATCGGCCTTGGCATTCACAACTACCACTCGGCCTACAAGCAATTGCCGCTTCAAGGTACGGGTTCGGGTCCACCGGACATCGCGAAGGGTGTTGACGCTGACTGGTGGAAAGAGAACGAGTGTTCCTCCCAACAGCAACTCAGCGCTTTGGTTGGGATTCTTCCTTTCGTTGAGCAACAAGCGCTTTGGGACAAGATTTCCAACCCCAGTATTGAGTACACCGGGAATCAAGGGCCAGCCTCAAGGTCGCAACTCGGGGATTCAAGGCGTGAACGCCGGTTGCCATGGACCGAACATCCAATGGAATGCCATGGGTCCGAGTGTCCGTAGCCGATGGAACTACATTCCGTGGTTGACCGAGATTCCGACGTTCCGATGTCCGAGCGATCCTGGTTTCGGTCTTGCCACTCCTGGGCGAACCAACTACGTCGCTTGCATGGGTGACTCGTGCCATCAGATGGGCAAGTTGGGTGTGACGCTTGCAGCATACGCTACGTCCGACCGACAACTGGGAATCCCAGTACGCCAACGCTTGCCAGCGTGGGATGTTCTCGATGCACAAGGACATGAAGTTCCGCGACGTGCTGGATGGTTTGTCGAACACGATCGCGATGATGGAGTGTGCCACCGACTTGGGTGACCGCGACATTCGGACGACGCTCGCAACCGACACTGCCGGTCAGCCTTGGGATCAAACCGGTACCGCCGGTGCCGTTTACAACCCGAACTTCTGCCGTGACAGCAACTGGATCAGTCCAACGACGCCTCAGTTCTGGTCCGACGGAACCGACGGTGGCACGCCGCCACTTCGTGAGTTCGGTCAGACGGAAAGCCGTGGAGCAGCTTGGGCGACCAACATGCACTACGCTTCGATGGGCTGGACCATTCTGCCTCCGAACCGCGAATCATGCGGTAACAACTGGCATGATGAACCGGGTTGCTAGGGTGCATCGAGCCGCCACCAAGGTGGTGCTCACGTGCTGATGGGCGACGGAGCCGTGGTCTTCATGACCGATTCGGTTGAAGCCGGTAATGGTCGAGCTTCCTCGATCAACTTCGCCAACAATCGCGGTAAGAAGAGCCCATACGGTCTCTGGGGTGCTCTCGGTACCCGAGCTTCGAAGGAACAGATCGAAGAGCAGTTGAACGAGTAACAGTTCGTCTGATCTCGTATCAAAAATAGAACCTCGCCTGAGTTCGCTCAGGCGAGGTTTTTTCGGTTGTACGTTGGCGTTTCCAGGCTGACCTTGTTCCGAGCAGATTCTTTGAAGCGATCGCCGGCCACCAAAAGATGCGGTCAGCTGCCAAGTGCGGACAGCGGAAGGGCCGCTGGTGGCGCGGGTACCCGACCCTTTTGGAAAGGCTGCATCAAGGAGGAAAATGCTTGATCGTATTGTGATTCGTCACGCTTCGAGGTGCGATTCTCGGATGGGAATTCGGCAGGAGTGTCAGGCTGGAAAGCCTAACGTCACTCGGAACGTGTCAGGCTGGAAAGCCTAACGTACAAGCTCGGAAGCGTGTCAGGCTGGAAAGCCTAGCGTACGCTACTCGGTCTTTCCCTTCGCTTCCATTTTGCCCCAGCGTATCTCGCAGGGGCACGATTCGATTGAACACTCGCTTCTCGGCGGTGCTGTCTTGATCGACGACGAAGTATCCGAGTCGTTCGAACTGAACACGATCACCGATTTCGTGCTCGGCGAGTGCCGGTTCCACAAATGCGGTGACCACTTGCAGCGAATCGGGATTCAAGTAATCCAAAAAGGTCTTGCCCTCTTCGGGCGAACCCGGATCCTCGACCGTAAACAGACGATCGTACAGTCGGACGTCGACTTGTTTGGCATGCTCGGCGCTGACCCAATGGATCGTTCCCTTGACCTTCCGTCCCGAATGGTCCGATCCGCTGCGTGTGTCTGGATCGTAGGTGCAAAGAATTTCGACCACGTTGCCTTCATCATCTTTGACGACATCGTGGCAATCGATGATGTATCCGGCGCGTAGCCGAACCGCACCACCTTTCTTCAACCGGAAGAACTTGCGTGGTGCTTCTTCGCGAAAGTCTTCCTTCTCGATCAGCAAGTGTCCGCTGAAGGGGACCTGACGCTGGCCCGCCGACGGGTCTTCGGGATTGTTGACGGCCTCGGTCATTTCGACCTTGCCTTCGGGCCAGTTGGTGATGGTCAACTTGATCGGGTCGAGCACCGCCATGCGGCGAGGTGCGACGCGATTGAGATGTTCTCGAACGGCATTTTCCAGACGCACGATGTCGATCGTGCTGTTGAACTTCGCCACCCCGACGTCTGCACAGAAATTGCGGATGGATTCGGGTGTGTAGCCACGTCGACGATAGCCGCAAATCGTGGGCATGCGAGGATCGTCCCAGCCCTCGACGTAGCCTTCCTTGACCATTCGCAGCATGAACCGCTTGCCCATCAACATGGTGCTCAGTTTCAGCTTGGCAAATTCGATCTGTCGCGGATGATGAATCCCCAGCTTCTGGCAATACCAATCGTACAGAGGCCGATGATTCTCAAACTCAAGCGTACAAATGGAGAACGAGATCCCCTCGATCGAATCGCTTTGTCCGTGCGTCCAGTCGTAGGTCGGATAGATGCACCAGGCGTCACCCGTGTTGTGATGGGTGGCTCGCAGGATTCGATACATCACCGGGTCGCGGAGGTTGATATTGGGCGAGGCCATGTCGATCTTCGCGCGCAGCGATCGAGAGCCGTCGGCGAACTCACCCGCACGCATTCGACGGAACAGGTCGAGGTTTTCTTCGACGGAACGGTCGCGATACGGGCTGTTGCGGCCCGGTTCGGTCAGGGTACCGCGGTATTCCCGGATCTGATCGGCACTGAGATCACAGACGTAGGCGTCGCCCTGCTCGATCAGCTTCTCGGCCCACTGGTAGAGCTGTTCGAAGTAGTCGCTGGCATAGTGCAACTCGTCCCATTCAAAGCCCAGCCAGCGAATGTCCTCCATGATCGAATCGACGTACTCGACTTCTTCCTTGGTCGGGTTGGTGTCGTCGAACCGCAGGTTGCAGGTGCCACCGTAGGTCTTTGCCAGACCAAAATTCAGGCAGATGCTCTTCGCATGGCCGATGTGAAGGTAGCCGTTGGGCTCGGGCGGAAAGCGAGTGAAGACGCCTGAGAATCGACCCGATTGCAGATCGGCGTCGATCGCCTGTTCGATGAAGTTCTTCGATTCGCGTTTCTCGGTTTCCCGCTTCTCTGGAGACTCACTCATTCATTCCACCTCGTGTGTTGCCTAACCGGATTGCGCCAGTTTCATCAGCCGCCGCGCATTAGCAGGCTGTCTTTTCAGTGCCGAGCTGCGGGCATTTATCGTAGGCGAGTCTCTCCGAGACTCGCAAAAACACGCAGATTGCTGCGGTCTCCGTCTCGGAGAGACTGACCTACGGTACTCAACCGACAGCCTGACGCTGTCCAGCCAATCCCGCCGCCACGGATGTGGCGGCGAGAGTAGATTAGCGAATGTCGGTAGACTCTTCGTAGGGAGTGCGAGGAAGTCGCCACGAATTGCACGAACCCTCACGAATGGGACACGCGCAGTCCAAGTTCGATTCGTGGCCTTCAGTACCCGAGAAATGCTGAGCGTGAGGGATTCGCTCAGACGGCTTTGCGGCGGCTTTTTGGCGGATCTCGGGTGCTACCGGCTGGTCGGTCGCTTCCTCCGTTTGCAGGGAACGGATGAAATTGATCAGATGCCAGACGTCCTGTTGCTCGAATTGGCCCTCGACGAAGGTTGCCGCCGGCATGGGAGATCCGTCGATGCCTTGAGTGATCCGTCGATACAGGTCTTGCGACGAAGATCCGCCGCGGAACACCCCCTCGGCAAAGTTGCGTGGAATCGCATTGAGCGGTGGCAGAGCTCCCCGAGCCAGTAGCGGTACGAGCTTATCGAGATCGGTCGGCTTGAGCCCGACTCGCTCCGTCCAATCCTTGGTCCAGTCGTCGTAGTCGGTGGTCTGGCCGTTGCCCAGTCCTTGTTCGCCGTGGCACTTGCTGCAGTTGGCAATCTTACCGACGAACAGTTCCCGACCTCGATCGACCGAGGCATCGAACGCCTCGGCCTGATCGCTCTGCCGGAACTTCAAGACGTCGGCGTACGATTCGGCCAGGGGAAGATCGGCTGGGGGATCGGGAACCTCAATCACGTCATCCTCGGCTTCGAGCCAGGATTCGCCAATTTCGGTGGCATAATCTGTGGCGTATTCCCAGTCCTCCAGGAAACGCTTGCCCTTTTCGAGCCGCTGCTTTTCCGCTTCGCTCAAGGAGCTTTCCTCTTTGGCGGACAGCTCGGCGATTTCGTCTTCAAAAGCTTTTCGGGAATCACGATCTCCCCAACCGATCGCTTGGCCGAAGTCGGAATCGATCAAACGCTCTCCGCCTGCCAGGTCCAAGTCAAACACAGCTTGGTCGATCTGACGACGCTCGTGTTCACCGCGCCAGGAAAGATAGATGACGTAGTCGACCAACGCGTCGACGTCCTGGTCGGTGATCGTTTTGGGAAGCCAGGCTGCGGCAGCCGGACCTCTCGTGAGCCCTTCCACTTGCAGCAGCTCTTGGACCTTCTTCATGTTCGTGCCGGCAATGCCGTGCGTGATCAGTCGCTTCAAGTCATCCTTGGTCGGCTTGGCTCCTCGCGGCGTCGATTTGAATTTAAAAGTGCCCATTCGGTAATCGCGGGGGTAGGGAACCTGGGTCGCCCCGACTGGACCGCGACCATTGCCGGTGACTCCGTGGCAGCCCGCACACAACAGTCGAAACCGTCCGCGTCCCGGAATGTCCTCCGGTCCGGACGCCAGCATGAGGTGCTCCATCGACACCTCCTTGGACAACTCCGGGTCCTTCATCGCGACTTCCGGCAATCGCGGTTGGTCGGGGGTCCCGAACATTGTGGTGACAACCCAGGTCGAATCGATCGAGGCCTGATCCATCGGAAGATCCTTTTCGATCTGGTATTTCATGGTCTGGACCAGATTGGGCTCAAACGCTTCCGGAGCGGGTTCGGCCGCGCATCCGACCAACAGCAGGGGAAATCCGAGGAGCGCGATCAATCCGACGCTTTGATTCGGTTTCGTTTTCAGCATGACTTTCACGGACAATGGGTTCGGGTTAGGGAGGTCGCGCTCCAGGTCACGACAAGGGTTGAACCGGTAAGGGTTTAACCGGGAAACGTGGCTCCAGAGAACAACTTCATTGTAAGAAGTCGTCTGGGTGGAGGAATGGTAGTGACAATCGGTCGCGGCAAGAAAGGATTCACGGTTCCAGTGGTCGTCCGTCTATCCATTTTTGTCGTGCTGGCTGTGAGAACCAGTGCCCAAACGACTCGGAGAGGTTGTGAAGATATTGGGCATGCTACTGTAGGTCCGCCTTTCCAAGGCGGACACCCGCAGCTTTGCTGCGTTTCGTGCGAGTCTCGGAGAGACTCGCCTACAGTAATGCACCGCGGTTCCATTTGTTCACAGCCTCGGAGAGTCGTGCCGCGTAGCCTGAGTCTCCGACACGGATTTGCATGACATCGAGAGTTAGACAGGCCA
>CAVOND010000026.1:0-9163 GCA_963697195.1 Pirellulaceae bacterium
AGCGCTGCAAGAGATCGTCGCGTGCCATGAACTCGATGCCCGAGAAATGGCGGTTCAGGGCGCGGATGAATTGGTGGCAAGAGCCGCCTTCACCTCTGATTGGCTGATCTCGCTAGACTGGCCTTCCCACAATCCGAACTTGCTTTGGTAACGCGCGATGGCCACTTGTTCAACTTTCTCAGCCGTTCGCAGCAGGTTTGCGTTTCCGTTGCGGCCCGCCATGTCGCGAAGTTTTTGCGCCACGTCAAACAGATGCTGACGCTTGCGTTCCTCCATCACGCGCGCCGAATCAAGCGGCTGGAAGTCACTTCCAAGAGAATCTTCGGAAGAGTACAAGCCGCGTTGCCCACCAAGAGCAAGCTGAGTGGGCGACGTTTGAGGGATAGCGGTGATGTCGTCGCCCGGTACCACGGATTCCGGGGCACTGCCAGTGAGATCGACTTCGGCCGTATT
The DNA here is from genome assembly GCA_963697195.1 of Pirellulaceae bacterium. GTDB lineage: Bacteria > Planctomycetota > Planctomycetia > Pirellulales > Pirellulaceae > Rubripirellula. Next base: position 454 of record CAVOND010000026.1, read on the forward strand.
TCCACCGAGGCGACCAAGCCGGGAATCGTAATGCTCGTAAGCACGCTGTTCCATGCGGTCAGCTGTATTGAGCAAGTTCGCATTGCCGTTTCGGCGGAATTTTCACGAAGATGCTGGGCCGTCTGTAATCGGTGATCCAGTTTGCGTTCCTCGTTGCCTAGCCTTGGATCGGCTTTGGGCGTCCATTCCACCGTTTGATTACCGCGGTTTCGAGTCGACAGTTGGATATCGCTGCGGCGATGAAGAGGAAGGCCCGCCGTACTGTTGATGATCCTGGGCTGCTTCGGCTGGAGGCTCGGCCTGGAAGACTTGCTCGGGCCGCTCGGTCCACAACCCCGCCGCCCTTTTTTGCCAGGGCCAGATCAACGTCGAAAAGCAAGACAGACGAACAGAGAACGACTGGAAGCAAAGTACGGCATCGGCATGAACTCCATTACCCCGTGCCGTCAGTTGGAAAAGCGGCTGCAAACTGCCGCGTTGGGTCAGGTAGCCATTGAGAACTCTATGTCACGGCGTGAGGAAGTCAAAAGCAATGGGGCTCCGAAATCTCTTTTCGTTGATTTCATCCGCGATCGGAAAGCAACAAGAATGGTGGTCCGCAGGACGGTGGTTAATGGCAACGCGTTTTCCCGTGTCCGCATTCCTGCCGCTGTTGTTTCGGCCTTAGGTGAGTTGGCGACCGATCAGCAAAATCGGATGCTGGTCGCGCAGGCCGGGGGGAGTTAGATTACTTCGCTTGAGGGTGGCCGGCGATCGGAAGGTTCAGGTGCGAACCATTGCCGGGCCGCCGTTACGAGGAGCAAGAGAACACGATGCCAGATTCGGACGTTAAGCCAACCATCCAGCGCGATTACGTCGCAGCAAAAAATCGACGTGACGCGATGTCGAGACTGATCACGGCCCATCCCACGCTAAAAGCGATTTACCGATCCGGACCAAATGATGACGGGAAGGCTGGTTGGATCAATGCGATTCGGGATCAGCATGACCCGGCGTATCGATTGCTCTTTTACCTCGATCGCTTGCCGATTGCGGAGGAGTACCGTGAAACGGACTTGCACGAGCTATTTTTCGGCGAGTACAACGAGCACGCCGAACCCAATTTTCAACGCGTGCTGTTTACCACGACCGGTGGCGTGAACTTTCTTCTTCAGGATCTTCCCGATAGTTCTGTCGCTGCGGCGCTGGCAACCGATTCGCTCGAAGTCGTGCCACTTTCGATGGAACGCGACTTGCGGATCGCCCACCTGCTCAAGGAACGGCTTGCCTACATCTGCGCGTTTGACAGCGAACGGCAGGGCCTCTGGATCCTGAATCTAAATGATTTTCATGAGATCTACGTCAGCAAGGAAAAGTGTGAGATCCAAGTTCGCGACGAAGAGAGAATCATCGTTGGTGATACGCGAATCCTCCGACCGTTCCTGCTTCGTTATGCCGTCAAGCGGGCCGGACATGTCTCGAAAGATCCGTCCGAGGCAGCGGGACGAATCTTGGACGAGTGAGGCTTCCAAGTGACTTCACGATCAGCTTGTTCTTGGCAGAATGATCTTGGTCAAAGCTTTAGAAAGATCTTCTTCCGATACATCCACCAGATGGGAAGAAAAACGATCGCCGTGTACATCAGCGCCCACAGCAGCGACACGAACGTACGGTCGAAGCCAATGCCTTCGAGCCCATCCATGAATCTGCCCTTGATGGTCTGGTCACCGCTTCCCAGTGGAATGTTGAAGAGGTCGCCGATGGTGCCGTGAATCACGTAGGCCGTGATCGCATTGGCGCCAAAGACTTGCGGGACATAAATCCAGCGAGTCCAACCCTTGATGTCCAGCATCCAGATCAACGCTCCCAACGACATACTGGCGAGTCCCCCGGTGTACATCACAAACGAACTACTCCAGAGGTTCTTGTTGAATGGAAAGAACCAGTCCCAGATCAAACCCATGATCATGGCGAAGAAACCTCCAAGCAGCAGTATGAATGATTGCTTGGTTCTCTCCTTCGCCGTAACCAACGCGTGTCCCGCCATCATGCCCAGGATTCCAGTGCCGATTGCCGGGAAGGTACTCAACAATCCCTCGGGGTCCCAGGACCTCTCATACAACCTGCCGGGAACGAATGCTCTATCAACCCAAGCTTCCAGATTGACACCAGGCTGAAGGTTTCCCGCGATGAATGAATCGCCGATTTGTGTCAGGCCAGAGACTGCCATCGTGCCATGAGCGCTCATGACTTCGCCACTTGCCAAAGCCTCTCGAATCACTTCATCGATTGGTACCGGAACCAATCCCATGATCAGGCAATAACCCACCAACATGATTCCGGCAATCCAGGCCTGCAGTCGCCATCCACTGTGTAGAAACATCAGTGAGCAGACAAGGAAAACGATGGCAATGCGCTGCAGCACACCTGGAATCCGGATGTTGGCAAAGTCAAACCCGGGAAACAGTGCCAGGAAGATGCCCAGCAAGAAGATCATGGCAGCACGCGAATAGATCTTTCCGTGCATGGATCCTGGTGCATCTCCGCGGTCCAATCGTTTCGTGTAGGCCAGAACGATGGAAACGCCAACGATGAACAAGAAGAACGGAAATACCAGATCCGTGGGTGTGAGGCCGTTCCAGGATGCGTGACGGAGCGGTGGATAGATGAAATCCCAGTCTCCGGGATCATTGACCACGATCATGCCGGCGATCGTAAGGCCGCGCAGAACATCAAGCGACAACAGACGCTGGTTGACAGGCAATGGGTTCGACATAGCGAGATCGCGAAGAGGAGGGAAGATGGACCCACATCAAATGCAACGAAACCGACGGGCTTGGCAGCTGGCTGATCAAGGCGATTGCCACACCACCGGGGAAAGTCAAAGTGGTACGCTATCAGTTCCCCCACGTGTTTTGTTGAGCTGGTCAGTCTACTCGTAGAGCGTTTGTTGTGCAGCATTGGTTGATGTTTGGCTTGATCGTCCTCCTGTCAACGTACGTCGTTGCAGCGGAGCCAAGCTTGGCAACGTTACCGCGACGCGTACCCGAGCCGGATGATAACCCAACGACGGTCGCGAAGGTCGAACTCGGTAAAAAGCTGTTTTTTGATCCGAGGCTTTCCGGCAACAATGAAATGAGTTGCGCTACGTGCCACTTGCCGGACAAGGCGTTCGGTGACGGACTGGCATTGTCACCAGGAGCGGGTGGCAAGCTACTGCAACGCAATACGCAAACCTGTCTGAACGTCGGCTTCTATGATTCGTTCTTCTGGGATGGTCGGGCCGCCAATTTGGAGGAGCAGGCGCTCGGTCCGATCCAGTCGCCCACTGAGATGAATCAGGATTTGGAGGAACTCGAAGCGGAACTCGGCGCGATTCCTGGCTACGCCGCCGAGTTCGTAGCCGTTTTCGGAAGACGCCCCGACCGAGACGGGATCGCTAAAGCACTCGCGGCCTTTCAGAGGACGCTGGTGACCGAGCCATCACCCTTTGATCGCTATCTCGATGGAGACAAGGATGCTCTCTCAGCTGATGCCAAACATGGACTGGAATTGTTCCAGGGCGACGCGGGCTGTATCGAGTGTCATCACGGTCCCCTGTTGAGTGACGGCAAGTTCTACCGACTCGGCGCGTCGTACCAGGACGAAGGACGATCGATGGTAACTGGGAACAAGGAAGACCGATACCGCTTTCGCACACCGTCTCTTCGCAACGTCGCGGAGACCGCACCGTACATGCACAACGGATCCAAGAAGACGTTGGAAGACGTGGTCACGTTCTACTATCGAGGGATCCCGCCAGCAGCTCCCGATGGTCTGGTTCCCGACACGACCGCACTCACTGGCCAGAGCTTTTCCGACATCGATGCCATGGTCGCGTTTCTCAAGTCCTTGTCAGGAAAAGCACCGGAGATCACCCCGCCAGAACTCCCGTGACTTCCTGATGCATTATCGTAGACGAGTCTCTCCGAGACTCGCACACGCAAGCAGTCTCTTGCTTGGTCAGCTTCGGAGAGACTGATTCGATTTCACCCCTGCTATCCGCGGTTCTGTTTATCATGAATTTGCTTGATTGTTCCCACTGCCGTTGGTTGTTCACGCTGGTCGTTCTTGCGGGCTTAAGCTCGCTGTCCGATGTTTCGGTTCGCGCTCAAAGTAACGAATCAGACCAGCCTCTGATTGCTTACGTGGGAACTTTCAGTTCTCCACTGCGCGACATGTTGCCAACACAGGTCGATTTGCCACCAGGGAATGGTCGCGGCATTCACTATTTCCGAATCGATCGAGAGACCGGCGCGATGACACCTGCCGGGGTTTACGAGTTGGGAACAAGCCCGAGCTGTCTGGCGGTGAACGCCGCTGGAACGCGACTCTATCGCGCGAATGAGACTGATCGCGTGGGAGACGAACGGGAGGGAACGGTCAGCGCCTTCTCAATCAATCGAGTGGACGGTCGCCTGACGTTACTCAACACCGTCCGTGCCGGCGGTGCAGGTCCCACCTACGTGAGCATCCATCCGTCAGGCCGATTCTTGTTGGTGGCCAACTATTTCGGAGGTTCGGTTGCGGTGTTGCCGATTCGCTCCGATGGTCAACTCGGTGACGCCAGCGACATCAAGCAGGACGAAGGCGAAATTGGCCCCACCCGAGCTACCCATGCGCCGCCAGGAAGTTTTGCGTTTAGCGGACACGATCGCACCCATGCACACATGATTCAAGCGGATCCCACCGGCCGCTTTGTCATGCATGTTGACCTCGGTTTGGATCGAATCTTTATCTGGAAATTTGACGAGCAGCGGGGCGTACTGTCTGCGAACGATCCGCCCTCGGTTTCTTTGCCACCCGGAGACGGTCCGCGACACTTCCATTTTCATCCCAATGGTCGCTGGTTCTATTCCATTCAGGAGGAGGGCTCGACGATCGTTTTGTTCGACTACGATGCCAAAGCTGGCAAGCTCACGTCACGTCAAACGGTTTCGACTTTGCCACCGGGGTTCGTCGGCAGCAATTTCTGCTCGGAGATCTTGGTGTCGGAGGACGGCAAGTTTGTGTACGCGGGTAATCGGCTGCACGACAGTATTGGCATCTTCGCGATCGGTGTTAGCGGTGAACTCACATATCTCGGAGACGAATGGACTCGGGGGAATTATCCTCGCAGCTTTACCTTCGATCCCACTGGAGCATTTCTCTACTGCTGCAACCAGCGAGCTGACAATGTTGCGGTGTTCCGAGTCAATCGCGATACAGGAGCACTTGAATTCACCGGGCATTACGCCCCGGTTGGTAATCCGTCGCACATCGTCTTCACCGATCTCGCCAGGACCGAGTGAGCTTCGTCGTCCGCTCGATGTGCCGTAGGAGAGTCACTCCGAGGCGGTGAGTGAATTGGACCGCGTCGCTGTACCGTAGCCGAGTCTCTCCGAGACTCGGACAAAACGCCGCAAAGATGGCGAAGAGGGGTCAAACACCAAAAGCCGGAACGGCCCGAAGGGTGCTTCGCATTTTTGGTGTCTGACCCCTTTTCGCCGATCTCGCCCCCATTTTTAGATTTGACGATGCACTAGATTCATTGCCAAGATTGGCGAGTCCGCGTCGAATCAGGTTTCGAGTGACCATTGGCTAATCAGCCGATTGGGCGCTAATCAGCCGATTGGGCGGGGGCCGAACGAAAGGGTGCTGAAACGATGCATGAAAACAATAGCGAATCGGATCAGGCTGGCTCGGCCCCGTTGGATCCCTCATCAATTACCCGTCCAGACGACGCCTTGCTCGTCTACTATTTCATCATCTCGCTGCTGGCCGTCGTTGCCTTTCCCATCGTCTTCGTCCCCCTATTCATCCGTTTCAAGACGATGCGGTATCGCTTTGATGAATCAGGCGTCTCGATGTGCTGGGGATTCTTCTTTCGCCGTGAAATCTATTTGACCTACGGCCGGCTCCAGGACATCCATGTCACTCGCAACATCGTGGAACGCTGGATGGGACTGGCCAAGCTCCCCATCCAAACCGCGTCGGGCTCCTCGGGTGCAACGATGCGGATTGAGGGAATCCGTGATCCGGAACCGCTGCGTGATTTTCTCTACTCGAAAATGCGAGGAGCCAAGGAGACGACCGATGGAGATGGAACGGCCACACAATTGCTGCGCGACATACTCGGAGAATTTCGGGAGTTGCGTGCCGATCGGGAGGCCGCCAAATGAGCAGGGCAGCCGAACGATCGGCCGAGTGGATCTATCAAGGAATCTGGTTGTTCCTGGTTCAGTGCTTCCGAGTTCCCGAGGGTGTGCCTAAGTTGCCGGATGCGATGATGGGCAACCTCCAGGTGTTCCATCCTTCGCGAAGGTACTTGGCCTACCTGAAGGCATATTTCTGGGTCGGCCTGCTGGTGATCGATGTGGCCATTCTGATTGGCTGGATCGCGATTTACTGGTTGAACCCGACGCTGGGATGGTTCCTGGCGATTCCCGCACTGTTGATCGCAGTGGTGCCGGACATCGTGGCCTACATTGCGATCCACCTGCGTTACGACACGATCTGGTACGCCGTCTCGAGCCGCGGATTGTATGTGCGCCGTGGCATCATCGTCATTAGCGAGCATACGATCACACTCGAAAACATTCAAAACGTCACGGTGCAACGAGGGCCGATCGAACAGCTGTTTGGCATCGCAACGGTGGTGGTGGAAACGGCTGGCGCGTCGTCGGGCGATGGTGAGAGCTCGATCATGGTCGGAAATCAGACGGTCATGGTCGGTCTCGATAATGCCGACGAGTTGCGCGAGTTGCTGATGAGTCGCGTTCGCGCATCGACCAGCGCCGGCCTTGGCGACGATTCGGCTCGCCTGCAAGCGAACGGCTGGGTTCCCGATGATTTGGAATTGCTCGAAGCCATCCGAGCGGAAGTAAGGCTGCTTCGATAGACGTTGCTTATGATGCAACCAAGTGTGTGTTGTTCACATCGGTCGTGCTTGTATTGATGACCCAAACCGCGACCGTGGTGCTGTCTAGCTAGTCGGCGAGGCTCCATAGGTGGATCTTTCCGTCGTAGGATCCTGAAGCAATCGATTTGCCGTCTGGTGAGCAACTAACGGTGAGGACTGTTTCCTCCGGACCGTATCGTTCCTCTAGCAGATTCAATTCAGGAACACTCCACGTCCGGATAACGCGTTCACGACCTCCCGTCACAAGGTACTTGCCGTCGGAAGAGAACGCGGCGTCGAACAGGGCGCTCACGTCAGCGGTTGCAGACTGAACTTGTTTTCCCGATGCAGCATCCCAAAGCGAAAGACTGCCGTCACTTGATGCCGACACCAACCACCTCGCATCTCGCGAATACTCGACCTGGTAAATCATTCCCTTCGTCTGAACGAGGTTCTCCGATACCTTCGGGTCAGCAACCTCGAAAATGCGAATCAGGTCTCGAGTTCCACATGCCAGCGTTTTCTGGTCGGGTGAGAACGCAATCGAGAAAAAGGACTCCGAGTGCGGGGTGGACCAGAGTTCCTTGCCGTCTTTCCAGAGCTGAATGTGTGCCCCCGCGGTCGCAATCAAGCTCCCATCGGGTGAAAAAATGACATCAAGCATGGGATCGCGATGACTTTCAAGCACTCGCTTTTGCTTTCCCGTTGCGACGTTCCAAACGATCGTTGTGCCATCGCCACTACAAGAGGCCAGCGATTTCCCATCGGGCGAGAAGGCGATGCGAAACACTTGGTCTTGGTGACCGCGAAGCGTCGTGACCACCCGCCCGTCGGTCAAGTCCCAAAGCTTGACGGTCTTGTCGTAGCTGCCCGATGCGAGCAATAGCCCGTCGGGCGAAAAGGCCACATCGTAGACCGCATCGGCATGGCCGCTCAGTTCGAGTGGTTGGTCAGCCCGGCAATTCCCCATCCCAGCGGGAACCAGACAGACGGCCAACAGGATGACACCGTTGGCTCGGATCAGTTGCAAGCTCATGACAATACCTCGTCCCGCTTAGTCCTGAGCAAGCGTCGTGCCGGAGCCAACGAGCATTCGGAATTTTTGCGTTTCAGTGAAAGTACGTTAGCCTTTCCAGGCTGACTCTGCTGTTCCCAGGTCAGGCAGGAAAGCCCGACGTACGGAGCGGAACGCAATTTGGGAACAACGCCATGAAGACTGGGTCAGTTTGGCGCGTTTTCTAGCAGAATCGAGATCTGGTCACACCCTTGGGCGATGATAAAATGGAGGTGTCGCTCATCGACGTTGATACAGTTTTCAACCCGTTAGAGCGGTTGCTTGCTTCGAGGTTTGTTTGACTCCGCGCGTTCTGTTGATCAATGGATCGCCTTCTGGGAAGCATGGCAATACAGCATCCGTGCTCGATCAAGTTGCGGTGCCTCTGCTAGTTGGCTCGACCGTTGAATCGCTCGTTTTGGTCGAGACGACCGATCCGATATTCCTGGAGTCTCGGATCCGCGGCAGCGATGGTTTTGTCTTTGCGACCGGCACGTATTGGGACAGTTGGGGCTCGCCACTGCAGAGGTTTTTCGAATGGTCGACTTCACTTGAGGCGACCGATGCTTGGCTCGGTAAGCCGGCGGCCGTGTTGGTGACCATGCACAGTGTCGGTGGGAAGGGAGTGTTGTCTCGATTGCAGGGCGTGCTCAATACGTTCGGTCTGTTGATTCCGCCGCTGACCGGGTTGGTGTATTCCGCCGCCGGCCAAGCCGCGATCGCCGGCTCGGATCAACGATGTGGGGGTGGGGTGGACC
>CAVOND010000027.1:0-101263 GCA_963697195.1 Pirellulaceae bacterium
CACCTAGGGCTACCATAATGTTCTTGCTAGTCGACGGTCACGTTACCGGTTGCTGCCCATTCGACGCTGCGGCACAGAAGACGCTGGTAGTCCGGGTTGCGTTTTGAATCGAGGCCGTGGCCAAGCAAGTTGTGCAGAACACGGCCCTCACCGTAGGCCTTGGCAAAGACGATGGGCTCGGTCTTGCCGCTCCAATCGGAATCGGCCGTGGCCAGTACCGTGATCGATTCATCTCCCGAAAGCTTCGCGTAGAGTTCATCCTCGATCTTGAAATCCTTAAGCCCCTTGGTGACGGGATGATCCGTGTCATTGATGTTCACCTCGAATTCGCCGTAGGGACCGTGGCCGCCGACGCCCTTGACCCAAACGCGGCCCAAGAGGCTGCCGTACTCTTTCCAATCCTGGAAAGAACTGCAGGCGAAGTGTAACGCGACCACGTTGCCACCGTTCCTCACGTAATCGAGCAGACCTGCCTTGGCCTTTTCGCTTGGATCGGGTTCTGTCCAGAATCCGAAATTGAGCACGAGCACGTCATAATCTTTCAGGTCGGGCGACGCAAAGATTTCCTTATCTGCGGTGATCGAGACGTCAAAGCGGCCTGACTCTCGAAGAATCAGCTGATTCAATTCTGCCGACTCCTCCCACTTATGCGAATCCACGTCGAAGCCGGTAACGATCAACACCTTCGCTTTCTCAGCGCCGGCAGCGAACTGGCCGGTCAGCAGCAGGACCACCAGCCCAAATAACAACGTGATTGGTTTTGCACTTGGCATGGAAATTCTCCTGAGGCATGGTTCGGCGGATAGCAAATCACTATATCACGCTCGCGAGGCGCACGTGGATCGCCAAATACGGGCCTGCAAGAATCACGCGACCAGTTGGTACGACCCGACGGCACCAAACGTTTCCAGCTGACATAAGCAAATCGGGGACAGGCACATACGGGTTGCAGGCAATACACCTTGGCAGCAACTTGGCCTGTCCCCATCTGGTTCTTGGATTCTTACTTACAAAACCTGATGCTAACGCGTGGCGGCTGATTTCGACCATCCAGTTCCCGGCCCCCCCTTCGATATTGACAAGAGTCGAATCATCCGCTGGTTCCCTAGAAGGGGCTGAAGTTGCGGAAGCTGATGCCTCGGCCTTGATTTGGTTGCTTCCGGGTACGCGGTTGCTGTGTGTTGCTGCCCGGCACACCGAAGGCGACGTGCTCGTTGCGATCCTCGACCGACCCGCCACCGACTTGACGTGGCTGACTTTGTCGCGGTTGAGTGCTGAAGGCGACGTGTTCGTTGCGGTCTTCTACCACGCCTCCGCCACTGATCACGCGGCGACGCGAAAGATTTCCATGAGGCACGCCGTTGCTCGTCCACTCTTCGCCGGTGATGTGCCAGCGAACACCGTAGACGTCGGTTTCATAGCGATTGACCCTGTGGTATGAGCCTGGATCGATCACGTTTCGATTCGGATCGAGGTAGCTCTCACGAACTTGGGTTTGATCGGTGCGAACGATGATCTGGCCAGTGAAAGGGCAATACCGGGCGTCGGTCACGACTCGACCGGAGTTGTAGATTTCTGGATTGACGTATCCATTCTGGGCCTTGGCGTCGACGGCGAACGGGGCGGCTGACACGAGGCAGGCGGCAGCGAGCAATGCAGTGCGAATCATAGTCATTGGTTGGTTTCCTGGGTCGAAGTGAAGCGAGTTGTATTGAAGTGGCTTTTTTGAAGCTCACAAACACCTGCGTCGACGGACCCAAAACCCCTTAAGGAATTCTCAAGAAATCTCAAAACTAGTAAAATCCCCTTGTTTTCGGCCTGTTGTCTGCCCTGAGGGACGGGCGGAATCAGCAAGGCTGCGTCCAGCGAGCGATCCAAATGGGAAGCTCTCGGTCGTCTTGGAGCCACACCTTTCACCCCCGGGACGCTATCTTTCAAGGGTCGTTTAAAGCGGGCTATGGAATCCCGAAAGCAACGGGGACGAAAGCAACGGGGACACGGCACCACGGATGATGCATGCAATTGACCGGGAAGCAAACGGGGACAAGGAAGCAACGGGGACACACGACAGCAACGGGGACACGGTACCGCCCAGCAAGCAACTGGGTCGCGTTACAACGCCGGCGCCTCAACCTCGACGGTTTGCAGTCAATTCGCAAAGTGGTTCCACCCGGATCAATCGAAAGCAAGAGATCGAGATTTGGTGCCCTGTCCCCGCAAGTTCTGTCCGTGGCCTGTCCCATCTGCTCCGGAAACTTGGCCTGTCCCCATCTGCTCCCGAAACTTGGCCTGTCCCCATCTGGTCCGTGTTTTGATACCGAAGGTATCACGGAGGGTCCGTAGGTCGCGCAGCGCACCTACGGAAACGTGCGGAAATTCAATCCCGGCGACCCCGAAGGCGGTCGCAGATCGAATGCGCAATGAGATTGCGGCAACAAAGGGGAACACAGGGAAGGGGCACAGGGCAGGGCAGGCACAAACGGATTGCAAGCAATGCACCCTGTCCGAAACTTGGCCTGTCCCCATCTGGTTCCCAAACGGATTGCAAGCAATGCACCTTGTCCGAAACTTGGCCTGTCCCCATCTGGTTCCGAAACTTGGCCTGTCCCCATCTGGTCCGCCCATCTGGTCCCCATCGCATCTGGTTCCGCCCATCTGGTTCCTGGTTGGCCTGTCCCCATCTGGTTCCGGAAACTTGGTCGCAGATCGAATCGCATCTGGTTTGCCCATCTGGTTTGGCCCATCTGGTTTTCCATCTGGTTTTGTCCATCTGGCCGGCCCAGAAACTTGGCCTGTCCCCATCTGGTTGCCCCCGAAACTTGGCCTGTCCCCATCTGTTCTTGATGCACCTTCGTCCCGAAACTTGGCCTGTCCCCATCTGTTCTCCCATCTGTTCTCTGCAAGTTGACCGACGCAGACAAAAACGGAAAGGCAACGCGTCTGACAACGTGCTTTGCGTGGCACTCGTTCATGTGCCTCGATCAGCCCCAAGCGTACCGCCCTGATCGCCTCGTCGATGATCAACACGCCCGCATCAATTACTGCGCGCCAATCGCGGACCCAGGTGGAGTGCGAAGTCGATCCGCCGCAGGGCGACGTCCAGAATCAGCAGGAACGCTGCGATCGCCAGCAGCCACGGCCACAATGGGGTCGGTCGACTTGCGGTCGCTCCGGTTGGCTTGAATAGCTCTTCTGGCGTTGGATTGAATCGACCACCCGACGCATCCGCGACTTCACGCAGCAGGTCGTCGTTGGTCGGGCGAATCCGCAACTCGTCACTGTAACCTCGCATCAGACCACGTGACTGACGGTACAGCGTCTGGCCATTCTGCTTGACAGCGATCTCCATGTGGTACGAACCGGACTGCGGCAATGGAAAATGATTCTCGTAACGACCGGGCGCGGATTGGCTCATCGTCAACGTCTGACGTTGCAGTTGCGGATTGATCACGGTCAACTCCACTTCCGCATCGTTGACGAATTGACCCACTTCGTTCGCAGCGTCGACCGCGACCTGCGCCTCGTCCGAGTGTCGCGTCATTTGCACCTGAACGCCGCGTGTATCGTTCTTGCGCATGATCTGGCGGATGACCTGTGTCCAGAATTTCCCGTAGCCAGGCCATGTCATCCACTCGGCAGCCCAACGCGATTTTGCATCGGAGGTGAACGCGGCAGTCATCCCGAGTCCATATCGCCACCACGCCAACAGCGGGTCGCCGTTCTCGGTTGCCAGGATGACTTCGGAGGTCGGCTTGGGGCGGGTCATCACGTAACCGAACAGAAACGGAGCCGATTCCATGTCCAGGTCGGCCAGCGCATGGGTCGCTCGAATCACTTGAGGAATGAACGGCTGTTCGTCGATCGCCGACTTGCTCGCCGTGACCGTTTCTTTCGCAAAAATCTGAGGCACTTGGGCGGGATCGGCGGTGAAGTAGTAGCGGCCTTTGCCAACGCGTGCGATCTGTTCCAACAAATCGGTATCCGATCCATCGCCAACCGCAACCGTGGACACCGTGATCTTGGCAGAAGACATCTGCTGGGCCATGCCTTCAAAATCGCCTTCGCTGGAGATCCCGTCGGTCAACAGGATCACATGCTTGAGTTTGGCGGAGGTCGTCATCAACATCTCAAACGACATTTCCATCGCGGGATACATATTCGTACCGCCGCCAGCTTCAATCCGCGAGATTTCATCACTGATCTTCAGCGCGTTACTTGCCGGCTGCATTTCGCTGATCACATAGGTGTCGCCATCGAAGGCCAGCACCGCGGCTTGATCTCGGCGGCCCAGCAGTTCGACGGCCGAACGGGCAGCCGATTTGGCCATTTCGATGCGGTCGCCATCCATCGATCCCGACTTGTCAATGACCAGGATCATACCGAGCGACGGCTTCTCCTTTTCCTTTTCAAAATCGCTGCGAACGGGAAGGACTTCCTCCAGCGCGCTCTTGTAGTAACCTCCGAGGCCGAAGGATTGTTCGCCGCCGAGCATGATGAATCCGCCACCGAGCTCCTGAACCCAGGTGCGGGCGATCTGCATCTGTTGCTGCGATAGATGCGGTCGCCGGAACATTGGAAAGCATCAGAGCATTCATAGTTCTGTAGGTCTGACAGCGTCTCCGGCATTCCCTGGGGCGGACGGACGTCGACTTGAATCCCTTCGTCCTCGAGCGCGTAGGCAAGTTCGCGAATCAAATTCGGATCGCTTTCGATGATCAGGACGCGCGGTTTGCCCGACGCATAGACAAGACCGGCGTCGGAGTTGTTGTCCAGCAGCGTGTCTTCCTTGAGCCCGGAGATGCGCACACTGAACGCGGCCAGACGATCACGTTCGATCGACTGTTGAAAGCGGAAGCGGTTTTCGCCGGCCTGGAGCTTCTTGGTTTCGCTGATCACTTTGTGGTCGCCACGAAAGACTTCGACCAGTCCTTCGTCTTCATGATTCGATTGGACGACAACATTGACAAAGAACGGTTCTCCTTCTCGCACCTCCGCGGGCACGTCGACTTCCGCCACTTGGACCTCCGGTTCGGTCATCGTCGGCAGCGGAATCGTCGTGATCGGAATGTGACTTTGCGCCGCCGCAGCGAGGGCATCCCCTGCGGTTTGATTGCCGTCGCTGAGCAGGACAATTTGAGGCACATAACCGGGCGGCATGTAGCCCGCAGCCGCCTCGATCGCCGCGGCCAGGTTGGTTCCGTCGAGATCCCTTTGCGTTTGGCTTTCTGGCTTCGGCAAGCCGATGCGGTCGACGTCGAGGCGATCCGCCGTGCGTTCTTCCGCGTCGTCGGACTCCTCTTGCTCGTCGATCAGCGGTTGAACGGTTCCTGCGGATGTCAGCAAACTTCAAGACCGCCACTTCGTGCTCGCCCTTTCGCTCAGCGACCTGACCCAGAAACTCGTCGGCCTTCGCGGTTCCCTCCTCGCCGATGCTCATGCTCTCGTCTGCCAGGAGGATCACGTACTGCTGGTCGGTTTCGTGAAGCAGCGTGAGGCCAGCGAGCGCCAAGGCGAGCAACAGCAGAATCGCCAGCCGAATCGCCATCGAGACCATCCGCTGCGACTCGCGGAAAGTCACTCAGGCTGTACCGAAAGAAATACGCGACCACCAGTGCCATCGGCACCAGAGTTAGCAAAGCCCACGGTCGTGTGAGTTCAAACGGAAACATCAACGGCAAGTACTTCTAGCTGATGAAACGACGTTGGTACAAAAACCACTCCAGCGTCGACAACAAACACGCAATCACGACGAGATAGAACCAGATCGGACGAGTCAACCAAGCGCCGCCCAACAGAGACGAACGCGAATTTGACTGAGATTCCTCGCCAGGGCGCAGGTCGCTTTCGTTCCGACTGGCAAGATTCACGGCAATGCTTTGCTGAGACTCTGCAATGCTCCTCTTCCGTTCTACTTGCCCGCAGTCGCTGTCCGCGGCACGTTCGCCTTCGATCACTCGCCAGACTCCCACTTCGTTCAGCGGCCCAATCTGATTGCTCAGCAGAGGCGATCGATCCTGTGATGGCGAGATCAACGTTCGATCAATCGTTCGTCGCTGCCATTTCGGTTGCGGATATCGAACGCACTCTTCGGTTGCCGCAAGAATCGTCATTTTCCCGGCGGCGATGGATGGCTGCAGCTCACCCGGTTGTCCGGCGAACCAGCTCAAGGCATTGGTGATGAGAATCGGAAACGCCGTGCGGAACGCCAGGTCGCTGCGTTCCAGATTGACGCTCAGCACGAGGCAATCTCCCTGCGGGCGATCGACTACCGCGTAGACCGATTCCCCCGTGACCGTTTCGGCCAGACTCTTGATCGGAGACTTGAAGGTCAATCGGCGCGCTTCCGGCATCAACACGTTGTCCAGACGGATATGCGTCATCAGCGGAGAGTCATCGGCCTGCTCCGTCACGATCGGATTCTCAATCACTTCACCCACTTCCCACAAGTCACAACTGGTTTCCGGGTCCACGATCAGCAACTGACCGCTCGGAAGCGTTTCTGGAACGAGTCGATGACAGACCAGGATCGTGTTCGTCGGCCATTGCTCGGGCAGATCATTGCGAACGGTCACATTGACCAACGGGTTGGCTTCGAACACTTTCTGCAAAAACAGATTGCCGGGCGAGACGATCAAGACGTCCTGAACGACTCGCTGGCGGCACAATGGCCCACGCCGTATCGTCGGTCGGCAGCATGTTCAAGTCAGCAGCCTCGCCAGCAGTCCGCTCTGCTGCGTCTGGTTTTCCTTGTCGTCAGGTGAACCCATCGCAATCTGGGTCAGCGCCGCCTTCAATTCGCCACCCTCAAGCGAGGTTTTTTCGATCACGCGTGACCAGGCTTCTTCGGGCTTCAGCTTCAGCGGAATCACATCGATCGGAATGCCATCAAGTTCCAGTTCCAGTCTCCCGCTCACGAATTGGTCGGAAGCGTTTCGCACTTCGACCAAGACTTCGTAGCCAATCGGATCGACCAGACTACGTCGAGCTTGAAACTGAGTGATGCCGACGTTGGCAGCCTCGGTGGCAAAGATCTGATGCTGAACCTCGATTGCGTCGCTGCCCATCGTGTCTGCTTCCTTGGCGTCGTCGCGGATCGTCGACTCCGTTCGGCTCGGTTCGACGGCTGCGGCCCCCGCTGGCGTCCGTCGTCGCGGCAGGATCAGGCCGCTGGCCGCATCCGTCGGTCAGGACGAGGACTTGGCCATGCGGATGATCACCGATGAGCTGTTTACCGAGCTCGATCGCAGCGTCCAACGACGAACCGGCATCGGTCAGCTCAATGGAATCGATCGCTCGTCGCAGCGTTGGAACGTGTCCGGCCATCCCCATCACCACTTCCGGTCGACTGCCGGCGGAGACGACCGCAACTTGATCGCGAGCTTCGCAGCCCGTCGAGCACCTGGTGCGCCGCCGCGCGAGCCGCTTCGAATCGACTCGGTGTCACATCCTGCGCTCGCATGCTGGCCGACGTATCGAGCACGATCACCATACGGCGAGCCTGCAGTGCCTGCCAGGAAAAATAGGGATCTGCGATCGACGAACACCAGCAGACGCAGTAACAGCAGCTGAGCGAGCAGTGAAAGCCAATGCCGCAGTTGTTGCCAGATCGAGCGGGGCGGTTTCTCGTCGTAGATCTGCTTCCAAAACAAGTTGGTCGAGACCGGTAGTCTCCGCAGCCGAACCTTCAGGATGTAAAGCGCGATGATCGGAAGCGCGATCGCTGCGAGCCACAATGCGGTAGGAACAGCAAACAACATTGGTGATCACCTTCCCACGGCCGAGGCACGCATCATGCTCAGGACAAGCTGATCGAACGGGACCACTGACGGCGACTGTGTGCAGCCCAAGCCATAGTTCGTGCAGTAGTCGCGAACCGCCTGCTGGTGTTCCTGAAACAACCGCTTGTAGGTTTTGACGTTCTTCTCGGTGACGGTCACCATGCGTACCGAATCGGTCTCGATGTCAACGAATTCCACATCGCCAAGCAGATTGGGATCTGCTTCCTTGGGATCATGTAATTGCAACACGTGCGCATCGAAGCGGCGCGATCGCAATTGATCCAATCCACTTTGAAATCCGTGTTCGTCGAACAGATCGCTGATCACCACGGCCAAACCGGAGCGTGTGCCTCGGTGCAACAAGCCCTGAACCGCTCGGCCAAGGTTTGTATCGTGTCCAGCCGTGGGAAGGTCTTCGAGAAATCGCATCAGCGACAGGATTCGAGCCTTGCCACGTGTGACAGGAAACTCGAACAGGGATCCATCGGCGTAGGCGATGACCGCAATCCGATCCAAATCGGCCAACGCGATGTACGCTAGCGCGGCGGTCAATTGACGCGCCAGATCGAACTTGGCGGGCTGACCAAATGCCATGCTGCGTGAACAGTCCAGCATCATGTAGACATGCAGATCCTGTTCTTCCTGAAAACGCTTCAACAACAGATCGCCGTGGCGAGCATAGATGTTCCAGTCGAGATAGCGAAGGTCGTCGCCGACCGAGTATTCGCGGTGCTCGGAGAACTCTATCCCGGATCCCATTTGCATCGTCCGCCGCTGAGCCAGCAGGGAGCCGCGAAATACTCGTTTCGACATGATCGAAAGGTATTCGAGTCGCGTGAGGAAATCAGGAGGGAAGAGCATGAGAATCAACCCGACAAATCAAAACGTCTGACCATCGACAGCATCCACGGATTCACGCGATGACGATCACGCGGTAACCAGCGCATCTTCGGAAACGCTCGCGATGATCTTGCTGATCACATCGTCGGCGCTGATGCCTTCGGCCTGGCCTTCAAAATTCAAGATCAAGCGGTGTCGTCAGTACGGCGCTCGCCATGATTCTCAGGTCTTCGCGGGCGACATGGTAACGGTTGTCCAGAATGGCTCGGATCTTGGCTCCGAGAATCAGCGACTGCAGACCGCGCGGACTGGCACCAAACCGCACGTACTTCTTCGTTGGCTCGGAAGCGAGTTCGTGGTCCGGGTGTGTCGCCACCACGATCGCGATCCCGTATCGGCGTACGTCTGAGGCAATCGGGATCAGTCGAGACAGCGCGGACATTTCCAGAATCCGTTCGCCGGTCAACACGGGTTCGGCCTTCGTGTGGATTGATTCCGTGGTTCGATCCAGGATCGTTTCCAGATCGCCAACCGTCGGATACTTGACGAGCAGCTTACAGAAGAAACGGTCCAGCTGTGCTTCGGGAAGCGGATAGGTGCCCTCCATTTCCAATGGGTTCTGCGTCGCCATCACGAAGAACGGCTCGGAAAGTTTGTGCGTCACACCGGCGACGGTGACGCTGTGTTCTTGCATCGCTTCGAGCAGTGCCGACTGCGTCTTCGGCGTGGCGCGATTGATCTCGTCAGCCAGCAAGACATTGGCAAACAACGGACCTTTCTGAAACTCGAACATCTTGCGGCCGTCACCGGCTTCGACAATCACCTGCGTTCCGATCAGGTCGGCTGGCATCAGGTCGGGCGTAAATTGAATGCGATGAAAGTCCAAGTGCAACGCTTCGGCGAGCGTCCGCACGGTCAATGTCTTCCCCAGGCCGGGAACTCCTTCCAGCAACACGTGACCTCCGGCGATGAGCGAGATCAGCATGTCGTCAAGGATTTCCTGCTGACCGACAATCACTTTCGCGATCTCTGATTTCAGCCGTTGGAAATCACGTCGAAAGTCGTCCAATTGCTGCTTCAACTGTTCGTCAAGGTTGTTCATTCAGGCGTCTCCACAGAATTCGTTTCCTCAGCCACGAAGTGGCGTCACAAGTAATGCCGTGAGTGTCAATCCACGGGGATCGTTGTCGTTTGCAAGGTGTTCCATCGCCTCAAGACGTTCGGCGAGGCCGACGTGTTGAGGTGATGGAAGGGATTGGACGTGGCTGTGAACCGGGTGCTGACGTACCCGGCAATTCTTGTGTCGGCACTTCGTGCCTGATGAACGTTGTCGATGTTTCGCCTAGGAAGACCTGCTAAGACGTTGCGGTTCGAGAGAGTGAATTCGCATGACTGGTTGATTCGAAAAAGATTGTCGGATCGATTCTTGATGAGAAGTATTGTCTAGTTTACGAGATAGCGGCGTGGTATTTTTTGAGCTTCAGGGAATGGAGTCACGTCTCGTCGCACAAGAAGGCTACTCTTGCCTCACGGAGTCATTTCGTGAAATACGCTCAAGGTTCACGTAAAGGTTACGCATGGCTCGTGCTGCTGGCGAGCTTTCCGGCTACGTTTCTTACGGCACACACGCTCCGTGCCGCCCCACAGATCCCCGCCCCACAGATCATAGCGGAAGAGTCTGCTGAAGATGAGCTTTCTGAGGAAGAGATTCGGCAAATCAAGACAGCCGAGCGTTTCCTCAGCATACTGGAAAAGAATCCGCGTCGTGGCACGGCACTGGATCGAGTTTACGGACATCACGTGGAGTTCGGCTCGCTCGATACCTTTCTTCAGTCGCTTCGAGAGCGGACGGAGCAATCAGCGGATGACGGCGCGGCGTGGATGTTGCTGGGCTTGTTCGAATCCCAGCGAGGCGATGATGGGGCAGCCGCCGACGCGTTCTTGAAAGCGGAACAGCTTCGGCCCCAGGATGCGCTGGCCAGTTACTACCTCGGTCAGTCGCAACTGCGAATCGGACAGTCCGAGGAAGCGGTCGCCTCCTTTGAGCGGGGCATCGAACGCAAACCGCCGCGAGCAGACCTGTTGGAAATCTACCAACAGCTCGGACGTGTGCATCAGCGTGCTCAACGTACGGATGAAGCACTGAAAGTTTGGCAGCGGCTGGAAGATCTGTTTCCCGATGATCCACGTGTTCTGGAGCAGATTGCCGTGACGCTGGCTGAGGAGGGGCAACCCGCCCTGGCGCTGTCGCGATACGAGAAGCTTGCGGAATTAGTGCGCGACGATTACCGACGCGTCATGTTTCAAGTCACGGCAGCCGAACTGCAAATCAAGGCTGGACAACGCGAATCGGGCATCGCGGGTTTGGAAGCCGTGTTGGCGGATCTCAATCCTGAGAGCTGGCTCTATCGTGATGTTCGACGTCGAATCGATGATGTGTTTTTGCGATCGGGTGACCAGGACAATTTGGTGAAGTACTACCAGCGTTGGCTGGAGGCTCATCCCGACGACATCGAAGGCATGTCTCGATTGGCTCGTTTTCTGGCTTCCTCGTCGCGGGTTCCGGAAGCGACACAGTGGATGGAAAAGGCGCTGAAGCTTGCTCCGTCGCGCACCGACCTTCGCAAGGCGTTCATTGACCAGCTCGTCAACGATCAACGCTTTCCGGAAGCAATCAAGCAGTATGAGCAACTGATCGAGGTTGCGCCGGGGAATGTTGATTTTCTGCGAGACTGGGGAAAACTCGTCTTGCGTGACAAAGAACAGCCGGAAGACCAGCGGCGTGCCGAAGCCGTCCGTATCTGGAGCCAGATTGTCGAGACACGCCCGACGACGCGTTGACGGTGGCTCAAGTGGCCGATCTCTATCGCCAGAACAACATGGCGGAGCAGGCCGAGCAACTTTATCGCAGAGCAGTGGAGTTGGCACCAGCGGACCCGCAGTACCGCGAATACCTGGGTGAGTTCCTGCACATCCAAAAGCGTCCCGAGGAGGCGCTGGTGGTCTGGTCGGGGATCGCGGAGGGCGATCGACGGAACGCCGTCAACATGACGCGACTGGCCGAAGTCTACAACAGCTTCGGTTTTCCCGAAAAGGCGGTCGTTGAGATCGCCGAAGCGGTATCGCAAGACCCCAAGGATTTCGCCTGCAGCTTCGTGCCGCTGAATATCATTCCCGCGCAGGCAAGTTCGATGAGGCGATTGCTTACGTCGCCAGTGCTGACGAGTTGGCCAGCAGCGACGACGAGCATGACGCGGTGATCCAGCAGCGAATCGAAGTGCTGCAAACGAGTCAGCGTCTGGACAGTGAAGCCGATCGACTCGCCGAGCAAGTTCGCTGCGATGAGAAGGCAACGTCGGATCAATGGTATCTGCTGGCGAGGTACCTGGAAGCGAGTCGACGTTGGCCGGATGCGACCGACGCGATCGACAATGCGATTCGACTGGACCCGAAGTCAATTACCGCACTGACCGCGGCCGCACGAATCGCCGAAACCTCCGGTGACTATGGCCGTGCCGCGGAGACGAGCCGCAAATTGGCCGACATCGACCGACGCTCGCGTGGCGATCACCTGATGAACGTCTCCCGATTGGAAGCGCAAATGGGTCGCGCTGACGAAGCTCTCAAGGCAGCTCAGGAATTGATTGTCTCCGCGCCGGGCAACACCGACTACTACGAGTTTTACGCCCAGACCTGCTTCCGATTGGGCAAGTCCGAAGAGGGCTTGGAAGCACTGCGCAAGGCGGTTCGCATCAATCCGAACGAGCCGCATCTGATCATGGCATTGGGATCGGCGCTCGCCGAACAGTTGCGAACCGATGAGGCGATCGAAGTCTATTGGCGAGCCTTCGATAAGTCCGATGAAGTAGAAGACAAAGTCGGACTGACGATGAAGCTGGCCCCGCTTTATCAACAAGTCAACCAGTTCGACAAGCTGGTCGAGCGATTCGAACGAGACCGACGCGAAGAAGACAAACGTCGTGAGATGACGATTTGTCTGGCGCAAGCGTGGCACACCACCGGCGATTTCGGCGCCGCGCGGCAGGAACTGGAAAGTCTCTTGAGCGAAGACACACGCGATACCAACTTGTTGAACCAGTTGGCCAAGCTCTGCCAGGATGGTGCGGACCTGGAAGCGGCGATCGGTTACCAACGACAATTGGTGGCGATCGCACCGGGCCACGAAACGGAGTTTCCCTTAGCCGGCATGTTGATGGCTAATCGTCAAATTGACGAAGCTCGCGAGATCTTTGTCAAACTGACGCAGCGTGAAGAAGATCCGGTGCGTCAGATGAAGGCGATCGATTCGTTGTTGACGCAGGGCAACAATGAGGCCGTGATTGGCGTCATCGAACCGCTGTTGGCCCAGCAACGCGACGACTGGGAACTGTTGTACCGCGAAGCCGTTGCCTGGGCGGCGATGGAGAAGACGGACGAGGCGAAAAACCGTCTCGAGCGGCTGTTGTCGCTGACGCTGCCCTACGATTCGCTGGGACGCTCTGCGGAAGCCAAGCTCAAACAGGCTCAGGCGAAAGCCAAGTCGGACAATCTGCGTGGCATCACCATCGGTGGTGCCCCAGCGTCAATCACCACTGGCGATGCGCTGCATGTCCGCACAGGTGCAGCAGGCGACCGGGTTAACCGCCAACAATCGGTATTACGCGCCGGGATCCACGCCGCCTGTCTGGACCCCGGAAGCTTATGGCGTGGCACGGATGGCCGCTTATGGATGGCTGCTCGAAATTGGAAGACGACCAGGAGAACGTGGAGACGCAGCCAGGTGGTCAGGCATCGCCCAACGACGGAGCAGGAACGCAGCCCCTTCGCTGGCGATCCAGTTGCAACAGCTTGCGGCACCGGATGACGCACCGCGAAACGCAATTTACGACTGGCTATATGTCGCGCACCTGAAGAATGATTACCAGGCGATCTTCGACATCGCCCGCCGTCTCGCGAAGTCAGGCGGAAGCGAAGAGCAAGCGTTTCTTCCTTTCGTCTCTCAACACGCGACATATCGACACCGATGCGAGGCAATCTTCCTCCAACGCAAGTGCATGCCAACAAGACGCCTCTCAGCGAAGACGATCTGCAACTCGTTCGAGACTGTTACGCCGTCCCTGGACGCTGAGAACAAGAACGTCGATTTTGCGGCATTGTACGGAGGCAATGTAGCGTACGGTTCGAACGGGCAGGTCTACGTGTTGATGGGCGGCAGTTACACGATGTTACCCGGCGTGTTCCGAGGCGAAGGTGGATACTTGACGCTGTTGATCGACGAGCTTCGCCTGGCGGGAAAGTCTGACGAAGCAATTGGAGTTGCTCAACAATCATTTACGGGAGGCGGAGTCGGCGACAGAACTTGCCGGCGCGATGGCACTGCTGTTGAAAGAAGAGCGTTTCGATGAAATTCCGGATTACTACGAACGTTGGCAGCAGGCGGCGTTCAAGCAGATTGCCGAAGCACCCGTGACGGCGCCGACGCGAAGCTCTTCGCGGTCGACCAGCGCAACGGTGTCCGCCTCGGTACTTCCGTCGGCGTTGAATACGATCCAGCAATGGATGGCGACGCTTGGGAGCCGATGAGGAGAACGCTCAGGTGCTCTCTATCATGGACAGTGCTTTGAATGTGGCGGTTGCCGAAGCCAAGCACCGTCGGTTGGTCCAGGCGGCGCAAACGCGGCGAAACACATCTGCCCCTTCGAGTTCGTCGCTTGGTCGGATCACGGTCTATCTACGGCAAAGAGACGATCCAATCGAATCTCGACTTTCCTCCGGCAAACATGTACATCGATCGAACGGCGATCACCCTGCTGAGGCAAGTGCATGAGATCCTGCAGCGAAACGACGTGGCAAGTGATCTGGTCGAACACACTGCGAGAGCGTTTGGCGGCCGCCGAGGAAGCCGTGCCAACGACGAGAGTCTCTACGACCAGCTTTACCTGGCAACGGCCCTGTGGTGGAGTGAGGAGCAAGACGAAGCGGTGCAACTCGATGGCGAACGTGGCCAAGCAGCTTCCGGACGATCTGGGCGTTCGCTTCGATATGGCTCAAATGTACGAGTCGCGAGGCGATTACGAGGACGCATTGTTGCTGATTGACTCCGTCACCCCGCGAGATCAAAAGGTTCTGCAGCAGCGGGAACTGGCGGCGCTGCAGATTGGCTGAGCGGTTGGGGGACATTGATCGCGCGAGAGCTGCCGCTGAGCGACTCTTCGGTCTCCGTTTGAACTGCTCAGACCCAGTTGACGCTTGTCGATCGCATGCGCCGACTGGGACTCAGCGAGATGGCCGACGCCGTGCTGGCTCGCGTCGAACGCACCTCCAGCAACCAGACTTCGTCGCTGGCTTCGTTGATGATGCTTTATCAGGGACAGGGCAAGATCTGATCAGGCGAATCAACTTGCCCACATGTTGCTGCGCCGCACCGCATCGCCCATGTCCGCCAGTTCCCGATCCTCGCGCAACCCGCTGCGTTACAGCAGCAGTGACAGCAACTATCGGAATCAAGCACTGCAGTTGCTGCAACGATCCGGTGCGCTCAAGACATTGATCGAACAATTGGAGGGTCAACTCGAACGTTCGCCGGATTCCATTGGATTACTTGAACAGCTGATTGAGTTCTACGGCGTGACTGGCCAGAAGGAGGAAGCCGGCGAGAAGCTCCAGCAGGCGATCGAGCGCCGTCCTGATTCGGCAATTCTGCGATCTGCAACTGGCCAAACATTTCGAGCAGACCGGGAAGACGAGCGAGGCCTGCGATCAGTACTTGGAGCTGATGAAATTGCAGCCGGGCTGGGTGACGTCTGAGCTGTATCAGGTTGAGCGTGTCTTCACGCAGGCGAAACGCAAGATCGAACTCGTCAAGGCGTTGAGCTCGCTGAACCTGAAGTCCGTGTCGGACCCGTACTACATCGCCAACACGGCATCGAACCTGTTGCAGGAGGAAGAGAACGTTGACGTTGCCATGACGTTACTGGAGCGGGCATTCGATGCGTTTCCTCAATACCGTCGCTACCTGGTACAGAACATTAGCGACGAAGCGATTTGGAAGAACGAGCGATTCTATCAGTTTGCAAAGCGACTCGATTCTGCCTGGTGAATTGGATTTGAAAGCGAATCCATGGGTCGGGACTGGATGAAATCAACTCGTATTCCAGCAACGGCGAAGTGAATGTCTTCTTTCATCAAATGCTGCGAGGATTGAAATCGACCGATCGGCTGGCCGATGTGGAAGAATCGATCCGGGAACTCGCCGACCGCCATCCTGATTGGATGAGCGGTCAGGCGATGTTGGCGTTGATTGAATTGTCGTCCGACCGAAAAGACGACGCCCGATCACGGTTGCAGAAGCACTGATTGAGAACGAAAAGGTGATGAAAACGATTCCGGCGGAAGCATGCTGGATCATCGGACAGGAGCTGAATCGTTTTGAAGAGACTCGCGCGACCGCGATGACGCTATTCGAGAAAGCGCCTTCGAGGCGCCCTCCCAGAACTCCATGAATCAGATTCAGTATTCACCTGTCGTGAAGCTGATTGAGATCTATTCGAAAGAGGGCCGCAAGGATGACGCGCGAGACCTACTGCTCAAGCAGCTCAAGAGTGCGACGTTCGACAATTATGACTTCGAGTACGCTTCCTACCAGCAGATTGAGAATACGAACTGGGTCGCCCAGAAATTGCTGGAGATGGAGTGTCCCGTCGATTCCATTCGACTGTATCGACAATTGCTCGATTCCCCGGACAAACTCGCGGCCACGACGAGGTACAGCGGTCGCGGACGCCGATTATTACGAGCAGAACGCCAAGACCGGCATCAGCAAGGCGTTGTCGTCGATGGATGACTCCAATACGGACGAAGTCATCGCGCAACTATTGTCGGTTCCGGAAACGATCAAGACCGGAACTCCCGCGATTGACTTGATGTTGATCACGCCGGATGCGAAGGAGTTGTCAAAGGGGGCGATGAACAGTTCCTACGTGGAACTGCTGGTAACGCTTGCCAGCGATGAGCAGACGTCCAAAGCGATTGCGAAGCCGTCTTGCACAGATTTCCGAGCAGTATCCGCAGGACCTTTCCATTGCGATTGCCTCCACCGCATGGCAACTGACGATGGAGGACGCGAAGGCGGACGATTCGGTGCGACAACTGGCCGTGATGGTGTCCGATCATCCGCTCGAAGACATTGCGGAAGGTCGCCGACCGAATTCACGACAGCGTCGTGAAGCCGCCATGTTGATTCCACTTTGGCTGGTCGCTCGCGAATGCTTTGACCGAGAGGAACTGAGCGAATCCGCAAATCAGTTTGGCGAACTTGCCCTGCAAGCGGCCCGTCGCCAGGTCGGCATCCAGGAACAGTCAGCGATCCTGTACGAATGGGGAAAGATTCTGCTTGAGCAGGGCAACAAAGAGGAAGCCGAAGCACGCTGGACGGAACTGCTGGAACTGGCGACGCAGCGTCCCGCAACGTTCGAAGAAGGCTGGCCGAGCCGAAGAACCAGCTTTCATTTGCCTCGAAATGCGACGCGTTTTGCCGCTGCGGCGATGCAGTTCCCTCGCGTCGTTCCCGTCTGGCTGCGATTTCCGGTCGCAATCGATTGCCATGCAGTTGACGGCCCAGGAAGGTGTTGTCGCTGCTGCGCACAGCCAAGCAACCAGCCAACCGGCGAAGATCGAACTGATACCGCCGCTCACGTTGTCGCAGTTTCGCACCGCGATCACCGTTGCCAAGTCAGCGGCCGAGCATGGCATGTCGGACCTGTCGCGAAGGGCCGTTTCCGAATCGTTGAAGGGTGGCTTCCCCGTCGCCGATCCGGTTGCAGGCGACCTAAACGCCAACGCAAGTCAGAGGATCTTTCGTTCCTCCTCGACGTGCCAGCGAACACGGATCCGATCGAGGCGGAGGTCGTCGGTTCGCTGAAAGAGATCGTCCAAATCTGGGAAGCGAGAAGAGTTACCCCGACGAAGACACCTACGACGTACTGAAATCGCTCGTGTTGCCAGCGAACCGTCCCCGCGAGATTCGGATGTATGTGACGGCGACGGATGTCATCAACGCCAAGAGTGGACAGCTTGGCCGTTCCCTTGGTGCTCGCTGCAAAAGGCTCGAATCGACTGGCTGAACTGCTCGAAGCGGTCGACCAACGTTCGAGCGATGCGGCAACCATGACCGCCAGCACCGCGATGAAGACACTGATTGCGATCGAGCAAGACGACAGCGACGAGGCGATTGAACGACTCAACGAGTTGACCGCCCAGGTCAACCAGGGCGTTCCGGCCAACACCATGCACATCGCACTGCTGGCGGCGTTACAAGCTTTTGAAAAGGACAAGCTGAAAGCTTCCGCATTTCCGATTCTGCGTCAAACGCTGCAGCAGGAATTGAACACGACGGCGTCCAACCGGAACCGTGAGCTGAGCGTTGCCGGGAAGCTGCCCAGCCTCGTCAACTCGTACCTGGCATCGACCGGAGATTTTCAGGCAGTCAAGGACTATTTCGAAAGCGTACTGATTGGGCGTCAGTCGTTATTACAGCCGATACAGCGGAGACTACGGACTGTATCAACAGTGGCGAGACTTGGGCACGATGGCCGATCAGGCCGCTGATTTGAATATGCCGGAGATCGCTCTGGATTTGATCGGGCGCGCCTGTGATTTTGATGTGCCCAACTATTCACGCTCCGAACTTGTCCTTGCCATTGGCCCTCACCACGAAACATCTGCGTGCGCTGTCTGCCGCGGCGCGATACGAAGCATGGCACGACATGGACGATGCCAGCCGAAGGGCGCCAAACCGTTCGGTTTCTGACGGAAATCATCGGACACCCTCCTGTTTCGCCAGCGTTTCTCAAGCAGAGGCGACGCTGCCGAACCTGCCGATGCCACGCACTTGATGAGCAACTTTACCGAGCTGGTCTCGGCTGCGACGGAAGCCGGCAAACTGGCTGAGCTCCAGTCCGAAGTGGAGCCATTGGTTGAAGAGAAAATCCCCGATTCTGAGTTCCTCTCAACACTCATTCTGATTGCCCAGAACGACCAAGAGGCTGGCGACACAGGCCGTACGGGAATTGCTGGAATCGATGACTGATCGGCTGAAGCCGGCCAACAACCGACGACGACCCACTGCGTACGGCGAGTACCTTGTCTATCAGGCATGCCTGCAGTCCGAGTCCTTCGCCGGGTTGTTCGAGAACCGATTGCCCGCGTTTCGACAAACAGATTGATCAGCGCGTCACAGTCTTCGCTGATGCCGTTCTTGAACGCCGATTGGTTTCATCGTGTGACCACCGGCCGGCGAACCGATGAGCTTCCCGACAGCCAGCTCGCCCATTGGCTGACGGTCTCAGCAAGTGAAACGAGTTCCATCCAGCCAGCCTGGTGGTCGAGTCTATGAAGACCAGATCGTGCACCTCGGCGGATTCGGGGCCGACACGCTCTATTTTCGCTATCCGCTGACCGGAACGTTCAAGGTTTCGATGGATTGTTTCGAAAGCGATTGGGCTGAATGCGATGCGGGCTACGGTGGCATCACGGTCCTGTCGCAGCAGTGGGGATCGACGACTCCCATCTCATCAGCGAGCGGTCACGAAACGATCAGTCGTCCCGGCGGAATGAAGCGAACGCGGCCAGGATTCAATCGTGTCACCATCGAGGTTGCCGATGGTCAGATGAAGTATCGATTGAACAACCATTTGGTTTATCAAGAAGCGACAAGTGGGACGAGTCCCTGGTTGGTGCTAACGACCGAAGGAAACCGAGTCACTTCGTTTCGCAATTTCCAATTCGAAGGTTCGCCCGTCATCCCTCGCAGCGTTTCCCTGTTCAGCGACGATCGAATGGATGGCTGGAATTGCTCGACCTTCAGTGAATCCCAGCCTCGCAAGCGACTGATGGCGGAAACGCCGGAAAACGAAAACGACTCTCTCTCCTATTATCAACGCAACGAGCCGTCGGTTTTCGACTGGAGCGCGACCGATGGGGTCCTCGAAGGTCTGCAGCAAGGAAATGCGAACGCGTCCGATCAAAGTTGGATCTACTATCAGCGTCCGCTGCGAGTCAAATGAATCCTTTCAATACGAGTTCTATTATTCTCCGGGACAAACCGTTGCCCATCCTTCGATCGGCCGCATCGCGCTGATGCTGGATCCCGATGGCGTGACGAGTCATTGGATCGGTACACCGAAGTGGGACGAGAACTACGAGGGTATCCCGCTGAACAATGCGATCGTGGAGGCCACGTGTCGGCGTGGTCCCGAAAAGCTGCCACTCAAACCGGACGATTGGAATCAGGTCGACTTGAGTTTGAAAGGCAACGCCGCTGTCGTCAGCTTGAACGGTACGGTTGTCTTTGAGCGACCGATCGAGCCCGGCCAAAGCACGCGTTTCGGTATCTTCCGTTACAAGCAACAGGCTGCCAAAGTGCGCAACGCCATCCTGACTGGCGATTGGCCGACCGAGGTTCCCGGTGCGTCCGGAGCTTCCGGCGAAGTGTTGACCGCGTTGACCAAGCCGCTTGCAGCTGACGTCACCATGGACATCGCAACGATCGTCAACGACGCGATGATCGCGCCACTGGCTGGGGAAATCGTCAGGAAGGCTCGCCACATGCAGCCGGAACAAGCATTCGAGTTCTTGAAGGATTGGGTCTTGCCATCGGCAAGTCATCGCAACATTCGGACGTACTATTCGCTCGATGCACCGGCAGTTGACTTGACACTTGAATCGGCGACGCAAGTCGATCACGCAGGTGAGGATGATTCGCAGACTTCAGCCGTGAACTGGGGTCATGTGCTTTGTCCGGCAGCCGAGTTGGTTCGCGTGGCCAATTCGCTCGGCAAGTTGAAGGAGTTGGTCGCGATGCTTGATTCCTTCAAGACCGATGACCCCGTTCAGATCCGAAACCAGAATGCCTTGGCAGCATTGATCGCAATGGAGTCGGGTGATGAGGAAGCGACGGCACAGACACTACAGGAATCTTGGAATCTTCTCATTGCTGGCTTACCGAAAGAACTGTCGGCAAATGACCGCGCCGCTGAATTCGTGGTCGCCTGGCGGGCCGCCCAGGACAAGACGCTTCGTTCGGCTGCGTCCGACTTGTTCGCGAGTTGAGGGGGATCGAACGTGACCAGAAGCTGCGATCGGGTGACGACGCGTTCCACAAGCAAGTCAACGGATTGTTTGGTGATATCGAGCGAGTGTCGCGAATCGCATCCTGGGAGGAATCACGCCCTCATACCGATGGCTTGTCGCAATGGACGGAGGTTCCGTATCTGAAGCCGGAGCTGAAATTCGCGAGGCTATCGACCGTCAACATGGATGGTCAGTCAAAGGCTCGCTGCAACACATTCCCGCGGAAATGTGGAGCCAACTTTTCTTTCAATCACCGCTGCGCGGTCAGTTCGAAGTGATCTCGGAGCATTCCACGCACGGCCACGGGGAAGTCAGCATCGCTTGGGGCATGCACGCGGCGCAACCGCGTTACGATGCGAAAGCAGTACGGGTCACGAAGGTGATGCACGGACGAAGGACATCGACGGCGAAGTCAAACTACCGGCGTGGGACATGAAGGCCGAGACCCGTTTCCAAGTCGACGGGAACAAGGTGACGACATGGACCAACGGAGTGAAGATTCACGAAGAAACGTTTGACACTCCGCCCGATCCGTGGCTGGTCATCCAGGCGGACCAGCCAACGAACTATGCCACGGTCAACAACCTGCGGATTCTCGGTTCGCCGGAGATTCCTTCCGAAATCAACCTGATCGATATGGCTGGTTGGGCTGCCTGGCGCGCCGATTTCTTCGCGGAGTCCCATTCGACCGAGGGTGACGGCAACGCGCCCTGGAAGCGAGTCGATGATGAACTGAGGGGGCAATTGAAGGCGAAAAGCGAGACCGAACACTTGGAAAGTCTGCTGCTTTACCAGCGTCCCATGCTGGAGGATGGTGTCATCGAGTTTGAATCTTGGTACGAGCCCGACAAGTTCGAAGTCCACCCGGCACTGGGGCCGGACGCTTATTTGCTCAGACCCGATGGTGTTCGACGCCATCGATTGACCAACGCACAGTACGAACTCTCCTCGCTTTCAGCCCGGAAACGAAGAGCCTGTATCCTCATCCGCGACAGAGATTCCTTTCAAGGAGAACGACTGGAATCGAATTCGGCTAACTCTGGAAGGAGACCGCCTGACGATTTCGGTGAACGATACGGATGTTGCGACGGTCGCGGTGACAGTCCCTTCCTACGACCGCCAATTTGGACTTTTTCGCTACTCGAACAAAACGGAATGTCGAGTCCGCAAACTCGTCTACCGAGGCGATTGGCCGAAGACGCTGCCGTCGATCGACGAGCAAGAGTTGGCATCGCCCGCCGAAGGACCTTTTGCCCTGAGCGACGCAAAGCCAGTCTTTGACGAACGGCTGAATCAACCCATCGAGAAACTGAAATCGAAGGGTTTCGCCACGTTGGGGACTGCTGACCGATTGTCTGTCCTTGAGGATGGCTTGCATCTTTCGATGCATGATTCAGACGGCTATCCAACCTGGCCAGGCGTGATCCGGCGTGCGAAGGTCGACGGGGATCTTCAAGTGACCGCGGACTACAAAGACCTGGAGTTGTCACCTGCCAAAGAGGGATGGGGACTTGGTGTCGGACTGGTGGTGACGTTTGCCGATCCTGAAACTACGCGAGTCGAGTGCACATTGTCGCTGAACAAGGATGATCAATTGGTGTACAAGACGCAGCTAGCTCGAACGACGGCTCGCGGGAGCCAGTAAGACGCACGATCACACGGTCATCAGCAACGCGCCGACCTCGGGACGTTTACGAATCGTTCGCCGAGGTGGCCAGGCTCATTGCCTGGTGGCCGAAGCTGGTGACGCGCCGTTTCGATTGCTGGCTAGTTTTGCCGTGGGAGACACGCCGATCGCTGGCGTCGCTTTCAGCAGCAGATGCTCCGACAGCGTGGCCCGAACCGAGATTACGCTGGAAAGACTGGCCATTCTGGCAGAAGCAGCCCGATTCGCAATCGCCGTCGCCAGCCAATTAGCTGGGCAGCGACCGGTTTCGATCTTTCGCCTCGTAAATCACGTCCAATTCTCGGATGCGACGCGTACCTGTCGCCGAGCCTCTCCGAGGCCGTGAACAAATTGAACCGCGGCGCATTATTGTAGGCGAGTCTCTCCGAGACTCGCAAAAAACGCAGCAAAGCTGCGGGCGTCCGCCTTGGAAAGGCGGACCTACAGTAGCAAGCCCAATCTCTTCATAACCTCTCCGAGGCTCGGATTTTCGCGGCAAAGCCGCGTTGAATGACGGTCTCGGAGAGACCGCCCTACAGCAAAATGCCGCTCTCCACTTTGAGCATTTTCAACATTGATGCATGACCATCCTGGAAACGCTTCTGCGGCGCAAGTTGACGAACAATCGGCGGAAAAACTCTAGTTGCCGGTGTGCCCGTTTGGTATTCTCAAGCGGCATTCGGGGTCCGTCTCTACGTTCGATTCAGGGCACTTCTATGACGCGGTTACAGCAACAAATCGAAGCCGTTCGGACTCGCCAGCAACGACAATGGATGTGGAAGTGCCTTTCCGTCGGGATGCTGATCAGCGGTGGGCTTGCCTGCCTGCTCGGTCTCGTTCGCTTGTTCACCCAGGGTGCGTTTGACTGGAGATGGATTGCGGCGGTAGGTGTTGCCGGTCCGCTGGTGGGAATCATCTACGCCTGGATCAAATCCCGATCGCTTCGCAGTGCCGCCGCTGCGATTGACAAGGCCTGCAATCTGAAGGATCGAACGGAAACCGCATTGCAGTTTCAGCTCACCTCGGATTCGACTGAGGAATTCAGCCCTTCGTCGACTGCAGTTGGCCGATGCAGAGGCGCATGCTGACTTGGTGCATCCGGATCGAGTGGTTCCCATTCGTCGTCCGCGAGCTTGGCCGCTGGCTTTGGCCTTCACCGCCGCTGCGATCCTGCTCGCCTTCTTTTCCGGACCACCACGGATGTGACCGCGGCCGAGGTGCGTAGCGACGTCGTCGAGCAAGCAAGCCTTGCGCGTCGAAAATGAAATGGAGGAGCTGAAGGAACTGCAGCAACAAAGCCAGGATCCTGAACTGGAAGAACTGGTCAAAGATCTCGAACTGATGATCGAGCAGTTGAAGGAACCGGGACTGGATCCCAAAGAGGCTCTGGCAAAGCTCTCGGAGATGGAAGCATCGCTGCAGGAGATGCAGCAGAAGCTGGATGATCCGCAGGTCGCCGCCGATCTGCAACAAGTCGGCGACGCGTTGTCATTGTCCGAAGCGATGGCGATGGCAGGGCAAGCGTTAGCAAAAGGTGAAATGGAAAAGGCTGCCGACGAACTCGAAAAGCTTGAGTTGCCTGATCTTGACCGCAAGACAGAAAAGGCGGTTACCGAACAACTGGAAAAATTGAATCAGAACAGCGGCGACGGCAACCAGAAGAAATCGGTCCAGGAGGCGGCCAGCCAAATCAGCCAAGGGCTTAGCCAGGGCAATCGTGGCAAGTTCAGCGATGGAATGAAAAGTCTAGCCAGTGAAGCCCGCAAGCAGGGACAAAAGAAGAAGCTCTCGGACTTGCTCAAGAAACAATGTCAATGCCTGAGCGAATGCAAGTCAGAATGCGAGGGCGAATGTCGCAATCAATCGATGAGCAACAAGAAGGGTGGCAACAAGGCAGGAAAGGCGGCCAGCGGAAATGACCCAGGTGACAAGACCGCAAAACTCAAGACCCAGCCGCAAATGAATCTCAAGGGTCAGGAATCGTCTCAAGGCGACGTTGACGTGGAAACCGAATCGAGCGATGAGCAACAACAGGAAGCTGTACGAGCCTATCGCGAAAAGGTCGACGAGTACGAAGCGCTGAGTGAATCGGTACTGGAATCAGAATCGATACCGCTCGGACATCGTCAAACGATCCGCAGGTACTTCGAGATGATTCGCCCCAATGGCAGCGAGACCGACGCGGTGAACCGTCAGACGGACACTGAATAGCTGGACAAACTGAGCGGTTTCAGGCCCGAAAGGTCGCCACAGCCTCTGCTGGTGGTGTCAACACCCAATGCAATGCTTGTGACGCCACTTCGTGGCTGAGAGTCAGGCTGGAAAGCCTAGCGTACGTCGGCCTTTCCAGGCTGACCCTTGTTCCGCAACCCAGGCACGTCTTGATTGAAAACGCCAATGAATGAATGCTGAACGTTCTTTTTCTGTCGACGAGTCTCGCCGAGACTCGCATTCACACACAGTGTTGGGAGGTCTCAGCCTCGGAGAGACTGACCTACGGTAGTAAGCCGGCAGCCTGTATGTTCAGACGTCGTCGCTTGCGTCAGTAGCTTTCTCGCTCGGTGGCGTCTCGGCGTCAGGACTCGTTTTCCACTGGGACATGATCGCCTCGGCTGCTGCCTCACTCTCATCGGAAAAGTCTTGCAGCGCTTGAAACAAATCCGCGGAGTAAAGCAGTCGCTTTGACCTCACGGCTCGCAGGCTGTCCTGTGTTTGCTTCAAATCCTTGGCGACGACCGCGAGAAAATTCGGGTCGAGCGACTGATACTGCGTCGGTGACAGAGGTCCCATTTCGGCGAGCCTGCTGGGGAATCCGTGAAGGCGCGCTGCCATCACGCGAATTCTTGGGATCGCTTGATCCCGACTGTAGTCGTCATCGATCGATTCGCAGGTCTCTCGGAACGACTCACAGATCTTGGCATGCTCGCTGAGCAGCTTGTCGGGCGACTCCATCCCGGGAACGAACTCGGCCCAAGAATCCTTGGGAACCTTTCGAAGTGCCCGATAGCCATAGAACAGAGCGGTACCGACAATGGTCAACGCCAGCAAGATAAGAGCTGTGGTCTGTAGCATCCGGTTGCGTGCCTTGCGAATCGATTCGCGATTCGCATCCTTGTGCGCTCGACGAGCAGCCCGGCGAATGATGCGTTTACTCGTCGCCGGTTTCGCAACCTGAGTGTGTTTGATGATCGGCTCGGGAAGCCGATTGAATTCCTCGAGGTGCGACTCGGCTGGCTCTACCGGTTCCTGCCCAGGAGCCACGAGGCTTCGATGGAAGCAAGTTGGGCAAGTGACTTGCGAGGGACCGTCCACCGCACTGATGGTGATCTGGAGCGAACAATTGGGACAATGAATTACCTGTTCTACTGCCATCTTTTCGGGTGTCCTCTGTCAATCGGAACCCACTAGGAAGCGAATGACAAAACTGTCGATTCGCCACGCCGACTCGTTCATGATAGGTGTCCACGGCATTTCGCTCAATGATCCGGTTTAGGCGTTTCCCCCCAGTAGACCGCTGCAGCAAGATTTTCAGCTGGATCCGCCCAATCGCAGGTGGGGGTATGGATCGCCGTGTTTCCAACAGCCCGCGACGATGTGGAGTAGAATATCGCGGTTGTGAATGTCGTTTCAGTTGTTGACGTGATGAAATCACAGAGTGGGTGTGAATGAGGCATTTCGACGTGATCCGACTAACGAAGCTTCGGGTCTGGCATAAGCCGCTCGTGATGGTAATGGCCATGTTGGCGTTACCATTCCATGCGTGGGCGGATGATTCCCAAACGAATGACTATTTTGAAGCACACATCCGTCCCTTGCTGGTTGATGTCTGTGTCAAGTGTCACAGTGAAAAGGAGCAGTCTGGAAATCTGCGACTCGACTCGCGCCAGCATGCATTGACAGGCGGCGACAGTGGCAGCGCTATTCGTCCGGGCGATCCGGAGCGAAGTTTGATCGTCAAGGCGGTCAAACGCGACGGGGAACTGCAAATGCCTCCGGACCATCCCTTGAGCGAAACGCAAATCGGCGCGCTCATTCACTGGATTGATCTGGGCGCACCCTGGCCAGAGACGGCCGACTTGGTTGAAGCCGAATCGCAACCGCATTGGTCGTTTCAACCGGTTCAGAAGCCAGAGATTCCAACAGTCCAGTCCGGTGATATAGCCGGTACCGATTGGTTGCGAACACCGATCGACGCATTCGTCTTACGCAAGCTACTGGCCAGCGGGCTGCGTCCGTCGCCCATGGCAGATCGAAGAACGTTGATTCGCCGCGCGACCTTCGACCTGACCGGTTTGCCGCCGACGGCTGAGGAAGTCGAGGCGTTCGTCAATGACGACTCGGATGATGCATGGCCACGTTTGATTGATCGCTTGCTCGATTCATCCAGCTACGGCGAAAAGTGGGCGAGGTATTGGCTGGATGTCGCGAGATATTCTGATTCCAAAGGCTACGTTTATGCGCGTGAAGAACGATTTTGGGTCCATGCCTGGGTCTATCGCGATTGGGTCGTCAAGGCACTGAACGATGACATGCCATACGATCGTTTCTTGTTGTTGCAAATCGCCGCAGATCAAGTCGAGTGCGACAAGCGAGACTTGGCAGCGATGGGATTGTTGACTCTCGGTCGCCGATTCCTGGGCGTTCCGCATGACATCATCGACGATCGCATCGATGTCCTGACTCGCGGAACCATGGGGTTGACGGTCGCCTGCGCTCGCTGTCACGACCACAAATACGATCCAATTCCAACCGACGACTACTATTCGCTTTACGGCGTGTTCCGAAATTGTGATGAGCGTTTGGTACCTCTGGAGGAAATCAAAGACCAAGCGTCTGAATTCGCCAAGGGTCTCGAGGAAAGAACGAACAAACTGAACGAAGCGATGGCCAAGCATCGTGCTGCTGCAGCCGGTCGTGTTCGAGCGAGGCTCGCCGATTACTTGGTCGCACAATTGCATCTGGACGATTATCCCGAAGCCGGTTTTGATCAGATCTATGTCGAGTCCGACATCATTCCCGAGTTTGTGCGACGCTGGCGAGATTACCTGGACCAACAGGCGAAAATTGGCGATCCGGTTTTTGAGGCATGGCGACGATTTCGATCGATCCCGGCAACGCATTTTGAAGCCCAAGTGGAAGCCGTTTGCAAGTCGATCCAGGAAGCGACTGCGGACGAGATAGACGCTCGCGTGGCTGCACTCTTCGCAGTGCCGCCGGCGAATATGGACTCGGTCGCAGCCAAATACGGCGAACTGTTCGCTGGTGTTGATGCACAATGGCAAGCCGGCGATCAGCACGACATCAGCCAACTCAACGAGGACGCTTTGCTGCGTGTGCTCTACGGCAAGGATAGTCCTTGTGAGGTGCCGGATGAGCCAATCGTGAATGTTGAGTTGTTCTTTCCTTCCAGCAACACCGAGGAACTCTGGAAACTTCGAGGGGAACTTGATCGTTGGCTGATGAATTCACCCGATGCAGTTCCACAGGCACTGATCCTTGTTGATCGAGATCAACCTGCAATCGATGCTCGCGTGATGCGCCGCGGCGATCCGCGATTGCTGGGTGATCCCGTGCCGAGACGTTTCTTGTCAATATTCGGTAGCAAGGAATCAGAGCCGTTCCAGCAGGGAAGCGGGCGGTTAGAGCTGGCACGCGCGATTGTTTCGGCAGACAACCCGCTGACCCCGCGTGTGGCAGTCAATCGGATTTGGATGCATCACTTCGGCAGTGGATTGGTTGCGACCCCGAGTGACTTCGGGCGACGCGCTGAGCCGCCAAGTCATCCTGAGTTGCTTGATTGGTTAGCCTCATCGTTGGTCGAAAACGGCTGGCATCTCAAACAGCTGCATCGCATGATCATGCTATCGTCCGCCTATCAACAGAGTTCGGTGCCGTCGAGCCAGTCGGACTTCGCACGCGCCAACGAGTTGGATCCGAACCAACCGACTCTTGTGGAGATTCAGCCCCCGACGTTTGACGTTTGAAGAATTGCGAGACGCATCACTTGCGGTCACCGGCGAACTGCAAACCAATCTTGGCGGCAAACCCGTTGACTTGATCAGTAGTCGTCGTCGAACCCTCTATGCACAAATTGACCGTCAGTTCTTTTCCAGCCTGATGCGTGTGTTTGATGTGGCCAGCCCGGATCTGCACATCGCGCGGCGTGCCGAAACGACCGTTCCACAACAGGCATTGTTCTTTCTCAACCATCCCTTTGTCGTCCAGCGAGCCAAGGAACTGGCCGAAACGACTTGCGATCTCGATGATGCCGAACGCGTGCGAAAGCTGTATCGTGCCATTTATCAACGCGAACCGACGGACGAGCAGATCGCAGCCTCTATCGAGATGGTCGCCGCGACCTCGCGGCCCGAGGTCGCAACCACCGAGCCTGCCGCCCGAGTGGTCCTACGGCCTGGGTGAATACAAGGCTGACCAGCAGCGAGTCATTGGATTCATGCCGCTTCCTTATTTTGACGGTGCGGCTTGGCAAGGCGGTCAGAGTTATCCCGATTCGAAGCTCGGTTGGGTTCAATTGACCGCGGGCGGTGGTCATCCGGGAAACACAACCAAGCACGCCTCGGTCAGACGCTGGACGGCACCGAGAAACATGCAAATCAATATCGAGTCTGAATTGACTCACGAGCCAGAAGCCGGGCGATGGGATCCGCGCCTACCTGGTCACCAGTGGAAAAGGATTGCTGCATACGGCGGACGTTCACCAGTCAGCGGAACGATTCGATGTCGATACCCTTTCGGTGGAAGCGGGGGAAACCGTTGATTTCGTCGTCGATATTCTCGAGGTGCTCAACAGCGACCAGTATCTTTGGACCGTGAAAATCACCGAGCAAACGCCTGCGGATGAGGAGAGTCCTTTCGTTTGGGATTCGCAGCGTGATTTTGGTGGATTGCCGGCCATGCGATTGGAGCCGTGGGAACTACTCGCACAAGTCTTGTTGTCCGCCAACGAGTTTGCGTTTGTCGATTAGGATGCCAGCCATGTCTTTTCAAAAACCTCCGAGTTACACCCGACGCGAGCTGTTATCCCGATCAGGAATGGGTCTTGGCGCAGTCGCTTTCGCTGGCTTGCTCGGTGACACAGGCGACTTGTTGGCAGACGACGGAAGCGATCCGCTGATGGTTCGATCGCCGCATTTTCCCGCCAAGGCGAAACGGGTGATCCACTTCTTCTTGAACGGTGGGCCATCCCACGTGGATACGTTCGACCCCAAGCCGAAGCTGGCTGATTACGCGAACAAACTGATTCCCAACACACTGCCGACCGAACGCAAGACCGGTGTAGCGTTGCCATCGCCCTTCACGTTTCAGCGTTATGGTGAGAGTGGGTTACCGATCAGTGAGCTGTTCGCCAAGACGGCGCGTCATGCAGACGACATCGCTGTGGTGCGTTCGATGTACGCACAAGTGCCGAATCACGAACCGTCGTTGATGTTGATGAATTGCGGTGATTCGATTCGCGCCCGCCCCAGCGTGGGATCGTGGGCACTGTACGGTCTCGGCACCGAGAATCGCAACTTGCCTGGTTTCATCGCCATGTGTCCGGGAGGTTATCCGATCAAGGACGCTGAGAATTGGCAATCGGCGTTCCTGCCCGGTGTCTACCAAGGGACCTTCGTCGATTCAAAACATCAGACGATTGAGAAGCTGATCGAGAATATCGAACATCCGCATGCGACCACGGAGACTCAGCGGCAACAGCTTGACCTACTCGCCAAGCTCAATGCGGAGCATCACAGTGCGCGATATGACTCGCGATTGGATGCTCGGATTCAGTCGTTCGAATTGGCGTTTCGTATGCAAATCGAAGCGGCCGAAGCTTTCGACATCTCGCAGGAAACAGAGCAAACTCGCGAGTTGTACGGTACCCATGTTCACGGCCGGCAGACGCTGATTGCCCGACGGTTGCTCGAGCGAGGTGTCCGATACGTTCAACTTTGGCACGGCGCCGGTCAGCCTTGGGACAATCACGACAATATCGCCGAGAACCACCGCAAGCTTGCCGCGGAGATCGACCAACCAATCGCAGCCCTATTGACTGACTTGAAACGCACCGGAATGTTGGACGAGACCTTGGTGATCTGCGGTGGTGAGTTCGGTCGCACGCCGACGGTAGAGCTCAACAATAACGGCACGTCGAAGTTGGGACGTGATCACAACCATTACGGATTCAGCGTCTGGATGGCAGGTGGAGGGATCAAGGGCGGAACGGTTCACGGTGCGACTGATGAATTTGGTTTCCAGGCGGTCGAAAACCCGACAAGCGTCCACGATCTACACGCGACCATCCTGCACCTGCTTGGCTTTGATCACAAGCGACTGACCTATCGCTATGCAGGTCGCGACTTTCGCCTGACCGATGTCCACGGCAACGTGGTAGGGGAGATCATCGCCTGACTCAAGATTTGGACGCACGCAAACAAGTTGGCCAATCGCATTTTTCGTAATGACGTAGTATCCGAATCAATACAAGCACGACGCGCCAGCGAGTGTGTACCCGGTTTTCAAGCGTTTGGCGGACGTGAGAGTGCGCAGGTTCCTGGGACACACTCGCTGGCGCGTCGTGCTTGTATAGAACATCAAAGCTGGCGCGTCGTGCTTGTATTGGCGTCGGCCAGTAACACCGGGGAACCTTTTTGCCTAACGTGGTGGCGGTTCTTGTTTCAAGAGCCGTACAATAGCATGTCTTCGCTTGGCTGCCGCTGCACCTCTCTGCTTCATGGTTGATTCGATATGTTGACACGCATCTGTTCCCAAAAAACATGGCTACTTGGATTGTTTTCTGCGGCGATCGTCCTCTGCGAGGCGTCGGCTGTGCAGGCTGACGAAGAGATCACGCCACAAATCACGGTCAAGCCATGCGATGACTTTGTCGTCACGGGTAAGGGCGAGGCAGATGCATGGAAGTCGACACCATGGGTCGAGCTGAACCGACGCCCCGGCGGCAACCATGACTACACGGCTCGATTCAAGATGCTGCATTCACCTACCGGCGTCTACGTGCTGTTTGATGGAACCGATCAAACACTCACGGCAACCATGGAAGCGGACTTTCTCGACCTGTGGAACGAGGACGTGTATGAGTGCTTCTTTTGGACGAACGAAGATCACCCGATCTATTTCGAATACGAGATCTCGCCGCTGGGATACGAATTGCCGATCTTGGTACCCAATCTTGACGGCAAGTATCTCGGCTGGAGACCATGGCACTACGACGGCGACCGACGCATTCAAAAGAAGGTGTCAGCTACCGACGGACCCAACGAATCGATGGCCCGGGTAAGCGGTTGGCGCGCGGAGGTCTATATCCCCTACGATCTTCTGCGGCCACTGAGCAATGTCCCGCCAAAACCGGGGACGCGGTGGCGAGCCAACTTTTACCGGGTCGACTACGACGGGAATCAGGTTACCGGTTGGGACTGGGCTCGCGTTGGTCCCAGCTTTCACGAAATCAAAGGCTTCGGCACGCTCACGTTCGAGTAATCCTCATGAAATCCGTTGTTCATTGAGTGCTCGGACCATTCCGGCAATTGAATTCCTGAACCTTTCCGCCAACTAATTGGCTGTGTCCACTCGCGGGTCCCACCAAGCAATGAATTCGAGGTCGTGGCGATTGGCGATCGCTGTCATGTGATCCACAAATTTGGGGTCGTCCGGTTTGATTGTCTTGTGAAGTTCGACTCGATCGGTGAAGAACGATTCGAAACCTCCCGGAGTCAGTGTCAGCAGCGTTTTGACAGGCTTGTCCGTGAGGTTGCCTTGCGCGTGGGCAACACCGCGTGGAAGGTACAGGAACGATCCTGCGGCGAGTTGATGGATTTTGTCTTCGACTTGTGCCGTCAGGGTCCCTTCCACGACGTAGTACAGTTCATCGAAGTTTCGATGTCGATGCATCGGAGTCCGATAGTTGGGCATTTCTGTCAACTCGATCGTTGACCAGGCCGCTCCTGTCTTACTCCGATCAGCGAGAAAGCGGACTGTGCCCGCGTCGTATGCCTGCGGAGCAGCATCGGTTTCAGGCACAATCAGCGAACGGGTGTCCGATTCTGGCGTGTCATCGGACCGGTCAGCCGCATCTTGCGCAGTGGCGTTGTTGTTAGACTTTAGGACGCTCGCGGTCCCGAAAAGTCCGAAGGCAATCGCATTGCGTCGACTCAATGGATTCATCAGGAAATTCCAGAAAGAGATACGATCATTAGAAGGGAGAAACGGGCTAATGATACAGGCTACGTCTCCTATCAGCGAACGCTCGGCGGCTGATAGGACCCAACGACGCGTTTCACTCAAGTCGGTGCAAGTCGTACCTGACCCGCTTTTTTAGAAATGGCTACGTCCAAGATGAAAATGCTCGACGGCGTTGCCTGGTTGGGCGGTTACTTGGCGGAGTAATCTTTGCAATGCGGGCAGCTCTTTTCACGCCTCCATTGGGCGCTTTGCTTGATGTCTTCCCACATCGTCAGGCTCGGCACGTAGATGCGATCCCCTGGCTGCAATTGGTAGTTAGTGGATGTGTCGCCTAATTGAAGGATCTGCTGGTAACAGACGGGCAGGATAAAGCGAGGTTGTCCTCCTTCCTGGGGTCGAGTGAGAATGATCTTGTGGTCGTTGGCTCGGTCGGACAAACCTCCAGCAGTGATCAGGGCATCCAACACCGTTTCACTACCGACGATGGGATACGAACCCGGTGCGTTGACTTCGCCCATCACATAGACGACACCTCTCTCTTGGCTAACGAGTCGGACGGCGACGCCAAAGTCAAGGTTTTCGTCGACGTGAGGTGGCGCTTGTCCGTTGTGCGATGCCAAGCCAAACGCGGATTGCTCGCCGAAGGTTCTCGTGCTGCGTGACCGCAAATTGAACTTGCTGTTGGATTTCCGGTACGGTCAGGCCAGCCACTTGGATGCACCCGTAGCTGCCAAGATCAATGGTCCCTTCTTGCTGGACCGTGTGGTCGCTCGGAATCTGTACCGGCGAATTGAAGTCGTTCGGCTCGATGACGAGCACATCCCCTGCTTCGACACGGTGCGGTGGAAGCGGGGCTTTGGCGAGTTCCGTCGCCACATCGGTTCGATGTCCGATCGCTTCGCGTATCTCCACGGCGTCGGAAAGGAGATAGTTCGATCCGGCGGAAACGGGTAGCCCCAGAGAAGCAGCCGTGTGGCAGCCGGTGGTGACCAGCAAGCCAAAGCGATGAAACAAGCAGAGGCTTGCATCCTTGCGAAACAACGATGAACGATCTGATGATGGATCATACTAAGACTTCCTTTTCTACGAACGGTCTACCGCTGTTGACGCAGTGCTATGTCGGCTGCTCGGTTTCCCAGCGTACCGGCGACAAAGAATCGCAAGGCATCCTGGGACAAGCGTTTTGCCGGGCTGTAATCGCAACGTGGGTCGCGCACCCAGTGCCACCCACATGAATATGGATGACACGGTCTTTCATCGCTTCGTTGGCTTTGATCAGCAAAGTAACCGGAGCCGGAGCCGCGAGCATGAGTGGCGAGTCTGCCAGTGACAACAGACCATCGGCCGGACCACTCTGATTGGTAATTGCGGTCACATCAAAGTTCAGACGGCCCTCCAGTGTCGAGGTGCCATCCATCAACACCAAAAGACCACTCTTGGACAACGCGAAGGT
This sequence comes from Pirellulaceae bacterium, assembly GCA_963697195.1. Lineage (GTDB taxonomy): Bacteria > Planctomycetota > Planctomycetia > Pirellulales > Pirellulaceae > Rubripirellula. The sequence goes on from CAVOND010000027.1 coordinate 34,067, forward strand.
TGTCAACATGCAATAAGCCGCCTGTCAGTCGGCCATCGATTGTCCCACCGTCTTCTTGATCGAAGGATGGTCCGGAGATTGTCGGAAGCTTCACCAGTTGCATGAACGACTCCGAGCCCGGCAACTCCAGCGATTGGATCTGCGACAACTCCAAATGGAAACGGCCGGTCAAATCGTTCGCCGTCCGCGCTCGCTTGGATTGAATGTTCACGTTCCCATCGATGATTCCGGCGCTGATGGACTTGCCACGCATCAACTTGGCGGAGTCGACGCGTCGGATGTCCACGCTGGTGACCATTGTCGCCAAGCCGTGTTCGTCAGACTTCCCTTCGGAGCTGATTCGCAACGCTACCTCCACCCACACTGAAGCGAACCGCCGCGGCTCTGCCAGTGAACTTGCGAGGACTGCGATTGAAACGAGCATGCTACCGGTAGCCTTAACTCGCGGATCGCCACACCTCCGACCGTGATGTTGCTGGCATGAACCTTCGCCGTGGCGGTGGATGTGCTACCCAGACGTCCCGAAATCGAGACGGAAGCAGCACCCGATGCCGATCGCGAAATGCCCGGCATCGGTGCCAGTGCACGTCGCAGGTTGACGTGTTCGACATCGAAGCGAAACTCGCCTGATGGAACGCGTGCAAGGTACAGCCTGGCATCTCCTGAGAGCTTTCCATCGGCGAAGTGCCCATCGATGTTGTTGACTTCAAGTCGCGTTGGGTAGCAGTGCAACGGTCGCCCGCAGCCGTTTGGACATCACTGCTTGATTCCAGCGAACGTTCTCGCTGGAACAATCAACCGGCTGCCAACAGGCCTCTGTCTGCGGTGGCCTGGTCGCGAACGCAAAGGCGATATTGAGCTTCCCGCTGAGCGGTGCGAGGCGATGCCGTTTATCAAACACGGCGATCGCTCGTTTCACAGGCAACGGATTTCACATGAAGGCGGCCGAGGACAGGCAGTTGGTGAATCTGTCGCGGTTCGCTTTGCAGCCACGCCGACAGGTCCGCGAGTTTCGTGCTCGACATCACCGTTGAGGGAGCCATCGAATGCGGCACCACGAATTGCCACGCTTGCGAGCCCGTCGCTCACGCCGAGCGCTGTCGTCTGCAGTTCGAGCTGGCGTGCCGGCAAGCGATGCCTCACGCGTTCGCACCCAGCCGTCTGCGCGCAGCGATTCCAGCTCTCCGATCGAGCTGAAAGCGAACGCTACCATCGATGAAGCCTGATACAGGCAGCTGGCGTCCGAAAATGCTGGCCAGTCGCTTGATTTGAATGTTTTGGCCGTTGGCAGCAACGGTTGTCTTCGTCCAGTCCAGGCTCTGCAGGGACGCGTCGATGACGTAGCTGCCCCCAAAGAAAGTCGTTCGGACATGACTCCGCAACTTGGCCGACTGCGGGTTAGCTTCCCAGAGCAGCTGCGCATCACCGATTCGCGTGTTTGCATACCGAGCATCCGACAGTGTCAGATCACCGCCTGCAGCGGAAAAGCTGAGTTGTCGGAGATCCAGATGGATGCCTCCCGTGGCGATTGCGTTACCGGAAATGGGCAACGGTCGAGTGGAGAATCGGCTGGCCAAATCAGACACATCTCGCAACGCGACTGGGTCCGGCGGTGAAGCGAACTTCGGCACGCGCCTCGCCACGGAAATCGCCGCTTCCTGCAAGGTGACAGATCGTGTCTCGCCATCGATGTTCACAAGGTGGCAAGATTGAGTTCGCCACCGGCCAACTCGCAGCTCGTCGTAAAGTCGCTGAGCGGTTCCCCGGCAATCGCCAGGCCGCGCACATCGACAACTACCGATGCGATCCACGAATCGGGCTCGAGCAGCCTCGCGATTGGAACCGAAGATTCAAACCGAGTTTGCACTTGCAATGTGTCCGCAAGTTGCAACTGATCGACCAAACACCCCACGGGTCGATCGCTGACGCTGGCAACTTGAAGCCTCGCGTTCGTCAGAGCCACATCGATCTTGCCGTCTTGCAGTTCGACGTTCAGCGACCATGGTTCAGCTTTGACGCCTTCGATAAGCAAGCGGACTGCTGTGGACGCTGACCGTCGCGTTGTAAGTATTGAAGTCCGTCAGTGTCGCAAGCGGAATGTCTGCCGCTTGCCTCCAATCCGACGCTTCCCGCTGGCACTCCTTGTCCAAACCGACGGGCGACTGCGGCCAGCTCAACTCCGTGGCTCTCGGTCTCGATCAGTACCGATCCCGACAGCGGTTGCTTTGCGCTTCGGATCAAAAGTTCCATCCCATGATATGTGCGTCCTCAGGTCGCTAACTGGAATTCCGTCGACTTGGATATTGTTCACGATCGGCATCAGGTCGCCATGAAAGTCCAGTCCTTGGTCTTTCCACGATGCGTGTGCGGTTCCCTGCGCATCAGCGAACGCGGAAATCGGAAGATCGGGAGCAAACCTGTTCACGATCGAGGCCAGTTCAACCCCAGCCAGATTCGAACGTTGCTGTTATCTGCGGAGTGTCGTCGGCAAGATCGAGGTCCGTTCGCAGTTGCAGATCCCCTTTCGATAGCGGGCCTTCGACCGTCAACGACGCGTGACCATCGAGATGGAGACGCCCGAAGTTCGATTCCTGTTGTGATGTGTCCATATTCCACGGAAACAACATCAGCAAAGGTGGCGTGGAGTGCGACAACCTGTTTGAGTGGATCGAAGTCGTTAGGTGGATGTTCGATTTGAAGATCAACCTTCAAGTTGCCGCTCAGTGGATGCTTAGCCAGATGGCTCGGCACAAAGGGAAGCTGTGCCAACTGGCTTGTGTCCAAATGCATCGGATGAAGCGACACGGTTGTGCGTCCGCCCAATGTCGATTGGTCCACCAGGCTTTCCAACTGGAGTTTCGATCCAAGCAGGTCGGCGATCTCCGCACGGACGTGAATCCATCGATCGACTGTCGCTGTCAAGCGAGCCCCACTGATTGTGAAAGCGGACTTCCCTTCTTGGTGAATGACCAGCGTGGCATCCACCAAAGCTGCCAGTTCGAACGGCAACTGGGGTGCATGTTTTGCTCCGTCTGGAGTTGAGTCCGGGAATCTCGACAGCAGATTCCCATGCTGGTCAAATCGCAGATGCAATGTCGGTTCGGTGACGACGATCGATTGCAACCAGACTCCCTCACGCAGTCCACGCCAAAGTGTTGGCGTCAGACGAATGGTTCGAACGTTCAGCTGGGGAGCGTCTGCGAGTGAAGACTCCTGAACTTCCAGTCCACTAATCTCGACGACCGTGAATCCGACCTGAACCTGCCGTACCGTCACTGAGTTTCCCAGCACCACACTGCCAATGTTCTCGATAGCAGAGTGCGCGATCAGATTCCGAGATGCGATAGCAACGATTACGATGCTGAGCACGCTCCACATGCAACAGCGCCAGAAACCTCTCCGTCGAAGGAAATGCTTGCGACTCAGAATCCGGAAGAACAATCCACCCTCCATTGCATATCCTGCTCGTAGCCCATTCGTCGCGATCTGCATGGGAATCTCCGATGCAATTCCAACTCAAGCGGCGGCAACTCTGGTGTGTGTGTGTTCTCCGAGCGTGATGGCGAAAGGGCTCGACGGTTTTTCGCGGTTGCCGAACCGGAATGGACGCCTTAGCAGACCCGCGATGAAGACGAAGCAGGTTCGTCAACGTATTGACGTAGCGGTATCGCTTCTCCCCATCACTTCATCGGCTGGCAACCTGGACGAACTTTAGCGGTTGTAATGATTGTGCGACCGAAACGGGGTCAGACCCCCAAAGACCGATCGAAGCATCGCTTTTCCCAACAAAATACAAGCACGACGCGCCAGCGAGTGTGTCCCCGTTTTCACCAGTTCCGCGGTTGGCATCCTCAAATTCCCTGAAATTCACTCGCTTGCGCGCTTCTCCACGGAGTGGCGGGAACCGTCTCGCCCAGGTCGGGAGTTTGTTGTTTTTGTCGGCCAGTTTTTGGGGCCCACGGCTAGCGCCTGAGGTTCACTGTCAAGTTTCGGGGCCCACGGCTAGCGCCTGAGGTTCACTGTCAAGTTTCGGGGCCCACGGCTAGCGCCTGAGGTTCACTGTCAAGTTTCGGGGCCCACGGCTAGCGCCTGAGGTTCACTGTCAAGTTTCGGGGCCCACGGCTAGCGCCTGAGGTTCACTGTCAAGTTTCGGGGCCCACGGCTAGCGCCTGAGGTTCACTGTCAAGTTTCGGGGCCCACGGCTAGCGCACCTGAGGTTCACTGTCAAGTTTTGGGGCCCACGGCTAGCGCCTGAGGTTCACTGTCAAGTTTCGCGGCCCACGGCAAGCGCCTAAGGTTTACTGTGAACCTCAGGCGCTAGCCGTGGGCTGCCTTGCTTGTCACTGTGAGTTCAAAGCATCCGCGAGCGGAAGGGTGATGATGGCGCCTCATCAAAACGCGCAATCGCGTGTCGGATGCGCGCATGGGACACACTCGCTGGCACGTCGTGCTTGTATTGCGCTGCATTTTTCGCGTGCGAAAATCCGCGATGGCATGACGACGCGCTTCTTGCAAACGTAACGCGTCGGCTTCCGCATGACGGTCAATTGACTGGCGACTCAGATTGATTGAAGAAGATCACCAGGTTCTTGGTTTGCCGGGCTGCGGCGATGATGTCCACCTTTCCATCCCCGTTCAAATCGCCAGCCTTGATATCCTCCACGGCAACCTGTTCATCTGAAAGCCGGCTTTCCCGCCAATCGGTCCCCGTGGCATCAAGCGGAGTAAACAGTCGGATACCGGGTACGCCTGGTGTGTTCATCCCACGCCATCCAACCACAATCTGGTCGGATCCGACCCCAAGGTAATCGGCAACCGCCAAGGCGTGACCATCTTTCAGCGATTCGCTGAGCACCTTGCACAATTGCCAAGGCTCATCCGCTTGATCAGGTTCGAGATAGACCGCCGCGGTCGATCCGTGCATGGGCTCAACGGTCACGATAAAGCGTCTGCCGCCGGGCAGACGCCCGTCTCGAATCTCACCGGCGAATTGACTGGTCAGCTGCCGGGACGCCCAACCGTCTTTCTGTCGATCCAAGTACCAAACGCCCTCCTTCGCAGCGATGATCATTTCTTCCTCCGGATCATCATCCCAATTGACGACGTGGAAGTTATGAGAGAGGTGAAGCGAATCACTGACCACCTCATATTCCCAAGGCGAAGACGGATCCTTCGGGGGAAGATACTCCAGCACACGAAGTCCTGCCCCTTCGCCGTTGACAGTCCCTCGTCCACGTAGCGGTTTGACGACGAGTCGGTACTGGTCGTCTGGCGTTCGAATCCAGTGCATGCGATGAACGCTGGGCTCATGGTGCAATTCAACCGGAGTCCACATTTGGGTTCGGTCGGAAGGTGGTACCAGATAGAACACAGCGCCATCCTTGACACTTTCGGCGAAGTTCCACTGGCCGCCCACCGCAATTTCGCATCGGCCGTCGCCATCAATGTCTCTGGCCGCGATACAGACGTTGTCTCGCTCGGTCAGGTCCTGAGCGATGACGTGTTTTGCCCATGTCGGATTTTCATACCACTGAACCGTCTTCTTGTCGGCCAAGACGATGTCCGGCTTTGTATCACCGTTGACATCAGCGATTTGCAATCCGTAACCAATCTGGATCGTATCGATCTCGACCGGATTCCACTTGTCTTGTGGGATCGGCTCTGCGGCGGGCGTGACCAGGGTAACAAACGCCATTGTGAAGACTGTCATGACGCTCGAAACCAAGGGAGCCAAGCGAATCACCGCAACACCAGCGAAACCCGAGCGCAGGATTCGTTTTATGTGACATCGAAGCCATTGTGTTCAGTCCTACGTGCATCAGTTGATTGTCTTACCAGTCCTATTCGCCGAGCAATCGTACCAAATGCGGTTCAATCGATTCGGCCCAAATGGTGTATCCCTGTTCGCTCAAATGTAACAAGTCAGGCATGATTTCCTTGGACAGTGTCCCACCGTCGCCGAGGAAGTTTTCGCCGATATCCAAATAGAACACGTGCTCACCATCGGCCAACTTGGCAACGATGGCATTGCTTTTCTCGTTGACCTGACGCCGCGGATCCGTACGGATCCGCGCCTCGGGGAAACGTCGCCAGCAGCAGTATCTTGGTGTCAGGAGTTTTCTCGCGAAGTTGTTGAACGATCTTGGTGACCCCTTGGGCAATCTGTTCCGGTGTATTGTTTCCGGAGTTGTTGGTTCCGATCATGATCACGGCAGCCTTCGGAGCAATCCCTTCCAGATTGCCATTGTCGAGCCGCCAAATCACGTGCTGAGTTCGGTCACCGCCAATCCCCAGGTTGACCGCATTGCGATCGCCGTAGTACTTGGCCCAGGCCCCTTTCCCCCGGCCTTCCCAACCTTGCGTGATCGAATCGCCGATGAAGACGAGATCAACATTGCCTTCCTTGACTGCGCTCGTTCATCGATTCATGACGTTTTATCCACGATCCCTCCCTGGGAACGGGAATGACGGCATCATGCAGTCCCGGACTGGCTTCCTGGCCAGAAGCCACCGAGAACAGGACAGCAACAAGCAGCGAGGGGATCAGGAGGAACGAAGATCGTCGGGACATGTGGGTCGACTCCGAGGGACGAAGAATCGGAAACTTGGCTCAAACGAGAATCTGAGGAGCACAACGTCGCGAACACCGGTGCCCAAGCCGGCACCGCCACGACCGAGGCGATATCGTAATCGATGCCGACCGGCGGTGCTCGGCGGGAGAAACGTTGTGGTGTGCCTTCACCCATTGGTTTTCGCAAATCTTTTTTTGTCCAGGTGCAAGAAACGGAGTCGCCGTGTGACTAGATAATGAGGACGATGTCTGAGAAAGCAGTGAGCCCCATGATCCCCAGTCCGCCGGAAACACGAGCGAGCCTGATTTTGCGACTCCGCGATGCGGCGGATGTGGCGGCGTGGGATGAATTGGTGGCGATTTACGGGCCGCTTGTCTTTCGGATGGCCCAGCGACAGGGTTTGCAGGCGGCCGACGCCGATGACGTCGTCCAGGAGGTGTTCGCTGCCGTCGCCAAGTCCGTTGGCCATTGGATGGATCAGCCGGAACGAGGCCGGTTTCGCGGTTGGCTGCTGGGCATTGCTCGAAATATCGCAATCAATGTGCTCGCTCGCCGACCGCATGGTGCGGTTGGTCAGGGCGGAAGCGACATGAATCACTCGCTCGCTGAAATTCCTGCACCGAGCGGGATGCTGTCGAGCCAATTCGATCTCGAATACCGTCGCGAAGTCTACCGCTGGGCCGCCGAACAAGTCCGCGAGTCGGTCGCAGCAGCAACCTGGAGCGCGTTTCATCTCACCCATGTCAAAGGCGTTCCTATCGCCCAGGCTGCCTCACAGTTGGGGATCAGCGTCGGCAATGTGTACATCGCACGCAGTCGCGTCATGAGCCGACTGTGTGAACTCGCGAAGCAGTTTGAGGTATCCGAATGAATGCCCATAGCGCACGCTGCTCCGACGAAAGCCTGTGGAGCTTGCTCCGATCCGATGATGACAGCGACGAGCTGCAACGATTCGCCCAGCACGTGGACGAGTGCCCTCGCTGTCAGACGCGTTTGGAACGATTGGCGGCCGAGCCCTCGGAGTGGAGCGTTGTGAAAGACAGTCTTGTCTCGAGCGGTACAGGTGACGAGTTAACGACCGACGAACTGGATCAGCGACCGTGGGCTGGACATCGCTGGCATCGACACTCGACGTCCTGGAATGACTCGATGGCGCGACAGTTACTTGCGCCGCCGTCGCATCCCGAGATGCTGGGTCGGATCGGCCGCTACGAAGTGGAGCGTCTGATCGGTGCCGGCGGGATGGGGGTCGTGTTCAAGGCGTTCGATACGGAATTGAATCGACCGGTCGCTGTGAAAGTGCTGGCACCTTACTTGGCCGGCAGCGGTGCCGCCCGACAACGATTTGCTCGTGAAGCCCGCGCAGCGGCAGCGATCGTCCACGAGCATGTCGTCGCCATTCACAACGTGGAAAGCGATGGCGAGTCGCCGTTCCTGGTGATGCAGTTTGTCGCTGGCGAATCATTGCAACAGCGGATTGATCGCCAGGGCCCGCTGGAGCTGTGCGAGATCCTGCGGATCGCCTTGCAGACGGCATCCGGCTTGGCGGCGGCGCATGCGCAAGGATTGGTGCATCGTGATGTGAAGCCATCAAATATTCTGTTGGAGCAGGGGATCGAACGCGCGCTGTTGACCGACTTTGGTCTCGCCAGGGCCTCCGACGACGCAAGCCTGACGCACACCGGCTATCACCCCGGCACCCCTCAGTACATGTCGCCGGAACAGGCTCGCGGCGAATCAGTGGATGCGCGCAGCGATCTGTTCAGCCTTGGTAGCGTGCTTTACACCATGTGTACCGGCCGCCCACCGTTTCGCGCGGAAACCAGTTACGGCATTCTCCGCCGCATTACCGATAACGAACCGCGCTCCATCCTCGAGATCAATCCCGCGATTCCCGTATGGCTCCAGCGACTCGTCGCTCAGCTGCATGCCAAGGCACCTGCACAGCGGATTGGGTCTGCGGAAGAAGCTCGCGATCTGTTGGAGCAGTGCCTCGCGCACGTGCAGCAGCCCACGACGGCTCAGCTACCGTCAAGTTTGGACGCTCCAAAGCCATCATTGTCCCTAGCGGCGCTCAAGCAACATCTCGCCACGAGCGTCAAGGCGCTCAAGCGACGACCACGGTTTTCGCTGGCGATGCTGTTCGCTGCCATCACGATGCTTGGCGTAGCGATGGGATTTTTGCAGTGGAGAGCGAGCGGGCTACGGCATTTGAACCAAGGCATCGCATGGGCAGAGTCGCTCGGTGGTCACGGTACGCTGATCGACGATGGACGCTTCTTGGAAAACCATGGTCTGCGACTCAACCTGGAGCATTCTGGTGTGCAGGATGCAGACCTGCTCGACCTGGCGGCATATCGAGACATTCACAGCCTCGACCTGGAAGGTACCGCAATCACCGACGAAGGATTGCATCATTTGGCGACTTGTCGCGGACTGGAATACTTGGACCTTCGTCAAACGGCTGTGACTCGGGCTGGTATCGATCAGCTTGTCAGCGAGCTGGGATATGCCCCGCAGATTCGCATGCCGGTCAGTGGCTTCTATGATCCGTCGTCTCCGGGCGACTCGCCATACGCTGACACGGCGACGCACTGGGAAGCCGTAACCAACGAAATCGAATCCTTTGACGCCGAACTTTCGCCATTTGAGAACCGGTCAAAAGAACTCTGGAACACCGAACCATCGCAGATCAGGGAATAACACGTGCAACGTCAACCAAACTGCCGCATCGGATCGCTATGTCTTAGCGCACCTCGCGCAACGCTGTTAGTCATGACGCTGGTGATCGGCGTGAATCCTGCAATTCTGTTGGCGCAGGACACGACGGAACCTGTACCCGCAGAGGCTTCTCCAAACAGCGCGGGCACGGCGGACGAGGAAACATCGCCCAGCGATCCGTCTCTGCCGTTGCAGCCGCGCGTCATCGTCATTGAAACTTCGCCGGACATTGAACGAACCGAAGTGATTCGCAAGGTCGTCGAGGCGTTGGAAAGGAGTGGCAACGCGACAACCGTTAGCCAGCCGCTTGTCGGCAAACCGGTGGAACGGATGGCTCAAATCGCAGCCCGTTACGATACGCCTGCGGAGCAAATCATCAAGCTCATCGAAACGCTCAAAGACGTTGGAATCTTGAAACTCAAATTTGCAGCGTCAAGCGGCGTGGATAACGAAGTCGTGGTCACCGCTCCCGACGACGTGACTTGGCGAGAAGTCAAGCAGATGGAAGAGGCATTGGCGAAGCATCCCCTTTTTGTTGGAAACGTTCGCGTTGCGGCAAGCAACGATCCAATCAGCCCAACTGGGCCCAACGAATCTGGTGCCACCTTGTCGCCAATTGCGGCTGCGCCCGAACCACCGGCTGTGTCGGCCATCGACGCCGGTGGGGGCGGCCAAGCGTACGCCGACGGAGGACGACTCGTGGGTCCACTGGGAATTCCCGAAAGCGCGATTCCCGGTAAGACGTGGGTCGAGGGCGGTTCGGTGATCATCGCGATTTCTGATGACGGTAAACGAGTTTTTGGATACAGCGAACGACATCCTCGCTGGGCCGTCCAGGAACTGGAGTCGCTAGCGGGTGTCAAAGCCATCCCTGTGGTCTCGCAAGACCTGGCCGCCGTACAGCATGGCAATTCTTGCTATGCGTTCAATTCCACGCTTGGAAGCTGGCACCTCTTGAGACTTCCGGTTGGTGAGATCGCGGTGCCTGCAATCGGGGATGACAGCGTGAGCGTTCATTCAGCAAGTCAGGGGGACTACGCCTTCAAAAACTCTTGGGGCAAATGGTTCTCGGCCGAGGAAATCAAAACGGGAAAGGTCGCCGAGTTTCTTGCGTCCCAATCGAAGGAGAATCCTGCAAGCCAGGAGCCCGAAGCAGCAGCGATGATCAAGATCTTCGCGTTGAAGTACGTCAACGCTGTCGATGCCGCCAGGATCCTCCAGCAACTACTCGGTGACGCACCATCGATCGCGGTGGAAGAACGGACCAATGAGTTGATCGTTCGCGGCGATGCCAAGATGCTAAGTGAGATCGAAGCGCTGTTGATGCGACTCGATGACGCGAAGCCGGCGAATTTGAAGATCGCGGCTCAATCGGCGGCGTCTCAAGGGGGACTCGGGCGAGCGGTCGATTCAAAGGCAAGCGGTCCGACGCCGCAAGACGTCTATGCTGCATTGCAAAAAGAGCAGCGCGACGAACAAGGATTCAACTTACACGTGGCGAATGTCGACGAGAGTGTGGGCGATCTCCGCCAAGAGTTTTCAGAGTATGAGAAGTCGGCACAACAGCTGGCAAAGAATGTTCGGGCCCGAGCCCTTCCAGACGGGTCAACGCCAGAGATCCATCGCCAAAACCTGCGAAGCGTAGTTCAGCAGGCATTTGAAACGCGGCAGAAACTGCAGCGCGCCGAACTGGCAGAGTTCGCGCGTCGCTTGCAGGGCATTCAGCAATCGATCGAGCTGCGCGACCGCATCGGCAAGCAGATTGTCGACCGCCGTGTCGAGGAATTGCTCGATCCGAATCTGAAATGGGAGGAAGCCGACAGCACACCGAAGAAAGCGCCCCGAGCTTCATCCACGCAGCGCGATCTCGATTTGAAGTCGGCAACCTCTCCGCCGAGATTTGCGGGAACTGTTCAAGTCACATTCGAACAAAAGCAGTTTGGCAAAGTTCAATGGCTGGCCGGGCCCGGAGGGATGATGGTCAACGGATTTGGCAAGGGACAAATCAACACACCGTATGGTTCCACGACGAACTTGCGATTGACCGGAATTCCTGGAAAAGAAGACGCCGCGGTGTTGCTTCGCTTGGATATTCCGGAAAGGTCAGCTGTCGAGAAGTCCCGGCACGGCCTCACGAAGCAGATCGAGTTACTTGCGCACAATGCGATTCCCCTACAGGTCAGCGACGACGACCTTGAACAGGTACTCAGCGGCAATGTGGTCACCAAAGCGATCTACATTCCGTATGACTTGAGCAGCGTGACGAGCCCGTCGCTGTTCAGCGACGTCGCCAGCACACGACTCAACCCTGGCGTCGATCCGATCAAGAAAGCGTCCGAGAGTGGAACGGTTGTCGCCGTCGTCCGTCTGTCAGTTCGTGCCGAGTCGTTATCGAGCGATAAAACCGAAGATTGACCAGCTCGCGATGCGACAGCTTTCGCTAGGCTGAAGGTGGGTGAAGTATCTAGTCGACGATTCGTTCGGGCACGTATGAATTTGCGCAACATCAAAATGCGGCAGAGAGTGTGTTTCCGGTTTTCAACCGTTTGGTGGACGTGAGATTGCGCCGATTCCTGGGACACACTCGCTGGCGCGTCGTGCTTGTATGAATTTACGCAACATCAACACGCGCCAGCGAGTGTGTTTTCGTGGGAAAGTCAAGCACGCGCGCGTCGTGCCGAGTGCCACGCTAGGCCCTGTCCCGAAAATCCAAATCCCTGAATACTCTGTATCAGCCGCTTGGTCACAGGCCTGTGACCACCTGCGGTGTGGAAGCAAAAGCCGCGTCAACTACCGTCGGTGCGTTGTACGACCGACGGCTACCATCTTGGAGCACTTTGTGGTCGCGAGCACCGCTCGGTATGAGTGACTAGACCACGGGGGCTTTGCGTTTCTTTCGCTTTTGGCCCGCGTTCGCCTTTTTCGCATGCCCTGCCTTGGTCCGTGCGAAGCCGGTGCCGCCGCTTTGCTTGCCGCGCGGCTTGCTGTGACGACGATCCTTGGGGCGATGAGCTGTGCGATTGCCATCTTGACCATCTGACTCGTCGACCACGTCATTGACACGGGCCAATTGCATTGGCTTACCGGCGACCCAGGTTCGGCGAAGCGATTGGTAGATGTCGCGCGGCATGCCCTCGGGCAGATCGACAAAGCTGTAATGATCGTGAATCAGAATCGGTCCGATGAACTGGCCATCGATTCCAGCCTCGTTGGCAACAGCCCCGACAATGTTCCCTGGCTTGACACCATCCCGACGGCCTACTTCGATTCGGTAGCGTTCCATCCCTGGCTCAGGCGGTCCTAACTTGCGCGGGCGACGACTGCCCTCGCGACGAGGTCGTCCGTTCGATTCATCCTGACTGTCGCGTTCGAATCGGTTGCTTCTTGAATCGTCGCCACGTTGTTCTTCGCCTCGTTCTCTCCGCTCCCGTTTGGGGCGGTCCTTTTCCAACAGTGGTCTTCCCTGCTGGCTGATGTGGGCGAGTGCCGCGGCAATGATTTCGATCGGTTTGCCAGTCTCCGACGCGTAGGCCTGGATCAGGTCTTTCAACATCGTCAAATCTTCAGCGGCCGTGACGTCGGTGATCTGCTGCTTGAACCGATTGATCTTGAGCTCGTTGACGTGAGCGGTGGTCGGGAGCGTCACGACTTCGATCTGGTGCTTGGTTGCCCGTTCGATCAGGCGGAGCTTGCCTCGCTGGGCGTTGCTCAGGAAGATGAAGGCCTCGCCATTTCGTCCGGCTCGCCCCGTTCGACCAACCCGGTGAATGTAGGCTTCGGCGTCGTGCGGCGGATCGAAGTTGAAGACATGGCTCACGCGACTGACATCCAGCCCGCGGGCCGCAACATCCGTTGCCACGAGGACGTCAAGGCGACCCGATTTGAACTGTTCCACGGTGCGTTCACGCGCTGCCTGCGGCATGTCGCCGTTGAGCGCAACGGCGGAAAGGCCACGTCGGCTAAGACTCTCGGCAACAGTCAGGGTGGCGGCTTTGGTTTTCGTGAACACGATCACGCCATCGGTCGCTTCCGCTTCAAGAATCCGACAGAGCGCGAATACCTTGTCACGAGGCGCGACAAACAAGGCACGTTGCCGAATGTTGTCGGCGGTGATCGTCTTCTTCTTGATGGAGATCTTCGCAGGATCGTTCAAGTATTGTTCGGCGATGGACTGGATCGGGCCAGGAAGCGTTGCGGAAAAGAGCGCAATCTGACGGTTGTCCGGCGACTGGTTCAAAACGAACTGAACGTCCTCCAGGAAGCCCATGTTGAGCATTTCATCAGCCTCATCCAGAACCAGACAGCTGATCTGGCTGATGTCCAAGGTGCCACGATTGATGTGGTCGATCACTCGTCCCGGGGTCCCGACGACAATTTGCACGCCGCGCTGCAGCTGCCTCAATTGTGGATCATACGACTGCCCGCCGTAGATCGTGGCAATGTTCAAACGGTCCAGGCAAGCACCATACGTTGCAAACGAATTGGCAACCTGGATCGCCAATTCGCGGGTTGGCGTCAGCACCAGCACCTGAGGGTGGCGCACGCTCATGTCGAGATGCGACAGGATGGGAAGTGCAAAGGCCGCGGTCTTCCCCGTGCCGGTTTGCGATTGTGCCAGCACATCGCGTCCATCGAGCATGTAAGGGATGATCCGCGTCTGGACGGCGGTCGGTATTTCATAACCGGCCTTTTCAATCGCCTGATGGACCGCATCGCTCAGTGCCAAATCGCGAAAGCTCGCGACGCCAGGTGATTTCTTCGCCGGCGGTGTCAACGCTGGAGGAGCTTCGGGAGCCGAGCAGCTCTTCCGAAGCAGCTCTTCCGGGAGTCCGGACAGCTCTTCCGAAGACAGCTCTTCCGAAGACAAGGCTTCGGGCGGCAATGCTTCGGAAGTCGGGGCGACGACGGGTGCGCGACGACTTCGGGCGATGACTGCTCGGGCGACGACTGCTCGGGTAGCCGGACGACTGCTCGGGCGACGACTGCTCGGACAACGACTGCTCGGGTGACGGGGTCACAACGGGAGCGGCATCAACGATTTGAAATGCTTGTGATTCGTTTTCTGACATCAAGGAAGACTCTTCCGGATACAACGGGACCGCCACCGACGACGGGAGCAACATTTTGCTCCCGCGGCGATCAGCGAAACCATTCAGGTTGGGGCGTGCGCAATCAAGGTTCCATTCACCGACAGCGACGCCGCTTCATTCACACAACCTGGTTCGCTGCGTCCATGGACACAGTGATATCGCGGTAATTCACGCGATCGGAAGACTTGTCGCTAGAGAGCCGATGAGGTCGGACGCGATGAGAAATCGCGATGTTCACCCGCGTTCGGCACGGCTATCCGCGACGATCGCTTTCTTTGGGAAGGCTCCGGTGAGTCGATAAGCTATCCGAGGAACCAAAAAAGTGATAGAGCTTCCTTGGCGGAATTGTGATGAAAACGATCGGTGTGTTCGGAGTCGTATCACCCGGCCGACGACCAGTGCCATACCCTTTGGCTGTTTTCGTGAACCTCAGACCCTAGCGGTGGGCTCCGAAAACGCCGTTGCGCTCCACTTCGAGCGGTTCCATTTTTCACCTAGGTGGCGAAAGATTGTCGCCGCCCGCTCCGCCGGTCGCAGCGAATTTCGGTGCCAGGCGGGAAGTAGAGGAGTTGATCTCACGTTGGATTCTGAGCAGAGGTCGTTCATGGTGGGATTTGGCTTCCCACAGGGCACGCTACGATCGGCGGGGCGATCGGGGCGACTATCTATTCATGAAGATGCACGAAGGCCCACCGCTAGCGTCTGAGGTTCAAAGTGGAGGACACTGGGCGCTGCGCCGTTTTCGGCTTGGGATCGGCGTGGTCACGACTCTGCCGTCACTTCATCACGAAGCAGGGTCGCGATCCACTCGAGTTCGAACTTATCTCGATCACTGAACCATTGACGTTCCGGATTTGGGTCAGGCCGCACCTCGATGTAGTGCTCCCAGTACGAACTATCGTCCGTCTCGTGCAGTTTGGCCGCGACGACAACATCGTCGATCGCTGCGCGATTCCAGACCGCTCGATTCACTCCGAAGATGCCGGTTTCCTCGAACCGCAACGTCTCCTCCGTGAATTGGATCATGCCACAACGGCGCGCCTTGTGAAGTTGAACCAGGATCGCTCCGATCGCGACCATCCATAGCATCGGCAGCAACACCCAGCCAACCCGAGCATCGCCCTGGACCTGTCCAGGAATGAGCGCGGGAAGAAGAATCGCCGTGAAGAGAATTGCCGCCCCAACCCATAAGTAACAGAACAACTTGGTGAAAAGACCTGGTGACTGGCGCCACCCCTTCGCCGGAAACCGTATCACGCAATCGTTTCGCCGCTGCTCGACGACCGCATCGCTGTCGATGGGCTGACGATCACGCCGGTGGATAGAACGCGGATCCAAGGAAACGTTTTCTACTTGCGGTTGCTGTAGTCCTGGTTTTCCATGAATCGCCGCGACTGACTTGATTTGCGCACCGAGATCCTCGGCTAATTGATCGATGATTTCCTTGCGGTACGCGCGCGCCAAGTGAAGGGGGCGTTTCTGCTTCCGCACCGCGACAAGGCTGGCCAGCCCCGCAGTCACGCCGCTCGAACCGCCGCCGCCTGGATCGCCTTCGACGCGAAAGCCAGCAAGATCCTCGAGGTCGCAGCGGCGAGTTGACCAGAGCGGGCCAAACCGTGTGACGGCTCGCAGTCGATCACCATCAATCACAATTTCTGTACGACCCCAAAGCAGGAAGATCCCCTTGAGGATCAGAGCAGTCGCGATTGGAAAGCAGAAGATTCCGAAGAAGAACAGCGGCATCAGAATGACGCCCCGTGGCACGACTCTGTCAGCAGGTCCCACGAAGGCGAAAAACATCGACCCAGCAATCGGGAAACATCCTATCAGAAGTCCGATCCCGATGAAGAAGGAACCTCCTATCGTCGCTGCCAAGTTCGACCGCCGGGGCAGTTCACATCGTACGTCCCCGGGGCCTCGTTCCCAGTCCAGTCGAAACGGCTGATCCATGGCTATTTTCCTCGGTGAGCTAGACTCTCGGACTGGGCGGCCATTGGCGAACGCAATGCTTCTCGATGAGCTGGTATTCTAAGGCAAACTGTCGCCACCAAGTCTTGACGCAAATGCCTGCCACGATTCTTGTCCGTTTCGCAAAGGCGATGGTCGCCGGCGCCATCGGTGCGTTGGCGGTGAAGTTTACGCTCAACCACATGCTTGTGATCAACGGTGTTGGTTGGCTTGACCGAATGCTGGGCAATCCGTCATGGTGGCTTTGGGCCGTGACCAGAGCTTTCGTCGGGGGTATCACTCAGGCGATTCGTCAGTGGAAGCGCCAGGATCAGTCCCGACTGCTGGAGACCTGGTCCGATCAGAACAGCTACATTTACCGTGCAGTCGTTGGTAGGGACGAGCTCGGCGACTTAGTCCCGATGCATGCGTTTGGAGCCTGGCACCAAGGACACTACCATCTGATTAGCCGCGGTGGTGATATCGATGTCCAAATGGTCGACCTGATGATCTCGAAGAGTCGGGGCAAGAAGACGCAGTATCGGGAGCAGACGGTGACGATTGTTTGGAGGCATGTTGGGAATGGTCGGATTCATGATCAGTAGATCGATCAGCGATGGACCGATTCTCATCGTCGGCTCGATTTTCGTCGGGGTCGTGATCGGCATCACGATCGGTTGGCTGATCGGACGTGCCACGGCCGCCAATCGCAGCCGTTCCTGAGCGGCAGACGCATGCCGCATCGTTTTGCCAGGCTTAGACTTGTAGCCAAAACCGCGAGGGAAAGGGTGTGAGGGCTTCACGATAAATTCGGAAAAAAAATTGAGATTGGAGCCGGCTTATCGGCATCCGACCTCAAGAGGTGTGTACATTGGTACCCCGCTGGACTGGCCTCTGACGGGTGGCGTGAGATCTTCTCTGGGGTGCGCTCGTTTGGACGTGACCATTGGTCGCGTCAACATTGGCGAACGATTTCGCTGGTGTGCGGTTCCGTTTTGAAACGAGCCCTCTTTCGCCCCTTAGAGAATTCTGATGACCAGAAGTCCACGTGGATGGTTTAGCCGCAGTCGTCGCGCCGAAAAAGCCAGCGGTCGCAAACGACGCAGTTTGAACAATCTGCTGCTCGGCAATCGGCGATCGACCAACCGAGTCTCTCTGCGTCCCGAGTTCGAACAGCTTGAACGGCGACTCTTGTTGGCATCCGATTTCGGCGATGCCCCAGCACCGTATGCCACGCTGATTGCAGACAACGGAGCCTTTCATGAGGCGACCGGTCCAGTCCTCATCCCTGCCAGAACTCAGCCAGAAGAATTTTTGAAACAGTTCACGGGCTGACGGCCATTGGCCCACTAGGGCCTAAGACGCGATTGCCCTCGGTTCCGAGGCGATTTCTCGAAAACCATTCTCTGCATGCTGCATAATCACCATGAAACGTGTTCGAAAGTCACTGCTAGCTCGCCGTCGATCCCGCAAAACCCAACGCGGCAATAGCAGATCCGTATTTGCTCGGAAAATCCAATTCGAACAGATGGAAGAGCGCAGATTGCTTGCTGTCATGGCGGTTGGCGATGCGATGGCTACCGAGGGCCAGATTGCGGACACGACGGTCCTTGCCTTTCCGGTCACCCTCAGTGAGGCTGCAGCGGTCGACATTTCATTTGAATTCCAAACCCAAGATGGCTCAGCCACCGCCGGCGGAGATTACCAGGGTGTCGCAACTCCAGCCACGTTCACAATGGCTGCCGGACAGGTATCGGGCGTGATCGAGATTACCGTCAACGGTGACGCGACCGTCGAGCTCAGCGAAACCTTCCAGCTGATCGTGGGTAACCTGCAAGCCAACGGAGCGGGTGTGACGCTGGCTGGTACAGTAATCACTGGCACGATTGTCAACGATGACTTTGCCACGTTGGAGGTCGGCGATGCTTCCGTCACTGAAGGCAACGGTGGCACGACGGTGCTCAGCTTCCCTGTGACGCTGGACCATCCTGTCGATATGAATGTGTCGATCGACTACACAACGCAGGACGGCACGGCCACCACGGCCGATGGTGACTACGTCGGTGTCACGACACCCGCGACGTTCACGTTGCTGGCCGGTGACACCACAGGCACCATCAACATCACAGTCAATGGCGACTCGGCGATTGAACTGGATGAAACACTGAGCGTCGTTCTCAGCAACAGTCAGGCGTCCGGGCGAGATGTGACGATTGGCGGGGCCGCTGTGCCTGCAGGTATTGTTCAACTTGATGCCGGCTCATTGGGGCTGGCAAGCGGCACTGTTGTCTCGAGCTGGGGCGGACAGACTTCCGCAGGAACTCCGACACTGCTGGCTGGTCAAACTCCGAACGGTGGAGCGGCTGTGGAGTTCAACGGTGGTGGCGACCGACTTGGCGACAACGTGTTTGTGCCAGCCTCGGCAGCCGGTGATTTCATTTATGTGGCTGTCGTAAAGGCCAACAATATCGGGGCCTACCACAATCTGGTGGATGATAACGCATCAGTGCGACCGATGCTGTGGATTGATCCTTCGTTCAACTACGAAATGAATTACAGCGGCGGCGGTGGAGCAAAGGCCGTTGGGACGGGTTCTGGCGGCTGGGACATCGTGATCATGGATTCGCGACTCAACCAGCTTTATGTGAACAGTGCCACTCCGAATGCCAGCGGTCGCGCGGGGATTGCGTACACCTCCGGCCGTGACTTCGACTTCCTCCATCGCGACGGCGGACAGACGTTTCAGGGCCTGGTTGCAGAAGCTCGAATCTACAACGACCGAGCGGCCTTCGGCGGTGACTTTGCTGCTCTTTACAACGAACTTCAGATCAAGTGGTTCGGCGGCGGATTGGGTTCGGCAGTCGGTGTAGGCACGATCGTCAACGATGACAGCGCGTCCGTATCGATCGGCGATGCTTCCGTCACTGAAGGCAACGGTGGCACGACGGTCCTGAGCTTCCCCGTCACACTCAGCGCTCCAGTCGATGTGAATCTGTCGCTGGACTATGCGACACAAGATGGTTCGGCGACGGTGGCTGACAGCGACTACATCGCGAAAAATGGAACGCTGACCATTACCGCCGGTGAGACGTCCGGGACGATCGAAGTGACCGTCAACGGTGACGCGACCGTCGAGCTCAGCGAAACCTTCCAGCTGATCGTGGGTAACCTGCAAGCCAACGGAGCGGATGTGACGCTGGCTGGTACAGTAATCAATGGCACGATTGTCAACGATGATTTCAGCACCACCGTCGACGTAGTCGACGGTAAGTTGATTGTGACCGACAGCGGCGGCAGCGACACGAATGACGATTGGACGTTGAGTGTTGCTGGCGGTGATTTGACGATCACTGACAACAGCGGCATTCCCATCAAACTGCTCGGTTCGCTCGAGGGCGGAACGGGTGATGAGACGTCGTCGGTTACGATTCCCTTGTCTTCGTTCTCCGGTGCGCTCGATATCCGATCACTGGGTGGTAACGACACGATCCACTTCGCTGCCTCGTTCGATCTGGGCGCTACCCGCGGCTTGATTCTCGATGCTGGTGATGGGATCGACACGGTCAACTCGGCGGCCACGACGACACTGACCTCGGTCGCAATCACCGCCGAGACGGTCAATCTGAACAGCGGTGCGATCACGACGACGGGCAACCAAACCTATCATGGCCAGGACGTCACGATCGCCGCGAGCTTGTTCGCGACTGGTAGCGGCGCGATCGATATCGATGCGTCTCGCAGCATTGCCGTGAAGCCGGGTGTGACGGTCTCGGTGGTTGGCGGCAATCTGACCATGGACGCCAATCCCGGCGGCACGACATCGGGCGACTTCATCGGCATCGATATCAACAATGCCACCGTTGTGACGACCGGTACGGGCAACGTCAATCTGACCGGTTGGGGTGGCGACGGGGCCAGCATCGCTGGCAATCATGGCATCCGGGTGCAAGCGGGCGGTGTGGTGCAATCCACGGGCACCGCCAAGATCAACATTTTTGGCACCGGTGGTGGCAGCGCTGCGACCAGCGATGACGTGGGTGTGGAAGTTTCCGGCAATGGGTTGGTCACCTCGTTGAATGGGGACATCACAATCGTTGGCCAGGCCGGGGTGGGGGGCGGAGATTTCGGACTCGTACTGGGTAGCAATCCTGAGGGCTCCGGAAACATCACATCGACTGGCACCGCAAAGGTGCTGCTCGTCGCCGATTCGATGCAGGTGACGACAACCGGTGCGGGTACCTCGTCGATCAACGTCGGCGCCAACCGCCTGACGCTTCGTCCCAAGACGGCCGGGACGCGGATCGACCTCGGCGGCGCCGATGTTCTCTCCGGCTCGCCCTTGACACTCGGCCTGAGCGACGCCGAATTGAACCGGATCACGACTGGAAAGCTGATCATCGGAGATAGCGTCAGTGGCGACGTGACCTTCAGCGCCGCGATCCATCCGCTGGGGGCGCCGGTGGTCGAGATTTTCAGTGACGAAAGGATCGGGGACACGAACACGATCGGCATCGACTTCAGCGGCAGCACATTGACGGCACGTGGCGAGTTGAGCCCGGGCAATTCCCCGGGAGTGCTGTCGGTGAACGCGAACTTTGCCTTCGGCGTGGGCCAGAATTTCAACGTGGAGTTGGGCGGGCTGACGCCGGGAACTCTTTCCACCAATCATGACCAGCTTGACGTGGTCGGGTCGGTGACGCTCAACGGCAACTTGAAGGTTTCTCAATTCGGCGCGTTCGTTCCAGCGATCGGCGACAAGTTCACGATCGTCAATAATGACGCTGCGGACCCTGTGATTGGAACGTTCGTCGGCCTGGATGAGGGCGAGGGATTCGTTGCCGATGGGTTTTACTATTCGATCAGCTACATCGGCGGTGATGGCAACGACGTCGAGCTGACGTCACTGGGCCCCAGTTTCGTCGTGACGAACACCTCCGATTCTGGCCCCGGCAGTCTGCGACAGGCGATTCTTGATGCAAACGCCCGCATCGGATTGGATGTCATCGTCTTCGACATCACTGAAAACGTCGGAGCCGGACCACATACGATCACACCGCTGACCAGTCTGCCGGACATCACGGACGTGATCATCGTTGATGGCTACACCGAAGCCGGTTCGTTTGAAAACACGCGACAGGTCGGCAGTGATGCGGTGTTGCAGGTTGTGCTCGACGGCAGTTTGGCCCCGACGACCGCGAATGGTTTGCAGCTGAGCGGCGCGGCCGTGGATGGATCGACCGTTCGTGGACTCGTGATTCAGAATTTCAGTGATGGCATTTCTATTCAGAATGCCAACGGCGTCACCATCGCCGGCAACTTCATCGGAACGAATGCTGCGGGCACCGTTGCAGCTGGCAACCGAAGCGACGGCATTGAGCTGAATGGTTCAGCGCAAATCACGATCGGCGGGACGACTCCCAAAGAGCGGAACGTGATCTCCGGAAGTTCGGAGCAAGGCATCTTCTTCTATGACTCCGATGACAGCACGGTCGCAGGGAACTACATCGGTACCGACGCGACTGGAAACGCAGCTCTTGCCAACGGAGCTGCGGGGATCTTCCTGTTTTGGGGTTCGGACAACAATACGATCGGTGGCAGCGTCGCGGCGCGCAACGTGATCTCTGGCAATCTCAACAGCGCGGGGATCGCGATCGATTCGGTTGGCATTGGGCCCAGCAACTGGATCGCGTCCAACTTCATCGGGATTGGGGCGAATGGGACAACGCCCCTTCCTAACTACAAAGGCATCTCGATCAACAATGCCGGCGGGGTGATCATTGGAACCAACAGCGATGGTGTAAACGACGCTGTCGAAGGCAACGTGATCAGCGCCAACACGCTGCATGGCGCCGAGATCACGGGCAACAGCAGCGGGCATGTCATCGCCGGTAACCTGATCGGGACCGGCCCGGACGGTCTGACTCGTGTCGGGAGTCAACAGAACGGCGTCACGTTAGCAGGAAACGCTCAGAGCAACATTGTTGGCGTCGATGGAGACGGTATCGCAGACGCCTTTGAACGCAACGTGATTGCAGGCGCGGGCGGCAACGAGGTTCAACTGTCTGGCGCGGGTGTGATCGGTAATCGCGTCGCGGGCAACTTCATCGGTCTGGGACGCGACGGTTCCACACTCGTGCTCAATGGTGATCGTGGCGTCACGATCCAATCGGGCGCCTCTGGAAACATCATCGGCACCAACAGTGACGGCCAAGGTGATGCGATCGAAGGCAATGTGATCGGCGGGATGACCCAGATGGGCGTTCGCATCACGGCCAGCAATAACAATGTCGTCGCCGGCAATCTGATCGGAACCGACGTCACGGGCAAGCTACCTCGAGGGAACAAGAGCGGTGTTCAGATCGAGAACGGGGCCCAAGGCAATCGGATTGGCACCGACGGCAATGGTTCGTCAGACACGGCGGAGCGAAACATCATTTCGAGCAGCGTCGAGCACGGCGTTGTCGTCAGCGGTGCTGCTTCGAGCGGGAATATGGTTGCCGGCAACTTCATCGGTACCGACATCACCGGCACGCGTCTGTTAGGAAACGTTGTCAGCGGCGTGACCGTTCATGCCGGCGCTGGTTCGACCACGATCGGTGGCGTCGGAACTGGAAACGTGATCAGCGGCAACGGGGCTGGCGTCGTGACCGATGCGTTGGATACCGGCGCGACGGTGACGATCCAAGGGAATTGGATTGGGACGAGCGTCTCGGGAACGCTTGATCTTGGCAACCTGGGTGCCGGTGTGACGGTTGGTGGTCGCGCGATCGTCGGCGGAGTCGGGGCGGGCGAAGGAAACGTGATCACCCATAACGCTTTGGGTGTGCACGTTCTCGGCAATACAACGACAGCCACGATCCGCGGCAACCGCATTGATAACAACGACGGTCTGGGAATCGATCTTGGTGACGTAACCAGCATTCCGGACGGCGTGACGCCGAATGACGCGTTGGATGGTGACTCCGGCCCCAACGACTTGCAGAACTACCCCGAGCTTGACTCGGCGATCGCGGGTGCGATGACCCAGGTCTTCGGTACGTTTTCCGGGGCGCCGAACGCGACCTTTGATTTGGACTTCTATGCCAGCAGCACGATTGACGCCAGCGGTTCGGGCGAAGGCAATCGCTATCTTGGTTCGACGAGCATTGCGACCGATTCGTCGGGCACCGTCTCCTTCACCGCCAGCGGCCTCTCGTTCACTCTCAATGGAGAGCACATTTCAGCAACCGCTACCGACGCAAGCGGCAACACCTCCGAATTTGCGTTGACTGTCACCGCATTTTTGGCGACGCCTCCAACGATCGACCCAGACAGTTTGCTGACCTACACGATCGTTGCGAATTCCGACGCGACGTTTGGTGAGCCGACACGATCGATCGGCGAAGGTTTACCGCTCTACTTGACCGGCGATTTCTCCAACGTCGGCGGCGCAGCTTCAGTGACCATTGACTGGGGCGACGGGACCACGACCACGTCCGCTGAATTAGTCTCGTTGGACGCGACCGGCTTTACAGCACTGCACGTCTACGAGGATGACGATCCCACTGGTTCGGACTCCGACGATTACGGCATTGTGGTGACGGTAACCGATACGGTCGGCAGCGGCTCGGCGGCATTGGCGGTTACGGTCAATAACGCCGCGCCCACGATTACTAGCCTGTCGCTCAGCAACGAAACGATCAACGAAGGTGGCGAGGTAACCGTTTCGGGTGTCTTTACCGATCCGGGCTTGAGCGATCAGCACTCCTTCGAAGTCGACTGGGGTGACGGCAGCCCTTTGCAAACGATTTCGATCAACGAGGGGGAACGCACTTTTGCGGCGTCGCACACGTATGCTCAAGATACGGTCGATGCACCGGCTTTGATCTCCGTCGCGCTGCGTGATGATGACTTGGGCGCGGCAGTAAGCTCGACTGCCGTCACGGTTCTTAATCTTGCTCCCACCGCCGTGATCAACGTTCCCGCTGGCGTCGTTGAAGGGTCAACCGCTTCCCTGTCGGCAGCCGTTTTCGACGCCGGTGGCGATCCGATTCGCTACGAATGGTCGATCAGTCAAAACGGCTCGGAAGTTCTCAGCAGCACCGACAGTTCGGTCGAATTCGAACCGGCTAACAATGGCGTCTTCAACATCACGCTCGTGGTGCGTGATGATCGCGGCGCGTCCTCGACGACCTCCGCCGAGTTGGACGTCGCCAACTCGCCGCCGTACTTCACCGCTTCGGAGATTTCGATTCGCTCGGCTGATCAGTCGGTCACGGGAGTCACCGAGGGTGTCGAGATTTCACTCGGCGGAACCTTCACGGATCTTGGCCTGAGCGATACACAGCGGGTCACAGTCGACTTCGGTGACGGCACCCCGGCGGTGGTCGTCCCGGTCGAGTTCGGTGTCAACGCCTTCAGCGACGTCCGCCACACCTATGCCGATGACCCGTCAGGTCCGATCAACACGTACAACATCGCTGTCTCGGTGGGAGACGAACTGGACACCACGACCGTCGTGATCCCCTTCGATGTGGCGAACTACGTGCCTGAGGTTTCGATTGAGCACCAAGCTGCGTCGGGCAGCGAGGTGACGATGCGTGCGGTGATCAAAGACCTCGGTGTTGCTGACGCCCGGACTTATGAGTGGTTCATTGCGCCGCCGCTCGATGCCCGGGGGGAACTCGATCCCAGCGCGGTGCCGACCGACAGTGGCAGCCTCGCCGCCGGCGAGCAGCCACCAACGATCACGTTCACCAACGAGAACGACGAGATCGTCATCGCCTTCCGTACTACCGACGACGACGGCGGAGTTGGCGCGAGTGTCGTGCGTTTCTTCCTGCTTGATGATGCGTCGAATCACCTCGATATCATGACGTCCGACACGGGCGACATTGATGTTGTGTTCGAAAGTTCAACAACGACCACGATCCCCAGCAACAGCCAGATTTTGATCGCAGCACAAGGCGGTGACGACGTGATTACGGTGGCCCCCACGGTGTCGGCAAGGCTGCGAATTGATGCTGGTGCGGGAAACGACATGGTGACCACCGCTTCGGCAAGCGACACCATCATCGGCGGCCCAGGCGACGACACCCTCATCTCCGGCGGTGGCGACGACGTGCTGATCAGTGACGAAGGGAATGACCTTCTTGACGGGGGAAGCGGGGACGATGAATACCAGTTCGTCTTGTTCAGCGACAAGACGCTGATCGACGATGGCGGTGTAGACACGTTGAACTTCGAAAAAGTCTCGCAAGGGTCCGGCGCGTTCGACGGCATTTCGATCGACCTCAGCATCGATGATGGAACCGTGCAACAGGTGTATTCCACGGGCACGATCAAACTCTCCGGCACTTTCGAGAACGTGACAGGCTCTGCGTACAGCGATTCTTTGACGGGCAACGAGGCGCGGAACGAACTGTTCGGTGGAGCGGGCAACGACAGCATCACCAGCAGCGGTGGCGGTGACACCGTCGACGGCGGCGATGGGGAAGACTCGATCTTTGGCGGACCTGGGGGCAATGATTCGATCGATGGTGGCTCCGGTAACGACTCGATTGTCAGCGGCCCCGGCGATGGTGACTCCATCTTCGGCGGCGCCGGCGATGACAGCATCACAAGCGGCGGGGGCAACGATCGGATCAGCGGTGGCGAAGGGAACGACTCGATCTTCGGTGGTGCCTCGGGCAACGAATCGATTGATGGCGGGATGGGCGATGACTTGATTGTCGCTGGTAGCGATGGGAACGATTCAATCTTCGGCGGGCCCGGCAATGACAGTATCACGACCGGTGGCAGTGGTGATTCGGTCAGCGGCGGCGACGGAGAGGACAGCATCTTTGGCGGCGCAGGAAGCAACGCAACCATCGATGGCGGCAGCGGTAGCGACACGATCATCGGTGGACAGGGAGGTTCCGATTCCATCTTCGGTGGCCCCGGCAACGACAGCATCGTCAGCGGCGGCGGCAACGCTACGATTGTCGGCGGTGAGGGCAACGATTCGATCTTTGGCGGACCTTCCGGCAATGCATCGATCGAAGGCGGAATGGGCGACGATACCATCGTGGGCGGAGCAAGTGGAAACGATTCGATCTTCGGTGGTCCTGGAAACGACAGCATTCATAGTGGGGGCACAAGCGATACGATCATCGGCGGCGAAGGCAATGATTCGATCTTCGGCGGGCCCGGTGGCAATGAATCGATCGATGGTGGCAGCGGTGATGACTCCATCGTCACCGGTGGCGGCTTAGGCGATAGTGTCTTCGGCGGAGCCGGAAACGATAGTATCGTGAGCGGTAGCGGCAGCGCTACGATCGACGGCGGCGGCGGCGATGATTCGATCTTTGGGGGGCCGGGCGGAAACGAGTCGATCCAAGGTGGCGATGGTCGCGACACGATTGTCGGCGGCGGCGGAGCTGGCGATTCGATCTTCGGCGGTGCTGGTGACGACAGTATCCAAAGCGGCGGCGGAAGGAGTTCGATCGGCGGGGGAGCTGGCAACGACTCGATCTTTGGCGGCCCTGGCGGAAACGAATCGATCGATGGCGGATCGGGCGACGATTCCATCGTGACCGGTACCGGCAGCGGCGACAGCGTGTTCGGTGGCCCCGGTAACGACAGCATCGTCAGTGGCGGTGGCTCCACTACGATCGTCGGCGGCGAGGGTAACGACAGCATCTTTGGCGGACCCGCTGGCAACGATTCGATCGACGGAGGTGATGGCAACGATACGATCACCGGCGGCATCGGCGGACACGATTCCATCTTTGGTGGCCCCGGTAACGACAGCATCACCAGCAGCGGTCAGAACGACACGATCGCGGGTGGCGACGGCAACGACTCCATCTTTGGCGGCCCCGGCGGCAACGCATCGATCGATGGCGGCAGCGGCGATGACTCCATCGTCACCGGTGGCGGCACCGGCGACAGTGTCTTCGGTGGTCCCGGCAATGACAGTATTCAAAGCGGCGGGGCGCAGCGACGATCATTGCCGGCGACGGTAACGATTCCATCTTTGGCGGCCCAGGCGGCAACGCATCGATCGATGGCGGCAGCGGTAACGACACCATCACCTCCGGCGACGGCGACGCCGACTCCATCTTTGGTGGCCCCGGCAACGACAGCATTACGAGTGGCGGTGGCACCCGTGATTCGCTTAGCGGTGGTGATGGAGATGACTCGATCTTCGGCGGTCCCGGTGGAAACGAGTCGATTGATGGGGGCGCCGGCAACGACTCGATCGTGACGGGCGGAGGAGGCGACAGCGTCTTTGGTGGTCCTGGCAACGACAGCATCAGCAGCAGCGGTGGCGGCGCCGACACGATCGGTGGCGGCGACGGCAACGATTCCATCTTCGGCGGTCCCGGTGGAAACGATTCGATTGACGGCGGCAGCGGTGATGACACCATCAGCAGCGGCGGCGGAATGGGCGATTCCATTTTCGGCGGTGCCGGCAACGACTTGATCGTGATCGAACCGGGATTGGTGAAGGTCTTCGGCGACAACATCGCAACCAATGATCCAGCTTCGCAAGACACGATCTTGATTGAAGCCGATGCAAACATGACGGTGGCAACCGGAGCCCTGAACAATCAGTCGACCCTTACCGTTGACGGTACGCTCGTGGCTGAATTGACCGACGTGGATGAAGTCGCCCTGATCGGCGGACCGAGCGACAACGTGCTCGACGCGTCCGCGTTCCTCGGTAGCGCGATGCTGGTCGGTGGCGGGGGAAATGACACACTGATCGGCGGCGCGGGCAACGATTCGATTGAGGGCGGCACTGGCGATGACTCGCTTTCCGGCGGTGCCGGCGACGATACTTACATCTTTGTCGGGGGTGATGACCTGGGTAGCGATACGATTGACGAGGCGAGCGATCAGTCGAGTGACACGCTTGATTTCTTTGGCCTCGATACTGCGATCGATGTCAACCTGGATTCCACCGCGCCGCAAACGATCTCGCCCGGAATCCTTGCGTTGCAATTCACATCGACCAGCGCGGTCGAAGGCGTGATCGGCACCGCCTTCGCTGACAAGCTGAGTGGCAACGCACGGAACAATACGCTGGTTGGTGGCGGAGGAATCGACTCATTGTTCGGCGGTGCCGGCGATGACTACCTGTCGGCCAGTCGCACCAAGTACGTGTACCTGGATTTCGAGCAAGAAACCGAAGCCACCGATCACGCCTACAGCCAGGCTGAGCGGGATGCGATTGAAGCTCGCATGCGGCAAGACTTCGCGGCGTTTGATGTGGTGATCTCGCAAACGATTCCGCTCAACCAGATCTACATCACGATCCTGTTCAATAGCAAGCCGGTCATCGGCGGGAGAGCGTTCTCCGGCGGCATTGCCGATCGCATCGGCTGGCGCGACGTGGCTCGCGGCGGTCGCGTCCAGGTGGACGTCAACGGGTTCCTTGGCAAGGCCGCCAACCAACTGCCGGATACGCCCGAGAATTTTATCGCTCTGTCATCGACCGTTGCCTCGCATGAGCTGGGACACATGTACGGCTTGCGTCACCACGACGCGTTCGGCGCACCCGGCGAAGGCATTTTCGCGGCGCTTGGCGGAACCGCATTCCTGCCCACCTACGAAGGCACCGGCACCGCACTGGAGACCTCCGATCACCTGATCAGTTCTCCCGCATCGGTGCGAACCACGCTCTCCGACGCGCTCGGCAATCCCTACTTCGGCGAACGCGAAGCGCTCAAGTTGGCGTTTGCGGAAACCGGTCAGACCTCGATCGAGTTGCCTGACGTCGAGAAGACCGATTCGATCACCGTCGCGGGCGTGACCTATCCCGTCCAGCCGTTCGGTGATCTGCCGTCGCTGGCAGTTCCCAATACGATCGAGAATGAAACCGCCAGAAACTTCGGTGTCGCGATCGAGGCGTCCGCGGCCAACGTGATTGGTTCGATCGAATTGAATGGAGCAACCAGCGAGAACGATTTCTATTCGTTCAACGCGTCGGCGGGTGATCAGGTGAGCGTTGAAGTTCTTTCGCTCTCACTGCGAACTCGCATTGACTTCACGATCGATTCGCTGGTCCGAGTCTACGATGCCAGCGGTGTCAAACTCGATTATTACGGCAGCCCACTCGGGGCCTTCAATGATGATGGCTTTGAGCCGACCGATTCGATCTTGTTCGATTTGCAGATTCCTGCCGATGGGACCTACTACGTCGAAGTCGATACCTTCAATTTCTATATCGATGAATTGCCGGGTTACGTTCCGGGTTTCGATGTAGTCGCGTTCTGCGACGCCGATCCAGGGGACATTCGCTGTACCGATACGGATACCGGTGATTACGAGTTGCTGATCTATCGATTTGGCCAGGGCGTAACTGCATCGCCAGGGGATATGCTGATTGGCGGCAGTGGCGCCGATACGATGGTCGGCTCCTCTGGTAACGACTACTTCCTCGTCGACGGCGATGATGCATTCGCAGGCCCGACCGGCAATCGAACCACGGTGACCAACAGTGCGCCAACGGTCGATTCGATCGCCGTTCAGCAGGTCAACGAAGGGAGTACGCTGCAGCTGATCGCGACGGCAATCGATGCCGACGTCGGCGATGCGGTCTCTTATTCGCTGCAGTTTGCGGATGATCCGGCGCAGTTCCCCAGCGGTGCGGTCATCAATGCGGCGACCGGCGAGATCACTTGGACGGCAGCGGACAATGGCGTTTACAAGGCCCTGGTCGCCGCCCGCGATCTCAGTGGTGCCGTGACGACTCAGTTGCTGCAAGTCACGGTCAATAACCTTGACCCGATCGGGTACGACGAGGCTTACGCAACGGACGAGGATACGTCGATCAGCTTCGCCGCTGCGGAAGGTGTGTTGGCCAACGACACCGATCCCGTCCCCGCCGTCGATCCGCTGAGCGTCACCGAGATCAACGGTGCTTCCTTCGTTTCCGGTGCCGAGATCACGCTGCCCTCGGGCGCGATTCTGACCGCCTATTCCGATGGCAGTTTTCTCTACAACCCAAACAGCAAATTCGATTCGCTCAATACAGGCGACACGGCAACCGATTCGTTCGAATACACCATCAGTGATGACGATGGCGGCATGACCACCAAGACGGCCACGATCACAATCAGCGGTTTGGATGACGATCTGATCGTCTCGGGACCCATCGTTGTGACTGAGAACGAGGATGCGGATCCCTTTGCCGTTGATCTGCTCGAAGGCGTCCTCGCCCCGAATCCCGGCTCGCTCAGTGTCGTCGATTTGGTATTGGTCAGTGGCGACGATTCGGGTGTGAACGTCGCGGGTAACACGCTCACCAACTCGCTCACCGTCACTCCGAACGCCTACGAGTCCTTGGGGGTCAACGAGAGCGAAGTTATCGAGTATCGGTTTAACATCACCGATGGCAGCGGCGGCATGGTTGCTCAAACAGCCACGATCACGATCACAGGTGAAAATGACCGGCCAACGGTGGCGCTGTCCGCGAACCTGTCAACCAACGAGGATGCTGGCACGTTCAGTACAGACGCCAACGCACTGGTTGGTGACGTCGATCAGAATGATTCTTTGGTCGTCACAGATCTTACCCAGACGTCCGGTCGCAGCATCATCTTTTCGGCTGCCGACGGCGTGTTGAGCTTTGACGCCAGCCAGTTCAATGACTTGGCGATCAACGAGAGCGAGGAGTTGGTTTTCACCTACCGGGTCGATGACCAGAAGGGCGTAGCCAATAGCACCAACACCGGTACGCTCACCGTTACCGTCGCAGGCCGTAACGATGCTCCCAGTGCGGCGGACGACGCCTATACGATTAACGAAGAGAGCGTCCTCGTCGGTAATGTGATCAGCGATACTGCGGGAGCTGACGCCGATCCAGACGCCCATGACGAGTTGACCATTTCGTCGCACAGCCCGCCAAGCCATGGTTCGCTATCGCTCAACGGCGACGGATCGTTCAGCTATACGCCTGATGTTGATTTTGTCGGCGTCGACAACTTCGACTACAAGATCAGCGATGGAAATGGCGGCACCAGTACTGCGACGGTCACCATCGAAGTGCTCAACCTCGTCGATGTTTCCGGGCGAGTCTTCAATGACTTGGACAACAACGGGCGATTTGATTCGTCGTACGATGAGGGACTCGAAGGGGTCACGATCAAGGTGTTTGGCCAGCAAGATGATGTCTCCACCGCCAGCCCTTTGGCGACAGCCGTGTCGGGAACAGACGGCACGTATCGGCTCAATGCGAACTTGCCGCCGGGCGCCTACAAGCTGATCGAAGCGATCGACGAGCTGGCCCAAAACTCCTTGCTCGATGGTCCGGAGACCGCCGGCAGCCTGGGGGGCTTGGTGAACAACGAGGAAGATAGTAACGAGATCGGGTTCCTCGTCAGCGATTCAAGCGTCTCTGCGGATGCAGTGGATTATTGGTTCGCCGAAATCGAATCGTCGGAGCTGATGGGGGCCGTTTGGCGAGATTTGAACAACGACGGCGAGATCGATTTCGGAGAGGACCCCATCGAAGGCGTCTTGATTTCCCTGACGGGGATTGACGATCGCGGGAATACCGTGAGTCGGACGCAGTCGACCGACCAGAACGGCGCGTACATGTTCATCAACTTGCGGCCGGGAACCTACGCGATCGAGGAAACGCAGCCAATCGGACTGAACGATGGCCTGGAAGGCGACGACTTTACGGTATCCAATCCACATACCGTCAACGATTCTGAGATCGACGCGGGAGCCAACGCCAGCAATGACACCTTCACCGGCATCCGATTGGCTCCCGGTTCGACCGGTGATTGGTATAACTTCGGCGAGCGGCCAGTCGCGGGCGCAGTCATTGGGGATGGCTCGACCGCCTCGATTGGGTTCTGGCACAACAAGCATGGCAGGGCGCTCATCGAATCGCTTAATGGTGGACCGAATTCGACCGAGCTTGGGTACTGGCTAGCCAGCACCTTCCCGAGCATGTATGGCGAGGGTGCCTTTTATGATGCAGCCAAGGGAGAGGGTCGGGACATGAATTTGGCAGGCAAAACCAACACCGAAATCTCAGAGGTGTTTCAATATCTGCACAAGCGAAACAAGAAGACCTCGGTCGCCGGTGGACCGCCCAAAGTCGACGCCCAGGTTCTGGCCGTCGCATTGGCAACGTACGTCACCAGCGAGACGCTCGCAGATGGAACGTACGCCGCCGGTTATGGATTCCAAACATCGACCGATGGCATCGCCTACCAAACGTTCAATGTTCTAGATGTGTTGACCTCGCAAGAGGCTGAAAAGCTTGGGCTGACCGACGTGATGGACGCTACGGGGAATGTCACCATCATCGACATTCTCCAAACGACCAACCGAAAAGCAGCTCAAGGTCTGCTCTACGATATCGATGGTGATTGCTCGATCGACACGTTCGAGGCGTCACTTCGCAGATTGGCCAATGAGCTGTATTCGGAAATCAATGGTAACTGAGTCTTCGAGAGTGCGACTGGGACATACGGATGAAGGCAACCAAGCCAAGAGATCAAGTAATCATCGAGTTTGTGGAGGCAATTGCCCAGCATTATGTCGCCGACAGAAGTCGATCGAACAACGGCAAACCGATCTCCGGTGCTGAGGAGTTTGTTTCGGGGATCGAGCATGACCTGAAGTCAACACTTCGCGATCGAATTCTGCAGCTGGAGACGGTCAAGGAGACAGAGGAAACCCCAACGGCCGAGTTGTCCGCCGCGGCAGTCGAAGTTGACGGTCCCGCGATTGCCGTTGATGACCAGCTCGGTGCCACCATCGATTCCGACGCCCAGCTTGGGCCAGCTTGGCGCCCAGCTCGATGCCCTGCAGGACTCCAGTGGCCAGGTCGACGTCACGCTCGATTCGGAGGCCCAATTCGCCAAGGGAACGGACGTCGTCGAGACGCCCACGCTTGACACGGCCGCCGTCGCGATCGAAACGCCTCCCAAACCAGCGATACGAGCAGGAAAGTCATCCGCTCCGACCGACTTGTCCTTCGATAGCCCGACGATGGACTCGGGGAACGACCGAAGGGGTACGGCGGGGAACTCGCCGGAAGCTCCCGACGGTTACGAGATCCTCAGCACGCTTGGCAAAGGCGGCATGGGGATCGTCTACAAAGCTCGCCACGTACCACTGAATCGAGTGGTCGCGGTCAAGATGATCATTTCCGGTGCTCACGCCTCGGCGGACCAGATCAGTCGCTTCCAGCGCGAAGCCGAAGCCGCGGCTCACCTTAGCCATCCGAACATCGTCTCGGTCTATGAAGTGGGCAAGCACGACGGCCTGCCCTACTTTTCACTTGAGTTCGTTGATGGTATGTCGGTCTCCGACCTGATGAAGGAAACGACGTTCACAGCCAAGCATGCCGCAGAGCTATTGATCCCCGTTGCTCGTGGCGTGGAGTATTCGCATCAGATGGGTGTGCTGCACCGCGACTTGAAACCGCAGAACATTTTGCTGACACGGGACGGCACGCCCAAGGTCGCCGACTTTGGATTGGCCAAACGATTGGATAGCGACGACGACGGCGACAAGACCCGGGAAGGAGTGATCCTGGGAACACCCGGGTACATGGCTCCTGAGCAGGCTCGCAACACCCACCTGGTCGGACCCCAGACGGACGTCTATGCGCTGGGATGCATCCTCTACTACTTGATGACCGGTCGACCGCCGTTTACCGCGCCGACGCCGTTTGAAACCGTGCGGCAGCTGCTGCAATACGAACCGGTCGCACCCTCCAAATTGCAGGCCGGCCTCGATAAAGATCTCGAAACGATCTGCCTGAAGTCACTCGAAAAGGACATTTCAAAGCGATACGCGACGGCCGGCGAGTTCGCCGACGAATTGCAACGCTTTCTCGATGGCACACCGATCATCGCTCGCCCCATCACTCGGCGCGAACGAATGTGGAAGTGGTGCAAACGGAACCCTAAAGTGGCTTCGCTCAGTGGGTTGGCCGCCAGCCTGCTGATGTGCCTGCTGTTTGGAGGCATCATCTCTGCGTTCGTGATCAACCAGAAGAAGAAAGCGGAGCAGGTAGCCAGAGCCGAGGCAGAGGAGAACGCGAAACTCGCCGATGACCAAGCCGAACTCGCCCTCGATTCGACACGTTTGGTCCTCTACGAGGCGAAACAGTTTTTTGAGTCGAAGCCGGAATTGAGTGCGCTTCGTGAGAACATGATCGACAGCATTCTGAAGGGTGTCGAACGTCTGCATACCGAGCGATATGCCCACAACGTCCAGGCAACGTTCGCAGCTTCAGCCGATAGTCAGCTCGGGCAAATCTACCTGGAGGCGGGTGCCTTCGAGAAGGCTCGTGAGAAACTGCTCGACGCGCAACAGCAACTCGTCGCTCTGAATGCGGAAGGAAAGCTTTGGAACGCCGATGTCAGCCAGATGAACATTACTTTGGCGCTGGGGGATACCTATCGCGGCATGGGTGAGCCGGAGAAAGCCGAGGCGGAATACCTGAGCCTGGAACAGCAGCGGAAAGCCTACTTCGCGCGGAATCCACAAATTGACGCGATGGCGTCGAAACAGAGCATGGCTCAAGTCTTCGGCCGCCTGGCGGCCATTTACCGCATGCTGGGAAAACCGACCAAGGCGATGGACTACCAACTTCGCTCGGTCGACCTTCGCCGCCAAGCCTATCAAATGGATCCGACGGACCCCAAGGCCATGCGGGAGATCGCCGGGGCCTTGAATGGGTTGAGCGTTACTTACGAGAACGCGGGCCAGATGGAAAAGATGCTCGACGCCAGTCGCGAAGCACTCGAGATGCAAACCAAGGTCGCGGAACTGGCGTCCGACGTGCCGACGCTGCATAACACGGCTCTGAATCAAAAGGTAGTTGCCAGGCAATTCCTACTGTTGGGAAGGAACGAAGAATCGAAGTCGCTCCTTTCGCAAGCGACTGCAACGCTGGAAAAGCTGTTGTTGACCGCGGGGGATGATCAGCGAGTTCAGGGGCTAGCCGCCGACACCTACTATTTTCAAGGTATTGTGCTGAAACGCATGGACGAAGATCCGTCAACCAGTTTTGCACGCTCCGAGGAGCTTCTGCGTCAACTGATGGTCAAGTCAGCTAATATCAACAATCAAGGCTCGCTGCTGAAGACACTCGCCAGGGCAGGTCGGACGGAAGAAGCGATCTCGCTTGCTGATGAGATTGCTGCATCACCGGAGAAGATGATGAATTGCGGCTATGCAGCAGTTGGCTACGCACTGATCACAGAACACCTTCGCCCTGAGGACCCGCGTCGCGAGGAATGCACCACCAAGGCGATCGAGCTAACACGAAAGCTGATTGAGCAAGGCTATCACGACTTCGATTCGCTGCGCAAGACGGATCACGACTTTGCCCCGTTGCAAGAGAATCCCTCCTATTTGCAGATGCTTGCGGAGGAGGAAGCGCGGGTGGCGGGCGAAACAAAGAAGTAGTTGGCGACGATGTCATGGATGAAAGTGCTTTCGCTGCTCAAACTGAGTGGTTTCCACAAATCATTTGGTGAATGGCTTGCCGAGCCAGACCAACTTGCGTTGTAAATTTGAGGTGCTAAACAGGATAGAAGGAGTCAACAGGATCAGGATTCTTGTGTATCTTGGTCTCCCGACCCACGTTCATTCGAAGAATGATTTAGCCGTGGAACCCGAATATGCTGTTGTGATCCACCGAAGGCCACAGTTATCGCCCGAGGTCCACGAAGACAGCCAAACGCCGGGTAGAATTGTCGAGGCTCACGCTCCCAGCAACTCGATGAATCAACATATGAGGATCAGCGCATGGATCGATTGAAATGGTTCGTGGTATTCATCCTGTTGTGGATGGAGACGAATGCTTTCGGTCAGGATCCGACGGTCACGGACTTGTCTGGAAAACTTCTAGACGAAGGCGTCTCATCCCTTGCTCGCGCAGCGAGGCAGGATGGCGATCCGATTCGCGGTGCCATTTTGTTTTCGCAGAAGAAGCTCAACTGCGTCGGCTGCCATGCACAGGGAGCAAGCGACCGGCTCGGGCCGGATTTGACCACCGTCGCGGCAGATAAGCCGGACGAGCATTTCGTCGAATCCCTCTTGCTGCCTTCCAAGAGCATTCGAGAGGGATTTGAATCGGACACGATCCTGACGGAAACCGGCAACTTGTTGACCGGTCGCGTCATTGCGGAAACCGAAGCAGTCGTCGTGCTTCGAGATGCGTCGGAACCTGAGCGAATCATCCGTATTGCGACATCCGAGATTTCGCAGAGGAAACGCAACACGAAGTCGACCATGCCCGACAATTTGGCCAGCCTCTTGACCGAACGGCAGGAGTTCCTGGACATCGTGAAGTACCTGATGGAGATCGCGGCGACCAACAAGGTTGCAAGTGTCCCCTACGCGACCTCTTCGGAAGGAATTCGCAAACTCAGTCCGCACATTCGCGGCTTGGCGCTGTTGGACCAATTCGCTTGCATGAATTGCCACCAAGCGGAAAGCGTTTTTCAATCGGCGGAACCTGGAATCTCCACGAAACAGGCGCCCGATCTGCGAGACGCTACGGCAAGAATGGATCCGGCTTATCTCCAACAATTCATTGCAGATCCCCTTCACGTGAAGCCGGGAACCACCATGCCCGATCTGATGGGCGAGATGTCCACCGAACAAAGGCGATCGGCCGCCGAGGCCATCACAGACTATTTGCGCTCACAAACGAATCGATCCTTCGAGCGACAAGTCGTCGACTCGGAGTCCGCTTCCCGAGGCGGTGAGATATTCCATTCGGTCGGCTGCGTTGCCTGTCATTCCCCGCGAGATGATGACGGCATCGAAACCTTGTTGGACGACTCCGTTCCTTTGGGCAACCTTGCGGCCAAGTACAACGTCGAAGGGCTGACCGGCTTTCTGAAAGACCCCTTGTCAATTCGTCCGTCGGGGCGGATGCCCGATATGGCCTTGACCCACTGGGAGGCGGTCGATGTCGCGAATTACTTGCTTGACGAACCCGCTTCGATCGACCGTGCGACTGAGATCACGATTTCCGCTCAAACGGATCCCGCACAAGTTGCCATTGGCCGGCAGCATTTTCTTGAACTTGGGTGTGTCCATTGTCATGAACCGAAGGAACCACGTCCCACCGGCAGTTTTCCCGCTTTGGCGAGCGCCCGATCGGATCGAGGTTGCCTGTCGTCTGAGTCGGGACCGTGGCCGCATTACGAATTCGACTCGTCGCAGATCGCAGCAATGCGTGCTGCCATCGAACAACTCGATGCCCCGTTGAATGATCGTCAGCATGTCGAGTTAACGATGGAAGTCTTGCGTTGTTACGCCTGCCATCAACGAGATGGGCTGGGCGGGGTTTCAGAAGAACGCGATCAATTTTTTCGAACCACCAATGAGAATCTGGGTCCGCAAGGTCGAATGCCACCGACGTTAAGTGGTGTTGGCGGCAAACTGAAACCCAAGTGGCTGCGTCAGGTGCTCGTAAGCGGCCGTACCATACGTCCCTACGTGCGGACGAGGATGCCCCAGTACGGGGCCGACAACGTCGCGCACCTTGTCGATCTCTTTCAAGAGGTTGATCCGGTGCCGGATGCCCTCACGGTAGATGTCGCTGAATCGAAAGAGATGCGCAAGATCGGAACGGATCTAGTTGGCAGCGGTGGTTTGAACTGCATCGCATGCCATACGTTCCAGCAGAAAGAATCGCAAACCATGCCCGCCGTTGATTTGACGGAGATGGCCCAGCGGCTGCACAAACAATGGTTCTTCGAGTACATGCGCGCTCCGCAGGCATGGAGCCCAAATACTGTCATGCCATCGTTCTGGCCCGGCGGCAAGGCGATCCGACAAGATATGCTCGAGGGAGAGGTTGACCAGCAAATCGGTGTCATCTGGAACTACCTTCTGGAGGGCCGCCAGGCACCGACGCCGCGTGGATTGCGCGCCGAGCCGATGGAGTTACTGGCGAGCGACGATCGTGCCGTCATGCTGCGGCGTAGTTACCAGGGAATCGGCAAACGTGGCATCGGTGTCGGTTATCCGGCTGGAGCGAATCTTGCGTTCGATGCTGAGCAGATGCGGATCGGGATGATCTGGAAAGGCAAGTTTGCCGATCCGGGTGGGGTCTGGGGCGGGCAAGGCCACGGCAATGTTCGCCCACTGAGTAATGAGCTAATCCGTTTTGCACCGGGGCCTGAACTCGACGACGCGAATTCGCCGTGGTTGGTCGACGAGGGACGCCCTCCGCGGCATCACTTCATGGGCTATTTTCTCGACCCGGTCGGCCGACCCACCTTCACCTATCGATTCGACGACATCGAGATCGAAGACAACTTGATCGATAGCGAGAATGACGAAACGGAAGAAGTCTCCCTGACGCGGACCGTGACCTTCACGTCGACGCAATCGCGAAAGAACCTTGTATTCCGAGCGGCAAGTGGTGACAAGATTGGTCGGCAGCGTGACCAGGTCTTTCTTGTCGGAGACAAGTTGCGTGTTCGAATCGGTGACGGCCATACAGCGAGGATTGTCGATGCGGCTTCCGGAGAACAACTGATCGTTCCGCTGGACGTTCCCGCTGGGCGATCAACACTGACTATCCACTACACCTGGTGAGGATTCGCGGATGCCTTTTCGTACCGCAGCACTGATTGCAGTGACGCTCGGCTTGATGATCGCGGTGGCTCCAGTCCGCGCTGAAACACTGGGCGAGTACTGGGACACAGCGGAGGAGGAAGCGAAGTACTATCGGATCGTCGAGATTCCGATTCCTGATGACATGGCGATCGAGGCTGGCAGTTTCGAAGTTCTACCCGATCATCGGCTCGCGATCGGCACGCGTCGCGGCGACATTTTTCTGGTTACCGGTGCTTTCGACGAGAACCCACGGCCCGTGTTCCAGCGGTATGCGAGCGGCCTCGATGAAGTCATGGGCATGTCCTACAAGGATGGTGCGTTCTTCATCACGCAGCAAACGGAGGTGACACGCATCGCCGATACCGACGGCGACGGACAAGCCGATCACTTCAAGACGTTGAGCGATGCATGGGGATTTCGTGACTACCACGAGTTCGCATTCGGCTCCAAGCTCGATCCGGATGGTAATATTTGGGTCGCGCTTTGCCTGTCCAGATCCTATGAGTCGGATGCTCCTTTTCGCGGCTGGTGCCTGAAGGTCACGCCCGACGGTGAAACCATTCCTGTGTGCAGCGGCATCCGCAGCCCTTGCGGCATTGGCCCCAACGAGCATGGCGTGATGTTTTATGCCGAAAGCCAGGGACCCTGGAATGGATCCTGCAGTCTAAAGGTGCTGCAGCCGGGTGGATTCATGGGACATCCGGCCAGCTTCAAATGGTACGACCTTGCTCCCGATCTCGGTGAAAAGCCGATCGAACCCAACACTCGGTCACGGCTTCTGACGGAGCGAGCGCGCGTCAAGCAACTCGTGCCCTACGCCGTGGTCTTCCCTTATATCAAGATGGGACGCTCCATTTCCGGCTTCATGGTGGATCGCACCGGCGGAAAGTTCGGGCCATTCGAAAACCAAATCTTCATTGGTGACTTCAGTCTGAGCTTGGTCATGCGGGCGACCACCGAACAGGTCAACGGCGTTTGGCAAGGCGCCTGTTATCCCTTTCGCGAAGGTCTGGCAACGGGACTGCTCGCTTGCCAGTTCACGCCCGAGGGCGACTTGATCGTGGGCGGGACCAACCGTGGATGGCCGGTGCGTGGTCCGAGACAATACGCCATTCAGCGACTCGACTGGACCGGTGTGGTGCCGTTTGAGATACGGGAGATCAACGCTCGACCCGATGGGTTTCTGCTGACCTTTACCAAACCGGTCGACAGCATGATCGCGTCGCGTCCCGAAACCTACGACTTGACGACCTACACCCATATCTACCAACAGGGATACGGAAGCCCCGAGGTGGATCATACAACGCCGCGAGTCATCGCCGCCGAGGTGTCCCGCGACGGATTGCAGGTTCGTCTGCGAGTCGACGGTCTTCAACAAGGACATGTGCATGACTTCCGTCTGGAACCGATGCGTTCTGCAGAAGGCGGAAAGCTCGTGCATGTGAAGGCTTACTACACGTTGAACGAGATCCCTAGAAGCTGAATCTCTTGTCGTTCCCTTCCTTGCTCGATTCCGAAGGCATCTTAGCAACTATCCGCTTGCGGATTCTTCGAATCACACTGACAAGCAAAGCGGCCGACGGCTCGCGCCTGAGGTTCACTGTGAACCTCAGACGCTAGCCGTGGGCCCGAATGCTAGAGCATTTTTGCTTTTGATGTAGGCGGTCGGGAAAATGGGGTCCGACATCAAAAGTGCAAAGCACCCGAAGGGCCGTTCCGGCTTTTGGTGTCGGACCCCTTTTTCCCGGCCCACGTGAACTCGAAAAATGCTCTAGCCGATAAAAACAACGAACTCCCGATCTGGGCGAGACGCTTCCCGCCACTCCATGGAACGATGTGATCATCAATTTGGCCAACACTTGTCCTAACTGGACAGCGCCCGTTTCGATCCTTCGCCGCGTCAATCACGGCGAAGTTTCCGGATGGAACGCTTGCCGGTAGCCGAGCCTCTCCGAGGCTCGGATATTCGCGGCAAAGCCGCGTTGAATATCGGTCTCGGAGAGACCGACCTACAGCAATGTGGCCCTGTCCAGCTAATCCATCAGAAAGATCAGAAACATCGAACCTTCGTCGACTCTTTGCGCTGCGATCAAGATGCCGGACATCGCCGCTCCGTCTCCGATTTTATAGATCTGCAGTTGCTGGACGGCGGTATCGTCAAAGGCAAGTGCAAGCGCGTTCTGCGCCAAGGACGGATCGTCATGACCGTCCAACATGCTCGATGCGGAGATCCGAGCATCCGGATCCGTGAGTTCCTTCAGTTCAGAGACAATCTGCCCCGGCTGACCCTCCCGCGAATGCACTAATTCCCAGGTCGAGAGCCAATTCTCCGAGCCGAATTGATCCCATGTCTTGCCGCAAAAGTGCTGGTAATGTGTCAGCGCTCGCTTGTCGAGCATCTCGCGGTCGCAGGTGTCGGGATCGAAAAACACTGCCGTGCCAAACGCTGATTGACTGGGACCTCCAAAGGCCTTCTCCAGCTCCAACACGTAAGATGGTTTCTCGGCGGGCGATTCTTGCTCAGGTTCCATATTGCAACAATCTGATTGATTGACCTTTCTTGTTTCGAGAAAACGCGATGGGCGCAGCACCGCATCCGGATCGATTCATTGGTCAGACAGGCCGTTGATTTGTAGCCATTCGGTGGCGCGATCCGTCCAACTGCCAATCATCGAATTGGGACGGGGACGAGTGCCGTAACCGTGACCTCCGTTTTGGTAGACGTGCAATTCGGCAGCGACGCCTTGTTTCTTGAGCTCCGCATAGTAATGAACGGCGCCGAGCGAAGTCGAGGCATCGTCGTGCGTATGCACAAGGAAGGCGGGAGGCGTTTGTTTGGTGACTTGGATTGGCGCGATCAGCGATTGCGTCGCATCGTCGTAGATCCGCCAGGGATAGATCAACAAACTGAAGTCAGGTCGAAAGCTCTGCTGATCCACCGCGTCTTGATCTGTGTAAGCCGGCTCGGTGGCCGTCAGGTGGATGCCGGCAACCTGTCCGCCGGCGGAGAAGCCCAATAGCCCGACCTTGTTGGGGTCGATGCCCCAATCGTCGGCGTGCGCACGAATCCA
This sequence comes from Pirellulaceae bacterium, assembly GCA_963697195.1. Lineage (GTDB taxonomy): Bacteria > Planctomycetota > Planctomycetia > Pirellulales > Pirellulaceae > Rubripirellula. Next base: position 76,052 of record CAVOND010000027.1, read on the forward strand.
ACGCAAGGCGCGTTGGCTGTCTTGAAGCGGGCGTTTCCAAGGCTCGTCGGCACGTTCGGTCGTTCGATATCGGAGCACGAAGGCGGCAATTCCTAAATCGTTGAGCCACTGAGCCGCCTCGGAGCCCTCAAGGTCCGGCACGACATATCGAAAGCCGCCACCCGGTAGGATCAGCACAGCCGCACCGTTGGGATTGTCCGCGGGGAACACATCGAGCGTCGGTTGCGTGATGTTTTGAACCCGTGTAATCACAGGTTTGTCTGTCTCACGGGGCGGCAGGGCTTCGCCGGTGTTGCGAGTCGACTCCCCAGGTGCGAACTCCGGCCAAATCGGAAGACTCTTCGCTGTGGTTACTTCGATGGCATCGGACGCTTGCGCCCGACACTCTTGGGGGTGAAGTGCGATGGTCGCGCAGACCAGCCAGCACAATGCATGGACGACAGAAAGTCTGGTAAACATCGTGATGCTCCTCATGTGATCGAATCCGTACGTTAGCCTTTCCAGGCTGACACGTACTGTAGTGCATTTGGATTCTTGGTGTAGCCTGCAGCCATACAAGCACGACGCGCAAGTGAGTGAGTGAGTGAGTGAGTGAGTGCTGGAAGCGGGGACACACTCGCTTGCGCGTCGTGCTTGTATTTGTTTGGGGGCTGCGTCATCCTTGAAATGGCTCTGGACGGAAAGTCAGGCTGGAAAGCCCGACGTACGGGGGAATACCATCGTCTTAGTGGTCGGTGAGGAACGCGAGCAGGTCTCGGATCTCCTCGGCCGTGAAGGTGTCGAGGAGGCCGGCTGGCATCGGGGACTGTGGCGAGGCTTGGTGCGTCTCGATCTCACTCTTTTCGATCTCAACGATTTGGGATGGACGCAGTGGATCGGTCGAGAGTCGCAGTGTGGTTGCACGGTAGTCGCCTCCGCTCATGATGCGACCGACAATCACGCGACCGTCGGTCGTGACCAGTTGCTCGTTCCGATACTTCTCGTCGACGACCCGCGACGGCTCGATGATCGACAACAGAATGTCGCTGCGTCCGAAGCGACCCGCGACCGACGTCAGGTCCGGCCCGACCACGCCACCAAGGTCGCCCGCCCGATGACAACGATCGCAAAGTGCGGCGCGGAACAATTCGCGGCCCCGCTCGTCATTGGAATCGCTTGAACTCTCGGCGAGCAACGCCTCGACATCGCCAGCCTGCCAGTTCTTGACGATCGGGCGGTCGATGTGAAGTGACGGTGGCTCGAGTTCCGTTCCCGGTTTGGCAAGATCGCCCAGGGAAGCGAGTTCGGACGGGGACATCGTGGCGATGAGTTCTTCACGAATCTGTCGGAGAAAGCCTGGCATCCCTTCACCGCCAATCACCGTGCGATCGAGTTCGCCGAGCGCTTCGAACACGGTGCGGCGCGAATCCAATGTCCAGCCTTCGTGGCGGTTGCGAAGCACGAAGATCGCATGCAGACGCTGCTCTTGCGTGCGTGCTTGCGTCAACAGTTTCAGCGTCTTGGGAACCATGTCGGGGATATCGAGTCGCTCAGCAAGCAGCGCCAGTTGATGATTGACACTGCGGCCGGCACCCGTTGGCGCGAACACCGCCGACGACGTGTCGGGATACCATGCGCTGATCCGTTCGACGGTCGCTGTATAGGCGGGCGCGTTCCTGGCCACCGGTTTCGACAAGCATCGTGACCACGTTTCGAGCAGCATGGATCGCTCGTAACCGGACAGCGATTGGTGTGGCACTTCGAGCAACTTCTGTAGAATTCGCGGGATGAACTCCTCGTGATCGCTACGAGCGAGTGCCAACATCGACGGAATCACCCAGGCCGGTCGCGTTTCGCCGAATCCAAGCTCGCTCCACGTTTCGATGGGCTGACGTTCGAGCGCGAGGCGGGCGGCATCTCGCAACATCGGATCGGCATGTCCGATGGATTCCCAAATGCGAGACGCTTCCTGCGAATCGTTTCCCTGTTCAGGCCAGGCGGCAAGGCGGCGACGAGCAGCACGCTGTGACTGAGAAAACTCGCTTCGCGCGATTTGTTGAGGCGTCGGCTCGGGCGCGGAGACGTCACCACCGGTCCAGCGGATCCGATACAGATCCGAATGCGTCTTCCGTCCACCGGTGATGATGTAAAGACTGCCGTCGGGTGCGAAGTCGAGATCGGTGACGTTGAGGGGACGGCCCTTGAGAAACGTTTCTGCGCGACAAACGTAGCCGGCACCGCGTGGCACAAGATGACAGGCGAGAATCCGTCCGTACGCCCAGTCGAGCGCGAACATCGCATGGCGGTAGGGGCGGGAAACGCGCTTCGCGCACCCGACTTGACCGCCGTCGGTGAACCCTTGCCGATGTCACCGGCCGGCAGTGTGAAGTCCGCGTGGTCTGCATCATACGGTGGCCACGATTTCGTGCGGCCTCGCCAGCCGTAATCTCCACCAGGAACAAGCTGCACCAACCGGGTTGGGCGGTACCATGGTGACCCCATGTCAAACTCGGCGTCGGCATCGTAAGTAAATGCTTCGCCATCGGCGTTGAAGTCAATGCCGAATGGGTTCCGCAAGCCGCTGCAGAGCAGATGCCACTGTGACGATCGCGGGAAATAACGAAGCAGGTGTCCTTCGGTGGTCGCCTCCCCTCGTCTGGCTTCGCGAAACGGCGACGTGAAGTCGATCACGTTGTCTTTTGGAAGCTCGACCGAATCACCAAAGATCGCGTAGATTCCATCGTCGGGGCCGAGTGCGAGATCGTTTCGCCCGTGTCCGACCCCACCGGCAAAGTCTCGGATGCTCGTGGAGGCCTCGAAGCGACCATCGCCATCCGTGTCGTCAAGTCGATAAAGGCCCTTTGCATTGTTGGCCTGGGCATACAGGGAACCATCGGCGTAGACCAGCCCGCGACATTCCGCCAACGTGTCATTGATGGTTTCGACTTGGGTGACGGATCGGCCGTCGCCGGCGAGGGTCATTCGCAACAGGCCCTTGTCTTCGCGAGCGATCGTGAGTCGTCCCTGCGGATCGAATTCCATGCTCACCCACGAACCCTCGTACTCCTCGGCGGAACGGACTCGCTCGATTTCGAAACCGGGACGGACGAGAAACTTCACAGGATCAGCGACCGCACTATTGTCGGATGCCTGTCGCCACTGCTCGTAGTTGTCAAACGGTGTGATCCGCGCCGTTCGGTCGGCGTCCCAGTATTCGGCGGCAACGGATCCGAACGCGTGCGCCGATTGCCAAGGAGTCGCCTGCTTGTCGATCACGCGGGCTTGCCAATCCGAGCCGCTGCGAATGACTTGGCGCCGGCCATCGATCGAGGTGATCGCCAACTCGAGCACGACGGCCGAGGGTCCGCGCGAACCATCGCAGCGAAGTTCAAGTACTTCATCACCGGTACGAAACTGGTCGGTCAGATCGAGATCAAGCCAGGGACCGTAGTCGTCGAGCGTCAAGATCGTACGACCGCCGAGTCTCAGTTCGCAGCGAGTGAACTCGCTTGCCAGTCGCAGCTCGGCACGACGGACAGGACTCTCGATCAGGAACGACTTTCGTAGCTCGATCCGCTGTGGCTCATCACGATCGGCCTCGCCCCACATCCATTCGGGCAGAGCAGGCTCCTGGCCTCGAGCAACCTCCGAAGCGACGCCTGCGGACAGCCAGAAGACGACGAATAGGAGCAGTGCGCTCGGATTGGACATCGACGGGCCCCCGCAATAGCTCGGAACGGAAACCGGCGATTCTATCGCATTTTTGTAAGTGGCATCGGTTCCTATCAGCCGCAACGCGTTGGCGCCCGGTTTTCCCGCAAACCAGCAAACCGGACGCCAACGCGTTGCGGCTGATAGGAGGACTAAGACGGTGCCATTCTTGCTGACCCCTCGTCCGATCATCGCCTGTTCAAGCGTCTTGGCAGCGATGACCAATTTGCCAAGGTGACGGAAACATTCTTGTCAGCCCGACCGGCGACGAACCTGTCGCCAGCACCATTCCTGCGGGCTGGGGCGAAATTGTTGACCCCGACCATTCTCGGTACGCCAAATGCACTGGGTTAAGTGGCTGAAAAGCACCGTAGGCGGCGCCAGAGGGCGTCACCTTTCCCCTCAAGATGTATTTGTGTGGACAGCTCATTCAACAATCGAGGAGTTGAGCACTGTGAGAAAGTTATTGATTTTATCGTCGATGGTGGTCTTGGTTACTGCGATTTCAACGCCAAGTGCGTTCGCCCAACGAGATGCAGCCGCGAAGGCCAAGGGCGACATGGGAGCGTTTTGGAGTTCCCATAGCAACCGAACCGTCACTCGTTCCGCGCAGCCCGCGGGAGAGAGCTATCGTAGCTTCTCCTACATGCCGGCTCCGCAACCAGCCGAAGTGACGCAACAACCTGCAGAAGTCGTGCAACAACCTGCAGCTTCGGTGCAGGCACCGGCTGTTCAGCAAGGTGTGGTACAGCAACCAATCGTTCAGCAAGGCGTGGTACAGCAGTACCGAAGTTTCTCGTATCAACCAGCAACGATGAGTAGACAGTCCGTTCAGGCCGTCACCCATCACCACGCCTGGGAATACGCGAAAGGTGACCTCCATCGCTATCGAAACTAAGGACGGCCGTCACTCCTGACGTTTAAACTAATCAATTCCACGAAGGGCTCTCCGTGCAGCGTGTCGCTGGACGGGTGGCCCTGGTGGATTGATTGGTTGGCTTGCTCGAAACGCCGCCACGCGAGTTCAAGATCGGTGATCGTATCAAAGCCGTAGTGCTTTTGGACGGCGCGGTCGTAACCGACTTCCATCGCGTGTTTGATGAAATGAACCAATTCCTGCGCATCATTCTGCGCGACGAGAAACCGGGTCAAGGATAGGCTTTGACCGTAAAAGGCTGCGACCTGTTCCGGCCGCGACAATCGCTCCAATGTCAGCAGTTCGGCGACGCGAAAGGCAGCACCCGATTCGATCGCGTCCCGGCAGTCGCGGTGATGAAGTGATCGCTTTGATTCGGAATCAGCGAGCGTGGCGATTCCCTCGTCCGCCCATGGTGGAGGTTTGCGACCTTCAAAGACATCAGCCAGGACCACATGAGTCAATTCATGCGGCAAGGCGGTCAAGCGGCCTGACGAGTCGGTGAGCAAATCGATCCGTCGATGGACCACTCCCTCGTTGCCGAGCCGGATCAAGGTGCTACCGTTGGTTTGCTCGGAACCGGGCCCGACGTGTTCGGTGTAGCTGTCCCTCGTGGAATGAATCACAATCTCGCAGCGTGGATTCCAGGGGATGCACGGCGACTGGTGCCACTTCTTGAACAACTGGACACGCAAGGTCTCGCACTGCTGAGCGACATGCTCACAGTCCACACGACCATCGGCTGCGCGGACGACAAAATTGGCGGCCGGCGATGAATGGGCCAAAGCCAACGAGAACGACAACCAGGTGCCGAGGGCGAACGCGAGCAGTCGCGGAGGATGGTGATTGATCATTCAACCACCACATATCAAGTGTCGTACCGGGGTCGCGGTTGGCGACTATGCTAGCTTGCGTAAGCTGTTTGCAGATATGCATTTGCGATTTTTGAACAAAACGATCAGGGAGCCAGATAGCGGTGCAGCCGCCTGCTTGCGAGGCAGCTGCCGCTGGTTTTCCGAGCAGGCCGTTTGGCGCCCGACAAGCACGACTCGCCAGTTTTGATGTTGCGCTGTTTGCTTGATTTCGGGCGGAAGGCCCAGCCATTTCCCTAGCCAAGCCCATCGGGCCGGGTGTTATGGCGAGATTGCTCTTGAGGGCCGAAGGTCCGGCCATTGGTGAATCGAAGCAGCAAAAGTCCGGGCCGTTGGCCCTGCAATTCGCGGTGTCAATGGGTACCAAGCCCGTTGGGCTGGGCTAGGGAAACGGACGGGGCGTTGCCCCTCAATCAAAAAGCGCAACATCAAAACTGGCGCGTCGTGCTCGTATTCTTCCGGTACACGGGATGGCTTTAGAAACGGAAGCCGAAACCAACGTTGGAGAAGAAGTTGGCGGCGTCGCCTCCGAGTCCCCAGCCCACTCGCACTCCAACTTCGGTGTCGGGTGTGATCAGGTAATGAGCACCTGAGCTGAAGTAGGACTCACTGAGCGCTTTTTCGAGCCCGTCTGTGTAGATTCCGAAGTACTCAACGTGCGCGTTCCACTTCTCGGTTAGGTTAACTTTCAATACCGTCGAGGGAGCCCAGCGATTGAAATCGTCTTCTTCTCTGGTCCCGGTGCCACAGCGGATGGCTGAGTCCCAGGTCCAGTCTTCCAGGAAGATCCAGCCAAACACATAGGTCGCGACCACTTGTGTTTTGGTTTCCGGTCCGCTGGTGGGAGTATAGCCTTGGAGGATGACGGCAGACTCTGGCATCCAGCCGTCCTGGTCCGTTAGCGCGGCCTTGAACCCGTAGAAGACGTTCGCCTCCGATTCGATTGACGCGGATTCAAAATCCCCGAGGCCACTGCTACCTCCGGAGACGGAACCCGATCCGCCGCCGACCTCGTAGTTAGCACCAAGACGCAACTCGAGCCAGTCCGAGATGCCATAACGGGTAACCAGCTCGGGAAAACTGTGCGACTCGGGGATATCCACGTTGTCGATGAACGAATAAGCCCCTTCGAGAATCAGCCGGCCCTGACCAGCCGTTGTCGTTGCTGGCGTAAACGAGTCACGGTCTGTTTCGATGTGGTCGGCTTCTTGAGCCCATGCGGTCGGGGCCGCTACGACGAAGCTGATCGCAAAGATCGTGATGAATAGACGCATGGGTACACTCGTGAACACGAAAGGCAGAAGCGGTCCTTGGATCGATATCGTCGCACCGACAAGCCCTGAAATACCCAGTCTTTACGCATCGCTACGGCTGGTGCGACCGGATGACTACGAATGATCGAGGCAGTCGGTAAACTCCCCGCCAAGCCTTCATCCACCTCGCTTCGGCTCGAGCGTTGCCAAGAGCAACACAGTCGAGGATTTTCGAGCGGTACATACAAGCACAACGCGCCAGCGAGGGTGTCGGGCGGGCGCACGGGACACACTCGCTGGCGCGTCGTGCTTGTAGTTTGTTGTATGTGTCGATCGAAAACCCGCTTCGGCGTTACCAACAGGGAACGTGGTTTCACGTTCGCGGGCCTCTGCAAGACGGGAACTCAGCGACGAAAACCGCCGGTCCTAACGATTGTTGGAGGACCGCTGACTGCGACGACTGGATGCCTCGGCCCTGCGCTGCTCATACTGCAACTTCCGCTCGACTATTTGATCCACACGCGAAGAATTGACAACGAACACTTCGGGATCATCGATCACGAATGGGGTCGACCAGGTTCTTCCATCATTGCGGTTGCAGATATTGAAGAAGAATGAGCTCATTCGTTCAGCACGATAGCCGTAGGGAAACTGGCTGGTGATGTGATCGGCCATGGTCAGATCTTCGACACCGGGCTTGGCAAAGTAATGCACTTGGCCGTCACCCGTGACCGACATGCCAAAGGTCCACCAGCCAAACTGCTCCAGCGGAATCTCCTTGACCTGGAAATCGCCGCCTCTCCCGTTGCTGCGGATCTTCAAAAAGGCGGAGTCTTGATCGACACCCCGGCTCGTTGCGCTATTGAAGTGAATCCAAATGCCTGGCCAATAGGGTTCCGTTTGCATCGATGACCCGATCGCAAACAGGCCTTCACGCGGCTTCTCGGCGGTCGTGCGCAGGCCGAGGCGGATCCCGAAATGGGGGCCGGTCCGATTTTCCCACTGCTCAGCAGGCGGCAAGTAGACGCGAGCGACACAGTTTGGCATTTCACTCGCTTGGATCGTCGAGCCGATGCGGCCAGCAACGTTGAGAATCAAATCATCCTGCTGAACGTCATAGGAGTTGACCCCCGGGATTCCGGAATGCAGCGTTGTGATCTGCAGCGCCTGCTTACTTCCCGGCAAACCGTTCTGCGGTGTCTTGATCACCTTCAGCAGATCGGGTTGACCCCGCTCCGGTCCTTCCGTCCAGCGCCGATTGACGGAATATGCCATCGGCCCGTAGGACTTTTCGTTCTGCTCTCGGGAACTCTTTGGCATGTTGTGAACAAACTTCCAATCCGCTTCCTCAAAGTCATCCCCCACGTAATCGATCTTCGTACCGGTTCCCGGTACAGGAATCTGGTTGGAGACGTATCGGCCGTACTGAGCGTGAGCCAACTGGTTGGTGGCGGCGACGCCGCAGAACAGAACGCCTGTGAGCAGGGCAGTGGTGAGGGAGTATCGCGTGAGCATGTCGATCGCAAATGATTGGAAGGCGCAAGGTTGATCCGTCTTGGTCCTCATCGGATGTGGATTACCGGTGCATTCAGTCCATTTCCCCGCATCACAGCACGATCATGCTTCGCGCCCGTGTGTAGTCGTGAGATTCAGCGCCATCGCTGCGGGGGGCCGGAAAACTCGACCAGTTGAGCCGAAAAGACTGGAGAGCGAAGCGGAATCGACAAGGTCCGCCATCCACAGCGGCTCATGAGTTGAAATGAGCGCTGGGACCACGGATACTACTTGCATGCCTCGGTTGGAAATGCACTTACCAAACGGCTACCCCCCGCCTCCTTACCGCATACGAGCCCCTCTGATGAAGTTCTGTTCGATTAGTCTTGCTGCAGCCTTGGTGCTGTGTCTCTCCGTCACGCTACCAGCGGAAGAGAAAGCCAAGCCGTCACCTGTTCGCATGGGTAGCGGCGCGATGACGTTTGATACGGTGCCGGGCTGGGGATTGCGTCCGGACGGAAGTTCTGCGATCGGACCGTGTCACGGTTCGGTGGTGATCGACAAGGCGGGCAACATCTACACCAGCGCACAAGCCGGCGTCTTTGTGTTTTCACCTGAAGGCACGGTCGTTCAATCTTACCTCGGCCCCCAATACTCCAATCTGCATGACATGGAGATTCGCCAGGAAGGAGAGAACGAATTCATTTACGCGGCTAGAAACGCGGACGCCGAGGGGATCAAGTTCAATGCACACAGTGGCGAAATCGTTTTGAAATTGACCGTGCCAGAGGAGGCGGGCCTGGGAGCGATCAAGTTCAATCCGACGGCAATCACGGTTGCTCCCAACGGTGACATCTTCCTTTCCAACGGTTACGCCACGAACCATATTTTCAAGTACGACAAGACCGGCAAGTACTTGATGCATTTTGGCACCAAGGGAAATGGCTTGAAGGAATTCAATACCGCCCACGGCATGACGCTGGATACACGCTACGAGCCACCTCGCCTGTTGATCTGTGATCGCAATCATCAACCCAAGGGGAGGCTGCTGCATTACGATCTCGATGGCCAGTTTATCGAAGAAGTGGTGACCGGATTGGGCATGCCAACATCCGTAGCGATCCAAGGCGATTTCGTATCGGTGCCCGATCTTCACGGACGCTTGGTGATCTTGGACAAGAACAACACGATCATCGCGGTGCTGGGAAACAACCCCGACCCGGAGAAGGGCAGAAGCTACAACATCCCCCAGGATCAATGGGTCGAAGGCGTCTTCAGCGGCACCCACGGCTCTTACTGGGACGAAGATGGCAACCTGTACGTCCAGGACTGGAATGTCTCCGGACGCATCATGAAACTGGCCCGCATCCAATAGCGTGACGCGCTACGGTTCAACTTTCTCATCGGCATCAGTCACACGGTCGATCTCTCCGCCGTGATTCTGATCGATGGCGACGGTCTGCTGGTCGGGGCCTTCCACCAAGATCCGACGATTGCTGCCGACCATCAAATTGTCCTTGATAACGATGTCCATCGTTTCGGTCCGTGTATCAACGCGGATCGCGGCGATTTGATGCTGATCGGTCTCGATGATGTTGTCGGCGATTAGGTAATGGGCGGTCGGCGTGTGGAGCGTGTCACCATTGGCCTGGTTGATCGTGATATTGGCATTCCAAATCGTGTGCCGTTTCTCGCCGTTGGATTTGCGACCATTGAGCGAGAAGATATTGCCGGTGACCACGCAGTGCAGCGAGTCCGGGATCCAGAGTCCTTCGCGACCGCTGCCGGTGATGGTGTTGCCAGTGAGCGTGCAGTACTGGCTGCCGCGTTCGATCGTCACGCCTCGCGAGCCGCTGTCGCGCACAATGTTGTTGGCAGCGATGATGTGGTGGCAGCTCTCAAGGAAGTAGCCTCCCATCTTTGTTCGCGAAACGCGATTGTCGATGAATTGACCATGATGACAAAAGTAAAAGTGCGTACCGTCCGAACGCGAGTCATCGAGCCGGCATCCACGCACCGTAAAGCCATCCACATGGTACATGGCGACAAGGCCCTGGTCCTCACGCGTGGATCCCTGCTCGGGGCCCCGTTTTTCCGGTGGCGGAGCCTGGTAGTCACCATACTTGTTGCAGCAGTTCTGAATGATCGTGTCGAGAATCCAGATGTCCGTGGCCGGATGCTCGTCGTCCTCGGCGAACACTCCGATCCCGTTACTTGATAGATCCCGGATGTGCATATCGCGAATGCGAATTTCTCGGCACGGGCCCGTTAGATGAATGCCGCGGATGTTGACACCCTCGAGCCAGGTGTCGTTGTATCCGACGATGGTGCCTCCCTCGAGGCTTAGGTTCGTGACGCCACTCCCGTAAAAGAGTTGACCGTCGGCACCGCAATCCTCGCCAAAAACAAAAGTCGCTCCCTTCATTTGGAGCGTCAGGTTGGAATGCAGACGCAGCCCTGCTGGGTCATCAATCCGATAAGTCATCGGCGCGAAGATGACTTCGCCGCCCGTTGCTGGAGCAGAATCGATAGCCTGCTGAAGCTGCATCTGGTAGCTAACCGAGCCGTCCGTCACGTAGCGACGCGGCAGAAAGTCGATCACACGGATTGGCTGGACGTTCGGTGATTGCGTTGGAGCCTGCGCGAACGCGGATGCAACCGACGCAGCGAGAAAGAGGCTCAACAGGAACAAACGGAGAGCCTTGCGAGGGAGGTTTACCGACTTCATTTCAACCGCGAATGTCAAAGCACCAAACGGTACCGGCGTCTCGGATGATCAGCTTGCCGTCAACGATGATCGGATAAGCCCAAGCCTTGGCATTTCCATGGTCGGGTGCATTGGGAAGCATGAAACGACCGAGTTCTTTGTAGGCTTCACCGGTTGCCTCGATCATCGCGACTTCATTGTTGTCACCATGAATGAAGATCTTTCCGTCGGCGTAGCACAGGGAACCGGAGCCGATGCTGCGATCTTGCCACAGCGATTCACCACTCTTGAAATCAACGCAAATCTGGGTCGAACCCGCGCATCCGAATAGCTTTCCATCCACAAGAATGTTTCCTCCCATCCCAGATGGAAGCGTCTTGGCGAAGTAAATTTCCTCCGGCTCAGGTTTTCCGGCGGTCACCCGTACCAACCCTCCGCCAACGCGACCAGCAGCGGAGTAGACGAAGTTGGCATCATTGACCGGTGTCTGAATGTTGGCATCCTTGTCCGACGTGTTGGAATAACGCCAAAGTTGCTCACCTGTTTGCGCGTTCACGCCCACCAGGCCTTTGGAAAGAAACAGAACGTACTGCTTGGTTCCGTCAATCGTCGCTGCGATCGGCGATGAGAAGCTGGCATTGTCCGCTTCGGGGAGCGGTGATTTCCAGATCAACGATCCATCGGCTTTGTTGAGCGCGACCACGGTGGCTTCCGATCCGCCTGGCGAACAGACCAGCACATTCCCATCAATGAGCGGCGATTCCGTGTAGGCCCAAGCACTTGGGATTCCTGAAAACTCCGATCGAAGATTCTTCGTCCACTTGATGGATCCCGATTTTGCATCGAGACATGCCAGGTCTCCGTCGGATCCAAGAGCGAAGATGGAATCACCGTCAATGGTCGGAGTGGATCGAGACCCAGGGTATTGCGGGCCATTGTTCTTGCCGACACGTCCAATCTTTGTGGCCCATTGTTTCGAGCCATCGGCCAGCGACAAGGCAACGACCTCTTCCGTTTCCATTCCCTGATTGCAGATCAAGTAAACGACTCCCCCGGCCGACGATGGCGTCGAGAACCCGCTTCCCAGATCGTTGGTCTGCCAGAGAAGCTGTGGGCCACCGTCCGGCCACTTGCTCAACAGTCCTGTCTCGCTTGACTTTCCATCGCGATGGTTTCCACGCCACTGCGTCCAGTCATCGCCAAACGCCTCCGATACGATGCAAGTGCTGATCACCAACGAGAACGCGACAGAGAGATTGCGGATTAGGTACACGGGTTCGCTCCTGAATGAATCGTCAATCGAGTTGGGCGAGTGCTTCGTCCAGTAATGGAATTGGGGTTTGGACTTCTAGCGGCAGGGCGCGAGCCCTACGGTTCCATGAGAACCAACATCAAATCTGGACAAACCACTCGCGACAGATCAGTGTATCGGATCTCGATTCACGGTGCGGGCTCTGAATCATCGCTTCGAGAAAGTTCACTGCCGGATGGCTGCGGAAAGAACCGCAGTTCGTCCACGGCGACGAAGCCGCCCGGCTGAGATCCGCTAATTTGAATCGATGCAATCCCCTCGCCCTGAACGGTCATTTCGAAAAAGGGGACAGGCTCCTCGGGGCGCTTTCGAACGGGAACCTGGTCAATCGAAGTGCGGTCCATCAACTTGCCTCCGGCGTCGAAGGCTTCCACCAGCGCCTGCGCTCGTCGTGGATCCCCACAGTTTCAATTCAACTCGGTTCACAATCGACGGAAACGTGGCACTCACGGGAATTGACTCGTCCGCCATCGCGTTGAGTATCCCCTTGTGTCCGCTGGCAATGTGCGGGAAGAACATGACGCGGCCCTTCGCCTTACTCTTCTTGGGCTGCTGGGCGAGAGCAAACGTAACGCCCTGCTCTTGCCAGGATTCGACGTGCTTGCCAATCTCTGCCGACTCAAAGTCGACAACGACCACGTCGGCGGTTTCCTCGCCAAAAGCATCGACCGGCAAACATGCTGCGCATGCTGCCAGGGCACAAGTTGTGGAATAGATCACGACTCGCAACATCATGTCAGATCAAGCCCGCGCATGGTTCCCGTGGAGGATGCGAATCGATCGACGTCGATGCCCATGCGCTGGATCATTGACACGAACAGATTCGGCAGAGGATAGTTTTGCTGAGTATCAAACTTCAGATGCTGACCATGACGGAATCCGCCGCCGGCGAGCAGGACCGGCATGTTCGTCGTGGAATGGGCATTGGCATCTCCCAGATTCGATCCGTAGAGAATCATGGTTCGATCGAGCAGTCGCTCACCTCCCTCTTCCACGGCTTCAAGGTCGTCCATCAGCTTGGAGAGCAGTCGCATGTGCCAGAGGTCAATCACACGCAGCTGCGCGAGCTTCTCGCTCGATTTACCATGGTGCGATAGATTGTGATAACCGTCGGTAATCGTCTCGCCACGAATCTGTAGCACGGGAGTCCCGACGCTATTCAACATCAAGGTGATGGTGCGCGTCGAATCGGTTTCAAACGCGAGCCTGGCCAAGTCGTACATCATTTCGACCTTCGCGATGTAGAAAGACGCATCGGTCGGATCTCGTGGTTCTGGCTCTGACACAACCGGCTTCGGGATGCTTTCCCACCCTTCGGAAGCCAGCAGTCGGTTTTCAAGATCGCGAACACTGGAAAAGTACTGATCGAGCCGATCACGATCGCGGAGACTCGATTTCTTTTGCAAATCTTTCGCCTGATCGGCCAGGGCATCGAGAATGCTACGACCACTTTCCAGCTCGCTAATTCTTTCCTGCACCTGCTCCTTCGATCCTTGCAGGAACAGCTGCCTGAAGACCGCCGAAGCCTTGTCCTCGGGTGGAATCGCCACGCCTGTTCCCGTCCAAGATAGGCTCCGGCTTCGCGTGTTGACGGCCAGCGTCAACGACGGATAACGGGTCTCCGTTCCGATGTGTTCAGCGATGAATTGGTCCAGCGAAATTGAGTTGCGGAAGGAGCTACTTGCCGGATGCGGAGCAGCGGTCAAGAAGCTGATGTCGGAAGGATGACCGCCATCGACGTTCGGATGCGATACGCCGCTAAATACGGTGAAACGATTGCGATGTGTCTGGAGCGCTTCGAGGTAGGGCGATGCCGCGTAGTCACGACCGCCCAACGCCGGGAAGAACTGATCCGGCAGCAGTCCCAGGTTATTGCAAATCGACAAAGAACGCCTTGGTACCCGCTCGGCCGTCGCTTCCGAAGATTGACCGCGAGCAAACGGGGCGGTCATCGTTTCAAGCATCGGCAACGCCAATCCGATTCCGGCCGTCCGCAGCAAAGCACGCCGTCGAATCGCCAGCCGCGTCGAAGCGACTGGCGCCGACGTCTGCCATCGCGAATCCGCTGTCGTCTTCGCACTGCTGAACATACTTGTCGAGTCTTGGTTGGGGCTCATCGTATCACCTTGATCGCAGAAGCTAGTGCATCGTCAAATCTAAAAATGGGGGTGACGAAAAGGGGTCAGGCACCAAAAATGCGAAGCACTCTTCGGGGCGTTCCGGTTTTTGGTGTCTGATCCCTGTTCGCCAGCAAACCTAAAACGAAATGCTGACGTTGCACTATTCACTTGTTTCGAAACATGTTGCTCTGAACGACTTCATGGATGACGCTCCGCAACCCATGGTCGCTGGACTCGGTCGCATCGATCATCTGCTCGACGGCTGCACGGTCCGAGAAATGAATCGGGGCGCCGGTAGCGTAGACGACAAGCTGCTGGATGACGTTGCGAGCGATTTGTCGTTCGTCTTCCAACAACAGTCGCTTCAGATCGCGGATCTCGGCGAATGCCTGACCGTCAGGCATCTGTCCGGACGGGTCAACCGGGAGTGCGTAGTGAAACGCGAAGGCCTGCCCGTTCATGCCGATTCCCGACTCAGCCGTTGCTGTTTCATTCACCGCCCGATAGCGATCTCGCCAACCACCCATGACATCGAAGCTCTCCAGCGCGAGTCCAGGTGGGTCCATCCGGCGATGGCAACTGGCGCAACTTGGATCGGCCCGGTGTCGCTCCAACTGTTGTCGAATGGTCACTGCGCCGCGAATGTCCGGCTCCACCGACGGTACCGCTGGAGGCGGCGGAATCTTGATCCCCAAAATCCGTTCCGAAACCCAGCTCCCACGGAGTACTGGCGAAGTGGTTGTACCGTTGGCGGTCACCTTCAAAACGCTTGCTTGTGTGATCAAGCCACCGCGGACGGAATCGGGTGGCAAGGCGACTCGCCGCATCGAAGCACCCTCCACGTTGTCGATCCCGTAATGACGAGCCAATCGTTCATTCAGAAACGTAAAGCCAGATTCAACGATATTCCGTGCGGGAAGATTTTCTTCAATCAAAGCGGCGACAAACATCCGCGTTTCGTCGATCGCGGCGAGTTCCAGAGGCCCGTCCAACTCGTAGTCGTTGTAAAGCGTGGTCGAGGGTGATGTGTCGTCGATCTTGCGTAGATCCAACCAGTAGTCCGTGAAGGCTTGGATGAATCGGTGGTGCTTCGGATCACCCAGCATTCGCTCGGTTTGTTCTTGCAAGACTTTGTTGTTGCCAAGTCGGTTGGCCGCAACCAAATCCCGTAGCTCTTCGTCCGGCTCTGAATTCCACAGAAACAGCGCCAGGCGAGTGGCCAATGCGTGATCGTCGAGCGGACCGGGCTGCTCTTGAATGAACAAGAATTCTGGAGAAGCCAGTACCGCGGTGTAGACCGACATCAGCGAACGCGTGAACTGCTGTTCCTTCGCGTACTCCTGATGAAAAAGCTGCAAAAATCGCTCATAGTGGCTTTCATCAAGTGGGCGACGGTAGGCACGCGACATGAATTGGCGAATCAATCGAGCGGCATCTGCTTCCGGATCGGCCGACTCGACTTCCACCTTCACATCGGCGGAGCGAGGCAGAGACCGACGTCGAAATCCAAGATTGGGTTCATCGCTTTCCGGTGCGATTGGCTTGCCCGCTTGCGTGTCCAGGATCTTCTGGGCATCGGTCGTGATCGAAAGGGTCACGCTCCCCTCCTCCGCTTGTGCCAGCGGGAGATCTCCAAACATCAACGCGTAGCCTTGTGTCTGACTTGGATCGAGCAGGGGTCCCTCGACTTCCATCCATTGGATTGCGTAACCGGGCATGCCATCGGCGCGAGCCAATGGATTGACGTACTGCTCGTCGGTCCCGTTCACGCGAGTTCGAAACAATCTCTCGCCATCGGTTTGAATCACTTCGCCTGCGACCAGAGTCGCCTCAATCTCGCCGATCGTTGGCTCCATGAGGAAATCGAATGAGCCGAGCGGTCGACTCTGTCCCGAGCTTTGCGCATAGACGCCGATCGGCTCGGCGCGCCGGCCTGGCCAAACCTCGTCGGCGTTGGGCCGGTGCCACAGCGGCAGATGAAAGACCGGCGCCTTCTCGTCGCCGAATCCCTCGTAGAACCAGCGAGCAATGCCACCACCACTGACCCAAATCGAATAGCCCTTGAAACGAAGCTTGTACCGGCCAGCGACTGGGGCGCGGAATTGACCCCACTGGTAACCACCCGCGTCGCTAAAAATACTCGAGACACGACCAACCGCTTCCCGCTGCCGGGTTTCCGGGCTGGACATCGGCGCATTGCCGCGGCGCACCTCCGGTTGGGCCTTCCCATCGAGCACTGGGAAGGAATGGCGATCGGAAAGAGTGGAATTCTCACGCGGCCAAAAGTTGAAGGTCAGGCTCGGTTCGTCTCGCGCATAGTAACGTCGTCGCGTCGGTTCCGGCTGAACCAGTTTCGCGATCATCGCCTCGCGCATCGCATGCTGCGCGGTACTCATGTATCGCGCAAGTTGAATGTGTGAGACGTCCAATGCCTCGCCGATCTTGTTGTAGCGATATTTTTCGCCGTCCTCCGGCAACTGATCCTTGATCTGGATCCAAGGAACATCGAGAAGATCTCGCAACGCATTTTCGTATTCGTAGCGATTCAATCGTCGTTGCGTTGAACGGCCTTCGCTGGAAACCCGTTTGAGTTCAGACTCTCGGAGGCTAGCGGACAGCCTTTCCAGAAATTGGTTCCGTTCGATGGGAGTCAGGTCCCCTTCTCCCTCCGGCGGCATCTCACCGTCGGCGATTCGATCATGGATGCGCACCCACAGGTCGAATGACTCCGGCTCATTCCATTGGGCGTTTAAGTCCGACAAATCCAAACCACTCTCGTGGTTCGCGTCATGGCATTGGTTGCAGTGCTGGGCAAAGAAAGGAAGGAAGGTCCGATCCCCATCCCTTTCTTCGGCAAGAGCGCCATTGAACGCAAGGCAGATCCACCACACCAACACGTGGAAAAGGAAACGCGATGGAATGTGAATGCCTGACATCATTCTTCTCAGTCTTCTTCATCCGTACGCTTCGAGTCTGCGAGAAACGACGCGATCACTGATGAGAATGGTTGGGTGTGTCGATCCATCGACCTTTCGAGCCGCAAAGAGTCATCCGCATGCATCAGTATGCGGGTTAGCGACGGTAATAGCAACAATTGGCCGAGCTGGCTTGGCAGTATTTCGGTACAGCTTCAGGTATGATGCGATGGCTACCTCACCGTCATCGCGACGAAGGTGCACCCCCATCATGAGGCGTTTGCCCGTGAAAGAATTCTCGCTGTGAACGAGTGATTGAAGGATGAAATATCGACTTGGACGACGGGGCTTTTTGACGGCTTCCGCGGCAGCACTCCCTTTCGTCGCCTCCGAATCTCTGCTGGCGCGATCCGTGTTTGCGCAGGAGCCGATCGATCGCGTGGGCAGTGCCAGGTTGAAGCTCAGCCTGAACGCCTGGTCCTTTGACCCGCCTTTGACCGCGTACATCAATGGCGACAAGTCTGGTATGAGTCTGTTTGACCTGCTGAAATATTGCGCGGAGCAGGGCTTCGATGCCCTCGATCCGACGGGCTATTTCTTTCCGGGTTATCCTGAAGTGCCGGATCGCAAATTTGTCAACGAGTTCAAGAGGCGTGCATTTCAACTCGGCATCGACATCAGCGGCACTGGCATTCGCAACGACTTTGCCACCGCCGACAAATCCAAACGGGCGGAAGGCGTCGAACTGGTGCGCCGATGGGTCGAAGCGGCGGCCGAGATCGGGGCGCCCGTGCTGAGAGTCTTTGCCGGTCCACGACCCGAGGGTTCTACGTGGGACGAAGCCGCCGCGTGGATGTCGGACGCGCTAGCCCAATGCGTCGAGTATGGCGAACAGTCTGGTGTCATCATTGGGCTGCAGAATCACGGCGGGATGCTCTCGAATGCCGACGAGATGATCAAAATGTTGAAGTTGGTGCAATCGGATTGGCTCGGTCTGATCATCGATACCGGCTGGTTTACCGGCCCCGATCCGTACCAGGACATCGAACGAACCATTCCTTACGCAGTCAACTGGCAAGTCAAAGAGTTTCTCAACGGCGGCAAGGGACCGAAGGCCGATCTGACGAGGATCGCCCAACTGATTCGTGACTCCGATTATCGCGGCTATGTTCCGCTCGAGACGCTCAACTCGCCCGGCAAGAAGGATTCCCATCTCCGCGTGCCGCAGTTCCTGAACGCATGGCGTGAGGCGCTCGCAGCGACGGCGTAAGTAGCGAAAGACGAGACTCGAGTTTTCGTTGGAAAAGAACTTACTCCACCAATTCCCGGAACGGGTGACGCAACTTGCAGCCGGCCAATCAACTCAAATCTCGACACGCCCCTGCACTACGAGGTGCATCCAATGCAACTTGACCAACGATTCACCCGTTTCAGCCTGCTCGGACTTCTGTTCCTTTTGGGATCGACTGCGCAGGGCACGGATGCGCCGAACAAGAAACCGAATATCGTCTTTCTGCTCGCGGACGATCTTGGCTGGACCGGCTTGGGTTGTTTCGGAAGCGATCTTTACGAGACACCCAACCTCGATCGCCTCGCCCAATCGGGAATGAAATTCACCAACGCCTATGCTGCGTGTACCGTCTGTTCGCCTACCCGCGCGTCGATCATGACAGGCATGTATCCCGCGCGATTGCATCTGACTGATTTTATCGCGGGCCAGAATCGGCCCTTTGCTAAGCTTCGAATTCCGGATTGGACAAAAGGACTTGACCACTCTTATGTGACCATCGCGGAAGCACTTCAGGATGGCGGCTATCGGACAGCTCAAATCGGTAAGTGGCACTTGAATCACGCGGGACGCGACGCTTCGCAGTACGGCCCCGCGGCACACGGCTTCGATTTGGAAGTTGATAAGCCGGCGGGCACAAAGGGTTACCGCTTGCGACCTGGCACGAACAAAGCTGGCGAGTCCAAGAGCGATTATCTGACCGATTATCTAACCGACAAAGCGGTCGAGTTTATCGACGATGCCAAGGACGATTCGTTCTTTCTTTACTTTGCCTACCATGTGCCGCACACACCCATCGACGGACGTGAGGACCTCGTTGCCGAGTTCTCCAAGAAGGTTCGTGCCGACGCGATTCACAACAACCCGGTCTATGCGGCCATGGTGGCAAGCCTGGACCAGAGCGTTGGTCGCGTCTTGGAGCGATTGGATCGACACGGGATTGCCGACAACACGCTGGTGATCTTTACTTCCGACAACGGCGGCCTGACGCAGCGATACGGCAAACACGATGGGTTCACCGAGAACCTGCCCCTGCGCCGCGGAAAGGGGTCGGCCTATGAAGGCGGTGTTCGCGTGCCGACCATTGTGCGGTGGCCCGGCGTGACGCCGCCAGGAAGCAGCTGCGACGAGCCGATCATGACGATCGATTACTATCCGACGATTTTGGAGATCGCTGGCGTGGCGGGCGATGCCAACCACAATCAATCGGTGGATGGCAAGAGCCTAACCGGTCTGCTGCGTAGATCCTTCCTCGTCGCTCGACCGGGATTTGTACTGGCACTATCCGCACTATCACGCCGGAGGTGACAGTCCGTACGGCGCGATTCGCTCAGGTCCGTGGCGATTGATCGAGTTCTATGAAGATGATTCGGTCGAGCTCTACAACCTGAATGACGACATCGGTGAAAGCACAACCTGGCTGCGACCATGCCTGAGATGGCCAACCGCTTGCGTGAAAGACTGCACGCCTGGCGGAAGCAGGTCGGCGCCCAAATGCCAACGCCAAATCCAAAGCATGATCCGGCACAAGCGCAGCAAGTGTGCCGGCGGTCGCGGCGATTGAATTAGCTGCATGCGGTGTTGATGTAGGCGGTCGGGAAAAAGGGGTCAGACACCAAAAGTGCAAAGCACCCGAAGGGCCGCTGGCGGCTTTTGGTGTCTGACCCCTTATTCCTCTGACCCCCTTTTTCCCGACCCTACGCGAGAATCCCTTCTACCAATTCTCCGTGGACATCGGTCAGCCGATAGTCCCGGCCTTGGAAACGGTACGTCAACCGGGTGTGATCCATTCCCAATAAATGCAGTAGCGTCGCGTTCAAGTCGTGCACGTGCACCGGATCCTTGACGACATTGAAGCCAAGTTCATCGGTTTCCCCATGCACGTGCCCTGCCGCGGATACCGCCTCCGGCGAGCCACATGCAGTAAGAACGATTGTGGTGATCGCGTCCGTCGTTGCCGCCTTGGACCATCGGCGTTCGCCCGAACTCGCCACCCCAGATCAGCAGCGTATCCTTCAGCAAGCCGCGCTGCTTCAGGTCGTTCACCAGCGCCGCGCTCGCCTGGTCGGTATCGCCTGCATTCTTCTTGACATCTTTCGTCAGGTTACCGTGCTGGTCCCACGCCTCGTGGAACAATTGCACAAACCGCACGTCGCGTTCGATCAACCGCCGCGCAAGCAGACAGTTTCTGGCATAGCTCACCTCGTTGGGATCCTTGATGCCGTACATCTCGAGGATGTGCTTTGGCTCGCTGGCAAGATCCATCAACTCCGGCGCACTCATTTGCAGACGATACGCCATTTCGTAGCTCTGAATACGCGAGGCGATTTCGGGGTCGCCTAACGCCTGCTGCGATTGCTGATTGAGTTGGCGCAGCGTATCCAGACTGGATCGTTGCGTTTCCTGATCGAACCCGGGCGGATTGGAGAGATACAGAACGGGATCTCCGGCGCCGCGAAACGGCGTTCCGCGCGTAGAGCGTTGGCAGGAATCCACAACCGTAATTGCTGGCCCCGCCGCTGGTCCCCTTGGCGCTCGTCAACACGACAAAGCCGGGAAGGTCTTCGGATTCACTTCCCAAACCATAGAACGCCCAGGATCCAAAACTGGGACGCCCAAATTGCTGCGATCCCGTGTTCATCATGATCTGGGCCGGCGCGTGATTGACCGCTTCGGTGTGGAGCGATCGCACCAGACAGATGTCGTCGACGATCTTTGCCGTGTGCGGCAGCAGCTCGCTCAACTGCATGCCACATTGGCCTTGCGGAGCGAACTTGTACTTCGGACCGAGCAGCGCCGAGTTGGGATCGATGAACGCCGCCCGATAGCCTTTCAACAGTTCGGCCGGCGGCAACTGGCCATCGCGTTTCGCCAGTTCCGGCTTGTGGTCGAACAGTTCCAGCTGGCTGGGCGCTCCTGCGTGGAACATGTAGATCACACGTTTGGCTTTCGCGGGGAAATGAGGAGCCTTGGGCGCCAGCGGATTCTCCGCAGCGGCCGTCGTGCGACCGCTCAGGGCTTGCTCTGCGATCAGCCGCCCAGCCATCGCGGGCAAGCAGGTTGGTCGCGGCGATTCCAGCCAGCCCGACGCCGCATTCTTGAAAGAACCAGCGGCGCTTCAAGTCGCGGGCTTGAACCTGCCGGGCCTGGTCGAGTTGTTTTCGGAAATCCATATCGACACGTCTAATTCTTGGAAACGGTTTCATCGAGGTTCAGCAGCACGCGAGACACGATCGTCCAGGCAGCTGCGTCCTGGGGAGTGGTCTCCGCAGGCAGCTCAGGAAGCTTGTCGGGATCACCGGTGGTGATCGCCCGCGCATCGAGCCAGCCATCGGCAACCTTCTGTCGGCGGGACTGCAACAATTCCAGCACGGCATTCTGTTCGTCGTCGGTAGGCAAACGCGAGACGCACAACAGGTAAGCGTATTGCACTCGACTTTCATCGTCTGCTGCCTCCTTCACGTAGCACCCGCAATGCAAGTGCCCGCGCGGCTTCGACAAAGATCGTTTCGTTCAATCCCGTCAGAGCCGCCAGTGGCGTGTTCGAGCGTACGCGTCGTGGCGCACGAGAAGTCGCCGTTGGGCGAATCGAAGCTCGACATCGCAGGATCGGGCATCGAGCGTTTGCGGAAACCGTACACGGCGCGACGATACCGCTCGGCACCTTCGGCAGGCTTCCAGTAACTGGGATAGACGTAGTTGTAGTCCAACACGTTCTTGGGAACGGGTGGGATCACCGATGGCCCACCAAGCTTGTGATGGATCAGCCCCGACACGGTCAGAGCAATGTCGCGGACCACTTCGGCATCCGCCCGGTAACGTGGGGCACGAGCAAGGAAACGATTCCGTGGATCGCGTTCGACTAGTTCGGGAGTGACCTGCGATGACTGTTGATAGGTGGAACTACTGAGGATGGTTCGCAGCAGTTGTTTCTGGCTCCAGCCATGCTCCATGAAATCGACCGCCAACCAGTCCAACAGTTCGCGGTACTCCGGCGTGGCCGCTCGCGTGCCGAAGTCCTCCGCGGTCTCGACCAGCCCGACACCAAAGATGTTTTGCCAGACGCGATTGACGGCGACGCGCGCCGTCAAAGGCGATCGTTTGTCGGCCAGCCAGCGAGCAAACTTCAGTCGATTCGGCTCGTCGCTGGCGGGCAGCGGGTGAAAGGCCACCGGCACATGCGGCTCGACGATCTCCAGCGGCTGATCCCAATTCCCTCGATCCAAGCGATGCGTCTGTCGGGCTTTCGGTCGATCGCGTTGTTGCAGGTGCAGCACCGAAGTCAGAGCCTGTGGATACTGTTGCCAGGCTGCGTCGATCTCCTCGTTGATCGCAGCCGCTTCGCCAAGTCCCTTGCGCCACTGGCCGAAACAGCGCCGCCTGTTGATCCGCGCGTTCGTGATTCAGACGCAACCTCAGCTGCCAAGATCGCTTCGTAGTCGACCGGCAGCGCTTTCGGTTCGGCAGCCGAGGTCAGACTGAAGCGGCAGCAGCCCAAGCATGTCGCTCATCCGCATCACGATCTTCAGCTCACATCCGGCCGGCAAATCGAGCGGGGATTCAAACTGCACCACCGCAACGGAGGGAGCATTTCGTCTGCCCAGACCGCGATCCGCCTTCCACTGCGTCTCGTCCGAACCGTCGATCAAGTAGGTCACCGGGCCCACCGCCTTCTTTCCGTCCTCCTGCTTCTGGTCGGGCTCGGAAAAATCGGCGGTCGCATTGACCAGCTTGACCTTTTCCCACTCGTCCGACGGCGACCGTTTGACGAAGACCTCCAGTTCGCGAACCGCCCAACCCCCGACGCCATTTCGACCGGGTCCACGAAACGGCAGGTCGCTGTGCGTCAGTGCCTCCAGCCGCAAACCCGGTTGCAGACTGGCATCTCAGGTGCTGCAATCATGTAGACATCGGCACTGGCATGTCCCAGCATCAGCACCGACAAGTCCGGTTGCTGAACAGGATGATTCAAGCCGCTGATGCTGTTGAGATCATGAAACGTGATTGGTTGCCAGTCGATGCGTTGATCGGACAGATCGGTTTCCCACGCGTCGAGCTTCGCTTGCCAGTCTGGGACTTGTTCACGGAGACGTTGTTCAGCCGAGGCGATGCTGTCACTCACCGACTTGATCTTTGACTGCTGGTCATCGCGTGTAGACCCACGACTGTGCTTCGTAGCTGTTGTTGAGAAAGGCGAACATGCCATAGTACTCGTCCATCGTGATCGGATCGTACTTGTGGCTGTGGCACTGGGCGCATTGGGTCGTCAGTCCGAGGACAGCCTTGCCGATGCAGTCCATCGCGGTCAAACATCTCAACCATGCGAAACTGCTCGGGAATGATCGCCCCTTCTTCATTGATCATGCTGTTGCGCAAGAAACCGGTGGCAATCACCTGGTCTTGAGTCGCATCGGGCAGCAGGTCTCCGGCGATCTGCTCAATCAAGAATTGATCGTAGGGCAGGTCCTCGTTCAGGGCATGGATGACCCAGTCGCGCCAAATCCACTGGTCACGTTTCAGATCCTTTTCATAGCCATTGGTATCCGAGTAGCGAGCCACATCCATCCAATGGCGGGCCCATTTCTCACCGTAACGCTCACTCGCCAGCAACTTCTCGAGGGTCGCGCGAAACCCTCTTGCTCGAAAGCCTTCAGCTCTTGCGGCGACGGGGGCAGGCCGATGACATCGAGATAGAGTCGTCGACACAAGACATTCGGTTCCTCCGCCGGCGAAGGCGCCAAGCCCAAGTTGTTTCAGCTTCGCATGCACCAAGGCGTCAACGGGATTGTCGATTCTCGCCGCCCGGCAGCTCGACTTTCTGCGGTGCCTTGAACGACCAGTGGACGTCATACACGGCGCCCTGTTCAATCCACTGACTCAATCTTTCTACCTGGGTCTCGCTAAGACGCTCGTGATCGTCGGGCGGCGGCATGACTTCGCCGTCATCGTCGGACTGTCACGCGGCGGATCAACTCACTTTCGTCTGGCTTGCCCGGTACGATCGCCGGTTCACCTGACTCGCCCCCACGCAGTGGCACCCTCTCGCAAGTCGAGCCGTAGCCCGCCCTCTCGAGTCGCCTCGTCGACTCCGTGACAATGGGCGCATCGCTCCGCCAAGATCGGTTGGATGTCGCGCTGGTAAGTCGATCTCGTCGGCCGACAAGCGTGACGAAAACGCCAAACCGAAAAGACAGAAAGCGGGAATCAGCGAACGGGTGACGTGTTGCACGAAGCAGCGATTGACCACAGGATTTCGAATTCAGGTCGGTGGGATAGGTATGCAGGGCTGATGGAGCGGAGCTCGAAAGTCCCACTCCCAGGCACCCGTATTCTAGCTGGACGGCGCCGCTCTGCTGTAGGTCGGTCTCTCCGAGACCGTCATTCAACGCGGCTTTGCCGCGAAAATCCGAGCCTCGGAGAGGCTGTGAGTTGATTGGCGGTCCGATCGTAGGTCCGCCTTTCCAAGGCGGACACGAGCAGCTTTGCTGCGTTTCGTCCGAGTCTCGGAGAGACTCGGCTACGGTACAGCGACGCGGTCCAAATTACTCACAGCCACGGAGAGACTGTGAGTTGATTGGCGGTCCGATCGTAGGTCCGCCTTTCCAAGGCGGACACGAGCAGCTTTGCTGCATTTCGTCCGAGTCT
>CAVOND010000028.1:0-753899 GCA_963697195.1 Pirellulaceae bacterium
TCTGGAAAAACTGCACCAAAAAATCGTGGAAATCGCGGCCGATGTGCATAACATCGGACGGCGTTTGCACCCGCATATCCTGGAAGACCTGGGGCTGGTCAAAGCCGTGCGCTCCGAGTGCAGATCCATTTCTCGTTTGGAGGAAATCGAAATTGAGTTGATCGCCGATCCGATCGACGGGTTAGCCGACGAGAAAGCATTGTGTTGCTACCGGGTTGTGCAAGAAGCACTCCGCAACGTCGCCAAACACGCTCAATCCAAAAAGGCGACCGTCCGGATCTGGCAAAACGGTGGCGATGCCTGCGTTTCCGTGCAAGATCAAGGCCGAGGGTTTGATTTCAAGTCAGCCGGCAAGTCAGGCGGAATTGGACTGACGAGCATGCGCGAAAGGGTCAGTCTTTGTTCCGGACAGCTTTCGATCAAGTCCGCCATGGGACGAGGCACCAACATAGAAGTGAGAATGCGATTGGAAAATGGCGCCGGGACAAACTCGTCAAGTATCGACCGTGACAATACTGAATCGAGATTCCAATGAGTCGCAAAAGAATCCTGGTTGCCGACGATCATCCTATTTTCCTCGATGGCTTGGTCAAGTTGCTGGAATCGGAATACGAAATCGTCGCAACGGTTAGAGACGGCCATGAATTGGTGAATACCGCTCTGGATTTGAAACCGGATGTGATTGTTTCCGACATGTCGATGCCCGGGATGAATGGGGCGGAAGCGTTGCGCGAGATTCGGGCCGGTGGTTCGGGAGCGAAGTTTATCATGCTGACCATGCATAACGAGCCAGAATATGCTGTTGAAGCTTTGGAGAATGGCGCTGCGGGATACGTGCTGAAGAATTCTGCGACCATCGAGTTGAATACCGCAATTCGTGAAGCGCTTGATGGCAATATCTTCATGGCACCGGCCATTGCCAAAGATGTGTTTGAATTGATGAGAGCATCCACCAATCAAGCAAACGAAAAAGCACGCGAATTAAGCGAAAGGCAAATCGAGGTATTGCGATATCTCCTCAAAGGACTGTCGGCCAAAGAGATTGCCAAGCAAATCGGGGTGGCTCGCAAGACCGTCGAATACCACAAGTACAAGGCGATGGAAATATTGAATATCAAGACGACGGCTGAACTGATCGAATATTCGATCAAGAACAAACTGGCTGACAAATCATAACGCGAAGCGTCGCCCAACAATCGTAACCCGCAGCGTGAGGGCGTGTTGATTTCGTGAGCCGTCACGCGTAAGCGGCCGAATAGCGGGGATGACCCGGTGCCTTACGGCACACGGCTCACCTTTGCATCTTCCTAATCGAATCAATCAACAAGCCCGTGAGCGAGGGCCGAACGGGGCCGAACGTGTGTTTTCCTCGCCGACGCTTCGCTTTCTATTCTTACTCATCGAGTTGCCACCGGCCCGCGCTGGGAAAAATCCACCGCCCCGCTAGGAAAATTCCGAGTGGAGTTTCCCTGCTGCACGCTCATACGATGGTACCCAAAGTGGTAGGGAACGATTGATCGGAACTCATCAACGTATTTTGTTGCGAGTCGCCAAATGGCATCAAGCTGCGTTGTAATTGCGGAAGCGAACCAGGAATTGCTGGGAGGAATTCGCAATCTGATCCAGGACTTGTTCGATTCGATAGTCATGGTGGGAGATGAAATCTCGCTGGTCGAAGTCGTCAGCAAGGTCGAACCTCGATTACTGATTGTTGATTTGTCATTGCCTGTTTTCAAAGAACTCAATGTTGCCAGAACCATCAGCAGCAAATTTCCCGAACTTGATTTTATCGTCGTCAGTGTTCACGACGAAGCCGACGCCGTCAGCGAAACCGTTGATGCCGGCGCAGCGGGATTTGTCCTCAAGCGTTGCATGGCGCGTGACCTGATTCCCTGCATTACGCACGTGCTGTCCGGCCAAACGTATGTTTCGCCGGACGCCGAAATTTCGATCGAAAAACCGAACAATAGTGATTCGAAAATCGATTTAAGCGAATGAACACGAACCAACCTTTTGAATGAAGGAGGCGAGACGCGGGCATATCAATTCGACAAAAAGCAATTCAAACCCAACTTCGATCCCAAAAACACCTGTTTGTACTATTAGTCCTTTAAGGAAGAAACATCATGAAATCAATCGCGAGAGTTTTCGCGGTCTTTGCTGTCATCGCGACAACCGGCATGGCACAAGGACAAGACAAGAAACCCAACATTCTGTTCATCATGGGTGACGACATCGGCATCATGAATGTCGGTGCCTATCACCAGGGCTTGATGGTCGGAGAAACGCCCAACATCGACCGGCTGGCTAGAGAAGGTGGCCGATTCATGGACTACTACGCCATGCAGAGCTGCACGTCTGGGCGCTGTGCATTCTTCACCGGCATGTATCCGGTCCGTGTCGGCCTCACCGTCCCCCAGCTTCCGGGTAGCCCGGCCTGGCTGCGTGATGGCACACCGACGATCGCCAAGGTCCTGCTTGAATCTGGGCTACACGACGGGTCAGTTCGGAAAGAACCACTTGGGCGACCACGCTGAGTCACTGCCAACGGCGCAGGGCTTTCAGGAATACTGGGGCTACTTGTATCACCTCGATGCGATGCAACAGGTGAGCTTCCCTGACATTAACAGCTCGCCGGAAACGCAGGCCATCGCGCCTCCGGCCAAGAACACACCGATCCCGGGCCTGACGGATCCCCCAGGCTCAGTCGACATGAATACCACGATCAGCATGATCCCACCGCGACCGATTCTCTCATGCACTTCCATCCGACGGCACGCAAGCGAATCAAAAAGTCACCAGCGCCGGTCCATTGACGCTGGAACGGTCCAAGACAATCGACGAAGAAATCTCGGCCAAAGTCATCGACTGGCTCGACCGCAACGATCCCGACAAGACCAACAAGCCGTTCTTTTGCTGGTACAACCCGGCGCGGATGCACGTCACGACGGTACTCTCGCCCAAGTATGAAGCCATGCTGGGAACGACGGGTGGAAAGGACTGGGGTTCAAACGAGGCCGGCATGAAGCAGATGGACGACAACATCGGCTATGTCTTCAAGAAGCTCGAAGAGATGGGCGAGATGGATAACACGATCATCGTCTTCACCACCGACAACGGTGCCGAAGCGATTACCTTCCCTGACGGTGGCGTGACGCCGTTCAAAGGCCAGAAGGGCCAGGCCTGGGAAGGCGGCTACCGCGCCCCTTGCGTCATCCGCTGGCCCGGACACATCAAGCCCGGCACCCTCTACAAGGAGATGTTCGCGTCCTACGACTGGATGCCGACCTTGACCGAGATCGCCGGCGGACCCAAGGGCGACGAGCTCGAACGAGCAGATTATGGCCGGGAAATACCCGAAATTCGTCAAGACCAAGCTGGCCGGCGTCAACCAGATCGATTATCTCACGAACAAGACCGACAAGTCCGCCCGCGAGACCTTCATCTACTACTCGGGTGCCACGCTCTCCGCGGTGCGCTACAAGAACTGGAAGATGTATTATTCGATGGCGGGCCCCGGCGCGGAGGGCTGGCTCTATCCGCTGGTCAATTACGCCTGGACTCAGGTGCAGAACATCAAGCGTGATCCGTTCGAGCAGGCGGTCGGCTCCGACGTGAAGATCGCCATGAATATGGGTGGTTCGATTGCCGCGCCGATGACTGCGTACCAGTACGACTGGAACATGCTCCCGATCGGCCAGCTGAT
This sequence comes from Pirellulaceae bacterium, assembly GCA_963697195.1. GTDB lineage: Bacteria > Planctomycetota > Planctomycetia > Pirellulales > Pirellulaceae > Rubripirellula. Next base: position 3,707 of record CAVOND010000028.1, read on the forward strand.
TGCGCTGAAACACCTGGAGTCCTTTGAGGAGTTTCCGCCGATGCAGGCACCTCCGTCCTATAACCTGAGCCAAGTCATGGAGCAGATCGAAGCCCAGAAGCGGGGGATTTCCACCTCCGGTCATCCCAGCGATTGATCGCTTGATTTTCAGGCGGGCGTTCCAACCGGGCGCCCGCCCTTCTTTTTGACTCGAGGTATAAGCACTTGGCCAACAGTGATCGAGTGTAACTCCTATCACTCTCCCTCTCGGAGAGTCGGACGCGAGAGGGTGAACGGATCTCGTTAGACCGTAAGACTGTTGAACATGTGCTTAGCGAATCGTTTCGCAAAAGCCACGATTTGCGCTGCGCCCGGGTTGTCAGATGCGATTGCTCCGCAGCTACCAGAGTCAATCAACTACATAGCTCACCCAACCACATTCGGACTTCACGCAAATGAAGACGAGATTCTTTTGCTTTGCTCTGCTCGCCGTTTTCCTGCTTCACGTCACCGACACTCTCGCCCAGGACCCGCTCCCTTCGTGGAACGACGGGGCCGCGAAGCAAGCGATCCTTGACTTCGTCGAGTCGACGACCAGCCAGGCCAGTCCGCAATTCGTGCCTCCCGCCGAACGCATCGCTACGTTCGACCAGGACGGCACGCTGTGGGTCGAGCACCCGATGTATTCGCAGGTGATGTATTGTCTCGAGCGCGTGCCCGCGCTGGTCAAGGAAAAGCCGGAACTCGCCGAAGTCGGGCCATTCAGCACCGTACTGGAACTGCTTCACGGTGATCGCGCCGCGATGAAGAAGCTGACATTGCCCGACATCGAAAAGATCGCGATTGCGACGTCGACGGGGATGTCGGTCGAGACATTCCGCGACGAGGCGAAGCAGTGGCTCGCCGGCGCGAAGGATTCGCGATGGAAGAAGCCGTACACGGAGTTGACCTATCTCCCCATGCAGGAAGTGCTGAAATATCTCCGCGCCAACGGCTACAAAACCTACATCGTCACGGGCGGTGGGCAGGACTTTGTGCGTCAGTATTCCAAGCAGACCTATGGCATTTCGCCCGAGCAGGTTGTCGGCTCTGCGGTCGGGACCACATATGGCTATGACAAAGATGGCAAACCATTTCTGACGAAGGAGCCAAAACTCCTGGTCAACGACAATAACGCTGGCAAACCCGAAAGCATTCATCTGATGATCGGCCGCCGTCCGTTCATGGCGGTTGGGAACTCCACCGGCGACCAACAGATGCTCGAGTACACAAAGGCCGGCAGTGGCGAGCGTCTCTCGATGATCGTTTTGCACGACGATGCCGAGCGAGAATACGCTTACGGGCCTGCGCTTGGATTACCGAATACCAAGGTCGGCACCTTCACGCAGGCATTGTATGACGAAGCAATTAAGCAAGGCTGGATCGTTATCAGCATGAAGAACGATTGGAGTCGCATCTTCGCCTTTGACGAATAGTCCGCGATCGTGAAGCAGGCTGTCGTTCGCTACGAGACCGCCGGCAACTTCGCGGGCCGGCGACGTTCAACTGAGGCATGTATATGGGGCTGCTTGGCAGCAAGACAAGAACCAAATCGGGACACCAGCGAAATACTCAACGTCGCCACGTAGGCTTCGCACAACTCAGTTCGTTTACTCTAGATAGGAAAAGAGATCATGGCATCAACACTTGTCGTCCTGAAATTTGACACCCCCGAGGGCGCCGATGAGGGGTTGGCGATCGCCGCCAAGTTACAGAAGGAACATCTGCTTGAAATCCAAGACATTGCCACCGTGACGTGGCCCGAGGGCAAGAAGAAGCCCAAAACTCACCACGGCCAGGGTGCCTGCGGCGGCGCTTGGTACGGCGCTTTCTGGGGCATGTTGATCGGTTTCATCTTCTTCGTCCCCTTCCTGGGCGCCGCCTGGGGCGCCGCGATGGGCGCGCTCAGCGCCTCGTGGGCCGATTACGGTATCGGCAAGGACTTCATTGAGAACGTCCGCGGCAAGGTGACCGAAGGAACCTCGGCACTCTTCTTGCTGGTCGGACAGGTGACGAGCGATCGGGTGGAGGAAGCGTTCAAGGAAGCGCCAAAGTTTGAAGTCATCGCCAGCAACCTCTCGCACGAGCAGGAAGAGAAGCTTAAAGACGCGTTTGCTCACTAAGCAGTCGGCGGCCAAAGGTCAAAGCCCTTGGCGGCTAGCAGCCTGTTGATTTTCGAAAAATCGGACTCCCAGCGTCGCCGTTTGCGCCGCAAACGTTGCGTTTTGGACGCTACGATCGGCGGAGCGATCGGCGACGATTAAGAATCAACAGGCTGCTAGGCCATCGTTTCGATTGTGAAACGCGCGGGTTATCTCTGACGAGGCGGCGCCCGCGGTCCTTTCATCTGCTTGACCTGATCGGGCATCACGACGAACCCGATTTGACGAAGCGGGCGCCCAGGTGCGGGGCGCCCGTTGTTTTGCGAAGACCGGCTGGAGCCGGTTCGTAGTGCAAAACAAAGTGGAGCGTCCCGCTTAGCGGGATGGCCGACTCCAGCCATGACCCATTTGCAGAACTTGACACATGACTCCCAATTCCTAAGTCCACCGGCATGAAAACCATCAATCAACAGAGCTTCCTCGCCGCCCTGCTTGTGAGCGCGCTGGCTCTTTCGACGTCCAGCAATGCTCTGGCAGCGGAAAAAAAACCGAACATCCTGATCATCTGGGGCGACGACATCGGGTGGAATAATCCGAGTTGCTACCATCGCGGCATGATGGGCTACAAAACGCCCAACATCGACCGCCTCGCCAGACAAGGCGGGCTGTTCACCGATTGGTACGGGCAGCAGTCCTGCACCGCCGGCCGCGCCGCTTTTATCACTGGCCAAAGCCCGCTGCGCACCGGCTTGCTGAAGGTCGGCCTGCCCGGCGCGAAAGAGGGCCTTTCGATCAAAGATCCGACCATCGCCGGGTTGCTGAAGAATCAGGGATACATGACCGCCCAATACGGTAAGAATCACCTGGGCGATCTCGACTCGATGCTGCCCACCAATCACGGGTTCGATGAATTCCTCGGCAATCTTTATCACCTCAACGCCGAGCAAGAACCTGAACATCCCGATTATCCCAAGGATCCGGAATTCAAAAAAAAGTACGGCCCGCGCGGGGTGATCCGCTCGACCGCCGACGGAAAGATCGAGGACACCGGACCGTTGACGATCGAACGCATGAAAACGATCGATGACAATGTGACCGCCGGCGCGATCGACTTTCTTGACCGTGCCAAGCAAGCGGACAAGCCGTTCTTTCTCTGGTGGAACTCAACTCGCATGCACATCTGGACGCACCTCAAGAAAGCATCGGAAGGAAAAACTGGTTTGGGGATTTATCCCGACGGCATGGTCGAACACGACGCGCATGTCGGCCTGATCCTGGACAAGCTGGAGGAGTTGGGGCTCGATGAGAACACGATCGTGATGTACTCGACCGACAACGGCGCCGAATGTTTCTCCTGGCCCGACGGCGGCACGACCCCGTTTCGAAACGAAAAAAACTCGAACTGGGAAGGGGGCTACCGCGTCCCTTGCCTGATTCGCTGGCCTGGCGTGATCGAGCCCGGTACGATCTACAACGACATCTTTTCGCATGAAGACATGTTGCCGACGCTGCTGGCCGCCGTCGGCGAACCGGACATCAAGGACAAATTGCTGACCGGCCATCGCGCCCTTGATCGTGACTACAAGGTCCACCTCGATGGCTACAACCTTCTTCCTTACTTCAAGGGCGAAGTCGATCAAGCGCCGCGTAAGGAATTCTTCTATTGGACAGACGACGGCAATCTCAGCGGACTGCGCTACGACCGCTGGAAGATCGTGTTTCAAGAGCAGCGCGCGCACGGGCTGGATGTGTGGCAAGATCCGCTGGTCACGTTACGCTTTCCCAAGCTGTTCTGTTTGCGAACCGACCCGTTCGAGCGGGCCGACCACGAGGCGGTTAACTACGGTCGCTGGCGCGTCGACCATGCGTTTGTGCTGGTCCCGGCGCAGGGCTTCGTCTCGCAGCATCTGGCAACGTTTAAGGAGTTCCCACCACGGCAAAAGCCGGGTAGCTTCAGCCTCGACCAGGTACTCGACTCGCTGCAAAGCGCACCTAAGATCAACAACTAGATGCCGTGTCTTTTTCAAAGGGAAGAACGGGTTGCAATCCGTTGATGCTGGTGGCGATTCTCGCGGCCACCGTCACGCGATGGCAGGATCCATTTTAAGCCATGAACGTAAGAGTATTCGGGATCAGCAGTAAGGCAACGCTCCAAGCGTTGAACGAGACGGAGCTTTTGGCGTCGTGGCAGCAAGACGACACGCAACGGTGGATCGACGTGGAAGCAGCAACCCAGCAGGACCTGCGGCAATTGCTGGAGCCACTGGATTTGCACGAATTGGTGCTCAACGCCTGTCTAAAGCCCGAGCGGAGCTCGCGTTTCATCTCACAACGTAACGCTTTGTACTTCGAGCTACCAACGCATCTCGGCTGGGACGAGTCGGAGAAACCTTACCTGTCGGTGATCTGCCTCAATACGACGATCATCACCATTCATCGGGATCCGCTACACACAATACAGGACATCATCAGCGGTCTGGATGAAGAAGTTCCCTTGTATGCCGAAAGCTCGTCGGCGCTCCTCTACTACGTGTTGGTGGAAATCGGCAGGTGCAATGTCGATGCTGCTCTTGATGTGCGTGCCGAGGCGGAGAGATTGGATCAGATCAGCCATGAGAGTCTCGAAGACGTTGACCCGCAAATGATTTCCGCATTGCGGAGGAGAATTAATCATTACGCTGCCGTTCATGATGACCACATTTACTGTACTGGTTTACTGCAAACGGTCGAATCGGAAGCCTTCAGTGCTCGTCAGCAGTCGCAATTCTTTCACGAATTGCTGCGTCTGTCCGAACTCGCCGGACAGTTGATCGACGGTGCTGAAGCTCGTGTTAGCAGCCTCGAACGCGACTACGAATTGTCATTACAGAAACGAGTCGACAATCGCTTGCGATTCCTCACAGTTCTATCTGCCGTGCTGATGCCACTATCGCTAATCTCAGCGATTTATGGCATGAATTTCACCGATCTACCCGGCATGGGCGTCCCGGGTGGATACTGGTTTGTCATCGGTTTCATGCTGGCCACTGCCCTGCTGACAGGCGCGTACCTGTACTTGCGAGGGTGGTTCGAGTAGATGAACTGCTCTAGATGAGTTCGTGCCAGACTCAGACTCCTGTAGAACCACGAACAAGAACGCTGTCGAACAGCCAAACATCAGCACCCCGGTTATCGCGATCAGCGTGCCGAGATGTCTCCAGGGATACTTCAGCAGGATGTCGCCGTAGCCCAGCGTTGTCATCGATGCAGCGCTGAAGTAGATACCGTCGGTAACAGTGGGTAACAGCTTGGTCCAACGCAAAAAAAGGCCCCATACAGCGGCCTCAATCACGTGCGCCGACAAGAGTGCGAAGAAGCAACCGAGGAGGAGAACCTTGCCGGCATCTTTCGGTTTCATGTGCTCCAGTAGCCATGGCTTGCAACGGAGTATCTCGGCGATCACATCAAAAATCACCACCACATGAAAACAAAACAGCACCAGCGTCAGCAGCACGGCCAAGCTATGAACCCCGACAATCCTTCGAAGGGAAGGAGGAAGCTGTGTATCTCTCTTGGTTCCATCTGACGTGTCTTGACGCGGGCCTGCGTTTTTTTGCAGTGTTTCAAATGGCTTACTGTTCACTCGACTCCTCCTTCAGGACTTACATCCCTTCATGGCATGCGGTGTAGTTGTTGCAGGCGATCGGCCATCACATTGTCTTTGCTACGTCGATGGTGCGAGCCTTCATGGAGTCGTAGATTGGCAGAATTCCCCATCAATGTGGGAACGGACATCGCCGCGAATGAAGCCCAGAGCATCGGTAACGCCTGATTGAAAGCACCGGTCATCTCGAAGATCAGGATCATTCCGGTAACTGGCGCTCGAACCGTTGCGGTTAAAAAAGCGGCCATACCGGCGATCGCAAAGGTGATTGGGGTCGCACCGGAATCTGCCACGAACTGTGGGCACAACAGACCGAAACCGAGGCCAAGGCAGGCCCCCAATGCAAGGATAGGTGCGAACAGGCCACCAGGCGTGCCCGCGGCATAGGAAAGCGGGCCGAGTAGAAACCGAATGGCAAAAATGAGGGGCAATGCGGTCAGCCCGATTCCACCGACGAGCGCCTGCTGGGAAATCGTATCGCCGCCGCCGACCATGTGCGGGGAAAACCATGCGAGCGCACCTACCAGTGCACCGATAAATAATGCACGAACCTCCGGCCGCCATCGGGTCGAACCGTCAAACAGTGCACTTAGTGATGAAGCCGGGGAACTGGTCCCGCAGGACCCGGTGGAGGGAAGGCAAAACCGAAAGGGGTGCCTGATGTTGGACCCTGGGTCGGGAAATACGTCCGAGGCTTCGTACTTGGAATCACGTATCACCGACACGGCCCAGGATAGCATTCCGGGTATGCGGCGTTGCTGCATGGCGAATCCATCATTAGAGGAACCGGATGCGGTAATGTCCGCACGTCCGGATCTGTGGGAGCCGTGGGTGAGAAATCACCCACGGCCACCTGGCCCTCCCGGATTTCGGTCGGCAGCTTCATCGCAATTTCTACCAAATCTCCGGCTATTTCGGACCGGAAGTGCAGCGAAATTACCGCCGAAGACTGCAAGTGTCGATGTGATGCAGTTGCTCGGTTACAATCGGGATGTCTCCGCTCTAAAAAGAAATCACGCCATGATCCGAAAAATCCCAGATGATGTTCAAGCTGCGATCGATGCGAAAGTCGCATCCGGTACGTATGCGGATGAAGAGACCGTCCTTCGTGAAGCGTTGGCTAGCCTTGACGAATTTGACGAAGACGTCTCGAAGCTAAAAGCGGCGATCGACGACTGGCAATCGGGTGACGTCGGCATGCCCATCGATCAGGCGGTCGATCTGATTCGCGGTAAGGTCGAAGGAAGCAATGAGTAAGCCAACCAACTCACAAGGTCATCATTCATCGGCACGCGATGGCCGATCTGGAGCAGTACTACCGGTTCGTGTGGAAGAATGGCGGCGATCAGGCTTCCACATGGTATGAGCGATTCGTCGAGCAACTGAAATCACTCGATCGCACGCCGGAACGATGCCCGATCGCCCGCGAGTCAAAACGCGTGTTCTTGGAAGTTCGAGAACTGCACTTTGGTCGGAGGCCGAATGTGTTCCGAGTCTTATTCACCATCGACGGCGATGCAGTGCGCATTCTCCGCATCGTTCGGGCGCAACGACGCAGTCCTTCGTGGCGAACGATTGAGGAATCTTACTTTCAGGAGTGATAGAAAGAGGCAATGTCTCTCCACGTTGTCTATCGGAAAACTTCCAAGCAAGGGCCGTGCGTCTACCATTACCAACCCCGTTGCACACGGTTCTAAGCGCGTCGGATGCATCGCCCTACCGCAGCTGGCGGAAATCCTCCGCCGCACTCTTCTCAAAATCCCGGACGAGAATCTCGGGAAACTGCGCCGAGGCCGCGAAACTGCATCGGTGTCCGCACCGCAGCGTCGGAGCGGTGAATGTTCGTGCAGTATGTTGGTCCAACCGAAGTGAGTTAGGCGTTAGCGCGCCTGCATCTTTTCGGGTAGTTTTGATACCTTAAGTTCAGGATCAGTTCTGCTCGTCTTCTAGTAGCTTCTCGGCTTCGCGGGCCAGAATCAGCGCGATGGTCCAGTTGTGAACTTCGTCGGCATCGGCCGCTGGCAATTCTTGATTGATGATCTCCATGGCATGGCCGAGTGCCTCACGAGAGCCGGACTCGTCGCCACTGTCCAACCTTGCTAGGGCCGAGATCGAATAGGTTAGGGCGAGTGCCGGTGGAGTTGTGTTGTATTCAAACGCCAGCTGTACGCAGCGCTCAGTCTCAATTTGGTCGCCGCGACGGTGGGCCACCAAAGCGCGGGTCGACCAGTACCACGCGAGAAGACCCGTGGGTGCATCGCCACGATCGAGTAACGTGGTGAATACTTTCAATGGTAACCGGGAATCATCGACTGCGTCGGGCATCAATAGACACGACTTACAGGTGAACTCCGCGTGTTGGACATTCGTCGTTTCAGCAAACTGGTCTAGCATGGCAGCGCAAAACGCTTGATAACCCGTCTCGTCCCCAGCCAGTACAAGGGATGGAGCCGTGCGAAGCCACCGCCAACCATCATCGGGGTTCTCTTCGATCAACAGAAGTCCGATCATCGCCGCGGATTGCCACTGTTGCTGCAATCGCAAATGGTCGAACGGTTCTTGCAGAATTCCAGGTTGCAGCTTGGACGCACGCTGCCAATCCGCCTGGGCCTTGTCCCATTGCTCTAATCTCGCATACGCTTCGCCCCGTTTGACCAACAGACTGGCATCGGTTGCATCGGGCGAAATCAGCCGGCTATAAGAGGCGATGGCCTGTTCCCAGTCATCGGCGGACGCGTACAGGTCTCCGATACCCACGGCGGCTTGTGGTTTGTGGTCCATCAGACGCTCAAGGGCCTGCGTTTCGCCGACGAGCTGGTACGCGGCGGCTAACCTGCCCCAATCGCCGTCGAAATTCCCTCCTCCGCCGGCGAGGACGGTATTTCGCCAGGCAGCGGAATCGGCGGCGACCGACAAGCGAAACCGACCGAGATTCTGTCCGGGCCACTCCGGATCCGATTGAAACTTCATACGAAAAACCAGTCGCGCACCATCGGCGTGGCTGATCGGCTTGACGAGGAAAGTCGCCAAGTGCGGCTGTCCGCCTTGTCCGCCGGTATTCCAGTGACCCTCAAGGAGTCTTTCGATCGGATGCTGGTTGTAGTCCGCCCACGCTTTCACGAATTCCACTGGCGACATGGCCTCCCCCTGCGACCGAGGAGCGGAGCTAATTTGGAGACCTTCTATCGAGAAGTTGCCTCGATCCTTCGTGCTATCTCGACCTGGACCACGGTTCGGCAGTGATGCGTCGGTCAGCGCCTCGATCCGGATCGCAAAAACGTCCGATAGATCGGTCTCCGTGATGATCTCGTATTCATCACTATTGGGATTGATTCCGCTGGCAAGCACCGAGCCATCGTCAAGCCGCGTCAGCGTGGCGCCACCGAGTGAGCTCATTTCTACGGTGTCAAGAACGTGCCAATCACTTGACCCTTCTCGTTGATGGCCCGCCAGCAAGGCGTCGGCCAGCAGTCCGGGCGATTTTGGCCAGACAACATCAGGGTCATTCAAATCTGCTGCGACGGCTTGCTGAAGGACTGGCAGCATCGTGGCCTCATCGATGGCGGCAAGTTCGGTTTTCCCCTGTTCTCGATGAGCGAGCGCTCGCGCCTTCAGCAGATGAACGTTTGCCGGGTCTTCGTCAATCGCTTCAGTCAACCGGTCGATCCAGGCTTGCCCCCCCTCGTCAAGAAACAACCCTGCGTCGATGCCAGCGCCACCCCCGCCGGTGTCATGGCAGTGGATGGCAAGGACGTTTCGTCCGGGCTTAATCGCCGCGACGACCTCGGCAGAGCAGCTGATCTTTTGGTAGAGCTGCTGCATGCCCTGACCAATCCAGCGGCCGTCACCCGCGTGAACACCGTTGATGTGGAATTCGGCGATGTCGTCGATATGGGCGTCTATGAACAGTGGCTTGTTAATGGGTTTGGCCACTTCGAACTCGAGGCGGAGCCAGATATCGGGGCCGCGACAAATGGTCTTGTCGCCAGCGTCTGATCCAAACGGCGATTCACCCGTCTTCCAGGAGGAGTCGTCAAATCCTGGCTCCATCCAGTCTGCTCCTGGCTGCTCGACGGAATACCGCCACAACCGTGGATGCTTGCTGGAGCCTGCCGACAGTGGTGTTCGCGTAGCAAGTGATTTTGCAGCATCTACCTTCGCCGAGTCAGCGTCACCCAAAGCAATCACACTGATATAGTCGGCCACGGCCGCATCGGTCCGATCCAGATTGCTGTTCAGTTCAGCCCGGGACAGAAGAAGCTCGGCATCACCGGGTGAAAGCCGAATGGCCTGGTCATAGGCGTCGAGGACCTGTTCGGATCGACCCGCCTGCTCGCGGTAAAACGCAAGTTCTCGCCAATAGGTTTCACTCTGGGCCAATTCCTCCCGAGACAAGGCGCCCCAGACTCGGACCGTTCCCTCCGCATGAGACAGCGAGATAATCTGACCTTCGTCATTTCCGACCCCCACCCAGTCGACAGCGCCGGCATGCGCTTGCAGGGTCGTGAGCGAATCGCCTGTCTCGACGTCCCAGATGCGCACCGTGCCGTCCTCGCTGCCGGACAAAAGTCGGCGCCCATCCAGAGAGAAAACAGCACACGTAACTTGATCGGAATGTCCCTCGAGCGTCTTGATGCCTAGGCCTGTTTCAACGTCATAAAGGTGAATTTTGCAATCGAAGGTTGGAAAGGCAGCGAGTTTCCCGTTGGGCGAAAATGCACAATTTTTAGCCAAAGAGTATTGACGTAGAATCTTTACTTCTGGCTGACCCGTCACGTCAGATTTCAGTCCGTTTCTGTCCAGTAAACTGCAAGTGAAACCACTCTTTAAAATCAGTTGCTTCGCATCGGGAGAGATCTTCAAGAATTCCCAAAAACTCTGGACACTGACGCCGGTCGGCACTTTGAGACGCGTGTCGGTCTCGATGTCGACGATGATCACGTGAAGAGGCGAACCCGCGGCCCAGGCAACGACTGATGCATTCGATGACACCGCCATTGCGTGCAGCGAGGCAAGATCTTCCTTCGCCATTTGCAGCTCGGCAATCGGAACCTCATTGTCGGTCCGCCAGACCTTCAACAGCCCGTCTGAGTCAACAGCGGCCATCGCCGCGCCGTCGTCTGAAAAATTGGAGAATCGAAAAGTTTGCCCGCCGCACCAGTCGGGCAATACGGTCCGGTTCTCCAAGTCATATCGTCGGCACGGCTGATCGGCTGCCGCACAAAACAGCGTCCGCCCATCGCTCGCCACCACGGAGTCGGTCGCGCCGATCAGCATCGTGCGCAGCCTGTCGTCGGTCAGCTGGAACGAGTCCCGACGACAGCGATCGATATCCCAAGTCTTGATCGACCCATCCATGCTCGCTGACCAAAGCTCCCCGCTGAGGGGATCAAAGGCAATTGCCGTCACCGGCCTGGAATGTCCTTTGATCGTCGCCACCAGTTCCCAACTACGAGTGCTCCACACGCGAATGGCGTTATCTTTTTCCGTCCCGGCTGCCAGGTACTCTCCATCGGGCGAGAACGCCACCTGCGATACCCCTGCCATGCTGTCGAGCGACACTGGATCCGACAAACCTTTCTTCCAAACCTTGACGGATGCGTCGGCACTGCCCGAGGCGAGGTACTGGCCATCGGGCGACCAGGCAAGACTGGTAATGCGAGCCGAGTGACCCGCGACAGACTTTTCAATTGACTGAGTGGTCGTATTCCAAAGCACCAATGGCGTCTCAACGCCGAGCACCGCATTATCGTCTTCGCGCCCCCCGTCAGTTCCAACGGCCAGATATCTGCCGTCGGGTGAGTAGGCCACGCTCCAGATCGGAAGTGACTCGGTAGCATCGGGAACGTCGGTGCGTTGCCAACTCGTGGTGTCCCAAAAATAGAGCCGACCGTCGTTTCCACCGGACACCATTACGTTTCCCAGGGGCGAAAAAGACAAACCACGCACGGTTTCCGGCGCTGAAACGCTCCCCAACAACTTCACATCTTCAGTGCTAAAACGGTAAATCTCGCGGTCGCCAACGACAGCCAGTAGAGAACTGTCCGGAGCAAAGCCGAGCCAGGAATCTATATAACTGTTGGTGCCGACGCTGCGTACCTGTTGTGGGTCCGACACTTCCCGTAGACGAACTGAGTTGCCCCAGATACTGTCGGCGGAGAATCTTCCATCGGGAGAAATCGCCAACGAATAAACTTGCACGCCGATGCGGTTGACGACGCGTGATTCTTGGTGGCTGGCATTCCACCATAAATACCACTCGATTCCTCGAGGATCGGGATCGCCCGTTTCCGGCACGTGCCCCAACAGACGCTGGGACAAGGCGCCGATCGTGCCGTCGCCGTAGGAATGCTGCGCCAGCGTCATGTCCGACGAATACTTTTTCTTCTCCAACTTCAGCAGTGCATCCTCAGCAACCGACTCGCTGGCAGTCGCTCGCAGTGCCTCACTCTCGGCTTTCCGCGCATTTGCTCGGGCCAACTCTGCACTCTCGTTGGCTGATCTTTCACTCTTCATCGCCGCCCGCTTCGCGGATTCCGCTGTGCGCCAGGAATTCAGCGCAACCAGGGAAGCGACGACTGCCAAAGTTGCCACCAACGCCAACCCGCCCACCATGCTGCGCAAACGCCGCGCCGATTGGCTGACCGTTTCTGCTCGCTGACGCTCGGCAGCGGCCAGTTTGCGGGCCGTCTCGATCTCACGCTGACGAGCCGCCTCGCGCTCCTTCTCGGCCGCAACACCCGCTTCACGACTGGCATCCAGAAAGGCAATCGCTTGGGCAAAATCATGGTGGTATCGCACCGCCCAGGCCTCGCTGGGATTGGTCGATTCACGCCAGGACGACGCAATCTGCAAGTCGGGATCGTGATACAGCCCAGCCTTTCCTTCCTGGTGCAAGGCCGCGGTATCAGCCAAACGCCTGTAGATTCGAGCTGACTGGGACTCCTGTTCGACCCAATCTCGCAACTGCCGCCAGACCCGCATCAGGCTTTCATGGGAAATATCGACAACCGTTTCCGCCTTGAGCTCAACCCCTTCCGGCGGCATCAGAAACGTTCGGCCGGCCCGTCGAAAAGCGTCGATCACCAACGTGACTTCTTCAGATTCGCCGCCGACAATTTCACAGAGACGGTCGAAACGAGTCGGCCGGCGAATCCCACGGTTGTCCGATCCGCGCTCGGTGATCGCTTGGAATAACTTTCGGGCGATCAAACGATGCCGGTCATCGGGCAGCCCGGCGTAGACTTCGTCGGCATGTTGGGACAAAGCTTCGGACAATCCGCCGACCTGCTGGTAGTGTGTCAGGCTGATCGGTTCGTCGGTGTTGCCCGCGGCCGCCCAATGGTCCCAGATCCGCATCAACGCATGCTGCAGCACCGGTAACTGATCGGCGTCGTCACCCACTTCGTTGAGAAGTTTGTGAACAAGGGGCGGAGCAATCTCGCCACCACCGACATGAACCGGCTTTTCGATCGCTGCGCGACGCTGCTTACGGGAAAGTCGTGGGATCAGATACTCGCCGTCGTTGACTGCCTCGGCCAGCCCGGGAATCTGCGCGCAGTCGCCCAGATAATCACTTCGCATGGTGATGGCGACATAGATCGGTTGCTCCTGCTGTGTGCTTGCGGCAAGCAGCAGCTTGACGAAGGCCGTCGCTCCTTCCTGGCCGCTGACACCAGAGTCTCGATAACGGAATAACTCTTCGAACTGATCGACAACCACCAGCAGGTTGGTATCCGGCGGCAGATCAGACTGCTTGACCGCTTCGACGAAGCCCATTCGACTGCGCGTCAACGTCGCTTTCACGCGAGGCAGAGACTCTTCATCCTCCACGTCATACAGGTCGGCCTCCAGCAGGTTGCTCGCCAGGTTTGTGATCGGGTCACCACCGGGACGAAGCAGCATGACTTCCCAAGAGGACCCGGCCCCAGTTAACGTGCCGCCGTGCAAGGCCGGCAGCAAGCCAGCTCGCACCAACGATGATTTGCCGCTGCCGGATGTGCCGACGACCGCCAAGAATCGATGTTCGCGCAACAGTCCCAGCAGCTCGGTGACTTGCTCCTCGCGGCCGAAGAAGAGGTAGTCTTCCTCGATTCCGAAGGGTCGCAGACCGGGAAACGGATTGAATTGCTGTTTGGAGTTCATCGCCATTCTTGCTAAATCACCTGGCTCATGTTCAGGCCGAAGCCTGCTTGCCTTGTCGAATCTGCTGGACGAAGGCCGTTAGTAGCTGCGGATCAAAGTCTTCGTTGGACTGTCGAATGATTTCTGCCGACAGCGTTCGGAAACGTTCTTTTCGACGGTCGATCGGTGGAGCGATCAAAACGGCCTGATGATCGATCGGCCGGCCCTTGCGGTAACCAACTGCTTTAATCAGATCCCGCAATTTGATATCGACCCAGGACTTGCTGCCCAAGCCGTAGTAGACCAGCACGGCGTCGCAGTCCTCGAGGTGCTGCCAGTGGATTTGACTCACGGCCGACTCGTCTTCGCCAAAGTCGGGCAGACTGACTTCAATTCCCTGTTCGTAAAAGAAATCTTCGATCGACTCGACGGCGGCTTCATCGCGCTGATCGCAAATCAGATAGACGCGGGGGACCTGCGCCCCGGGCTCAGCGCCCGTTGGGACTGACGGCGCGACTTCGTCTTCCTTGAACTTGTCTTCGATGACCTCCTTCAAGTTTTCTAACGTATCCTCGATGACATCCGCTCCTCGCTGGGTATCGGGGTCTTCGGTGATCTGTCGAACAAATGCCGCTTGACGATCATCGCGGGGCCTCAGATCGCGTGGCATCCAAATCAATCGCTCCAAGTTGGATTGTTTGCTTTGCTCGGCAGCCAAGGCATTTTGGACCACGACCACCGACAAGTTCATGTCCTCAGGAACCAATCCGTATCGCCCGCCAATCAAGTGAATCGCCAGGTCACACTGCTCGAGGTAGGCCCGCACCGCATCTTGAAACTCACCGGCAACCAGCGGCAACGGTCGATCAGGCAGAACGACGTGCCCCTGTTCCAGCAGCTCGCGTCGTAGGCGGTCGTGCTCGTCCTGCAGATCCGAGGTTGTTTCGGACAGATAGATGCGCTTCCCAGACGCGGCAGAGGGATTGTCATCGAGTAGTGAGTCACGTTGATACCTCAGCACCAGTGCGATCTCGTAAGCCAAATCGTAAACCTTCTCGTAATACCGCTGGCGAGCCTGTTCACCGAACGTCTCGTCGAACTCTCGAAATCGGCCCGTTTCGGGATCGCGTTCGTAGAATTCGAATGGGACCAGGCGGCGAAGAACATCGTCGACGTGTGGCGGCAAAGCGCCATCATCGATCGGAGTCTTCAAGACCTTAAACAGACGCGGCCGATCCTTGACGTAAAAACTCCCGCTACGCTGCGTCTGCTCGCAAAACTCCTCGATCCCTCGGCGGCAGCCACTGGACTTTGCAAATGGCGGCGAAAGCACCGATACCATTGTCTTACTGTCGGGCAACTGTTTGATCACCGTCTCATCGACGGGGGAATCGCCCGGCGACATGGGATAACTGGCCAGTTTGACCGTTTCGCCGGAGAGTTGCTCAAGGCGCACTTTGAGGTTCCGCCGGAATTGCGTCACCCAGCCCTCCTTGCCCTCGGAAAGTGGTTGATCATCCAACTGCGCCAACTGATAAAGATGTCGCTCGCCTTGATCTCATCCGTTGTCGGCGGCGTGACGGTGACGGATGGATGCAAGTCCTTGGTGACCTCGATTGACTCAGTCGCGCCCAGCTGATCGCGACCTTCATCCAATGCCCGCCTCAGATTCTGCAGATCGATCATCAGCTCGCGTGCTGATTGATACCGTCGCTCCGGAGCCTTTTGCAAACACTTCAAGGTGATGCGTTCCAGCTCCGCGGGTGCATCGTAGTTCAGACGTGCGATCGCCGTCGGCTGAGCGTGGACGATCTTGTTAACGATCTCGGCGAAATTGGCGCCGGCAAAAGGCAGTCGGCCGGTAGTAAGCCGATACAGCACCACTCCGAGTGAAAAGATGTCGGTGCGGTGATCCAGATCTTTTCCCAACGCCTGTTCGGGGCTCATATATGTCGGTGTGCCGAGAACTTGTCCGTCACGGGTCTGCTGCAACTCGGCCGTCACACCGTCCTCATCGGGCGTCTCTGTCGGCATTCGTTTGGCCAGCCCGAAGTCGAGCACTTTCACCTGCCCCCGCTCGTTCACACAGATGTTAGCGAGCTTGATATCGCGATGCACGATTCGGCTGGTATGGGCCGCGTCGAGCGCGTCGGCAACTTGGGACGCGATCTCAATGATCCGCTCAATATTCATCGGCCCATCTTGACTCACCCGATCCAACGAATCCCCTTCGATCAATTCCATGGCAATGAAGGGCACGGCGTCGTCGGTCTCGCCGACGTCGTACACGATGCAGACATGCGGATGGTTCAGCGCCGAGGCGGCCTTGGCTTCCTTGAGAAACCGTTGTCGCAGCGCAGGGTCGCTTGCCGTATCGGCGGGCAGAAACTTGATCGCCGCCTTACGCTCCAGCCGTGTGTCCTCGGCCAGAAAGACTTCGCCCATCCCTCCGGCGCCCAGCTTGGAGATGATTAGATAATGTCCGACGGTCTTTCCAATCATCCGCTAACGATTCCTCTGTTACTTCAGGCGTGGTTCCAGAATTGGAAGCACTACCCAGATCTTCTAACGGCATCCAGGCAGCCAGGCGTCAGGGATGCATTTCTGTGAGGCCCCTAAGATACCCGATCCTAAGGCAGTCTCCAAGAATTGACAGGCACATCGTCCGACGTCGCTCCAGATCCAAACACATAACCTCTTCGGCTACCTTTGCGTGACCTGCGGTTGGTAACCAGCCAATCACGTTCGCTCTCCACCACGGATGAACGCGAATCGAAAATCGACTCGCGACGGAATTTGCGGCTTCCAGTGGTAGCAAAGCCGAACCACTTTCCATTCAACCTGGAATTTCAGAGCGTGTCCTATCCCGCGATGGTTTGGATTCTCATTTCACTTCCGCCTAGAGTCTCTTTCTGGCCTAAATCTGCGTCAAACTTGCTGATCGACAAAGGCATGTAATCTCCCCAAATTTCATTCGGCTCGCGATTGATTTCAGCGCGTCGGTTGCATCGATTGCGCAAGAAAGCTTGGGAAAGGGGAATGAAATGTAAACTACAAATTTGAAACCTTTCATCGGAACCTTGCGGGTGGGAATCCCGTCCAGTAGAGCTTGACCAGCAACTGGAAGCGAGTCTTGCGTGGTGTCGGGTAACCGGCCCTGCGAAGCGTAGACAGCGAGTCCGAAAGCCATGCTATTGAGCGTCGAAAGACCCAATCGTGGGAGCCTCTGCCTTTCGATGACCAGGGGCCACGCTGCCGCACTCTATGGTCTGGTGCAAGCAGTCCTGCCGGCGTCGGGTTGGAACATGGCAAACGGACCATTGAGGTTCCCCAGGAACTTGGGAGATCCTGTTGTCTCCTCAATGAGATCCCGGCCGGAGATACCGGGTCACCAACTCCAGGCCCTGGCGGCTCACTCGTCTGCCAGGGAGCGAACACAACGAGTGAGCGTTGAGGTATCGCCAAGCGAAGGAAACGAAGTGCGGCGAGATGGGCATCAGGAAGTCATAGCGTCTTGATAGTACTGACGAAGCTGGCGAACTTCACCCCGTTGGAGCCAGTGGAGGGAAGCGAGACGTCGAATCATGGACCCGTTACTGAGAAACACGACGAATGCATCGAAATTCGACCACCGTGTCCACGAAACAGCAGCGGATAGCAACGTTGGCGAAACAGTCACCCCAGATGGCTTTCACGTCGCTCGCTTATCTGATGGACATCGACTGGTTAAAGGAAGCGTACCGACGCACCCGCAAGGACGGAGCCGTTGGCGTGGACGGAATGACCGCGGAAGAATATGAACAGGACTTGGAGGGTAACCTTCAAAGCCTGCTCGACCGTGCGAAGTCCGGCACGTACAAGGCGCCCCCTGTGCGGCGTGTGCATATTCCCAAGGGCGGCTCCACCACGGAGACCCGCCCGCTCGGAATTCCCACTCTGGAGGATAAGCTCCTTCAGCGTGCGGTGGTCATGCTGCTGGAACCGATCTACGAGCAGGACTTCTTGGACTGCTCCTACGGGTTCCGCCCTGGCCGATCAGCACACGACGCGTTGAAGTCTTTCCGCGACCAGACGATGAACAGTCGGCCGAGAGGCGGCACCGTGCTCGAGGTTGATATTCGGAAATTTTTCGACAACCTGGATCACTCCTATCTGCGACAGTTTCTCCGACTGAGGGTGCGTGATGGCGTGTTGCTACGCCTGATCGACAAGTGGCTCAAAGCGGGCGTGATGGAAGATGGTAACGTGAGTTACCCTGACTCCGGCTCGCCCCAGGGTGGCGTGATCTCACCCCTGATCTCGAACGTGTTCTTGCACTACGTGCTCGACCTGTGGTTCGAACAGGACGTGAGACCACGACTCAAAGGACCTGCCTTCCTCATCCGCTATGCGGATGATTTCGTGATCGGGTTTCGCCATCATGGCGATGCCGAGCGCGTGATGGAAGTCATCCCGAAACGATTCGGCAAGTATGGATTGACCGTCCATCCGACCAAGACGAAGCTGGTTCGTTTTCGTCCTCCCTCGTCTCAGACGAAGGACGGCGATGGCTCCGGTGATCGTCCTGGGACGTTCGACCTTCTCGGTTTCACCCACTACTGGGCTGTCTCCTTGAAGGGCTACTGGGTGGTCAAGCTCAAGACTGCTGCCGATCGTTTCACCCGTGCCGTGCGCAACATGGACCAATGGTGCCACGACAATCGTCACTTGTCGCTCCCGGAACAGCAACACAAGCTCAACCAGAAGCTGCGTGGACACTACGCGTACTACGGAGTCACGGGGAACTCAGAAGCAATGAACAGGTTCCGCCAGGAAGTCGAGAATCGATGGCGTAAGTGGCTTAATCGCCGCAACAACATCCGCTCGATGCACTGGGCGAAATTCTGCGCCCTGCTCCGCCGTTACCCGCTCGCTCCCGCTCGCGCGATGCGATCCAAGCTTCGTCATGCAGCGAATCCATGATGAGAGGAACCGTATGCGGTAATGTCCGCACGTACGGGTCTGCGGGAGCCCTGGGTGAGCAATCACCCAGGGCCACCTGGTCTTCGCGGACTTGGCTCGACCTCTTCGAAGCAGTTTCCTCGGATCCTCGTACTTTTCTTGGGGAAATGTGCGTCGAAATGGTAACCTACATCGATCGTGACCGGTACGACGGGGCAGCCCGGGCAAGTTCCTGATTCCACCCTCGAGACGTGTGACAAAGGCTTTCCTACCGCTACAAACATCAACAAGCCAGAAAGAACACTCTGAGCCGTACATACGCGAGGGATGATTTGAACAAAAGACATTTGGCCACTGGCTTGTCTTGCATTTCGCTGGTTTTCTCGGGCGCGTTTATTTGTCGGGACTACTCTCGTAGCGCGAAGACGCAAGCCGTCAAGCACGCTGCCGATACACCACGGGAGACGATGGATGTTCCGACTCTAGTTTGGGCGTTGGAAAGCAACCGTGATCCCTTGAAGCGAGACGCCGCGAAAGTCGTCGCGCGAATTGGTGGCGATGCAAAGGACGCACTCCCAGCCCTCATTAAGGCTTTGTCTGTCGAAGATAGCTCGTTCACTCATGCGACCCATACGTCACTAATCACGGCGATTGGAAGTATTGGTCCCGACGCCCGGTCAGCGGTTCCAATCCTGATGAAGCTAGTCGGTCAACCGGATCCCTCTGGCCTTATCGATTCGCGCGACAGGGCAGCAATTAAGGCACTGGGCCAAATCGGGCCCGCCGCCGAGGCCGCCCTACCAATGTTGTTGGATTGCTTGAATCGAAAAAACGCATTGAACAGGGATGCAACGCTCCAGGCACTTGCCAGAATCGGACCGAACTCGAGTGAAGTGGTTTCAGCATTGATGAGAGTCCTTGAAGAGTACCCTTTTGCTGAACAGGTGGCAAAGGCGCTCGATACGATGGGTCCCGAAGCAAAGCAAGCTGTGCGAGCCTACACTGAGGAAATCTTCGACCATGTTGCCAAAGGTGGTGGTTTTATTCGCTTAAAGAAAGCTCAAGATGCCACGTTCTTCTTACCGATTGAGGCGGAGAGAAAGCTGCAAAGCCTGGGCGGACTAGTCACGCCCCTTCTCCGGGAAGGTCTCAGTGACGAGCACGAACCGGTGCGCGTTATCTCAGCATATTCCCTCGTGGATCAAGGTGAAGTTTCGCCCGAAGTCATCGAGGTATTGCTGGCCGCTTTGGACAAGCCTGAGTATCTAGGTGGCGCGGTTGGCAAACTTACGAAACTGGGATCCTCAGCCCATACAGCCCTGCCAAAACTTAGAAGTCTAGCGGCCGGCGTGGACGAGGATTCTCCCCTCGCAACAATGATTCATGAGGCGATCGACGCAATCGAAGTAGACCTCAAAGAATCACCGTCTCCCGTGAAGCAAGAAGAAGAGAGATAGGTGCAACGTCCACGGGTCGACATAAAGTCTTCGTAGTTGTCCCTCAAAGCCTCTCCATGCGACGCAGCTGAGCACTGATAGACGGTTTTCACTCATGGATGTTCAGTTCTCGGTCGTCCATGGTCGGCATTGGGGCGAGGGATCGCAAGGGCATGCAACTAGCCATTATTGCCCTCGACACTCCCTCTTCAAACTTGCCGCGGTTGCATCGCCCGCTCGCAGTTCGCCAGGATTCTTCGACGCACGGATCGCGAAATCTCGGACCAGGTCGGGAGGAAATCGCAGCGAAGTCTTGAACTCACTTCAGCGTCACAACTGACGTGGCGATGCCGGTTGGCTTCGCGGACGTCGGATTGATTCAAGTTATGAGGCATTGATTGACTTGGACGTGTCCAGCACGGTGGCGTGATGCGGCCTTTTGCGAGCCCGATCTCGTTGGCGATGGGGGAGTAGGTCTGCTAGCAGTTCGTTGTCCGTTGCTGATTGCGCCCTCACGGCTCGTCGGACCTTTCTACCGGCCACAGCGTAGGGTCGGTAGAATGTCCAAATCTCGCAACCGCAAGGAGGCCCAGACATGTGGAAGAAACGTATCTCTCCCGGCGAAAGAGTCCCTCTAAAGCTTACGCCGACAGAAATAAAGGCAATCCTCGAAGACTTGCTGTGCCTCGACGGAGAGTACATGCAACTCATCCAGGAAGCTCCGGCTGGCAAGCCGGTGATGATGACGCTCGATGACTTGGAAGACTTTGGTGGCTACATCGCGGCTGAGGCCAATCACACCGACGACAAGAGGCTGGGGCGAAAGCTTGACAAAGTCTTCGACAAATGCCAGCGATTGCTCGAGACCTACACGGACGAGCCTGGCGATACGATCACGGCTGAGCAGGCCAAGCGGAAGCTCACAAAGGGAATCAACGATTCCCCGCCCGATAAGGAGCCAGCGATTATCTCGTTCCGCCCGAAGTCAAAGAGGGCGAAATCGGCAAAGTTCCCGATCAAGATCACCCAGCATCAACGTGACTCACTGCTTCAATACACTCAGCTGAAAGCAGCAATCAAGAAACGAGTGAAGTCGGCCGGGGAAGGAACGAATGTAATCGAGTTCACGAAGAAAGAACTCGACCACTTACAGGACGAAACGGGGCAGGCCGTGATCTATGTTCGTAGCCCACACAAACAGCGGCTGCTTGCAATTCAAAAGAAGGTCGATGACACCCTTGAAGAGATTTGTTTAGAAGACTTTGGATACGAGCGGCCCGATCGGCAGGGAGAACCGGCGATTCAATCCGATCGAGTGATCCAACTGAAGGTGTCGCTGCTCGAGTGTCGGCCAACGATCTGGCGCAGGATTCAGACAAAGGATTGTACGCTTGGTGATTTGCACGAGCAGATACAAACAGCAATGGGCTGGCAGAATTGCCACATGCACGAATTCACCATCGAAGGCGAGAGTTACGGTACGTCGATGGCAGATGACTTCGGCTTCGGTGACGAAAGGAAAGACGAGTCAAAGGTCAGGCTGAGTGATTTCCTTCCGAAGAGCGGGAAGAGATACCGATTTCAGTACGTGTATGACTTCGGCGACGACTGGCGTCACGAAATTCTGTTCGAGGGATATCCTTCGATCGAGAAAACGAAGAAATATCCGCTTTGCGTGGAAGGTGAGCGGGCCTGCCCACCAGAAGATATCGGCGGTCCCTGGGGTTATGCCGAGTACTTGGAGGCCCTCGCTGATCCAAGTAATGAGCGTCACGACGAGCTTATGGAGTGGATGGGGGTCTTCGATGCTGAAACCTTTTCGATTGAGAAGGCGACCAGGGCGATGCAAAAGGGGCTGCCGAAGTTTTGACACTCACTCGATCACCCGTGCAGTTTCGCGGAAATTGACCTGCTTACTCCTCCCGGCGATCGGTGATCGCGTTGGTAGACCGCTTCCGTTAGCCTCACTGAGCGCACGCAAATCCATGTTGTGCAGAGCGAACAGTTCGTAGCCTCCGTAATGTGACCACCTGTCAGTCTCGCCGGGTTATCAAGGGTTTAATGCTGCCCTTTAGCAGCCGCGGCCCTCGACCAATTTCGTGACGGAGGGTGCATCGGCCTCGCGGACTTAGCCCGAAAGCTACGGCGCAGTTTCCCCGATTTTCGGTCCCATTTTGGGAGATGTCTGCATCGAACCGGGCAACTTGCCGACCTGTCGGCGACCGAAGTGGCTGGGTGGATCGGCTTCCTGCGTTCGGTTGGTCCAACCGAGTGGAGTTAGCCGCCTCAAGGCCGATTTACGTAAGGGCGATCATCGCGACGCTACCGTAACTCAACCTCGTGGAGCCAATTTTCTACTTGTCACTGCTCACCCGGATTGCCGGGCTTCGCGGCAGTTGGCCTCGCTGATAGTTGAGTCAGCAATGGCAGAAGGCCACAGGCTGATGCCTGGCCTCCAGCATCAGCAAAGCTACCCCAAACCTCATCCTGAGGTGCGGTGATCGCAGTTCATCTCTAGTCCACACCAATGAGGCCCGTTGCCTCATCTCGAAGCAGTTCCAACGTGAGCTTTCGATTCCAAGATGGTCCGCTAGACAGTTCCCTCTCGGCTTGTGCGTTGGCAACCTTCAAATGCTCCTTGGCCGAATCGATATTTCCGAGGTGGAATTCGGTCATCGCAAGAAGGTACTCGATGTAACCGGACCATTTTTTCTTGGGGCTTTCCGCTTCGAGCCCTGCTTCAATTCTATCCTGGCTCGTTCGAATTCTCCCGCACGTACGAACAGGGCGCCAAGACTTCTTGCGGTACTCTGGGTTAGTCGGCTCTGCTTCGACTGCCCGTTTTGCAAGTGCGATGGAGGGTTCATAGTCGTCCAGGGCGTTGGGTACCAAAGCACAAGTCCACGCCGTCAAGTTCCATTCATTTGCTTCCGTGCTGTTCCCATAGTGATCCAACATTGATTTGCACTGTTTGCGATACACCGATTCATGATGAAGCTTGACGTTCAGCAATGCGCAGCTGTACGAACACTGACATTGGTAAGGTGAA
This sequence comes from Pirellulaceae bacterium, assembly GCA_963697195.1. Lineage (GTDB taxonomy): Bacteria > Planctomycetota > Planctomycetia > Pirellulales > Pirellulaceae > Rubripirellula. Next base: position 27,020 of record CAVOND010000028.1, read on the forward strand.
TGGCGCCGAATCGCCTCCTCATAGTCCGCAAGAGCCGCTTCCCAAGACGACAGCGATGCGTGGCACTCGGCACGGCTGGCCCAAGGAGCATGCCAGTTTCGGTCGACGAGCAGTAGCTTCGAGAATGCCGCGATCGCTCGCGGGTAATCTTGCCCGCGTTGGTGGGATCTACCTAGCCAATGGTAAGCATCCGTATGAGTCGGATTCAATTCCAGGATCGCCTCGTAACAACGTTGCGACTCGTCATAATTGTGGGCGAAGAAGGACTGTACCGCGTCAAAATACAGACCGCTCACTATCAGATCACGTTTCTTGGCAGCTTCATAACCGGGCGCGCATCCCAGAGGACGATTCGGCCTTCAAAGTCGAGTCCAACCAATCCTCGACCTTCGAAGCACCAACGCAGCCGGGCAATACTGCTCTGCGGTTGATCGAGTAGCAATAACTCCTGAAGAGATTGAGCGTCAAGAATCCTCACGGTGTGATCCGAACCTGACACTGCGACGCGAGTCCCATCGGGGGAGAATGCAACATCAATCAACTCTTGCACATTCAAATTGACCGCACTCGATCGCTCGCCGGTTGCCACCTCCAAACAGTGCAGATCGCCCCCTCGACCGCCGACGAGAAGCTTCGATTCATGTGGATGCCAAGCGGCGGAGCATCCGCTGCTCTCAACCTTCTGCGAAAGTTCGCCCGTGTTCATGTTAAAGAGCCAACAACTTAGACCATCGACCGCGAGCCAATTTCCATCAGGCGACCAGAGAACTTCGATCGCTCCATAATAAGGCCCCCATTGGTGAACCAGACGAGATTCCCGAACACTCCACACCTGAATGAGATGTTCATTTGTTTCGGAGAGCCATAGATTATTGGCCACCATCGAACGGTCCGGTGACCAGAACAGCCCATGCGGATATTCCGTCACGCGAAGTAACTCATCAACCTTTGGAGGAAGAACTGCCGAGCCGTTCTGGAGTTCTTCGGCTGCTAGACGTAACACCTCGTGAATGTCAAATACGTCGGTCCCTTTGCACAGGCTTCGCAGTTCGAAAATACTGCTTGATTCAAAAGCGTGTGGCTTCAAATCAGGCTCAAAGGGAACTACCATCGGCATCGAATTTGCCCGGCGATAAACAACCTTGCCTGAACTTTTCAGTAGCTCAATATTCGGTACCTGACCTGCCTGCCAAAGAAAATCTTGTCCCCCCTCCGCGTTAGGAGGATAAATCGTACGGAACGACTCCAGTTGTTTGAGGTCCCATATTTTCACCGCACCATCTGTGCCTGCGGACGCGAGTTGACCGCGAGACGAGTTCCAACTTACGTCGGTGGCCTGTCCCTTATGTCCGAGCAGAGTCCTGATAGGCACTAAGTCATCCAGAGTCCAGACACGAACGGCCTGGTCTTCGCCGCCGGTGGCAACCTGCTGATCATTGATGATGGTAACCCCATTGCAGCAACCGCGGTGTGCTTGAGTCTCGCAAACCAGTTCGAGCGTTGTTGCATTGAACTTCATGCATTTGCCATTCGAACTCCCAGCCAAGATGAAATCCTGATCTTTCGTATAGGAAAGACAACTGATGGGTCCAGGACCTGGAGTCGATTTCTGCTGCGTCTCGTCAGAGAAAGGATGCCACGCGGTGAGCATCATCACCGAATCCATTTCGGCGACGCCACCACCAATGCACACTTGCTCACCACTCGCGTGCCATTCAACGGCATAGGCTGGAACTTCGCACGGCAGGACGTGGACGGATGACTGACGCTGAACATCCCAGACCCGACAGAAACCGTCTTGGCTCGTCGACGCGAGATACTGGCCGTTCGGACTAAAATCGAGCGATGTGATCCAGTCTTCATGTCCCGAAAGCAGAATGACCTCACCGGAATCGATGCTCCAAATTCGAATGTCGTTGTTGCCACCCGCGTCTCCGCTGGCGAGCAGCCTGCTATCTGGACTCCATGCGACCCCGTGCTTCCTAGTTTCCCCTTCGCGAAGCACTCGAAAAACGTCTCTTCGTTCCGCATCCCAGATGACAACAGTTCCCTGATTGAAGCCAACCGTTGCGAGCCAGCGTGAGTTTGGACTCCAGGCACAATTAGCGATGGGGGCGAAATGCCCGTACAAGCTAAACGCCTGGTGATTGCCCCCCGCCAAAAGGTAGTGCCATTCCCAACCACGCAAATCTGGTTGAGACTCGTTGGGGATACCCTTTGCGAGCGATTTTTGAAGCCGTGACGATTCCCCGCGCGTCAAATCCAATCCCGCCAACCTCATGTCTGCGATGTAAAGGCCTCTTCGCAGTACGTCCTGCTGCTCTTCGGCCACTCCCCGGAGTCGCTCAGCATCCCTCGTCTTTGCGACTGCATCCTGTCGCTGGCGTTCCGCCTCAATCCGTTGATCCCGTTCGCCATCGCGTGCCGATTCCGCCGCAGCTCGCTGTGCCGCAATCATTGAATTGCTAATCACCAGACCGATCGTCGAGAGCAGCAGTACCAATACAACAGTGGCGACAATGCTCTGATTGCGCCGTGTGAACTTGCGAAGCCGGTCGACGGCACCCGGCGCCTTCGCGGTGATCGGTTGAAAGGCTCGAAACGATCGGAGGTCGTCCGCTAGTTCCTGAGCCGACGCATAGCGATCGTCCGGATTCTTCTCCATCGCCTTGTGGACGATCGTTGCCAGGTCTCGCGGGACCGAGCGATCGACCTGGGTGAGCTGCTCCGGTTCCTCGAAGGAAATCTGCTTCAGCAATGCCGCACGATTATCACCATCAAAGACTGGCTGCGTCGTTAGCAACTCGTAGAGCGACACTCCGAGCGAATAGATGTCGGTCCGGTAATCGACCACTACCCGCTTGCCCAATGCCTGCTCGGGTGACATGTAACGCAGCGTCCCGACCAAGTCGCCCGTCATCGTCATGCCGACCCCTTCGACGATGTGGGCAAGGCCGAAGTCGGTGACGTACAGCTGCGAGAAAGCGTCGATCATCAGGTTGGCAGGCTTGATGTCGCGATGGATCACGCCGCGCTGGTGGGCATGTTCCAGTGCCTCGGCGGCCTGAATCGCAAGGTCTGCGACCGCCTCATAGTAGTCCGAACGTTTCGCACCCTTCCTCGTGCTGATGAGCGCCTGCGGCTGGGCGTCGGTATCGCATGGACCTGCAACGGTGGCCCCACGTGGCACGCCGTCCCCTTCCGCGGCGAGCGCTTCCGTCGGATCGGTACTTCCTGATGGCGAAGAAGGAATTGAAGACGACGAAAGCGCATGCTTGACCGACTCTGCGCTCAGTGGCGCGAGCTGACGCGACTTGGCAAGTTCGTGGATCAACTGGCCCATGCTCTGCCCGCGAATCAACCGCATCGCGTAGAAGTGAACGCCGCGATCCTCACCGACCGAGTAGACCGAGACGATGTTTGGGTGATCGAGCGAGGCGACCGCGCGGACTTCATTTTGAAACCGCTGCCTTTGACGTGGATCGGCCATGGCCGCGAAGGGGAGCACCTTCAAGGCGACTCGACGATCGCCCATCGAGAGCTGTTCCGCTTCGTAAACGACTCCCATGCCACCACGACCAATTTCCTGGATGATCCGAAAGTCACCGATCGTAAGTGGGTTCTTGTGACCGTTGGGACCAGCGTCGGATTGTCCCGCATGTCTGTGGCCAGTTTCCGTGTTTCCCGCATGCGAGTGTTCGATCAGACTGACCGCGGCGAAGGTCTGCCGGATCAGATCGCCAATCTCAGGATGCTGATTCACATAGGCTTCGACGCACGGCTCCTCACCTTCGGCAAGCCGATCAAAGTAATCGTTGGCAATTTCACCGAGCAGCTGGTCCACCTCCGATGCCGTGAACTGCCTGGATCGGGCATTGTCATAGTCTGTGGCGTCACTGGTCATCGTAGAACCCTTGCTGGAGCAGTGTCTCTCGAAGTCGCCTTACGCCCGACCGTACCGTTGGCTGGCGACGTTCGGGTCCAAGTCGAGCACTTCGGCGGCCTCCTGATTGTTGAGGCCCTCGACGTGCCGAAGAAGAATGATCTCGCGATCGTTCGGTCGCATCTGATCAATCGCGATGCGGACCTTTTCGGCCAGTTCATGCTTGTAAGCTTGTTCGCTCGGTGGACGGGCGAGTAGTGAACCGGCCAGAGCCATGGACGAATGTTCCGACAGTGTGAACTCGCGCCGGACGGATCGTTTCTCTGCAAAGAGATGTTTCCGTCGCAGGTCAACCAACTGCTCCAGTGCTTTGCGGCGCAGCCAAATGCGAAACGAAGTAGGCCGTCGCGTTAGAAAGTCGTCGATCCGCTGGCTCGCAACCAGCTGAGTTTCCTGGACGACATCCGAGGGATCGACGCGGACTCGAAGTTCATCGTCCATGCGCAAGTCGATTAGCTTTCGCAGGTAGGTGCGATGACCCGCGATCAATTGGTCGGCGGCACTTCGATCGCCCTGACTCAGCTGTTCAAGCAGCCGGGACGTTTGGGATGAGTCACTGCGGTTTTGCATGGGTCCAACTCTCGTTGTTCACTGACCCCGTAACGGCCGACCCAGAATGACAGACAACTCTGAGAATTTCTCAGAATAGCCCTACAGAAGATGCTCATGAACAAATGACTACCAAGTTAAGGGCACAACCATTCAGAAAGTTTTGGGGAATCGATGTCATTCCTGGTGGGTGGCTACGGGGTCAGTGAATTGAGGGAGCCGACGATTCGTCAGATCCACGCCTGCCCCCGCTAAGCCATCGCGTCGCGACCACATGGTTGGTGGCCGCAACAGACCCAACATTCCTCGGAGAAAGTGCCATGTTAAGAAGTCCCTCCCAAAACCCTCGTCAAGGCGCAATCTCCGCGAGGCAAGCGATGGTCGCAACCTTGATTGCCGTCGCGGTCCTGCTCGCCACGCCAAGTGTGCAGCTCGCTCGCGCTAAAGGCAAGCCAGGTGGAGGAGGTGGCGATCCACCGCCGGTGACGTTGCCCGATTGGAGGTACGAGGTCACTTGGCTCGAAGGAGATGAGGGTTGGGAGTTTCGCCCGGAGGGCATGAATGACTGGGGAGATGTTGCAGGACAGGCTCACGGTCTGGACTTCGCCGCGGCGTACCTGCCCTCGATCTTCGGCGCGGCCTCGGCCGCAGTCGATTTGAATGATTTGGGAGCTTTGTGGTACGAGTGGAATGACCTTGAGAATCCAGTCAACGGCTGGACCGCTTACAATGCCAAAGCCATCAATAATCACGGTGATATGGCTGGCTTTGCCGTGAATGTAGACGGCATTTTGCGGCTGTTTGTACTCAAAGATGTCTTTAGTGCGTCGCCTCGGTTCTTGCTGCTTGATTCCGACTCAGAGATAGACCTGAGTGCGGCTCCAAGCATCAATAATGATGGAGTCATCGTGGCCCGTGCGACGTTAGGCGTTGCGAAGTACGACCCGATCGACAATTACGAGCTCGATACCATACTGATGGTTGATGGCGGAAAACCTATCATCAATGATGATCAAGTGATTCTTCGAGGTGGAGCTACCGCCAAGACCTCTTTTGTTCGGTTCCCTGGAGAAGACAGTATGCCACTGGACGGCTACAGCTTGCTCTCTATGAGCAATCGCTACCTGTGCGGAGAACGGCAGGGCTCCAAGGGAAAAAATGGTCAGCCAGGCGGGTCCGTTAGGATTGAAATCCTGAATGTTGACGGCCAACTGGAATTAGCGACTGCTGAATTCCTGTTCAAGGGTAGCATGTTCACTCGCGACATAAACGACTTCGGCGAAGCCATCATCTATGCCGGAGGTGCACCCGGCAACTTCCTTTTTCTCGACTCTTATGGCGCATTGCCTCTAGACGACTTGGTTTCAGCCGATTATCCCAGCTGGTTCGACCCCAATACGACAGGTATTCGCACTTTAGAGATCAATAACATGAGACAGATCTGCGGATGGCAGGTCGTTAACTCCGACGCCGGTCCATACGTTCGCGGCTATATTCTCACGCCAGGTGCACCGTAGGAAGGGAAGCAAGAGGGACAGGCACAGATCAATTGTCAGCAATGCATCTGGTCGAGAACGTTGCCTGTCCCCCTTTGCCTCTTCTTATGTTGCTACATGCAACGTGCGGCTGAGCCTTCGGCCCGAGTGATGACGGCAATTCTGTGCTGGGCGACATCAAGGGCGTAAGGCTTGCCGCTGACCGAGATCGTTTTGGGCCACGTACCTGCACGAGGGTGCATCGACCGCGCGTCGAAGCGAAATCGCTTCGACGCGGTCTTCGCGAGATTCGGAACCAAAATGCAAGGAAAGCGGCACTTTACGAAGGGGTGCCCGTAAAGCATGTCGATCCTTCGCTTTCTGGCATGGGAATGCCGAGTGTTGCTGCCAAAGCGGCCCGTCATCATAATGGTGATATGAGCAACGAGATTCCGAGTATTGTCGACGCGGCGCTGAATCTGCCCGATCCTGAGCGAGCTAGTCTGGCCTATCGCCTGCTTCAAAGCCTGAAGCCGCCGAAAGTCCTCAGCGACGCGAATAGTCAGTTCGAGTCGGAGATCGATCGGCGTGTTGAGGATTACGAAGCTGGACGCACCACCGCTTCAGACTGGGACGAAGTAGCATCTCGGCTTCAGGCGAAGCTGAAAAAACGAGAGACTTCGTGAGGCCGCGCGTACTTGAGGAAGCTGAAGCCGAAATACTCTCGGCGATGCTTTTCTACGAAGATCAGCAAGAAGGACTTGGCAAAGACTATTTCGACCGGGTCTCCGAAACGATCGAATTAATCGCCCGTGACCCGCAGATGTATCCGGTGTACGAGGGCAAACGCTTATCTCATGTCTTTCGTCGCACCGCGGTGGATCGATTTCCTTACATCGTCGTTTACCAAATCCGCCCCGACGAAACGCTGATAATTGCGGTAGCCCATTCGAGTCAACAACCGGGCTACTGGGAAGATCGCGACGCTCCTTAATGGGCTTGGCATGACGGTTTGATGCAGGAGTGTTTTCCGCTCCAACGGAGGTCAATCATTGAAGTTGATCGGCAACTGTAAGGGCAGGATCTTTGCCGTTGACACGAGGTGCAACTTGCCTCCCAGCGCGCGTCGGCTGCATCGACCGAAGCCAGTTCGGCCGACCGCACCGACGCAGATTCCCCGATTTTCGGTCCCATTTTGGGAGAAGTCTGCGTCGAATCGGGCAACTTGCCGAGGTGCCATGGACCGAGGAGGCTGGGCGGATCCGCTTCCTCCGCGAAGATGGTCCAGCCGAAGCGCGCAACCTTGGCGACTACGAAGTGGTCAAAGAGGGTAGCCAGGGGTCAGCGCAGCGCCACCCCTGGTTCGTCGTCACACAAATCCGTCGCCCGCTCGCGTCCCGGCTTTCGCCGGGACGCGGGCGGGCGATCCTTGTTTTCTGGTCAGCACCCCCGGGTGCGCTGCGCGACCCGGGGCTAACCTCTTGCATCCCTTCGGGATGAAAAACTCGCAGCGGTTGCATCGGCCGCTGTCGCGAAGCGAAATTGCCTCAGCGCACACTTCTCGAAATCTCGGACCAGAATCGGTGGAAACTGCAGCGAGGCACGGCAATTGCATTCCCACGACAAAGACACAATCTCCGAGCTATCGCGGGCCGCGAGGCAGATTCTCGACGAGGTAGCGTAGAATCTTCATTCGCACGTGGACGACGGTCCCCTTACCTTCACGCAGACCGTGGTCTCGATTCGGATAAACCATGTAATCAAACGGTTTGCCAAGTTCGATCAGTCGATCGACAAGCCCTTCGATGATTTGAATGTGCGTGTTGGTTTCACCGGACCCCGTCATGATCAGCAACTTGCCTTTGAGGCCTTCGGCGAAGTTGATCGGCGCCGAACGCTCGTAGCCTTCCGCGTTGACTTCGCGTGTCCGCATGTAGATCTCTTGAAACCATGCGTTGTACAACCAGGGCTGTGGTTTCGGAACAACCGCAATTCCAACGTGGTACACATCTGGCTTGCGAAACATGGCGTTGAGCGTGTTGGAACCGCCACCGCTCCAGCCCCAGATCGCCACTCGTGATAGATCGATATACGGTTCCATCTCGGCGAGCTTCTTCAGCGCCGCGGCTTGGTCTTCGGTCGAAAGCGGCCCCAAGCTACCGAAGATACTACGACGCCACGAGGCACCTTTCGGGCACGCCGTTCCTCGATTGTCGATCGACACCACAACGTAACCAGTTTCTGCGATCACACGATGAAAGTCGGTTTGGGCAGCTCCCCAACGATCAAGAACGGTTTGCAGGTAGGGTTCGCCGTAGACATAAACCAAAATCGGATACTTTTTCGTCTTGTCGAAATCACTGGGCTTCGTGATGCAAGCATCCATCACAACGCCGTCGCCGATGTCGATCTGCACGAACTCGGTGCGTCGCGACACAAACTGTTTGAATTGCTCGCGCACGTCATTGTGGTCGTTGATGACACGAACAACTTTGTGCTCTGGCAGCAGAACAAGATCAACCACGGGTGGATCGTTCAGCGTCGAATACGTGTGGACGGCCAATTCAGCGTTGGGCGAGGAAACATAGTCATGCGTACCGGGCTGATCATCAGGCGAGATCCTTTCCAGCGTTCCGGATCCATCCAGTGGGACTCGATACAGATATTTTTGCGTAGCATTCTCCGGTGAAGCGTAGAAGTAGTACCAGCCGCTCGCTTCGTCGACGAATGCTCGATCGATGATGTCGTACTCTCCCGGCGTCAATTTGGACTCAATGGTCCCGTCTCGAGAGCACACATACGCTTGCCGCCAACCTTCCTTTTCGCTGATGAAGATGAACGCTTCGCCGTCGCGAATCCAATGTGCTCCGGAATTGATGCCGTGGCTACCGACAGCCCACGCCTCGTTGACTTCGCGGTAGATTCGTTTTGCTTTGCCATCGGTCTTTACCAACCAGAACTCACGTTTGTCGCGGAACCGACTAAGTGTTTCAACCAGCAATTCATCGGCATTCGGCACCCAATCGACCTGTCCCAGATAGAAGCCTTCGCCCGCGTCTTCAAGCGAGAACCAACGTACTTCGCCTTGATCGACGCTCACGATTCCAACTTCCAGCCCTTCGATCGTTTCGCCTACCCGCGCGAAGCGGTGTTCTGCAACATGGGGATAGCTGGGGTCGCCCGGCACCAGCACGGTTCGCAATCGAACGTCGGTTCGATCAACTTTGACGAACGAAGCCGCCCTGTCGGACGAACTCCAGCGAAAGTCCTTAAAGGCAACATCCCTTCCTTCAGCGGTCTCTGTCAACCGAGTTTCGATGTCACCCTGCTCGCTCAGATAAAGGTCTTTGCCACGCACTTCCAACGCGAATTTTCGGTCGGATGATTGTCGTTGGTTCGGTCTGCGTTTGGCTCTCACGACCTGCCGCTGCCCCGAACCGACATCGTATTGCGCTGTGACTGTCTTTCCCGTTTGCGGGTCTTTCTCACGAATGCGGTACGCGGTCGAATCGTTCAGCCACTCGGCGTCCAATTCTTCAACGCGGAATACTTCGCGATCGTAGATGGCTTTCAGACGTTCGGTAGCGATCAACTGCCAGTCATCGTGCCGCACATCCTGGGCGTGAAGCGGAAACACTGTAAAGAACGCCGGCAGTGCGACCAGCAGAGAAATACGAATCGCCGCAGTTTTCATCGCTTCAACATTCCGAGTTTGTTTCGAGTTTGCAAGAATCGCGTCAGACCTCCAGCAGTTCTAGTAAGCGACGCAAACAACAAGATTGTAAATCAACGTGGATTACTGGAAACTCAATGGGCTGGAAACTGTCTTTCGCGACGCTTTCCGCGCCGAACCTCGGTGCGTTAGGCTGCATCGCCCGCGCGGACTTGGCCCGATCGCTCCGATGCAGTTTCCCCGATTGTCGGTCCATTTTTGGGGGAAGTGTGCGTCGAACCGTGTAACTAGCGGGAGTATGGGGTCAAGCTTTGTTTTTTGTTTCCGTCTGTTGCGAGACCACACCTAGTGATGCTTGCAAGCAATCCTCAAAGGAGTGCCGTTTCCCTGTTCTCTTGACGTCGAACGGAAAAGGTTGGGAATGTCCCCTCTTCACGCATTGCTTGCAACCGACGGAAACAAAAAACAAAGCTTGACCCCAAATTCCCAAATCCCCATGCCTCCAGCTTCAGCCGAAGTCAGCAACGAAACGCTGCCATCGTCCCTGATGTTGGAAGATGCCCTGCACTCGCGTCTCCCGTCCCAAAATCACGGCAAGTGCAGAAAAAAGTGGATGACTGTCCTCTGGTTATTGGACGAACCACTCTGCGGCAGGGTATCTTGTATGGGCTCGTATGGCACAGCCCAGCGTGCTCAGGAACCTAGTCTCAACGCGATGGGGTACACAACCATGTCCGACCTTTCGTCCGATCGCAGCTGGTCAACTCGTTGTCCAGGACGATCAGCAGCCGCCACCTTCGGAGATCGAGTTCGGAGTCGCAGCCTGACCAAGATTCGTTAACCGAACCGAGTCTTGGGACGACGGATCGTTCTGACCAAGATCGCACCGGTCTTGCACCCATGCAGCCGGAAGTTCGATCGCTTACCTGTCGACTTTGGGGACTACCGACTGATTCGCAAGATTGGCGAAGGCGGAATGGGGATTGTCTATGAGGCCGAGCAGAAATCGCTGGGCAATCGTCGACTTGCGTTGAAGACCATCAAGTATCCGGGTGACCTTCGTGATCATTCGCTGAAGCGATTTCAGAATGAAGTCCAAGCGGTGGCTCAGTTGGAACACCGTCACATCGTGCCGGTCTATCACGTCGGCGAGGAATTGCGGCGTCCATTTCTATGTGATGAAGCTCATCGAGGGCAAGAATCTCCGCGAATTGGTCCACACATTGAAGTCAGCGGTGAGCCGAAAGAAGCAAAGCACCGAGTTGCCTGCACAGACGAAACAGGCGACGCCGGTTCATGGAGATTCGACCCACGATTCGGGATGGTCCAAAGGCGATACGTTGGCCTCGAACGATGTTCTCGACGAGGTCTCGAGGGAGGGATCGACGGCGCACCCGCATTTTGTGAAGTGCCTTGTCCGCATGGGGATTCAGATTTCCACCGCACTCCATCACGTCCACCAGCAGGGCGTGGTTCACCGCGACATCAAACCAGCCAATCTGCTGTTGGATGTGGACGGCGACGTGTGGCTCACCGACTTTGGGCTGGCCATGATTCGGGACAATCCCTCCCTGACGGCGCCGGGAGATCTCGTCGGCACGTTTCACTACATGAGCCCTGAACAGGCGATGGGCAGCAAACGCGTGATCGTCGATCACCGCAGTGACATCTATTCGCTGGGCGTGACGCTTTACGAGTTGCTCACGTTGAAACGGGCATTCCCCGGCAGGACCCGCGAACAAATTCTGCGCAGCGTCCAGTTTGACAATCCTTTGCCAGTGCGAAAGATCGCGCCTCGCGTGCCGACGGACTTGGAAACCATCGTCATGAAAGCGATGGCGAAGGACCCCAACGCGCGGTTTCAAAGTGCCGCCGAATTGGCTGCCGAGTTGAAGCGGTTCCAGGACGGAAAACCGCTTACCATTCGACCGCCATCCGTTCTGGAACAAGTTTGGCTATTGGGCACGGGCCAACCGTCAAAAGGTTGCGACGTTGGCGGCGATGTGTGCCGTGACGTTCCTTGCAGCAATCGTCGTTGCGATTGTTTCCATTCGAGCGTATGGGCAGGTTCAATTGGCCCTGCAGTCCGAAACGGAACAGAAACTTGAAACGCAGCGACGCCTGAAGCAAAGCGAAGGACTGCGATTGGCAGCCAATTCCTCACTTCAGGTCGAGAGCGATCCCACGTTGGCGCTACTGCTTGGGCGACCGAAGCGGCAGAAGCATCATCCAGGCGCGGACGCAAACGATGCGATCATGCGGGCGATGGATGTCGGACATGAATCGCGAATCTTGATGGGACACACCGTGCCAGTTGGACACGTTGCGTTCAATCACGATGGAACCAAACTGGTCAGTTCGGCCAACGCTCGGGAATTCGGTCGCGTCAACGAACCAGCATCGTTTGGAACACCGAGACCGGCAAGGAACTGGGAAAGCTGCAGGACAGACACGACGATCACCTCCGCCGTCTTTAGTCCGGACACGTTTCGGATTCTCACGGCATCCAGCCCACCTGAGAAGGATGCGACCAATGACATCGACGATTCGCTTCCCGCAGCCACGCCGAGGCTCTGGGACGTGACGACGTTTCAGCGACTTGTACCCTTCAATGACGCGTTTTTGTTCAAAGCGCATCCGCGCGTCTTCAGCCCGGATGGTCGGCAGGTCGTGCTCCCCACGAACGGTAACAAGGCATGGACGTTTGATAGTGTTGCGGGCGGCAAGTTGGTCGAGTTTTCCGGTCACGAGGCGCGTGTCGTGTTCGCGGCGTTCAACGCGCAGGGAAGTCAGGTCGTGACCTGCTCGGACGACAACACGGTGAGGATTTGGGATGCCAGGTCCGGTGTCGAGATTCATCAAGCTCGATCACTGGAGAAAGCCGGGAGTCGAAGTGCAGCCGCGCGATCTGGAGTGGGTCGAGTTCAGCCCTGATGGACGGAAGCTGGTGACCGGTTCGACGAGTCGCGGCATCGAACTCTGGGACTTGGAAAACGACGGCCAACGAATCAATACGGAGACGCTTCCCGGCACATTGGGAGTCTTCTATGCAAGCGGTGACCTGCTGGCAACGTACGGAATCGCCGAAATGAAGATGGTCATCCGAAGTTCGTACGACAGTCGCTGGATGGAGGATCTGCCCGTCAACAGATTGATTCGTAAGGTGATGGTGAGTCCAGACAATCGGGTCGCTGGCATGTTGGACTATACGGATATGAGGACGCTTCATTTATGGGATCTCGAGCGCCGTGAGATGCGGGCGACTTTGGGCGGAAAACTCAATGTCAATGATCTTGTCTTCAGCCCCGATTCGAAATTGGTCGCGACCGCTTCGGATGACAAGTATGTCCATCTGTGGCACGTTTCCAGCGGTCGTGATCGCGCGACCTACCCGTCTTGGACCGACGTGGGTCAACCACTCGTTGCCCCCAGCCCAGATGGCGAAACGCTAGCCGTCGTGACCAACGAGCTAGCCGCGATCGGCGCCATGTGTGATTTCGCTCAATCGAAACCAGCGTTCACACTCCGCGCGATGATCACCGTGCCGGAATCGGGGGGCAAACGGTTTCTAGCAGCGCGGGACGGTCGACTCGCGCTCCACTCCATGGACGACGGAAGGTTCTTGGGTCTGGAGACAACTCTTCATCGAGACTTTGAGGCTATTCGTCGTGGAGACTTATTGAACACGGCGATCAGTCGCAACGGTGACCGTGTCGCCGCCTATCCCGGTGGCAAGGCAGTAATCCTCTGGATGCCGGATACGAATCGCCGACTCTCACTTTCCGTCGGGGAAACTTGGGTCAATACGCTTCGCTTCAGTCCCGACGGTGATCGGCTCTTCGTGCTCAGCGACGATGGAGTGATTCGCATCTGGAACGCCGATACGGGAGTTCCGATCGAGTCGTTGAACCATGGCGGAAAGGTCAATGACATTGTTTTCAGCGGTGATGCATCGCGGTTCGCCGTTACCTCGCGACAGGATGAAGCGACGTTGTATGACGCGGAGACATTGGAAGTGATTCACCGATTCAGTGAGTTGGGTGCCCATTTGGATCAGGTCAAGTTCAGTTCCGATGGCAAGCGGCTGCTGACGTACAGTTCATCCCGATCGACGCCGGTCCTGCTATGGGACGTCGAATCCGGGACTCTGGAAGACAGGCTCAACGTTGGTGGCAGTGTTGGCGTCGCCATGCATCCAAGCGAGCCCGAAGCGCTTGTCTGGTCCCGTCAAGATGGCGCTGAGATTTGGCGCTACGAAGAGAATGAACGCTTACCGGTGACCGGCGAACCGACGTCGAGCGGCGCCTATTCGACCGACGGTCAACACTTGTATCTCGCCTCATGGGTCCCAGCGGTCCATCAGGCTTTCAAGCTGGAGGACTGGCCTAGCGAGATTCACGCTGCAAGAGTCACGCGTTGGGTGCGCGAAGGGTTGCAGCCCGAAGCATCGATTGAGTTTCCAACCGAAGCGATTTACAAAATTCTTGTCAGCGACCAAGACCAGGTGTTCGTCAATGCCTTCCGCTACTATCAGGTCGTCAACTATGACATCGAATCGCACGAGCCGATCGCGACCATCCCAGGACATTACGGCCACATCTCGGCATGCTTGTACACTTCCGATTCCAAACGTCTGATCACCACCTCTTGGGACGCGCACGTTTCGATCTGGAGCGTCCCCGATGGAAGGCTCTTGAGCACGGCCAAGGACCACCAGTCACCCATTCTCGCGGCGGCAATGAGTCGCGACGACAAGTATCTGGTCACCGCCGCTCAAGACGGAACCTGCCTCGTCTGGAACCTGGTCGATGGAACGGTTTCGGAACCGATTGCTTTGACCGACTCGGCGATTCGTCACATCGCATTCGACCAGGATGCGAAACGTGTGCTGGCTGTCTCGTCGGATAACCAGGCCCATCTCTTTCAGCGTGAATCGGGTCAGGCAATCGAACTGGACTTCCACACCGATTCGATCGAATGGGCCGAGTTTTCACCAGACGGTGCGTCGATCCTGGTGATCCCCGGAGTGGTCGAAGGGCAAGATCCACCACAACAGGTGCTGATCGTTCCCGTCGACGGATCCGCGGTGACAAAACACGAATATCCGGCACCGGTTCTGACGTCGCACTTCGCACCCGATTCCAAGCGCATCGTCACGACAACGAGAGACGGATTGGCTTTGGTGCAGAACGTTCGGTCAGGTCGAGTCGAGCAAACGTTCATCCACGAACCTGGGGCCACGTACGCCGCGGTCTTTGATCCGACAGGCGAGTATGTGTTTGTCAGTGGAGCAGGTGCCGGAACCATCTGGCGTGTCTCCGACGGCCGTCAGTGGCTAACGGTGGAAGACCGAATGGGAGACTACCGGTGGCGCCACACGCAAAATCCGTTTGTACCCGGCCAGCCGCGCCGCATCATCACGCGGCGCGGCGACACATATGAGTACCGTGACGGATTCGTCGAACCGCTCGAGGCGGCCCGAAACCAACTCCCAAGGACACTGACCGAGGCCGAACGAAAACGATTTCTGATCGAAGAATGATTGCGAAGATGAAAAGTCCTTTAAGATTCGCTCATTGCTTACGGACTTCTTCGATCACTTTAATCGGACAACGTAGTAAACGACTTCCCACTTATCGTTACCTGGGTTTGAGCTATTTTCATCATCTACCTTCTTCTTTGCCTTGTTTGCCGCATGAGATTTAGACGCATCAACATCTCTAAAAATCTTGATTTTGCCATTAGATTTTTCAACCACAGCGTCTGCGACCCAGTCACCAAGTGCTAGCTCACTCGTTGTGCCTTCACCGGGGATGGTTGGATCGTCGCTCGTGATACGTGCGCATGGAGTTGGATAGACCATGTATGACATGTACGAGCAACCATTTGATGGGACTTGCGCGATTGCATCGCCTGGGCTAATCATGCTGCAAGGCCCCCTGTTACTGCAAAAGGCTCCGTTGTTGTCTTGCGCCAAATCCAATCGCGTACCATCCCATTCCCGAGATCGGGACAACCGTTGGAGCTGGGCTCACCTCGCATGGTTCGCATGCGTCTGTTGTGATCGGTGCGCAGGCGACTGGTGCACAGGGCTCACACGTTGGAGGAGGACAGCACGTGGTTGCTTTGGGTCGACAACGTTTGAAAAACCCGAAGGGCCCCGCCATCGCGTCGCTGGGCAGCGCGAACAAGACGGCCAACGTCACGATCAATCCGATTCTGGTTTGCTTTGACATGCTGTTCTCATCTCTTGGAATCGTTCTTTTGAACTGCCGAAAGTGGCCGAGCGAGTGTAATTAGCCCCAATTCCCCAAGCAAACTTTTCGAAGCGGATGGAACCCACGCGTCTGAACAAATGTTTAGATGCTCAAGCCAGGCGGACTTCGACTCACATCCGTCCTGAGCAAGGAAATCCAGCACGAAGTGGGGAAAGAGGGTATCCGTGGGACGCTCAGCGCTCCCATGGATCGCGTCAGTTTTTGTTTGTCGACCAAGAAGGTGGTAGCGGATCTGCGACCGCCTTCGGGGTCGTTCTAATTGGGGCATTTCGGCTACCGTCGGTTTGGCTGCGCCACCGACGGCTACCATCTTGGACCTCTCCGAGGTCGTGGAGACCAATCAGGTTGAGTAGCTGAACGGCGCCACTTGCTTCGAGTTCATCAAGAATCGTAACCCGATGTGTCAGCGAGGAGTTAGTGGCCTTGCCTGCGCCTCGCTGACGCTCTTTGAAGTTGCACTCCTTTCATAACCCGACGCGTAAGCGAGGAAATATTGACATTGACTCGCTTACGCGTCGGGTGATGAAAATCCTCGTGCTTCAGCCAACAGCACAATTTCAAAACTTGCGATTCGGGTTGCGAACGGTCCTCCAAGTGCAAAAAGCCGGAGAGGTCATGTGCTGGGATATTGACTGGACGGCTTCTTTCGGAGCACTTGTTCCGACGGGTGGTTCGCGTCGGTCCGGTTAGAGCGATTCCCCGGGCTTCGGAAACGTTCGGTTTTGCTCGATTCGGTTTGATACCTCGGTGTTTCGGACCATCATGGATGACTGGACAGGACAGACGCCAACGTCATGTGCTCGCTTGTCGAGAATCGTTCGGTATTGAGGAGTTCGCTCGCCGCGAACACATTGCGACGCATGAGTTTACGAATCGTTCTACTGGCTGCCGCCTGCTGTCTCTCCTTCAGACCGGCCTCCTGCGCGGAAGTCGTCGACTTCACAACCTGGACGGAAGTGGTCGATCCTTTCGACCCCAACTTCTCTGCGTCCGCCACCTCGTCCTCCGCTAGCCTGTTCGCTGGGAACGGACTGATCGCTGTGGGCACCGATATCGGATTTCAAAGTGTCAACGGAGCAACGCCAGGCTCATCCTCGTCAGGATCATTCTTTCACGCCTCCAATGATTTCACGATCGCGATCGATTACGACTTGAGTTTTGGCGTTGGAACGCAGGGTTCTCTTGGATTGGGATTTGGCATTGGGGAAGATTCAGACGGAATGAACTCGGCCGGCGTCGGTTTAGCGACGGTCGACGGAGCACCATTTTTGACGTTCGCCGGGGCCGCTCGAGTGAACGACCAAAACTTGACGCCATTGCCGCTAGGATTCACTCCGTCCACCTTGTCGGGCAGTCTGTTCGTTGAGTACATCGCGAGTTCTGGTGATGTGATTGTGGGCGCTGCCACGTCAAAATCAGCAATCGCACCGACGGTGTCCCGAACGTTTACCGGCATTCAGAAGCAGTGGGCTGGAACCGATCTGATGGCCTCCTTTTTCATCCGCAGCGACGGTAGTGGGTGGCAAGGTGGCACGGCCGAAGCAGTCTTTGAAAACTTTCGCGTGATCGAGGGGACGGCCACCGCGGTTCCAGAACCTACGCTGACCGCCGGCGTCGGACTGGCCCTGTTCATCGTCCTCTCACTTTTGCTCGCACCCGATCGCGGACGTCAACGATTCGGCATGCATCCGCCGCAATCCTTGACTTCGTTATTGGCTCCTCGACAGTTCGAATCAACATGGAACATCCTATCGCTAGCCGGTTGCGCTCTTGTAGGATGTGAAATTCAACTGACGAACTGCGACGAACCGATCAACGTGATTCGCTTCTAAGACCGGATTCGACCCCACCCATGAAGTCAAACTCATTTTTCGTGGCGAGAGAGCGCTGGCGTCGCTTCTCGACGTCGAGCACGACTCTCCAGATCGCCGCGACGCGCCTTTTCGCGTCGCTCGCAAATCGAGAAGCTTGAGGCCCGCTGCCTACTGGCCGCAGAATTGAACTTTGGTCCGATGCTCGGTCCCGAATCGATCGGAAATCAGGTAAGCGGTATTCCGGAAACGAATGCCAACACCGTGACCGCTGGATGCTGCTCGTTGGCGACGAACTCCTTCGCGCAGAGCGAGATGGTCGCCGGCGACCCCGGATCGGTCGGGGCTGGCGGTCGGAGGTCTGGCGGTCGGGGTCTGGCGGTCGGGGTCTTGGCTTATTCGCGGATGCCCTCTCCGATGCTGGAGTCAGGGTCTTGGGACGCATTTCCAGTGCAGCATTGGCTCGGCAAAAAGCTCTGTTCGGCGATGGGCAAGGTTTCTTGCCTTTTGTCGAAGATGACAATAGTGACCTTCACTGGGAGTTTCCTGACGGAACTCGGCTTGATGGTTTCCAGACGTTGGCGGCGTTGTCTCAGACCAGCGGCATACCGCTTCCCACCGATGTGATTTCGATTCAGACGAATGTCGGTCGCCTGGAGTGGCAACTCTTGGTTTCGGAAGCTTCCAATACCGTTGAAAACTTTCTGCGGTACGTCAACGGCGGCGTTGATGGCGAGGGCTACACCGGCACGATTGTGCATCGCGTCGAGCCGAACTTCGTGGTCCAGGGCGGAGGATTTCGGCCGACGAGTTTGACGACGACCGATATCGATGAGATCCGGGGTGACTATGTTCCAGCGCTCGGACGATACGAACATCACATTCCCTCGTTCGCTCCGATCCCGGACGAGCGCGGGCCCGAAAGCAGGTCCAATGTTTTCGGTACGTACGCGATGGCCAAGAACTCGGCCGGAGCCACGAGCGAGTATTTTTTCAACCTTGGTGACAATTCGTTCCTGGATGCCCAAGGTTTCACTGTGTTCGCAGTCGACCTTGATGCACACGCCGAAGATGGCAGCCCCAACCCGGACGCGACGATCAGCGTGATCGAGGCGCTGGGACGTGTGGACGTCGATCCTGCCAACGACACCACGGGCGGGTTCTCGGTCTTTGACAACGTGCCATTCACGGCCGCCGATGAAATGGTCGTGATCGAATCGATCACCGGCAGCGGGATCGTCAGTGGGGCGGTGTTCGACGATCTCGACCAGGATGGAGTCAAGGACAATGGCGAAGTTGGGCTCGAAGGGGTTCGCGTGTTCAGCGACACGAACAACAACGGCCTCGTGGATGCCGGCGAGCATTCGACCACAACCGACGCAAACGGCAATTACTCGTTGCTACTCACTGCGGGCGAACATCGCATCCGGCAGGAATCGGGATTGGACGGCTATCAGCACTTGATCACGATTCCTGTCGCCCCGTCTGTGAATGTCCCAATTGGCGGTACGGTGAGCGATTGGAATTTTGGAAACTCAGAGGCTCGATCGCTGGGGCTGTTCGCGCTGGCCTTGGCTGACTTAGGTGTCACTTTCAGCGGTCCGATCGGAGCAGAGGAAGTCCTTCGGCAACAGAACCTGTTCGCGCCCAGCCAAACGCTCGTTCCGTTTGTCGAAGATCCGAATGCAACTCCAGTATGGGAGTTTCCTGACGGAACTCGGCTTGATGGTTTCCAGACGTTGGCGGCGTTGTCTCAGACCAGCGGCATACCGCTTCCTACCGATGTGATTTCGATTCAGACGAACATCGGTCGCCTGGAGTGGCAACTCTTGGTTTCGGAAGCTCCCGATACCGTTGAAAACTTTCTGCGGTACGTCAACGGCGGCGTTGATGATCAGGGCTACACTGGCACGATTGTGCATCGCGTCGAGCCGAACTTCGTGGTCCAGGGCGGAGGATTTCGGCCGACGAGTTTGACGACGACCGATATCGATGAGATCCGGGGTGACTATGTTCCAGCACTCGGACGATACGAACATCACATTCCCTCGTTCGCTCCGATTCCGGACGAGCGCGGACCGGAAAGCAGGTCCAATGTTTTCGGTACGTACGCGATGGCCAAGAACGCGGCAGGCGCCACGAGCGAGTACTTCTTCAACCTCGGTGACAATTCGTTCCTGGATGCCCAAGGTTTCACTGTGTTCGCAGTCGACCTTGATGCGCATACCGAAAATGGCAGCCCCAACCCCGACGCGACGATCAGCGTGATCGAGGCGCTGGGACGTGTGGACGTCGATCCTGCCAACGACACCACGGGCGGGTTCTCGGTCTTTGACAACGTGCCATTCACGGCCGCCGATGAAATGGTCGTGATCGAATCGATCACCGGCAGCGGGATCGTCAGTGGGACGGTGTTCGACGATCTCGACCAGGATGGAGTCAAGGACAATGGTGAAGTGGGGCTCGAAGGGGTTCGCGTGTTCAGCGACGCGAACAACAACGGCCTCGTGGATGCCGGCGAGCATTCAACCAGGACCGACGCAAACGGCAATTACTCGTTGCTACTCACTGCGGGCGAACATAATCTCCGACGGGAGTCTATGGGAGACTTCTTTCAAACGACGCCCAGTCCCCTCGATGCTCATGTTCTGCGTTTGGGAATCGGCGAGCAGATCAACGAACTGCATTTCGGTGTCGTTGCGTTGACCTACGATTTTGGTGACGCCCCAACGGCGTTGCAGTCAGGTCTTGCCAATGATTACCCCGTGACTCTCGCTCAGGACGGAGCTCGTCATGTCGTGGGTGACTTGTTCTTGGGAAGCTTGGTGGATCGAGAGCCGAACGGACAGCCGGACGGTGCGACTGGTCAAGGTGACACCGGCGGTGACAACAAGGTTGGCGACGCGGATGAGGACGGCGTGTTCCTGATCGCTGATATCGTGGCCAGCCCATCGACTTCGACCTTGGCAAGTTTCGCGATCGACGTCTCGCAAGCTGGAAAGTTGGATGCGTGGATCGACTTCAATCGGGATGGTGACTGGGAGGATCCCGGCGAACAAATCTTCGTCAGCCTGGAGGTGGTTGCGGGGTTTGCGAACTCGCTGAACTTTCCCGTGCCGATGGGGGCATCGCCGGGAGACACGGCGGCGAGATTTCGGCTCAGTTCCACAGGCGGCTTGTCGCCCACCGGAGCTGCATTGGATGGCGAAGTGGAAGATTACCTCGTCACTATCCTAGATGCCGACGATCGACCCGACGTCTTGGTCGTACCAGTTGGCAACACCACGACGGTGGTTGCCGAAGGATCGGACATCCTGGTCAGCGCTAACGGTGTCCACCTGTTTCGTAGTTCGCGAAACGACTTTGGATCTTTGGAGATCCGGGGCGTCGATTCGGACCATGCCTTTACACTTGACTACAGCGGTGGCGATCTCTCACAAATCGGCCTGGCATTGCATGGAGGCGGCGGCCGTAACTCGCTGTACTTCGTTGGCGGTGCGAGTTCTCTTGATCTGACGTCAGCGATCGTCGATGTTCAGAACGTTGCGACAATCGACCTTGGGAATACGCTAGCCAATCAGATCACGATTGACGCTCAGGTCGTGCGTCGTTTGAATGCGGTGGACGGGCGAGCTTCCATCGTCGGCGGCGATGGCGATGAGGTGATTTTCGCTGATGCATCCGACTGGCGCATGGGTGATGTCGCGACGATCGAGAATCGTTTCATTCGTACCGTTCACAACATCAAGGATGCGGAGGTTTTCGTCGACCTGGACTTGCCCTATCCGTGGCACAACATCGTGCTCGGAGGTGACGTCAACAACAACGGCGAAGTCACTTCCGCGGATGCTTTGTTAATCATCAATGAATTGGGACGACGTCTCTATTCATCCGCAGGTACTGGTTCGCTGATGCAACCGAGTCTCGTCACCGATTGGCCAGGGATTTACTACGATCACAATTCAGATGGCCGGGCAACGGCGCTCGACGCGCTTCGCGTGATCAACGACTTGGCCAGAGCTAGCTTGATGGAAGGGGAGAACACGCTTGCCCTGGTCCATGATTTGGCGATTTCCGAACTGAACGCCAAATCACCGAATGATCAGTCGGTTGAGCAGGTAAGTCGCCCCGTCATTGTCGCTTCGCGCCACATCGTTGACGTCGAAAGCACCGAGTCTTACGCCAGAGTTGAGCATGAGGCCGAGCGCGAACGGATGGTCGACAAGTCGGATCCGCTGGCACGCATTCGGGCAGTTGACGAGTTCCTCACCGCGGCGATCGAAACAGTGATTTGATCGCCATGGTCGGGAAAAAGGGGGCAGACACGAATAGCACGGGCTTTGATCCTCGGGCGCTAGCCGTGGGCGAAGAAAACGTCGTTAGGATGCGGCGAAGGCCCACGGCTAGCGCCCGAGGTTCACTGAGACAACCTAAGTTCGTGCCATTCGGGTCAGACACCAAAAGAGCAAAGCACCCGAAGGGCCGTTCCGGCGTTTGGTCTCTGACCCCTCTTTTTTCGGCCAAACATACGTCGGCCTTTCCAGGCTGACGCGACTTCCCGAAAGATCGTACAGATGCTCCAGGCCTGATGCGAAAGAGGGAGACCGGGCACCGCAGCCTGGATCCAGCTACAATGCTGGAGTTCAGCACACAGGCCGAGCTTGCCCCTGCCCGCACGCGGTCATCGCTCCCCAGTGCTTTGTGTCTCCAGTGCTTTGTGACTGCTGGGCTCCCGCCAATCCTATCCCGCCAAATCCTATCCCGACCGCCTGGCTGCTATGCCTTTTTGCCGCTTCCTGCTGACCGTCATGGTGGCGACCACGCTGTGGGTGGCGTCCGCGGTTGCTCTCGCGTCAGAGTTTCAGGATGACGTTCGACCACTGTTACAGAAATACTGTTTCGGGTGTCACAGCGGCGATGATGCCAACGGCGATGTCGATTTCACCACAATCAACTCGACGGATGAAATCGCCGGCGCGTACGAAACCTGGGATGCCGTGGTGGGGCACCTGAATGCTGGCACCATGCCACCGCCCGACGAGATGCAGCCAACGGACGACGAGCGTCAGCAAGTCTTGGACTGGTATCAACAATTCATCGACTCGGTTGAGGCGCGACCGGCTGTCTTCAAGCCGAGGCGACTGTCCGTGATCGAGTATCGCAACACGCTACGCAGCGTGTTTGGATTCGATTTGGAAGTAGCGATCATCGAGGCAGAGCAAACAGTTTCGGAGAGATCGTTGGTGATCAAACTGCTGCCGACGGATCCTCCCGGCAGCAGTGGATTCAAGAACGACACCCACACCAATCCGCTGACGACCGTTGTCTGGGACCAATATGCTTATCTGATCGATGCAGCCGCCGAGCAACTGTTTTCGGATTCGCGACGACCGGAGCTCGAAGTCTTGGTCGGTCCTGTTGAAGACGACCAGCTGACGAATGATCAAGCCAGACGACTGCTCGAGGAACTTGTCTCGCGTGCATGGCGGCGCCCTGTACCAAGTCGTGAGCATGAAAAGATCCTTGCCAGGCTCGAAGGGAAGGATGGGACGGCCCTGACCGATGCCGTGAAGTTTGAGATCAAGGCGACGTTGATGTCGCCACACTTTATGTATCGTGGGCTGCTGGTGTCGGGTAAGCCCGGGCAGCGTCAGGCGGTTGACGACTTTGAACTTGCCGAAAGACTGTCCTACTTTCTCTGGGGTGACATGCCCGACGAGCGGTTGAGATCGCTGGCGGCAAAGGGCAGCTTGACGGATCCGTCGGTGTACACGTCGGAGATCGATCGCCTGCTGGCATCACCGAAGGCTCGTCATCTCACGGAGGTCTTTGTCACCGAGTGGCTGACTCTGAACGAGATCGAGCATGTCTCGGATGACGTGCCGAAGATGGTGGCGCTCAAATCACAGCCAATCGATTTCATGCACTATTTGTTCACCGAAAATCGACCATTGCTGGAGTTGATTGACTCCAACGTCGCCTTCATCAATCCTCACACCTCGCGTTTGTACGGTCGCGATGCCAAGCAAATGACGAAGTACGTCAAACAGAAGGGGATTGAGGTGGAGATCGTTCCCAATCAAAAGATTCAGCTGGAAGAGACGACCGAGCGAGGCGGCATTCTGACCATGCCCGGAATCCTGGCGATGAACAAGGGCCCAATTTTGCGTGGAACGTGGATGCTGGAACGGATTCTTGGCGAAGAACTTCCGGATCCTCCCGCGAACGTGGGGCAAGTGCCGCCGAACGATCCCGGAGAGAATCTCAGTTTTCGCCAGCGTTTCGAACAGCATCGAAGCAATCCAACTTGTGCGGTCTGTCATGATAAGATTGATCCACTCGGCTTTGCGCTGCAGAGCTACGATGATCAGGGACGCTATCTATCGGATACGAACAGCAAACGGGGTGATGGGGCGAAGCGAGACCAGTTAGCCACCGAATTGACATCGACGATCGATACGAGCGGTCGCTTGCCAACGGGTGAAACTTTTCGCGACGTCACCGAACTGAAGAAGATTCTCAGCACTAGTCAACGGGAAGCCGTCCTGCGCAACATCGTGAAGCGAACGATGGCGTACGCCTTGTGTCGAGAACTGACGATCTACGACCGCCCCACGGTCGATCGGATCGTTGAAGAGATGAACGGTTCCAATGGCACGTGGCGTGAATTGTTTCTGGCCGTCGCCAACAGTGTTCCCTTTCGCGAAACGATCCTGTCCACAACGGACTGATTCACTATGAGCACGAAGATCCAGCGTCGAACGTTTCTGCGAGGGCTCGGAGTCCTGCTGCCGCTGCCATTGCTGAACATGATGGAAGCTCGGGCCAGGAACGCCGAGCCGACGGAGTCCCCCAAGCGGTTCTTGACGCTATTCAAGCCCAATGGAGTGCATCCGCCGTCATGGAATATCAGTGGCGGCACCGAAACCGATTTTCGCATGTCTCCGCTGATGAAGCCGTTCGAGCGGCATCGGGATGACATCTTGATTCTGGACAATATGGGCGACTTTGGCTTTTCGTCGCATGCAAATTCCACCCGACGTTTTTTGTCGGGGCATCACACGAACACCGACTCCGCGTCGATCGATCAGTTGATCGCTGATCAGATCAAAGGGGATACACCGCATCGTTCGTTGGAGCTGACGACCGAGGGATTGTTTCCGAATCAGATTGGCTGCAGTTACATTTCCTACGACAGGAATGGATCACCGATTCCCCGCGAGAGCGATCCTCAACTCATTTTTGATCGGCTGTTTCGCAATCCGCTGGCGAATCCGAAACATCGCCAGCAGATGGCTAGCGTACTCGACCGGGTCCAGGAAGATGCTCGCTCGCTGGCGCGCAAGGCCGGCCGCGAGGACCGACAGACGCTCGATGAGTACATGAGCGTGGTTCGCGAGTCGGAAAAGCGTCTGGCCAACATGCAGCAGGCGGAGCCTGGAATCGACGTCGCCGCCTTCACTCGGCCAGGGAGTGGTGCGAACCTGGATGAACAAGTCGAATCGATGCTGGACATGATCGAACTCGCTCTCTGGACCGATTCGACTCGCTGCATCACTTACATGCTGGGCAATAGCAACAGTCGAATGGTGTTTGATTTTCTGGGGATCCAAGAACAGCATCACTACCTGTCGCATTTCTTCCGCAACTTCAGTCGGACGAATCTTGAGTCGTTGCTAAAGATCAGCCTGTGGCACATGGAGAAGTTCGATTCGCTGCTGACTCGCTTGAAATCTCGTCGCGACGGTGACGGCTGTCTGCTCGACAATACATTGGTGTTGTATGGTTCCGGCATGGGGCACAGCGACAACCACACCGTGACCAGGATTCCGATCATCCTTGCCGGTGGTCAACCGTTGCTCAAGACCGGCCGCTACGTTCGCTATTCGCAGAACCAGGAGCTTGGTCGCCTTCACCTGTCGCTGTTGGAAAAGTTTGGCGTCGATGTCGAATCATTTGCTGGTGCCACCACCCCGCTGCCCGGGCTAAATGGATCGGACTTTGAGCCGTACCGAGAGCGTCCATTCGAGAGCTGGGTCAAAGTCAATGGCGACCAGATCACGGTTCAGGGACGCATCCGAATGTCCGACAATCTTGACGAAGCGAGAATCTTCTTTGTCGATGTCGAGGGACAACTGCCCATTCGCGTGGAAGTTGAGTTCCGCGATTTCCATCAATTCAACCTGGCCTATCACTGCGGTACCGGAATCACCCTGACAGGCATCGGCAAAACGCTTGGCGACCAGAAGATCATCACGAAGGTCACCGAGTTGAAATCGATTTATGGAAAGCAACCGGGCACGCAAAACGGCTGATGTTGGGCGGGATGATGCGAGACTAACAGGATAGCGACACAATGCACATCCCTTCCCCTCGCTCGACCCCGGAACGCAAAGCAAGATTGTTCTCTATTTTCGGTTCCACTTTCGCAAAGGCTTACCAACGCGAAATCACACTCCCTCTGGGCATTGGTATCGACACAACGGAGACTGGCTCCCTCCTTCCCCGGCTGTGCAACTCGTGTTCGCCTAACAACTTTGAAGCCGAACAATCTTCAAATGGGTGATAATGCATGTCACTTCAAAGCAACAACTAAAGAACCTACACGACCTCCATGCCCATCCGAGTCTCAACATGAAACATTCCATCGTTCCCATTGTCGCCCTCTTGTGCGCTTCACTAACTTTCCCGTCTGCATTCGCTCAAGACGCCGCGAAGGCGAAGCGAAAGAACGCGGCGGCGAGCAAGGCAGCCGGCTACGATTCGTCTGTCCCGGCGCCCACGTTGTCGGAGGTGCGGTATGGGACGCATGAGCGGCACGTGCTCGACTTCTGGAAAGCCGACTCTGCGACACCCACACCGCTTGCCTTCGTCATCCATGGCGGCGGTTGGCAGGGGGGTGAAAAGGAGCGATTGAACCGTTTTGTCGATCCGCAGAGACTGCTCGACGCAGGCATCTCTGTCGTGGCGATCAATTACCGTTACATCAAGCAAGCGGAGGCGGAGGGCATCAAGCCGCCGGTGAAAGCCCCGCTGCATGACGCCGCCCGTGCGCTGCAGTTCGTCCGCAGCAAGGCTGGCGAGTGGAACCTCGACAAGCAGCGGATCGGAGCGGCCGGTGGCTCGGCGGGTGCCTGTTCGAGCCTGTGGTTGGCCTTTCACGATGACCTCGCCGATCCCGACAGCGATGATCCCGTTGAGCGCGAGTCGTCGCGGTTGTGGTGCGCTGCCGTCACGGGCGCTCAAACCACGCTCGATCCTCAGCAGATGAAGGAGTGGACTCCGAACAGCAGGTACGGCGGTCATGCGTTCGGACTCGACGGGCTTTGCAGAGTTCCTAGCCGAGCGCGAGCAGATCCTGCCCTGGATCGCCGAGTATTCGCCCTATGCGTTGGCCAGCGCCGATGATCCGCCGGTTTACTTGATTTACTCAGCACCACCTGCACTCGGCCAGGATCAGAAAGACCCGACTCACACTTCCAACTTCGGTGTGAAGCTGCAGGAACATCTCGGCACGCTGAACTTGGGATGTGAACTCGTCTATCCTGGGGCTCCCGCGGTGATGCATGCAACGCCAACCGACTACCTGATCGCCGAACTGCAGGCCTCTGGCAAATGATCGGCGATTGAAATGGGGGTACATTTTTCACCACGCGCTCGTTCACTCTGGAATCAAACAATGAAACGCCGTGACTTCCTTCGCCAATCCGTCGCCACCGTCGGCGTTTTCAGTTTCCCCAGTACTGTCCGCAGCGCGTCCCCTAACTCGATGCTTCAGGTCGCCTGCATTGGCGTGGGCGGCATGGGGGGCAACACGATGAAAAGTGTCGCCAGCCATTCGCAGGTGAAGATCGTTGCGCTTTGCGATGTCGATGACAACTACCTTGCCAATGCCGCGCAGAGTTTTCCCGAGGCCTCGAAGCACAAAGACTGGCGAGAGTTGCTCGCGGATCATGCAGGTAACTTTGACGCCGTGACGCTTGGTACGCCGGACCATATGCACGCCGCACCTGCTGTGACGGCGCTCCGAGCGAAAAAGCATCTTTATCTGCAGAAGCCGATGGCCACCACGTTGCACGAATGCCGCGTGATCACACAAGAGGCGGCTTCGGCAGGCGTGGTGACGCAGCTCGGCAATCAGGGCCGTTCGAGCATCGAAAGCCGCACGACCGTGGAGTTGATTCGCAGCGGTACCATCGGCAAGATCAGGGAAGTCATCCTTTGGGAGAACAAGCCGCTCAACTGGTGGCCCAAGAACACGCAGTTACGTCCGCAGGGCGACCCTGTCCCGAAAGGTCTCGACTGGGACCTTTGGCTCGGCGTGAGAGAGCCGCGACCCTATCTTGAGAACACCTATCATCCTAAGAACTGGCGGGCCTGGTTTGACTTTGGCTGCGGCGAAATGGGCGACATGGGCTGCCACCATTTCGACACGAGTTTTGACGCACTGAAGCTTACCGCCCCGTTGAGAGTGCGCCAGACTACGCCCGGCAGCAGTGGACCACTTTGGGGCAACAAACGTATCGTCGAAATGATTTTCGCCGGCAATGATCTGACCGCGGACGATACCGTGCAGCTTACCTGGCATGACGGTGGTATCGAGCCCGATCGAAGCAAGATCAACATGCCTGAGTCGCTGACCGAGTTTCCCGCCTCTGGCACTTGCTGGATTGGGGAGTCCGGCAGCATTTTCAAAGCTTATCGGGGACGTCCGTTCGTGCTTCCCGAGAAGAAGTTCCCTGCAGAGCGGTACCCGGCGTTCAAAGCACAGGATCACTATCACGATTGGGTGGACGCGATTCTCGATGGCCGCAAAGCGTGCGATGAGTTCAGCCACGGCGGTCCACTCACCGAGACCGTTCTTGTCGGGGCAATGGCCGATCGTTTCGCCAGCCAGTGGCTGGAGTGGGATAGCGTCGGCCAGACGTTCAACGACCCCGCCGCCACCGCGTTGGTGAAGCGTGCGTATCGCGATGGGTGGAAAGTGGAAGGACTGGGTTGATGCTGCAAATGATGAAGTACGCCGTCGTGAACGCCCTCTTTTTGTTGCCGCTCTGTGCATTGCCGGCTGCCAAAGGGGAAGAACCCGCAACCAGACCCAGCATTGTTTTCATCTACGCGGACGACCTCGGGTTCGGCGATCTTGCTTGTCACGGACACTCGCAAATCAAGACGCCAAATCTTGATCGCATGGCTCGGGAGGGGACCGACTTCTGGAGTTTTACCGTTGTGAACCCAGTCTGTTCGCCGAGTCGCACAGGCATCGTAACGGGTCAGTTTCCTTCGCGCTGGGGAGTGCACCAGCATTTCGCCTCGCATGATCTCAACGTCGAACGTAACATGCCAGACTGGCTCGATCCGAAGGCTCCGTTGCTGCCCCGGGTGCTGCAAGAGGCTGGATATCGAACGGCACATTTCGGCAAGTGGCACCTGTCGGGCGGCGGCATGGATGACGCTCCGTTACCTGCAGTCTACGGCTACGATAGCGCGGCGGTTTGGACCGGACCGGGCCGCCACGTTTTCGACGGCACGGACCTCCAGTTCGCCAGCGGCGAGGCGTCCGCTCACGACAAAGACGCTGCCTCCTGGATCAGCGTTGCCGCAACGGATCACGCGGTCAAGTTCATCAGGCAGTCGCAGGGAGCGCCGTTCTACCTGAACCTCTGGCTTCATGAGACGCACCATCTCGTTTCTGCGACCGATGAAGACAAGCAACCCTATCCTGACGTGGCGGAACCGCATCGCACCTACTACGCTGCCGTCACGCGGGCGGACCGTCAGGTTGGACGAATCCTTGACGTGCTGGAGGAGCTTGGTATCACGAACAGCACGATCGTGATTTTCTCGAGTGACAACGGCCCAGAGAACAGCCATGTGAAGCCGGGTGAAAAGTTTTACTACAGCCAGGGCAGCACCGGTGGTTTGCGCGGCCGCAAGCGTAGCCTGCTCATGGGTGGCGTGAACGTGCCGTTGCTGGTGCGCTGGCCTGGCGTGGTTCCCGCTGGTCGCGTGGACAAGGAAACGGCGCTGGCCGGAGTCGATGTGTTCCCAACGTTGCTGGCGGCTACTGGCGTGGCTGCGCCGAAAGCCTACCTGTCCGATGGCGAGAACATGTTGCCCGCTTGGAAGGGACAGTCGCAGACACGCACGAAGCCGATTTTCTGGTGGTGGCAGGGGAACCATGGCGGTGACGATTGGCCCGCGTTTGCCATGCGAGATGGACCTTGGGTCTTGATACTTGATGAAACCAAGCAGCGGGCGGAATTGTGCAACGTCGTGGCCGATCGTGCGCAGGTGAAGAACCTGGCTGCTGAGCAACCGGAGCGAGTGGCAAGCATGCGAAAGGCCATCGATGCATGGTTCACCGACCTGCCACAGACCATTGATCCCGCATTGCAGTCCAAAGGCGAGCGGCGGTCCGCAGAGAAGAATGTCACGCCATCGGTCGACCGTGGCGTCGTCTTCGCTCGCTGGGACAAGAATCGTGACGGACTCCTGTCATTGGAGGAGTATCGCGGCGGCCTTTCCAAAAAGGAGAATGCTGAGAGTCGCTTCAGGAATTTCGACAAGGACCGCAATGGAGAGCTCAGCCGCGAAGAGTTCGGCAGCCCTTCAAAAGAATGAATGCCGATTCGACGGCTGAGATGAGACGTCCCTGCTGTTCTCTGCCAAATGCGGCTGACCCAATGATGGATCACAAGCTCTGCCTAACGGAGCTGCGAGAATTTCGGTTAAACTGTTTCCAATTCACTTGCCAATGACCAATGAACCACACCCCGCCTGAACCATGCGCACCTTCCTTGCTGTGATCGCCCTGCTCTGCTTCACCAACGTTCTTTATGCCGAAACCGATGGTCAGCTCCTCTTTACGGATGACTTTAGCCGCGACGAGGCCACGCCCGATAAGGAAGACATCGGGAATGGATGGACCACCAACAGCGCCTGGCGGGCACCCGGGAAAAAGCAGGTTGACCTGAAAAATGGAGTTCTTCACGGTGGTACCGACCCCGAGGCCGGTCACGCGTTGGTGTTGTTTCATCCCGCGGGCCTTCGCGATGGCGCGGTTGAGTTCAAGTTCATGATCGACGATGGCGAAAGTCTGGGTGTCGAGTTCGCCGATCCAGCTTGCAAGACGGTTCATGCGGGGCACCTGTGCATGGTCCGAGTTGGTCGCGGACAATTGATGATCACGGATCTCAAGACTGGCAACATGGACTTGAAAATTCGCGAGCGCCGCACGTCGGGAGAAAAGTCTGCCGAACTCGACGCACTGCTCAAGTCCAAGACAAAATCTTTTCCGATCAACATCAAGCCCGCGCAGTGGCACACGCTGCGTTTCACCGTTCGCGACACGAAGTTGACCGCGTTGGTTGACGGCAAAGAGATCGGCTCCTTCA
Organism: Pirellulaceae bacterium; assembly: GCA_963697195.1. Classification (GTDB taxonomy): domain Bacteria; phylum Planctomycetota; class Planctomycetia; order Pirellulales; family Pirellulaceae; genus Rubripirellula. The sequence continues at coordinate 58,146 of CAVOND010000028.1, forward strand.
GCAGCGAAGGGATGGCGCATCCGCTCAAGCATGAGATCCGGATCAACATTGGCAAGTCGGCAGCGATCGACGATGTGAGCATTTGGAAATTTGATTGACGCGACATGAAACATTTCATTCTGCTGCTCATCGCTTTGTTTATCGATCCGTTCGCGGTTCTTCATGGGGCCGACACGGAGGTCGCCGATCAGGCGACTCCTCCGAAGAAACTGCTTCCGCTTCCCAGCGAAGTGTTTCTGGTAGACGGTCACACGGCGTTTCTGATCCCGGCGAAGCAAGTCGTACCGAAACAGCGCACTCCGTGGGTCTGGTATGCGCCGACGCTGCCGAATCTACCGGGCAAGGCGGAAGCGTGGATGTTTGAGCGATTCACCGATGCGGGGATCGCAATCGCTGGGATCGATGTGGGCGAGTCGTATGGCAGTCCTGCTGGCCGCGCGCTCTACACGAGGCTGTACGAAGAAATGACTCACCGCCGCGGTTACTCGACCAAGCCGGTGATGTTGGGCCGCAGCCGCGGCGGTCTGATGACGTTGGCATGGGCTGTGGAGAACGCAGACAAGGTCGGCGGGTTCGCGGGAATCTATCCAGTCTGCAATCTGGTCAGCTATCCCGGCGTGGCGAAAGCGGCGGCCGCGTACGAACTCACTGCCGACGAGTTGCAGACTCAACTGGCTGATCACAATCCCGTGGATCGTGTCAAATCGCTCGCCCGCGCCGGCGTGCCGCTGTTTGCCATTCATGGGGACGTGGACACCGTTGTTCCACTGGAGGCGAACTCGGGCCTGCTGAAGGAACGATACGCCGTTGGTGGTGGAACGATGCAGCTGATCATTCCAACGGGCCAGGGGCACAACATGTGGCCTGGATTTTTTGAGTGCGAAGAGCTCGTCGCTTTTGTCAAAGCACATGCCTTCGATCCTGAGATTGCTGCGTTGGAGTTGTCGTCACCTCGTGATTAGCAGGGCGTCCACTTCAGCAATGAATACAAGCACGATGCGCAAGCGAGTGTGTCGAATTGGGAGACGGGACACCCTCGCTTGCGCATCGTGCTTGTATTTTGCGAGGATTTGGGTCGTGCGGTGTTGCGAGTTGGGATAAAGAATGACCAAAACAATCGCACGATCGCCGAGCGGACGACGACGTTCGATCACCACGAGGACCAATGCCATGCTCCAATCGATGCTAAGAGCTATTTCGCCCTTCCTGATTCTGCTCGTCGTGCTATGGGTCGACGTCCAGGCGCAGCAGCCACCGTATGATGTCTTCCCGCCGGCCGATCCACCGTACTACCGCGTGCGATATCAGGGCTCGACCGAGCCGGACGAACTCGTCTATGCGGTCAACTACACGATCTGGATTCCAGCCGATGTCAAGTCACTGCGCGGCGTGATCGTGCATCAACACGGCTGCGGCGAGGGATCCTGCAAGTCGGGTCTGACCGGAGCATTCGACCTGCACTGGCAGGCGCTTGCGAAGAAACATGACTGTGCATTGCTCGCTCCATCCTACGAGCAACCCGAGCAAGCTGATTGCCAGTTGTGGTGCGACCCGCGGAATGGTTCGAGCGATGCGTTCCAGAAGTGTCTGGTTGATCTCGGCGCGAAGTCGGGACATCCGGAACTGGCGACGGTCCCATGGGCTTTGTGGGGACACAGTGGCGGTGGGCATTGGGCCGGCGGAATGGTGCTGATGCATCCCCATCGCGTTGCCGCCGCATGGCTCCGCTCGGGCGTGCCGCTCTTGGAGGCGAACCCGGAACGTCCCACGATCAAGGCTCAATCGCTGACCGATGCGGCGCTCAACGTCCCGGTGATGTGCAATCTCGGTACGAAAGAAGGCGTGACGGTCAAAGATGGCCGCTTCGCCGGCGTCTGGCCAGCGAACGAAGCGTTCTTCGGCGCGGTGCGCGGCAGGGGTGGCCTGATCGGCGTGGCCGTCGATCCGCTCACGAGTCATGAGTGTGGTAATCAGCGTTACTTCGCCATCCCTTGGCTCGACGCCTGCCTGAGTGCTCGGCTGCCGAGCGTTCGTGGTGAACCGCTTCGAGCGATGCCGACCGACAACGTGTGGCTGGCACCGATCACGGGCAGCGAAGCCGTTTCGGCGGCGGAGTACGACGGCGATCCGTTGAAGGCTGCGTGGTTACCCAATGAGTCCGTCGCGAAGGCTTGGATGCAGTATGTCAAAGACACCAATTTGACCGACCCCACGCCGCCTCCCGCGCCGACCAACGTGCACGTCCATTTCAACCAGCTGAGCGGCAACGAACTCAGTTGGGAGGCCGAGGCCGATCTGGAAAGCGGTCTGGCCGGTTTCATGATCGAGCGCGACGGAGAGTTTCTCGCGAACGTCCCGGAGGGCGGCAAGAATCCGTTCGGTCGCCCGATCTTCCAGAACCTGCAGTACAGCGACACACCGACGCAACCGCTCGTGCCGTTGCAATACACGGACACCAAGGCCGAACCAGGTAAGCAGCACACCTATCGGGTGCTCGCTTTGAACACGGTGGGTCTGAAGTCCAGGCCATCCGCCGACAAACCCAACATCGTCTTCATCTTCGCCGATGATTGGGGATGGGGTGATCTGTCCTGTCACGGGCATCCCACCTTGAAGACGCCGAACATTGACCGCCTCGCGGCGGAAGGAACGGACTTTCTGCAATTCAATGTGCTTAACCCGGTTTGTTCGCCCAGTCGTACGGCGGTGATGACCGGCCAATATCCGGCGCGGTACTGCATCCATCAGCATTTCGCCGCGCCGCAGCAAAACGCGCAGCGCAACATGCCGGACTGGCTCGACGCAAACGCACCTTCGCTGCCACGATTCCTGAAGCAGGCTGGTTACCGCACGGCGCACTTTGGCAAATGGCACTTAACGAACCGCAACACGCATGGCGCGCCCGAGCCGGCGTCGTATGGCTACGATGAGGCGAGCGTCTTCAATGGTGGCGCGGAGTGGCCGTCGGCCGACCTGCATGCCGCGGGTGAGGATGCGGCCAACTTCATCAAGGCGAACGCTGCCAAGCCGTTCTTTATCAACGTCTGGCTTCATGAGAGCCACACGCCTCATGTGCCCACGAAGGAGTCGATGGACAAATGGAAACACCTCGAAGAGCAGCCGCAAGTCTATTCGGCCGTCATCACCGATGGAGACAACGCGGTGGGTCGCATCCTCGATGCGCTCGACGAAGCGGGCGTCGCTGACAACACGCTGGTCATGTTCTCGAGCGATAACGGCCCTGAATGGACTGGCAAGGTGAAGCGGCCTGCCGTACGGGACAACGACGCCGGCGTTCAGGGCTACGATACCTATTACAGCGTCGGCGACACCGGGGGACTGCGTGGGCGCAAGCGAAGCCTCTTCGAGGGCGGCGTGCGAGTACCTTTTGTCGTTCGCTGGCCTGGGCAAACGCCCGCCGGCGCGAAGAACGACGGCACGGTCATTACCGCGGTGGATCTGTTGCCCACTTTTTGCGCCGCCGCGGGGGTTGCGCTACCGAACGAGTATTCAAGTGATGGAGAGAACCTCCTTCCCGCGTTACTCGGTCAGTCGATGCAGCGCACACGTCCGATCTTCTGGCAATGGAACGGCAACGCGACCGAGCCCGACTGGTGGCCGCGACTCGCCGTACGCCAAGGCGATTGGAAGCTTTTAATCACCGATGATGCCAGCCGCGTGGAACTTCATCGCCTCACCGATGATCGTGCGGAGTCGAAGGATGTGGCCAGCGAGCATCCCGATGTCGTTGCTCGTCTCACGAAACTGGTGCAAGACTGGAAAGCCACGCTTCCCGCCAAACCGAATCCTGCCTGCATCAGCGAGGCCGACCGCGCCAATGCCGTCGCAACGCCTGCCCAAAGGAACCAAGGGGCCTCGAAAGTGACCCCCGAACAACGCGCCAAGGCCTTTACCCGCTGGGACAAGAACCGGGACGATCTCCTCACGCTCGAAGAGTACAAGGCCGGGCTGAAAGGTCAGGACAACCTGGAGAAACGTTTCAGCAACTTCGACAAAAATGGCGACGGCGAACTCACTCGTGAGGAGTTCGTTGGGCCACCTGGTGCTGGCACGGCCGATCCCCGCTGACGCCGTCGTCGCGTTAGCCAAACCATGAACAGCAAGCCGATGCCAGCGCCGACTGTTTGCGAGGGTTCGGGTACGCCCGTCGGTGCGCCATTGAGCACGCGAAAATTGGTAAATACCGATTCCGCGGTGGGTTTGTCGCGAGCAAAGAATAGGACCGACAGGTCGTCTCCGGGCCACTGTCGTTGAATACCGCTATAGGTAGCACTCAAGTTTGGTGTGTCTGATCCCTGCGTCGTTGAGTTTCCAACAATCACGTCGCCAGAACTCGCAACGTATTGCACAAACAGACTTCCCGTCGCTCTTGAGGGAGTGAACCCTAGTGATAAAGGCGACAGTGGTTGGTCATTGATTGCAGCGAGACCGGCGAATGTCAGAAACCGGTTTCCATCAACATTGGCCATGGCGACGCCAGCCCAATTGCTTCCTTGCGTATCCGCACCAATCCCAAATCCCAAATCGCGCAAGCTCCTCGCATTTCTGCCGAAGTCCAGCGTGTAATCGACCGCGATCGTGAAATCCTGGGACGGATCAAAGAGCAGATTTGACGTCGGGAGGTCATCGATCACGGCAGAGGACGCCGTGCAAGTGAGAACGTTGAGAGCTGCAAGCAGCAAGAAGATACGAAACTTCATGTGTCACAAAGTGTCTGCGCGAAGCGAATGTAGAGAGTTTGTGCGAAGATTCCCCCGGCAACACAAACTGGTCGCGCCTGAACACATCGCTCCCTAAGATCAGTCGAAAATCAAGATGAATCCAATGGATTCTCATAAAACCGCAGGTTTCTCACTCGCTTCCGTTCCTGCAGTCGTGACGAACGGTCTATCGGGACCAACACAATCGCTCCCGAAGTGAGCGGCGTGTATGCTGACGGGACGCAATGCCCCACCCTTGAGAATGATGATGACGATGATGACGACGATGATACGCTTCGCAGCTGTCACATCCGCTGCCGCGAGCGAGCTTGCAATTCTCGCGTTCGTGGCGGTTCTCTCCTGTTTTGACGCCGGTCCGGCCCACGCCGCGACGCGTCCTCCGAATGTCATTCTGATCCTGGTCGATGACCTGGGATGGATGGACCTCAGCTGCCAGGGGTCCGATTTCTATCGCACTCCCGCCATCGACCGGCTCGCATCCGAGGGGCTGCGGTTCACGAACGGCTACGCAGCATGTGCGGTTTGCTCACCCACTCGGGCGGCGGTCCAGACCGGACGTTACCCGCACCGTGTTGGTGTGACCGACTGGATCCGCTCGCTTTTCCAACGAGGCGACCTGGGCACGCCGGAGGCCAATCCGACCGAGTATGTCGGTGGGCGCAACCAGAAACTTCTCTGCCCCCCCAACCCTTTCTGGATGGAACAGAGCGAGCTGACCGTTGCCGAAGTGCTTGCCGCCAGCGGTTACCACACCGGTTACATCGGCAAGTGGCACCTGGGGGACGAGGCATGGTATCCGGAGCAGCAAGGCTATGAGGAGAATCGTGGCGGATGTGATTACGGCCAGCCACCCTCGTACTTTGATCCCTTCAACAATCCGAAGCACAAACATGAAACGATTCGCGCCGGCATCCATCACCTGCCCGGTCGTCATCCCGGCGAATACTTGACCCATCGCGAAGCCGACGAGGCAGAAGCCTTGATTCGACGATGGAAAGACGAGCCCTTCTTTCTGCAAGTGGCCCATTACGCGGTTCACACCCCGATCCAAGCGATCCCCGAAGTGGCCGCCAAGTATGAGTCACGCAAGGGAGCGACTCAGCAAAACACCAAGTACGCCGCGATGGTGGAATCCGTCGATGATTCGACCCGCCAGATCCTCGAAGTGCTGAAAGAACTCGGGCTGGAGAATGAAACCCTGATCTTCTTCACCAGCGACAATGGCGGACTCGATAACAACAGCAACCCGACCGACAACGCGCCGCTGCGCAGCGGCAAGGGCTACGCGTACGAGGGTGGCATTCGAGTTCCGTTCCTCGTGCGCTGGCCAGGCGTCATCCCGCCGGGTTCCGTTTCGGATACTCCGGTCTGTTCGATCGATCTGTTTCCCACCATCCTCACGGCAACCGGTGTCGATCTGCCGAGAGATCGAGCGATCGATGGCCTCGCGCTCAACGATCACCTCAAGTCAGGCGGGGAGAGTTCTCTTGGTCGCGAAGATCTGTTCTGGCACTTCCCACACTATCGCCACGCACCGGGTCCCTACTCGATCATCCGCCGCGGTGATTGGAAACTGATCAAGTTTTGGGAAGGCATGGACGAGCTTTATGATTTGAAAAATGATCCCGGTGAGACCGTCAATCTGGCGGATCCAATGCCCCAGAGGGTGCCGCGGCTCGAGACCACACTGCTCGCTCGCCTGCAAGCTGATGGCGCGAAGCTACCGCGAGAAAATCCCGATTTCGTACGCCGCACACCAGCCTCAAGCCGGCCCTCGAAAAACTAGCCGCAGCGGCTTCCCGAATCTGAGACCTTTGTACGCGATGGAGCATCGGACCCGCTCAGTCTTACGCAGAGACGCAGATGACGCAGAGACGCTGAGTCGCAGAGACGCTGAGTCGCAGAGACGCAAAGTTCGAGCGAACGACCGTATTTCACTGCGTCATTGCAACTCCGTGCCTCTGCGACAATTTCTTTGGGTGCCTGGGGTCGAAAGGGAAGATGAGGGACGTCGCTCATCGCAGCGTTTTAGCCCGCCGTGTTCGGCGATGCGCGATGATATACTGGGGCGAGCGTTTCGCGTGCGATCAATCTTTCCGCTGGCGAAGCGACGTGCGAGAAGAGCAAACTTGTTTTCAATTCGTGATGATTTTTATGAAAAGACGATCGCTAACCATCTTGATGCTGTTGATGTTTGCCAGGTGCGCCAACGCGGAGTCATTGGTCTACGAAGGGACCGTCGGTCCGGGCAAAGGCAAGCACATCGTCTTCCTGGCTGGCGATCATGAGTATCGCTCGGAGGAGACGCTGCCTGCGCTGGCACGGTTGTTGGCCAAGCATCACGGTTTCAAGTGCACCGTCCTGTTCAACATCGACCCGGACACTGGCGAGATCGTGGCGGGTAATTCCAACATGCCGGGCATGGAGGCGTTGGATACCGCCGACCTCGCGGTTGTGTTTCTCCGCTTCCAAGCGTTTCCGGAAGAGCAGATGAAGCACTTCGACGATTACTTGAACCGTGGTGGGCCGGTGGTCGGGCTGCGCACCGCAACACACGCCTTCAAGATGAAGGACACCGATGCCTATCCGAAGTATTCGTTTGACTTCAAAGGGAAGGATTACGAACTTGGCTTTGGCCATCAAGTGCTAGGACAGACTTGGGTCGGACACTATGGCAAAAATCATCAGCAGAGCACTCGCATCACCATCGTCGAAGAGAAGAAGGGACATTCCATCCTGCGGGGTGTGAAAGACGTTTGGGTGCAAGCCGGCGCGTATGTCGGCAAGCCCATCGATGGCGAGATCTTGACGATAGCGCAGCCGCTCAATGGCATGACGCCCAATTCGCCTCCTGACGAAACCAAGCCGCCGATGCCCTCTGAGTGGACTCGTACATATCAATCGACCTCCGGCAAGGAAGGACGTGTGTTCACGACGCTGTATGGAACCCCAGAGGATATCACGAACGAGGGCTACCGCCGTCTGCTCGTCAATGGTTGCTTGTGGGCCATCGGAATGGAGGACGCGATCATGCCAGACCTCGATGTTTCCTTCGTCGGTCCCTTCGAGCCGAACACTTATGGCGGCGGTGCCTACGCGATGGGGATCACGCCCGCGATGTATGCCGGCTTCGAAAGCCCCATTCCGGCCAACCACAACACGAAGAAGCCGGCGCCGAAACCAGCCAAGAAGCGTAGCGATCGAGCTCGAGAATGAACGCAACGCGGATTGATGTCACTGCCTGGTTGCTGGCTCTTTGGATGTCCGCGCTCTGCTTGACGGGCGCGATCGCTGACGAACAGTCGCCGAAATCGAAAAGCAAAGTAACGACCGTTCCGGCTGATCACGCCAAACGTGCACAGCAAGGGATGACGCTGTTCAAAGAGAGCGTGCGCGGGCTCTTGATCACACACTGCCTGGACTGCCATGGCGGTAAGTCCGTCAAGGCGGAGTTTGATCTGTCGACGCGCGAAGCACTGATGCAGAGTGGGTACGTTGGCGACTCAGCTGACGACAGCTATCTGATGGAGCTGATCACGCATGTGACTGAACCTCACATGCCGCTGCAGGCCGAGCGGCTTCCCGATGCTTCCATCGAACTGATTCGCCAGTGGATCAATCTCGGCGCGCCTTATGACAAACCTTTGATCGAAGACAGTCAGAAATCGGCTCCAGGGTCGAGGGTCGTCACCGAGGATGACCGCAAGTTCTGGGCCTTTCAGCCTCTGCAGCGTGTTGCGATTCCTGAGGTCGACCATGAAGCATGGTGCCGCACACCGATTGATCGATTCATTCTGGCCAGACAGGAAGCCGCAGGACTGTTGCCGAACCCGCTTGCCGATCCACGAACCTTGGTTCGACGCGCGGCGTTCGACGTCCTGGGGCTTCCTGCCACGCAAGCCGATGTGGATGCTTTGATCGCCGCGGATGATCCCAACGCATGGCCCGGTTTCGTCGATCGGTTGCTCAATTCGGAACACTACGGCGAGCGCTGGGCTCGGCACTGGATGGACGTGGCCCGCTTTGCCGAATCACATGGTTACGAACAGGACTACGATCGTCCCCATGCGTACCACTATCGTGACTTCCTGATCAAAGCCTTCAACCAAGACATGCCCTTCGATCAATTCGTGCAGTGGCAACTTGCAGGTGACGAACTTGCTCCAGAGAATCCGCTGGCACTGATGGCGACCGGCTTTCTCGGCGCCGGCGCGTTTCCCACGCAATTGACCGAAGCAGAATTCGAATCCGCTCGCTACGACGAACTCGATGACATGGTGACGACGACGGGCGTTGCCTTTCTTGGCTTGTCGGTGGGTTGTGCCCGATGTCACGACCACAAGTTTGATCCGATTCCATCGTCCGATTACTACCGGATGGCGGCGACGTTCACGACAGCGATTCGTAGCGAAATCGATCTCGATCTGCAACCAGAAAGAAATCGCCGGCGACAACTTGCTTGGGACGAGAAGCTCGTTGAGCTGCAACAGCAATTGGACGAGTTCGAACGAGAGCACTTGCCTTCCAGATTTGCTGAGTGGATCGCCGCTTACAATCCGTCTGAATCCCAGTCTGCCTGGCAGATCTTGAACGTCATTGACGTTCAATCATCGCGAGGATCGAAGTTCCAGCGCCAAGCAGACGGTTCGTGGCTGGCGGTCGAAAAGGCGCCGGCGAAAGACGTGCTGACGATCGTCGCCGAGTCGAATCGCTTGGCTGCTTCCAGGCTACGACTGGAGGCGCTCACGCACCCTTCGCTGCCCCAGCAGGGCCCGGGTCGCGCGGACAACGGCAACTTTGCGCTTGGCGATGTAAAGATTTCTGTGGCTTCGATTGCAGAAGGGGATGAGCAAGACGAGGCAAAGCGAAACTCGTACTCTTTCGCTGAGCAAGGCCGCCGCGACCCATCAGCAGAACTCTGACTCACTGTCGATAATGGCATCGATCGATGACGATCCGGTTTCGGGTTGGGCCGTCGATCAGGGCGGCATTGGAAAAGACCAGGCGGCCGTGTTTGACTTTGCTGAGACGGTCCAGCTCAGCGGTCTCGCACGCTGGAAGATTCAGCTGACGTTCAACCATCCCAACAAGCGGCATGTCATCGGAAGATTTCGATTGTCGCTGTCTGATCGCGAAGACGCGCCCGTTGCGGTCGGTAGCGACGAGATGGATCCAAATGTCAAAGCGGCTTTGGTTGAGGCAAAATCGACCGGCGATCGAGACTCGAAAGCATGGAAAACCGCCCAGGCTTGGTTTGCCACGACCCTTCCCGAGTGGCGAACGCTCAACCAAGACCTCGCCGAGCATCGAGAGAAAGGTCCGGGGTTAGAGCTGACCAAAGTCATGGTCTCCAGCGAGGGACTGCCTCACATCAAACATCATGCTGACGACCGCGGATTCCCCCATTTCTACCCCGAAACCTATGTCCTGACACGCGGCGACGTGCATCAGAAGCAACAGGTTGCCACGGCGGGCTTTCTACAAGTGCTCAGGCCTGCGGACGTGGATGAAGTCCACTGGAAGGTGAATCCTCCGTCGGAAGATGTGCCTACAAGCTTTCGACGCGCGAGTCTGGCCAACTGGATGACCGACTCCAAGCGGGGAGCCGGAGCACTCGTCGCTCGCGTCATCGTCAATCGCGTGTGGCAGCATCACTTTGGTGAGGGACTGGTGGCAACTCCGAATGACTTCGGCGTTTCGGGTGATCCTCCCAGTCATCCGGACTTGCTTGATTGGTTAGCAAACGACTTGATTGAACATGGCTGGCAATTGAAGCGACTGCACCACATGATCATGACCAGCGGTGTCTACATGCAGTCGGCAGTACACGACGAGGCCCGTGCCGTGATTGACCGCGATAACCGGCTGTGGTGGCGATGGACACCGCGACGCTTGGAAGCGGAGGCGATCCGTGATTCGATGTTGACCGTCTCGGGAAAGCTGGATCCGACGATGTATGGGCCCGGGACGCTCGATCAAAACATGACGCGACGCAGTGTCTACTTCTTCATCAAGCGAAGCAAGCTGATCCCGATGATGATGTTGTTCGATTGGCCGGAACACCTCGTCAGCATCGGTCAGCGATCCAGTACGACCATCGCACCGCAAGCATTGATGTTTCTCAACAGCCCGCAAGGACGAGAGTATTCTCAATCGTTTGCAGAGCAGCTGCCTCGCGATTCATGGGAGGCTGCCGTCACGAAGGGTTACCAGCTTGCCTTCGTCAGGGACCCGACAGCGCAGGAAATTTCGCTTTCGACGGCGTTTCTGGAGCAGCAGGAGGCGATGTATCGCCAGCAGAACGAGTCGGATCCTCGCAAATCGGCGCTGACCGATTTTTGCCAGACGCTGATGAGCATGAACGAGTTCATCTATGTCGAATAGCACACGTCAACACCTATCGCTATGAACCCTGCATCCACAAAACACACGACACTCCTCAATCGACGTCACCTGCTGCGGCGAGCCGGTTGCGGTTTCGGGATGTTGGGACTGGCCAGTCTGTTGCAGGAACAAGGATTGATCGATGGAGGTGCGGGGATCGCCGAGGCAGCCGACAATCTGAAGAGTCGCGCGCTCAATCCGCTGGCACCGCAAGATGGTCATTTTCCAGCCAGCGCGAAACGCGTGATCTGGATCTTTATCAATGGAGGTCCAAGCCCCATCGACACATGGAATTACCGTCCGGAACTTGCGAAGTGGGACGGGAAATCCATTCGCGAGTTCGATCCTGAGTTCAAGGATACGACCGGCTTCTTCAAGAATGCTGTTGGCAACCTGATGCAGTCTCCGTTCAAGTTTGAACCCAAGGGTGAGTGCGGGAAGATGGTGCCAGAAATCTTTCCTCATCTTGGCGAGCACGTCGATAAGATGGCATTCATCCTGTCCGGGTTTACCGAGTCGAATAACCACTCCCCTGCTCTGTTCGCGATGAACACGGGTTTTCCAAGGATGGGATTTCCCTGCGTTGGATCGTGGCTGACGTATGGCCTGGGCAGTGAGAGCAGCAACCTTCCGGGGTTTGTGGTGATGAGTGATCCCAAGGGACGGGGATTGCCCAAAGGCCATGCAGCGAACTGGAGTGCCGGTTTCTTGCCGGGTGTTTATCAGGGAACCTACCTGAGCCCGCAGGGAGAGCCCATTGAGAATCTGGTTCGACCTCATGTGATGACCGATTCGGCGCAGCGCAACCAGCTCGATTTATTGAAACACCTCAATCAGCTTCACCATGAGCAGAATGCAGCGGAAAGCGAACTAGCGGCTCGCATCGAGAGTTTCGAACTCGCCTATCGCATGCAGGTCGCCGCTCCCGAGGCGCTCGACATCGACGCCGAGCCTCAGCATATTCACGAGCTGTACGGCATCGGGGACGAACGCTGCGATCATTTTGCAAAGCAGTGTTTGATGTCGCGGCGATTGATCGAGCGCGGCGTTCGCTTCGTGCAAATCTATTCGGGCGGCATGGAGAACCAGCGATCCTGGGACGGCCACGCCGACATCGATGGAAACCATCGCCAGTTTGCCGGCGAGACGGACCGCCCAGTGGCAGGTCTGTTGGCCGATTTGGAGGCACGCGGGCTATTGGATGAGACGCTCGTGATCTGGTGTGGCGAGTTTGGCCGCTTGCCGATTGCTCAAACCGGAGCCAAGCCAGGTCGCGACCACAACCCACACTGCTTCTGTGCCTGGCTTGCCGGGGGCGGCGTGAAAGGTGGTGTGGACTATGGGGCTTCCGACGAGATTGGTTACAAAGCGGTAGAGAATCGGGTTCACATCAACGACTTGCACGCAACGATCTTGCATCTGCTGGGAATCGACCACGAGCGGCTGACGTACAAGTACAATGGCCGCCGCTTTCGGCTGACCGATGTTGCCGGGAAGGTAATCACCGACATTCTGGCTTGACGCTGTCCAGTCAGCGCATTTTCATGAATGCCACAGTCGCCGATCGTTCCGTCCATCGTAGCGTGCCCTGTGGGAAGCCAAATCCGTCCATGAACGACCTCTGCCCAGAATCCAACGTGAGGTCAACGCTTCTTCTACTTGGGGCCTTGCCCAAAACCCGCTACGACCGGCGGAGCGATCGGCGACAATCCTTCGCCGCCAATGCGAAATTTGCAACCTCTTTTGCGTGAGTATCGCCTGGGTTCGACGTCTTTGTACGATCCCCTGGACTTGTGGTATAACTAGCCTCCTCTCGGCGGTCTCCTCAGCAAAACAATCTCCGCTGTTAGCTCGGGAATGAGCGAGGACGACTGTGTTGTCTGTCACTCTTATCAAAAGGCAAGAAGAACAACATGAATGCTTCTCGATTCCGAGTTGCCTGCTGTATTGCGGCGTTGGCCGTCTCAGCAGCCTGCTCCATGACTGCGAACGCGCAGGAATCCAAACGTCCAAATATTGTCATCATCTGGGGTGATGACGTTGGACGATCCAACATCAGCGCCTACACGCATGGCCTGATGGGCTACCAGACTCCGAACATCGATCGCGTCGCCCGCGAAGGGATGATGTTCACCGATTACTACGCGGAGCAAAGCTGCACCGCCGGTCGCGCTTCGTTCATCATGGGCCAGCATGGGATGCGTACCGGACTAACGAAAGTCGGCCTGCCCGGGGCACCTCTTGGCATGCAGATGGAAGATCCGACGATTGCCGGGCTGCTCAAGCCGCTTGGCTATGCGACGGGGCAATTCGGCAAGAATCACTTGGGTGACCGCGATGAAATGCTGCCGACGAATCATGGCTTCGACGAATTTTACGGAAACCTCTACCACCTAAACGCTGAAGAAGAGCCGGAGCACCCTGACTATCCAAAGGACCCTGAGTTCCGCAAGAAGTATGGTCCGCGTGGCGTCTTGCACTCATTTGCGGACGGCAAGATCGAAGACACGGGACCGTTGACTCGCAAGCGGATGGAAACGATCGACGACGATGTTGCCGCTCGCTCCGCCGACTTCATAGAGCGTCAAGTCAAAGCAGACAAGCCATTTTTTATCTGGGTCAACTTCACCCATATGCACTTCCGCACGCACGTCAAGCCGGAGAGTCTTGGCCAGTCGGGTCGATGGATGAGTGAGTACGCCGATGCCATGATCGATCACGACAAGAACGTTGGTACGGTACTCGACAAAATTGATGATTTGGGAATCGCTGACAACACGTTTGTGATGTATGGCACCGATAATGGCCCGCACATGAACAGCTGGCCCGACGCGGCAATGACTCCCTTCCGAAATGAGAAGAACTCGAACTGGGAGGGTGCCTACCGCGTGCCCGCGATGGTTCGTTTTCCTGGCAAGATCAAGCCGGGAACGATTTCCAACGAGATCATCTCGCACCTCGACTGGTTGCCGACGATCCTGGCGATGGCCGGCGAGCCGAACATCAAGGAAAAGCTGCTCAAGGGGCACAAGGCGATGGGCCGCGATTACAAGGTCCATCTCGACGGTTACAACTTCCTGCCCTACTTAACCGGTCAGGAAGCGAAGGGTCCGCGCGAGTCGTTCATCTATTGCAACGACGACCAGCAGCTGACCGCTTTGCGATTCGACAACTGGAAGCTCGTCTTCTTGGAGCAGCGTACGCCGGGAACGCTTGCAGGTTTGGGCGGAGCCGTTCATTTCGTTGCGGCTGCCAAAGATTTTCAATCTGCGTACGGATCCCTACGAACGAGCCGACATCACGTCGAACACCTATTACGACTGGTTGCTTGATCACGCCTTTCTGTTGGTGCCGGCCCAGGATTACGTCGGTCAGTTCTTGATGACGTTCAAGGACTTCCCGCCGCGGCAGAAAGCAGCCAGCTTCAATCTCGACGACGTGATGAAGAAGCTACAAGAGAGCGGCGGAAGCAAGTAATTTTGCTTTCCAGTCTTAAAGCGAGGCGTCGTTCAAACACGACGCCTCGCCGAATGGAAGAAGGGATTCTCAGAGTATTTTCAAGTTTCTCGTTGTCGGCAAGAGATTGTCGCCGTCCGCTCCACCAGCTATGTCGCAACGAGAGCGGAGCAATCGGCGACGATGTGATCCATGAAAATGCTTTCGCTCGTCTCAAGAGCGATTGACTCGATATGGCCGGGCGAGGTTTCATCGTACTGCTCGCAATTCGCGCTCTGGATTTATGGGACCCTGGCAGCCGTCGAACTGGACCTTTGAGAATCACTTTCCTGATCTCTTCGATGAGTTTGCTTGACCACCAGTTCCATGAACCCTTTTTGGGAACTGAGACGAGACCATGCGCATCCCACTGGACCGACGCGAGTTCCTTGCAACTTCCGCCGCTGGCGTGACTCTGTTGCCGTCCTTCGCGAAGGCCAATCAGCCGGGGAAGCAGAAGATCCGGATTGGTCAAATCGGCGTTGGACATGCGCACGCCAGCAAGTTGTCGGTCTATCGAGCTTCGCCCGATTACGAAGTCGTGGGAATTGTCGAGCCGGATGAAGAACTACGACAGCGGGTACAGTCTCAACCGGCGTTTCGCGACCTTCCCTGGATGACGCAAGAAGAACTGCTCAACGTGCCAGGGCTGCAGGCAGTGCTTGTGGAGACGCGCGTGCGCGATTGCCTGAACACGGCGGAAACCTGTATCGCGGCCGGCAAGCACATTCATCTCGACAAACCGGCGGGTGAATCGCTGCCCCAGTTCGAGCGGATTCTCAATTCAGCCGAACAGCAACGCCTGCTCGTCCAAATGGGTTACATGTACCGATATAACCCGGCAATCGTGCTGTTGCGAGAGTTCCTCAACAAGGGATGGCTGGGAGACGTCTTTGAAATCCACACCGTGATGAGCAAGGTCGTCGATGCCGCAGGCAGAGAAGCGTTGGTGGAATACCGCGGCGGCATGATGTTCGAACTTGGCTGTCACATTCTCGATCTGGTGATCGGTGTATTGGGGGAGCCGTTGGAGGTGACGTCGTTCAGTCAGCATGTCGTCAACGCACGACGACACATTGCTGGATAACATGCTGGCCGTGCTTCGTTACCCCCGAGCGATCGCCACGGTGAAATCGAGTGCTCAGGAAGTGGAAGGCTTCGCACGCCGTCATTTTGTGGTTTGCGGCACAGGTGGGACGTTTCATATCCAACCCTTGGATGCCCCGTCGGCACGCGTCGCACTCTCCGAGACGCGCGGTGATTACAAGGCCGGTTATCAGGACATCACCTTTCCTAAATTCAACCGTTATGTCGCCGATGCCGCTGACATGGCTCAGGTCATCCGTGGTGAAAAAGAGAGCGACTTTACTTACGACCATGATCTGGCGGTTCAGCGAACGCTGCTCAAAGCATGCGGGCTTCCGCTGGATCGTTGATTACGATTGCCTTGTTCCAGGACCTTTCCGAGCCGTCCCTTTCGAGCACTTACCATGACCCGAATGCTCACTGTCGTTGCCACGCTGCTGTTGGTTCTACTGTCCACGTTGCATGGCGAAGATGCTAGTCCCGAGAAGCCGAACGTCGTGCTGTTCCTCGTGGATGACATGGGTTGGATGGACTGCGGAGTCTATGGGTCGAAATATTATGAGACTCCGAACATGGATCGCTTTGCGTTGCGGTCGATGCGATTTACGAATGCTTACGCGCTGCCGCTTTGTTCGCCGACGCGCGCGTCGATACTGAGCGGACAGCACTCCTCGCGGCATGGCATCACTTCGGCAACCGGACATTTGCCGCCCCAGGAACCAAACCACAAGTTCTTACCCGATAGTGCACCAGCCAGTTCCCCGATGATTCTGCCCGAGAGCAAGCACTACCTCGAGCCGTCGCAAATCACGTTGGCCGAAACATTGCGAGCGGCCGGCTATCGTACGGCCCACATCGGCAAGTGGCACCTTGGGACGACGGTTCCCCATTGGCCGGAACAGCAAGGCTTTGATGTGGCGTTTCATTGCCATCCCGATCCGGGACCACCGGGAGGTTACTTCTCGCCGTATGGTGTGAAGCCCGATGGCATCCCAGGAGGAAACAACAAGGTCGGCACGATCACCGATGGCCCGCCCGGTGAGTACATCGTCGATCGACAGGCGGTGGAGGCTGTGAAATTCTTGCAGGACAACAAAGACTCGCCCTTCCTTTTGAATCTTTGGTGCTATGGAGTCCACGGTCCCTGGGGACACAAGGAAGCATACACCCGAGAGTTCGCGACCAAGAGCGATCCGAGCGGACGACAGGGAAACCCGATCATGGCGTCGATGCTTCGCAGTGTCGATGAGTGTTTTGGTCGCATTCTCGATGAGCTCGAGCAACTTGGCATTGCCGACAACACGATCGTGATCTTTTACTCCGACAATGGTGGCAACAAACATAGCAACACGGTTGCCACTGGCCCCAAGTCCGCGAATGCCGATTGGCAGAAGTGGGCGGGGCTTCAGCCGCCGACCAACAATGCGCCCCTCCGCGATGGCAAAGGAACACTTTACGAAGGGGGAACGCGCGTCCCGTTGATGTGGGCATGGGCGGGGAAGATTCGGCCTGGCAGCACCAGTGACGCAGTGGTCGGTCCGATCGACCTCTATCCGACCATCCTCGAATTGCTCGCGATCGCGAAGCCCCCAGAGCAGCAGTTCGACGGCGTCAGCTATGCCGCCGTCCTCAAAGGCGAAGGGACCCTGAACCGCAACGCCTACTTCAACTACTTTCCACATGCTGGAGCAAACCGTGCGGGCGGCGTGTGGGTCCGCAGCGATGGCTTCAAGCTGATCCGCTGGTTTGGCAATCCCAGTACCTATGAGCTCTTTCACCTCGATGAGGACATCGGCGAAGCGAATGACCTCGCGGCGACGATGCCGGAGAAGGTGCGGGAGCTCGACGCCATGATCGACGGATTCCTACTGGAAACGGGTGCGTTGGTTCCTCGGCCGAACCCCGCCTACAAACCGACCGCCGCGAACACGTCAGCAGCGAGCGACGATCCGCTGCTGGGCTGGAAGCAGCGCGGATGCACGGCCACGGTCAGCAACGGGATTGTGGCGATGAAGGGAACCGGTAAACCAGGCACGGCGTTTCTCGGCCACGCCACCAAGCGGACGAACGCACCAGCAACGGTCACACTTCGTGTCCGTAGTGAGGCTGGTGGCTCCGGCAAAATCGATTGCCTACCCAAGGGGGCGGCTGATCCTTCCGAGATCATCAGCACAGCGTTCGAGGTGGGAGCGGGTCCATGGCAAGAGATCCAAGTGGAGCTCAAGCATCGTGGCCCGCTCGGCACGCTACGTTTGTATCTTCCAGCTGCCGATCACCCCATCGAAATTGACCAGATTGAGCTGCAGCCCGAACGAGGACCCAAACAGGCCTGGGACTTCTGACCCGTACGTTAGCCTTTCCAGGCTGACCCCGTACGTTAGCCTTTCCAGACGGACCCGTACGTTAGCCTTTCCAGGCTGACACAGCGGATAAGAGGTCAGGCTGGAAAGCCTAACGTACGTCAGTTGAACCAATCCATCACGCCTATCGAATCCATACTGCCATGATAGAGACACGACTTCCTGCAGCCCTTCTGTCACTGGTCCTTTGTGCAAGCGCGATTGCCGAGGAGGTCATGCCGGATCCAATTGCACAGAAGGGCGATCTGCTTTTTTCAGATGACTTCGAGCGCACCGATCTGGGCGATTGGAAGGTGATCATCCCTGGCTTCCAAGTGGCGGATGGGGTGCTGATCGGGACACAGGATCGCGAGGATCACGGATCGGTCGGCCGAGTCTCTCTGCCGATGAAGGATGTCGTCATGTCGTTTCGATTCAAGCTTGCGGGCTCACCTCGATTCAATCTGGTCTTTGACGACAAAGATCACAAAGGCTCGCATGCTGGTCACATCTGCCGAGTCGCTGTTGCCGAGCAGCAGATCCGGCTCGGTGACGACAAAGAAGGCGTGATGCGCAACGACATTTTTGAGATGCGGCGTGACCCGAAGCAGAAAGCAGCAGCGGATAAACTGATCGATGGCCGTGCGTCCAGCGCTAAGGCCAAGTTAGAGTCGGGACGCTGGTACTCGATGGAAATCCAGATCCTCGGAGACCGCATGCATGTCAGCCTTGATGGCAAGCCAATCGGCTACCTGCAGTCACCCGGGATCGCCCATCCGACGAAGCAAAGCGTGCACTTTACGGTCAGCGGCAAGGAAACGCACTTCGATGATGTCAAGATCTGGGACGCGAAACCAATCCGTTAGTCGGCACCGTTTGGACCACATCGATATCATGTATGGCAATGCGATCAAACTTCAGCTGGCTTTTATCCTCCTTGTCATGCTTGCTCCGGAGCGATTGGCAGGCGGTGAGACCGGGTCTCCGCAGCGGAGTATCGTTCTCTTCCTGATCGATGACTTGGGTTGGCGTGATTTGGGATGTCAGGGCAGCACGTTTTACCGAACGCCGAACATCGATCGGCTGGCTGCCGAAGGGGTGAGGTTCACCGATGCCTATTCTGCCTGCGCGGTGTGTTCGCCGACGCGGGCGGCGATTCTGACTGGCAAGTATCCAGCAAGATTGTTGTTGACGGACTGGCTGCCCTCGGGACGATGGGATCCGAAGGCGAAACTGCGCGAGGGGCGATTCCTTCGCGCGCTGCCTGTGGAGGAAGTCACCCTTGCCGAGGCGTTGCGGGATGCGGGCTATCGCACGGCCAGCGTTGGAAAGTGGCATTTAGGTAGCGAGCCCTTTTCGCTGCCTGAGCATCACGGCTTCGACGTCAATGTTGCCGGCAACGCTCATGGCGCACCTGGGAACTATTTCTTTCCGTATGACGGCGACTGGCTGATTCCGGCGACCGGGTTGCGAGCCAAATGGAATGTGTTGCCAGATGGAAATCCCGGCGAGTACCTCACCGATCGGTTGACAGATGAAGCTGTGAAGTTCATTCGCGATAGTCGTGAGCAGCCGTTCTTCCTGTACTTTCCTCATTACGGTGTGCATACACCTCTGCAGGCCAAAGCGGAGATGATCGACGAGTACCAAAGCGTTCCCGAAGCAGAGCGTCAGGGAAAGCCAACTTATGCAGCCATGATCGAGAGTATTGATGACAGTGTGGGCCGCGTGCTCACGACGCTACAGGAGCTCGATCTCGAAGAAAACACGGTGATCATCTTCACGAGCGATAACGGCGGATTCTACAACGCGACCAGCAACGCACCGCTGCGGGCAAACAAGGGAGCCTATTACGAGGGAGGGATTCGAGTACCATTGATCATCAAGTGGCCCGGCCATGCCGAAGCGGGGCGCGTTGTTAATGAACCGGTCATCAGCACGGATCTCTATCCCACCTGCCTCGCTGCCGCGGGACAGCCGTTGCGTCCGAATCAGCACTTGGACGGCGTCAACCTGCAACCACTGCTTGATGGCGAAGCAGGGATCGAGCCGCGGTCGCTGTTCTGGCACTACCCACACTACAACACCCATCCATCGAGCGTGCCATCGAGCGTGATTCGCAAAGGCCCGTGGAAGCTGATTGAAACCTTCGACCCAGAGGGCGTTGAACTCTATCACCTCGCCGAGGATCTCAGTGAAACGACCTCACTGGTCGCGACCGAGCCGGGAATAGTTGAAACGCTTCGAAGCGAATTGAGCCGCTGGCGACTGGACGTGCGAGCCGAGATGATGCAGCCGAACCCGGATTACGATCCACAGGAAAGGCCATCCACGAAAAGGAAGCGGAAGACGGAATGAGAAGGTGAGCGGTCTCAGCCTCGATAGTCTTTGCTTTCCAATTGCACGGAGATCCCATCGGGATCGCGGAAGTAGACCTCTGGCTTGTCTTTGCGCACAGAAGGCGAAATACCAAACTGCCGCAGTCGATCCGCCGCCACTTGTACCTGGAATTCATCGAGCCCGACGCAGAAGTGATTGATGCGTGGCGGTTCTTTGATCGAGTACAGCCCGAGGAAGCTGTTGCCGAGGCCCAGGTTGATGCCGTTGGCTTGCTCCGAGATGACGGAAACTCCCAAGATCGAGCTGTAGAACTGTCGCGACTTCTCCACATTGGACACCGAGAGCGTGACATGGTTGAGCGACTTCGCCGCGAAGGCAGGCTCGGCCGCTTTCTCGTCGGCTCTTGCGGACACTGCCGGCATCGCGGTCATCACAGCCAAGCCAGCAAGCAGCTGCCGACGGTTGATCAATCCCGTTTCATACTTTGTCACGAGCATTTCAATCTGGTCGTTCATTTCGTTCTCTCCAATATTCGCGGGAGTTGTGGACAGGATTTCCACGATCAACATGATAACAACCGCGAATTCCAAATCCTGTTGATCATGCCTCCTTTCCTTTCTTGCAGGTTCGGTACTTTCTATTGACTTCAACTTTGGTCGGACCGGACGCGCAAGGGATCGAAGCTCGCGCCACGCGGGAAACCTACTTGCATCGATCGTAATTGGCTACACTGATTGGTTGTGTTTGCAGATGAAGCGACGGACGAAGTGGTCCGCGCAGCTCGAGATACCAGCCTGGCTCGCGAAGGCTCTTGAACAGGCAGAGAAATGATGCCCGATTTCACTTTCCATGATCGATGTGGCTTGAGGGGACGATTGGCCTTCGTCGCCGTCGTTGCATGTACCATCTCGCTGGTCTTGGCAGCGGGAGTCTCCGCTCAAAATGCCCCCTCGAATTCCAACGCAGGAAAGATTCTTCCAGTGCCGGATCGGCTTGTGGTGCTGACTTTTGATGATTCGGCGAAGACGCACTTTACGGTTGTTCGACCATTGCTTCTCAAGTACGGATTCGGTGCGACGTTCTTTATCACCGAGGGCTGGGATTTCGCGACCAACAAGACGGACTACATGTCGTGGGACGAGATCAAACAGTTGCATCAGGATGGTTTTGAGATCGGTAATCACACACGCGATCATCTGGCGATCACCGAGAAGAGTTTTCCTCGACTTTCCGAGCAATTGCAGACGATCGAGGATCGATGTGTCCAGCATGGAATCCCAAAACCTGTGACGTTTGCCTGGCCAGGTAATGCTCGAACCCCGCTTGCGTTTGAAACGCTGAAGGAACATGGCATTGTGTTTGCAAGGCGTGGTGGGGAACCCGAGTATCCATACGAGCAGGGACGTGGCGTGGCTTACGAGCCGGGCCGCGATCATCCGTTCCTGCTGCCGTCGGCAGGTGATGCTCGACCAAACTGGGAGCTACAGGATTTTGTTGATGCGGTCGAGCAGGCGAAGGATGGCAAGGTGGCTGTTTTGCAATTCCACGGTGTGCCTGATACGGCGCACGATTGGGTTAGCAGCAGGGCGGATCGGTTCGAGGCCTACCTGCATTACCTGGCAACCAACGATTTCCAGGTGATTGCCCTGAAGGACTTGACCCGTTTTGTCGATCCGCTTGCCGTCCCTGCGGACCCGATGCAGGTCATCGAAGAACGGCTCAAGGCGAATCAGCAAGCAGCGGCAAGGTGACCGTCAGACCCTTTTTTCGGATCGCTTCTTAAGCTAAGGCAAGGATTTTTTGTGGCGGACCTGTTTCGTTTCTTGGTGCGATGCCCATTTACGCTTGCGATGCTGGCGGCTTTGATCGCGGCAGGTATCTACGGACGAACGCACGTTGGCGAATTGGATGAGAATGTCCGTCATCGCGCCGGCTACTCGGTGCGTCTGCTCCTTGAGGGTGAATTGCATCGTGGTTTCACTTCGCTCTTCTTCACGGCTGGTGGAACTCGCTTTTATAGTTCGCTGGTGATGTTGGCCGTCGCAGTCGGCTGGGTCGAATCGAGCTACGGAACACTTCGCGCGGTAACCGCCTTTCTTGGTGTTCACCTGGCCACGTTGGTGCTGATGTCGGTGAGCATCGCGTTGCTCTACGCCATGGCCCAGACGCATCGTGGCAGCCTGCTTTGGGAGGTCAAGGACGTCGGACCGTCGGCTGGCTATTACGGTTGTCTCGGATTCGCGATCGCAGGGTTGTCGCCTGGTTTGCGTTTGTCGCTGGTCGCCGCTGTCGCGTCAATTCTTCTTGTGCGGCTGGCCTGGTCCTCGATCCATCTCCCAGAGGGTGGGCATGTTCTGTCGGCCGACATTGCCCATCTGATCGCGTTCCCGATGGGCTTGCTGCTGTTCTTGCTTTTTCCAGCGGCGGAACATTGAACGAGAACAGGCCAACATCTCTCGTCAGGCAGTCAATCGCCGACCATCTTTGTGATTCGCTGTTGAAGCGGAAACGGTCGTAGGTACGAATCGGCGCGCAAGAAGAAGTTGAGCTCAGATAATCAGGCGAACGCCGCCCAGTGTGGAGATGCCGTAGAGAAAATGGTCACCGGGGGAGCCGACGAACATCAGGTTAGTCGGGATCTGCCATTCTTTCGAAAGTGATTGAATCAACTCAGGCGAGAAGTCACCCTCCACAAAGACGAACTCGATATCGATGGCTGGGTACGCCTTGTCGAGGAATTGCAAGTCCGACTCCAGCCGAGGTGGAATATCATCTCTGCTGCGGGCGACAGTCACCACTTTGACGCGGTCGGTGTGTTCGTTGTCTTCCACATACTGCATCACGCGATTCAAATTGCCGAGACTGTCACCACGGGTGAAGAAGACGATTTGCTGGGCGTTGATTTTCTCAATGGTCTCGTATAGCCAATCTTCGAAAGCCCGCACACGGACACCAATTCGACGCCACCACTTTGCCGACGCAAGGTCACGTTTCACGACGGCTTCTCGTCGCTCGTGACCCACTTTGCGACGAATCTCATCCACGAAGAACGCCGCCAGTTCGAGCAGCTTCAGCCGGGTCAACATGATCGTCACGATGAGCACAGTTGGAACGAGATACTCAAAGAAAACGACCAGATAGGTCTGGTTCAAGCGTGCGTTGCCCAGCAACGCAATCATGACTGCGGACAACGCGATCAAGACCGTCAGGTAAGTGGCACGGGTCGGACGTGGCAATCTTGGACGCTTCACTTTCAGTAGCAGATTTCCAATCGCGAAGAGGGCCATGACCGACAAGAACGACAGCGTGTAGACCGCGGCCAGTGATCGGAGATCTCCACGCGTAATCAAGAGCACGGAAACCGATAACGCGAAGAAAGCGATGATGATTCGATACGGAGTGTTGCGACGGCTCTTCTGCAACAAGAAGCGAGGCAAGCAGCGGTCAAGCGTCATCCGCTCGATCAGACCCGTCACGCCAACGTAGCTGGTCAACGTTGCCCCGCTGAGGACGAGCACCGCATCGAGGCTAATCAGCCAGGAAAGCCAGTCACCGCCCGCGATCTCACCCATGTGGGACAGCAACGTGTTCTGATAGGTGTCTCGTACCTCTGGAATTGGTACGAGCGACAGTGCCAATATTGCCATGCCGGGATTCAGGACGGTGACGGCGATCCACATGTTGCGAAGCGTCTTGGGGAACACGCCTTCGGCTTGTTCTTCGACAAAGTTGGCGGACGACTCGAACCCGGAAATACCAAGCATGGCCGCTGCGAAGCCAAAGAAGAGTGCGCTGAAGATGCCGCCCTCGGTAGGGGTCCGCAGATTCTGCCACAGCACATCGAATCCCAAGGTGGTGAGCGCATAGAATCCCGCCGCCATCAGCAGTAGCATCGACGTCAGGTGAAAGATGAAAATGATGATCGCTACGACGGCCGACTCGGTAATCCCTATGATCGCGAGCACCATGAACAGCGCTAACAGTCCAATCGTTGCCCAGATGACCGGTAGGCCTGTCCATAACGAATGCAGGTAGTGCATCGCTTCGTTGGACGAGATAACGGCCGTGGCCATGTACGACAGGATGGTCAAACAGGCGGCTATCGACGCACGATACTTACTAGTCGTGTTGAGCAGAGCGTTGTAGGCTCCGCCGTTGAGCGGAAGTGCCCCCACCACTTCGGCATAAATGGAACGAAACAGGTAGAGTGTTCCAGAGACAAGCAGCAAACAGATCGGCGCCCAGCGACCGGCGTAGACGATCGCGAGCGCCGAGACATACAGGCACGATGATGTGATGTCGTTTCCGCAAATCGCAGTTGACGCGATTTGACCCAAACCGCCTCGGCGGTGCTCGGTGGGATGAACCGGCTTCACTGTCGTCGAATTGGATGCGTCGCTCAAGGTTGTTCTATTCGCGCTAGGGAAGTGTTTCTCGAAGCGTTCGTCGCGGACTTGCCGTCCGGTCGATCCATCTTACCGGAATGGCGTTCGCTAACGTGGGTCCACCCGGGCCATTCATCCGCCGCCAAGCGTTGGGCCAATGGCACTTCCTTTGGCTCCCTAACCGCCACCACGCGTTCGCGTCCGTTTGATACGGCTTTGCCGTTTGATTCGGTGAACGGTGGGCTTATGCCCAGCGGCTGATGCAACCTTCGCGCGAGCGTCCAGTCATCCCACCGGGTGAAAACCGGGTAATCGGAGGAAAACCGCGTGCTAACGGACGGCGGCTGATGGAAACAAAGGTTCGCGCACGCCCGCAATCGCGGCTGTCGAAAGCTAGGAATGCGCGTTGCCGACGGCTATCTTATCAGGTTCGCACGACTGCATTCCACGACCGCAAGGCGTTCGTAGCCCCTTGGAGATTGGGATTCGTTTGAGTCTTGCAGCCATCCGGAAAGCATTCAGAGACTTCAACGAATGATTGGTTCAACGGTCGGGCACTATCGCATCCTCTCGAAGCTTGGCGCGGGAGGGATGGGAGAGGTATTTCTTGCCGAGGATACTCGGCTCGAGCGTAAAGCTGCGATCAAGTTTCTGCCTGCCGAGATGGCTGCTGACCCCGCGCTGCAGCAGCGTTTTGTCAGGGAAGCCAAGGCTGCTTCGGCGCTGAACCATCCGCACGTCTGCGTGGTTTACGACGTTGGCGAAACCGACGGGGGAATTCCGTACATCGCGATGGAGCTGGTTGAGGGTGATTCGCTGGACAGGGTCGCCCGACAAGGGCCGTTGGAGATTGCGCGGATCGTCGAGATCGCGGTACAAGTGGCCGATGCGCTGGATGCAGCGCACCGCAGCCGGATCGTCCATCGCGACATCAAGCCGGCGAACATCAGCCTCAACGAACGAGGCCAGGTAAAGGTACTCGACTTCGGGCTGGCCAAACGGATGCCGACGGAAACGCCTGACGAACTTGGCGTGACGGCGGAACTGCAGCAGACCCGGGACGGACAGGTCCTCGGCACGCCGACTTACATGAGTCCGGAACAATCGCTCGGCCGAGACCTCGATCATCGCACCGACATCTTCTCTCTGGGCGTGGTGATGTACCGCTTGGCCACCGGCCGTTTGCCCTTTGAAGGGACGAACTTTGCCGAGATCATGAACAAGATCGTTCACGCGCAGCCACCGTCGATCGCACGGCTGAACTACGACGTGCCACCGGAGCTGGAGCGGATCACGCTGAAGTGCATGCAGAAGCAACCCGACCGCCGATACCAGTCGGCGCGGGAACTGATGATCGATTTGCAAAATCTTGCCCGGGCGATCGAGCACGGCGCCGTCGCCGGCGAGTCGATGTCGTACAGCAGCGGGATGGAGCCGACGCAGGCGTTCACGGTGAGTTCCGTGGCGACGGCTGTCGAGCCACTTTCGCTCGAGCAGCTCAAGAACAGCGATGTGCTGCTCAACTATGCGGCGATCGATGACCATTCGCTGCACGATGGCAGGCCTGGCTGGGTTTCCCAACTGCACAAGAACTTGGAAGTGCGGATGGAACAACTCTCCGGCGAGAAGGTCAACATCGCACGCCTGCAAGAGTCATCGGTTTCCCCAACGCTGCAGGGCGAACTGCTCGAGCATGTGCCGGAAGCCAAAGCGATGATTACCGTCGTTTCGCCACCGTTTCTGCATTCCGAGGTTTGCCGGCGCGGAGTGGAAGAGTTTTGGCGTGGTGCCGAACAGACCGGCGGACGATACGTCGATGAGAAATCGCGGTTGTTGAAGGTGCTCAAGACCGCCGTCTCGGATCAGCAGATGTCCACGCAGATGGCGGATATTTTTTCACCGCTGTTCGGCTTCGAGTTCTACGAGCTGGATGCCGAGAGCGGACGAGTCCGGGAGTTCGACGAAACGTTCGGGCCAGCTCTGAAACAACGCTTCTTCGAACGCGTGTACGATCTGGCTTACGATGCCTGCCAGGTCTTGAGAGTGCTCAAACAGGTCAAAGCGAAAGAAGATTCCTCGTTCGTGGCCAACCCGCATCGGAAATGGGTTTACCTGGCAACGACCACTTCGGATGTCCAGGACGAACGCGACCGCATCAAACGAGAACTGTTGGAACGCGGCCATGCGGTCCTGCCCGATGGGCCGCTTCCCATGCTTTCCAAGGACGTCGAGCTGACCGTCGCGGAGTGCCTGGAGAAGTGCAGCATCGCGATTCACCTGTTGGGCCGTCATTACGGTGTCACGCCCGAGGATTCGTCGGAGTCGATTCCCGCACTGCAATTGCGGCTGACGGCGCAGCGACTGGGCGTGCAGCGACTGGTCTGGATGCCGGGCAGCGAAGGGATCGCTGACGAGCGACAGCAAGCGTTCATTCATCGTGTGCAGGAAGATCCCGCTCTGCATGATCGCGCGGAGATCATCGAGGGAAATTTGAACCTGCTGAAGAAAGATCTGATCCGTCGCTTGGAACCCCCTGAGGAGAAGCCCCAACCGCCGGTACCAGCAAAGGCTTCCAGCGGAGCACCGAAGCTTTACTTGATTTGTGACGCCAAGGACGAAGCGAACGTGGAAGGGCTTGAGGATTACCTGTTCGATCAGGGCTTGGAAGTTTCGTTACCGGCGTTCGATGGGGATGACGCCGATGCCGCGGCGCTGCATCAGGAAAACCTGCTGAGCTGTGACGCCGTGCTGGTTTACTACGGTGCGGCACCCAAAGCGTGGGTCGACATCAAGCTGCGCGAGTTGCTCAAGGCAGCCGGCTACGGCCGCGCGACGCCGATTGCGGTCCAGGCGGTCTATATCGCGCCGCCGGACGATCGCCGCAAAGAGCGGTATCGATCGCATCAGGCGGAGGTGATCCACCAGGGAGAGGAGTTCGCGCCGAGTGCGGAGCTCGATGCATTCATCGGCAAGATCAAGGAGGTGTGCGCATGAACCATCCATCGCCCCCAAAAATGAATCCGTTTCCAGGTCTGCGGCCGTTTACCCAGGAAGAAGACTACCTGTTCTTTGGTCGTGAAGAACAAACGATTGAGCTGTTGCAGCGATTAGGCAGCAACCGCTTTGTCGCGGTCGTCGGTACCTCAGGCAGCGGCAAAAGCTCGCTGGTTCGTTGCGGTCTGCTGTCAGAACTACTCGGCGGCAAGATGCTACAGGCCGGTGCCTCCTGGGAAGTCGCGGTGACGCATCCCGGCGGCAATCCGCTGGCTCTGCTGGCCGAATCGCTGGTGGAAGCCGATCTGTATGACCGCGAAGAAGAGAACGTCCGCGAGAACCTGCTGGCTACGCTCAGCCGCAGTCACTTCGGCCTGGTCGAAGCGGTCAAGCAATCCGACCTCGGTGCGGACACCAACTTTCTGCTTGTCGTTGACCAGTTCGAGGAGATTTTCCGTTTTCATGAAGCGGGCCAGACGCAGCGCGAAATGGCCAACGAGTTCGTCAGCGTTTTGCTCGAGGCGGTGGCTCAGACCGAAGTGCCGATCTATGTCGTGTTGACGATGCGATCGGACTTCATCGGCGAGTGCGGCCAATTCGAAGGCCTGGCCGAGATGGTCAACCGAGGCGAGTTCCTGATCCCGCGTCTGTCGCGCGAGCAATACAAACGAGTCATCGAAGGACCGATCAAGGTTGCCGGTGGGCAGATCGCACCGCGGTTGTTGCAACGTTTGCTCAACGATCTGGGCAACCAAGCAGACCAGTTGCCCTGCTTACAGCACGCGTTGATGCGGACCTGGGACGTTTGGGCCGTGAGAGGCGACAGCGACGCACTCGATCTGGACGACTACCAGTGCGTCGGCAAGATGGCGCAGGCGCTGTCGTTGCACGCCGATGAAGTCTACGAGTCGCTGGCCAGTGATCGCCAGCGCGAACTGTGTCGAGGCATGTTCCAGGCGTTGACCGTTCAGGAATCGGATCAACGCGGGATTCGCCGACCCCAGCGTTTGGGTGCTCTTGCAAAGATTCTCGAGGTTTCATCGGACGAATTGCTGCCGATCATCGATGCCTATCGACACCGTGGCGTCACGTTCTTGATGCCGCCGGAGGATGTGGAGCTAACCGATCAGACGATCATCGACATTTCGCACGAAAGCCTGATGCGGGTCTGGACTCGCCTGAGGCATTGGGTTGAGGAGGAAGCCCAGGCAGCCGGCATCTATCGGCGTCTGTCGGAAAGTGCGGGGCTGCATGAACAGGGCAAAGCGGGGCTGTTTCGCGACCCCGAGTTGGGAATCGCCCTGGCCTGGCGAGAGGCCAAGCATCCCAATCAGGTCTGGGCCGAACGGTACCGTCCCGGTTTTGAGACGGCGATGCGGTTCCTCGACGACAGCCAGCGGGCGAGCGTCGCGGAAGAGGAAGCGCTGGAAGCGGCACGGCAGCGCGAGCTCGAGCAGGCGCAACAATTGGCCGAAGCTCAGAAGTTGAGGCTGGAGCTGCAGCAGCGATCGGCCAGCAAGTTGCGAAAGCTGATCGGTGGTCTGGCCGTCGTGGCAGCCGTCGCCGGCTTGGCCTGCGTCGCCGCCCTGGTTGCGAACAACCGAGCCAACGAACTGGCGAAAGTGGCGACCAAGGAAGCGGCCAGCGCGCTGGAGGCGAAACAGGCGACCGAAGTGGCGCTCGATCAGGTGGAATCGCAGAAGACCCAGGTGGAGAACAGCCTGGCAAAAGCGGAGCGCGCCGAGCGTGTCGCGCTGGACGCTGAACAGCGCGGGCGACACCTGTTGTATGCCACCGACATGCAGCTTGCCGCCCAACTTTGGCAGGACGATCAGGTGGGCGCCAAGCAACTCCGCGATCAGCTCGCGGCCCACGTACCGAAGGATGACAAGGACGACCTGCGAGGCTTTGAATGGTATTACTCGCAACATCTCGTGGACAGCAGCGCGGAAGTGTTTGCGGGAGACGATGCGGAAGTGATGGTCAGCGCGCTCACATCCGAAGGTCAGCTGGTCTGCATGGACCGCAATTTCCAATTGAGACGCTGGGATCGTGAGGCCGCTCGCGAAATCGGCTCCACTCTGGATCTGGCCGACGGCCGTGAAGCCGGGGCCGGAACGCTGAGTCGCGACGGCCGATTGGCGGCCGTCGTGATCGACAAATCCGTTCGGCTGTTCGATACCGCGACCGGAAAACAGACCGTCCCACTCGCCTCTCCGACCCCTGCACTCGATCTGATCTTTTCACCCGATGGTCGGATGCTGGTGACGGTCCAAGACAAGATTCAATGGTGGAACACTCAGAGCGGACAACTCATTGCCTCGCAAAACAGTGGAATCACTTCGTTTCCCAGAGGATTGTCGATCTCTGCGGATGGCCTGACGTTGGCCGTGTCGGGGCTGCGAGGTACCTATGGTGACAACGTCGTGATTTTCCGGCTGGACCTGGGGACGAAGCAAGTTGCGGTCAGTAGTCAGTCGTTCGGGGGTACGCGGGGCCCGGTGGCGCTCAGTCCCGACGGCCAACTGTTTGCCACCTGTCTCTGGTCCGAGGGACCGGTCAGCATTTATGAAACCAGTGGCTTTCGTCATGTGGTGACCAATCGCACGGCCCACGTCGCCCCACTCTCAGCAATGGCCTTTTCGGATGACGGAAAGCGTCTGATCACGGCTGACGAAAACGGCATGATCAAGGTTTGGGAAGATCCTCGCACACTGGAGTCGCCAGAGTTCACACTCAAAGGGCATGTCGGACCGGTCTACAGCGTCAATCTCTCGGCGGACGGAAAGCAAGTCATCAGTTCCGGAGCGGATCAGACAGCCCGCATCTGGCGTTTGCCGCAGGCTGGCGTCATTCGAGCCTTGGATCTGAACGAGAGACCACTTGGCTGCGGAGCAGGTGCGATTCTCGTCCGGATGGTTTGTTGATTGCCGCTGGCGAGGGAACTCAAGTGCAGCTGTGGGACGCCGCGACAGGGAAACGTTTGCGGAGGTTGCCGGGTGAAGACAAAGGTGCGATCTACAGCATCGCTTTTTCGCCCGACAATCAATTGGTTGCCGCAGGATTTGGCGGGCAAGACAACGTCTCCTACGTCGTGCTCTGGGACATCGATAGCGGTCAGCGACTGGTCGAACTGCCGGGGACGACCGATCTGCTCAATGTCACCACGACCACTCAGACCGGACCGGTCAGCGCGCTGGAGTTTTCACCCGATGGCAAGTACCTCGTCGCCGGGTTCGGAAGTCCGTTTCTCTTTGCACCATCCGGTTACGCCACGCCACTGAAGGTATGGGACGTCGCCTCTCGCCAGCTCATTCGACGGTTGGAGGGACATCAGGGCACGGGCACGTCGCTGACCTTTTCGGCGGATGGTTCGAGACTGGCCAGTGGCAACTACGACGGCACCGCACGGATCTGGGATACGAAGACTTGGAAGAGTCTGCAATCGCTCCAGAATCCCGGCACGGATACCTTGGAAAATGCTGTCAGGGATGTGGCATTCTCTCCCGATGCCCAAACGTTGGCGATGGCGGCTAGTGGGGGAGTCATTCACTTGTGGGAGGTTGCCACGGGTCAATTGCGCGAGACCCTTTCCGGTCATGCCAACTCCGTTAACTCGGTCGCCTTTTCGCCGGACGGTCGGACGTTGGCATCGGGAAGTTCCGATGACACCGTTCGGTTGTGGAACGTCACCACCTCTCGCGAACTGATGAAACTCGATTTCGGAGACGTCTCACCCGCCGACAACTATGCGCTGAAGTTTTCCCCCGACGGCCGGCAGCTGCTGTTCGGTGGGGGCTCCGTCGCATTCTGGTCCACGGCACCGCCGCTCTGGAACGATCCCGACCGAGCCGCGGAAAAACTGGCACGGATGCGGGACTCGGCCGCCGATTTTCGTTCCCGGGTGCGGCTGTTTTCCAGCAATGTCCAATTGCACGAGGCTTTCGTCCGTTTGCAGCAGCAGCGCCCCGATGACTTGCTCGTGCAAACAGCCCTGGCCGCCGCGCAAGCACACTGGCATGCCTGGCGTGGTGAATGGGCCGAATCAGCCGAAGCATTCGATCGCCTGATCGAACTCAGTCCTGATCAGCCGGATGGCTGGCTGCGCACCGATGCGTTGCTACGAGTCGCGACGGCGCTCGCGCATCAGGATCGCCCCACGGCCGCAGCCACCTTGTTGACTGGCGGCGCCGAGCTTCGTGCCGAAGACGGGCTTCCGACCATGACAAGCGAGGAAGTTCAAAGCGATGCTTTCACCAACGAACTGATTTCACCATTGAGATCGTTGATCAGTGAAAAGCTCACAGAGAATCCGCAGGATGCTGGCTTCCTGGAGTTACGAGCGGAACTGGCTGGTCAATGGTCCGACTTGGATCGACAGGTTGCGGATTATACCGCCGCCATTGATTCTCTGTCCGCGGTTTCAGACAACGAAGCGGCCGTTGCCGTAGCACGTTTGTTGCGACGACGTGGCAACGCCTACCTCGCCCTGAAACAGTGGCAGAGCGCCGTCGACGACTACGCCCGTGTCGCGACCGATGGAACCAATGATCGAGAGTTGTCGCCAAACCATGCTCAGGCGCTGGCAGCGGTACTGCTGAAACAGAGCGAATCGATGTGGATGATTCCGCAGCCCATGAAGATGGAATCCGTGGCAGGGGCTACTCTGACCTCGCAAGACGATGGCTCTGTCTTTGTCAGTGGTAAGCTGTCGGCCAAAGAGACCTATACGATCGAGTTTGAAGGAATTCCTCGGGATATCCGCGTCATTCGCCTGGAAGCGTTACGGGATGACCGTCTCCCGGCCCGAGGCCCCGGGACTCACGTAAGCGGTAATTTTGTCCTGAGTGATCTCACTGTGTTGCGGCCCAGTACCGCTAATCCGATCGAGATGCAACCACTCACGCTGCACGCCGTGTACGCGACGGCAGAGGAGCGTCGTACGGAGACATCGCTGACCAAAGGCGAGGAGGGTTGGAGCACCTTAGGAACAGGTGATCCGAAGATCGCCTATTTTTCGATCGAGCCGCAAGAAGCCGGAAGCGATGGGGAGCCGCTGCGAATCGTGCTCGATTTCTATCACGCGACTGGCAGCGGCCCAGTGCAGGCACTCCTCGGGAAGTTCCGTTTTTCGTTTTCTACGGAGGATCCATCGGAGCTGATTGCTCAGGAAAAGGTTCGCATCGCCGCGATGGCGAACACAAATCCCTGGGTCCGGCTGGGTGCGGCCTATCGGATCGCGGGTAACCAAACCGCCGTGGATCGACTCGTCGAAGGCCATCCGAGTTCGGCGGTGGTAATCGGAGATCTGTATGCAGACGACGGAGAATGGCAGCGAGCGATTGAGATTTACAGCAAGGCGATTGACGCACAGACGGCCGACGGGGAACTGCTTTCCAAACGCGCAAACGCCCTCGAACACATTGCCGACTGGAATGCCGCGGCCGCCGACTGGTCACGTGCCGCTTCCGCCAGTCCAAACAGGGCGCAGTTGCTTGCCGAGTTCGCTCAGCGTCTGGCGGAGCGACGGCAGGACGATCTGGCAGCCGCACAGTCCGTGCAGGCTCAGCAACGCTACGAAGCGATGTTAACGAGCGACCCAAGCGATCGCATCATCGCGGAACAGCTGGCTGGATTGCTGCTGGAAAGAATCAAGGACGACAGCATCATCGTTCCCACGTCCGAAGCGGGAGGCGTCATCTGGCACTGGACGACGACTCAACCGGCAGACGATTGGATGAATGCGGACTTCGATGATTCCACCTGGCAAACCGGCCCCGGTGGCTTCGGCACCGTTTCAACATCGGGAGCCACTTCCCGAACCAATTGGACGACCCCTGACATTTGGCTGCGGCGCTCCTTTGGGTATTCGCCGGATCAACCGAGTGCGGAACTTGCATTCCGATACTTCCACGATGATAAGGCGGAGGTCTACGTCAACGGAAAGCTGGCGCTCAATCTGCCGAAATGGACCGGGGCTTATGAGAACAAACCACTGGATGCCGAAGCCGTCGGCGCACTGCAGTCCGGAACCAATACGATTGCGGTGCATTGTCATCAGGACGCCGGCGGCCAGTACATCGACGTTGGGGTGATTGACGTCAATCTGAGCGGAGGCGAACTCACTCCCGAAGTGAAACTTGCTCGCGACGCCGCGAAGCTGAGCGATCCGGCGTTGCGTTTGGCCGTTGCTTACGTGGTCAACGGAGACATCGAGCAAGCTGCGACCTGGTTTGGAAGGACAATCGACGACGCGGATTCCAATGAAGCGAGAACGACGATCGTCGAACAACTGGGACGCCATGACGAGGTGCTCACGGCCGTGCTGCGCAACCGTCCTGATGACTTGCCGCTGCAACTTGCCCGGGCCAAGAACCTGGCGAAGGCCAGTTACCGAAGCCTCGGACCCAACGCTTGCTGACGATGCCTTCGGCGAACTGCAGGAAGCTTGGACCAGACTTGATCGGATTTACAAGGAATCACCTGAGCCAAAATGGACCGTCCTGGAACCAACCGGGATGAACTCGGAAGGTGGAGCGACATTGACGCTGCAGAAGGACGGATCGATTCTGGCGAGCGGCGAGAACCCGGCCCAGGATGCCTATGAGATCACTGCCAGCGTGCCGCTGCATCACCTCACCGCCATTCGGCTCGAAGTGATCCGCGATGCTTCCCTTCCTCAAAACGGACCCGGAAGGTATCCGGGCAATGGGAATCTCCACCTCAAGCGAGTTTCGCGATGTCGATCATGGGACGCTTCACAAGCCAGCTGGGATGGCTTCGTCTCACACTCCGACCCAAACGCCAGATCGCGATACCAGAACATCATCGATGGGACCATCGACAACAGTCATTGGTCGATCTTTCCGCGATCAGGGAGAACGGCATTTCGCTGTTGTTTGCAAGCCGACATTGAACTTGCGGCCGACGACATATTGAAATTGGAACTTGTCACCTCCCGTGCATCATTTCCCCAACACAATTTGGGCCGCTTTCGCTTGTCAGTGTCCGATGAACCCAACGCCTTTGCAAATGCTCGATTCCATCTTGAGTCACCGGACACCGAGGTAGCTGAAGTGGCGGCAGCGCTCGGCCAGGGCTACGCACGGCGAGGCGAGTGGACCAAGGCAACGAAGTTCTTCGCCCTCGCGATTGGGTCTTCCACCGATTATGCGGCCAAGCAAAAGATCATCCAACAAGCATTGGTCTTCGACGAGCTACTCGATGGCATGGTGGAACGCTTCTCCGACGACGGACAGTTCCAGGCTGCAGCAGCTCAGACGTTTTTCAAGCAGGGACGGGGGCAACTCGCATTGGCGTCGCGAGACAGGGCCCGCATGCTCATCGATGCAAAGCTCGCGGATGCTCCCGAGGATGGTGAGCTCGCAACGCAACTGGCCGATTTGTTGCTGATCGATACCACGACGGAATGGACCGTTCTGAAACCAATCGAGACGCGGTCGGAAGGCGGCGCCACACTTTCAAGGCTCCCCGATAATTCGATCCTGGCCAGTGGTGACAATCCACTTGGGGACGCCTATACGATCGTCGCCGAAGGCCCAGCGACACAAGTGAGTGTGATTCGAATCGAAGCACTCACGGACCCCTCGCTTCCCAATCTTGGTCCTGGAAGGGCGGAAACAAAAGATCTCGGCAACTTCTACATGACCAATCTGCAGGTCACGTCCTTGGCTCCAGGATCCGACGGCGCGATGATTTCGTTGAGCCGGGCGGCAGCCGACTACGCGGTCGGTCATATTCCGATCAGCGTGAAGGAATGGAACGTTGGCGGTGCCGCATCAAGACCGCACACCGTCGTGTATCTCGTTGAGCAGCCTGTTGACTTTGAGCCAACGTTGCGAATGCAGTTTCAGATGCAGTTTTTTGACAGTGCCGAATGGCCGCTGCAGAACCTGGGTCGGTTTCGTCTATCCGTGTCCGGCGATGCGGGCGCGTTTGAGCGTTCTGCAAAACGCTTCGAAGTGATGAAGCTCACCGATCCCTGGAGCAAACTGGCTTTGGCCTACTATCTCAACGGCGACGCGACGGCTGCCGAAGCAGTCCTGGAGAAGCATCCACAAGCAGCGACGTTGATTGGCGATCAATATGCCGCCAGCGAGGACTGGATGAAAGCGATCGACATGTACAGCCGAACGATCACCGCTGAGACGAGCGATCCAGAATTGCTTCTCAAGCGAGCGACCGCGTATGAACGAGTGGAAGATTGGGATGCCGCAGCGGCCGACATGTCACGCGCAGCGGTCGACCTGTTGGGCAACACGAATCAACACGAACTCGCCTTCGAGACATTCAAGAAGGCGGGACGTTGGAGCGAGGCGACCACCTTTGGCTGGATGCTGGTCGAAAAGAATCCCACCGATAAATTTGTCTGGCTGCGTTTGGCGCCGGTCATGGTGTTGGCAGGCGACGCCGCCGGCTATCAGGAGTTTTGCCGTCGCTATCTCGAGCAGTTTCGTGGCGCGACCGATGCCGGAACGGCTGATGTCGTGTCGAAGTCCTGTCTCCTGCAGCCAGGAGGCATCGCTCTTACCGAGCTTCCGCTCGATGCGCTGGCACGAGCGCTGGACGATGGAACGGCGGACAGCGGTTTGTTGGCATGGTTCTGGGCCGGCAGAGGCCTCGCTGCCTATCGCGCCGGGGATGCAGCCTCGGCCGTCAAATACGCGAAGGAATCCCAGCAGCACAGTCCAGTGGACTTCACTCTGGCACTCAGTCTGGCAGTCCAGGCCTTGGGGCAACAGCAACTTGGCGACGTAGACGATGCCCGCAGGACCATGGAGTCCGCGGACCAACTGATCAATCGCCTGCAACGCAACGACGCCGACAAGGTGCACCATGATCTTCTGATTCCAAAGATTCTGCTAAGTGAGGCGAAAGCGGCGATCGCCGGTGAGATCAATCCCAATACACCCTCGGGCGTTCAGGCGGTGCAACGCACGTCCGACGGCAAGTTCCTGAGTCAGGCCATCGCGGAATACAGCAAAGCGATCACCGACGAGTCCGCTGACTTCGACGCACTCTCGCAACGCGCACGGCTCTACGAGCAGATTCGCGATTGGGACGCGGCCGCCGCCGACTGGTCGAGGGTTGCGGCAACGCATCCCGCTGGACCTTGGCTGATGACCGAATTCGCCAAGCGACTGAAGACATTAGGCCAGACGGAGTTTGCAAAGACACAGCTACAGGAAGTCCGCCGACTTTATGAAGTGGCAATCGAGAAGGATCCCGCGGATTATCTCGCTGCGGACGCCTTGACGGAGGTACTCACTTCCGAAGCCGAGAATGAGGATTGGACGACCCTCACACCGATCGAATTGGCATCGCAATTTGACGCGACACTCACTCGCCAGGTCGACGGCGCGATCCTTGTCTCAGGCAACAACGTCAGCGGAGACGTTTACACGATTCAGGCCGAAGGCGAGGGAGACATTGCGGAGGTCCGACTCGAAGTGCTGACGGATGTGTCACTGCCGAATAACGGACCTGGACGGCACTCCAGCGGTAACTTTCAATTGGCCGCCTTTGAACTGTTTCAGGCCTCGGCGGATGCCCCGCAGCGTCGGGTGAAGGTCGCCCTGCGGAATGCGTCGGCGAGTTTTGCATATGCCGCGGATAATGCCGATGTAGCCGGAACCATTGACGATCAGATCAACAAGGTCTGGCATGTGTTCGGCCGCACCGGCGAGACTCATTGGGCCAAATTCACGTTGCAGGAGCCGATTACCCTCCGGCGCGGAGATCGGCTGATCGTCGTGCTGAAATTCAGGGACGCCGAAGGAGGTATCAACCTGGGCCGCTTTCGACTTTCGACGACCGATGAAACAACGGACGCGGAGAAATTGGCGTTGGTGTCGGGTCCGTGGGCTCGACTGGCGGCGGCCTATTACCTGAGGGGCGAGCCATCCGCTGTCGACAAGCTGCTGGAGCAACATCCCTCCGCGACGGCCGGCATCGGTGATTTGATGTCCGCCGAAAAGAACTGGGAACGGGCCATTGTGATGTATGACAAAGCGCTCGTCGCCGATCCGACCAGTGCCGCGGTCCTTTCCGGACGCGCAAAGGCTTTCGAAATGCTCGGCAACTCGGATGCCGCTGTAGCGGACTGGATGCTTACTGCCAAATCCGATCCCAGCCAGCAACAAGTCATCTTCGAGAAGCTCAAGCAGCAAGAACGATGGACCGAGGCGGCAAGTGTTGGCTGGATGCTTGTTGAGAAGTCGCCGGAGAACGCGATGCCATGGCTGAGGCTTGCACCGGTGTTGATTCAGGCTGGAGACATGGTCGGCTATCGTAGCTTTCGCGACCGTCTGATCGATCAGTTCGATGAAACCACGAGTGCGGACGATGCTGCGAAGATCCTCAAGGCACTGCTCTTGGATCGCGGCATGACGGATATGCCGAAAGCGTATGAAGACGCCATCACCAGGTCACTCGAGGACGGAACCACGGCCGAGGGTACCCGTCACTTTCGTTGGGGATTGCTCGGACTTTTGGCATCCCTCCGCGGCAATGCCGAGTTGGCCGTCGAGAACATTTCCAAGGCAGAGGCTTTGAAACCGAATGATATGTCGCACGCATTGAATCTAGCCGTTCTCGCGACGGCCCAGCATCAACTCGGGCATCCGGATCAAGCCCGCCAGGCATTGGAGGAAGCGTCGCTGCTGATCGATCGGCTGCAAGAGGACGAAAACATGCGGATTCATCACGACCTGATGATCGCCAAGATCCTGCTCCGCGAAGCAGCGGAAGCGATCAACCAGTAGGGCATGCTCGGCATGCCTCTGATTCGGCGCATGCCGATCAGCGGATCGAGTTGTGACGCGGAGCGTCACCTACGGTTCTGCTCTGCGGATTGGATTGTGCCGCGGAGCGTCACCTACGGTTCTGCTCTGCGGATTGGATTGTGCCGCGGAGCGTCACCTACGCTAGGAGTAGGGCACGCTCCGCGTGCCAACCGCTTTGTCACTGACTCAGGATCTTGAGCCCAAGCGCGCCGGTCAATCATTCTGCACACCTGGCCAGCCCCTCACGCCCCGCGTCTGTGATGGCAGTTCGCCGAAGTGTCGACGATACTCCGAAGCAAACGACCCTAACCGATGAAAGCCCCAACGGCGAGCGATCTGAGCAACCGTCTCGTCTCCTCCCCTCGCCGCTCTGAGGGACGCGCGCGCTGCATGCAACCGCGTGATGCGAAAGTAAGCCATGGGACCAAAACCGAAGGCCTCGTGGAAGGCTCGCCGCAACATCCGGTCGCTCGCATCAAACTCGGCACACAAATCCAATGCGGTCAGTGGCTGTTCCAAGTGCTCTCGCATGTATTCAGCGACCCGGCTCGCCAATCGTGCGCGATGCTGACGCCCGAGCGGGAGTCTTGGTGCCGTCGAGGATGTTTCCAACGCGTCGACCAGCCTGCGTAGACACTCCATCTCAAGGGCTCTGCCCTCAGGACCGTCAAGGGTTTTCGGCGAGTCCAGCGAAGTGGTCAAAAGCTCCAATAAGGACTGCTGGAATCGCTCCATTTTTTCCGGGGCTAATTGGCGGTGCCCGCCACAGCGGCATGGTTCCACCGTCATCGCTTCCTGTAAGGATGCGGGTCGCGTGTCGAATCGTCTCGACGGGAACCAGCAGCGCTCGCAGGACGGTGTCGTGAGCCGTCCGATTGTGATAGTCCGCATCCGGACTCTTGACGATCAACTGCCCTTCCGAAAGTCTTCGTCCCTGCCAGACCGTGCCTTCGTTGCGGGGAGTGATCGGGATGAAGGTCGCCAGCGACGCATTGTCCATACCTTGAGTCAGGATGGATTGATTGGTTTCTGCCTGAAAAAACCGCACGCTTTGCCCGCAGACGACCTGGATCGTTCCCTGGAAGTTCCCTCGCGATATCTGCTCAAAACGTCCATTCCAGCGAGCAAAGACGTCGGCAAAATCTTCGAAGTCGTCCAGCTGTCGCGAAATGACTCGTCCTGATGGGGAGACCGTGTTCGAGACGGCAGCAGGCGGACTCGTCGAGGGGGCGGGGACTGGCGGTTCGGGGACTGGCGGTTCGGGGACTGGCGGTTCGGGGACTGGCGGCGAGGGGACAGGCGGCGAGGGGACAGGCATTGAGAACCGATACGTGCTTGGCCAAAAGCGGATAGTTCGGGATCAGTAGACTACATCGGATTCGACTCCCGATCTACGATCCATTGTCTACCAGCGACAACCGCAGCAGAATCTCGCCTCGACGTCGCGCCCTCGCCTCCTGAGGGCTTACCCGCGTTTCGCATTCGGCGATTCTTTCGATTTTTGGGGAGACCCCTCGTGCGTTCGACGATTGCTTTGGTTCTGGCGATTTCTACGACTCTTTTCGCCTTGCCGACGCTGACGCACGCGCAGGGCGCCGAAGCGAAGCCTAATGTTCTGCTGATCGTTGGCGATGACATTGGATTCGGCGATCTGGGAATGTTCGGCTCGACCACCAGGACGCCCAATCTGGATCGACTGGCCCAAAGAGGCGTGAAGTTCACCAGCTTTCATGCCTCGCCGGTATGCTCCGTGACGCGCGCGATGTTGCTGACCGGCAACAATCCGATTGAGGTCGGGCTTGGTGCATTCGACTACGCCCTTTACCCGCCAGCGGAGGGCAAGCCAGGTTACGAGGCCTACCTGACGCGTACAACGGCCACCGTTGCAGAGCTGCTTCAGGATGCCGGCTATCGGACCTACATGGTCGGCAAATGGCACTTGGGGGGAACACGCCATGGTGGGCGAAGGACCGCACCAATGGGGATTCGATCGAAGTTACGCCATCTACACAGGCGGTTCCAACCACTGGAACCAAGGTGTTTTCCATGTCGACTTGCAGGACCCCGAGGTCGCCGCGATGGTGAACGCGGGCAAAATCCCCGATCGAGCCCTTCTATGAGAATGGCAAACAGGTCAAACGTCCTCTTGGAATCTACTCCGACGATCTCTACACATCGAAGTTGCTCCATTATCTGGAGCAAGGTCGGGAGAGTGGTAAGCCGTTCTTCGCTTACGTTGCCTACACCACGGCGCACGCACCTCTTCAGGCACCAGACTTTCTGATCGACAAGTACTACGATCACTACTTCGAGCTGGGCTACGAAGGGCTGAAGCGGGCCCGTTTCGATTCACAGCAGGCGAATGGGATTCTTCCCAAGGACGCGCAATACGTTAGCCACGATACCAATCCACTGGTGCGAGCCTGGTCCGAGCTGAGCGATGAGCAAAAGCAGCGTGAGGCGCGCTCGATGGCGACCTATTCAGCCATGATGGAGTCGCAGGATTACCACATCGGCATACTCCTGAACTATCTGCAAGAGACCAATGAACTCGACAATACCCTGATCATCTACATGTCGGACAACGGGCCCGAAGGGTTGGATGTCCAGGGAGAACTCAGTCAGCCGTCTTTCGTCGATTGGGTACGCTCATCATTCAACCAGGAAATTTCACACATAGGCCGCGGCGATGCCTTCGCATTCATCGGTACCAGCTGGGCCAATGCCACAACCGGAGGCCTGCAGTGGTGGAAGTGGTTCATCGGCGAGGGAGGCATTCGCGTTCCCATGTTGGTCATTCCACCCAAAACAAAGTCGCGGACCCGAGCCGGGCAAGTGAACAACGATTTCGTGAGCGTGAAGGATGTCCCGATGACGATTCTGGATTACGCAGGGGTTCCGCATCCGATGCGACGATTCAAAGAGCGAGAGATCGTGCCACCTTCCGGTGTCTCCATGCGGCCGTTCATCGAGGGCCGCGCGGAACGGCCTCGCACCGAGGATCAATGGGTTGCCTTCGAACTCTTTGGCAACAGCTTTGTCGTAGCCGGTGATGACAAGGCCATTCGAGTCCGTACCGGGATGTATGGTGACGGCAAGTGGCACCTGTATGACATCAAGCATGATCCGGGAGAGACCCGACCGAGGGAACAAGAAAGGCCCGAAAGGTTACAACAGCTGGTGACCATCTACGAACAATACGTAAAAGACAAGGGAATCGTTCCCGTGGCGGACAACTGGAATCCTTGGCACGGATTTCTCGACGAGATCAAGACGAAGTAGATCCTCTTAGGAGCGGCCCACGATCAAGGGTGGCCAAAAGCGGATATTCACCGTGTTAGCCCCTGGGAAAGCCTCCCTGATTTGGGATCATCCGCCGACTCAAGGCATGGACGGCATCTCCTGCGGACGACACAGACTCTCGATGTGGTAGATGTCCGCGACGCCCTCCTGATCGGGACCGTCCGTCGACGAGTCACTCCAACTCCCGCAAGCAGAACCCGAGCAAATCACAAGCTCATGAAAAAAGTTACCTGGCTGGACCGTTTCAACACGCGTGCGCTACTCTTGATCACTCCTGAGTACGGAGGAGTCAAACGCGCTCAGGGCCCAGAGTACGGCAAGCAGCCAACATTCAGCCGCCCGGCCCCCATGCCGCTCGAGTTCAAGAGCATCGCTGGCATCCGAACTCGCTATGCGCACGCGGGCTCACCCGACAATCCGACAGTGATTTTGTTAAACCCCTTGCCGCAGAGCATCGTGGCGTTCGCACCGATCTGGGAGCAACTGGCATCGCAATTCAATCTCTATGCCTACGACCTGCCCGGCTTCGGGCGGAGCGAAGGGGGCAATGAGATGATGACGTTTGAAGCGCAAGGCAAATTCCTCCGCGACTTCATCAGTGAGTTCAACATCCATAAGCCTCACCTCGTCGGTCCCGACATCGGCATGGCGGCGGCACTCCACTACGTGACTCATTTTCCGAATGATGTCGAGAGTTTGATGATCGGGGACGGACCTGGAATCGCACCATCGACCAACGGCAGCATCATCAACAAGGCTGTCAACTCCGGATTCTGGCGTCTGGGCTTCAAGGTTACCGGTGCCGGAACATTTGTGCATGCCGCAAACCAGCTCTGCTACGTCAACTACGTTCCGAACGAAGAGGAGATCTCTGATTACATCGAATCGTATGACGGTCGCATCGGACCAGTCACTTTGTGGTTCAAGAAGTACCCCGAGAGCCTCGCATCGGTGGATCCCAAGCTCGCCGAGATCGACAAACCGGTTCTCATTTTTTGGGGCGCCCAAGACCAATTGCTGCTGGTCGACAACGCCGAGCGTCTCAGCCAGAGATTGAAGCGGAACAAGTTACACGTATTCGAGCATTGCGGCCATTTTTCTTACCAAGACCAGCACAAGCAATTTGCGGAGATGGTGAAAGAGTGGGTCGCCGGCGGCTACAAGCAGGTGTGAGTACGCAGACTTGCAGGTTTGTCTTCCTGCGTCATCCATCCAACCTTCGGAATATGATTTTATGGCAAAGCCCGACAACCTCACAGCATCTGTCTCCGTGATCGTCGATCTACCTGCGGATAAGTTTGATCTGCCGGACTGGATCAAGCATTTCCCCAACGACGAGTACATTGCCTGCACGCCAGCAACCAAGGCGCACAAGCAGATGTATGTCTATCGCGATGCCGATGGCGGATTGGTCTATCGCAACGATGAGTCATGCGGCGGATTCTTCATGACCCAACTCTATCGCGAAGAGGTCATGGAACGACAGCATGTTTTTCTGGTCAGCCCGCGAACCAAGGGCCGCTTCCTCGGGTTCATTCCGATGACCTTCCAGATCACTTGGGACATGAAAGTCGAATCGCTCGACGCAGAACGCTCAAAGTTTACCTGTAAGGTGGGCGCACGCTTGAACCCCTTCTACTTGTTTGCCGGGCTATTGATTCGCCTGGCCTACTGGACCGAGGCTCACATTGAAGAGGAAACGCCTCATTTTGCCGATAGCGCGGCTCGCTGGGCGACTCGAAATGACCCAGCCCAGCGTGCATCCTATGTCAGCCCGACTGCTTAGACTCACTGGAATCCACGTGGTCGCCTCGCGTCTCGATAACGAGAGCGTATTCAAATTTCGCCTAGGCGGCTAATGATTGTCGCCGATCGCTCCGCCGATCGTAGCGGA
The DNA here is from genome assembly GCA_963697195.1 of Pirellulaceae bacterium. GTDB lineage: Bacteria > Planctomycetota > Planctomycetia > Pirellulales > Pirellulaceae > Rubripirellula. The sequence goes on from CAVOND010000028.1 coordinate 101,913, forward strand.
CTTCGGTGCAACGCCGAAAGTAAAAGAAGAATTGATCTCACATTGGATTCTGAGTAGAGATCGTTCATGTTGGGATTTGGCTTCCCACAGGGCACGCTGCGTTCGACGGAGCGAACGGCGACGATGTCATTTGTGCAAATACTCTTTAGACCGTCATTCCACGCGGCTTTGCGGCATTCATCCGAGCCTCGAAGAGGTTCGGCTACAGGATTGCCTCGCGTCCCGCTACTTCAGTTGCGCCAACTCGATCAAGCCTTCCGCGATCGGTTCACCGCGATAACGGGCGCGGCGATAACCTGCTAGAAATTCTCTTGCCTTTTTGGCTCGTTCCAGATCGCCTCGATCGGAAAGTCGCTGGATCAATTCGTCATCCGTCTCCGCGGGAAGCGGTATTACACCGACCCGTCGCAAGGATTGAAGGTAACGCTGGTAGATGCGAGACAGCTCAGGGTCCAGGGAACGTCGCATCGAGACGGTCTCGGGTGTCCGACGTCCGAACCAACGCTGCCGAAACCAAAGGGCTAACAACATCAACAATACCATCCACGTGATTGGTGAATGCAACAGTACACCAACCGCGCCCGCGGGATCGTTCATGACCCGTCGCCACGTTCGGCGGATGAACGACATGGTCCCGCTAAACAGCGCTGATACCCGGCCAAGTGGTCCGACGAGTCCCAGGACTTGCTCGCGTGAGCGACTGGGCGTCGGATCAAAGGCAACGTATCGTCCCTGTTCCGGCAGCCACGCTTCGACCCACGCATGGGAGTCGCGCCGTCGAATGATCACACGGCCGGTCAAGGGATTGGTTTCGCTTGGGAGGTAGCCAGTGACGATCCGTGTGGGAATTCCCTCGATGCGCAACATCACTGCCATCGCACTGGCAAAGTAAACGCAGTAGGCTGGACTTCGCTGGCGAACAAGCTGAATCAGCGGGTGCTCAGGACTCATCAGATTGGTATCGAGCGAGTACTCGAAGTTCTCTTGGAAGAACCGCTCGATCGCTTTGGCCTTGGCCAGCGACGTCATCCTCGTCTCGCTGCGAGTTCTTTGGTGAGCGATGCCAGTCCCGCACGCAGGTCATCTGGGACTTCGAGAAGTGTGGACGAGGGAGTCGTTTCCGCCGGAAGCCTTTCGAGTTTGTCTCCGATGATTCCAATCGTCGTTCCCTGAGATTCACCTCGCAGCACCCAGCCTCCTTCGAAGTAGGCTTTCGCATCGTGGACGCCCCAGGTCCCGCCGGGCGACGGTAACTTGCCATCCGGGTCATCCAGTAGCAGGACGTCGAGTTCTCTCGTCGCATTCCGGATGGACCGGCGCTTCGGACAGAGTGTGAGTATCCGATTCGTCTCGGGAGAAGTCGACCAGCGCGTGCCCGTTAAAGCGATCCATCACCTGCAGTCGCAAGGCGTCCCGATTGGGCGGAAAGTTCGAATAGTGGTCGCCGAGAGATCGTGATCGAGCTACGCGAGCCGATCAGGATTTCCTCTCCGATGCCGGTTACCTTCGGAAGGTTGCCTGCATAGAAGAAACCTTCGATCGCCCGCTGAAGCCATCCGTCAAGCCGCGCAGCGAACACAGAAAATCCGAAGGTAGCGGAAGCGACCAGCGCAACAAACAGACCCAGTGTCGCGATCACGCGAGGCCTGGCATTGAAAACCCCCGCCATCGATGCGGCACAGATCATCGAAACCGCGAGGAACACGATCATCGCGACGTTTGCAATCGCCGATGATTCCAAGCTGGCGGAGAATGCAACCAGGAGCCAGGCGCAACTCCACGCGGCATGGATTCGCCGACCGATCGCAAAGACGACTGCCAGACCCAGCATTGCTCCTGTCGTCGCGCTCGTTAACGCAGGGGGCATCGGGCCTGGTGGCGGTACGCTGGCCATCATCATCGCGATGCCAGCGATCAATCCGATCGCCCCAGCAACGACCGCACGGCGTGTCGAAACAGCGACGGAAATGTTCAACCAGACTGCGGCCAGCAACATGAGCGCGGCCGGAATCACCAGCAGCCAACGTTCAAACGTGATCGCATGAAACACCATGGCGGCTAGCACCGGAAGCAGTTCAAGCAAACGTTTCGGCAAACTGGATTCCCCGGTCATTCGAACGCCTCGATGAATTCATCCGGTTCGAGGCCATCGGGACGGCTTTCCCGGCGCGTCATGAAGATGCGAACCGCGACGCCGCGAGATTTCAAACGGCGCACGAGTTCGGCTCGTTCGCTATTCCATTCCATCATGACCAGAATCACCGCGGACAGGCTTGATGCCTCGGGTAACAACACCGATTCCAGTGCCGTAGTATCCATCCGCCGGCATGATTCCAGGCAGGACAGCACTTCCAAGATATTCTCGAACGATACCAACGCCCGCCCCGCCTGCAATCGATACACGTCGGTTCCCGCGGCGAAGATGTCGACGATGTAGTCCATTCGAGAAAGTGCAGCGGTGATGCCTGCGGTCAGCGAGATCGCTCGATCCAATTGCTCTTCGCCTCGCGCCGAACGCGCTTCGACGTCCAGCACCACGGCTAGCCGAACGAAGTACTCCTCTCGGAACTCCCTGGCGATCAGCCGGCCTGTACGCGCCGTGGAAGGCCAATGGATATCGCGTACCCGATCGCCATGTCGCCAGTCTCTGGTTCCGAGAAACTCAGGAGAGTCGCCCACCGAAGAGGCCACCGCAATGCCACCAGGTTGATAGTTGCTGCTGTGGGGAAGCTCAAAGTTTTCGATTGAGGTGACACGTGGAAGCACAATCAATCGATCGGATTGACGCAACTTTTTGCCTGACTTGAACAGCCCCGTCGGGAGCGTTGAGGCACCTTGCAATCGTTCCAAATCGTAGGCGCCTCTGCGAAGACATGAGAGCCGTACGGTCACGGTCACACGCTGGCGGGGCGCTAGCTCCGCAATCACGGGTGGAGGACCAGTTGGTCGGAGCTCTGGTGGAAGCCCACGTTCCTCGACGACGAGGTGACGTGCCGTTCGCTTGCCGACGTTCTCAACATCAACCCGATAATTGAACTCCGCCCCGGCCGTTGGATAAGCCGCAATCCGTCGGGTCATGCTTAGCCGGGGCCGATAGAAAGAACCGATGATTGCGGAGAGCAACAACGCGGATGTGCAAAAACCGAAGCCCAACACCATCGGAGTGGAGCGAGCGGCCAGTAGAGCGAGTCCCGTCGCAAGGGTGCCCCACAGCAGCACACGACCTCCAGCGGTAAAACGACCTCGATAGAGATCATCCAGCGCAAGAATAGGAGGATGCTCTAGTGGTGGCATCCAAAATGACCAGCGACGTCGACGCGTCATACTTTTCCTCGATCACGTCAACGCGGAATGGGTACGCTGTCGATCAAATCCTGGATCACCGTCGATTTGTCGGCGCCGGAATAGCGGGACTGGGTATCCAGCACCAGACGGTGAGCCAAGACCGGTTCGGCAAGCCGCTTCAAATCCTCGGGAAGGACGTAGTCTCGTCCTTGGATCAGGGCAAATGCCCTTGCCATTCTTGCCAGCTGCAGAGAACCACGTGTCGAGACGCCAAGCTGAACGCCGATCGCGTCCCGCGTAGCGGTCACCAGTCGAATCAGGTAGCGAGCCACCGATTCTTCCATCACCACGTTCCGAACCGCCTGCTGAAGGGCAATGATCTCGTCGGCGCTGGCAACCGGCTGGATGTCATGCAGCGGTTGGCCCTGCTGCTGAGTCTCCAGAATCCGTAGTTCCTCGTCTTCGCTCACATAGCCCAACGCCAAACGAACCGAGAATCGATCCAATTGTGCTTCGGGCAACGGATAGGTTCCGTGGAACTCGACGGGGTTCTGAGTCGCAATGCAGAGGAACGGCGAATCAAGAGGGCGAGTCTGGCCATCGATTGTCACTTGCTGCTCGCCCATCGCCTCGAGCAACGCAGACTGCGTTCGCGGTGATGCGCGGTTGATCTCATCGGCAACCAGTACGTTGGTGAAAATCGGGCCCGGGTTGAAGCTGAACGTTCCCTGCTGTGGATTGAAAATGGATGCTCCGAGGATGTCGGTTGGCAACAGGTCGGGAGTGAACTGGACTCGCTTGAACTCACATCGCATCGAGAATGCCAATGCCTTGGCGAGCGTCGTCTTCCCCGTACCAGGAATGTCTTCGAGCAACGCGTGCCCTTCCGCTGCAAGGCAACAGAGCAACAGTTGCAAAGTATCATGCTTGCCGCGAATCACCTTTTCGAGGTTTTCAAGCAATCGCTGCAGGAGCTGGGACGATTGATCCGCACTGATGGCATTCTGGCCTGACGGCGGATTCAACTGCATCGACACGGCTCACATGCGGTTCACGGCGGGCAAAGCGTGAATTGTAAACCACACAGCAAGACACTGTAAGCGAGGCGAAACCTGTCAGCCGACTCGCTTTCGGTCGCCCGAAATCACGACGCTTCGAACGCCATGGCGGGCTGTTGCTGACCGGGAATTCTGAAACAGCCGCACAGCAATCCGACGAATGCGCCCGCCAGATGGGCTTCGACCAAGGGTGTGAAGTTCGATGCGTCGACGAACAGGGCCTGTCCCGTCGCCGCTTCGTAGACAAGTTTGCCGATCAGCCCGACGACGGCGGACAACCAGACCATTGCGATGAGACGATCCCGATCGAGCCAACATCGACGGCATTGGTCAACGACCAGCCAGACGAACAATCCAGTGTCGATCCCGCTCAGTCCTCGATACACCAGCACGTCGCCGCATCGCAGTCCGATGATCGCCGCGACGCCTGCCATCATGACCAGGAGTGCGATCGCGAATTGACGCCGATGGTTCCGTTCGCACGCCGCACCCAAGACTGCAAACATCAACAGGTCCCAAAACAGATGGTTGACGCCGTAATGAGTCAGGTGCCCCGTCCAGATTCGCCACCACTGGCCCTCGGCAACCAGGAGGTAATCCAGTTCCAACCACTGACTCAGCCAGGGGCTGACGCAGGCGGCAATGGCAACCACAGAGACGAGGATCGTGACGCGGTAGGTTCGAAAGAGTTGTGGAATCATCGGAGTTCGGGATTCAAAACGTAGTGGTGGCAGATGGTAGCCGTGGGACGCTCAGCGCTCCCGCGGATTCATCGGGCATGAGTTGGATCGACGTCGAAGGCGGTCGTCGATCCTTTGCCCAATCCTTCTGCGACCGCCTACGGGGTCGGATTCTGTTACGCATTCTGAAATCCGTAGGTGCGCTGCGCGACCTACGGCTACCCTCTTGGACCACTCCGTGGTCGCGACAACCGCTCGGTTTGTCCGTCCTAAACCTCGCTTCGCTTCTTTCGCCGCCTTGCCATCGCGGCTCCGCCGGCCGTTCCCAGTGCGATCAGTGCGGTCACCGGATCAATCGCACCGCCACCTCCACCGCCTGAAGAACCAACATTCAAGTCCACGCCGCGGCTCGGCGCGGAGGGCTGGAAAGATGGCGGCGAAGCCGATGGAGTGGACTGCGTTGGCGGTCTTGTTGCGGCGGGGGCTTGAGCTTGACTTGGGGTCGACACCAACTTCTCCGCTCGTTCGACCTCGAAGCCTTCGCTTGCTCGGCGTCGCATTTCTGCAAGCTTCACCTGAACCGACTCGCGTGATTTGCGGTCACGCTCAATCCGGGTCGCATTGCGTTGCTCGATCTTCCAACGTTGGTACTCGTCGTTGTTCTCGAGCACGAGCATCGACGCGTAGGGCGACACGATCGAGTACGCTTCGCACAATCGCACGATCTCGTCTCGCTCCGATCCTTTGCCGGCTCGCTCGGCCGCCAGCAGTCGTTGCACGCGGCCGTGAGCCCACATGCGTTCGATCTCGCTGTTCCCTTGATCTGAATCCGGCAAGTCGACCTCGACGGTTTGCTTCCAGGGGCCGCCTTGTACGGTTCCGCTGAGTGTGATCGTGACCGTACCGCTCGAGCCATATCGTCCCAATAGTCGCAACGGTGTGCCGTAGAACAGGTTTCCAAGCTCTGCAGGTTCCACATCATGAACGGCGCCGGAGCCAAATTGGACGGCGACGTTCTCAATGGCGGGGCGGACGAGTTTCTGTCGCATCAGATGTGCCTGGCGGCCAAAGCTGTCCTCGGTCGAGACGAACGCGGCCAGTCCGCCCGCCTGATCAGCCATCTGGTCGAGCAGTGGGCGATTGACTTCGTTACCGATCCCGATGCAGAACACACGCACGCCGGCTGGTCGCGATTGAATCAGTCTCAGCAGTTCCGCTTGCTCGCCCACTTCGGTCATGCCGTCGCTGAGCAGGATCACGTTGAGTGGCCGATCGTCATCGCGATAGGCGTAGGCGGCCGTGATCGCTGGTTGCAAAACCGTGCCGCCGCGTGCTCGCTGCGAATCGAAGAACACCTTGGCTTGATCCAAGTTTTCGGTAGCAGCTGGTTGTAGCGAGCGGAACAGCGGTGTGGGTGCAAGGTTGAAGGCCAGGCATTCGAAGCGATCCTCGGGTCCGAGCGAATCGATGAAGGCGACCACGCTCTGACGGCTGATCGCGAGTTTGTCATCACGCGACATGCTGCCGGAAACGTCGAGCAGGAAGACGTAGTCCATTGGTTCGGCAGTGCTGCTCAGGTCTTCCCCCGGTGTCAGGGTCATCATGAAGTATCCGTCTTCGCCTTTGGGATGGCTGGTGATCACATCCAGTCCCGTTCGGGGCCGCTTGGTTTGTACCGCCATCACGATGTCGCGTGACAAATCGCCCTCGGTCAATTCCATCGCGGCTTGAGCGTAGTTGGGCTGGTGGCTGACGACGACAAAGTCATCGGGATGCGATTCGCTGCGCAGTTCCTCGATCGGGACTTCGCTTTTGAAGTCGACGTTCATCGAGAACCGACCTCGGACTCGCGAGTCGAGTGCCCACCGCGGACATCGGTCGCCAGTGGATAGACGTAGGTCGCCCAGTCGTGATCGACGTTGAGCTGTTGGTAATACTCGATTCGGATCCGTTGTTCGGCGCCGGCGGGAATCGGAAAGATTCGCATTTCGAATTGCTTGAAGTCGACCTGCTCCAACAGACCGGGATCACGCTTCTTCTGTTTGTAGCTTTCGTAGATTTGGCGGGCTCGTTCCTTTTCGACGACTTCGCCGATCATTTCTTTGCCGGCGATCCACATGCTGAAATTGGAAACGCTGGCCTCGCGTGGAACGGGGAACGTGTAGAGGGCTTCGACCTGTCGATTCTCGGTGTTGACAAAGATCTGGTCGACTTGCGTGACGGCGATCGAGTTGTTGATGGTGACGTGAACATCTTGTTGTTTGATCTCCAGCACGCCACCAAAACCACCTTCGGATACCAAGAGACCAGCGGCGGACGCGGGTGTGGCCGGGACCAGGACGAGGACCACGGACGCAAGCATCGCGAATGCGCCGGTGATCGCTCCCTGTCTGAGAGTTTTTGGAAATCGAGTCATTTGCGCATTCATAGCGAGACACCTCAGGCCGAATTCGAGAAAGGCGGCCCTGAAATAGGCCGCTAAGGTGAAGAGCCCCCAACGAGATGCCCACCGCGCGGTTTCACCGGAATCGTGTTTCGCAATTGGCCACGAATGGCACGAAAGGACACGAAGCGAATGGAGGATGGGTCCAACCGGCTGTCGAAACATTGCGTGTTGATCTTGGTAGCCATCCACCAATCGCGTGAAGGTGGCGGTGGGGAAGACCTGCCGGTGCCGACCCATCATGAGGCGTGGGAACGTTCGGCGCTGCAATCAATGGGTCGGCGCAGGCGACAGTTAGCCCGCAGCCTTTCCACCAATGGAGCGCCAACCAATGCAGCGACGCATTCAGCAATGACGAGTCGTCACTTGATCCAGCCGGCGCGGCGGAGCCAGGCTTCGCAGGGATCGGTCCAAGTGGTAACGGGAAGATCGCTACGTTGTCGCAGACCATAGCCGTGGCCACCGGCATCATACACGTGCAACTCAGATGGAACGCCTGCCTCCTTTAACGCCAACAACATATGCGCCGTTCCCTTGACCGGGACAAAGTCGTCGAACGCATGTGCCATGAAGACTGGAGGCGTGCTGTCGTCGATCGTGTCTTGGCCGTCGGTGAAGTCGTCGCCACTGTTCGGCAGTCCCGCGGCGTAAATCAAGATCATACGGTTGGCCTTGAAGGGCTGCGTTTCCGCAGCGTCAACCGCCTCGTACAATCGCTCCGGCGCCAGCGTGGCTTTGACGGCGGTCATCCCACCTGCCGAAAAACCAAGGATCGCAACCTTTTCGGTGTCCAGCTTCCATTCCGAAGCGTGCTGTCGCACAAGACTGACGGTACGCTGCGCATCCTGGGCCGGAGCGAGCCAGCGAGGATTCTGGCTACGAGTGGGGACGCGATACTTCAACACGATTGCCGCGACACCGTGTGTGTTCAGCCACTGAGCGACTTCCGTTCCCTCCAAATCCCAGGCGAGAATGTTGAAGCCGCCGCCCGGACAGATCACGACCGAAGCTCCCGTCCGCACATTCTCCGGCGGCAGATAGACATGCGCCTGAGGCGTTTTCACGTTGCCTAACTTGATGATGCGGCGACCGGCGATCAGGTTATCCGTATCTTTGGTCGTGTCCTGCTCGGGACCGACATCCATCACTTCGCCCGGCGGCTCGTTCGGCCACACGTTCAACACGTGATCGGGGTTCTCCGCAGCAACGTGAGCCACGAAGAGCGAACTCGAACCAATGGCAAATGAAACCAACCAATACCGGACGAACGATGTCATGGCGCGAACCTCAGAGGGAAGGTGCAGTCTTCAGCGGGTCACATGATACAAGAAATCAAGCTTCCAATTGCGGCACTTCGAACGGCTTGCGGTATTCCTTTCGCGACAGACGGTTCGCCTGCTCAGCAAACTCGCCGGTGAATCGGCCTTGCGTCGCATCGTAGGTGACCCAAGGTCCGACGGTGGCACCGGTACTCGCAAGATCCACTCCGTTCGCTTTGAGATGCTCTTGGCATCGCTCGAACGCGTCGGAGAACTCGGGATTTCCCTTGGTGCGATCAAGGATCTCCTCGGGTTTGTGCATGCTGCCGAGTCGATGCGAGACGTTCGCCAGGTGGAAGCAAGCGGCTGAGTGGTCCCCTTCCTTCGATTCGGCGTTCAAGACAGATGCGTCTCGGCTTCGGATCGCATCGAGGAAATTCGTCAGATGCAGCGACACCGTCTTTTGATCTGCATCAATCGACGCGAATTGCTTCATGCTCTTTCCTTGAGGATCAAAAGCCTCCAACCCCGAGGAACCCTCGACCACAGAGCCACCTTCGCAGTCGATCACGAGACCGCGGGAAAGACCGCGGAACTTGCCGATGCCACCGCCCGAACCGTTATCCAGATTCCGGATCTCGCAGATCAAGGGAGCCGGTTCGTAATCCATGATCGCAACCTGTGTATTGGGAGTTTCGGCGACATCGTCGACTCCGTAACGTCCACCGATGCTCATCGCGCGGGGCGGAGGACCGTCTTGATTCATCACCATTCGTGCGACGTCGATGGTGTGAATCCCATTGTTTCCAATCTCACCGTTGCCCGTCGACCAGAACCAATGCCATTCGTAATGCAACTGTTTCCGCATCAACGGTGCTTTCGCAACTGGCCCGCACCAGAGATCGTAGTCGACGGTGGCCGGGATCGGCGTCGGCGAAGTAACGGTGCCGATTCCCTCTCGGCTTCGATAGACGATCGCATGCACACAACGCATCGGGCCGATCTCACCGCTACGCAGGAACTCGGCGACTTTCGGCAGGGCTGGACTTGAACGACGCTGCATGCCGACCTGGACCATGCGACCATATTTGCGAGCAGCGGCGACCGCCTGCCTTCCTTCCCAAAGGTCGTGCGAAAACGGCTTTTCGACGTAAACATCTTTACCTGCTTGACATGCCCACACCGTTGCGAGTGCGTGCCAGTGGTTCGGCGTTGCGACAATCACTGCATCAATGTCCTGGTCATCGAACGCGTGTCGAAGATCCGAATAGGTTTTGACCTCTACTTTCGACTTCTTGAACTCTTCGACCTGGTGCTGACGGATGGACTCATCGACGTCACAGATCGCAGTGATCCTTGCACCCGGTACATCACGTAGCGCATCGATCAACTGACGACCACGTCCACCGACGCCACCCACAACGTCCAAACCACCTAATCCGATGATCGCAAGACGAATCTCGGAATTCGCATCGGCGGCCGACACGCGACCGGACGTACAGGTGTGCAGACCCACAAGGCTCGCACCGGCCGCAGAAACTTTGATGAATTCACGTCGAGTCGTTCTCTTCACCATTTCGATACCTATTCACGTTGATTGGCCTCGGCAGCATCGCTCCTACAGGCAAATGGCGGTGCAAGGTCGAGGGCTGGGTGTATGTTGGAATGCCCCGCACGCAGGGCATCAACCAGCCGATTTAGATTAGCAGACTTCGCCCTGTCAGGGGGCTCTCAAAGTCTGACACCGTCGGACCCCTTTTCGCCATCTGGAAAAAGAAAGCCCCGATCCTCCCGGAAAGGAGAATCGGGGCTTCAACGTACCCGCGAGAGGATTCGAACCTCCGACACCCGCTTTAGGAAAGCGGTGCTCTATCCCCTGAGCTACGCGGGCGTATGTCTGTTTGTCGTGGCAAACAAAATTAACGCGTTTCGGCCTCGTCGGCTAGCTGCTCAAACCGAACGGTCCTATTTCCTAACCGCGCTTCGGATGTGTCCAGCAGGCAGTCTTCGAGCCAGGATGAACTCGATGAACAGGATTGGGGCAGATGGCGTCATTCGACAAAAAAGCCCAAGACTCTTGATCCTGTTCATTCTGTAAATCCTGTCTAGCACGATCTACCGCTGGGGACGCTCGGCAAGGGCTGCCCGTACGACTTTGGCGACTTGTTCGCCAAGAGTTGCAGAACCCTCGGCGGTGTAATGCACGTTGGCTGCTTGTTGCAGATCGGCGTGCTCCAAGGCGACTTCGAACAGTGGATCGGTCGCAATACCGAGTTCCGTCATCACCTTTGCCGCCGCCTCGTTGTAGCGTTTGGAATCACCCACGATTCGCCCCGCGGCTCCTTCGGGAACCGGTGTCGTCTGGCACCAAATCACCGTCGCACCGGTTGCCTTTAGACGCTGGGCGATCTTGCGAAGGTTCGCGACATACTGATCGATGGGAACCTGTTGGTGACTACCTGCTGCCTGTGGGTCGGCCAGGTTTTCGTCGTTCGGGCCCATGTACTTCAGATCGTGAAGCCCGAAGTTGAAATGGATCACATCCCACTTACGGTCCCCGATCCAACTGTCGAGCTGATTCCAAACCTCGGGTCGATGGGCCACAATTGGTCGCTGGTCGCCACACGTTCGCTTCGCCGGCAAGCTGCTTGCGTACGTCGAGCATGTAACCGATCGAGATCGAATCGCCGATCAGCAGCACGTTGGGAAGCTTGGGGTTGACCTCGGGTGGCTGAAACGCTGGTGGTAGCGATTTCTTCTTGGCGGCCTGCTTCGCCTTGGCGGCCTGTTTGGCCTTGGCGGCCTGTTTCGGTGCGGCTGCGTCTTGAGCCATCACGGGAGTGGCGACGATCGACAAACATCAGCAGCCATTTGCCAGGGCTGCATTTGCTCCGATTCCATTTACTCGGGATCATGTTATTCCAGATCATGTTACGAATCACTTGAACGGTGCCTCCAGCGAACGTCAGATGTCAGAATTGCAAACCGCCTATCGTATTCTCGATGCCTCCGCCAATCGAGCCTCCGAGGGGCTGCGAACCATGGAGGAATTCGCAAGATTCGGGCTGAACGATCCCGCCATGGCTGGGGAACTCAAGTCGCTCCGCCACCAATTGGCCGAATCCCTTGGCTCGGTTTCCCGGGAACAGCTGCTGCTGGCCCGAGATACCGAGGCCGATGTGGGAACCACGCTGCGTGAACCGGCCGAGTATGCTCGCACCGAACTCGTGGATGTGATTCGCGCCGCGAGCTTCGCGGGTGCAACAGTCGCTGCGGGTCTTGGAGGAGTACGGCAAGGTCATTGATGTGAGCGTCGCCCAGCAGATCGAGCAGCTTCGGTACCGCAGTTACACGCTGGGGGCGGCCTTGGAGCTGCGTGCATCACGAGGCGATCGTCTCGCCACGGCTTGCTCGAATCTCGCCTCTATGTCCTGATCGATGCCGGAACCGATGAGTCGTCGTTCGCGGCATCGGTCAACCGATTGGTCCAAAGCGACGTCGATATCCTGCAGCTTCGTGATCGATCGGTCGACGATCGGACGTTGTTGACGCGAGCCCGGTTGGGAACGAAGATCGCGCAGAGAGCATGGCAAGTTGTTCATCATGAACGATCGCGCCGACCTTGCCGTCGCCGCCGATACCGATGGCGTGCACGTCGGTCAGGATGAGTTGCCGGCACCGGAAGTCAGACAGATCGTCGGCGCAAAACGGCTCGTCGGTGTCTCCACTCATTCGATCCAGCAGGCTCGTGAGGCGGTCGTGCAGGGGGCGGACTACATCGGCTGCGGACCGGTGTTTCCAGGTCGCACCAAACAGTTTGATGCGTTCGTCGGGACAACCCTGTTGGATCAGGTTGCTACCGAGATCGAACTTCCTGCGTTTGCGATCGGAGGCATTGACGCATCGAATGTCGGTCAGGTGATTGCAGCCGGAATTCGCCGAATCGCGGTGACCGGTGCGATTCGCGATGCAGACGAACCCGCTGCAGCAGCAAGCCTGCTCAAGAAGATGCTTGCGGATCCGTTGCCCGCTCCAGCAAACGAATGATCAGGGCTTCCATTTGGCTGACCGACGACGGCGCGTAGCCTTCCCAGACGCCAGCGATCTTTCCGTCGGCGTCAATCACCACCGATGTGGGATAGACCATCGAGTTGGCATTCAAACGTTGCGCGACGCTGCGTCGGGTCACGCCACGAGGATCGGCGAAGGAAGCAAATGCGATCCCTTCCGATTCGAAATAGCGAGCTGTCTTATCCAGCAGTCCATCGAAGGTCTCGCCACCATGGCCTTCGCAGGAGACCGGAAGAAACAGAAAGGATGACGCGTTGCGATGCCGCGCGGTCATGGCTGCAAGTTCGGGGAACTCCATCCGACAAGGACCACACCAAGTCCCCCAAAAATGAAGCAGGATGATTGAACCTTTCGGAAGGGCCTGCAGTTGTTCCAGGCGTGGCCGGTCGTCCAACAGCACTAAATCTAGCTGCGGGGCCGGTTTTCCAACGGCTGGACTGGTTTGACCGGAACTCGGAAAAGATCGCGGGAAGTCGAACCATCGCCGCCAATGCCAGCGCGACCAGGATCGGAACGGTCCAGCCTATGGATCGACTTTGGGGGCGAATTGGATCGTTCCCCGTCGCAGCGGAGCGTTGGTGGTCGGTCGTGGTATTATCGTCAGAGGTCATGAGATCCGGCCCCGGTCAATTCGAAGTTCAATCGGCCAAAAAGAGTCAGACACCAAAAACGCGAAGCACCCTCCGGGCCGTCCGCTTTTTTGTGTCTGACCCCTGTTCGCTCAGGCCAATTCGAATTTCAGGCCCCTTCGAAATTCATTCCTAGTCGTTACTCCATCATGATTCATGCTGATCGGCAAAAGATACGGCGAGCTGCGACGACTCGCAATGTTTTTCCTGATACTAATGGGCCAAACCTACCCAGCATCCGCCGAGGATGCGTCGCGGACGCATGCCTGATCCCTCCGGCGTGACCGACGTGGTGTCCCTCGACGAATCGGAGCTGACCGAGAGCAGCGGCTTGGCAGTCTCGGATCGCGGTGACCTTACCTTTTGGTCCCATAACGATTCAGGGGGCGAAGCGAAACTGTACGCATTCGATCGAGAGGGTCACCAGTCGGGACAGGTCAAGTTCAAGTCGGCCAGGATGGATGACTGGGAAGACATGGCCGGCTATCTGGACCAGGGAGTGCCCCGTTTGTTGGTCGCGGACAGTGGTGACAACGATTCCAAACGTAGCCACGTTCGTCTGTATCTCTTTGACGAGCCGGATCCGACCAAACAGACGACGCTCGGTGACAAGGACGTCCAGACGATTCGTGTGACCTATCCGGACGGCCCACGCGATTGTGAAGCGGTTGCGGTCGACGTGGCTCGCGAGATGATCATTCTGGTGACGAAGACGAAACTGCCCCTCTGCGGCGTCTATACGATTCCGCTTCCGCGGCGTGACGTGGATGCCGGTGATGATTACAGTGCGACCGCGACACGGATCACGTCGCTGCCGATTCCGATGGTGACGGCGATGGACATCGATCCGGGCAACGGCGATCTTTGGGTCGTCAGCTATTTTCAAACGTTCTGCTTTCGATGTCCTGAGCGAAACATGTTGCTGCAGCGACAGCTCTCGGCTTTCCCTGATCCCTATGAGCTACCGAGGTGGAGGCAGATCGAGGCGGTTGCGATTGACCGATCGCACAACGTCTGGGTTACCAGCGAAGGACGGCAACCGCCGCTCGGTCGACTTTCCCCCGAGGCGTTGGCTGGCCAGAGCGATCGTTAATCTTGCATGGTGGTGCGACGATGAGTTTTGAGATCGAACAAAAGTTCCATGTGGACGACCTTGGCCGTCTCGAAAGACCGCCTGGCGGAGTTGGGTGCGGTCGAACAACGGACCGAGCAGCACAGCGACAGTTACTACAATCACCCAAGCCGCGACTTCCGTGAGACGATGGAGGCGCTGAGGATTCGGCGTGTCGACGGTGTCCCGATGATCACCTACAAGGGCCCGAAATTGCCCGGGGCGATCAAGGCGAGGCTGGAACGCGAGTGGCGGCTCGATCCGGGTGATCCGGACGGTTCGTCCACCGAGGAGCTCTTGCAGATCCTGGGGTTTCGGCCGGTCGCGATCGTGCAAAAGAGCCGTCGCTGCTTCCGCCTGCCAGGCGACATGGCCGATTTTGGCGTGGTCATCGACGACGTCCAATCGCTCGGTCTGTTCGCCGAGGTGGAGTTGGTCGTCGCGCAGTTGAGCGAAATCGAGCCGGCCAGGGAGCGGATCGCGAGCCTATCCGGTCATTTGGGTTTGCAGCGAGCCGAGCCCCGAAGCTACCTGAGTATGCTGCTGGAGTTGTCAGCCGGCTAAAATTTGACGCCGACTAGCCGCGGTCATCTATTCTCTCAGCTTGCAAGAAGCGAATGGAAATGACGGCCCCGAGCAGGATACGGCTCCCAATTATCCATGAACTGACGCGATTACTTCATCCCTACATCCTTTGGAGACCTGACTCGATGATCAAGAAAGTTTTTAGCTGTTTCGCAGTGCTCTTGGTGGCTGCGGCGACTGTCGTGGCTGCCGATATTGACTTGGAAGGTGTGAAGTGTGTGGTCGCCGATAAGGCAGCCAACCCCGAAAAGTCAGCCGATTACAAAGGTGGCAAGGTCTATTTTTGCTGTGGAAACTGCGCCGGCAAGTTCGCGGAGGATTCCAAGCCAAGTTCGCCGTCAAAGCCAACCATCAATTGGTGGCAACCAAGCAATACGAGCAGAAGGTTTGTCCCTTCAGTGGCGGCGATCTGAATCCGGAAACGGCCGTCAAGTTGGCTGGCGTTAGCGTGGCCTTCTGCTGCAATAACTGCAAGGGCAAAGTGGAATCGGCCGAGAAAGACGCGGAAAAGCTCGAAATGGTCTTCTCCGACAAGGCCTTCGAAAAGGGCTTTGCCAAGAAGAAGAGCGAGGGTTGAGCCTGATGGGGGCAGCAGTGTCCCCTGGCGGTGATGATCCTGCGTGATCGACCTTTGAGAACCGGCAGTGGCTCAGAAATGGAGTGACTGCCGGTTTCTCGTTTGGTGGATGACCTTCCCGGATGGAAACGACGGAGCGGATTTCAGCCAAGCGAATGACGGGGCTGCTCTTCAGCCACTTCGTGCCTGATCTGCGACGACGCTTCGCCTCGGAACGATCCGCTCCCGCGTTGCCCGGTGGGAGGGTGATGCAAGTCGACGTAACCGATCATAATGTGATCGGAGCCTGGCGAGCTCTCGCGTTGTCACGATCGAGTGTGACTGTGTTTCAATAGCCTCCGTTCAGTCCGACCCAATTCAACAGCCAACTTCATGTACCTACGCCTTGCACGTCGATTTCTGACCGAGACGGATAAACGACTGCTGTTCAAAGCGGCCTGGACCTTGGGGGTGCGTGGTCTGTGGAGCGTGCATCAGCACAAACGTCGTTTGAAGAAGGGCGAGTTCTTTCCGCCGTTCTTATACATGTCCGTGATCAACAGCTGCAACCTTCGCTGCCAAGGCTGTTGGGTGGACGTCGGCGCCAAGCAGCATCGGATCGAAGTGGATGCTGCGAATCGGACGATCGCGCAGGCCAAGGCGATGGGCAACAGCTTCTTTGGCATCTTGGGAGGCGAGCCCTTCATGCACAAAGACTTGCTCAAGATCTTTGAGGCCAATCGTGATGTCTACTTTCAGGTCTTCACCAACGGCCACTTCATCACCGATGAAGTGGCGGCCGAACTCCGGCGTCTTGGCAACGTCACACCGCTGATCAGTGTCGAAGGATCGGAGATCATCAGCGACACGCGTCGGGGTCGTGAAGGGGTTCTGAACCAGACCATGAGCGGATTGCAGGCCGCGCTTCGTAACAAGTTGTTGGTCGGAGTCTGCACGAGCGTTTGTAAGTCCAACATCGATGATCTCGTCAACGACGCTTGGGTTGATCGCTTGATTGAGATGGGTGTGATGTATTGCTGGTTTCACATTTACCGGCCCGTCGGTCCGGAGCCGAATCCGCAGTTGGCACTGACCAGCGAGCAGCAGCGACGTGTGCGACAGTTCGTGGTCGATACTCGCGCGACCAAGCCAATCATCGTGATCGACGCCTATCACGATGACGCGGGCAATGCGTTGTGTCCGGCGGCGACCGGGTTCACTCATCACATCGGACCTTGGGGGGATATCGAGCCGTGTCCGGTGATTCAATTGGCCAAGGAGTCGATTCACGATGATCGACCATTGGCAGAGACCTTCAACGAGTCGGGTTTCCTCAGGGACTTCCGTGAGTTGACCGCCCAGAACACTCGCGGTTGTGTGATCATGGAGCGGCCCGATCTGTTGGTTCAGATCGCCGAAAAGCATGGCGCGCGTGATACGACGGCGCGGGGCCATGTGATCGATGAACTCAAGAATGTCACGCCTCGGCGAAGTCAGTTTCAGCCTGGTGACGAGATTCCCGAGCGTAGCTTCGTCTATCGTTGGGCCAAGCGATATGCGTTCAATGACTTCGGTACCTACTCACGCCACTTCGAGATCTCGAATTACCGGGATCCCGATGCGAGCGATTGAGGCGATGAGGGGGCAGTCGCCGGTCAAGCCGTGGGTAGTGCCAGCGATTTGCCGATCGTCTCGCGCTGAGTTTCACACGCAGTTCCGCGCGAAGCTGTCTTTACGTGCGACGGGTAGGTTCTCTAAGTCTAGTACCGTAGGTCCGTCTCTCCGAGACGGACATTTCAGACTACGGACATCACAAGCACAGCGTGTGTCTGCGAGTCTCAAAGATCGTCGCCGATCGCTCGCCTGATCGGTCGACGATGCAAAATCACAGTCTCTAGAGACTCGCCTACGGTAACGACTGCGGCGCGAAAGCCAGCAAACGAGCGGCGGGCAGGGAAACGGTGTCGATCTGGAAAACGAGAAAGGAATCGGACATGGTGGATGCAGTGGATGTGCCAAAACAGGGAATCGTCGAAGCGACCGAGCGAGCGGTGAACCAGTTGACTCACGGGGACATGTCCGGTCTGTCTCAGTACGCCGCGTCCCATTTGGCCCCTTCCCTGCTTGCTGCAGGAATCGGCTTGGGGCTGATCTTTCTGGGCTACCTGTTTGCCAGGTACGTGTCGGATGTGATCAGCCGTCCGATCTGTCAGCGTGTGGACGAAACGCTGGGCAAGTTTGTCGGCCGGATGGTGTTCTACTGCATCGTCTTGGGCGTGACCGCATCGGTCCTGTCCAAGCTCGGTGCGCCCTTGGGTGGGCTTGCGGCAATGCTCGCCGCGGCCGGTTTCGCGGTCGGCCTGGCGTTTCAGGGAACGCTCAGCAATTTTGCAGCCGGCGTGTTGATGTTGGTCTTTCGCCCGTTCAAAGTCGGCGACGTGATCAATGCGGGTGGAGTGATGGGAAAGGTCCACGAGATTGATCTCTTCACGACGGCGATCGATACGCCAGACAATCGTCGCATCATCGTTCCCAACAGTGCGATCTCCGGAAGTACGATCGAGAACGTCACCTTCAATCCGCATCGACGAATCGAAGTCCTGGTCGGTGTCGAGTATCGCGCGGACTTGGACCAAACGCGAGCCGCACTGGAAGCGGCGGTTGCAAAGTTCCCTCTGGAAACGATTCAAGGAGAGGGACGCGGCACGGCCGTGATCCTGAGTAACCTTGGCGCCAGCAGCGTCGAGTGGAAGGTGCGCATGTGGGTGGCCTCCAAGGACTACTGGAAGATGCATGAGCTGTTGACGGCCGAGGTCAAGCGACAACTTGACGCCGCTAACATTGGCATTCCGTTCCCGCAGCTCGACAGTTCATGTTCGCCGTGACGACGCAAGCGACGAATTCGCTCCAGCGGCCGCGCACGCGACCGATGCGCCGCGAGACGCAGAATCTGTATCCAGGTCGATACCGTTGGGACGGTCGGTATGACATGCTCGACGAAGCGTGATCGAGTGGAGAAGCGGCGAAGCTGCGGTGAGTTTGCTGACTCCGCGGTTTTGCGAATTGTCGCATGGTTGTCTTTTTGTTCAGTACTTCGCTCGAGCGGCAAGGTATGTGTCTACAAGGACTTACGAGCAAACCGAGCGCACGCTGAGCCAAGGCGCAGCATGGGCCAGCGAAAAACGTTGCGAAATTTCGATTTCGTAGCGCTCACACGTGGATCCACTTAGCTATGCTGTTGCCGACTTATCCGTTGCTGACATCTTTTCTTGCACGCCCTGAATATCAGTGTGTTGCAAACCGTCGGGAAGTTTCGGGGAGCTCTTGCCATGTGGCATACCAGCCGAGGCGATCGGACATTAGACGGCCACGAAGCCGTGCTGGTGAGTAAGGCCATTGACGTCATGGTGGGTGCATTGCTGGTCCACATTGATGAAGAGTTCGAGGACTCGGCGCCCGACTGTGAGACTGGCATTGCGATCTACGACATGTGCACGCCGTCACAGCGGATCGGGCTGTTGCATGAGGTGGCCAAGTACTTGTTGACGAGCACCGACGAGCCGCTCGCGCTCTCGGCGCTTACCGATGCAACCGTGGCCGCGATCTTCGTGGAGATCCGGGACCAGATTGCCATTGAGATCGAGTTTGCCGCCAGTCATGAGGACAGTGGACAACCGCAGTGGCGTGAGATGGTGTTGGCCGCACATCGCTCGATCTATTCCAATAACTGTGGAGAGTGCGTACGGCCGGGGATACGGATCGTCGGTCCGGGGAATTCGATGCTTCGTCGGACGATCTTCGCCACTGGGAAACGATGGTCGACGAGTTGGTCGACAGCATTCTCTGGGATCGGGACTTTGAGATGGCGGAAGGTTTTCTCGATATCGATCCGGGAGTTTCACGGCAGCGTCGCCGTCTGCTGGGAATTGATGACGAGTATTTTACGAGCGTCGCACCCGACCCAGGCCCGAGCAGGCCTATCAGTTGGCTTCGCGAACTCGAGACATTGTCCGAACGAAGCCTCGTTAGACCCAATTAGCCTTGCTTTGCAGATCGATTGATCGGCACACTACGCGCGGAACTCGCCTGCGGTCACCCGTTTGAGGAGCAATCGCGTTGACGAAGCTGCTGTGGTCGATCATTCGCGCGGCGCATTGCCGTAGCACCCATCATTACTTTGCCATCGATGCGATCCCGCTGGTGCAGACAGAGCCTGGCCGGCGACTGGCGGGGCATCTGCTGCGGCACTATCGTCGTTACCTTGCCGGAGCCCAGGATCCGGATTTGCGATTTCGTGATTTCCAGAATCACGTGGTGCATGTGAACGATGGGTTCTGGGGCGGCGCACCTCGTGTCGCTCATCAATGGTACGACCGATTGCTTCGTTACTTACGCAGCGATCGTTTCTCGGATGCCGCTCATGCGGCGGGCGTCTTGAGCCATTACTTCACCGACCCGTTTCAGCCACTGCACACGCAATCGACGGATCGTGGCGCGGTCCTGCATCGTCCGTTCGAATGGAGCATCAGCCAGTCCTACGATGCGATCCTGAAGTGCTGGCGAGAGGACGAAATGCGCGTGGTCTTTTCATTGTCGGATCGTCCGCAGTGGCTCGGCGAAGCAATTCTCCACGGTGCACGATTCGCCAATCGCAAATGCGAACGGTTGTTGCAAGCGATTACGATCTGTCACGTGCGGTCAAGCATCCTTCCGAGGGATTCAGCGTCGATCTCCGCGCGTCGATGGCTGAGATCTTTGGGGTCGCGATCACGGGATGGGCTCGAGTGATCGAGCGGACGGCGCTGGATGCGGAGGCGACCCGCATGAAAGAATTGCCGCGTGCAGGATGCCTGGCTGCGATCACCAATGCGACCTGGCGTGCTCCGATCGGCCTTTGGAAACGACGTGTGGTTTACCGCCGCGAGCAGCAGGCCGTGGAAGCCTTGTACGAAGAATTCACGAGACTGGGACGGCTGCAGCAGCATCTGCCCGCTGAGGTCGATATCGTTCGGCGAGTGATTCAGATCTACCGACAGGATTTGCAATGGAAGCAGCTTCGCCAGGCTCGAGCTGCCAACTCCAGGCCTTCGCAGCCCTCGATCATGGCGGAGGCGGGCCACGCCGACGCGTTGGCT
Organism: Pirellulaceae bacterium; assembly: GCA_963697195.1. Taxonomy (GTDB): domain Bacteria; phylum Planctomycetota; class Planctomycetia; order Pirellulales; family Pirellulaceae; genus Rubripirellula. The sequence continues at coordinate 122,725 of CAVOND010000028.1, forward strand.
TCTCCGGCCACGCTACCGATGCAAATGCCGGCAGACGCGGCGAGGCCGCAGCGGCAGCCGGCACGGAAGCGAGCAGCCTGATTCTCTTGGGACTGGCGCACCGCGGGGATGCGCTCGCGGGTGGCTTCGTGGTATTCTTGCAGTTGACTTTCGGCCAACCCCCTTTTGAGCACTCACATGCGAGCCTTTGAAGCCACTCAGTATTTCTTTGACATGGCTGCTGAACAACTTGGTATCGAGGGAGAAATCCGCGAAGCCTTGCTGATGCCCCACCGGGAAGTTCAAGTTCAGGTGACGATCGAACGCGATGATGGACGTCTGGCGAACTACGTCGGGTTCCGCGTGCAGCACGACAACTTTCGTGGTCCCATGAAAGGAGGCTCTGCGATATCACCCCGATGTCAATTTGGATGAAGTTCGGGCGCTGGCCAGTTTGATGACCTGGAAGACGGCCGTGGTCGACTTGCCGTACGGGGGAGCCAAGGGTGGAATTGGTGTCGATCCGTCCTCCTTGTCGCTGCGCGAGATCGAGCGATTGACGCGAGCCTTCGTCGACCAGATCCATGACATTGTGGGACCTGATACCGACATCCCCGCACCCGATATGGGTACCGATCATCGCGTGATGGCCTGGTTTCGAAACCAGTGGGAGAAATACCATGGTTTCAACCCGTCGGTGATCACCGGGAAGCCAGTGGAAGAGTACGGCGCGAAAGGGAGAGAAGAAGCGACAGGTCGAGGCGTTGGTTTGTTGACGATCAAGCTGGTGAAGCGACTCGGCAGGAAGGCACAGCAAACCAATGTCGCGATCCAAGGGTTTGGCAACGTCGGCACGCATGCTGCAAAGTTCTTGAGCGAATCGCAGTTTCCGGTGGTTGCCGTCAGCGACGTGAGCGGCACCTACTACGACCCACGAGGACTGGACATCCAGTCGATCCTGCGTCACACGCTCAGCAATCCGCGCGGATTGCTGGAGGGTTACCGCGAATGCGAAATGCTGCCCACCAATGCCTTGTTGGAGTTGGACGACGTGCAGGTCTTGATTCCTGCAGCATTGGGTGGCGTGATCACCGAAAAGAACGTCGATCGAATCAAGGCGCCGGTGATCATCGAGGCTGCCAACGGCCCGATCTATCCTGCTGCGGACAAGATTTTGCAGGAGCGAGGCGTGACGATCTTGCCCGATATTCTCGCCAACGCGGGAGGTGTGACGGTCAGTTACTTTGAATGGGTTCAGAATCGTCAGCACTATCGATGGACGTTGGATCGCGTGCGTCAGGAACTCGATCACACCATGAACGAAGCCTTCGAGAACGTGTGGCAGACCGCCGGCAAACACGACGTTTCGCTTCGTACCGCCGCCTACATCATCGGGATCACGCGAGTCCGACGCGCCGCTGAGCTCGCGGGATGGACCTCCTAGTCGGTCATTCGCATACAAGCACGACGCGCAAGCGAGTGTGTTTCGCCGGTTCGAGGGCCGACACACTCGCTTGCGTCGTGCTTGTATTGATGGCGTCGCGATTGAGCTAACACGCCGCGGCGAAGTAGCGTGCCGGCTGTCGCGTGGTTTGGACATCACGGTCAGCATCGAGTGTCCTGCGATCGACGACTTCCATGGGTACGCCGCGAACCCGAGCCTCGCGATCGGCTTGATCACCTTGCGGCGCAGGCTGCCTTGCGGCAGGTGTTCCACCAGGCTGTTGGCAAAGAATCGGTAGTGATACTTCGCCAGCGGCTCTCGCTTGACGTCGTCGATCGATAGCCCCAGCAACTCAGCTGTCTGACGATAGGACCCTTCGTCCCAGCGACTCATGTGATGTGGCGGCAGGTCAAGCAAACACCACTTGTACCGTCCTAGAAACGATTCAGCATTCGGCGTGCTGAGGATCAGCTTGCCGCCGGCATCGACCAGGTTTGCCGCCGCGCGAAGAAACCCAACTGGATCGGGTACATGTTCCAGTACTTGAAACGCACAAACACAATCGAATGATTGCCCGGTTGCGTCGATTTGCTCAATCATCTGATCGCTGACATGCGTGACCCTTGTCACGACATTCCTGAAGCGCACGTTGATTGAGCTCGATTCCGCTGGCATTCTCGAAATCCCGCTTCGCGACAGCGATCCAGGAAGGCTCCCGTGCCGCAGCCAATCTCAAGGATGCGGGCCTGCTTGGGAAGATCGGCCAGGCATCGCATGGCTTCGCCGAACTCCCATTTCTCTTCCAAGTAGTATTCGTCTCGAGAATGAAGTCGCTCGTAAAAGGGACCGTCGCCGGGAGAACCGCCGCGAAACATCCAGGCGCCGCTCTGCTCGTCACGTTCCAGCGAGACCTCGCCGTCGCACAGGTAGGGACGCACGTCGATCCCATATTCGCGCTGGTAGCGGTCGGCGAGTTCCTCAGCATTCCATTTCCAATCGGGCGTCATCGTCGGATCTCTCGTTCAACATGAATCATAGAAAAGGCTAGCAAAGCAATCACCGTTCGCTCCCGGTCTCAACGCCGTCGATCGACATTGACCCCTTGCGGGCGCCGCTCTACAAGAACGAAGCGAAACATACAGAGTCTGGCGGATGAGTTGAAGCTCGATCACGTCAGGCAATTGAGGGGACTGCGAGGATCGAGGAGCACCGCCGTGTCGCGATCGGAAGAGTCATTTGATCAGCTGTTGAACGTTGGCTGCGGACGTTGTTACCACCCAAAGTGGACCAACATCGACTTGGTTGCCTGCGGTCCCGAGGTGCGCCAGTACGACTTGCGCCGCGGGTTGCCCTACGAGTCGAACTCATTTGACGCTGTTTATCATTCGCACGTCCTGGAGCATCTGACACAAGATGACGCGGTGTCGATGTTGCGCCAGTGCCAGCAGGTGTTGCGACCTGGCGGTGTGATGCGAGTGGTGGTGCCTGATCTGGAGGGGATCGCGAGAACCTATCTGCAGACATTGGAAGTGGCCGCCAGCGAAGATGACGAGATGGCGGTCGCCAATCACCAGTGGATGACGCTTGAGTTGCTCGATCAAATGACACGCCGGCGCTGCGGCGGTGAGATGGGCAGCGCGATGCGTCGACTCGATCAACCCAATCGCCAGTTCATCCGCGAGCGGATGGGTGGCGAAATGGACCAGTCGTCGGTTAAGACGCGAAAGACGGTCATGATGAGGCTGAGTCGATCGGCACGCGATCTCCGCAAACAGTTGGCTTTGGCCGCAGTCACACTGATCGAAGGATCCTCGGGACGCGAGGTCTACCGAGAAGGTAGTTTTCGACAGTCCGGCGAGATCCATCGCTGGATGTATGACCGTGTGTCATTGTCTCGCTTGCTGCAACAGGTCGGGTTTGCAGAGCCAGTCGTTTGTGGTGCGGGCGAAAGCCGAATTCCCAATTTTGATTCTTACCAACTCGATCGCGTCAACGGCGTGACGCGGAAGCCAGACTCGCTGTACATCGAAGCGATCAAGCCTCTGGCCTGTGCGGAGACAATGGCATGCTCGCGCCCTGCTCACGCGGCGCAAGTGGTGACGAATGATTGTTGATCATCTCAGTTATGGGCTTTCGGGTGGTGCAGCGGTTGCCGCCTTGCGGATCCACGACGGACTGCGCAAGCGAGGCGTTGACAGTCGTTACTGGCATGCGCCGGGGGTGGAACACCCGGTGGGATCACATGCAAGGGTTGCAAAGCCAATCGCGAGAAGGCGCCGGCGACGAACAAGACGAATCGCGTCGACCTTGCAGTGGCCAAGCCCGTTCAATCAAAGTCCGATCGGGCAACTGGTTTCGAATGTGACGCGAACGGCAAAAGATCTCGAGGTCAAGATACGCCATCTTCGGCATCGTCCGGAGGGTTTCGAGTATTTCAGTACCGGTCGCTTGCGATACGCAACGCCGTGGCCGAGACAACAGCTTGACGGTGACGTGCTGGTGTTGCACTGGATTGGCAAGTTGTTTGACTACCCGAGCTTCTTTGGATCGCTGCCAAAGGATCGCCCGGTTGTTTGGGTCTTGCATGATATGAATCCGTTCACGGGCGGATGTCACTTTTCGGCGGGTTGTGATCGCTTCACGCAGCAATGTGGCCACTGCCCACAGATCGCCGCCTCAGGTGATCGCGACATCACGTTTGAGACGTTGCGGATGAAGCGTCGGTTGTACGACGGCTTGAACCTGCATGTGGTGGCGCCGAGTCATTGGTTGTCGGCCGAGGCGAAGCGGTCGGTTCCCTTTGCGGGCGCCGCGAGTCATCGGGTCATTCCCTATGGTCTGGAAACCGACCGGTTCACTCCCGTCGAGCGGGCGGAAGCGCGGCGAGCGTTGAACCTGAGCGACGACAAGCGGATCGTCCTGTTCGGTGCCGCCAGCAGCGAGAATCGTCGCAAAGGCTTCCACTGTCTGCTGGAAGCCTGGTCGGAGATGCCTCGCGAGACGGTCCTCGGTGTGATGTTTGGGGCGGGCGAGGCTCCCACGCTTGGCAGCGATCAGGCCGAAATTCGGCATCTGGGATTCATCAACGATGCGGAGAAACTGAGGTTGGTTTACTCGGCCGCCGACCTGTTCGTGCTGCCCTCGCTGGAGGACAACCTGCCTCAGACGGGGATGGAAGCGATGTCCTGCGGGACTCCGGTGGTGGCGTTCGCCGCTGGTGGGATCCCCGAATACGTCCGGCCCGGCGAGACGGGCTCACTTGCGCCGACCGGGAATTCCAGGGCCCTGGCCCGCGACATCTGCGAGTTGCTGGAGCATCCCGAGGAGCGGCATCGGATGGGTGTCCGGGCCCGTCAGATGATGGTGGAGGAGTTTTCCCAGCCAATCGAATCGGCTCGCTACGCCGAATTCTTGGGATCGCTTGTCCCCTCGGCCGGTACCGGCACACGAGCCGCCTGACCGGTACGCTGGCTTGGCCGTACGTTAGCCTTTCCAGGCTGACCGGGTTTTCGGCTGGGTTGTCAGGCTGGAAGCCTAACGTACGGGGAGGGTCAGGCTGGAAAGCCTAACGTACGGGGAGGGTCAGGCTGGAAAGCTTGGCGTCCGGTCTCGACGAAAACCGACTCGAGGTGATAAAGTACGCGGCTCGACTGGATCCTCCAGGCTTCCCTAAATTCCCGGCAATCTCCACCACCCAACCGTTGCGCCACCCGTGATCCTGATCCTGAAGAGCAATGCGACCGACGAGCAAGTTGAGCACGTCCTGCAACGGGTTGAGGCGATGGGGCTGCAGCATCACTTGAGCCGGGGAACCTATCGAACCATCGTGGGGATCATCGGTGATGAGGAGCAGTTGCGGGAAGAACCGCTCCGAGCGATTCCTGGCGTGGCCAGCGTGGTGCCGGTGTTGCCGCCCTACAAGTTGGCTTCTCGCGATGCCCATCCCGAAGCGAGCGTGATTGACGTCTCGGGGGTGAAGATCGGTGGCGGCCATTTGGGCATGATCGCCGGACCGTGCAGCGTCGAAGATCGTGATCGGATGTTCCGAATTGCCGAGGCGGTCAGCAAGTCGGGTGCAAACCTGTACCGCGGTGGCGCCTACAAACCGAGAACCAGTCCGTATTCATTCCAGGGCTTGGGTGAAGCCGGGCTGCAACTTTTGCGAGAGGTGGGCGACAAGTTCTCGATGCCGATCGTCACCGAAGTGACCGATCCTCGGTTGGTTGAAACGGTTGCTCAATACGCCGACATGTTGCAGGTCGGTGCGCGCAATATGCAGAACTTTGCCCTGCTGACGGAAGTCGGTAAGTCGCACCGGCCGGTTTTGCTCAAGCGAGGCATGAGTGCGTCCGTAACCGACCTGCTGATGTGTGCCGAATACATTCTGTCGCAAGGCAACGCCAACGTGGTGCTTTGCGAGCGAGGGATCAAGGGCTTCGACCCGGCAACGCGAAACCTGTTTGATGTCGCGGCGGTGCCTTTGGTTCACACCCTGTCACATCTGCCGATCATTGTAGATCCATCGCACGCGACCGGGCGACCCGATCTGATCCCTTCCTGTGCGCTGGCTGGCTTGGCGGCTGGTGCCGATGGCGTTCACGTGGAAGTTCATGATTGTCCCGAAGTCGCCAAGAGCGACGGACCCCAAGCACTGCTCCCCGAGCAATATGACGAGTTGATGAGTCAAATGCGTTTGTTGGCTCAAGTCTTAGGAAAAACGATTTCACCATTGCCGGAGAAACTAGTTTGAGCCGTCGACGATTGATTGCTGGTAACTGGAAGATGAACACGCGCGGTTCGAGCGCTGCCGAACTGGCCAAAGGCCTCGTCGCTGCGGTCGGTGATGAACCGGCGGTCGACATCGTGTTATGTCCTCCTTACGTCTATTTGAGCCTGGTTGCTGATGCGATTGCGGGAACGCCGATCGGTCTGGGAGCCCAGAACCTGTATGCAGCCGACGACGGGGCTTTCACCGGCGAGATCAACGCCGGAATGCTGAGCGACGTGGGTTGCCGCTACGTGATCTTGGGTCACAGCGAACGCCGCGCCTTGTTGGGCGAGACCGACAAGCAGGTCAGCGAGAAACTCCATCGGGCGATGGCCGGCAATCTGATTCCAATCGTCTGCGTTGGTGAGACGCTGGAGGATCGCGAGGCGGATCGGACCGAAAAGGTCGTCGGGACCCAGGTTCGCGGTTCACTGGCGGGCCTCGATGAGGCGCGTGCAGCGTCGATCGTGCTGGCTTACGAGCCTGTGTGGGCAATCGGCACTGGAAGAACCGCTTCCCCGGAGCAAGCCGAGGAAGTGCATGCATTCATCCGTCAACTGCTGGGCGAATTGTTCACGCCCGAAGTCGCCGACCAGATTCGCATCCAGTACGGCGGCAGTGTCAAACCGGGCAACGCCAAGGAATTGCTCGGCCAACCGAATATCGACGGAGCGCTGGTAGGCGGCGCCAGTTTGAAGACGGACGATTTTCTTGGGATCATCAACGCGGGTTGATCGACCTCTGGTCCCCGCAACAACCCACTACCTTTCAAAACCGTGAACGAGAAATGACGATGGTGCTTTTGGGATCCTTGACCGGTACCCTACTCGGATGGCTGATGGGCTTTCTGTCTTTGTTCCTGATCATGCTGATCTTGATTCAGCGTGGAAAAGGAGGCGGCCTCACCGGTGCTCTCGGTGGTCCGGGCGGTCAAAGTGCGTTCGGCAGCAAGGCGGGAGATACCTTCACCGTGATCACGATCGTGGTCGCGTCGCTGTGGGGATTCACTTGTGCCTTGACGATGCTCTTGCTCGGAACGGGCGGCGTCGCTCCCGCGGTAGCGGAAGAGCCCAACGTCACCGCTGGTCCTGGTGACGAAGACGAAGCATTGCCCAACAGTATGATGATCCCGCCTACCGGTGGTTTGAGTGGCCTGGGCGATGGATCGGCCATCCCCGATGTGACACCTTCGATGGATTTGACTCCCGCTGTGCCTGCCGGCGGAGCCAGCGAAGCGGCAGCCGAGTCCAGTGAGGCGACGGCCCCTGCTGAGTCGACGACTCCTGCGGACGAGCCTGGCACCGAGACGACTGGTACCGAGACGACTGGCACCGAGACGACTGGCACCGAGACGCCTGGCACCGAGACGCCTGGCACCGAGACTTCTGACAACGAGACCAGCGACAACTGAGACTGAGTCGGTTGTCGACAGCAGTGGTCCTGCATAGTGAACAAAGCATCCTGAATGACGCATCCGAAGACTCGAGTGGTTCGCAGCATGACCGGCCAAGGTCATGCAACCGAGCAGGGAGAATTGGGGACGGTCCTGGTTGAGCTGCGGACCGTCAATAGCCGCGGCTTCAAGTGCGTGCCTCGCATCAGCGACTCTCTGTCGTCGGTGGAAAGCAAGATTGAGGCACTGGTGCGATCGCGGATTCATCGTGGTACGGTGCACGTCTCCGTCATGCTTCGCCGGCCGCCCGGCGAAGAGCTTCCCAACATCAATTCCTTTGCCCTCAAGGCCTACCTGCGGGAGCTGCGGCAGTTTCGTGACCAGGAAGCCGTCGAGGGCGAAATTGACCTCTCGTTATTGTTGACGCTGCCAGGGGTGCTTAGCTCGAACAAGGAGAACCGTTCCGACGATCGAACGCTGTGGGGATTTGTTGAGGCCACCATTGTCAAGGCGATCGATAATCTTGATCAGATGCGTGCGATCGAAGGGCATCGCATGGCGGAGACACTATCCCAGGATTGCGGTCAGGTGGTGGAGCGATTGAAGCGGATCGAGCATTTGGCGCCGCGTGTGGTCGACGTCTACCGCAATCGCCTGCAAGGGAAGATCGAGAGGGTGCTGAAGGAACATGGCGCTGCAGGTCCAGCCGGTTGACCTGCTTCGCGAGGTCCAGGTGTATGCCGACCGGGTCGACATCAGCGAAGAGATCGTGCGGTTAGGCAGCCATTTGGCGATGTTTACGAGCGTTTTGCAGGGGGGCGATGAGCCTGAGCCAACCGGTCGCAAACTCGACTTCATCCTCCAGGAAATGTTCCGCGAAACCAACACGATTGGCAGCAAGGCGTCCGACGCGGAGATCTCGGCCGATGTGGTCGAAATCAAATGTGCGATTGAACGAATGCGAGAACTTGTCCAGAATCTTGAGTAACCGAGATTCTCCAAGCGAGGGGTGATGGGTAGCACAGGCTACGGCCGATTGATCATCATTTCCGGGCCCAGTGGTGCCGGGAAATCAACGGTGGTGCGCCGTCTGTTGCAGGAATGTGAGCTGCCCCTGACCTTGAGCGTTTCTGCGACCACCCGCCCGCCGCGGGCGGGCGAGCAGCAGGGAGTTCACTACTTATTCATGGATCAGGACGAGTTCGACCGGCGTCGGGCTGCCGGGGAATTCCTGGAATCCAAGGAGGTCTTCGGGCTTGGCTTTTGGTACGGTACCCTCCGCCAGCAGGTTGCCTCTGGCCTGTCTCAGGGGCGTTGGGTTATTTTAGAGATCGACGTTCAAGGTGCCTTGGCGGTTTTGGACCAGCAGGAATTCGATCCGATTACTGTATTCATTCATCCCGGTGGGATGGCGGAACTTGAACATCGCCTCCGAAATCGCGAGACCGAGAGCGAAGAGGCGATCTGTGCCCGTTTGGAAACGGCGCTGGCTGAGATGCGGTACATGCATCGATATCAATACGAAGTCATCAATGACTCGGTCGACGTAGCGGTCGCTGAGATCTGTCAAATATTGAAAGACCAAAAGGAAAAACATCCATGCTCGAAGAGCTAAAAGAAGAAGAGATTGTCAACAAGGTCGGCGGCCGCTTCAAACTCAGCACGCTGATTCAAAAGCGACTGGTGCAGTTGAATCAGGGAAGTCGTGCGTTGGTGAACGTGGACACGCACGACAAGATGTCGATCGTGCTTCAAGAGATCATGCAGGACAAGATTGTCTTGAACATGGAGAACGAAGTCGAACAGTTGATGGACTTGAATGCGACGATTGCCGCGGCCGAAGGTCCTGACCTCGACATTTCGGATCTATGAGCGAACCTGGGCGGGCAGTCTTGCTGGCCGTTGGCGGGGGCATCGCCGCCTACAAATCGGCCTTCTTGTGCAGCCGCCTGGTCCAGTGCGGTTACGATGTACGCGTTGCCATGACACCCGCTGCCACCGAGTTCGTGGGTGCCTCGGCGCTTGCGGCCCTATCGGGCAAACCGGTCGCGCAGCAGGTGTTTGACGGTGGCCGCTATCCCTTGGGCGCGCACATCGAGTTGGCCGCGGACGTGGACTTGATGGTGGTCGCGCCAGCCACGGCCAACCTGATGGCCAAGTTCGCCTTGGGGATCGCTGACGATTTGGTCAGCACGCTCTATCTGCAAGTGGAGGCGCCAGTGCTGATCGCCCCGGCCATGAGCGGGTCGATGTGGAACAAACCGTCGGTTCGCCGCAACGTCGCTCAGCTGCGCGACGACGGATGCTTCTTTGTCGGCCCCGAATCGGGCTGGCTCAGTTGCCGAGTCAGCGGCGAGGGCCGGATGAGCGAGCCCGATGAAATCTTGGCGGCTGCGGAAGAACTGCTGAACCGGTAGCTGAAAGCAGGTTTGGCGGAATGATGGTTGGCAGCAGTATGGTTGGCAAAATGAGGATGGGTGCTCGTTTACGGGCTCCGTACAATCATTTTGCCCCGCATTCTTCCGCCGGCTCTTTCCCGCCATTCCCATGCAGCGCTTAGCGAGTACGATCGTAGCTTCTGGGCCGGTCAGGTTCGTTGGTGGAGTCTTTGGGGGCCATCAACCTGGGTGAGCCAATTCGAGTTTGTCGCCAGCGGAATCATTCATGCCTGTGTACGTCTTTGGCCACCGCAATCCAGATACCGACGCGATCTGCAGCGCGCTGGCGTATGCGGATTTTTTGCGGCGAACCACGCGACCTGATGCGATCGCGGCCTGTTGCGGCACGCCGAACCAGCGTACGGAGTTCGTGCTTCGCAAGGCGGGTGTGGCGGCGCCCAAGATCATCATGGACATTCGGCCGGAGGTCGAAGATGTATGCAATCGCCAGCCTGTGGTTGCCCGCCAGAATGACGTTTTCTTTGACGTCTACCAGCGGATGCATGAGCATGGGGTGCGGGCGATTCCCGTGCTGGACGACAGCGATCACATCATCGGGATTGTGACCCTGTTGGACTTGCTGGAGTTGATGCTCCATGGCGGGGTCGATCCGATCAAGTCACGCGAGGTCCGCAGCACACTCGACAACGTCGTGTCGGTCATCGGTGGTACGTACCAGCACGCGGTCGATCCCAAGCGAACCGATGATTTCATTGTCACCGTCGGTGCGATGAGTGCTGACGGTTTTACGTCTCGCGTGCGAGAGTTTCCCGCTGAGCGACTGCTGGTTGTCAGCGGTGACCGGCCAACGATCCAGTTGCCGGCCGTGGAGCGCGGAGTCCGCGCGCTGGTGGTGACCGGTGGTTACAAGCTTTCCAGCGGCCTGATGCATTTGGCGGAAGCGAGAGGTGTCTCGGTCATCAACAGCCCCTATGACACCGCGACGACGACGATCCGAATCAAAGCTGCTCAAATGATCGAATCGGTGATCGACACCAGCTTCATGACCATTCCGTCACGGATGCCCGTTGCTAGTGCTCGTCAGCACGTTTTTCGCTCGCCGCAGACGATCTTTCCTGTCGTCGATGGCAGCAAGTTGATTGGCGTGTTGAGTAAGAGCGACCTGGTGAATCCGCCGCAGCCCGAGCTCGTGCTGGTTGACCACAACGAATTGGCGCAGGCGGTGCAAGGTGCCGAGGACGCGGACATCGTTGAAGTGCTCGACCATCATCGACTCGGTGGCTCACTGAAATCGAATCATCCCATTCGTTTCTACATGGAGCCGGTTGGATCGACTTGTACGTTGGTCGCACGCATGTTTCAAACCGCCAAGATCAATCCGACACCGGGAATTGCCTTGTGCATGGCCTCCGGAATGATCAGCGATACCTTGTTTTTGCGTTCACCGACGGCGACTCATACCGATAGCGAGCTGCTGGCCTGGCTGCAGCAATTTTGTGACGTCGATCTGACCGAATACGCCAATGAGTTCTTTCAGGTTGGTTCGGCGCTGCGGAGTTGCGATCCCGATCAGGTCGTGCGCGAGGACTGCAAGGAGTTCGAAGAATCGGGGCGTCGCTTTTCGATCTCGCAGATTGAGGAGATCGGTTTCGATTTGTTCTGGCAACGCAAGGATGAGCTGGCGCTGGCACTTGAGAGGTTGTCGCGCGAGGGAGGACTCGATTTCAGCGCGTTGCTGGTGACGGACATCGCCAGCAATGGGAGTCTGTTGCTGATGAGCCGCGAGCCCGACGGCTGGGAAGAAATCAATTATCCTCAGCTCGAGGACAAACTCTACCAACTCGATGAGGTGGTCAGTCGCAAGAAACAGCTTCTGCCACTGATCATCAGTCTGATGGAGTCAACCTCGGTCGCATCGCACTAGTGCAGCGTCAGCATTGATTTTGGGGGTTGATGGCGAAAAGGGGTCAGACACCAAAAACCGGAACGGCCCGAAGGGTGCTTCGCATTTTTTGGTGTCTGACCCCTTTTCGCCGATCACAATTCCCTTAGGCGGCAAACGATTGTCGCCGATCGCTCCGCCGATCGTAGCGTCACGGCGCACTACGATCGGCGGAGCGATCGGCGACGATGGCATTTTTGAAAATGCACTAGAAACGGACGCTGCATCCTCCGGCGGTCTGGCTGCGCACCGCCGGCTACCGTCTTCGACCACGTCGTCGTGGTCGAAGAAATCTCCTCGCGAACGCTTGGGGTTACAATCTAAGTTGCCATTAGCGACGATGTCATTCGGGAAAATATTCTACGGATGATGGCCCTATGGTTTCGCCAGGTCGACGGCCACGATCTCTTTGTCGTTGCGGATGTAAGCCGTGCGATTGGCGTAGGCGGGGTGACTCCAAACGACCGATCGTCCAAAGCATTCGGCGGTCGGTTCGAGCACGTGGAAGCGTCCTAAGTCTTCGAAGCCCTTTTCGGTGAGCCTTGCGATCAGCAGATCACCAGTTTCGCTCATCAGCAGGTAGCGATCGGTTTCACCCATGCGGGTGACGAAGGCGGTGCCGTGACGGATGAAGCGAGTCTCGCCAGGTTTCGTTGCCTCAAACGTCTCCCAAAGACGCGCACCATTGTCGCCGTCGACGGCGATCAGGCTGCCGTCATTGCAGTCGGTTCCATAGATCACACCGCCGACGAACAGGGGCGTCGAGTTGCCGCTGTGGACCGCATTCTTCGTTTCGCCACGCCATGCTTCCGTTGCCGTCGGCTGATTGGGATCGAGTTCAATCATCAACGCTTCGGTGCGGATGGAACTGACGTACATCCGGTTTCCTTCCACCATCGGTCTGGAAATCGACATCTCGAATTCTGCGGCGAAGGGAACGTCCCAGTATTTGCTCCCGTCGGCTGGATTCAGACCCGCGACACCCTCGGGATGAAACACGATCAACTGCCGGACGCCCCCGGCGGAGATGATCGATGGTGGGCAATAGCCTGTTTTCGCATCGAGTGCTTTCCAGCGGACTTCGCCCGACAACTTATCAAAGGCCACGATCCCCTGGCCCGCTCCGCCGACCATCGTGTAGAGCAGATCGCCATCGACCAACGGATGCGATGCAAAACCCCAAATGGGCACCTCGACCCCAAAGTCACGTTTCAGACTTCGCTCCCAGACCACCGATCCGTCGGCCGTCCGCAGGCACTTCAGGTCACCTTCAGCACCGAGGATGTAGACGTGATCGCCGTCGATGGTCGGTGTGCATCGCGGTCCGTTGGGATACGAGATGCTGTAGGGACAATCGTAGGCGTACTGCCAAATCTGATCGCCGTTGGTTGCATCCAGCGCGGTCAATCGTTCTTTTCCCGTCAGCGTCGCGCGTTGTCCGGGATCGTTGACTGCGTTGCCAGATTCCGTCTTGTAATCAAAGACGTAGACGCGATTTCCGGCGGCAGCGGGTCCGGCGTAGCCTGTTGAGACGGGTTTTCGCCACTTTATGCTCAATCCATCTTCAGGGACCTCGTCGACGATTCCGGTTTCGCGGTACACTCCGTCTCGTTGGTTCCCCATCCATCCGGACCAATCGTCGGCCAACGCAGGCCTGAGCGGCGAGTTGGTAAGCACGATGATGGATGCGGTGAGTCCGATGAACGTGGCAAGTCGCATGAGTCTGACCGTTGTGATGGGGAAGGAGTTGTGTCGAGCGGTGTTCAGGATGGCCTGGCAAACATTATAGGCGGAAACGCGTCTGCAGCATCATGTCCAAGTCTTCCAAATCCACCGCGCCGTCGACGCGATTCTTGATCGTGATGCGACACGCCAAGAGTGATTGGGGCGACACGTCCCTCTCGGATCATGACCGACCACTCAATGACCGTGGGTGCCGCGATGCGCCGCGGATGGCCCGCTGGCTGCATGAGATTGGAATGGTTCCCGATCTTGTTCTCAGTTCCACCTCCCAACGAACTCGTGACACCTTCGATCTGATGCGGCAAGAATGGGGCGGCGATGTGGTCGTTTGCTACAGTGAGCCGCTTTATCTGGCGGCGCCCGAGGCGATCCTGCGGACGATCCAGAGCGATGGCTGCGGTGCCGAGCGGTTGATGGTGCTCGCTCACAATCCAGGGATCAGCCACTTTGTCACCAAGTTGGCTGGTCAATCGGTCGACATGCCCACCGCGGCGATCGCGGTGTTCCAGGTGGACACGGATGACTGGAGTCAGCTTGCTTCGGGAGGCCCGGCGAGCCTCATTCACTACATGCGTCCGAAGGCTTTGTAGAGGCAGATGGAACGTTACGCCTGGTGGTTCATCGTCGCGGCGGTTTTGATCGGTCACTTCGGATTGAATCTCGCCATCTACAATCGCTTGAACGGGTTTGGTCTGTCACGACGAACCATCAAGCTGTGGGTCAAGTTCTTTTTTGTGATCACGATTTCGCTGCCTCCGGTCGTGGTCGCCTTTCAATGGGATCTCGTGCGAGATGTCTTGCAAGGACGACCCCAGGCGATTCCGATTCCGCTGCCGCTGCAGATCTATTCATGGGTTTGTCTTTCCACTTGGTTGTGGTTGGGGATTCCATGGTTGTTTTGGCGACCGCATTTCGGTTTGGAGTGGATGCCGGTAGAGCGGAAGGCAGAAGTGATCGCGGTCGACAAGCAAGTCGAGACACCGCTCGCCTTATCACTAAGTTGCAAACTCCAGTCGCGATTGCCTGGGAATCAGATCTTCGAGTTAGCGGTGGAGACCATTGAGTTGCCGGTGGTGCATTTGCCGCCACAGTTGGATGGCTATCGGCTTGCGCAATTGTCGGACATTCACTTGACGGGCGATGTCCATCCGGACTTCACGCGATACGTCGTGGAGCGCGCGTTGGAGTGGCAACCAGATCTGATGGCACTGACCGGCGACATCATCGACAAGCAGCCCTGCATCGAGTGGCTGGAGCAGATCTTTTCACCGGCCGCGGCCCGTGACGGTTGCTACTTCGTTTTGGGAAACCATGACCTGCGCGTGGCCGACTCGAGCCAAACGCGTCAGGCAATGGGCCGGGCTGGGTGGATCGACCTGGGTGGCCGAGCGCTGGATGTGCAGCTCGGCGACGTCGCCGCCACACTGATTGGAAACGAGCATCCCTGGTTTCAGCGACCCCAGCTCAGCCCCAACTCCGAGAACAGGTTTCGCCTGCTGCTCAGTCACAGTCCCGATCAGATCTGGTGGGCCAGACGGCACGGTGTCACGCTGATGCTGGCTGGGCACACCCACGGCGGCCAAGGACGCCTGCCGTTGCTTGGACCGCTGATCAGCCCGAGCTTTCATGGCAGTCGTTATGCGTCGGGCAGTTTCTTCAAGCCGCCAACCACGATGCATGTGACGCGGGGCCTGAGCGGCACGCATCTGATGAGAATCAATTGTCGGCCCGAGCTTTCGCTTTTGACGCTGCGCGCACGGTAACGCCGCAGCGGACTCTGGGTTATCGGAAATCCCGAACAATACAAGCACGACGCGCCAGCGAGTGAGTCCCATCTCTCAATCCGACACACTCGGTAGCGCGTTTTGATGTTGCGTGATCTTCCTAAATCGTAGAGCGTTGACGTTTGCTAACCTGGATCGCAAGACCTTGTCACTACCCACATCCATTCGATGCCGAAGGTATCACGGAGGGTAAGCCGTGGGTCGCGCTAGCAGCACCTACGGAAACTCGCGGAATTCCAATCCCAAGCGACCCCGAAGGCGGTCACAGACACCTTTCGCAATCGATCCGCGACCGCCTTCGGGATCGGTTTCTGTTGCGCATACACATTCCGTAGGTGCTGCTAGCGCGACCTACGGCTACCATCGGCGACCGCTGCGCGGTCAATTCACGAATGTTTCACTCGATGATGGAATTCAAATGTGGGTGACGACGAGACTTTCGTCCCAGGCTTTCACATTCCGAGCCTCCGGCACTCAAAATCGCAACTTCAAGACGGGCGCGTCGTGCTTGTATTGGTTCCTCGAAGAATCGCTCCGATCTCCCTGCATGCAGGTTCATCAGATTTTGTACGCCGTTCGTCCTGCATCACGCCGCCGCGCGTACTTGAATCCTGGGATGAAGAAGCAGGCCGCTGAAACGATGCCAAACATCAGGTGTGCATGTTCGGGCCAGACCGCCATCAGCACGGCGGTGGCCAGCAACACAGCGGCCTGAATGTAAAAGACGCCGTGGAGCATGCCAGCCTTGATGATGAACACCATTCCGCTGATCACTCCCAAGAGCGGCGAGAACGTCAGCACGGGCAGGCCGATGAGCCACTCCATCGGGAACAGCATGCCAATCGCAACCATGCTGGCACCCCAAACATGCGCCACCTGACGCTCGATGAACGTGACCGGTCCCATTCTTTGCCGCAGTCTCCAGAACACTGCCGCCCAGGTGCCCAGACCGACCGTCCAAACCGCGCCGTAGGCCCAGCGCTGGGTCACGCCATGACGACTGAGTTGCCAGGTCAACAACCCAGCGACCAGCAGCATCATCGAATGCCAGATCCAGAGCGTTCCCCAGTTTTCCAGGATGGCCGCATGGTGTGTTTCGCGAAAGACGCGGGCGATCACCTGATGGAAACGCCCGCTGCTTGCAGAAACCCTTTCGTCGGCGAGATACGCCTCGAGATCTTCTGCCAACGCATCGGCCGAATCGTAGCGCAGATCGATCGGCTTTTGCAGGCAGCGAATCACGATCATTTCCAGGTCACGATCGAGACTTGGACGCAGCGTGCGTGGCGGGATCGGGTCTTGCTCAATCACCTGCATGACCAGATCCATCGGGGTGTCGGCAACAAATGGGCCGCGACCGGTCAGCGCGAAGTAAAGTACGCAGCCGAGTGAATAGACATCGCTTTGTGGGCCGACCAAATTGCGCCGTCCACTGGCCTGTTCAGGCGACATGTAGGCGGGTGTGCCGACCAGCATCCCGCTGCGCGTCAGATCGGCTTTGCTGCCGGTTTGCTTTGCCAGCCCAAAGTCGGTGATCATCGGCGTGCCGCCGGGAGCTACCAGAATGTTGCTTGGCTTCAGGTCCCGGTGCAAGATTCCCTGTCGATGGGCATACCCAATGGCTCGGGCGATCGCCGCTACGATGCGAGAGGCTTCCCGTTGGTTCAGGGGAGCGGTTGCAACGAGATCGGCCAGTGTCGGGCCTTCGACCAACTGCATGCTGAAGAAGGCGCGGCCCTCGATGTCGCCCGCTTCGTAAACGGGAACGATGTTGGGATGCTCCAGGCCAGCGGTCGCCGTGGCTTCGGAGAGAAACCGCTGCAGGTCGGATTCACTTGCCAAGCGACCGCGAAGAATCATCTTCACGGCGACGATTCGATCAAGACTGATCTGTCGGGCTCGGAACACCACTCCCATCCCGCCGCGACCGATCTCTTCGATCAACTCGTAGTCGCCCAGCGTGGTCGGTAAGGCAAGACTGCGCCATCGGCTTGCCGATCCCGACGCCGCGATTCCTTCGTCCAGGACTGCCCCGGCAGTGTCGGTCACAAACATGGTTCCGAACAACCGGTTCAGTTCATCTGACAAATCCGGATTCGCCTGGCACATCGAGCTCACGTCGATCAGCTCGCCACGACAAACGGCATCGGCAGCATCCGACAAGATATCGGCGAGTCGTTGCTCCCGATCCGCTTCGTGCGATTGCGCTGCGTGGCTCATGGCTAGTCCCCATCGGGGGCCGCGTCGGCATCGTCCTGCTCAAGCAGTTCACGGAGGCGTCGCAGGGCCCGCAAGTAGCGCATGCTCGCCGCTGGCGGATTGAGTCCGAGCACCTCGGCGATTTCAAAATTCGAGAGATGCTCGTAATGACGCATCAGAATGATCTCGCGATCCTGCTCGTTGAGCCGTTCGATCACCGCTTCCACTTTGGCCGCGATCTCGCGCTGCGCGGCAGCCGTGGCGGGTGTCATGCCGGGGTCGCAAATCTGTGCTGCCAATTCGATCGTCGAGTGATCGTTGCCCCCGGCGACCGACATCGGCCGTTCCCGATCCATGCTCCGCTTCGCGCTGACCCGGTGACGACGATACGTATCGATGATCCGATCCCAGGCGATCTGACGCATCCAAAGATGGAAGGCCATCACCGGATCGTTCAAGTACTTTTCAAGCCGACCGCTCGCTTCGACCAGCACGTCCTGAACCACGTCGCTGACGTCCACACGCTGCTGAACCTTGCGGTCGAGCCTCAATTCAACCAGTCGCCGGACCGGCCCGCGATGCTTCTCGAGCAGCTGATTGACGGCGTCGGTGTCCCCCTGTCTGGCCGCGTCCAACAGCGACTGTGTCTGATCGTCAGTAGGCCAAATCGACTTTGCCATGAGAGGGGGCGTGGGGAATACGGATGGGAACCGTCATCAGTGAAACGGCCGAAAAAGCCGACTGTGACTATCCCATCATAGCGTTCAGGGAACAGGCCCGAATGGCACGGACTTCGTCTCCTATCAGCCGCCACGCGTAAGCACCCGATTTTTCCGGTGCTGGAGAACCGGACGCTAACGCGTGACGGCTGATCCATCCAGCGAGCCAAACAAGCCCGAAGTCAGTGGCATTGCGCGAATGGTGTCGCTGTCGGGCTATTTCAGCTTGCGAATCTTGATGTTCTTGAATCGCACCGTCATGGCGGGCCCCTTGTGAATCTGCAAGGCGATCACTCCGTTCGTGGCCGCCTTGTCCGACTGTTCGTCGATCACTTCGGCGGTCAGCGTCTCGTTGATGAAGTGTTGCAGGTGGTTGCCGTTGGCGACGACTCGAAAATCATTCCACTGGCCCGGGTGAATGCCGGCGGCAAGTGCCTCGCCGTCGCCGAAACGACTCGCGGACTTTTCACCTTTGGCGTCGATCGTGACTTTCTCGCCTCGTTGAGCAAGGATGCCACGACCCTTTTCCTCATACAGAATGCCGGCAAACTTGTTGGTAAAGTCGATATCGGCCTGGTAACCACTGACGACGAATTTCTCTTCGTCAACGACCTTGCTGCGATACTGAATCCCCGAGTTCCCACCCTCGATCTTGAATTGAGCAGTCAACTCGAAGTTATCCGGTTGACCACCTTGCCAGACGAGAAAGGTGTTGCCATCGATGGGGTCTTCGTCGGTGGTGCGTCCCACGATCTCACCATTCTCGGCGGACCATAAGTCGGTGCGGCCGGCCCAACCACTCAAGTCTCCACCGCCATACAAGACGGTGACATCAGGATCGGCTGCTGCGGGTTGTTCGGCCATGGCGGGGCCGGCGGTCAGGGCGATCGCGAGCGAAAGTCCGAGTGCGTATTTCATCGGTGAGGTCTCCGGGTGTGGTTGGGTTTCAAGAAGGGAAGCAGAGATTGTAGTCGATTCCCATTGGCTTCATCGCGGTGGGTTGGGCTGCGACTGCGGGTCGAAGGATCGTGCCTTTCATCTGCCGCTACGCGTTCGCGTCCGGTTCGCTCCGGTTTGCCTGGGTATGCCGTTGTTGCCTGCGTCTTTGTTGCCGGGGGTTCGCACACAATCAGGCAATGCCGATTCCGTCCGGCGTGTTCCAGTATCCGCCTCGACTGTGATCAAAGCGGAGTTTGGAGCCGCGGTGGCCTTCATCAAAACCGTCGGCTCGGCTCCAGACCTGACGGCCTAGCAAAAAGGTCGCCACCGGCCATCCGGTTAGGGTCTGGCCGCTCCAAGGACTCCACCGGGACTTGGTCAATTGTTCTTCGTCGCGGATCGTTCGCGCCTCATTGAGGTCGACGAGCACCAAATCGGCGTCATAGCCGGCTTCGATGCGACCTTTGCCGACGATGCCCCAGACCCGCGCGGGCGCGTCGCACATCCAAGCGGCGACTTGCGTGAGTGAACATCGACCCGCATTCACCTGGTCGAGCATGAGTGCCAAGCTGTTCTCGACTGCCGGCAGTCCGGACGGACTTTGCGGATAGGGCTGTTGCTTTTCTTCCAACGTGTGGGGAGCGTGATCGGTCGCGATGACTTGAATCGTGCCGTCCAAAAGTGCCTGCCACAAACCGGCGTTGTCGGCAGCTGTTTTGATCGAAGGGTTCATCTGAATCCGACTTCCCAAACGCGCGTAATCATCGACGTTGAAAAAGAGATGATGGAGGCAGACTTCGGCCGTGACAAACGGCGCGGTGTCGACAAGCAAAGGCAATTCGGCGGCAGTGGAAACATGCAACACGTGAAAGCGATGCCGGTGTCGGAGGGCTAGATCGATCGCCCGCCGCGTCGCGATGACCGCCGCCCGCTCGTCGCGGATACGCGAGTGATCGGCGATGTCAGAAGTCCCCTTCAGCCGTTCGGCGTTAGCGCGCACCGTGGACTCGTCCTCGCAGTGAGCACAAATCGGTAGCGTCGTTTCGGCAAAGATCCTTTCGAGCGCTTCCTGTTGATCGACCAACAGGTTCCCGGTACTGCTGCCGATGAAGATCTTGATGCCGGGGACGTCCACCGCTTTGGACAACTCTTCGACATTGTCAGGCGTCGCACCGATGTAGAACCCGTAATGGACGAGCGACCTGTCCGCTGCCAATCGCTCCTTGGCGCGAACGCCTTCCAGCGTGACTGCCGGCGGTTTCGTGTTGGGCATCTCCAGGAACGAGGTGACTCCGCCGGCGGCGCATGCGTGCGAAGCCGAACGGAGGTCCTCTTTGTGAGTCAGGCCGGGCTCGCGAAAATGGACCTGGTCATCGATCACTCCAGGCATCAGGTGCAGACCCCGAACAATCGATGACTTGGTCAGCCGTCGCGGCAGACCCCGCATCGACTTCGAGAATGGTCCCGTCCTGGATCAGGACCGAGCCGACCCGAACCTCGTCGGGCAAAACGAGGGAAGCGTTGCGAAGCAGTGTTCGATTCGTGGTGGTGGGCATGCGTTTCTCGTCGGTCTACTGCGGTTTCATTTTTGGTGTCACTTGTCGCCATACAAGCACAACTCGCGAGTTTTGAGGTTGCGCATTTCAATACAAGCACGACGCGCCAGCGAGTGAGTTCTTGGGAATTTGAGGAATGCCAACCGTTGAACTGGTGAAAACCGGAGAGACACTCGCTGGCGCGTCGTGCTTGTATTTATCTGGATCTGCGTCATTCATGAACGTGCTCTCGCCTGACGCCTCTTTCGAGCTCAGGCTGAAGAATACAGCATGCAGGGCCCTCGACAAGATGCGCTCAGGAGGATGCCACACAGCACAGCAATCCGCACGCACGAACGGCTTTCGTTACTTCTGCTGACCGACTGCCCGACGGAAGGCATCGAAGGCGTCGCGAAACGCTGCCGGTGGCGGCTTGCGATTGCCCGAGTCGCGAATCCCTTTCAACGCATCGGCCGATTCTCGCGTGGTACTGGCTGCACCGTTTTTGGGCGCATGCCCAGACTCTTGAGCGCCTCTTCCACGTCACGATTTCCTTGCGCGCCAGGCTGATCAGGCATCCCACGAATCTGTTGCCATCGCTCGCTGAATCGCTGGAGATCCTCTTTGCTCCACTTCAATTCCTCCAGCAGCTTCGGATCGGGAGCCTCGCGAGTTTGTTCGAGATAGTCCAGCACCAAGTCGGTCGCCTTCTTGGCATATTCTGCGTTCACGGGATCGGGAGGGACCGGCGGCTGCTCGGCCAAATCCCCTTGGTCGCCGCCGTCCCCCGCGCCACCTGAGGACGCTTGAGCCGTGGTGTTCGAGTTACCAGGCTCCCCGCCCTGAGGAGAAGCGGCTTGACTTGAGCTGCCACTGCCCGACCCTTGATTGGAATCCGAATCGCTCGACGCGGAGTCACCGGCCGGATCGGTTCCGGCTGTCTCCTGCGAACCTTGGCCGCCCGATGATTCACCGGACTGCTGCTGGCCGCTTCCCGACTTTCCCGCTCCCTCACCAGATTCACCGGAGGAGCCGTCCTGCTGTGCCGATTGTCCGTCTTCGGCACCTGCCGATTCGGTCGTTTGCTGCGGCCGGCCCGAACCGTCGCTGCCGCTCTGGGCGGAATCGCCAGCCGCAGAATTCTGTTCACCCCCTTCTTCTTGGCCCGCGGAGGAGCCCTCGGCACCTTGCGCTTGCTCGCCCTGGCCGCCCTGCTTGCCTTCGCTGCCCTGCTTGCCCTGGCTGCCCTGCTCGCTCGACTCCGCCTGGCTACCTTCCTTCGTGCCCTGCTGCTCCTGTCCGGATCCCTGACGCTGACTGGCCGCATCCTGGCCGCTCGAGCCGTCCTGCCCGTCGCGCGGGCTGCCCGATTCCTGCCCGCTCGACTGCGAGCCGTCCGCTCCCTGGGGCCGATTCTTCTCGAGGTATTCCTGAATCCGTTCGAAGGCCTCGCCATCATGTTGGGGTGCCTGCTGCGGTTTGGAGCCCTGCTGACCCTCGGTGCCTGACTGGGAACCCGATTGCTCCGTCGCGTCGGCGGACTCGCCTGGTCGCGGCTGGCGTGCATCCGATTGACCGTTGGAGGAGCCGCCCTTGCCGGTCGAATCGGTGCCGGTCGAATCGGCGCCGCCCGTTTGCTGATCCTGCTGTGGGCCGCTACTTCCTGCATCGTTGTTGGAGCCGCCGGCCTGCCCGGAGTTCTGGTCTGCGCCAGCCGTTGCCGAAGAATCGCCGGCAGCGGCGTCCTGTGGTTGACCGGATTGCCCAGCCGAATCCTGCTGACCCCCGGCACTCGCGGAGTCGTTACTGCCCGCCCCGGTACCCCCGTTGTCGTCGGCCTGAGGTGATTCCGAGCCCTCTTGCTGGTCACCCTGCCCCGGCGGCGTCTGGCCGGTCGATCCGTCTCCGTTTTGCCCGTTCGACTGAGAGCCAGTTCGACTGAGAGCCATTCGACTGGGAACCCGTTGCGCCTTCGGACGAACCCGATTGTTCGCTCTGATTTGGATCGGACGAATCAGCGTTGCTACCGCCAGCCCCGCCGGCTCCGGAGGAGTCTTCGGAGGATTCGCCGCCTTGCCCTTCGCCTCCGGCGCTGCCTTCGCCCTGATCGCCGCCGGCTTGTTGTTGGGAGCCCGAGCCGCCGCTGCCGCCACCGCCCGACTGCTGCTTGCCCGAGTCACCGGAGGAGTCAGCGGAGGACTGATCGCTTTCCGAGGAACGTTCGTCGGGACTCGACAATCCGTCGGCGTTGGGATCGTTTTCCGCAGGCAGCTCGCTGCTCGCGGTGATCTTCAGCGTGACCGGGTCGGTGCGGACGGTGTTGGGTTCGACCTTCGGATCGAGTTCGCTCGACCGATTGTCCGAAGCGATAGCCACGACCTGAACCGTGTCACCGATTCTCAACTGTAGTTCGGTTGGACGCAGTGGAAACTCGGCAACGCGATGCCCCTTTTCACCCGACTCGCTGCTCCACAGAATCGGTTCTTTGATCAGATCGATCCCGGCGCGAATCTCCAGCGCGATCACCTTCAGCCCAAAGTCCGGATCCGAGGCATGGACCTCAATGATCTGCTGCGCGTCGATCGGTACCTCTTTGGGTGACGAGGCCGGGACTGTGATCGCTACCTCGGGTGGCAGATCTGGGACGACGCGGATCGGATAGACGATGGGATCAGGATTTCCTTGACCCGACGCATCCCAAACGAGCATGCGATAGTCTTCCAGCTCGACGGCAGCTGATCGGCCGCGAGCGCTGCGGAGCGGGAAGGACACCGACAGCGAGGTGCCTGCCGAATCAATTTCCATTTCGGTCGCCCCCGCGGTCGCTTGCATGCGGTTGCCCAGGGCGCGCGGATTGAATTCGATTTTCGCCTTCGCAATGGCACGATTCGTTTTGGCGAGAATCTTGACGGAGGTCCCGTCGACTGCCGTGATCGCGCCACTGCTGCTGCTATAGGGCAATTGGCCGGTGTATTTCGGCGGCGTGTATTGCACGGCTTCGAGTGCCACCACCGGGACGTCCTGGACCGACAATTGAAACGGGCCGGCGGTCGCGTCCCCGGCTGAGATTGTGTAGGAGACGACACCGCTGGCCGAGTGTGGCAGCGGCAAGGGGCCCGTGTGCCGCCGCGCGTCGGAATCGTGGACCAGCAGGAACTCTTGTTGCCCCGAGGGGAGCTGCCAATAACAAACTGCCTCTTCGCCGTTTCGCAGACCGTCAATCGAGGCCGAAATCTCAACCGATCGACCGGCAATCGCTTTTGCGCTTCCGGGCTGGACCTCGCGAATCGAGACGCGTCGCGGTGCGTCGATGGCAGCGATCGGTGCCGCCAGGCGGGCCGCGGACTGCAGCGTGTTCTTGGGCGAGAACGCGGCGTAAGCGACCAACACAGCCAAGGCACACGCGGTGGCTACCCACCAACGCATGGTTCCGGTCGCTTCCTGCGGCAGGGCATCGTGACCACGCAGCCGACCTGCCGTCGTTGCGCCGATCGACTTGACCACCCGGCTTCGAAGGTCCCCCGCCTCGCGGTCACCTCGTAGTGTCACGTAGCTGGTGAGTGCTTGGCGAAGTTCGGGCATGTCGCGTTCGAGTGACCTGGCCGCGTACTCCGGTCGAATGGAGCCGCCAATCAAAGGTCGTAGGCGGCGATAGACGTAGGCGCCCAGCAGCGTCAGCAGAGCCAAGCATGCCGCCAATCGCATGAGGCGGCCGGGCGAATAGATCCACTGATCGATCACGACCCAGATCAGCAGTGCAACGATCGAAAAGACGACCATGCCCAGGACGGTTCGCACCAACTCCGCCCACCACAATGCCTGGCATGCTTCCGCGATTCGGGTCTCGATCAACTGATCGGATCCAATTCGAGTCGCACCGCCCGCTTTCGGGCTGGCGGAGGCCGGAGGAGGAGAAGCGATGGACATGGAGCTCGACATGGAGGGGAGGGATCACGAGGCCTCTCCATTATAGGCTGATGCAAGCAGATTCTTGGCCAACCGGTCACCGTGGTTGCCCTGAATTCGTGAGAATGGGGGTTTGGGGAAACCCTCCAGACGGTCAGGCAAGGAAGGGAGAACCGAAAAATCGCTCCCTGCAAACATGGCACGCCGTCATTGGCGGCGGTTACCGTAGGCGAGTCGCTCCGAGGCTGTGAACAAATTGAACCGCGGCGTATTACTGTAGGCGAGTCTCTCCGAGACTCGCACGAAACGCAGCAAAGCTGCGGGAGTCCGCCTTGGAAAGGCGGACCTACAGTAGCAAGCACAATATCTTCACAGCCTCTCCGAGACTCGTAAATTGCAGCAAAGCTGCGGCTGTCCGCTTTGGAAAGTCAGACCGACGGTCGGCCCGTGGATTTTTTTAACATTCACTGAATTCCCGCCTGAATGTCCCAAGGATCGTCGCCGTTCATGCCGCCGAACGTTGCGGAACGTGGACGCTACGATCGGCAGAGCGATCGGCGACAAATATATCCACAGCCTCGGAGAGACTGACCTACAGAGGTGTGATGCAGTTAGCCGCCATTGAGGACAAACTACGGGCAATTCGCTTTACCTAAGACATCAGGGGAATTGCATCGGGAACCGCTGCGCGATTGACTGCGTGTGGATTCACCGATCCGCTTGTCGCTTTGGTAGACTAGCACTCGTCACAGTCAGCCTTGTCATCCTCCTCAGTCGTAACCTTCCATGAGATATGCATTTCGCTTGGCGGAACTGCTCGGTCATACGCCCGATCGACGCAGACGCCCTGGCACCATCAAATCAATCGTTGAGCATACAGGTCTGGACCGACACCAAGTCGCCTCGTTGCTCAAGAACGAAGCCAAGTACATTCCGCTCGATGCGCTGTCGCGGATCTGCGACTACCTGATCGATCACGGCTACGCTTCGGCGGATCAATTGCCTGGGGCATTGTTTGCGGTCAACGCCGAGAATTTTTGGGAGTTGTTGGCCCGGCGAGGCGAGATCGAAATCGTGTTGGGGGTTCGTCAGAGTGCGACCACGCTTTCCCCCGACAACGCAACGGTTGTCGCCAGTGATGCGGTTCTCTTTGGGGAGTTGCTCAATGGTGTCTCGACGCTCGGGGGAGCTGCCAAGCACCAAGGATTGGGCGATGACGACGACGGCAAGGCCCAGTCGGTGCCGATGCCCGACCGAATTCAACAGTCATTGGTCTGGAGTCCAGGTGAGGTATCGCTCGAGGATGCTCGGGCCCGCGCCTCGGAGGTGTTTGAAGGCTTTGTCAATGCTCAAGGCGACCGAGGCATCGTCTGCATCGGCAGCGTGAAGAGCAATCCGGTGGTGGAGCTGTTGTTCGCCGATGCCTTCGGCTGCACGCCGTTTGTGACCGAGGATGATGTCGACGATGTCTCGGCGCGATCATGCCCGTTCTTTTTGCGTTATCGCGACAGCGACCCCAAGCCGGGCGGAGCGTCGGCCGGAACCCGTTTGAGCAAGAACGAAGATGCTCCGGAACCGGGCTTCTATTACGAGAAGGATGATGGAACCTGGGCGTACGCTGGGGGCAAAGACCGAGACACTGCCTTGGTCTTCTATTTGTTCCGTGAGGCGCTCGGACGGCTCGACATGGTGCTCAGCGGTTTCTCTGGACGTGCGACTCGATTGCTTGCCAAGACGCTCGCGATTCGCGGTGAAGAGTTCTGGCCGCCGGTTTACGAAGAAGGTGGTGTCCAGATCGGTGCTTACCTCGTCCAATACGACAACACCGATACCAAGCCAAGCAGAGATGATCTGTTGTTCAATCCCGGCGGGGCTGCCGAAATCATGCCTCTGTCGCGCGAGGCGATCGCCAAGCGGATGGCGCGGCGATAGCGAGAGCTACCGTAGGCGAGTCTCTTCGAGACTCGTAAGAACATGCAGTAATCTGCGTTATCAGTCTCGGAGAGACTGACCTAGGACGAGCTGCCACTGCTCGTTGAAGAATCCATCGGCGACAACTTGGCCGGCGAAGATGCCATCGTCTTCGCCGCTGACGTCCATCACGGCCCAGTCGGGAAGCATCGCGATTTGTCGCGAGTTGCTGACGTTGGAGAACTCGCGAAACGTCATACCGCTGTTGACGACAACGTACTTGTTGGGATTTCGCGGGTTTGGAAAACAAAAGACTGCCGCATGCCGAGTCGGATCAAAGTGCCTCAGTCCCACACGCAGGTCATCGCGATTCCACTCGATGGGCAACTGCGACGCAATTTCACGAAGGTATTGGTTGCCTGAAAAATCGCCGAAGCAAATCAGGTGGTTCGAGCGGATGTCGTCCTCGGTCAGATCCTTGTCCTGGACGACGCGTACCTCCCCGCGCATCAGCCGTTGCCATCGCAGTTGGGCGTATTGAAATTCGCGATCGATCCAGCGTTCCACCACCCCGTGGCTGGCCGGCCTGCTGGGCGTCACGAACAGAAAGCGATCGCAAAACGCATCATCGATAGGGCCCTGGATCCCGGGGCGTTTCCGCAGGCTCTCGTCGATCACCTCCACCACACTCCAGAACGGCTTGCCTTGCCGATCGCTGCGTTGCAGTTCGACCTGAATTCCGGCGGCTTCGTCCCAGTCTTGAACCGCCATGGTTTGGCCGTCGATCGTCAGTTCGACATCGCCGGGGACGCTGGGCCATGGCGAGTCACGGAAGTCGAGTTGGAGGCGGCTGACTCCCGAACTGGTGATTTCGATCTTCCGATCTGCCACGATGCTCGCCTTGACGCGGCCTGGCGTCCAATGCTCTTGCAATCCGGTGACCGTTAGCCAGTCAAGTCGATGGTAACGCAAAGTGTAGGTGACAAAGTCAATCTCGCGGCGCGGCGACGGCTTGGCTTCCTCCGCCCAGGACGCAAGGTACTCGTCGACCTTCTTCCCGCTGTCTGGATCGATCTTGTGCGCCATCCCTGCCCCGATCACGTAGTCCAGTTGGATTCCTTGTTCAGCGGCTGCGGCCATGACACGGTCCGCTGCCTGTTTCTGTTTGTCGACTTCGCCGCTGTAAGCGACCGTGTGCGTATTGCTCAGGTTCGAGACCCAAGGCAGAACGTCGTACCACTTCATCAGACGCAAACGATTCTCGGACAGTTCATACGGCGCCGACTTGTCCCAGCCCTGGTAGACAATCGTGTCGACAAAACCCGCGCCCGGATTGGCGGCGAACCAGGCACCAGGATTGTGGACGGCGAGGTGCCAACATCCGGCACCACCCATCGAGAATCCTCGTATCGCAAGCTTGCGCGGATCGACTCGGATCACGGTCCCCAGATGATCGATCGACTCGTAGACATCGGTCTCGCCCGCGAACTTGAATGCGTTGCAGTGACGACCGAACGGATGCAGGACGACCGTGTCGGCGGGTGTGTACTGTCCAAGTTTGTTCATCCGCTCGTCCAGGAACGCGAGCTCGGTCTTTGTGTCGCCACGACCATGCAGCCACACGTCCACGCGATGTGCCTTGGCGTCGTCCACCGCAAAGCCGGCCGGAATGACCGCGCCGTAAGGCTGTACCGAGTCATCGATGCGTGAGCGAAATCCGCCGACAAGCAACTGAGGACGATCGACCACTTCCGCTTGCAGCCCGAGCAACACGAGTCCTCGCTCTCCGGCCGCCACTGCCTTCAGGCGACGCTCCGCTTCGTCCAAAAGTTTGGTCGCGATTGCCGTTTCACTTTGTTTGTAGAATCCACCTTGGGTCAGCGCTAGCCGGACGGCACGGACCAGCACTTCGACATCGGGTCGCCAACTTGTCGCCGTCGAGTCGTCTTCGGCAAGAAGCTCTGTGCGGAGTTGCAATTCCTTGACGCGATTGCTGAGCGTCTTGAGGACCTGCGGATCGACTTCGATGCCAGCAGGAGGCAGTTGCTTGAAGCCTTGTCCCGATGCGCCGGTCACCAACGCAAGTTGCGTGAAAGCGACCAAGAACAGGAACGGAATCACATGCAGCAATCGAAACACCTTGGCATGCTCCTAGAACGAGAGGTTGTCCCTATGATAACTACGAGCCGATCTGTCTGACCTCTGCAATGATTGCCGGTTCAATCACGATCGCCTCATCGGATTCCGGATCAAGCAGGATTCCGAATCCTTCGGGCAGGTAGTCGAGCAACGCATCACCTTCCACGACGATGCCGTCCACCTCCTCGTCCTCCTCGAACAAATCGCCGCTCTCGTGGACAAAATGGCCAGCGGTCTGCTCGCTACTGAACACGACGAGGACTTCGATGTCACCGATTTCGGCCGTGATCGCGCCGATGTTTCCGTCGTCGTCTTGTTCGCTCTTGGTGGTGCTCAGCAGCACGAACTCGCCTCCGACAATCAGTGCGCGTAATTGGCTGGCATCTCGTTCCGTCACGGCATCATGAATCGGCGATGGGGACTCTGACATGTTGAATCCGGCGCGGTAGGTGGAAGCGTCGCCGATTCAATCGAAGAAATCGGAACGATTTAGGGAGTATATCGGCTCCATCGGTCGTCGGTCACCCTTGGCAGGGGTGCCGACGCCGCCGGCCCCACGAAGCTTCGATCCACAGCCGAAGTTTTGATCCATAGCCCCGGCGATCGATTGATCTGGCTAAACTAAGGAGGCTCGCCAGAGTGCAGTGGGGCCGAATCTCTGCCGTCCTGACAACCTCGGGCGCAGCCTACTGAACCAACCCCGCTCAACTTGAAGTTTGACAACCTAAAACAGGAGGAATCGAGTGTCCCCTCGCCAACCCAATCGCCGAAATTTTTTGAAGACCAGCGCCGCTGCCGGAGCGGCCGCAACGGTTCCCTATTTCTATTCGCAGCCCAAGACGCTGGCGCAGGAAACGAGTAGCAAGAACGACCGCATTGCCCTGGGAGTGATCGGAGCCGGCGGAATGGCCAACGGCAACATGAATTCCGCCAAGGACTGGATCGACGTGGTGGCCATTGCCGACGTCGATCGAGGGCGCGCCGAAAGTTCGAATCAACGAATGAGCAAAGGGAAGGCGGCGATCTACGAGGACTATCGCGAAGTGCTCGATCGCGATGACATCGATGTGATTCACGTCGCCACGCCCGATCACTGGCACACCAAGCCGCTGGTCGAAGCCATGCTGGCCGGAAAGGATGTCTACTGCGAAAAACCACTGACGCTGACCATCGATGAAGGCAAGCTGATTCGCAAGGTCCAGAAAGACACCGGTCGCGTGGTGCAGGTCGGCACGCAGCAGCGAAGCACGTTCAACCTGTTCGTCAAAGCGATGGCGATCGTGGCCGAGGGACGGCTTGGCAAAATCAATCGCGTCCAGGCTGCCATCGGCGGCGCACCGACCAGCCCGGCAATTCCCGTTGCCGAGGTTCCCAGTGAACTCAATTGGGATCGTTGGCTGGGGCCGGCTCCCAAAGTCGATTACCGCTACCTGCCCGGCAAGGATGGCAGGGGGAATGGCAATACCAATTGCCACTACGAGTTCCGCTGGTGGTACGAATACTCCGGCGGCAAGCTGACCGACTGGGGAGCCCATCACGTTGACATTTGCAATTGGGCCCTGAAATTGAACGGTCAAACTGCTGGCCCGATTTCCATCAGCGGCAAGGCGACTCACCCCGTTCCTTTCGAACACGGGTATCCGACGCAAAACGATCGTTACAACACGGCGACCGACTTCATGTTCACGGTTGCCTATCCGGACGGGGCTGAGATGATCATTCGAAACGACATCGGAAAACGGTGTTTTGATCGAAGGTGAAAAGGGCCGGATCTTTGTCAACCGTGGAAAACTGACCGGCAAGCCGGTGGAGGATCTTGCCGACAATCCGTTGCCCGAGGATGCGATCTCCAAGGTTTACAAGGGCATGCCGATGGAACGAAATGAGCGTTCCGCGCACTGGGCAAACTTCCTGCACTGCGTGCGAACACGGCAAGAACCGATCTCCGACGTGCACACGCACATGCAGATGCTCAATGTCTGCCACCTGGCCGGTATCGCTGCTCGTATGGGTCGTGATCTGAAATGGGACAACGAGATTGAGCAGATCGTCGGCGATGACGAGGCCAATGGTTTTCTGGCACGCCCCTATCGATCGGGTTACGAAATCGAGATCGGCTAACCGCGATCAGGCCGCTTTCAAGCGGTTTACCTCCACGTCGCGTCCTTCCACGCGACGACTTGCTCCTGGCGCAGTCATGCTCGGCGATTTGCTTGACCGCCAATTGGTCCACGAACCGTCCCAGACGCGAGCGGTTGGGGAGCATTTGAGTCGTCGCGCGGTTGGGTTGATCCGCTGGCCTGCCCGAACGATACAGCGTTTGCGCGAGGGTGGAGGCCACATCCAACAACTCAACCAGCACGTCGGCCGATCGAATCATGGCGATCTCGGTGCGCGAATTGGGGCCGCCATAGATCGGGATCCATCGCCCAAGCTTGGACGCTGCGTCGCGGATCAGAAAGACGGACAGTTCACTTCGCGCTGCGAACATTTGCAGTGGGAACGCAATGGATCCCACGATGGGCAGCAGACCGGCCAGCAACGCTTCTCCATGGGGAATTCTCTCGCTCCGCGTCGACCACCAACTCGCTAACGTGACCGCGGTCCGAACTGCAGGCATCAGTAACATGGGCAGTAGGAACCAAAGATTTCCACTCGCGATGAACGCGGCAATCCCACCGTACTTGGCTGGTGCGATGATCGGGGTGAAGGTCTTGAGTGCCAGGTGTGCGCCAAGGCCTCGCACGTAGGCTCGTACCTCGCTTCCCGACAACTGCCTGGCGAAGCTGCTCAGCCTCTTGACTACCGATTCGTTGTGATCGGTGCCACGAGTCGATCGAAGCTTCAATCCGCGCGTGCCCAAACCAAGACTGGTAGCTGGAACTGAACAGCAGCAACATCACCTGCTGTATTCGCTTGCTGCGATAGCGATGATCGGAAAGGAATCGGTGAACCGCTCTGGGCGTGAACGTCTTGAGTAGTCGATGCATCACAAAGCTGGAAGGCGTCAGACGCGTCTCCGGGCTCAGCCGCTGCGATTCAATCCACATCGCTTCTCGCTTGCGGATCAGCCTGTGGAGTTGCTCCGTTCTGAACGTGCGACTGCGAACGCACTTGGCGAGGCGATTTCGATAATCTCGGTTGCCAATCAAGCGACTGGCCAGACGACCCAAGGCTCCCGGTAGCAGACCGGCGTACCAGATCACACGTGCCTTCCCGCGTTGGTCAGGTAACGCGACTGCGGTCTCCGCATCAATTGTTCGTTCCTGTTCCCACCGACGGACGCATTCCCGTCGATAGGCATCCATCCCATCGCGGCGAAGCAATCGCCACGGGCGACGCAGCAACGCCAACTCCGAAGCCTTCCAGCGAGCCGAGTGTTCGATCAGCTTCTCAACGTCCTCGCGCAGACCGGCGAAACCCTCCGCACCAAGACGAGAGAGAAGCAGGCGCTCGTTCGCATGAACCCAGTTTCGCAGCTGTTCTTCATCGAGGTCATCAAACGGCGGAAGCTCGCCTCGCCGCGCCCCGGAAACCAAGTACTTCGGCACCAGCACCGCCGGGATTCCTGACTCCAGGTCGATGACCGTGTAGTGGTCTTGTTCTCTCAGCAGGTTCGCCGTCGATACCATGGCTCGCGGGGCAACCTGCCATCCGGAGCCAACCAGACCACAATCGGTCAGCAGGGCTTCGAGTTGGTGCATGGTGTCGACGAGTTGGTCGATTTCAGCGGTCGCTTCCTCTGCCACACCCGCTGGCTGGCCGGACAAACGCCGCCGCAGGCGATCGCGATCGGCCGGAGCTGGCTTGATTCCGCGACCGTCGATCCACTCGGCGGCAAGCACCCAGGCGCCCGACGCTTCGTCGAACCGAACGTACAAAGGGGCGGCGATCTTGACACCCGTGTCCGATGCCTCGAGCACGGCCGCAGCAACTCGTCGGCGATAGAAGCAAGTCAGAATCGCATCGCGGTTGCTTTGGTAGGCAAACGGAGCCTGAAACGAAAGCCGATAGATCGTGCGAGTTAGCCAGCCGGCCGCAAACACCTTTTCAACACAGACTTGTTTTTGACCATCGCCCATCACCGCTTCGACCAACACGGCCTCGGCAGCCCGACCCTGACCGAGGACACGAATGACCCGGACGGCTCGCGGCGCGTTCAGGGGGTCGTTGCCACCACCTGTCGAAGAGGTGGGCTCGATGAGTTTGTGATGTCTTCCTGACATGCGATTATGGGCGGAAGGCCATGGGCGCTTCGTTGGGCGGTTTGGCTCGATGGATCAGCTGCCGTGGATTCGTCCCCGTCTTTTGCGAGCCGGAGAACCGGACGCTAACTCGCGGCGGCTGATCGAAACCAAAGGCAGTGGCGTTGGGCGAAAGGGCTTGCGGATCTCGATATTCCTCGCAGACTAGGCAACCAGCCGCGGACGCATCAAGGTGAATTGCCGGGAAGCCTCTTGCCGTTACGATTGGGGAGGCGACCACAAGCTTGGGCGGTCGCAGCTGGTCCAAACCATTAGCGCGGGGCGAGATTCACGTGAAGGATCACTCTTCACTCAAGCTAGCAACTCCAATTCAGTATCTGCCGGGGATGGGGCCATGCTCGGGCAGATCGATTGGCGAAGCTTGGCTTGCGGACGGCCCAAGACGTTTTGTTCCTGTTTCCGCGCGACTACGAGTTTCCGGCGCCCTCGGAAAGCATCGATCGGCTGCGGGAAGGCGAGCCGGCATCCTTGGTGGGCACGATCACCGATGCCGAACTGGTTTCGCGGACCCCCGGAAAGTCGATTTTTGGTGCGATCGTTGAAAATGAAAGCGGCGCGGTCCGAATTCTGTTCTTCAATCAGCCGTTTCGCGCGGAGCAGTTGACGCTTGATCGCCGTGTGCTGATCTCGGGTGTCCCCAAGCTGCACGGGTTGCGAATGGAGTTTTCGCATCCCAAGGTGATCATTCTGGATGATCGCGAGGAGGTGCCTCGGCCTCGCATTCTGCCTGTCTATCCGTTGACCGACGGGATCAAACAGTCGGACATGCGTCGGCTGACGCACGAGGTTTCCGCAGTCGCTCTCCGGATGACCTGACGGAGGTCATGCCGGAGTCGCTCCGCCGTCGTGCAGCGGACGCACTGAGAGCTCACGGCATCGATCTGGTCGGAGAGCTACCGGGCATTGAGGAGGCGATTCGCACGTTGCATTTCCCGGCCGACGAGCAGGAGTTGGTGCGGGCAAGAACGCAGACTTGTCTTTCAAGAACTGTTGGTGATGCAACTTGCTCTGGCGATGCGTCGACGAAGGCTAACCACGGAGCTGCAATCACCACCACTCCCATCCTCGGCAATCATCGATGCGACGCATCATGAATCGGTTTCCCTTTGAATTGACCGGTGACCAGAAGCAGGCGATTGCTGAAATTCGAGACGACATGTCGCGGCAATTTCCGATGAACCGTCTGCTACAGGGAGATGTGGGAAGCGGCAAGACAGTGGTCGCGATTTACGCCATGATGCTCGCGGTCGCCAATCGGCACCAGGCGGTCCTGATGGCACCGACGGAGGTGCTGGCCAGGCAGCACTATGAAACCCTGCAGCGAATCCTTGCCGACAGTCGTGTGCGCGTCGGATTGCTGTGCGGTTCGCTTTCGGCAGGCGAGCGGCGCGCGGTCATCGAGGCGACGGAGTCGGGCGAGATCGAATTGTTGGTTGGGACGCAGGCCCTGTTGCACGGCGAAGTCAGGTTCAAACAGTTAGGTTTGTGCGTGATCGATGAACAGCACAAGTTCGGCGTGACCCAGCGTGACGCGCTGCGCAGCGGTGGTGTCGACCCGCATTACCTCGTGATGTCGGCTACACCGATTCCCCGGTCCATCGCCATGACGCTGTTCGGTGATGTGGAACTCAGTACGCTTCGCCAGCAGCCGCCCGGACGGGGCAAGGTCAGTACCTATTTGGCACATGACGGCTGGAAGACGCGTTGGTGGGAGTTCGTCCGCGGGCGTTTGGACGAAGGTCGCCAGGCCTATGTCGTGGCGCCGAAAGTCTCTGCTTCGGATTCGGATGCGGACGATGAAAAGGAAGATGTCACCTCGGTCGAATCGGTGTTCGAAGAACTTTGCAACGGTTCACTCTCGGATTACCGCGTCGGGTTGTTGCACGGTCGGATGAGCCAAGAGGCGAAGCGGGGCGTGATGGCCTCCTTTGCGTCCGGACGGCTGCAGGTCCTGGTCACGACGACCGTGATCGAAGTGGGAATCGATGTCCCCAATGCAACCTTGATGACCATCCTGGGAGCGCAGCGTTTCGGGCTGGCACAGCTGCATCAGCTCCGTGGTCGGGTCTCGCGAGGTTCCCATGCGGGGCATGTTTGCGTGTTCACCGATGGGGACGGCCAGCCGGAGGAGAACGAACGGCTGAAGATCTTTGCGGAAACGGAGGACGGATTCTCGCTTGCCGAGGCGGATTTTCGGCTGCGCGGCCCGGGCGATGTGCTCGGCCGAAGTCAAAGTGGACTGCCTCCGATGCGGATCGCTGAATTGGGTCGGGACTTCGACGTGTTGCTGGTGGCACGAGTGCTTGCACAAGCGATGGTCGACGCGGATCCGCATTTGGAAGCCGAAGAGCTGGCCGAACTGCGGCACCAGGTGTTGCGGCGATACGGCAAACGGCTCGAACTTGGTGACGTGGCGTAGCCGTTCAACCTGAGCACTCTTGATTCGTAGAGCTGGAAAAGGGGTCAGGTACCAATAGTGCGAAGCACCCTCCGGGCCGTTCCGGCTATTGGTACCTGACCCCTTTTCCAGCACGATCAGGCACGAAGTGCCGATACAAGAATTGCCGGGTGCGTCAGCACCCGGTTCCAAGCCCTCTGGAATCGACGCGGCGGAAGTCTTGCGGGGAGTAGAACCGCACCCGTGGGTTGACACCCCACGGCAATTCTTGTGACGCCACTTCGTGGCTGAAGAGGAAGCCCGTCATTCGCTGGTAAACAATCTGCTACGGCGTTGCCAAGCGGGAGAATGGTACCACTTGCCGCCTACGAGAAGTTTGAAAACGCGTCAGCATTTGCCGGCTACCAGCGGACTCGACCGAATCGCCCATCGCTACAGTAGACGGCCGCGGCTTGAATCCGTCGTTCATCAAACGGTGCGGAGCTGAAGTAGGAGTCCGTTTGCGACGACATCGCAATTCCTCAACTTGCTTCGAGGTGACCGTCGACCAATTCCTTCCGCTGACCCATGGCCGCGGCGAGGGCATCGCTGTGGGTGACGGCGATGAGGATGGCTCCTGAGGCCTGCTGGAGATCGAGCAAGACCGCGGTGACTTGCTCGGCGGTCTTGCGATCGAGATTGCCGGTCGGCTCATCGGCCAGAATCAGCGACGGGTTCATCAGCAAGGCGCGGGCGATGGCAACTCGCTCGCGTTCGCCGCCGGACAATTCCCCGGGCAGATGACCGAGGCGATCGCCCAAACCGACCGAATCGACAAGCGATCTGGCTCGCTCCAACTCATCGTGACTCGGCTTGCCACCGGCCAACGTGGGGACCAACACGTTTTCAATCACAGTCAGTTGTGGCAACAGATGATGGTCTTGAAAGACAAATCCAATGTGCTGGTTGCGAAACTTCGCAAGCTCTCCCTCGTGCAAGGCAAACGGGTCTTGGCCATCGATGGCAACCGATCCGCTATCAGGACGATCAAGCGTTCCCAGGATCTGCAACAACGTACTCTTTCCGCTTCCGCTGGGACCGACGATGGCGACCGAGTCACCCGCGCGACAGCGTCAGGGAAACATCGCGCAGGACTTGCAAGGCTTGATGGGCAGTCGGGAAGGACTTGGCCACATGTTCAACGGCGAGGGAGTGATGATTCATCGATAGGTTTGGCAAAGCGCGAGGGTAGCGATGCCGTAGAACGAGTATTCGACATCCGCGGTGTTATCGAGCGAGAATCCGACAAACCCGCCTTGGGGTGACTGCATCGTTAAAGCATATCGATTGATCGCCTCGACGTTGACCATCGAGATCGCATCCAGATCGGCAAGGGTCAGAAGACCGGTGAATGTGCTGAGAAGATCGGCAAAGGGAATGCGTGTGTTGGCGGTCAAACCTCCCTCGTCCGATTGCATTTCGGCCAGGAAGGAGGCGGTCGTGACATGATCGGCAGGGGACAGACGCCCGAGTGCCTTCAGGCTTCCGATCGCGGCGGCGGTCGGGTTCACCCCGGCACGTTTGGCCGCCCGGATCTCGAGGTAGCCTCCGTCGGGATGCCGCTGTGATGCGAGAAACGACTCGATTCGGTCCACTTCGGGAATCGGCAATTCGATCAGTTCGTGGCAGAGAATCGCCAGAAATGTCTGGTAGGTGCTGCCGGCGCGACCTTCCGGAGTCTTGGCGAAACCTCCGTCCTCGGTTCGCAAGCTGGCCAGGAGCGCGGCCACGTTCTGACGCCACGCCACGTCGTCATCGGGGAGCACGACTTCACCGACGGCCATCTCACAAATCGCAGCCCCGAAGATCAGCGAGATCAAATCGATGATCGATTCACGCTCGGTCAATCGTCGCCGCAGAAAGGACGCCGCTGCCGATCCCGTTTCGGAGTCAAGTTCACCGAGCACCCACAGCCCGCGCAAGCGCGAAGGCGGTGTAATACGGATCGCTCTCCCCTTCTCTTCCCGCGAATCCGCCGCTGGACGACTGCTGCTCCCGCAACCACTTGGCATGCCGCTGGCGCAGGTCGGGCTCAAGCTCTGCCGCGCCGAGCGCGAGACGGATCGTCAGCTCTTGCAGGTAGGGGACGCTCACGCAGTCCCTTGTGGGTTGAAGTACTGCGGTTCGTTTCCTTCCTTCCACTTGATATTGCAACCGATGGACGGGGTTTGCTGTTGCGCTCGGCGATTGGCCGGACAAGACCGCATCCAATGCACCGCGCAAGTCTTCACCCGTGACGGGAATGTCACTTTTGGGCCGACTGGAGTCGAGTTGACCGCGGTACACGAGATGGAAGTCGCCATCGAACAAAAAGAAATCCGGCGTACAGGCCGCATGGTAAGCCTGGGCGACCTCTTGGTCGGCGTCGTACAGATAGGGGAACTGGTAGCCGCGATCCGCCTTCTCTCGCGCCATCGCATCGGGCCCGTCGTCGGGATACTTGTCGGCGTCGTTGCTGTTGATGCCTACGACGGCGACGCCTTGAGAAAGATATTCGTCCGACAATCGCTTCAGCTCGCCAGCAACATGTTTGACGTAAGGACAGTGATTGCACATGAAGATCACCAGCAGCGCCCGGCTGCCGGCAAAGTCTTGAAGCGAGATCCTGGTGCCCTCGGTGTCAGGCAGCGCGAAATCGGGTGCCGACGTGCCCAAAGCGAGCATGGTGCTTGCGGTACGAACCATCGAGATGACCTCTGAATCATCGAGAATGAAAGAGTTTGGCAACAGGCCTGTGACGACGACAGGCAAGGTTTCCATCACGACTGCTGTGACTTGAAATGATCCAGCAATCGACCGGGGCTGCCCATGGCATGATAACCGCCATCGACATGGAGGATCTCACCGGTGATTCCGTTGCTGTCGTCGCCAAGCAGAAAGGCGCCGGTTCGTCCCACTTCCTCGTGGCTGATGTTGCGTCCCAATGGCGCCATGTGTTCGTACAGCGTCAGCATGTCCTCCACGCCGGCGGCGCGGCCGGCGAGCGTGCGAATCGGCCCGGCCGATAGCGCGTTGACGCGGACTCCGTGCGGACCCATGTCATAGGCGAGGTACCGAACCGTGGCTTCCAGTGCCGCTTTGCAAATCCCCATCACGTTGTATCCGGGGACGCACTTCTCGCCGCCGAAGTAGGTCATTGTGGCGATTGCCCCACCCGGATTCATGATCGGTTTGGCTGCGGCGGTGCAGGCGATCAGCGTGTAAACGCTGACATCCATCGCCAACTTGAAACCATCGCGGCTGGTGTAGACCGTCTCGCGAGCCAGGTCGTCGCGGTCGGCAAAGGCAATCGAGTGCAGCAAAAAGTCAATCTTCCCGAATGTTTCGGCGGCGTGTTCGAACACTCGCTGGATGTCCTCATCCTTCTGGGCGTCCATCGGAATGAGGAATTTCGCGTTCTCGTACTTGTCGGTCAGTTGGGCGACCCGACGACGATTTCGCTTTCGCTCGTCGTCTTCGCGGTCCGGCAAATGAGTGAACCCACATTCACCTCCGGATTCCATGATTTGCGTTGCGATTGCCCAGGCGATCGAATGATCGTTGGCAACCCCAAGTACGAGCCCCTTTTTCCCGTCAAATTGCATAGCCGCTCAGTTCCTGATGAGTTCGTCAAATCGTCTCGTTGTTCCCTCTGGACGGTGAGGGAATCGTCACAAGATACCGACTTGGTAGCGGATTCGTCTATTTGCCGTCCACCGGGGGACGCTGACCATCATGGTCTCCAGTACGACTAAAATCCTCAGGGATGCCTGAGTGCTCGCACTTGTGTTCGTGATCTCACCGAATTTCCTGGCCGCGTCTTCCTCCGAGAAAAACATTTTGACCCAATCCGTCAACCCCTCCGAGATCGATCCGATCGAAGCGATTCTGGCCATGGAGTTGGTCAAGGCGCTGCAGCAGGACGATTCCAGAACCGCGCTGCTCGAGTCCGTGCTGCCTGCAGTCATGGAAAGGTTGGGGAGCGATTTGGGAGGACTCGTGGTCCAGCGATCCGGCCGATGGACGCGAGAGGCCTGGGTCGGCGAGCAGAAGAAGATTCCGGAGTTGTTGATTGCCGAGGCCGCCGACCAGGGAGCCACGCAAGTCGCCGAAAGCTGGTGTGTGGTCCCATTGCGTGCGAGTCACCCACGACCGGACTCGGGAGGCAAGCCACCGAATGCCACCGCCTTGATCCTGCAGCTCACGCGTCCACAAGCCGGGACCACCGCGCCGTCACCACAACAACTCGAGCGACTGGAGCATTTCGCCAGAATCCTGGCGGGTGTGTTGCAGCGACTTGAGAGCAACGAGCGACAAGTGCGTCGCATCGAGCAACTCACCGCAGTGCTGAATGCCGCCGCGGATTGGCAGCGACTGGATGATGATGCGGCACTGCTCCATCGCATCGCGGGGACGGCGACGGAGTTGTTGAACTGTGAACGGGCCAGCATTTTTCTATGGGACCGTCGTCGCAAGAAATTGATCGGGCGACCCGCGCTCGGCGTGGAAGGCGATTCCCTGGAGGTCGACGACAGTGCGGGAGTCGTGGGCGAAGTCTTGCGGTCTGGCGAAGCCAAGATTTGGAATGGCGGAAGTGACGATGAGTCGAGAGTCAACCGCAAAGTCGATCGATCGCTGGAGTTCGAAACGCGTTCACTCGTCGCGGTGCCGATGTCAGGCCAACGCGATGAGCTGATCGGTGTGTTCGAGGCGATCAATCATCGCGGCGATGGATTCGATGATTCCGATGCCGAGGTCCTGGCCGATCTCGCTGCGCATGCCGCCGTGGCGATTCAAGCTCAACGGACGCGGAAACATTTGACTGAAACGCGCGATCGGTTGGTCGAGGACGCTGCCGCCACGACTCACCTGATCGGTCAGGATCCCAAGATCGAAGCCGTTCGACAAACTGCTGTCAAGGTTGCCAAGACCGATCTGACCGTACTCGTTCTGGGCAAGAATGGGACAGGCAAGGAAGTGCTCGCGAGGCATATTCATTTCGAGAGTCAACGCCGAAACGGACCGTTCATCGCCGTCAACTGCGCGGCACTGGTTGAATCGCTTCTGGAAAGTGAGTTGTTTGGCCATGAGAAAGGAGCATTCACTGACGCTCATGCGACACGCGTCGGCAAGTTTGAACTAGCCAACGGCGGAACGTTGTTTCTTGATGAAGTGGGGGACATGAGTCCGGGAGGTCAGGCCAAGCTATTACGCGTATTGGAAGAGAAAGTGGTGGTGCGAGTTGGCGGATCGCAGCCGATTCCCGTCGATGTCCGTGTCATTGCCGCAACCAATCAACCGCTTGACGAACTAATTGGCCAAAGACGCTTTCGTGAGGATCTGTTCTTCCGCTTGAACGTGGTCAACTTGTCCTTGCCTCCGCTTGTCGAGCGCGGAGATGACGTGCTGGTCCTGGCCGATCATTTCCTGAAACAGTTCGCTTACCAGATTGGCCGTCAAGTGCCTCTGTTGTTGCCCAGCGCACGACAGGCGCTCAAATCGCACAGCTGGCCTGGCAACATCCGGGAATTGAGAAACACAATCGAACGGGTCTGTTATCTCTGTAACGAAGACCAGATCGGTGCAGATGATCTGATGCTGACCGCCTCGGGTGCGTCGCCGCCCCCGTCCCGTTCCGAGTTTTCAGGAACGCTCGGGGATGCCACTCGAGATTTTCAAGTCGAGTATATCCAACAAGCAATCGACGCTTGCCGTGGCAACATGACCGACGCGGCCGCCAACTTGGGGCTGCATCGATCCAATCTCTACCGCAAAATGCGACAGCTCGGGATGCCTACCTCTGGTGAGTAGTTAAGTGCTCGGCTGTCGGTTGTTGAGAATCGACGCGTGGGTCGTAACCGACGGGATGCCGGTGCCGCTTGGCCCCCCAAATTGGGAGCGCTTCTGAATCAGATTGGCTGAGTACGAATGCCAAGCCAGCTGGTTTCAGTTATGACGAGCTTCGTGCGCTCGGAGCTCAGCTCAAAGACAGTGGGTTTCGGCACACACCGCGTGACTGACTAAGGGGTGTCGTTCTTTCGCGCTGAGTTGCTCGGGGGAGGGCCGTTGGAAACCACCCTAGCTCGATAGGGTGGTTTTTGGTTATCTAATTCGGATCGTCGCGATTTAACTCCTATATTTCGCAGATTCCCAGGATTACCATTTTCCAGGCCCCCCAAAGACCCTGTTTGGTGGTACACCTGTCCCCATGTAGATTTATTCGATCCCCCCATTGTGGTTGCATCGAAACGTTTGCTTTGTCTGAATACCCCCCATCGAGTGATTGAATGGACATTTCTAGACGTGTAGTTCAGCGGGCATCTGGAAATCGTTCGCGACGCGAGCGATTTCAACGTTTGCTGTTTGAGAACCTCGAGTCGCG
Organism: Pirellulaceae bacterium; assembly: GCA_963697195.1. GTDB lineage: Bacteria > Planctomycetota > Planctomycetia > Pirellulales > Pirellulaceae > Rubripirellula. The sequence continues at coordinate 164,588 of CAVOND010000028.1, forward strand.
CCGGCTCCTGGCTGCGGAGTTCGGGGTGAATCAGAACCAGGAATCGGCGATGGCGGCAGAGGCCCTTGTGTTGCAAGTCGCCGAGACACCCCAGGCTGCCGCTGCCTTGGTGCCTACGGTCTCGATTGACTCAGTGACGTCTCTGAAGAGGGAGGGGAACTCAGGGCCGACGGTATTCAGCTTCCAGGTCACGCGGGGTGTGGACACGACTGGAATCACGATGGTGGACTTTGCGGTCACCGGAAGCGGAGCAAACGCTGCGGATGCTGATGACTTTGGCGGGGTCTTCCCTTCCGGAACCGTGGAATTTATGGACGGTGATGTCACCAAGATGTTTGAAGTCATGGTTCAGAGCGACACTCTGGCCGAGCGAGATGAGCAATTCACAGTGACGCTGACGAGTGCGTCGGGTGGCGCGGTGATCGAAGGTGCCACCGCTTCCTCACTCATCCGCAATGATGACAACGTGGATGCGGGCGACCTACCGTCACCCTTCCGCACGCTTCGCGTCTGACCCCACCTTCCGGGCACGCGAAAACCTACGGGCGGGAGTGTTGACTTCGCCGCCAACGTAGAAAGCCAAACACAAACGGTGACGATTCGGTCAGTGGTGACAATGACGTGGAACCGAACGAGGGCTTCGCCGTGACGCTCGACGGCGGGTGCCAGCGCCGTCGGCACGATTCTCAACGACGATACCGAGACGACGATCACTCCGCTCGATGCAGTCCAAGCGGAAGGGAATAGCGGAGAGACGTTGTTCACCTTCCTGGTCACTCGCAATGGGACGCTCGCCAACCCGGAGAGCATCAGCTACACGGTGGCTGGCAGCGGGACGAATCAGGCGAATGCCGCCGACTTCGGCGGCGCGTTTCCGGGCGGGAGTGTTGACTTCGCCGCCAACGTAGAAAGCCAAACACAAACGGTGACGATTCGTGTCAGTGGTGACAATGACGTGGAACCGAACGAGGGCTTCGCCGTGACGCTCGACGGCGGGGCCAGCGCCGTCGGCACGATTCTCAACGACGATACCGAGACGACGATCACTCCGCTTGATGCAGTCCAAGCGGAAGGGAATAGCGGAGAGACGTTGTTCACCTTCCTGGTCACTCGCAATGGGACGCTCGCCAACCCGGAGAGCATCAGCTACACGGTGGCTGGCAGCGGGACGAATCAGGCGAATGCCGCCGACTTCGGCGGCGCGTTTCCGGGCGGGAGTGTTGACTTCGCCGCCAACGTAGAAAGCCAAACACAAACGGTGACGATTCGTGTCAGTGGTGACAATGACGTGGAACCGAACGAGGGCTTCGCCGTGACGCTCGACGGCGGGGCCAGCGCCGTCGGCACGATTCTCAACGACGATACCGAGACGACGATCACTCCGCTTGATGCAGTCCAAGCGGAAGGGAATAGCGGAGAGACGTTGTTCACCTTCCTGGTCACTCGCAATGGGACGCTCGCCAACCCGGAGAGCATCAGCTACACGGTGGCTGGCAGCGGGACGAATCAGGCGAATGCCGCCGACTTCGGCGGCGCGTTTCCGGGCGGGAGTGTTGACTTCGCCGCCAACGTAGAAAGCCAAACACAAACGGTGACGATTCGTGTCAGTGGTGACAATGACGTGGAACCGAACGAGGGCTTCGCCGTGACGCTCGACGGCGGGTCCAGCGCCGTCGGCACGATTCTCAACGACGATACCGAGACGACGATCACTCCGCTCGATGCAGTCCAAGCGGAAGGGAATAGCGGAGAGACGTTGTTCACCTTCCTGGTCACTCGCAATGGGACGCTCGCCAACCCGGAGAGCATCAGCTACACGGTGGCTGGCAGCGGGACGAATCAGGCGAATGCCGCCGACTTCGGCGGCGCGTTTCCGGGCGGGAGTGTTGACTTCGCCGCCAACGTAGAAAGCCAAACACAAACGGTGACGATTCGTGTCAGTGGTGACAATGACGTGGAACCGAACGAGGGCTTCGCCGTGACGCTCGACGGCGGGGCCAGCGCCGTCGGCACGATTCTCAACGACGATACCGAGACGACGATCACTCCGCTTGATGCAGTCCAAGCGGAAGGGAATAGCGGAGAGACGTTGTTCACCTTCCTGGTCACTCGCAATGGGACGCTCGCCAACCCGGAGAGCATCAACTACATTTTCGACGCGTCAACGACTTTCGAGACCGCAACCGTCACGATCAACGGTGTCGTTCCCGAACCCGGTTCGATGTTGATTTGGGCGGGACTTGTGGGGGCTCCAATTTTGGTTCACCGACGACGAAGCAAGGCATCCAAAGCACAGACCGCCTAGAGCATCATTGTGATCGGCAAACCGACTTCTCGACCCCTTGGGCGGAAGAGACACAAACGGGAACAGCTCCAGCAAGTGATGGGCGGTCGTTGAGCAATCTCACAACTCCTGACTTCGTGGCTTCGTCCCTTGGTGTGACCTCTCCCGGTCCTTCAGTCAGCACACCAGCGTCGAATCGCTCTACCGAAGAGTTCGCTTCCCTGCCGTAGCTGATCGAGCTCGATCCACTCGTCGGTGGTGTGTGCTTGGGCGATGTCGCCGGGACCGAAGACCACACGGTTTTCCAGTTCGGTGAGTTCGCCTCCGTCGGTTCCGTAGCAAACCGTTTTCGGTTCGACCTCCCGCGATTTCGCAGAACTCGCGAATGCATGCGGAATCGGCGTCGATCCAGAGGGGAGCACCTCCCTCGAATCGTCGGCACTCCAGCCCCAAGTCCTCGGCTCTCACTTCGACCTGTTCGATCAAATCGTTGCCGTCGATTTCGGGCATCGGTCGCAGCGAGACCCAGGCGACGGATCGGTCGGGGGTAATGTTGACGGCGGTGCAATCATCACTGACGCCGAAATTCCAGGACAGCGTCGGTGGATTGAACCGATCGTCCATGTACTTGTGGTCCCGGGCGGTCCGCTCGTTGATCTCAAGCAACGTCTGCAGCATGGGGACCATTTTGCGATTGGCATTCACTCCATCTGAGCTGCTACTGTGCGCGGCACGCCCCCGGCTGGTGATCCGCAAGGCGACGATTCCTTTGTGCGCATGAACGACGTTCAACCGAGTTGGTTCACCGATCACGCTGACCGGCTGAAACTGCACCAGCTCGCGGTAGGCTTGGGAATGTCCGACCAGGTGTTTGACGCCCGCGAATCCGATTTCCTCGTCAGCGGTGCAGACGATCCAGAGAGGTGAGGTCTGCTGATCCGCCGTGATCTCATGGGCGGCGGTCAGCATGGCGGCCAGGCTCCCTTTCATGTCGCACGAGCCGCGCCCATAAAGTCGATCGTCAGTGATGCATGGCTGAAACGGATCACCACCTGGGCCCGTCCATCCAACTGCCGGCACGACATCGGTGTGAGCGAAATAAGCGAGCCCGGAGGGGCTTCGGGACGTCGATGCAATGGGATCCCGACGTCCCACCACGTTGACCTTCTCGATTCCCTTCTCATCCCGGTAGCTGGTCTGCTCCACTTCAAATCCGATCGCTTCCAGGTGCTCGGCTACCCAATCGGAAACCGGACGATTGCTCGTCGAACTGACTGACGGAAAAGCGATCAGTTGTTTCAGCGAATCGATGGAGCGTTGAAGTGGATTCATCGGTAAAGGAGACAATCAGGTCGCAAGGGGAATGATGTGAAGGGCGTGCTTGGATGTTGACGCCGCTACGATTCCTCAAAGAGACTTCGAATCGTTTCCGCTAGTTGCTGAGGGTCCGCCCCCTCCCCGTCGCTCTGAATTTCATTCAGCATCTGCAGGGCTTGATCGCGATACTCATCACTCGCGCTGGGCGAGAGCGCCTGATAGACCGCTTTGGCTGCCTGGACCGTTGGGTCATCGCTGGGCATCGTAAACGTGGCCAGCTTGTGAGCCAATGACCAGGGCAACTGGTCGAAGCTGTACGATTTGTTCTTCGCATTGAAACGAATCACCAACAGGTCCGGGCCCGTTTCGACCACGATCACTCGGACCTCCTCGGTCACTTCAAAATCATTTCCAACCTTCAACTCGGAAACCGCTTTCTCAATCCCGACTCGGTAGTACGTGGCGAGATCGGCCAGCTCAAAGAGTGCCTGGGCCTGGTTCTGCTGGTCATCGGTCATGCGTTGTTCCAAGGCTGCTTCGGAAGCTGACTTCATCTCTTTCCAATTGGCGGCGAGAATCAGGGCGCGAACGCGCTGCAGAGTCTGATCCGCTTCAGCGATCATCTGATCGGTCAATGTTTCCATTTCCGGCTCCATCGCCGGTTGGGTTTCCGGTTGCATGGCCGGCACCTCTGGCGTCTCATCGGTGGGTTGCCTGTCGAGCGAAGGGTTCGAATCCATTTCCGGCCCTCCCGTTGCTTCCGGCTCATCAGGATCCGAGTCGCCCGTCAGGTCGCCGCTCTGATCAGCGGTCAGCGAACGTGTCAAACCGCTCGGCTGCATGCTTGGTCCCGGCGAGGGATCGCTTGCGCCGAGGTCACCCATGATTGGATCTCGTGGAGGCCTCTCCCTTACCGGAGCAACCGGGCGCGGCTGGCCGACAACGGTCGTGTTGCCATCGAGCGGAGGCTGCGCCGAAATCGAAATCTTTCCGTCGGCTTGCGTAATCGCGATCTGTCCCGGTCCGAAGACCAAGAAGTAAACCAGTGCTCCAATGATGCCGAAGGTCCCAAACGCGAAGGTTACAAAGAGCAAAGTGCCCGCCTTCGACTGCTTTCGCTTGGCACGCGGCGCGTTGACCACGACTCCGATCGACGGGCCTGGCGGTTCGGAATCATTGGCGGTTGGCGGTGTCCCAAACAATCCCGGTGGCATCGCATTGATCGGGGCAGCATCCGGTACAAAGAGCGGCTGGCTTACCGGCGACGGCGGCAGCCCCTGCGGTCCGCCGCCAGCGGTGTCCGCGGGCACGATGGGGGTCGCAGGGGAGAGCGGATTGGCCGTCGGCAAGAGGGCCGCTAGTGGGTTCGAAACAGGCGTCAGAGGATCGGCCGATGGCAGGAAGGCCGCCAGTGCGTCTGGCGATGATGATTCCGTTGCCTCCGCGATTGCCTCCATCGAAACGATCCCAAAGCGTGCGTCGAGCTGAGCCTTCTTGTCGGGATCGGATAGCACCTCCTGGGCGCCTTTGACAAGGCGAGCCGCCTGTTTCCAAAGATTCGGATCGGTTTTTGACTGGGCGGCCTTCAATCGAGACACCACCGATTGAACCGCCGCGGCAATCACCGCGGGATCTTGTTCCCCATCCTCCAATCCGAGCACTTGATAGGGATGAGGCTTTCGCGTCCCCGCAGGGATCGGGAGCAAATCGGTAATCTTCGTAGCCGGCATGGGAACAACCAGGTTTCAAGCCGAAAGTGGGTGCCGAAGGGGGGACGTCAGGGACTTCAGAGCCAACCGCCAAGCCGGCTCAGGACGAGCCCGAGATCGAACCGGTCGAGGCTCCTATTGATCTTGGCAAGTCGAGCAATCCTCGGCAAACCAAATTGGGGACGACACGGTGATTATGGCGAAGATGGGGGGAAATCGTTGCGGCATCTCCGCCCGTTACGACCACCTGAAGCTGGTCTGGGCCCACTTGCGCAGTCTGTCGGTAGCGGACGATCAATTCGTCGATGGCGGCCGAGACACCCACCAGGATGCCGCCGCGAATCGCGTCTCGCGTGTTTTTTCCCGGCACGCTCACCGATCCCGGTTGATCCCATTGAAGTTGCGGGAGGGCCTCCGTTTCGGTTGCCAGCGAACGGGACTGTAGCCCCAAGCCAGGTAGGATCGCACCGCCACAAAAACTTCCGGAGTCGTCAATCCAGTCGACCGTTACGGCCGACCCGGCATCGATCACCACGGCCGGCAGCCCGAATCTTCGGCTGGCTGCATAGGCGCTGAGCAACCGATCGATGCCGAGTCGATCGGGATGATCCACGGCAATCGGCATCGGCACATGATGATGCGTGACAAATTGGATCAGCGGGCTGCTGGCCCGATCACAGATCGCATCAGAAAGCTGATTGGCAGCGGAACGACGGACGCTGGCCAATCTCCAAAAGATCGGTTGGTCTCCGAACAGGTCCTCGACCCATTCCAGCACCGCCTGTTCCCAGCGCGGGGAGCTGTGGCGAATCGCATGATCCCGGATGGAATCCCCGTGCGAGGTGGCGAGCTTGACCGACGAGTTACCCACATCGACCGCAACCAGGTGGCTCGAGTCGATCACGTTGATTCCTCGGAGTGCGGAGATTCAACGGGATCGGTATGAAAGTCCTTGGCTTGCATGTCATCCGACAGCGATGCCGTCGGTCCCGATAAATGAGGCGGCCGACGCTTCGCGCGTTGCTCGGTTGTCGCAGCCCCTGCCGTTTCGCGGCTTGCACTCGGCTCCTCGCCCGAGGCAATCAGTTGCTCGTGGCGAATCTGGACGCGCCGCATGATCTCTTCGATCAAGTCGTTGAGCCCGTCGCCGGTTACCGAGCTGACGACGAATACATCCCCTTGGGCCTCGCTTTGCAAGCCGCGCCGAACTTCCTCAGCGTTACCCAGTTCGCTCTTCGTCACGACCACGATCTCGTCACGATCGGCAAGGGAAGGTTCGTACTCGCGAAGTTCCGTACGTATCGCCCGGTAATTCTCAAGCGGATCGGTCTGATCCATCGGCGCCGGCTCCACGAGGTGGACCAGCAGGCCGGCACGCTCGACATGTCGCAGGAACTCGTGCCCCAAACCGACGCCGTCGCTCGCACCTTCAATGAGTCCGGGGATATCGGCCAGCACAAAAGAGCGGTCCGCATCCACTTCGACGATCCCCAGATTCGGATGCTTGGTGGTGAACGGATAATCGGCGATCTCCGGCCGAGCGCTCGACAGCCGGCTCAGCAACGTGCTCTTGCCCGCGTTGGGCTTGCCGATCAAGCCGACGTCCGCGATCGACTTCAGTTCCAAAATGACCAGACGGGTTTCTCCCTCTTCGCCCGCAGTGAATTCACGGGGTGTCCGGTTGGTGCTGTTCTTGAAGTGGGCGTTCCCCCGACCACCTTTGCCACCGCGTGCGACCACAAAACGATCTCCTTCCCGTTTCAGGTCTTTGATCACGAACTGGTGTTCGGCATCGATCACCGCGGTGCCCGGTGGGACGAGCAACAATTGATCTCGGCCCTTTCGGCCATGGCGAAGCGATCCCTGCCCGGGTTGCCCCTTGGGGGCTCGAAACATCCGCTGATTAGCGTAGGCAGCGAGGCTGTTCACCCCGACCCTGGCTTCCAGGATGATGCTGGCCCCGTCGCCACCATCGCCTCCGTCGGGGCCTCCACGCGGGACGTACTTCTCGCGTCGGAGGCTGGAGCAACCGTCCCCGCCCTTTGCCTGCACGCAGCTCAATCAGGACGCGATCGACAAACATAACCGTCACAGCTTTCAGTGGATGGAGCCAGAAATCAGCCAACGCCGGGCAACGCGGGTACCCGACGATGACGGGAAACGGCGCTGCCAAGCCAATCTTCCAACGTCATCGCGTTTACGGGCCACGTCAACCCGAGAGCCGTTCCCGACAAGGAATCCCGTGACGGAATTCAGGTAAAAACTCTCGGCGAAGAAATTGTTCCAGCTGACATTGGTCGGACAAGTCGCCAACCGCTGGGCGGTCCCGAGCGATTTCGACGCCGATCGATGGCTCCATCGTTACCGGAACAGCCACTGGTAATCAAGTCGCTCGTCCAGGCCATACTGCTGCAGGATGTAATTCTGTTCCTTCGCGTTCTCGAAGGCCGGAATCCCGAAACGAATCTCGTCCTCGGTCTGGCTCATCGCGTCGCCGGGGCGATAGAAGTTCAACTGAAGGGCCTTGCGACGATAAGGGGCATCAGGACCCTCACCGTCCTGCTCAAAGGCGTTGGTCAGCCCGAACACCTCGACCGACACAAAGTCGAGATTCGGATCAACATCGGTCCATGTTGCCACGCCCCAGATGCCGGGAGCCGCACTGTCGCTGCTGTACGGGATCTTGACGCGAGTGATGTCGACCGAGTTGTAAAGCGGTGCCTGAATCTGCTCTCGAATCTTGATCTTCGGGATGGCCGTTGGCAGGATTTGGTCGACGTATTGACCTCCGGTCAGGTGGTCACTTAGCACAAACGTCGGAAAGAAATAGCGGGAGTCGTAGTGAATGGACTCCAAACGTTTATAGATTTTGACTCCGGCAACGGTATCGGCGGCCGGTCGTAAGTCCCCGCCACGGTAACGCACGCGGTAAACCATGTACCAAACCAGTTTTCGCTGCATCCGTCCGTCGGAGCGAGGGACGTCAAGGTAAATGTGTCGAAGTGGTTTAAAGGAAAACTCCAAGCAATAGACCTCTCGCCGCAGGATCACCTGCTTGGCCATTTCGACCAAGGTTCGGCTACGAGGATCGAAATGTGGCTCGCCGCTTGGATGGGAGTCGCCGCCGAATTGGATTTCCGGATAGGCATCCAACAGCGACTGCAACGTCATCGGCCCATCGAACGTCTCTTCCGGCTTCGGGCTCGCTGGAATCACGGTCACCACACCCGGCGCAAATTGCGTTTGCTCCTGCGTGGAGGGATCTTTCCGCGTCGGTTCCTGGGCAGCGACCGAACAGACAAGAGTCAGGACGACCAGAGCAAACAGGGAGTTACGGCCGAGGGACATGGCAAGCTGTGCTTTCGGTTGGCAAGTAGGAAAGGATTCGCGTCGTCGATTCAACGCAAATCACTAGCTGATTGTACTTCGTTGTCGGCGTTTCCGCCTCGATTGGCTTGAGCGACTGCCTTGTCGGCGGACGGGGCGGAAGCTCCTGGCTTGGGACTCTGGTCGCTGGCGACGCGTTTCTCCAGAAACCGAAGCGTTGCGGCCAGTTGCGTGTCGGCCCCAGCAAAGGTGGCGACATTCTCGCCTTCCATCGTAAAGGTTCCCAACAATCTTCGCCCGGAATCATCGGAAAAGTGCAGCATCACCCACTGAATGGGGACGCCCTGCACCGACCCTTGGGCGACCACACGCAGGACCCTGAGACCAGCTGGACTGAGGAATTCTTCGGCTTCGATCAGGTCAGTCAGTTGCTCTCCCAAGGTCCGTTTGACGTCTTGTTGAAACGCCTCCAGCGTCCACTGGGCTCCCGGCGTGAGCGTGGCTAGGGGCCTCACGTCGCACTGGGCAATGCTGCGATCGGTGTCGATCATCCGCATCATGGCGGCGCCCGGGAGGTCACTCATCATCCGCCACCGACGATCCGTGAGCGTGCTAAAGCCGAGCTGCTCGCTGACGAGCTCCACGTAGAGACGGTCCTGTGGAATCGGAGCGGTGACGTCGATTGGCGATGGAGGCGACGCCAGTGCGGTCGGCTGGTCAAGTGGTTGTCGGACCATCTTGACCGTTGCCGCGATGTCAAAACCAGGCTCGGCGATACCGATTTCACGTGTTTCATGGATCGCGATGGCCAACCAAACGCAAACCCCCATTTGACGATCAAAGACCAGCTTGCCGATGGTTCGAATCTCGGTGGGAACTCCCTCGACCGACCCGTCGACTTTCCCCTTGAACTGGATCCTCGCTTCCTTTTCGGTTAACGAAACAACTTGTGCCGTCACATCGCTCGCTTCTACTGAAGTCAAGTTGAGGACGGACACCATCGCTTCGCGGCTCGGTGAGTATTCCGTGCCGACCTGAACCCGTTCACTTGGTAGCAGTTGTTCGAGCGCCACACTCGAAATGGGCAAACGCAGCAGCTCCAGCTCATCTCGGTGGAAGTAATCGTCGGCAGCATAGACGACTTCAGGAAGCAGCTCGCGACGAACGATTACGTCGCGTACCGATTCGCGAAGCTTACTCTCGTGCTGGTTTCGATTCAGGACGCTGTTGCTGACCGCCTCGTGGTAGTAACGCTCTACCGTGGTAACCTCGCCGGAATCCGCGCCCTGCGGACGACGGAATCGTTCCTCGTAGTCATGCGTGGCATCGCTCTTGATCGGAAGCGTGAGCGCGCTTTTCCGCGAAGCCAATGCATTCTTAGGAAGGTTGACGTTTCCTTCGAGATTCATTTCGACCCGAACCCGGAACAGATCCTTGCTGCTGGGTGTTAGCAAGACCCCTTCGGATGGCTCGGCGCCAATCGCTGGCATGCCCACAGTGCTAGCGGCCAGACAGGCGGATGCGAGCAGAAATTGCCGACGTCCGCCGGCGAACGGGACTGGGAAATCAGTCATCTGGTTCACGTTCGTTTTTTGAGAGAGATCGCGGTTCCTTCACCCCTTGAGAGGCTCTCTCTTGATAATCGACTGGAATCCGGCGAACGATTCAATTCAATCCGGTAATCAGCGCGACCCCTCCAGGTCGCAAAAGGGCCTATCGCAGCGGGCGGAGACGAGGCGAGACGGCTGCCAAAAAGACATGGATTGCCCCCCGGACGGTTCCGGATGTCTCAAAAACAGACAGCCTGTCTGCAAAATGATGGAAAAACTTACAACCGGGGTGGACTTTTGGGGGCTCGATCGAAGTGGAGCGGGGTTTGATCACGGAAGGCTAAGTCGTTTTATCTGAACGCCTTAACACTGTTCTGCCCCGTATAAATGGAAGTTCCCTCACAATTTGGCCCAAGATTTTCTACTGATATTCGTTGGTCAGTTAGTGAAGTGTCAGCCGTGACAGAGAACCAAGACGCGGACTTTGGAAGCGAAAAACCTTCCGCAGACCATGCAGACGTCAGGAATCACCACAATTTTGGCGAACTTTGATACTTACCGAAGAGTCATGAGTGAAACTTCGCGTTCCGTTTACGCGTAGTAGTAGTAGAGGCTGGCGGCAAGGAGTCGCCAGCGGTTGAGAGAAGTCGGGGAAACGAGCGGTTAGCTCGATCCTTTTCCGGCGGTTCTCAACTCACCTTGGACATCGCCCTACGGAAAGAGCGATACCCGGGCAACATTGGCACCAAGCTGAGCGACCCGCCGGGGTCGCAAGGAAATCAAGTCAGCAACGGTGTCCGCGCTGGGAGAGATGGTCATGCATGAAGATTATCGCGATACGAAGGTTAGGGAACTCCGTGACCAATTGTCTCGGTTCGCACCCAAACAAAAGAAAATTGAACAGGCCACACTCGCCGAGAAGCTGTATGGCGAGCTCGACGACGATCGATCCTACGCGTTTGATTACGTCTGTTTTCGGATCACCAATTATCGCCCCGAAACGCCAAGTCGACACAGTATCGCGTCGGCCGATTTGAAGCACGATCTCTGTCTCTTGATCGAAGATCTAAGCGACTCGGCGAATGTGGCGGTGACGGACGTCCCCGAGCAGGTGCACACCGTTGAAGAGCTGAGCAGAATGTTCAGCGTCTCGACCAAGACCATCAGTCGTTGGCGAGATGCTGGATTGGTTAGCCGTCGCATGCTGTTTGGCGGACGCAAGCGGGTTGGTTTCTTGCACAGCAGCGTGGAACGCTTCGTCTCGAACAACCGAGACAAGATTCGTCGCGGCGAACGGTTCAGCCAGCTCACCGATGATGAAAAGAGCGAGATGATTGAGCGCGCCCGCCAGATGGTTGAAGGCGGCTCGAGCCTTTCGGAAGTCACCAGGCATCTGGCGGAGCAGATGAATCGGAGTCCCGAAACGATCCGCTACACGCTGAAGAATTTCGACGCCGACAATCAGTCGCTGGCGATTTTCCCGAATCATCGCGGAGCACTCACCGACGACGACAAACGGTCCATTTTCAAGCTCTACACGCACGGCGCCACGGTCGCCCAGTTGTGCAAGCGATTCAAGCGAACGCGGACCAGCATCCAGCGGATTTTGCTGGACATGCGGTACGAGCAGGTCATGGAACTGCCACTCGATTACATCTACAACGAGGACTTTGAAAACACCGAACGGGAAGCCGAATACCTCGGTCCCGAACCTCAACCGGCCACCGCGCCGCGTCAGGTGCGGGTTCCGTCCGGTCTGCCCAGCTACTTGGCTGCCCTGTACGACGTTCCGCTGCTGACTCGGGAACAGGAATATCACCTGTTCCGGAAGATGAATTACCTCAAGCATCGAGCCAATCGACTGCGCGATAGTCTGGAGGCGGCCAAGGGCAATCGCTCCACGATTATGGATCAGATCGATGAGCTTTATGAAGCTGCGGTCCTTGTCAAGAATCGAATTGTCCAGAGCAACTTGCGGTTGGTCGTTTCGATAGCCAAGCGGCATGTCGCCAGCACGGACGATTTCTTCTCCCTGGTCAGTGACGGGAACATGTCATTGATTCGTGCTGTGGAGAAGTTTGATTACTCCAGAGGGAACAAGTTCAGTACTTACGCTTCCTGGGCGATCATGAAGAACTTCGCACGGACCATTCCAAGCGAGTTCAAACATCGCGATCGATTCCGTACCACCGCCGAGGAACTCTTTGTCGCCAGGCAGGATGAACGGCTCGATCCGTATGCCGAGGAAACGGTGCAACGGACCCGGCAGCGAGAGCTTTCGAAGATTCTCAATCGGCTCGACGAGCGTGAGCAGAAGATCATCTCTGCCCGCTTCGGCTTGGGGCGTGGCAAGGAGCCGCTGACTTTGAAGGAGGTGGGCGAAGAGATGGGCGTTACCAAGGAACGCATCCGTCAACTCGAAGCCCGCGCCCTCTCGAAGCTTCGCGAGGCTGCGGACGAGGCGAAGATCGACGTCGAACTGGGATCGTAATTCATCCAGAAGACCGGTCCAGAACCACCGGCTAAGAACCACCGGCTAAGAACCACCGGCTAAGAATCATGGGGCGGCATCCGTTGAGGATGTCGCCCTTTTCGGATAGGTTCTCGAAAACGATGTCGCCAGCTTCCAACTCCATCCGTCGAACTTCTCGCTCCGGCAGGTGATTGGGAGTGCGTGCACGCAGCGGTCGAGAATGGTGCGGATGCCATCTATTTCGGCTTGGACTGTGGCTTCAATGCGAGATATCGAGCTCAAAACTTCGGCATCTCTGACTTGCCCGAACTGTCCAAGCATCTTCGTCTGCGCGGGGTTCGCGGTTATGTCACACTCAACACGCTTGGTCTTTCCCGAGGAAATGGCTTCGCTGGCCCGCGTCATTGAGCAGGTCGCTCGGTCCGGAATTGACGCGATCTTGGTACAGGATTTTGGTGTCGCGCGGCTGGCCAAGGCGATTTGCCCAGAGCTAGAGGTACATGCTTCGACTCAGATGAGCCTGACCAGCGCCGAGACGATCGGTGTGGCCAGCCAATTGGGACTTGCTCGGGTTGTCTTGGCTCGTGAGTTGTCCGTCGCCGAGATCACGTCCATCGCCTCCGCGACGGAGATGCCGTTGGAGGTTTTCATTCACGGTGCGCTGTGCGTTGCCTATTCCGGTCAGTGCTTGACCAGTGAGTCGTTCGGGGGGAGAAGTGCGAATCGGGGTCAATGTGCTCAAGCGTGTCGTCTTCCCTACGAGCTTGTTTGCGATGGCGCCGATCAGGAGTTGGGTGACGTCAAGTATCTGTTGAGTCCTCAGGACTTGGCTGGGTACGGTTCGATACCAGATCTCATCAAGGCAGGCATCGCTTCGTTCAAGATTGAGGGAAGGCTCAAGTCGCCAGAATACGTTGCCAATATCACCCAGCAGTACCGAAAGGCGATCGACGAAGCGATTTCGGGTCAAGCGATCTCAATCGGATCTAGCGAGAGACAGGAGATGGAGTTGTCCTTTTCTCGCGGTCTATCGCCCGGCTGGCTGCAAGGCAATGATCACAAGCGGTTGGTTCCGGGGCTTGATTCGGCGAAGCGAGGAATCGAACTTGGTCGCGTCATCGAGGTGAAACGCCAGATGATCTGTTTGCGGCTTGCAGCTCCAGTTGCACTGGGCGACGGGCTGGCGATTCGCGGACGGATGGGTGACAGCGACCAAGGGGGACGCATTTACTCGCTGCAGGAAGCATCGGGATCGGCGCGAAAGCAGATGGCGGCTGGTGAGTTCGCCAGGATTGGCTTTGGGCGGGGCGAACTCGACTGGGCAGGAATTGGCGTCGACTCGGTTGTCTTCAAGAACGATGATCCTCAACTGAATCGTCGGCTGCGCAGGTCATTTAGCGGAGAAGATCCGGTGAATCGACAAGCGATCGAGATCAGCGTGGTTGCGGAAACGGGCAAACCGCTCCGACTGTCGGGCGGGCTGGCCCCAGGATTCCGTGTCGGAGGTAGCTGGCAGCGAACCGCTTTCAGCGGCGACGAGCCGACCGATCGAAGAGTCGGTGCTGCTTGAGAAGCTGTCACGGTTGGGGGGCACACCTTTTGTGCTTCGAGAGCTGCATGCGACCATCCAAGGGCAGCCCATGGTACCGATGGGGATGCTCAATCAGCTCCGGCGAGACCTCGTGGCGGCCCTGGTCAATCGGCTTGAGCAGCTCCCCGAGCGACAGATCGATCGTCGAGGCCGGGCGAGAACTGCTGCAGCCGATCGCGGAGACGGTCGAACCGTCGGCGGGTATGGAGGGGGCGAGCCTCGCCGTTCTTTGTCGAACACTCGAACAGCTGGAAGCTGCCTGCCGAGGCGGGACGGACTTTGGTTTACGCCGACTTTCATGACGTTCGCCAGTACGCGCAAGCGGTGTCGATCGCCCGGCATCACGATGTGCCGATCGGTCTGGCATCCGTTCGAATACAAAAGCCGTCGGAGATGGGATTGCTGCGCGTGATGCGTCGTCACCGTCCCGATTGGGTGCTGGCGCGAAATCTCGCCGCCATCGCTTTCTGTCAAGAGAACGCGATTCCGGCGATTGCCGACTTTTCGCTCAACGTCTCCAATCATCGTTCCGCGCAATGGATACGTTCTCTTGGGGCAGAACGCGTCACGGCCTCCTATGATTTGAACCGGGAGCAGGTCTTTGGGTTGATCGACTCCGTTCCCGCTTCTTGGTTGGAAGTGGTGATTCATCAACACATGCCGATGTTCCACATGGAGCACTGCGTTTTCTGTTCCGTGCTCTCGCCGGGCACCAACAAGACGAACTGTGGTCGACCATGCGACCGGCATGAGGTGAAGCTCCGGGATCGCGTCGGTGCCGAGCATACGCTGCAAGCCGATGTGGCGTGTCGAAACACACTCTACAATGCCACGCCGCAGAGCGGTGCCGAGATCGCTGGTGATCTGATCCATCGAAACGTCCGATGGTTTCGCGTCGAGTTGCTGGATGAGAGTGCCGAGCAGACCGGACACACGATTGCGCTGTATCAACAGCTCCTTTCGGGTGACGTTCCGGCGAACGAGGTTTGGCGTCAGCTTCGCGCCACCAATCGCTTGGGCGTGACACGCGGCACATTGGAATCCAAGCGAAATCCGTTGGCGATTCTATGAGATCGGATTGACCGAATCGGGACGTTTGCCCAAGATCAAACGAGATCGACGGGCTGGGCTTGGATCGCAGCATTCGGATGCCTTCGCTTTGCATCGGGTCATGGATCAATTCGCGAAGGGCATCCGAGCAGAGCGGCGGCGAGAACAAGAAGCCTTGGGCCGCATCGCATCCCCATCGTCGCAGCCATTCCAGTTG
Source organism: Pirellulaceae bacterium (assembly GCA_963697195.1). Classification (GTDB taxonomy): domain Bacteria; phylum Planctomycetota; class Planctomycetia; order Pirellulales; family Pirellulaceae; genus Rubripirellula. The sequence goes on from CAVOND010000028.1 coordinate 180,106, forward strand.
AGTCGCGGATTCGACACCCTCGGCAATGATTTTTGCATTGAGGTGATGGGCGAGCTGAACAATCGCTTGTGCGATGACTGCGTGACTATGATCGGTGGCAATCGAGGCGGTAAAGCTTCGATCAATTTTGACCGCTTCAATCGGATAGGCTTGGAAACAGGTGAGCGAGGAATGCCCTTTGCCGAAATCGTCCATTTGGATGCCGACACCGGAGTCATGCAGATTGAGCATGGTTTGAAGAGCCTGTTCCATGCCACGTGTATCGTCGGACTCGTTCATCTCCAACTTCAGGCGGCGTCGATCAAAGCCGGTGCGTGTCGAAGATCTTGTCAAGACGTTCAGAAAAGAACGGATCACTCAGTTGGTGTCGCGAAACGTTGACGCCGAGGTAGAAATCTTGATGGCCTGACTGGGTGATGTCATCCATGAGGCCGAGAAACTCTCGCATCGATTTCTCCAGCACCCATTCCCCGACCCGGCTCATCATGCCGATCTCTTCGATCATGGGAATGAATTGGTTTGGATTAGACCGATTGGCCTTGTTCGAGCGTCCAGCGTATCAAGACCTCGGCACCTTGGATCGTGCCGTGACGAAGATCGACAATCGGCTGGAACTTCAAGGTGAATTTGTCCTGTTCCACTGCCGCTCGAAGCTGGTTCTCCAGCTCAAGTCTGGCTAACAAGTCGTCGTGCATCGTTTGATCGAAGACGGCGACCTGTCCCTTGCCTGAATTCTTGGCGCGGTACATGGCGGTATCCGCATTGCGCAGGGCTTCGTGGGCGTCGCGGACATGATCGCCTAGAAAGGCGACGCCAACACTGGTCCCAATATTGACGAGGCGATCGCAGAGATGGAACGGTTCGGAGATGCGCGTCACGATCCGATCCGCGACGGACAGGGCATCTTGAGGGTCGTCCAGTTTCTCCAGCAGCACGACAAACTCATCACCTCCTAAGCGAACGGTTTCTCCTCCGTCCGATACCCGACTGGTGGTGTCGTGATGACGCACGCATTCCTTGAGTCGGCCGGCGACTTGGTTGAGAAGGTCGTCACCGGCGTCGTGACCGAGACTGTCATTGATGATCTTGAAATTATCCAGGTCTAGGAAAAGGACCGCTTGATGATTGGCTTCATCCACGGTGGAGTCATTGACCAGGCGAGTGAGTTTCTTGATCAAGTAGGGCCGGTTGGGGAGTTTGGTCAGCGCATCGCGGTGAGCCATGACACGCATCGATTCTTCCGCCCTGCGCCGACGCTCCACTTCGCGGCCAAGAGCACGCACCCGTTGCTTTTGAATCATCGCCAGCCGACTCTTCTCACTCAAAGCCAGGGCGAGTTGCCTTGCTTCGTCCGACTCAAACGGCTTCTTCAGCAGCAGCAATCGATCGTTGTAACCTAGACGCTTGAGTACGTTCTCCCAGATGTGATCGCTGTAGGCGGTGCAGATCACAACGTGGAGATTGGAATCGATTTCCCAAAGCAGTTCAGTCGTTTCCATGCCGTCCAAGCCTTGCGGCATGCGCATGTCGACAAAGGCGACTGCGTAGGGTTGCTTGGTTTGCACGGCCTGCCGAACCATCAGCGCGGCCTGTTCGCCAGATCCCGCGTGCTCCAGCTCATATCGCATCACTTCCTTGCCGGTCACGAGAAGGCTTTGGGGCATCCAGAAACCGAGTCTCGAAGTCCGAAAGTGCTTCGTCCTCTGGCCGCTCCGCAGAGAAGATGCGGTCAAAGGTGTCATGGATTTCTTGCTGGTCGTCGACAATCAAAAGTCGACGCGGCTGGTTGGATTCGCTCATGATGTTGTGGCACACGAGTTTGTCGACACGGAAGAAAAGAGATCACTAACAATCGGACTCGAAGCTACCATCGCGAGGTAGTTCAATGACGAACGTTGCCCCACGGCCCGGGCCCATCGCTCACCGCGCGAATGGCTCCCCCTAAACGTTTGAGGGTGAGTGCGCAAAAATGCAAGCCCAGCCCCGTGCCGCTTTCACGAGTGGTGAAGTGCGCTTCAAAAACCCTTTGAACGGTGTCACTTGTCATGCCGCAACCATTGTCACGAAACAGAATGCGAACGATCGTTTCGCATTGAGTGACGTCGATGGAGAGGATTCGCGCTCGATCTTCGTTTTCTCGCATCGCTTGCCGTGCGTTGCCGATAATGTTGATCATCGTCTGCAGGAGGAGCGATCGATCGGAGCGGACATGGGTCGGCAGATCGCCCGATAGCTCGACGGAAATCATGTCATCGTCGAGTCTTGCACGGCAACATGCAATCGCCTCTTCCACGATGTCCTTGACGCGGATGCGAGTAGACTTGACGCTCGGATCGGTGTACCTTTGCTGATCGCGAATCACGTCGTGAATGTGACGCACGTTGTCGTGGAGCGTCGCCAACAGTTGTCGGATGGATTCCTGGTCGGACTTCAAAGACCCCGCCAGTCCCTCCAGGTAGTCCGGTGTGGCTTCCAGCAACACGTCGTTTCCGCGATCCATCCGAAGTCGGTGAGCCAACTTGTCAAGCGGGCCAATTCGCAGTCCATCGATGCCAGCGCTGGCGGCATCCAGAAGGCTGTTAACGTTGGTGAGCACGTTGCCAACATTGTGAATCACCGTGCTTGCGACCTGGCTCCGCCCGGCGGCTTGAGACGCTTGAGCAAGCTTGGGATTGCGCATCGAGTAGGTGACGGACCATCTTGTCGAAGGCGCTCGCTAACTGGCCGATCTCATCGTTGCGCGTCAACAGGAGCGGTTTCGTAACGAAGCCCTCTTGGGCGACACGATTGGAATGTTCGCGAATCGCAGCCAGGGGCCCGATCACAATCCTTTGCAGCATCACCAGGAGCATCAGCAACGCGGCGGCAGAGCCAAAGATGAATGAGTTTCTTGCCAGCTTTGCGGTGCGATTTGAGCGACGCGGTGATGTCGCGTGGAACTCGGATCACGGCAACGGCAACGGTTTCGAGGTCGATTCCCGGCAGTTGCACTTTGACCATCAGCGTCGACTGACTGTTCTGCACGTAGCATCATCCCATGGAAGGAATCCGTTGCTTCCGGCGACCGCAATCTGAACTCGACCTGAGTCTGTCGGCAGAGCGTCGCCAACAGGGCGTCGTCGACACGGCGGGCAACCACGAGATAACGCGTCGTCACCCGCTTGGATAGGCAGCGACGGATCGCCCAACGCGATGATCGCAACCATGACCAGCGTTTGGCTGTCGATCCGCGTCATCCCGCTGGTCACTTGCTCGCCCGCCTCTCGACAGGACTGCACCAAGCTTCGAAGGGTGCTCTCCCGCACCATCGAGTTCTGCATTCCGATGGCCCGGTTCCCGACCGAATCCATGACCATGTGCCGTCGGACCCGACCTCGTGCAACCCAGTCCGACTTTGCCATGGGCCAGGCTATGGGATCGCGGGAAGCTACCGAGCGTCTGGTCGGCGCAGCTTCGTCATCGCGAATCTGAGCGGCCCAGTGACTCGCAAGTTCCGCCAGGTGTTCGACTTCGGAGTTCAGAGCTGCCAGCACCCGGTTGGCGTCGCGGATGGCGCCGCCTCGTTCCAAGGCAATGAATTCCGGCTCGATCACACGTCGACGGACGACATCGTCAATCAACAGGAACACGAAAAAGATGGCGGCAAGCGAAAGGACCAGCTTGCTGCGAAGTGAGCCCTGATGGGAGCGCGCATCCCCCTCGGGTGGCGATCGCATCGCCTCCGAGGGTTTGACTCGCGTCTCTTGGCTCAACGTCCTCATAGACCTCTAGCGCTGCAACCGGTGTGGACTGCAAAAACTTTACGTCTCAAGACGCAAGCTCTACGCCGATCGCCGAGGAGATCCGCTCAGGCAGATGAATCGAGAATCCGATCGGCCGCTTGGAGAGGTCGTGCCGAATCCAACGATCTTGTGCGGTTCGGAGACCAGTCTGTGATGGTTGCCTGTCCCGTCGCAGGCGAGTCAATGCCACCGACTTTCGAGCGGTGCGGCGCGAGTCGTCCAGTCTCGACCACAAAATCACACCGAAAACCTGAAGGGCTCGCCCCCTTCCGCTAGAGAGTAGGTGGCATTGGGAAGTGAGTCTCGGTCAGCACCCGATCACTTCAGCCCAAAGAAATCCTGGGCGGCCTGCGTGGAACGCCTGCGCTCGCCATTCCTTGGCCTGGCTGCGCGGCAATAAGTCGTGGCATGGTTTCGGTTCCTGGTAGAGCGCCTCAAGAAACGCGAAGACCAGTTCCGAAGGAGTGTCTTCGCAAGCTACCAGAAAAGCGGTGGTGCCAACGGTGGGAATGTCATCGGTGACTTCGCCACCAGGAAACTCGCTGGCCTCAATCATCATCGCATCCAAGGCGCCGGGATGATCACCTGCAATCTTCATGCTGCGATGGAATCGGAATCAATCTCCAATGTCCTTCCGAAATCAGCCGGGTGACCAGGTCGCTTCGACGTCCGAACCAAAGCATCGCCGCGTCCGGAGCATCTGGGTGAGAAGAGGTCGTCCCAGTTCGATGACAGCAACAGGCGTGATGCTGTCGCTTAGATTCAGTGAATCGAAGACCAATTCCGATGTTTCCCAGGACCCGCTTCCGTGTGGACCAAGCGCGACCCGCTTGCCCCGCAGATCTTCCATGGTCTCGATATCCGAATCGCTTCTGGCCAGCACGTAAAGTAGTTCGTGAAACAGCGGAGCGACGAGGAATAATCGGTCTCCCTGGACTGCGGTTAGCTGCATTGGCGCAATGTCGACTCGACCGGCGAGCAGATGATCACGATTGTCCAGCGATCCATCACTGTCAACAACAGTGACGTCGACTTGATGTGACTGCCTTGACCCGTTTTCCTAGTTCTTTCGAGACTTGGGCGTACACGCCGCCCCGGACACCGCCGGCGATACGAACCGCACTGGGCATCGCTTGCTTGTGTCTGCTCCAAGCACTGAACATGCCGGCCGCAACGATCGGCGAGAGCAGCATCAGCAAGAGCATCGCAGCTTGAAACCGTCGATGCAGGTCAGAGCTATGCAGGACGCGCCGCCCGGTCAAAGCGCCGACCAGGGGAACGCCTTCGATCCAGTGCCATGCCTTGATCGCGCGTGAGCGGGGTCGCGCCTCGATCGGACGCCCCTCCAGAAAAGCATCCAATTCCTCGGCCAGTTTCTGCGGCGGTCTCGTATCGCTTGTCAGGACTCTTTTCAAGACACTTGGCGATGATCGTCTCCAGATCCACCGGGACATCTCGCCGCAAGGATCGGACCGACGGCGCAGGATCGTGCACCACTTGCACCAGGGTCTGCATGACCGTGTCGGCGACGATTGGGGGCCGCCCTGTCAAGCAAGCGAACAGAATTGCCCCCAGCGAGTAGACGTCACTGCGCGAGACTTGCACGATCACTATGGCCACCGGCTTGTTCCGGCGCCATGTAATGCGGAGTGCCGATCGCCGCGCCGCTGCCCGTGACACTGCTGTCGGAGTCGAGGTGTTTGGCCAGTCCAAAGTCGGTCACGTGAATTTGGTCTTGCTCGTCGATCAGGACGTTGGCCGGCTTGAGGTCACGGTGAAGCACGCCTTTCTCGTGGGCGTGGTGAATGGCCCGGGCGACATCGCGAACGTAGCGGGCTGCTTCCCGAGGATCGAGTTCTGACTCATTGATACGACGCTGCAGGTCGGTACCGCGGATGTATTCCATCGAGAAGAAATGATGTCCAGCGCGGCGACCGAATTGATGCACCGAGACAATCCCCGGATGATGAAGACGAGCGGCCGCCTGCGCTTCGGTATAGAACCGTCGTACCTCGCCATCGTCAGCCAGCATTCCGCTTCGGATCATCTTGACCGCCACCTCGCGGTCCAGTTCGTGCTGCTTGGCGCGGTACACCACTCCCATCCCGCCGCGGCCAATGACCTCCAACAAGATGTAGTCGCCAAGGTCGAAAGGAAGCGTCGGCCCGGGATCTCCCTTGGGTCGATAGGCCATTGGAAGCGTTGCCGCCGGGTCGGCTTCCTCGTCCCCGTCCGAAACACTCAGGGAAATCGTATCGGCAGCCGCATTGGCGTTGGACCGCGACGGGGCCAGGGTGACCCGCCCGATCAGATCCGCGGCTTCGATCAGCTGCTTCAATTCGTCGGCAAGATCGGGGAACTGAGCGAGAAATTCCTCGCGACTGCTGAGCTCACCGGCGTCGCAGGAACGCAGGTAGGCGGCAAACGCTTCGTCCAGCGGGTCGTGATTGGTTGGCGAATCAGACATGAAACGAACGCGAACCTTTGGGGAAATTCGACCAAGCCCGACTTCGGGCTTGGTGGCGAATCGAATGTACTCGCAGGGCGAAACCGATCGGATGAGGAGGAAGGCGAATCTTGTGGACACGTACTTAGGCCTACAGGCACGCCCAAAACGGGCGCGCCGGATTCGCTCTCATTGTGAACGCAGTTCGCCCTCAGATCCACGGGCAATCGTCCGTATTCAGGATCGTACGCAGTTTTTGCAGGCCACGTTTGAGTAATCCGGCGACCGCGGTATCACTTTTTCCCATGCGTTCCACGATCTCGGCTAACGGCAATCCTTCCATGTAGCGAAGACGAATGGCCTCTGCCTGGGTTTCGGGCAACTGGTGCAAGGCTTCCAGCAGGGCCATCACGGCCTCTTCGCGGATCGCCACACCACTGGGACTCGTCGTGCTGCCTGGTAGCTGCTGAATCCAACCGCCCATCGAATCCTGGCCCGCGCCTTTGGGCGCCGGATCAATCTCGCGTCTGACGGATCGCTTCTGTGTCGTGACGTGCCGAGTGACGGCGGTCGCAACGTTATTCTTCAGCATTCCACGCAACCAACCAGCGAATTCGGCTGGCGTTTCACCGCGGAACGAGGGAAGGTCACGCTTGGCTTCCAAGTACGTCAATTGCACGATATCCGCGGGGTCAATCCTGCGACGCAACCGTTCGGATAGGTAGCGATGCGCAAGCATCAGCAGAAAGCCCCGGTATTGCTCGAGCAATCGACCCAGCGCCTCGTTGTTGCCCTCTTTCGAGGCGACGACCAGTTGTGTTGTTGACAGATCGCCGTCCACAATCGCCAAATCCCTCGTTGAGTAACCGACGCACACGTGTCACCATTTCGCTGACCCGATACAATCTAATCGATTCGCGGGTTCGCGATCAGGTCGCGGTGCCAATCATCGCCCGGTTCACTCGCCAGAATGCCTGCAGTACATCTGACGATTGCCGGTGGAGACGTTGAAAAAAGGAGTACGGGATCAATGATTCCACTGAAGAATCTGTCGTCAATTGGCTCGGTGCGTGGTCGGGGACCGATTCAGGTCGCCGGAGTGCTCACGCTGCTCGTGGCTCTGGTTTCGCTGGGCTGTGGACGCGAGGCCGCCGATGCCACCAAGGTCCCTCCTCCAGGGCCCAGTGACGTTCAGGCCGAGTCGGACGTCAGGCCGAGTCGGACGTCTCCTGAGGCCGAGTCGGACGTTCAGGCCAAGTCGGGCTCCCCATCCACTTCGGAGTCCAAGGCGGAATCTTCGGCCCCCGGCACGTTGGTGCTTCCAGATGGCAAGATTCCGGTTGACGAAATTCCGGTCGGACCAGGGACCGGTAATCCGGCGGCATCGCGGAGGGATTGAAATGCCGAAGGACGTCGTCGTGCCGGACGATGCCGGGGCCTCCTCATCGCCGTCGATCGAGTATGGAACTTGGGAACAGATCGAATCGTTGGCCCGATCGTCGGGTCGTGTCACGGTGGTCGATTTGTGGTCACTGGCCTGTGAGCCCTGCCTGAAGGAGTTTCCTGGGCTGGTGCGACTTCATCAGACGAAGGGATCGAGTGTTCAGTGCATCGCGGTCGATCTCGATTTTGACGGTCGCAAGTCGCGACCGCCGGAATATTACGAGAAGCAGGTCTTGGACTTCCTGGGAAGCGTCGGTGCGGATGGCTTTCCGACCTACATCAGCAGGACTCCGAGCGACGACGTGTTCGCCGCCAACAAGCTTGCATCCATTCCCGCGGTGATGGTCTTTGATGCGGACGGCGAGATTGCCAAGGTCTTTGTGGACGCCGGTGAGTCGGCCGGCTTTACCTATGAGCAAGACATCGTCCCGCTGGTCACCAAGCTGATCGAGTAGCTGAACGATGTAGCTGAACGATTAGCTGAACAGCACACGCGCGGGTGGAGCCGTCCATACAAGCACGACGCGCAAGCGAGTGTGTTTCCGGTTTTCAACCGTTTGGCGGACGTGAGCTTGCGCAGATTCCTGGGACTCACTCGCTGGCGCGTCGTGCTTGTATGAATTTGCGCAACATCAAAACGCGCAAGCGAGTGATGTTTCAGTCGCTAATCGGGCGGTCGCAGGCCTGTAGCAGGTGTGCTTGGATGCGGGCGACGCACTTGCTCACATCGTGATGCTGCTCGATCATCGACTTGGCCGCTTGGGCTCGCTCTTGGGCGGCTGGACGATTGTTCGCGAATTCGACAATGGCATCGGCAAGGGATTCCGGCTTCTGAGGCTGGGCCCAAAGGATGGTGGGATGGTCTCGCTGGAGTTCAATCGTTCCCCCTACACGCGTGGCAATGACCGGTGTCTCCAAGGCCATCGCCTCGAGCACGACATTTGGCATGCCTTCGAAGTGAGAGGGAAGAATCAAGGCATCGGCGTTCTTGATGTATGGCGCGGGGTTGGCTTGTTTGCCCAAGAACTCGATCTCGCACGCTCCGCCGCTGGTTGCCCATTGCGATTCCAATCCGCTTCTCAACGGGCCATCACCAATCATCCAGACTCGGATGGGTGGCAGATGAGACGGCCAACTCGACTCGGCGATTCGGATGGCCGTGATCAAGTCACGGTGTCCCTTCTCTTCGGTCATGCGCCCGACACAGACGAGCGTCAATCGGTCGTCTCGCTCGGGCGGATGTTGCCGAGCCAGTTCTGTGATTCGCTGAATGTCGACAGGATTACGAACGACATCGGTCGATCCACTGGGAAGTCCGTAAAACCGCTCTGCTGAATCAGCAGCCTGTTGGCTCACCGCCAAAACACGATGTGCTCGACGGTAAGCTCGCGCGAGACGCTTTCGCTTCAACCAAATGAATCGGTTTTCAACCATCGGGACCGCCAATTCGGGAGGGCTGACAATGGTCGAGACACGAGGAACCTTGCAGCGGCGGCCGGCCGGCCCGGCAATCATCGTCATATGAAACGTGCGGTCGTAGATGACCTCGATTGCTTCACGCCGCAGGAGTTGGCAAAGGTGCTTCGTTTGATGATGGATGGCTCGGCCGGGATAGTACAACCCGGTTTGCGCTGGGGCATCGCTATACGCATGGATGGTCACATCGCCCGGGACGCTTGGCAGGCGGTCACCGATCCGTTCCGTGAGATACAGATGCGGTGTGAAAAGTGATCGGTCGAGATGTTGTAACAGCAACAAGGTTTGCTGTTCGCTGCCGCCGCCACGCATTGAGCTGATCATGAAAAGGACACGTCGCGGCATCCTGGTTACCGATACCAATTTGATTCCAGTCATAGGGGATTGTCGAAGTGGTCGGAACGGTTAAAGCTTGAGAGGCCGCTCCACCAAAAGCATTCCTCGCCGTCCTTTGCCTTAAGAAGTTAGTTTATCACCCATGGTCGATCCCGCGTCGTTACCCATCGAGAAACTTCATCACCTGCTCGGTGCGCACCCCGTCGCCGATGATCGAACCAGGTTCTGTGTTTGGTCGCCGACTCATGATCGAGTCTGGGTCGAATTGGTCGACCACGATCGGCGGGTCGTGATGGATCAACTGGATCAAGGCTATCACCTGGCCGAGATCGAGGGGGTCACTGCGGGCAGTTTGTATCGCTACGTGTTCGGGGGGAGTGGCCAGGACGATGATCGCGTCGGACGGCCTGACCCCGCATCACGCTATCAGCCGCACGGCGTTCACGGACCAAGCATGGTGGTGGCCGCCGACCATCGCTGGACCGACGGCGACTGGGCTGGGGTGCGTCGTGAAGATTTGGTGATCTATGAGTTGCATCTGGGAGCGTTCACCGAGAAAGGCACCTTTTTGGCGGCCATCGATCGACTTGATGAGCTCGTCGAGCTTGGAATCACGGGGATCGAAATGATGCCGATTGCGGACGCGGCTGGCCGCTGGAACTGGGGCTATGATGGGGTCAATTTATTTGCCCCCAATCGAAACTACGGAACGCCCGGTGAGCTTTGCCAGTTGATTGACGCTGCCCACAGCAAAGGCTTGGCCGTTTTTCTGGATGTGGTCTACAACCATCTTGGGGCCGGAGGGAAACTACCTCGGCCAGTGTGGGCCTTACCTTTCCACAAAACATACGACGGTTTGGGGTGCGGCTCCGAACTTCGACGATCCCAAACATGGCGCACAGTTGCGGCGATTCTTCATTGCCAACGCCATCCATTGGATGGACCAGTATCACTTTGATGGACTTCGCATCGATGCGATTCATTGCATGCGGGACGACAGCGAACGACATGTCGTCGCAGAGCTGGCGGAAGGTGTCCGCCAATGGTCATGCGAATCCGGTCGCACGGCGATGCTGATCGCTGAATCCAACGTCTACGACCCCAACATGCTGGCACCGCTTGCCGCAGAGGGAATGGGGTTTGACGCCGAATGGTGTGATGACTTTCTGCACAGCGTGTTTGCTGTCGCCAGACCGGGAGAGCAGCTGTGTCATCGCGAATATCGATCCGGCGCCGATCTCCAGCAGACACTTCGCTTTGGTTATGTCTACGAAGGAACCTTGCGTGATCAGCGGGGTCGACGAACGCCAACAACGCGAATCGATACCTCCGGACTGGTGCACTCAATCCAGCATCATGACTTCATCGGCAATCACCCGCTTGGATTACGATTGCATCAGGTCACCTCGATCGAGTTTCAACGTGCCGCTGCAGCACTCTTGTTGCTTTACCCCGCAATTCCAATGTTGTTCATGGGTGAGGAATTCGCATGTGAACACCCTTTTCAGTTCTTCGTCGACTTCACGGATGAGCCTTTGCGGCAAGCGGTAGTTGAGGGGCGGCGTCGCGAGTATCCCCAGCATGATTGGAGCGGTGGAACGCTGCCGATCGATGCGAGTGCATTCGTCGATTCCAAAATCGGGTCAATCGAAAATGGTAACCTCGCGATGCGTTCGTGGTATCAGCAATTGCTGAGGCAGCGAAAGTCCTGGCGCCTTCGCGGCCTGCTCAGTGATGCCAACCTGTCCGTTCACAGCGATGTGGACACAGGCTGCTACTGCCTGCGTTACACGTGCGGCCAATCGATTGCGACGGTTGCGGTCCAGCTATCAGCCGTCGGCGAACCGGATCAGGTCATTCGGTTGCACGATCTGCTGCCGCGAGACCGGCTTGGCAAACCGATTCTCGATTCCCGATCACACCCAACGGCGACGGACGAGTTGCACTCCAACCACGCCAAGGTATTTGTGCAAGAGGCCTAACTGGACAGCGCCACTTTGCTGCAGGTCGGTCTCGCCGAGACCGTCATTCAACGTGGCTTTGCCGCGAAAATCCGAGCCTCGGGGAGGCGCGGCGACAGGCAAGCGTTCCATCCGGAAATTTCGCCGTGATTGACGAGGCGAAAGATCAAAACGGGCGCGGTCCAGCTAACACATCAAATTGGGCCCATTTCGTCGACCGCGAAGCGGTCACAGAGTGTAGCCGTCGGCAGCGCACCGGTGGATCGCCCTCTCAGGCGGTGCTTGCTTCTGAGGCGGGGAGGTTGAACGATCTCGCTTGCGACTGAGCAGCACGCTTCCATAGATTGACAAGCTCACTCGTCAGGCTGACCGCCGTGGTCTTGTGATATGGAGAATCCTTCGGCAGCCCTTCTGACAATCGACGATGAGCCTCCCCGAGATTGTGATAGGGCAAACTGGGGAACAGGTGATGCAACGCGTGATAGCGAGTTCCAATCGGCCCCCAAAGTTCAGTAAACCAAGGTCGATAGGGATAGTTCAAGGTATCAAGCAATTGCTCCTCGAACGTCATCTCCGCGTCGTTCTTGTTGGTCCAGCGATGGGCCCCCAATGTGCGAAGCTCGTTCAAGACCAGAACGCCGATGCCGACCGCATAGGCAACCAGCCAGAATGGATCGAGCCACTGGTCACGCATGATGCCACCTCGAATCAGGAACCAGACGCACCACAGGAACACAAAGAATTCCTGAACAACGACGATTCGCATCAACGACGGGCTAGCATCCGTCCTCTCATAAAAGGGGTCGACCAGCATCGTCGAGGCGTGTCGATGTACCCAGCGTCGGGCACCAGGAATGAACCAGCAGATCGGACTAATGATCAAGAAGCGTGCGAGACCAAGAAACGGAATCACCAGGGCTTGAGCGATGAATCCAACGATCATCCATCGACTCTGATGGCTCAGCGGAAGGTATTCGCCGTCCTTCTCGGTTCCATAGTGCTTTCGTCGATGATGGTCGACATGTGGATAATACAGGAACGACGGCACCAGGAAGAAAATTCCGCACAGCGCGTTCCAGGCGAAGCGGAAGCCCTTGAACTTACCCTTCGGCAAATGAACCAGCTCGTGAATGAACATCAATGCTCGCATGTAAGCAAGGATCGTCACGATGTAACATACAGCGAGTCCCGTGATCATCCAGGCCGACCATTCATACCAGTGAGGCAGCAGAAAGATCAGGTGAAGGGCAATGTGCCCGGTGATGATGGAGATGAGGAAGTCAGCCCAATAGATTGCGGGATTCGGCTTCGTCAGATCTCCAATGAGGCTCCTGGCCTGAGTAAACGAGAAGTCGTGGCTGGGTTTTCTGGCAGAGGACATGATGTCAGCTTCAACTGGTAACCGATCGGCGAGTGACTATCGGATGGGCGGGCTGGGATCGGCATCCCCTGGGGATGCGGGCGCCCTCAGCTCAATGTTGCTTCTGGATTTGTAGGTGGGCAAGAGAAAAATGGATGAAGGTCGCTGATGCACAGGTTTTTACGGGAAAGGCGAACACGCTGTGACTGAGGTACCCTTGCGCGTGGCGGTGATCGGGGCTGGCGCGGCTGGATTGATTGCCGCCGCCGAGGCGGCCGAACGCGGTGCCTCCGTCCTCTTGATAGAAAAGAATGCCAAGACCGGTGTCAAGATCTTGATGTCCGGAGGGACACGCTGCAATTTGACGCACCACACAGACGCACGCGGAATTGCCGCAGGCTTTTGGCCATGCGGGGCGATTTTTACAGCCGAGTCTGGGAGCCTTTTCTCCCGCTGAGGTGGTGAGCATGTTTCATGAATTGGGGGTGCCCACCAAAGTCGAATCGACCGGTAAGGTTTTTCCGGAAAGCGATCGGGCGCTGCATGTGCGTGACGCGTTGTTGCGACGAGTCAAACAGTCTGGCGCCACCATCCAAACGGGTACCGCTGTCCTCGCCATCGCAGCCGATGCAAATCGGGGCTGGCGAGTCACGACCGAGAGCGAGGAGCTGGACGTCGATCGGGTGATCGTCACCGCGGGCGGGAAGAGTTGGCCGGGCTGTGGCACCACCGGCGACGCCTATGATTGGTTGCGTCGATTGGGGCACACCATTGTCGAGCCCCGTCCGGCTCTGGTTCCTCTGACTGGAGGTGACGACTGGATGCATGCGTTGTCGGGGGTGACGCTGGAAGACTGCGTGGCGACCGTGGTCTCATCGAGCGGTGGCAACCGCAAACCGCTGGCCAGGCGTCGGAGTTCCTGGCTGTTCACGCACTTCGGATTCTCCGGGCCGGCAGCGATGGACATCAGCGGTGTTCTGACCGCAGCGAGTTCGTTTGCGGAGATGCAGGTTCTGCTCGACCTCGTTCCCGATCTCGACGAATCAGAGCTCCGAGCCCGGCTCACCGATCGGGGTCGTGATGGAGGTCGCCAGCGTGTGGCGTCGGTTCTCGCGAAATGGTTGCCCAATCGCCTTGCGTCTGCCCTGGCCGAGCAATCGGAAGCCAATTGCACGATCGCACAGTTGCCGCGACGTGTTTGTCATTCGTTGACAGAGCACTTGAAACGATTGCCGATAAAGGTGACGGGTACCGTTGGCTTCAACAAGGCCGAGGTCACCGCGGGAGGGGTCGCCTTGAATGAGGTCAACCCACGAACGATGGAGAGTCGTCTCGCAGCGGGGCTGTACATCGCCGGTGAGGTGCTCGATGTCGACGGACCCATCGGAGGTTACAACTTTCAAGCGGCCTTCAGCACGGGCCGGGCTGCAGGGATCGCGGCGGCAACTCGCTGAATGGTGATCTGCTAGATTGAGGTTGTCCACCTGTTTCACTTGCCAGCATAGAGCATGCCAGACCTGATTGCCCAAGGACCATCGAACCGAGACCGATGGCGACGCGAATTGCCCGATCCCACCAAGGGGGTTGAGATCGTAATCGGCCGCACCGATGCGGATTGGAATGTGCCTTGGGACAGCATGATTTCGCGAAGCCATGTCCGCTTGCTGAATATGACCGATGGCCGAGTCAGAGTGCGTTGCATGGCGAGTGCCAGGAACCCGGTGTTCCATCGCGGCGGCAAAGTCTCGGAGTTTGTGCTGGTGCCGGGGGAACACTTTGTGATCGGCGGGACCACGTTCACTTTGGCGAATCGACCGGGTGCGTCCGACTCGCCTGGCATCGGCGACGTGACCGAGCACGCCTACGATCATGCCGCGCTGAGACGACGGAGATTCCGAGATGCCGGCGCTCGAATCGAGATGCTCAGTCATCTGCCCGATTTGATCCTCGGTTGCGGGAGCGATGAAGAATTGCTGGTTCGCGTCGCAAGCGTGCTGCTGCAGGCGACCCCGGCGGCATCCGCGGTTGCGATCACGACCGCGGACCCAGCCGCGCCATCGGTTGATGGTGAAGTGGATACCGCTGCGCGGGCGATTCGCATTCTGCATTACGATTCGCGATTGCCCGGACGCGATGGCCCGCCGGTCAGCGCTCGGTTGGTGCGAACGGCGACGGAGCGTCGCGAGAGCGTGCTACATCTTTGGTCCGCTGGGCGGAGTGACGGTGCCTATACCGCGAGTGAAGATGTTGACTGGGCGTTCTGTGTACCACTGCGAAGCGAGGCTTGTCCCGGCTGGGCGTTGTACGTCACGGGGCAACTCGTCACCGATGCCGCCGCCGATCTTGGTCGATCGCTGCAGGCCGCTCCGGATGACCTGGAGGATGACGTCAAGTTTGCTGAGCTCGTCGGGACGACCATCGCTAACCTGCGACAGACGCTGCGACTGGAACGCCGCCAATCGGAGATGCGTCACTTCTTCGCTCCCGTGGTCATGGATGCTTTGGCCGGTAGAGAAACCGACGAAGTGCTGGCGCCCCGAGAGGCAGACCTATCTGTCATTTTTTGTGATTTGCGAGGTTTCACGCGACGCAGCGAACAGGAAGCGGAGCATCTGCTGGAATTGTTGGCCAGCGTCAGTGATGCGCTGGGGATCATGACCAGGCATATCCTTGATACCGGTGGCGTCATCGGGGATTTTCATGGAGACGCTGCGATGGGTTTTTGGGGTTGGCCCTTGGATCAGGACCAGACGGCTGGCCGCGCGGCCCTGGCTGCCTCGCGCATTCGCGCAGCGAACCGCGAGGGAGCAAATGCTGGTTTTCGTTGCGGCATTGGGATTGCCACTGGTCGCGCGGTTGCCGGGCGTATCGGAACCATCGACCAGGTGAAGGTGACCGCCTTTGGACCGGTCGTGAATCTTGCCAGCCGATTGGAAGGATTGACCAAGGCCTTTGGCGTCGAAGTGATTGTCGACGAGGCCACCGCGGATTCGATTCGACGGGATGAAACGGTTGACTTCCGAATTCGCCGTTTGGCTCGCGTCCGTCCATCGGGGCTGGAGTCGAACTTGGACATCTACGAACTTCTTAGCCCACCCCGTAAATCGGAACCAGGTTTGACGGACCAGCAGATCGTAGAATATGAAGCGAGTCTCGACGCATTGATCCGAGGTGACTGGGAGGAAGCGTATCGCCGGCTCCACGCTTTGCCGGCCTGGGATCGGCCCAAGGATGTTCTGCTCTCGACGATCTTGCGATACAACCGTATCCCACCCGAAAATTGGAGTGGCGTGATCGACTTGCCCAAGTACTGAACCACAACATTCATCCCAGCCACGTGCACCAGACCGATCCAGTTTCCCAGCCGCTTGAGTTCACACCGATCATGTGGATCGCGCTGCTGTTGGTCGGCATCATCGGCGTCCGACAGCTACTCGAACCGTCCGACCAACCGCGAACTTTGGGCTTCTTGGAAGGAAGCGATCCGCTGATCGTCCGCTCCAGTGAGCAGCTTCATCGATTCCCCACGCTCGGCATCTCAGTCGACGTCACCGAGGGCTGGACCTATCTGGCAGTGGCCGAGGACGTTCAAGCCTCAGCCCCCACATTTGTTCACAAGGACTCTCAGTCGATTGTCCGTTTGGAGCCGTTTCGGCTGAGATCATGGCCGCCGGCGGGTCGCGAAACGGAGGTCGAGAGCGTTGGCGAGTGGGAGCTGGAGTGGGCGGAGATTGATTATCGTCGGGTGGGACGCCTGCGCAAGCCCCCGATTGACCTGATGATTCTTGCCGTGACACACCAGCCACACGCGAAACTCAATCAGGAGGTCCGGGATTTCTGCGGTCGAATTCGCTTCCTACGCTAGTTCGAATACCGTTCGCTAACCTGGAAAAGTACTATTGTCCCGGTTTTATCGATGATTTCGGTATCAGCCAGTGGGATCGAGTTTTCCCGGTAGGACCACTCACCGCGGTAAGATGCGGGATCTAGAATGGCTTCACGTCCCATCGTCCAGGCGAGGGCGGCTACTCCAAGGATCCACCGGCTTCATGACGCGACTCAGTCCCCTTCTGTATCTACCGCTTCTCTGCATCCAACTGTCGTTACTTTGGGGTCTTTCGGCGACGGAAGCCCTGGGACAGTTGACCTCCGCCGACCGGGAAAGGTTGTTGCAGGAGATTCAAGCTGCGCAGGGTGAGTTGGATCCGAGTCGATTGCCCGATCTCGATTTGGCAACCACCCAGTTGCGGGAACGCGTCGACGGGCTCGAGGAATTGGCTGAGCAGGGCGGCTGACTCAGAAAATCGCGAAGCCTGGTTAAGGTACCTCGATCTCGATCCGCTGATCGATTCGATTGAGTCGGACGCGTCTGCGGCGGAGCAAATGAAGGAGGCGATCGCGGTTCGTGACCGAATGATCGGTACCGCACCGGGGCTGGAACTGTCTGCGGTTCAAAAGCTCCGTGACGCCGTTGATCGGTTTATCGACTCGCTCTTGTTTCGCAACGCAGATCAGTCGATGGCGATGTTGACGAGTCAGCTCCAGTCGCTTGCTGAGATGGTTGCTCAAGCGGACGATTGTCCTTTGCCTGACCAGTTCAATGCGATCTCGGCTCGAGTCGCGCTGTTGCAGTCCTCTGGTCAAGCCCAACCGCTGGTGCGCGAATTCCGAGATACCTTCAATCGCCCCAATGCAGCGATCATGATCGGATCGACACTGGTTGCCCAGGCGATCGGGCGTCCGGTGGTTCGCGAGAAGCCAGTGCGTGACTGCATCTTGGGAACCCGATTGGTCGGCAATGCCTTGCTCGAGGGGAACGTCAACGCCACTCTGCTTCCTTCCATCGGAACCGCGCAGATTCACCTCAATTTTGTGGGAACCGTATCGACAGCCAACACCGGCTACAACGGTCCCGTGCGATTGAAGACGGTCGGGAATGCTCAAGTCACTGCAAATCGAACCATGACTGTGGATGCATTGGGAATTGCCTTTGGAACGACATCGAGCGACGCGGACCTGCACACCAAGATCGTTTGCATCGATCACAAGCTCGCGTTGGTCAGAGCGATTGCCCGTAAACAGGCGGCGAAACAGAAGCCGGCCGCAGACCGGATCGCATTGGCAAAGCTTCGTAAGCAAATCGGCGATCAGTTTTCAACCGAGACCACGCAGGTGAGTCCCGTGACGCCATCGGAGCTTCTCACCCGAGCCGAACCGATGCTCAAGCGACTGTCGCTCACCAAGCCGACCCAGAATTGGAGTTCCACGGAGGACGCGATCTCGATCGATTCGGTGTTCCGACGTCCCGAACAGCTGTCGTCCGTTGTGGCACGCCCCGATCTGCGGGAGCCGTTCGCCGTCGCCATGCAGATTCATGAGTCGGCTATCGAGAACGCATTCAGCGTGATGCTCGCAGGTCGTACGCTCAACGAGCGGCGGCTCAGTGAACTGCTCGAAAAGGTCGGGCAGAACAAGCCCGCCAATGACGAGGAGGAATCGGAGCAGCCTTTCGAAATCAGTTTCTCCCGTTCTCGCCCAGTGATCTTTGAGGCGCGAGACCAGTCGCTTCGAGTTGGTCTGCGAGGGACACGATTTGTCCCGGCAGATCGCGCCCCGCTGGCCAAGGCGATGGAGATCACAGCGATGTATGAGCCCGTGGCTACCGACGATGGCAAGGTTGTCTTGCGGCGGGTCGGTGACGTCGGTGTTGACTTTCCAAGGGAACGGTTGACCCTGGGAGAAGTCGGAATGAAACCGATCATTCAAAGGGAGTTTTCCAAGATCTTTCCGGAACAGATTTTGGACCAACCGATTCGCATCCGTGACGATGCCAAAATTCAGACGCTGAGAGGCCGAGAGTTTCGACCATCGCTTGTCGAGATCGCCGACGGCTGGCTCACGATCGCCTTTCAGTAGAAGCACCGTCTCTCCTGCACGAGCCGAACGTTTCGCGTGATTGGAACCACGAGCATCAACGCAAACGCTGATGCTCTGCCGGTCGTGTGCGATGGTGCCTGGCAAGACCGCTGACAAACCAGTTGCCATCGATGAAGAATCGGAGTGGCAAGTCCGACGCGCAGGAGATCCCAATCCGCGGCGTTGCCACGATGGTAGGAGTTGGTCCTTGCCAATCGGCAATCCAGACCTCATTGTCAGTGACCAGGTCGAGCTTGTCTTGTTGTCGATCTACCTGTAGCGATTGGCAGAGCATGGCTGGACCTCGAGTTAGCTGGCGGAGTCGATTCGTCCCCCGATTTCGCATCATCTGATCGATACCCCACACCGGTTCAATGGCTCGAATCAGTACGGCACTGCCCTGCCCCGATTGATCCGTGACGACGTTCATGCAGTACTTCGCGTGAATTGGATAGACGTACAGTGTTCCAGCCGGGCCAAACATGGCCGCGTTGCTTTTCGTCTGACCGCGAGCGCTGTGACTAGCCAGGTCGCCGGCAGCCAAGTAGGCTTCGGTTTCGACGATGAATCCACCCAGCCACTCTCCCCCTACCCTTCGCAGCAGTGCCTTGCCAAGCAGTTCGCGAGCAATCATCTCGGTTGGTCGGTCGTAGAATGAGCGAGGCAGTCGGGCGCGTTTTGATGGAACTCTCATGAGCAATCACCGATCTCGTGTGTTGGTCGCACGCTGGATCATTCCCGTTTCGTCGCCGCCGGTCCATGGCGGCTGGGTTCGGATCTTGGATGGACGGATCGCCGAGGTGGGCGGCGGCAAGGCACCTGCAGGCGCAGAGGACTGGGGTGACGTCGCGATCTTGCCTCGCTTGGTCAATGCTCACACGCATCTCGAGTTCTCGGACTTCCAACGCCCGGTCGGCGAACATGGGATTTCAATCGCTGACTGGATCGGTTTAGTGGTTGCTTCGCGCGCCTCGACGACTGCAACGGAAAAACAAAAGGCGATCGATCGCGGCTTGACCGAATTATGGGACAC
This sequence comes from Pirellulaceae bacterium, assembly GCA_963697195.1. Lineage (GTDB taxonomy): Bacteria > Planctomycetota > Planctomycetia > Pirellulales > Pirellulaceae > Rubripirellula. The sequence goes on from CAVOND010000028.1 coordinate 199,859, forward strand.
CGGATCGCTGTTGGCGGGAGAGATCACGACGCCTCCCTGTGTGTATCCTCAAGGTTCCGCGATTCCCCGGCTCGTTACCTTCGCAGAGGTATTGGGTTTGAGCAAGGGTCGCGCCGATGAGCGGCTGGCGGCGGCTATCGATCACGTCTTGGCCTCGCGCGATGGTGCGTTCAGCCCTCATGCACCCTACTCCGTTTCGCGTGATGCCATGGAGGCAACCCTAGGCTTCGCTCAGAAGCATGATCGCATGGTTGCCATGCACGTCGCTGAGTCACCGGAGGAACGAGAACTACTGAGCAACGGGTCTGGTCCGCTTGCTGAAACACTGATTGCTCTCGGAGTTTGGCAACACGGTCTCTTTCCCTGGGGAGCGGATCCCTATTGCCAACTGATCGAGCGACTTGCCGCTGCAAGATCTGTGCTGCTTGTGCACGGCAACGACTTGAATGAAAAGGAGGTGCAGGTCTCTTCGGGCCCACCGCAATGTCACCGTTGTCTACTGCCCGCGCACGCATCACTTCTTTGGGTTCAGGCCGCATCCGGTTGCAGCCATGCTTGCGGCGGGAGTCCGCGTTGCACTTGGAACCGACTCGCGAGCGAGCAATCCGGATCTGAACCTGTGGGCGGAAGTCCAGTTTCTACTGAAGCATCGGACGGATCTCGACCCCGCCGAGGTGCTGCGAATGGCCACGCAAAACGGTGCCGAGGCGCTGGGGTATCCTCGGTGGGGAGCGATCGCCCCAGATTGGCACGGCGCGTTCGGTTGTGTCCGCACCGAAGCGACGAACCTGGATCAGCTCTACCGCGATTTCAGCGTTCACGACTACCAACGGATCGATTGAACGAATGCACTAGTGGTTTGTCAGAGCCAAGAATTAGGGTGACGTCGATCGGCGAAAAGGGGTCAGACACCAAAAATGCGAATCACCCACTGGGCCGTTCCGGTTCTTTGGTGTCTGACCCCTTTTCGATCGCAACCCTAAAACGAGATGCTGGCAAACCACTAGCCCGAGTTGAGACCGATCTGCAGTCCATCCGGTGCGTAGATGCTTCGACCGCCGTCCACTGGCAGGCAGACACCCGTGACAAAATCGTTTTCGCATAAGAACTGGACCGCGCCGGCAACGTGTTGTGGGGTGCCGACTCGGCCGACGAGTGTACTGGATGCGATCTTTCGGGCGTCCTCCGAGTTTGTGTCTTGGGCGAGCAAGACGGGGCCCGGCTGAATACAGTTCACGCGGACACGGGGATTGCGATGCGCCAATTCGACGGCGAGCGATCGAGTCATCGCCTCCACAGCACCCTTGCTGGGAAAGTAAGCGGCGTGATCGAGGTACGGACGGCTTGTGGCCCAATCTCCGATGTTGACGATGCAACCTCCGGAGCTCTGTTCGACCATCCAGAGTCCGGCTGCGCGGGCCGCCAGGAACGAAGCTGCTGCGTTGATCTTCAAGTAGTTCGTGAGTTGATCCGAAGTGATCTCCTCCAAGGGAATGGGATGCCAGATCGCCGCACTATTGACCAGGATATCAATTCGTCCGAAATGGTCGTGAACCTCCCGAACCAGACGATCCGGCACGGTCGGATCATCGAGCGATCCCAAGACGACGGCCACCGATATATCGAATTCCTTTCGCATCGCCTCCGCGGCCTGCTCCGCTTCCTCGCCACTGGTGTTCGCATGTAACGCGATTCGGCATCCAAGCTGGGCGAGGTGTTGGGCGATCGCGCGGCCAACCCGTGGAGCACCGCTTCCCGTGATCATTGCCACGGGAGCATCGCATTGGAAAACGTCCTGCAAAGTGGTCATCATTCAATCCGGTGATGAAATACAAACGGGATCATTACAGGTATTGACTCAGCGGTCCGCCTCGCGTTGCCCTGGCGTCGACCATCGATGTCACCTTTGGGTCTTCAACCAGCGGCGGTGCATGGTGCGGCTTGATCCGGGCGTCAATCACGAGTGAGCCGTGGCACCCCCAGTGCTTGTCTTGAGTCACCGCACCGATTCCATCGATGTCGGTTGCTGGATTGCTTCGAGTGAAGGTGACCCAAATCCAGTTCAAAAACGATCGCGAGCAAAACTCACTATCGTCCACAAGCGTGATCAGCGGAAACCGGTTGATCGGCGAGTCGGAAGTAAAGGAATCGACGAAGCTTCGAAGTTCCTCGCTCGAGCGATCGGAAGCCTTCTGAGTCGCCTCGACCGCGAGGATTCCAGGTGCCACGAGTCGGGGCCGTGCAAAGCCGCTCGGCAAGATCAAGTCACTGGGCAAGTCCGTGGCTAGCTCACGAATGGCTCGGCCCGTTGCTGCGACGATCACCTTCGATCCCTGATTGAATCCGGATCCACTGTAATCCAGCGTATCGATCGTTGTTCGCGTTTGAAAGTGTAGGTCTCTCCGCCAGTCGACGCGTTCGAGCATATGGTGAAGGAAAGCATCGACGTGATGTAGCTTCAGGCAATCCGAGGGATCGTCGGTGATCCAAAGAAACTTGGCTAACGAAAGCTGTCCATTGCCCAGAATTGCGTTCGCTTGAGTCAAGAGCTCTTGAGGTTCACTTCGTTCCAGATATGGCATGTATCGCTCGCTGCCGATGGCCAACAGTAGCGGGTGGACACCGGCGGCGTCGACTGCATGAACGCCTTTCACACCTGGAATCACACTGGGAATGATCGGATCGGTGATCTCGTGAATCAACTGCCCGAACGTGGTGTCCTCCTGAGGCGGTCGGCCGACAACCGTGAAGGGCCAAATCGCATTCTTTCGATGCCAGACCTTCTCAACACGCATGACGGGAAACGGGTGTTGAAGGCTGTAATAGCCCAGGTGGTCTCCGAACGGACCTTCTGCCTTGGTCATCCTCGGATCCACCGTGCCGACGATGGCAAAGTCAGCATCCGCATAAACGGGTGAATGAGAGCCACGAATCATCCGCACCTTGCGACCTGCCAGCGCTCCGGCAAAGGTTAACTCGGACAGCCCTTCGGGAAGCGGCATCACCGCTGCCAGCGACATCGCAGGCGAACCGCCAATTGAGATCGTGACCGGCAATGATTCCTCGCGATCCAGCGCAGCTCGATGATGCACACCAATCCCCCGGTGAATCTGGTAGTGCAGGCCAACCTCGGCATCAGCAACGTAGTGATTGCCATTCAATTGAATGCGATACATTCCCAGGTTGGAACGCATCAAATTCTGTGGTGCCTCCGGGTGAACGGTGAACACCTGGGGCAGTGTTACGAAGGCCCCTCCATCATCGGGCCAGCACTTGATCGACGGCAGATCCGAGAGTCGAGCCTCGCGTTGTTGTACGGGTCCTGACCGCGTGAACCACGGCAACATTCGGAAAGCCGTCCAGGGCGTCGCGGCGTAACGCCATGGGCGTTTGGCAACGGCCGAGGGATCAATCTTGACCTCAATCAGGCGACGAACGGACTCAAGGGTGTCTCGAAATAGATAGCGGGCTTGATCCAGCGAAGCGAAGAGATTTGAGACGGCGGGGAACTGACACCCGCGAACGTTGGAAAACAGAATGGCCGGGCCGCCCCGGGCGTAGACTCGCCGCTGTATCTCGGCCATTTCGAGGTGCGGATCGACCGAATCCTCGATCTCAATCAGGCGACCGCCACGACGGAGATCTTCGACAACGTCTCGGGTGCAACGATGCTTCACGCCTTGACCATACTCCTACAGAAATCACTCAAGCGAAACCGAGAGGTGGGTAGGATAACCGCGATCAGAGCGCTAGACTAACGGGCATACGAAGGCAGTAGAAACGAAAAATGCGAAGATTGATGCCATGCCGGATCGCGATCGAGTTGCTTCCCCGACGTACAGAATCGGTTCTCCAGAGTTGTCGGATTCGACGGACGTCTTGGTAGTCGGTCTCCGCGAAGATGGTAGTCCGCCGCCCAGTCTGCTTCAGGTTGACCCCACCGCAGGCGTCTGGTTCCGACGCCTGCTCGATACTCAGCAAGTGCGAGGCAAGCGAGGAGAATTGACATTGCTTGCTTCTCCGTCTTCCTCAGGACCCATGATGATTTTGGTCGTCGGGCTTGGTGCGACGGCCGCTTCAAGATCTCTCGCCAACGAGTCTGCCTCGGCAGCAGTACGGCTCTTGTCGGATCGGCCGCGAAAAAGCGTGGCCATCGCACTCGCCGAAGGCTTCCCCGAATCAATGCATGACGCAATCGTCGCGGGGGCGGTGGTCGGGTGTGAGGGACAGGGCATTTACCAAACGGACCCCTCCCTGACGCCCCCTGACGCGATTGCTTTCCTCGGATTGTCGCAAGACTCCCTGTCGCGGGGTCAGGTCTGTGGGAGGGGCCATCAACCACACGCGTCGTTTGGTCAACGAGCCCCCTGCCATGCTCTACCCCGAGACCTTCGCCGAGATGGCGGCGGACGTTTTGCGGGACACCGGTGTGGTCGTGGAGGTGTGGGATGAGGCGAGGTTGAGCGATGAGGGCTGTCGAGCCATTCTTGCCGTGGGAGGGGGCTCGGTGCGGCCACCGCGGTTGGTCATCATGCGATACAAAGGCGGGGGAGATGAATCGCCCCTGGCGATCGTTGGAAAGGGTGTGACGTTCGATAGCGGAGGGTTGTCGCTAAAACCAAGCGACTCGATGGTCGACATGAAATGCGACATGGCCGGTGCAGCAACGGTCGTTGGTGTCATGCATGCGATCGCGAAGCTGGGAGTACGACAGAACGTCCTTGGTGTTTGCGGCTTGGCCGAAAATATGGTCAGCGGAAGCTGCTACAAGCTGGGAGATGTGATCGAGACGCGAAGCGGAAAGACCATTGAGATTCTCAATACCGACGCGGAGGGTCGTGTGGTGTTGGCAGACACCCTTGATGTTGCACTGCAGAATCAGCCGCGCGCCATGGTCGACCTCGCGACGCTGACGGGAGCCTGTATGGTGGCTCTTGGGAACGGAGGTCGCTGGTCTGATGACCAATCATCAGGAACTTTGCGATCAGATCGAAGCATCCGCGATCGTCGAAGGCGAGCCCGTTTGGCAACTGCCGATGTTCGACTTGTACAACGAGAAGATCAAGAGCAAGGTCGCCGACATCAAGAATGTGGGCGAGGGCCGGTGGGGAGGAGCGATTACGGCAGCCAAGTTTCTGGAAAACTTTGTGGGCGATGTGCCGTGGGTGCACATCGACATTGCCGGACCTTCGTTCGCTGACAGTCCCAAGCCGTACCGTGACGCGGGAGCTACCGGCGCAATGGTTCGCACCTTGCTACGTTGGATTGAGTCGCAGTGAGACGATTGGGCGACGATTGATTGCGGTGGATTAAGATTTGGCGGTTAAGATTTGGCGCCGGGCCAGAACTTTTTCCACTTGCTCTCGCCTCCCTTGACGCCTGCCTCGTCTCCGCCTTCAGGTTCCGCAGTCTCACCGACGAGTTTGGTCGACAACTCGCGAATCGCCAGGGTGATGGCGGCCTTCGGGGCCTGAACAATCAGCGGGACACCGTTGTTGCGGACCTCCACCATCGTTCGATAGTCGTTGGGAAGGAGCGCGAAGATCTCCCGTCCAAGGGTCTCTTTCGCCTTCTTCAGGCTGATCTGTCCCGCATCCAATCCCGCCCGATTGACGACGATTTCGATCTTGCTGTGCAAGCCTTCGATTTCCTCAAAGCTCATCATCAGGCGTACCACGTTTCGCAGACAGGGCAAGATCAAGTTGCGTCACAAGCACGACGCGAGATGCGCTGGCGATCGCAGCTAGATCAATCGCACTGTACGTCTTGGACAGATCGATGACCAGGTGCGTGAAGGAAGCTTTGAGCAATCCGATCACTTTGCGAATGCTCTCTTCGGTAATCCCCGCGGTGTCATGAAGCTCGACCGGGCGCGGAAGCAGATAGAGTCCACTGCTGTGCTTCGTTAACGATCGCTTCAACAACTGAATGTCCAGACGAGAGACATTCTGGACCACATCGGCCAGCGTGTAATCGGGAATTGAGTCGAGAAACACGTCTGCGTCACCGAGAGCCAGGTCCAGGTCGAGCAGTGCCACACTGTTGCGAGTGTCTTCCGCCAACACGCAGCCCAAGTTGACCGCAGTGCTGGTCGTACCCACGCCGCCTGTTGCACCGGCGATCGCGATCACTTCACAACTGCGGCCACCTCCATCGGCAGTCCCGAATTTTTGCTGGCTCACGCGTTGCAGCGCGCTGGAAAGGTCTTCGTCGGAAACCGGAAGGGTGAGGAATTCACGCGCCCCGGCTCGAATGGTCCGCAGGATCAGATGCCCGTCGGTGTCCTCGCTGGCAGCAAGGATCGCCGTTTCTGGGGCATCATGCCCAAGACGCTGAATCAGATCAATCGCCTTGTCGGGATTGCTGTCCAGTGAAACCACCCCGACATCGGGTCCCGTCTGTTCAATCACGTCGGGGAAAAACTCGTAGCGGGAGCAGTCTGCCTCGAGCCAGACCGTGTCCATTCCCAAAAGCATCGCCTTTAGGGATTCACGTGTCCCGTCGTTGGGATCAACCAATGCGATTCGAAGTACGTTGCTCATGAAAATGATGTCCGGTCGATACGAGATGAATCAGACTGCGTGCGATATCACGTCGCTCGCGAAGTGTCATCACTCCGTAGGTGCCGTAACCGTGACTCCCTCGCCCACAATGATTGGTTCCGCGGTCGGAATGATCGCCCCGGGTGGAATGCCTGCACCACCATAAGTCGAATCGCCGGTGGCAACGCCTGGCACGACGCTGTAGCCGTCGATGCTGTAGCCTTCGGCGTTGCAGTTCATGTCGTTGCCCAGCAGATTCGGCACTTCGATGTGTCCCTTGATGTAGAGTTCCGTGTCGCATGGGGACATCGAATTCAAGCCAGGACCGCCGCGAGGCACTTCGTGCGGATTCATGGCATCAACCAGTTCCGGCGTCACGGTAATCAGCAATTCGATGTCGTTGCGCTGGTCGCGAACACGACGGAACATCATTCCCACTAGTGGAATCTCACCGAAGAAGGGCGTCGCTCGGGTGACGGCCTCAGTACGACTCTGCAACAGACCGGCGATCGCGAACGTTTGACCAGCTTGCAATTCAACTGCCGTTTCGACGTACCGCGAACTGAAAGCCGGAACCGAAATGCCTGAGGCAGTGATCGAGCGAGACTCATCTGGCTCGGTTACTTCAGGTCGCACTTCCAGGCGAATGCGACCGGGGCCTACCACGAAGGGTAGGAAGTCAACCGCGGTACCGAATTCTTCGTAGTTGATCGAGACCGCGTTGTTGCCGGTCGGAACAATGTATGGGACTCGTCCACCGACATTGAATCGAGCGGGACGACCATGCGTGGCTACGACCGTCGGTTCAGCCAAGAACTTAACCAGGTCCTGCTTTCGAAGTGCGGTAATCAAAGCTTCAAAGTCGCCGCCATTGACAAGGATACGGTTGGTTGCATCGAGGGAAGCTCCGCTGGATGGGAGGATCCCCCCAATCGTGCTCCTGCTGACGTTGACCAACTGGCTAGGAGCCGAGTAGAAGAACGAATCAGACGAGACCGTACCCCAGTCGATACCGAGGTCCCGCAGCTTGGTTCTGGATACTTCCATGATCCGTGTATGAAGCAGCACTTGCTGGACACCAACCACTTTGATGTTGTTGACCACGGACGGGTAGAATTGTTCGACAATTGCTACCGCGCGATCAACGTCGTCAACGCTTGTGACGGTTCCCGAGATAATCGCACTGTTGTTGATCGGCAAGACCTTCAGAGAGGCGAAGGGGAGTTGCGAACCCAGAATCCCTTCAATCTCGCGGGCGTCTGCCAGCACGGTGACGTCGACCGTGTAAAGTTTGTCGTCCGTGTCCCAGAGGTTCAACTGAGTCGATCCCGGCGACTTCGCGAAGATCTGAATCTGGTTCTGGGAAACAGGCGTCGCTCCCAAGACCTCTTCGTTGTGGACTTGGAACTTGGGAATCCGGGCCTCAAGTGTCAGGATGCGGCTGCTCTTGACAATCATTTCAAGCCGTTCGACCGACTGTGATATGTTGTGAGAAACCGGCGTTTCTGTTGAGATGAGCCGAACGGGTCCCGTTTGTGCCTTGGCGTTTTGCGGGCACGTTCCACTCAAGGTGGCGACGAGTAGCAGGGCGGCAGTGATTCTTGCCGTCAGTCGGGTCGTTTCCATCGCGGATGCATCCTTGCGAGACCAGATTCGGATCCTTCCAAATCTTGCTGCCGTCCGCCGGGTACAAACCGGTGGGCGACTGCAGCGGTCCATGCGGGTTAGGTGAAAAACAAAACAAGTCGTCGCCCGGTCTATCCGGACGTCGATGTACGGTTAGTTCGTGGCTCTGTTCAAGTCACGTTCGTCGGATTCTTGGAAGAACGGGCTTTCATTGCCGTTGAGGTAATCAAACTCGTCCTCGACTCCAAGATTCAATGATGTATTGGTCTCGATCTTTGGCGAGACTTCTGGCTCGGAAGATGTCTTGCCAACTTCGCCCCTCAGCACTGGGAGCTTTCCAGGAACGATCCAGTATTCCATCATGCGGCCCTCGACCATCTTGATCATCGAGAAACCCTCTTCTTGCGGCAGCGGCCGGCGAATTCTGTACGCTCGATGGAGTTTGCACAGCTGCGGCTGCCTTCTGCGCCGCCAATGCCTCTTCCTGTTTCTTTCGGTGCTCATCCAACCACGCCAGGAACTCTTGGCCGGCTTCGTTGGATCCGTCCTGATTGCTGTAGTCTGCATCGCTACCAAGGCTGAGACGGATGTTGCCAAGCTCGTTGGCGTAGGTCCAGGCCTCGGCATCCTTCTCGTGTATCAGCAGCTGAATGGTTCGTAATGTTTTGGGCCGGTCTTCACCGATCTTTCGTTCGGTGTCACCGTCCAAAGCGTAGACGCGTACTCCCATCAACACAGTCTTCGTCATGCTGCGTGGGATCAATTCGCTCTTATTGAAATAGGCCATCACGTCGACACGATCTCCTGGTTGGACCAGGTTCCCGATGCTGATGTCGGAAGCTTTCATGGCAACCACTCGGTATCCTTTCGGGACAGTGGTCCAGTTCTCTTCCATCAGCTTCACCGGCATGATCGCCTCGCCGACGTAAAAGCGTTGCTTGGCATACTTGCCTTCTAACACCTCGAGATCTCCCGACGATCCTTGCGGGACCTTGTCGGCAGGCCATTGCTCGAGCTGCATCTTTTCAGGCGTGATCTTCTCACCGACATCGATCGCCACTGCAGCGACGAAGATCTCTGTAGTACTTCCCGGGCCCTGATTGCTCGCTTGGGCCTTGAGCCATTGACTGGCGAGAATTGCCGCGACAGTACCACAGACGCAGGCCAAGAGCAGGTAGATCGATTTGTTACGCATGTCAGTTCTTCGCCCTGAGAAGGCATCCAATGATGTATGGGCAGGTGCTGGTGCGAATGAATACACACCAGTCCGACTCAAAGGGTTCTTCGGAGCAAGTCATGGCAGTGCTGCAACCCAGAATCGGCGACCAGCTTTGGTCTGCCTGATTCGTAAAGTTGCCTCAACCGACAAGTCTTACCTAGTGTTCTGTTTCTTAAGCTCGTCTGGAGGTTCGCGTCCCAGCTCAAACCAGCATGCCGGCGAGGGCAAAGTAGGCGATTGAGCCGATGGCCATCGGGATTCCATAGGGCAGCAAATGCATGCTGGGCTTTCGTTCCCTGGCAATCGTCGCGAGTTTCTCGGGACTGCGGATGGTCTTCCATTCGTGCAGAATCTGATGACCCATCGCCAAGTGCTTCTCCCATTGGCCGCTTCGCAGGATCATCACGACTGCCATGATTCCCCCCACGATTGCGGTCGCGGCAAACGCATAGAGGGTGACCACGGTACCGAGCCAGGCTCCAACGCCTGCCAGAAGTTTCACGTCACCGGCTCCCATGCCACCTACATTTCGCAGCACCAGCAGCAGCATCATGCCGACGAAAGTGCCCAGCAGACTCAGTCCTAGGCCTCCGATGCCCCCTTGAAGGGTGCAATGCATCCAGCCGCATACGATGAAGGGAAACGTGAGCCAGTTCGGGACCTTCAGGATCGCTCCATCAATCACAGCGGCGACGATGAGGACAATGGTAACGAACCAGACCGTCCAGTTTTCGGTGATCGCATTGAGAAGCGTGGCAATCATGTTTTTTCCCCGTATTGTGTAAGTGCGTGCGGTGGTGGCGTTGTTCGATTTGGAGGACGAACGGGTGCAGCCGAGTGCAGTTAGCGTGGTCCAACCATCCAGCTGAACAGCGCGAACAACAGCGTCACGAGGCAGCAGGAAAGCTGCCATGCATAGGCGGCCGCATCAGCGGGTAGAAGTGGGTAATTCATAGCGTGGGACTCCCGCGGGTTGCGGGGTGGACGCAACAGATTTCGGATGAAGTGAAAGCTCGATTGAGCAGGACTAAACGCAAGGCATCCCGGCGCCGCGGCACGGGTCTCACTGAGTGAGACCCGCACCGACATGCGTCGAGATATCTTTTGATGCCGTTCAATGAACGGCGATCAATTAGTTGGCGATCGCAGCGCCGACTTCTTCGAACTTGGCGTTTGCGTTGGTACCAAGGGTACCGATTGCAGCCAAGCAAACGACGACGATCAGAGCCAGCATCACGGCGTACTCAACCGCGGTTGGTCCGTCTTCTTCCTTCAGAAACTTAACAATGCTATCAGCGAAATTCTTCATGTCTCTCTCCTCGCGAGTGAGATGCGTGCCTCAAGGTGCACGCGACGACGACTTGGATTCAAGCCGATGTGACTTGAAACCTGTAATGGGGGCAGCCTCGTCTCCGACTTTCGTCTGACACGCCTTGGTGAGGAGTAGTGGGCGAACCCACGACACCCTTCTTTCCCATGGCAGCTCGGCCATCCTGAGGCGTCACGAACAATCTTGTTCTTCGTGTCGCCCTTGGATCCGTAACTTTGCGTCCCGCCTTTGCAAGCGGTTTGCCTTTGTCAAGGGAGCAAGGCTGACCGGTACTTCGCTCCTCGAACACCGAGTTGCTCGTACCGGTAGCGGACCGAACACCGATCCGCTCACTTCTAACGGAAACCTATGACAGAAACCGCAGCAGTCAAAAAACTCTGGTCGAAGAAACCTTGAGGGTACCGAGAGTTGTCCAGTTTGGGTCGATCTTGCCGGTCATAACCGCTGCACTCCCCGTTGAGGTGATGCCAAGCGGGGATGATTCGCGCGGTGGGCCCCACGACATCAACGAGGTTGCAGCATCCAACGATGCAAACCCTCTCAAGATCGCGTGGAGTTATCGAATCAAGCGTTTCGATCTCACAACGCATGTGGCTGGCGAGACGGTTATCAATTGTTGGTCATGATCGACTAGTTGGGGGGGGAGTTGTAAAATCTCGAAGCTGTTGTTCTCGGAGACTTGTCTCGTAAGCCCGCGGAGGTCGGCCTCGGTTCATGAGGAGGACCAGCAACTTGGACTCCCGCCCGCTTGCGAAGACGCTCGCAGTTGCTGGGCGACTTGATGTCGCCTGAGCTTATGGAAGGTCTACCTGCGTCGGATGACGGAGATATCCAATCAGATCTCTGATCTGATCGCTGGACAAGGAGTCAAGCAGGCCATCGGGCATCGGTGACTTCTCGGTGATCTTGCGAGATTGAATCGCATCCTTGTCGAGCGTGAGTTGCTCGGTAGCGGTTTGGAGGGTGATGGTGCGATCCGACTCGTCAATCACCAGACCATTCAAAATGCGGTCGTCGTCGGTGAGCAGAACGCTCATCCGAAAGTCTTTGTCGACGACGCTGCTGGGATCCACGATATTGCTAAGCAAGTAATCGAGATTACTGCGGTTACCCCCGGTGAGATCGGGGCCCACCTTGGCACCTTCTCCATACAGGCGATGGCAGTTTTGGCAATGCTTCACAAACAGAGCGCGGCCTTGTCGCTTGTCGCAGTCGGTCGAATCAACCAATGCCTGCTTCAGTGAGCTGATCTGCTGAAGCTTTTCTTCCGGCGTGTCTCGGACTTCCCCCCAAACCTCACTGAGTCGCTTACTCAGTTCTGGGTCGCCAAAACTGTGAATCTGTCGCACCTGATAGGCTGACAGCTCTTCACGAGGAATCTTGCCGTCGCGAATGGCGTCGACCAAAGCGTTGGCAAACGACGGACGAGAGACGAGAATCGAGATGATTTGCGGTCGAAAAGGCCCTCGGAATCCGCGGTAACGATTCACAATCAGCTGGCCAATCTTCGGATCGTTGAAGGTGGACAATCCTCGCGCAGCCAGAACGTTGAGGTGAGCATCGTTCAGCAACGCTTCGCAGATCGGTCGCAGGTCATCGGGGCGACTCTGAATCACAGCTTCGAGTGCTGCCAACCTTGTGTCGGGGTCGGCCTCGGTGGTTCCCTGTAGAATTCCCTTGAGATCGTCCATGGCTCGACCGTCTCCAAAGACCACGCTCAGTTCCGTGATCAGTGACTTGTTTTCGGCTGTGCTGGTCGCGACCACACGTTCCCAGTTGGCCGGCTTGGTAGCTCGCCGCCATCCCTTTAGTCCTTCACTCATGCCCGTCAGAATCGTTGCTCGAAGATCGGCATTGGCAGCGGCCACATCGAGTAGTTGGTTGATGGCAGAGGGATGGCTTTCAATCTGTTCCGCCAGGCACCTGGAGATCAACCGTAGCGTCGATGGGATACGGCATTCCGCGGCGACGCCAACGAGATCCAAAGGAGCCTCATCGCCGACAGCAACCAAGCCATACCAGATCATCAGAGGAAGGTTGTGGTCGTTCGCATCCTCTGCGTGAGTGACCAGCGCCTTGGCGAGGACGGGTCGGAGCTCGACCGGGAGACGCTGCAGCGTGGAGGCGAGGGTGAGCCGGACGAGTGCTGAATCGTCCTCCTCGGCCATTCGGACGAACTCTGGCATGAGCGAATCACAAGACGCACGATTCCGGTTCATTCGCACTTGCGCGGTGAGTGCCGGACCCAAAGCATCGTCAATGGTCCAAGTCTCTGTCAGCAGTCGAATCGCCCAAACGCGGACGTGCTCGTTGCGGTTACGCAGTTGCAGCGTTAGTTGATCGGTGGTGCTTCCCCCTGCAGCGTGGATGGAAAGCAGTGACTGAACCAATAGTCGGGAATCGGATGTTGGGTCTGCCAGCATGGCTTGCAACTCATTGAGCGCCGGAGCGACGTTGGTACCCAGGTTTTCGCGCCGGACGAGTTCCAGTCGAGCCTGACGCACGAACCAGTCATTCGACGAGCGATGGACTTGGGCCAGATCCGTGAGCGTCCAGTCCTGAAGGCCCACCCTCTGGTTCGAATCGCTCGAATCGTCGGAATACTGAATCTTGAAAATCCGCCCGCTGGTCCGATGCACGCCCGTATGCTCGTGGCATTCGCCGGCGTCGCTCCAGTCCAGGACAAAGACGGATCCATCCGGGCCGCTACTCAGTTCCATCCCGCGAAACCAGGAGTCCGCCGCGATGAAGAAATCATGATCGTGTTTGGCCACGTAACCACTGCCTTGACGTACCAAACTCTCCTGGTTGGCACGTCGACCATGGAAGTTCAGGGTGAACAGCTTGCCCTGATAAGCCTCTGGCCAATTGTCGCCCTGATAAATCATGGTTCCGCTGTGAGCATGACCGCCGCCATAGGAATTCGCGGCTCCATCACGTGAGTCCATCCAGCTCTGTCCGGTATCAAAATGCCAGTGGTCGGCGTGAAAGTCGATGAGTTCGTAAGTCCGCCGGTTAGGATCCAAGGTGAAGGGCCGAGTGAAATGAGCGCCCGGAATCAAATGCCACAGATGTCCGTTGACGGTATTCACGAAAAATGCTTCGCCAACGGAATTCCAGTCATGCCCCCACGGGTTCGTGGTACCCGTGGTCAGCACTTCCACCAACTGAAGCGTCGGGTGATAACGCCACATCCCGCCTTCCAATGCGAAGCGTTCGTGGTCTGCCGAGCCTGGGACGCCGATTCGGCCCGGGCAAGAGCCGCCACAACGCCCATACAACCAGCCGTCAGGACCGAATCGCAAGCCGTTGGCGAAGTTGTGGTAGTTCTGGTCGGCCACCGTGAAGCCATCAAGCACGACCTCACCCTCTGAATCGGGGACGTCATCGTGATCGCGATCGGGTAGGAAGATTAGCTTGGGCGGGCACATGAGCCACACGCCATCATGGCCGACCTCGATTCCCGTAAGCATCTGGACATTGTCAGTGAAGACAATGCGTTTGTTGAAATGATCACCCGTCGTGTTGTCGAAAATGATGACTCGATCACGAAGGTCGAGTTGGAATCGCTGTTCCCGCTCCGCGTAGGTGTAGTTTTCTGCAACCCAGAGTCGACCTTTCGAGTCCCAACTCATCGCGATGGGATTCTGCACGTCCGGCTCCGAAGCAAACACCTTTGCTGTAAAGCCTTCTGGTAACTGCATTGCCGATGCCGCTTCGGCAGCGGGCATCAGATTCACGTCGTCAATGGGTTCCGTGTTAAAGACTTCTGGAAAATCAGCACACGTGACGCCTGATGAAAGGACGAGAGGACAGATGGCAAGAAGAAATCGCAGCATGATAGAGAAAAGGATTCACAAGAGGTGAGGAAAGGAAATCAAGTGATCAGTGTAGCCCCTTTGGGAAGCGAGCGTCGGCGATTCCACACCACCTTAGCCGTCAACACATTGACGATCGAATGTGGGAGCGGGGGTGTCTAGTCGGCGAGCCAGGCAATGGTGGCTTCGGTCACTTCCCCGGCGGACACGTGTTGTGCATGATCGCCGGCTCCGGCAGCGGTGAAGGCCTTGCTAACCACCTCCGGCATCGACGGTTCGCCAAGGATCATCAGGGGGTTTGGAGCTCGTAGTGCAAAGAGCGTTGGAAGATCACCGTATTTGACTGCGCCTGGAACAAATCCAGCGTCGTGATAGTCGCCGCGTCTCGGCCATCCGAAAACCGCGTGTCACGATAGCGGCACGAGCGAGCAACGGACCAGCCAATGCGGCAGCGGGCGCCGCCCAAGCAGCGGATTTGTCCGTCGCCAGCAGACACACCTTTCCCTGTCCCTGTTCTCCCTGCCGTTCCAAGTCAGCGGCATGGGCAACGACCAAGAGCAGGTCGGCGCAGCGTTCCGCGACCAACGTGCGGTTGTAGCCAAAGGAGAACGCCGAGTAAGAACGCGCGATCTTCAACGAGTCGTTGTCCACTCTGATTGGACTCTCCTCCCCACTCTCCCTGACGCATCAGGTCGGGCAAGAGAACGGTGAAGCCCCGATTCAGCAGGTCAAGCGAGCAAAGCGGAAGGTCGGCTGTTGTCGTCAAAGGCGAGATCTTTTCCCGCTTCCGATGTCCAAATCAACGTGCCAATTGAATCACGGCTTGGATGGCTTAGCGTGAGCAAAGGCAGTTCGACTCCTCGCGATGAACTGCGAAGTAGACCTTTCGAGAACCGGATGCCGTCGCTTGTTGCCTCGCCAACCGAAACATAAGCCGGGTCTCGAGGAAGTCCTTGATCAAAGAGGATCTGCCAGGCACCTCCGAAGGACTCACGAAAGGTGTCAAGCGATGTCTTGTCACTGGGTAACTTGGTTTCGAGAATCGCACGTGCTTGTTGATCGAACCATCGACAAACCGCTCGTTCGTGATCCATCCCGACCTCAGTGGGGCGAGGATGTTCCTCGCTCCATACCGACGTCTCCGACTCGGTCAGTGGAACAAAATCCTGCTCGACGATCGGATCATCCAGTCCCAACTGCAAATGTCGATTCATCCACTGGTACATGGTTGCTCGTGTCACGTAGTTGTAGTTGTGTTTGAAATTCAGCATAGGACGACAGTAGACGTCGGCTTCATTACCGATCATGGCGTAGAGCCATTTCAGCTGAGGATAGCCATCGGTCATCATCTCCTTTGTCCAGTCATCGGCGGCGGTCATCGCCTGCGGTCTGGGTGCAAATAACGCGGCCAATTCGACGTTTCCCGTGTCGATTCTGAGCAGGTTACAATTCTCGCAATAACAGCCTCCTTGCATCGAGGTGGAGACCATGCCATTGGGAAAGGAAACCTTGATGCGGTCGTCGATGGCACCCAACAAGATCGACTGCGTCCCGCCGCCACTTCCGCCCGTCACGGCGAGCCGATCGGGATCGACGTCCGGAAGCGAAGCAAGAAAATCCAGAGCTCGAATCGCGTTCCATGTCTGTAAACCCATGATCGACTGGAGTCTTAAGTCTGCGTCTGGGCTATAGAACAACCAGCCTGCGTCGTTCGGCTCGGCTTCCTCCGGTCGGGGATCCTTGTGGCGATGTGCAGTCTCCAGCGGAATCTGTACCGAGTCCGCGTATCCGAGCATGTCAAAGATGAAGGTTACACATCCCATTCTCGCCAGTTGGGCGCACCTGGCCAGTTTCGGCGTGCGACCTGATTGGCGAAAGTGCTCGCCACCTTGAGCAAGTTGTGCATCGATTTCCTCGTCGGTGAATCGCTGCATGCGACCGCCATGGCCGTGAGGGCAAAGCACGCCGGCGGATGGCTTGGCAGCGGGTTCGCTGGGGCGGAACAGTAAACCGGTGACGTAGTGTCCCGGAAGGCTCTCAAAGTAGACCTTCTCGACAGTGAATCCTTCGTGTTGCGATTTTCCGTAGGTCACTGCGTTCAGAGGCGTCTTCTCCGGCATCGGCCAGAGCCCGGTCGCCACCAAGACGCGGCGTCGTAGCATCTCCGATCGCTGGTGCCATTGTTCGACATTATCGGGGACGACAAACGGAAAATGATCGTCCAGTGTCTTGGGTGGGCCGAGTCTTCTGTCCGTGGACGGTTGGTCGTGCTCCCGCACTCGCGGAGCCGCTGCCTGTGCCGTGAGAGTTGCAGCTACCACAAATACGACGGCAAGATAAGTACGCACGGATCACCTCAGTCATGAGACCAGAATTATTCGAATGTCATTGGAAGTTGGCGGCGCGGACTCGCAAATGCCGCGGACACCGTCAACAATGATGGTGTGTTCGAGCACCACAATGAACTGCCTCCAATTCACCTCAACATGGAGCCAAACTGGTCCGCATGGCTAGAAGGCTCCATTTAGCCAAAATTAGGACCGAGTCCACGATGCGTACAATCTTAACGAGCGACCGCGAGGCCATGGGACGCTGGGTCGCCGAACACGCTGCCGCCGACCTTCGCAGGGCGATCCACGAGCATGGATCGGCGAATCTTGTCGTAGCCACCGGGGCGTCGCAATTCGAGGTCTTGAAGGAGTTGGTCCGGCAGCCCGACCTGGATTGGTCGTCAGTCCAAGGGTTTCACCTGGACGAGTACGTTGGCTTATCAAGTGACCACGGGGCATCGTTCTGTCGGTACCTGAAAGAGCGATTTGTGGACCACGTTCCGCTGGCGGCAGTTTCATTATCTGCGAGGAGATGCCGATCCGGCCGAAACGATTTCCCGAGTTGGGAATCTGATCCGACACAGTCGCGTGGATCTGGCACTGGTCGGAATCGGGGAGAACGGTCATTTGGCATTCAATGATCCGCCGGCGGACTTTGATACGGAAGAGCCCTACCTCATGGTCGAACTGGATGAGCCATGTCGAATGCAACAGGTGGGTGAAGGCTGGTTTCAATCGTTGGACGATGTGCCCACGCATGCGATCAGCATGTCAGTACGGCAGATTTTGAAGTCCGCGACGATTTATTGCAGTGTGCCCGACCAACGCAAAGCGGAGGCGGTTCGCAACACGTTGGAAGGCCCCATCACGCCGGAGGTGCCCGCCAGTATTCTGCGGACACACGGCTCGACGACCTTAGTGATTGACGAGGCGGCGGCAACTGATTTGGCGGCCGAGACACGACAGTGCACTGGAACGTGTCTGATGTCGGGCTACGTCGATTTGCAGGTCAATGGGTACGCGGGGATTGATTTCAATGCCGCGGATTTGACCGCGGACGAATTGATTCACGCGTGTCAACAGATTCGAAACAGACGGGACCGTGCATTTCCTCCCAACGATCATCACGGCGCCCTTCGACGCGATGGTCACCAAGATCGCTCGGCTGGCGAATTGGGCTGGATCAGATTCCCGAGGTCGCGAAGGTCATCGCGGGGATTCATGTCGAGGGTCCCTTCATCAATCCGCAGGACGGTTTCGTTGGCGCCCACCCGACTTCCGCGGTCCGCGATGCGACGACGGATCTAGCCGCCCGGTTGCTGGGAGCCGGCAACGGTTGGGTGCGAATGTTGACGCTCGCTCCTGAGGCGGATCCCGACGCGAGGGTCACACAGTATCTTTCCGATGAGGGCGTCATTGTCGCCGCCGGTCACAGCGATGCGTCTCGAGAGCAACTGCGTCGTGGCATCGATCACGGTCTGCGGCTTTTCACGCATTTAGGTAACGGTTGTCCGAGTTCGTTGCCTCGACACGACAATATCATCCAGCGAGTCTTGAGTTTGAGTGAAGACCTGATGGTGTCGTTCATCGCAGACGGCCATCATGTTCCTGTCTTTGCTTTGCGAAATTACCTGCGATGCGTTCCGGACGACAATGTCGTGATTGTGACGGACGCAATCAGTGCTGCAGGACTCGGTCCAGGACGATACGAATTGTCAGGTCAGATTGTTGAAGTGGATCACGATGGGGCTGCGTGGGCTGCTTGCCGAACTCATTTCGCAGGCTGCGCCACGACGTTGCCCAAGATGATCGATGTCTTGAAGCATGGCGTCGGGGCAAGCGATCTTGATATCCAGCGATGGATGAAGTTAACCCATCCCGGCTGTTGGGGCTCTCATAGATTATCTCAAAGAAAAGGTGTTGAATCGGTGACGAAAGAAGAGGTAGCAGACAAGAACCGTGTTTTCGGGAGCGATCACGGACGCGATTCGCCGCCGTCGAACCATCAAGCCGAATCAGTTCCTTGACCGTGACGTGGATGAGTCGATCATTCAGCTGATTCTTGAAAACGCAAACTGGGCTCCGACGCATGGCTTGACCGAGCCTTGGCGTTTCACGGTGTACACCGGCTCGGCTCGCGCCCGCTTGGCCGATTTCTTGGCTGCTACCTACAGGCGATCACCACGCCCGAAGAGTTCAAGCCGAACAAGTACGAAGGAATGAGCAAGAATGCCTTGCTGGCTCCGGTCGTGATTGCGATCGGGATGAAACGCCAGGAGATCGAGAAGATTCCCGAACTCGATGAGATCCAGGCCGTTGCCTGCGCGGTCCAAAACATGCATCTGACCGCAGCAGCTTTTGGCTTGGGCGGTTTTTGGTCCACCAATGTCGCTGCGGTCAGCCCGCAGATGTGCCGCTTCATCGGATTGGGGCCGAAGGATCGAGCGATGGGGCTTTTCTATCTGGGATACCCATCGTGCGATTGGCCCGAGGGAACGCGTCGACCCGTTACCGACAAAGTTTGCTGGGAACGATCGTGAGGCAACAGGTGTCGCTCCGGACGACAGAGATATCGACGACGATCAACGCTTTTGATCCTCGTCCGTATTCTTGATTTCCTGTTCGTCCCGAGCGGGCGTGATCGGCGAGCTGAATCAGTTCTCGCGCGAAGGGGTTTTGGTCGCAGATCGCCTTCCATGCCTGTTTGGTCTCGTCATCGGTGTGGTGGAGCGTGAGCGATCCAGTTCGTGACGCTGCCAACATCGCCAACTGAGGCACTTCGACGAATCGGCTGACGTTGAGCATGTCCGGTGCGTCGCGGTTTCTGACGGGAAGGTCCGTCAGATCAAGCTGATCGATCTTGTCGGCAAACAGTGAGGCGACGAGCGTCCAGGTCGCTGCTTCCCCATTGGCTTTCACCTGCAGGGAGCTGGGACGAAGATCGGGTGAGGAGGCGATCAGCTGCAGCGCACGAAAAACATCGTACGCTTGCATACCCGCAAGTGTTTGACCGAGTTGCATGAACCGGCGTCGAATCTGAATGCGACTCTTTTCGTCTCGCGACCACTCAGTCGGTCCCACACCGCGGGGCAGAACCAAGACAAGGGTGCCATCTCCGATCTGCGTTTCGAGCTTGTTCCACGAATCACGGTCGGGCTCAGCTTGTGGAAACTCGGAGGCGAAGGGAACGGCCAATGCATGGATACACGATTCCCAATCGCCCTGTGTCAACACCTGCACGACCATTCTGGCTGGATGCATGGTCACTCCGAGCCAGAACAAGCATCTGCAATTGGAAAGGCTTTTGGCTCTCGAATTCGATCGTGCTGAGCTGGAAGCCGAGGTGTCTTACTTCCTTGATGTGATCGGCCCTGGGAGCATCTCTCATCGCTTGGCCAACCTCGGAAGGTCTTTTCTTGAAGCGATTGCATCCATTGACGCCCCGCTTCATCCAGCTCACTTTTCGAGATTGCGGCAGGGAATTGGCGGACACCGCCGGCACAAAGGTTTCGTGAATGGAAGTGACTCGCTCGTCTTCGGGAAGGACGTCAAAGACTTTCAAGTCCTGTTGTTCAAAGAATGGAGTCGCCGGCGATTGCAGAAGATCATCCTTTTGTTTCAGAAATCGATTGAACCAGCGAAACGCATGAACCCGCAACTCCTGAGTGTCTTTGTGCGGGCCCTCGGTGATCTGTAATCCAAGATTCTCCCCGGCATCGTAAAGTTCATAGATCCGGCGAACTTTCGAGTGCACGTCAATCACACCGTCGAGGGGAAAGATCCGATCTTTGTCCGTGTTGGAAATCAGCAGAGGCCGTGGTGCAACCAAGGCGGCGACCATCGGGTAGTCCCAGCGATAGGTATTGACCATGAACATGCAATCGCAGTGTCCTTCGACGCAGCCGTCAATCACGTGATTCTTCAAGCTGGTAATGCCGGCGACGGGAACCGCGACTTGGATGCGATCGTCGATGGCAGCGATCCACCAAGAGTAGGCACCACCACCACTGCGGCCGGTGACACCCAGTCGCTGTCCATCCACTTCACTTCGAGATTGGAGATAGTCGAGCGAGCGGACGCAGTTCCAAGCCTCAACACCGGCCGGCGTGTAACCTCGATTGTTCCACCACCACATGCCCTCGCGATAAGTGCCGTGATGGATGCCCTTCAATTTCACCGAGCTGGATCGTGTCGATCGTCAGGCAAACATAGCCGTTTCGCGCGAACCAGGCGCCGTGATGTTGATAGTGCGTCTTGTTTCCAAGGCTGACCCCATCCTTTTTGACACCTCCGTGTCCACAGACGTAGAGGATCGCCGGCAGCGGTTCGTCCTGTTTGGCGGGTCGATAGAGATTGGCCGTGACATAAAGCCCCGGAAGGGACTGGAAGTGAAGCTTCTCGACAATCAGCTCGTCGGTCTCGATGGTTCCCGTGATCACAGGGTTCAGGGGAGAACGACTTGGCATCGGGTCAAGCCCGAGCATCTCAAGGAGTTGCTGCCGATACGATTCTCGCCGACTTGTCCAATCCTCGAGCGTCTTGATCTCATCCAGACACCGATCGGTGAGCAGATTCGGTTTCTGCGCGAAAGTACTCGGCAATCAACGCGTCGCCACGCGACGTATCGACGGCCGGTGACTCCGCAATGCAACGGCCGGCGAACAGAACGACGAATCGCGGCGCAAAGGGAAAGGATTCTGGGATGCATGAGACTCTTCGTATCTAATCGGTGTTCGCCTCCTGTGCCGGACCCGTCGGCTGGCTTCCGACCGCATGCCTACTAGGTCCATGGTGCTTATAATTCAAGGAACAACCTTGACGGGTCCTCAATCACGTCTTTGACCGTCCGCAGGAAGCCGACGGCTTCGCGTCCATCGACGATGCGATGATCGTAGGTGAGCGCGACGTACATCATGGGGCGAATCACAACGTTACCGTCAATCGCCACAGGTCGTTGTTGAATCGAGTGCAATCCAAGAATTCCACTTTGCGGAGGATTCACGATCGGAGTGCTCAAGAGTGAACCGTAGACACCACCGTTGCTGATCGTAAACGTGCCACCGATCAGGTCATCAGCCTGAAGCCGATTCTCGCCCGCTTGTTTGACAAACTCGTTGATCGCCAACTCGATATCCGCAAACGACATCCTTTCGACGTTTCGAAGCACGGGGACGACGAGTCCTTTTCCGCCGCCAATCGCGATCGCCGATGTCTTGGTAGTGACGGTAGACAATGTTGTCGTCGCGGATCTCAGCATTCACGGCGGGGTAACGACGCAGGGCTTCGACGGCAGCTTTCGCAAAAAAGGACATGAAGCCTAACTTACAGCCATGTCGTTCGACGAATCGGTCTTGATACTTCTTGCGAACGACATCACCGGTTCCATGTCGATCTCGTTAAAGGTGGTCAGCAGGGCAGCGGTTTGTTGGGCTTCGACCAAGCGGGCTGCGATCGTTCGACGCAACATGCTGAGGGGTTTGACCTCCTCGGCGCGATGGGCGGGCCCATCCGTAATCAGGCTCGATGATGCTGCCCTTCTCTCCTGGGTTTGGTTTGAGATTGCCGCTGCTGGCGGTTTGCTGGGCGCGGGCGCCGCAGGAGCTGGCCCGCGGGATCGAACAAACGCCAAGACGTCCTCCTTCAACAGACGTCCTCCTGGTCCGGTTGCCGGCACCTGCGAAGCGGTCAGGCGATGCTCATCAAGCAGTCGCTGGGCGGCCGGCATGACAAAGGCTGGACCCGAAGTCGTCGCGGCTACGCCCGTCGCGGCTACGCCCGTTGCGGCACGCCGTTGCGGCAGTCGTCGGGGCGGCAGTCGCCGGCGACGAGCCGTGCCCGAGCGCTGGATTCGGCATCGGCTGTTGCCTTGGATCCGGATGCGGGTTGATCGGAGGGTTGAATCGAGGCGATGACCTCGCCCACGGTCGCAAACGCTTCTGATTCCTTGAGAATCCGCTGAATGATTCCCGAAGCGGGGGCTGGAATCTGCACCGATGCCTTTTCCGTTTCGATTTCGACCAGGTCCTCACCCTCGGCAATCCAGTCGCCTTCCTGCTTAAACCATTGGCCGATTTGGACTTCGCTAATCGATTCACCGACTGTCGGGACTTCAACGTTGATTACTTCACTCACGGGATTTTCAGCTCGACAAGGACTGGGCTGTGTCAAAACACATGGGTTATTGACGGGGAAGTCCTCAGGATACCGATCTTGCCGGAGAAAGTCAGGAACCGGGGAATCGAATTGTGGGCGGGCCGGTGCACGATCCTCCGCCACGGCAACCGCCGGAGGAAGTATTTGGTGGTCGGTTGCACCGTATGTTCCTCACAATTCGTCAAGACAAAGTTTGACGGACCTGCAGGTTCCGACATCCAAAGTGGTCGCGACTGCGATCCGGCGGCAAAGCGAGCTCAATCTACGGAGTCGTGTCACGAACGAGCCGCGAACGATCGATCCTTAAAGATGGTGTGAAATACTGATCGTCTCGGAGACGTCTTCGCTCGTCCATCGAATCCCCCAAACTTTCTGTTCCTGAACCGACATGTCTGAATCAGATCGCGGCAATCCGATTCAAGCGGCTTTGGTGGTGCTGCTCCTGGTCGGCGGGGGGTGGTATTTCCTTCGGCACTACGAGATCGATGGTCTTGATGAGGTGTCGATCAGTCCAAAGGGCGAGCTGGAGGAGTCGACATTCATCGCGTATCACCAGGAGCCGATGATTCTGGGTACGCCACCGGCCGTGCGCAGATGCGACCGAATCCACAGGAACAGAGAATCCGTTTACGTTGACGCGGAGCATGGCTCCGAGCAAGGTCGCTCCTGTCAACCCGACTCTCCGTGCTCCCGCCAACTTGAGCGTGGCTTCTTGGGCCCTTGATGGATTCGGACCAACCAAGCTCGCCAATCCGATAGCCCGGCAGAACTTGGCGCGAGTGATCCGACGGTTTGACATCGTCGCTCTTCAGCAGATTGCTTCGATTGAGAGAGACCTCGTTTCACGACTGGTGGACTCGATCAACGATGGTGAGAGCCGCTACGACTATGTGTTGGGAAAATCCACCGGACCGGATGATCGACCAGAACAGCTGGCCTTCATTTTCGATACCACACGCGTCCGTGTTGATCGTCAGCAAACTTACACGATCCAAGACCCGGACAACAAACTCACCTTCGATCCGCTCGTTGCTTGGTTTCGTGCCGCGGAGCCACCGCCGAGCCAGGCATGGACGTTCTCGCTGGTCAACATCCGGATCGATCTTGCCCGAGCTCCCGGCGAAGTTGCCTTGCTTGGGGAGATGATGGAGGCGATTCGACGCGACGGTCGCGGGGAGGACGACGTCGTCTTCGTCGGGCTTTTTCAGGCTGATGATGCTTATCTGATTCCAACGATGCATGGTGAGCGAGTTCGCGCGGCGGTCAGTAGCCGGCCAACGGATATCTTCGGCAAGTATCAGACCAGCAACATCGTGGTCGATATGAAGACCACCAGCGAGTACAAGGCCGCGGCGGCGTGCTGGACTATCCGCGCCAGTACAGCCTCAACAATGCTCAGGCCGAGTCGGTAAGCAGTCAGCTACCGGTTTACGCCGAGTTCTCCGTCATCGAAGGCAACCATCCCGTTCCGTAGCAGCTTCCGCTGCATCGTTGCGCTTCGCCCCTTCTCTGACACCGTTGCCCACGGTCACAGAGATAATTCTCGAATGCTATACGTCTGTACGCCACCCTGGTTGCGGGGGGAGCGATATAATGCATTTCCGAATGATGTGACCGTTTGATGGTTAGGAGTTTGTTGCCTCCATGTCTCCAAGATCGCGAATCGTCTTGACGACTTGTGGAGTCACCCTCTCGATTTTGTTGCCCGTCATCGGAATCTGGATGTCGGTGCATTTCGGAACGCTGCGAGCGAGTGAATCTTCCGCTACACGCATCGCTGGAGACACTCGGCGGAGTTCTTGCCGTCTTGATCGCGAGTATTCTGGTTGTTGAGCAGCACACCGGTGGGAAAGAACGCGACTACCTAACATGGGCTGCGACCGGTTTCGCAGCGATGGGCGTCTTGGATGTCCTGCACGTGACGGCGACTCCTGATAACACCACCATCTGGCTCCATTCGATCGCGGTGCTCCTTGGAGGGCTGGCGTTCTCTTTGGTGTGGACAGGTTCGGATTGGATCCCCAAGTCGGCACGAATCCTGATCCCTTGCCTGGCGATCGTCTCTGCCTTCTCGTCTGGGCATTGGATCCTTGGCGTTTCCTACGCTGGTTCCAACGATTTCTGATCAGCTGATGTTCGGGCCGGTAGCGATCTGGCTCCATCAAATCGGCGGACTCGGTTTTGCCGCTGCCGCTGCTGTTCTTTGTCCGTCGATTTCATCAACGGTACGACATCACGGACTGGCTCTTCGCAGTTCAAACGACACTCTTGGCGGCGGTGAGTTTACTGGTTTCTTTTTCCAACTACTGGGACCCGACCTGGTGGTGGTGGCACGTGTTGCGCGTGATTGCGTACGTCGCAGCCTTTCTTGTTGCGGTTCGATCCTATCTCGGAGTCGAAAAGAAGCTGTTGCAGGTCAATCGTAAGCTTCGCGATGTCAACCTGAGCCTTGATCAGACGGTAACCAGCCGAACGCGGGAGCTGGAAGAAACGAACGCTCAGCTGAATCGCGATCGATTTCTACTGAACAGCCTGGTCGACAACATTCCGGATGCCGTTTTCTTCAAGGACCGCCAGGGCAAGTTCCTGAAGGTCAATCACGCGATGGCCCTCGACGCGGGGATTGACGATCCCGCTGACTTCGTCGGCAAGACCGATGCTGATATCTGGCAGGGCGAACTGCCGCAAGAGGCAGGGGCCGATGAACAACAAGATCATTGAGACC
Source organism: Pirellulaceae bacterium (assembly GCA_963697195.1). Taxonomy (GTDB): domain Bacteria; phylum Planctomycetota; class Planctomycetia; order Pirellulales; family Pirellulaceae; genus Rubripirellula. Next base: position 225,602 of record CAVOND010000028.1, read on the forward strand.
GGAATTCCGATCCTCAACAAGGAGGAGCAGCCGGTCAACAGCAACGGACATCCCCGCTGGGTACTTGTGACGAAGATGCCCTTGCAGAACGAGGCGGGTGAGATCGTCGGGACGTTTGGCATTGCTCACGAAATCACCAAGCAGAAATTGGCTGAGATCCAGCTTCGGGAAAGCGAGACCCGTTTTCGTCTGCTCGTGGAACACTCGCCCGATGCCAACGTGACACTGGATATTGACCAGGGCCGATTTTGTGATGCCAATCGGCATGCCGAGACCCTGTTCAAGATGAGTCGTGAAGAGATCGTCAAGCATCATCCAGTCCGAACTGAGCCCCGCGTATCAACCTGGCGGAGTTCCGTCGTCCCAACTTGCGCAGGAAATGATTGAGACAGCTCTGTCAGGAAAACGAATGATTTTCGATTGGGTGCATCGGGATGCGGAAGGAAACGACATCCCCTGCGAAGTGAGACTCGTGCCGTTGCCGTTTGGTGATCGCAAGTTGTTGCAGGCTACCATTTCGGACATCAGCGCACGCAAGCAGGCGGAGCAGGAACTGACCGATGCGCGCGATGCGGCGCGAGAAGCAAACCGTGAACTGCGTCGTGCGCGCGACGTCGCCGAAGAGGCGAGCCGGGCCAAGAACGATTTTTTGGCAAACGTGAGCCATGAGATTCGGACACCAATGAATGCGATCATTGGGATGACGGAGCTGGTCTTGGACACTGAATTGGATGTGAATCAACGCGAGTATCTTGAAACGGTTGCTGAGTCGGCCGAGTCTCTCATGTCAATCATCAATCAGGTCCTCGACTTTTCGAAGATCGAGTCAGGCAGGATGGAGCTTGAGGCGATCGAGTTTGGAATTCGCGGTGAGATCGCGACAAGCGTCAAGTCGCTGTCGATCCGGGCCCAGGCAAAGCGAATCGAACTCTTCTGCAACGTCGAAGCTTCCGTCCCCGACCGAATGGTGGGTGATCCGGTTCGGCTCCGCCAAATACTTGTCAACCTGCTGGGGAATGCGATCAAGTTCACCAAGGACGGCGAAGTCGCGGTGGATGTCAAGTTGCTCGAGCTGCGACCAGATGACATGCTACTGCAGTTCAGCGTTCGCGATACGGGAATCGGAATTCCCGCTGACAAACTCGATGCCGTCTTTCATGAGTTTGAACAAGCTGATACGTCCACGACGCGTGAGTATGGTGGAACGGGACTCGGGTTGGCAATCACCTCGCGGTTGGTGTCGGCGATGTCCGGCGAGCTTTGGGTTGAGAGTTGTCCAGGTGAGGGGAGCACGTTCTTCTTCACCGCTCGAATGAAGCGTGGAAGCGAGTTGCCCGACGTTGAGGCAACCTGCCTTTCGGACGTTACCGTGGTGCTCGTTGACGATTCCCCCAGCAATCAGGCGTTCCTGTCTGAGATACTGTCATCGGTTCAGGCAAAGCTGGAGCCATTTACGGACCGAGCGGAGGCAATGGCGTCGCTTCGGAATGGACTTTCCCAGAACAACCGCGACCTGGTGCTTGTGTTGGATGCGCAGATGTCCTCGGCCGACGCGTTCGACGTCGCTCGCGAGGTGCGATCGGATTCTGCCTTCGTCCGAATTCCCGTGATCCTGCTCACGTCAGCAATCCGGCCGGGCGATATTCGGCGCTGTGAAGAACTGGGTGTGCATGCCCAACTGATCAAGCCAGTCAAGCGGTCGGAGTTCATTCGAACGATCGCTGGTGCGGTCGAGCAACACGCCGGCAGACGGAGGCGAGACCCACTTGCCGCCAATGGCTCGCAGGTAGACCGTCACGTGCCGCCGCTCTCGATCCTGCTGGTGGAAGATGGCAAAGCGAATCAAACCATGGCGGTTGGCTTGCTGAGCAAGTGGGGACACAAGGTTGACGTGGTAGAGAATGGACTAGAAGCCGTGCGTGCCTTCCAACACGGCAAGTACGATGTGATCTTGATGGATGTGCAGATGCCGCAAATGGACGGTCTCGAGGCGACGCAACAAATTCGTGAACTAGAAAACGGAGCTGCCCAACGAATCCCGATCATCGCGATGACGGCCCATGCAATGAAAGGCGACCGAGACCGCTGCCTTGCAGCAGGAATGGACGAATATGTCTCCAAGCCCGTCAAGAAGGAAGATCTGTATCGGGCCTTGTCGACACTGCGCATCGAACGTCCCAAGGTCAATTCATCCCCCGCGGACGAGTCATCGCGGGCGGCCGAGCCGAGTCGGAAAATCATCGACTGGGATGTCGCGGGCGAAATTCTCGGTGGAGATCCGACGCTCATCGAGCGGATCGTTCGAGAAGCGATTGCGAGGATGAAGTTCCTGCTTCCCAAACTTGGAGATGCGATTGAAAACCGCGATTTGGAACCCGCGAAACGAATTGCTCGTGTGATTCGGGAGACGGCACACGCAGTCGTCGCGGAACAGACAGTCGACGCGGCGACCTCACTGGAGCGCGCTGTCCTCGCTGCTGATTTTCCAGCGGCATCGGAAGCCCTTGGCGTCTTGCATGCTACCGTTTCACGATTGGAATGTGCCGCAACGGGCTCTGATTCTGAAAATTCCTAGCCGTCTAAAATCGCTGTTGGATCGTTCATCTATTGAGATCCCAAGGCACTCCAGTACGTCAGTGCGATGGCCGTCAGCGTGATCGCGATAATCATTTGACGCAAGGAAATCTGAAAAGGCAGAGGCTTCAGCGAACGATCGTAAAGATCATGCCGAGCTCGCGTGATCCAGTACCAGGATGCAAACATCATTAGCATCGTGGATCCGATCGACAGCACGCCACCCCAGAGTAGGCGAGTGATTGGAGGAAACCAGAACCATCGCAATGAGAACGCGGCGAGTACACAGAGGAAGCCCTGCCCCCAAGCCGCCGCTGCAGCGACACGTCCCGATCGACACAACCAAATCATTCTTAACGCCACGCAGGTTCCGGCGGGAACGGCTGTTACGGCGATGGCCATGGCCATGCGACTGCCACTGGTTCCACTGAATAAGAACAGAAACCATATGAAGGCTAACGCGGCCGTCATGCTGATCGGTATTCCGATCAAAGCATGCTCAACCCAGCGGGGGCGGGCGAAGACGAGCACGACGATTACGAGCAGCGTCAAACCTGCAAACGCGAATGGCCAAAACATAGCGAGTGCCAGGTACTCACTCGGCTCGCTAGTCTCGGTGACGACCTTCCTTGCGATCGAGATCGGTCGATGAGATTGGTCATCGCAATCAACCGAGTGTGGCAAAAAAAATCCAGCGAGCAGTATCGAGGAAGCGATCAGATTGCTCAGAGCGGTGGGTGAGGAAACAGCCTCGCCCTTACTTGGCCTTGCCACCTCCGCATCACGCCTGGATTCGCTCGTCATGGATGACCACTATTGCATCGTCAAATCTAAAAATGGGGGTGACGTCGATCGGCGAAAAGGGGTCCGACAGCAAACATGCGAAGCATCCTTCGGGCCGTTCCGGTTATCGGTGTCTGGTTTTTTCGTGTCTGACTTTTTGGTGTCTGACACCTTTTCGCCAGCAACCCTAAAACCAAATGCTGACGCTGCACTAGTGTGTCGCCGTCTGCTCATGAAGACGAGCGGGGAAGCGGCAGACGACCGATCGATTACCACGTTCGATCGTGGTCTTTGTCATCATACTCTTGGCGGATGCGAATCGCTTCCTCCTTGCGACGAAGAAAGGCGTCAAGAACGACTGGATCAAAGTGCTTTCCCCGGCCATCGGCCAGAATCTCGATGCACTTGTCGATCGGGAAAGCCTCTTTGTACGGTCGAGCGGAACTGAGCGCGTCAAAGACATCTGCCACCGCGACGATTCGCCCTTCAAGTGGAATCGCTTCTCCCGAAAGGCCTAGTGGGTACCCGGATCCATCCCATTTTTCGTGGTGCGACGCCGCGATCACGGCTGCGATCCGAAGCACTGGCGAATGAGTCGACCCCATGATTTTCAGTCCGATCGACGTATGCGATTTCAGGCGGACCGATTCTTCGTGGCTCAGTGGATTGATGATTCGGCGGCCAATGCCGCAGTGAGTTTGAATGATTTCGTACTCGCGCGGATCGAGCTTTCCTGGCTTGTGCAGGATCGAATCCGGAATGCCAATCTTGCCGACGTCATGAAGCTGAGCCGCTTGTTCGATCAGCTCAACAGCCGCCTGCGGAAAACCAAGCTCAGAAGCGATTAGGCCAGAGTAGCGGCCCACCCTGGTCACATGATGACCGGTATCGTCATCGCGGTACTCGCCGGCACGCGCCAGGCAATGGATCGCTTCTTGTCGCGATCGCTCGAGCTCTTCGGTTCGAATGCGAACCTGTCGCTCTAAACGCTCCGAATACTCGGCCAAGTGATCCTGATAGGCCTTCACGGCGAGGACGTTTTCCACACGCAGCGTCATCTCGCTGGGATCGACTGGCTTGGCCAGGAAATCCGATGCGCCGAGTCTCAAGGCCTGGAGCTTGATTTTGGGGTCGTTTGCCGCGGTGAGAACCAAGGCAGGAATCATTTTCAGTGTCGTGTCTTGCCGCATCTCGGCCAGAATTTCTAGACCAGAAACCTCTGGCATGTTGATGTCGAGAAGCACGATGTCCGGCTGGTGATTGCGCAGCATCTCGACCGCGCTCGGCGAGTGAGTCGTCGAGAGGAAGTTCTCAAATCCCACTTCCTTCAGGTAGGCTTTGACCACCTCGATGTTGAGCTTTTCATCATCGATGATCATCACGCAAGCATCTCGTGCGGCCTGGTGTTCGGCGATTGCCGCAGTTGTACGCTCTGCCGAGGCATGGGCAGGATATACGAAAACTCCTCCCAAATCCTTACTCAGGCCGCTGATTTGATTGGTCATTTCGCTCATGACTGCACCCCGAGTGTGATCTATTTTCACGACACAAGAGGTTAGGTCAGAGCGAAGCGGATTCGAAGGCGAGCGACAGCTTGTTGGGCCGACTTTTGCCGGAGTCCGTTGGATCTTCCTATTGCGACGATTGTGTGGAATGCAAGGTCCCGCGCCGGACATGGTCGTGCCGGCTGCCCGATGGTGATTGGTTCAGGCAGATCATGCGATCACCCACTTGCCAACCGTTCCTTCGACCAGGTTCGCATAGTACAGCGACCCATCGACTCCCTGCTGGATATCAACCACAAACTGGGCGCCGGTTACAAATACCTCGGATCCATACAGATGACCGTTGGCGTCGATATTGGCGTGGCGAACGACCCCTCGATACATGTCGTTGTAGAAGACATCCCCTTCGTACTGGATCCCGAGGTCACTGTTGTAGACGACCCCTCCGAGCACGACGACGTCCGAACCCGCTTGATGCTGCAGAGCGATCTGAGCTGGGGTCGCGGCGACGTTGTTATAGAAGCTCTGGGCCTGTGGTAGGTCTTTGTAGCCAGGGGTGCGCACATTGACTCCTTGGCCACCTTCGTAGAATGGCCAGCCGAAGTTGGCTCCGGGCGCACCAGAGTTGATTTCTTCGTAACTGGAAAGCCCTGTTTCCCCAATCAGCAACTGACCGGTTATCGAATCCACGCTCAGACGCCATGGATTGCGAAGTCCCAGTTGATAGACCTTGGATCGATTGGCATCGGGATCGCCGTTGAAGAACGGATTGTCGGAAAGACCTTGTCCGGTCAGCGGGTCGATCCGCAGTACTTTGCCGGAGAGGCTGTCCAGGCTTTGCACGCGAAGTGCTCGTGGATCCGTTTGGTTGAAGCTAGCACCATCGCCGATCGAGACAAAAAGACTTCCATCGAGTGCAAAGGCCAGGCTGCCAACCGTATGGCTGAGGCTATCGCTGTTGATAAAGTCATTGAGGTATCCCACGCCCGGAATATAGCCAGCTTGAGGCTCATTCAATTTGACCGTGCTGTCGACGAACGCGTTGATGTTCTCCCAGGTGCTGTTGGTGCCAAGCAGAATGACCTCGCTATCCGGGACAATGGTGGTGAATCCGGTCGAGGCATCGGCCGTGACTCGCATCAACCGACCTGCACGATTGCCTCGGCCATCCGGTCCCGCAAACGTGTTGCCAACGTTGTCAAAGACTTCGGGCGGATCATAGGTGTACAGCAGGTACACATAGCCGTTCTCCTCGAAATCTGGATGAATCGCGAAATCGATCAGCCCCCTGTCTTGAATATTGTTCACCTGATCGGAGATATCGATCAGAACCGTTGGCGTGGCCGCTCCGTCTCGAACCACCTTGATCACCCCCCCTTTTTCAGCGACGTAGAGATTGCGACCATCCGGTGACCAATTCAGAGCCAGCGGTTGATTGAATCCGGTGTACAGATCCTGCTCGACAATGTCACCGCTCGGGTTCAACGGCGGATCCTCAGGCGGCGTGTCCAAGGCAAAGTTCCAGGACCCAATGCGATGGAAGTTAGGCTTGTCATAGTTGCCGGCTGAAAAACCTAGATAGGCAGAGTCGCCAACCACTTCATCCAACTTCAGCTGTGTCTTCAGCAATGCAAAGAAGGGCTTTTCATCGGTTTCCGAGAGATAAACTGCAAGCGTATCGCTGTCGCCATTGTAGTCGACCCAGGCGTGGTACTCCGTGCCATTGTTCAAGTCGAAGAATGCCGGTGCTTCCGAGATCGCGTTGCGAGTTTCGCCATTGATCACCACGGCGATCGAATTCGCAGAGGCATCACCGGGGTTTTGGAATGTGTCGAACTCAATGGCCACACTACGGGAAATGGAGTCATATCCCAGATACCCTCCTGCACGACCAAGGGCGTCGGCAGCCTCGGGAGAGTTCTGCAATAGGAACGTCAGACCGTCGGCCCCCGCGGCACCGCTACCACCATCGATCGTGAATGAAAACGAGGACTGGAACGATGTCGAGCTGTCGATCGCAATCGGCGACTCGTAAAAGGCACTGCCCGCCTGTCGCTTGCCGATGCCCGTCAACTCCAACTGGCCATCGAGAAACGCAGCCGAGCCGTTGAGGTTCATGCCAGCCTGGGAAGCAAAGGACGAATAGCGAGGAAGACCTGACTCGTCATCCAGAACCGTGACGAGCGACGTACGTGGGGCCAGCAGGCTGGCAACATTTGGATTGTCAATTCGCACACTGAATTGCTCGGTCAATTCCTCGATGGAATCATCGATAAGTTGGACCGTGATGAATTTGCTTGTCTCGCCATCGGCGAAGATCAGGGTTCCGGACTGATTGATGAAATCCTCGCCCTCAACAGCGCTACCGCCAACGGTAAAGAAGTCGATCGACGCTTCGCCGACACTGCCGCCTACTCGGCGGACTTCAAACGTGACTCCGCCTTGATTTTCCACCGCCGTCATCTGACTGGTCACCAGCGAGAAGCTTCCCGGGCCCTCGCTGGGGGCGGGTACCGAATCAAGGAGAAGTGACCAAGAAGTGATCGCGTGACGGTTGGGATTGTCGTAGTTTCCTGCCGTAAATCCGGCCAGGGCGCTGTTACCCAGGACCTGGTCCAATTCGACCTGCGTTGTTAGCACGGCGTTGGTTGGTTTGTCAGCAGACTGTGACAAATAGACGGCAAGCGTGTTGGTACCACCGTCGTAGTTGACCCAAGCAAAGTAGGGGGAGCCGTTGTTGAGATCGAAGGGTGCTGTCACCTCGGCGATCGGATTGCGGGTGTTGCCGTTGAGTACCACCGCGATGGTGTTGTCGCCCGCATCGCCAGGGTTCTTGAAAGTATCGAACTCGATGGCCAGACTTTTGCCGATCGAGTCATATCCCAGGAATCCACCGGCACGCCCAAGCGCTGTCGAACCGGCTGACGAGTTCTGCAGCATGAAGGTCAGACCATCGGCTCCTGTGGTGCCGCTGCCTTGGCCCATGCTGAAGGAGAACGCTGACTGGAACGAGGTAGAACTGTCGATGGCAAGTGGTCCTTCGAAGAAGGCGCTGCCTGCCTGTCTTTTGCCAAGATCGGTGAGTACCAGTTCATTACCGACGATCGACGCAGACCCATTGGTTTTCAGCCCCGATGCTGATGCGAACGTGGCGTAATCGGGCAGACCGAGATCATCATCTGCGATGCTGATCCGGGTCGACTGTGTTGTTTCTAGTCCGGCGCCACTCGGGTTCTGAATGCGGAATTCGAACTGTTCCAACGACTCGGTGTCCGAATCGTTGATCAGATTGATCGTGACCGACTGGCTCGTTTGGCCATCTTCGAAGAGAAGACGCCCGGCGGTTCCTGCAAAATCTTGCCCATCCACAGCGCTGCCGCTGATCGTGAGGAAATCAACCGACGCGGGTCCCGAGCTGCCACCCACCCGTTGGACTTCGATCGTGATGCTTCCTTGGCCTTCCCCAACGGTGACTTCGTTGTTCGCCAGCGCGAAAGCACCAGGACTACTGCCAACCGTCGGCCCGTCGGTTGTGAAGTTCCATGCGAGGACTTGATGGTAGTTCGGCTGGTTGAAGTTCCCGGCGGAGAAGCCGACGAATGCCGCGTCACCAACGACTTTGTCTAACTCGACCTGCGTTTCCAAGATGGCGGTTGCTGGCTTTGTTTCCGTCTCGGATACGTAGACAGAAAGTTGATTGGTGGTGCCATCATAGTCGACCCAGGCAAAGTACTGTGTATCGCTATTGAGGTCGAACGGCGCAGTTGCTTCTGCGATCGCGTTACGCGTTTGGCCATTCAAGACAACTGCCACTCCATTAGCCGATGCATCGCCACCGTTCTTGAAAGTGTCGAATTCGATGGCAAGGCTGCTCGAGATCGTGTCGTATCCGAGGTAGCCGCCGGCTCGCCCGAGAGCATCCACCCCTTGAGGTGAGTTTTGCAGGAGGAACGCCATCCCATCGGCGCCCGTTGTGCCGCTGCCACCGCCGATGCGGAAAGCAAACGAGGTTTGAAAGGAGGTCGATTCGTTGATCGTGATCGCAGAGTTGTTGAATGCGCTTCCGGCTTGTCGGACTCCGGTCCCGGTCAACTGAAGTGCAGCCCCTTCGTAGGAAGCCGAGCCGTTCAAGTTCATCCCGTCTAGCGAGTCAATGGTCGTACCGGTTGACAGGGCTGGTCCTGCAAACTGGAAATAGCCAAAGCTATGAACGATCTCTGTTTGCAGGTAGCCCGAGGTGAGCCCTCCCGCCGATTCAACATATACACCTGATGTGAAGACCGATGGATCTTCGGCTTCGTAGGTCACACCGTCGACGACGATACGATCAACGTACAGATTTCGATCCCGACCGTTGACCTCATCAAAGTAGTCGTTGACGAAGTTGATTCGAATGTCGTCCGGCGCGATGCCGTCTTGGTTGTAGGTGAAGAGTCCGAATTGGCCTTGTGTCGCGTCGGTGTTCTCCAAGGACCACGAGGCGACGATCCGGTTTCCGATCTGTAGCTCCATCAATTCTTCGCCAATTTGACCGGCCGCCCAAATCTCGATACCGAGATAGCCCTGATAGCTATCGAGTTGTTCGCGGCGAATCACTTGGGCGTAGTCAATGGTGCCGACTTGCAGTTCCAGGTCCCAGTCCCCGCCGAACTGTGACGGATCCAGTGCGGTCGGTCGAAGCGGCCACATCGACGCCGATTCGATCGGCGAGCGTCGAAATCAAGCGAACGCCTTTCGATCCAGCAGCCACGTCGCAACCGTAGATCAAAAAGTCTCCGCCCTCTGCGAAACGCGCGTCCCCATTGTCGCAGTTGGGTTGCGCGCTCCTGAACGGTCTGCTCGGTCACCTCTTCCCCGCCCAAGATGCAAGACTCCGTCTTGGCCGTGGCAGAACAGATGAACGGATTTCAGACCAGTGTGCTGGCTGAGAATTTTGCTGATCTCCGCAATCGGATCTCCGTCGGACGAAAGGACGGCGAGCACCGCGCCCTCGGGAGCGACATCGGCCCAGGCGGAGTCGCCTGCGACCGCGGAGTCCAAGATGACGAGATGGTCGGCCGCAACTGAGGACATGACCTGATGTTCAACGCAGGCTTCGGCGACTGCCGCGGAACCTTGCCCTGGGGTCGCAGCCACGCAGGCGGCCACCGCGGGGGCTCCATCTCCGGCGAGCATCAGACGAGCCTCTAACTCAGCCAAACGCCAACGAAGCCCTTTTCGATTCGACTGGCTGCGAGGGAAACGAGCGTTTTGCTTGACCCACTTCATGGGGAATACTCCAGGACAAGAGATGAAAAGTCCCACGCTAGTTCAGTCGTGAATCCGATTCAAGATTCAGTTCTGATGTACCGAAATCAGAAGAGAGCGGTTGTTCCGATTGTGTCGATCCGACCGTTTGTTCGCTTTACCAGCGGACTGGGGCTAGCAGGCAGCTCCTGGGGGAGGTTTGCGATTTCGTTGTTGCGGGCAATCTCGGTTTGCCAACCACCCGATTCCTTGCAATTCCTCCAACATCCTGATGATTCCGAGCGTTATCCATGAGCCGCCTCTCTCGATTCTTCCATCGCAAAAAGCATGCGCACAAGCAGTACACGGAATACTGCCACTATCGAAGCGGTGGAACCGCAGGACGTGTTCATCGCTGGTTTTCCAAAGTCAGGCAATACTTGGCTGCAGCTATTGGTCGCGGCGATGTTGTTTGATTTCAAGCCAGAGACGATGCCCGATACGCTGGTCCAGGAGCTCGTCCCTGACGTCCATTTCAAACGCCATTACAAGCGGTTCCTCGGCCGCATGGCCTTCAAGACCCACGATCTGCCGCGGAAACAGTATCAGCGCGTGATCAGTATCATCCGAGATGGACGCGACGCGTTGTGCTCTTACAAGCACTACCACGACGCCCTCGGCGTCCAGCATTCTTTCGATGAAATGATTGAGTCCGGAGCGGGGCTCTATCCTTGCCAGTGGCACGAATATGTCGAAGCCTGGGAGGAAAACCCGTTCAATGCTGAGCGTTTGGTCGTTCGCTATGAGGATCTGAAGCAACGCTGCGCCAGTGAACTCTATCGCGTCGCAGAATTTCTCGAAGTGGACATTTCAAGGGAGAGACTCGAAGAGTTGGCCCAAGGAACACAGCGTCGCCAAGATGCAGCAACGAGAGGTGACGCTCGGATGGAATCACCCGGCCTGGCCGAAAGATAGGAAGTTCGTACGCAAGGGAGTCTCGGGGAGTTACCGATCCGAGTTGAGTCCTGAGCAAATCGCAAGGTTTGAGGACCAGGCGGGAGCGACACTCGCCAGGTTTGGCTATTCGCTCGAGCGAGCCAAGTGCGCTTAGAACCACAACCCATTGAAGCCAACCATGAAGAAGACACTCCATTCCCTTGCTCGACGCGTCACGCGAGTCATGATGAAGAGTGACTTGGCTCTGGGAAGCGGCTCGCCGAATCTCAGAGGACGGATTCTTTTTTCGTCAACGGTACCCCGTCATCCACAAACGAGCGCGACGAGCTTGCGCATCGTATCTGGATCAGCTCGAGGTTCTCGATGGTCCGTTCGTCGGCATGAAGTACGACCAGGAACGATCCGTTGGAAGCTCGCTCTGGCCCAAGCTGCTCGGGACATACGAATCGGAACTTCGCCCGTGCTTTCAACAGATCAGCCGCCGCGAACGATATCGCAAGATCATTGATATTGGCTTTGCGGAAGGCTACTATCTGATTGGTTTCGGACGTCTGTTCGCAGACTCGCAGCTCGTTGGGTTCGACACCGAAGACGAAGCACAACAGCAATGCAGGGCAAACGCACGAGTCAATGGCATTGACCAACGTCGCCTGAAATTGCATGGCGCCTTTGATGCGGAACTGTTCAAAAAGGCTCTCGAACCGAATTCACTGGTGATCGTGGATTGCGAGGGAACCGAGAGTGAAGTGGTAAGTGGCCTTTCGCGGGATCAGGCAGCATGCGCCGATTGGTTGATCGAAACGCATGACCATCTGATTGATGGTACATCCAGCCGCATTGTGGCAATCCTTGGTGAGACCCACGACCTGGTCGAAGTGACGACCGACGAGGATCTTCAGTCCAAATGCCGGCTGCTTCCAAGCTCCATCCGCGAGTCTTGCGATCCGTACGTCCAAGAGGCTCTCGTGTCCGAAGGTCGCGTGGCCAAGCAAAGCTGGATCTTCGCCACCCGTCGAGCTGCCTAGCCGAGGCCTCTCTTGGAGAACAATGCCGAATGTCAATTCATGTCGCCCACCTGACTGGACTTTGGAAAGCGGGAGCCGGTGCGGTGGTGCGCATTCACGACGGACTTCGAGCACGCGGAGTGCAGTCTCGTATGTTCTCCGCCCTTCCCGTTGATGCGTCGCTCACCGATGCGTTCACATTATCGGGGATCGAACCGACTCGCGGGCAGAAGTGGAAACGCCGATTTGGGCGTCCTTCCGGTTGCTGGAGCCGTCGCATCGATCTCGCCGCCAAATCGAATCCCGCTTTCGAAGCGTTCTCGCCTCCGGTCGCGCTGGAACGTGTCGATTTGACATCGGTGCTCCAGGGGGTCGACGTCCTTCACATGCACTGGGTTGGCTCCTTCGTCAATTTCGGCGAGTTCTTTTCCCAGGTTGGCATCCCGGTCGTCTGGACGCTTCATGACCAGAACCCGTATCTCGGCGGTTTTCACTATCAAGGGGATGTCGATGCTGCCACATCGATGTTGCCACTGGAATATGAATGCCGTGACATCAAGCGTGAGGCTCTTTCCAAACTGAAGTTGACCGTCGTAGGAAACAGCCTTTGGAATGAAACCCAGGCGATGTCAACCGGAGTCCTGCCACCACAAACGCAATTCTCGCAGATCTACTTGCCGCTGCCGACCGAAACGTACACGGCGATGCCCAAAACGGCATGCAAGGAGCGGCTGGGAATCAACCCTCAACATTTTGTGGTCGGATTCGCCTGCGCCGCGATGGGCAATCGTCGCAAGGGATTCGTGGACCTCGTCGCGGCGATCGAGAAGCTTCCAAAGTCGATCAAGTCGAACATGACCTTGGTAAGCTTTGGATTTCAGCCGAGTAAAGAGATTCGTGCGAGAGTCTCGGTTCCCTGGTTACATCTGGGCAGACCGCAGGGCGGCTTGGAGCAATCGCCAATCTATTCGGCAATGGATACGTTTGTGATCCCTTCGCTCGAAGAAGCGTTCGGACAAACGGCGCTGGAGGCATTGGCGTGCGAAACAGCCGTCATTGGAACTCGCGTCGGTGGCATTCCCGAAATCGTTCAAGAAGAAGTGACTGGCCTACTTGCGCCGGCTCGCTCCCCACATCGCTTGGCTGAATGCATGGCTCGTTACTACGACGACGCGGATCTTCGCATGGCATGCGGCGTCCAGGGACGCCGTCTCGCACTGCGACGTCACGACGCGGAGGTCATTTCTCGCGATTACGAGGCTCTGTACAAGAGCGTGCTCCATGCGTCTCCGCAACAAAGCCGATTGCCAATCAAGCAGGCGGCGTAACGAAATCGGAATTCGTCGCTGGGATGCCCCGCAATGACGAGAAGCCCAGATTTTGTGCAGGTGGCAGGGGCACATGCCCGAAGTAGAACTCATGGAAGCGATCCCTTGACTGATGCATTCCGGGCTTCCAAATGGCTCAACGCGTCACGTGGGAAAACCGCCCTGCTAGCGGAAACAAACGCTTGCCCAGATGCGATTCCATGTCGTGTTGCGAAAAGAATGAATGGGACGAATTGCCACCATGTCTAGCATTTCCAATCAGCTTCCCGTGATTGCAATTGTCACGCCTTCGTTCAACCAAGCTGACTACTTGGAGCAGACGATTCAAAGCGTTCTCCAACAGGAAGGACGCGGAGTCGACTTTGAGCTGCGATACGCGCTCGTGGACGGAGGCAGTCAGGATGCTTCGCTCGAGATCATCCAGCGGTACGATGCGGAACTGGACTACTGGTGCTGCGAGAAAGATCGCGGGCAAACACACGCGATCAACAAGGGCTTTGCGCATCAGCGGCGACATCTGTGGCTATATCAATAGCGATGATTTCTACTTGCCGGGCGCCTTTCGACACGTCGCTCAGGCGTTCAGGGAGAATCCGCAAATTGATTTGCTGCACGGAATTTGTCAGAAGGTGGATGCCGATGGTCGTCCGCTCAAGCAACAGCTTGGTGAAATTCGAAACCTGACAGAAATCGTTGATCTTTGGGAACGTTGGCTACGCCCCAAGAACAACTTGAACTTCATCCAGCCGGAAGTCTTTTGGTCCTATCGACTCTCCCGGCTTCTGGGGGATTTCAACGAGAAGCTCCATTACACGATGGACTTCGATTACTGGCTTCGTGGCTTTGACAGTGGCATGAACGTGCAAGCCATCGAAGTTCCCTTGGCTGCCTTTCGGATCCATCAAGCGCAGAAGACAAGTGATCGAAACGCCAGCATCCTGGAACTGCTCGATGGCATCGAACCGTTCCTCGATCGTGACGACGAGCGGATCTCGGAAGAAGACCGTCAGCGTATGCTGAGTCACAGCAAGCTCACCCGGCGGATGATCGAGGAGTCGGATTCGCCTCCTTCCCAGCAGGTTCGAACGCTCCTGTCTATCGCCGCAGAAGATCCGGGCCTTTGGAGCTCCGGTCATTTTTGGCGATACCTGCGACGATCGGGACGCCGCGTGATCTTGCCACGCAAGGCCGCCTGAGCGCGTTGGTGGAAAATCCAATCTCGGCAACTGGCGCGGAGCGTCGGCTAATCACGCTGACGGTCTTTGCTCACTCGCCATCAAACAGGGCCTGCTTGATCGCCTGGACCATCGCGCGTCGACCCAGGATGTTGGCGGTGATGCGGTCGACCTGCAACCCCATCGACTCGGCAAGTCGGATTGCCAGGTCCAGATCGCGAACACCATGGTATTGATTCGTGGAGGTTGCCCCCACGTAAATCGTTTCTACGTCCGTGCGGTAGCCTGATTCAAACGCATCCGCCAGATCGGCGATCCACGCTTCGGGGACCCCATGGTCTCGACAATGCTGGACACTCCAGATTTCGTCTCCCCTGCATTGGCTCAGCAGCGCCAGGGCTCTGTCGCGGGCAATTCGCATGGAGAGGAAACCGGAAGTAGGAAAGGGAGCGCGGCCGGCCGGTCGCGGGACCGCTTCATTGTGTCCGCGATCATCGAAAGAGTTCAAGATTAGCGACTCGATCGGCAGCAAGCAGAACATGACTGCAACTGTGGCCGTCGCACATGTCACCCGGCGGCACGGGACGTAGGCTTCTTCCGTGGAGGTTTGGCGACCAACAGGATCACCGGAACGCTGCCCTTGCCGCCGTGAAACGTTCGCTTTCCATCAATCGTATGGTCGAACACAAACACGCCGTGGGCCGATCCTTCGCGGGGCGAGACACGCAGGATCGCCGGATGCCCACACTCGACGCAGCGGACTCGCAACGCGTGGCTCTCGAGCAGCTCGTGGATCGACGCTGCCAAGTGCTGGTTTTGTTCCAGGCTGCCTAGCGATCGACCCGCCAGCTTTGCCAATTGAGCCTGGATCGCCAGGCGAATGGACCGCTGTAGACGGTTGAGCTCTTGCTCCAATTCCGTCATGGCGACCTTAGCTTCCTGGGCAGTCATTGCTGGATTGCGGGTCATGCTGAATCGGCCGTCCTTAGCTCGGGTCAGGGAGTGTGGACAAAAGAACAGTATTTGGGTGGGGCGGCAACGCGCTTCCCATTCGCCTCTAGACGAGTTTATACAAATTGTATAAGATGTCCAGGCATGAGGCAAAAAGGCAACGTGACGATCATCCCGGACAACCAATACGGTCTGCGGAGGGGAGATCGGAATCTCAAATTCCCTTGCAGGTCAACATGGCGACATTCGCGTCATTTCACTACTGTCGTCCCTATTCTTCCCTGACAATCCGCTCAAGTTCTTGAAACGCCCATGACGGTCAATCAACAAACGGTTGAGGAGACAAAGGCCCAGATACGAGGTCTCGTCAACGAAATTGCGCAGCTGGTCAAAGGTGGTGCGACGGCCGAGGAGTTCTATCCGGAGCTGCTTTCCCGGGTGATCACCGCGTTGGCGGCCGCCGGCGGTGCGATTTGGCTTTTGGACGAAGACCGACAACTGCGTCTTCAGTATCAAATCAATGCTGAACCCTCGATACTCAACAGCGACAACGAGGATGCTTCACGGCATCAGCGATTGATCCAGCGGGTGGCCAACAGCGGGCAATCGATGTTGGTGCCACCCTATTCGGGAACCACCGACGGCGATGCCGAGGGAAATCCGACTCGTTACCTGCTCGTTCTCGGGGCCCTCAAGCATGATGGCCAGCATGACGGGTTGATCGAGGTGTTCCAACGACCCGATACGGCCCCCGATACGCAGCGTGGCTACCTTCGATTCGTGCAGCAGATGTGCGAGTTGGCGTCGGAATGGCTGCGCAGCAAGAAGTTGCGGACGTTAGGCGATCGACAGACGCTCTGGCAGCAGGCGGATTCGTTTGCTCGGGCTTCGCATGAATCGCTGGACTTGAAAGAGACCGCGTACATCGTGGCCAACGAGGGACGCCGGCTCATCGGTTGCGATCGTGTCAGTGTGGCGATCAAAAAGGGACGCAAGTGCAAAGTCCAGGCGATCAGCGGCCAGGACACGATCGAGAATCGATCCAATATTGTCGCGGCGCTGAACAATCTGGCCACGCGAGTGGTGGCGGCCGGCGAACCGCTCTGGCACGACGGATCGACCGAAGATTTGCCACCGCAAATCGAAGACGCACTCGAGGATTATGTCGACCAATCGTACGGTCGTTACATCGTGGTGTTGCCTCTTCGCGAACCCGAACGACGATTGGGGATGAGTCAAGACACCGGTGCGGCCGGCGAGATCGATCGCGACCACGCCCATCGTGGTGAAGTGATCGGCGCATTGATCGTGGAGCAGATCGAGAGCGACATTCCTCATGACATTTTCAAAGCGCGTTGTGACCTGGTTTATGAGCATGGAACTCGTGCCATTGCCAATCGCAAGATCCCATACGAATCTGTTCTTGATGCCGCTGTGGCGAGCGTTGGGGCGAGCCTCTTGGGTGCTTCGCGCTCGAACACTTCCCAAAACGCTCGGAGTGCTCGGTTTGGTGGCGGCCGTCATCCTGGGGCTGACATTCATCCAGAAGGACTTCACCCTGGAGGCCGAGGGAACACTCCTTCCGCTTGAGCGACGTGAAGTCTTTGCACCGATCGACGGCGAGGTCATGGAAGTGCTGGTCGACCACAACGATGAGGTCAACGCTGGCCAAGAGTTGGTACGGATGCGAAACCGTGATTTGGAGATCCAAATGACGGATGTCGAAGGTCAAATCTTGACGACGCTAGCGGAGAAGACTCGCGTGCAAGGGCAGCTTGGGCTTCGCCGGCAGTTGGAAGATTCCGAGCGGCGGTCCTTGGAAGCCGAAGAGAACAAGCTGGAAACCGAGTATCAGGTCTTGTTGAGAAAGCGGGATCTGTATCGCAAGCGTGCGGAAGAGTTGGTTGTGAAATCGCCGATTCACGGCGTGGTGGTTTCCTGGGACGTCGAGAAGACGCTGCGCAGCCGGCCGATCATGACGGGTCAGGTGTTGTTGGAAGTCGCCGACCTCAACGAACCGCTGTTCCTGGAAATCGAACTGCCTGAGAAACGCGAAGGTCATCTGGACGAGTATGTGGCCAAACAGGGGCTTTCCGGACCTGATGCGAGTTTGGATGTGACCTATATCTTGGCGACCGATCCTGACGAGCCGCTGGATGCCGAGTTGATGCTCAACAGCGTCTCCATGCGGGCAGATGCCAACGAAGAGCATGGTGCGGTGATCAAGATGAAGGCGGTTCCCGAGCAAGAGAGCCTGAGAAAGCTACAGCCAAGGCCGGGAGCCAAAGTGATCTCCAAAATCCATTGTGGCAGGCGAAGTAGTGGTTTCGTCTTCTTCCACGAAATCTATGAATGGTGTTGTAAGTTCTTTTTCTAGCAGGCACCGCCATCGGCGGTCACTGCACGGGTTTCTGTTCAACCGTTTCCGCATCCTTTCGGAGTTCATGATATGCGATTCACTCAGCCGACGTTGGTGTTGGGTTTGTTGGTCGCCAGCGCTTGCCTGACCGGTCGGGTCCAAGCTCAGCAAGGCTTGACCCCAAGGGTTCCCGTCCAGCGAGTCAACACGCCAACGGCGCCCGCGCAAAAGGCTTCTCCGGGCGATCAGATCCGCGCGGAAAACTGCATGGTCCAGTACATCAACAAGGTCAACGTCGCGGCAAAGGCGGAGGGGACCTTGATGGAACTGAGGTTTGAGGAAGGCGATACGGTCACCGAGGGAGACGTGTTGGCCGTGATCGACGATACGGCCGCCGCGCTGGCTCTGGAATTGAAGCGGGCGGAGGAAAAAGAGGCGATTCTGAATGCCGCCAACGATGTCAACCTGGAGGATGCGAAGAACGCCGAGGAATTGGCCAGCGCCGAATCGGAAGCCTACAAGGAACTGCGTCGCGAGGGAGCCATCCCGTACTGGGAAATGGAGAAGAAGCGGCTTGAGGCCAAGCGGGCCGAATTGCGGATTGAGCTCGCTGACATGCAAAAAAAGATCGCGGAAGTCCAGATGATCGCCAAGCGGAGTGAGCGCAAGATCGCTGAGTTCGAGTTGACTCGTCGCAAGGTGCCGGCTCCGACGACCGGTTTCATTGAGGCCCGAATCGCCCAGCTTGGCGAGTGGGTTCAGCCCGGTACGCCGATCGCGACGTTGATTCAAATGGATCGGCTGCGGGTTGAAGGAGACATTGACGCGTTACGTCATAAGAACCAGGTGATGCAGGGCACACCGGTCCTGGTGACCATTCACAGCGAATCGGAAAACGAAATTCAGATCAACGGAAAGCTTGGCTACGTCAGCATGGAGATTGACCTGAACAATCGGCACCGTGTTTGGGTTGAGATCGAGAATTACCGGAACGATGACAATGATTGGGCCATCAAACCGGGAATGAGGGCCGAAATCGTGATCCCCGATGGACGTGGGGTGCTCTAAAGCACGATTCTCCGCACCTGCATTTCGTATTTCCACCAATCCTTTGTTGATCCCGCGTTGTTGACGACCATTCACTGATGCCAACCCTTGCTGAATCTCTCGTTAGCAGCTCGTCCCGGGCGCTGACGGTGCGCAAACGGCCGGACCTGACCGCTAATCGACAGCGTTATCAGGGGACCGGTTATTGGGTTGTCAAGGAACCGGTTGGCCTCCAGTACTTTCGTTTCCACGACGAAGAATACTTCATCCTGAACATGCTCGACGGGCACGTCAGTCTGCAGCAGATCAAGGATGGCTTTGAGCAGCGGTTCGCGCCGCAGAAGATCACCTTTGGTGATCTTCAACAATTCATCGGGATGTTGCACCGCAGCGGCCTGGTGATCAGTAACTCCCCGGGTCAAGGCAAAGCGCTGCGGGAGCGTGGCCGGAAGAAGAGCAACAAGGAGCTGATGGGGAAGTTCGCCAACGTGTTTGCGTTGCGATACCGGGGATTCGATCCTGAGAAGATTCTCAATGCCCTGATTCCATGGTTCGGCTGGCTGTTCACCGTACCGGCGCTGATCTTTTTTGTGCTGGTGGTTCTCACCGCATCGCTGCTGCTGGCGAGTCAGTATGAAACGGTCTACGCACGACTTCCCACATTCCAGCAGTTTTTCGCTGCCGATCGATGGTTGATCCTGGCGGCGACGATGGCCATCGTGAAGGTGTTGCACGAATTTGGACACGGTTTGAGTTG
The DNA here is from genome assembly GCA_963697195.1 of Pirellulaceae bacterium. Lineage (GTDB taxonomy): Bacteria > Planctomycetota > Planctomycetia > Pirellulales > Pirellulaceae > Rubripirellula. The sequence goes on from CAVOND010000028.1 coordinate 245,268, forward strand.
CAAGAAGTTCGGTGGTGAATGCCATGAGATCGGCTTCATGCTGCTGGTTTTCACTCCTTGTTTGTATTGCAACGTCTCCGATTCGTGGATGCTTCCGAATAAATGGAAGCGGGTGTGGATCGGCGCCGCCGGTATCTATGTGGAAATGATTCTGGCGTCGATTGCCGCATTCGTTTGGTGGTTTACCGAGCAGGGAACCACCATCAACGATCTCTGTTTGAACATGATGTTCTTGAACGTCGTCAGTACCGTGCTGGTCAACGGAAACCCGCTGTTGAGGTTCGACGGATACTACATCCTGATGGATGCTTTGGAGATTCCGAATCTCCGACAAAAGAGCACGGAAGTGCTGAAGCGTTGGTTCCAGCAGACCTGCTTGGGCCTCGAGCTTCAGGATGATCCGTTTCTGCCCACTCGCGGGCGGTTCATGTTCGGGTTGTTCACCATCGCCAGCGTGATTTATCGCTGGGTCGTGGTTTTTTCGATCTGTTGGTTCGTGATCAAGGTGTTGGAGCCCTATGGGCTACAAGTGATCGGCCGAATGGTGGCCGTGGTCGGCTTCGCCGGCCTGATTGCACAGCCAATCATTCAGACCTGGAAGTTCTGCCGTACCCCTGGGAGGTTGTCGAAAGTGAAACGCACCCCGCTGCTGATCTCGCTGGGGATTCTTGCCGCTGCTGATCGCCGGAGTTTGCTACATCCCCCTGCCGCACCACATTGATTGCGCGTTTGAGGTACATCCGAGTGAGGCGGGAGCCGTGTACGCCGGCTCGCCTGGGCAGATTGAATGGGCGATTGAGCCCAAGACGCTCGTCAGCGCCGGTGATCCGATTGCTCAGCTTAAGAATCCCGACCTGCAGATTCGTCTTGCCGAGTTACAAGGGGAAGAAGAGGTTGCCAACGTGCAACTACGCAACCTCGCCTATCGAAGCCGTAACGACGCAGCACTCAAAGCGCAGATTGATACGCAAGAAGAACTGCTGGAGTCGATTCAGTCGATGCGTGCGGAAACGGAAGAAGAGATTGAACGATTGACGGTGAGAGCCAAGCGTGAAGGATATGTGATCGAGCCACCCTATCGGGCAGCACAGGACACTGGCGACGGTCGTCTACCGGGATGGACCGGGTCGCCTCTGGAAGAGAGGAACCGCGGAGCCCTGCTGACCGCCGATGACGTGATCTGCGAGATCGGTAGAGCCGGATGCGTTCGAGGCGGTGTTGATCATTGACCAGGGCGATGTTCAATTGGTGCGTGTCGGCCAAGCCGTCGATATGAAACTTGATTCGCGTCGTTTGGAAACGTTCAGTGGAGTGATCACAGAAAAGTCGAACGAGCCTCTCGATTCGGCGTCGATGAACATGTCGAGTCAGACCGGTGGTGACCTGCAAACAGAAATCGATCCGAAGACGGGTGCGATCAAACCAAGGAGTGTTTCCTATCAAGCACGCGTCCCAATCCAAGTTGAGACGGTGCCAGTTCGACCAGGGTACCGCGGATCAGCAAAGATTCATGTCGATCCGATGTCGTTAGGCAGTCGGCTGTGGCGCGTGATTGCACAGACTTTCAACTTTGAGCTATGACGTGACTGCAAACTGCGTATTCTTCGCGGTTTAACAGGCTGATATCCTTCAATTCCTCGTTTTTGTTCCGATCATTGTCGTCTAAAGTTGCAGCTCGAATGCCGGTCGGTAGGATACGGATTCGGCTGCGATCAGGTGTTGTAGCGGGCAGCACCATCAGACGATTGACATGCCCTCTAGGACTCGTCCAACGAGTCTCCCAATTTTCCTATCGGGTGATTGCCTGGTCCTAGTGACGCAGGGACGCTCGAGAGACACCTCAAACCTTTCGGAGAAACCATCCATGGCAGACACCAAGAGCACCGACGCTGCGAAGCCACAAGCCGCCGCCGCCCCAGCCGCTGCGGAGCAGGCCCAGACGCAGGCCCAACAGCCGCTTCAAGTCCAAGTCGAGGACGCGAACGCGATGGCCACCTATGCCAATTTTTGCCGCGTCACCGGTTCGCCTGAAGAGCTGATCGTCGATTTCGGTCTCAATCCTCAGCCGATTGGCGTGCCGAAGGATCCGATTCAGGTCAAGCAGCGCATCATCGTCAACTTCTACACCGCCAAGCGATTGTTGGCCGCGTTGCAGATGTCGGTTGCCCGCCACGAGTCGGTTTTCGGAGTACTGGAAACCGATATCAACAAGCGAGTTCGTCCAGGTCTGACTCAAGCCGCTCAGGCGCCCGCCAAGAGTAGCTAACGGGTTTCAACGAATCGCCCAAATTTCGTCAAGCCGCGTGGTCCCGTTGGGGCGACGCGGCTTTTCTATTTGCCCACTGCCCACTGCCCACTGCCCACTGCCCACTGCCCACTGCCCACTGCCCAACTGCCCAACTGCCCCCACCGCCCCCACCGGCTGATCACGCGTTTCGTCCGTTGATGCAATTGATCAGGATCCGCAATCTGCCCAGCGAGCGGCGGTTGAAGTGAAAGACCAGACGCGGCATTTCGGCGAGATCGGGTTCACCCGCTTCCTCGGCCAGTGCGCTTCGTTGCTCGAATCTTCCCATCGATCAGGATGTCGGCGAAATCCCGCTGAATCGACGCCAGCTTTTCTTTGGAGAGGGGTGATTTCAGGCGTAATACCAATCGATCTTTGACGTACCTCATGCTGTGGTAGACCGAATAGAAGCCGAGGATTTCATCGATCGCTTCGTCGACGGAATTGGTGATCTTGTAGAGATGGACGTCTTCGGGGCTGATCATTCCGTTCTTCAAGAGTTGCTTCTGGAAGAACTCGCCGAGGTCACTCCAGTAACTGCCCCCAGGATGATCGAGCAACACCAGCGGCAAAATGGTCTGTTTGCCGGTCTGCATCAACGTCAGCGTTTCGAGAGCTTCATCGAGCGTGCCGAAACCACCGGGCACACAAACCACCGCGCTGCATTCCTTGACGAACATCAACTTGCGAGTGAAGAAGTACTTCATCGTGACGAGTTTTGAGTCGCCATCGATGTAAGGGTTCGCGCCCTGCTCAAAGGGCAACATGATATTCAAGCCCATGGAGGCTTCGCGGCCGGCCCCTTTGTGCCCCGCTTCCATGATGCCGCCGCCTGCTCCGGTGACGATCATCCAGCCATGTTCGGCCATCCGTCGCCCAAGTTCGACCGCACTGAGGTACTCGGGGTGATCGGGGGTGGTCCGCGCGGAACCGAACAAGGTGACTTTCCGTCGCCGCCGATAAGGTCGGAACACCGTGAACGCGTAACGCAGCTCGCGTAGGGTGCGAGAAAGGATCTTCAGGTCCCCCCGCGCCGTCTGGTCTTTCTCTAGGCGTTGGATCGTGTTTCGCATGACCTGATACAAGTCCTGCGAATCGATCTCGGAGATCGGCTCGTCGGCCGGTTGCGGGCGTTCGAGTTCGTCCTCGCCGATTGCCTCAATCGGTAATTCATCGTACTTCATGACGATTTCCGTCCTTTGTCTCCAATCATGCCGCCTTGGCTGATTCCCCATCGGTTGTCGTTGTGTAGCTTCAGCGGTCGAATCCCCAGGGCCTTGCCGAGGATGATCGCCAACGGCGCAGCGCCGAAGCTGAGCAACGCACCCATCTTGACCGAATCCTGGATCGGCCCCGTCGCTGGGAATGCAGCGACCGAGACAAACAGCGCGACCGTGAAGCCGATCCCCGCAACCATCCCCAGGGTGACCACGTGGCGGTAATCCATCCCGGCGGGCTTCTCGAGCCGAAGTCCCTTCTCCGCGAACAGCGTCATCAGCGAGATGCCCAGCGGCTTGCCGATCAGCAGGCCGCAGACCACCAGCCACGTCCCCGTTCCCAGACTGCTGAATACCACCCCGGCGTTGGCCAGTCCAAACAGCCCCAAGAAGAACTCGACCGGTGTCTTCCAAAAATGCTCGAACTCGCTCAACGTGTCGTCGCGATTCAGTTCTTCCCTGGCAAAGATGCCCAGGTCGGTATGGGCATGCGGGAGCAGCGGAATGATCGGGACCAGCCCCAAGGCTGCGTGAATGTTGGCCTGGTAAAAACTGAACCAGGAAATCAGACCTGGGCCAAGCAGGTAGGCCCAGTGTGATATGCACTTTCGCTTTGCGCAACGCCAGGGCAAGCAACATCGCGCCGACGGTCAACAACAACCACTGCGGAACGACCGGTGCTTGCGGGTAGAAAACAGCAAGGATCAGCAGGCCGGCGGCATCGTCGGCGATTGCCAGCAACAAAAGAAAGGCGATCGCCGGATGCCCCATTCCAAAGATCACTCTCGCCACCAGGTAGCTGAATGCGATGTCCGTTGCGCAGGGCACCGCCCAGCCCTTTCCAAACGTCTCACTCGATCCGGTCAAGTGACAGCCGGCGATGTAGATCAGGGCGGGACCCACGATACCGCCAAGTGTGGCAAGCAAGGGGGTGGCCGCTTTCCGCGGATTGGAAAGTGCGCCGCCTGGCAGGAGCGATTCCCACACTTCCTTGGCCGCGATCGCAAAAAACAAGGCCATCAAGATATCGTTGATGATGAAATGGATGCGTCAATCCATGTTGACCAGCGTGCTGTTCATCGGCGTGTGTTGCGTCGGTCGCCACGTGGTCCGCGGAAGACTCACTTAGGAGAGCCGAGGGCGCCAGCTGCTCGGAAGCCTCCCCATGGGCGGGATCAGCAGACTCATGCTGTACGGAGCCCGAAATCACATCGAAATGGATAAGATCGATGTACTGCTGAGGAGAAAGTCGCAGCTTTTCAGGGATTCCTTTCCAATTCAGGGCACCGTTTGCCCAACAGAGTGCCAACACCGTGCCCGCAATGAGCAGGAACGAATTGTCGATCAACGTGCGGAAGATACCGCGTTTGTTTGTGTGCCCAGCCATGTTCCGCTACAGGCTCCCCCCGGGTGGAATGCAGACAGTGTGTCGGTCGGTCCGAATTCCTGGCTCGGATCCAATTGCCCGGAATATAGTGGCTGACCGGGCGAGTGGTGAGGTCACTTCTCCGGTTCTTCTCTGGGAGAAACCGGAGCCCATCACCCCAGGAGGAATGATTGTCGCGAACCGCGGCGATTTGTCGACGGCCCACCTTGGCGATGCCGACGGCCTACCTTGGCGATGCCGACGGGGCGGTTTTAGGGTTTTCAATCAGGGCGTTCGCCTCAAAGCTCCGCCCTTGACGCGTTGGGGGGCGCGACCAGCGTTTCCAAGAAACGCAATCATCGCATGACGATCCTCCACGGGAAGTCCGAGGAATCGATCCCGAGTCCCAGCTGATTCGCCATCGTGCAGAACGATTGCCTCGAGCAACGTGGCGGCGCGACCGTCATGCATGTAGGGAGCGGAATCTCGCACGCCCCATAGCGGCGGTGTTCGCCACTCCTGCGATGTGTTGGACGGCATGAGCTTGCGATCGAGACCGAATTCATCCCGAAAGCCGGCGGTGATCTTGCCGCCCGCGGAGGCGCTCACCACGACATGATCGACCTCGCTCGAGGTGGCGACTGAAACAAAGTCGGACGTCGTTTGTGACGAGCGAGGACTGACGAATTGATTCGGGACGACAAGCGTGGTGCTAGTTAAAGAGGTGGGGTTGCCGTAGTAGGGCATCTCTCGCAAGGAACCCTGAATGAACCGATACTCCGTCGTAGGCTTTTGCGAAATGACATGCGGCTCAGCGGCGTCGTAGTCGTAGAGATCGCGCCCCATGTCGTGGAGTAGCAAGTCGCTGTAAAGACCATCGACGTTCCCGAGTGTGGGGACATGACAGACGGCACAGCCAACGGCTTGGAACACCTCGTGTCCACGATTGACTTCGAGGAGATCGTCGGGATTCGTCGGCAGTTGCTGAGTCGGACGGGGTAACGCGGCGATGAAGCTCGTCATCATGCGAATCTGGTCGTCCGTGATATCGATGGACGGATTTCGGTAGTCCGGACGAGTCGGGTCCGCGCCTTGAGGCCGTCGCTTCGTCTCGAGACTGAGTTCGTTCGCGCAGGCACGGTCGACGAATCGAACGAGGTTGGTTGCATTGCCACGCCAACCGAAACGGCCGAGCGTTCCGTCGCGAAGTATCGATGGTCGACCGCTAATCTCGGGATGTCGCCGCTGAATCTTCTCTTGCCGTTGGATTGGCTCATCCGCGATCGCATCAATCAACCCGGCGCCGAAGAGGGAGGTCGTGTTGCGTTGAAAGACTTGTGTCTTCGCCGCAAGCGACAAGCCATTCTTTGTCGTGTTATAGAAGAGAGGGGTGTTGAGGCTGACACGCACTTCGGCTGCGTTCGGCGGGCCACCCTCTTCGCTCAGTAGCGCTTGTGTTGAAGAGCGAAAGAACGTTCGCCATGAATCAAACTCAAAGCTGCCGCCACGATGTGGTAGTGGTGCCGTGTTTCGAATCGATCCGTCGGATTGGATGAAGCCGGGAAAGAAGTCTCGGATCATGGAAACCTTGGTCGGGTTGTCGAGAAGCGATTTCCGTGGGCCGGAAAAGGACAGGCTTTCGATGCCGACCGCGAAGGCATTGAACCTCGCGTCACCGCCCCCGCCAACGCCGCCCTGGTGATGACAGGCAACGCATGACTTGGCGTTGAATAACGGACCCAAGCCGTCACTGCCGAGGGCTGGACTTTGCGAGGGCCAGTCTCGCTCGAACAACGCTCGCCCCTGCAGCAGCACTTCAGGGGAGACGCCCAGAGCGATCGTGCACGAGGCCAAATAACAGAACACGGACACTTGAAAACAGAGGTTTCGTCTGTGGTTCAGTAGCATCGTCATGGATCGGTCGCTCGTCGGATCGGAGGAAAGGGGACGTGTGATCGTGATCACGCAAGTGGAGAGAAAAATCACCGTCACCGGTGATCGAGCTTGGATTTCTGCTTGCGTAACCGATTGGCAAACCGCGCGGGCGAATCGGTCTCGCGAATAACCATTGGTCGGTCGCGCTCCGGCTCAAGGAATACATAACGAGCCATCGAGGGGACTTGGATATCAATCGGACCGAACGGGAGCTCGCGAATCAGCAAGGCGAGTTGCTGAGCGGTGACAGTGCGAAACGGCAGTTGCTGAGCCAGGGCGTGCGCTTCTTGCCACACGCTGGCACGTCCGGAGAGGCCATCGGAAAACGGTGGCCACGGAAATCGTTTGGCATGCCCAGGCGGCTCCAAGCAGAGCACCACCACATCCGATTCAAGTTGAAGCTTGACCCATGAAAGCAACTCCTCGACGTCCGCATCTGCGGTCACCGGAGGATAACGCCAGACCATTTCCACAACGTCTCTCCAGATCGTGGAGAAATCCTCTCCGACGATGAGCGCAATCAATGAGTCGCACCATGGTTGCCGCGTTTCAAAGTGTTGCTCGAGGAGAATCAGACGCGTTTGATCCGCGGCGTCACTTTGTCCGAATCTTCGGCGAATGTCCGCGAGGTATACCGTAGCCAATGTCTCGCCGATCAAGGTCAATCGAGCCTGGTCGATGGGGTTGACCACGTTATCATGATCCTCTCCTTCTTCCCGTTCCGTATCGCTCAGCAGATCGTTCAGCACGCTGGTCCACATTCGGTCAAGGCGCTCGCGGCTTCGCAGGACCGTCAATTCATTGATCTTGGCCTGACTCTCTTTTCCGGCACGGAGTTGCCGAGTGATCGCGACTTCCTCGGCGTCTTCCACGATGGAAATCATTTCATCCCCGTGGGGCACTCCGATGTGAATCCCAAGCAATCGATACTGCGGATCACACAAGGCCAGCACCGCGCGAGCCGGGACGTTGCGAGTTTCTCGGCCGGTGAGTTCCATGGGTAGGCCTGCCGCGAAGCCTTGGATCGACAGCTGATTTTTGAGGTCAGGGCGCGACTCGGTCAGTCGCCGATAAGCCTTCTCGATTTGCCGCGCGCACCAAAGGTTGGGCGTCCGAGATTCCTTGCCGCCCAGGTTGTCCGACGCCTGTTTTTCGTCGAGCGAAGCCGCGAGGAACGGATCGTCATTCGTGATCACCAAGAGTACGGCCAAACCCAAAGGCTGACGGGCCGACATTGGCTCAAACGGCGGTTTCCATGGAACGGGGTCGACCGGATTCAACTCATTCGATCTCACCAACAACAGGTGAGTGGCGAGTAAACAGATCGCGAGGAAGACTCGCATGATCTCGCACCCGATGAGAAATAGAAAAGTTTGGTCGTCGTGGACGCCATCAAAGATCGTAACGCGCCCCTCAAGGCTGCGTCAAATCGACCGACCGGCGCTCCAAAAAGCTCACCCTTTCCTATCGGTCGACGCTTCCAGTTGATGTGCGATCCGTTCGGCAGCCCACCACGCCAGCGTCATGACCGTTGCGTTGGGATTGCCCACCGTTTGGTTGGGCAGAATCGACGCATCCACGACCCACAGACGGTTTGCTCCTCGTAACGCGAAGTTGTGGTCGATCGCCGAATCCATCGCAGCGCCCATTCGGCAGGTTCCGACCGGGTGATAAAGCGTTTGCGCATAGCGGCTGATCGCCCGGGTGAGTTCGTCATCGCCCGAGCGCTTTTGGCCCGGAATCAATTCGCAACGAATTGATTCAGCCAGCGGCGATCGTTCCGCGAATTGCCTTGCCAGACGAATGCCGCGTATCGTTCCTTCAAGATCGGATTCGTGGTTCAAGTATTGAGGCACAATCTCGGGAGCATGTTCGGATTGTTTCGTCGCCAAACGTATCCGTCCCGTCGACTTCGGTTGTGTGATGTTGACCCCGATCGTCATCGCAGGCAACTGCATCCTGTTTGGGATAGCTCAAGTAATGGGTCGGCGTGACATGAACCTGAATCGATTGATCGCAAAAAAGTCCACCACACTCCGCAAGATTCGAAGCGATCGGCCCGGTTCCCATCACTTGCCAGCGGGCAAGCTCTTGCATGGTTGGGAGAGCTCGAAACGGCGCGCGCGACGTTTGTCGCTCAAACACCACTGGCATGATCAAGTGGTCACGTAAATGATTTCCCAGCGATGGACAGTCGACTCGGAACTCGATTTGGTGTCGATCCAGTTCATCGCGAGTGCCAACGCCGCTGCGCATCAGAATCGTGGGCGTTCCGATGGCTCCGGCGGTGAGGACCACGCCGTGTGAGGCATGTAGCTCCAATCCGCCCTGCTCTCCCCGGACATGCAATCCCACCGCCGTTTCATTCTCCCAGATCAGCCGATCGGCGACTCCCCGAACGATCGTGACTTGATGATCTTCCGCCGGCAGCAATTCGGAAGGGAGCCAGCGGCGACCGTGACGGCAAAGTCGGCGGTAAACCATCGGGGTGGCGTCAGAGAAACCATCGACGGCGGCTAGGAAGTCATGAGACGGTTCGCTCAGCCACCGCGGCGATTCCGGACCGACGATCAATTCGGTCGATCGATATGCGGCTTCCAACTCGCCAGGGTTCCACCGGCCGCCAGCAGCCTCGCAGAGCATCCTCAAGTCGGTAGCGGTGGGAGGAAACCAGATCATGGCATTGATACGACTGCTGCCACCCATTCCACGGCCGCGAGGCCAAGCGATCGACCTGGCGGCAAGCTTGTCGTTGGGTTTCGTCTTGAAGCCCCAATCTTCCGTCGAACCGAGTTGATTCAGCCATCGCGACGGGCGCCGAAGGTCGATGGCAGGTGCCTCGCGCGATGGCGGTTCCAGCAGCGTGACATGGATCCCGAATTCCCGGGCCAAACGGGAAGCGAGCACACATCCGGCCGAGCCGGCGCCGACGACGATCAGTTGCGTGCCGCTCATGCGTTGGTCCGGTCGCGTGAAGCGGTCGAGGGACGATGGTCCATTTTCCGTTTGTCGATTAGGATCAGGCTTTCGTAACTTCCCCTCCATGGCCGGCCCGTGCTGCTCTGCCGCTCAGGCCCCGATGAACCCCTTGATTGCCCCGCCATGACTGCCTCCACAAGTTCCAAGACTCGCCACCGTTTCGCCGACATCCAAACCGCGCCTCCGGACGCCATTCTCGGACTGACCGAAGCCTTTCTTGCCGACAAGAATCCCAACAAAATGAATCTCAGCGTTGGGGTTTACAAGGACGCTACGGGTCAGACCCCGGTGCTTCGCTGCGTCAAAGCGGCGGAAGGCCGACTGCTCGAGACCGAGAAGACGAAGGGCTACCTGGCGATTGACGGGCTGCCCGATTACCGAGAGGCGGTGCGAAACCTGGTCTTCGGCGACCTTGTCGATGCTTCTCGCGTGGCAGTGCTGCAATCGCCCGGCGGAACCGGTGCGCTGCGAATCGCGGCCGGATTCCTGGCCAGCCAGCTCTCGCCGATCCGGATTTGGGTGCCCACGCCAACGTGGGAGAACCACAACGCGGTTTTCTCGTCGGAAGGTTTGCCGATCGAGTCGTATCGGTACTTGGCGGCCGATCGAACTTCGTTCGACTTCGATGGAATGATCGACGACCTGCGCACCAAGACCTCGGTCGGTGATGCGGTTCTGCTGCATGCCTGTTGTCACAACCCGACCGGCGTTGACCCGAACAGCCAACAATGGAGCGAAATTGCGGCGGTGCTTGCCGAGAAGCAACTGTTGCCGGTGATCGATTTCGCCTACCAAGGATTCGGCAATGGGTTGGACGAAGATACCGTCGCGATCGCGGCCGTCCTGGGACGCTGCGATGAAGCGATCGTTTGTAGTTCCTTCTCCAAGAACTTCGGGCTGTACGGGGAAAGAGTCGGCGCGATGTCGCTGGTTGCGACCGATGAGCCGACAGCGAAAGCAGCGCAGAGCCAGCTCAAGCGAGTGGTCAGGTGCAACTACAGCAATCCGCCACGGCACGGCGCGGCAATCGTCGCCACGGTATTGGCCGACCAGGACTTGACCCAACAGTGGCACGCGGAGCTAGCCGAAATGCGCGAGCGGATCAAACGTTTGCGACATCAGTTCGTCGAGACCATGAAGACAGCGGGTGGGGGACACGACTTCGGCTTCCTGCTTTCCCAGTGCGGCATGTTTTCCTTTAGCGGATTGAACAAGATGCAGGTCGATCAGCTCAAGGCGGAATACGGCATCTACGTGGTCGGCAGCGGACGGATCAATGTCGCGGGAATGAGCGAAGACAAGATGGAACAACTCTGTGCCGCGGTTGCCAACGTGATCGAAGGCTGATTGGACGGCAGTTTCACTGCTTGCTCTTGAGCAGCTTTTTGATTGCGGCCGACTCGGCTTGCGGGTCGTAGTTCGGGTTGGCCTCGGTGGGGACCGGTGCGCCGGTCGACTCGCGCCAGGCGATCAACTCTTCGTGCAGTTCCCTTGCCGTCTCGGGATGTATCTCTGCCAGATTCGTTTGTTCGCCGATGTCGGCGTTCAAGTCGTAGAGTTCGATTGCGCCATCCTCAAAGTACTCATGCAGCTTCCACTTTCCGTGGCGAATGATGCTGCAGGGGCGGCTGCGAAACAGCGGATCGCGTTGTTCGTTGATCCGCTGGTAGCTTTGCAGATAGGCGGGGAAATGCCAAAACAGGGCTCGGTCGCCCACGTCCTTCGACTCGCCTTTCAGGATCGACAGCAGGCTGAGCCCATCGACCGGTTGGCTTTCGGGAAGCTTCGCGCCGGTGATTTCGCAAAGCGTTGGGTAAAGATCGACGTTGATGATTGGGGTGTCGCACTCGGATCCCGCTTCGACCACTCCCGGCCAGTTCACAAAAAACGGTTCTCGGATACCGCCTTCGTAGTACGTGCCCTTGTATCCCTTGAGCGGTCGCATCGAGGTTGCCGGACCGTAGCCGCCATTGTCCGACGTGAAGATGATCGCGGTCTTGTCTCTCAGCCCCATGCTCTCCAGCGCGTCGACGATACGACCAATTCCGGTATCGACACTTTCGATCATGGCGGCCATCACGGCGTGATCGTGCAGTTGACCTTTCGGCTTGGACTCGTATTTGGCAACCAGGTCCGCACGACCCTGCAAAGGGGTGTGCACGGCAAAGTGAGTCAGGTAAAGCAACCACGGTGATTGTTGATTGCGATCGATGAAGGCGATCGCTTCGTCGGCCAATCGATCGGTCAGGTACTCGTCGTCGGGAGCGTCTTCGAGCCCCGGGGCACCGGGATGCGGTGGAAAGTAACCACGTGGCGGACTGCCGCTGTGAGAGCCGGCAAAGTTGAAGTCGAATCCATAGGGAAGCGGGTCCTTGCTGAGATGCCATTTTCCGATCGTTCCCGTTCGATAGCCCGCCTGCTGAATCTGGTGGGCCCATGTCCGCAGGTCGGTCCGTAGCGTGTCGGTACCGGGAACATGCATCAGCTTGCCGTGCTTGGGATTGCCACGACGCTGCGTCCCGACGTTATAGATTTCGTGACGAGGGCTGTATTGGCCGGACAACAGCGAGGCGCGCGCCGGAGCGCAGTTCGCGGCGGCTGAATAGGCATTGGTGAAAATCATCCCCTGAGCTGCGAGCGCATCAATGTGTGGCGTCTCGTAATAGTCGGAACCCATGAAGCCGCAATCTCGCCAACCATAGTCGTCGAGAAAGACGAAGAGCACGTTGGGACGCTCCTTGGTCTGGGCTTTTGCCAGAACGCCAAGAGGGCAAACCGCCAAGGCGACGGCGAAGATGAGACGCAGCATGTGGCTTTCGCTAAGTTGTTGGCAGCGATGAAGAATAGCAGGGGCGAAAAATGCTTCTAGCTCAGGATCTCGCGCACAACGCGGCTGGGTTGGACACCGGTGAGTCTTTGATCGAGTCCCTTGAATGGATAGGTGAATCGCTTGTGATCGATTCCCATCAGGTGCAAAATCGTGGCATTCAAGTCACGAATGTGTACCGGGTCGCGGACAATGTTGTAGCTGAACTCATCGGTTTCGCCGTGAACCACACCGCCCTGGATGCCGCTGCCAGCCATCCAGATCGAAAAACACTTGGGATGATGATCTCGACCGTAGTCGGTCTTGGTCAGTTTTCCCTGACAGTAGATCGTGCGGCCAAACTCTCCACCCCAAACCACCAACGTGTCGTCCAGCATGCCTCGTTGACGGAGATCGGTCAGCAGTCCAGCCGAAGGTTGGTCGACGTCGCGGCACTGGTTGGGCAGATCCTTTGGCAGGGCGCCATGCTGGTCCCAGCCTCGATGAAAGATTTGAGTAAACCGCACACCTCGCTCTGCCATGCGGCGAGCCATCAAGCAAGAGTTGGCAAACGTCCCCGGCTTGGTCACCTCGGGACCGTACAAATCGAGCACGTGTTGAGGCTCGTCGCTGATATCGGCAAGATCCGGGACGCTGGTTTGCATCCGAAACGCCATTTCGTACTGGGCGATCCGGGCGTTGGTTTCGGGATCGCCGATCCGCTCGGCCGTCGACTCGTTGAGCGAGCCGAGTGCATCGAGCATGCGTCGGCGGACATCGGCATTGACGCCTTCGGGGTTGGAAAGAAACAACACCTTGTCGCCGCTGCTGCGAAGAGCGACGCCCTGGTACTTACTGGGCAGGAAGCCGCTGCCCCAGAGCCGGTTGTAGAGCGCTTGGGCCTGTTTCCGTCCCGACCAAGAGGCGGTCATCACCATGAACGCAGGCAGGTTCTCGTTCTCCGTGCCAAGGCCATAGCTGAGCCAGGCTCCCAGGCTTGCTTTGCCGGGCAACTGGTCGCCGGTGCAGATGTAGGTGATGGCGGGATCGTGATTGATTGCCTCGGTGTACATCGATCGAACCAGCGCGATCTCATCGACCTTGGCCGCCATGTGAGGAATCAACTCACTGGCCATCGTGCCGGCCTCGCCGTGGGGCGCGAACTTGTAGATGCTTGGGGCGATTGGAAAGCGAGACTGGCCACTGGTCATCGTGGTCAATCGCTGGCCCTGGCGGATTGAGTCGGGGAGATCCTTGTCAAACCATTCGGCCATGGTGGGCTTGTGGTCCCACATGTCGATTTGGCTTGGCGCACCGGACATGAACAGGTAGATCGCCCGCCTGGCCTTGGGAGTGTGATGAGGCAGTTCCGGGCGTCCGCCGATCGCTGCGCTCGACGCGCCGCTGCGCGTCACTCGCCTGCAGGCTTGCCAGTGCTGCGGCGCCCAAACCAGTCGACGTCTGGGCAAAGAAGGCTCGCCGAGTCAATTCAGCTCGTCGAGTCAATTCCGCACGGTGGGGATGGTTTTCCAGCCAGCTCATTTCGAGATCACTTCGTCGAGGTTCAGGATGGTGCTGGCAACAATCGTCCAGGCGGCCTCGTAGGCGTCGGAAGTGCCAACCAGTTCTGTCGCAAGCGTCGGGTCTTGGCTGTAGTAAGCCGAGGTGTCTTCCAGCAGTGACAAGAGTTCGCGTCGCTCGCGATCGTCCGGCAACCGCGCGGTGACGGTTTGGAACAGCCATTCGATCCGCTGCTCTGGCGTGCTGAGTTTTCTCGACAGCCAAGGCTCGCTTGGCCAAACCTCGCGCTGCTTCGACGTATTGCTCTTCGTTCATCAGCAGCAGTGCTTGCAGCGGTGTGTTGGTTCGTTCTCGACGGGCCGTGCACGATTCGCGACTGGGAGCATCAAAGGTCGCCATTTGGGGTGGCGGACTGGTTCGCTTCCAGAACGTGTAGACACTGCGACGGTAAACCTTATCGCCACTATCGGGAGTGAATCGAACGGTATTGCTGCCGGAATAGCCGACCGCAGCCCAAAGTCCATCAGGTTGCGGCGGCTTGACGCTGGGTCCACCTTGGCGATCGACCAACAGCCCGGACAGAAAGAGGGCCTGATCACGGAGCACTTCGGCATCGAGTCGATAGCGGGGGCCGCGGGCAAGCAAGCGATTGAGCGGATCGATCCGCTTCATGTCATCGGTCACCTCTGCACTTCGGCAGTACGCGTCCGAGGTGACCATCATACGGATCAGTCGCTTGATATCCCAACCGTTTTCACGAAAGTCGACGGCCAACCAGTCCAGCAATTCGGGATGGCTCGGCGGTTCGCCTTGACTGCCATAATCCTCACTCGTCCGCACGAGACCGACGCCGAAGAGTTGCTGCCAGAAGCGGTTGACCGCAACGCGTGCGGTCAGCGGATGATCGGGGGAGGTCAGCCACTTCGCCAGGCCAAGACGGTCTCTTGGCGCGTCGGCTGGAAAACTCGGCAGGAATGGTGGCGTGCCACGCTCGACCGCTTCACCAGGCTGATCGTACTGGCCACGTTTCAAAACATGTGCCTGACGTGGCTGAGCGAGTTCCTTCCAAACCAGCGTGGTGGCAACCTCACCTTCGAGCTTCTCTTTCGCTTTCCGTGTCCCCTTTTCCTGGCTGATGATCGCCAGCCAATCGGGATGCAGACAATAGACCTTGCGATAGTACTTCTGCAGTGCCGCTTTGACATCGTCGCTTCGATCTTGAGCTGGAATCGATACGAGCTTGATCAGTTTGCTGGGGACATCGATCGCCGGAGAACGAAACGCGTAAGTCAGGGACGAAGGACCACTGTGATTGACAACTTTGATGTAAAGGTCATTGGCACCCTCTTTGAAATCGAGTTCATATTCACTCGCCAGCGGGTTCAATTCGCGCGGGCCTTTTTCTGTTCCCACCTCCTTGCCGTTGAGATAGACCACGCAGCCGTCATCCGTTCCGATCAATAAGGTCGCCTTCTGGGCCGAAGGTGCCGTGATGCTTTGATGCAGGACCACCACGGAGGAGCGGTCCGGGATGACGGGAAGTTCATTGACATTGACTTCAACCAGGTCGGCGCGATGCTGCCATCGATAAGGTCGGTCCTCATGCTCAAAGAGCTCATCGGCGCGAAACTCGCTTTGTTGCGAGGCAAACTTGCGACCGTATCCGGGATTGGGGCTCTCGATGGGAAAGGGGCCAACGCTAGTGGAGGTCGCCCAGTTTGATCTTCTGTCGTCCGGTACTTTCGGGATCGAATCGCTCAGCGAAAACCGGACACGCCGGAACTGATGCCGGGCATGCTTGGATTGGTAGTCCAACGTGATGCGGATCTTGGCGTCGTTGCCATCGGCGAGTAGTGATGACAGGACGAACCAGGCGGTGCGACCTCCCGCTTGCTGATGGCCGGCTGCCGCCCAGCCCTCACTGTCGTTGACTTTCGAATCGATGGCATAGGTCACCGCAAAGGGTCCATCGGCCTGCTCGACATCGGCAAAGGCATGAACGATTGGCACCTTGATCCACTCTCCCGGTGAAAGTGAGTCGGTGGTTTCGACCGTGATCTCCGAAAGGACCACATTGCCATTGTCCGAGACGCCCACCCGCTGGTCCGGAGCGTCGACGGTCGCTTCCAGCTGAAGTGTTTGCCATTGAATACCGCTCGGCAGCTCGGCAACGATGGTGGTGGTGTCTTTGTCCGCCGCTTCGCCTGTCAATTCGACGGTGCCGTCGTCAAGAATCTTCATCTCGACGTTCGCTTTCGATGTGACTTCGAGGGGCACGAGAAGTGTCGCCCTGAGGCTCCGCGCCTTCGGCCAGCGATCGTTCCCAGGCTTGTTGAGCTTGATCGACCGTATCGATGGGACTGAGCATTTGTTGTTGAAGGTCTCGAAGCGATTGCTCGTATTCGGCGAGAAGTTTGCGTTGCTCCTCGGTCGGTACCGGAATCACTGGCGCAGGATCCTTGACGTTCGCATCCATCGCTTGACCGTCCAGGCTGTTGAAGAAGGCGAACAGCGAGTAATAGTCGCGCATCGAGATCGGATCGAACTTGTGGTCGTGACACACGGCGCAGCCCGTCGTCAAACCAAGAAAGATCGTCCCAAACGCATCGGTTCGATCCATCACGTTCCGCGCAAACACTTCGTCATAGATCGAACCACCTTCGTTGGTGGTAACGTTCAGCCGATTGAATCCGCTGGCGATCTTTTCTGCTTCCCCCGCATCGGGCAACAGATCACCGGCGAGTTGACACGTCACGAATTGATCGAAGGGCATGTTGGCATTCATCGCGTCGATGACCCAGTCGCGATAGGCCCACATCTCACGATAATTGTCGAGGTGCAAGCCGTGCGTGTCGGCGTAGCGTACGAGATCCAGCCAATGCCTGCCCATGTGTTGTCCAAAGTAGGGCGAGTCAAGCAGTTGGTCCACCAATCGCTCGTAGGCGTCGGGCGAGGGATCCTGTAGAAACGATTCGATCTGTTCGCGACTTGGCGGAAGTCCGGTCAGGTCCAAACAGACGCGGCGAAGCAGTGCGGAACGATCGGCGCGACCATTGGCTTGAAGGCCGGCTTGCTGGATGCGGGCATTGATCAAGTGATCGATCGGAGACTGGTTCTGTTCATCCGAGACCAGCTTGCCAGGTTCGTCTGGGTGTTACAAAGGCCCAGTGCTGCTGGTACTCGGCGCCGGAATGGACCCATTGTCGAAGCAAGCCCTTTTGCTCGGCGGACAATGGTTTCTGGAAGTCGACCGGCGGCATGATCAGGTCGGGATCGCTGGATTGGATCCGAGCAATCAGTTCGCTGGTGTCGACGCTATCCGCCTCGACCACGCTGGCCAGCCCCTCGGAAGTATCCAGTCGAAGATCCGCTTGTCGCTCGTTCGCGTCCGGACCGTGGCAGGCGAAACAGTGATCCGAAAGAATCGGACGCACATCGCGGCTGAAGTCGGGCTTGCCCGCAATCGACTCGGACGATGGCTCGGATGCGGCGCCGCCGGAGAGGGCTGCGACCAAGACTGCTACCGCAAGACACGGTCGAATTGGCATGGATGGTCGAGTGGGGGTGGGGAAGGAGGCGGGAAGGGACAGGACACGAAACGGCATCGCCGCGCTGTCCACTCCAGTTTACCGTCCGTTTCCGGTTCCTCAAAACATCCTCGGATTCACGGCGAATCAACCCTGTTGGGGGCTTCAGGCAGTGATTCCGATCCCCAGCCTCCACCACCCGGGGTCCGGATGATCAATCGTTCGCCCGGCTGGACGTCCAACGTCGCGGTGGAGGGCAAACGGGTCTCCGAGCCAGCCCGGATCAGCACGTTCTCGCCGCAATTTCCGGGTTGGCCACCGGCTGCGCCATAGGGGGGCCGTGTCCGCCGGGACGTGATGAGGGAAACGACCAGCGGTTTGAGAAACTCGAATTCCCGGATGATCCCATCGCCGCCGCGATGCGTTCCCTCGCCTCCGCTGCCGCGGCGAATGGCAAAGCGATGCAGTCGGACCGGAAGTCTTGTTTCGAGCACTTCCGGATCGGTGATCCTGGTGTTGGTCATGTGTGTGTGGACGGCGTCGGCACCGTCATGCTCTGGAGTCGCCCCGCTACCACCTCCGATCGTTTCGTAGTAGCCGAAAGTCGAATCTCCGATCAGGACATTGTTCATGGTGCCCTGCGATGCAGCGGCGACGTGAAGTGCGCCGAGCAAGACATCGACGATTCGCTGACTGGTTTCCACGTTGCCTGCGACCACGGCCGCACACTGTCGAGGGTCGTCGTGGGCAGGTGGATCGAGCAATCCCGGTGGGATCGAAATGCGGACGTCGCGCAGGACTCCGTCACAAAGCGGAAGATTCGAACCGCAGACGCATCGCAGCACGTACAAGACGGCCGCCGTCACGATCGCAGGAGTTGCGTTGAATCCGTTCGGGTGAACAGGACCCGTTTGGAACCTCAGATGCAACCGGTCTGCCTCGCGTTGCATCTCGACGGCAATCTTGGTTCCATCGTCCAGCGCGTCTTCGAATCGCAATGGCTCGGTTGGAAGCGTTTGGATCCATCGCTGCATCGCGTCTCCCGAGACTTCCAAGAGTCGCTGCATCATGCTGTCGACCAGCCGAGTTGAATAGGCTTGCGAGAGTTCGCGAAGCGCCCGGGCGCCATGCTCGCCGGCGGCCTGTTGCGCCGCAATGTCGGCCAGGTTCTCGTCGACGCAGCGAGACGGATAAGGTCCGGAAGCGAGCAAACTGTCGGAGCGCTTCCCGGTGCGAGACGCCCCCTTGGGACAGCGCGAAGTCTCGGATCAGCACTCCTTCTTCCGCCAACGATCTCGCTTGTGGGGGCATCGATCCCGGAGTGATTCCACCGATCTCGGCGTGGTGGGCGCGCGATGCCACAAAGAAATTGGGTTGACCTCGCGTCCTCTGGTCGCAGAACACCGGTGTGACGGCCGTGATGTCCGGAAGATGGGACCCACCGCTGAATGGATCGTTACTGAGATAGCAGTCGCCCTGTGACATTTCTGGATAGACCGACAGGATCCGGCGGACCGTATGCCCCATCGCACCGAGATGAACGGGCACGTGGGGTGCGTTGGCAATCAGCGAGCCGTCGCCACGAAAGACGGCGCAGCTGTAGTCGCGACGTTCCTTGACGTTGACGCTGATGGAGGTTCGACGCAGGACTTCTCCCATCGCATCGGCAATTCCTTGCAATCTTCGCGCGATCACTTCGAGCAACACCGGGTCTTGCTCGATATCCAAGTCGCCATCGACATTAGCGATGGCCTGACGGGCAGCATCGTCCGGAACGCGACTGGGGACCATCGAGACAATGCCTTCCTCGATCACGCTTGCTTCCCAACCCGGTTCGACGACGAGTGTCGAGTGCTGGCCAACGATCATCGCCGGTGCGTCGATTCGTTGACCATAGCGAAGGGTGTGCCGATCGATCAGGCTGGCCTCGATCCACTTTGAATCGTGCCAGATGTGAGTCGTTTCGACGGGAGACTCGTCGCCCGCTGCGTGATCGCTGTGATCCGTCATCGGACTCGCTGACGACATCGCATGCAGGGTCGCTTCGCAGCGGACGACGACGAGCTGCACGGCACGGTCGTGTTGCGCATAGCCAAAGGTGTGATGGTGCGCTTCGTGAAAGCGTTCGGCCAGCGTGGCCTTCGGTTCCAGGTTCACCGTCAACGGTGACTCGGTCCCCAGGTAGCGAAGATCGCACTCGAACCGGTAGTCAATGTCGCGATCTCCTGCATGTTCCTGACGCAGCAGGTCGGCGGCTTCCTCTTTCAGTTGTGTCGACCACCGAATCGATCGACTCGTTCGAAAGGTCGTTCAGAGGATGGTAGACGCCCCGGCTGACCACGCGTCCGACATCGGCTAACCCCATCCCCAAGGCGCTCAACATGCCAGAGTCGGGATGATCCAGGATGCGGCGAATGCCAAGCGTGTTGGCGATCCGACAGAGGTGTTGACCCGCGGCGCCTCCGAAACCAGCCAGCGCCATCGCACGAACGTCGGTGCCCTGCGCGGTACTGACCGTTCGCACCGCCTCGGCCATGTGCGTGACTGCGATCTTCAGGAATCCTTCGGCGAGCGACTCGGCCGAATCCATCGACGTGATCCGCAGCCATTCGCGCTCGAATTTCCTCCAAACGACGGACGGCTGCCTGCTGATCAAGCGGAAACGGGAAGCGACTGGCGGGGATTCGTCCCAACAGCAGATTCACGTCGGTCACGGTCAGAGGTCCGCCACGTCCGTAGCAGGCAGGACCCGGATCGGCTCCGGCGCTGGCTGGTCCAACGATCAATCGTCCATCGCCGGTCACCTCACAGATCGAACCGCCTCCCGCTGCGACCGTTTCGATGTCCATCATCGGAGTCATCACGCGAATACCGGCGACGCGCGATTCGAAGCGACGACCGACCCGCCCCTCAAAACGACTCACATCGGTGCTGGTCCCGCCCATATCGAGACCGATGACCGATCCGACCTTGGCGATCCTGGCAACGTGACCGAGCGCGACCACGCCGCCTGCGGGACCGGACAAGATGCTGTCGCGCCCGCGGAAAGCTGCCGGAGCAACCAGATTGCCACTACTGGTCATGAGACGAAGTTTGCAGTCCGATTCACCGCCGAACTGTTTCCAAACCTGGCCGACGTAACCCGCGAGAATCGGATTGAGGTAAGCATCCAGCGTCGTCGTTTCGGCTCGCGACACCAGCTTGATCAGCGGTGCGACCTCGCTGGATCTGGAGATGTCCGCCAGACCGAGTTCTTCGGCTAACGCTTGAGCTTGCCTGTTCATGTTCGTCGTTGACGTGGCTGTGCAGCAGGCAGATGGCCAAGGATTGGATTCCCCGTCGCAATCGCATGCTTGCAAATCTGCTCTCAGCCGATCGATGTCCAACGGTTGCAGGATGTTTCCTTGCGCGTCCATCCGTCCACGAGCTTCGATCACCTGTTCGGTCAAAGGGCGGTGCTTTTCGATGGCCAGGGCAAACAGGTCGGGGCGATCCTGTTCGCCGATCCGCAGCACGTCGCCAAATCCTTCGGTGACCAGCAAGGCCGTCGGCGCGCCCTGCCGGGTCAACAGCGCGTTGGTGCCTCGCGTCGTGCCCAGACGAACATCGAGCGGCGGCAGCGGTTCCGATAACGGGGTTTCCAGGAGAAGTCGTGTGGCCAGGACGGGAGCTTCGATTCCGGCGACTAGCTCGATGATTCGCGGGGAGCAGTCGGGAGCATTCGTGGATCGCGAAGTGGATTGGTCGAAATGCGCCGCTGCCTCGTTTCGAAGCGAAGCTGATTTCCCTGTTGCGAAGTGACCAGTCCAAGCCGCGTTCGCTCGCCGTCTTCCTGCAACAGCCAAGCCTCGGCACCAACCCAAAACTGGTCGATGCCTGCGCCGGGGAATGAACCGAGCCGAAGCGAATGGTCGTCGTCGGCTTGGGTAGCGGTTGCCCGAACCAAACCGCTGCTGAGTACCTTGATTTCGCGGCGCGAGGTGGTGTCACGAACGAAGCAGTCGGTAAAGGTTCCGCCCACATCGGCCCAGACTGAGATGGTCATGAGTTAAACAGAGCCAAGCTTTGCTTCGTGGCGGCCTGGTCCATCAAAGCAACCACGATGTCACCAGGTTTCAATCGGTCGTCGGCGCGCGGCACACGGACAAATCCATCTCGCTCAATCGCGGTGATCAGACAGCGTCCGGCCAGGGGAAGTTCCGCGAGACTGGCCTCGGTCACCCGCGTCCCTTCGGAGACTTCCAGCTCGTAGATGCCAATCGCACCGTTGGGCATACGGCTTTGGCTGATGATGGCACCTTCGTTGAGGAAGCCAAGGATCTGGCGAGCGGCGACGTCTCGCTCACTGACCGCGCGGTCGATGCCTAGCTTGCCGACGACGTTCGCATAGTCGGGCCGCCCCACGACGCACATCACGCGGTTGGCGCCCAATTCGCGAGCCTCCACACCCGCCATGATGTTGCTTTCATCGTTGCCGGTGCAGGCGACGAAGTAGTCCACCGTCCCTGCCCCTTCGTCCTCGAGGATGCTGCGACGGTTGGCGTTGGCGTGAATCACCGTGACATTGGGCAGGAGCTTGGCCATGTGATCGCAGCGATCCGGATCGTGTTCGAGCATCACGATTCGATAATCTCGCCGCGTCAAGGCATCGGCCAGGTGATATCCCGTTTCTCCGCCTCCCGCGATCATGACCCGTTGCTGGACGCGACGTTCATTGTCCGCGACAAACATGCTGCGGCTCTTGGCGACCGCTTCGG
Source organism: Pirellulaceae bacterium (assembly GCA_963697195.1). Lineage (GTDB taxonomy): Bacteria > Planctomycetota > Planctomycetia > Pirellulales > Pirellulaceae > Rubripirellula. Next base: position 267,663 of record CAVOND010000028.1, read on the forward strand.
GGCTGCCAATCAGGCTGACGCGGTCTCCTCCGTGCAATTCGTCTTCGCCGCTGGCGATCCACATGCGGCCGTCACGGGCGATCGAACCAATCCGCACCGCCGAGGGAATCTTCAAATCTCGCAGCTTGTGACCGGCCGCCGGCGACTTGGCATGGACCTCCAACTCATAGACTTCCAATTGGCCGCGGGCAAAGTGCTCCAACGGAATCGCATCGGGATTGCGAATCGCTCGGGCCAATTCAAAGGCCGAGAGCTGTTCCAGGCTCAACAAACTGTCGATGTTGAAGTGACGCTGGTAGTCAAAGGTGCTCAGGTCCTGAAAGGCCGGGGCGTAGATTCGTGCAATGCTGCGTCGCGCACCGAGTGCCTTGGCCATGCTGGCTGCGACAATGTTGACCTCATCGTCACCGGTGACCGCCAGGCACATGTCGGCGGCACAAACATCGGCTTGAAACAACACGGTGCTTCGCGAGGCACTTCCCACGATCGCTCGAACGTCCAACTCACTGTTGATTCGTCTGAACGTTCTCCGGATCGATATCGACGACCGTGACGCTGTGGCCCCGACGACACAACATGTCGGCAACCCAGCGACCAACGGTTCCCGCGCCAAGAGTAAGGACTCGCATGAATGGATGAAGAATGAATGGGGTTGTTTGGCAGACGGGCTAGACCATCCAGTCCAGGACGCAAAGCACCACAAAGATGATTCCCATGAAGCCGGTGATCCAGCGACCGGTTTGCCACGCGTGACGCAGAATCAGCGTCGTGTCTTCATGACGCGTGGCTCCAAAGACCAAGGCGATCGCGATGATCAAGGGAACGTAATACAGCAGGTAGGTTGGCGAAATCGAAAGCATGATGATTGGCAGTAATGCGAAGGCGCGAGGGATGCGAGCAGGACGGGACGAAAGCTCCGTGATCAATCGGGATCAATTGGATGTTTCAAGCTCTTCGCTCTCATTGTCAGGCTGGTCGTCTCGTTTGCGACCACTGATGGGTACCGCGAGCGGGCCTCCATAGGCGTCGTAGATCACCAGGATGTTCAAAAGCCCAGCGATCACGGTGTACCACGTTCCCATCTCGTATCCGGCCCCGTGTCGGGCGTACCACGCGGCCACCTCGTCGGCCTCGCTCTCCAGCACCGGCCGAAATGGCGGCGCCATGAATCCACCCCAGAACGGCTCGTAGTCGCGATCCGTCTCCCCCGTGAACGGATCGGTGTGCTGCTTCATTTCGTAACCCTGCAGCAACGCGGGCAGGGCGGCCGCTCCCACGCCAGCCTGCAAGAAGTAATGCCAGCGTTTGTCTCCCGGTTGCCAAGACGCATAGACCACGTGGCCGCCACCAAGGGCGAAGCCAAGAATCCAGGTCGACAGGATGCAGACGAAAAACAGACGCCCCTTCGTTCGACGACCCTGATACAGGTGCCCAGCTCCCGGGATCAGCCATGCCAGCAACGCAGCGAGATAGCGATTGCGAAGGTCGACGATCTGGCCGTCGACCGCGATCGTGTTGTGTTTCTTCCGGTGCCATGGGGGCCGATGCTAGCGGGATGATGATCGAGAGAATGCGAGGGAACCGCCATTGTGAAACAAAGCGATTCGCTGCGATAGGTGAATCCGACCAGGGAATCTTCTCCTGCTGATTCGCCGAATCCAGGCTTCTCTTGACGGCGTGCCGTCACTTTCGATAAATCCGCCGATCGAAGTTCTCTGACACTTTCCCGCATTTTTTCCAGGCACACGCATGGATCGCTTCGCCACGGTTACCCTTCATCGCCCTCCTCTGCTGCAGCGGTTGCGGACCGAGTGCCCCGCCGATCGCGGAGAATCCGACCGAAAAATCGGACGCCACGACAGTCGCCGCGTGCTTCGTTCTCCTCGGCGACCGACGTGGTCAGTCAGTTTCTCGATGAGATTCGCCGCGGCGGCCAAGATTCCCACGCTCACCATCTGCTCACCCAAAAGGCGCAGTCGGAACTGAAACGAATCGGTCGGACCGTTCAGCCAATCGGCTCTCCAGATGCCCGTTTCCAGGTCACTCGAGCGGAAATGGTCCCCGACGAGCAGAACTCGGCGCTGGTCCACAGCATTTGGAGCGAGCCAAACGAGGATGGCACCACCAGCGATTTTCAGGTCGTTTGGGCTGTCGAACAGGAGGCGGGATAGTGGCGGATTTCCGGGCTCGTGATGGAGGTTGACCAGACACAATCGCCGGTGATCATCGATTTCGAAAATGGTGAGATGATGGCACGACTTCTGGCGACTCCCGATTTCGAGCCATCCAGAGCCGAGCCGTCGAAGCAGGAATTCGTGCCTGCCTCAGCCGTCGCAGGCTGCTGCGATCGATCCGAATCTCTCACGCTAACGAACACGTCGCAAAAAGCACCCCTGTTGGAGGGGTTTTTGGGCTGGCAAACCATAGAAAACCAAGAAAACGCGGGCTTCTTCGGAAGCCCGCTTTTTCGTTGATCCGATGCGTCTTCCCCCCGACTTGCCAGTTCCTTGGACCGACTTCGTCCCCCAAAAAGTGGGAAATTGCCTCGCAGGCCGATTGACACCCACACGCCGAGGGTTACTTTATCGGCGAAATTACGCGAGCGGAAAATATTGCGCAAACAACCTATTTTGCTATCCGCAAAACGTAGACGTCGATCGACGGTCGGTGCGTTGCCAACCGTCGAACAGCGTGGAGCCCCAGGAATCGGGCTCGTAAACAAGATGTGCGAATTCGGATCGCACCAGACACTCCGAACTCTTGGGAGAATTTCGATGAATCGGACTGTGGTGAGCGGCATTGCTGCATTCGCACTGACTGTTGGTGCAGCACTCGCTATGACGGAAACAACGGCTGAAGCCGGACATTGTGGCGGCGGCTTGTTCGCTCGTCTGCACGCAAAGAGCTGTGGCGGCGGATTGTTCTCCGGCGGCGGTCACTTGTTCAACAAGGGCTGCGGCGGTGGACTGTTGGCACGTTTGCGAGCAAAGCATGCCGCCAGGTGCTCGTGCACCTGAGCCTGCATGCTGTGAACCAGCACCAGCTCCTTGCTGCGACGCAGCACCGGCACCTTGCGATTCGGGTTGCGGCGCATCGGTTGGCTGTGACTCCGGTTGCGGCGCATCGGTTGGCTGCGACTCCGGTTGCGGCGGATCGGTTGGCTGTGACTCCGGTTGCGGCGGATCGGTTGGCTGCGTGGTGCGACGGATCGGCTGGCTGTGACTCGGGCTGCGGCGGATCGGTTGTCGTCGGTTGCTGCGGCGCCGGCTGTGGTGGCGAAGTCATCATCATGGAAGAAACGATCCAAGGTGAACTGGTTGCTCCTGAGAGCAGCAGCGATGCACCAGTGGAAGTTGCTCCACCAGCACCTGCTCCAGATGCTCAAACCGACGCCTAAAGTCGTGTGGATCAAGATCAGCCAGCTGGCTGAGACTCAATGCAAAAGATGGCCTCGCCGGTCAAGGATTGGCGGGGCCATCTTTCGTTTCCGGACGCAGCATCTCAATCACATCTTCGCGCAACCGTCCGACGTCGTTGAAGTCGTCAACGTCGTCCGGTTTGAGGAAGAGATGCTCGCTGTGATCGGCGTCTTCGACGTAGAACCAGCTCGCATTGCTCACGGCGGTCAGCGCACGGTCGGAATCGATCACGATCGGAGGCGTCTCCGTCGATTGCCCGCACCAGGTGGAAGGCGGGCAGATCGATGGTTCCTGTCGGCTGAGTTGTTCGAGCACGGTTCCGAGCTGCTCGCTTGATGTGAGATGGGGGATGTGCAGGGGGCCACCGCGGTTGACGATCAGCGGCAAGCGGATGTCGGGACTGCGCAGCGGACCATGGCGATGACCGATGGTTCCTCCTTGACCCAATCGGAATCCACTCGTTCCGACAAGGACGACGGACGGGTTCTTCGCCTGGACCGATCTGAACCAGAATCTCGAGCAGCAGATCGACGAGTCGGACCTGGCAACCGTAAGTTCTCATCCAGGCCGTGACCAGGTCGGGGTGACTCGTCTCGGTCAATTCGATTTCCGGCGGAATGGTGCTTTGAAAGTAGCTTGGCGGGGAGGTCGGCGAATCGATCGTCGGCTCATCAGCATTCGATCCGCTGTCCCAACCGCTGCCCGATGCTTCGTCCGCTTCCTCATCGAAGTCCTCGTCGCCTGGTCCATCTTGCTTCGGTTCCTCGTCGCCGAAGATGAGTTCGCGGGGGGCGTCCCAGCAGCGGGTCAGGAAGCGACTGTGAAGCCACAGCACTCCCCACGGCTGCTCGCTGCGCGCGTCTCGCTCAATCGCGGCGGCCACCAACTGGCCGAACTGGGTGTCCACGATGTCATCGGCAGGCAGGGAATCGGGGCTCGGCGGTTCCGTGGGCAGGAACAGCACCTCATCAAAACAGGTCTCGCTCAGCTCTCCTGGATCACGATCGGTGATCAATTCAATCGGCCCGATGGATGATCGTAGGCGTTCTGCCCAGTCGGTTTGGCCCTGCGTCCATTCCGCGAGTACGTCTGACGGTCGGTCCGAAGTCGCCAGGAAGCGATCCCACACACATCCGGTGCTGGCCAGACGGTCGATCGCGGGAGTCTCATTCCAAGACGAACCGTAGCAACCAAGCGCCGACGCGGCGAGGCCTTCGAGCGAGATGACGATCAGAGGTGGATTTGTCACGACTTGGTGCCGTCGGGGATGGGAGCCAAGGAAAGGATCGGCTGCGGCGTCACATCATACGACTGATGTTCAATTCGCTAAAAGCCGCAGAGACGGAAAGAATCGGTTGAAGGCGTCTTGCGAGCAGGCTTTGGGCTCAGTCGGCGGACCGGTGGCGACCTAGCCTTCAGGCAACGGGAAGTCTCACAACTGGTCCAAAGGTGAAAAAGCGATGTCGCTCGCAGGCGAAGAATTCAATCACGTGATGCCAATGACGACAGGCCTTGGCCACGAAACCGTGCCGCTGGTCTCGTTTCCAAGCCAACCGACCGTTGTCGCACCCTCCTCAACCGCCAACCCCGAGACCGATGCTCCTGTTGAGAGTCGAGCGTCGGTGGATCGGTCCTCGGTATGGGGCGTTCCCTTCGATTGCGTGACGATGCAGCAGAGCATCGACCGAATCGGCGAGTTGATTGCAGCAGGAACCCCAAGCTACGTGATCACGGCCAATCTCAATTACGTGATGCTTCATCATCAACAGCCCGAGATGCTCCGGTGACCGAGGATGCCGCTCTGATTCTGGCCGATGGACAGCCGATCGTGTGGCGCAGCCGATGGACTGGCCGCCCGTTGCCGCAGCGGGTGGCAGGCAGCGAAATGATTTACGAGCTTGCCGAACGAGCCCGAGATCGAGATTGGGGAATCTATTTTCTGGGAGGGGATGAAGGCGTGGCAGCTACATGTGCCGATCGTCTCACGCAGCGATACCCGGGCCTGCGGATTGCTGGTGTGGAATCGCCACCCTTTCGTCCACTCTCGGAGCAGGAACAGCGTGAACAGGACGCAAGGATCATCGGATCGGGAGCCGATTTGCTACTCGTCGCCTTTGGGCAGCCCAAGGGGGAGAAGTGGATTCATCAGAACTATCGACGACTCGGTGTCCCTGTTTCGATTCAGCTAGGGGCATCGTTTGACTTCATCGCGGGCACGGCGAAACGCGCCCCGCGAATCTGGCAGCGTCTGGGGATGGAGTGGGCCTATCGCATGCTCAGCGATCCCAAACGTCTGCTGCCGCGCTATTCGGCCAATGCCTGGTTCTTAATGAAGGCGATGCTTCAAGATTTGAAGAACCTTCGCGGATCCGCGCCTGTCTCAGCAGGTTGAGTGCGATCCCATCCAAGATCAGCCACAGCGTTTCAGCTTCGCATCTTCGTCACTCTCTCGCTTGAAGGTCGTGCGGTTTTTGAGTTCCGGTCTTGAAGAAGTTTGCGCGTACCAATCACGCTCCCCAGGGCATTGCTGTCTACACAAGTATTTGAGGGGAGAAGCCTCTGCGCTTTGGATCTCACACTCTTCGCTGGGGAGCAGCGTCGGCGGATAGCGTGGGGCTGCGGCTGGCTCGCTTTCGGTTCGCAATCCTGGCCCCAGGTATCCCCGTTTGCTGAATCCATCCAATGCCTCGGTTGCATCGATTGAAGCTTCGGCGCGGATCGGCTTCGTGAGTGAAGTTGGTCAACCGAACGCAGAGTGATGGGATGCTGAGCAAACCTGGTTTGTGACGAGTAATTTGCCGTCGGTTCAGGTGCAAGAAGCAGCCGGATAAGTGGAAGCAGCAGACGGTTTCCAGTTCTCTTGGCCCTTCACAGGGGATTCGAATCACGATCAGTCGGCCGCGCCGCTGCTGGCCTCGGTGGCGACGAACTCCAACTGGCAACTGATTTTTCCGCCAACCTTGAGTGTGCCTTGCATGTGTAGTAGACGTCGAGCCCGCTTGGTCAATTCAACGTGAATGTCCAACGTGTCGCCCGGCCGGACCATGCGGCGAAACTTGACGTTGTTCATCCGTGCGATCACGGGCACGCCTCCCTCGGCGGCCATTTCGGTTTGCATCAGTAGCACGGCGGCGGCTTGAAAGGCACACTCGCATTGCAGTGCGCCGGGGAACACGGGAAAGTTGGTGTAGTGTCCGCGAAACACATCCAAATTGGGATGCAGGTGCTTTTGCGCGTGAATCCGATCGGCGGACATCTCCACGACTTCGTCGATCCACAAATAGGGATCCCCAATTGGAAGCAGCGCCTCGATCTCTTGCCTTTGCATGGGGGTCGTCTCTCGAATTCGCCTCAAAGGGTTCGCGCGTTGGTTCGCGGCGAGTGAACATCTGTGTTGACCGTATTCAAAAATTGGACAATCCGCTTTGCGGCCAGTTGGCCGGATTGATGAACAGCCTGGAAGTCAGAAGGGTCGGTCAATTTAACTTTCTGCGGCGGTGAAATGAGAAACACATCACGGTCCGCCTCGCAGGCGTCCCTGCAGGCAGCGCGTCGGTGTCCGCGGCTGCGCAGGTAGAGACGTGCAATGCGACGATCGCCGGAAAGCGCCGCGCAAACAAGGTCGCTAAGCGTGCTTGCCCGCCGAGAAGTCGGCTTGGCGTTCAGAACGACAACCAGAGGCCCTTGGCCGCGACGCAGCAGTTCACTGAATCCGTAGCCCTTGATGACCGAGTCCAGCCGATCCGAGTCATGCTCGCCCGTGAAGGGCACAAAATTCAGCGCATGACGGATCTCTTGAAGCGGCTCCGGCGAGGACCGCAGGTCCGCGTGTTGAAATCTTCCATCACGATCGACCGACTCGGCAAAAATTGGGATTGGTGACTGGCGCAGCTGATTCACGATGTCAGGAGTCCGACTCGCCATCACGTCAAAAATGTGTTCCAGATTCAGCACAATCGGAACTCGGACCGATGACGCCGTTAGCCGGGATACGCGAGTAATCCGATTGATGATACGCGCGCCGGTCGCAGCAACGAGATTGGATGCGGTGACCAGCTTCTGCGTCTCTTCCTGAAAGATGCTCAGTCCGCAGCCAGTGTTTCCGGTGGCCAGAAAGACTGCGTTCAGGCAGCCAATCGATGAACCGTACAAACGGAATTGCGAGGAATCGATTTCTCCCCTGGCCATGGACTCTTGCAGGCCCAATGCGACACCCGCGCCGAAGACGCCCTTCTCCGCGCCGGGGCCAAACCAGATGTCCGTTGTTCTAGCGTCCGTTGTTCTAGCGTCCATGATTCAGACTACCGGTACGCACCAGCACGCAACCTGTGCTGAGCACATGGGGGCGATACCCAGGTCCACCGGCTCCTACCGAAGGCATTGCCAGCAGCACTCCGGGTGGTAGTTGATCCTGTACTTTGGTCATGGCCAAGGGAATCGAAGCGGATACCGTGTTCCCCGAATCCTTGATGCAATCCCAAACGTGCGTGGAGTGACCGCTTTCGGCAAGCCTTGACTGCAGTCGGTTGATGATCAGACCATTGGCTTGATGGGGAACGACGTGCGCAAGCGACTCTCCGGCCTGAATCGACGCGCTCGCTCGTTGCAGACTCTTAACAACTGAGTTGGCCATGATTTCGGGGGCCCGTTTGACAAGGTAAAAGCCTCGCCGACCTGGCATGCTGATGCAGCCGGTTGCCCCCGGTCGGCAGTTTCCCCAAGGATCATGCGAATCTTCGATCTCAGCCTTCTGAATCAGTTGCTTGTCATCGGCAACGTCATCGATCCAAGCGTCAAGGATCTCGTGGACGCTTCCCACGCTTCCCGGTCGAATCAGCACAGCGGCTGCGCCGTCGCCGAATAACTTTGACGCCTGGCCCCGCGCCCGTTGATGGTCCTGGGCGCTATCATCGGGCGGTTCCCAATTGATGTTGCCACTGATCACTTCCGCCGCGACAACGGCCACGGGACGGTGGATTTCGCGGCAAAGCTGAAGGCCCATTTCGGTGGCCGCCGGAAAGCCACTGCAGGCGCGTTCCACGCCGTAGGCGGGGCACTCGATGCCAAGCCGGTTGACGGTGGCGGAGGCCGCTTCTTGCACATCGACGATTCGACTGGACAGGACCAGGGCACCAAGTTGGCTACCTGTGTCCGATCCGGCACGCAGTAGTTTTTGCATGACCGCGGTTGCCAAATCGACAACGCTCGCCTCGGGACGGGCAATCAAGCGTGTGGCAATGCCGTAGCGTTGTCCGTCGATGCCTAGATCCTGCGTGGACATTCGTGCCAGCAGCCGCGGAGCATCCTCCACCTCGAGTCCAACGAATCGATCGAAACCATGGATCGTTGTCATGAAACCAAAACGGTTTGGCCAGCAAAGAGATGCAAAAATCGCGGCAACACGGCGGCCATGACTCGGCACGCTGTCGCCGACGCCAGAATGGAGAATAAAAGCCAGCCCGTCAAGGAAGCCTGAAATTCAAGCTGCCACGCCCCTCCGACAGCGATGATCGGAGCATCGAATCACTTTGAGGTGGCGATCGCGACGGCAACGATGTTGTACGGATTGTCGTCCGGTGCGGCGCTCGCGACCGTCGTGGGCGTGTTGATCGAAGTTCCTTTGATGTTGGGGCTCGTCAAATTCTGTGTCAGAACGAAGGGTGGGTTTCCGGCTGAATCGAATGGCGATGCCGATGGGGACCATCCATACGAATCCTCTCACCCGAAGGCTACTGATGAATTCAACGAAACACAAGCAATGCTTTGGAACGATCTTCCCCAAGCCTGCCTAATTGTGCGACAACCCCGGCAAAGTGTTTTCGTTACACATTGACGCACCTGCTGGAATGATGCCAACGCGACCGGCGGTGCGGACAGATATCGAACAATGGGACGACTGCCAACAATGCCACGAGTTTGAAAGTTGTTATCGGTTGTGCATGGCGAAACTGGCTCTGACGACCGCCGTTTCAACCCACTACTGAACGACCTATTACGGAGAAGAAAGGGGTCAGCGACGGTCTCAACTTTGGTCAACAACAGATTTCAAAAGCTTTTTGGAATTCCTTTCCCGGTTGCTGCTCGTCAATGGGGGCCAGCCCCCAAGCCCCCGGGATTTTTGAAGGCATCGCTCGGGTGTTCAATGATGTTGGGATAGTGGTACTCGGTGAAACGGAGCGGGGCTCTGTGGGGACACAACCTGGCAAGTGAGCCGCGACGCGTGAGCGCCCGGGCAAGTGAGCTGCGACGCGTGAGCGGCCGGGCCTGCGCTCGGGGACAACTGTCGCCATGGTGATTGCTGAATCGACAATGCCCGTGGCCTGACGGCCAGCGGCTCACCGGTCAGGTCGAAAACGTCCTGTGAGCCGCGACGCGTCAGCCCGGCAAGTGAGCCGCGACGCGTGAGCGGCCGGGCAAGTGAGCGGCCGGGCCTGCGTCGGGGACAACTGTCGCGATGGTGATTGCTGAATCGACAATGCCCGTGGCCTGACGGCCAGCGGCTCACCGGTCAGGTCGAAAACGTCCTGTGAGCCGCGACGCGTGAGCGCCGGGCAAGTGAGCCGCGACGCGTGAGCGGCCGGGCAAGTGAGCGGCCGGGCAAGTGAGCGGCCGGGCAAGTAGCGGCCGGGCCTGCACGGGGACAACTGTCGCGATGGTGATTGCTGAATCGACAATGCCCGTGGCCTGACGGCCAGCGGCTCACCGGTCAGGTCGAAAACGTCCTGTGAGCCGCGACGCGTGAGCGGCCGGGCAAGTGAGCCGCGACGCGTGAGCGGCCGGGCCTCAGCCTGCATTTTCCTCAAGGACATGCGGTACAATGCGAGCCGTTACGACGGGCACACCATTGCGGGGCATTCAATGGACGCGTCTCCTTCTGGCCTATTCATCACCTGGACTGTCTACGGCACATTTCTGCCAGGCGACTCTCGCGGTTGGCGACACCGTAAGGATGGTCAACAATTCGCCCGCCCACGCCTGGAGGCTTGGCATCGAGATCGATTGATTCACGATGTGGTTACGCTAACCGAGCCAATGCGAGACGCTGTCGATGCGGCTGTTCGTGAAATTTGCCAGGTTCGCTCATGGACTCTGTGGGCGGTTGCCACTCGTTCCAATCATGTGCACGTAGTCGTCACAGCGCCGAACTACAAGCCGGCACTTGTTCGCGACCAGCTGAAAGCGAAGGCCACTAGAGATTTGCGGAAGTTGTTCGATATATGGCGGGAGCGACCCGTTTGGTCAGCCAAGGGAGACATCGAGTACCTGGATCATGAATCCGATCTAGATCAGTGCGTTACGTACGTGCAGACAGCCCAAGATCGAATGGGATTGGATCGATCGTGAGCCGCGACGCGTCAGCGGCCGGGCCTGTAACAGGCGAGGCCCGTGGCCTGACGGCCAGCGGCTCACCGGTCAGTTCGAAAACGTCCTGTGAGCTGCGACGCGTGAGCCCGGGCAAGTGAGCTGCGACGCGTGAGCGGCCAGGCAAGTGAGCCGCGACGCGTGAGCGGCCGGGCCTGCTCGGGGACAACTGTCGCCATGGTGATTGCTGAATCGACAATGCCCGTGGCCTGACGGCCAGCGGCTCACAGGACGAAACGCGTCAGTGAGGTGCGGTACCGTGTCCCCGTTTTCCTACACCTACATGACCTTCGTCGTCTTTGGGAGGTCGTCGATTGTTACGTCAGGTGCAGGTCCCAATTCTGCCTGTGTGCGGCCGTCGACTTTCCTCACTTCGAGTCCAGCGACGGTAAGTCACGACAAAACCGCTTTTACTACGGCGCCGCTGCGCTCAGTGTGAATCCGAACTGGACGGGTAGAAATCCGACGGTTACTTCCTGCTCGAAGAATTCATTTTGGGTCACGCAGGCCAGTCCAACCGGTGGATCTTCGTCAGTCAATCCGTCCCCGTCGTTGTCGACTCCATCCATGGGATCTTCGTTGAAACTTCCATCAAGGTCGTCGTCAAATGCAGGTTCGATTCTCCACTCGACCAGTCCGTCATTGTCCGGATCACCCAAAAACGTGACTACAACCGAGTCGCTGTCCGGGCAGTGGCGTTCGTTTGTGATCGGCACAGGAGCAAGGACGATTCGAACGCTACCAGACCTTTGTCCGGGGAGCCGTATGAAGAGTCGACTTTGGAGATTAACGTCGGTGCGTGTTTCGCCGGGGAGCATCCCCAACATATTGAAGTCATCTTGCCACCCACCGACGGTCATGTTCACGTCGTGCTCGGCGTCCGCGTTGTCCAGATCATCCGTCGTTTGGAAAGTTAGCGGGTCCCCTTGCGAGTCGATGATCGTGATTGGTGCGCCGAAATTGATAAACAGGCTCCGCCCTGCCTTCTTGGCGCTGTCCTTGGTCTCAAACTGTAGATGACCGTCAGAAGTAAAGCTTACCTTGACGTTGGCCCCTCTGTCATGACAGTACGGAGTGCCGTCATCGCTCTGAAGGTGATCGCCAGGAATGTCATCGAACACAACACACGCCGCGCTTCCCGTTTCGCCCCCACGGCCCCCGCCGCCGCCCTTCTCGGCCAGGGCGATGCCGGCGTTCAGGATGAGACAGGTCGCGATGCTGAACAATCGAATTCTGATTTTGAAATACATCATTCTCTCCCTTGTAAGTCGATCTGCACTACAATCGGAGAGCACACTCGATGGACGCGCAGATCAGGCGATCCTCAGTGGCCCGGCCGGAGAGTACGGGTTTGGCGATTCGCTCTCCGGCCGCCGTTTTTCGTTTCCTCCGAGGTTCGTCGTCTGCAATCCGTTCCTATCGGGGATCGGGCGCGGAGCGCGTCTGTTGGTCGCGGCCGATTCCAACGCGTTTGCCCCCTGGCGACTGACCTCTGAACTTTGTTTTTTCTGTTCGTGCATCCCCATTAGCTCCTCGGCCTCGGCTCGGAAGCGGAGCAGCTCTTCGTTGTCCGGTAGATGCTCGTCCGTCCATTCGACTGCCTTGTCGTACCATTGGCGTGCTTTGTCCTGGTGGTCCAATTGCCATTCGGCCATGGCGAGAAAGAAGCCATTGAAGCCGAAGTTATCGCCGGGGCTCAATGTCTCCGCTTTGTCGAGTGCGGCGATCGCCTCCTGCCAGTTTCCGGTCCGGTAGTGTGCCACACCGAGCGTGTTCCAGGTGCCCGCGTCTTCGGGTGCAAGCTCGACAGCATGCCTAATCCAGGTGATCGCCTGCGCTAACGCCCGCGTGTCCCAGCCGGGATCACTGACGATCGTCCACGCCGTGACGTTCAGCAAGACCAAATTGTTCGGTTGCAGTTGGATGGCTTTTGCATACTCGGCCATCGCCGCTTGGTGCTGGCCGATCGCGGCGTAGACATTGCCACGCCCCCTGTGCATGTAAGCGAGGCCCGGCTGCAACGCCAAGCCATCGTTGTAGTCGGACAGCGCCTCCTGGTGACGGCCGAGCGCGATGAAGACGTCGCCGCGCGTCTTGTAGGCCTCGGGTGCTGATAGGTTACGGTGACGGTACGCTTCGATCGCTTTGTGGGCGTGAGCGAGTGCCTGATCGAAATCCCCCTTGCGACGCAACACCTCGGCCATCATGCGATTCGCCTGCGGGTGATTTGCATCGAGTCTCAACGCCTTAGCGCACGCCTCGCCGGCAGCCCGATAATTCCCCTGCCACCGGTATGCGTAGGCCAGAGTTGCATGATACGTCGGGTTTCCCGAATCGAGTTCGACTGCCTTTTGCCCGGTCTTAACCGCCAACCGCCCGCGAAGACGGAGATCGGGCCAATCGCAGTACAGGTGACATAGCAGATGGTGGAAATGAGCGTTGTTTGGTTCGAGTTCGATCGCCATGCGGTAGTCGGCAACCGCTTCGTCGTAGAGCTTGATTTCTCGATAGCAGGTGGCTCGCGAGGCGTAATCCCAGGCGCTACCTGATTCCGAGAGCACGGGCTCGTATAGTTCGATCGCCGTTCGATACGCCTGCAGGGCCTCGCGCCGCCGTCGAGTTTCCAGCGACCTCCCCAAGCTACGATAGCTTTGAGCAAGTTTCTGCTGGAGTTCCAGCTTGCCGGGAGACTCACCGGACAGCTGCTGCAAGAGGGTGATGGCCTGCCTGAGAACTGCTTCAGCCGGTTCGTACTTCTCGTCCGGGTGCGTGCGAAGGCTCAGGTAGATATTTCCCACTCGGAGATAGGCCCGCGCCTTGACGAACCGCATTTGCGGATCGTCAGCTTTCTGGGCGGCCAGCCGCTGGTAAAAGGGCAATGCTTGTTGAAGGAACTGACGGTCCCGCTCGGTGAGTTCGATCTGCTCGGAGAGCTCGTCCTCGGCGAGGGGCAGGTAGATTTGTTCTAGGGTCTCGAGGGCCAACTGAAGGTTGTCCTCCGCCCGCTGCCGTTGAGCCTCCGTCTGTCGCTGTTGTTCTTCGACCTCCTCAAGCCGTCTCTGCGCCAGTTGCTCGGCATTGGAAGCGCGGACGGCCTGCCAAATGCTGATCCCGGTGCCGGCAAGCAGCGAGATCACCACCAGCGTCCCCGCAACCAACGCCGCCGAATTCCGCTTGGCAAATTTGCGAAACCGATAGCCAACCGACGGCGGACAGGCAACAACCGGCTCATCGTTCAGGTAATGCTGCACGTCCTCCACAAACTTGCTCGCCGTTTCGTACCGCCGCGCTCGGTCCTTCTCCAACGCCTTCAGCACGATCCAGTCGAGTTCCCCGCGGATTATGTTTCCAAGTCGCGCCGGTTCAATGCCCCGATTCGCGGCGATGGACGCCAGCGTCTCGCTGCTGCTGACCTTGGTGCTCGGCTTAGATGGCTCTTCTTCGCGAATGATCCGCAACATTTCATCGAATGCCGCAGAACGAATCCTGGTTCGGTCGAAGGGCGTTTCACCGGTCAGCAACTCATATAGCAACACCCCCAATGAATAGATGTCGCTGCGCGTGTCGATATCTAACTGATTGCGCTCGGCCTGTTCGGGACTCATGTACTCCAGCGTGCCCACAACCTGCCCGAGCTGCGTGAACATCGTTTCTTCGGTCAGCGTCTGACTGGTCGCCTTCGCCACGCCGAAGTCAATAACCTTCGGAACCGGTTGGCTATCGTAGATCGCAACCAGGATATTGCTGGGCTTGAGATCTCGATGGATGATGCCCTTTTGATGCGCGTGCTGAACGGCCTGGCAGATAGGAACAAACAGTTCCAGCCGTTCTTTCGGCGTCAGATGCTGCTCGTCACAGTACCTGGTCACAGGCAGGCCGTTGACCAACTCCATGACAAAGTAGGGCCGACCGCTTTCCGTGGCTCCCGCATCCAGCACCTTGGCGATGTTTGGATGATCCATCATCGCCAACGCTTGCCGTTCCGCTTCGAATCGCGCGATCACCTGCCGCGTGTCCATGCCGGGCTTGATGATCTTCAGCGCGATGCGCCGCTTGACCGGTTCCTTCTGCTCAGCCAAGTAGACGACGCCCATCCCGCCTTCACCGATCTGCTGAAGTAGCTTGTAGGGGCCGATCTGGGTGCCTGGCTTTTCGGAGGTGGACTGGATTTCTGTTGCTGCCCACTGTCCGCCGAAGAACCCGCCAGCTTCGGAATGGGCACGCAGAAGGGCCCCGACCCTCTCCCGCACTTCAGGGCGGTTCTCGCACGCATCGTCGAGGTACTGCACGCGACTTTCCTCGGAATCTCGCGTAATCGCCTCGTTGAAAATGGCTTGCATGTCAGGCTTTTCGGCGGCCATTGCTTGGCTCCTCATTAGTCAGTGCCCCGTCTGCGCCGGAATTGGGTCACAGATTCTGAGATTTTCAGAAAACTCAGGAATTCGACGGAGAGTCGTGATCGCGAAGGGCGTCAAACAACCATGCACGTGCGTAGGCCCAATGGCGTTTCGCTGTACTGGGCGAAATCCCCATCGCCGCTGCAGTTTCCTCGTTCGACAGGCCAGCGAAGAAACGCATCTTCACGACCTGCACGCACTCGGGACTTTCTGCTTCAAGCGATTCGATGGCGTCATCGATCGCCAACAGGTGTTCGTTCGGTGCGTCCAGTGCCAGCTCGATTTTCTCGAGGTCAGCCCTGTGAAAGTCGCCACCCCGTTTGAAGCGTCCCTTGTCACGTGCTCGGTTGACAAGAATTCGCCGCATGGCCTCGGCAGCCGCCCCAAAGAAATGACCTCGACTATTCCAGTGCTGCGCCTTCTCCACATCCACCAGCCGGATATAAGCGTCATGCACGAGCGCGGTTGGTTGCAATGTCTGGCCCGGCTTCTCATTGGCTAACTTGGCGGCAGCAAGCTTGCGCAATTCGTCATACACCAGTGGCAACAACTGCTCCGCTGCACTGGGGTCACCTTGTTCGATTTCGGAGAGAATGCGGGTAACGTCGGTCATAGACGCCAGAATACCGCGGCGATCGCGCCGATTCCATCTTTGCTTCTGAGGGCGAGTCGCATTTCGCGAAGTCGTAAGTCGGGACGACCATAAAACGCAGAGGTGAATCAGACCGACAGCATGTACAGTCATTTCTCCGTGCGTTCGGATGCATCGTCTTCAACGTCGAAGCTCGCGGCTTTACTCGCATCGGTGTGGGTTCGTCAGTGACACCGACGCGCCGAACGGAAATCGCTCCGAGCTTGCGGCTGGTCCAACCGTAGCGCGCAACCTTGGCGACCACGAAGTGGTCAAAGAGGGTAGCCAGGGGTCAGCGCAGCGCCACCCCTGGTTCGTCGTCACACCAATCCGTCGCTCGCCCGCGTCCCGGCTTTCGCCGGGACGCGGGCGAGCGATCCTTGTTTTCTGGTCAGCACCCCCGGGTGCGCTGCGCGACCCGGGGCTAACCTCTTGAACCTCTTGCATCCCTTCGGGATGAAAAACTCGCCGAGGTTGCATCGGCCGCCCGCTCGAAGCGATCAGGCTTCCTGCAGGCGGTGAAACACACCGACTGCGCGAATCCAGGATTGTTCCCGCAGTTGGCTGCATCGACTTCAGCGTCGAAGCAATCTGGCTACTTCGCTTCGGTGAATCCCACGACAATCCCACAATCGCGTGGTTTCGCGAATCGATTTCGCTCGTCTAGACCGAACCGAGCGTTGGTCCTACTCGAAGACTCGCCCGAGGCAGAGCGATTCATGCTCGCCGGTGCTTGCGAAACAAAACCAGAAAAGCAGGACGATCTCGAACTCGCAGCAGCTGATCACAACCGCGGCCTAAGCCTTCGACGCGGCTGGTTTCTTCTTCGGCTTGTAGATCTCGGTCGCGGTTCCGAAGTGAACCTCGCCTGCATTCATCAGCGTCTCGCTGAGTGTTGGATGTGGGTGCACCGAGTCGGTGATGTCGTGAATCTCGCAGCCCATCTCGATTGCCAACACGGCCTCGGCGATCAACTCACCGGCGCCCGATCCGACGATGCCGCAACCGACGACACGATCGGTCGCCGGATCCACTAACCACTTCGTCAGCCCGTTGGTGACGCCGATCGCCTGGGCCCGTCCGCTCGCGGCCCATGGATAGACTTCGACGTCGACTTCACGGCCGGCTTGCTTCGCCTCATTCTCCGTCAGCCCGGCCCATGCGATCTCCGGATCGGTAAACACGACCGCAGGAATGGCAATTTTGTCGAAGGCCGAAGACTTGCCCGCAATCACTTCCGCTGCGACGCGTCCCTCATGAGTGGCCTTGTGCGCCAACATTGGATCGCCCGCGACATCGCCGATCGCCAAGATATGTGGATCGGCGGTCCGTTGACGGTTGTCGCAGACCACGAATCCTCGTTCATTGACCTGGACCTTCGTGTTCTCCAGTCCCAAGCCCTGGGTCACCGGTCGACGGCCGATGCTGACCAACACGCGGTCGTATCGCTCGTGACCGAACTTGCCCGGTCCTTCGAACGTCACTTCAATCTGATTGCCCACTTCGGTCAGTGAGCCGACTTTTGTATTGAGGTAGATCCGCCCCTCACAAAGTGAATCCATCGCCTTGGCCAATGGCTTGACCAGGTCCCGGTCGGCACCCGGAAGCAGCCCATCCATCAGCTCGACGACGGTGACTTTGGAGCCAAGTCGGGCGTAGACGGTACCCATTTCCAGCCCGATGTAGCCGCCGCCGACGACCAGCATCGTCTCGGGGATGTCCTGCAGCGCCAGCGCGCCGGTGCTGTCCAACACCCGATCGCTGTCGATCCGGAAGGCGGCTGGCATCGCCGGCACACTGCCCGTGGCCAAGATGCAGTGATCGAAGGTCAGCACGCCACCCTCGGGAATCGATTCGTGATCCCCTTCCAGTTTCAGCGTGGTCGAATCGATGAACGATCCGCGCGCCTGAATCACCGTCACGTTGCGTCGCTTGGCCAATTGCCCCAGGCCACCGGTCAAATTGGAGATGACCTGGTCCTTGCGTGCCCGCACCTTGTCCACGTCGATTTGGGGTTTCTCGGCGTAGACCACGCCCCAGTCTTTTCGCAGTTCATCGACTTCACTGATCACCTTGGCAACATGCAGCAGCGCTTTGCTGGGGATACAGCCTCGCAGCAGGCAGGTGCCGCCCAGTCGCGGTTCCGCCTCCACGATCGTGACTTCCAGCCCTTCGTCGGCTGCCAGAAATGCGGCCGCATAGCCACCGGGACCACCACCAAGGACGACAACAGGAGCGTGCATGGGTAGGAATCAATGAGTCAGAGTGAGGAATGGGCCCAAATCCGCTACGTCCCAACGTGACAGCAGGGACGGTCGACACCTCGTTCAGAGACCTTGTGCTTGATCGTTGATCCACGAGGCGTCGACGATAGACGAATCGAACGCAGCAGGCAGCCTGCTGCCGCGGTTGAATGCTGTCGCTTATCGCGACAGGAATTCGACCACGCTGTTGGCGTCCACTGGAAGGCTGATGTCGCTGGACCCCGGCAAACCAAGGATCGTCGCCTTCAAGTTTTCGCTGTCGAAGGTGACCCAGTCGAGCGCATCGGGTGAGGCATTGGCGATCACACCGCGGTACAGGTTCTTCAGGTTTTCGCGACCCCGAACTTCCACGATGTCACCGGGGCGGAGCAGATAATTGGGCTTGGTCACCTTGACGCCATTGACGCGGAAGTGCCCGTGAGTGATCCCTTGGCGGGCCTGCGGGCGAGTCTTGGTGAATCCAACGCGTCGCACGACGTTGTCCAGTCGTCGTTCGCACATCAGCAGAAGCAATTCGCCCGTGTTGCCCGGCTTGCGGCCGACCGCGTCAAAGTAACGTCGTAGCTGCCGCTCACCCAAACCATAATAATGCTTGATCTTCTGCTTTTCCGACAACGCAGCACCGTAGTTGCTCGGACGGCGTCCGCGAACATGCATCCCCGGCGGATTGGGACGACGATCCAAAGCTCGAGCGGCACCGGCTGTTTCATAAATCAGCGTGCTGAGTCGACGGTTGATACGTCCTTTGGGTCCAGTGTATCGGGCCATGGGCCTTTGCCTTTCGGCGTCCTTTGCGACGCGGTAGGAGGGTGAGACTGGGGGAACGATTTGACCCCGCAGCCAAGCGTGATCCACCGCAACAGGGGGCCAGATTGCCCTCGGTAGCGAACGGCGACCGAACGAACCGGTCGCCGCGGTCACGCGACGTTTTCAGGAAGGCCTAGAGTGTTGCCTTTGGGTCCACTTTTGGCAAGAGGAAGCAGCCGACGGATGGTGCAATGCCCCCTCTTTTGCGACCGCGGCTAGTGCAGCGTCAGCATCTCGTTTTAGGGTTGCTGGCGAAAAGGGGTCAGGCACGAATGGCACGAACTTAGGTTGTCTCAGTGAACCTCGGGCGCTAGCCGTGGGCCTTCGCCGCATCCTAACGAGGTTTTCTTCGCCCACGGCTAGCCGCCGAGGTTCAAAGCCCCTGCCATTCGGGTCAGGCACCAAAAACCGGGCACCAAAAACCGGGCACCAAAAACCGGTACGGCCCGAAGGGTGCTTCGCATTTTTGGTGTCGGACCCCTTTTCGCCGATCGACGTCACCTCCATTTTTAGATTTGACGCTGCCCTAGTCGTTCTCGCTCGCTTTGGCTACGGTGACCCCGTTTCGTGACCGGTTCATTCGTTTGTTAGTCGCCAAACCGTGGTGAGGCCGATGGGGAAGGTAGATGTTCTTGGCGTGGGCAATGCACTGGTCGATATCCAGGCTCGCGTGCCCGATTCGCTGTTGCCGCAGTTAGGAATCAACAAAGGAATCATGACGCTCGTGGACGATGAGCGTCAGGCCGAGGTGCTGGGAAAATTGGGAGGCGGATCGCTTCATCGATGTGCCGGCGGCTCGGCGGCCAACACGATCGTCGCATTGGCCGAGTTGGGCGCTTCGGCTGCCTACGTCGGCAAGGTCGGCAATGACGAAGTCGGTTCCTTCTTCCTCAACGAGATGCGCGACCTCGGGATCACGATGGACGTTCAGCCCGCCGATGCCCAGACGGGGACCTGCGCCGTGTTGATCACCGAAGATGCCCAGCGAACGATGCTCACCAATCTCGGTGCGTCGGCGAGCCTGACCGAAGACGACATTCACGAGGGGCTGATCCAGCAGGCCAAGTATGTCTACATCGAGGGCTATCTGTTGACCGGTGCTACCACCAAGGCCGCAGCCTACAAAGCGATGGATCTGGCCAAAAAGTGTGGAAGCAAGGTTGCCCTCACGGCATCCGACCCCTTCCTCATCGATCTGATTCGAGATGAGATCTGGGACTTGATCACCGGGCCGGTGGACCTGTTTTTCTGTAACGAGTTGGAAGCCAAGAGTTTGACCGGCGAGAGTGATCCGATAGCCTGTGCCGCAAAGATCCATGATCATGCCGAGAACGTCGCGTTGACCTTGGGCGAAAAAGGTTCGCTCGTCATGCATGGTGGCGAAGCCTTTCCGATCGAAGGCATGTCGGTGCACGCTGTGGATACCACTGGTGCTGGCGACATGTATGCCGGCGCGCTGTTGTACGGAATCACCAACGGCATGAGCTGGCGGCAAGCCGCACACCTGGCCTCCCACGCGGCGGCGAGAATCGTGACGCAGCTGGGGGCGAGGCTCGAGCGAAAGTTCACCGCAGACGAGATCGCTGAGTTTTCACGGATGCCTTAGCAGGACAGCGGCACTTTGGCGGCGTGCGCCGTCAATACAAGCACGACGCGCCAGCGAGTGTGTCACCCTTTTCACCTGTTCAGCGGTTGGCGTCACTTAAATTTCGTGGGATTCACTCGCTTGCGCGTCGTGCTTGTATCAAGAGTCGACCAACCTATTTTTTGAATCGAGAAGATCATGGCTGTGGAAATCGAAGGCAGTTACTCTGGCGAACTTCGCTGCGAGGCGGTGCATGGTCCCAGCGGCGCGGTGCTTCATACCGACGCGCCGACCGATAACGGCGGCAAAGGGGCTTCCTTTTCACCGACCGACCTCGTCGCCACGGCGCTGGGGACGTGTGTGCTAACGATCCTTGGCTTGGTTGCCGAGCGTCACGGGATCGATCTGCGCGGCACGAAAGTGCATGTGACCAAAGAGATGATCAGCCAGCCGGTGCGTCGAATCGGTTCGCTCCGCACGGTGGTCACCGTGCCCAGCGGCGCGGTCGAGGATCCGTCGATGCGAGAGCGAATGGAGGCTGCTGCGCGAAAGTGCCCTGTGCACCAGAGCCTGCATCAAGAGATCGACGCGCCGATCGAATTCGTCTACGAGAGCTAAGCATCTTCACGTACGATGGCCTTCCAAGGCCGTCGAATCGCAAGAGATTCCGACAAGCGACGGCCTTGGAAGGCCATCGTACGTGATGATGCGATTCGATCCCGCTGGCAAGCTTTGGCGATTGGGGTGATTGCACCGCTGCCAGCGTCTGACAAATGTTCGCATTGCGCGGACCGTCGAAGCTTGGATCGTTCTGAAGCACGCGGAGTGCCGATTGCCAAAGAAGAAGCTTCTGTCTCATTCTGCGCAATTCCGCATGTCGGCCGTACCGATTCAACAAGATGAAGGACCTCATCGCGAGCCAAATCTGGTCCGCGATCTTTCGGCGATCGGTTTGGTGGCCTTGACGTTGATGCTGACCGTGTCGATCGTCACCCGCAATTCCGCCGATCCGATTGAAACCCCACTCTGGCCGATCAGCGTGTTCTACGTCCCCGACGTGGTCGCGTATCCGACCAACCAGACCGTCACCAACGCTTGCGGATACTGGGGAGCACTGCTTTCGTCGGCTTTGCTCGACGCTGTCGGTCTCGCGTCGGCCCTGGTGATCGGCGCGATGGGTGGAGTCGCCACGGCGTTGTTGGTTCGTGGCCGGCTCAACGCACCGGTGCTTCGCTCGCTCGGCGGCACCGTGGTGATCATCGGTGCGGCGACCGCGGCTTCGCTGCTGCCGATCAGAGTGGAAGGGATCCCGGTGGTCGGGGGCGGTGGGTACCTTGGAGCGATGACGTCCACCTGGTTGCTCGAGCACTTTGCGCCGGCGGGTGCCTGGATCCTGACGATGACCGTTTTGGCGGTGGGGACACTGCTGACGACCGATTACGCGTTGCTCTACGCCGGCAAGGTGATCGTCCGCAAAGGAGCGATGGTTTCCCGATCGAGTGTCCAGCAGGCTCGACGCGTTCTCCCCGGTGCGCGAGGAAACGACGACCGTTCACCGATCTGGAGCAACCGATCACGATCGAAGGGGACTCGCAAGAAGATCAAGCCGCAGCCGTTTCGGAGCCAACCAAAACGGGGCCAACGATCAAGTTTCGTCAGACTCGAACTGGTAAGTCGGCGCCTGCCGACGTGGCCGTCGCCTCCCCACCCGCCGACAGCCAGTGGGATGAAGGCGACGAAGAGGAGGATGAACTCGACCCAGAGGAATGGGATGAGGAAGAGGAGGTCGCCGAGGCTCCGACTCGCCAGTTGCAGGTCGAAGAGGAGACCGTTGAACTTCGCAACGATTCGTCACACCCACTTCCGTCGCCGAAGGTCCGAGCACCGAAACGCAAAACGAAGTCGGATCCACGCCAAGAACTCTTCCAGGACATGGCGGAAGATGCGCCTCGAGGCATGGAAGACTATCGATTGCCGAGCCTCGAGTTGCTCGAACAGAGCGATGACATCTGCTACGAAGAGCAACTCCACGAGGTCCGCCGCAAGGCACACATCCTGGAAGAAACCTTCCGTGACTTCGGATTCAACATTCGTGTCGTGGAAATCGAAACGGGCCCCGTCATCGCCCAGTACGAGATCGAACTGGAAGCCGGGCTTCGTCTCAGTAAGATCACCGGCCTGGCCGATGACCTGGCCATTGCACTGCGCGTCCCCAGCGTCCGCATCGTCGCGCCGATTCCCGGCAAGAACACCGTTGGCATCGAGGTTCCCAACGAAACCCGCCAGGTGGTCCGACTGCGCGACGTGATCGAGGAGTCGGACACCCGCGCCGCCAAGATGAACATTCCCGTCTTTCTCGGCAAGGATGTTTCGGGCAATCCGATGGTCGTCGACCTGGCCAAGATGCCTCACCTGCTGATCGCCGGTCGAACGGGCACGGGGAAAAGCGTTTGCTTGAACGCGATCATCACGTCCGTCCTGATGTGTTGCCGACCCGACGAGGTGCGGATGCTGATGATCGACCCCAAGATGGTCGAACTCAGCGGCTATGGTCGTCTACCGCATCTGATGCATCCGGTGATCACCGACATGCGCAAGGCCGAAGCGATTCTGGCTTGGGCGGTGGAAAAGATGGAGGAACGCTATTCGCTATTGGCCAAGGTTGGTGTCCGACACATCAATAGCTTCAACGATCTGGGACGCGAAGAGATTCTGCGGCGTTTGGAAGTTGATGAAGACGTCGATGGTGCCACCGATGTCCCCGAAAAGTTGCCGTTCATCGTGATCGTCGCCGACGAAATGGCCGACTTGATGATGACGGCCGGCAAGGATGTTGAACAACACATCATTCGGTTGGCTCAAAAGAGCCGAGCCGTTGGCATTCACTTGATTCTGGCAACGCAGAAACCAACGGTCGACGTCATCACCGGTTTGATCAAGAGTAACCTGCCAGCGCGGCTCAGCTTCCAGGTGGCCAGCAAGACCGACAGCCGCGTCGTGCTCGATGAAAACGGTGCGGATAAGTTGCTGGGCAACGGCGACATGTTGTTCCTGTGGCCGGGAACGAGCACGTTGATTCGTGGTCAGGGAACCTACCTGTCCGACGATGAGATCGATGCCGTCTGCGATCACTGCAGCATGGGCGAACAGAACTTCGTCGGCGAGCTGATGAATCTGAAGGTTGCCAAGGACGGCGAAGGGGGCGAGGCCACGTCGATCGATGCCATCAAGAAGCGAGATGAGCTGTACGACAGCGCGATCGAAGTCGTGATTCGCGAAGGACGCGGTTCCTGCTCCCTGCTGCAACGCTGTCTCGGGATCGGATATGGTCGCGCCGCAAAACTGATCGACTTCATGGCCGAGGATGGCATCGTTGGCGAGTACAACGGCAGCAAGGCACGCGAAGTGGTCATGACCATGGCCCAGTGGCAAGCCATGCAGGGCCTCGAGGCCGAGACCGAGGACGACGTCGAGTCGACGACGGTGACGAGACGACGTCGACGGCGAGTACGAGGACGACCAGTACGAAGAGGGCGAAGCGGAAGTCGACGAAGAGGAAGAAGAACTCGAGGAGGAGGCGGAGGGGGAAGGCGACTACGAGGAGTACGAGGACTACGAAGAGGAACAGGATCTCGCCTGATCACCGAGCCGCCTCCGTTGCTTCGATCCGTCTCTGCTGATATACCGGCCAGAGCCGCGAGCTGTTTCCTTCGCGGACGAATCATTCGATCGGCCGAGAATTCATGTCCCTGCCTGACAGCTCTCCCCCTGCGTCAACGCCGCTCGCCTCCGGGTCGGTTGCCGCCATTCTTCCCGCCGCTGGCAGCGGCAATCGATTCGGCAGCGAACGCAACAAGCTCTTCGCGATGTTGGCGGGAACTCCGTTGTGGGCCCACGCGGTCGCACGCTTGGCGGCACGGCCTGAGGTGGGCAGGATCGTGATGGCGATTTCGGAGGCTGATCGCGATCTCTTCACCGGCCGAGATGCAGCGTTGGTCGATCAGTATCGTGTGGAGTTGGTAACCGGAGGTGCGGAGCGTACCGACAGTGTCCGGTCGGCGCTGCAGGCGGTTGCGGCCGACGCGTCGATCGAGTGGGTCGCGGTCCACGATGCCGCGCGTCCGCTGGTCGGCGACGATGACCTGCAAGCGGTTTTTCAGGCTGCGGCGATCAGCGACGCGGCGATTCTCGCGACACCCGTGGCCGGGACGGTCAAACGAGACTTGGGAGACCAGCGAGCTTGCGAAACGGTGGACCGTCGCGATTTGTGGATCGCCTTGACGCCCCAAGTTTTTCGCGTCGGGTTGTTGAACCGGGCCTATCAAAAGCACAATGGCCGCTCCGCCACCGATGATGCCCAGTTGGTCGAACGGCTGGGACACGACGTCGCGCTGGTCCGTGGCTCGGCGGACAATCTGAAAATCACCTTTCCCGAAGACCTCCTGGTCGCCGAAGCGATTCTAGCCAGACAATCCAACCATGTCGCAGAACAACCTCCTCGATGAACTCGCTTGGCGCGGTTTGATTCACCAGTGCACCGATCAAGAGGGACTGGCCAAGCTGCTCAACTCTGGTCGTCAAACGGTCTATATCGGTTTTGATCCGACAGCGTCGAGTCTGCATGTGGGCAGCATGATGCAGCTGATGACGCTGCGTCGCTTTCAAAGTGCCGGACATCGCCCGATCGCACTGGTCGGCGGGGCTACCGGCATGATCGGCGACCCGAGCGGCAAGAGCGAAGAGCGAAACCTGCTCTCGACCGACCAGCTGCGGGAGAATGTCGAAGGGGTTGCCGCCCAGATGCGGCGGTTTCTCGATTTCGATGGCGATGCCGGCGCCATCCTCTTGAACAACTTCGACTGGATGCAGCACTACTCCTACCTCGATTTTCTCCGCGACGTGGGAAAGAGTTTTCCGGTGGGTGCGATGTTGGGGAAGGAGTCGGTGCGGGCTCGACTGGAAAGTGAAGCAGGCCTGAGCTACACCGAGTTCAGTTACATGCTGCTGCAGGCCTACGACTTTGTGCACCTCTGCCGCAGCCACCAGTGTCGCATTCAGGCGGGAGGCAGCGACCAGTGGGGCAACATCACCGCGGGGATCGACCTTGGTCGTCGGATGTTGGGACAACAGTTGTTTGGAGTCACCGCACCACTGCTGACGACCAGTGACGGTCGCAAGATGGGGAAAACAGAAAGCGGTGCCGTCTGGTTGGATCCCAACCGGACCAGTCCCTACCAGTTCTACCAGTACTGGCGAAATGTCGAGGACGCCGACGTGATGCGGTGCATCGCCTACCTGACCGAGATCGATCGTGAAGAGCATGACGCACTCGCCGAGGCAACCGCGACCGATCCCGGACGCCGCGCCGCACAGAATCGACTGGCCGAATGGATCACGCAACTCGTGCATGGAGACGATGGTTTGCATGCGGCCATCCGAGCATCGAAGATCTTGTTCGGTGGTGAGATCGGAGCGCAGACCGATGCGAGTCTTGGTGAGATTTTTGCCGACGTGCCGAGCTGTGAAGTTCAGACGCGGACTGCTCGAGCGGTGAGGGCTATTGGATCGTGGAAGCCCTGCAGGCGGCGGGACTCGTGGCCAGCGGAGGCGAAGCCCGCCGAGCAATCAAGGATGGCGGCGTCTATCTGAACAACGTCCGTGTGACCGACGAAAAGCAGCGTTTGAGCGAAAGCGATCTCGCTAGTGAAACCGTGATGATCTTTCGAAAGGGCAAACGAAACTACGCCCTGTTACGATTCGTTTAACGCAGCGCAGTCCTTCCCGTAGCGCAGTCCTTCCCGTAGCGCAGTCCTTCCAGTAGCTCAGTCTCTCCGAGACTGAGACTGACTCCGCGACAGGGGCTCGCGACTTCCTGAGTCTCGGAGAGACTCGGCTACGGTAGCTACCGCAACAGCGTTTGACGGCAGACGTCGGCGATCGACTTCGGTCGATGCCAGGTGGAACGTCGGAATTCGTGCGGCGATCAGCGGTCCCGCAATCGCGGAGTAGTCGTTGATGTCGTAAGCATTGATCATCACCGCCACGGCCCGTCCTCGTCGCGCCAGACCGATCAGAGCAGCAATCGACTCCGGCGTGCATTGTTGCAAGATCACGAGCAGCGTCGTTTCACTGGATAGCTGCGACTCGCATTCGATCAATAACTCGGTCAGCGTGAGCCCGTCGGTTCGCTCCAGCCTGGCCAACGTGCGATTGATCTCCGCCAGGTGGACCGGGCCACGCTCGGGGGCAAGCAGCACCGGACGCAATCGTTCATTCTCGTCGCTCATCGATGCGGCTTCCTTTGCCTCGCCACGAATGCGATGATCTCCGACCCAGCCCTGTTGGCGAATGCGATCGGCGGCATCGCGTCCGTTCGTTGCCAGACCCACGGGTTCGTTTGCCTCATGCAGTGAGGCCGCGATCGAAGCGGCCGCCGTCACGGCCAAGTCACTCCGTGCCGGTTCATGCTCTTTCGGTGTCGTACTCTCGTGCAGGTCCAGAACAAGCGTGGCACCGATAATCGACGAAGGTTCGTAGACTTTGCTGTGCAGGGATCCGGTTCGCGCTGTCGCCGCCCAGTGCACGCTTCGCATCGGATCACCCGGTTGCCATTGACGGATGCCCCGCAGTCGTGTGGGATCGTTCATCACGCTTTCCCGCATGCGGATCTCGCCGATCGGCCGTCGCGAACCAATCTCGTAAGCGGTCAGCGGAACCACATCCGGCAGCACGGTGATGTATTGCGGATCGGCACCCACCCGATAGCGTCGGTACAGCCCCATCATGTCGCCCGTTTCCAGGATCGTGGGTCCCACCTGAAAGTAGCCGCGTCGATTGCAGCGAATTGTGTATTCGATTTGCTTCGTCTCGCCGCTCCAAAGCAGGATCACCTGAACCCGCTGGCCATCGACTTGCAGCGTCGGTGGGTCGAAGAACGTTGCCCAACGAGGTAACAGGTCTTCCACCAGTAGCCAAAGAATGGGGACACGACTCCGGTTGGTGATGCTGATCACGATCGGCACGCTCGATCCAATCTTGACTTCGCTGTCGTGTCCCTGACGCGAGGCGATCGGGGCCGTCGCCCAGGTGTTGGTCAGCCATGCGTTCAGGGCGATCAACATCGCGGCAGCGATCGCAGCGATGATCCAGAGCGAAGCACCCGAGATCATGCCAGCCAATAACAAACGCGCAGACGCCAGCCACGAGGGCAAAGCGAGGCGTTTTCGGATCGTTTCGGTTCTTGCCCTCGTTCGGCATTCTTAAGTCTTCGCGTTGAAATAGGATATGGTGATTCCCATCGCAACCCGAAGCGTAAGCGAGGCTTTAACGCAATTCGTTTCCTCGCTTACGCTTCGGGTTACTATCGGCCGCGAAAGTGGCGCTGTCTAGTTAGGCCGCTTCAATCGTCGGAACCGCGATTTCGCCAACGATTTCATCAATCACCTTTTCGGCAGTGACTTTCCTGAGTCGGCTCTCGGGTCGGACAATCAAGCGATGGTTCATCACCGGTGCGATGATCTTCTTCAAGTCGTCGGGCAACACAAACTCGCGGCCGCGAATGGCTGCCATCGCTTGGGCACAGCGGAACAGCGCGATCGTTGCTCGCGGGCTCGCGCCCAAGGCCAGGTCGTTGTGCTGACGTGTCTCGGAAACGATCTGCAGCAGGTACTGTCGCACCCGTGGGTCGACATGCACGGAGCGGATCACGGCCTGGGCCTGGATGATTTCTTCGGCCGATGCCACCGCTTCGAGCCGATCGACCGGGTGAGCATATTGCAACAATTCGAGCATCCGCAGCTCCTCTTCCATCGATGGATAGCCCAGAGCGAATCGCATCATGAAGCGATCGAGTTGCGCTTCGGGAAGAGGGAACGTGCCTTCGTGATCGACAGGGTTCTGCGTGGCGATCACCACGAACGGGGGTCGCAGCGAATGAGTGGTGCCGTCGACGGTCACTCGTGACTCTGCCATCGCTTCCAGCAGCGACGCCTGGGTGCGCGGGGTGGCCCGATTGATCTCGTCGGCCAGCAGGATCTGGGTGAAGACCGGTCCGGGGCGAAACTCGAACTGGCTGGTCTTCTGGTTGAAGATCGACGTGCCGGTGACGTCGCGACGGCAACAGGTCGGGCGTGCATTGGACTCGTTTGAAGGTGCAGCCCACGCTGCGTGCCAGGGCTCGCGCCAGCATCGTCTTGGCGACCCCCGGAACGTCCTCCAGCAGCAGGTGTCCGCCGCTGAACCAGGTCACCAGCGACAGGACCAACTGTTTTCGTTTGCCGACGATCGCCTGTTCCACATTCCCAATGATCCGTTTGGCAAGATTGCCAACGTCTGTCGGAGTTGTGATGCTAGCCTTGGGGGGGCCGCCCTTGCGGACGGGCTTCCTCCCGAAGGCTCCGTTTGCTCCCCTTTTCGATCACTTGCAGGGTTTCGTCCGGATGGGCTGGCGGTCGGAGGAGACATCGATAATCCGCTGTGGGCTGAAGATTCGATGGATGGCATCGGAATTGCAGCTATCATAGTAATCGATGCTCGACCTGCCCCGGTGACAGGAAGATGTGTCGGAAAGCAGGCCATCGAGACGCCATCGCTTGACGGGAAGACGATGTTGGAGATCCCAAATCTGCTGGTTACCGACGACGACTCAGCGTTTCGCCGAGTCGTTTGCGAGGGGCTTACGCGACGCGGATTCCGGGTGACCGAGGCGAGGGATGGCCAGGAAGCGATCGAGGTCTTGCAGCGGGCTCAAGTGCATGTGGCTCTGCTTGATTTCACATGCCTCGCGTTTCCGGCTTGGAGGTGATTCGTCATCTCTACGAGAGCCCCGAGAGTCCGCCCTGCGTCCTGATGAGTGCCGAACTCGACGACGAGGTGCGTCGTGAAGCGCAACGCATGCGGGCCTACGATGTGTTGAGCAAACCTGTTCGCATGCAGCACCTGACGCAGATCGTCTGTTCCGCGCTGATGGCCGTGTACGGTTGGTGTCCCCCAGACTTGCGGCGCTGAGCACCGCCGGTGCGTGAATCACTCTCCCAAAGCGCAGGGCCATCGCGGATGGTCCAACGGCGAACCATCGATATTGATCAGGCACGACGTGCCGACACCAGCATTGCCGGGTGCGTCAGCACCCGGTCCAAAGCCCCTTGAAATCCTTTCCACGGCTTCGAGCCGACGGCTTGACGCAGTGGAAGCCTTGTAGGCGACAACGACACCCGTGGGTTGATACCCACGGCAATGCTTGTGACGCCACTTCGTGGCTGAAGACAAGAGCCGTCATTTGCTGGAAAAACAATCGGCTACGTTGTTGCCAAGCGGGAGAATGACTCACTGCAATATCGCCCAGTTCGAGCGGTTACAATGCGGCGGCCACTCTCTCGTTCGTTTGAGCACTCATTCCCGCCGCTGCTGATGATCATGACTCGCCAACTGCTTGCCGTCTTTTTGCTTTTTGCGTTCGCCGCCGCCAGCTGGGCCGATCGACCCAATGTGCTGATCATCATGGCGGACGATTGCACGTTCAACGATCTGCCGATTTACGGTGGTCAAAACGCCTTCACACCCAATCTCGAACAATTGGCCAGCGAGGGACTCGTCTTCAATCGAGCTTACCTGACCGCAGCGATGTGCCAGCCTTGTCGGGCCGAACTTTACTCAGGCCTCTATCCGATGAGCAACGGATGCGCTTGGAATCATTCGGCAAGCATGCCGGACACCAAGAGCATGCCACATCATCTTGAGAAAGCTCGGCTATCGGGTTGGCCTGGCTGGCAAGGTGCACGTTTTGCCGAAGCGTGCCTTTCCCTTCGAACAGGTAGCAGGTTTTGATGCAAGTTGTGTTCGTGAGCCGACGCAAACGCATGATTTGTCCGGCGCCGCGGAATTCATGAGCCGTAGCGTCGAGTGAACCTTTCTGCCTGGTCGTGGCCCTGGTAGAACCACACGTTCCCTGGGTGATGGGGGATGCATCCGCGTATCCGCCTGCCGAAATCAAGCTTCCCGCCAACATCGCCGATACCGAATTGACTCGTGAGGCATTCTCCCGATACCTCGCCGAGATTACCTACATGGATGGTCAGGTTGGCGAGTTGCTGCAAACGCTGGAGGATTCGGGGCGTGCTGGTGACACGCTGGTTCTGTTCACCTCCGAACAAGGCTCGCAATTCCCCGGCAACAAATGGACGAGTTGGGATACGGGCGTGCATACCGCGTTGATCGCCCGCTGGCCGGGAGTGATTCCCGCGGCAAGGCGAACCGATGCCATGGTCCAGTACGCCGATGTTCTCCCCACGCTGCTGGATGCCGCTGGTGCGGACCCAGGCGCTGCGTCCTTGGACGGAACGAGCTTTCTTGCCGGTGCTCCAAGGTCAAACCGATACGCATCGCAAGTATGTCTACGGAGCACACAATAACTTTCCCGAAGGTCCACCCTACCCCGTTCGAACGATCAGCGATGGAACCTATCGCTACGTCCGTAACTTGCTGCCGGAGAATCTCTACATCGAAAAGCACTTGATGGGCGTTCAAGGAGACGGCCGTCTCAATAATCCCTACTGGCACACTTGGATTGGGGAGTCCTGGAATTCACCTCGCACCTACGAACTGGTGCAACGATACACGCGGCGACCTGCGCAAGCTCTCTACCGAACGGCGTCGGATCCTTACGAGTTGGAGAACCTCGTCGGTAAAGAAGGAACCGATGCAATCATGAAGACGCTCAGCGATGAGCTTGATCGCTGGTTGGTTTCACAGGGAGATCCCGGTGTCGATCAGGATACTCGCGAAACGCACCAGGCGGCCAAGCAAGGCAAGCATCGATACCGGCCGCCGGCAAAGTGAGCGGGTCATCAACCGAGGCGAATTTGCGGTTCTTTGACAGAAGGAAAGAAGTGATGTTGATCCATGCCATCCGTGTGCTTTTGGTTGCCTTCGTCGTCGTCTTCAGTGTTAGCCTGCGGGCTGCGGATGTCGAGTTCGTGGTGGGCGATTACATGGAGGCGGAAGGCGGGGCATGGGACGCGATGCAAAGTCCACTTTCCAATCCTTTCGGTATCGACTTTGATTCCAACGGGAACATGTATGTGGTCGAGCTCGTGGGCGGACGCGTCCATCGAATTGACCGTGACAATCGCGTGACTCGCATCGCTGGGGATGGTTCGAAGGCTTACTCCGGTGATGGAGGCACCGCCGATCGGGCAACGTTCAATGGGATGCACAATTGTGCGATCACCAGAGACGACCAGCTCCTGATCGCCGATAGCTGGAATCACTGTGTGCGTCGCATCGATCTCGCAACGGGAATCATTGAGACGATCATCGGGACTGGCGAAGCTGGTTTCAGTGGTGATGGAGGCCCTGCAAAACAGGCCACGTTCGATTTCGTAATGTGCATCAGTTTGAATGCGGACAAGAGTGTCCTGCACATCACCGACTTGAAAAACGTTCGGATCCGCGATGTTGATCTGTCGTCGAATCGTGTTCGCACGGTGGTCGGTAGTGGCACGAAAGGGATCCCCGAGGACGGCTCGGTGGCCATCCAGTGTCCGCTGGTCGATCCGCGTGCCGCCGCGTCCGACCGAGACGGAAACCTCTACGTGCTGGAGCGAAATGGACACGCTTTGCGAGTCGTCGATGCAGGCGGGCACATTCAAACCGTCGCCGGAACGGGTAACAAAGGTGATCGTGACGGCCCGGCACTCGAGGCCGAGTTCGGTGCCCCGAAACATTTATGTACTGACGACAACGGCAGCGTCTATATCGCCGATGATCTGAACGGCGCGATCCGCCGCTACCAGCCGCGCACCGCACAAGTGACGACCGTTCTCGGACGAGGCTTCGGTGACGAGCGAATCAGGCTGCTGCATCCTCATGGCGTCTGCGTGCATGACGGGATGCTGTACGTGATCGATAGTGGGAACAACCGGATCATGCGTGTGAGGTTGGCAGAATGATGGTTGGGCAGAATGAGGTTGGGCAGAATGATGTTGGCGATGGCGCGCCCGAATTCTTCATCATTCTGCCCTACATCATTCTGCCAATCTCTTTCCTGCCAGGAAGAGCAACTCATGTCGTCTCACTCGACTTCTAGTGATCGATTCTTCAGGAATGGATACAGGACGACTCCCACCAGGAGAGTGATCACGGCGGCCAACGCGGATTCAGGTTTGCCGATTGCATAGAGCACGGCCAAGATCAGGGTGGCCAGCACATAGATGGCGGCCGGAATGCCGTAAGCAGGCATCCAGATTCCATTTTCTCGCCGACGCAGTACGAACAACATGCTGACGGTCAGTGCAGAACAAAGCGATAGCGTGAGCCCTAGGTAGCCGAGCAAATCCTGCAGCTGGGTCAAACGGATCGCGATCAACGCCAGCAACGCTTGAAACCAGATCGCTCGAACCGGAGGCGTGCCCTCGAAGCAAAAGAGTCGCGGCATGAATCCGTCATCGGCCATCTTTGCGTAAACACGCGGTCCCGTCATCACCATGGCGGAAACGGATGTAAACAGAGACATCACGATCACGATCCGCACGAATGTCGAAAACGAGACGCCGCCAATCGCGGTCGCCGCAACGGCGGCAACCTGGCCTACGTGCTCTTCACTGGTGAGTTCCGCGGCCGACGGCGCGAGCACAAAAATCGCGTTCAGGATCACGTAGAGCAGCGATACCAGAATGGTGCCCGCGATCATCGCACGCGGTACGTTGCGTTTGGCGTCCATGACCTCGCCTGAAACGTAGATCGCCGCGTTGAATCCAAGGTAGCTGAACGAGATCCAAACCAATTGGTTTGCGAACTCCAAAACATCAAACGGCTTGGCGGTACTCAGTTCGCCTGGATCGACGACGGTGATGCCGTGCCAGACTTTGGTGGAGGTGACGGCAAAGACAATGAAGCCGGCGATCATCAGCAACTTCAGAATCACAATCAAATCCTGGATGCGTGCGGCAGCTCGTACGCCAATCGTATGTAGCACCGCGGTCAGCAGCACGCAGCCGATCGCCAGCGATCGCTGCGGCAACTCCACGTCGGGAATCATCGGGGCGAGGTACTGTTCCAGGCCGAGGGCGGCGGCCGCGATCGCGCCGGTGAAACCTGCCAGCAGGGAGACCCAGCCCGCCATCAAGCCCGGCGACCGGGTGCCAGGTGCGGGAGAGAAACAAGTATTCGCCACCGGACTGAGTGAATCGCGCGGCGAGCGTTGCGTAGCCAATCGCTCCGCAGATCGCGATCACGCCCCCAACGACCCACGCGGCGATCACCTGCCACGGATTCCCTAAAGCCAACAGCGTGTATCCGCTGGTCGTGTAGACGCCCACGCCAATCATGCTGGCAGCGACCAGTGTGGTGGCGGAGGCGAAGTCCAAGGGCGGTCGGGAATCAGTCAAGCGAGCTTCTCATCCAATGGCGATGACCTGACGTGCCAAGATGGCCGACAAACCACTAGCTATTCGGCTTTGCGAAATTCGAGATAGTAGTTCTCCTTGAAATCCTGGAATGGTCCGTTCCGCGACCAGTTCAAAACCGGCCTCCTGGATCTCATTGATAAACGTTTGCTTGTCGCCGCGAACATGCTCGAGTGTCCAGTCGCGAGAGACGCCCGGAATCCGTTCGAAGTCAATCACGACCAGTCGGCCTCCCTTCGACCATCGCACGATGAATGGACTTAATCGTGTCGATGGGATATTCAAAGTGATGATACACGTCGCAAATGAAGGCGGCATCGATGCTGCCCGGCGGCAGGCAGATGGAGTCGTCGTCGCACATCACCGTGGTCACGTTGTTCATCGAACGCTCGTCAAAGTGCTTGGACAGGTACTCGATAAACTTGGGTGAGATGTCGATGGCGTAGACCCAACCGTCGTCTCCGACGGCCTCGGACATCAGGATCGAGTAGAAACCCGTTCCGGCACCAACATCAGCGACTCGCATGCCACTTTTCAGATTCAGCTGTTGCATGATTTCTTGACGCGCTTGATAAACTTCGCGACTTTCGACTTCGAATCGCTCCACCCATTCTTGAACGTTCAGGTTCCGGATCAAGGAAGTTTGCATTGATCCCCGGTTTGACGCTTTGCTTTTCAGCGATCGGCGTGACCGTGGTGTCTTGAGCCGGCAAGCCGATACAGATGCTGAGCAAAATCCAAGCGGCGATTCCGATTCGATTCATGACGTTAGCCTTTCGGAGGGGCAGGCAAAAATGGTGACGATTCTTAGGAAACGGGGTCACACCCGTTGAAGGTTCCGGTCATTGTCACGGAAGTGGGTCGATCAGTGTACTCGATCGCACTTCAATCCGATCCACATTGACGAATTCGCCTTCGTTGGACATGTCGTTTTGTATGCCCATCTGGAAATGATCGACGTTCGAGACCGAACTCACGGGTAGTCGTGCCGTGAATCGTGAATGTTTCCACGGAAGCATCGCGAGAGGCGATCTGAAAACCTTGATGCGCCGGGTCCAGGATCAGTTGCAAGATCACGGGACGGATGAGTTCGTTCGTATCGGAAAGTGTGACCGGGCCAATCATTCCCTGCTCGGTGTGGCCATGCAGCACGATGCCGTCGGCACCCTGGCGACCGAACGTCATGGTCGCAATCACCTGATTCGGATCGGCTGATCGCGCGAACGTAAAACCAAGCTGTTCGTCCTTCTCGTCTCCCGTGAAACGTGCCGAATCGATTTTGATTTCCGCCGACCATGCTTGCGAGGAGGTTGGCAAATTCACTTCCGCGGCCACGGGCATGGCTGCGGCGGGAGCATGGATACGAAGGTGGTCGCGACCGTCGGTTTCAACACCGGGGAGGGAATTCGACCAACGCGACTCAGGCCTGCCGATGCTCCGAGCCTGGGTCAAGTTGGCCGCTGCCGGTTCGGCGAAGTCCCATAACGCAATGGTCTGGGAATCGACTGACGCCGGACGACCGCCACGTCGATAATCCGCGACGCCAGTCATTTGCTTTGAATCGGGATCGATGGCGATGGTGTGAGCCGAGCCCTGCACGTCGCGACCAACGCACCGCGTGCCCCATGGCGACCAGCGCATCGACGACATGGTCATGGGGTGGCTGCTCGATTCTTTCTAGTTCGATTTGGTCCGGAAACCATTGATGATGCATCCTGGGCGTTGGCGACGGCCACGGCCGGGCTCTGCTTGAAATCGATCACGTTGAGCAGAATGCAGAGCACCGTGTTGATGATCGTTCGCCCTCCGGGGCTGCCCGTGACCAGGACCAGCCGACCATCTTTTTCGACGATCACTGGCGACTGCGAGCTGAGCATCCGTTTGCCGCCGGCAACGGTGTTGGCCGGAGTCCCGATCCGGCCCTCCACGTTGGTTTCACCGGGGAACCAATTGAAGTCTCCCATTTCGTTGTTCAACACAAAGCCGGCATCCTTGACCACGATGCGAGAACCCCAACTTGCCTCCAGCGTGTAGGTGTTGCTGACGGCCATGCCATCGGCGTCCACGATCGAGAAGTGAGTCGTGTCAGGACTCTCGCCGGCGACCGTGATCTCAGGTGTGATCGCGGCGCTGGGCGTTGCGTGAGCCAGATCGATGCTGGCTGCCAACTCCTTGGCGTACTCCTTGTCGGTCAGGTAGTGCGGTATCTCAACGAAGTCGGGATCGCCCAAGTAGCGGGCTCGGTCTGCGAACGCGCGACGCGCCGCTTCGGCGATCAGATGGATCGTGATCGGGTCATAACGATCTCGACTGACCGAGGTCGAAGTTCTCCAGGATGTTCAGCGACTCGACGACGCAAATCCCGCCGGATGACGGTGGCGGTGCGCCGAGAATCGTATACCCGCGATACTCGACCACGAATGACATCTCGAATCTTGGCCTGATAGCTGCTCCAAATCACTCATGGAGATCAGTCCATCGCCACGCTGCATTTCGGCCACCAGGGCACGCGCGATCTCGCCGCTGTAAAAGGCATCGGGACCCTGATCGGCGATCGTTGTCAGCGTCTTGGCGAGATCGGGAAGCACCAGGCGGTCACCGAGCTGCCATGGACTGTCCATCGGGGCGGCCATAAACGCGGCGAAGTTCTGCGAACCGCGGGTTGTCGATGACCTGCTCTTCCGTCAGGACCGAGTTGAGCGATTCGGCAAGCGGACCGTCGATCGGCACGCCACTGGTGGCCAATCGCGCAGCCGGCATCACGACGTCGCGCCACGGCAGCCTGCCGAACCGTTCGTGGGCGGCCGCAAGTCCGCGGATGGTCCCGGGAACGCCGACCGCTTTGTGTGAAAAGGTGGTGTCTTCCTTGGTGAACGAGCGAGCATGCATCACCTCGGCGCCGTCTCGCGATAGTCGATACAGACCGGTTGGCGACCATCGGCCGGTCGAACGAGCATGAACCCACCACCACCAATGTTGCCGGCGTCCGGCCACGCGACAGCCAACGCCAACGCGGTGGCGACGGCGGCGTCGACCGCGGATCCTCCTTGACGCAAGATATCGCGACCGATGCGACTGGCCGGAGCAGAATCGCTGACCACCATGCCTTGATCGCCACGATCCACATGGACCATCGTCCGCGCGAACGTCTTCCTCCGACCGGCGTCCTGGCATCGAGCCGGCGGGCTCGTCACACATCGTGGCGGCCAGCGTCAGACACAGCAGCAGTCGATTCGAATACGACACCGTCTCTCCTCAGGCAATTCGGATCACGCTGTGAATCAGGGCGGGTGGAATCATGTGCGTGGAATTCATTGTATCGCCTGCGAGTTCTTGCCGAGCCGAGTCGGTGTTATCGCGCGAGTCGACGTTGGGACATGACCTTGTGCGATGGACAAATTGGCCACGGACACCCCCGCCCCATTGGACGCTTGGCTTGCTAGGATTTGAGACTGTTGTGTCGTCCGACCGTCATCTGACTCACTTCCATTGGTGGCTCATTTCGTTGCTCGAGGAAAAGCGTGACTCTTTCACAATCGAAGATCGTCTACACCCATACCGACGAGGCCCCAGCGCTGGCGACCGCGTCGCTACTGCCCATCATCCGAGCGTTTGCCGCGGCGGCCGGGATCGAGGTGGAATCCAAGGACATCTCCTTGGCGGGTCGCATCCTGGCCAGTTTTCCCGAGTTCCTCTCTGAGTCGCAGCGGCAAGCCGACGCCCTTGCCGAGCTTGGTGAATTGGCCAAGACTCCCGAGGCCAACATCATCAAGTTGCCCAACATCAGCGCATCGGTTCCTCAGCTGATCGCGGCCATCGAAGAGTTGCAGCAACATGGGTTCCCCGTTCCGGATTACCCGGAGGAGCCGAAAACCGAGGAGCAGAAGGCGATCAAGGCTCGCTACGCCAAGGTGCTCGGCAGTGCCGTCAATCCGGTGCTTCGCGAAGGCAATTCCGATCGCCGCGTGGCCCAGCCGGTCAAGGAATACGCCAAGAAACATCCCCATTCGATGGGCGCTTGGACTTCGGATTCAAAATCTCATGTCGCATCGATGACCCACGGTGATTTTTATGGCAGCGAGCAGTCTTATGTGATGCCCAAGGCCGACACGGTTCGCATCGAACTGGTGGGTGATGATGGTCAGACCACCGTTCTGAAAGATGGACTTGTCGCTACAGCAGGGCGAGGTCATTGATGCGTCGCGTCCTGAGTCGGCAAGGCGCTGTGCGAATATTACCAACGCGAGATTGCAAGACGCCAAGGCAAAGGATCTGCTGCTTTCGCTGCATCTCAAGGCGACGATGATGAAGGTCTCCGACCCGATCATCTTTGGACATGCCGTCGATGTCTACTACCGCGACTTGTTCGAGAAGTACGGCGACGTCTTCGAACAGTTGGGAGTCGAGACCAGCAATGGAATCGGCGATGTTTACGCTAAGATCGCATCGTTGCCGCAGGATCAGCAAGACGCGATCAAGGCAGACATCGAAGCGGTTTATCGCGACCGTCCCAAGTTGGCGATGGTTGATTCTGACAAGGGAATCACCAACCTCCATGTTCCCAGTCATGTGATCATTGACGCATCGATGCCGGCGGCCATTCGATCCTCAGGACGGATGTGGGGACCGGATGGCAAATTGCATGACACCAAGGCGATGATTCCGGATCGATGTTACGCCGGTGTCTACCAGGCGACGATCGATTTCTGCAAAGAACATGGTGCGTTCGACGTGACGACCATGGGCAACGTCGCCAACGTTGGCCTGATGGCTCAGAAGGCTGAGGAGTATGGGTCGCACGACAAGACCTTCGAGATTCCCGGCCGGGAAAGGTGCGGGTGGTCGACGCGGCGGGCGTGACGCTGATGGAACACGATGTCGAGGCGGGCGACATTTGGCGGATGTGCCAGACCAAGGACCTGCCGATTCAGGACTGGGTGCGTCTGGCAGTCACTCGTGCCCGCGCGACCGGCGCCGCGACGGTCTTCTGGTTGGATCCCAATCGGGCCCACGATGCCAATCTGATCGAGAAGGTCAACGAGTACTTGCCCCAGCACGATACCTCGGGCCTCGACATCCAGATCATGTCACCCGTCGATGCAACCCGGCATGCATGCCAGCGGGCTCGCGAGGGCAAGGACACGATCGCGGTGACCGGAAATGTGCTGCGGGATTACCTGACCGACCTGTTTCCGATTCTGGAGTTGGGGACGAGTGCCAAGATGCTGTCGATCGTTCCGCTGCTGGCCGGTGGCGGTCTGTTCGAAACCGGGGCCGGTGGTTCGGCACCGAAGCATGTGCAGCAGTTCCTCGAAGAGGGGCATCTGCGTTGGGATTCGCTCGGTGAATTCCTGGCGCTGGCCGTTTCGCTCGAGGATCTCGGCAGCAAGACCAAGGATCGCCGAGACGCAGGTGTTGGCCGAAACGCTGGGCGAGGCGACCGGCATGATTCTGAATGAAGACAAGTCGCCGGGACGCGATGTTCATCAGTTGGACAATCGCGGCAGCCACTTCTATCTCGCGCTGTACTGGGCCCAGGCGCTTGCCGCGCAATCGAAGAGTCCCGTGCTTCAGCAAAGATTTGCAGATCTCGCTAGTCAGTTGGCCGATCAGGAAGCGAAGATCCTGGACGAGTTGAACTGCGGCTCAAGGATCGCGCCGTTGATATCGGCGGGTACTACCAACCCGATCCCGAACAAGGTTGCCGACGCGATGCGACCAAGCGAGACCTTCAACGCGGCGATCGAGTCGATCGCGTGAAGCCGTATCGTAGGTCTGCCTGTCCCAGGCAGACACCGGCAGCTTTGCTGCTGGACATGCGAGTCTGAGGACAGACACGCCTACGGAGAGGCGGACACTCGCCGCACCCTTCACTCGGGCTTGCGCGTCGCCTTCATCACGGTGAACAGCGACAGCGGATTGGGCTTGGAACGATAATCCAATCGCAACGGCAATTCGTGAAGGACTTCATCCAAATCCAAATCGGTGCGCCAGCCAAGCCGCTTGGTGATGTTGCCTGCCGAGTCGACGACGCGAGCGATGATCGGGTTGTCGCTGCGAAAGTGGTTGACGATCAAGATGCGACCGCCCGGCTTGCAGACACGCACGATCTCTCGCATCATCGCGTCGGGACGTGACACGACACTGATGGTGTGAAACGACGTGACGAAATCAAAGGTGGCATCTTCGAACGTCAACGACTCGGCGTTCATCGGCATCACGTTGATGTGATTCCAGCGACGCGTTTCGATCAATTGCTGCGCCTCGGCCAGCATCGATTCCGAAAGGTCGACACCGGTGACCGACACGTCGCGTGGGATAGCTATCCAAAGACAGCCCGGTGCCGACACCGACTTCAAGCACTTTCGCCCCGGCGGGAAGATTCAAAGATCGAACGGCGGCAACAATCCGTTTTCGGGCGACCGCGGGCCACAACGCCTGATAGGCCGGAACCAGATTGCTGTAAATCGGGCTGGCGTGGGGTTGCGGGTTCCGTTTGCTCGATGCAAGCGTGGGCATGAATGATCTACCTGAAACCTATGAGAACACAGTCCATCAGTAGTAAGGATCGCACTCTCATCTTCGCCGTCAACAGCGAGCAATGAAACGGGGAAGCGACGTAAGCCGATTCCAAATAACGGTTTATCGTATCGGTATCGGTCTCGCCGGAGCAATTTCGCGACATTTATTACATCGCCGATACATTTTGCGGGGCGGTAGGCGAGTGGCGAGTGGCGAGGGCGAGTGGCGAGTGCGA
Source organism: Pirellulaceae bacterium (assembly GCA_963697195.1). Taxonomy (GTDB): domain Bacteria; phylum Planctomycetota; class Planctomycetia; order Pirellulales; family Pirellulaceae; genus Rubripirellula. The sequence goes on from CAVOND010000028.1 coordinate 308,288, forward strand.
GGGCGAGTGGCGAGTGGCGAGTCGAGGCGAGGGCGAGTGCAGTGGCGAGTGGCGGTGCGACGCGTGGCGTAGGTGGCGGGCGCGGTTTCGCTGTGGCGTTTCCGCCAACGCCGAATCAGCGTTCGGGTGGGCGAGGCGAAGGCGTAGTAGCAAAACGCAATCGGCAAGGCCAGCCAGTGCAAAACGAGTGCCCCGATGACCACGAACAAAGCCTGGCCAATCTGGTGCGGTGCTCGGCGACCACGCAGCAATTGTTGGAACACGTGAGGATACTGAAACCGTGATACCATCAAGTAGGCCAAGCGTCAGGGTCAGCGCGGCGATGAAGTACTGGGAACCGCTGAGCAGACGCTGCGGCAAACCACTGGACATTTTCGGGATAGGTCGTATCGGTGGCATAGACGGACAGCTCGGGCATGGCAATCGCGAAGGCAGCGATCGTTCCGGCGGCGGCGGGACTGGGCAAGCCATCGAATCCCTCGTGGGTGTCGTCCTCATCGGTTTCGACGTTGAACCTTGCCAGTCGAATCAGGACGCAGAGCGCGAAGAGCACGCCGATCGCCCAGTTGAGCTTCTGTGGAATGGCTTGGCCGTCGGCGTATCGCCAGACGATCACCGCCGGCGCGGTTCCAAAGGTGACGGCGTCACACAGGCTGTCCAATTCCGCCCCAAACTGACTCTCCTGGCCGGTCATGCGGGCGGCCGAGCCATCCAAGGCATCAAACAGCATCCCGGCAAAGATCAGCGATCCAGCGACCAGCAACTTGGTTTCGTGGTCCCAAGGCAGGTTGACGCTCATGGCCACCGCGATGGCTGCCAACCCGCAAACACCGTTGCCGAGCGTCAGCAGCGTCGGCAGCACCGACAAGGTCAGCCGGCGTCGCTTGTTTCGACCATGGTGCCGACGTCGGCGGATCAGCCGCTTGGTCTTCGCAGCTTTCTCCGGCGTCGCTAGGGGCGTGTCGGAGCCATCGATCGCGTCTTCCTCGACGACATCGGTTTGGGGTGCAGGCCCCGCTTCAGTTCGCTCATCAGCGGTGGTTCGAAGCGTCAGATTGGTGATTGGGATTTCGGATCAGCGGCCGATAACGGGCCAGCACCGTGCTGCCAGCACAAACTTTGTCTCCGACAGCGGCAATGATCTCGAGAGACGGATGCGTCGGGAATGATCAGCTCGGTCCGCGAGCCGAGTTTGATCATGCCGTACATTTCGCCGCGGCCGAGCACATCGCCTGGACGTACCCAGCATACAATCCGCCGAGCAAATTGCCCGGTGATTTGTCGGATTCGGAACTTTCTTCCCTGCTCGCCGCTGGCAATCCCCTCCGCGTCGACCAAGACGACATCAAGGTTCTCGTTTTCTCGCGCCGATTCGGGGCGAAACGCATTGAGAAACTTTCCGGGGCGTATCGAACCGCGACGACGCGACCGGGAAGCGACGAGCGATTCGCGTGGACGTTGAAGATCGAGAGGAAAATGCCAAACTGGATACAAGGTCCCAGTTCCGGGTCTTCGATCGATTCGATTTGGACGAGTTTTCCGTCGGCCGGAGAGACCACCGTCCCAATCTGTTCCGGGATCTGCCGCGAGGGATTGCGAAAGAACCAGGCCACCAAGTCCCGCCAAAACCAGCGGCGGCAACGCGAGCGGCCACCAGAACAGGCCAAGGAGCACGGCCAACACAAGCAAAGCCACCACCCATCAGAATCAGTTCCGCCAAACCGACTCGAACGAATGGCAACCCATCGCGCCAAGCAAACGGGTCGTCGGACTCGGCCCACCAGTAGGTGTCTTGGTTGCGATAGTACTTGACGTCACGCGGGTCGACTGGATCGAACGGAAGCGAACCCCGATTGCCCTGACGCGTCTCGGCCATCGCTTTGACGATAGCCCGGACGCATCGCATGCAGATAGCGACGACGCAGCTTGCCCCAGGCCAGTTCGATCGACATGACCACACCGCCTCCCGGCTGGATCGTCGTCAACGCCGGATCCATCGCTTCGACCGCCGCGCGCTGCCGGTTCGCTGCCCGTGAAATCGACTCAAGTGACAGTGACTCGTCTGGATCGTCGGCGTGATCGGGGTCTCCGGCTGGAGAACCAGCCTGGCTGGGCGGTGGCGTGCTCATGGAGAACCAGCCTATCCGCTATAAAGGAGGGATGTCGATACGCGGTCGCGAGCCAATCCCACGATTTGTCAGCGTCTGGAATTTGACAACGTGTCCGGCCCAACCGTGGGATTCCAATTGGTTCCGGTTGACCAATTGTTGCTTAGTCGTTGAACTGGGATCAAGAAACCAGATGCTGACCCCTCGCTACCTGCTGCCCTTCGATTCGCAAACGGCGTTCCACCGATTCACCGACATCCTGATCATCGGAGGGGGATTGGCCGGGCTGCGCGCCGCCAATGCGGTGGAATCCAATCAGTCGGTCCTGGTGGTGACCAAGGACCGCTTGCGCGAGTCCAACAGCAGCTACGCCCAGGGCGGGATCGCCGGCGTGCTGGATCCCAACGATTGCTTTGAGTCGCACGTGGCCGACACGCTGGCGGCGGGCGGCAATCTGTGTGATCGCGAGATCGTCAACATGGTGATTCGTGAAGGACCGCGACGGATCGAGGAGCTGGTGCGCTGGGGGACCCAGTTCGACCAGCAGGAAGGCGAGTTGTCGCTGGGGCGAGAGGGAGGACATAGCCGCGAGCGAATCGTTCATGCTCGCGGCGATGCGACCGGTCAGGAAGTGATGCGGGCGGTGATCGCGCGGACGCGCGACATGCCCAACATCGATATCTGGGAGAACGCGTTCACGGTCGACCTGCTCAGCTACGAAGGTCGCTGTCGCGGAGCCTTGATCGTCCAAAACGAACATCAGCCGGTGATGGTTTGGGCGAAGGAGACGATTCTCTGCACCGGCGGTGCCGGACAGGTCTTTCGTGAATCGACCAACCCGGCGGTGGCCACAGGTGACGGTTCGGCGCTGGCCTATCGGGCCGGCGTTCAGCTGCGCGACATGGAGTTCATCCAGTTCCATCCCACCGTGCTGTACATCGCCGGTGCCTCGCGTTCGCTTGATTACCGAAGCGCTCCGCGGCGAAGGGGCACGGCTGGTCGATTCCAACGGCTATCGATTCATGCCCGACTACGACTCCCGCGCCGAACTGGCGCCTCGCGACGTGGTCAGCCAATCGATCATTCGTCAAATGGAACGGACCAAGCACTCCAACGTCTACTTGGATCTGACCCACCTCGATCCGGATCACGTTCGCGGTCGCTTTCCGGGCATCGCGCAGGCCTGTGCGAAGTTCGGTTTGGACATTGCCTGTGACCGCATTCCGGTTCGTCCCGGTGCGCACTACATGATCGGAGGATTGACGGTGGACCGTCAGGGGCGAACCAGCTTGCCTGGTTTGTGGGCCGCCGGTGAGGTGACCAGCAGCGGGCTGCACGGTGCCAATCGATTGGCGAGCAACAGCCTGTTGGAAGGCCTGGTCTACGGGGCCCACGCGGGGGAATCTGCCTCGCGAGCGGCGGCCGAACAGCCGAAGCGGATGCTGGCGCCGCCGATTCAACACCCCGTTCATAATCAAACCGAATCATTCGACGTGGCCGACGTGCGCGTGTCGCTCAAGAGCCTGATGGGTCGGCTCGTGGGGGTGGAACGCCAAGCCGAAGGATTGCAGGAGGCTGCCGATTCGATTCGCTCATTCGCCGCCTATGTGATGCCCCATCAATTCAACTCGGTCGAGGGATGGGAGCTGCAAAACTTGTTGCTGACCGCTTCCTGCATGGTCGATGCTGCCCTGCTTCGAAACGAATCCCGTGGTGTCCATTTTCGCAGCGACTTTCCCCAACCGGATGATGAGAAGTGGCGCCGACACCTGACGATTCAGATCGATGTGGACGGCGGGCATCCCAAACTGGGAGAATTGTTGGAAGCGACGCCGGTGGTTGAATCGACATTCACCACGGAGTGATAGCTCGCTGGCAAGGAGATCGTCAGCTGACGGAGATAGCACGCGAGCCCACCTTTACAGAAGTGACACTCAAACGAGCGAGTGCCGAAGACGGAGGCCTTGATGAACCAGCTCAGCGAGCCTGTGGCCGTGGTCCACGACGCGGGCGAAGTCCCCCTGCGGTTGCACTCGCAATTGACCGGACCGATCAGCGAGTTGACGTTCTTGCAGCGGTCGCTGCTGATGGCAGAGTTGGCGATGATTGCCTACAACGACGAGCAGGAAGCAAAGCGGGCTTACGAGCTGATCGGCTTGACGGATGTGACCTTCTACGACCGCGACGGATCGCAGGCGTATCGGGTTCGCAATGATCACGATTGCGTCATCGCCTGTCGTGGTACCGAGCCAAATGAATGGAATGACATTCGTGCCGACGCGAACGCCGCAAGCGTGCTGGCCGAGACCGCTGGACGAGTTCATCGCGGATTCAAAACCGAAGTCGATGACCTGTGGCCCATGATCGAAACCGCACTGGCCGGCAACGATCAACCGCTTTGGTTTTGTGGGCACTCGCTCGGCGGTGCGATGGCGACGATCTGTGCCGGTCGCTGCTTCCTATCGCACATCGATAGCAACCCTCGAGAACTCTTTACCTATGGCAGTCCTCGAGTGGGGAACAAACGGTATGTCAACTTCGTCAAACTCAAACACTATCGGTTCGTCAACAACAATGACATCGTGACTCGGGTGCCGCCGGCGTGGATGGGGTATCGACACAATGGCGCCGAGATCTATCTCGACCACTTTGGGAAAATCAGGAAATTGGGGCGTGTGGCACGAACGACGCGACCACATGGCCGGATTCCTGCAATCGTTGCGGCGTGCGAGAATCGATCACTTCGACGATCACTCGATCCACCGCTACATTGCAGCCATTGCGGCGGCGGTTGCCGAAGAAGGCAGTCAAGCAAACCGCCCTCCTGGCTTGTCAACGACTCGAACATCCAACCGGCCTGGATAATGCAACGCAAAACCACTCCATCCAAGTCGAACGCAAACGAGAGCCATCCGCTGGACGGTCACGTCGAAATCGATGGCGTTCGATTGAAGCTTTCTCAGCCGTACACCGCGCCAGGCCAATGGATCGGGCAACGTGAGGTGCTGATGCAGCTGTTGGCTTGCTGGATCACCGTCGATGAGAACGACTTGCCGCTGACGCCCCGCTTGGTCGGCTCGCCCGGCGTCGGAAAAACGCAGCTGGCGATTGCGGCGGCTCAGGCTCAGAAGCGACCACTCTATATCTATCAGTGCACGGCCGATACGCGACCGGAGGACCTGCTGGTCACGCCCGTGCTCAGCCAGGGGGGTGAGATCTCCTATCATGCTTCGCCGCTGGTCTCGGCGATGATCTGTGGCGGCGTCTGTCTGTTGGACGAAGGCAACCGCATGAACGAGAAATCGTGGGCGTCGCTAGCGCCGCTGTTCGATGCCCGCCGTTTGGTCGAATCGATTGTGGCCGGGATCACCATCCCTGCGGATCGGGAATTTCGAGCCGCGGTCACCATGAATCACGACGAGTCGACCTTCGAGATCCCCGACTACATCCTCAGCCGCTTGCAGCCGACCTTAAAAGTCGGCTTTCCGAACAAGCAGGATGAAATGGCGATCCTGCAATACCATCTCCCCTTTGCCGAGGCGGAGATGTTGGCAATGACCGTCGAATTCCTACAACATTCCCACGAATTGAAGCTCGACTTCTCACCCCGAGACGGCATCAATCTGCTGAGGTTTGCTATCAAACGGATGCAGCAGGACAAGAGTCATCCGATCAATCAGGATGCGGCCTGGCAGGAGGCGCTGGAAAAGTGTTTGGGGGAGGATGCGGTGGATCTGGAGCAGCTGGCCCAGCGCCGCCGCCGGACGTTGGGGGGTGACGCCGTGCCTCTGGGGTTGGCCGATCTTTTTTTTGACCCCGATGACCCGCTGCATCCCGACCGGGATGACGACGACGACGAGGAAGATCTGTAGCGGGTTCGGACTGGGCTCTGTACGAAAACCCTATCTAAAGGGCTTTCTCGTCCTTCGAATGAAGGGAAGTTTCACTCGTCGAGCGGTTTTGGCGGACCATCGTCACGACTGGGGGTGCATGCTAAAGGATGTGGCTGGTCTTTGCGTTGCACTCTTTCTGAGTGTCAATTGCCTGCTGATTGCGTGAGCGTTGGGAACTTTCGGGCCTCTGGGTAGTCCAATGATCCACGTCCCGATGCGGATTATGCGGACTCGGAGGCCCCCTGCCGAGGTATTTCGCATGTCCCTTGGCGACTGGAACGTCAGCATTGTCGCTACGACCAGCCGCCAATTTCCGAGTTATTGTGCTTGTCCGGAGGAACCGAAGTGGCAAATGTTTGCGGGTTTTTTGGGCCTAACTATACTCGGCGACTGGGTTTCGGGTCTCCCGCATCATGCGCGGGGTCCGTGACCACACTCGTCATGCAAGGCCTTGTTCCCGTCGAACGTGCGCGCGTTCGTTTCGTCTGATTTCCAACTACAACCACCTCACTGTGGCCCCTGCCAACGGACTGGCGGCAGGGGCAACATCGCCTGGAAGGTTCGGTCTATGACCTCGCGTAAGCGAAAAAACTCCTCGACGTTCATCTCTGATGCATCGCGTTTTGTCCGTTTGAAGCGGGTGTCCAAGCAGGCATCGCGCAAGAAGCGGCGGCAGAGCATTCTTGAAACACTCGAGACGAGACAGCTCTTGGCTGGTCCGCAGTTGATCGGCGTACAGCCCAACGAGGGTGAGCTGATCGTGAGCGGCACGAAGCTCGACACTGCCCCGCGCGTGTTGACGTTTCGTTTCGACGAAGATCAGCGGATCGACCCGTCCACGTTTAGCGGTATCCAGATTGTTCGCAGTGGAGTGGACGGTCAGTTCGACACGCTTGACGACGTGCTGATCGAACCGGGTTCGGTTTCGCTGGGCGAGTCGCGCGACAATGAGGTGGTTGTGCGGTTTGCCGAAACGCTGCCGGACGATCGGTATCGGATCAACGTTTTCGGCTTTGACGATGCTGGTCGCGGGATTGTCGGGCTGAGAAATCGAAACGGTGAGTTCCTGGTTCCCCGCAACGGTGTGGCCGGCGCTGAGCGGATTGATTTCGAATTGCGGCTTGGTGCGCAGATTGAAGCGTTCGTTCCGCAGCCTGTCGTTCGTCTGGCGGACGGGACACTCCAGCAGCGGCGCGATGAGATCCTGATCTACTTCAACGACGACGAGTTGTTCGTTGAGAATGACCCGCAAACCGGGTTGCCCACGGAACGGTCTGCAGAGAATCCACGGTTCTATCAGCTGTTGCTGACACAAGAAACGGTGCGCACGACCGACGATACGCTCTATACCCCGGAGCGCGTGATCTACGATGCGCCGACGAATACGGCGCGGTTGATTTTTGAAACCGATCTCAATCGACTTCCCGGAGTCCCGGCCGGAGGCGGAACGTTCCGGTTGCGCGTAGGTACGGCGGTTGATAACGCGACCGACCTGATCATCGAGCCGACAAAGTTGGCGATCGTGCCACGGGCAAGCAGCAATTTGGGCGCCGCTGCGGACTTGGAGGTCGAGTTCGTTTCGAAGGTATTTGGTGAATCGGTTGGCAATCGTCAAATTCGCTTTACCGATAGCGGTGCCGGCGGGTTGGCAGCGAAAGTCGATTCAGTCACAGGCGACATCGTTTATGACTTTGGCGGCCAGTCTCCGACCGTCCAGCAGCTCCAGGATGTGACCGAATCGACGCCGGCGGTCGACGCTTTGGTTTCGATCACGTTTTCCAAAGCGGGCGTCCCCGGGGCGGGTGGCAGTTTGGTGTTGCCGGCTGCGCTGATTGAAGCCACGCCTCTGAAGATGTTCGCCGCCGGTGACACGCTTACCACGGCGACCGACGTCGGAGTCTTTGGCCAGGCGGGCAATATGCTGCTCTCCAGCCTGGTGATTTCCGAATCGATCAGCCCGCAGTCGTACCGTGTCCAGCTTCCCGGTGCGCCGACCGATCCAGGTCGAACCGCTCCTCTCGGTGGTGCCAACAGCGGGCTAGCGCGGGCGATCAACGAGTTGTTTGGACCCGATGTAACCGATGGCGTTACCGAGATTGAGTACAACTTCCAGGGCATTTTTGCCGGAGGTGCTGGGACGGGGCTGCCTGCGCAGCTGAACAACATCACGGATATTCAGAAGCGACGAATCCGCGAAGCCATTTCGCTTTGGTCGAACTTCCTGGGCGTTCAATTCCGCGAGACCAAGTCGTCCGGGATCACGTTTGCAACCGGTACGCCCAGCGAACTCTTGCCGACAAGCGGAACGGAGCTGCGCGACATCAGCGAACTCAATGCAACCCTTCGCATTGATCCGACGTTTGAGCAGTCGGCGATGATTTTCAATCGGCAGACGTCGTTCAAACTCAACTACGGCGAAGACTTCTTCCGCAAGGCGATGGCGGGGATCGGTTTCCTGCTTGGTTTGGAGCAGAACGATGAGGTGACCGCCCAGACTTTGATGGCGTTGGATCCTGCCTTCTTGAATGGGACGATCAACCCAGACAGCTTTGTCGCTCCGGTTGACCCGTTCATTCCGCTGCAGACCTCCTTTCAGCAGAGCATCAATCCTGATATCGATTCGCAGACGATTCAGGATCCCCTTCCCAACGCGCTCGAAGGACCAGAGCCGATCTTCCCCGGCGACCAGGATATCCTTCACGGCCAACTGCTCCATCGCCCGGACAGCATTGATGTTGACCTGTATCGATTTGAGGTCGCGCTTCAGCCCGGTCTTGAATTCGGCACGTTGACGGTCGAGTCATTCGCCGAACGTCTTGGCGATTCCAGTTTGTTGGATACCACGCTAACGCTGTTTCAAGATACCTCCGCCTCGGCGACCACCGACTTTGGACTGGGGACCGCTGTCTCGGTGAGCATCGCGTCGCAGTTGCCCGGCGACCTGGGTAACCGCTCTCGCATCGAATTCATTCAAAGCGACCGCGGCGTCGGCGATACCGGGATCCGAATCAATCGAATCTTCGCAGACAACGGCGATCTCGTTACCAACGCGATCCAGGTTGACCTTCCGCGTCGCGGTCCCAATGTCACCAGCGTGACGATTGGACAGGTCCTCGATGCGATCAACGGTGATGCCTTCGCAAGCTCGCTGTTCGAGCTTGAACTGGTCAAAGGCAGCCGCGACGCCGACTTCAGCCAAGCCTCGCTCGACAGCTATAACCCCATCCGGCTCTCAGGCGGCGGGACCGTTCCGATTACTCGCAACGATGATTACTTCAGTAGTGATTCGTTGCTGACGACGAAACTCTCCAACGGCATCTATTACATCGGCGTCGCAGCGAGCGGCAATGATCACTACGATCCCTCGTTGCCCGAGAGCGGGTTTGGTGGGCGAACCCAAGGCGACTATGAGCTGTTGATCAAGTTCGAGCCGCAGGTCAGCAAAACGGATGTGATTCGAGACCGGGATTCCGATCGAGTCGGGGTGCCCGGGACGGCACTGGACGGCGACCTCGACGGGGCTCCCGGCGGAGTCAGCAATTTCTGGTTCCAAACCCGGCCGCTTGAGCGCATTTTGGATGTGAACTCGGGGGGCAGCGGGATCGTTGCCGGCCAAATCATGACGGTGACCGGCGCCAATGGCGTCCAGCGCAACTTCGAGTTCGTACCGGTTGGCGGCAACGCGCAGCCCGGGTAATGTCGCGGTCTTCTATCAATCGGCAAGTCCAGCATCGGAGATCGCTGTCAATCTGGCCTCGGCCATCAACACCGTCGGCGTGCTGAATGTGCTCGCTGAAGTCGACATCGATTTCAGCACCACCCCGGAGTCGGCAAGCGTCAAATTGAGCGGTGAGCGTTCGCTCGCGTTCAGCAGCAACTTCCGAGGAATTGAAGCGTTGGGGCGAACGCTGTTCGTCGACAAGCTCGGTAGCGTCGTCGCCGACGGAAGCCTGTCGCAGCCCTTCAACAATATTGACAGCCAATTCCAGGCGAGCGCGTTCGATGCGGCATTGCCGGGTGACATTGTTCGTATCGTCGGCAACGGCGGGCAGGACAACGACATCAGCACGCCAGCCGACAACTTCTCCTACCAGATCGGTATTGCGGAGATTGGCGGCGGAGTACTTCCCGACGGGCGCCATATGGACGTTCCCAAGGGGGTGACGACCATGATCGATGCGGGGGCCGTCTTCAAATTGCGATCCTCGGTGATCAGTGTCGGCAGCAACAACCTGCTCTCCAACCGAAGCGAGGGAGCACTTCAGGTACTCGGTGCGCCTCGACTGCTGCAACTCTCCGACCCCAGCCCGGTGGGCGCTTCGACTCGTGACGTCGGGATTGTGGACCTTGGTGGTTCGGGCAATGTGGTGTTCACCAGCACGCGAGATCGTTCCGTGGATGCGGCGGCGTCCGGTAACAGCCCGGTTGCATCCGATGGCAACTGGGGTGGCTTGATCTTCCGACGCGATTTCGACGACGCCGATGGACGTTTCAACCTCGAGGACGAAGGCATCTTCTTGCAGGTCGTCAATCACGCCGACATTCGATTTGGCGGTGGCAGTAACATTCTGATCAATTCGGTTCAGCAGACGGTCAACGCGATTCAGATGGTCGATATGCGACCAACCGTGACCTTCAACCGATTGACCAATAATGCGAGCGCCGCGATGAGCGCTTCGCCGAACGCCTTCCTGGAAACCCGTTTCCAAGAGCCAAAGTTCCAGCAGGCCGGCGCGTTCACGGCCGACTACTTGCGCGTCGGACCCGACGTCAAGCAAAACCTGGTGGTCGACAACAGCATCAACGGGCTATTCATCCGCACGGAACGCGGCGCCAATCAGCCGGCGCGCCAGATCACCGTCGCGGCACGGATCGACGACGTCGATATCGTGCACTACATCGCCGAGAACATCGTGATCGCTGGCCAGCCAGGCGGTCCGATCCAGGACGGATTCAAGCCGGACTTGTCACGAGCCGGAGTTCAAACGACCGGTGGTGGTTTGCTCCCGGTCGGCGACTTCCAGTATCGGATTGCGTTCGTCGATCCATCCGGTTTCGAGTCGTTGGCAAGCGACCCATCCCCTGTGGCGACAACGACCGCCTCGGCCCGACAGGTCCAGCTTCTCAACCTGCCGACGATTCCGAGTGGTTCGGCGTACCTGACGCGTCGTTTGTATCGACTCGATCCGAGCGATGGCCAGTATCGTTTGGTGGCCCAGTTGAATCGATCCGATTCGACCTATGTCGATGACGGTTCGGTGACCGGCGGTGCGGTTCTCGATCTTGATCGCGAAGGCATTCGCGGCCGACTCGATGGCTCGTTGGTGATCGATCCGAACTCGGTCGTAAAATTCCGTGGTGCCCGTTTGGAACTCGACCATGGCACGCAGTTGTTGGCGGAGGGAACATCCGGCAAGCCGATTGTCTTCACGAGCGCCCTGGATGATCGTTTTGGTGCCGGCGGTTCGTTTGATACCAACGACGATAAGGACACTCCCGGCGGCGGTGCGCTTCCACAACGTGGCGATTGGTCCGGTATCTATGCAGGTCCGACCGCCAATGTGAGTCTCGATCATTCGCTGGTCGCCTACGGCGGTGGCGTCAGCTTGATCGAAGGTGGGCAGAGCAAAGGCTTTGCGGCCTTGGAACTCCAGCAAGCCTCCGCACGGGTGACCAACAGCCGCTTCGAGTACAACGACAACGGTCAAGATGGTTCGGGACCGGTTGGACGAAACGGCCGTCTCGCGATCACGCCAGCGACCATTTACGCGCGATCGACTCAGCCCGTGATTGTCGGCAACCAGTTTGTGGATAACCACGGTTCGATCATCGATATCGATCTGGCCTCGCTGACCGATGCGTTGATTGTCGACGCGGGTCGCCAGACCGGTGACATCGACTTGATCGTCGGATTGGATGACAACGCCGGGCCGCTGGTTCGTCGTAACAGCACCGAAAGCGTCGCGGGCGATGTTTTTGGTGAACGTCAACTGAACGGAATGCGGATTCGCGGAGGTGAATTGACCTCCGGGAGTGTCTGGGACGACACCGATATCGTTCACGTTCTGTTCGATTCGGTCGTCGTCGGCAACCAGGTTTCCGGCGGCGCGCTGACGTTGAAGAGTCGCCCCGATGAAAGTCTGGTTGTGAAACTTCCGGGACGTGGCACGCCGAACAGCGCGACTGCGGGAACAGGCATCACCGCCACCGGCTCCACCGGTGACATTGCTGACCGCATCGGCGGCACCGTCTACGTGTTGGGTCTGCCCGGGGCACCCGTCGTCCTGACCAGTCTGAAAGACGATTCGGTCGGTGCGGGACGAAAGATCGATGGAACGGCGCAGAACGACACCAATGGTGACAGCTTCGGAAGCCGTCCTTCGAGCAACGATTGGCGCAGTCTCGTCTTCGATGGCCTAAGCAATGATCGCAACACCGCGGTGCTGTTGGAGCAGGAGCTGTCGACGGCGGCGCCTCCCGGGCTCAACGCCTCGGTCAACAACGCTCAGATTCTCGGCGACTTGGCGCCGCGTCTGAACGCCGGAAACGATGAGCTGAGACTCGGCTTTGAGGTCCACGGATTTATCAGTGGCGCGGGCGACATCGATACCTATGCCTTCACCGCTGAGGCGGGAACGCAGGTTTGGGTTGATGTTGACAGGACTTCCCTGGGCTTGGACGCGGTCATTGAAGTCGTTGATGACGCAGGACGTGTGATCGCCCGTTCGGACAACAGTTTCGACGAGGTCGACGATCCTTCCTTGTTGGATGTGATCGATCCGCAAGCGACCGTTCGGTGCGCTGGGCGATCAAGACAATCCTTTGACCGAGCGATGGGTCAACGGCGAATACTATGACGTCGGTTCGACCAACCTGCGCGATGCCGGACTGCGAATCATTCTTCCCGGCGTGACCGGAACCCGCAGTGACTACTTTGTCCGCGTCCGTGCCGCATCGACCGACCCGGATGACGTCGCCGGTGGTACAACGAGCGGAGCCTATACCGTTCAGGTTCGGCTTCAGGAAGCACAAGAATTTCCCGGCAGTGTCGTGCGGTTCGCCGATATCCGCTTTGCCAACCATGGGATTCACGTCCAAGGTTTGCCCGGCAGTTCACCGCTGCTTGGTGAGGCCCAGGAGAACGAATCGGCCGATGAATCCGCGATCCTTGGTTTCCAAGGGACGGTTCCCGGAGGTTACGCCGTCGAGGGTGAGCCTCGCTACCCGACAAACATCTACGCCAGCAACGACGAGATCAATGGCGGCTTTTATTCGCCGTTGGGTGCCTTCGGTCGTGATGCGCTGAACAACCGTCCGCAGAATCTCGGCGATCTGATCGATTCCAAGACGGGAACGATCAGCGTCGGCGGATCGCTCAGCAGCGGGTCCGATGTCGACTTCTATCAATTGGACATCGATCCCGATGGTACGCTTGCGAGTTTGCAGCGTTCGACGACGTTCGACATCGACTACGCGGCTGGTTTTGATCGGCCCGATACGAATCTAAGCGTCTTCTACTCGCCAACCGGCAATCCGAATGCCGCCACGCTGATCCTGTTTGGTGAGAGTAGCAATGTCTTGGATGACTTGTCCAACCAGGCTGGTTCTCAACAGCTTGGCGAACTGCTGCAAAAGGGATCGGTCAGCGAGGCTGATCCGTTGATTGGTCCGGTCGCGCTTCCGGCGAGGCAGTTACTACATCGCCGTGACCGAAAGTGGCCGCATCCCACTGGAACTGGTGAACAACCCGCGTGTCCGCCGAACTCCGATCGAGTCAGGTGTGCGGATCTTTGACGACCATATCGAAGTCATTGGCGGTTCGACCGCGGAAGCTCCGGTCAATCGTGAGTTTGTCGGGACAACCACGCCGGGTTGGTCGGTGACGACCGATCGCAGCAGCGAGCCCGGACATCAGCGACCAGGCTCATTCCAGATCGAGTCTGCCGGCATCGGTGCGAGTTCTGTCGCAGGTAGTCAGACAACCACCACTGCCCTGCCACCCGGTTTCGTTGATCCGACGGATCCGAACGGGCGCAGGACTCCGATTCCCGCAATGACACACCCGATCTGGCTGACGATCGAATCATTCTCGAGTTCAACCCGGAGGTCCCCGAGTTCACTCGAGAGACCATCCTTTTCCAACGCGGCTTGGTGATTGAAAAGGAATTCAATTCGATCGACGCCATCGTGGTCACCACACCATCGGGATCCAATTCGGCAGCCTTGATCGATGAGCTGAACGAGTTGCCAGAAATCGCATACGCGGAACCCAACTACGAGTACTCGTTGGAGCGGACGCCGAACGACCCGCTGTACTCACAGATGTGGCAACTCAACAACATTGGCCAGACGGGCGGGCGGTTTGATGCCGACATTGATGCGCCCGAGGCTTGGGACATCTTCACTGGATCGGATCAGGTCGTCGTGGCCGTGCTGGATTCGGGTGCCGACCTGGTGCATCCCGACTTAGCCGCCAACATTTGGGTCAACCCCGGTGAAATCGCCGGTGACGGAATCGATAATGACGGCAACGGCTACGTCGATGACATCAACGGGATCGACCCCTTTGACGGGGACGTCGATCCGACCGACATCGACGGCCACGGTACGCATGTATCGGGAACGATCGCGGCAGTTGGTGACAACGGGATTGGAATCACCGGCATCAACTGGAATGCGAAGATCATGCCGGTCCGCGTTTGCGGCGTCGTTGTTTGTAGCGGGGCTGCGATCCTTGAGGGGATCGACTATGTCACCACGATGAAGTCGCAAGGCATCAACATCGTCGCCAGCAACAATAGCTACGGCGGCGGCGGTGCAAGTTTCGCGATTCAGAATGCGATTCAGGCGAACATCAATGTTGGGGTGCCGTTCGTGGCGGCGGCCGGCAACAACGGCCTGAACAACGATTTCTTCCCGTTCTTCCCAGCCAATTACGACCTGGATGGAATCATTTCGGTTGCGGCGACCGATAACCGCGATCAGCTTGCCTTCTTCTCCAACTACGGTGCCGCTGGTGTCGACATTGCGGCGCCCGGCGTGAATACGCTGAGCACCGTGATCAGCACGAACGCTGGACCGGATTACGAACTGTACAGCGGAACCTCGATGGCATCGCCGCACGTCGCCGGCGTGGTTGCCCTGTTGGCCGGACTTGCGCCGACCGCCAGCGTGCTCGACCTGAAGGCGGCGGTCATGCAAGGTGGCGACGTTCTTGCCAATCTCGCGGGCACTTCCGTGTCCGGCGCCCGACTCAATGCAGCCGGGGCAATCGATGCCTTGCTCGGCAACAATGTGCTGGGCAACGAATCGATTCATTTCGATCGCAGCGAAGAGTTCGGCCTTCTCGAATCGAATCCGTTTGATCTGACGGGGTATTCTGCGGCTGATCTGCCGCGGTTCTACTTCGACTACCTGGTCGATGCGGCACCGGGCGATTCGATCGTGGTTCAAGCTCGTAGCAACGAGCAGCCAACAGCGATCCCGCTCAATGTCAATCTGAACGCAACCGGCAATGTGCTGAGCTGGAGGCAGGCGATCGTTTCGCTCGACCAATTCGCGGGCGATTCTGGAATCGTGGTCGAGTTCGTTTACAACACCGACATCACCAATGCTTCGGCCGAAGGTTTGTACCTCGACAATTTCCTGATCGGTTTTGCCGAGCGCGGCGAAGCGGTGAGCGGCGCGCTCTTTGGCAACGCCGACTTCACACAATCATTTGGTGGAACGCCCGGCGCTTACCAGTTGGAAATTCGTCCAGGCACCGACTACAGCGAGCCGCTCTCCGGCGGCGTGCTGGTGGAACGGTCGCTCGAAGCCGATCCGTTGCTGATCGATCCCGTTTACCTCAGTTTCCCTGCAGGTCGAGCGATCGTTCGTTACGAAACGTTCACGATCGATGCGCTCAATCTGACCACGGGCATCGACGAAACGTTGACCTTCCAGTTCCAGCCGATCGAGACCGCGTTGCAAGATCCGACGAAGGTCGATCCCAACGCGATTCCGGTTCGCTACTCGCGTAACAGTCCGCAGAGCGGCGGATTCAATTCGGTTGTGGGTGCCGTGATTGCTGCGATCAGCGGGGTCACCGATCACGCGATCTTTGATGTTCGAGAGACCTCCGTCCAGTTGCTCGATTCGTTCGATACCAACGATCGTCACGCTCAGCAGCTCACGCTGATTGCTCCCTCGGGAGACCAGATCAGTGATGGTGCGAAGTTCGATTTGAGCGACGGCAGTCGCACGGTTCGGTTTGAATTCAGCACCGATTCGAGTGTCACGTTCGGCAACATTCTGATTCCGTTCAGTCCTGGCGACTCCGCGGCGGAAGTCGCACGCCAGATGATCGATGTGATCAACTCCGGCGTGGTCCAAGGATCGCTGACGCTGCGAGCTTCGACGGTCTCGGGCGAGTTTGACTTTGACAATCCATCCAGCGGTGACCGCCCACCGACCGACGCCCGCGTGGCACTGACGGGAACGGCGGTTGGCAAGTTCGCGGCCGTTTCCGGGACTGCGGATGCCCCGCCTGCAGGCACTCCGCTGCCCGTGTCGCCTGATGGCACCGTCGTCCTGTCGGCCATCTATCACGATGGTGTCGGAGACTTCAACACGCTGCGAACGCAGGGCCAGGTGATTGTGGAGAACAACACGATCAGCGAGGTCCACGCGATCGGGATTTGGAGTGATCCGGGACGTCGCGGGATCGATCCCGAAGACGACTTCTCACCGGCCAATGTCGGATTGCCGACCGGCAACGACTTCTTGCAATTCCCACCGGTTGGAAACTCTCCGCTGGGCGCCGTGTTGAACCTGCCGATGCTGAACGATTCGGTCGAAGGCGGGCTGGCCCCCGGACTGGTCGCACAGAACAACATCATCGACCAGGCCGGCTACACCGGAATCAAGGTCGATGGTGAAACGCGACCGATGATCATCGAGTGGAACGGCGATCCGTTCAACTACTTCAACGGCAACACGCAGCTTGGTTCGCGCGGCGACATTCTGGTTCCCGACGGCTACATCATGGCGATCGATGCCGGCGGCACGCGCGTGGTCTTCGAGTTCGAAGACATCAGTGGAGCGCCGGTGCCGCTTGGCGGAAGTGGTGTTGCCGGTGGTGACGGCTGGGTCGATGGCCACGTGCCGATCTATTACCGACTTGGCCAAGGTCCGACCTACAACCCGGCTGCTCCGGCCCCTGTCCGGAATGTTGGCTACACCGCCCACGAATTGATGATGGCCATTTATGAGTCCATCCAAGGTAGTATCCTCGTCACGAACGACCTGGTCGAGCTGGTTCGCCCCACGCTCGGAGTTTCGGTGACGAATCCGCAGGGCCCGGTGTTCCAAACGATCGATACGGACTTCCCGCCGTCTGCTCCGCGGCCTCTGGGAAGTCCATTCTTGGACTTCGAGAATCCAGCGCTCTATCTCGAGGGCGTCACGGGAATCTATGCGTCCGTTTCCTTCCAGAAGGTGACGCAGATTGCTCAGCTCAATCTCGCCTATGCGCCTGAGTACGGTGGATCGCTGCCGATTTCCTACTTTGATTTCATCACGGGTGAGACGAACAATGGGCCACCGGCATTGGTGCCGATCGCCGAGGCTCCCCAGCCATTAGCAAAGATCGTCAACAACACCATTCGTGGCTCGGATGGTACCGAAGGCGCGATCCTGGAGGACGGTTCGCTGTCACCGGCAATCGAGTTGCCGACGGCCGAGCCGAATGACCGGTTGTTTGACGCGGTCGATACCAAGCTGGAAGTGAGCCATCGCGGTGGCTACTTTGCCACGGGCAATATCGGTGACTACTCCGGGCTCTTGACGCCGGATCAGGATGTCGACCTCTACAAAGTGGAATTGGGCGTGGGCGATCGTTTGATCGTCGACATCGACACTGACGTCAATGGTCCCTCAACCCACTTGCGCGTGTTCGATTCGAACGGCATCGAAGTCACGGTTGGCCAAGACGGTGCCCTGGCGACACACTTGAAGCCCGGATCGACCGTTGCCAATCCGTTGACGGACGGTGCCAACTCGCGTGATGGTTACGTCGATTTCACCGCGCTCACGAAGCGATACCTACTACGTCGGTGTCAGCAGTGAGGGTAACGAAGGCTACGAACCGAAGAGCCTGACCGCACGCACCGAAGGGACCGGTGGCACCGGCGATTACAACATCGGAATTGAAGTGCTCGCGCCTCGCTCCTTCGTCTTCTCGCTCGATAGCCATCCGTTGACTCCGTTCGGTGCCGAAGTCACCAGCGGAACGATTAATGGGACGACGGCCGATGGCGGACCGGCCGGGGCGAGAAGCCTGATCGGAACGACGTTCACGATCTCGCAGATTCCGGATTACCTGATTCCGACCCGTGCCGGTGACGCCTACGCCAACGTCAATGCCGACGGCAACCGGGTGACGTTTGAGTACACCGGCGGTGTCAACGCCATCGTCCTGGCCAACGGGAACATCAACATTCCGATCCTGCCAAGACGCGAGCATTGGTATCACGGGCGGACAACGGGTCCCCGATATCATGCGGGCGACGGCGAACGCGATCAACGGTTACCTCAACAATCCCGCGATGCCCAATCACGAAGTGGGCAATGGTCCGGATGGTCGCGATGGACCGATCACGCGAGTTCGTGCCCAAGCCCTTGGCGGTTCGTACGGTGACAATGATGGCATCTTTAACTTCATTCGATTGGTCGGTCTTCCACGATCGCCGTTCGGTAGCCTCGACTTTACCACGGGTTCGGTCATGACCGACGTGAGAGTGGTGGTACCCTGGACATCGTGCCTGACGGAACCTTCACCGATTCTCGCGGGACGACCGAGCTGTACGTCCTGATTGAGAACGCGGCGAAGATCGAGCTGAGCCCCGAAGCGCGAGCGGCCGGTCTGAAGCTTGGCCCGGACAATACCGGATTAGCAAACGACAGTCTGGGGAACACCGACTACGCGACCGAATCGGACCAATTGCTGGTCGAGAACGGGATTCTGGTCTGCAGCGGCGTGAGCGCCGCGATCCTCAACAACGTGGTCGTCAATGCCCACCAGAGCGTCGTGAAGGAAGAATCGAGCGTCTTCGGTTTTGGTGGTCGAATCGACGAATTGAATCGTGATTTGAGCGTCAAGCAAGGAATGGTCGTTGCCACCGGCAATGCCTACCAGTACGACGATCATCGCAACACTCAGATGCGTTCCGACGTCTCCTGGTGGGTGATCCCGGGCGTCAACGTGATCAACCGCAACCCGGCATTGGATGGAAGTCTGTCGACCGATCTGCGAACCGGGCCGAGCAACGTTGCCGGCGGCGATTCGGACTTTAACTTTGTCGTCCGGCAGCCTGGCACGCCGGGCCAGTCACCGGGCAACTTCATCACGTTGATCGGCGACGATCTGTTGCAGGATGGTGCCGCAGGACGATTCACTCCGGCCCCGAATGCCGCCATCATCGACAGTGCGGTTGATTCGATTGATCCCAACGTCGATCTTGAAGCACTTTACGATCGTGTCGGGACTGCCCGTTCCCACGATCTTCGCACCGAAGCGAGATCACTCCGGCCAGCTTCGTGCGGACGAGCCGACGATGGCACCTCCCGGTGGTATCGGGGCCAACGTCTTCAAGGATCGTGGTGCTCTGGACCGAGCCGACTTCGTCGGACCCATCGTTTCGCTTGGACTGGCCGTTGGACAACGACTTCGCCAGGTCCGACTCCGACCCATCGGTCAGTTTCGTCAATCGTGGCTCCGGTGTGTTCACCGAATTCCGAATCTTGGTGCAGGACTTCGGTGACGATTCCGATCCGTTTGTCGGTTCCGGTATCGATGATTCGACGGTGGTCGTTTCGCGAGATCCCCGGACTGCGAAAGCCAGGTGCCAATCTCGCCCTGTTCGAAAATGATCGGCTGCTCGAAGAGGGCATCGATTACACGTTCAGCTATGACGAGACACGCGGCGTCATCACGCTCAAGCCGCTTGCCGGGATTTGGAAGAGCGATCGCTCCTACCGCATCCAGCTGAACAATCGCGACCGCAGCGTCATCATCGCGCCCGATCCGAGCCAGGTGAATGACGGTGATCAGGTCTCGATCGTTGACGCCAACGGCGGGACGATTGTCTTCGAGTTCGAATCGGGTTACTCCCTGCTTGTTCCCGAAGTCATGCAACTGGTCGTTCCGCAGACCGGAACGAATGCGGGTGGATTGGCCGATGGTGACATTTTCCGGATCAACGACGGCAGCAATCCGATCGCCGTCTTTGAATTCAATACCGGGGATACGACCCTGCCGGGAACGATCCCCGTGGAATTGCCGCAACGCCCGACGCCCACGAACCCAGCCGATCTGGCCGTGTTCTTGCAAGAAATTGTCAACAACATGGCAACGGCAATTCAGTCGGTGATCGATAACGGAAAACTTGATGTTGATTTGCGTGTCTTGAATGATCGCGTCATCGTCGGTGGCGAGGCCGGAACTCGCGTCAACACGATGGCGAGCGGTTTGAACCAGCCTGCCAGGACCTTGGCCCTGCAAGCACCGGCCATGGGTGTCGGCGTTGGCGGAGTGGTCGATGGCGATACGTTTGTCGTGGGCAACGGCAATCGATCGGTGACCTTCGAGTTCGACAGTGGCAACGGCTTGAACAATCGCAATAGTCTTGCTGTGTCACTGGTCGGTTTGAGCACTGCGTCCGACGTCGCGCTGGCGATTCGTGACGCGGTCGAAGGCGCCGGTTTGGGTCTGACTCCTTCCATCGTGGCCGATAACGTGACGGTTTACCTCGACTTGCCCGTCAAGGGATCGGCTTCGGTCGGGCCGGGGCAATTGAGTGTGATTGGATTGAGTCGTACCGCGGCCGATGGCGATACGATCGTGATCACTCCGAATGATGGTTCCGCTCCGGTCACGCTCGAAGTCGACCGGATTGATGGGCCGAACTCGGGTGTCACGTCGGGCCACGCGCCGATTGAAATCACGAGGTTGACGACCGCCGATGAATTGGCCGGTCTGGTCTCGAACTCGATCCTCGGGTTGCCTCCGATCAGTGGCCTCAAGGCCGAGGACATCCAAGTCATTCCTGGTGGTCTCTTGACCGTCGGTGGCGAGAAAGGTCTCGGCTTCGACGTGACCAGTGTTTCGCTCGAAGTGATTGGCGAGCCTTCGGTGACCGAATCGTCGACGATCCAGATCTTTGGGCCGTTGTTGCTGACCCTGCCGCTGGTCGGCGGCGGTGGCATTCGTGACGGCAGCGTCATCGTGGTCACCGACAACGCCGGAAATGATGTCATCTTCGAGTTCAACCTGAACAATACCCTGTCCACGGTGCCAGGCTCGATTCCGGTTGCCTTTGACACGTTCAGCACCGTGGATGTAATTGCCAACAACTTGGTGGCCGCGATCAACGGTGCCAACATTGGTGTCACCACCCAGAACCTGGGACTTGGACGAGTCTCGTTTGGCCGCATCGATGAAGCTCGTGTGAACATCGACGGAATCCCCTCGCAATCGATCCCCGGATTGGCCGGTGCCTCACTGCGACCCGGGATTGTTCGAGATGGCGAGGTCCTGACCATTCGCCAAGGCTCAGTCGCGGTGAGCTACGAGTTCGAATCGGCCGTCGGTGGTGGCGGGGTCGCAGCGAATCACGTGGCCGTTGTGTTCCAACCTGGAAGCACGGTCGAAGATGTTGCGGTCGCGCTGGCTGCTGCCATCAACAACAACAAGGGCGGACTCGATATATCCGCCATTGTGGTGCCGGACGAGAACGGGAACCCAACCGGTCAAGTGCAGTTGCTGGACAAGCCGGGTACCGTGATCGATGTGTTCCAAGCCCCGAACTTGAGCGTCACGGGCGTTCCCGGCGGTGCCACACCGATCCGGATTTCTCCGGCGTTCTCCGCGGAGGAAGTCAAGAAGGCGATGTTGTCGGCGATCAACTCGGTCAGCGGTGATACGAGCCTGATCGCAGAGGATCGAGGTGGTGCGACGTTGTTCGTTGAGAATGGCGCCTTGATTCAGGGACCCGTGGAGTCGTTCTACTTGCCGTCGGTGAAGGACGTCCTTGGCAATCCTCTCAAGCCGAATCGCGAAGATGGGACCACGCAATTCACGATCCTGTTGCCGTCGGTCGGTCTGGACTTTGGTGATGCACCCGATCCGCGCGATCTGGTGGCCGGGCGGCTCCCATCCCTGTTGGTCAACGATGGTGCTCGCCACGTGATTGGTCCCGATCTGATGCTGGGAACACGTGTGGACGCCGAACCTGACTCGCAGGTGACTCCCAACGCCGATGGCGACGACCTGTTGATTTCGATCTCCTCCACCGGAGCCTTGTTCAACACGTCGGTCGACAGCGGCTACGCCGAGATCACGCTCCGGCCGGGCGTGGATCCGACGACCCGCGATGAAGACACCATCACGATCACCCTTGCCGATCGGACCGTGACGCTTGAGTTCGACGTGGATGGCATCTTCCGCGAGGAAAACTTTGCCATCGCGCCGTTGGATCCATCCT
Source organism: Pirellulaceae bacterium (assembly GCA_963697195.1). Lineage (GTDB taxonomy): Bacteria > Planctomycetota > Planctomycetia > Pirellulales > Pirellulaceae > Rubripirellula. The sequence goes on from CAVOND010000028.1 coordinate 330,812, forward strand.
CGCCGGTATCGATCGCCGAGGCGATTCGCACCGCGATCAACGAAAGTGGCTTGCATCCCAGCGAAGTCGCCGTCGTAGGCGAATCGGTTCTCGTCTACGCCGACGACGAGGACGGCGTCAGCTTCATCAGCGATGTCAACCCCAACGGGAACCTCAGCAAAGGGGTCACCACCCCGATCAGCGTCACCGTTTCCGGTGCGGGCGTTCTCGAAGCTTGGATTGACTTCAATGCCGACGGCGACTGGAACGATCCGGGCGAGCAGATCATCGGTGCCTCCACGCCGAATGCCATCTTCAGTGACACGGGGCAACCGTTCACCCGAGTCTTCAATGTCACGGTTCCCAGCTTTGTCACACCTCCGCCGGTACCCACCACCACCTACGCTCGCTTCCGCGTTTCGCGCGACGGTGGTTTGGAGCCGACCGGCTTGGCGCTAAGCGGTGAAGTGGAAGACTATCCGATCTTGATCCAATCCGGCCTGCCGCCGCAGATCGGTTTGGGCCAGCAAGTACGCGTCTTCAATGTGCAAGAAGATGTTGCCCTGTTGGTGCTCGATGCGAGCGGAAACGCAACGCCGAACACGGATGACAACGGCCTGCTATCCGGCATCATCGATCCGAATGGCGACCCGATTGCCATCTACTCGGAGGACGTCGGCGTTCGCACGCTGACCACGCTCAGTGGCGAGCTCGCCGGAGAACTTGATTTGGCTAGCGACGGGACGTTCACGTTCCTTCCGGCGGCCGACTTCAATGGTTCGGTCAGCTTCTCGGCTCGTGTCACCGATGTGCATCCGTTGGCGCCGGAAACGGAGTTGGTTAACTCGACACCTGTCCGAGTCACGATCAATGTCCAACCGGTCAATGATCCGCCGATCGCAGTGACCACGCCGGTGCAAGTGGAGGTTCGCATCAACGAAGACGAGCAGACGACGTTCACCGCGGCTCAGCTGATCGCTCCGTTCTACGTTCCTGGACCGGCGAACGAATCAGATCAGCCAATGCTGATCCAGTCGGTTGGCAGCTCTGCCGGTGTGTTCACCACCGAGCTTGGTGGCCAGGTCTTCATTTCCAATGGCGGCCAAACCGTCACTTACACGCCTCCAGCCGATTTCAGCAGTGCGACCCAAAAGGATCGCTTTAACTACACCGTTGCCGATGATCCCGGACCGGGCCAGCTGAGCAAAGTGTCGGCGACGGTCGGCGTGGTGGAAATCCTGATCGATGCGGTCAATGATCCGCCCAACGCTGGAACGGATAACTACGCGACTCCCGAGAACATGGCGCTGGACATTCCGATCTTCGGGGCGACCGGGATCCTTGCCAACGACACGCCGGGACCGCAAGACGAGATTGATGACGGCCAGACCGTGATCTTCATCTCGCATGACACCGTGACCGCGGGCGGTGGAACCGTCACGCGTCAAGGTGACACGTTGGTCTACACGCCCCGTTTCCAGTTCAGCGGAACGGATCAGTTCAGCTACGTGATTGAGGACAACCTGGGCGAACCCGCTACGGGCATCGTGCGGATTCTGGTGGCCGATCAGAACGACGCGCCGTCGTTTATCGGTATCAACGGAAACGCGGGAGTGGATGAGCTCCTGTTCACAGAGAGCAAAGAAGACCCGCAGGTCTTCACGTACAACCTCAACAGCTGGTTCCGGGATCCTGAGGGCCAGCCGATGACCTTCTCGGTGACGGTGCAACCGGCGACGCCCACTGACGCCGGTGTCATTCAGGCGTCGGTCACGGGAAGCACCTTGCGACTCGAATTGGCGTCCTTCAGGTATAGCCTGGATGAGATCCAGTTGAACGTCGTGGCCAGCGACGGGACGTTCTCGACGAGCCAGCCGATTTTGGTGACCGTCAACAACACGCCTGACCCGCCGACGGTGACCGGTTCGCTTGGACCGATCGTGGCCAATGAGGACACGATCATCGTCAGAACGTTGTCGGATGTCTTCTCCGATCGAGACAATGACACGCTGACCTATCGCGTGGCACGATTGGACAACATGACCAATCCGACCGCCCAGCAGATCGCCAACCATCCGTTGGTGAAAGCGATCGAGTTCATCGGCGACCAGATGCGAATCTTGTTGCAACCGAACAAGTTCACCACGGGGGCTCCCACCGAGATCGAGGTCGCTGCGACCGACGGTACGTTTAATGTCGGCGACGCCTTCACACTGACGGTCAATCCTCTGCCCGATCGCCCGGTCGCTGTCGCCGACAGCTACAGTGTCCAGGTAGGCGCGAAGCTGCAGATCCTCGATCCGCAAAGCGGTTTGCTGCGAAACGACTTCGATGTCGATGGCGATTCGTTCAGCGTCGACTTGGCCAACGTCGTGGGACCGAGCAAAGGAACCTTGGACCTCAATGCCGATGGAACCTTCATCTACACCAGCGTTTCGGCGCTGGTTGGCGAGCAGGACTCCTTCACCTACCGCATCCTGGACAGCACCGGGCTGGCAAGCGATCCGGTCACCGTGACGATCAGCGTCACGGCATCCCGCTACCAGAACCCACTGCCTGGGCTACAAGCGGACGTCAATGCGGATGGATACATCACCGCGATCGACGCGCTGCGTGTGATCAACTTCTTGGATCGAAGGCTCGTCGATGGCGGGGCTAATTCGGTGCCTGTCAGCGAGATCGGGGCCCCCCCGCCAGATTACTACGACGTGAGCGGGGATGGTCGGGTTTCGTCGCAAGACGCCTTGATCGTCATCAACAGAATGTCGACGCTGAACGATCCCGAGACCGAGTCGCTGGCGAATCTGGCGGTGACGAGCAGTTTTGCGTCGGCCAGCTCTGCGGGCTTGCCGGTCCGAAACCTGGAACGAGCCCCGGTCGAGGAGTCGAGTCAGGAAGATTCGCTGGACTTGATCATGGCTGGCGGTGTTGAAATCAGCAGCGCCGGGTCCAATGACGTCGCCGATTGGATTGCGGAAGACCGCGAAGAGGCGACCGCGCAGAGCGTCGACGAAGCGCTGTCACTCTTAATGGATGAGATCAGCCTTGATTGAACGGACCCTACCCACTACCTCCGATGGGCGCATGCACCTCGGACCCATCGCGTTTGACGCCAGCCGCTTGCCATTCGATTTCGAGGGCATCGGCTGGCGTTATATTTGAAAAATGCAGGACCGCGAACCCTCCGCAGATGTAACGCGATTAAATTGATTAGTCGCAATGATCCCCCCCGATTGAAATCATTTTTTGTCAAAGCTTCGAGGCCGATTGATGTCTACCCGTCGAGTCCATTCCAAAGCTTCATCCGCGCAGCGTCGGCGATCACGTTCGGCCCAGGAGTCATCGCGGATGCGGCGGAAGCTGCAACTGGAGTTCCTGGAACAACGCCAACTGCTCGCCGTCGGACCGCGATTGGTGGAGATCCTTCCGAATGTCGGCGATCCGATCGAGCAGAATGACGTGCTTCATCAAGCTCCCAACGAGCTGAAGCTTGTCTTTGACTCCAGTGATGTCATCGACGGAAACACGTTGGCTTCGGGAATCCTGCTGTTTCGTAGTGACGGCGACGGTCTGTTCGGAAATGGGAATGACGTGGCGATCACGCCGGCGTTCGCCGGTGTCGGAATCGCTCCGAATGAAGTCACGCTGCGGTTCTCCGAAGCACTTCCTGATGACCACTATCGGATCCAGGTTCTTGGGACCGGTCCCGAAGCTTTGCGCGATGTCGACGGGGATGCCTTCGGTGATACGACCGATGACATGGTCGACAACGGACGCTCGTTCTCGCTTACATTCGAATTGCAACTCGGTGCTCAGGTCATCTCAGTCGTTCCTCAGCCGATCACGCGCGATCCAAACACTGGCGACCTGTCCCAGGCGAAGGACCAGATTCACGTCTACTTCAACGAATCGGAACTCGATCCGACAACGGCTTCGACCCCCGCGTTCTATCGGTTGATCGATTCGCGAGATCAATCGCTGTTGTTCCCGACGACGGTGGTGTACGACGCGGTGGAAGCCAAGGCGACCCTCACCTTCCCGGGAGACCTGTCGACATCGACGTATCAGTTGCAGATCGGAGCTTCCGAGGAAGCAAACGATTCGATCGGTGATGCCACCGACCTCGGTACGATCTCGCAGCAATCCGTTGCGGCCGTTTACGACAGCCCGATCATCCGAGACGTTGATGGGAATGAGGTTCCCCTGAACATTCCCGATGGTGGTTCCGTCATCTCTGCGATCTCGGTCATCGAGTCGTTCTTCATCTCGCGACGTCAACGTGGAAGTCGACATCGATCACGAGTGGGGACCCGATCTGCGCGTCTATCTTCGATCGCCGGGTGGTCAACGCGTCGAATTGATTCGCGATCTCGGCTCGCAGGTTCGCGGCGGCCAGATTTACGGCGTCAAGTACGATGACCTCAATGGTGACGGCCAGCGTGACGAGGACGAACCAGGCCTGCCGGGTTGGACGATCTTCATCGATACGAACAACAACGGTGACTTGGATCCGGGTGAACGTAGCACCGTGACCGATTCGGAAGGCCGGTATTCGTTCGTCAATCTTGATCTGAACCAGTCCTACAAGCTCGTTGAGATTCCTCAGGCCTTCTGGCAGCCGGTCTGCGCCGGTCGGTGGAGCTCCCTTCGAACTTTACGGGACCGATTTTTCGAATGGTGCGGTCCAAACGCTGACGATCGTCGGGAATGCGACCGACGGAACGTTCCGACTCGGATTCGACGGACGAGCGACCCTGCCGATCGAGTTTGCGGGACCGAATCCGGGTGACGCGCGACCACGGCGGCGAACATCTCGAGAAGCCTTCGAAGATTTGCTCGATCCAGGTGTCGCGTTGACGGTCACTCCGGTCAATGCCAAGGAGTTTACATTCGCCTTTACGCCTCAATGGCGTGGGAACCGCGATCGACCATCCTGCCCTGCTCGTCGTCGATAACCAGCTCGACGCCGGACAGCTTGCAGATCACGAACGTCGGCGACGCTTCGGGCTACACGTCCGAAGGTGACAATGATCAGTGGCACCTGTCGACCGGTCGGGGCAACCAGCTCGGGCACACGCCTCAGTTCAGTTTCTACTTCGGAGCCAATGAGACGGACAACGGGCGGTGGCTCGTACGCCAACAACGCCGACGGGACGCTCACGTCTCCAGAAATCGATTTGACCGATCCGACGATCACGGGACCGATCACGCTTCGGCTCAATCATTTCTTGAGTACCGAGTCAGGTTTTGACTGAGGCCCAGATTCGAGTGGTCTCCGAAGGTCAGACCACCGTGCTGCTTGCCACGCACGACAAGCACGGTCGGTTTCGAAGCGGTGTCGCTTGACCTGTCGGCGTTTGCCGGACAGCGGATTCGATTGGAGTTCAATTTCCAGTCGGACTTCATCGTCAATGACGAAGGCTGGTATGTCGATGACATTCGGATTGAGTACGAACGGTCCGCTCAAACGGTGACGCTCGTCGATGCGCCGCAACAGCGGATCGGTCAAGGATGTCGACTTTGGCAGTTCGCAAGACGCCGTCGGTCGGACCGGACCAGTTCGGTTACCAGGCCTACCGGGTGGCCACCGAACTTCGAAGACATCACCGGCAATGAGACGGTGCGACGAATTCTGCAGCAGTTCACCGATACCGGTCTGGCTGTGCAGATTGGTGGTTCCGGTGACGACAGTCATCAACGGCATGGCCGTCGACTCGTCGGGCAACGTGTACCTGGCCGGCTCGTTCCAGGGCACGGTTGATTTCGATCTCGGCGCCGGCGTCAGCACCTTGACGAGCGCCGGTGGAAACGATGCGTTCGTGGCCAAGTACGACTCCAGCGGCAATCTGCTTTGGGTCCGCAGCGGCGGCGGTGTCAGCAGTGATGTCGCGACCACGGTCGTCGTGGATGGATCGGACAACGTGATTGTCGGCGGTAGCTTCTCGCAGATCGTCGAACTTCGGCGGTGTCGGATTGACCAGCAATGGATCGACCGATGCCCTGATCTGGAAACTCGACAGCGCGGGCAATACGCTGTGGGCGCGCGGATTCGGCGGAACGGCGATCGACGAAACCCGCGGTCTCGACGTCGACAGCGCGGGTGCAGATCGCGGCGACGGGATTCTTCTCGGGGACCGCCGATTTCGATCCCGGGGTTGGGACTCAGAATTTGACGAGTGCCGGCAGTACCGACATCTTTGTCCTTCGCGTTGAGCGCGGCGGGTAATCTCGTTTGGGTACGACAGCTCGGCGGCACCGGCGCCGATCGTGGCGAAGCAATCCACATCACGGCGGCCGGGAACGTGACGACGACCGGTTCGTTCAGTGGCACGGTCGACTTCAATCCGGCCGCTGGCAACAACAACATCACCAACCTGAACAGCGCCGGCAGCGCCGACGGTTTTGTTCAGCAGATGACCGCGACCGGTAGCTTTCCGATGGGCCAGCCGGTTCGGAGGCACCGGATCGGATCGTGGCAACGACGTTACGTCGGATGTCGACAACGATATCTATGTCACCGGTGTGAACAACGGTGACATTTATGTGCAGCGGTTCAACGAGGATGGTGCCAGCCAGTGGGTGCGAAACATTCGGCGGCGGCTCCACCGACGTCGGTGAATCGATCTTCGTCGAGGCCGATGGAACGGTCAGCGTGGCAGGTTCGTTCCGATCGACGGTCAACTTTGGTGGTGGCGCGATCGACTCGGCGGGCGGTAGCGACGCGTTTGTCCTTCAGCTCGACGACCATGGGCAATTACCAAAACGCGAGAACCTTTGGCGGGACCCTGGATGACGCGGCGACCAGCGTGATCGTCGAGGATGCCGACAGCTATCTCGTGTCCGGTAACTTCCGTGGCACCGCCATCGTTCGATGTGGGTGTCACCAGCGGCGGTGGGGTCGATCGAAACGCTGACCAGCAATGGTGGTAGCGACGGCTTCCTTGCTCGCGTCGCCAGGCCGCAAGGTGTCGACGACGCGTCGGTCGCCAATCAGCTGCGTCTTCGCTGGACGGATTTGAGTTCAGTTTCTACGGCAACAGACTACGACGGACTGTTTGTCAGCAGCAACGGCTTGGTGACGTTCATCAACAGCAACGACAGCAGCCAGAATTCCGACCTGCTGATCACTCCCAATGAGCCGACGATCGCTGCGTTCTGGGAAGACTTGCGCACCGGTTCGGCCGAAGTCGATGCGGTGTTCTGGGATTTGTTGGGCGATCCCGGTGACCGACGACTGATCGTCCAGTGGAACAATGTCCGCGTCGACAATGCCAGTGCAAACCTGGTTGGACCGCTGGACTTCCAGGCGATGCTTAACGAACGCGACGGTTCGATTCAACTCAACTACCGAACGGTCGCCGATCCTCAGGCGGTCCAGGGTGCGGAGCTCTCCGTCGGGACGTTTGAAAAGGGCGTGCAGCGTGATTCCAAGGTCGCCGTTGACGCCAACGGTAACTACGTCGTGGTCTGGACGAGTCCGACGCAAGATCAGTCTGGCGATGGAATCTATGCGCGTCGGTACAACGCCGCCGGTGTTGCAATTGGCAACGAGTTCCTGATCAACCAGACGACCACCGGCGGCCAGTCGTTGCCTTCGATCGCCATGAACGCGAGCGGTCGGTTCGTCGTCGTTTGGAGTGGCAATGGAATCCGGCGATACGGGTGGTGTCTTTGCCCGCGTCTTCAGCCCCACTGGCGTGGCGATCACCGATGAGTTGCTCGTTCATCGTGAAGTGACTGGCACGCAAATCAGCTCCCGACGTGGGAATCGACGCGACTGGCGACTTCGTGGTGACGTGGCAAGGCCAGGGCAGTGATGATGCCGATGGGATCGCGCTTCGACGCTTCATGGCCGATGGAACTCCGATCGGCGAGGTCGATGAGATTCAGCGACTGCGTTTCCTGGGCCCACCTTCAAACGGTTCGTTGTTCACGTTGATTCACGACGGTGTCGAGACGGGCACGATCGTGTTCACCCCCAACGCAAACCAGCTGGCGACACGAATCCGCGACGCGCTTCGTGCCCTCGCGCAACACCGGTGACCAGATCCAGGTGATTGCGCAGCCGAATCGCAATGAGGTTCAACTGCTGTCGCTGACCGATAGCCCGGTGATCGTCAACGAAGTCCAAACGCTTCGGTTCACCGGCAACCCAACCAGCGGCGACGTGACGCTTGACTTTGGCGGTACCCCTGTCGGACCGATCGTGTTCGCTGGCGCCGGAATGGGGGCAGCGACCGCAGCCAACATCGAAGCCGCCCTGATCGCATCGGGTGCCGCCGCTGCGGGCGATGTCTTGGTCTCGCAAGTAGCAGGCAGCGACTTTGACTTCACGGTCGAGTTCACCGGGCGCTGGCTGGTACCGATGTCGCGGCACTGACCGTGACCCAGAACAATCTGGATCAGGGCGCACTCGAGTATCCAGCAAACCGTCCAGGGCACCTCCGGCGGCAGCTTCGTGCTGTCGTTCGAAGGCAACTTGACGGCTCCCATCGTGCTTGCCGGTGCCGCGACGGCTGCCAACATTCAGGCAGCCTTGGAAGCGCTGCCCAACATTGGAATGGGCAATGTGACCGTCGCCGCTGTGGTCGGCAGCGATACGGATTTCCGGGTCACGTTCCAGGGACCGCTTGCCGGACTGGATGTCGAACTCCTGATCTGGAACAGAACAACCTGGACCAGGGTTCGCTGGATATCGTCGAATTGGCTTACGGCTCGGTACTAGGGACAAGATTTCGAAGTTCGCTTCGTCGGTCCCGATGGCGGTCGTGATCAACCGCTGCTGACGCTCGGTGACGACCAAGGTGGGGTGACGCATCTGGATGTGGTCGCCAAACGCGAGGGTTCCGACGGCCAGATTCGCGTGAACAACCAGATTGCCAATGCTCAAACGCTGGCGTCCATCGCAGTCTCGCCCACGGGTGAGTTCAACGTTTCGTATACCAGTAACACTCAGGATGGAAGTGCAAACGGTGTCTTCGCAAAGCGATACGATGCCAACGGCGTTCCGATCGACGAGGAGTTTGACGAACTTCAGCGACTCGAGCTGCAGGGACCGCTTGGTAACAACACGCAGTTCTCCCTGCGAGTTGGCACGGCAACCACCGGACAGATCGCCTATGTCGGTCCGAACAGTGGTTCACGGACGGCTGCCAATATCGAGGCTGCACTCAGCGGATTGCCTGGACTGGCTGGCGTTACCGTCACGCCGGAACGCGGGACTTCCAACGAAGTTCAGGAAATCATCTTCACGAACACACCGAACAACACGCCCAACGGTGGCACGTTCCGGCTTGCTCATCGCGGTTTGATCACGGCGCCGATTGTTTACGTCGGCAACCAGGCGGCGAACGCGGCGGGAACGGCGACGAATATCCAAGACGCGCTGCGAGCCCTTGCCAATACGGATGTGCTGCTGACGGTCGTTCCCGCCCAAGTCGGTGGCAATGACAACCCATTCCGATTCATCGTGACCTTCTTGGGCACCGACGGTGGCATCGACCATCCGCAAATGGTTCCCACTGGTAACCAGCTGAACCAGGGCTCGCTCTCGGTCAATACGATTGACGATGGCGGCAAGAGCAACACCACATACCTGGTCAACTTTGCCGGCGACGCTGGCCGCTTCGATCATCCCGATATCGAATTGGTCAACAATCGCCAGGGCGTGACCTCGATCAACGTTGACGAGTTGATCAAGGGACACAACAGCGAGTTCCAGGTCAACGTGGAGACGACGGGAGCCCAACAGCGATCGCAAACGGTGCGGCGTGCCGACGGCAGTTTCTTTGTCGTTTGGGAGAGCCTCAATCAAGACGGGGATGCCAATGGAGTTTTTGGCAAGCTTTTCGATGCCAACGCCGATGTTTTACGCGACGAGTTCCAGATCAACACGCTTCACGCAGGGAGAACAAGCGTTCGTCAGCGCCGGTGTCGATGCCGCGGGCAACCTCGTCGTGGTCTGGCGAAGTTTCGATCAGGATGGTGACGCGGGCGGAATCTATGGACGTCGATTCGGAGCCGATGGTTTTGCCATCGGTGATGAATTTCAAGTCAACACGCTGACCGGCGGCGACCAGGTCCTGCCATCGATCGCCGTCAATGGTGACGGCAGTTTTGTGGTGACCTTTGGCTCCCAGGCCGGTGATGGCGGCATTCACGCACAACGATTCGACACCGCCGGTTCCAAGGTTGGTCCCGAATTACAGATCAGCCAGTTCGGCTCGCGCAATCAGGATGAACCCGAGATCGCTCGTAGTGCCAACGGCAACTACGTCGTGGTCTGGACGGACGTGGTTCGTGATAACGACACGAGTTCCGGGATCTACGCCCAAGTCTTCGATGTCAACAACAACGCGATTTCGGGTGAGATTCAGGTCAACCAGATCGTGGATCGAAGACAGTCCAGTCCAAGCGTTTCGATCGATGATGTGGGTCGCTTCGTGGTCGTTTGGACCTCGGAGGAACTTGACGCGGAAGACAATGTTGTTGCGACGATTCGCGCACGTCGCTTTGATGCCAACGGTGCGCCGCTCGCTGATGAGATTCAGGTCACCGACGGTCAGGTGTTCGTGCAAGCTCAAGCAGATGTCGATGTCGAGCCGGCATCAGGTCGATGGGTTGTTGCCTGGAAGGACCAATTTGGTACTACCGATGCCGCGGTACGCGTGAAAGTGTTTGATGCGAATGGCGTTCCCGAAACGGGCGAGTTCGATCCGTTCATGAGCACCGATCTCTTCGAAATCGGTTCGCCTAGGCCCCGCGTTGCCTTCGCCTCGTCTGGGGAATTCGCCATCGTAGCGGCGATGGGATTCGATGAAGATTTCTTCTTCAGTGCCCAGGTGTTAGCGCGAGTCTACAACTCCGACGGAAGCCCAAAGACCGATCCGTTCAACGTGGCAAACGCTGAATTGACGGACTTTCCTTATCAGAACAATCCCGACATCGATGTCGACTCGAACGGTATCTACCGAGTCGTTTGGGATAATTTTTCACCGCGACAACCGTTCCTGGGTGCGTTTGATTCGGATGGAACGATTTTGGCGACAGATATCGCGATCGCCGATACGCTGCCTAGCGGTGACTCCAGCCCGCGAATTGACATTGCGTCAGACGACTCCTTCCAAGTCACATGGTCCGATAGCGGAAACGTTTATGTCCAGCGGTTTGCAAGCGACGGAACTGCGATCGGTAACAACCTCGTCACGCCCCTTCGAGACCAGTCTGTTGTGGCGTCTAGCAACTCGGGCTTCTTCACACTCGCCTATCTGGACGGACTCGGAGGTCTATGTCCAAACATTCTCGACCGATCTCGCATCGGTCGGGATCAAGGATGCCGGCGTGCAGAGCGTTGGCGAGAACGTCTTGCAGATCTGGGTCGACGGTTCGCAAACGCAACTGGTTGGACCCGATACCAGTACCCGGATTTCGGTCGTCAAAGTTCGCGGCGAACGACTGTTTGCCGTCGACGGCGCCAACAACCTGATTCTGGAACTCGATCCGGCGACCGGCGCGACGATCAATTCCTTCCCGGCTCCAGGTACCGCAGGCTCCGATGCCGGATTGGCGTTTGCCGGCGGAACCCTCTACTACATCGCCTCCGATGGCAACGAACTCTTCGAGCTCGATCCCGACAACGGTGGCGTGGTCGACTCGATGGTGTTGGCCGGCGCGTCGGTCGACGGACTGGCTGTGCTCAACGGCGAAGTCGTCCTGCTCGATTCCGCGTCCGGAGAACTGGTGTTCGTCGATCCGTTCGCCGATGAGGAGATTCGCCGGCTGACTCCCGCGATTGCGATTCGTGGCGGGCTGACCGGAGGTGGCGACCGTGGCACCCTGTTCGGGATCGACAATCAAAATCGAATCGTCGAGTTCAGTGCCGAAGACGGCAGCGTGGTGGGAATCCTGGACAGCCCCGGGGCCGCCCTGGTCGGGCTTGCGGTGATCAAGGGATTTGTGCTGGCGTCCAACAACAATGGCGTTGTCTACCAGGTCGATCCTGATACGAGTGATCTTGCTCGGGACGATCAACGTTCCCGTCGGGCTATCGGGATTGGGCGGCGACGGTGCCGGCGGTGTGCTGCAAGCCATCGGCGGCGACTATCAGCCGCTGCTCAATACGATCCTCGACGACGAAGCAGCCCTTTCGATTCTGGAAGGAGTCGGTCCCTATACCGGTCGCTATCGTCCGGTCGAACCATTGTCGACCTTCGATGCGACCAACGCACGCGGTTCGTGGCGTCTCGAAGTCGAGGACACCGCAACCGGCAACACCGGTGTGCTCAATGGTTGGCGACTGCTGTTCAATGAGCCGCAGGATTCGCCGCCGGATGCGACGCACGTCGGTTTCATCGGTGACAATCTCGATGCAGCGGTCGGACGGGCCAACGATGTCGACCTCTACCGCTTCGAATTGCTGAGCGGCGGAACGATCACCGTCGACGCGATTCCCGAGCCCGGTCTCGATATCGCGATCCGACTGTTTGATGCTCAAGGCAATGAGCTGACGTCGGTGGACAGCGCGGGCACGGAAGGGGCCGAGCAGCTGATTCATGCCGTTGGTCTCGCCGGCACCTACTTCATCGGGCTGTCCAGTTCGTCGAACCTGAACTACGCAGCCGATGGCAGCGGAGCCAGCGGCGGTACCTCGACCGGTTCCTACCGAGTCGACGTGCGGTTCAGCGAGCCGGTGCCGGTCGATGACGACAACTCCAGTTTCGATACGGCCACGCCGATCGGTCCGCTCGGAGTGGGCGGTACCATCATCCGAGCGGAAATTCGCAGCGAGCCGCTCACCTTCGAAATGCCCGGTGCCATCGAAGAGCCCGGTCACCGTGACATCCCACCAGAGTCGCACTTGCTTGGCGGTGGGGCAGCTGATTTCACCAAGGGTCAACTCCTGCTCAGCTTCGAGGAGGGCGTGACCGCGGCCCGTCGCGCGGAGATTCTGAACCAGAACGGTCTCGAAGTCGTCAAGGACTTTGATTTCATCGGCGCCAGTCTTGTCAAGACAAGTTTGGGAGCGGACATCTCGCAAAAGCGATTCAGCTGTCCCAGCTCGATGAGGTTCGTTATGCCGAACCGGATTATCTCTATCAGACAACGCTCGTGCCTAACGATCCGCAGTATCCCGACATGTGGCACCTGGACAACACCGGGCAGACCGGTGGAACCGTCGATGCCGACATCGATATGCCCGAAGCTTGGGATGTCTTCACCGGTTCGGCGCAAACCGTGATTGCGATCATCGATTCAGGCGTCGATTTGACGTCACCCAGATTTGACAGGCCAATCTGTGGGTCAATCCGGGTGAAATTCCCGGCGACGGAATCGACAACGACGGCAACGGGTACATCGACGATATCTACGGGATCGATCCATTCGGCGGGCGACTCGGTTCCGCAGGACGAATTTGGTCATGGGACACACGTGGCCGGAACGACTGCCGCAGTCGGCAACAATGGCATCGGCGTGACCGGTGTCAACTGGAACGCCAAGATCATGGCGCTTCGCGTCGGCGATAATGGCCTTTCCGATCTCGGCGATCATCGAATCGCTGAATTACATCGTCACGATGAAGACGATCTACGGGATCAACATCGTCGTCAGCAACAACAGCTAGGGCGGTGGCGGTTTCTCGCCAAGCGCTCGATACGACGCGATCCAGGCGAGCATTAGCTGCCGGCGTCGGCTTCGTGGCCGCCGCCGGCAACGATGGCTCCGACAATGACGCCGATCGCGCATTCTATCCGCGTCCTACGATCTGGACGGAATCATTTCGGTCTCGGCTACCGATGACAACGATCAACTGGCGGGATTCTCGAACTATGGTCTGCACCACCGTCGATGTTGCAGCACCAGGTGTCGATATTCTCAGCACGACGCTGGGCGGTGGCTACGGCCTGAACAGTGGGACGTCGATGGCGTCACCGCACGTCGCGGGCGTTGTTGCGTTGCTGGCTGGATACAATCCAGCGGCCACCGTCGACGATATCGAAATCCGCGATCATGCTCGGTGCCGATCCGCTGCCGAATTTGACCGGAACCTCGGTCATCAGGTGCACGACTCAATGCGGCCCAGTCGTTGTCGGTGCTCGGTGCAGGTACCGTGGCAGCCTTTGGCTCGGCGACCAAGGTTGCGTTCTATAACTTCCAAGATGTGATCGGCGTGCTGCCCTTCGGGCGCACCGGCGCTCAATGCGATCACCGACAACCAGATCGATCGGGCTCGCGAGATCTTCGAGATCTATTCGCAACATTGCCGGGATCCAGTTCATTGAAACCGACAACGAGGGGATGACGATCGCGACGGGTGACATGCGAGCACTCGATCCAACCGTTCAGGGCGGACCTGGCGGCGTCGCCGGCATCGCTGGCGGCGGTTTGGCGGGAACCGCGATCATGGACGCTGGCGAGAACTGGGGTGATTCCGAGTACGGAGCCGGGTGGTTCCAGACGGCGATGCATGAGATCGGGCACCTGCTCGGGCTCGGCCACACCTACGATCTGCCGAACCTGACGATCATGGGTGGCTTTGGCGTCGGCGAACCGGTCTTCCCGGGCGATCACGACATCGTGCATGTGCGCTACGTGCATCCCGACGCGAACCAAGGACCAGGACCTTTACGAGTTCACGCTCAACGAAGCGGGAACGCTTACGGCCGAAACGATCGCGGAACGAATTCTCCCGAATTCGAGCATGCTCGATACGAGCATCTCGCTGTACCGCGAGACCGCCGACGGCAAACGCCAACTGATCGCCAGCAACGACGACTACTACAGCAACGACTCGTTCCTGCGACTGCACTTGCCGGCCGGCAAGTACTACGTTGGCGTCAACGCCTCGCACAATACCGACATGGATCCGGCGATCTCTGATACCGGTTTTGGTGGTACGTCGTTCGGCGATTACGAGCTGAAACTTGATTTCACTCCTGATGCCGCCAGCACGATCCTTGACGCTCGATGGAGTGGCCCTGGACGGTGACGCCAACGGAACGCCCGGCGGCCTGTTCAACTTCTTCTTCGAAACTGGTCACACGATTTTCGTCGACAAGCTCGCCGACGTGACGCCGGGCGTCGATGGTGATGGTTCGATCGGATCGCCGCTGGACAACATTCGCGCGGCGACCGAACAGGCTCGCGAAACCGCTGGTGATGCCGGTCGGCGGCGGTGCGGAGTCTGACCGATGGCGAGTCGTTCGTGATCAGCGACGGGGTGAATCCCGACGTTCGCTTTGAGTTTGACGACAATGATTTTGTGACGCCCGGCTCGTTCGCGGTTCCATTCACGGCCCTCAGCAGCCGCGATGAGCTCGCAGCCGCTGTCGCAGCCGCCATTGACGAAGCCGTTGCGGAAACGCCTTCGATTCTGGACGTGACCACCGTGGTCTCGGGAGCAAGCGTCCGCGTTGGTGGCACTGCGAAGATTGACTCCAGCGGATCGCCGTCGTTGTTGGCCACGCCAAGCATCGTTCGCATCGTCGGCAATGGCGGGACGGATGGGGATGTCACCACGCTCTCGGACAATCGACCGTATCTGCTCGGCCTCGATGGGCTGACACAACTTGCCGATGGTGCTGGTCTGGAAGTTCCGCAAGGTGTCACCGTGATGGTTGACGCCGGTGCGTTGTTCAAGCTGCAAGAGGCCAATCTGGATGTCGGGAGTTCCGCCGAAGGGATCGACCGTAGCGCCGGTGCGCTGCAGATCCTGGGGACTCCGAGCGAGCAAGTCTCGTTTTACTCCTACCGCAACGACTTGGTCGGCGGCGATTCGGATGGTCCCGGACCGGGCCCGAATCCCGGCGACTGGGGTGGCTTGGTGTTCCGCGAAGATTCCGACATGGAAGAGCGAGGCATCTTCCTGAACTGGGTCAACAACGCCACGATCGTTTCCGGTGGTGGCAAGCTGCTGGTCGAGTCGGTCGAGGAGACGTTCACGCCGATTCATCTGGTCGGTGCCCGGCCGACGATTTCGCAAAACACGATCCGACGCAGTGCGGACGCGGCGATCTCCGCGGATCCGCTCAGTTTCGAAGACACGGGCGATCGTATCGGTCCCGATATTCAAGGCAACACGATCATCGAGAACAGTCTCAACGGTCTGTTCATCCGGATTCGCACCGAGCTCGGTGAGATCCTCGATCGAATCTCGCTCCCCTCGCGATTCGATGATACCGATATCACCCACATCCTGACCGAAAACCTGTTGATCGAAGCGACCCCCGGCGGTCCGCGTAAAGATGCGGCGACGGGAGTCATCCAGGCACGCTTGGACGGTAGTCTGAAGATTGATCCAGGCATCATCGTCAAGCTCGAAGGAGCTCGCATCGAGACCTTGATCGGCGGCCAGTTGATTGCCGAAGGGGATGAATCCCATGACGTTGTCTTCACCGCGCTCAATGACGATTCGTATGGCGGTTCAGGTTCGTTCGATACGAAGAACGACGGCAATTCGTCACTGCCCTCGCCCGGTCAATGGGGTGGATTGTTCTTTAGCAACCAGTCCGAAGGCAGCATTGATCACGCCTTGATCGCCTATGGCGGCGGTCTGACGCCGATCGAAGGTGGATTCGATCGGTTCAATGCGATCGAAGTCCATCAGGCCGACGTGCGGCTTGCCAACAGCATGATTCGCGACAACGCCAGCGGTCTGAGCGCGAGCAACCGCAGCGGTCGTGGCGGCAATGCAGCGGCGACCGTGTTTGTGCGGGGCGAGCAGCCGGTCATCGTCAACAACGTCTTCGCGAACAACCTGGGGACGGTCATCCACATCAATGCGAATGCGATGCAGGCGGTCGTCAATCCGGATCCAGGTCGCCAAACGGGGATGATCGATCGATTCGCCGAGTTCGACAACAACATGGGCCCATTGGTTCGCGCGAACCGGTTGCTGAACAACTCGGTCAACGGCATGGAAGTTCGGGCGGCTGTGCTGACGACGGAGGCGGCATGGGATGACATCGACATTGCGCACGTGCTCCGCGGCGAGATTCAGGTTCTCAATCACCACACGTTCAGCGGCTTGCATCTGATCAGCGGCGACACGGAGAGTCTGGTGGTCAAACTGACTGGGCCAGGATGCGGGCTTCACGGCCAACGGCACGCTGCTGGATATCGATGATCGCATCGGTGGTTCGCTCTACATCGGTGGCAGCGGTGCCGGCGTCATCTTGACATCGTTGGCCGATGACACGGCCGCCGCCGGTGTCGATTTCTTCGGCAGGCCTCTCGGCGATACGGATAACAACGGTGCCACAACCGGCACGGCCGGCGATTGGCGAAGTATTCGCCTGGACCGCTACAGCAACGATCGCAACGTGACCCTGGTTCGCGAACCCGAGCCAGCCAGCGGTGCGCCGAGCGATCTCAATGGAACGCCCCAGGATGCGACGTTCCTCGGTAATCTTGCACCCGACGAAAAGAGTGGCGACGTCAATCGCCGACTCGGCTTCGAGATTCATGGAACGATCAGCCTGACCGACAGCAGTGACCTGGATGTCTACAGTTTCTCTGGCGTCGCGGGCACCGAGGTCTTCTTTGATCTCGACGAAACCAGTGATCGACTTGGACACCATCCTCGAGTTGGTCGACGCCAATGGAACCGTGGTGGCCCGCTCGGTTGATGACGACATCGACGAACCTGTCCGGTTCGGCACTGCCGTTGTTGAAAGCGTCGTACTTGCGAGGTGACTATTACACGATCAGCGAGCGTGACGCCGGCATGCGGGTGATTCTGCCGGGTACGGCCGGTCAGACGAACACCTACTTCATTCGTGTCCGCAGCACTCCGGCCGAAGGTGCGATCGAAGACATCAATGGCTGGTCTGTCGCGAGGTACCTATCAGCTGCAGATTCGTTTGCGACAGCTTGATGAAAAGCCGGGCTCGTTCGTGTCGGGGGCCGATATTCGCTTCGCGACCAACGGTATCGAAGTCATCGGCATGCCGGGCCACTCGCCGTTGCTTGGAGAGTCGGTCGAAACGCGCGCCACCAACGATGTCTTGGGTTCGGCCCAGCCGCTGGGCAATCTGCTGACCTCCGACCGCAATACGCTCAGCGTCGGCGGAAACCTGACGGCGCCAACGACATCGACTGGTACAGCTTCGAGCTGGACTACGAGTTCATTCAGTCGATCGGTGGTCGCAACGATGGCGACAAGACTTGGGCGACGATCTTCGACATCGATTACGCCGATGGTTTGGCTCGTGCCGATACGGTCATGTCGGTGTTCGATGACGCCGGCAACCTGGTTTTGGTCAGCCGCGATTCGCACATCGATGACGATCAGCCGGGTGCCGGCCAGGGTGCCGATACGGATGATTTGTCTCGAGGTACCTTCGGTACGCTCGATCCGTTCATCGGCAGCGTGCAGATGCCGGCGGGTGCAACGCGAACGTACTACGTCGCGGTCAGTTCGAATTCGCAGTTGCCGCAGGCCCTCAATGGCAACTTCACCGCCGGCGCTTCCAACGCCCTGGTGCGGCTCGAACCGGTGAACTCGCGTCGAGCGCATCGCCGAGGATCACATTGGATTCGAAGGTTACATTTCGGGTAGCCTCGGCGCGGCAACGTTTGTCGACCACGAACGTCGATCTTTGATATCAGTTCGGCGATCTCGCTGTCGACCAACGTGGTGCCATTCACGCTCAACGACGTGGTGTCTCTACACCGCACGCCCTGGTACGAACGGACTGCAAACGGCCAATCCCTTCACCGGTGAACTCTGGACAAACGTCGGCGACCTGCCGACGAATAATCCCGGTCGCACCGTGACCGATATCGTGATGCGGTCCGACGGGCGGTTGTACATGTACGAATCGTTGTTTGGACAACCTGGCCAAAACACGGCCGGCCGTCTGGTGGAACTCGATCCGGGTACCGGTGCCGCGACTGTCGTTGGCAACGACTGCAATTCCAGACTTCAACCCAGCCACCAATCCTCCCGATATTCAACAGCTCACCTCCAGTGCGGTCCAGGCCTTCCTGTGGCAGCGAACCGGCGGGAACAATCCGCGTTACAACCTGTGGTATGCGGTGGAAGGTGCTCGACGCGGTCCCGGTATCGACACCACCAGTTCGACGCTGTATCGAGCCAACGATGCCAGCGGCTCGGCTGCGGTTGCCCAGGGCCAGCCTTGGGGTCGCGTCGGTGAAATCTTTGCGACCACACCGGGCGACCTTGGTGTGACGACCGGTATGGCCCTGGCGGGTGGAACGACCTATCGGGGTCAGTGACCGCGGCTTCTTCTACCAGATCGACCTGGGTTCGGGTCAGTGCTTCGAACGTGGTCAATCTGGGCTCGTCCTTCTCCGGTTTGACCGAAGGCCCACAGAACCTCGAGGGTGGACGGTTCGCCAACATCCTGTTTGCGGTCACGACCGGCGGTCAGATCTTCGCGCTCGATACGGCGGGAAATCTGCAAGCCGAGTTTGCATTGGGTACGTCGGCAACGATGCCAACGTCGTCGGTCGGGATCGCCTTCTCGCCGCTCGACTTCAACCTCTGGCATCCGACGATGCAGCGCCGCGCCGATGCCGGTCACGGAATCAATGATACGTTCGACGAGAGCCGAACCGCGAACACGACGTTCGACCTGTCGATCAACGGTCGCCAGAGCAACGACTCCGAAGGGGGCGCGAGCTTCTACTTCGGACTCGAGCCTTGGGTCCAGAATCCGGACAACAGCGACACGTACTTTGACTATGGCGTGAACGCGCAGTACGGAATTCTGAATACGGCCACGCATCAAGACCTGTCGCAGAATCCACGGATTGGCGACAACTACGATCTGCCGGGTGGAGCATTTGGTAGCCTGCAGACCAACGCCATCGACCTGTCGCTGTATCAGGCTGCTGACAAGCCGACGATCTATTTCAACTATTTCTTGGAGACTGAGAACACCAATACGATTAACGGCGCCGAGATGAACGACAGCGCTCGTGTCTTGGTGTCCGCCGACGGTGGTTTCTCTTGGGAACTGCTCGCGACCAATAACTCGATCCTGTCGACCGCTGGTCAATTTGGCGAACTGCCACGGTTCATTTCACCCTCGGTTCGGGCGTCGACGCACCCGCGTCAGCAGGTTCAGGAACTGTTCGACAACACCGGTGGTTGGCGGCAGGCTCGCATCGACCTGTCGAACTACGCCGGCGAAGGCAATCTGCAGTTCCGCTTTGATTTCTCGACGGCGGCGGCGTTCCCCGATCAGTTTGGGGATCCAAGCGTCAACGGCAACTTGTACGATGAGGACCGAGGTCTGAGCGAACAACTTCGAAGGTTTCTACATCGACGACGTAATCATCGGATTCGCCGAACGTGGCGAAATGGTGACCGCGTCCCCGACGCAGTCGACCTTCTTCCAGATTCCGCAGAATCCCAATCCAGCGGATCCGGCCGAGATCCTGGTTGGAAACTACCAGTTGGAAGTGCGACGGGGGACTGAGTACGCCCAGTCCATCGATAGATCTCAATCCCGACATCATCCACTACCAGACCTTCGACACGAATGATCGATTGATTCAGGAAGTGTTCCGTCTCGGCGATGCCAACCTGCATCGTGACCAGGGGCAGGTTCTGATCGCGAACAATACGATCATCGATTCGCTCCAGTATGGTGTGCGTGTTGATTCCGGTCAGCGATGACGCGGGCGGAAGCCTGCAACGTCCCGGTGGTGTTCGGCAGCTCCCGACGTTGAACAACGAACGACTGGTGCCCGGCGTGAAGGTGGAGAACAACGTGATCTCCAACTTCGGCACCGGTGGCATTCTGTTTAGCGGTGATCCCAATACCGGTGCGTTGCCATTTGCAACGGTTCCGTTCGGGCGGATCATGAACAACACGATCTACGGTGGTGAGAACGCGACCGGAACCGCGATTCAGGTCACCGAGAACGCCAGTCCGACGATCCTCAACAATATCATCGCCAATACCGCCAGTGGTGTGACGATTGATGGCACGTCTTTGTCAACGGTGGTGGGTGCCAACCTCTTCCAGGGCAACCTCAACAACGGTGTGATCGGACAGAACGCGATCTTGTTGCAGACCACGGATCCGTTGTTTGTCAATCCGGCCAACGGCAACTTCTACCTTGCCGCCGGAGCGCTCGCGGTCGATAGTTCGTTGAACTCGCTGGCCGACCGGATCAATTTTGTTGCGGTCAATTCGCCACTCGGCATTCCACCTTCTCCGATCATTGCGCCCGAACGTGACCGCTTCAGGCAGTTGCGCATCGACGATCCGTCGCAGGATCCACCTCCCGGTCTCGGCTCCAATATCTTCAAGGATCGTGGGGCCATCGAGCGAGCCGACTTCGTTCGTCCATTCGTGCAAATCGTCGTCCCTGAGGACAACGATGCGGCCGGTGTCGACCTCAATCCGAATTTGACGGAAGTGCTCGTCGACGTACCGCAGCTCGACGAAATTCGGATTCGAGTCATCGATACGGGTGTTGGCATCGACGAAAGCTCGATCCTGCCCAGCACCGTGACCGTCACCTTCGATGGCACACTGCTGGTGGAGGGAGTCGATTACGACTTTGTCTACTTCTCCAACGGTCGAGCGATCTCGCTTCAGAATCTGCCCGACAATCCTGAGGGTCGAAGCCGTTACGAGATCACGATCGACAACACGGTGACCGGCATCGTCGACCTGGCAGGCAACCTGCTGGACAACAATCGTCCGGACGGTAGCACGGCGTTCACCGTCATTACCGGTGTCGCTCCCGAGGCGGTCGATGATTTCGCCACCGTGGACGAAGACTCGTCGGTGCTGATCGATGTGCTCGTCAACGACATTGACGTTGGAACGCCGCTGGATCCCGATGGTTTGGTCGTGATCGAGGCGCTCAACGGTACCGGGATCGTCGTCAACGGTCAGATCCTCTACACGCCGGATCCCGATTACTTCGGTCAGGACATTCTCTCCTACCGAGTGACCGACGAAGAGGGACGACTGTCCAACACTGGCCACGTCACGATCACCGTCAATCCGATCAACGACGAGCCGATTGGTGTCGATGATCCAGATCTGGGCATGACGATTCGGTATCTGGAAGATGATCCAACCAGTCCGATCGCCATCTCCTGGGATCTGTTGCTGGGCAACGATCTCGCCGGCCCGCCGAACGAATCGGATCAGGTGCTGTCGATTGCCAGCGTCGCAGCCTTGAACAGTGACCCGGCCAGCCAAGTTTCGGTGGTCGTCACCAACGATCCGACCAATCGAGTCGTGTTGGTGACTCCACAGGTCGATGAAAATGGCATTGGCAAGTTCACTTACTTCGTCCAGGACGATCAGGTCGATTTCAACACGGCGCTGACACCGGCGACCGTGATGATCGAATTCCTGCCCGTCAACGATGCTCCGTTCACCGATCCGAACCTGCATGCGGCTCGCAACTACAACATCGACGAAGATCCGTCTGAGTTGATTCCGCCGCAGATTCTGCAGATCGATGTCACGGAACTGGAAGCGGATGATCTGCCGGGTCCACCGACCGCGATTGACGAACTGGCGACCCAGCTGGTTGCGTTCGACGAGAACACGGCTGTCTCGAGTTTGCACGGCACCGCCACGTACAATATGACAAACCGCACAATCGAGTTTGTGCCGGACAAGGACTTCTTCGGAACGGCTTTCATTTACTACACGATCGTTGACACCGACATCAATGGTGACGATCCCCAGTCGTGGGTCCGTAATGCCGACGGTACGCTACTCACTCGTGGACGACCCCCGCACGACGCTGGGTACGATCGCGGTGACCGTCAATCCGCGGAATGATCCCCCTGAGTTTGCGAGTTCCACGCTCGAGGGCCTCGAGGACAGCACCGTCGTTTATGACGACCTGGCCAGTGTGCTCGGCATCGTCGGTGGACCCGCCGGTGAATTGGATCCGGTGGCGATCGACCTCGTCGAGCAGGCCGGAAACGGCATCGCCACGTTGACGTTCGATTCACAGACCGGGCTTTACAGCCTTGCCTACCAGCCGAACGCCGATTTCTTCGGCACCGATACGTTTGTGCTGAACCTGACGGACGACCCGACGACCGGAACCGCGCCGCTGTCGGCCGAGATGACAGTGACCATGACGGTTCGCCCGGTGAACGATGCGCCGCTTGGCGTGAACGACGCGATCAACCTCGTCGAAGGCCAGCCGCGCACGATTCCGGTGTCGGTTCTTCTCGGCAACGATCTGGTCGATAACGTCGCAGCCACGGGAACACACGAAACGTCATCGGCGGCTGGCAATCGACCCCAGACGTTGCGAATCAGTTCGATTGGCTTCGCACCGGGGACTCCAGCCGGTGGTTTGATCCAGATGTCATCGGATGGAACCTTGGTCACCATCGTTCCGCCGCCGAACTACTACTCAACCGACGGTTCTGGAAACGCAACGGCTCCCGATCTGCAGATCATTTACACGCTGGCAGGACGACGGCATCAGCTACTCGTCGCCATCGAATAACTTGCCATCCGCTCCGCAGGAAGATCCGCTCTCGGCCACCGCAACGGCCTTCGTAACGGTGTACCCGACGAACAACGCGCCGATTGCCAAGACCCACCAGATCTTGGACACGGTCAAAGAGGACATTCCGTACTCGATTTCCGCGTCGCAGCTGATTCCGACCGACGGACTGGTGGCTTCTCTGGCGGACGGAGCTGCGATTCCAGGGAACTTCGACTCCGCTGGGCCGGGCGAGGATCTTGGGCCCAATGGAATCAAGGATCCGGGCGAGACTCTGTACCAACATCTCTCGATTCTTTCGCCCAGTGACGGGCTTGTCGCGAGTCAGCACGACGTTGGGTGGTACGGTCGAGTTCGTGGTCAATCCCGCTACCGGCAAGGTGGAGAACTTGCTCTACACGCCACCGGTCGATTTCGCGAGCGTTCCGGTCAACAATCTCGATTCGTTCAACTATCGGGTCGTCGATGATGGCCGAAGCTTCTCGCTCGATACCAATGGCAATCCGGTTGAAATCCCGAACTCGCAGAAGACCTCCGTCGGTCGAGTCGAGATTCAGGTGCTGCCGCTGAACGATCGACCGCAGTTCAATACTTCGAGTTTGCTGGTCAGCACGCAAGAGGATAGCGGCGCGAACGAATTCGATAGCTTTGCGTTCAATATCAACGCCGGCCCGATCAGTGCCGTCGATGAAAACAACCCGATCACAGGACAGAAGGTTGCCTTTACGGTCAATCCGCTTAGCTTCAGCGCCGGCGAGGCGTCCCTGTTCTTCGATGAACTGCCCTCGATCACGCCTGGTGGCGATCTAAGCTTCACGCCAGCCCCGGACGCGTTCGGAGACTTCCTGTTCGAAGTCATTCTGGTTGATGATGGACCGGACAACGAGGCGTTGGGACACTTCAATTCCTCGATTCCGGTGACGATGACAATCAGTGTCGAACCGGTCAACGACCCGCCAACCTTTGTCGCAGGCGGACCGGTGAACATTGATGAGGACAGTGGTCCCTACAGCGAAGCAGTGGGCATCGAATATTTCGGTTGGGCCGGACAATGAAGTCGACCCCGCCGAATGCTCAGACGCTTCAATTCGAAGTCGTCACGCCGGTCGGGTCGATCGATCTGTTCGAGCCCGGCCGCGCGCCGTCGATCACGCCAGACGGTCTGTTGCGGTTCACGACCGCTCAGGATGCCAACGGCATTGCGTTGGTGGAAGTGACGGCCGTCGATTCGGACGGTGGGCGTTCGCAGACCGTCACGTTGACGATCACGGTCAAGGAAATCAACGATACGCCCGTGGCTGTTCCCGATGAGATCGATACCAATGAGGACCTGGTGCTGACGATTCCTTCGTCGCAGCTATTGGCAAATGACATCGATCCTGATTTGGATACCAATCCGTTGGAAAAACTGACCATCGTGATGCCGAATCAGTCGTTCTCGCTCAGCGGAGCTTTCGTCACATACGACTCGGTCACTGGTGAGATCACCTACGATCCGACCACGTCGAGTGCGTTGCAGGCCTTGGCGCCAGGCCAGATCGTTGGTCGATTCATTCGCCTACTCGGTCAGGGATGCCGCCGGTGCGCAGAGCAATGTCACCACGGTCGCGCTTGAGGTGGCTGGGATCAACGATGCTCCGCGAGTTCAGCTTGATAATCCACAGCTGAATCCGAATGGCTCTACCATCATTCGAGTACTCGATAACGACGTCGACGTCGATGGATTCATCGTGCCGAGTTCGTTGAGGGTCGATCTTCCGCCGGCCTTTGGATCGGCCACCGTCCAGCCCGATGGAACGATCGTCTATGTCCCATTTGCGGGCACCGCACTGGAAGATGTTTTCACCTACTCGGTGGCGGACAATCTCGGGCTGCGAAGCCGGTCGGCATTCGTCACGCTTTCGGCGAACGCCAGTCCAATCGCAGTCAATGATGCCAAAGGCACGTTCCTGGACGAGCCGATCGTGATCGACGTGGCGGCCAATGACAGCGATCCGGACGGAGCGCTCGATTTGACCAGTATCCAGATTGTGACCCAGCCGCTTCGCGGTCAGGCCATTCCGCAGTCCGACGGTACCGTTCAATACGTGCCCGATCCAGGATTCCTGGGACGAGACTCGTTCCAGTACCAGATCGCGGACAACCTCGGGCGTCCGAGCAACATCGCCACCGTCAACGTGGAAGTGGTTGCCAGCCGTCTGCAGAACCCCGACATCAACGCCGACGTCAACGATGACGGCGAAGTCTCGGCACTCGACGCTCTGTTGGTGATCAACCACCTGTCCAGGGCTGACGGTGCGGCGTCGATTCCGGTGTTGCCGACTGACCGTGGACCCAACTTCTACGACGTCAACGGCAACCAGCAGATCACGGCCAATGACGCGCTGATCGTGATCAATGAGCTGTCGCGAATCAACAACGGCAGCAGCACTCTCGGCAACGAACTCGTCGTCCAGGAACTCCTCGCGCTGCCACCGACGGATGTCAGCACCAGTGCGATCCAAAGCGACGCGTCAACGCCAGTTGCCTCGGCGGAAGACCTGTCGATGTCCGACAAGATCTTCGATGCGTCGCAGCCGACTTCGGTGACCGACGACGTCGTCGACTTGATTGCGACGGGTCGAGGCAGCGACGACGAGGAGGCCTCCAACGACGCGCTGGACGCCGTGTTTGCCGATCTGCTCTAGACGGATTTGACAGCGACGGGCCAAGCCACCAGGTTGGCCCAAGATGATCACGCAAGAAGATGAATCGCCAATCGGTGGTTCATCTTCTTTTTTTTGGATGAATCCGCTGCCAGCTGGCAGCCCGAAACGCTGCGGCCGTTCATCGAACCAGGTTGAATTTGGAGCGGTTTTAGATTTCACATCAGCGGCGAAAGATTGTCGCCGACCGCTCCGCCGGTCGTAGCGGATTTCGGTGCAAGGCCGGAAGTAAAAGAAGGGGTGATCTTACGTTGGATTCTGGGCAGAGGTCGTTCATGGTGTGATTCGACTTCCCACAGGGAACGCTACGATCGGCGGAGCGATCGGCGACTCTGTCATTCATGAAAATGCACTAGCTGGACAGCGCCATTCTTGACCGTGATAGCAATCTTAAGTCGTTTCGCTGAAACGGGATGTGGAGATTTCGATCGTAACCCGAAGCGTGAGTTTTGAAGTTGCGCCTTTGGCTGCCGCACGAGGATTTTCATAACCCGACGCGTAAGCGAGTCGATGTCAATATCGATATTTCCTCGCTTACGCGTCGGGTTATGAAAAAAACGCAACTTCAAAAAGCGTGAGCGAGGCTCGTAGCGTCACGCATTGCCTCGCTACGCTTCGGGTTACGTTTGGCCGCACAATGGCGCTGTGCAGCTAGCCATGAATGCTCACGAAGGTGATCAGAGTCTTTCCTGCTTCCTCCTTCGTGCCAATTCGTGCAATTCGTGGCTGTCCCTTCCGCTTCCCATTTCGTTCCTCGCCCTCGGTGGCCCATCCCTCCCGACGATCGATTCGGGCGTGAGTCGGTGAGTTAGGCAAATTCTATGGATCATGTTGGCTGCGACGGCCGATAGACAACGATGAGGGGTATGTTCGGGCCGCAAAGGAATTGGCGATGAGCCTGTTCGGCACAATCCAGCAATCATCCGGTGCCCTGCAGCTCGCCCAAATCGGACTGCAGGTCGTTGGCAATAATATCGCCAACGCCAACACGCCGGGTTACATCCGCCAGACGCTCGAGCAGGCGTCCTCGGCCACCACGCGCGAGGGCAACCTGATCAAGGGTCAGGGGGTCCGGGCGATTGGAATCGTTCAGTCGGTCGACAAAGCGTTGGCCGAGCGCATGATCCAATCGCAGTCGGCACTCTCTGGGGCCGAGACCTTGCAGAAGGCCTACGGACAACTGGAAGAATTGACGACCGACTTGGACAATACCGGACTCAATCATGAGCTCTCGCTGTTCAACAACGCGCTCCATGAGCTTTCCTCACAGCCCGGCGACCGGTCGCTCAGAGACTTTGTGATCCTTCAGGGCGAGACGTTGGCGAATCAGCTGCGTCGCACGCGTCAGGAGGCGTTGGATCGGCGAGAGCTGTGGAACGACGACTTGAAGGTGATCTCGGATCAGATCAATGTCTTGACCGAGCGAATCGCGAAGGCAAATCTCGAGATTGCAACGCTGGAAGGTGGAGGCCTGATTCACAGTGATGCAACCGGATTGAGAGATCAGCGACTCCGCGATTTGGAAGAGCTTTCCAAGTACGTCAAGATCAACGTGCAGGAACAGGAAAGTGGCGCCGTTACCGTCTTTGTCGGTGGGGACTATCTGGTCAGCAACGGAATCCACCGCGAGGTCTACGCGGCTTATCACCATAGCTCGCAGGGAGACGAAGTTCGAATCGTCGAGACCGATTCTCCGCTTCAGGCCAGCCAGGGCGCACTGGCGTCCACGATGCTGGCCCGCGACGAAGTGTTTGGAGACTTTGTCGACCAGGTCGATGCGATCGCCGCCGCGCTGATCCAGACAATGAATGACGTGCACACCCAGGGTCAAGGTGGAAGCGGCTACACCGAATTGGTTTCGAGTGTCCAAGTGGACGCTGGCGTTCCCTTAGCCAACGCCGGTTTCCACTGGCCACCACGCAATGGATCGTTCGACATGCAGTTGGTCGACGCCGACGGCGGTGTGATCAGCAATCACCGAATCCCGGTGCGCATGATCGGGCAAGTCACCGATTCGACGGTCAACTCGATTGTGGCGGAAATCAATGCGATCGACGGCATCCGAGCTTCGGTCACGAGTGACGGCCAGATCGAGATCGCTTCGACGACGCCGAGTGTGTCGTTCACATTCGCGGAAGATACGAGTGGATTCCTCTCGGCCGCCGGGATCAATACCTTCTTCACTGGGAAGAGTGCCCTCGACATCGCCATCAACCATCACCTCAAACAGGACACGAACCTGTTGGCGATCAGCGGCGGAGGGATCGGCGCGGATACCAATGTCCTCACGCAACTTGTGGACCTGGTCGATCGCCCGGTGGATTACCTGGACGGACGTTCGGTGCGCGAGTCGTACGGCGACATGGTTGCAAATCTTGGCCAGCGCACCAGCCTCCAGGAGAGCGAGGCGGAGGGGTTGCGAACGTTTTACGCCACGCTGCAGAGTCAGCATCTGGCGATCACCGGTGTGAACATCGACGAGGAATCGATTCGAATGATCACCTACCAGCGCGCCTTCCAGGCCTCGTCGCGAGTGATCGCAACAGCGGTCGAAATGCTGGAGCTCCTCGTCAATCTGTAGCTGCGCAGCGACGCTTTTCTGTCCCTCAGGCATTGGTGTCAACCCATACAAGCACGACGGGCAAGCGAGTGTATCCCGTCCCCGCATCTGACACACTCGCTGGCGGATTCTTCGAATCACACGGAGAAGCACAGCGGCCCACGGCTAGCGCCTGAGGTTCACAGTGAACCTCAGGCGCTAGCCGTGGGCCCCGAAACTTGACAGTGAACCTCAGGCGCTAGCCGTGGGCCCCGAACCTTGACAGTGAACCTCAGGCGCTAGCCGTGGGCCCCGAAACTTGACAGTGAACCTCAGGCGCTAGCCGTGGGCCCCGAACCTTGACAGTGAACCTCAGGCGCTAGCCGTGGGCCCCGAACCTTGACAGTGAACCTCAGGCGCTAGCCGTGGGCCCCGAAACTTGACAGTGAACCTCAGGCGCTAGCCGTGGGCCCCGAAACTTGACAGTGAACCTCAGGCGCTAGCCGTGGGCCCCGAACCTGGCCGACAAAAACAAGAATCTCCCGACCTGGTCGAGACGCTTCCCGCCACTCCGTGGTCAGACGCACAACATCACGGCGTGCAAGCAAGTGTGTTCCGTGATCGCATCCGACACACTCGCTGGCGCGTCGTGCTTGGAAGCGCCGATCGGAAATTCTCCCATCCCGCCCATCGCCTCCCTGGCACAAGCGATACTGAATACTCAGCTTTTGGGCAGATTCTGCAATCCGACGCGCCCCCTGCGTCGTCCTCTCTTTAGACCCATGAAGACCACGTCCCGCTCGACCGATGGGAAAGACTCGGTCGACTCCAGTCAACGGCTGGAGTCGCTGTTTGACGATGCGCAGCGAGAGATTCTCGGCACGTTGTTCTATGTGGTTGGAAACATGGAAGATGCGCGTGATGCGCTGCAAGAAACCTTTCTGAAGTGCTGGCGTCTTCGGGATCAGCTTGACCAGGTGGTCAACCTGCGGGCGTGGGTGTTTCGCATCGCGATCAACACCGGCCGCGATTGTCGGAAGACAGCCTGGAATCGGCGGCGTCAGTCAATGGACGAGGAGAACGTGATGTCGCCATCCTGGGAGCCACCCGATCGCAGCTTGATTCACGACGAGGAGATGCGCCGGCTTGAGCAAGCGGTGCTGCAACTGCGAGCCGAGGAGCAGGAAGTCTTTCTGCTGCGCCAGAACGGGTCTCTGAGCTATGAACAGATCGCAGAAATCACTTCGATCCCGCTCGGGACGGTGAAGACTCGCATGCGCACGGCGATCCGCCAGCTGCGAGAATCGGTGGGAGACAGGTCATGAGTTACGACAATCGAGAACAATTACGACAAGCGTTGTTGGAGTTGCACTACGACTTGCTAGAGGAGGCCGAGGCGCAGGCGTTGAGGGATGCCATTGAAAGCGATCCCGAGGTGGCGGCCGAGTGGTCAAGCATCCGACGACTCGCCGGACAAATCACCGATGCCGCGAGTCTACAGCAAGTCGCACTTCCTGAAATCGTCTTCCAGGCGCCTGAGCTCAGCGATGCAGACATGCTCGGGCACGATGCCGATGCATCCCGTCGTCGAATCCTTGAAGGGCAACCGGGTGACAATGGCAAGCACGACGCGGCCGTGCGAAGCGATCGGGTGGAGCCAATCGACCAGGCTGCCTCGGTCCAGCCAGCGGTCCTCCGACGACCCTGGTCCTGGGCCACCTCGGCGAGCATCGCTGCGATGGCCGCGATGCTCGGCATGTTGTTGATCGGCTCCTGGTACGTTGCCCGACTCCCACAGGCTCCCGCGGCGGTGATTCGTCTCCAAGCGCGCCAAGTCCCGCCTCGCCTGGCGAAGTCCGATCATGAGTTCCGCGTGTTCACCTCGCGGATCGATCGTGCCTCGCCGGCGAGAAGTTTTCCGGTCACCCCGGCGTCTCTGTCTTTCTCAGTGCTTGCTCGTGAGACGGTGCTGTTTTCCGGGACGGCGCAGACGGACGAAGGGGGATCGACCAGCATCAGGTTGCCAGAAGAGTTGGTGATTCCGCCCGATGCCACCCTCAAAGTGACCGCCGAATCCGATCAGGGCTCGGTCGAGTCCTCCAGCATCGCGCTGCCGCTGGAGCCCACTCGTTGCGCGACCTACCTGACGGTCGATCGGCCAGTCTATCGACCGGGTGAGACGGTTTACTTTCGCTCGTTGACGCTGCGCCGTCGGTCACTCGAAGCTGGTTCCGAGTTCCCGATTCGATTCGAACTACTCGGGCCTGATGGGACGCTGGTCGCAGGAGCATTCTTGGAGGGTGTCACCGAGCACGGCGTGGGGAACGGTCGCTTCGAAATCCCCGACGATGCGATGGCTGGCTCCTATACCTTGCACGCCAAGAGCCTGGACGGATTCTTTCCTGAACAACGTTGCGAGTTTCAGGTCCGAGCGTATCGAGTGCCGCGATTCAAGAAGTCTTTGCAGTTCGTTCGCCCCAGCTATGCTCCCGGAGAGAGCGTCGATGTCGCGTTCTCGGCGTCACGCGTGACCGGTGGGCCTTTGGCCGATGCAACCGTGCAAGTTGCCGCGATGGCGGGCGACCGCATGATCTATCAATTGAAAACGAGAACAAACTCGGCAGGCACTTGCGACGTTTCGTTTCCGCTGCCAACGACAATTGAGCAGGGCCGCGTTGAGTTGTCGGTCACCGTCGAAGATCAGGGCATTCGCGAAACGGAGGTCGTGGAGATTCCGATGCAGTTCGGTCAGGTGTCGGTTGAGTTCTATCCAGAAGGCGGGTACCTGATCGATGGCATCGAGAACCGAGTCTACTTCACGGCGCATGATGCGTTGGGCGCACCGGTCCACCTGGAAGGCGAGGTCACTGACAGCGACGGCAATCGTCTCGCAACGGCGGTCACGGTCCGTGACGGGATGGGGCGTTTCGCGTTTCAACCGACTGCTGGCCAGACGTACCGTCTGCAAGTAGATCGCCCCGACGGGCGTGCCGAGCACTCCACTTCTGCCGGAGGTGGTCGCCGATCTTCCCGTGATCGATACCGGCACGGGTGTCTTTGCGGCCGGCGAGCCGATCTCGATGGTCGTGCGCGACGATCGGGAGCGGTCCGTACTCGTTCGCATGGCATGTCGCGGACAGTTGGTAGGTGAACGTCGGTTGGCGTTGCGGCCTGGAGAGAATCGAATCGAGTTGCCCCTGCCGTCCGATACGGGCGGCGTGGTGCGAGTGACGATCCTGGACGCGCTGGCGAAACCCGCGCGGCCACTCGTGGAGCGATTGGTATACCGTCGCCCTTCACGACAACTCCAGCTCGACGTGCTGGACGAACCGAGTGAGAACCAATCCGAAACGGGGGCTGACCCTCTCCGGCGAGGACAAGCACGCAGCGAAATCGATTCACTGTCAAAGGTTCCGAGTCCTTTGCGGATCGGTTCCCGGCTCGTGCGATCGCCTGGTGAATCGCTGAGCCTGACATTGCAGGCCCGCGATGAGAACGGTGATCCGATTGCCGCCGTGCTTGGCGTGTCGGTGGTCGATGACGCAGTCTGGAGTCTCGACTCGCGTGATCGCCCGTCACTTCGCACCGAGTTTCTGCTGCTCAGTGAAGTGGAGAGCCCGGAGCAGCTTGAGCATGCCGACTTTTACTTGAGTGACGATCCCGAGGCGGCTCGCTCACTCGACCTGTTGTTAGGAACACAAGGCTGGCGCCGATTCATCAGTCCCGCGGTGAGCGAATCGCAAATCGATTTCCGTGAGCAACTGATTCGACTTTTTGAGTTGGATGGTAACACGTTCATCGTCTCGGAGCGATTTGATAATGCGAATCTCGTCGCGTCCGAGTGGTATCAATACCAGCAGACCGTTGACCAGGCTTGGCAGCGTTTGCTGGTGGAAGTCCGCGTGCTTGCTGTCCTGGTTGTCGTGATTTGGTTTGCAGCATTCCTTATCTATCGGCGCGGCGCTACCTCCCTGGTTGCCAGTTGCTTGTTGCTGGGCTGCTCATCGCTGATGATCTACGGTTGCGGTGCGAGCCACGAAGGGATGGTGGTGGACTCGCCGGCAAGTAGCGCCAGAGCGACCGCGGTAGCATCGGAACAGGCTGGCTCGCAAGCAGTCCCAGTGGCGCCGAATCAACGACCCAGCGCGATCGCTCCGGAGGATGGAAGTCCGGCGTCTGAGCCACTTGGAGACGTAGCGAGTGCATTGGCAACGGAGACAGCACCTCAGCTCGTTGACTGGCTCGACGATGCGAAGGTCTCGTGGTTACTCCGAATCTCGGAGCGATCGAAATCACAGCCATCGGACTCGCGGCAAGCGGCAACCGCCTCGGCAGACCAGTCATCGCAAGGGCAATCACCGATCACGCCGCAGCAGCTTGGCGAGCTCATGGCCGCGCGAGGGCTTGACGCGCAGGGTCTCGCGGATGAGTTGATGCAGCAGCTTCGCTTTCCGATCCGCCAGTACGCTCACCGGCGACCGGCGCGCGAGCTTGAGGAGTCGGGCGATTTTGCCGAGACCCTTTCTTGGCAACCGTTGCTGATGACCGACGAGTCGGGCCAGGCGACGATCGAGTTTGATTTGCCCGACACCGTCACGACGTTTCGCATACGAATCGATGGACACGCCGAGCAAGGCCGGATCGGCTCCGCAAGCGCGTCGATCGTTACCGCGGAAGTACCGTAGCTCCGTCTCTCCGAGACGGAAGTTTCCGAGCCTCGGAGAGACTCGGCTACGATCGTTCGGCTACCTCAGTTACGTTTCGACGGTCTCGGTTGCGATCTGGACCTCTGCGGATTCTTCGTCTGACAATTCGAGCGACGAAGTGTCGTCCGCTTGCCTGCTTGGTCGGCCAAGACGCTCGCGACAGAAACGGGAAATCGACTTGTAGATGCGGCTAAGTCGGCTGATCATGACTTGGACCGGGTCTCGCCGCAGATGGCCGTGACGGTCTGCCTGGATCACCTCGTAGCTACTGGTTTCGAAAGCCGTTAGAAAGCCACCGCCGAAGCAGTAGGTATCGACACAAATCACATGGCCTGCATCAAGCACGTTGCCATTGGATTGTGGCGTGTGACCAACAATCATCCGCTTGCCGCTTTTGTGAGGCGGCGGCAGGGGTGAGGGGAGGTGCTTCCAGTAGATGGTTGCGGAGTCCTGCTCGTGCATGTCCAACTGGTGATGGTAGCCAGCGTGAACAAAGATGGTTTCGGCGGTCTCGTAGTACGGTTCGAGCCTTTGAAAGAACTCCAAATGTTCGGGCGGAATCTTGCTGAGCGATCCCCCGTAACTGCTGACCGTCGCGACGCCGCCGTTCTCCAGCCAAACCTCGTCGTTCAGACCTCCGAGGGCGACCCCGAGCAACATGATCTCGTGATTCCCGCGCAGGGCGACCACGTGACAACGCTCACGGAGATCAAGGATTTGCTGGATCACATCACGACTATCGGGGCCCCGGTCGATGTAGTCGCCCAGGAATACGAGCTCGTCGTCGACTTGAGGATTGATAGCCTCAATCAGGGATCGGAGCGCCTTGGCACA
Source organism: Pirellulaceae bacterium (assembly GCA_963697195.1). Lineage (GTDB taxonomy): Bacteria > Planctomycetota > Planctomycetia > Pirellulales > Pirellulaceae > Rubripirellula. The sequence continues at coordinate 365,044 of CAVOND010000028.1, forward strand.
TCCATGAACGTCGCCAATCACGAATCGTCGCATGGGTGGGGTACTCTCAAGGCCTCGCGCATTTCAACTCGTGGTTTGTGCGAGCCAAGCATTCGGGCGATGTCGATTGGCGAAAAGGTGTCAGACACCAAAAATGCGATGCACCCGCCGGGCCGTTCCGGTTTTTGGTGTCTGACACCTTTTCGCTCGCAACCCTTAACCCAAATGTTGACAAACCACTCGGCTCTTGATGTTGCTTCCCGAAACCCAATCTCCCGCATCTTCATCGCGACAGATGCTAGTTCAAGTTGGGATCACCGAAGCGAACACCCGGAGCCATCTCGGTCAGGATCTCCTGGCCGCATTGTTTGACGGCTAATTCCCACGCCTTTTCAGGATCCCCGAACAAAATGTCCGGGTCCGCGTCTCCAGCCAACCAGCCTCCGACACGGAGCTCTTCATCCAATTGTCCTGGCCCCCACCCACTATAGTCACAGATGTAGCGCACGTTCGCGTCGTGTCGTCGAAGTAAAATGCGAAGGTGATCATCGTCACCCGTAATCCAGGCTGGAGGGTTGCCTAATTCAATTGACATCGATCCCCAAGGTTCCGCTGGATAGTCATGGACCGTGTACTTCACGCCATGGTTCATGGATTGGCCAGGCTGCAGCAGTTCACCGGTTGGATCAAATGGACCGCACGGTTCACCGACGCCTGCAAGATCGTGCAAGGCAAGCAGCGGTCCTTCGACAGGACCACCACGGAAGATGTGATCATCCTCACGTGGCTCGCCGCTGCCGCCACTGGAGGATTCGACAAGGTCACGGAAGCGTCGTGACGTCGGACGATTGATGGTCAGACCGAACGCCCCTTCGACGTCATGACGGATGATGAACACGACCGACCGCATGAAGTTGCCATCGCTCAGATAGGGCGAAGCAATCAGAAGTCGTCCGGATAAATTGTGACTCATCGGTCGATCCTCCACATTAGCACCTATCCGAAAAGGGGTTTGAACCTTTCCGGCGAGGACAACAACGAAATGAACTGGACTTGCCCCCAAAGGGTCCGACCCCTTTTCGGATAGGTGTCAATCACGCAGTCCAACTCTTCGGGCTAACCAGGTCGTTGATCCGAGTACTGGTCGCGCCAGAGGCAACCTGCCCACGATAATCCAACACCAAACCCAACCAGCATGTTAACCGATTTTCGGTCCAGCTGGCCCTTTTTTCGTAGCCCCTCGATCAGAATCGGGATCGTGCAGGAGACGGTGTTGCCGACGTCGGCTAGTTCGATGGGCAGCCGAGCTTCTTCCACACCCATGCGACTGCGAAGCTGGTCCAGCATCTTCCAGGTCGCCTGGTGCATCAGATACTTTCCGATGTCGGCGTCGTTCAGTTGATTGGCGCTGGAGAATTTCGTCGACCAGGCGGGGCACCGCGTCGACCGTGAAATTGATCAGGCTCGGACCATCCATGTAGAGTCGGCTGTTCCACCGTTTTCGATGTCGCGGCTTGATCGCGTCTTCGGCTGGTCGGCCACCCCCGTCGCCGACCAGCAACATGTCACCGCCGCTGCCGTCGCTGCCAAACTGAAAGCCCCACAGCGATTGGGTATCAACGGCCGTGACCAGCGTTGCCGCGGCAGCATCGCCGAAGATGGTGCGCAAGCTGCGATCATCCTCATCGATGTACTTGCTGTAGGTCTCGGCGGTCAGTAGCAACACGTTCCGGGCGGCTCGGCTTTGGATCAACCCGTCGGCCAAGGCAAGTCCGTAAACAAACCCGCTGCACCCCAGGTTGAAATCGATGGCTCCGCAGCGCGTCTTGAGACCAAGGCGATCCTGGATCAGACAACTGGTCGTCGGCAGCGGATAGTCCGGCGTCTGGGTACAGAGCAGGACGAAATCGATCTCGCTGCGATCGATCGCGGAATCGCGAAACAAATGTTCGGCGGCGGCAACGGCCAGATCGCTAGAAGTCTCTCCGGGCGCCGCGATATGACGCTGGCGGATGCCCGTCTTCTCTTCGATCAGCGGCAAGTCCCAACGTGGATATTGAGCCGCCAACATCGCGTTGGTTTCCACACGCTCGGGAAGGTGGACGGCAATCGGACCAAGCTGGGCGTATGGCACGTTCTATCCAATTCGGAGGGGCATGACCTGCGCATTACCACACCAATCGGTCATCCGGTCGCATGACGCGACCAAACCGGAGCATCGGTGGCCGCAAATCGTGCCTCCACGGATCGCATACGGAGAGAGAGCGGCTGATGGGATTCGAACCCACGACAATCACGTTGGCAACGTGATGCTCTACCAACTGAGCTACAGCCGCGAAGGTGCTCGATCGGAAGGACGATTATAGACTCGCGACCCATCCCGGCAAGGCCTGATCGGGGAACGATCGCCGGATCGAGAAACATGCTTTCGTCGCGATTTATTGCTTCCCGGCTTGCTCCATTTCCGTTCCCCACGATAGACTAACGGGCTTCACTTCCCAGCACCCTGAGGTGCCATCAGCTGCCCTTTCTGGCCCAATGCCCGCCCGGTGACGCCCACCTGGTAACGGGTGGATGCCCGCCGGGTTATCAGCGGATGACCATACGGATCGCCAGGGAATTTTTGTCAACTCAACGCATGCATTGAATTTGAGGTCTGTTGAAGGATGTCCACCTCTACCGAGACCGACGCGACCGACGCACAAGAAAAGCAACCGATCCAATTGGAAGTCAAGGTTGAGAGTCCGCAGGCCTGCTTGCGCGAAGTGGTCGTGACGATCCCCCAAGCGGAAGTCCAGCGTTACTTGAAGGAAGCCTACGACGAGCTGGTGCCCGAAGCCCAAGTTCCCGGCTTCCGCAGCGGACGCGCCCCCCGAAAACTGGTCGAGAAGCAGTTCAAGGATCGCGTGACCGAGCAAGTCAAAGGGTCGCTGTTGATGGACAGCCTCGCTCAGGTGACCGATTCGGAGAATTTCTCGGCGATCGGCGAACCTGATTTCGATTACAACTCGATCAAGGTCCCCGATGACGGCGACTTCAAGTACCAGTTCCAAATCGAGGTGCGACCCGAGTTCGAAACGCCCAGCTGGAAAGGCTTGAAGATCAGCAAGCCGGTCGAAGAGATCACCGACGCGGACGTGCAAGCGGCTATCGATCGCGTGCTCGGCAGGTACGCCCGCTTGGAGCCCACCGACGAACCGGCGGAGCATGGCGACAAGCTGTTGATCACCGCCGAATTCAAGCACGACGGCAAGACGCTCTCCGTGATGGACGAAGAACGTGTCACGCTCGAGAAGAGTCTCAGCTTCAGCGATGCTGTCTGCGACGACTTCGGTGACCTGATGGTTGGAGTGAAGGAAGGCGAAACCCGGAGCGGGAAGGCGACGGTTTCCGACGGCGCCTCGAACGAGGACTTCCGCGGTAAGGAGATCGATGCCGAGTTCCACGTCGTGGAAGTCGTCAAACGGGAGATTCCCAAACTGACACCTGCTTTCCTGGAGGAGTTGGGCGATTTCGATTCCGAGCAAGAGCTGCGCGACTTCGTGAGAGACTCGTTGGCGCGACAAGCCGACTATCGCACTCAACAGGAACTGCGCAAGACGGTGATCAAGCTTCTGGCTGGCAGTGCCAACTTCGATCTCCCCGCGACGCTTGTCAAACGACAAACTTTGCGAGAACTGGAGCGGAAGGTGCTGGAATTGCGTCGCAGCGGTTTCGACGAAGACATGATCCGTCGCTTCGTCAACGCATCGAAGCAGAACGCCCAAGCCTCGACCGAGGCCGCCCTTCGTGAGCACTTCATCCTCGAGAAGATCGCTGAAGAAGAGAAAGTGGAAGCGGACGAAGCCGACTACGATGCCGAAATCAGCTTGATCGCCCAGCAGAGCGACATGCCGGAGCGACGAGTTCGCGCCCGGCTGGAAAAGCAGGGCCAAATGGATGCCCTTCGCAATCAGATCATCGAGCGCAAGGTCATCGAAATGATCGTGGCCGCTGCCAAGGTGACCGAAGAACCGGTGGAAAAGAAGTCGGGTGACGAGGACAGCGAATTTGCCCTCTACCACAGCGTGCTGGCATCGAAGGATGAGGATGCGATTCCTCAAGCCAAGTACGAAGACAACACGCCCCCCGGTGCTGAAAAAGAAACCGAGAAGGATTGATTCGCCCCTTTCACCGAGAGATTCAACCGATGTCGGACGTCAGCCTGCTAGCCCAGCAAGAGATCGGGAACGGAACGATTATCGGACTGATCATCGCGTTGCTCGTGTTCGGCGTGCTGATGGTCTTTCTGTTGATCTTCGCCCGCTACTTCGGGCTGTGGATTCAGTCGCAGCTGACCCGTGCGAACATTTCCTTCCTCAATTTGCTCGGCATGACCTTTCGCAAGGTCAATGTGCGGGCGATTGTCCGCAGTAAGATCATGGCGACGCAGGCTGGTCTGGTCGATCCGGAACTGACCAGCGAGGCGCTGGAGGCACACTACCTTGCCGGTGGAAATGTCCAGCAAGTGATTCGAGCGTTGATCGCCGCCAAGAAGGCGAAGACGATCTCGCTGACGTTTCGCGAAGCGACCGCGATCGACTTGGCAGGTCGCGATGTGCTCGAATCGGTGCAGACCAGCGTTTATCCAAAGGTCATCGATTGTCCGCCGCGCGGATCCGCCAAGCCTTCGCTGGACGCAGTCGCCAAGGATGGAATTCAATTGAAGGTCAAGGCGCGAGTCACGGTGCGTGCCAATCTCCAACAGCTGATCGGTGGTGCGACCGAGGAGACGATCATCGCTCGCGTCGGCGAGGGGATTGTCAGCGCGATCGGGTCGGCCGAGGACCACAAGGCGGTTCTGGAGAATCCCGATGTGATCAGCAAAGCGGTGTTGGCGAAGCGGCTTGACTCGCAAACGGCGTTTGAAATCGTTTCGATCGATATCGCAGACATCGATGTCGGTGCGAACATCGGTGCTCGTTTGCAGGCGGATCAAGCCGAGGCCGACACGCAGGTAGCTCGAGCCCGGGCGGAAGGAAAACGAGCAGCCGCTGTTGCCGAGGAACAGGAAAATCAGGCAAAGATCGAGGAGAGCAAGGCCTCGGTCGTGCTGGCCCAGGCAGCCGTTCCTCGCGCGATGGCGGATGCGTTTCGGTCCGGAAAACTGAATATCCTCGATTATTACAAGTTGCAGAACGTCAACGCGGATACCGAAATGCGAAAGTCGCTTGGCCAATAGTGCCAAAGAGACATCGCAGTCACTTGAGCCTCGTTAGTTGGTTCGGATCCAGGTTGTTGGGAGCATTGCGGAGACGAAAACATGGCAGGGGATCTCGAAGACTTCTTGAGACGAGCCGCTCAGCGCCGGCAGGCCAAGGCTGCGCAGAATCGGGTGCGCAGAATCGTGGTGCGCAAGGCCAGCCCGGCGGCGCTCGACCTGGTGCCAAGTCTCGGCCCGAGTATTCCAACCGTAAGACCGAACGCGTCGTCTCGGCCCGTGACACCGATGAAGTGCTGATGGCAGAAGTGGTGGAGGACCACGAAGACTCGATCTCGGTCCGCATGCAACGACTGGAAGCTGCCAAGCGGACGGCAGCGGAAGCCGAAGCGGAAGTCGCGCGTCGGAAGGCAAAACGATCCGCCCACGCATCGACTTTTGAGGTTCGTGGTGGCACTCCCTATACAGGACACCCTGCCCAAGATCTGCTCAAACTGTTGCGCCAGCCGGGCGGACTTCAGCAGGCGATCTTGCTGAAAGAGATCCTGGATCGACCTGAGCATCGTTGGTAGGCACGCCGCCTTCGAACTCCCCAGCCACCGTCTTCGATCTCACTGTCTTCGATCTTGCACTGTCTTCGATCTCACTGTCTTCGATCTGCCTGTCTTCGATCTGCCTGTCTTCGCTGCATCGAGTACCCGTTCCAGGCGGCGTTGCCCCCGTTTCTAGCGGCCTAGTCCTTGACGAGCAATTCTGATCTCCCCGCTGCCGATCGATCGCGCGAGCCGGTGGTGCCTCGTGCGCTCGTCGCTGTCTGCACGCTCAATGAGGCCGACAACATTGTGGAGTTGGTCGAGCGGATTCGTCGATTCCTGCCCGCAGCCGACGTGTTGGTCATCGATGACAATTCAGCCGACGGGACGGCGCCTCTGGTCGCTGAGATTGGCCAGCGGGATCCGGCGGTCAAGGTCGTGATTCGTCGTGATCAGAAGGGCCTGGGAAGTGCCATTCGTCATGGCATGGAGTACGCGATTGAACACGACTATGAGTTCTTTCTGAACCTCGACGGGGATCTCAGTCACGATCCGGAGCAGCTCCCTGCCCTGCTGGAGCGCGCGATCGCCTCGGAGCAGGTCGATGTCGTGATTGGCTCGCGTTACGTGGAGGGGGGCTCGATCGTCGGTTGGCCGTTTCATCGCAAGATCATGAGCCGTTTGGTCAACGGTTTCGCCACGACTTGCCTGCGATTGCCAGTCAACGACTGCAGTGGCTCGATGCGATGTTATCGAGTCGCTGCACTTCGTCGGGTGGGCATGAGCAACGTACGGGTCAACGGGTACGCGGTGCTGGAGGAGATTCTGGTCAGCCTGGATCGGCAAGGCTCGAAGATGGTGGAGGTACCGATCACGTTCACCGACCGGCAACGCGGCAAAAGCAAGCTGACCCTCCGTGAAGCACTCCGATCGAGCTCCCAGATGGTGCGCATGGCCTTCGGCGCTGAGCGTCAGCTGATCGCTTCCCTTGTCGGATCAGAGACCGAGCGGAGCGCGCTAATGGCGCAGGTTCGCCGCGGTTGTGACGGCATCGCACGCTCGGGTGAGCGACTGCGACGTTGGTGGCATCGTGATCGCTGCCAAATTTCGTGCGGAAGTGCGGCAGATCGTGACTCCGCGACACACTGTCGCACGATCGCGGCTTCCATTGGCACTTTCATTGTTATACTCACGCCCAAACGAGGCTGCATTCGTGGCATCGACGGTTCTGACTACCATTTGACCTTGGATACCAAAGGAATGCAGGGTGGCAATAGGCACGACTTCCGACATTGACCCCGATGCGAAGCTGGCTTCGGCGGGAAGTGGCAATGTTGAGCAGATGGAGTCGTTTTCTTACGACGACGATATTGTTCGCAAGTTCGCAACGGCGACCCTGGTGTGGGGACTCGTCGGTACGCTCGCTGGCCTGATCGTGGCCTTGCTGTTGGTGATGCCGACGATGTTTGGCGGGCTGCAGTGGCTTTCCTTTGGGCGGCTTCGGCCGCTGCATACCAACGCCGCGATCTTTGCCTTCGCGGGCAATGCGATTTTCGCGGCGGTCTATTACAGCACCCAGCGGCTTTGCAAAGCGAGGATGTGGAGCGATGCACTCAGCCGGCTGCACTTTTGGGGGTGGCAGGCGATCATCGTGGCTGCCGCGGTGACGCTGCCGCTTGGGGATCACGCAAAGCAAAGAGTACGCCGAGCTGGAATGGCCGATTGACTTGGCGATCGCGGTGGTCTGGCTTGGTTTTTTCGGCACCAACTTTCTGATGACGCTGGTGCATCGTCGCGAGCGTCACATGTATGTGGCCTTGTGGTTTTACATCGCGACGATCGTGACCGTGACGGTGCTGCATGTGTTCAACAATCTGGTGCTGCCCCTGAGTCTGTTCAAGAGCTATTCGCTCTATGCCGGCGTTCAGGACGCATTCATGCAGTGGTGGTACGGCCACAATGCGGTCGCCTTCTTTTTGACGACCCCGTTTCTCGGCATGATGTATTACTTCTTGCCGAAAGCCGCGAATCGACCTGTCTTCAGTTACAAGTTGTCGATCATTCACTTTTGGTCGTTGGTGTTCATCTACATTTGGGCCGGGCCTCACCATTTGCATTACACGGCGTTGCCTGAGTGGGCGTCGTCGCTGGGGATGTTGTTCAGCCTGATGCTTTGGATGCCGTCTTGGGGTGGCATGATCAACGGGTTGCTGACGCTGCGAGGTGCCTGGCACAAGGTCGCGACCGATCCGGTGCTGAAGTTCTTCGTGGTGGGTGTCACGTTCTACGGGATGTCGACATTCGAAGGGCCGATGTTGAGCATCAAGAGTGTCAACGGTCTGAGTCATTACACCGACTGGACGATCGCCCATGTTCACTCCGGCGCCCTCGGCTGGAACGGGATGATGACCTTCGGGATGATCTACTGGCTGTTGCCGCGGCTGTTCCAAACCAAGCTTTGGAGCGAGAAGGCGGCTTCGCTGCACTTTTGGATCGGGACGATCGGGATCCTGCTTTACATCGTGCCGATTTATGCTGCCGGTCTGACCCAAGGCCTGATGTGGCGAGAAATGGACGAACTGGGCAACCTGGCCAACCCGGAGTTCATCGAGGCGGTGACTGCGGTCAAGGCGATGTGGTGGCTGCGTGTCTTGGGTGGCGTGCTGTTTGTCGGCGGCGTCGTGTTGATGGCGGTCAATTACGTGATGACCTGGATGACCCGGCCAGCCACGTATGACGTGCCCGTGTACCAGGCTCCGAGATTGTCGCGAGTGCAGCCAGCCGATCCGCCACAGGGCGTCAGCGAATTGAATGACGCGCCGGTTCTCAATGCGGCCAAGTGGCTCGATGTTTGGTCGCAAATGAATTGGCACCGCCGCTGGGAACGCTTGCCGGTTCGATTCACCGTCTTGACCACCTTGGCGGTGATCGTCGCCAGTCTGTTCGAGATCGATTCCGACATTCCTGATTCGCAGCAACGTGCCGACGATTGCCACCGTCAAGCCATACACGCCGTTGGAGCTGGCTGGACGAGACATCTACGTGTCGGAAGGCTGTTACAACTGTCATTCGCAAATGATTCGACCGATGGTGGCCGAAACCAAGCGATACGGCGAATACAGCAAGCCGGGCGAATTCATCTATGACCGTCCGTTCCAGTGGGGCAGCCGCCGAATCGGACCCGACCTGGCGCGTGAGGGTGGCAACAAGCAGACCAGTTCCTGGCATTGGCAGCACCTCGAGAATCCTTCGGCGCTTGGTGGAGGGCTCGGTGATGCCATCCTACATGCACTTGCTCGATACACCGATCGATTTCAAGAAGATCGCGGATCGTGTGCACGCGGCGTACAAGCTGGGAGCCCCCTACGATCGCGAGCTGACCGAGTCGGAACAGATGGCGCAAGAATCAGGCGGAACGGATCGCTGCGGACATCGTCTCGCAGGGGAACCCCGTCCGAAGACCAAACGGCGTCATGACGCTGGATTCTCAAGCCGTTGCCTTGATTGCCTACCTGCAGCGACTGGGAACCGACCTCAACGCGCCCCCCGAGGTCGCCAGCCGCCAGCGCCGCCGAGCGGTCCCTGCCGAAGGCGAGCAACCCGAGCAACCGGCGTCCGAGCAGGTCGCCGTGGCGACCACTCACCCCGTCTGATTCAACCAACCCATAGGTGTCGAGAGCATGTTGAACGACGTGATACGAGCGATTGACTACAGCGATTGTGCCGAAGCGGCACTGTTGTTGTTCGTCTTCGCTTTCGGTTTGATGTTGATGGCGACGCTGCGTCTGTCACCTGCGGCATCAGAGAAATTTGCCTCCATTCCATTGTCGGACAAAGTGGAGGATCCACGCGATGAGTGAACCTGTGACTGATTCCAATCAATTGCCCGAAGGGGCGCCGGACGATCCGCTGACCGGACACGATTACGACGGCATCCAGGAGTACGACAATCCGCTTCCCGGTTGGTGGAAGTGGCTCTTCGTCGCTTCGATCGTGTTCGCGCCACCTTACATGTTTTGGTACCACAACGGTGCCGAAGGGCGGTCGCTCGCAGACCGATACGATCGAGCTTTGGCTGCCAACCTGAATCTGCAGTTTGCCGAGATCGGTGATTTGACCGCCGACCCGAGACAATGTGATCAGGTTTCTCCATGAAGAATCGTGGCTGCAGATCGGCAAGGCGGTCTTTAAATCGAACTGTGTCTCCTGTCACGGGAAGGAAGGTGGCGGATTGGTCGGCCCCAATCTTTGCGATGACAATTACAAGAATGTGAAAGACATTGGCGACATCCTGACGGTGCTTGCAGAAGGGTGCCAACGCGGGAGCGATGCCGGCCTGGAAGAATCGTCTCTCCACCAATGAACTGGTGCTGGTGGCCAGCTACGTTGCATCGCTGCGGGGATCAAATCCAGCGGTTGCGAAGACTGCGGAAGGGAATGTCATTGATCCATGGCCGGAACCACCAGCGAAGACCGACGAATCCGAGCAAGCCAGCACGCCGGCGGCCGACGACGCCAACCCTGGCAAAGCTGCGGGTTCGCAAGAAAAGGCCGCGGAGTAGGCCGAGAATTTTAACTTTTGACTCGATGCTTTCCACGTCGTCGAGTCGTCACGCATGCGGCAGCGGGAAATCGTGTCGCGCGTGTTAACAACCTGAACGATCATGAACTCGCCACGCGAAACCGATTCGGAATCCCTTCCCAGCTCTGGTCGCAATCTCCTTACTGGATGCTCCGGAGCACGTGCTCAGCACGCTCGAGAATGACGGTTCGCGTCGCTGGCTTTATCCCAAGCTTTCCAAGGGCAATTTGTGGAAGCGGCGGAGGGTCTTGGCTTATTTCCTGATCGTCTTTTTTGTGGTGTTGCCTCATTTGCGATTCGGCGGAAAGCCGCTGATCCTGCTGGATATCGCGGCACGCCGCTTTGTCTTCTTCGGCCATACCTTTTTGCCGACCGACACGCTGTTGTTGGCCCTGTTGATGCTCGGCGTGTTCATCACCATTGTGCTGGCGACCGCTTTCTTCGGTCGTGTCTGGTGCGGCTGGGCCTGTCCGCAAACCGTCTACATGGAGTTCTTGTTTCGTCCGATTGATCGATGGTTCGAAGGAACGGCCGGCAAGGGTGGCAAGCCAAAGCGAAAGCCGACTGGTTTGATGGCGGTCGCGCGGTTCGCCATCTATCTGCTGTTGTCGATGCTGCTGGCTCACACCTTCCTGGCCTACTTCGTGGGAACCGAAAAGTTGGCCGTCTGGGTTCGCAGTTCGCCACTGGAGCATCCCACGGCGTTCTTGGTGATGGGAGCGACGACGGGGCTGATGCTGTTCGACTTCTTGTTCTTCCGTGAACAGCTGTGCCTGATCGCTTGCCCCTATGGCCGATTTCAATCCGTCATGCTCGATCGGCAAAGCTTGATCGTCGCCTACGACGAAAAGCGTGGTGAGCCCCGCAAGAAGGGACGTCACGTTGAAGGCGAGCAGGCGGGTGATTGCGTCGACTGCAATCAATGCGTCGTCGTTTGTCCGACGGGCATCGACATTCGCAACGGGCTGCAACTGGAATGCGTCAATTGCACACAGTGCATCGACGCTTGCAACAACGTGATGGATCGCGTCGGAAGTCCTCGAGGGCTGATTCGCTACAGTTCGCAAGATGCGCTGGCCGGCAAACCGCCGAAGTTGTTGCGGTTGCGAACGATTGCTTACCCGTTGCTGCTGACGGCGGTTGCCATCGGATTCCTGACCGTGCTCTCGACGAAGTTTGCCTTCGATGCCAGCGTGCTGCGGGGACGAGGAAATCCATTTGAGCAGGCGGCCGGCGGGATCATCACGAATAACTTCTTGCTGAGGCTGCGCAATCGTACCGACGATGAGCGAACGTATCAGATCGAGGTCTTGGAGCCGGCGAATGCTGAGTTGGCGGATGCCGAGGGGGGCACCGTGCGTCTGCCCGGTGGCGGGACCGAGTTGTTTCCAGTCGTTGTCCGGGTCCCAGCGAGTCAAATCGGTTACACGGGGCGAACCGATGGCAAGTTGCAAATCACCGATGACGTTGGCAATGAACGCACTGTCACGATGAAGATTTCGGCCCCAAACGCTAAACGGCCTTTCAATTTGCACTTGGCAAGCGGCTGAGTTGCAGGCGAGAACTCGAACATGAATCCGTCAGACATACAGAACTGCCAACCGACGGGCCGCCTGGCGATGGGGGTCGTTCGTCGTTGGCTTGTTGGGCCTGCAAGTTGCCGGAGGAGTCGTCGCGATCATCCTGGCGACCGGGGATGAGTCGGTCGCCGTGGTCCCCAACTATCATGAGAAGGCACTGAATTGGGACGCCGAAATGGCCGCACAGGCTGCATCGGCGGCGCTGGGATGGCAGTGCGAGGTCAGTCAAATCAACAAGCAGACGATTCCATCGGGTTTGCGAATCACGCTCACCGACCGTGAAGGCAAGCCGGTACTGGTCCAATCGGGCGAGTTGCGACTGTATCGACATGTTCGTGCATCGGATGTCAGAGAAGTGCCGATTCCGATGGGCAAGTTTGCGATGTTGGAGCTTCCGGACTGTTTCAACGCGGTTGGCCTATGGCAGGTGATGCTCGATTTGAAGTGTGAGAACGGGGATCGATTCCTCCACTCGCAGGAGTTGGTGGTCGAGAAGTCCGATCGATCGGACGAGACCTAACTGTCCTCAGCGGAAAGGGTCGGACCACTTGTCGGAAAGGTTTCAAATGTTCATGAAAGACATGTCGCGATGTTGACGTTGGCCATTGCCGTGCTGTTCGCAAGCTTCTTGGGAAGCCTGCACTGCGTCGGCATGTGTGGACCCTTTGCGATTTGGGCCACGCATGGCGGTACGGCACGCACTTCGGTTGCCGCTTATCACGGTGGACGGCTGACCACCTATCTGTCGGCAGGTTTGGTGGCCGGCGTCTTGGGTTCGATGGTCGAAGTGGGCGGAGAAATCGCCGGCTACCAATCGCTGGCAGCCAAGATTGCCGGTGGCCTGCTGATCTTCTTCGGCATCGCAAAGCTATTGACGTTGATACCGATGTTTCGCGGCGATGTCTCCGAGGTGAAACCTTCCGCGGTGGCTTCGCTTCTCCAGCGACTCAAGCCGATCATCGGTGGTCGTGGACCATTGGCCCGTGCCTACTTCGCTGGCTTGCTGACCACTTGGCTGCCCTGCGGCTGGCTCTATTTGTTTGTGTTGATCGCGGCGGGCACCGGACAGGTGGCCCATGCGATGGCAGTGATGGGGGCGTTTTGGTTGGGGACGTTGCCTGCCTTGACCGCATTGGCCTTGGGAGCGAGGCAGTTGATCCCTCGGTTTCAGTCCTCGTTGCCGATCATTGCCGGAGTATTATTGATCGTCACAGGACTCTACACCGCGACCGGGCGTGCCGCGGCCGATCTTTCCACGATGGTGGCCCCGCAGGTTGACTTGAATTCATCGCCGGACGCATGGATTCATTGGACCGATCAACCGTTGCCGTGCTGCGAGCCGTAGGGAACCAATGTACGTCGGGCTTACCGAGCGGACTTGCTGACGAGATTTGGGTCAGCCTGGAAAGGCTAACGTACGTCGGGCTTTCCAGCCTGACTTGCTGACGAGATTTGAGGTCAGCCTGGAAAGGCTAACGTACGAGAAGGCATGTCGACTCTAGCCAGCACGACCGACACCGCTCGCCAACGCGTTGCCTGCGCACATTGCGGGCTTCCGGCTCCGCCACCCCGGCACGACGGTGAGCTTTCGTTCTGTTGCCGCGGATGTCAGGGGGCTTACGAGTTGATTCGAGGCTGGGGACTCGAAGAGTTCTATGAGCTTCGCGACGTCCCGGGTGAAGAAATCTCCGATGACCGTCGACTTACGAAGATCTGGATGATCCTCGGTTGTTGGGACACTCGGCGCCGCTGGTGATGGACGCGGGAACGGGTGAGCCGTTGCTCAAGTCGACGCTGGCGATCTCCGGTCTGCACTGCGCCGCATGCGTGTGGCTGATCGAGCGTGCTCCGGAACGGATCGACGGCTGGCATTCGGCGCTGGTCAGCATGCGGTCGCGAACGGCGGACATCGTGTTCGATCCCAGCAAGATTCGCTTGTCCGAGATCGCTCGCTTCTTGCATCGCGTCGGATATGACGTCAGTCCGCTCGGCGAACAGTCAACGGCGGACAGCGACGCGGATCCCGAACGGAGCATGCTGATCGACATCGCGTTTGCCGGATTCTGCGCCGCCAACGCGATGTGGATCGCCGTCGCTCTTTACGCGGGCCAGTTCACGGGGATGGCCGACTCGCACGCTCAGTTGCTTCGTTGGGCGGGGGTCGCCCTCGGTGGTGCCGCCGTGGTCTTCCCGGGACGCGTTTTCTTTCGCAGTGCGCTGGCATCGCTGTGCAACTCGCACACCACACATGGACTTGCCGGTCGCTCTCGGGTTGGCTGCGGGGCTGCTCGCCAGTGTGTTTGCGTTGTTCCATCCGGAGCGGGAAGTCTATTTCGATTCGATCGCCGCGTTGGTCTTTTTCCTGTTGACCGGACGCTGGTTGCAGATGCGTCAGCAGCGACGAGCCGGTGAGGCGGTCTCCGAGTTGATTCGAATCTCCCCAACGATCGCGACTCGCGTTGATCCCTCGGGTGCTCGCACGCGAGTTGCCGTGGACGATTTGATGATCGGGGAAACGATCCTGGTGCGACCCAACGAAAGTGTGCCGGTGGACGGAGTCGTGGTGGAGGGAGAGTCGATGGTCGACCGCTCGCTGCTGACCGGTGAGAGTTGTCCGGTGTCGGTCACGGTCGGCAGCAGCATCGAAGCGGGAACTGACAACATTCAATCGACCGTACTGGTTCGTGTCACCGCGCTGGGAGCCGACACGAAGCTGGCCGCGATCCAACAGGCCGTCACTGAGGCCTCGGAAACACGCACGCCGATCGTCCAGCTTGCGAATCGAATCGGCGCGTGGTTTGTCACCGTGGTGATTGGATTGGCGCTGATCACCGCGGTGATTTGGTGGCGGGTCGATCCATCCCAGGCGATCAATCATGTCGTGGCTCTGTTGATTGTCGCCTGTCCCTGCGCGTTGGCGTTGGCCACACCGTTGGCCATTGCGGTGGCGATCGGTCGCCTCGCCAAACGAGAGGTCTTGGTGCGTTCGGGAGACTGTTTGGAGCGGATGTCCAAGCCCGGGACGGTCTACTTTGATAAGACCGGAACGTTGACCGAAGGACGCATGAAGGTGTCGCAGTGGTTCGGCAGTGACGAGGTGCTGCGCGACGTGGCGTTGATCGAAGCAGCGGTCAATCATCCGATTGCCCGAGCGATCGTCGAATATGGACGCTCGCACATTGGGCGAAACGATCGACGAATCGCTTTCCGAACACGTTTCGGTGCAACAAGATCTCGGTCGTGGTATCAGCGGCCTGGTCGATGGTCGACACTACACGATCGGCAGCCCACGGCTACTGGACGAAAGTGAGCTGGCGATTGACGACGAACAGCGCGAGCAACTTCAAACGGTGATCGATTCGGGTTCCAGTCCCGTGGTGGTGCTGCATGGAGGCAAGTGCTGCGCGGTGTTGGGAGTCCAGGATCCGCTCCGCGATGACGCACGAGTCGTGGTTGATTCGCTGCGACGTGATCGATGGCGAGTGGCGATTCTTTCCGGCGACCATCAGGCGGCGGTCGCACGGGTGGCCGAGGCCCTTGGGATCGATCCGGATCAGGCCCGCGGAAACCTGCTTCCCGAAGACAAGCTGGAAGCGGTTCGGTCGACGATCGGCGATGGACCGGTCTTGATGGTGGGCGACGGTGTCAACGACGCTGCCGCGCTGGCCGCTGCCGACGTGGGGATTGCCGTTCGCGGGGGTGCACGCGCGAGTTTGTCAGCCGCTCCGGTCGTGATCGGGCATGGTCGGCTCCAGGGCGTGGTCGATCTGATTTCGGGTGGGAACCAGACACGCAGGACGATCCGACGTAACTTTGCGATTTCGATCGGGTATAACGTGTTTGCCGTCGCGCTGGCGATGTGTGGCTGGATCACCCCGT
The DNA here is from genome assembly GCA_963697195.1 of Pirellulaceae bacterium. Taxonomy (GTDB): domain Bacteria; phylum Planctomycetota; class Planctomycetia; order Pirellulales; family Pirellulaceae; genus Rubripirellula. Next base: position 380,797 of record CAVOND010000028.1, read on the forward strand.
TGATCGCCGCCGCTTTGATGCCGGCAAGCAGCCTGACGGTACTCGGATTGACCCTCGCGCCGACGCGACAAGACTCAAGCACACTGACGAGATGAGCGTTCTGTACATTGCCCTGCCGATCGCGATCGCGATGGGAGCAACCGCGCTTTGGGCTTGTGTGCGATGCATTCGCGGTGGTCAGTTTGATGATCTTGATTCGCCACCGGTTCGGATGTTGATCGATGACAAACCTCGAAGTACCAAATTGAATGAACAGTCGCGACAAGACGATGTGGATGGCGGACGGCCGTGACGCGATCGAAAGCCGACCTTGGCGGCTGGATGAGTTGAATTACCACGACGTCGGCCAGCGAAACCTGCAGGTCGCCGTGATTCCTCTGGGCGCCACCGAGCCCCATAACTTGCACCTGCCCTACGGAACCGATGCGCTAGAAGCGAGCATCATCGGTGACAAAGTCTGTGAAGCCGCCTATCGTCGCGGCGCCAGAGTGGTGCTTTTGCCAACGATCCCGTACGGTGTGCAGACCAACATGCGGCGCTTGCCGCTGGCGATCAACGTGAATCCGGCGACGCTGGATCAATTCTTGACCGACATTGTTCACTCGTTGCGCAATTCCGGGATCGAGAAAATCTTGCTGTTGAACAGCCATGGCGGGAACGATTTCAAGCCGCTGCTGCGAACACTCGCCGGCAGCGACATGCAGCTGTTCTTGTGTGATTGGTTTCGTATGGTTGCCGATGTCTACTCGACGATCTTCGAGCATCCGGAGGACCATGCAGGCGAAATGGAGACCTCCCTAGCGTTGGCGTTCTTTCCCAATCTGGTGGCAAGAAACCAGGATGGAAGCCTGACCGCCGACGATGGTGCGACCCATCCGACTCGTTTTGAAGCGGTCAATCAGGGCTGGGTGCAGATCACACGTCGCTGGGACTTGCTGACGACCAACGCCGGTTCGGGAAATCCGCACAAAGCCACCGCTGAGAAAGGCGAGCAGGTGATGAAGGTGATCGTCGATCGCCTGGCGGAATTCCTGGTGGAACTCGATCAGGCAGACCTGGACGATCGATTCCCATTCTGAACAGACCTTTCGTAGGGTGGTGTCGAGGAGCGACAGCGACGATGACCCACCACCGGCGACTTAACGACGGGGAGTATCAGGGGCGAGTTTGGCAGAATGATGTCGGACAGAATGATGGCGCTCGAATAGCGAACGGCCTTTCTTCTATCATTCTGCCCTCCATCATTCTGCCAACAACGAGGTGATCGGAGACGACGCAATCGTCGCTACTGTTCGGCGATCTCTCGGGTGATGCCGAAGATCTCTGCAAACTCGAGCATCAGTCGTTCGGCTGCGTTCAGTTCGGATCGCTGGGCGAGCACCTGTTTGGCGAGGCCTGGCTTGTCGGTGATCAGACCATCGACTCCTCGTCCGATCATGACCGCCATGGTGACCGGATCGTTGACCGTCCAAACGTAGACCTGTTTTCCGAGTTCGTGCGCCTTTCGCACCATCGTGCGACTGGCGAAGTTGGCATTGATCGCCAGAAAGTCGGCTTGCATGCCGCTGAGATCGCCAAGCGAGACCGAAAGCAGCAATCCTGATTTCCACTCGGGCCGCAGCGATTTCATCTTCTTGACGGCGTCGAGCTTCAACGACATGAACATCACCTGGTCGGTCATTGCTTGCGACTCAACCAAATCGATCACACGCTGCTCGAGTTGTTGGTCGTGCCCGTAGTACTTCAATTCGATGTCGACGCCAGCTTTCCCTTTGCACATTTCGAGCACCTGAGCCAGCGTTGGGACGCGTTGGTCACTGAACTCGCTGCTGAAGCTGCTTCCCACATCAATGTCTTGAAGTTCCTCCACCGTGACCTCCCAGAGCTTTCGGTTCACGCCCGCGAGCTTCATGAAGTCGCTGTCGTGGAACACGACGACCTCTCCGTCGGCCGTTTCTTGCACATCGATCTCGACCCAATCGGTGCCCTCGTCAATCGCTCGCTGAATCGACGCAAGCGTGTTCTCCGGAGCGGATGCCGAGGCTCCGCGATGGGCGATGATGTCGACGTCATTGTCGAGTCGGATGTCGTTGGCGATCCAGAATCCGACGAGTGCAGCGACCAGGATTCCGACCAGGATTGTCGCAGCGATCCGGGCCTTGGTGATGCGAATGCCGACGCCCCTCCGATCCGATGAGCTCTCCCAGAGTTTGGTGATGCGGTCCTGGTGGGGATTTCCAAGCTGCCGGTAAACGTGGAACAGCAGCGAGGCAAAGGTGGTGGTGCCAACGAGGTTGACGAGCACGTTGACCACCGCACTGACCACCAGGCTGATTCCGATTGCGACGGTCAGGAAACCGAGGGAGCCGCCGGCGTATTCGACGATGGTCCGGCCGATCATGATGACCACGCCGGTCAGCAGGCTGGAGAGCAACGTGATTGCGATCGCCCAGGTGGTGATGGCGAGCAACACGGACCACCGCGAACCATGCGTTCGATCGCGACTCGCTACCAGTGCTTCGGAGGGACGCACATCCTCGAACAACACCATCGGCAGAGCAAGCAGCCAGCCCGATGCCGCGTAGATCAGCGCGCCGGCCAGTCCGGTCAGCAGCACGCCGCCGATCCCGAGCGCCACCTTGAAGACCGGCGGCTTTTGCTGGAGGTAGTAGTTGATGTCGAACTCGGTCAGCAGGGCGTAGTAGACAATGCCCGGCGACGACCAGAAACGGAGTGGCGATCAGCAGCGACTTGGCGATGATCCGTCCGGCGACCTGACTGACCGGCCACGCGTTGAGCGAAGCAAAGCGAAGGGAATGGAGTACGGGAGACTTCTTGTCCGGCTCGCATGCCAGCACGCCCATCAACGTTGCCATCTCCAAGGCGATGATGCCGAGGGTCAGGGCGCCGACTGTGATCAAGCAGGCCAGGCCAATCGGTGTCAACAAAAAGTAGAGGACGTCGACATCGGCCAGAACCTGATTGCCCGAGATGGAAAGAAACCATCGGAACGCAATCGCCACGAGCGGTGTCAGTAGCACCGCGGCGATCAGCTTGAACAGCAGATCGGTCAGAAACAGAGGCTTCCATCGGCGACGAAGGTCACGAAGCGAATCTCGTAGCAAGTTCTTCATCACGTGATCCGCGCTTCCCGGCGACTGGGATCAGTGCCCGACGGCTGTATCACTGCTTGACGAAGTTCAGCGGAGGACTCCCCTGGGTGTCACCCACCATGTAGAAGTCCAGCTTGCCATCGCCTTGCGGCAATACCTGAGCCACCATCACCCCTTCGTCATTCATCTGCATCGCCAGGACGCCATCCTTGTCGACCTGCCAAACGCCCGTGACCTCCTGGGTCTTGTCAGCTTCGGTATAGGTCCACGAGAAGGTTCCGTCTGGCTTCAAATCCATCACGAATTGACGGCCATCCCGATCGGCTTTCCAGCTGCCTTCCAGCTGAGCCGATTCGACCGGCGCCGATGGTTTGGGCGGCTGAATCTCTTTCGGTGGTTCCGGCAGCTCTGCTTCGGGATCCACACCCAGCAACATTTCGATCGCAACCGGATCTTTCGGCGTCAGTTTGATCAGACGCTTGAGTTCGGTCGCCGCCGCGTCGTCGTGACCTGCCGTGATGTAATGGTAGGACAGCACGAACAGCCCCGAGGTGTCGTTGGGGTTCTTGCCGACATAAGCCTCGAGACGCTCGCAGGTGCTTCGTGTAGGTCTCCACGTCGGGGTACAAGCCGATCATGGTGGTCCAGTCCCAACCGGGGCCAACGCTGAGCACCGCGTAAAGGGTAGCAGCCGAGTCTTTGTACTGACCCATCGCGAACAATGTCAGCGCTCGGAACTCGTGCATGACGGCGTCGTACGGATCGTCCTTCAACGCTTCATCAGTTGATTTCAACGCCGCTTCGTAGTTCCCGTCGTAGAACTCCTGTCGAGCGGTATCGAACGCGGTCAGCGAAACGGTCGGTACTTCGTCGATCGCCACGTTGCTCGGGTCACCACCAAGCGATTGTTCTCCCGGTGCCATGACGATTGGCTGCGAGTAGTCGTAGACACTGTTGTCGACATACACCGCTCCGGCCGCGTACGGGTTGTAGTAATTGTTGTAGCCAAACGCCCAACCGCATCGATTGATGGCCCAGGTCGTCAGCCCAAATGCGCCGAGGTACGGATAACGGTTCCACCAATAGCCCCAAACGTATGGCGGACTCCAAGGGTTGATGCCACCAGCCGTGGTGCCAATGGTTGTGATAGTGATAGTGGCGGTTGTACCAATCCTGGCCGTATCCAGGACGACCCCAACGGGTCGATCGCCGGGATACCCCGGTCGCCCTGGAATACGTTCCGGCAGCGTTACCGGACGCATCCGATCGGCGAGCCAATCTTGACGATCACCCAAGCTGGGACGCGAGGGCAGCGTGACGGGTCGATCCCCGATTCCTGGTCGATCCCCGATTCCTGGTCGATCACCGATTCCTGGTCGATCACCGGGACGGCCGGGCAACGTTTCTGGACGTCCGGGTCGGTCGCCAATGCCAGGCCGATCGCCTGGTCGACCGGGCAAGGTTTCAGGACGACCGGGTCGATCGCCGATGCCTGGTCGATCACCGGGGCGGCCGGGTAAGGTTTCAGGACGACCGGGTCGATCGCCGATTCCTGGTCGATCACCGGGACGACCGGGCAACGTTTCAGGACGACCGGGTCGATCACCGATGCCTGGTCGATCACCGGGACGGCCGGGCAAGGTTTCAGGACGACCGGGACGATTCCCACTGTCGGGACGCCCCGGCAGCGTTGTCGGACGATCGCCACCACCGAGTCCAGGTAGGGTTGGACGTTGAGAGGGACGTTCCAGGCCCGGACGAGTCGAAGGCAACTGGCTCGGCCGATCGATCGATCCGCCGCCGCCGCCGGGGCGAATCGACGGACGCGTTCCTGGGCTCAAGCCGGGACTCGAGGGAATCGACGGTCGGGTCGAAGGGACCGAGGGTCGTGTCGTTGGCAGCGACGGACGCGTCGAGGGTATCGAATGGACGCGTCGAGGGCGTCGAAGGCAGCGAAGGACGCGTTGACGGCATCGAAGGACGCGTCGACGGCATCGAAGGACGCGAGGAGGGAATCGACGGTCGTGTCGACGGCATCGAGGGCCTGGCGCCAACCGAGGGACGATTGTAACTCGGCGTCGACGGACGGCTGAAGCTTGGCGTCGATGGCCGGCTCATGCTCGGCGTCGACGGTCGGCTCATGCTGGGCATCGACGGACGGCTCATGCTGGGCATCGACGGACGGCTCATGCTCGGCATCATCGATCTGGCATGCTGCTCATGCCGCCGCCGCCGCCACGGCTGAAACCACCGCCCCCCATGCCACCGCCACCGCCGCGCATGCCACCGCCACCGCCACCGCGCATGCCACCACCGCCCCCGCCGCCGCCACGGCCACGGGCATGGAGTTCGACCACCGGACCGACGACGAGCGATCCAATCAAGATGCAAAGCAGTACAGACCTATTCATTTGCCGATTCTCGTTGTCTTGCCGTTGGAAAGTTAGTTCGAAGCCTGGAGGGGAGCTGGAGGACGCTTGACCATCGTGATTGGTTCAGTGTCACCACGAAGCTCCCCGCCGACAATCAGATTCTCGTAATTCCAGGTCACCATTTCCGCGTCGATGACGGTGTACACCGATGTTGCCGTCACCGATTCTCCGTCCGCGGTGACACCGTGCAAATTGAGCAGCCACCGACTTCCGTTTTGGGTCCACAATCCTTGGAAGAAGCCTCCTTCGGAATCGAACGTCCAAGAACGGAGTTTCTTCAGGGCAGGATCCCAGCCGATTCGCTGAACCCCGCTCAGCTCGCTGCCGTCGTGCGATTGCATGGTGAATTGCCGCAACAGGTAGTTTCCGTCCGGCGACCAATCGCAAGTCGTATGAACCACCGAGTCGGTGTCTTCGTTGACCCACTCGCCAATCATCCAGGACAGCTGACTGAGCTCATCCTGTCGGCCAAGCGGTTCGCGCGGAAAGTCTTTGAGCGTATTGATGCGCCACTTCCCATCGCTCTGTTTGGTGTGAAGGGCGACATAGCGACTGCGGCGATGCGGTGAACCGGGCGCCTCGGAGCTGATCACGAATCCCTCTTCCATCGCGATGGTGTCGGAGAGGTACCGGACTCGCGTGAGTTGGATCTCATCGATCGATGCGCCTTCGTTCGCCTCGAAGACCGACGCGTACAACGCCAGTAATCGCTTCACGACCTTCGGTAAGCTCGCCAAACTCGTCCAGGAACTCGGCATCCTCGGTGAACATGTCCCCAATCGCCGCCACATCGCGTTTGGCGTAGGCGTCAACGAACGCTTGGGCGCTGTCCCAAAACGGTTGCTCTTCTGCTGGGATCGCGATCGTCGGTTCAGCCGTCGTTGCGGCTGCCGCGTCCTCTTGAGCTTGCAACTGCGGTGCGCTCACAAGCGAAAGTCAGCAGCAGACCGAGACCAAAACCAAATCGTGGCGAGTACCTTGAATCTCATCGGATGCACTCGAAGGGAAAAGACGGAGGGGTTACATCAAAACCTTGGAACTCCTCACATTGTAGCAAAAGCGACCAGCCTGCGAGAACCACCCCCGCACGCAGACATCCCAATCGAGCCCTCGGCGGTCATCCGCAGGTCAAACTTTCGCGGTAGAACTTTCGCGGTCGAACCTTCGCGGCAGACTTTCGCGGCAGCTCGAGCCGTTTCGCGAACCGGCCCTTTTCCAGGAGCTACATCAGAATTCCGTCGACCGGCGCCAGTTTCGCCGGAATCTCCTCTTCGCCCAGCATCTCGCGGAGATTGATTTCGATCGTGCGAGACAACGCCAGCATGGGTGTGTCGGTCGGGTAGTTGTGAAAAGGATCTTCCATGTAGATCGCAACCCGCTCGATCAACAGGAAGCTGACGGAGAGAGCGAGGGAGGTGCCGATCAATGCCGGCGACGGAACGTTGACCAGGCTGAATGGCAGAAAGAACACAAAGACATAGATGCAGGTGTCGACGATCCGGCTGTACGAGAGCGGAAAAGGAGTGTTCTTGATCCGTTCACAGCCACCCATCGAATTGGTCAACCGCGTCAGCGTCTTTTCCAGTTCGATCCATTGGAACAGTTCCAGGCGACTTGCTTGGTAAAGTCGACGCAGTTCCATCGCCTGTCGAAGGAGGATGTCGTTGGGAACCTGCTGGCAACCCCCGTACGATTCGATTTCGGCAGGCTCCACCAGCCCACCGAAATCTTCCGTCGGATTTTGAATGCGCAACGAACGAGCCAGCGCGTAGCACCAGGCGATCTGGCGGTGTGTTAGCTTGCGAACCACAGCATCGTTCGCCGCGTCGGCATCAACGAACTCGAGCAGTTGACGCGCCCAAGTCCGCGAGTCATTGACGATCGCGCCCCAGATGATTCTCGCTTCCCACCATCGACCGTAACTGGAGTTGGTTCGAAAGGCCAACACCAACCCAATCACGGTTCCCAACACCGCGACCAGCGTGACCGGAAAATTGTAGTTCTCGAGATGGAACTGAATGTCCAGCCACGACACGATCAAGACGTAGCCGAGAATCGGTATCAAGGGCCGCCATAGTTCCTGAACGCAGGATTGCAAACGGCTGTCGGAACGAATTGGTGACCATCTCAGCGCTATCGGATCGGCGGAACGCCGAAGTTCGGTGGTGGCGGCAGCTGAACCGACGACGCCGTCGGATTCAATGCTTGTTGGTAGTGCTTGAGGATTCCGTAAACAGATTGGAATTCCGGTCGAGCGGCAAGCTGAGCAAAGGCGGGATCGGTAGCCACGCGGTTGAAATGTTGAAGCGTCTCGGTGACTTCGGCCTCGCTCGGATGCGGTCCGGTCAAGAACACCGAGGACGGCAATGCCAGGTAGCCTTTCCACTGCTCGTCGACCAACTCGATAAAGTTGGGGCGAGAGTTGGGCCAACTGATTGCGAAGCAAGTCCGCGTCGCTGGCACGTTGTTGTTGCACGATCGACGAGGGCTGCGGAACCGCGCCAGGCATTGGGGTCGGGCTAGGCATTGGGGTCGGGCCAGGCATTGGGGTCGGGCCAGGAATCGGGGTCGCGCCGGGAATCGGCGTCCCCGCCAGACCGGGTGGCGGAACCTCGTTGTTGACTCCCGCGTAGGCAGCCACCGTTTGCGTCAGCTGCTGTGCAGAAGGCGGAATGATCATCGGTTGTCCTGGACCGCTGCTTTGGTAATAGGAGCCGGTCGCCAGTTGATCGACTCGCAACACGGAGCCATCGATCGAGACACCAGCAAACAATCCACGACTGCGGGAATAGGTGTAGATCTCCGCTTGCAGTTGCCCGTCGGTTGCCATCGCGGTCTGACGACCGACCGGTCCCGCCGCCGCTGCTGCGTCGGCGCCGAGGGTCAACTTGCCAGACAGAATGCCTTGCACGCTCTGCTGCGTCTTGAACACCAAGATGATGTCCGACGATTGAAGCCCAGCCTGCCAGCCAATGTTGCCGCCGGTCAAGGTGATGAAGACGGGGGCATGCCAGGCACCGTCGACGTCACGGATGAACAACACGCCGCGGCCGTGGCGGGCTCCCACCACAAAACCACCCTTGATCACGTTGGGAATGATCGCCACCCCGTGAGCGTCCGCTAGCATTGCCTGCGGGATGCGGTTGCCCGGCGTCGACATCGTTTCGTTGAGAACCGCAGTGGCCGCCTGGATCGTTTGCTCTTCCTGCAGCTGCGCCGCAGCCCTGGGAGCAAGGCCCAACTGCAAACCACAAATCAGGCACAAAATAGAGAATATCACTCGGTTCACGATCCAGCATCCTTTCCAAAACGCGATCAATCCATGGGTCAGGGAGACAGTTTAGAGAAAACGGGCAATCGGAGAAACACGAATCCTGAGTCCACCGCATTCGCCTCTGCAGTCCCCTACTGAGGTCATTGCGCACCTTCGCGACGCCTACTGGTCCATCCACCGATAGTTGTCAGGCTCCTCCGTCGTGCTCAGCGCAGTGGTGCTCGTGCTCAGGCCGCAGGCCGGTGCTCCTAATCGATTACGAGCACCGCTGCGCTGAGCACGAGCACGAGCACGAGCACGAGCACGATCTTGACTCAAGTGACTCAGCCTGGCACTTATCGATGGACGGACAACACTACGGCTACTGGTTCAACGAGACTTGAGCTTCAAAACGCCACGACCTCAAAGTCTCAACCCCTCTGCTCCACTTTCTCCCCACTGCCTACTGCCTACTGCCTACTGCCTACTGCCTACTGCCCTACTGCCCTACTGCCCCACTGCCCTACTGCCCCACTGCCTTCTTCCCACTCCCTACCACCCCCTTCTTCATCCGCTCAAAACAACCGCGTCCCAATTGTTCGCAGTTCGCAACGGTGTCACCGAAGGTCATCTCCAGCGGATCGACGCGATCGGCATCAACGATGGCCACATAGCCAGCCCAGGTATCGGGCGATCCAGGCAAATAGACGGCGACTTGGTTTCCATCAGCACTCCGCTCCGTTTCGAATCCAATCAATCGCTGGTCATTGAGTCGCACCAGGACCGATTTCATTTGAGGCCTGTTGTCGTGGCCTCCGATCGTGTCGGCCATCTGGTCCTTGAGAATTGCGTAGCGGGGAAACAATAGCAACAGGTTCTTTTCGAAGAGTCCCGATACCCGCTGGCCGATGGACCATTTGGCGATCAGTCCGGCCGCGAAGCAGAGCAACAGCAGGATGACAATCGACAAACAAGTCAGAAAGGCAATGCCTGTCGGAGTATGGACCGGAATCTCATCGCTGTTATTCCTGATGAAATCGCGGATGGTGATCACGATCGGGGCGAGTTGCGAGGCCAGCGCGCCCAAGACGATCAATGGCAACAGAAACAACAGTCCACCGATGGCGGTCGTTCTCAGAAAACGGATCCACCGCTTCGATTTCTTTACGATCATGACAACGTCTCGATAAGAATTGAGTTCGACGGCTTGCTACCGTAGGTCAGTCTCTCCGAGACTGACACCGCATGAAACCGTCCGTGCTTGCGAGTCTCGGAGAGGCTGTAAAGTATTGTGCTTGCTACTGTAGGTCCGCCTTTCCAAGGCGGACACCCGCAGCTTTGCGGCGTTTCGTCCGAGTCTCGGAGAGACTCGCCTACAGTAATGCACCGCGGTTCAATTTGTTCACAGCCTCGGAGAGGCTCGCCTACGGTAAACGCCATGTCGGCTGATGATGATGGTGCTGTCCGGTTAGAATGTTGTCAGCTCCGACGTGCCTTGTTATACCGAATTCGCTTCATTCCGCGGAGATCTGCCGTGCGTGTTTGCCCTCGTGTCGTTGCGATTGCCGTTTTCATGAGCGGGGTCGCCCGTGCTACTGAGCCCGGCAAAAATCCGATACTCATTGATTTGACCGACCAAACCCAGCGCCAAGTGGTTGTGGATCGTGAGCCAGGACAATACCTCGGCCATCCGACCACCTGTCTACTGGAGGATGGCAAGACCGTGCTTTGTGTTTATCCCCAAGGTCATGGTCGAGGCGGGATCGTGTACAAGCGGAGTCATGATGGCGGGCTGAGTTGGGGCGAGCGACTCGAGACACCGGCCAGCTGGGCGACGTCGAAGGAGGTGCCGACGTTGCATCGTGTGATTGGACCCGATGGCAAAAAGCGGATCATCATGTGGTCGGGTCTGTATCCAGCACGACTGGCCGTCAGCGAGGACGATGGAGCGACTTGGAGCGAACTCAAGCCGGCCGGCGATTGGGGCGGCATCGTGGTGATGGGATTCGTCGAACCACTTCGCACCGGCCCCGGGCATTACCTGGCCATGTTTCATGACGATGGTCGGTTCTTTACCAACGATGGCAAAGTGTCACCAGAGTTTCGCTTGTTCAAGACCTTTTCAACCGACGGCGGTTTGACGTGGTCGAATCCGGACGAGGTGTATCGTTCGAAGGAGGTTCATCTTTGCGAGCCCGGTTGCATCCGGTCGCCCGATGGCAAGCAGATGGCGGTGATACTACGAGAGAACGCTCGGCGAAAGAATTCGCACGTGATCTTTTCGGACGATGAAGGGGCCACATGGTCCGAGCCGCGCGAGGTCCCGCTGGCGTTGACGGGGGACCGTCACTGTGGCAAGTATGCGCCGGACGGCCGATTGTTCGTCAGCTTTCGATGTCGGTCGCCTCAAGCTTCTGCGGCCGACCGACCCTTCGAAGGTGATTGGGTTGGATGGGTCGGGACCTGGGACGACATCGTCAACGGAGGCAGCGGACAGTACTTCGTGCGTCTGAAAGACAACACCAAAGGTTACGACACCGCCTATCCAGGGGTCGAGTTGCTCCCGGACGGAACCTTTCTGACAACCACCTACGGCCACTGGACCGAAGGAGAGGAGCCGTACATTCTCAGTGTTCGGTTCAAGCTGGACGAGTTGGACGGAATCGCGAAGGATGGGTTCTAAGAATTGCAGCGGCGATGTTGGGCAGAATGATGTTGGGCAGAATGATGGTGGGCGAAGGAGTCTGGCTCGCGGCTTTTCCCCGATCATTTTGCCCTGCATCATTCTGCCAATCACAAGCTGACGGCAGTACGTCGGATTGCGAGATTCGTATTGGATCGATGGCCTAGGGACTCTCTTGCAGGCAATAGATCTTCGACGCCGTGCGGATGAACAGGCGGCCTTGGGCGACGGCCGGTGTCGACAGCGCCAGTTCTTCGAGTTCGTTCAGCTGCAGCAGCTCAAACTCGGGACCCGCTTTGACCACGTAGGTCGTTCCTGCTTCACTCAGGCAAAACAGTTTGCCGTTGTAAGCCCATGGCGACGCGGTGAACGAACCGCCGGGGGAGAACCGTTGCTTGCCATAGATTTCTTCACCCGTCTTCGCATTGTGACAGGTGAGGAATCCCTGGTCGTACAGCGTGTAGAGGTAATCGCCATAGACGATCTGCGAAGGATTGTACGGAGACGATGTCCCTTGATACCAGGCGATGAATTCACTGTCCGCGTAGTCACCGTCGGGCGTGATGTCACCGGAGCCGCCTGGCTTGATTGCGAACGTTGGGCGATGGGCATCGCCCACATATCCAGACGCGATGTAGCACATGTCGTGCGCGACAAACGGCGACGGGATCACGAGATTCGACATCTTGCCGTCGAACTCCCAAAGCAGATCACCGCTGAGTGAGTAAGACCGATTCTTCTTCTTGCCGGGAACCACGATTTCGGTGCGCTGCGGATGCGACCAAACCAAAGGGGTGGCCCAGGAGTGAGTTTCATCGCGAGCGACTCGCCAATTCTCCTCGCCAGTCGCAGCATCAAAGGCGGCGATCCATGATGATTCCAAATTGTCGTAGACGACGAACACTTGACCGTCATGAACAACCGGCGAAGCAGCCGCACCATAATCGAAGAACGTTTTCTTGGCTTCGATCGGATGAGACCAAAGCAGTTCGCCGTCGAAGTCGTAGCAATAGAGACCCACGTCGCCGAACAGAACGTACAGCCTTTCCCCGTCGGTGGTCGCCGTTTCCGATGCGTAAGACGCCTTGGGGTGTCGCGGCACCGACGGAGGTCCCGCCGTGGCTTCGCGTCGCCAAAGCTCCTTGCCACTGTCGACGTCAAAACAGAACACGAGCCAGTGATGAATCCCCTGCTCCGGTTCGCGAACACCTTGGCCGAGGTACAGTCCGGCTTGCGGCTCTGGCTGCTTGCCATCGCTGGTGACCGACGTCACGAACAGGCGATTGTTCCACACCGTCGGACAGGACCAGGCCAGTCCGGGGACATCGGCCGACCAGACGACGTTGCTTTCCCTACTCCACGTTTCAGGTAAACGCGGGTCATCCTGTGCCACGCCCGTGCCATCGACGCCACGAAACCGGGGCGAGTGGTCCTGGCTGTAGGCCGGCGCGAAACCACAGGTGATCAGCAAAGCGGCGGCAATCCATCGATGGTGTCGCCAAGGCTCGCAAGCGGTGTGGTGCATGATCATCTCCGGGCAATTAGATGTCGTCTGAGACAGGCAACGTGTCCATGAATCCAATCATCATTTCCTCCCAGCTCTGATCGCCCCAGTGCACGGCTTTGGAGGGATCGGGATTGGAGAGATTGGCCTCGGAGTTGTCATAGACCGCGGTGCAAACCACCACCGTTCCTTGCGGCAACAGCTTGGGTTCGTCGAGCACGTACTTCAACTGCCAATTGAAATCGTAGTTGGGGATGTCCAACAGGACCTCGCTGGTGCCGTCGGGATAACGGGCCTCGTAGCGAAATGCCTTGCCTCGAAGGTGCATGTGCGGCGTCATACTGACAAGCAGTTCGTCCTTCTTTGATTTGTAGCGAGCGACGACTTCGTGACTCGGCTCATTCGGTGGAATCTCGAAATCATGAGTGATCGCGACCCCGCCGCGAAGAAACTTCTTGACCTCCGATTTGTCGGCAAAGCAGACGCCGACATAGCTGAGGTCTTCGATTTCATAGCCGTTGGGGGTGTAATGCATCTCGAATAACAGCTTGCTGCCTGCTTCGACATGAATGGCCACGCCGTCGTTGAGCAGGATCGGGAGTCCGCCGGGAGCGTAACCAACCAAGACTTTCCTTAAATCGACACCGCGCTCTTGTGGCGGAATGATGTAGGCCAGGATGTGGTGCACCACGCTGCGTTTGTCCGGCCGAGCTTCGGCGGCAACGATGTATTTGTCCTCGTCCCAACCTGGATCGACGACGAACCGCTGGTAATCGACCACTCCCTGGGCAGGAACCTGGAACGCATGGTCGTTCATCTTGATCACCTGGTCAGGCTCGGGAATCTTCCAGCCGGAGGTGAACTTGGGAGGCTCCGGCAGCAATGCGGGATCGCCCTGTGGCATGCCGTTGTCGATCCACGTCGCAATCAACTCCTTTTCCTCGTCCGTCATCCGCGCGTCGTTAGCGAACGATCCATGTTCTGGGTTAGCGAACCAGGGCGGCATTCGCTGGTCCTCGATGACTTCCAGAATCGTGTCTTCCCAGCCGAGGATGTCGTCGTAACTCTGTAGCGTAAATGGCGCGATCTCTTGTTCGCGGTGACAGCTAACGCATCGCGCATTGAAGATTGCCGCAATGTGTTCCGTATAGGTGATCTCACCAGTTGGCTCGCTCTTTTGAGCACGGCCAATGTGACATCCGACCACTTCGGTTTCTGGAACTGCGATCGTTTCCCCAGCGAGCAACTGATCAATCGCAATCGCCAAGTCAGGTTGCACCGTTCGCTCGCGAGAATAGCCCACACCATACTGGTCATCGATTCGGCCGTGATAACGGATGATGCGATCGGCGTCGAGCAAAAAGACCTCGGGTGTTCGTGACGCGCCCATGGCATCCGCAATGCGATTTCCGACATCCTTCAACAGCGGAAAATTGACGTCGTAACGATGCGCGTAGGCGACCAGTTCGGTCAGGCTGTCCTGCGTGTTGGAATTGATCCCCAAGACCGCCACCCCGGCCGACTGGTACTTTGTCTGTAGATCGCTGAGTCGTCGCCCGTACAACTTCGCAAGTGGGCATTCCGTCCCCAGGAAGACAATCGCAATCGCGCGTTTGTCGTCGAAGTCGGACAAGGAAACCGATTTTCCATAGCAGTTGTCGAGGCTGAACTCGTTCACCTTCTGACCGATCACCGCTGCCGGTTCACCGGTCCAACCTTGGGGCGAAAGCAATACGACGGTGAGGGCAGCGAGCAACCAGTTGCGCAGGGCCATCGACGGCACTCCGAGGAGAATGAGAAACGAAATCGAGCCCCATGATGACACGAAACCAGAACGCTGTCAGTAGGTTTTGAGTGACTGGATTGTATCGGTGTGTAAGCGTTCCATGCCCCGGTATTGGGCGTACGATCCTCGTGCGATGGGGTTGGCCTGCCCGCTCGAGAGAAGAGGATTCGACGGGTTTCTATCGGCTTGGAGCCCATCGTACCTGCCTACGAATCTTCCTTGCTTCCAACGTACAACAACGTCTTCGGGAATTCGGCGGTCCACATCCCCAAACTCATCCGACGAAAGGATACGTCGGCCATCGGTAGGGCCTCCGAGCGATGGCTGTATCGCTTGCCATCGAGCAACAGGACCAATTCGTTGTTGACATCCAGCCCACCGATGCCGAGCGGATGGATGCTCTCCCGGTCGGACGAATTCACCCGAGCACAATCGCTTCGATCGCAGTAGGAAACGGCAATTGAACGTTTTCCGTTGCGAATATTGATGACGTGTCGCGGGATTGCCAGCATGCTATCGATGCAGAAGGCGTAGGCCTGACCATCAACATGGAACCCAATCACCTCGGTCGATTTGTCAGCCTCCGAATCGGCCACAACGATCAATTCCGATGCAAGAAACCTGGGATTTTGACGAATGCCTCAAGAGCTTCGTAATGAGCACCTCCTTGGGAGGCCAGGCGACTCTCCTCCTGGTAAGCGACCCAATCGATCTGCTCGTTATCAAATTCCTGCTCGGGGTACACGAATCGATGATCGGTGATCGCGTTGGCGACAGAATGATCGGTCCACCACTGGGCAGCCGCAGCGCCGCAGCCCAAGCAAACGAGGACCGCTGTACCCACCGAGGCTCTTCGTGAGACCGCTCGGTGAAGACGTTGAGCAACTTTTGTATGCAATTCCATCGATCAGTCGGACCTCTATGTTCGACGAGTGCGAAGACTCATTCTCGGTGGGGGGCAAGGTACTAGCCAACGATTGGAACCAATCAACGACAGGAAGCACCCTATCGGAGTTCCACGGCAAATCGGAAACGCTTCGCACGGACGCGTGTAATTAGTTCGGGATGGTAGGCCCGATCTTTGGTTTGAACAGTTCAAAAACCAGAAGGTTGCTGAGTATTGACGCAGTTCGTCGTTCTTTTTTTTCAGCAACTCAAGCGTTCACCGCGGATGATAGCGTTATGAACTGGAACATCAGGTTCGCTAGCCGATCGGGCCTTCTTATCCAAGCAAGACGCGCCAGCGAGTGTGTTTTTCGTGGAAACGCCGACACACTCGCTTGCGGATTCTTTGAATCGCACCGACAAGCAAAGAGGCCCACGGCTAGCGCCTGAGGTTCACTGTGAACCTCAGGCGCTAGCCGTGGGCCTCGAAACTGGCCGACAAACACAACAAACTCCTGTGATGGCGAAAAGGGGTCAGACACCAAAAATGCGAAGCACCCTTGGGCCGTTCCGGTTTTTGGTGTCTGACCCCTTTTCGCCATCAACCCCGAAAATAAATGCTGACGCTGCACTAGATGCTTCCCGCCACTCCGTGATCAAGCGCGCAACATCAGAACTTGCGCGTCGTGCTTGGATGGCGGTCTTCTACTTCGGCAGTCGTAATGTGAATCGTGCGCCGCCGAGTGGGCTTTCGCTCGCTTGAACGCTTCCACCATGGCGTTTGGCAATGCGATTGACGAGAGCGAGTCCGAGTCCGGTTCCCGGTTCTTGCGAATTGTCAAGCCGGACGAACGGTTCGAAGATCTTCTGACGGTTTTCAGGCGGCACCCCTTCTCCATCATCATCGACTTCGATCAGCACCTCGCCATTGTTGGTACGGGCCTGGAGATGTACCTGGCTCTTGGCATGCCTTGCAGCGTTGCTGAGCAAGTTTTCGATGGCCCTGGAGAGGCTGTCGTGATCGGTCGTGATCTCGAACGGCTGACTGCTGCTGTCTTGTTGGAATCGAATCGCAGGATTCAGGGGTGCGTGGATATCGATCAATTCTGAGAAGAGCAAATTGAGGTCAATCGTGACGGGCGTCCCGCTGGGGACGTCGGAGTCCATTCGGACGTACGTCAACAGTTCGCCGACGAGGTGATCGAGTTTCTGAGTGGCGTTGTCGATCGCGTCCAGCCGAGTCCGTCGCTCCTCGTCCGACTTGGCGGTTTCGACCAGGTCGGCGGCGAATCGAATGCGTGCCAGCGGCGTTCTCAACTCGTGGGAGACGGCTTGCAGCAGTTCTCGCTGAGAGCGAAGCAGCGTTTCGGTGCGATCGGCCATCGAATTGAATGCTCGCACCAGCGCCAGGTATTTTGGCGCCTTGGTGCTATCGACGCGCGCCGAAAGGTCTCCTTGAGCAATCGCGGTCGCGGTCCTTTCGACCGCCCGCATTTGAAACGCGACGGGACGAAGCAAAATTGCAATCGCGATCGCCGCCAACAGAAAGACGACGCCGTAACCAAAGGTGACTTCGGTTTGACTTGGACCAACGAATTGCGGTAACGGTCCGAATAGCAAAGCTCCCCCGTCGCCCCGCCTTTGCCCGCTCTCCGCCAACGGTCCTCTGCCCTGATGCGTTCAAGGTGGAAGGCTGGAAGGTCGCGATCGCGATCCGGTCGCCGATCAGCACGACTTCATCGTTGCTGAGGCGTTCCTTCATGCTTGGGGGAAGCCAATCCGCATCGAGCGAAAATCGATCGACGGGATATTCGAATCGATCTTGGATCTGTCTTAACGCCTGCTCCGAATCTTGCGGCGACGCTGCGGCGAGCTCATCGCGTGCCAATCTCGCACCACCTGAGAGTGCCTGCTCGACGACACGGATGTTCTGGGTCGCGCTGCGCTGGCGGACCACGTAGGATTGAATCAGCCAGGCGGCGATCAGGATCGCGATCACACCCAGATAGAATCGAATGAACAGTCGTGTCATGATTCCGTTGCCAGCAAGTAGCCGACTCCTCGAATTGACTTGATCCGGCGAGGTTGCAGCGGATCATCTCCGATCTTCTTGCGGAGACGAGAGACCCGCAGGTCGATCGAACGATCCAGGCCGTCGTACCGGACGCCGTGCAGTTCCTGGTACAGTTGTTCGCGGCTAATCACGTTCCCCGCGTTGCGTGCCAGCAACCACAGTAATTCGAACTCTGCGGTGGTGAGTTCAATCGGTTGACCGTTGATCTGGACGACACGATTGGATGTGTCGATGCTCAGTCCACCGACGTCAATCCGTGTCGGCGCGTTGGCTGACGAAGTAGGAAGGTTTTCACTTCGTCGCAGGTGAACTTTCAGGCGGGCTAGCAGCGCGCGAGGTCGAACCGGCTTGGCCATGTAATCGTCCGCGCCCACTTCCAACGCAACCACTTCGTCGATCTCGTCACCACGTGCTGTCAGCATCAAGATTGGGCCATTGAACTGTGAACGTACCATGCGACAAATCGAAATCCCATCGGTGCCCGGCAGGCCGATGTCCAAGACGACGACATCGTACGTTTCGGTGACAATGCGTTCGGCCGCGCGAGTTCCATTGCCCTCGACGGTTACGTCGTAGCCATGCGCCGACAAAAACTCGGCAACCATTCCAGCCAGTTCATGATCATCTTCGACCAACAACAAACGGCAAGTTTCGGTTTCAGACATGATGCGGTGGCTTCACAAGTGCATGCTACGGGTTCTGTCGTCAACGGTTCCATTCCTACCGCTACATTAGCGGGACAAACCGAGCGATCCTACTGTAGGTCCGCCTTTCCAAGGCGGACACCCGCTGCTTTCCTGCGTTTTTTTGCGAGTCTCGGAGTGGATGTGGTTTTTTCAACATGCGCTGCATTCCCAAGCGAATGTCTCGATACCAATGGATACCTGGGAGAAATCCAGAACCAGCTGCGGCACTGGTCGCGGACTGTTTTTTGTGGTTGTGGTAAGATGGAAAGCCCACCGACGGTTTGCCCGTGATCACATCGTGCGGTGATTCATCGTTCGACCTGCCTCGCCCTCTCCTGCCATCCACGCTGGAAATTGACCGATGCCGACGCGTCGCAAACAAGCAGCGATCTCTCGCAGAGCGCAGCGTGACTCGCCCGTTGCGCGCAGGAATTTGGTTGCTTGCCAGTTTGAGTGTCCTCAGCGGTCGATTACCAGCCGAAGACCTGTTCCAAGACGTGGTGGGGCCGATTCTTCAGCGACGATGCCTGCACTGCCACGACGACGTCGAGCGAGAGGGTTCGCTGTCGCTGCAGCAATCCGACACCGCCTTTGCCGACGGAACGATCGAAGCGGGTCGTCCCGAATCGAGCCGCTTGATGCAAGTGATCACGCCCGATGGCGGGATGGCCGACATGCCGAAGGACGCAGAGCCGCTGAGCGAACAGGACCGTGAACAGATTCGCAAATGGATCGCTTCCGGTGCCCGTTGGCCCGAGGGTTATCGGCTCGAGCATGCGGAGGTCACGGATTTCGAATGGTGGTCGTTTCGATCGATCACGCGACCACCCATTCCAGCATCCGTTTCGGTTTCCAACGTCGATGCAATCCCCGAGTCGAGTCGGAACGGGCAGCCGAATAGGAAGTGGGCAGATTCGTTCCCACTGCGCACGCCAATCGACGCTTTTGTGATGGAGAAGCTTCACGAGCAAGGGCTCTCGCCCTCAGAGCCAGCCGATCGACGCACGCTGCTGCGGCGAGTGACGTACGACTTGATCGGTTTGCCTCCGACGCCACAGCAGGTAGAGGAATTCATCCATGATCCAGATCCGGATGCCTACGAAAAGCGTGTTGATGCATTGCTCGAGTCCAAGCACTATGGCGAGCGCTGGGCGCGTCATTGGTTGGATGTTGTCAAGTACGCCGATACTTGCGGTTACGACAAAGACAAGCTGCGGCCATCCGCCTGGCCTTATCGTGATTACGTGATCCGATCGTTCAATGATGACAAACCATACGCAAGGTTTGTCCAGGAACAGATTGCCGGTGATGTCCTGTTTCCGGGTGATCCGGACGGCATCCTGGGACTCGGATTCATCGCGGCCGGGCCCTGGGACTTCATCGGGCATGTCGAAGTTCCCGAGTCCAAAATGGATGGTAAAGTCGCGAGGAACCTCGATCGCGATGACATGGTTTCTGGGGCACTGAACACGTTTTGCAGTTTGACGGTGCAGTGCGCTCGATGCCACCACCACAAGTTCGATCCGATCACGCAGCAGCAGTATTATGGCTTGCAGGCCATCTTTGCAGCGGTGGATCGCGCCGAACGTCCCTACGATCTCGATCCCGAAGTCGAACAGCAGCGTCGCCAGCTGGAAGCAAAAGTCACATCGCTCCAGGCTGAGTTGAAAGAGGTTGAGCAAGAGATCAAGGATGCGGGTGGTCAGCGTCTCGTCGAGATCACCCAACGCATCGGTGAACTGCAGGCAAGTTTGCAGGTTCAAAAGGATGCTCGCTTCGGCTACCACAGTCAGATTGCGGCTGACGCGATGACCGAGAAATGGGTCGAGGTCGATCTCGGGCAGGTCCACGAGTTATCGCAGGTTGTCTTGCATCCATGCCACGATGATTTCGCAAAGATTGGAGCCGGTTTCGGTTTCCCGGAGCGATACCGCGTCGACGTCGCTACGGTGGGCGACGACTGGCAAACGGTTCTGGATTGCTCGCGTAGCGACGTTACCAATCCGGGGCTCACCGAGGTGGTGGTCGAATGGAACGATCTCCGCGCGCGTCGCATTCGAGTCACGGCCACACGTTTGGCCGAACGAAAGAACGACTTCATCTTCGCGCTCGCCGAACTCGAGGCGATTGGACGCGATGGTGCCAACGTGGCAATCGGCAAAGAGGTTGTCTCGCTCGATTCCATCGAGGCACCGGAGCGGTGGACACGGAGCAATCTGACGGATGGTCGTTGGGCCGAGTACAACGACGCAGAGATCGCCAAGCAGCTCGGCGAAGCACAACAACAACGAGCGGTGATCGTGAGCGAGATTGAAACGCCCGATCGCATCGCTCATCTTGCGAAGACGAAGGCGTTCCTCGCCGAAGCTCAGGCGAAACTTGACGAGTTACCCTCGGGGAAGATGGTTTACGCGGCCGCGACCCACTTCAAACCTCAAGGCAATTTCAAGCCGACCGGCGGGACGGCACGTCCCATTCACGTGCTCCATCGTGGTGAGATGACGCAGATGGGCCAACCCGCGATCCCTGGGATGTTGCCGCTCGGTACGGACGCACCGTGGCAGTTGGATCCAAACACTGCGGAGGGAGAACGCCGCGCCGCACTGGCTCGTTGGCTCTCTGATCCCAAGCATCCGCTCGTATGGCGTTCGATCGTCAACCGCATCTGGCAGTACCACTTTGGTGATGGGCTGGTCTCGACTCCGAACGATTTCGGACGCATGGGAGCCGAGCCAACGCATCCTGAGTTGTTGGATTGGCTGGCGATTGAGTTTCGCGACGGTGGTGATTGGATGCCGCCGCAATCCATCAAGTCGCTGCATCGATTGATCGTGACCAGCAGTGTCTATCGACAAGCATCGGTCCATGATCACGACAACGTTGCGATTGATGGTGACAACCGTTTCCTATGGCGAATGAACCGGCGACGTTTGGAGGCAGAAGAAATTCGCGACTCGATTCTCGCGGTCAGCGGCGTGTTGGACGAGCAAATGGGTGGCCCAGGTTTTCAGTTGTTTGCCCTGGAACGTCCCGAGCACTCACCGCATTACGAGTACCACAAGTTCGATCCCTCCGATCCCAACACGCATCGCCGCAGTGTCTATCGATTCATCGTGCGGTCGCAGCCCGATCCGTGGATGACGACGCTCGATTGCGCCGACTCATCGCAGAGCACGCCGCGTCGCACCGAGACGCTCACGTCGCTGCAGGCGCTTTCGCTGCTGAACAGTCGATTCAATCTGGTGATGGCCCAAAAGTTTGCGGAGCGGCTTGGCAACGAATCCGACGATCTTGAAGATCAGGTTCAAAAGGCATTTGAGCTCGTGGCTCAACGTTCGCTGGATGATCCGCAACGCGCGGAGATGACTGAGTATGCTCGCCAGTACGGTCTGCCCAACCTTTGCCGTTTGCTGTTTAACCTCAGTGAGTTCCTTTATCTTGATTAGTTTGAAAGTATTCGTTTGTGGCTTGAATCAAGTGGCGTGGGTTTGCCTGCAGTTCTTGATGCCGAAGGTATCTGAGACGGTAGCCGTAGGTCGCGCAGCGCACCTACGGAGCGATCATCTGAGATACGTTCGGCATCAGCGAATGGTGGGTCATCGTCGCTGTCGCTCCTCGACCCACCCTACGAAGAAGCGAATCCCGTCATGCTAAATCACGACTCGCCTTGCTTGTTGGACCGACGTGAATGGCTTTCGCACGCTGTTGGTGGTTTCGGCGGGATGGCGCTGTCGATGATGTTGCGACAGGAAGCGGGCGCCGCGGGCGTCATCAAGGTGCTGCATCATCCGGCCAAGGCGCGACGCGTCGTGCAACTCTTCATGGCGGGAGCAGCCAGCCATATCGACTTGTGGGATCACAAGCCGATGCTGGACAAGCATCATGGCGAAGAGTCCGACTTTGGTGAGCCGGTCGAAGCCTTTCAAAACGGGCTCGGACCTTGGATGAAGTCACCGTTTCGCTTCGCTCCACATGGCGAGAGCGGCAAGTGGATCAGCGAAGTGGTGGAGCCGCTCGGCAGCCTGGTCGATGACATCGCGTTTGTTCACAACATGGTCGGAAAGACAGGAGTCCATTCGCAGGCGACCTATCTGCAGGCCACCGGCTTTGATCGCCCCGGTTTTCCCGGGATGGGGTCCTGGATCAGCTACGCGCTCGGTTCGATCAATGACAACCTACCAACCTTCGTTGTGCTTCCCGACCATCGTGGTTTCGCCAGCAATGGGCCCAAGAACTGGGGCTCTGGGTTCCTGCCGGCCAGCTCGCAGGGGACCGCGATCTTTCCGCAGCGCGACAATCCGATTGAAGACTTGCTGCCCAGCGCGGACTTCGTCAGTCCAGACAGTGACCAAGCCGGGTTGGAATTGCTGAATCGAATGAATCGGCAGTTCCAACAACAGCGGCCCGGCGACTCACGACTCGAGTCGCGGATCCGTGCCTACGAGTTGGCCGCCAAGATGCAGTTGAGCGCGCCGGAGGCACTCGATCTGTCTGATGAACCGGCACATGTCCTGAAAATGTATGGACTCGATCGGGCCGGAGCGACTTACCCCGAAACGATCAACGCGCCCGAGGAAGCGGAGTACTTTGGCCGCAAGTGCTTGATCGCAAGACGCCTGTTGGAACGCGGCGTCCGCTTCGTTCAGATTTGGTCAGGCAACGACAACAGTTTTCCACGACGCAATTGGGACAGCCACGAGGACATCGCGCGCGATCATGGGCCGTTAGCTCGCGGGATGGCGGTTGGGACGGCCGCCCTGCTCAAAGACCTCAAACAGTCTGGCATGCTCGACGACACGATCGTCCTTTGGACCACCGAATTCGGTCGGATGCCAAGTACGCAGGGAACGCTCGGTCGTGACCACAATCCCTATGTCTTTACCAATTGGCTCTGCGGCGGCGGGATCAAAGGCGGCCTGAGTTACGGGCCGTCCGACCCATGGGGTTACAAGCCGCTCGATCGTGACCATCCGACGCAGGTGTACGACATTCACGCCACGATCTTGCATCTGCTTGGGATTGACCACAAACGTCTGACCGTGCGGCACGACGGAATCGATCGACGTTTGACCGACGTTCACGGCAAGGTGATCGACGAGATCCTATCGTAAAGGTTCCAAAGGCTGTTCTCGTGCTCGTGCTCGTGCTCGTGCTCGAATCCGGCCGATTCCCGGGTCAGGCGTACCAGCGGAAATGCGGCCCGAGAGTCTTCTCCTCAGTGGCGTCCATTCGGTCGAGCACGAGCACGAGCACGAGCACCGCTGCGCGAGCACGAGCACTGCTGCGCTGAGCACGAGCACTGCTGCGCTGAGCACGAGCACTGCTGCGCGAGCAGGATGAGGAAGGAACGCTTTTCGCGGCGGTTTGATCGACTCGCTGCAAACTGCTACTTCAGCGCCGAGTAATCGGTGGCCTTCATGTAGACCACTTCGGGGCGCTCGCGAAGAAAGCGACCGTCCTTCTGGGACTCCTCCGCGACCTTCTTCCATTCTTCGTCGGCACCGAAGGCTGCCCAAGACTTCTTGGCGGCATCGGGGCTGTCGTGACGCAGAATGTAGATCAACGTGTCGTTGGAGGCCGGTTCCTGTGTCGGGTGCCAATAGCCCACCGACTTCATGCCGTGCCGATCAAAAATCCGAATCGTGTGGTCGCGAAAGCGTGCATCCAAGTTGGGGAGTTTGCCTTCGTTGGTCCGGTAGATTCGCAGTTCATAGACCGCCTCGTCACTCGGTTCGACTTCCCCCAATATCGGTGAGTAATCGGTCGCGGTCATGTAAACGGATTCGGGTGGCTTGGCCAGGATCGGGCCATCTTCCTCACTCGCCTTGTAAGCCGCTTGCCACTCCGGATCTCCCATGAATGCTCGCCAGGAAGCTTTGGCAGCGTCCGCGTCTTTGTGTTCGATCACGTAGATCAACGTGTTGCTGGCAGTTGGTCCATCGGTGGGAACCCAATAGCCCAACGATTTCATGCCATGCTTTTCGAACAGCTTGACCGTGTGATCGCGGAAACGAGCATTCAGGTCGTCCAGTTTGCCATCGTTGGTGGTGTAGGTGCGAAGTTCAAAGAGTTGAGCGTGAACCTGGGAAAGGCCCAGTGACAGGCTGCCTAACAAGGTGATGGCAAGGCCCAAACACCATCGGCTGATTTGCGATCGACACATCTGATTTGCTCCTAAGTGTTGTTTGAATGACCATCTCGTTCGAGCGATTTGCTTTTGCGGCTGGCGAAAGGGTCAGACACCAAAAACCGGAACGGCCCGAAGGGTGCTTCGCATTTTTGGTGTCTGACCCTTTTCGCCGATCGATGTCACGCCCATTTTTAGATTTGACGATGTAATAGCCATGTTGAAACGGCAAACTCAAGTTATACCCTCCACCGATCGGCCGCTTTGCCGTGACTCGATTCCTGACTCGCGGGATTTCCTGTTTTTTTCAATCCATCAAGAACTACCGCAAATACGAGCACGACGCGCCAGCGAGTGTGTTTCCGATTTTCGAACTGTTCGGCGGACGTGAGATTGCGCAGATTCCTGGGACACACTCGCTGGCGCGTCGTGCTTGTATTGTTACTCGGAAATCCTCGGCTCGTTCGCGATCGATGCTGTGTTGCGGATCAGCCTTTCGTAGAACCGAACGAGCTGAACGTAATCGTCGCGTGACAGACGCTCGTTGACACCGTGGATTCGTTTCAGATCGTCCTTCCCGAGTCTCCAGGGGACGAAGCGATAGACATTGTCGCTCAGGCGTTCATTATCGAAGTGTGTCGCATCGGTTCCGGCGACCACGACAAAGGGAGCGACGACCACCGTGGGATAGATTTCGCGGATCGTGCGATCCAATTGGTTGAAGGCGGTCGACTCCGTGGAGGAGAGTCTTGACGGTTCTTTTTGCAGGGCCGACGGTTGGATCGTGACCCGCCCGTCATCAATCGTATCTGCGATGTGCTTACTAGCCGATTCAACTTTGTCTTTCGGATGCACGCGGATGTTGATCGTCAGTGAGGCTCGCGACGGCAGCACATTGTCCTTGATCCCGCCTTCGACAATCGTCGGCGCGACTGTCGTGCGAAGCGCCGCGTTTCCCAGCGGCGTGCCGCTGAGTTGCCGGATCAGCAGCGGTTTGAACAGCCAGCGATTGGCAACCGCAACGCGATTGACCAGCGGCATCTCGGGGCCCAGGTAATCCAGTGTCTGGTCGACGCCTCCTTCAAGCCGAGCAGGAAAAGGAGCCTCCTGCAGGCGATGTAGCGCTTCACCGAGAATTCCAATCGCGGTGTCGGTCAGCGGCGGTGGCATCGATGAGTGTCCTGCCTCGCTGACTTCGACACTCAACTCGAACGTCACATACCCCTTTTCACCGATGCCGATAAAGGCAGCGGGTTGATTGAGACCGGCAAAGTCATTGAAGATGCCGCCCCCTTCATCGAGAACGTAGTCGAGATGCACGCCTTCGAGCTGCATCCAATCTGAGATTGGCTTGTTGCCATGCTGGCCGCCTACCTCTTCGTCGTGTCCGAGCGAAAGATAGATCGTGCGATCCGGTACAAAGCCCTGTGCAAGCAAGTACTCGACCGCCTCCATCAAGCCCATGGCGGCGCCCTTGTTGTCGATCGCGCCTCGCCCCCAGACATACTGGTCGTCCACTTCGCCTGAGAACGGTGGATGCGTCCAGTCCTCAAGGCTCGCCAATTCCACCGGCACCACATCGTAGTGAGCCATCAGCAGGATCGCCTTGGGTTGATCTCTCACGTTCTGCTGGCTTGCCTGGCTCCCCTGCCACTTGAACAACAGGCTCTGGTTGCGATCGTCGCCGAAGTCGGTCCCCGTCATCCGTGTCAGGTGCTGATGGACCAGCGGAAACGATTCTTCCAGGAACGTCTTGAACTGGTCGAACACTTCGGCGTCGATTCGGGCCGGGTTTGCGTCGGAGATCGTTTTGATCGCCAGCGCGCGGGCGAAACGGTCCACGATCGGCTGTTCGTCCAGCTCAATCGGCTCCGCCGGCGGGACTTCGATCTGCCGAGATTCCAGCCGCCAAGTGTTCCAACCCAAGACCAGAAGCAAGACCAGGAGCAAGCAGGCGATCATCCTCAGCAAAACGCGCATGATCCTGCTTATGAGGCTGCGGGATCGCGGCTTCGTTGAGCTTTCTGTCATGACAGACCCGAGTAGTCACTAGAGGATCAATGGCGCGCGATATGTGGGCGAAGAAAAAGTGGACGCAGTGGCGCGGGAGGGGCGGAGGCGCAGGGCGAAGAAGGAAAAACCGGTTGCGTTTCTTTCAATTTCCTCCATTCTCTTCTCTGCGTCCCTGCGACTCCCCCGTCTCTGCGTCACGTTTCTTCTTAACCGATCTTCGCTTCCCCCGCGCACGAAAAAACCCATTTCTCCATGATTGGAAAAACGGGTTCTCGCTTAGTCGGGCTGAGAGGATTCGAACCTCCGACCTTTTGACCCCCAGTCAAACGCGCTAACCAGGCTGCGCTACAGCCCGCCCGAGGAGAGCCATGCTGCCTTGTCAGCTCACGCCGAGGCGGAGCGGAAAAGCGACTTTCCTCAGACCGAGATGCTACAAAAGACGCCGCAGGCTCGCTAGGTGACTGTGGTCCTTGACCGGTTCGCCCGTTCAGCCGAGATTCTTCGCAGCTTCGCCCGAGCGGCGAGCACACCAGGACCGACCACTCAAAACCTATCCGCATGGCACGGGCTTTGAACCTCGGGCGCTAGCCGTGGGCCACGAAAACGTCGTTAAGATGCGGCGAAGGCCCACGGCTAGCGCCCGAGGTTCACAGTGACAACCTAAGTTCGTGCCATTCGGGTCCGACCCCTTTTCGGACAGGCGCTCAGAAACGGATCAGAATCATGCATTTCGCGGATCGAATGGCGGCAGCAGTCAGAAAAACGGGCTCGATCACTTGCGTGGGGCTCGATCCGCGTCAGGCACAGCTGCCTGCCCCGATTCGTGACGCTGTCCGCAACCAGACGCTCGCCGAGTGGGCCGAGGCCTATCAACGGTTCTGCTGCGAGATCATCGACGTCGTTGCCGGCATGGTCCCCTGTGTGAAGCCGCAGGCCGCGTTCTTCGAAGCCCTGGGCCCGCACGGAATGGTCGCTCTGGGGAACGTGATCCAGCATGCTCGTCGCGCCGACTTGCTCGTGATCACCGATGGCAAACGGAACGACATCGGCAGCACCGCGACCGCTTACGCCGATGCCTATCTGGGTGCCGAGAGCCCCTGGGGAAGCGACTCCCTGACGGTCAGCCCCTATCTCGGCCGCGACAGTTTGGAACCGTTTGTCGAGGTCTGCGACGGGCGCCAAGCCGGTATCTTTGTCCTGGTCAAAACCTCCAATCCCGGCGGTGGCTTGTTTCAGGACCGCGAGACCGATGGACAGACCGTGTACCAGGCCGTGGCGCAACTGCTGACCGAGTTGAACCAGGGTCGCATTGGCCAATCGGGTTATGGGCCGGCCGGGGCCGTGGTCGGAGCAACCTACCCCGAGCAACTGGCGGAATTGACGACGAGCGATGCCAAATAGCTGGATCCTGATTCCCGGTTTTGGCGCCCAAGGCGGTGCCGCAGCCGACGTCCTGTTGGGTTTGGATGACAACGGGCTTGGCGCGGTGGTCAACAATTCCCGCAACCTGATCTTTGCCCACGCCCGGGAAGAATATCGAGAACGGTTCGGCGACGCGCGTTGGCAAGATGCCGTCGCCGAGGCCACTCGAGAGATGAACCAGCAGCTGAACCAGTAACCGTCCGATCGGCATTCCAGCCTGTCCCGTCGTTCTCCTAAGATTGCCGTACGATGGCCTTCCAAGGCCGTCGGTTTATTGGAACCGGAAGCTGCGCGACGGGCTAGGAAGCCCATCGTACGAAGATGACGGGCTAGGAAGCCCATCGTACGAAGATGACGGGCTAGGAAGCCCATCGTACGAAGATGACAGGCTGGAAAGCCCGTCGTACGGGGGCTCGCTAGCAATCTGTTTGCATTCCTCTTGCTGTCAGTGGACGAAAAGCGGTATAGCCGCTGATCTAGGGACAGTCTCTGCTGTCGGTCACTACCGAGTCGATCAGGGAACGGAATCGATGCGTCTGCTTACTCTCTTCTCATTTGCTCTGGTCATCATGCTTGTCTGCGGCGCCGCGCGCGTCGAAGCCCAGGGGATGCCACTGCCCGCCGGCACCAACATTCCGGTACCCCAACAGGCCTTTCCATCCACGGCGGAAACTCCGCCGAGCATGCAGAACCAGAACTTTGCGGCGCGTCCCTCGGGAAATCCTCCGGCGGGCCGCAGCGGCGGCTGGCGGGCAACTTCCTCGCGCGGCCGGACAAGAGCATCGGGTGTATGACTTACGTCCCTACACGGGGTATCTGACCAATAACGATCGGCCTGAGCAGGCGATCATCGACTGGATCGTTCGTGAGACGGGGACCGACGTCTGGTTCACCGAGCCGTTCGGATTCATGAATGCCAATCGCGATTCACTGTCGGTTTATCACACCAACGAAATGCACCAGGTGATTTCCGGGGTGGTGGATCGATTTGTTGCCGGCGAAAAGGACCCGCAAGTCTTGAACCTGCGAGTGATGCGGGTGGGCAACGCCAACTGGCGGAGCCAGGCCCACATGTTGATGCAGCATGTCAATGTCGATTCGCCCGGCGTTCAGGCCTGGTTGTTGAGCAAAGAGAACGCGGCGATTGTCCTCAACCAATTGCGTCAGCGAACCGATGCCAGGCAGACCCACGACTTGAATATGGTCACCCACAACGGACAAACTGAGAAATTGGTCAACATTCGCGGACGGAATTACGTTCGCAGTATCCGTCCGTCGGCTACCGGCTGGCCACCCTACGAGCCGGAGACCGGCGAGATTCAGGAAGGCTACAAACTGGCGATCAGCCCGCTCTTGACGACCGATGGAAAAATCATCGACTGCGTGATCGAAGCGGACATCGACCAGGTCGATCGCCTCAATCCGGTCGACATGGAATTGCCGCTGCCGAACAACGAGGTCTATCGCGCGAGAATCGACGTCCCTCAGGTCGTCAGTTGGCGTTTGCGTGAACGTTTCCGCTGGCCTTCCGATATGGTGCTGCTGTTGTCCTGCGGCGTGGTCGCCAGTCCCGGAAGATGCGCAGCCGACGTCGTCGATACCGTCGGTGCCATTCTTGAACATGGACATGTTTACGGGGACGACCTCGGGGCGGGCCGATGCGTTGCTGTTCATCCAGTTCCGCGGACGGGCCTCCGAGAATCTGACCCATTCCTCCGCCCAGCCAGTCCCTCAGGTGGCGGTGGACCCGGCTGGAACGACCCGAGGTCGGTATTAACCCCCCTCAAAGCACGGCGGCAACCTGTTTAGAATGCCCGGCTTTCCCGACTTGCGGTTGAGCTGATTCCCCGCGGCATTCCTTTCACTTACCTCCGTCTAGCCACGACTCATGGATACAAGTTCGTCACGCCGTGTTGTGATCACGGGGCTCGGCGTTGTCTCGCCGCTGGGAAATGATCCGGCCAGCTTGCTGCAATCGCTGCGCGAGGGAGTCAGTGGGATCGGTCCGTTCACGCGGGTGCCACAGGGAGTGCTTTGCGTCGATTACGGTGCCGAGGCAAGCGAGTTCACCGGAGCCATTGAAGATTACGGTCCACTGGACAAGATGCTGCAGCGGACCATCCGCAAAGGCACCAAGGTGATGTGCCGCGAGATCGAAATGGGTGTCGCCGTCGCCCAGCGCGCACTGACCGACGCCGGACTTAGCGCCGAGAACCGAGATCGCGATCGCTGCGGTGTCGTCTATGGGTGCGACTACATCATGTCGCTGCCCGAGGAGTTCTCGGTCGGCATCGCCAAGTGTTTGGATGAACAGGGCAAGTTCCATTTCGATCAATGGGGCCAGCACGGCAAGCCGGAGGTCAACCCGTTGTGGTTGCTCAAGTACTTGCCCAACATGCCGGCCAGCCACATTGCGATCTACAACGACTTGCGCGGACCCAACAATTCGATCACGGTGCGAGAAGCCTCGGCGGGTGCTGCGGCTGCGGAAGCCTACAGCACGATTCAGCGTGGACATGCCGATGTGTTGGTCGTCGGATCCACTGGCTCTCGCATTCACTCGCTGCGGACACTGCATGCGTCGATGCAGGAAAAGCTGGCCAGCAATCAAGAGGACCCCGCGACGATGTCACGCCCCTTTGATCGCACACGAGATGGCAGCGTGTTGGGGGAAGGAGCCGGCGCGATGATCTTCGAGGAACTGGAACATGCGCAGGCTCGCGGTGCAACCATCCTCGGCGAAGTCAGTCGGTTATGGGAGCAGCGCCGTGGGGCCAGGCGCGGTGCTTGACTTCTTGAAGCGGTCAACGATCAACGTGCTTCGCGGCGCTCTGGGAGATGCCGATCCCGAATCGATCGGACACATTCACGCCCACGGTCTGGGAACACGCGAGTGCGACCAGCAGGAGGCCGAGGCGATCGCCGAGGTCTTCGGCGATCCCAGTGATCAACCACCGGTAACGACCGCCAAAGGCCACATCGGCAACCTGGGCGCCGGTGGCGGGATGGTGGAGATGATTGCCAGTCTCTGCGCGCTGGGTGGCGATCTGTTTCCGATTCGAAATCTTAGCGAGTTGGATTCCGTTTGCCCCATCCATGCCTGCACCGAACCAGGCACACCAGCGGGCGACTCGTTCATCAACGTCAACATCACGCCGCAAGGTCAGGCGTCGGCGATTCGGATCCAACGCTTCGCGTAAAGCCGAGCCTCCATACCGTCGGCGAGTCTCTCCGCAGACTCGCATTGACGCAGCAACGCTGCTGGGTGTCCGCCTTGGAAAGGCGGACCTACGGTAGGGCGACCCCTTTTTTGAAAGCCCTAAACGCCCTGCTTCGTTTGTCGTGTCGCGATCCATTCGATCGTTAGCACGACCACCGCTGAGACGATCGCCAACGCGATCAGCAACGGGATGCTTCCGGTCCAATTGGCGGGCGAGACGTACTGCATCACGCGAAACTTGGGCTCGAGCGCCGCGGTCTCGGGTGTGGGCAGTTGCA
Source organism: Pirellulaceae bacterium (assembly GCA_963697195.1). Classification (GTDB taxonomy): domain Bacteria; phylum Planctomycetota; class Planctomycetia; order Pirellulales; family Pirellulaceae; genus Rubripirellula. Next base: position 412,273 of record CAVOND010000028.1, read on the forward strand.
GTGGCCAGAGCTTGCCGACGCTGCCAATCATCAATCCCATCAAGCGCCGCCATCGTCAGGCCCGGTGCTTGCTCCAAGAGTCGCCGCAGCAGTCGCGAGAACGTGAGCAGACCGAACGCGCATCCACAGGCGAACACCGCGATCTGCACCAAGCCTTCCATGGTGAACTGCAACTTCGCCAGGTTCTTGACCAGTCCTGTGATCGGGTGATACACGCCCAACACCAGCAACACGTAGGCGCCGCTGATTCCCGGCAGGATCATCGCGCAGATCGCCACCGAAGCGGCAAGGAAGAGAAACGGCAAACTCATGCTGCCGTGCCCGGTCGGAAGCGACGAGATCACTGCGGCGACGACGATGCCTCCGGCGCAGGCGGCGATGCGCGACGGCGACCAGCGATCGACATACTGAACGACCACCCAAAGACTCGCCACCAGCAGTCCTAGAAACACGGCGAGTGTCTCGGGCAAATGGACATCGAGCAGGTAATGCATCAGCCCGGAGAGGGCCACAATGCCAGCCAGGATGCCGACGCCGAGGGCGGCGAGGAAACGAAAATCGATGTGGTTCGCTGCCTGCTGCGAACTGGCGTTTCGAAAGGAGCCCGACCAGCTTGACGTCAAAATGGCTGATCGCGGTGACCAGTCGCGAGTAGTGGCCCATGATCAACGCGATCGTACCGCCGCTGATGCCGGGAACCGTGTCGGCCGCCCCCATGCAAAATCCGCGGATGGCGTTGAGCAGGTCTCCGCGAACTGAAGCGACCCGCTGCGTTCCGACCGCAAGGGACCGCGACGTCGGAGTTGCCCGATCATCCGGCGCATGCCATCCGGCTCACTGCGATGGCCCAGTTCAGTGCGAACATCGCCCTCTGGTACAACCGGCGCATCCGCGCTGACGCCTGCAACCGATGACGGGTCAGGGGGCTGTGGCTCGGACTGGTCCATCTAGGAACTACCTTCTAGGAGAATCGCGACGATACTGAACCATAGGATGAAGAAATCAAGTCGTTCCGCGCTTCATCCGAGTCTCAGAGAGACTCGGCTACCGTAGGGCAGCCTCTCCGAGGCTGCGCGGCTTTTGTCCCGACAGCCCAGTTCAACTCTCCCCGCAGCCACGCCGTGTATCAAATCATCATTCTCGCCGTTGTCCAAGGGATCGCCGAGTTTCTGCCGATCAGTTCGTCGGGGCATTTGGTGATTCTCGGGGCACTGATGGGAGAGCTGAGCGAATCGCCCACGCTGGAAATCATTCTGCACGCCGGGACGCTCGGATCGATTCTCGTCGTCTTCTGGCGGCGCATTTTGAGCCTGCTCAGCAGCGATCGGCGAGTCATTCCGCTGCTGATCGTGGGCACGATCCCAGCCGCTTTGATCGGCGTGACGATCAAAATCGCCTTTCCGCATCTGCTCCGCAGTCCGCTGTTGGCCGCCGTCATGCTGTTGGTCACCGGAACCATGCTGATCCTGCTGGGCCGACTTCGCCCTCGTGACGGCGAGTACCAATCGCTGAGCTGGTTGGGAGCGTTTCTGGTGGGCTGCTTTCAAGCCGTCGCGATCCTGCCGGGGATCAGCCGCAGCGGTTCGACGATTCTCGGCGGCAGGCTGATGGGGCTGAAGAACGAGGACTCGGTGACCTTTTCGTTCCTGCTGGCCATCCCGGCGATCCTCGGCGCCACCGTGCTGACCCTACGCGACCTGTGGGAGAACCATCAAGCTGGCTTACCCGTGGCCCACTCGCCGATCGAGTTGCTCATCGGGGCGGCGATTTCGTTCGTCGTCGGGATCGTCTCGCTGCTTTGGCTGATCGGCTGGAGTCGGCAAGACCGACTCCATTGGTTCGCCTGGTGGTGCATTCCAGTGGGGATGTTGGCCATCGCCCATTTCGGGATGGGAGTTCTCGGCATCCCACCCATAATTATTATGGACACGTGTTTAGCATGTGATAGAATCTGAGGCGAGTCTTGTAGCCCGAGCGATCCGACTCAGACCGCCCGGTAGCGGCAAAATCGCTGCCTCGAAGTCAGGATTCGCCAGGGTGCTTGTCGACCCCCTAACGGTCTTGTCAGCCCCAAGCCCACCGCCAAGGGACCTTGCCCTATGTCCAGTCAGCTCACCGATCGCCAGCAAGATGTTTATGACATGATCCGATCGCTTGATCGTCAAACGCGGATACGGTCCAACCGTCCGTGAGATTGGCGAGCACTTCGGAATCAAGAGTCCCAACGGGGTGATGTGCCACCTGCGGGCCCTCGAGCGAAAAGGACTGATCCGGCGAAGCCCCAACAAGTCGCGGGCGATTGAGTTGACCCATGCTGCCGATCGCAGCGGCCATTCGCTGCCAATGGCGGGAATGGTTTCCGCCGGGCCCACCTCGCTCGCCTTTGAGCAGAGCGAACTGGTCGATTTCAGCGAGATGCTGTTTCGCGATGACCGGTTCATCCTGCGGGTTTCCGGCGATTCGATGATCGATGCCCACATCGCCGACGGTGACTACGTCGTGATTCAGAAACAGGAAACGGCAGTCGCCTGGACAAATGGTGGTGGCACAAACCCCCGAGGGTGAGGCGACGCTGAAGTACTGGTATCCCGAGGGAAATCGCATTCGGCTGCAGCCCGCCAACGACGCGATGGATCCCATCTACGTGAGCGACGCCCACGTCATCGGAATCGCCGTCGGCGTCGTCCGAGCCGGGATTTAGGAAGACAGTAGGAAGCGAGTGGCGAGACTCGAGTGGCGAGACGTCGAGTGGCGAGTGGCGAGTGACAGATCGAGTGCGAGTTCGAGTGGCGCGTCGCTGCGAGTGCCGACTGCCGAGTGCGCGAGTGGCGCCGACTGCTCGACTGCCGCTGCCGCGTGCCGACTGCTCGACTGCTCGACTGCTCGCTACTCCGCTTCTCGCTTCTCGCCCCTCGCCCCTCGCCCCTCGCCTCTTAAATTTTCCTGTGGCCGATTTCTGCTGCGATTCGCTGCTTTCTCTGGTATCCTAGAGCCAGATTCAAACTTCATGCCGCCCTTGGTCTGCGCTGATCCTTCCGGGATTTGGCGAGTTGTTTCCGTGGGCCGGCGACGAAGTTTTGCCCTCTTTTCTCCCCCAAATCATCTTCCCCCAGGGACTTCGCAATGAGTCGAGTAGTACAAGACTTTACCGACTTGCTACTCAAGCAGGGCGTGATCAGCCTCGATCAGTTGAACGAGGCCGAAAGTGTCGCCAAAACCACCAATTCCGACGTCGGCGACGTGCTGATCCAGATGGAGTATGCCACGCCCGAGGAAGTCGCCCAGGCGTTGGCAAAGCACCACAAGATCCCCTTCGTCGACCTCCGATCGGCCAACATTTCCGATTCGGTGATCGAATTGGTGCCGGAGTCGGTCGCCCGCGAAAACAATGTGCTGCCGTTCAGCGACGAGGACGGGGCCCTGCGGATTCTGATCGCCGACCCGTTCGACCTGGAAACGATCGAAAAGCTGCGGTTCATCCTCAACCGCAAGATCGAAACCGCGTTGGCCCCCAAGGGGGCGATCACCGCGGCGATCAACAAGTATTACGGTCAGGTCGAAGGGGAATCGGCTGACTCGATGCTGCAGGAATTCACCGACACGGCCATCGACTTTACCGAGACCGACTCGGATAGCGAACGCAACGAAGAAGACGTCGACGACAGCAGCGCCCCGGTCATCCGACTGGTCAACCTGATGATCCAGGAAGCGGTTCAGCTGCGGGCCAGCGACATCCACGTCGAGCCGTTCGAAGATCGGGTGCGGATCCGTTATCGAATTGACGGCGTCTGCGTCGAACGCGAAAACGCCCCCCGCCGAATGCTCTCGGCGATCATCGCCCGCATCAAAATCCTCTCCAAGATCGACATCTCCGAAAAGCGACGCCCCACCGACGGGCGGATCAAGATCACCGTCGGGGACAAGCAGCTCGACCTCCGCGTCAGCATCATCCCGACCAATCACGGCCAGTCGTGCGTGATGCGGCTGCTGGACAAGGACAACATCAAGGTGGGGGTCCGGCAGCTCGGTCTCTCCGAACGCGACTACCGAAACTTCAACGGCCTGATCCGCCGCCCCAACGGGATCATCCTGGTGACCGGTCCGACCGGGTCCGGAAAGACGACCACGCTGTACGCCGCACTCAACGCCCTGAACCGGCCCGACCGCAAGATCATCACCGCCGAGGACCCGGTCGAGTACTACCTGCCGGGGATCAACCAGGTCGAGGTCCGGCACAACATCGGGCTCGACTTCGCCTTGATCATTCGCGCCATGTTGCGTCAGGCCCCGAACATCATCCTGGTCGGCGAAATGCGTGACCATGAGACCGCATCGATGGGAATTCAGGCTTCTCTGACTGGACACCTGGTATTCAGTACGCTGCATACGAACGATGCGCCCAGTTCCATATCACGAATGGTGGACATCGGTGTACCATCCTACATGGTGGCAAGTAGCGTGATCGCGGTCCTCGCTCAGCGCCTCGTGCGAACGATCTGCCCACGCTGCAAGGTTAGGTACACACCACCCGAAAGCGTGATCCGCGATTCGGGCATTCCGCCCGAGATGGTCAAGCAGGCCGAGTTCACTCGCGGCAAGGGTTGCCCCTACTGCGGACGCACCGGCTATCGCGGTCGGATCGGGATCTACGAGCTGATGTTGATCAACAACAAGCTGCGCGAGTTGATGTTCCGCGGGACGACCACCAAGACGATCCGCATGGAAGCGATAAAGAACGGTATGTCAACGCTTTACGCCGACGGCATGCTGAAGGTGATCCGCGGAATCACGACCTTCGAAGAGGTCTATCGAGTGGCCAAGAAGACCGAGCAGGAAGACCTGGCATTCAGCCACATCGTCAAGGATTTGGCCTCGCTGTAGGCCGGATTCTCGTTGGCTTTGCCGGGCCGCCGGAGGTTTCGACGGACCTGCTTTCGGGCTGGATCGGGCGATGCCGCCCAGTCACAGGCGGGTCTGCTTGCGCTACTTCGGCTGGGTGGCTGCTGTTTGCCTCGGGCGTGGATCGATCGCTCGAGTTTCTGGCGTTGGCGTTAGCGGCCTCGATTCCGTCGCAGCGAGCGCTTTTCGGTGGAAAGTATGCTCGTTTCTTGGTGTCTCGCGATGCGGCAGTAATAATGGGATGCATCAGGCGGAGACGTCACGACGACGCCAACCGCTTTCAGAGGGAACCAGCCGCATCGCTCATTGGCGGCACTCTCTGACATGCATCGCGATCAAACAACTTTTCAAATACATCCTTCCAGACATTCAGAATCCCAGATGTTGGGACTCGCGACACGGTTGAGGTCACACCGTCGCGGGTTCTCTGGTTTACGACCCATCTGAAACTGTGACCTGAGGAGCCGCGTCTTGGCCACCGTTCTTATCGACAAACTCTTGCAGGCTGCCATCAAGCAAGGCGTCAGCGACATTCACATCGTCGTTGGCCAGCCTCCGGTGTTTCGCCTGCATGGGCGGATGCGGAAATTGGAGACCAAGACGCTCGAGGCCGAAGACACGGTCGGGTTGATGAAGAGCATCACGCCCGAACGATGCCAGCGGGAGCTTCAGGAGGCGGGGAGTGCCGACTTTGGATTTGCCTTTGGAGACGCGGCTCGATTTCGTGTGTCGGTCTTCAAGCAGCGCGGCTTCATTTCGATGGTGCTGCGTCAGATTCCCAATGACAAGCTGACCCCTGAGCAGTTGGGGTTGCCCGAGGCGGTGGTCAAATTGGTCCATCGTCCCCGCGGGCTGTTCCTGGTCACCGGCCCGACCGGTTCGGGAAAAAGTACGACGCTGGCCAGTTTGATCAATCTGCTCAACGAGACGATTGACCACCACATCATCACGATCGAAGACCCGATCGAGTTCTATCACGACCACATCGAGAGCACGATCAACCAGCGCGAAGTGGGCGTCGACGTTCCCAGTTTCTCCGAGGCGATTCGCCGTGCGTTGCGACAGGACCCCGACGTGATTCTGGTCGGCGAACTTCGCGACTTGGAAACGATTGAAGCGGCGATCAGCGCGGCCGAAACGGGCCACGTCGTGTTCGGCACGCTGCACACCAACAGTGCCCAGGGAACGGTCAACCGAATCATCGATGCCTTTCCGGGAAACCTGCAGGACCAGATTCGAACACAATTGGCCAGTACGTTGATCGGCGTGGTCGCCCAAACACTGTTGCCCAAGATCGGCGGCGGTCGTGTGGCAGCCTACGAAGTCTTGGTGGTCACGCCTGGCGTTGCCAACCTGATTCGCGAGAACAAAACGTTCCGAATCAACAGTGCGATGCAGACCGGTGCCAAGTTCGGCATGCAGTTGATGGACGATGCCCTGTTCAATCACTGGAAGAACGAGCTGGTCACGGTCGAGGATGTGCTCGCCAAGTCGCATCGTCCTGACGACCTGGCCAAGCGGATCGTGCAATCACGGCGTGGGCTCGGCGACGAAGCGATCCCAATCCCCGAGGACCACTAAAAGTACGATGGCCTTCCAAGGCCGTCGATCGAAGCAAGTACGATGGCCTTTCCAGCCTGTCAATTGAAGCGAGTACGATGGCCTTCCAAGGCCGTCGATCGAAGCGAGTACGATGGCCTTCCAAGGCCGTCGATCGAAGCGAGTAGTCGAATACAAACTAGGATCTATGACGGGCTGGAAAGCCTATCGTACGGGGGACAGGCTGGAAGCCGTTTACGCGCAGCGGATGCATGACACATCGATTTAACTTTTCAACGCAGTCATCTGGTAACTGAACATGGCCCCTCGTCGCATTGGACAGATTCTCGTCGACCTTGGTTTTTTGACCGACGAGCAGCTTGAGATCATTCTCGAGGAGCAGGAGCAGCAGCCCGGTACGCTGCTCGGCAAGATCGCCGAAGACATGCAGTTGATCACCGACGAGCAGCTGATTCAGGCGCTCGCCGAGCAGATGGGGATGCAGACGGTCTCGCTCGAGGACGCCAAGTTCGAAGAGGACGTGTTGGGCAAGATCAGCGAAACGATGGCCCAGCTCTATCGCGTCGTGCCGCTGAAGTTCGAGAACAACCTGCTGACCGTCGCCACCTGCGACCCGCAGAATTTGACGATCCAGGACGAACTGCGCACCTTCCTCGGTTACGACATCGCGATGGTGGTGGCGACCGAGCGGGACGTGATGCAGACGATCGCGCGTCACTACGACAGCGAATCGGAAAGCGTCGAAAAGCTGGTCCAACAATTGGCCAACGACGAAGAACTGAAGAAAGCGATTTCGCTGCTGGAGAACGAGAAGTTCAACATCACCGACGCCGAGGCACTGGCCGATTCGGCACCGGTGCGAAAGCTGTTGAACATGGTGTTGCTGTTGGCGATCAAGGACCACGCCAGCGACATTCACTTCGAGCCGTTCGAAGACGAGTTCCGGATTCGCATCAAGGCCGAAGGGGTGCTGTACGAAATGGTGCCGCCGCCTCGTCACTTGGCCTTTGCGATCACGACTCGGATCAAGGTGATGGCCAGTTTGGACATTGCCGAGCGCCGGATGCCGCAGGACGGCCGCATCGAATTGATGGTCGGTGGTCACCCGGTCGACCTTCGCGTCAGCGTCTTGCCGACGATCTTTGGTGAGAGCGTCGTGATGCGAGTGCTCGACCGCAGCGTGGTCAACTTGAGTCTTGAAAACGTCGGCATGGACGAAGCGATGATGGCCGACTTCCGCAAGGCGATCGACCGTCCCAACGGCATCGTGTTGGTCACCGGTCCGACCGGCAGCGGCAAGACGACCACGCTCTATTCGTCGCTGACCGAACTGAACGACATCAAGGACAAACTGATCACGACCGAGGATCCGGTCGAGTACGACATCGACGGCATCATCCAAATTCCGATCGATACCGACGTCGGCGTCACCTTCGCCAGTTGTCTGCGTGCTATTTTGCGACAAGATCCCGACACGATTCTGGTCGGCGAGATCCGCGACTTGGAAACGGCCGAAATCGCGATTCAAGCCTCGCTGACCGGCCACCTGGTGTTCAGCACGCTGCACACCAACGACGCCCCGGCGACGGTCACGCGTTTGAAGGACATGGGGATCCAGCCGTTCATGATTTGCGCCACGGTCGAAGCGATCCTGGCCCAGCGGTTGGTCCGTCGCGTCTGCACCAAGTGCCGCGAAGAAGCCAAGGTTTCAACCGCGATGCTGACCGACTTGGGGATGAAACGGGAGGACATCGAGGGCAAGAAGTTTTTCAAGGGTGTCGGCTGCGACAACTGCAACAACACCGGTTACAAGGGCCGCATCGCCCTGTTCGAGCTGATGGTGATGAACGACACGCTGCGCGAAATGGTGTTGAGCAATGCCTCGACCGACGAGCTGCGTGAAGAGGCCCGCAAGTTCGGGATGATCCCGCTGCGTGAGTTCGGGATCGCCATGGCCGGCGACGGCATCACCACCCTCGATGAAGTGATCCGCGAAACCGTTCAAGACTAGAAGCGAGAAACGAGAGACGAGAAGCGAGAACCGAATTTCTTCTCGCGACAGCCTGCCTACAGCCTACAGACTACAGACTACAGACTACAGACTACAGACTACAGACTACAGACTACAGACTACAGCCATGCCTATCTATCAATTCGAAGCGATGGACGCGACCGGACAAGAGATCCGGGACGAAATCGATGCCGCCAATGAGGAAGAGGCGCAAACCACGATTCGCCAGATGGGATACTTCGTCACGAAGATCTCCGTCAAGAAACAGGCAGCCGCGAAGAGTGGAGGCAGGTCGGGCAAGAAGCGGGGCTTTGCGATCGGTGGCGCCAAGACGAAACACATCTGCGCCTTCACGCGTCAGCTTTCGATTCTGCAGGACGCCGGTCTGCCGATTCTCCGCAGTTTGAAGATTCTGGAAAACAACCAGAAGCCGGGCAAGCTGAAGAATGCCTTGATGGACGTGTGCGATGAGATCGAAGGGGGGTCGACGCTCAGCGAAGCGATGTCCAAGTGCCCGAAGGTCTTCAGCCGACTGTACGTCAACATGATCAAGGCTGGCGAGGCGGGCGGTGCGTTGGAGACGATTCTGCAGCGTCTTGCCGACTTCCTGGAGCGGGCCGAGTCGCTCAAACGCAAAGTCAAAGGGGCGTTGATCTATCCGATCATCGTGGTCGTCGTCGCGATCTTGATTTTGACGTTCATCATGTTGTTCATCGTGCCGACGTTCGAAACGATGTTCGAGGAGTTCGGGCTGTCGTTGCCCGCGCCGACGATTCTGCTGATCGCGATGAGTAACTACATCGCCGGCTACTGGTTCTTGCTGATTGCGATGCCGGTCTGCATGATGATTCTGATCAAGCTGCTGCGCAAATTCCGTCACGGGCGGATGGGCTTTGACATGTTCATCATCAAGGTGCCGATCTTCGGCGGCCTGATCGAAAAGAACATTCTGGCACGAACGACACGAACGCTCGGGACGCTGATCTCCAGCGGTGTGCCGATTCTCGAAGCGATCAACATCACCCGCGAGACGTCGGGCAACGCGATGTTCGAGCGGATGTTCACCCGCGTCAACGATTCGATTCGCGAAGGGGAAGTGATCAGCAAGCCGCTGAAGGAATACAGCGTGCTGGGATTCCATCCGATGGCACTGGTGTTCTGGGCGCTGTTCGGCGCGTTCCCCGGAGTGCTGTTGATGTCGGTCGCGTTGACGGCCAAGGGGACGAAGCTGGATGACGGCACGATGGTCCAAACGCTGACGATGATCGGCACGTACGGCATCCTCGGCGGCGCAGCGCTGGCGGCACTCTGGGGAGCAACCAAAATCAAATCACGCGTGGTCGACGACCTCGTGGTCAACATGGTCGACGTCGGCGAAGAGACCGGCGAACTCGACACGATGTTGTACAAGGTCGCCGACACGTATGACGAAGAAGTGCGAGTGATGACCGACGGTCTGACCGCGTTGATGGAACCGTTGATGATCGTGTTCCTCGGTTTGGCGGTCGGCTTCATCGTGATCAGTCTGTTCATGCCGCTGGTCGAATTGATCACCGGTTTGACTTGATTGAGAAGCGAGCGGCGAGAAGCGAGAAGCGAGAAGCGAGCGGCGAGTGGCAGTGACATCGTCAATCGGTGACGAATGATACGAAATTGCTGTCCAGCGACAGCGAGCCGACACTCGGTTCTCGACACTCGTCTCTCGCAACTTGTTTCTTGCAACTCGTCTCTCGCTGCTCGCAACTCGTTACTCAACGGGCACGAGCACGAGAAGAATCGAAATCCCCAATCCGAACCCTCCCCCGAACATCCCTGCATGCGAGTCCAGAAGCGAATCATGAACGCAATGCGAGTCCCCCCGAGACGTGAGCGCCGCGGCTTCACGTTAGTCGAAATCCTGACCGTGATCGTGATCATCGGCATCCTCGCCGGCATCGCGATCCCGGCGATCACCAAGGTGTTGGCTCGCGGTCGCACCGCCGGCATTCGCGCCGAGGTCGAAGGGCTGGCGCAGGCGGTCGAGGCCTACAAGTTGAAGTACGGCGACTATCCGCCCGACTTCTCTTCCTGGCCCATCGTGCAAGCTCATTACCGCAAGATCTTTCCAGACATTGCTCTCTCTGAGTTGACGTTGCTGTTTCGGATGTGTGATGACCTGCCGGATGGTCCCGCGGTCGTCACGACATCAGGAAACTTTGTTCCTTATCAGATGGATCGAGCTGAGTCTCTGATTTGGGCGCTTGGCGGATTCAGTAGCGACCCGCAGTTGCCCTTCACGGGCGCCGGAGGACCTTTGGCGTTGCTGCCGACGGTTGCACCCGCGGCCACCAACGCAACGGATCCTTCGGTGTGGCAATACAACACGGCGCGCGACAATGCACTGTTGGACGTGGAGACCAACGATCTGACACTCTCGTCGCCATCGACCTCCGCTGTGGTTTCGTTCGCCAATCGTGTACAGAGCACGGACGAAGGTGCGATCACCGCGCCACCATGGCCGGGGGTTGTCCCGTTGCCCAGCGCCGACTTGTTTCCCGTTTACCGCGGTGGCGGGAAGGGTTCTCCCTTCGTTTACTTCGATTCACGCACCTATCGGCTCGACGCCAGTGTGGGGCAGTTGAATGCCTACATCGGTGTCGTCGAGGACGAGCTGGATATGGTCCGACCAGTCTTTGATGAACGTATCAATGCGAATCTGCCCTATCCATCCGCTTCCGGAACGACGTACGGGACTCACACCGCCGCGCTCAATGCGTGGGAGATCATGAGCCCCAATACGTTCCAGGTTCTCTCGCCCGGTTTGGATGGAAGATATGGAGCGGTCATCGACTTGGATGGCGGAATCTGGGGCGATACGAACCCAGTTTATTGGCAGTACCCGTCGGGCACGATGATCGTCGCCGATCCGACTGCCGCCGATCCTCAAAGCTTGATCGTTCCGAATGTGAATAAGTTCGCTTTGGACGCCTTGATGCCAGCGAGTTCGCAGATGGTGCGTGAAGCTTACGAAAAGGACAACATGGCGAATTTCACCAAGTCCACGTTTGCGGATGACCTGCCATGACCCGTATGGGACACCTTTCCAGAACGTCGCTGCCGACGCGAAGCCGATTACTCGCCTTCACGCTGGTCGAGCTACTGGTCGTGATCACCTTGATGGGGATTTTGACCGGGATGTTCACGATCGCGCTGACGGGTGCCCAACAGGATGCTCGCATCAAGCGAGCACAGTCCGAAGTGCGCACGTTGAGCGTCATTCTGCAGCAGAAGCTCAATGACATCAGCCTTGCCCCAGTGCGACTGGTCGGAAATACAACCAATGCCTCCAGCTCGGTGGAACAGAACCGAGTCACGATGCTCGCCCGCCGCGACCTGATGCGGATGACGATGCCCGAGTGCCGCGCCGATTTGATCTATCCGCCAGCTCGGATTCAATACACTGGGTTTGCAATCGGTTCAGGAACGTTTGCAACGGCGGCGAAAGTCGAACAACCCAGTGAATGGGCTCAGATGAGACGAGTTGCCGGATTTGCGTTTCATACCGGCGCTCAGATTGAGAATGCAGCGGGTGTACCGGCTGTCTTCACCGCCCCCCTTATCGACTCGGCCGGAGCATACGGCGCAAACGCGACGCTTCGCACGCGACTCGGAACCGTTCGAGGGTACACGATCGATTTGACGACCGCACTTTGGCCCGCAGGGGCGTCGCCTCCTGCTGGAGAAACATGGACTCGAGATTTTGAGTCGTCCGAATGCTTGTACCTGATCTTGGCGACCACGCAGGTCTTCGGTCAGCGGGCGCTCGACCAACTGAGCCCGCGCAGCATCGCCAACGTCGATGGGGATGCCGTTCCCGAGATTGTCGATCCGTGGGGTGTTCCCTATGAATTCATTCGCGATCCGGTGGGTCGCAATTTTCGAATTCGCAGAACCATGCCGCTGCCGCCGGGGCAACATCCCGATGGCGCTGATCCGAACGACTACCTTCGCACCGATTTTCGATTCACCAATAACGACAGCACGGTGCCGATCACGATGTTGGATGATCCCTATCGGGTTTCCCCGTTGGTGATGAGTGCCGGCAGCGATGGCGAGTTTGGTCTCCGCCGCACCTTTGATCGCCGCGGTGACTTCACGACCGATCGCATGGGAGTCAGTCCGCGGTACAGCACCGGGATGACGCAACTCACAGGCGTTGCCGGCCTGACTTTGACCGGATCCTTTCAATACCCGGACCCCTACGCGCAACTGCGGAACAACAACACGTCTCCCTACGCATCGAATGCAGACAATCTGGTCACTCCGTTCGCCGACCTGAGCACGGCCACGTTGTTCAGTTGGCATGGTGACGGGACCAATCCCGCGGTTGGATTGGGGGCGGCATTCTTGACCGCTTCCGGCCAGGTGGACGAGGCGTATGCGGACAACATTGCTTCGGATAATCCAGAATGAGCGTAACACGAACTTCATCGACCGATTTGCATGCCAAGGCACACGCCGGCTTCACGCTGGTGGAGATGATGGTCGCGCTGACGATCGCGCTGGTGTTGACCGTCGTTGCCCTGCCTCGCGTCAAAGAGGGTCTCAAGCAGAACGTGTCGACACGCACGGCGACGATGGTCAAAGCGACCTTTGAGAACGCGCGGGCTCAGGCGATCCGGACCGGGCGACCGTTTGGTGTGCGCTTGCATCGCGCGGAAAATGCGGTTGCTCCTTCGACCTCAGGCATCGTTGATGATATCACCAGCATCAACGATCCGATCTACAACGCGACACATGGTGCGAACTACTGCAATCGTCTGTCGTTTGTGCAGATGGCTTTCCAGTACCGCGGTGACTTTGAGGGAGCGACGGCGGTGTTCAGCAACGAAGGTGTCGCTCCGTCGATCATTTGTCTTCAATCCAACGCCGGTCTGCTGACCGCAATTGCTCGAAACAACATTCTGCTGGGAGAACGTCCGGTCAATCCTGGCGACCTGGTGGCGCTCGGGGAACTCGGCACGGCCTATGAAGTCTGGGTCCCGGCGGGGCGTCCAGCAGCGATCGAGATCTATTCAGCCGTCGGCTTGGAAGATCCAGACTTGAACGGTGATGGTGTGACCAACGCATTGGACGCGGGAGTCCGTGTCTGGCTTCGGAATCGTGCGCCGGTGACCGCCGCCCTGTCGCGTCTGCAAACGGGTGACCAGGTGACCTTCCGGTTCCATACGACTCCCATCGCATCGCCGATGGCAGAGGTTCCCTTGCCTGGCAAGGCGGTGATCGATCTGACCTGTTCTGGTTTCGGATCGAGGGTGGTGGCTTTTTCACCGCGCGCGATCTCGGACGCCAACGGAATCACCAGCGCGAGTGGTACGCCCGTTTACGATCGTCCTTACCTGAGAGGGTCGGTTACCGGTTACGAATACCGCGACATCATTGTCATGTTCAACGGCAGCGGGCAACTCGATTCGGTTTATATCGACAAATACCTCAGTAACTATGGGACGGACAATACTACCGAGAGCGACGACTATGTGTACATCCGCGAGGCGGTCGCCAGTCCCTTGTCCATGTTGATTGCGGAAGTGAACGGCGTGGTGCTGCCGGAGAGCACCTCCGTTTATCCCGAGCGACCACCGACTGTCACGGCAGCCAACGTGCCGGTCACGTACGAACCTCGCACGGATGTCCTGCCGAACTTCGCCAATACAGACAATGCCTGGTTGACGATCAGCCCACTGAGCGGTCGTGTCGACCTGTCGTCGGTTGCTTCGCCGTTCAAAGGGACGGCCGTGGGTTCGGATTTGGTCAATGTGCATCCTGAGGTGACGCCGGCCATCCCACCAACCGCAGCAGACTTCATCCGCGCGAGACTATTCGACTCCCGACGGCTAGCCAGAGGTACCCTTCAATGAGCGATTTCGGTCTCCATACACGTAGCCGTGTCTCTCCGAGGCACGCCAGGTATACGATTCTCGGTCTCGGAGAGACCGAGCTACGCAAGCACACTGTTGTTGATGTGCGTCTTGGTCTTTCGATCATGGAGGTGATCTTCGCGATCGGTGTGTTGCTGATTGGATTGCTTGGCATCGCATCCATTTTGCCGGTGGCTGCCAACAACGCGAACAACGCGCTGCGTAGCGATGCGACGGCGGCGGCGATCGAGAACCAGATCAGCAATGCGGTGGGACGGCTTCCGGAGCAATTGACGCACATCGATGTGCCGAATAGCTCGCTGCTTTCGTTCCAGCTCAATCAAGCTGGGAATCCAACGCCAGGTCAGGCAACCTATAGCGGTCTCGCACCCGCGGTAGTTGGTTATCAGGTCGCTCGGGGTGTCAACACATTGTATCGCCGCGTTGACCTTTCCAAGCCGCCGATCATTCGGGGCGAAGTTCGTGCCGAGCTCCCGCAACCTCGAGGATTGCCGGCGAGCGGTTATCGTGATTTGAATCTCTCAACGCTTGCACCCACCGTTCCGCCTGGTTCGCCGAATATCGATTGGCTCTATGATCCAATCGAGGTTCAATTCCAATCGGCGCCGCTGCCACGGCCATCGTTTTGCATTGACCCAGCTTTTCTGTCGGCCACCAGTAACATTCGTAATGATACGGCAGCGCCAGGAGCTCGCGCGATCAACGGTTATGACCGAGCGCAGTTTCCCTGTTACGACCTGAACTACAAC
Source organism: Pirellulaceae bacterium (assembly GCA_963697195.1). Lineage (GTDB taxonomy): Bacteria > Planctomycetota > Planctomycetia > Pirellulales > Pirellulaceae > Rubripirellula. The sequence continues at coordinate 427,410 of CAVOND010000028.1, forward strand.
CCGCAGTATTCTCCGAGCCAGCAGCTTGGCGGCGCGGCGCAGTTCGCGATGACGCCACGCATGTATCGCGTCGGTTTGCCCGTCAACGCGGGGTCGATTCCGACGAACGTGTCGGCCAAGATCATGTTGAGTGAACGGGACGACATTCCGCTTTTCCGCCCCACCGGCGAGTTTCGCGATTTTCCACCCGGTTTGCTGGTGCGCCCTACTGGCGCCACGGCTGGGCCCACCACGTCCCAGCGTACCGGACGATACTCAACGATGATCACCCTGGTCCCGACGTCAGCAGGTGGTCGCAATTACGACGCCAGCATCGTCGTCTTTGAAACACGCAAGCTGACGATCAACGAACCAGGCACGGTGGCCAGTCCTGCGGATGTATTCAACTTGGCGCCCTACACCGCCAAGCAATGGGACGACCCCACCAAGACAGCCAGCGAGACGACTTACGATGAAGAGGTGCTGGGGATTGTCGAAGTCAGCGCCGGGGCCAATCACCGGTGGCGTCGGCGTTTTCACCTACGTCCATTCGGCGGCCTGCAATCCAGACATCGGTGTGGGTGACTGGGTGATGCTCGGTCGCTGGATTCCCGACGAAGGCCATCAATCGATTTGCCTGGTACAAGGTGACCGATGTACTGGCGGAGCCCACGCTCAACACGGGTAATCCCGCGTTGTATCGTGCCACGATCGAAGTTCGCGGCGGGGATTGGTTGTTTCATCCGACACAGGTCGCGACAGGTGGCGCCAACATGGGACTTGCTGTCCCTTACCAATACACTCTTCCCGGAACGACCAATTTGGACAACGACTACAACCGTCGCGTGACGACGATCGTGAAGATGCCAAACGTCGTGGCGGTGCGAACGATGAACATCTCGCTGTGAACACTTATCGAACAAACCGTCCAACCATCTTTTCTCATCGGCTTGATGATCAAGCCTCGCCCGACCGGTTGGAACCGGGCATCAGCCTTCGGGCTGGAAAACTTCACCATCAGGTTATGACTATGTCTTCTGGAAAACGTCGAAATCGCCGTCATGGGATCGTCCTGCTGATCGCGCTGGGAATGCTTTCGCTGTTCAGCGTCTTGATCGTCAGCTTTGTCGTGTTTTCGTCGCAGCAAAACCAGATCGCGGTCAGCGCTGCGCAACAGCGCGCCGAGAATATCGACCCCGCCCCCATCTTCGATACGATCATCAACACGATCGTCGCAGGTGATTCCAATCCGGAATCGCCGGCTTTCCACGAAGATTTGTTGGGTGACTTGTGGGGTACCGATCATCTGCGGATGCGAGTGGCCCATCGACGTTGGGGGACAGCGACGTTGGGGATCGCGCCGCAGCGAGGCATGCTGCTCCAGCCCATGCCGGTGAATCAGACCGATCCGGTTTCAACCCTCTTCAAGTTTCCAATCCATCTTGCCAGTTGGCACATTGATGGTAACGGGCCGCCCTACTCGCCTCTTGTTCAGGAAATGGCTTCACAGGTGGTCGCCCCTTTGCCGCGACCCACCCCAACGAGTTTCCCACCGAATTACGAACTCCTGCTGCGAGCCAGGAACCTTCCCGATTATCGGTTGAACGATGTGTTCGCCGGACGGCTGATTACGTTCTTGGAAGGCCCGCTAGCCAATCACACATTCCGAGTGATCCGTTCGTTTGGGACCGATCTCGATGCCGCTGCCACAGCCACCGACAACTTCTTGGCTGGATGTCTTGTGATCGATCTGGCCGAGATGGGCACATCGGAAGTCGAGTACAACGGGGAAACGGTCAACCTGTATCGACTGGCCACCGACAGCCCCAACGCGCTGCTCTACAGCGGTGGTCCAGACGGTGCCCCAGGGTTGGCGAATTTCAACGACGACGCGAACGGAATCGTCGACGATCCATCTGAGTTTGGGACCGAAGTCACCGACGACGTTGGCTACCTGTTTTTGATGAATGGCGTCCCCTTCAACGGTCGCGGACGCAACGCTAGCGGTGCCAACATGGTTTCGATTCCGAATTCGACCAACCCAGCGAATCCCGCTTTGGATTCGGTGTTCGACGCACAGTTTGGTCGCGATTTGCTGCCCAACCAGAAGATCACCGGTGTCAGCCGTCAGTCGGCCTTTGCGGAACCCGATGAGTTGTACGACGCCGCCGACTTTGACAACTGGTTCTTGTCCTGGCAGCCCGCCGATCACCGCGCCATTCTTCCACAAGTCGCGGCGGCAACCAATTTGAGTCCTCAGTCGGCTCCGAGTGTCATTCCCTCGTACCATCGCCCTTCGGTCATCAACTATTTGATGAACGCTCCGATCTGGTTTGACGACAATGGCGACGGCGCACGCCGATCCCCCCGAGTTTATCGTCTTACGCGAATCTGACCGCAACCAACGCCTCCGATTCACAGCGGCTTCGTATTCTGTATCAGCGAATTCGAGCAGCCTGTTACCGCCCGCTCAACTTTGAGCACTCGTTCTTTTCGGGGACGAACGCTTACGATTTGAATCTTGACGGCAATCCCTTTGACGGGGCGCCGGAATTCAGCGGGAGCAATCCGCAGGCGGTGCTCAATACGCCGATCGATACGATAACGTTTCCAGTCTGCCTACAATGCGGCCCTCGGTAACTTGGCGACCTGGTTGATCAATGGGCCTTGGGACGTCGATAACGACGGGGACGGGATTGCTGATAGTCTGTGGGTCGATTTTTCCTTGCCTCCACAGACGTTGGCGGATGGGACGATCATTCGCCCGCTTGTCGCTCCCTTGATCGAGGATCTCGATGGCCGGATCAACCTGAATCGCGCAGGAACATGGTCGCAGCTGACCAGCGCACGATTCAGCAGCCCGAACCCGCCTCTTACCTACAGTCCGGGAGGCGGCGCTGCACCGGATGCAGACTTCTTTTCAACCGCTCGTGCCCTGCAGGTCTTTGGTCGTGGCGGTGGGGTGGGTCCCGCCGAGATCGATTTCAGTCATTTGTTTGACGAGTATCGACCGGGCAGTCCACTTCAACCGCAGTTCTTTACGCAGACGAGCAACCCGCGCACCGATGTGTTGCGGACGAGGATTGGCAATCTCTTCCAGTCGCGATATGGCGGGGTCCCTTTCGACTTTGTTTCGCTCATCGATGCCTTCCCCGTCGCCATGCCGGGTCAGGAGCTTGGGCCGACCGGCCAGTTGGCGTACAGCGACCCGTTGTCCTGGTTGATTCATCCGGCTCGACGGAACATCGCATACGTTCAACGTGCCGTTGGGTCGCGCCGTCGACATGCACGGTCGCTCGATGATGCGAAAGGACAATGGAGGCAACACGCGTGATGACCTTGTCGGAGCTGCGGTCACCAACCCGTTTCCTGTGACTCCCGGGCGTCGTGATCAACGAAGTCAACAACCAGCCCTACGAGTTCGAGACGGATCAGCCGGCCGGCAATGATCAACCGTTCAACGCAGCGGAGTTCTATTCTTTGGTCAAGCGTGGAACGGCCAAGGCGGTTTCGCGAAGATTGGTTGAGCTGCTGGGAGATGTCGCCGATTCGAACGAGTCGATCGACCGCCTGTTGACGTTCGACAGTCGTTCCTTGGATGTCGTTGAATTGCCCGGAGGTCAAAGCATCGTTCAGTACGTGATCGGCCGGTTGCCGGCGACGTTGCGACAGTCCAGTTCGGACACCATCAACGAACAAATCGAACGAGTCGTGGCATTGGAGCTGCGCAAAGGAGGTCGATTGAATTTGAATCGTGCCTTGGGTAACGGCCAGGACGATAACAATGACATGTATCGACTCACTGATGAAACCATCGAGACGGTCGCAAGTCGATTCAACCACCCCGGCCGCCGAAGCCGCCTTTCCGCAGTTGGCCAACCCCTTGGTGACGACGTACAACGTTCAGGCCACGGTGCGAGCAAACTACTTGCCGATGGATACGGCCCCGATCGATGCTGCCGCTCCGGTTGAATTGCCTTCGCTGTCGGCCGGCGAGCTGTTGGCTCGGCAACTGTACTACCTGATGTTCCGCCTGATTCTTGACCCTGACGTCGATCCCACCGATGCGACGCAGGAGCTAGTGCCGAACTTTCCCTATCCGGTGGGCATGACGACAGCGGCAGCGGACGTCGAGCATTTCGCAATCGATACGTCGCGAAACGCTTGGCGCAGTGGGCGGTCAATGCCGTCGACATTCGCGATACCAACGCGATCATGACCCGGCTTCGCTACGACCCCAATCCGTTCGACACAAACGGCTTCGACCTGACCACGGCAGCCACCAACGTGGTCTGGGGGATGGAGCGTCGCGAGCTGGAGCTCACCGAGACGATTTCGTTCCATGATCGTCGCGTGAAGCGCAATCTCCATACGTTTGATCCGATGACTTATAACCCAAGAGATCGGGATCTTGACGGCGAGTTTGTGGATGACGAGGCCGACAACGACGGCATGCCTCCCGTTGAATCGGACAGCACACTCGATCAGTTCCGAATCCCCGAAGCGAGCTCCATTGTGGAGATTCGTAGCCTGCGAAGCCCGCAAACACAGACGGGCACCATTCACTCAGGAGAGTTATCCTGCGGAGCTCTACGATTTCACGGGAACCGTTCCGCGTCTGGACCTTGGTCGCACGGCGGCGATCCTGGGAATACTCAATCCGAGAGCCCCGTTTGGCGACTCGCCGTTGGATACACCGATCGGGATGGATCGCCCAATTCGGCACATCGTCGCAGTGCCCTGTGGGTGAACGAAGCGGAACGCATGTCAACGCTGACGGCCGGTCCCGGCCAGATCGCGGATCCGCTCAATGGATTGACTGGCGCAAATGCGGACCACAATCCGGGCGATGCCAACAGCACTTGGAGTCAGCGGATTCGACACGTGTCGGAGGTCGCCAGCCCGGTCGACCCCACGGGGACGTTTATCCAAGACAACCAGGTCTACCTGTATGACGACGATCTCGATCCAACTACGCTTCCTCCCGAAGTGATCAACCTCGAGCGATTCGTTTGGTTCACGCCGCTGACACCGAACTCCAATGGAGGACTCAATGTCACAAATCCCGCGAGCAACAGTGGGATGCGTGCGGACAACGTGTTCTTCCTCTCCGGCGTTTACAACAACGTGACCAACGCCTACCAAAACGTGCCTGCCCTGTTGGAAGGCGGGCAATATGCAGTCGTCTTGCCGCGGACCAAGACAATTCTGGGCAGCACGCGAGAGTCGACCGCAGCGCTGAACTGGCCATACAAGCCGAGTTTGCAAAAGATCGAGTTCTTCATCGATCCCAACAATAACGCAAGCCGACAATTGCGATACTTTGACTTGGGGACAGGGACCCTGCCGCCGCCCGACGATTGGGGCGGGACGCCAATTCAAGCGCCTTCTACGAATTATCGCACTCGGAACGTCTTGCCAATCGTTGCCCAGTGTCTTTCGCCAGGTTTGGCGGATCCCGCTGGCGGACCGGTCGTTCAGGAGTGGAGCGATTACTTGAATCTGCCCGGAGCGCCCACCGTCATTCCGACCATTCCACCGGAGGACCTGGTCGGTGTAGGGTTCAACATCAGCGCTCCGCTGTCAGGACGAAACTACTACAAAGCGCCGAGGTACTACATCAATAGCGGCGGCGACCAATCCGATGGAGAAGTATGACTTCTGTGATGGCTATCGAGACTATGAAAACGATGGTCGGCCTTCATGACGATGTGCCGTTTGATGAGATCGACGACAACACTCGGCCGCTCAAGGTCAATGGTTGGGTTGGTGTTGGGACGTATCAGGATGTCGCGACCGTGTTCCTGCAACGTTTGGCCGATCCGACTCGCCCCTGGAATCGTACGGACAATCCGTATGTCACCGTTGATATGCTTTCGATGGACCTGACCGTCTTCAATGGCGAGGAGGACATGAATCAGCAGATCGATCGTGACGGGGATGGGAACGCAAACGAGCCGGTCGACATCGCCACTCCGACGCCCGTCATTGAACTCGCCTTCGACACTCGTCGCAAGATTCCGGACAGTGCTCGGGAGCGACCCTTGTCCACGCTGATGCCGACGACCTTCACGAACCTGGGCGACATCGGCAATTATCAACGGCTCCTCTATGCCCAACGTTCTCCACTGATGTCGCTGCAGAGTGTGCTCCGATACAAGCAGCCGAATAACACGATTGCTTTGGCCCAACGGCCCTATTTCAACTTTGAACTGACATCGGCTTGGGAGAATAATGTGCCCGAGGCGACGTTGACGAACAACTTGAACACCAACTTTGCTCATCAGCCTGATCAGCATCGCTTTGACCTCCCTACCGATCCATTCCCGCAGACTCTCGGGTTTGTCAATCGCGAGTTTGGTGAGCCGGCGGCTCCCTTCACGGCGTTTGCCGGTTCGCCCGATGGGGTGCAGCCTGGTGATTACGTGGGCTATCCAATTGGTGTCTCTTTGTTGATGCCAACCCATAGCGATCGTCCGTTCCAATCGCCTTATGAACTGATCCAAGTTCCGGCGACCTCGGCAACGCGGATGAATATCGACTTCAGTCCCGGCACGACTTACAGTTCACCGCCCCATCGAGAGGTTCCCGGACCATTCACACATCTGCTCGGTTTTGAACGCAATCTCGGCGCTTTCGACCCGACGGACAGCGATGGTGATGGCAACCCCGATGACGTGGTCAATCTGGCGGACCTGTCCAACCTCAATCAGAGAAAGGTCGACTCGACGACGCGGCTAGGATTTAGTCAGCTGACCGGTAAACGGGCCGGTTTTGAGCAGATCTTTGACGTAGTCGATACCGGCCCGGTGTCGTTCGGGCAGAGACGTTGGATCGATCCGCTTAGCGTTCAGCCTCGGCCGGCTCCCGCGCAGCCGGAAGACTTTGTCTTCAACCGCGTGGTGAGCACGTTGCAGCCGCCATACAACTACGTCGATCGTCATCGGACCGAAGGAAAGATCAACCTCAATACGATGCCCGATTACGTGCGTCAGGGGGCGACTTTTTCAGGTGCCTTTGATCCCAACACGACGCTTGCCTTCCAACAACCGCTGGATGCGGGAGAACGTCCCGACGCCCCGGCGATCGCAGGTTCGATCTCTGGAATCGGTGCCCAGCCGACGAATCATCAAATCGGTCTACCGGGCGATCCGATCAACTCGTCGATTCTTGTACGGCAATGGCTCGGTCTACCGATCCTTGGCGTGGGGACACTCGACCGTCTATGAGTTGGACGATGTGGCCGGCTCGCCTTTGGTCAAGGGACAGCGAGATTTTTACAAGACGGAGGTCGATTCGCGATTCGGATTTGGTTTCAAGGCATTCATCGAAAGTCGACGTGGTTACGCGACGAGCTACACCAACAGTCTGCTTTCGTGGTCGGGCACACATTTCCGTAACATCGATCTCGACTTCCGATATCCGAGTCGATTCGCTGGAGTCTTTGCTCCGGCGGCAGGGGCGACGCTGCCCAGCGTGCAGACCTATCTACGGACAGGTGCCTACAACCCAGCGGAATCAATGCTCCGTCGAACGCACGACATGTCACTGTTGCGTCCGCATCCCGACTTTGACGTTCGATTGATGGACAATGACGATGCCGATGATGGTCCCGGGGAGTTCCCCGATGATCGAGCCAAGGCGCAGAACCTCCAGGCCTTCACGATTGGTGTGGAAACACCGCCACAAGGAGGCCGCCGTACCAGGTCAACATGCCTCCACTGCGTTACGTTCCCAACGCAGCGGGAAACAATGGCGGCAACGTTCCGGCTGGCCAATCAGCCCGGGACGTTGGTGTACTCGGTCGCAGGGACAGGGTTGTTCGAACGTTCGCAAGCGGAACTTCACCGGGACTTCCGTCAGATGTCGCGTGACTCTCAGTTCCGCTTCCAAAATGCCTCGCGGCTGGCAAACCTGACGACGCATCACAGCAACGTGTTCATGGTGCGATTCACGATCGGGTTACTTCCAGGTCGACCCGAATACCGGGTGCGCTCGGCAGGGAGTACATCGATCCGCGTGAAGGATACCAACGGCCGAAAGGTTTCTACCTGATCGATCGCTCGATTCCGGTCGCCTACGAACCGGGTCAGCGTCACAATTCGACAGATACGATTATCTTTTCGAGCGTGGAGGAATAATGAACGTCTTCCAACTTGCCCGCCGACAAACGCCGAGACAGCGACTTGGATTCACGGTCCTGGAAGTGCTGATCGCGTTGACCGCATCGCTGTTGATGATGTTGGCGTTGACTCGCGCGTTCAAGATGATCGGCGACAAGATTTCGCTCAGCCAGAGCGAGTTGGAACTCAGCGGTACGCTGCGCAACATTACGTTCGCGATGCGGGATGAATTGGACCGGATGACGGCTGAGATGGTCGCTCCGCAGCCACGCGATGCGGCGTCGGGTTACTTCACGTACTATGAAGGGCCGTGGACCGATGGGACGACACAGTTGATCAACAATGTCGGGCCGCAGGCCGGCTACTTGCCCACGAGTCGCTACGGCGATCTCGACGACTACGTTGCATTCACCGCAAGAGCGAAAGCGGATGCACCGTTCGTGGGACTGATCCCGCGCGGCGTGCTGGAAGCGCATCGCTTTGAAGCAGCATCTATTGGCGGGGAATGGCAGCCGGGGACTTTTGTCACCGCAGACGGGATTTCGATCGGCAACTACACGCTTGCGATGCTTTCGAGCTCGTCCCGTTTTACTCTGACTATGCCGAGATCGCCTATTTCTGTGCTCCCGATTGGGCGCGAGATTCGCTTGGCCAGCCGACGTACGACGGCAATGGGAATCCGCATTTTCGTCGACGTGGTCAACGAGGTCGGGCGGCGCCGGACTGTCCGATGGCATTCCGGACCGTTTGTCGCTGCGTCGCCGAATCCTGTTGATTCGTCCCGACCTGAACATGACTCCGCGTCGAATGTACGGGGCAACCAGTGCCACGCCGCCTGTGACTGGACACGGATGAAGATATTGGTCAGCTGCCGATGCTGGTGCCGCCGGCTGGTGCAACGCCGCCTCTGATTCGTCCGATTGCGACGCAGGACGCCAGGTTTCAGGTTGGCCCGTGGAGTCCGAACTTGCAGTGGCCCGCCGGCGTCTTGATGTCGTGACGACCCACCTGGTTGACGGGACTCGCACGTGTGCAGCAGATGATGGACTTGTCGGTGGCGCGAGTCACGAACTCATGGGACACCTCGAGGGCCTGGGTGACGGCAGACTATGGCATGCCGGCGGACACGCAGTCTTAAGGAGATGCGGCGGCAGGCATTGCAGCCAACAGCTCTGCAGTCGCTAGCTCGGCCGGAGAATCGATTTGCCCACGTACGAATGCCGATAACCTTGAGCTCGGATCCTGCGCAGCACGATGCCGATGCTTGGCTCTGTCCTCCTCATCCCTACATCTAGCTGCCCAGGAACAGGTGACTTCGAACGACCGCGACGACGCTGACGATCGCTTCGGACAGGCGATTACCGGGACACCGGTGAATTACGGTCGATTCACGATGGTCGGATTCTTGCGACCGGAGTTTTGTCTCACCGATTATACGGTGGCCAACCGAACGTCGCCCGCGACGGCTGCGGCGACGGCGGTTCCGACGTATCGTGGCGGCGCCGATGTGATCGCATCGGATGTGCTTGGTTTCGACGTCAAGGTTTACGATCCGGACACGCCGAACTTCATCTGGATGGGAAGTGAGCCCCGACAGAACTTGCCTGGCAATCCGGGTGATGATGATGGCGATGGGAGTGACCGACGAACTGGACGAACTCGGACTTGCCAACACGGACGATGCGTTGATCTCGGTGAACTCGCCAGCGATCAATCCGATCGCGGAACGGCGCCGAGCGTGTTCGTTTCGACAGCCGACGTCGCTCCCGCCCGGAACCAACGAGTACTTCCTCGGGCCGCGCGGAGAGTTTGTCGACTTGGCTACGTCCGTATGGGTGGCGGAATGGTCGGTGGGTCCGAGGTGATTGAGACGACTTGCAGGGGTTCCACGCAATACCTTCGGCAGTTTGTTTTCAACGCAGTTTTCAGGGCTCATTGGAAGTGGGGCGATGACGTTTGAAGGCAGGTATCCAGCGGGTGGGCCAACTCGGGTCGCTTCGTGGTTGCTGGAACATATACTCCGGTGGTTGGACCGGCGTTACGTTTGGTTTGCCGACCCGACTCGGGGTCCATGTACAATTCCTTGTCACAGCCAGTCATTGATACCTGGTCGGAGAATTACGACGGCGATGGCTTCAATCAAGCCTCGTTTCAACTTACCGTTGCAGCCGCTGGGAATTTCAATCTGACCGGATCGGCGATGACGAATTCTGGGAGCGGTCCAGAACAAAGTCAACACTCGATATTGGCAGAATACGTCCGAGTCACTTAATACGGCTGGTCCTGGTTTCGACAATGGCAGCACCGGTCTCTTCGCAAGCCTCAGATCCTCCCTCCACCGTGATGCCGCGCACGATCAAGATCTCCATTCGGGTTTACGATCGCACGGCTGGTGAGATTCGGCAGCAGTCGGTGGTGCATGAGTTTCCTCGTTAGAGGTGGAGCGGTGGTGGAGAACGCTGCGGGGCTGGAGGGGCCAGTTGATCAGGCCGATGTGCCGGGCCGTGCTCCTCGGCGATTAGGGCTGGTTGTCGTCGTGATCCTGTTGGCGGCTGCGGTTCGTCTGTGGTCGCTGCTCTCGGCGCCCTCGCCTCCGCCCGATTTGTCTCCGGTTCGCTTGGCGGTGTCGCAGTGGTTGCAGGAAACCTCGCCACTGCCGCTCGATGCCGATGGTTCGATTTCCGTTTCTTCGCTCGACCCGCGGTTGGTGGAACTCGGTGTCCAGCGGATCGACGTCCAGCGATTTGATCCGACCGCACTGGTCATGATTCGCGCTGGAATCGATGGACAACCGGGTGTTGCCGGCGTCGACGATAACGGCGATGCGCCGGTCGATAACCGCTCCGAACTCGGCGCCACACGCAGTGATGATGTTTGTGTCGTCATCAAAGCCGACGATCGTCCGCCGTCGGATGAGCCCACACTCGTGCTGCAGCGCGGAGCCTATGTGCCGGCCGAGGATTGGGTCGCTCAAGACCAAGGCATCAGGCAACGCGGCGTGGTGATCGGCCAATCAGGAGAAGATCACTGGTCGTTTTTGGTTGTACCGTAGCCGAGTCTCTCCGAGACTCTGGGAAGCTATCGTAGCCGAGTCTCTCCGAGACTCTGGAACGGCTATCGTAGCCGAGTCTCTCCGAGACTCTGGAAGGCTATCGTAGCCGAGTCTCTCCGAGACTCTGGAACGCTATCGTAGCCGAGTCTCTCCGAGACTCTGGAAGCTATCGTAGCCGAGTCTCTCCGAGACTCTGGAACATCGTAGGGAGTCTCGGAGAGACTGACCTACGGTAGTGACCTACGGTAGTGAATTTCGCTAAAATCCTATACTGCTGCTGATTTGTCTTTGCGTTTACCTATAGGGGGCAACTATGGAACGCGACGATCTACACTTCTTTGATCGGGCCGCAGATTGGGACGTTGTTTCTCGAACACTCCCACACTGGTCGCAAGCCGGCGCGATCACCTTCGTGACTTGGCGATTGGCCGACTCGCTGCCGTCCTCCGCGCGGCGAAGAATTGACCGCGAAATCGACTTGCTGCTTGTAAACGAAGGAATCGATCCGTGTCACGCCTGGCGAGGACGCGTGGATGAGCTCCCGCCTCCACGTAGGTCTGTCTTGCAGTTCAAAATGTTCAAGATTCGCGACAAGTTTCTCGACGAGGGATTCGGTTGCTGCTGTCTCTCGTCCAGCGAACTCGCGGAAATTGTCCTGGAGAGTCTTCGTCGGTTTGATGGTGAGCGATACATCCTGACCGACGCTGTCGTGATGCCGAATCACGTTCACTTCCTCTGTTCGTTTTCCAGTGAAACTCAGATGCTCAAGCAGTGCAACGAATGGAAACGTTTACGGCACGTCAGATCAATCGGCGAATCGACCGGCAGGGCGAACGATGGCAGGTCGACCAGTTCGACCACCTGGTCCGCAGTCCCGAACAGTTTGAATACCTCCGACGGTACATCGCGGAGAACCCGATGAAGGCTGGGATGCAGGCCGACGAGTCGCGTTATTACCAGCTGAAGATGATACCGTAGCCGAGTCTCTGGGAGACTACTGTAGCCGAGTCTCTCCGAGACTCTGGTAATGTCAGTCTCGGAGAGACGGACCTACGGTAGCTGACATGTCAGTCTCGGAGAGACTGACCTACGGTAGCGGTAATGTCAGTCTCGGAGAGGCTGTGAAGATATTGGGGTTGCTACTGTAGGTCCGCCTTTCCAAGGCGGACACCCGCAGCTTTGCTGCGTTTCGTGCGAGTCTCGGAGAGACTCGCCTACAGTAATTCACCGCGGTTCAATTTGTTCACAGCCTCGGAGAGACGGACCTACGGTAGCGGGAATGTCAGTCTCGGAGAGACTGACCTACGGTAGCGGGAATGTCAGTCTCGGAGAGACTGACCTACGGTAGCGGGACCTACATGGGGTTGACGGACCACGTTGGGGGCTAATGGCGGTCAAAGCCTCCTTGTAGGCCTCTGGGGCGGCGATTCCCTCGCGCCGTCTTGGCGGTGGCCGGTCCATCTTTAGAATCATTGGTCCTGTCTTCCCCCTCACTCATGACCTCTGATTCCTGCCATGCCTGATCATCATTCGCTCGACATCAAACGCGTTGCCATCCTGTTTGCCGGTGGTCCGGCACCGGCCGCCAATGCGGTCATCTCGACGGCAGCCTTTTCGTTCCTGGAAGAAGGGGCCCAAGTTTACGGCATCAAGCATGGTTACAGTCGGCTGGCCGAGTACACCGCCGCCGGACCGCTGCACGAAGGCGAAGACTACATTCAGTTTCACCCATGACTCGCTGACCAATGCTCGCAGCAGCCGCGGCATCATGATCGGCACGGCCCGCACCAACCCGGGCAAGCATGTGAGTTCTCCTGATCACTTGAGCGATCCCGAACTGGTCGCACCGCTCCGCCGCGTTTACGAGGGCCTCTGCTCGTTGGAAGTCGATGCGCTGATTTCGATCGGCGGTGACGACACGCTCAAGACCGCGAACAAATTGAAACTGTTCCAGGACAGGCTGCCATCCGGTGCTCGTCGCTTTCCGATCATTCATCTACCCAAGACGATCGATAACGATTACTCCGGCATCGATTTCACCTTCGGCTTCTTTACCGCCGTGGAAACCTTGGCCGAAGAAATCCGTAACTTGAACTTCGATGCCGCCGCCGGTCGCTCCTATTTTCTCTGCGAAGCGATGGGACGAAGCGCCGGCTGGTTGGCCTACGGTGCGGCAATCGCCGGTGAGGCCAGCATGGTGATGAGCGTGGAAGACATTCGGGGCGCCTTGGCCGCGCAAGAAGTCATCAACAATGAAACGGGCGAGACCCGTAAAGTGATGGCGCTCGAACGCGTGATCGACCGCATGGTTGACATGATGATGGCTCGCGAACGTGAGGGACGTCAGTACGGGACGATCGTGATCGCCGAAGGGATGGCGGAGTACTTGCCAGCCAAGTACCTGGAAGGGATCAGCCGTGATGATCACGGACACATCAATATCTCGTCGGTCAACCTCGCCTCGATGATCTCGTCGCTATTGGGCGAACGATATACCGAGCGAACCGGACGGACTCGCAAGATCAACGGGTTGCAACTCGGTTACGAATCACGTTGCGCTCCGCCTCACGCTTACGACGTGATGCTCGGATCGCAACTCGGGGTCGGAGCCTATCGCGCGCTCGTTGAAGAGAAACTCAACGGCGTGATGGTTTCGGTTTCCGGGCAGCTCGATCTGCACTACGTGCCGTTCGAAGAACTGGTCGATCCCGTCACCCTCGTCACCAAGGTCCGCTTCATCGAGCCGGACAGCGATTTCTATCGACTCGCACGCTTCCTGGAAACGTGTATTGATAGTTAGAGGCGAGGGGCAAGGGGCGAGTTGCGAGTTGCGAGTTGCTAGTTGCTAGTTGCTAGTTGCAGTGCAGTTGCTAGTTGCGAGTGGCGAGTGGCGAGTGGCGAGTGGCGAGTGGCGAGTGGCGAGTGGCGAGGCAGGCACGAAGTGCCGATACAGGAATTGCCGGGTGCGTCAGCACCCGGTAGCAAGCCACCTCGAATCCCTTCCACGGCGTCGAATCGTCGGCGAAGCCGACGATTCGACGCCGTGGAAGCCTTGTAGGGAAGAACCAAATCCGTGGGTTGGCACCCACGGCAATTCTTGTGACGCCACTTCGTGGCTGAAGAGGATGCCCTTCATTCGCTTGGCTCGACTCTCCCCAAAGAGAGCATTTTTGACTGTATCTCGTCAGCGAGGCGCAAAAAAAATCCGGCTGACGATTCACTCGTCAGTCGGATTTTTTGGTTGAGATTAGCACGCTCAAAGCGAACTCGTCTTCTTAATCGATACTCGCTACTCGCTACTCGCGTTTCGCGACTTACTTCTTCGGCAACAGCACGGTGTCGATCACGTGGATCACGCCGTTGCTGCATTCGATGTCGGTCTTCAGGATGCGTGAGTCGTTGACCATGGCTCCCTTGTCGTCCTGCTTCACGGCGATCGAGCCGCCTTGCAGGGTCTTCAGCGAGTCATTCTGCAGCACCTTTGCGGCAGGATAGCTTCCCTTGACGACGTGGTAGGTCAGGACGGCGACGAGCTGGTCCTTGTTCTCAGGCTTCAGCAAGTTTTCGACAGTTCCCTTGGGCAGCTTGGCGAAGGCCTCGTCGGTGGGGGCGAACACGGTCAGTGGGCCTTCACCGTTGAGGGCGTCAACCAGGCCAGCAGCCTTGACGGCGGCGACCAGGGTGTTGAACTTGCCGGCGATCGCGGTTTCGACGATCGTCTTTTCGGCCGTTGCGGTCTCAGCAGCCATTACGAAGGCGGGCAGGACGAACAGGGCGGCGAGGGCGAGGATGGTACGTTTCATGTGTGGACTCCTGAATAGTCACGTTGGACGGTTGGAGAAGGGGGTGACGGATTCGTCACAGGACCACTCCTCATCTGATTTGTCTGAGCGACTGTAGAGAGTCGACAACCGGAAAAACGTGATAAATCCGCAAGGAAATTCTTAAGGGAGCGAAACTCGGCTACCGGACCCAGGTTGTATTTGTATCGGGGCGTCAAGACGCCACTTCCCCGCTTCGTCGGGCAAACAGCTCAACTTGTCGGCATTCTCTTGCGGAATCAAATCCAATGAAACTCTCTCGCTTTGCGACTGGCTTTGTGGCAGTTGCTCTCGTGGCATTTGTGGTATCAGACGTTCTTGGCCAAGATCAGACGCCGCGTCGTGGCGGTGGCGGCGGTCGTGGTGGAGCCCCCGGTGGTTTCCCAGGGCGTGGTCCCGGTGGCCCCGGCGGCTTTGGCGGTTTCGGCGGCCGGCCCGGTGGCGGCGACATGACCATGGCTCTGTTGCGTGTCGACGAGGTCCAGAAAGAGTTGGAAGTCTCTCCCGACCAGAAAGAGGCCCTCGAAAAGCTGGCCGAGAAGGCCCGTAGTGAGCGGCCTGATTTCGGCAACTTTCGTGACATGAGCGAAGCCGATCGCACGGCGGCTTTCGAGAAAATGCGGAAGCAATCCGACGAGATGACGGCAATGGTACGTGAAGAGGTTCTGTTGCCCAACCAAGTCGAGCGAATCGACGAGATCGCCCTGCAAGTTCGCGGCGTCCAGGCGTTGGAGGATGAAGAGGTCGCCAAGAAGCTAACCATCACCGCAGACCAAAAAGCGAAATTCGCTTCGATTCGAGAAGCTCAAGGCGCAAAGATGCGTGAAATGTTCCAAGGCGGCGGTGGTCAAGGCGGCTTTGACCGCGAAGCCTTCGGCAAACTCCGCGAGGACATGGAAAAAGATATGCTGGCGGTTCTCAACACCGATCAACAAAAGAAGTTTGAAGAGATGAAAGGCGAGAAGTTCGACATGCCGGAAGGCGCCATGGGACGTGGTGGCTTCGGCGGCGGACCTGGCGGACCCGGTGGCTTCGGCGGCGGTGGTCGCCCCGGCGGTCAGGGTGGACCTGGCGGTCGCCCTCGCGGTGGTCGACCTCAACCTGAGTAATCGCTGACTCACTGAGTTCTAACGAATCGGATTGCGACGAAGCGCTCCGTCGCACCGTTAGGGGCAGGCCTCCAAAATTGGATGTCTGCCCCGTTTTCGTTGATGGTTGCTGCAAGCTGGCCAAGCAAGCAGCCGACTCCCGCATAGAGAACGTCCCTCATTTACTTGTTGGTTGAAGCCAATTGCACCTCCTCCTTCGGGGCAACGGCATAGCGGATTTCTCTCCGGCGAATGACGACGGGTCTGCTGTTCAGCCACGAAGTGGCGTCACAACAATTGCCGGGGCTGGAAAGCCCCGGTGTCCATGCCAAAGAACACTGCTAGCCCGAAGGGGCGACGCAAGCTGCGCAAAAGTTCGGGGCTGGCAGGGCCGGGCCTAGAAAGGTTGGATGGGCTCTGCACCCGGGGCTTCACAGCCCCGGCAGTTTCTATGTCGGCCCTCCGGGCCTAGGGCATGGAGGGTGACAAACCTTTGCACAACGACACAGCTGCCCGACCATTGCCTTGTGTTCTCTTCAACTCACGCCGCTCTTCGCGCTGATCGGGACGACTGCTTGCAGATCGCGGCAATCGTGCGGTTCGTGGCCCCACGGTGGCGATTGATGACGTGGCGAGCGGCTTGGCCCAGGGAGTCGGCAGCCGGAATGTCGGTCAGGCAGCGACGGACAAACTGTTTCAGTTCGCTCGCGTCCTGAACTCGCACCGCTCCGTCGGCGGCGATCAGGGCTTCGGCAATCTCCTGGAAGTTGCGAGTGTTCGGTCCGAACGACACCGCGCAGCCATAGCCGGCCGGCTCAAGCATGTTCTGGCCGCCGCGGGCTCCAAAGCTGCCGCCGACGGTGGCGATCTGGGCGGTTCCCCACCAATTGCGAAGCTCGCCGATGGTGTCGACCAGCACGACCTCGTCCTGTTCCCAAAGCTGAGCACCCAAAGCCTTGTCGCGTGACCTGCGTCGCACGCCAAGCTTGTTCGCGGCGATCAATTTGGCGACCTCATCGAATCGCTCTTGGTGACGGGGAACCAGGATCAGTCGCAGCTCGGGGAACTCAGCTTTCAACGACTGATAGATCTCGATCGCCATCGCTTCTTCGCCCGCCTGCGTGCTGCCCACGAGCCAAACCCGTTGCCAGGGATCGATGCCGGCCCAGTCGGTGCATCGTTGCACTTCGACGACGTCGCGAGAACTTGGCGCATCGTCGAACTTGATCGATCCGGTCACCGCCAATCGCTCGGGTGGTGTCCCACAGGCTTCGAACCGATCCTGGCACGCTTCGTCCTGGCAGCCAACCCAGTCGAGCGCCTCAAAAATCGGCCGGGTCAGTCGAGCAGCCGCTTGATAGCGCCGCGCACTTCGCTCGCTCAGTCTCGCGTTGATCACCATCACGTCGCATTGATGCCGATGGGCAGTGCGGACAAGATTGGGCCACAGTTCCAGTTCGACGAGTACCAACTTGCCAGGACGCAGATTGCGAAACGTGCGATTGACCGCCCAGCTGAAATCGAGCGGACAGAAAAAGACGTCCTCGGAACCAAAATGCTTGACCGCAAGATCGTATCCGGTATCGGTCGAGGCACTGATGAAAATCGGCCCATGGTCGGGCATCTTCCGTTTCAGCTCGGTGATCAATCCAGGCAGCAGATTGACCTCACCGACGCTGACCGCATGGAACCAGAGACTACGACGTGGGTCAGGCCAGCGTTGGGTTCTGGACGCGGAGAGCCCGAATAGTTTTTCCCCGATCCCGCGACGATACCGCCCATGGCGGATCGCGCGATAGAGAATCAACGGGCTAAGCAACGCAAGTGCGAGCAGATAAAGAACGTTGGCCAACATCGGATTCCTTTCCGTCAGCACATTCAAAAGTCGTTCGAATATGGTGGGTCGGCGACGCCGACGCTCCTTAACCCACCCTACAAAATGCCCGCCCTACAAAATGCAATCACAGGCTAAACCGTCTTCCTCATGTGGCATGCCTTGTACTTTTTGCCGCTACCGCAGGGGCAGGGATCGTTGCGGCCGACCCGGGGTCCGCGATTTCGGACGGGTTCTGGCTTGGCTTCTTCGCCCGAAGAGCTCGATGATGACCAGCCTGCTGCGATTCGGAGCTACTGGATTGCTGAGGGCGCTCGACGGCGGTGCTCGCTTCGTCGTGCCGAGCCTGGCCCTCGACCCAAGTGCTGCGGATGAACTCTTCGTTGAGGGAGGATTCCATGCGGAAGATCAGATCGGTGACACGTTCGCCGATCGATTCCCACATCGATTCGAACAGCCGCATCCCTTCGCGTTTGTATTCGACCTTGGGATCCATTTGGGCGTAGCCCTTCAGTCCGACGCTGCTGCGCAGGTGGTCCATGGTCAGCAGGTGATTCTTCCAGGCGTCATCGACAATCTGCAGCAGGACCTGACGCTCCATCCGTCGCATTTCCGGATGAAAGCGATCGTCGACGGCGCCGTCGACGGCGAGCGCGAGTTCCTTGCGATTCATCCGCAAGAGGTCTTCTTTGGGGGCGTGGTAGTCGAGTTCGCCCTCGAGCCACTGGGCCAACTCGTCCAGCGCGCCGTTGCCTCCGCTGGCGACCGCGGCGGTCGTACTGGAGTCGGCCGAACCGAACAATTCACGGACCTTCTCTTCGGCCGTCTGGTACTGCGACTCGGCTGCACTGCCGGTTTGGCGGCTGAATTCAACCAGTTGGCTCTTGAGTTCGTCGCGGTTCATCCGCACGTCATCGACGCTGAGCCGGACTCCGAAGCGTCGGGCAACCCATTCGACCAGACCTTCGCGGTCGAGCGTCAACCTGGGCACCTTGCTTCTGCGTGAACCGGGAGAGTCCGGTCAGCACGGGATACTCGGCTTCCTTGAGCGAGTAGGCCTCTTCGGCTCGCTTGTACAGCGCTTCGGACAACATCGCGGCGATCTTCGACGTCGCGGAAATCATCGGGGGTCGTTTCGATCCCGAACTTGTGCCGCATCCAGGCGCTCAGCGTCCGCAGCCCGAAGTCGGCATCGAGCATCACGGCGCCTTCACTCAAATCGATCCCCGCGATTCGAGCATGAGACAACTTGATCAACTCATCGATCATGTCGTCGCGATCCATTCGTTTGAGCTGATGCTCTTGGAAATTACTCCCCAGCCGCGTGTTGGCCCAATTGGCCAGAGCCTTCCAGTTCCATTCGTCCTCCATCCCTTCGGGAAGGTTTTCTTCGACGATTTCGCCGACGGTCACTTCCGCCTGACGTTCGGCCTGGTCATGCGCGTAGGCAGTGGCCATGTCGAAGTCCATGTTGTGGAAGTCACGCGACTCCAGTTGGCAATCGAGCAAGCCGCCGGCGTAAGCGGCAAACGAATCGACCCCGTAGTTGGGATCCAGGAACGTTTCGACGAACTTGTCGATCTGACCGCGAATCAGATCGAGAAGCATGTTTCGCGAACTGTGTCCGTCGAGCAGATTCTGGCGATAGCGATAGACCCGCTTTCGCTGCTCGTCCATGACTTCGTCGTAGTCGAGCAGGCTCTTGCGGATTTCGTAGTTGCGTTCCTCGACCTTCTTTTGTGCGGCGGCGATTCGCCGCGTGACGAGGTTCGATTCGATCGCTTCGCCCTCTTTCATGCCCAGTCGTTCCATCATGCTCTTGACGAAGTCGCCGGCGAAGATCCGCATCAGGTCGTCTTCGAGCGACAGGAAGAAGCGGCTCGATCCCGGATCACCCTGGCGACCGCAACGCCCGCGAAGCTGGAGGTCGATGCGGCGTGATTCGTGGCGTTCGGTTCCGATCACGTACAGACCGCCGATCGAACGGACCACTTCCCCTTCCGCTTTCATCTCTTCACGGTCGTCGATCTCTTTGACCAGGGCGTTCCATTCTTCGTCGGGCACTTCCAACCGCGTCGGGTACTTGTGCTGCAGTTGCGCCCACGCCATCGTCTCGGGGTTACCGCCAAGGATGATGTCGGTACCGCGGCCGGCCATGTTGGTTGCGATCGTGACCGCGCCGAATCGACCGGCCTGGGCAACGATCTCGGCTTCGCGGCCATGCTGTTTCGCGTTGAGCACGTCGTGCTTGATGCCGCGTCGCTCGAGCAGGGCGGACAGTCGCTCGCTCTTTTCGATGCTGACGGTTCCGATCAAGACCGGGCGGCCTTTGCGTTCAATCGCCTGGATCTTTGATTTCGGAACTCGCTCGGCCGACTTTTCGCCCTTCAGGACGATCGACACTTCTTGGTCGTTTTCACTTTCGATCGTGCCCCACAGTTCGTCGTCCTTGAGCCGGAGCACGTCCCACTTGTGAGTTCGTTCGACCTCTTCGGCCAAGGCTTTGTACTTGTCCTTTTCGGTCAAGTAGATCAGGTCGGGATGCTCGATTCGCTTGCATCGGTCGGTTGGTCGGGATGGCGACCACGTCGAGCCCATAGATCTTCATGAACTCGGTCGCCTCGGTCATGGCCGTTCCGGTCATTCCCGAGAGCTTGTGGTACATCTTGAAGATGTTCTGCAGCGATGCGGTGGCAAAGGTCTGGGTCTCCTGTTTGATCGGGACCCCTTCTTTCGCTTCCACCGCCTGATGCAAACCGTCGCTCCACTGACGTCCTTCCATCAAACGACCGGTGAACTCATCGACGATGATGATCTGGCGATCTTTGATGACGTAATTGACGTCCTTCTTGTACAGGAAGCGAGCCTTGAGCGCGTTGTCGATCAAGTGCGGCCATTCCATGTTGCCCGCCGTGTAGAAGCTCTCCACGCCCGCCAGCTTTTCCGCCTCGCGCACCCCTTCGTCGGTGAGCGTGACGTTGTGCTGTTTTTCGTCGACCTTGAAGTGCAACTCCTTGGTCAATTGACTCGCCACCCGGTCGGCCTCGCTGTAGCGACCCAAGTCGAGGTCGGCCGGACCACTGATGATCAACGGCGTACGGGCTTCATCGATCAGAATGTTGTCGACTTCGTCAATGATCGCGTAGTTCAGCGGGCCCTGGCACTGCTGCGCCTCCTTCGGGTAACGGTCGTCGCCCTTGGCAGCCGGCCGCATGTTGTCGCGCAAATAGTCGAAACCGAATTCGTTGTTGGTGCCGTAGGTGATGTCACACATGTACGCCGCCTGCTTCTCGGCGGTCGACATGCCCGACTGGATCGCGTTGACGGTCAAGCCAAGGTTCATGTACAGCGGGGCCATCCATTCCATGTCGCGGCGGGCCAAATAGTCATTGACCGTGACCACGTGGACGCCTTTGCCCTCGAGCGCGTTGAGATACGCGGGCAACGTTGCGACCAGCGTTTTTCCTTCACCGGTGACCATTTCGGCGATCCCGCCGCTGTGCAGCACCATCCCACCGATCAACTGCACGTCGTAATGACGCATCGAGAGGAATCGCTTGCCTCCTTCACGACAAACCGCAAAGGCATCTTCGAGGATGTCGTCGAGCGTCTCGCCGTCGCGAAGCCGCTTACGGAGAATCTCGGTTTGATGACGCAACTCCTCGTCGCTCATCGCCGCGTACTTCGGCTCCAATTCCGTAATCAGCTCGGCACGCTTTTGATACCGCGCTACCTGGCGGGCGTTGGCCGAACCAAAGACGGCGGTGACCGCTCGCTCAAACGACCCGAACAGGCCGCCAAAGAGAACGCCGAGAATGTCCCACAGTTGTTCAAGAAATGACATGATGGTTTTGAATGGTAATGGTCGTAGCGACCGCGAACGGGTGCACCGCAGCACAGGCGGACGCGTCAGGCTCAGCAATCTTTCGTAGTTCGCCGCCCCGGCTTGATTCTGGGTTGGGAACGATCGCAGTCGTGATAAATACCACGGATATCCATCGCAGCAAGATCAATGCTGACCGCGAATCGCCGCAGGCGGGTCACCTACTCGCGCACCGCCCCTAACTTGTTCCAGTAGCTAAAGTTACGGGTTTGGGGAAAATGGGTCAACTGTGATTGTTTTTCCCCCTGTTTTGGCGTCTTTCCTCGCGGGGCAGCTGTTTGGCTCGGAGGGATCTTCACGAAGGCGCCAAGACACAAAGCTTGTAAGAACCGAGGAGCTGGGAGGATCAACGGGCCCGAGCCTTGAAATGGCTTGGTGGCGAGATGGCTTGGTGGTTTGGTGCGTGAGTCGAATCCTTGGCAATCCGTGGCCTGTCCCTTTTTCGTGTCCCTTTTTCGTGTCGTGGCCTGTCCCTTTTTCGCATTCACCTTTTTCGCACCCTTTCGCATTCCAACGATTTTCAGGCCCGAAGGGTCGGCACAGCCGATGCCGGTGGTGGAAACCACCGGATGATTGCAACCATTTCTTGCTTCCCCCGGAGCGATCGGCGGCGAAGCCGCCGATCGCTCCGGGGATCCGCATGAAGGAGAATTCAATCCGGTGCCTGACGGCACCGGCAAAGGGTGTACCAGCCCTTCGGGCTTGGACGTCGATCTGTGTGTAACAACGAGGTGGACCCGCTGGATGCCGAAGTGCCTCGGTTTCTAAATATTGACGATTGGAAAGAAGCACCATCTCCCTACGCCGGGATTCATACTTTGAGCCCGCGCTAGTCTTGAACTCCGCCTTCCACTCCCGCACATACTCGTACGAGCACCGCTGCGCTTGGGCACGAGCACCGCTGCGCTTGGGCACGAGCACCGCTGCGCTTGGGCATGAGTTGCATTCCAGTCCGATGCTGAATCAAGCGGACCTTGCAGCGGGGGGCTTGGTTCCCCAGATTGCACCAATCACGATCTGGACGAGATAAACCAGCAGGGCGTAGAGGCCGAGGACGACGTTGAGGATGCAACCTTGGACCAGCGTGGCCAGCAGGGCACCGAAGAAGCCGATCGATTCCACGCCTGGCTGCACGCCAGTCAGCGGCGCGGTGATACCCAGCGTGAAGGCCCCGCAGATCGCATCGAGAAACCCCCCGATCGGAAACAGGATCGAAATCGCGATCCGTGTTCCATAAGAGATTCGCAGCGTTCGGCGAATTCGCCGGTTGCGGCGCCAAGGCCGACTCGCGGTCTGGAAGTCCAGCCACGAGTAGCCCACCACGAAGATCAGAATGCCAACGACCATCCCAGCGATCTGATTGTTGGTCACGATCATCCCGAACACAAAGCTGGGGATCGCGCTCAGGCTGCATACCGCCAGCCATCGGGCGACCGTTCGACCCAGCGTGGTGGTCGCCGCCGCCGAGTCGATTTGCTCGTGATTCGCCCCAGCATCGTTTAAACCGCGAGCCCAGCGACGAGCCTGGCTCGCATCTTCGGGGATCGCCGAGGGAGCGTACGGATTGAGCGGTGATTCGGAGTCAGGCACCAGGCGGTTCCGCGATGGATGTGGAAGGGAGGGGGCGGCGAGCGAAAAGGGGTCCGATACCAAAAATGCGAAGCACCCTCCGGGCCGTTCCGGTTTTGGGTGTCTGACCCCTCTTCGCAGTCCGATCCCTTCTTGCAGTCTAACGCTTGGTTGGGACAAACCACCAGATTCTATTCGACCGATCGATAGGGAGCCTTTACGATGGACGGTGGCGCCCGAGCCTCGCTTTCTACTCCTTTTCGCACCGATCGGTTTGCGCATGCTTGCTTCCTCACGCCTCTTCAGGCAGGTGATCGGCCATTTTGCACGATGTATCCTGCTGTCTCTGTTCGTCCCGCTGTTGGCACCTACCTCGGTCATGGCGCAGGGAGGGAACCTTGGAGGCTTCGGGACTCTCGGGGGGGTTGAGCCGACGGGTCAATATCCGCCGCCCCAATACTACTACGCGCTGCAGGTGTATCGCAGTGGCGATCTCGTCGAAGCGATCGATGCCTTCGAGGGGGCGGTGCGCAGTGGTCGGCGGGACATTCGCGGCCGCTGGATTGATTCCATTCCAGCGCTAGCGATGTTGGCCGAATGCAACTGGCACTTGGGCAACCTGCCCGCTGCGCGGAATTATTGCGATCAAGTCTTTCAGATTGCGATTACCAATCGAGGATGGCTCGGCCGGGTCGATTGGCAGTCGGTGATGCAGCAGGGGGTGCAGCGGCCCACGCCGACGGGACTGTGGTCGGAAGCGATGGCCGTCAGTCGCGTCCCGATTTCGGACAAGGTCACGTATCAATCCGGCCAGCCTTTGACCGAGATGGCGCTGCGCAGCGGAGGTGTGATTGAGGAGACGAATCTGCGAACGATGGATGTGGTCGAGATCGCTCGTGGTTTGGCCCTGGCCTCGTATCGCCGCCGGATCCTGTTGGGCCCACTGGCCGAGCAAGACCCACTTGCGAACGGTTTATTGGATGCGACCAAGTATCCGGCTGGTTTGCAGATTCCTTTGGCAAGGACGCTGATCGGCGCACTGCGAACCACCGGTAAGTTCTCCAGCCATGATGACAAGCAGACGGTGGAGGACGGGTCGCAGTACGCACTGTTCAGCAACGCGGCGCATCCGTTGTCGGCGTTGGCCATGTTGTCACAGATCTCCGCGCTGACAGGGGCGGCGGATGCATCGGCGGTTCCCCCGCTGGCAATCAATACGGTTCACATTGCCGCGGCCTTGGAGCAACCGGAGTTCATCGGCGAAGCGCTGCAGTTGGCCGCCGGTTGTGCGAGCCCACAGCAAGCGGCGCTGGTTCGTCAGGCGGCGACAACGGTTGCCGGCGCGCTGTTTCGCGATTCACCGATGGCAACGCTCCACTGCTTGATCGCCGGCGCCGACGCATCGATCACGGCCGGCGATCTCGAATCGGCTGCCACGATGCTCAGTCAGGCGCGGTCGCTCGGATCACGTCGCGATATCACGCTTCCTCGTCTGAATGCATACGGCGCCTACGTTGCAGCGAGGCTGGCCGCCGCTCGCGGTTCGTCCGTCGGCATTGCCCAGCCGACTGATTTTGATGACGCGATGAATCAGCTCGCCAATTTTGCCTTGAATCATCGCATCCGCTCACAATCGCTGGTCTCGATGCCGCGAGTCTACCAGTTGGAGCTGATACGCCAGTCGATCGGGACCACCTTGGGTGCGAACACCAGCGACATGCTACTCAAGGCCTACTGCGTCGACCCGCCGATCGATGTGTGGCGCCGCGATGCGGTCGACGCGCTGGCTTCGGTGATGGTCGATCGAACGGTTGCCCACGTCGCACGTGTCAATCTTGCCGCCTCAGGTGGCTATGCCGAACCTCTGCTGCTGGCAACCGACAT
The DNA here is from genome assembly GCA_963697195.1 of Pirellulaceae bacterium. Lineage (GTDB taxonomy): Bacteria > Planctomycetota > Planctomycetia > Pirellulales > Pirellulaceae > Rubripirellula. The sequence goes on from CAVOND010000028.1 coordinate 452,643, forward strand.
GATGTTGGTCGCGAGATTCCAGCAACGCCTGGCCTTGGGGGGACGGGTTGCCCAGGTTCGTGCTTTGGCCGGTCTCGATGACAACGCGCTCGACAAAAGTGTGGTGGAGTTTCGCAACAAGATGGGTCGCGAGATGGCGGAGTTGCGGGCCGCCTCGATCGCCGCGCGCGGCGGGGATCCCGTGCAAGCCGATGTCTTGGAGGCGAAAGCTTGTGCGTTAGCGCTGTCCCGTATCACGCTGCCGCAAACCGTTCCTCCGCTGCTGGATGAGAAGTTGCCCGTCGCCAAGTTGCCGGCACGAACTGGGCTGCTGACCTTCACTTCGGCGGGGAACAAACTGTTTGCGACACTTGCAGCGAACGGCAAGGTCGCGATGTGGACCGTCGCCGGCAGCAACCGACTCCCCTCGGACATTGGTCGCGTGCTCAAAGAGATTGGTGTCGGCAAGGCCCGCGGCAACCGAATCCCGGAAGACGATGCGTGGCGTGAGGCGGCGGCGAGTCTGCGTCGTCAATTGGTTCCCGACGACGCCGTACTCTCGGCGGGTCAGTTCGATGAATTGATCGTGGTTCCCGATGGTCCGCTGTGGTACTTGCCTTTCGAAATCTTGCCGGTCGCCGACAAAGACTCGCCGCTGCTCGGTGATCAGATCGTGGTCCGCTATGCGCCGACTCCCGGTTTCGCGGTCAACACGCTCGCTGCGCCCCCGGTCAGTCGTGCAATCGGACTTTGCGCCGACCTGTTCTTTGCGCCACGTGACACGGATCACAACGAGGCGATTGTCCAGTCCATTGTCGACGTGATCGACGACCCTGTGCGACTGCCGCAGACGTTGGAAACGCCGACAAGTTTGCTTGGAGACAAGCTCGGACATCTGGTCGTCGCCGCTCCTCAGAACGCCAACCCGAAGAACCCGTTGCTGACGAGTGTGGCACCTTACGACCGGACTTCGCCGCTGGGAACCCTTGCCGCCTGGATGCGTTTTCCCGTCCAAGGGCCTCGGACCGTTGTCTTGTTCGGGATGCGAACGCCCGTTGATGCGGGTCAGATGGGAACGGGCGATGAAATCTTCACGACGCTGTGCGCTCTGCATGCTTCGGGTGTACGAAGTGTGTTGATCAGTCGCTGGGCCGTCGGTGGTGAGTCGTCCGCGATTGCGCTGCGAGAACTTGTGCAGGAGTTGCCCTTCACCGGCATGAACGCATCCTGGGCACGCGCTCGCTCGGTGCTGCGACGCAGCGAGTTGAACCCAGCTGGCGAGCCGTTACTGATGAAGGCCGAGCATGATGTCGAGGGTTTGACTGGTGATCAGCCTTTGTTCTGGTCCGGTTACCTGATCTCCGCTCCCAATCAGCCCGGTGAGAGTGCGCCCGGTGAGAGTGCGCCCGTTGAGGCCCCGCCCGCCAATGTCGATCCCGGTTAGATCTCGCTGGACTTGCGTCACTTTCGATCTTTCCTCTTGTGGATCACAGCAAATTCGCGGCTGGGACGCCTAACTGTAGCCGAGCCTCTCCGAGACGGTGACTTTTTATCGTCGCCGATCGCTCCGCCGATCGTAGCGCTGGACTTGCGCAACGTTCGACGGCGCGAATGGTGACTATCTTTCAGGCATACGCTTGGGAATTCAGTGCATGTTGAAGATTCACCGCCTCTCCGAGACTCGGATGCACGCGGCAAAGCCGCATGGAATGGCGGTCTCGGAGAGACCGCCCTACGGTAAACAAAGCCGCATAGAATGGTGGTCTCGGAGAGACCGCCCTACCGTAAAGTGGCGCGCTCACTCTTCCTGGCTTTCCCCGAACAAGACTCCGGGGACGTAAATCACCACGCCGGCAAGGACCGAGATGATCCAGGCCGGCAGCGGACCTGCGGCGGGAATCCCAAGGGCGGGACCAAGCAGGATCACCAGGGTTGCGACGAATGCGAACGGGGTCATTCGCCATCCCGAGACAAACGCGGACATCGCGAGCAGCAGACCGGCGATTCCCAGCGACCATGTGCTCGCGTGGCTCTCGCTGGCGTCGGCCGTGACGCTCGCGTCTTTCGCGGCGGTGGCTGCCGTGTTGCGAATGGCCGCGCCGAACTGGTCCAGATCGACCTGAGTGGTATCCAGGTTTTTGAACGCGTCGAAGATACCCTCTTGATGTCCCTTGGCGGCGAACCACGCGAGTAACAGACAACCGGCCAACAACCGCGTCTGTCCGGAAAACGCGAGCTTGAGCGGGGCGAACTTGTCGCGCTGCTTGCGATAGCGACCACTGCGGGCATCGGCCAGCATCGCTTTCATGCGCGCACGTTTCTCTTGGGCTGCGATCGACTCGGCTTCCCCCTTGGAACCGGCCGCGACGGACGCTGGAACACTCCGCGCGTTTTCCATGATGGCGGCGGCGATTTGCCAGGCTCGTTCACGAGCTTCCTCGGCGTTGAGGCCTTCGCTCGCCAGTCCCCGCTCTTGGATGCTGGCCAACCGTCGCTGGTCGCGCGCTTCCAAATTGGCTTTCGTCTTCGTCGATAGCCAGTGACAGAGTTTGTCACGCAGCGTTGGCGAAGAGATTGATTCGGAAAGAGTTGGGTCGCTGCCCAAACGCTCACGAATCTGACAAAGCGCGTCGTAACCAAACAGCTCTTCAAATAGGGACTGCCAACCAGGACCGCTGTACCGGGCGATGAACTGTCGCAAGCCTTGTTCGTCAGCACCATCGATCCGCAAGTCGCGAATGAAATGCTCCGCCCTGTGGAGCGATTCACTGCGTTGCGTTTGAGAAGGCAGCACCAGTGCGAAGTGATAGCCCGCTCCCAAGATACCGCCGATCAAAATGCCGAGGATCGCTCCCGGCCACCACGAGAACAGGACGACGACCAAAAGCCCGATCGAGATGCCAGCGAGTCCGATTGCCCAATCAGCCCATGACATCGAACCGAGCCATGCACGAAGCTTCGACACCAAGGCGCTCGTGCCAGCGGAGGCCGCCAGCAACGACGCCGCCGTCAACGCCGCGGCGAACATCGATGGACCCAACATCCACCAGTTCGAAATGGAGCATCGTTGCCGCAACCGTCAACAGCGCACACGTGGCAGTCCAGCCCCAGACAAGCGGCCGCGCGATGCGCATCCTGGGAGCCGCGCCGCGGTATGCGGTCGCGATCGAGTCCCAGGTATCGGCCTGCTGTTTGCTCGGAGAGAAGCTGCCGTCGGAGCGAACACCCAGGTAGCTTTCCAGGTCTTCGATCATCTCGGAGACCGAAGCGTAGCGATCCGACGGGCGTTTCGCCGTTGCCTTCGCCACCACTTTCTCGAGCGCCAACGGGATCCGCGCGTTGGCCTGCTTCAGACTTGGAAAGGCTTGCGTTGCATGTTGTTCCATCACTTCCGAAACATCCGATCCCTCAAAAGGCGGATGCCCGGTGAGCATGCAGAACAGCGAGCATCCCAGCGAATAGATATCGGCGCGGTGATCCACCGTGGCCGCATCGATGCCTTGCTCGGGTGCCATGTAGGCGGGGGTGCCCACCGCGGTTCCCTGCAGCGTGACCTGCGTGCCGCTGACCATCCCGCTGACGCCCGAGCCGCCGCGCGTCGAACTCGGCATCGGCCGCATCCGGGATCTTGACCAGTCCCAAGTCGGCGACCTTGACGACCCCATCGTCGCTGAGCAACAGGTTGGCAGGCTTGATGTCGCGGTGCACCATGCCGTTGCGATGCGCATACTGAAGGCCGCGCGCCGCCTGCAGCGTGTAACCGGCCGCAAGTTTGGGGTCGAGCGCCTCCCTTTTGTCGAATCAGTTGATCGAGTGGACCTCCGCGAACCCATTCCATGCTAAAGAAGTAGCGGCCGTCATCTTCACCAAAGTCATAGATCTGAACCACGTTGTGATGGGTCAGCTGCGCCGCGGCATAGGCTTCCCGTGCGAATCGCGCGAGCGATGCAGGGTTCTCCGCAAGCCGTCCACGAATCGTCTTGAGCGCCACGAGCCGATCCAGCGAAACCTGTTTGGCTTCGTAGACCGAACCCATCGCACCCTTGCCAATCAAGCGAAGAATCTCGGTAGCCACCCAAGCGATCGGGAATCTCGGTACTATCGCCTGGCAGCGTCAGACGACTCATCCGGCGTTGCTTCAATCGCTTTCGAACCTAGCCGAAAAGGGGTCTGACCCTCTCCGGCGAGCAAAGGGTCAGACCCCTTTTCAGCTAGGTTGTCGGCATCAAAGGTCGCCGCTGCGTCATCACGCGTCTTTGCTTCGCCCCAGTCGGCGGTGTCGGGCTGCAATCCGCCCCACGCTGACCCGTGGTGGATTGTCATCGCTGATCCTTAAGCGAAACGGTCGCTGGCAGAACTTGCACGTCGGTTGATAGTTGCCCGGTTTCGCTTGGTTAAACGAAAGCACGCCGCCACATTCTGGGCACTTGATTCGCATCCGATATTTCTCAGGTCAACAAAGCTGCTGGTGATTTTCAAGGATATCAGATCTGCTACGGAAGCCGAGGCTCAGGGACGTCAGTCTCCCAGGCCATTCAAACGGCCGCCGATTTGGACGGCAACGCGGTTGGGGACTTGTTTCCAACGAATGACGGGTCTCCTCTTCAGCCACGAAGTGGCGTCACATGAATTGCGTTGGGTGTCAACCCACGGGTATCGTCCTTCCCCACAAGTCTTCCGCCGTGTCGAATCGTGGGCGAAGCCGACGACTCGACTCGGCGGAAGGGATTTGAGGGGGCTATGAACCGGGTGCTGACGCACCCGGCAATTCTTGTGACGACACTTCGTGCCTAATCAGCAACCCAGTTTCGCCGATCGACGTCACCTCGACTTTTAGATTTGACGATGCACTCAGCTTCGACCAGCGCTGGTCGGCATATCGCATCAGCACCGCAGCCCGAGGCCCCCTAAGAGCTCCCTCGGGATCACCTTCGGCGATCTTGGCCACCTCGTCGAACAAGCTGTTCGGTCCATGGTTGTCGCCAGGCGGCGCTGAGGTGAGCGATCAGGCGGATCAGGTCTTCCAGGTCGGTCTGCTTGCGGCGGTGCAGTGACATGATCGACGGTTCGGTCAGCGACGGATCGACGCTGGCGTCGAACCAACGATGCATGCCGTCTTGATTCGCCACCGCGTCAACCAGATCGAAGCTTTCCGTCATGATCAAGCAAGAGGTTCTCGCCGTGAATGGCGCCGTGCGCGGCCCCGACTTGATGTGCCGCCTCCAGGCAGAAAGCGATCGATGCCAGGTCACGAGCTGAGTTGCGACGTCGCGTGTTGCCGCGGCGGTCAACCAGGACACCGCGAACACCCACTGCCGGATGACTCCCAAGTGGTGGTGCTGGATCGCGGCGACCGTTGGGGGAATCCACATCGGGTTGCGAACCTTGCGAGGCTGCTTCGCAGGCGTCGAGAATCTGGCGGGATTGCGATGGATGAAGCTGCGGCGGGAGTTGAATCACTTTCATCGCCATCACGACCCCGCGAAGGGAGTCGCGACCACGGATCAACCAACGTCCCGGCCCACTCGCGAAACACTTCTCGGCCGAAAACCACTCGGGGGCGCGCAGCGGATGCCCGCCGGCCTTGGGCAAGGCGTCGGTCGATTCACGATCGCCCCGGACGACAAGCTCGACCGAAAAACTCGCCGAAGGATCGAGAGCCTCGTCATCGTGTGTCGAAGCGGTCGCCTTGATCGACCCTCATCCGCTGGCGGCATCGGCTGAGTCATCGACGCTGGAAGAGCCTCCAGGCCGAGTAGCTCCGTGATCTGCTTCGCCAGTCTTGGGAAGCGGCGTTGATACTCGCCCGGCTCGATCGACTGTTGCAGTTCGCCATGCACACAGATTTCGGCGTCGATCAAATCGAGCAGCATGTTCGTCGTTTTGCAGCAGTGGAAACTGCTCGACGTAGTTTTCGACGCGAATCGATTGTCCCTATCGACGCCGCTCCATCAGGTCGATGCAGGCCAGGTCGACCAGCCGCTGCGTGTCGATCGATCGACCAGCCAGCAGGCTGGATAGGGAAGCGGTGGGATGAAGCGTCCGCTGGCTGCGCAGCCAGTCGATCAGGTCGTCCAGCGACGCCTCGTCGGGATGGATCTGCTCGCCCATCACAGACTCTCGTCGCTCATGCCGATCTGCTGTCGCGCCCGTTCCAGTGCGCGACGAACTCGCATCCGGGCGGTGTCCGCTTTCAAGCCGAGCGCCTCGCCGATTTCATTCCAGTCTCGATTCTCGAGCATCATGTCGATGGCGATCGCGTCTTGTTCGCCGAGCAGAGAGCGAATGCGAGACAAGACTTCGCGTCGCAGCACGATTTGACTGGGAGTGGTTTCGCGATTGGCGATCGACATGTCGTCAACGGGCGATGCATCCTTGCGACGAAAATCACGGCATTGGCGGGCCAGTGTGCGAAAGGTATCGAGCACTTGATTGTCGATGGCGCGGAGCAGGTACGCGAGCACATCGTCCGGCGTGACCGGCTGGTCCCCGTAGCGACGCGTCATGTCGGCCATGACGTCGTTGCAGATGTCCATCGATTCGGCCTGGCCGGAAAGACCGTATTGTCGCAAACGGGTTCGCGCACGGCGACGCAACTGGTCACCAAACCGATGCCAGACCGCTTCCAACGGCTCGCTGGCCGGTGGACTTGGCGATTGCGGTTCGTTCCAGTCGCCCGATTCGGGTGGCTTTGGCGGGCCTGTCATGAAGACCTAGAAGGATCGAAGGATCGAAATCAGCGACGATGGCCCTCCGAAGCCGTCGATGATTGCGATGCAGATTCGCGCGACGGGCTCAGGAAGCCCATCGTGCAGGTTACCAGACAGGGCCTTCGAGCATTTTCATCTTGGACGTAGCCGAGCCTCTCCGAGGCTCGGATTTTCGCGGCAAAGCCGCGTTGAATGACGGTCTCGGAGAGACCGACCTACAGCAAAGAGGCGCTATCCAGCTAGGGGATCAGCCAAAACAGACCGGTCATGGTCGCGGCTTGGGCGATCGCCCCGCGGGCACTGATCGGCACCGGCGGCGTGATCCAAGGAGCGCAGTCACCAGGCCGGTAGTAGCCCAGAGCGTACTGGCACTCATGCGGAGCAGTGCACGCCCATCTTGTACGGCAGCACTGCGATGTTGGCAAAGAAGTGAGCCGACTGGACGAGCGGTTCCAACAGCGGACCATGCGTGTGTCCATAGCGTTCCAGGTTCACGTCCTCGAAGTACAGCGGACTGTGGCAGAGGTTCGATGCCTTCCAGGTCATCGTGGTGGCGACCCAAGGTGCGCGGCACGTACGGGGCCTGGTCGATCAAGCACTCACGCGGCAGTCCCCAGTTTTCGGTGATGTAGGCGATGTCTCCTTCGCTCAATCGATTGATCGGCAACCTGTTCGATCGCACCATTCTCGGTCTCGATCACGGCATTCTCGTAGGCGAGGTCGCGGAGCCGACCCTTGGCCAATTCTCGTCCGTCGACGCTCACCCAGTCACGAATGACCTGCTTCTCATCGAAGTCGGCTTTCAAGCGTTCATAACGTTGCATGTCGAACTCGTCGGGCCGGAATGGCGGACTGACGTCCAGCGACACCTTGTCGATCGTTTGTTCTTCGATTCGTTTGCGGAAATCGTCGCAAGTGAAGGCCTTTGGATCGAGGAAGTCAGTTCCACCGCCGTAGAGCGTGCCGTCCGGGCGATATTCCCCTTCGATGATCCGCTCGTTGTTCAGGCGATCGCGATCGATGCGGTCGGCATCGGACGATCGACGATCATCAAACGGATTGATGAATGGCTTGTTGCGGAGCAGGGGTCAGTTGCGGCGCACGGGGAGCCGGCGCGGGGAGTTCCTGGACCGACTCGGGGCGATCTTGATCCGAGTTGGGAGTCGACTCACGAAGCATCTCGCCCAGGCTCGGACCGTTGTCGGCTTTTGGCGGTGCCGTTGTCGCAGCCCGCGGTGCCGGTGTCGGTGCCGGTGTCGCAGCCCGCGGTGCCGGTGTCGGCGCAGGTGTCGCAGCTCGGGGCGGCGGGGCCGACTGACTCGGCACCGACTCAACCGGAGGAAAGAACGAAGATCCCTGCGGAGCTTGCGATTCCGGCTTGACTTGCGCGCTGATCGAATTCGATTGGGCCGCGCAGCTGGTTGTCCGTGTCCAACTGATCCGGCGCCGGTGGCACGAACCCCTGGTCCGCCGGTGGTGGCAACACGAATGCGTCCTCGGTCTCCACGTCAGCCGATTGGGCCGGCGCCGAAGGCTCATTACCAAAGGGCGCATCAAAGAAGTCGGGGACGGACCCTTCGGGTGCGGAGCCGGCTTGCGACTGGCTCACGCGTACATCGTCGTCGAAGAAATCGGGGACAGACCCTTCCGAGGACGAGACGGCTTGTGCCCGACTCACGCGTACCTCGTTGGGAGAGTCAAAAGGATCACTGCGGCGAGGTTCGCCAAGCCACGCGACCGGTGCAACCCCTTGGCCGCTGACGTCACGCAACTGGGGCGTTTCGCTGGCAACGCTCAAGCCGTTTGATGCTTGGGGCAAGGAGGTCAGCGATCGTGCCGATTCAGCTTGCGCCGCTTGCAGTTGGGAAGAAGGGACCTGAGGACTGCGTCGCCATCGAAGATCCCAACCTGGATGCTGAGGATCATGCTGAGCCGGAACGGGCGCGGCGACCGACCCATGTTGCGGGACGGGACGAAGCGGCACACTGCGAGATGGTCCCCTGCGCGGCGCGAACGCTACGAGTCGGATACGGATTCTGCGCCATGCCGCTGACGCTCGTACTCGTCAACAACGCCGTCAAACTAAACCGAATCCCCTGGCTGAACGTCAGGGCTGTAGTTCGGCGCTTCCTGGGTGATCGCAATGTCATGCGGATGGTTCTCCCTCACCGTCGCAGCCGAGACGCGGATGAATCTTGCATCGCGTCGCAGCTCTTCAATCGTCCGTGATCCGATGTATCCCATGCCAGCCCGCAATCCGCCCACCAATTGGTAGACGAAATCGCTGAGCGGACCTTTAAACGGCACTCGGCCTTCGACACCTTCGGGAACCAATTTCCCCGCCTCGGTCCCTTTTTGCCGATACCGATCGCTACTTCCCTCGACCATCGCGCCCATCGATCCCATGCCACGGTAAGACTTGAAGGTCCTGCCCTGATAAAGGATCACCTTGCCGGGACTCTCGGTCAGTCCTGCGAACAGACTGCCGATCATGACCGTGCTGGCTCCTGCCGCGATCGCTTTGGTGATGTCACCGCTGAAACGGATTCCGCCGTCGGCGATGACTGGTATGTTCCTTTCCTTCGCCACCTCCGTGGCTTTCAAAATCGCTGTGATTTGAGGGACGCCTACGCCGCTAATGACGCGAGTGGTGCAGATCGAACCAGGACCAATGCCAACTTTGATAGCATCCGCACCTGCGTCGATCAGCGCTCGGGCGCCTTGTGGCGTGGCAACGTTCCCCGCCACCACGTCGATATCCCAACTCCTCTGCTGTTTGATCTCGCGAACCGTATCAATCACGTTCTTGCTGTGCCCGTGAGCCGAATCGACGACCAAGAGATCGACGCCTTGGCGAATCAATGCCTCGGCCCGCTCAAAATCACCGACTCCGACCGCCGCGCCGACACGCAAACGCCCCTGGGGGTCTTTGCAAGCACGCGGAAATCGCTTCATCATGTCGATGTCACGAATCGTAATCAGTCCCGTTAGTTTTCTATTTTCGTCAACCAGCAAAAGTTTCTCGACCCTTTTTGCCGTTAAAATCCTCTCAGCTTCCTCAAGCGTTACATTTCCTACCGCCGTTACCAGGTTTTCCCGGGTCATCACCTCGGAAACGGGCAAGCCGGGATCCTCCAAAAAACGGAGGTCGCGGCGAGTGAGAATGCCGACCAGCGTCTGGTTTGCGTCGACGATGGGGATGCCCGAGACGTTGGCCTCGTCCATCAATTCGGCGGCCCGCCCCACCATCTCCTCCGGCGAAAGGGTCACCGGGTCGACAATGATCCCGTTGGCCGACCGCTTCACCTTGAGAACCTGTTCGGTCTGACGGGCTGCCGACAAGTTCTTGTGAATGATGCCCAGCCCCCCCTCTTTGGCCAAGGCAATCGCCATTTCCGACTCGGTCACCGTGTCCATCGGGGCGGAAAGCAGCGGAATCTGCAAACGAATCCGGGCTGTCAGGTTCGAGCTGACATCGACTTCGCTGGGGACCACATCACTGTATTGGGGCTCCAGGAGGACGTCATCGAACGTCACGCCAAGGGTTGCGATCTTTTCATCCGACATGCGAAGTGGCCCAAGCGAGTCTGGAAGGGGAAAAACCGAGAATTATGCCCCATCGCTTAAAGACTGAGTAGCCGGCAGTTGGGCAGTTGGGCAGTTGGGCAGTTGGGCTCTGAGATTGTGAGCCGTGGGCCGTAAGGCACCGGGCCGAGACGGACGTATTTCCCGTCGAGAAGGCCCGGCCGCTCACAAGAACTGACTTGAAGCAGCACTAGGGATCTGCGGAACGCTGATGTGCAAGTGCTTGTGAGACCAACGTAACAGCTGAGTCTAGCCAACAGTTCCATGCGACGCCGGATCCTGACCGTCCCCGCTATCTTTCGCACCCAGAACTTACTTACGGACTGGCTGTTTTACCTACTGCCCCACTGCCCCACTGCCCTACTGCCCTACTGCCCCACTGCCCCACTGCCCCACTGCCCGTCTTCCCCACTCCCTTCCCCCTACCATCCCATCACATACGCGAAGATCAACGGCGCCACGATCGAGGCGTCGCTTTGGATCATGAACTTCGGTGCTGATGCTTCGAGCTTGCACCAAGTGATCTTCTCGTTGGGAACCGCACCGCTGTATCCGCCGAAGCTGGTCACCGCGTCACTGATCTGGCAGAAGTAGCTCCACAGCGGGATATCGCGTTTCAGGTCCTGGATCAGCATTGGCACCACACAGATCGGAAAGTCGCCGGCGATGCCGCCACCAATCTGGAAGAAGCCGATCGGCGAGTCGGCTGATTCTTTTTCGTACCAGCGAGCGAGGCGTTCCATTTGTGCGGTGCCGGTGGCGATGGCACCGTGTCCCGGAACGGAGCCGTCGATCACTCGGGCGGCAAAGATATTGCCCAGCGTGGAGTCCTCAAAGCCTGGGGTGAACACCGGAATCCCCATGTCCTTGGCGGCCGCTAGCCAGCAGTGCTCTCTGGGAATCTGGTAGTGTTCCACCAGGCTTTCGTCATCGAGCAGGTCAAACATAAAATCGACCGGCATCCGGCCCAGGTTTTGTTCGGCGGCGACCTTCCATTTGGTCATCAAGCGGCCCTCGATGTGTCGCATCACCGTTTCGGGAATACAGGTGTCCGTCACGCGATTGAAGCCTTCGTCGCGGAGCTTCACTTCGTCGTCGGTCGAGAGGGCTCGCCAGTTTTCGACGATGCGATATTCGTCGTGGGCCACCAGATTGAAAATGTCTTCTTCCAGGTTGGCGGCGGTGCAGGTGACGGCGTGGACTTTGTCGGCGCGAATCATCTCGGCCAATGAAAGTCCGAGCTCGCCGGTGCTCATCGCACCCGCCAGCGTGACCATCATCTTGCCCCCCTGCTCGCTGGAAACGAACTGGCGATAGCTCTTTGCGGCTGCAACCAGCTCGCGAGCGTTGAAGTGACGAAAGTGGTGGTCAAGGAATTGGGTGACGTTCATCGCCGGGAGGGCTCCGATAGAGGAAAATCGAACGCGCCACTGGGCACCGGGGATCGCGAGGCCGTCGACCCGAAACGCCGTGACTTTGGCAAGAAGCTTCACCACCGACGCGAATGCTGGCAAGCGGTAGACAGGAAACTTGCCAAAAATCGCCGATCCCTGTTGATCCGATCCCCGTTGATATCGCCGAGAGGCTCAGCGATTGCCCGACGCTGACGAACCGGCATCACCCACGCGAAAGATCCAACACATACGAGCACGACGCAAGCGAGTGCATCCCCGCCCCGCACCCGCCCCGCATCCGCTGACGCGAAGATCCAACACATACAAGCACGACGCGCAAGCGAGTGCATCCCCGCCCCGCATCCGACACATTCGCTGGCGCGTTTTGATGTGGCGCTGTTTGCTTGATTTCGGGCCGAAGGCCCAGCCATTTACCTAGCCCAGCCCATCGGGCTTGTCTTTACTTTTGATGCCGAAGGTATCACGGCTACCATCTGCGACCGCTTCGCGGTCAATTCACGCGAGTTCCACTCGATGATGGAATTCAAATGTGGGTAAAGCCCAGCCCATCGGGCTGAGTGTGATGGCACGATTGCCCTGGAGGGCCGAAGGTCCGGCCATTTGTGAATCGAAGCAGCAAACGGACGGGGCGTTGCCCCGAAATCAAACAGCGCAACATCAAAACTGGCGCGTCGTGCTTGTAGGAGTCGATCGACAATCAGCTCGCCCGGAGGGAGTGTGATGTCAGTCGCTGAAAACGTGCACGGGTCCAGTTGCCCTGTGGCTGGCAGCAAGCCGAAAAAAGAAAAAGAAAATAAAATCTTTTCGCTTCAATGGTGCTGGCCGTTCCCTTAGTTGTCCACTTGGGTCCGCAGGCGGTCCTTGCTGTAAAAAAAGTCAAAAAAACTTTATCATCAGTGTGTGACTGCACCTAAATCGGGCCTCGATTCCGAAAAAAACGGGTGGGCCGTGGAGAATCTCGATTTTCGACGAGTGCAGCATAAATCGGGCCAGATCGTCGGGGTTGCCCTTTTCGCCGCGCGAAGGATTTGTTATTTTCTGAGGGTGATCACCGGCCCCAATGTTGCGTTCCGCGTCGACCATTCTTCACTTCCACCGCACGGCTATCGGAATGCCGCTACGGATATCGGCAGTTTCTTTGTTCCCCCGCTCGAAGCTCCTTCGGGCTTCTGGTCTGTGCTGAGCGTCTTGACATTTATCGCTGCAAGCTGAGCGTCGGCCGGCGCTGGGTTAATTCAAACGGCTTTTCTAGGAGCTTTTCCATACGATGGCAACCACGAGCAAGCGTCGACTTGAGCCGACGAGTGTCCGTCATTTCGGAACTGGACTCGGAACGTTCGAGCTTCCCGATCTGACTGCCCTGCAGACCGTTTCTTATGCCGCGTTCTTGCAGGCGGACGCCGATCCGAAGAAACGCAAGAATCATGGCTTGGAATCGGTTCTGCGCGAGATCTTTCCGATCAGCAGTTACGACGGCAATACGACGCTGGAGTATCTGTACTACGAACTGGGCAAGCCACGCTATACCAGTCAGGAGTGTCGTCAGCTGCGTCTGACCTACGGCCGCCCGCTGCGAATTTGGTTGCGACTCAATCGCGAAGAGCCTCACGAAGAAGAGGTCTATCTCGGCGATCTGCCGATCATGATGGGTGGCGGTGAGTTCATCATCAACGGTGCCGAGCGTGTCGTCGTCAGCCAGTTGCATCGCAGTCCCGGTGTCGACTTCGTGCTGGAGCAAGACACCACGACCGATCGCAAGCTGCCCAGTTGCCGCGTGATTCCCGAGCGGGGTTCGTGGATCGAAGTCAACGTCACGAAGAAAGATGCGTTGACCGTGCGCATCGACCAGAGCGGCAAGTTCGCCGCGACGACGCTGTTGCGGGCGATGGATCCGAATCTCTCGACCGATGCCGATTTGCTGAAGGCGTTCTATCCGACCGAGACCATCAAGATCAGCAGTGGTCGCAGCGCCGCCAAGATCGAAGGCAAGATCGCCGTCGACGATGTGGTCTATCCGAGCGACAGCGATCGTGCCGGCGAGATCATCGTCGAAGCGGGTCACAAGATCACCAAGGAAGTTGCCGAGACGATTTGCACCGCCGGTGTGAAGAGCATCGATGCGATGGAATCCCCGAAGATTCCACTGATCTTCAACACGCTGGCCGACGACAACACGGCCAGCCACGAGGAAGCGTTGCTGCGAATCTACCAGCGGCTTGCGTCCGGGCAATCCGCCGCAATTGGAGAAGGCTCGCACGCTGTTTACCGAAAAGTTCTACGACGAGAACCGTTATCGTCTGGGAAAGGTCGGTCGTTTCCGTCTGAACCGCAAGCTTGGTTTGGAAGTCAGCGAAAGCCGAGATGACGTTGCGTCCGGATGACATGATCGCGGCGATTCGCTACCTGATCGACCTGTTCGATCCGGAAAGCTAGGCCGAAATCGATGACATCGACCATCTCGGTAATCGCCGCCTGCGAACCATCGACGAATTGGCCAGCGAGGAGCTGCGCAAAGGCTTCTTGAAGCTGCGGCGGACGGTCCAGGAGCGGATGAGCATCAAGGACGCGACCGACATGACGCCGCGCTCGTTGATCAATCCCAAGAGCGTCTCGGCGGCGATCGATTACTTCTTCGGTCGCGGTGAGCTTTCGCAGGTGGTCGACCAGACCAACCCGCTGAGCCAATTGACGCACGAGCGTCGGCTCTCGGCACTCGGGCCGGGCGGTTTGAATCGAAAGCGTGCCGGCTTCGAGGTTCGTGACGTGCACATTTCGCACTACGGTCGCATCTGTCCGATCGAAACGCCGGAAGGTACGAACATCGGTTTGATCAGTTCGCTGGCGATTTACGCCGGCGTCGACGATTACGGATTCTTGGTCACGCCCTATCGCCGAATCAAGAACGGCAAGGTCACCGACGAAACGGTTTGGTTGCGAGCCGATGAGGAAAGCGAGTCGTATGTGGCTCCGGCCGATACGGAGGTGGTCAGTGGTGCGTTGGTGGCCGGTCCGAACATGATCGCCCGCTTCCGCAGCGACTTCGAAATCGTCCAGCCGGAACAGGTCGATTACATGGACGTCGCTCCGGCACAGATGGTCGGTGTGTCGGCAGGTTTGATTCCGTTCCTGGAGCACGACGACGCCAACCGCGCGTTGATGGGTTCGAACATGCAGCGACAAGCGGTGCCGCTGCTGGTCGCCGAGCCGCCGATCGTCGGAACCGGGATGGAACGGGAAGTCGCCACGAACAGCGCGATGGTCGTGCGGGCACGCCGCGCCGGCAAGGTCACGTTCTGTGACTCCACGCGAATCGAAATCGGCAGCGATCACTACGACATGAAGAAGTACCAGGGGCTCAACGAGCGGACCTGCTTGAATCAGACGCCCGATTGTTCGGTCGGCGACAAGGTGGAACAGAAACCAGATCATTGCCGACGGTGCGGCGACCCGTAATGGCGAATTGGCGCTGGGTCGAAACGTGTTGGTCGGCTTCATGTCGTTCGACGGCTTCAACTACGAGGACGCGATCATCATCAGCGAAGAGTTGGTGCGGAACGACACCTACACTTCGATTCACATCGAAGACTTCGACGTGGAAATTCGCGAAACGAAGTTGGGCCGCGAAGAGTTCACTCGTGACATTCCCAATGTCTCCGAAAAGGCTCTTCGCAATCTCGATGAGAACGGCATCGTCCAGGTCGGCACGTACGTCAAGCCGGGCGACATCCTGGTCGGCAAGGTCAGCCCCAAGAGCAAGACGGAATTGACGCCGGAAGAAAAGCTGCTGCACGCGATCTTCGGTCGTGCCGGCGAGGACGTGAAGAACGATTCGCTGGAGGTTCCCTCGGGCATCGAAGGGATCGTGATCGATACCCAGAAGTTCTCTCGCCGCATGAGTCTGTCCGAAGACGAGCGAAAGGCCTTCGAGAAGGAGCTGAAGGAAGTCGAGAGGCACGGGCAACGCCGAAATCGCCAGCACGTTCGAGGCGCTCGTTCGCGAGTTGGAAGAGGTTGCCGGGACCAAGCTGAAAGATGCGACCGGAACGCCTCTGGCCGACGGCCAGGATCCGAAGTTCGTGGCCGAACGAGCGACCTCGTTCCGGCTCGATCACGTCTTGGATCAGGTCAAGGACGCCGAGAAGAAGAAGGAAGTCGAGCGGGTCTACGGCCAGCAGTGGGCCAACGTGGAGAACGCGATCGACGTTCGCGACCGCAGGCTCAACAGCATGAAGCGGGGTGACGAGCTTCGCAGCGGCGTGTTGCAGATGGTCAAGGTCTACATCGCCACCAAGCGTGTGATCAGCGTCGGTGACAAGATGGCCGGCCGCCACGGAAACAAGGGTGTGATCGCCAAGATCTTGCCGATCGAAGACATGCCTTTCCTTCCCGACGGCACGCCGATTCAGATCATGCTCAACCCGCTGGGCGTTCCCAGCCGTATGAACGTGGGTCAGATTCTCGAAACGCACCTCGGCTGGGCCGGAGCCAAGCTTGGATTCCAAGCGATCACGCCGGTCTTCGACGGTGCCTCGCGAAGAGCGACATCAACAAGTGTCTGGAAGAAGCCGGATTGCCCGCGCACGGCAAGATTCGGCTTCGCGATGGTCGGACCGGCGAACCGATGGAGCAAGAGACGACGGTTGGTTACATCTACATGCTCAAGCTGCATCACCTGGTCGATGACAAGGTGCACGCCCGCAGCACCGGACCTTACTCGTTGATCACCCAGCAACCGCTGGGCGGCAAGGCTCGCTTCGGCGGTCAGCGGTTCGGAGAGATGGAAGTCTGGGCGCTGGAAGCCTACGGTGCCGCTTACATCCTGCAGGAGTTGCTGACGGTCAAGAGCGACGACGTCGAAGGCCGTACCAAGATCTACGAGTCGATGGTCAAGGGCGAGAACACGCTGGAAGCCGGAACGCCGGCCAGCTTTGACGTGTTGACCAACGAGATTCGTGGTCTCGCCTTGAACATGCAACTCGAGAAGCGACCGATTTAGGTTTCCCGTCACGGTTCCCTGTCAGTGGGTTCCTTCGTTTTCAGTTAATCGCATGACCAACGCCGACGTCCGCCGTCTGAATTTTCTCTCTCGGTAACTCCCGTTAGTCATTATTTTTCACGCCAAAGAGTCTCAATCACGGTCGCGGCCCACCAGCGGGCCAACCAGGAGCACAAGCATATGTCGATTGGCGAATCCAGCAGCTACGATCGGATCAACGATTACGCATCGGTTCGGATTTCATTGGCCCGTCCTCAGGACATCAAGAGTTGGTCGTTCGGCGAAGTCAAGAAACCGGAAACGATCAACTATCGAACCTACCGTCCGGAAAAGGACGGTCTGTTCTGCGAGCGCATTTTCGGCCCGGAAAAGGACTGGGAATGCGCCTGCGGCAAGTACCGCGGGATGAAGTACAAGGGGATGATCTGCGACCGCTGCGGTGTGAAGGTCACGCACAGCCGCGTGCGCCGCAAGCGGATGGGCCACATCGAATTGGCCGCGCCGGTCGTCCACATCTGGTTCTTCAAAGCGATGCCCTCGCGATTGGGCAACCTGCTGGACATGAAAACCAGCTCGCTGGAAAAGGTCATCTACTTCCAGGACTACGTGGTCATCGATCCGGGCACGACCGAACTGGAATCGCAGCAACTGCTGACCGAGGAAGAGTATCGCGCGGCCCGAGCCCAGTACGGCGAGGGATCGTTCGAGGCCGACATGGGGGCCGAGGCGGTTCGCAAGCTGCTCAACCGTCTGGATCTGGTTCAGCTCTCCGAAAAGCTGCGAGTCGAGTTGGAAGAGACCGGTTCGCAAGCAGAAGAAGAAGGACCTGATCAATCGGCTGAAGATCGTCGAGTCGATTCGTGACAGCGACAATCGTCCCGAGTGGATGGTGTTGGACGTGATTCCGGTGATCCCGCCCGATTTGCGCCCGTTGGTGTTGCTCGATAGCGGCAACTTTGCCACCAGCGACCTGAACGATCTGTATCGCCGAATCATCAACCGCAACAACCGCTTGCGCAAGCTTGTCGATTTGAATGCTCCGGAAGTGATCATTCGCAACGAGAAGCGAATGTTGCAGCAATCGGTCGACGCCCTGTTCGACAACAATCGTTGCAAGCGACCGGTGCTTGGGTTCGTCCAACCGCCCGCTGAAGTCGTTGACCGACATGATCAAGGGCAAGCAGGGTCGTTTCCGCGAGAACCTGTTGGGCAAGCGGGTCGACTACTCGGCGCGCAGCGTGATCGTGGTCGGACCGCGACTGAAGCTGCATCAATGCGGTTTGCCCAAGAAGATCGCTTTGGAACTGTACCAGCCGTTCATCATCCGTCGTCTCAAGGAACTCGGGCACGCCGACACGATCAAGTCGGCCAAGAAGATGCTCGAACGCAAGGACGAAGAGGTTTGGGATATTCTCGAACAGGTGATCACCAATCATCCGGTGTTGCTCAATCGTGCACCGACGCTGCACCGCATGGGGATCCAGGCGTTCGAGCCGACCCTGGTCGAAGGCAACGCGATTCACTTGCATCCGCTGGTTTGCAAGGGTTTCAACGCCGACTTCGACGGTGACCAGATGGCGGTCCACTTGCCGCTTTCGATCGAGGCCCAAGTCGAAGCGCACACGTTGATGATGAGCACCAACAACGTGTTTGCTCCGTCCAACGGCAAGCCGATCATGAGCCCGTCGCAGGACATCGTGATGGGTTGTTACTACACAACCGTCGAGATGCCCGATCAAAAGGGCGAAGGCATGATCTTCTCCGGCTACGACGAAGTCGACCTGGCCTTCGCCCAGGGCATCGTCGCGCTGCATGCCAAGATCAAGATGCGTCTGCCCAAGTTCCAGCGGCTCAAGACCGACGACGACAATGGCAAGTACGGTGCGCTGATCGACACCACGCCCGGTCGCGTTCGCTTCAACGAGATGCTGCCCAGGGGCATGGACTTCTACAACCAAGCGATGCGGAGCGGCGACTTGGCCGGCGTGATCAGCGACTGCTATCAGCGTTTGGGTCGCAAAGCCACGATCAATCTGCTTGATGACATGATGCAGATGGGCTTCCGCGAGTCGACTCGCATCGGTTTGTCCTTTGCCACCGACGACCTGGTGACGCCCGATACCAAGACGCAACTACATCAAGGCCGCCGAAAAGGAAGTCATGAAGCTGAAGAAGTCGTATGACCGCGGCTTGATGACCGGCCAGGAACGATACAACCACGTGCTGGACGAATGGACCAACGCACGCGAGTTGATCACCAAGGACATGATGAACGCCATGAAGACCGACATCCGTGAGGGTGGTTGGTACGTCAACCCGGTGTACTTGATGTCGCACTCTGGTGCTCGAGGCGGTATCGAACAGATTCGTCAATTGGCCGGTATGCGTGGTTTGATGGCGAAGCCGACCGGTGAAATCATCGAGACGCCGATCAAGGCGAACTTCCGCGAAGGTTTGTCGGTGTTGGAGTACTTCAGTTCGACCCACGGTGCTCGAAAGGGTCTGGCCGATACGGCACTGAAGACGGCCGACAGCGGTTACCTGACGCGTAAATTGGCCGACGTGGCACAGAACGTCGTGGTCACCATGAACGACTGCGGCACCACCCAGGGCATCACCAAGGGTGTCGTCTACCGCGGTGAAAAGGTCGAAGTCAGCCTGCTGGATTCGATCAACGGTCGTGTCAGCCGGCAATCGATCGTCAATCCCGTGACGGACGAAGTGATCGTTCAAGAGAACGAAATGATCACGCCCGAAATCGCCCGCAAGATCGAAAGCATGGGTCTGGAAAAGATCCAGGTTCGTACGCCGATGACTTGCGACGCACCGCTGGGTGTTTGTCGCTGCTGCTACGGCATGGACATGTCCACCGGTGCTCTGGTCGAAGAAGGCATGGCGGTCGGGATCATCGCCGCGCAAAGTATCGGCGAACCGGGTACTCAGTTGACGATGCGTACGTTCCACATCGGTGGTAGCGTCAGCAAGCAATCGGTCGAATCCGACATCAAGTCGAAGAAGGCTGGTGAAATTCGTCTGACCCGTATCCGGTCGGTGGCGAACGAAGCGGGCGAACAAATCGTTCTGACGCGAAACGGTGAAATCGCGATCGTCGATGATCGAGGCCGCGAAATCGAATCCTATCCGGTTCCTACCGGTGCAACGCTGAAGGTCCTGGAGGGAGCGAAGATCAAGGAAGGTACCATTCTTTGCGAATGGAATCCCTATTCGATCCCGATTCTTTCCGAAGTCACCGGGAAGGTTCGCTTTGAGGACATCGTCGAAGGCGAAACGATGCGAACCGAACGCGAAGCCAGCGGCAACGTGCGCATGATGATCGTCGATCACAAGGGCGACCTGCACCCGCAAATGGTGGTCGAGGACAGCGACGGCAAGGCGCTGGACGTCCAGTACCTGCCCGAGCGGGCCATGATCATGGCCAAGGAAGGTGCCGAAATCATGCCCGGTACCGTGCTGGCCGAAATGCCGCGTGAGGCGGGTGGTGTTTCGGACATCACCGGTGGTCTGCCCCGAGTCACGGAAATCTTCGAGGCTCGCAAGCCGAAGGATCCCGCCGTGATCGCCGAAGTCGACGGTGAGGTCGAGATCCTCGCCGAACGGAAACGTGGAAAGCGTACGATCATCGTTCGCAGCGAGTCGGGGATCGAACGAGAACACCTCGTTCCTCACGGCAAACACTTCCAGGTGCACAGCGGCGACATCGTCAAAGCTGGCCAGGCGTTGGTCGATGGACCGCTCGTTCCCCACGACATCTTGCGTGTCTCCGGCGAAGAGGCCGTGCAGCAATACCTGTTGCACGAAATCCAGCAGGTTTATCAATCGCAGAAGGTCGAAATCAACGACAAGCACTGCGAGATCATCATCGCGCGGATGCTTCGCAAGGTGAAGATTGAAACGTCGGGCGATACCAACCTGTTACCGGGCTTGGTGATGGACCGATTCCAATTCCGACGCGTCAATGAAGAACTTTCCGGTTGCGTCAAGATCGCCAATCCCGGTGACAGCGACTACAGTGCCGGAACGATCATTCCAAAGGAAGCGTTCGAGCAGACCAACGCCCAGATCGAAGCCCTCGGTGGAACGCCCGCCAAAGGCAAGAAGCCAAAGAGCGCCACCGCCAGCACGCAGTTGCTCGGGATTACCAAGGCGGCGGTGCAATCCAATAGCTTCATCAGCGCGGCGTCGTTCCAAGAAACGACCAAGGTGTTGACCGAGGCCGCGCTGGCAGGCAAGGTCGACAGGCTGGTCGGTCTGAAAGAGAACGTGATCCTCGGTCACTTGATTCCCGCCGGTACCGGTTTCCGAATCTTCCAAGAATCGGAAGTCAATTACCGACGCGAAGCACTCGAGGAACTCGCCAACGCGCCCGTTCAGAGCCTGGAGGAAAGCTTCCCGTTGCTCAACGCCGAAGAGGCTTCCGCCGGCGTCGGACAGACGCCGTCGTCGAACCCCCTCCCGATGGATTCGTTCGCCTCCGAAGCAGTCACCTGCTGAGGAGTCCTCCGAGACGGATGTCTCGGCATCGGAAAGCAACGAAGCGATGCACGGCGGCGGACAGGAATAGAAGAAGCGAGATAGCGAGTGGCGAGTGGCGAGCAATGAATTCTCGCGACTCGCCGCTCGCTACTCGTCCTCTTTTCTGCTCGCTCTTGCTCGCTCGAGACGAGCGAGAGGATCAGCGGATCGGGGACGCAGCGTTGGGCTTCTTCTGGAGTGGTGTCACCACGAAAGACACGAGCTGCCACCGCTTCGCAGAGCGAGAGCATGCCCTGGTCCCTGGCGACCGCGTCTAGTTTCGCGGCCGACGCGCCTTCGGAGATGGCAAATTCAATCTCAGGGCTGGTGAGCAGAATTTCTGGGACGCAGGTCAGCTGCGCTGTAGCCTTCGCCGTAACAGTGGTCGCAGCCCACCGCGCGATAGAGTTGTGGCGTCGGTGTCTCCGATCCGAGCGCGGATCCGCTCGGGAATCTCCAAGATGCCCGACATCGATGGGTTGCCGGCAGTCGCTGACAGATCGAGCGAAAGAGCCTCTGGTTGATCACGCCGATCAAGGATCGCGCGACAAACTTGGCGTTGGTCTCGTACTGTGTCAGCGAGTCAATCGCCTCGGCAGCACTCTTGGCGTGAATCGTCGCCAAGACAAGTTGTCCGCTCGCACCAGCGCGGACCGCCGTCGCAGCAGTTCGCGAGTCGCGGATTTCGCCGACCATGATCACGTCGGGACTATGGCGAAGCACCGCCGAAAGCAGTTCGGCAAAGTCCAATCCGGCGCGAAGGTTGACTTGTGACTGCATCACCCCCGGAATGGAATGCTCGATGGGATCTTCCAGCGTATGGATCTTGCGACTGCCATCGTTGAGCGAGTCGACCGCAGCATAGAGCGTGCTCGATTTTCCACTGGCAACGGGTCCCGCGACCAGAATCAATCCGGAAGGTTGCGAGAGAAGTTCTCGCACCATCTGCAATTCAACGTCGTCAAATCCCAGCTTTTCAATCGCTCGAGCGCCGTGAATGGGATCAAACAGGCGGATCGCGACATCCTGCCCGAATAGCGTAGGAAGACTGTTGAGGCGCAGGTCAACATTTCGTCCGCTGGCCAGCGACAGCACGCCCCGCCCTTCGCATGGTCGGATCGTTTCACCCGCATCGGCTCCGGCCAGCACACGCAAGTGTCCCTGCAACTTGCGACCGTACGCGCGAGCCAATCGCCGTACGAGTTCGACCCGTCCCATTCGACGCACCGCGACCATCACGCTGTTTTCAGAGTCCGATACGAACAGATCGCTGGCACGGCGATCGACCGCCCATTCGATCAGGTTCGCGGCGTAAACCTCGGGCTGAGTTAATTCCGTTTCGCCTTCCAGTTCCTCGAACTCGACTGCATCCTCTTGACTCACAAGTAGTACCTCTCAAGTTGATTCACATCGGACCTCTTGATTGTAAAGCCATTGGACCGCAGCGTGGTGATCGTTCCGGAAGGAGGGTCAGGCTAGAAAGCCTAACGTACGTTCCGGAAGGAGGGTCAGGCTCGAAAGCCTAACGTACGTCGGCCTTTCCAGGCTGACCATCGACGGCGTCGCTCCCATTCAGATTGCCACCGACCTGCTCTCGGCCGGCGGGTTGCCTCCAGGACGCTTGCCGACCAGCATACTGCGATGCAAACCGACGAACATCAGCAGCGCCCTGCAGACAGCCCGGCTGATCCTTCTGCAGAGGTATTACGGGTATGAGCAATTTCGCGGCCGGCAACGGGAGATCATCGATCATGTGATCTCAGGCCGTCACGCGATGGTGATCATGCCCACTGGCATGGGCAAGTCGCTCTGTTACCAGATCCCGGCGCTGGCGAACGAACCGGACGACGGGAGTTTGGTCTTGGTGCTCTCGCCCCTGATTGCCCTGATGCAGGACCAGGTCGATGCGTTGAAGCGGCGTGGGATCGACGCTGCCCTGATCAATTCCTCGTTGGACCGCGAGGCGCAGGACGACTCGGTATGAGGAACTGGCGGCGGGCCGGTATCGGCTGATTTACGTCACGCCGGAGCGATTTCGCAAGAGCGAGTTTCGCGAGGCGCCTCGAGCGGCGGAAGGTCTCGCTGTTGGCGGTGGACGAAGCGCACTGCGTGAGCCAATGGGGACACGACTTTCGGCCCGATTACTCTCGTCTCGGAGAGATCCGTCAGTGGCTTGGCTCTCCCACGACGATCGCGTTGACAGCGACAGCGACGGCGGAGTGTCGAGAAGACATCTATCGTCAACTTGAAATCGACCGCGATGAGATCACGCTCTTTCACGAAGGGATCGACCGCCCGAATCTGACGCTCGAGGTCTGTCCGGTTTGGGGCGACGAAGACAAGCTGGATGCGATCGAAGCAAGCTTCGTCAATCCGCACTACCGGGCGGCAGCGTGATTGTCTATTTCTCGTTGATCAAGACGCTGGAACGATTCAGCGATGCCCTGCTCCGCCGAGGTCTCGAACATGTCTGTTACCACGGTGATTTACCACGCGAGCGGCGACGACGTATTCAAGACCAGTTCATGTCAGGCGAAGTCGATGTCGTCCTGGCGACCAATGCCTTTGGCATGGGGGTCGACAAGGAGGACATTCGTGTCGTGATCCACGCCGAAACGCCTGGTTCGATCGAAGCCTACTACCAAGAGATCGGACGGGCCGGCCGCGACAATCGACCGAGTTTGTGTCAGTGGCTCTACGACCAGAACGATTTGATGATTCAGATGCAGTTCATCGACTGGTCCAATCCGGACGCCGGGTTTTACTCACGCCTCTACACGCTGCTGTCCGAGCATCCGGAGGAGTGCCGCGCCTTTGGTCTCGATTGGATGAACGAGCGGCTGCAACGAGTCAGTCGCCATGACCATCGGCTTGCCACCAGCATCGCCATGCTGGATCGACATGGGGTCATCGCCGGTCCCTACGCACCGGAGTGTTTCGAGCTCTGTCAGCCCTTGCCACCGCAGTTTCTCGACGACGAGCATCTGGCCGAAAAGAAACGCCGCGATCAACAGCGGCTCTATGCGATGGTGCAGTTTGCGTCCGAAACCGGTGACCGCAAGGCGTTCCTGAATCAGTATTTCCTCGGCATACCGTAGGTCAGTCTCTCCGAGACTGACATTCCCAATCGCTGCAAATTTGCGAGTCTGGGACAGACTCGCCTCGGTACAAAAACTTGGCGTAGGTCAGTCTCTCCGAGACTGACATTCCCAATCGCTGCAAATTTGCGAGTCTGGGACAGACTCGCCTACGGTACAAAAACTTGGCGTAGGTCAGTCTCTCCGAGACTGACATTTCCAATCGCTGCGAATTTGCGAGTCTGGGACAGACTCGCCTACGGTACAAAAACTTGGCGTAGGTCAGTCTCTCCGAGACTGACATTTCCAATCGCTGCAAATTTGCGAGTCTGGGACAGACTCGCCTACGGTATCGAAGCGGAGCCACCGCCTACTCGTAGTCCCACTTCATGATCCAGGGGTCATCCATGTCTTGTCTGCATCGCTTTCAGCTTGGCCTTGTAGCGTTCCAGGATGTCCTGATGCCCCGGGCTCTCGGCCAGGTTGGTCGTTTCATGCGGGTCGGCGGCAATGTCATAGAGCTCAAATTGTGGGCGGTGGACGTATCGATCGACGGTCATCTGGCCGTAGGGCGCATCCTTTCCTTTGGCCAACTGGGCCTGCCAACTGCTGGCCGACCAGAGATCCGAGGCGAAGGGATAAGGAAGTGGATAGGCAATGTTCCAGATCAACTTGTAATGCATGTCCCGAACGACTCGCATCGGGTAATACATCTGGATTTCGTGAAAGGTGTGTGAGGCAAAAATGGTGTCGTGGTGTGGCTCACCGGGGTTGGCCAGACAATGCATCCATGACTTGCCGTGATAGGCATCAAAGGGCTTGTTGCCGTTGCGGTTTTCCATCAACGCTTCGCCTCGCTCCTTCCAGAACTTGTCTGCATCGAGCAGGTTCTTGGGCGCATTGGTTTCGATAATCCAAACCGCCTGCGAAATCGAGCAGTGTCGGCGTGATGTCGACGTGGCTGACCAGCGCGTCGGACTCGACGCCACGCTTGGATTGATACGGATCACGCACAACCATGGGGACTCGCAATCCGCCCTCGTAAACGGTCGTCTTGCCGCCGGCAAAGGCCATCCCGTGGTCGCTGGTGAAGACGATCAGTGTCTTGTCGTAGAGATCGGCTTCTTTCAAGATCTCGATCAGACGGGCAACGCCCTGATCGACCCGGGAACAGGACTGGTAATACTGCGCCAATTCCTCACGTGTTTCCGGCGTATCGGGCAGGAAGGAGGGAATCGGCAATTTGCTCGGATCGTAGAAGACCTCTTCCACGCCCGGATACGATTCATGATGGGGCTTGTTGCCGAACAGGTCTGGCTTCAGCTCCAGTTTCGAATCCTCGTCCTTGCCCCCGCCTCGGTGCGGATCGGCGGTGGCAAAGTACAGGAAGAAAGGTCGCTCATCCTTGGTGTCGGTCAGGAAGTCGCGGCTGGCGTCGGCCATCGCCACGGCGTTCCGGCCATTGCCTTGAAGGTAGGTTTCAAAGTGGTAGACCGGTTCGGGCGCAACGTGGTACTTGCCGATCTGGCCAGTGCGGTAACCGGCACGCTCCATCACACGCGGCAGCGACAGGCTGACGACATCGTGGAATGAGGCGAACTTGTGATAATGATGTTGGTGTCCGAATTGTCCGTTGCGATGATTGTGCAGACCGCTCATCACCACGCTGCGGCTGGCACTGCAGGACGCCGTCGTGGCCATCGCGTTTCGGAAGATCAGTCCGTCGCGGGCAACCGAGTCGATCGCGGGGGTGACCGCGACCGGATCGCCATAACATCCGAGCGTGGGACTTTCGTCGTCGGTGATGATGAACAGCACATTGCGTTCGGCCGCGTCGGTTCTCGTTGCGAAAACAATACTCGGCAGCACGGATAGCAACAGGACCGGAACGAATGCATAGGTTTGAAAAGGCCGCATCAGCGAACTTGGGGTTGGAGTGTTAAACTGGAGGTGGGCTCCTGACCCCGTTAACCCACGCATGCAGATTGGGATCGGGGTAAGGGACCGGGGTAAGGGATCAGGGGGACAGGATCGGGGGACAGGCTGGAAAGCCTATCGTACGGTTGAAACACTGGTCAGTTTAGTGAGAATGGCGGCATGATGCAGACCTCCGGCAAGCTGAGCGGGTCGTTTGGGCGGAGCTGGAGAGCATGGTCCACGGTCGTCGGCATGCTGCTCGCTGCCGGAGTTGCCCACGCATCGGATCGGACCAGCTTTCTGTTGCCTTTGGAATCCGACGCCGCGGCGCGACACAGCGCCAGCGGGCCGGTACGCGGACGAGGCCTTTGACGGTGCGAGCGACGGGTGGAAGGCCTATCTTCGCCTTTGGAGGTCGCATCATCAGTACCCCGCCGACCCAACGATTCGCCGGTTTCTCGGTTTGCCACTGAAGGGCACGCTGGAAATGGAGGCCCGGCGGGGTCGCAGTTCACCACGTTGGCTGGGCTGGCGAGCGGGAACCTTCGCGCAGGTCGATACGCCTCACTTCGTCATCTACAGCCGCGCGGCGGAAGAACCAAGTCGTCAGGTCGCGGAGGATCTGGAGCGATGTTATTGGGTTTGGACCCAGATGTTTTATCCGCTCTGGGAAGGTGCCCCGCAGGTTTCGGCGGCACTCGGCGACATGCCGACGGATCAGTCGGTGATCGATTACCTGAAGGGAAAGACATCGCGGATCACGATCCGTCGCAAGTTGCAGATCGTGTTGTTTCGAAATGCTCAGGAGTACCAGCAAACGCTCGGACCTGATGTACCCGGAATCGAACGTTCGACCGGCTATTACAACGACCAGAAACAAACCACGTTCTTGTATGCCGACGAGACCGAGGACGCGGCCACACGCCGACATGAGATGGTGCATCAGCTGTTTCGCCAAGCCACCCGTTCGGCGCTCGGGCGATCAGCCCCGGGAGAGGCAAAGGGTTTCTGGTTGGTCGAAGGAATCGCGGGTTACTTCGAGTCGCTGCACCTCGATGGTCCCGTGGCAACGGTGGGCGGCTGGGATTCGCCACGTCTTCAATTCGCCCGTTACCGGATCGTGGCCAGTGGCGATTTGATGCCGGTTGCGGAGTTGATGTCCGATGGGCGAATCGCAGCCCAGCAGCGACAGGACATCGCTCGCTGGTATGCGCATGCGATCGCGCAGACTCATCACCTGCTCGATGGTGGCGACCCAAGGCACCGCCGCTGGGTCTATCAGCAATTGGCCGACCTCTACAAGATTCGCGCCGAGCTTGCGCCGACCGCCGAGTCTGCAGTCATCGGGTAACGCAACCTCAGCCGACGAGATGCCAGGTTACGATTTGGAACAATCGCTGCGTGAGTTCCTCACGCTGACCGACCAGGATCTGATCAGCAATCCGAGCCGCGCGGGGCTGAAGGAGTTGTGTTTGGTCGGATGCGAAGTCACCGAGCAGGGGTTGCAGGCCGTCGACTCCCTCTTCGCAACTGCGATGGCTCGATTTGGCGCGTCTGCCAATCGGCAACGACGCGGTCCGTCGGATCGCGCCGCGGCCCGAGTCGCTGGAGCAATTGACGCTCGAGGTGACGCGGATCGACGGTGGCTTGCTCGACTGGCTGGGCCGACGCCGATAATCTTCGGGAGGTCGACTTGAGTTGGACACCCCTGGGAGACGCGGCAATCGAGTCGTTGTCGTCGGCGAAGGGATTGAACATCCTCTGGATGACCGGCACGAAGGTCTCCGACCGGGCGATCGATTTGATTGGCGCCATGCCTCAGCTACAGAGCGTGGATATCCAGCGCAGTCAAGTTAGCGATGCAGGTGTCGCCCGCCTGCGTCGTGCTCGCCCCGAACTGCAAATCAACCCGCTGGAGCTGCGGTCACCGTGACAACCTCAAACCCACTGCCTCCTTTCTTTCGAGTTCGACAGCGATTCGAGTCTCATCGACTCGAGGATCTTCCTGGTGCCGTTCATGACGCGTTCGGCGAAAGTGGCGCTCGGCGAGAAGATTCGACCCGGGCAGCGGGTTGCGATCTCGGTTGGCAGCCGCGGCATCAACAATCTGAGCACGATCGTCGGTTCGGTCGTACGCGAGATTCAGTCGTTAGGTGGGCGAGCCGTTTGTCGTGCCCGCGATGGGGAGTCACGGTGGCGCCACCGCGGAAGGTCAGGCCAAGGTTCTGGCGACCTATGGCGTGACCGAGCAGGCGATGGGATGTCCAGTCGTTTCATCGATGGACACGGTGCTTGGTCGGCACGACGGCCGACGGGGTCGACGTGCACTTCGACAAAGCCGCAAGCCAGGCCGATCATGTGATCGTGGTCAATCGCGTCAAGCCGCACACTCGCCTGGCAGGTAAGTTCGAAAGCGGCTTGATCAAGATGTTGATGATCGGTTTGGGCAAGCACCGCGGAGCCTGGCTGTATCACCAGGTCTTTCCCGATTTTGATTACAGCTTGAATCGTTTGGCTCCGTCCATCGTCGACATGATCGTTGATCGGATGCCGGTCACACTCGGAGTCGCGATCGTGGAAGACGCGTTCGAGAACACGTCTCACATCGAGGCGGTGGAGGCGCGGGATTTCTTGACCAGAGAGCCCGAGCTGTTGGAGCTGGCAAAGTCACGAATGCCGCGGTTGCCATTTGATCGTGCCGAATTGCTGATTGTCGATCGGATCGGCAAGGAGATCAGCGGCACGGGGATGGATACCAATGTCGTTGGACGCAAATCGAACGACAAAACCGCGGCGCCCGACGAATTCCCCAAGATTCGCCAGATCTACGTTCGTTCCTTGACCGAAAAGACGGCCGGCAACGCCTGCGGCATCGGTGTCGCCGAGTACTGCCATCGACGGGTCGTCGACGCGATGAACGCTGAGATCACTCGGATCAATTGTGTGACCAGCGCACATCCATCGGCCGGCGCGATACCGCTGACGTACGACTCGGATCGCGAAGTGCTCGAGGCGGCGATCTCTCAGGTAAGTAGCGACCGAGTGGAAGATGTGAAGTGGATGTGGATACGCGACACGCTGAACGTGGACGAAGTCGCCTGCAGCAAGGGCTTCTTCGAGTCGGCCGGCCAGCGAGAGGATCTGCAGATTCTCGAAGAGCCGGCTGCGTTGACATTCGATCCAGCCGGTGACTTGATTCCGTTTTGAGATGGGAAGCTGGTTGGCAGCATGATGTTGGGCAGCATGATGTTGGGCAGCATGATGTTGGGCAGCATGATGGTTTTTGAATTGGGGCGGTTCGAAAGCTTTTGACGAGAGGCAAATCTTCTATCATCCTGCCCACCATCATTCTGCCAAAAACCCGTTGCTTCTCCCAAAGTCACATCGTTCGTCAATTCAACCCAACTCCGTTACTTCAATTTGGACTGAACCTATGGATTCCCTGTTTCCGAACGAGATCGTTGATCGCATGGAACGATCGGGCGTGATCGCCGTGATCGTGGTGGATCATGCGGAGCAGGTCGTTCCACTGGGCCGGGCGTTGGTGGCCTGCGGCATCGACGTGATGGAGTTGACACTGCGGACGCCGGCTGCGATCGATGCGCTGCGGCTGATGCGTCGCGAGGTGCCCGAGATGTTGGCGGGTGTGGGCACGGTCTTGACCACTGATCAATTGGAAGCCGTTGTCGATGCGGGTGCACAGTTCGCGGTCGCCCCTGGGCTCAACCCTCGGATCGTGACGCGGGCGAAAGAGCTGGGGCTCCCCTTTGCTCCCGGAGTGGTGACGCCAAGTGACATCGAGGCTGCGATCGAGCTGGGTTGCCGTGAGCTCAAGTTCTTTCCGGCCGAACCGAGTGGCGGCATCAAGTATCTTCGCAGCATGTATGCCCCGTACGAGCACCTTGGATTGAAATTCATCCCGCTCGGCGGACTCAATGCCGAGAACATGCCGGGTTATCTGTACGACGATGCAGTCCCGGCAGTGGGTGGATCTTGGATTGCGCCGCGACGACTGATTCAAACGGAGAATTGGTCGGCGGTGATCGACAATGCCACTGAGGCACGACGCATCGTCAAGGAGATGGCTGGAAAATGAAGTCGGTAATCACATTCGGCGAGATCATGGGGCGTCTCGCACCGCCTGGGTTCATGCGATTGCGTCAGGGCTTGCCGGGGACGTTGCATGTCACGTTTGCGGGTGCCGAGGCGAACGTGGCCGCTTCGTTGTCTTTTCTCGGGGCGGACGCCAAGTTCGTCACGGCTCTGCCGGACAATGATTTAGCCGATGCCTGTATCGCCGCCCTGCAATCGACCGGTGTCGCCTCCCACATTGTGCGTGCGGAATATGGTCGGCTCGGTTTGTATTTCTTGGAGACGGGCGCCAATCAGAGGCCGAGTCGCGTGATCTATGATCGCGCTCATTCGACGATCAGCATGACCGATCGCTCGGCCTACGATTGGGCAACGATCTTTCAACAGGCGAATTGGTTTCACGTCACCGGAATCACGCCCGCCATTTCTGCGGCGGCCGCCGAGGCGACGATCGATGCCGTCCGTACGGCCAAACAAGCCGGTTTGACGGTCTCTTGCGATTTGAATTTCCGCGGCAAGTTATGGCGATGGGAAGAAGGAGTCTCGCCACGTGAATTGGCATCGCGAGTGATGAGCGAGGTGCTGGAAAGCGTCGATGTGTTGATCGCCAACGAAGAGGACTGCGGCGACGTGCTGGGGATTCGGGCGAAAGACTCGGATGTCGGTTCCGGTCAACTGGATGTCCAACGTTATCCCGACGTGGCAAGAGCCGTGGTGGCTCGATTTCCCAACATCCAGATGGTGGCAACGACGCTGCGGCAAAGCATCTCTGCTTCGTACAACAAGTGGGGCGCGATGCTCTACGAGAGCGCAGAAAGACGAGGCGATCTTTGCGCCTCAGCAGGGCGATGATTACCGGCCTTATGAGATCCGCAACATCGTTGATCGCGTTGGCGGTGGCGATTCGTTTGCAGCCGGGCTGATCTTTGCGCTCCGCTCGCCGGATTACCTGACCAGCGAGGAAGCCCTGGCGTTTGCTACCGCCGCGTCGTGTTTGGCGCATTCGATTGAGGGAGATTTCAACTATTCGACACGTGCCGAAGTCGATGCGCTGGCCGGTGGCAGCGCCTCGGGCCGTGTGGTTCGGTAGAGCGTTTTCATCAAGCTAGTAGCATCTGACGTGAACCTCAGGCGCTAGCCGTGGGCCGCCGAGAATGCCCATGCGAGCGAGCGAAGGCCCACGGCTAGCGCCTGAAGTTCACGATCGAATCGATCCCCATCACCGTGGTGAAAGTGTTCTAATCGAGTCTCGGAGTCTTTCTGGTCAGCAGCCATCCGTTCGGAGTTCAAGGCGATCGCTATGTTACGTACGCTCCTCTCTACCTTCGCGGCGATCTGGTTCGTCTCGCTCGTCGCAATCGGTCCGTCATTGGCTCGTCAGCCGAACGTAGTGGTGATTCTGGCCGATGATCAGGGCTGGGGGGACCTCGGGGCGACTGGCAACACGAATCTGACCACGCCGCGAATTGACTCGCTTGCCCGCGATGGCGCGACGATCGAGCATTTTTACGTGTGTCAGGTCTGTGCACCGACCCGCGCGGAGTTTTTGACCGGACGCTACCATCCGCGGACCGGTGTTTCCGGCGTCAGTCGCGGCGACGAACGAATGAACGCGGACGAGACGACGATTGCCGACCTGTTCAAGGCGGCTGGCTACGCGACGGGGGCCTTCGGTAAATGGCATAACGGGACACAACCACCCTTGCATCCCAACGACCGTGGCTTTGACGAGTACTACGGGTTCACGTCGGGGCATTGGGGACACTATTTCAGTCCGCCGCTGGATCACAACGGGCGATCGGTTCGCGGCAAGGGATTCATCGTCGACGATTTCACCGATCATGCGATCGAGTTCATTCGTGCGAATCGGGAGCGGCCGTTCTTCTGTTACCTGCCAGTCAACACGCCTCATTCACCGATGATGGTGCCGGATCGCTTTTACGAGAAGTTCGACGGCTTTGAACCACCGATGCGGCATCGCGATCTGGACAAAGAGGATCTGATGATGACTCGCGCCGCACTGGCGATGGTCGAGAACATTGATTGGAACGTCGGTCGTTTGCTGGATGCACTCGATGAGGCGGGACTGCGCGATGAGACGATCGTGATCTACTTCTCGGACAACGGTCCCAATTCGTTTCGCTGGAACGGGGGTATGAAAGGGCGCAAAGGTTCGATTGACGAAGGTGGCGTGCGCTCCCCTTTCTTCATTCGCTGGCCAGGAAAGATCCGGGCCGGGAAGCGAATCGAGCAGATTGCCGGAGCGATCGACTTGCTACCAACGTTGACGGATCTGGCAGGAATCGCTGCGCAGACCCAACAAGCCGATCGACGGCCGCAGTCTTCGCCCGTTGCTACTCGGTGAAGGCGCGGACTGGCAACCGCGACATCTTTTTTCGATAGCCAAGAACCAGGTCAGTGTGCGGACCGAGCAGTATCGGCTTGATGGAGCTGGCAATCTCTTCGACATCGAGGCGGATCCGGGCCAGTACCACGATGTGTCGAAGCAGCACGCGGCGCTCACTCGAGAACTGGTGCAGCTCGCGGAAGGACATCGCAAGGAAATGGCCAAGGATTTTGCCAAGAACGCCGATCGTCCCTTCACCGTTGGCTACCACCAATCGACGACGCTGCCGGCTCGTGATGGCGTGGAACATGGAACGATCGAGCGAAGTGCCAAGGCCCCCAATAATTCCTTCTTCCAGCATTGGACTAGTGTCGACGATTCGATTACCTGGGATATCGAGGTGTTGAACGCTGACGACTACGAGGTGACCGTTTTCTATACCTGCGCCGAAGGCGATCAGGGAGCGGTGATCACGGCGGCGATGGACGATGCATCAAGTGACAAGATTGCGCGCGGTACGTCGTTGAACCGTTTGATCCGCCGCTCTACGACAAGTCCAAGGAACGGGTGAAGGATTCGCACTATTTCGTCAAGGACTTTCGTCCCCTGTCGTTAGGCAAGCTGAAACTGGAACAGGGACGCGGGCTGTTAAGGCTAAAAGCCGACTCGATGCCGGGCAACCAGGTGATCGATGTGCACTCGATCCAGCTCGTCCGTGAATAGTCCGTTAGCCTTTCCAGGCTGACTTGCACTGCTTGTGTCAGGCTGGAAAGCCCGACGTCCGTTAGCCTTTCCAGGCTGACTTGCACTGCCTGTGTCAGGCTGGAGCACCTTCAAACGTGACGAAGCAATCAGCTACATACAAGCACGACGCGCAAGGGAGTGTGTGCCCGATCTCTCGCCCTGACACACTCCCACTGGCACTCTGACACACTCGCCCTGACACACCCACTCTCACACCCACTCTCACACCCTCGCACTGACACACTCGCTTGCGCGTCGTGCTTGTATGGCGACAAGGTGCGCCAAATGCTCTGGAAAGCCCGAGGTACGGTGGCTCAGAACACGAAGCCGCCGGTGGTCATCCAGAAAGCGGCGAGCATGCAGAGCCAGACCAGGTCCAGGAAGTGCCAGTACTGCGCCGCGAAGTCGACTGGCCAATGTCGCTCGTGATCATATCGACCCAGCAGTGCGCGAACCGAAACGATGCCGAGCGCGATGATGCCGCCGGCAACGTGCAGGGCATGTAGCAGTGCCAGCACCACGACCATGCCTACGACGCCTTTTCCTGTACCGCCACTGAGCGCGGGTCCGCCCAGCATCTTCGCCATCGCTTCGTACTGCATCCCCACGAACAGGATGGCGGCCAACCCACTGACCACCAGCAGCGAGCAGGTGAGGACGTGACGATCGCGCCGAACCGTACGAGCTGCCAGGTGCACCAACATGCTGACCAGCATCAAACACACCGTGCTGATCAGAAAGGTCGATGGCAGTGGTGTCTGCGATTGGGGATCGTCGCGACGCCAGTGAGCATAAAGCAAATACAGCAGGATGCTGGACAGAAAGAAAACCAGCAGGGAAATCAGAAACAGATAGCCACCCAATCGTTGCCGGCGATCGCTTGGCAATGCAGGTTCTTTCGTTTGCAGTCGCCACGACATGGTCGGAAATGACATCGCCAGAAAGGTTGGTTAAGGGCGTTCGAATGGATTCACGTAGCCCGGTGTATCGCCAAAGCAAATTCCCATCGCGCGGGCCGCGACGACCGCCGATCCGTGGGGATCGACCGTCCGAAGTTTCCCGACGGCATCAGCGATCGCTACGTCTTGAATGTGAGGTGGATCATAACAAACCATTTGACCGAACTTCTTCTCGACAATTAACCGGACGGCGTGGGCCCCGTACTTGCTCGACAAGACGCGGTCGAACGTCGTCGGCCCGCCACCACGCTGCAGGTGTCCCAGCACGACGCAGCGGACTTCCTGGTCGATTCGCTTTTCCAGTTCCGCCGTCACGATCGGGCCGATTCCGCCAAGTTTGGCCTGGAGATTTCCCTCCGAGCCCGCTTTGGAAACCAGCGTGCCATCGGGCAATTGGGCTCCTTCGGCAACCACCACCAGCGTGAAATTGCGACCGAGTCGAGTTCGCTCATCGATCTTGGCCACGATGTTCTCAAACGTCCAGGGGATCTCGGGAATCAAAATCACGTCGCCACCCCCCGCGATCCCTCCGTGGACGGCGATCCATCCGGTGTGCCGTCCCATGACTTCCAAGACCATCACCCGTCCATGGCTCGCCGCAGTCGTGTGCAATCGATCGAGCGCGTCGGAACAGCAAAGGACCGCGCTGTTGAATCCGAACGTGTAAGCCGTGCAGGACAAGTCATTGTCGATCGTCTTGGGCACGCCAACGACCGGCAGCCCCGCTTCGTGGAATTGCAACGCGGTGGAAAGGGAGCCATCGCCGCCGACCACGATCAGCCCTTCGAGCTTCAATAGACTCATAGGTTTCTCGCACCTTTTCGATGATCGTCGGGTCGATCTCCGCGCGGCCGGATACCCCCTGACGCGCCGCAAATCGGCCTTTGTTGCTCGAGCCAAGAATGGTCCCGCCGGTGATCAGAATTCCTGACGTGCTGGCGGGCGTCAGAAGCTGATAACGAATCGGGTCAATCAGTCCTTCGAAGCCGTCACGAAACCCGATCAACTGGTAACCGAGCCAGAAACTCGTCTTGGTCGCCGCTCGAATCACCGCGTTGAGTCCGGGGCAATCGCCGCCAGAAGTCAGGATCCCAATTCGAGGAAGATTCGGGTCGAGTTCACTCCCCATCATCGTCTTCGGTCGATCCGCTAGGCACGTCGTCATTCCTTCTGACAGGTGTGTGGTGGTGTCGCCCGCCCCATCGGTGGATCCGACAAAGAACATCATGCTAGCAACGGTTCCATCTTGACGCTGCCCTGCGGCGGACAGTACCCACGGATTTCATGAAGGCGGAAGAGACAATCGCCGTAGGCCGTCCGCAGCGCTGGCGGGAACCGATGGATGCGTCGATGAGCGACGCGGACGTTTCTTGGCTGCGCTCGCGTGAACCTTTCGCGAGCATGAATCCGAAGTCCTTTTCGCGGACCATGCCGTTGGAAGGGATCCTGCGAAACGATTGTCGAATCTGTCGCTGCGAGCCGGGCGAGATCATTGTCCGCGAAGGCGATTACGGCAATAGCGCTTTTCTGGTGCTGGCGGGCAGTGTTCGCGTGGTCGTCGACGCGTTGACGCCCGGAACAACTCGGTCGCACACCGACGCGTCGCTGGTCGTGGGCCGAGGCACTCAAGCGATACCTGTTTCGATCGAAGATCCCCGAGACACGTCGTCCCGAAGAAGTGACGACCCATGATCCAAGCACTCGATCGGGACAAGTCCGACAGGTCGACGATCGAGCCGGCCGTGTTTCTGCAAGACTTTGACGTCGTGTTGCGACAGAGCGAGACCGTCACGTTGGGACCTGGCGAGCTCTTCGGTGAGGTCGCTGCGATGTACCGCGCACCACGAACCGCGACGGTGGTTGCCGAGACCGAGGCGACACTGCTGGAGATTCGCTGGCAGGGGCTGAAACTGATTCGCGCTGATGCCGGATTCGAAGAAACGCTCGAAGCTCACTATCGCAAGCACTGGTTGGCCGCCCACCTCCGCGAGATTCCGCTGTTGCGTCATCTGCCCGAATCGAGTTTGTCGCGCGTGGCCTCGGCGACACAGCTTCGCTCGTTCGGACGCGTGGAATGGAACGCGGACTACAAGAAGTCGCGACAGTTGCCGATCGAAAAACAGATCGAATCGGAACCGATGGTGGCAGACGAGGGGCGTGTGCCGACCGACTTGATCGTGATTCGCAGCGGCTTTGCGAGGTTGTCCCAGCAGTACGGCGCATCCCATCGAACGACCGCCTATCTTGGCAAGGGCCAATTGTTTGGTTTGGAAGAGTTGGCGTACAACGCGTTGCGATCGACCGGCTCGCCTTCGCGAACGCTTCAGAACTCATTGCGGGCCGTCGGGTTTCTCGACACGCTGTTCATTCCCGCGGAAGTGTTCGCACATGAAATCCTGCCGCATGTGCGTCGCAGTGAACTCCCCAAGTCGGCAGCCGACCTGTTGATCCAATCCTCCGAAGAGCGCGATCACGGTGGCGGGGACCGGCGAAGGAACCAGCGAGATCAGCCCGGGAAAGTCGAACAAACCCATCTGGACGACTGGCAAGGGGGCCCGGATCGAACCGGCCAGCGATTTCAAACAACGGGTCTGCTGGAGTTCATTGTCCAGCATCGGATGAATAACGGCCAACAAGCGATGGTGATTGATCTTCATCGCTGCACTCGCTGCGACGACTGTGTCACGGCCTGCGCCGCCGCCCATGATGGGAATCCGAGGTTCGTACGTGACGGCGTTTCGCACGGGCGTTTGCAATTCGTTCAGGCCTGCATGCACTGCAGCGACCCGGTCTGCATGATCGGTTGCCCGACCGGATCGATCGCGCGAGATGAGGCCAGCGGTGTCGTGGAGATTCATGAAGCGATCTGCGTTGGCTGCGGAACGTGTGCCGCGAACTGTCCCTATGACAACATTCGGATGGTCGAAGTCTTCGATGCCGAGGGACTCGCTTACCGGGACTCCCAATCGCAGCAAGCCAATCATGAAGGCGACCAAGTGTGACATGTGCAGCAGTCAGCCGGCGGGACCGGCTTGCGTGCAGGCTTGTCCGCATGATGCCTTGGTGAGGATCGACTTGACCGAGTCGCATCCGCTGCAGCATTGGCTCGACCGGCGGAGTTAGCGAGCATGAATCAACCTTCTTTTCGGATTCGGCGCATCGCATCGCTGCTGGTCACGATGGCCGCACTGTTGCTGGTTGCCTCGCGTCGTATGGATCGAAGAAGGGAGGCTCGGGAAAGCCTCGATGTTCACCGGCTTCACCTTGCTCAGCACGGTCGTGCTGTTGATGTTGATTGGAGTCCGGCGGCGATTGCCAGTGGTTCCGCTGGGCAGCATGAGCAGTTGGACTCAGTTCCACTTGTACCTGGGCCTCTTTTCAGTCGGGGTTTACTGGTTGCATGTGCCGGCGATTGTTGGCAATGGGCTCTTCGACAAGTTGGCTCTCCATCCTCTTCTTGCTCGTTGCCGGCAGCGGCACTGTATGGAATCTATGGCAAGTCGCACGCTCCCGCAAGCGGTTGACGGCCGTCAAGGGCGAGCATCGCTTTGACCGAGTGAGCTTGCATCGTCAGCAGATCGCTCAGACGGCCAGCGAGTTGTTCGGCGAGTTGAACGAACCGGGCGGTGAGGGTGTGCTGGGCAGTTTTTACAACAGCAACCTGAACCCGTTTTTCACGTCGAGACCCTCACTCGCCTACGTGATGGTTCCCAGCGGGTCGCGCCGACGACGATTGCTCAGTGGGCTCCAGGAGCTGGACCGCTATCTCGAGACCGAAGGCCGAAGCATGGCCGGTCGGTTCGCGGCGCTGATTCGTCGCAAGGATGAGCTGGACTATCAGTTCGCGCTGCAGCTTCGACTTCGCTTGTGGTTAGTGACGCACTGCATCCTGTCCGTCGCGCTACTGGCAGGCGGGATTGTCCATGCGGTGATCGCTTGGAGATAGCCGGTAGGGCAATCGCCTTGTTCTTGGCAGAATGATGTTGGGTAGAATGATGTTGGGCGCTGCTTTCATTCTTATCATTCTGCCCTCCATCATTCTGCCAAAACCGCCCTGCAATTCCTCAACAGGACTGATCTGAGCCCCCGGTCTTGGATTTGCCCTAATATCCGCTCGTGCGACGTGTCATTGAGAATTCAAATCATTCAACATAGTGCGGCCGATTCGCCGGCGGCGGTCGGTCCGATCCTGGACGATCTTGGGCATCAAGTCTCGACGGTTCGTCTTGATCGAGGCGATTCGATCCCTGACGAGGTCGATTGCGATGCGCTGATGATGTTCGGCGGAGGAATCTCGCTGACCCAAAGTGATCTGCCGCCCTGGGTCGAACCGGAACGGCGATTGATTCGGGATTATGTGGAGTCTGGCCGTCGCGTGCTCGGCATCTGCCTGGGATCCCAGTTGCTCGCCTCGGCGCTCGGTGCAACGGTCCAGCGCAATCCGGAGCCGGAAGTGGGCTGGCATACGGTCTTGCGCGTCGACGGATCACCCGGCGATCGAGTCGCTGCCAGCATGCCAGATCGAATGACGGTCTTTCAGTGGCATCAGGATACGTTTGGCATTCCGCACCGGGCGACACGGATGTATCAGTCGGAAGCTTGTCGGAACCAGGCATTCGTGATCGACGATCGGGTCTTCGGTTTCCAGTTCCACTTTGAGGCAAATGAGCGAACGGTGCGGACGTTTCTCGCTGTTTCCAAACTGTGGCGTCGACAGGCCACGGTACGTTCAATCCGAAGCTCAGATCATCGCAGGGAGTCGAAGCGTATTTGGCGAAACAGAACGAGCAGCTCCAGGCGTTTTTGACGGAGTTGTGCCTCGCCGGTCAGGCTGAGCAGTCGAGTTCCAGGCTGACTGTTCGTCTGTCGGCAGAATGCCCGACGTACGTTAGCCTTTCCAGGCTGACCTGTTTCGGATGTCAGGCTAGAAAGCCCGACGTACGGTTACTTCGTGGATGCCTCGACAAGCATTTCCTGGAAGAACTCCAAAACCTTTTGGTTGGTTTTCGGATTCAGGAACGTGATCATGTGGCCCTGCTTCGGCATGATTTCGAAGCGGCTGTCGATGCCGGCGGCCCGTTGTAGTTCATGAAACTGACGACTCTCCGAAATCGGGACCAGCAGATCGCTTTCACCGTGAATCAGCTGCGTGACTGGATCACCAGGCGAAACGTGCGCGGCAGGCGAGGCGGCAATGTAGACCTCGGGCTTTTCCCGTCGCGAACCTCCCAGGAAGTAAGCCAGCGTCGCATTGTCCATGTTGAGCGAACGAAAGTCACACGGCGGTCCGCCGACACAAACGGCACGGATCGCCGGCAACTCATTCCAACGTTGATCCGACTGGTCCCATTGACTCGCGGCGGCACGAACCTGAATCGACTCGTCTGCCAACGAGGCGACCAGCGCCGAGAGGTGTCCACCGGCCGAATATCCAAAGATTCCCAAACGATCGATATCGATGCCGAACCGATCCGCGTTCCGCTTCGCCCACAGCAGCGCGGAGCGAACGTCATCGACCTGAGCCGGAAACTTGTGGGTCGGTGCGAGCCGATAGTTGATTGTCACGGCGACGAAGCCATGCTCGGCAAGGCTGCGTGAATAGCCTTCCAACGTCCATTTGTCGCCGCTGATCCAACCTCCGCCATGAACGACGATCACGGCGGGATGACGCGCCGAGGAAGCGGACGACTTGGGGCAATAAACGTCGCACAGTCCCGCTTTGCCCTCCTCGTCACTGAACCGCTGGTCGGCAACGACGGTCACCTCGGTGCGGGGCCCGTCGCCATTTGTGACGGATTTGCTCGCCGGTTGCGGTTCGGCCCCCATCACCTGGGGCACTGCACCGTTGAAAGCTGCGCCGCTAAGCGCTGCGAATCCCAACATGAACGCCAGACCTGCGAGGTCGAAGCCGATGGTTCGGACCAGAACGTGATTCATCCTCGATTTCAGCTTTCTGTTTTCCGGGTTGGGCAGCGGGCGGTGGGAGGAAATGCGACTGACCGTATAATACGCATGAGTCGAATCCCGACGAACCTCTCTTTTTCGAAACCCAGCATGTCTGATGAACTGAACTCCATCCCCGAGGCGGTGGAAGCCATTCGCCGTGGCGACGTCGTGATCGTCGTGGATGCCGAAGACCGTGAAAACGAGGGGGATTACATCTGCGCGGCGGAGAAAGCGACTCCCGAGACGGTCAATTTCATGCTTTCCGGCCGCGGGCAACTTTGCGTTTCGATTTTGCCCGAAGTCTCCCGGCGTTTGGAGTTGAGCCCGGTGGTCTCGCAGAACGATGCCCCTCTCAAGACCGCTTTTCTGACACCCATCGATGTGCGCTCGGCCAAGACGGGGATCACGGCCACGGAACGAAGTGAGACGATTCGCCGGCTGGCCAGCCCTGATTGCGTGTCGGAGGATTTTGTTCGACCTGGACACGTTTTCCCGTTGCTGGCCAAAGAGGGTGGCGTGCTGCGTCGCGCCGGACACACCGAAGCAGCGATCGACTTGGCTCGCATGGCGGGGCTCCAACCGGCCGCCGCCCTCTGCGAGGTCCTGGACGAGTCGGGTGAGCGGGCAACCCGCCAAGGGTTGGCGGCGATCGCCAGGCAGCGGAATCTGAAGATCATCAGCATCGAGCAACTGATTGCCCACCGCCGTGTGAGCGAAAAACTGATCAGCCGGGCGGCGGAGGCGAATCTGCCGACCAAGTTTGGCGACTTCCAGATCATCGTCTACAGCGTTCAGTACGAAGCACAAGAACCGATCGCGCTGGTTCAAGGTGACTTGACCGCGCCAGGACCGCCGCGCGTTGGTGCGAATGCACAGCAGCTGTTTCACCGGCGACCTGGTCGCGTCGCTGCGATGTGATTGTGGCGACCAGTTCGCCATGGCACTCAAGATGATCAGCGACGAAGGACGCGGCGTGTTGGTCTACCTGCCGCAGGAAGGACGTGGCATCGGCTTGGCCCAAAAGATTCGTGCTTATGCGTTGCAGGACAATGGGATGGACACGGTCGAGGCCAATCATGCGCTGGGCTTCAAGGCCGACATGCGGGATTACGGAATCGGCCTGCAGATCTTGAAAGACCTGGGGCTTACCGACGTCCGCTTGTTGACGAACAACCCCAAGAAAACGGAAGCATTCAATTTGCGTGGATTCGATTTGAGAGTGGTCGACCAGGTACCGATCGTGCCGCCGGTCAATCCCCACAACCAGCGATACTTGGAAACCAAACGTCAAAAGATGGGACACCAGTTGCCCGCAAGCCCGGAGGGCTGACCAATGCGTCGGTTACTTCCATCCAACGAATTCCCCTTCTCGAGATTACTCAGGCAGCGCGATCGGCTCCATGGCGAATACGGTGGATCATGACTGGCCACAACGCGTCGGCGTCTTGGGCGTCGGTTTGCTGGGTGGCAGTGTCGCGCTTTCGATTCGTCGGATTCGACCACACTCCACCTTTGTTGGACTGGCCCGTTCGCAAACCAAAGTCGATCAATTGCGAAGCCTCGGCATCGTGGAGGAGATCGCGACGTCGATTGAACAGGTCTGTGAGGGCTGCGACGTGGTCGTGGTGGCGGCCCCGGTCGATCGCATCGCCGAGTTGGTCGCCGAGGCATCCGCGGCCAGTCCGCGTGATTGTTTGATCACCGATGTGGGAAGCACCAAGGGCGGGATCGTCGCCGCATTGGCCGCTGATCCGATTGCCACGGGAAAATTCGTGGCGGCCCACCCGATCGCCGGTTCAGAGAAGTCGGGGCCGGAGCACGCGACCGCGACGCTCTTCGATGGAAAGTTGATTGTGTTGACCCCGGGCGATCAAACCGATCGCCGACTGTTGGCAAAAGCCGATGCATTTTGGCGGCTGACCGGCGGCAACACGATGGAAATGGGGCCAGCCGACCACGACACCCACTTGGCAGCCGTCAGTCACGTGCCACACTTGGTGTCCGCTTTGGTAGCACGAATGGCTCATCCGCAGGCTCGTCCGTTGGTCGGCAGTGGGTGGAACGACATGACCCGAATCGCTGCCGGGGACCCCACGATGTGGACCGCGATCTGTCGAGGAGAATCGGGACGCGATTCGCCAGGAACTGCAGCGGTTTTCCGAGGAACTGGATCGACTTCGTCAGATCCTTGACCAGGAAGATGACGCCGCCTTGAAGTCGTGGCTTGCCGAAGCGCAAAGAGTCAAACAGCAGACCCCGTAGTGAAGGCCTTCTTGCCATGCCGCTTTGGCAAATCGACATCTATCCAGCCGACGATCAAGTGGATCGCGAGGCGATTCGCACCCGCGAAGAGATCGCGGAGCTTGGTCTCGGACAACAAGTTTCGGTCGCCTTCGCCCGCAGCTTTCTGGTGCAAGGCGAATTCGCTCGCGACGAAGCGGTGCGACTCGCCAGCACGCTGCTTTGTGACGCGGTGACCGAGCGATCGGTGGTCGCGATCGTGGGCCAGGATGTGCTGAACGAGCCTCCCGGGCGAACAGACCACGCTGATCAACGTGCTGCCCAAACCGGGCGTGATGGATCCGGTCGCGGCCAGTACGGTCGGTGCGGCGCAGGACGCCGGCTTCAACGTCGACGCGGTCCGCACCGTTCGCAAGTACTGGCTCGGCGACGTCGACGAAGCTTCGCTGGATTCGATTTGTCGCCGCGCACTGTCCAACGACGCGATCGAACAAGTGGTGGTCGGTCCACTGGAACTGGATCAGCTCGATCTCGGCGCAGCCAATGAATTCCAATCTGGTCACCGTGCCGATTCGCGACCTGGACGACGACGGCCTGAGCCGACTTTCACGCGAGGGGCAGCTCTACCTGACACTGGTCGAGATGCAGACGATTCGCGATCACTTTGTTTCGATCGGCCGCGATCCGACCGACATTGAACTCGAGTCGATCGCTCAGACGTGGTCGGAGCATTGCAGCCACA
Source organism: Pirellulaceae bacterium (assembly GCA_963697195.1). Classification (GTDB taxonomy): domain Bacteria; phylum Planctomycetota; class Planctomycetia; order Pirellulales; family Pirellulaceae; genus Rubripirellula. The sequence continues at coordinate 495,926 of CAVOND010000028.1, forward strand.
AGACGTTGGCGGGTCGGATTCACTATCGCGGCCCTGGTCCGGACGGCAAGGAACAAAGCGACGAGCGCCACTACAACAACATGCTCAAGGAGACGATCTTTGCGGCGACGCAAACGATTCGCCATTCGCTGGGCAAACGTGACTGGTGCGTCAGCGTGTTCAAAGACAACGCCGGGGTGGTCAAGTTCGACGACGAATACCACGTCTGTTTCAAAGTCGAAACCCACAATCATCCCTCGGCGCTCGAACCGTACGGGGGCGCCAACACGGGGATCGGCGGCGTGATCCGCGACCCGATGGGAACGGGGCTCGGGGCCAAGCCGATCTGCAACACGGACATCTTTTGCTTTGCGCCACCGGATACGCCGTCGGAGTCGTTGCCGCCCGGCGTCCTGCACCCACGTCGTGTGATCAAGGGAGTGGTCTCCGGCGTACGCGACTACGGCAATCGGATGGGGATTCCGACCGTCAACGGCGCGGTTTACTTCGATCCACGTTACCTCGGCAATCCTCTGGTTTATTGCGGCAACGCTGGGCTGATTCCGGTGGGGATGGAAGAAAAGACGGTCCAGCCCGACGACTTGATCGTCGCCATTGGCGGACGCACCGGTCGGGACGGAATTCATGGAGCGACGTTCAGCTCGGCGGAACTGACCAGCGAGTCCGAATCGCTGTCGGGCGGTGCGGTGCAGATCGGCAACGCCATCACCGAAAAGATGGTGCTCGACGTCCTGCTTGCAGGCGCGTGACCGAGGACTGTTTCATGCCGTCACCGACTGCGGCGCCGGAGGCTTCTCCAGTGCTGTCGGCGAGATGGGCGAGAAGCTCGGCGCCGAAGTCTGGCTGGAGAAAGCGCCGCTGAAGTACGAAGGATTGACTTACACCGAGATCTGGATTTCCGAAGCGCAGGAGCGAATGGTGTTCGCCGTCCCACAAGATTGCTGGGACGAGTTGCGAGAGCTTTGCGAAAGCGAAGGGGTCGAGGCCGCGGTGCTGGGACGATTCGCTCCCACCGGCCGCTTGCAGTTGACCTACCACGGTCATGTCGTCGGTGACTTGTCGATGCAGTTCCTTCACGATGGTCGTCCCCCGGTGATTCGCGATGCGGTCTATCAACCGGCCCCGGAAACTCCGCTGGCGTTGCCCGCGATGGATGCTTCGGCACTCCGCGGCGCCTTGTTGGCCGTGCTGGGCAGTTGGAACGTCGCCAGCAAGCACTGGGTGATTCGACAATATGACCACGAGGTTCAAGGTGGCAGCGCCATCAAACCATTGGTAGGTCCGAACTGTGATGGCCCCGGAGATGCGGCGGTGGTGCGACCACGCATCCAGTCGCGTCGCGGACTCGTTCTGTCGTGCGGCATGAATCCGCACTATGGCGACTTCGATACCTACCACATGGCGACTTCGGCGATCGACGAGGCCATGCGCAATGCGGTTTCGGTCGGAGCTGATCCGATCGCGCATCGCGATCTTGGACAACTTCTGTTGGGGATACACCGATCGAGCCGAAACGCTCGGATCGCTGGTGCGTGCCGCGATCGCCTGTCAGGACATGGCCGTGACTCTTGGTACGCCGTTCATCAGCGGCAAGGACAGTCTGAATAACGAATTCAGCTTTGACTGATGCCGACGGGAATCGGCAGACCATCTCGATCCCGCCGAGTCTGTTGATCAGCGCGATGGGTCAGATCGACGATGTTGCCAAGGCGGTCACGATGGATGCCAAGAAGGCTGGCAATGTCGTGTTCCTGGTGGGCGAGACCAAGGACGAACTGGGCGGGTCGCACCTCGCCTTGCATCTCGGGCTCTCCGGCGGAAACGTTCCCAAAGTCGACTCCCAACAGGCGAAGTTGACATTCCAGAAGGTGCACGAGGCGATCGCCGGCGGGCTGGTGCGCTCCTGTCACGACTTGAGCGAGGGGGGGCTGGCCGTCGCGGCCGCCGAAATGGCGATCGCTGGCGAGTTGGGCATGAAGCTCGATCTTGCTGGTCTGTCGACCGCAGATTTGAGCGATCCCGAGATTTTGTTCAGCGAGTCAAATACGCGATTCCTGATCGAAACCACCCCCGAATCGGCCGATCCGCTGCAGCGATTGCTCGAGAAGGCCGGCGTCGCGGTGTGCCGAGTAGGTACAATCGAAGCGTCGCCCTCTCTGACGATTCATCGCGGCGCGACGCAGATCATGGAAGTCGGCGTCGCCGAGGCCAAGGCTGCCTGGCAAAAGCCGCTCAATTGGTAATCGATCCAACCCAAGTACCGTCACCACGCAATCCGTTTCGATGATTTCAGCGATCCATCACGGTACCTACACCTTGGTCGTTTCACGCGGCCAATCTCGAGATCCCAAGAAACGCGGACTGGAACAGGCGGTTGCCGAGGCCGCCCAACAGCTCGAAGGGGTCAACGTGATGATGATCCCCCATCTGTACGATTTGCCCAAAGGGAGTGAGTCGTACAAGCAATTGCTGGAAGTGGAAGGCAATCTGATCGTCGTTTCCTGGATCTATTCGCGAGCCGCCCACTGGGTCCTGGACCGCAATGGCATCCAAGGACAGGTCGGCGAGGTGCTGATCGGATTGGAGGACGAGGAGGACGACGAGCAGGGATCGGACCAAGATCTGGAATCGGACGTCGTTCGCGTCACGGAACAATACCCGCGGCCCGATCGCACCATTCACTGCATCGACTTCAAGCTTGGCGATGACCCGCAGGTGCTGATTTCCGAGATTCGCCGAATCGTCGGGGTCGATTCGCCAGTGTCCGATCGCAATTTGTCCGATCGCAGTCTGCCAATCGTGGGTGGAAAACTGGTTCAGGTCGATGAGCAGACCTCTCGGCGCTGGTATCCCGTGATCGACTTCAATCGATGTACCAACTGCATGGAGTGTGTCGACTTCTGCCTGTTCGGTGTCTACGGCGTCGACGGCGCGGAAAACATCCTGGTGGAGCAGCCCGATAACTGTCGCAAGGGATGCCCGGCCTGCAGTCGTGTTTGCCCTGAGAACGCGATCATTTTTCCGCAGCACAAGGCACCTGCGATTGCCGGTGCGTCGGTCGCCGGTGACGAGGGCTTCAAGATCGACCTTTCTCAGTTGTTCGGTGCGCCCGACCAAAGGGGAAGATCCAATCGAAACCGCGGCTCGAGAACGTGACGAGCAATTGCTGTTAGCGGGCCGCGACGCAGTTGGCATCGATGATCGCTTGCGGAAGCGACAGGCCGATCTTGCGAGCGGCCCCAAGGACGATCTCGATTTGCTGATCGATTCACTCGACCAGCTGGATCTTTAGCTGATTCGGCGAGATTTTCGGATCAGCCGCCGTGGGATTTTCAATTGACACCTACAAGCACGACGCGCAAGCGAGTGTGTCCGATGCGCACGGGACACACTCGCTTGCACGTCGTGCTTGTATTTTGTCGTATTTTGCGTGTCAAAATCCGCTAAGTGTTTGCCGTTGGGGAACGCCCCACAGCTGATGGTGACCAAGAGGAGGTGGCATTGGCGTTCGCTCGCGGTTTCCACCCCCGCTCACCCATCGGACGGGAATCATGCTGCCAAAAAGCGCCGCTGTGATTCGAAATCGGACCTGATCTCAAACCGTCCGCGACGGCCGATCATGCCGGATTTTTCCGCTACTTGAGCGAATTCGTGGATCCGCAATCGCCGGCGGAGATCCCGCTCCTCTTCGTTTCAAACTGAATTCCCAAGCCCCGACGTCCGATAGCAGTTGTGAAGTGTCACTCTGTTCGGAGCATGCTGTGCAGCGACGTCGTTCCTCCTCCAGATCACATCGACGCCTACGGCTGGTGTTGCTAGCGTCGGCTTCTTTGTTTGGCTGCGTTGATCACGTTCATGGCGATTCACCGGTCGTGGAGATTTCCTCCATGCCGATTCCAGCCGAGCGAGCGGGTGACGACGTTGAATTGCTAGCACCGACCAATTCAACGCTCGAGATTCGGATCGCTCGGCGGCCTTGGCTGTTCGAACGTCTGACCAAGCCCGAGCCTGCACCGTCGATCAAAATGAATCCGCCGCGGCCACCGCGGCAAGTGGCCGAGACACCCACGGCCAAGCGGATCGTGCCAGAGTCCATCGCCGATTCGTGGGTGCGGCGTGGAACGGATCCAGAATCGCTGTTCCCCGACAGCACCGATTCGCCAAGCGATGAATCGGCCGGCAACGAATCAAACGGTAGGACCACCGGTGGTACCGCATTCGCTGACGTGACCGCGAACCGATCGGCACCGCGGCAGCAGCAGACCGAGGGATCGCGGCTGCGATGAAGACTGACCGATGGCCGAGCCGCTGTGACCCGCTGGTCGATCCCCAAGACGTGGTTCCGAGTCGCGACCAAGACGTGGTCGATCCCCGAAGACGTGAACCGATCTCGAAGACGTGACGATCTCGAAGACGTGGTCGGCCCAAACCCCGCCGACGATCTCGACTGGGGCGCGGACGAGGGCCAGGTCGAAGCTGAGCAAGATTCGGTCGCTCAGGACATCGTCACCGACTCACCGGAAGAAGAGCGGTCACAGGCTGGTTCACAAGACTACGTTTCGGACGAAGCCAGCATCGACGACTCAGACGTGGCGGACGATCGGAGTGTGGCGGATCAGGAAGTGACCGTCCGCAAGCTGCGGATCAATCGCGACGGCACCCCAGCGGGTGATTCGGACGAGGAAGTGATCGACGGCGGCCGCGAGGACGAGGTTTCCGAGTACCGCAGAGGGTGCTTCGATCGGCGACCTGACCGAGGACGCGACGGTCGAGGATCAGAGCGAGTCGCCCGCGATGTCGGAAGGAGCCGAGACGCCGCAGACGATCTCGACTATACCGGCTATCCTCGCCAAGCGATTCGGCTGACCAGTTCGGTTTACCGAATGCAAGGTACCATGAAGCAGTGCCTGCGGTACTACTACGCCCGGCCCGAGAATGCCAACGAGCGAAGCAACTGGGGCATGCTGCACGCGATCATGGTCTATGGGGCCGACACCAAGATCATTGTCGGGAGCAAGACTTACAGTGCCATCGCATGGATTGCCGGCAACAATCCCTGCCGCGGCCACAAGCTGCTCGAGGAACGGGATGGACACATCGCAGCGACAAGCGGTATCGGCTTGCAGGGACACCAGGCGCAGATGCTGGCGATTTTCGCGTTAGCCGATGTGCCGGCGGATTATCCCCTGTACGCGGGGAACCGACGGTTCACGGTCCAAGACCTGGTGAAGCAGGAGATGCTGGCTTGTCGCAGCGGCGAGGAGTTGACGTTCACGCTGATTGGACTGTCGCACTACCTGGACACCGAAGCGGTTTGGGAGAACGAAAGCGGCGAGATCTGGAACTTTCAACGATTGCTGCGTGAAGAGCTGGCGCAACCGATCGTGGGGGCGGCCTGCGGCGGGACTCACCGCTTGATGGGATACTCTCATGCGTTGCGGAAGCGACGGGCGGAGGGCCAGCCGATCAATGGCCAATGGAAGCGGGCCGACGTCTACGTCCAGGATTTCGTCCGCTACGTCTACCGACTCCAGAACCGGGATGGCTCAATGAGCACCGACTGGTTCGAGGGACGCGAGGACAACGAGGACCTCGACCGCAAGATCCAAACGACCGGTCACATCGTCGAATGGCTGTTGACCGTGACCCCCGACTCTCAGCTACAGGACCAGCGACTGGTCAATGCGGTCCGCTTCCTGTTGAGTTCGATGAACGGCGAGCGCAACCAAGATTGGAAGATTGGCCCCAAAGGGCACGCATTGCGCTCACTCGCGATGTATTATGAACGTGTCTACCAGCAGGGCCCCGCTTGGCGGACGACCGGTGTGGCGACAGGTCAATCGAAACAGCGGAGATAGATCGCCACTGCCTCATGCGATGGTTTTGACGACATGCGTCTGTGCGAGTCTTCGCCGATCGGCTACAACATGGTCGACGGTCGCAACGCTTCTCTCACTCTGGCACGGTTGTCGATGGCAACGCAACGACTGACCAAACACAACACTGCAATCGTTGCGGCAGCCGTTAGCTTGTTGAAGGATCGCAATGCCGATGCACTGCTGATTCTCTTGGACGGTTCGACCGACTGGAAGCGGATCGTCGAATTGACCGCCGGAATTGACAAGCCGGTAATCGTGGCGGTCGATTCGCCTGAGGACTTGGAGGGAGCCGCCGAAGTCGGACTCAAGCCGCTGGCCTTGAACAAGGAAAAGTCGCCTCTGCTGGAGCGGCTGCAGCATGCCCTGCTCGAGGCGGCTGCCGATGAGTTGATTCGGACCAATGGCGAAGTCGTCGCGGTCTACTGCGGGTTTCAGCAGGGCCGGCTCGATTCCATTAGCCATTTGCAACTCGATGAGCGGATGCGGCGTTTGACCAGCCGTGACTTGCAGATGCTCGAGAGCCGGGTCCCCTTGCAGACCATCAAGACGGTGGTCGACTTGGCGGCTCAGATCGGTCGCGAAGGCCGCGAAGGCAAAGCGGTGGGAACCCTGTTCGTCGTGGGCGACTCTCGCCACGTTTTGGAACACTCCAACGACAGCGGTGTCGATCCCTTTCGAGGCTACAATCGCAAGCATCGAAATCTCCTCGATGCCAAGGTGCAAGAAGATGCCAAGGAGATTGCTCAGCTTGACGGTGCCTTCATCGTCAACAGCGATGGAGTGATCGAACGCAGTCGACAGATGCTTGAGGTTTCGCACGAAGACCTGACCATGACCAAGGGGCTCGGTGCACGCCACTGGGCCGCCGCCGCGATCACGCGCAAAACCAAAGCGATCTCGGTGGTGGTCAGTCAGTCGACAGGGACGGTGAGGCTTTACCAGGATGGGCACTTGGTGATGCGGATCGAGCCGATGGACAAAGCGGTCAAGTGGCAAGAGTTCGCCTTTGAGCCACCATCGGCGCCACCAGAATCGTGAGCGTACGTCGGGCTTTCCAGCCTGACATCATCCGACGCAGCCCCCGGATCAATACAAGCACGACGCGCCAGCGAGTGTGTCTCCGGTTTTCAACCGTTGGGCGGACGTGAGATTCCGCAGATTCCTGGGACACACTCGCTTGCGCGTCGTGCTTGTATGGCGATAGGCCATACCAAACATGGAACAGCTCCAGCCGGACATCGACCGAAGCAGCCAGTCAGCCTGGAAAGGCTAACGTACTTAGCCTCCAAGCAGGTTCTTGGTGGCTGCCACGATGTCGTGCTGACGCATCAGCGATTCGCCCACCAGGACCGCTTTGACTCCGCCGTTGCCGAGCCGGACGAGATCATCGTGATTGCGAATCCCGCTCTCACCGACAACCAATCGATCCTGTGGAATCTGCGGTCGCAGTTTCAGCGTATGGTCCAGCGACGTTTCGAACGTGTGCAGGTTGCGGTTGTTGATGCCGACAAGCCGCGTACCCGTTGCCAACACCGCATCGAGATTCTCGGGTTCATAGAGTTCGATCAGGGTCTGTAGGCCAAGCTCCATCGCCTCTTCGGTCAAACGCCGCAGCTCAGCTGCCGACAGGCACTCGGCGATCAACAGCACGCAATCGGCACCGGCTGCTCGTGCCTGCAGCAACTGATAGCGGTCGACGATGAAGTCTTTGCGAAGCAGCGGTAAGTCGACCGATTGTCGGACGTCACGCAGGTACTGCAGCGATCCTTGGAAGAACGGTTCGTCGGTCAACACGCTGAGGCACGCCGCCCCGCCCTCCTGGTAACACCGGGCAATGGTGACCGGGTCAAAATCCTCTCGAATCAGCCCAGCAGAAGGACTTGCCCGTTTGACTTCCGCGATCAATTGAACCGATGGTCCGGCAGCCAGCGCGGCATGGAAATCGCGGCACGCGGGCAAGCCTCGCAGTGAGGCTTCCAAATCGGCGTCCCCGATTGCTGCTCGGTCACGCTCGATCGTTTGCCGCGTTTGTACCAGGATCTTGTCGAGAATGGTCATCAGTGTTTGAAGTGTCGGCGACCGGTGAGAACCATCGGCAATCGATGTTCGTTGCAAGCTTCGATGACTTCTTGGTCGCGACGGGAACCGCCCGGTTGGATGATCGCCACGATCCCGGCTTCCGATGCTGCTTCGATGGAGTCAGGGAAAGGAAAGAATGCGTCGGAAGCCAGGACACTGCCGCGGGCTCGATCCCCGGCTTTGTCGATGGCGATCTCGACGCTGTCGACGCGGCTCATCTGACCGGCGCCAACGCCGATCAGCGACGTGTCCTTCGCGAGCACGATCGCGTTGCTCTTGACGTAGCGAACGATTTCCCAGGCAAAGGCGACGTCATCCCAGAGTTCATCCGGGACCGCCACGTCCGTCGCGGTCTTCCATTGCAGTGGGGAGCTGGTCATGCGGTCGGCGTCCTGGACCAACATCCCGCCGCTGATGAACCGCCGTTGAATCGCCGGTGGCGGCGTGTCGAGTCGGCCCACCTGCATCAGTCGCACGTTCTCGCTCCAACGCGGCTTGGTGGTCAGCAGACCGACCGCTTCGGCTTGAAAGTCGGGTGCAACGATTGCCTCGATGAACAAACCAGGCTCGCAAAGCAACTCGGCGGTTGCCTTATCGACGGTACGATTGAACCCGAGCACCGATCCGAAGGCGCTCAGTGGATCGCCGGCGAGCGCTTTGCGACAGGCATCGACGAGCTTCTCGCCTGCTGCGGCGCCGCAGGGATTGTTGTGTTTGATCACGCTGGCTGCTGGACCGCCGAACCCTCGGACAATCTCCAGGGCTGAGTCCAGGTCGAGCAGGTTGTTGTACGACAATTCCTTGCCGCTGATCTGACGGGCGGAAACCAGGTTGGCCGATCGGACCGATGGGTCGCTGTACATCGCTGCTCGCTGGTGCGGATTCTCACCATAGCGAAGCTGTGTCTTGCGCCGCAGCGACAAATGCATACTGCTTGGAAACTCTCCTCCCAGCGTGTCGCCTCGCAGGTAGTCGGCGATGGCCCGATCGTAGACGGCGGTATGGTCAAAGGCATCGGCCGCCAATTGTTCACGCAGCGTGATCGAGGTGCCGCCGCTGACTTCCAACTGGTCCAGGATTTCTCCGTACTGTTCGGGACTGGTCGCCACCGCCACGTCGTTGTGATTCTTCGCTGCGGCCCGAACGAGACTGGGGCCGCCGATGTCGATCTGCTCCACGCATTCCTCGCGGTTGACTCCCGGCCGAGATGCGGTCGCCGCGAACGGATAGAGATTCACAACGACCAGGTCGAACGGCACGATGCCATGTTCGCCGATCGCGTCCATGTGATCAGCGCGATCGCGAATCGCCAGGATCCCGCCGAAGATCTTGGGGTGCAGCGTCTTGACGCGACCGTCGAGCATCTCCGGAAAGCCGGTGTACTCGGCGACGTCTTCGACGGCGATCCCAGATTGCTCCAGATGCCGGCGGGTTCCACCGGTGCTGTAAATGCGGACCCCCGCTCGCTGCAGCCCGGTCGCCAAATCGGCCAGGCCCAACTTGTCACTGACGCTGATCAGGGCAGTTCGAATCGGAACGATGTCGGACACGTCGTTTAGTGGGGTGTGGAGGGTGCGGCAAGAAGGCGAAAGCGAGGCAACTGTGTAATCCGGAAAACGCCCGCTGGTCAACCGGGCAAGGAGCGTCCATGGCTCGGCGAACTCAAAAACGCTGTAAACCGCGGGCTCCTACCGTAGGTCCGCAATTCCAAGGCGGACATCAGCAGCTTTGCATGTGTTCATGCGAGTCTGCGGAGAGACTCGCCTACGGTAACGGGCGTTGTCGAGCTAGAGTCGGACTGGGATCCCGGCCTCCTGCATGACTCGTTTGGTTTCGGCGATCGTGAATTGGCCGAAGTGAAAAATACTGGCGGCGAGCGCCGCGTCGGCTTTACCACGAAGAATCGCGTCGACGAGATGTTGCGGGTTGCCTGCACCACCGCTGGCCACCACCGGGATCGAGACCGCTTCGCTGACCGCGGCCGTGATCGGCAGGTCGTATCCGTCGCACGTCCCGTCCGCATCCATGCTGGTCAGCACGATCTCGCCGGCACCTAGTCGTTCGACCTCGCGGGCCCATGGCACGGCCATCAATCCGGTCGGTGTGCGGCCACCGTTGATGTGCACTTCCCAGAGCTCTTCGCCATCTTTTTGGACCCGCTTGGGATCGATGTTGACCACGATGCATTGGCTGCCAAAGCGATCCGCAGCTCTGCGCACAAAGTCCGGATCCTTGCAGGCGGCCGAGTTGATCGACACTTTGTCGCAACCGGCCGACAGCAGGGCTCGCACGTCTTCGATCGTGCGAATGCCTCCTCCTACCGTCAGCGGCATAAAGATTTGTTCGGCGGTCCTCCGCACTACATCCAAGATGATGTCTCGCTTCTCGTGGCTGGCGGTGATGTCCAGGAAGACCAACTCATCGGCACCCTCTTGTTCGTATCGGCGAGCCACTTCGACCGGATCGCCCGCGTCGCGAAGGTTGACGAAGTTTGTACCCTTCACGACGCGACCATCGTGGACATCGAGACAGGGGATCACGCGAGCGGCAAGCATTCGAGATTCGGTCGGGGAAAGGGTGGAGCGGCGGGAAACGGGGCCATGGCACTGGTTGTGAACCTCAGGCGCTAGCCGTGGGCACTTCCTTTGGTCTTTATCAGCCGCCACGCGTTGGCGTCCGGTTCTCCAGCAGGGGAAAACCGGGTGCTAACGCACAGCGGGCGATCAGTCCATCGAACCAAACACCCCAAAGGACCAGCATTGGCGATAGTCTTGGTCCTGAAATCTGTTGCGAGTCCCAAAGCCCACGGCTAGCGCCTGAGGTTCACAAATACAGCCAAAGGGTGTGTCTGCTGCCGCTTTGTCTTAACACGTGTGCGATTGGCTTCCAAGCCCGTCGACCGGCTCAGTCTTGGGATCATTGGACAGGCTGGAAAGCCTATCGTCAGGTCGGAGCCCGTCGCTTGCATCGCCGCTGCCGATCAACCACTCAGGATCTCCGCGGCGGTTTCGCAGCACTGGCTGTGGTAACCCCGACCAAAGAGGTTCAGATGGTTCAAAAGATGATACAGGACATAGACGTTGACGCGCCGTTGCCAACCTCCGGCCAGCGGAAACGCCTCGTGATAGGCGTCGTAGAAACGACCCGGGCACGATCCGAACAGCCGCAGCATTCCGAATTCGGCTTCACGGTTACCGTAATAGACCGCCGGGTCGATCAGCACCGCGGTTCCCGCGTTGTCGCACAGGTAATTGCCGCTCCATAGGTCGCCGTGCAGCAGTGACGTCGACGATTCGCTGCCCGCCAACAGTTGGTCCATCTCCTGGACGATCCGGCCGACGTCCCGTTGCAGCCTCGCGTCGGCCAATCCCTGGTCGGTCGCCCACCGCAATTGAAACTCGATGCGCCGCTCGGCAAAGAACCGTGACCAGTCGTCCGACGAATCCTCGCCAGCCGAATTGATTTGGGGGGCCGAACCGAGAAAGTTGTTCCGCTCCAGCCCGATCCGTTCGCCAAGGGTGACCCGATGAAGGTCCGCCAGCGCCCGTGCGAAGTGCTGAAAGAAGTCCTGGGACGGCCCTCGCTGATCGATCCACTCCAGGATCAACCAGGCGTGCTGCCCCGCCGCGCCGACCGCGATGGGTTGCGGAACGCGAATCGCCTCAGCGCTGGCAAGCCGGTTGAGCCCATCCCACTCGGCCTGAAAATTGTCCAGGAAGGCAAGGCGGTTCGATTTCACGAAGTAATCGAGCAGCGAGCCACGTCCGTCCCTGACGCGCACTCGCTTGGCGTCACTGATGCAGCCCCCGGAAACCGGTTGTGCTTCCACGACCGAAACCGGGGATGATAGGAGCGATGAGAGCGCCTGTTGCAATTCGCTCATGGCATCGACTCAAACTTGCGACCCACTTCGGACAGGAGTTCAGTGTTTGAGATCGTAATCGGCTGGACGCTTGCCCTTGATGAACTTGCCGAATCCAAAGGGAGTCGGGTCGTAGTCGTCGCCCACGATTGAGACATCGGAGTTGGGCTTGATCGAGTCATCCATCCCGAGACACCAGTAAGCGGAGTTGACGAGCATTCGTCGCACGCCTTCGCTGGGAAGGTCATCGGCGGAGCCCATCGTGGTCACAAAAAGACGTCCACCTTTGTAAGTGCGGGTCCAGGCGATCGGCATCATCGGATCGTTGCGGCTGTCGGTGACCGGCAGGATCATCGGGGCTCATGCCGGACAGAATTTGACCATTGATGATCGCATGACCGTCGCCGGAAAGGGGAAGCTTGACTTCGTAAACGTCGGTCGGTCCCCAAATGTCGCCGTCCTTGATGCCAGTGGCGATTGGATGTTTGGTGTCCGCCACGATGCCTCGTGTCGATTCCTTGCCGTGGTTGCCGTAATGCGACACCCAGGTCTCACCAAGGATCTGTTTTCCAAATCCACCCCGATACGATTCGTCCTGATTGTTCCAGGTGTACTTTGCGTACTTGCGATCCTTTGGAATGTTGAACGGATGGGTCGATGTCCGCAGTGCCATCATCGGCCGCCCCGCTTCGGCATAGTCGACGATCCGCTTCATTTGATCGTCTTCCAGATTGCGAAAGCGGAGGCCCAGGATGACCAGGTCGGCGGTTTCCAGCGACTCAAGTCCCGGAATGTTGGTGACGCTTTCGGGATTGATTTCGCCCGTCTCGGGGTCGATTGGAAACAGCACCGTGCACTTGAAACCGTGGTGCTGCGAGAGAATCTTGCCCAGCTGCGGCAGGGCTTCTTCACTGCGATACTCGTGGTCTCCGGCAATCAACACGATGTGCTTGCCGGCCCCTGGTCCATCGCCCCCAGGGAAAACAAGCCAACGTTCATCACCACGCGCGGTGGCCACCAACAGCAGCGAAAAGGCGAGTACTAGGAATCGGTTCATTGTCGTCATCTCAAGGTGGTAAAAGGTGGGATGTGTGGAACGATCGTCTCCGGGGGGACGCGTTGCGACCCTGCGATCGCGACTCGCTACTGCCGGGCGACCGTATCACGATAGATCGGATGATTGGCCCGCCCACCAGCCCGCAAGTAGGCGACCAGGTCAGCGATCTCCTCGGCATTGAAGGTGTCGAGTAGACCGGTTGGCATCATGCTCATCTCCGACGGGCGTGTTGTTTCAATGGTGGTGCGGTCGACCGCCGTCTGATCCGATGGATCGAGCATGTTGGTCATGACTCTCAGCGTATCGCCACTCATGTTCACGACGCGTCCGACCACCACGCGGCCGTCGTCGGTCAAGAACTGTGTGGCTCCGTACTGATCGCTGATCTCCTTACTCGGTTCGACGATCGATACCAACAGGTCCCTGGGGCTGAAGCGGCCGCCGGCAGCAGTCAAGTCGGGACCGAGGATTCCGCCCTGAACGCCCATGCGGTGGCACTTGTAGCACTGCCCGGCTGCAAACACCTCCTTGCCTCGTTCGAAGTCAGGGCGACGGGCGCTGTTGACCACTGCATCGGCCAATTCATCGACGGTCCACTTCTTAACCAGTGGACGTTGCGGTTCGCTGGGCGCCGCATCGTTCGCTTGTTTGGGCGGCTCGATCACCGAAGCGAGGTTTTGCTTGACTCGCTCGGGGACTCGTTCCAAAGCTGCCTTCTTGATGTTTTCGATGAAGCCACCGAAGGACATGCCACCGCGCGCGGACTGAATGTCGTTGAACCATTGGAAGTATTGACGATGCAAGTCGCGATTCCAACCTTGCTTGGCGTCACGCAGCGTCATCGCGTAGTGAATCTGGTTTTCCTGGCTTGGAGAGTTTCGCATTTCCGCCACAATCTTGCCGACCGACTCAGCGGAACCTAAGTAAACAAGCATCTGAGCCAGTTCACGGTCCACTTCGTTGTCGCCCGTCGGAAACTTGTCGGCGAGTTGCTCGAGAACGGTTTGACGGTCCTCCCCGGTGATCTTGCCAAGTCGGATCGCAACCAAACCATAGGCGCGCAACAGGTCGATTTGCTGGCTGCTGGAGAGCGATTCCCATGACAGCGGTGTCAACGCTGCGATCGCGGCTGCCTGGTCACTCTTGGCTCCGTTTCGTGCCAAGGCAATCACGCCCAGGATGCGAGCTTCCGGATCACTGAGTTCAACGACCTTGTCACGCCAACGATCGACCGGTTGATGTTCCAACGCAATCCTGGCCGCGAAGCGGATCGCGCGGTCGTTGTGTCCTAGATTGGCCAGTGCCAGTGCCAGATTTTCATCCGAGGGCGCTGCTGTATGAGTCGCCTCGATTTTGTGCCGCAGGGCGCGAAGCTCCGTCGCACTGGCATCGGCGATTTCGCTCTCGGTGTCTTGCGACGAGCCCGTGTAACGAATCCGATACAGTGCGCTTTGTGTCTTGCGCCCGCCGATCGTGAAATAGAGGGCGCCATCAGGATGGACGGTGATGTCGGTAACCGGCAGCGGTGCGGCAGTGGCAAACGTTTCGTAGGTGCCACTGTAGGTGCTGCCGTCGGGAGTTAAATGGACCGCGTGAATGTTGCCGTAGCTCCAGTCGCAAATGAACAGAGCGTTCTGGTACTTCTTCGGAAACTTGGCGCCATAACCAAAACAGATTCCGGTGGGCGAGCCGGGACCGATGTCGACAGCGGCTCCGAATGAGTCGGGGTAATAGGCGGGCCACTTGCCTGTTCCGTTACGCCAGCCGAACTCGGCGCCGCTGATCACGTGGTTGACACGAGTGGGGCGATACCAGGGAGTGCCAACGTCCCATTCCATGTCGGCGTCGTAGGCGAACAGTTCGCCCTGCTTGTTGAGGGCAATGTCATACTCATTGCGAAAACCGGTCGCGATCAATTCGATGTCCTGGCCGTCTGGATTCATCGAGAGAATGAAACCACCGGGAGCTAGCCGATCCGCATTGTGTCCGCGAGCATCGGGCATTCGTCCCAGCAGGTGATCTTCGGCCCAGACGCGAGGGACGCGAGTGCGTGCAATTGATTCTGGCAAGTTCGTGTTGTTGCCCGCACACATCACGATGCGTTTGCCATCGGGGGTCAGGATCAAAGCGTGGGGTCCATGCTCGGTGCCTCCGTTGAGCGGCAAGATGTGTTCCTTGGTGTCGTACTGATCGTCTCCGTCGGTGTCGGTCAATCGCCACACGCCTGATGTGTCTTCCGAGCCGCGTTCTCTCAGGTTGACGTTGGCATAGAGTGCGTCGAACGCGCACAACAATCCTTGAGCGCCGGCAAAGTCGATGGTTAGTTTTTCAACTTTGGCCGGTGAACTGGAGACATCGATTCGGTACAGACCGCCGTACTGATCACAGGCGATGAGTCGACCTTTGGGATCGACGGTCAGGCTGACCCATGAGCCCTCGGTCTCACCTGGGACTTCATGGATCAGATCCACCTCAAAACCATCGAGCGTGCTGAACTGATCGACGGGAGTGGCGCCGAATCCGGCAGCCCATCCGCTGGCTGGACACAAACAAATCAGCAGCAAGATCACGGCAATTAGCGAGACGGCACGTCGCATAAATGACTTTTCCTTCATGAAAAACGCGGATGCGAATCGAAATTCTGCGGGGAGTTACTGGGGTTCAATCAGCCAATGATAACCGCACTATGGCAATTGCTCCAACGTACGGCCATCCCCCTGCCCCAAACGGGCTGCTCGCGTGCGGCAAAACGGCCTCCCCGGAACTCCAAACTGGCCGAGGAAATTGCCCATGATTTGTTATGTTGACGTCGTCAACGTGGTCTCTCGCAACACTTTCAATTATCGGAGTCAACCGCCGTGCCGACCTTGATCACCGCATCACAGCAGCTGCAGCGCGCCCTGGGTTGGGACCGTGGCGTCGCGACCAACAAACTCGAGCGGAACCGGCTGCGTAGCTACATCGCCTTCCAGATGGCATCGGCCGGACTGGCGCCGCCGGATGAGGCGACCAGTGCGGATGCGATGGCCAGTTTTTCGGCGGGGATTCTGGAGAGCCTGCGTGAGAAGAATCGCTTGTTGTCGGAGCACCGTGCGCCGATCGACTCGCGAATCGAATCGTTTCTGAACCACTATTTCAGCGCTGAGGTTGGCGACGATCCGCTGCGTCTGCCCAGTCGTTCGCTGACGCTCGACCGGCACGGAATGGCTCGCGAATTGAGCCTCCCGGTCAACGGCAACGAATTTCGCAACGATCTGGTTTCCTCCTATCGCTGTTTAAACGGGGTCTTGAACAACCCCAAGGCGGACCGCAGGACGACGGCGGGAACCTTTCACGTCGTCGCAGGCGGATTGCCGATTCCCCGCGACAAGCGTGCGGTGCCAAAGATCGTGTTCGCGAATCTGTTTCGCGCGGCGATGAAACCACCGGCGGAGATGATGCAGCTTCCCTACGTGTCGCATTCCAGCAACCCGGCGCAAACATGGGTTTCGCTCTTGTTGCGTCCGCCAGTTTGCCCCGAGGTTCCGGGGTACTGCGAAGCAAAATCGATGGAGACTCGTTTCTATGCACCTGGCTGCCTGGTCAGCAATCTGGATTTCGTTGAATCGATTTTCGGCAACGCGGGCGATCCGCTCACCGCTTCGAACGACGCGGCACTCGACGTCCGCTCATGGACGGGACACACCGGATGCGTGATTCTCGCGCCGCACCTGACCACATTGACCAAGAAATCGCTTGGGCTGCCGCACTGGGATGACGCCAACGAGCGACAACGGGCCGATTCGATGTGCTGGAAAGACGAATCGGAGTGTTACAACGACGGCGGCGCCTTCAAGCTGACTTGTCGTGACCTAAGCGGCGTGATCGTCACGTTGATCGCCGACAATTACTACGGCTACTGCAAGAAAGAGGTGAAGACACAGATTAGTTATTCGGCGAACCTGATGGGCAATGCCGAAGAGGAGCATGCGGGCGGCGCCTTGGCGTTCGCTTCCTATTCGCTCGGTGAAGACCACAAGGTCAACAGCCGTCGTTACAACGGTCGCTCGTTCGACGCGATCGCCGAAGACTATTCGTCCTTCATCGACATTCAACCGGAAGGTTACGGAATTGATCGCATCCATCCGACTGTGATCTACATTCCCGAAGATGCGAGTGCGAATCTTCAAGAGCGCTGCGTCAAGTGGACCAAGGACGGCCAGGAGCATCGCCTGCGGTTGTCGCCCGCGAACGTCTACATCGCGCCGAGCGGATACAAGGTGCGATTGGAAAAACACCCGGCCGCGCCATCATGGCGACTGATCGGGACCGCCTCCGAAGGGGTCTTCTGCCACAAACCCTGTACGGTCAGCGGCGGTGGCAAGAGTGAGATCAGCAAGAGCCTCCGCGACTACATGTTGTACGGACCCATCTTCGTGGCCGACATCGAAAACGATTTTGGCATGTTGGAAGACATCTTCAATCGCGATTACCAGAATCGCTGGCGTAACGACATCGGTCGACAAACCGGACTACAAGGATCGTCCCAGTCGCGCAGTGCTCGATCCCTCCCGCAGCCTCGGCAGCATGATTCAATTGCTGACGCCGCAACCCGATTACAGCGATCAATACAATCGTTGGCTCAAGACAATTCCCGAGCACGTTTACGCGCTGGCTCTGATCATCAAGCGATTCGTCAAGCCGGGAATGGAGAACGATTGGAAGAGCTATTTCGGCGTTGACATCGTGAACGGTTCGCCTGGACACGAGTTGAAATTGGGCGATCGTACGCTCGTGGGCACCTACCTTCGTGTTGGCCTCGACGAATCGCGATGGCGAACGTTCAAGCTGCGACAGGACTTCATCGCGGCCGACAAGGTCCAGCGTGAAGACGACATCAGTTGCAGTGTGGTGGTGCCGGCCGACGCCATCAGTGATGTCGGTCCGGCCGTGATGCCCGCCGGAAGTTACAAGTTCGTCGAGAACTGTGAGTATCGGCTCTTTCAACGTCCCGACGACGCCGTCCATCGAGGTCTGGACAAACAGACCGAATGGGATCTATCGCAACCCGGTAACTTCATCAGCAATTTCGAGCCGCTGACGACCGAGAAGGCTCGCGATATTGTCGACGATGCCATCGAATTCGATAAGTTCAGCGGACCGATGGAAGAGCTGCTTGCTGCAAGCAGCCAAGCAGGAAGACGGATTCGTTGTCAGTACCGCGGACCCACGGATCGTCGATGGCAAGCCGACCAAGAATCCTCGCTATCTGCAGGATCGACCCGACATGGTCAATGCTCGGGATACTTACGTCGCCATGCGTGGGATTCAGCTCCGCCGCTGTTTGCCGGCCGATGCACCAGTGCATGTCCCCGTCGGCGCCGTCCTCAGTGGACGGAGAAACAATCCACCGGATCCGGCTGCCGGGTTTCGCTCGCTGGCGGTCTATTCACCGCTGCACTATCAAGAGTTGCCCGAGTTGTTGATGGATTACGTCTGTTCGTTGACAGGCAAGAGTCCCAGCACCACTGGCGCGGGAAGCGAGGGTGCTTTGACCAAGGGGCCGTTCAACGCGCTGTTGCCTTCGATCGATCTCAACGCGATCGTGACGTCGATGATCCTGACCGAACTGGGTGGCTTCAGCACACCGGCCGGACACATCGGTCCACGCTTCGAAGTCGGACATGACATCTCGCTGCTGATTCCAGAAGTCTGGTGTCGAATGGGACCCGAGGAACGAGATCCGAAGCATCTGATCGAGTCGGGCATGCTCGAGCAAGTGAAAGACTTCGAAGCCGGCGGTGTCCCCATCCCTGCAAGCCGACTTGGTTATCGGATCACCGTCAAGTTTGTCCGACGATACCTCGGCCGAGTCTTCGATAATCCGTCCAAGGTGTTTACCGACGACATCCTCAAGCCGGAACTCCAGGATCCCGAGTCCTTTGCCGACGGCATCCTTCACATCGCCGAAGCGCAGCGCAAGGTTGCCTTGTTGTACATGGAGGATGGTGGCTACGAAGCGGCCTGTCCTCCCCTGCGCGCCGTGCTGAGCATCATGGCGTACGGCAATTACGAGGGGAAAGAGATCACCGATCCCGAGGTTCGTGACCTGTTCACGCGAGAGTCGCTGCTTGCCAGTGACTGGTACCGTCGCAGATTGGAAGCGAAGCAGCGTCGCGACATCGAGCATTGGAAAGACATGGAACAGCATGTCAGCGACTACATGAACGATCCCTCGGTTGCAAGACTTCATCGGCGAACTCGATCTGCCCAATCGGCTGCAATACGTTCGGGAACGCCTGGCCGAAGCGGAGTCAGCGAATTACTTGGAATCGCTTGTCGGTACGATCGGCGTCGATCCCTTCCAGCCCTCCATGAAAGACAAACTCATGGTCGACCGATTGGCCGAAGCCACCGCCCGCTAATCGATCGTTTGCAGCGGGGCGAGCAAGCCACGAATCGCACGAATCTTCACCAATCGCACGAATCGCACGAAAGCCTTTTTAACGGTCTTTCCTTCATTCGTGCAGGTTCGTGTCATTCGTGGCCCAGTTCTTCCATCGCATCGCTCCTCAGCGAGGTAGCCGAGAGGGGAATTCACCTGCCCAGAAGCCGTTCCTCGGTTTATAATGGACGGTCCCTCCTGCCGCGGGCGGTTTCGCACGCACCAATCCCACCTCCACTGCTTCGCGACATTCCATGTCGATTTCAATCCGTGCCTTCGATTCTGTTTGGGATGCTAGTCACCGTCATCGGTGACAGTCAGGCTTCCGAGCTGAACTGCCCTCCCGCGGTCACGCAATTCCTGCAGAGCAACTGCGTCGACTGTCATGAAGGGGATGAGGCGGAGGCTGGTTTGGATCTGTCGAAGATCGATCCCGATCTCGGCGATGCCAAAAGCCTGCAGAAATGGATTCGATTGTTCGACCGGGTTGCCGATGGTGAAATGCCGCCGGCCGACTATGGTGAACTCGAACCTCAGCAACGCCAAACGTTTCTTGCCGAGGCATCGGCCTGGATCAGCGAAACGCAGCAGCAAGAGTTCGCCGAGATTGGCCGCGTACGTTCGCGACGGCTGAACAACCTGCAGCTCGAGCGGACGCTCCACGACCTGCTTGCCATTGACGTCCCCTTGGCCGACTTCATGCCCGAGGAACAACGGACCGATGGATTCAACAGCATCGCCGATGGTCAGTCGATGTCGCACTTCCTGTTGGAATCCCATTTGAAGGTTGTGGACGCCGCGCTCGATGCAGCGATGCAGCGCGTGACCGACGATGATGATTCGAGTCGTGACTTCACGGCGCGGCAATTGGCTCGCGAGAATCCTCGTCAACGTTGTCGCGATCCCGAGATGATCGACGACAAGGCCGTGGTCTGGTCGAGCGGTTTGATTTTCTACGGACGCATTACCTCCACGACGGTCAAGGAGAGTGGTTGGTACCGAATTAGCTTTTCCGCCTCGGCCGTCAATCGACCGAAGGAGCATGGCGTCTGGTGCTCGGTCCGCAGCGGTCGCTGCACCAGCGGTGCACCGCTGTTGGCCTGGATCGGCTCGTTCGAAGCGACCGATGAGCCGACCGAGCACATCATGGAGGCGTGGATTCCAGAAGGCCACATGCTCGAGATTCGGCCAGCCGACGCGACCTTGAAGCGAGCCAAGTTTCAGGGCGGACAGGTGGGTGCCGGCGAAGGTGGTCCACAAAACGTGCCCGGCGTCGCCCTGCATTCGATGCGAATCGAGGAGATCCATCCAGGCGGCGACGTCAAACTCGTGCAGCGTCGGCTGTTCGGTGAGATGGACATCGACATCGATCGACGGCACCGATCGATTCGATATCGCGGTGAACCAACCAGCCGAGGATGCCGCCAAGCAGTTGCGGGCATTCACGCGTCGCGCTTTTCGTCGACCGGTCACCGACGAAGAAATCATGCCCTATTTGCAGTTGTTGCGTGAGGCGATCGATCAGGGCGACGATCCCGTCGATGCGCTTGCGGGCAAGCTACCGCGCGGTCCTTTGCTCACCCAGGTTCCTGTACTTTGTCGAGCCGGTGGGACCACTCGACGATCACGCGATCGCATCTCGCCTCAGCTACATGCTCTGGAGCACGATGCCCGATGGTGAATTGTTTCGACTTGCTCGCGAAGGCAAGCTGCGAGATCCCAAGATCTTGCACGAACAGGTCGAACGGATGCTGCGGGATGAAAAGGGAAAGCGGTTCGCTCGGCGACTTCGCCTCCCAGTGGCTCGACTTGATCGATATCGACTTCACCGAGCCAGACCAGAAACTCTATCGCGACTTTGACATCGTGGTTCAAAACGCGATGCTTGGTGAAACCCACGCCTTCCTCCAGGAGTTGTTCGAGACCGATGCCTCGGCGACTTGCCTGGTCGATGCCGACTACACGTTTCTCAATAGCCGCTTGGCCCGCTACTACGGATTGGAGAGTGTGGAGGGTGACCAAATCAGAAAGGTGAGCCTGGATCGCGATTCGCATCGTGGTGGCCTGATTGCACAGGGCGCCATCCTGAAGGTCACGGCCAACGGAACGAACACGTCTCCGGTGCTGCGAGGGATCTGGGTTTCCGAACGGATCCTCGGGACTCCCATTCCGCCGCCTCCGGAAAACGTACCGGCCGTCGAACCCGACATTCGTGGCGCCAAAACGATCCGTGAACAGTTACAACGCCATCTGGCGGATACGTCGTGTGCAGGCTGCCACTACAAGATCGACCCGCCTGGATATGCGTTGGAGAACTTCGACGCCGCAGGCCGCTGGCGAGACGCCTACCAGAGAGTCGAGCGGGGGCAGCCGTCCAATCACGGTGCCACCATCGACGCCAGCTTTACTTTGCCGGACGGTCGAGAATTTCAGGATTTCGACGACTTTCGATCGCTGCTGTGTGCCAAGCCAGAACCGCTTGCGCGAAACGTTGCCGAAAAGCTAATCGTCTACGGAACCGGCGCCCCGATTGCCTTCGCCGATCGCGCCGTCGTCGATGACATCGTCAAGCAGACGTCGGAAAGCGAATACGGTTTGCGATCGTTGTTGCACGCCGTGGTTGCCAGTCCCATTTTTTTGAGTAAGTGATCGATGAATCGAAGCAAGAGAAGATCGTCTTTGCAAATGGGACAATTCGTGACGGGACGCGCGGTCAACCGTCGAGCCATTTTGCGCGGCAGCGGTGTGGCAATCAGTCTGCCGTGGTTGAGTGCCATGAATCCAGCCTTGGCCGCGCCGTCCGCGTCACCTCCGCAGCGTTTCGTTGCCATGACACTGGGCTTAGGACTGGTCGCCGATAACCTGTTTCCCGCATCCGGCGGACGCGATTACGAGCCGTCGCTTTATCTCAACGGCTTGCAGGATATTCGCAGCGACGTGACGGTTGTTTCCGGTGTTTCGCATCCTGGCGTCAAGGGCGGTCATCGTGCCGAGGCGAGCATTTTGACCGCGTCACCGATGGGCTCGTCGGGACGCGCCAAGAACACCATCTCGATCGACCAATTGATGGCGAAGCATTTGGGGGAGGCAACACGATTTCCTTCCCTGGTGCTCAGCACGGGCGGCAGTTCGAGCCCCTGCTACACCGAAAACGGTGCCATGATTCCGCCGGAAGACCAGCCCTCACGGCTCTTTGCGCGTTTGTTCGTCGATGATTCGGAGAAGGAACGTGAGCGGCAGGCTGAGCGGGTTCGCCAAGGCCGCAGCATCATGGACCTGGTGGGCGAAGATGCAAAGTCACTTCAGCACCAGCTCGGCGCGGGGGACCGCGATCGCTTGGATGCCTACTTCACCAGTGTTCGTGACTTGGAAAAGCGGATGGCCGAAACCGAAAAGTGGGCGCAGTTGCCCAAGCCGGTGGTCGGAGTCGCCGCACCGATCGACATCAATGATCCCAGCGATTTGATCGGCCGTCAAAAGACGATGTGCGATGTCATCAAGTTGGCGCTGCAAACCGACAGCACGCGGTTCATCAGCTTGCACATTCCAGGGGCCGGCGGCGTGATCCCAATCGATGGCGTCGACCAAGGCTATCACAACCTCAGCCATCACGGGTTGGATGAAACCAAGCTTGCTCAGTTGGCATTGGTGGAAGCCGCGATCGTGAATCAGTGGTCCGACTTTGTGCGGCAGCTTCGGCATGAGCAGGAATCGGACGCGCACCTGCTGGATCACACGACGGTGCTGTTGACGAGCAACCTCGGCAACGCATCGAACCACGACAACCGCAACATGCCGGTGCTACTGGCGGGAGGTCCCTTCCGACATGGTCAGCATCTGGCGTTTGACCGAAGCAACAACTATCCGTTGCCAAATATGTTCGTGTCGATTCTGCAGGGCGTCGGCATGGAGACCGACCAGTTTGCAACCAGCACCGGAACGATGCGAGGCTTGGACACGGTTTAGTCGTGCGACGGTATCACTCAGCCAGTTCGGGAAAGACGCCTTCGTCGAGATCCATGCGGCTGACGATGGATCGCAAGCGAATCTGAAAATCGCTTTTGTAGTTGGCCACCTGTTGTTCGCTGAGGTCCAACATGGCGGCGACTTCCTTGTTGGCCAGGCCGCGAACAAAAATCAGCTCAATGGCTTTGAGCTTGGTCCAGCCGTCGCCGCTTTTCCATCTCACAATCTGTTCGCCAACGGCATCGCGAATGGCGGATTCCTCAATTTGTTTTCGTTCCACGCTGCGCGATCGAGCTAGCCACCCGCTCGCTTCCGGTTGGTTCGAACTGGCCGCCTCCGCTACTGTCGCGACGATGCATTTGGATCGACGGGCGACGTCCCTCACGCCGCAGATGATCCGTCAGCTTGTAAGCACAAATCGAAAACAGATAGCTCTCCAGCGGTCGGCTGCCATCATAGTTGGGAAGGCTGATCAGGAACCCAACGAAAGCCTCCTGGACGATGTCCTCGCTGGTCGCTCGATTGCGAATTCGGCTATCGGTATAGGCGGTCAATCGGCCTTCGTACCGATCGATCAGCATCTGCCAAGCGTCGCCGTCTCCCTCTCGAATTCGTTCGACGAGATACGCGTCGGCTTCGTTTTGGCCTGATGGATTCGTGTCTGACATGACTTTCAGGCTACCGGTCCACCTGACTTCGTACCAGAGCACGTGGGAAAGACTTTCAGCAAAAATCGGAGGTCTTCCCATCGCCCTCGGACGGCTACGGCGAAACGTGTACGATGGGCTTCCTGGCCGTCGGGCGATTCGCGGACGCGATGGGCGGCGGGCTGGGAAGCCTGTCGTACGGCTCAGGACGGAACAATCGCTGACGATTTCACTTCATGACTGCCATCCTCGGTATTTCCGCGTTCTACCATGATTCGGCCGCTGCGCTGGTAGTCGATGGGCGACTCGTCGCGGCCGCCCAGGAGGAACGGTTTTCGCGTCGGAAACATGATTCGGCGTTTCCCCATCGGGCCATTGAATCGTGTCTGGCCCAGGCGGGACTCGACCGCGAGCGGATCGATCACGTCGGTTTCTACGAAAAGCCACTGCTGAAATTTGACCGGTTGCTGGAGACCTATCTCAGCTTCGCGCCGTCGGGTTTCCGATCGTTTCGCAAGGCCATGCCGGAGTGGGCCGGCCCGAAGTTGCAGCTTCGTCGTGAGATTCGTCGTGGCTTAGGAAACCAGTATCAGGGACGCATCTGCTTCTGCGAGCATCATCAATCGCATGCCGCCAGTGCCTTCTTTCCGTCACCGTTTGAGCAGGCGGCGATCTTGACGATGGACGGGGTCGGCGAATGGGCAACGAGCAGCATGGGCGTCGGCCGTGAGAATCGAATTGAGTTGACTCATCAGATTGCGTTTCCCCATTCGCTTGGCCTGCTCTACTCCGCGATCACCTACTACACCGGTTTTCGCGTGAATTCGGATGAATACAAGCTGATGGGATTGGCTCCCTATGGCAAGCCACGCTTCACGGACGTCATTCGGGAAAAGCTGATCCGGATTCATCCCGACGGCTCGTATCGATTGAACCTGGATTACTTTCAGTATTGCCAGGGGCTGACGATGACGTCCCACCGCTTTCATCGGCTCTTTGGACGACGGCCGCGAAAACCCGACGAGCCGATCGATCAGCTGGACATGGATCTGGCGGCTTCGATCCAAGCGGTGACCGAAGAAGTGGTGCTGCTCGCCGCCCGTCATTTGTATCACGTGACTCAGTTGGATTCGCTGTGTCTGGCCGGCGGGGTCGCGTTGAACTGCGTGGCCAACGGACGACTGTTGCGTGAGGGACCGTTCAAGCGGATTTGGATCCAACCGGCTGCTGGGGATGCCGGCGGGGCAATCGGAGTCGCCACCTTGATCTGGCATCAGCTGATGAACCAAGCTCGCGTGATCACGCAGCCCGATGGCCAATCGGGAAGTTTGCTCGGACCCTCGCTTCGGGTTGCCGACATGGAGGAAGGCTTGGACGAGTTGGGCGCGGTCTATCATCGCCATGTCGATGCGGGCACTTTGTCCAATGAGCTAGCGACCTGTTTGGAGGAAGGCAAACTGGTCGGCGTGGCGCGGGGACGCATGGAGTTTGGGCCTCGAGCACTGGGCAACCGCAGCATTCTGGCAGACGCGCGACGGCCAGAGACGCAGCGGGAACTGAATCTCAAAACCAAGTTTCGCGAGTCGTTTCGCCCTTTCGCTCCAATCGTCTTGGCGGAGTGCGCAAGCGATTACTTTGAGATCGAGCCCGATCAGCAGAGTCCTTACATGATGCTCGTTAGCGATGTGAAGACCTCTCATCGCTTGCCGAGTGACCATGCCGAGACAAAGGGTATCGAACGTGTCCACGAGGTGCGTAGTTCCCTTCCCGCAATCACGCACGTCGACTATTCCGCGCGCATTCAAACGGTCGACACGACTCGTAACCCAGAGTTAAGGAATCTGCTGGAAACGTTTTACGCTCGCACCGGTTGTCCCGTGTTGGTCAACACGAGTTTCAATGTTCGCGACGAGCCGATCGTTTGTACATGGCTCGACGCTCTGGCTTGTTTCATGCATACCAACCTGGATGTGTTGGTGCTGGACAACTTGCTGTTGAAGAAGTCGGAACAAGGAGGTCTTCAGCATCGGAAATTGGAGGCATGGCGCCGACGATCTGCGGTGGATCCTCGCAAAGAGCGCGAGGCGGCCTGGTTTGTGGTCTCGATGACTGCTTCGCTTTGCCTGGTGGCTCTGCTGGTCTGGCTTCGCTTTCGATCGACGGCGATCACTTCGGCTCTGATTGGCGCTGCCTGTGTGATTGCCGCCCTCTCACTGGTCATCCCGGCATCGAGACCCGGCGTTCAGCGAGTCTTCGAGGCCTTGACCTATCCGGTCCGGGCAATGGTGACGCTGTTATTGATCGGATTGGTGTACTATGGAATCGTGACTCCCATTGGCTTGGTTCTTCGGGCCTGTGGGCATAGCATACGTAAGCAACCAGGCAACGAAGGCACCGCGTGGATCCCGTGTGAGGAGCGCGAGCTCGAGAGTTACTTTCGAACCTACTGATCGAGATCGCATGTCATGTCGAAGCATCGCGAACCTGGGAACAGCCAGCTGGCAAAGAACGCTGCCGACGCTTCCGAATCGGACGCCTCGGGTCAGGAGGATTCTTTCTCGCAACTGGCCGGGCAGGCAGATCCCGGGCTCGTTGCTGAGTTCATTGAGTTCCTGAAGTACAACAAGAAGTGGTGGCTGACCCCTATCTTTGTCGTGACGCTGATCTTGATCGGAGCGGCGATCCTGCTGCCATCGCCTGTCGCGCCCTTTATCTACACGCTGTTTTGATGGGTCCGTTCGGTTTGCGGTCGTCAATCCGATCGAAGCACCTGCTACAATCCGGGCGACTGCATTAGGATTGGGATGCTGACCACCGCCTGCCAAGGAACGTCTCGTTATCGATGAGCCCCGACGATTCTCGCGCCGCACGCACTCCGTTCGATTCCCGTCGGAATCCCGAGTCGGGGCTGTTTGAACGGATCCGCGAATGGAACGATGTCTTTCCCTGGCTCCGGCTCGCTCGTACGCTGCGTCTAGCCGGTTCACCACCGTTGGTCTTGTTGACATTTGTTTGTCTCGGTTTGTGGTGGCAAGGGGAATCCTTGATCCTCGTTGAATCGGCTCAACGTGTTGCTGACGATACGATGTTCGGGAACGCGGCTCGCCCGATAGAGACGGTCGCGAGACTAGCCTACGCCACGTCACCGTCGTCCGTTTACCAGCTTCCGGCCAGGACGGTTGCCTGGCGTTTCCTGGTGGGTACCGGCTGGTCGCTGTTGGTCTGGACGCCGGTCGCGCTGTTGTTGACGCGGCAGGGTGGATTGTTGACGGCAGGCCGTCCGATGATGGGTTTGCGAGCAGGGCTGCAGCACGCTTTTTCTCGCATGCCGCGGGCTTGGTTGACGGCGCTGGTTCCCACGGCATGTGTGGCCATGATCGCCTTGTTGATTTTCGTGCTCGGGAAGATGGGCCAATGGGTCCAGGGCGTCGCGGTCATCGAGATCCCGATCGCCATCGTGTGCGCGTTGATCGCGATCGCCTGTGGGCTGTTGGCGTTCGGCTCTCACTTCGCGATTCCGCTTGGCTGGGCGGCGCTGGCCAATGAGCAGAACCCCGACCCGCTCGATTCATTGAGTCGTGGCTACGAGTACCTGCTGCGTCGTCCGCTGCAGTTGGTCGCCTACCTTGTCCTCTCGCTGGTGATGATCTTGGTGATTTGGGCCTTGGCATCGGGAATTGCCGCTGCCGCGACCTCCGTTGCCGGAATGGTGCTGGGGACCGGTGAAGGGTCACCGTCACTCATGCGTCGAGTCGCTACTGTCCTGAATTGGTTCCCGATTGCTGTCGTGGTGACGCTCGGTTGGGGGTTGGTCGGAGGGCTCTACCTGCTGCTAAGGTGCGACGCGGGAGGCCAAGAGGTGGAAGACCTTTGGATACCGCCGGTCAAACCGCAGCCCCCATTGCCGTCGGTGCCAACGATCTGATTGTATTCCTGACTTGGCAGAATGATTGTAGAAAGGCATTTCGTCAGGCAATGTCGCTCCATCGCCATGAAGAAATCATCATTTTGTCCGCCATCATCCTGCCAAAAATCCGCCTGTCATTCTTGATCGGCACACACTCGCTTGCGCGTCGTGCTTTGATTTTGTTGAACAAAACGTCGTTTCGATGGCATATAGCGTAACATCAAAACTCGCGCGGTCGTGCTTTGGATGGACGGCGTTCGCCCTCAGAGTGACACGGTCCAGCTAGACAGCCTATCGTACGGAAATCGTAAGCCTTCATTTGGATATTGACGTGACAGACAAACAGCAAGAACTGAACGATGCGAAGCTGGTAACGGTCGCCGAACGCAGTACGGAAGTTGCCGCTTCGGTATTGGTGTCGGTGCTGCAAGACGAGGGCATCAAGGCCGTCGCGATTGGTGGATTCACCGCCGGCTTTCGAGCCGAAGCGCCCGGGATCGTCCGCGTGCAAACGCTGGAGTCCGACGCCGAGAGGGCCAGGCAGATCATCGCCGAGTTGGGATAAAGGGGGGCAGTGGGACATACCAGGGGTCAGGAGTCAATTGTGCGAATTTCGTCTCCTATCAGCCGCCACGCGTTAGCGTCCGGTTCTCCAGCACCGGAACAACCGGGCGCTAACGCACGGCGGCTGATCAATCCAGCGAGCCAAACAGCCCAAAGAAAGTGGCCCACGGCTAGCGCCCGAGGTTCACAACCTGAACCCTCTTCGCTCAGCCCCTAGCTGCCCATCCAGTATCGAAAGGCGCGCATGGTTTGCCTCGCCGCTTCGTGCGGATCCGGAAACGGAAAGGCCTCGGCGCAGAGATAACCTTGGTAGTTGATCTTGCGAAGGGCCGCGATGATTGGCCCGAATTGCATGTGGCCCGAGTCCGACCGGTCGACGATTGCTGTCGACGAAATGGATGTGGCCGACCCATTTGCCACCTTCGATCAAGGCATCGGCAATGCTGGTCTCTTCGATGTTCATGTGGAACAGATCGCAAAGCAAGCGAACGTTGTCAGTGGAGAGCGACTCCAAGATGGCGACGCCGTCGGCCACGGTGCAGCACTGCCTCGTTTCGTAACGATTCAGTGGCTCGTAGATCAGCGGCACGCCGTACTGGGCCGCATGGGCACCGCAGTCTTCCAGGGCTTCGCAAAGATAGTTGCGTGCCGTCGCGGCATCGCCCGTGTGACCACTTGGGCCTTGCATCGATCCGATGATGGCCGAGGCGCCGAGCGGACCCGCCGCATCGATGATGCTGCGCACGAATGCGATCGCTTGCTTACGCTTGGAAGCATCGGAATCGGCCAATTGCAGGCGATGCTTGACCCAGCCCGCGCCGGTGCCCAGAGCTGCCAGCTTCAGTCCGGATGCTTCCAGCCATTTTTCCAGCGAGTCGACGTCGATCGATTCAGCTCCCGGAGCGAAGATTTCAACGGCGTCGTATCCGAGTTCAGCGGCCACCGCGATCGACTTTTCCAGGCCGTCCCAAAGCACAAACGGCCCGCCTCGAGCCTCCTCAACAAGACTGATCGTGATGCACGACTTCATGGTGATCCCCGAGCTGAACTTAGAAACGAAATGACTTCGACGCCTTGCCATCAACAGCGACCTGCTGCTCAGCCGTCGTTGTTTTCCGGGCGGCCCTCGGCGTAGACCCAATTGTGAATCGGGCGAAGCATCTCTTTGACGTCCGCGACCAGTTGCTGGTCCATGGGCTCTTCGATCCAATCGCACCACATGGCGACTCGCTCGGGACTGGCCGATCCCGTGACGCAGCTGGCGAAGTCTTTGTTGGCGACGGAGTACTGGAGTGCAAGTTTGGCGATGTCGCTACCCCGCTCGCTGCAGAAAGCCGCCGCCCTGGCGGCTACTTCACGGACTTCGGGAGTGGCCTTG
Source organism: Pirellulaceae bacterium (assembly GCA_963697195.1). Lineage (GTDB taxonomy): Bacteria > Planctomycetota > Planctomycetia > Pirellulales > Pirellulaceae > Rubripirellula. The sequence goes on from CAVOND010000028.1 coordinate 525,689, forward strand.
TGCCATTTCGGCAAAGGCAAGTTGGTCAGAAGCCTGGCGGAAAAAGGAGCCGCATTGATCAGGCCGACATGCTTCTTGCGACAAGGCTCGATCAGCGACAACGCCATGTCATTCTGCAGCGTGTAGTGGTTGTAAGTGAGTATCACATCCAGATCGCTACGATCCAACATCTCGGTGAAGATCTTCATCGGATAACCGCTGACGCCGATGAATCGAACCTTTCCCTTGTCGACTTCTTTGCGGAGTGCCGGGATCGTTTCATTGACGACCTGATCCAGGTCGACGAACTCGATGTCGTGACAAAACATGATGTCGACGTAATCGATCTGCATGCGTTCGAGCGAAATGTCAACGCTCTCGGCGACCCGCCGCGCGCTGAAGTCAAAGTGCTGCGGTGCGTACCGACCCAGTTTTGTGCTCAGCACGTACGAGTCGCGAGGGATCTCCGGTAGCACGCGACCGAGCATCACTTCGCTCATTCCTCGCCCGTAATAGGCAGCGGTATCGATATAATTGATACCCCGGTCCATCGCCACTTTGACGCATCGCAATGCTTCCGCCACGTCGATCGGCCGGAACTCGGCTCCGATCGAAGAGGCACCAAAGCCCAGCACGGAAAGATCAAGGCCGGTACCGGCGAGCGGGCGTTTTTCCATTTGCGAAAGATTCTTGGCTGAATAGAAAGCTTGGCTGGGAAAGGCTTCACGTTGCATCGCAACGAGTCGCCAAGCTTAGCAGAATCCATCGGCTTGACACCCCGGCTGGGACCCCGCCTTTGTCGACGCGAGGCCACCGCCATCGATGGCCAGTCGCCTACTTGTTGAAGTAGGGATTCGTCACTTCGTCCCCAAGAAAGGTCGAGTTGGGGGGGGCGACCGTATCGGGCAGTGTCTGCGGCTCCGTGAGCCCCAACAACATTTCACCATCCGTCCAGTAGTAGATCGCTCCGGTGATCAGCAGGATGGCGATGATTATGTTGGCTTTCATCGGGAGTCTCAGGCCGGAGCGAGTCTGGAATCGTTGGGTACCTGCCGAACCGTAGGTCACGATGAACTGAAGTCAAACCTGCCGAAATCGGTGGCGGCGCTGATTTCGAATGCTCTCGGTGTAGATTGGACGAACAGCAGGGCTCGAGCGATTGCCTGGCGCGGTCAAGACACGAGAATCCGCCTGTTGAAGGGACGCCGACGTTGATCCGTTTGTGTCCGCGGCATGGTACAATCCGAGTTCGTCCCCCCTCCCCTCCCTGCCGTAGAAAACTCCCGGAGACTCCCACCGATGTCGGTTCGCTACGTTGCTCGTCTCGCGATCGGTTTGGTCGCCTTTCATTGTTGGTTCACTTCCACGGCGTTTGCGGATGCTCAGCAGGAAGCAGACCGGTTGCTGAGCGAATCAGGATTCAGCGGAGGGTTCATCGTTCTTTTGGGGAGCGACGATCCGGCCTTGGCGTCCGCGCTTCGTAAAGGAGACTCGACGCAAGTTCACGGATTGGTACGCGACCCCTCGAAACTGGATGCCATGCGCAGACAGATTCAGGAGACCGGGTATTACGGCGAGGTCTCGGTTGACCGCTTTGCCGGCGACGAGCTTCCCTACGCTGACAACCTGGTGAACCTGTTTGTCAGTGAAGATCTTGGCGACGTGTCGCTAGCAGAGGTGCTGCGCGTGCTGGTGCCCAATGGCGTCGCGATGATCAAGCGCGGGGACGCATGGGAGAAGACGGTCAAGCCGCGGCCGGAGAACATTGACGAGTGGTCGCATTACCTTCACGACGCGACTGGAAACTCGGTAGCCCATGATGACGTCGTCGCTCCGCCGCGGCATTTGCAATGGGTTGGAAGTCCTCGCTGGTCGCGCCATCACGACCGAATGGCAAGCATGAGCGCATTGGTGTCGACCGGCGGACGCATGTTCTACATCATGGACGAAGGAAGCCGGATCTCGATTCAACTGCCGCCCAAATGGAAATTGATTGCCCGCGATGCATTCAACGGCACCGTGCTGTGGAAACGGGACATTCCCGAATGGCAAACCCATCTGTGGCCTCTCAAGAGTGGCCCGACACAGCTGTCGCGACGTTTGGTTTCTACTGACAAAGAGGTGTTCGTGACGCTCGGTTACAACGCACCTCTCACGGCGCTCGATGCGGTGACCGGCGAAACGTTGCGAACTTACGAGGATAGTGACGCGACGGAGGAAATCATTCATACCGGTGGCATGTTGTTCTTGGTGGTTCGCAAGGGGACGGCCGAGCTCCAGGACTACGCACCGGCAAATGGCCGCGTGGGCGATCAGGCCGACGTTGCGAAGAACTTTTTCTGGAACGAAGAGCCTCGCGTCGTGATGGCTTTCGATGCTGAGTCCGGCCAACAGTTGTGGGCGCAAAAGACTCGTATCTCGCCGCTGACTCTGGCCGCGGATGACACCAAGGTTTACTGGCACGATGGCGAGCGATTGGTCGGCTTGAACCAAAAGACAGGCGAGGTGGCTTGGGAGACCGAGTCGGTCACGCGACGCGAATCGTTCACGTTTAACTTTGGTCCTCGGCTGGTTTTGCACGACGACGTCGTCTTGTACTCCGGTGGCGACGGCAACATGACGAGCTTCGATGCCAAGACCGGAACCGAGCTTTGGCGTTCGAGTTTCCCCAACAGCGGTTATCAGTCACCGCAGGACTTGATGGTGATGGACGGCCTGGTTTGGGTCGCCCCGCTGACTTCGGGAAAGGATACCGGCGTCTACACCGGACGCGATCCGCGAACCGGTGAAGTCAAGAAGGAGTTCGCTCCGGACGTCGATACCTACTGGTTCCATCATCGCTGCTACATCGCCAAAGCAACCGACAACTTCTTGATTCCCTCGCGGACGGGGATCGAATTTGTCGACCCAGAACAAGAACACTGGGACATTCATCACTGGGTTCGTGGCGGATGTCTGTATGGCGTGATGCCATGCAATGGTTTGACCTATGCTCCTCCACATAACTGCGCCTGTTATCCGGAGGCGAAGCTGTTCGGGTTCAACGCGCTGGCGCCGGCCTCGCCGACTCGCCCGGTACCGGCTCGAGTGCCCGAACGGGGACGCTTCGAAAAGGGCCCCGCCTACAATGTACCGTTGGAAGGGAACGATCCGGCGAAAGTCGCCAGCGATTGGCCGACCTACCGGCACGATCCTTCGCGAAGCGGAACGTCGGGAGATCCGATCGAGCCCAAGGTTGCGCAAAAATGGACCACGAAGCTCGGTGGACGTTTGACCGCGCCCGTGATCGCGGGCGGGACGGTCTACGTCGGGCAAACCGATCAGCACCGACTGGTCGCGCTTCGCGAAAGTGATGGCCAGCAACTCTGGTCGTACACGATCGGCGCCCGGATCGATTCGCCACCAACGATTCATCGTGGTCGCATCGTTTTCGGTGGTGCCGACGGCTGGGTCTACTGTTTGACCACCGATGGCCAACTGGCTTGGCGCTATCGTGCTGCACCGATGGATCGTCGCACGATGGCCTTCGAACAGCTCGAATCGCTGTGGCCGGTTCACGGCAGCGTGTTGGCACACGGCGACACAATTTATTGCGTAGCCGGTCGATCGATCTTTCTTGACGGCGGTCTGAGGATGCTCGGACTCGATCTGCAGATCTGGCAAGAAACAGTTCGAAACGGTGATGGATGACAAGAACCCCGATACGGGCAACAACATGCAGGAGAAGTTGCAGATCCTGCAGATGCCGGTCGGGCTTCCCGATATTCTTTCCACCGACGGTCGTCACATCTTCATGAAGTCACAGAAGTTCGACTTCGAAGGGAATCGACTCGAGATCGGTCCCAACTCGGGTGATTTCGCCACGCAGGCGTCCAAGCAACGCGGCGAAGACGCTCACATCTTTGCTCCGATGGGTTTCTTGGACGAGACCTGGTTCCATCGATCCTATTGGGTCTTGGGCCAGAGTTTTGCCGGTGGTCACGGTGGTTATTTCCAGGCCGGTCGGTTTGCTCCCTCCGGTCGACTGCTGGTCAATGGCAATGGCTACGTGTTTGGGTACGGTCGCAAACCGGAATACCTGCGCTGGACCACGACGCTGGAGCACCAACTGTTTGCCGCCGAGCCCGATCCCCCAGAGATCCCGCCCGGCTTTGGAAAAAGCGGCGGCGGCAGCGCCCAGTGGCGAATATGCCCAATTCGCCAAGTCACCGACACTGGACCCAACCGGGAAACCAATCACGGTCGAAGCCTGGATCACCGCGACACGTCCTCAAGGTGTGATCTTGCACGCGGCGGACCGTCGGAAGGTTTTGCGTTGTCTCTGCAAGACGGCAGGCCGGTTTTTGACGTTCGTGCCAACTCGGAATTGGCGACCGTCAAGGGTAACAAACGAATCGTCGGCGGCTGGCATCATGTGGCGGGAGTCCTTGATACCGACAAGTCGATGAAGTTGTACGTCGACGGTGAATTGGTCGGCGAGGGCAAGTCGTCTGGTTTGATCACCAAAGATCCCGCGCAGGGCTTGGAGGTTGGCATCGATGCCCAGTCCTCGGTCGGTGATTACAGCGTGACCCAGTTCACCGGCGTCATTGATGAAGTCCGCCTGTATTTCCTTGCGGCGACGGCCGAGCAAATCGCCAAGCGTTATCAGGACGGCTCCGAGATTTCCAGCGACGCCGTGTTGGTGGTCAGCTTTGACGACGGGTCGGCCCGTGATCATTCGACCTATCGCAACAATGGAACGGTCGAGGGAGGAAAGCTTGTCGAGGGCAAATTTGGCAGCGCCCTGCAGTTCTCCGCAGGGAAACGAGGTGCCAACGCCAATGCCGCCCCCGGAAACAGCCTGGTGAATCCCAAGTGGACACAGGATGTTCCGATCTACGTTCGCGCCATGGTCTTGGGTGGCAACAAGTTGTTCATCGTCGGTCCGCCCGACATCATCGATGAGGAAAAGACTTTCCAGCAATTGTCTGAAAGAGACCGTGAGGTGCAAACGTTATTGGCTCAACAGGATGCGGCGCTCGAAGGCGATGACGGTTCGCTGCTGCTGAGCGTCAATATCGATACTGGAAAGATCGAGAACCGGGTCGAACTCAAGACCTTACCCGCCTGGGACGCGATGGCTGGTGCCGGCGGCCAACTTTTCCTGTCGACGCTCGATGGTTCAGTCGTTTGTTTTGGTAGCGACCGATGAAGCTTGTTTACACGCTGTTGATTTTGCTCGCCTCGGTCTCCTTCGCCGAGGCCTGTAACATTCCGGTGTTCCGGTATGCGCTGGAACGTTGGCGACCGGACGAGTGCGAGGTCATCGTCTTTCATCAAGGTGGGCTGACACCGCAGCAAGAAGCGTTGCTGGCGGCGTCGATGCCCGCCGTCGCCAACTCGCCACAAAACGTCAGTATGCAGGGAAAGCAGGCACAGGCAACGGGCGCTCGGGTCATTCGGGCGGATGTCGCTCAGACCGATGGACCCCACCAGGACCTCTGGTTGCAACTCGCCGGCGACTCGCCCAAGTCGCTTCCCTATGTCGTGGTGCGGGCGAAGATCGGAACGGGTCGAACGGTCAATGCCTGGCACGGCCCGCTCGATTCGGTCCGGGATTGGGATGTCTTCAAGTCACCGGCGCGGACGGAAATGGCCCGGCGACTGCTGTCGGGGCATTCGGTGGTCTGGTTGGTGATCACATCGAACGACGAAGATCGCAATGCTCAGGTGCGAAAGATGCTGGGCGAGAGGCTCGAGGCCCTGAGCGACAAGATTCAATTGCCCGACGGGATTGGCTTGCCTGGCTCGGAGTTGTATTCCGAGATCCCGCTGCTGGTGAAGGTTCAGCATGCTGGAGGTTCGGCAGGACGATCCCGACGAAAAGTTTTTGATCGATTTGTTTTCCAGTTTTCGCCCCAACTCGCTCAGCGAGGGCGAGCCCCTGGTGGTTCCCGTTTTCGGCAGGGGGAGGGCTTTGGAAGTGATTCCAGCCGGAGAGCTCAACGAACAGTTGCTCGAGGACTTGGCCGCTTTCCTGAGTGGCGCCTGTTCGTGTCAGGTCAAGGAACAGAATCCAGGATTTGACCTGCTGTTCTCGGTGGACTGGAATACGGAGTTGTTTGGCGAGGGTTTCGAGCCGCCGCCCGCCAAGACGGTGGGTGATCGAAGTCAGCCGCAGTTGCTAACCATTCCCCCGGGTCGCTGAGATTGGGTCGCTGAGATTGAATCCTAGATTGGTCGCTGAGATTGGTTCGCTGATCATTAGGTGCAGGTACTTCCGACATGAACAAAATGATTCCCGTCATGCTGGGCTCGATCGTCGCTCTGGGGGCGATGTTTGTGATGCTCGGTCGCAATGGTGCCAGGCCGTCGAGCACGGTGGCCAAGAACGCGTCGAATTCATCAGGCCAGCGGCAGCCCGGGGTGATGCTGTTCTGTGCGGCCAGCAATCGCGCCGTGATGGAAAAGATCCTGGCCGACTACGCCAAAGAGTACGGGCGCCAGGTCGAAGTCCAATATGGCGCCTCGCAAACCCTGCTGTCGCAATTGGAAGTCAGCCATGTCGGTGATTTGTACTTGCCGGCCGACCAGAGTTACCTCGCCATGGGCAAAGAGAAAGGCTTGATTGCCGAAGTCTTGCCGATCGCGCGGATGCAGGGCGTTGTCGCGATCAAGAAGGGGAATCCGAAATCGATCCGGACGTTCGAGGATCTGCTTCGTGACGACGTGCGACTTGTCCAAGCCGATCCGGATGCCGCGGCGATCGGAAAAGTGACGCGAGAAGCACTCACGGAGACTGGGCTCTGGGAAGCACTGCGCCAAGCGACCACCGCGTTTCGTACGACCGTCAACGAGGTAGCCAATGATGTGCTGGTGGGGGCGGCGGACGCCGGCATCGTCTATGACGCGGTGTTGCATACGTACCCGGATTTGGAGTTCATCGAGCTTGATGAGCTGGCCCCAACCGGTTCGCAGATCGCGGTGGGTGTGATCGAATCGACCAAACAGCCACAGGCAGCACTGCACTTTGCTCGTTACCTCTCGGCTCGTGATCGTGGGCTGAAGCATTATCAAGAGTACGGTTTTCGCGTTTCGGGCGGCGACCTGTGGAGCGATGTACCGGAGTTGAATCTATTTGCCGGTTCGATGCTTCGCCCCGCCATTGAAAAGACGGTCAAGGAATTCGAAGAGCGCGAGGGGGTTCTGGTGAACACCGTCTACAACGGCTGCGGAATCCTGGTTGCGCAGATGAAGGCGGGTGAGGTGCCCGACGCCTACTTCGCATGCGACTCGGAATTCATGGAACAGGTTCCTGATTTGTTTCCCGAGTCGGTCGAAGTCTCGCAGAACGAATTGGTGATCGTCGTACAGAAGGGGAATCCTCATCAAATCGCTTCGCTTCGTGACCTGACCAAGAAAGGGCTGCGAGTCGGCGTCGGTCACGAAAAGCAATGTGCCATGGGTTGGTTGACACAGAACACGTTTCGTGAGGGAGGCGTCCAACAGGAAGTCATGGAGAACGTGACGGTGCAAAGTCCGACCGGCGACATGTTGGTCAACCAAATGCGATCCGGTTCGCTCGATGCCGCGGTTGTCTACCTGAGTAACGCGGCTGGTTCGGGTGAGTACCTCGATGCGGTGCGGATCCAGGGACTGGAGTGCAGCATCGCCACGCAGCCCTACGCGGTGTCCCCTCAGTCCGCCAACGCGAGAACTGCTAGCCGGCTGTTTGAACGAATCTGTTCCTTGGAGTCACAGGCAAGCTTTGCCGCGGAAGGCTTTGGATGGAAGCTCCCATCCGTCGCGGGGAAGCATGACTGAGCCAGCTGACGAGTCGCTGCCAGCAGCGTCGTCGCGGGTTCGGCGGCGACGCTCCGACACGCCCTTCTTTCTCGTCATGGGTGGGATTTCGTCCTGCTTCATCCTGCTGATTGTGCTGTTGTTGGCGGCGGACTTGATGTTTACTTCGGTCGGCGAGTTCAAGGCGGCCTTGCTCAAGCCCGAGATCCAAGCCGCCTTTCGCTTGACGATTCTTTCCTGCACCGTGGCGGCGCTGCTATCGATTTGGGTCGCGACACCACTGGGTTATTTACTGGCACGGTATCGTTTTCCCGGGCGTCTCTTGATCGATACCATCGTCGACATTCCGATTGTCCTTCCGCCGTTGGTACTAGGGCTCAGCCTGCTGATCATGTTCCACCTGCCCATCGCGGGTTGGGAACTGGAAAACTGGCTTCGCGACAGCGTTGGATTCCCGGTGACCTATCGTTGGCCAGCGGTCGTCTTGGCCCAGTTCAGTGTCGCTTGTGCGTTCGCGGTCCGAACGATGCGAGTCACCTTTGATCAGATCAATCCGCGCGCCGAGGATGTTGCCCGGACGCTCGGATGCACGCGAGGTCAAGCCTTCATGCAGGTAGCACTCCCACAGGCATGGCGGGGAATGATTGCGGCGACCACGATCGCATGGGCTCGCGCACTGGGGGAGTTCGGGCCGATCCTGGTCTTTGCGGGCGCCACTCGCATGCGAACGGAAGTGCTTTCGACCACCGTCTTCTTGGAGCTGAGCATCGGGAATCTTGACGCGGCTGTGGCTGTCTCGTTGTTGATGGTGGTGATGGCGGTGGCGGTGCTGTTTGTTTTGCGACTGCTGGGCACAGGTTTGACTTCATGATCGAGCTGCGGCAGGTGCATATCCGGGCTGGCGAGTTTCAGCTTGCGAACCTCTCGTTCCAAGTGGATACGGGTCAGTATGCAGTCTTGATGGGACAGGACCGGTCGCGGCAAGACCACGATTCTCGAGTCGATTTGTGGATTGAGACGGATTGAGCAGGGATCCATCTTGATTCATGGCACGGACGTCACCGATTGGCCACCGGCCGATCGTGAGATCGGTTACGTGCCACAAGACCTCGCCCTGTTTCCCACCTTTTCGGTCGCCGAACATTTGCAGTTCGCGCTCCGGTTGCGCCGATTGGGGGCGCGGCAGATCGAACAGCGCACCGGAGAACTGGCTGAGCGTCTGGGGATCACACACTTGCTCGATCGAGGAATCGAAGGGCTGAGTGGAGGCGAATCACAACGCGTGGCTCTGGGACGCGCCCTCTCGTTTCGTCCCTCGGTGCTGTTGCTCGACGAGCCGTTGAGTGCACTCGACGAGGCGACACGCAACGAGATGCAATCCCTGCTGCGTTCGTTGACGCGTGACACAGGCGTGACCACGTTGCACATCACGCATAGCGCCGAAGAGGCTGCAGCGCTTGCCGATCGCTGCTTTCATCTGCACGACGGTGAATTGACCGAGCGTTAACTGACGGGGACAGGACATAACTGACGGGGACACGGAGAACTGCCGGGGACACGGTAGCGGAGAACTGACGGGGACGAGAACTGACGGGGACACGGTATCGGTAGCGCCTGTGGGGCGGAGAACTGACGGGGCACGGTTCGCGCTGTGCGGCGACCGTCTGCAAGCAATTCGCAAACTCAATCCACCCGGATCCATTGCGAGTTAGAGATAGAGACTTGGTGCCGTGTCCCTGTATGTTTGTCGGCCCGACGTGCGGCGTCGCTTCCGCAGACCTGGTGCAGGTATTTGCTGCGCACGTCTTCCGCCGTGATTCGGCAGACGACTTTGAAGATGGCTTCTTCGTCCAGGATGATCGTGACCCTAGCAGGTGCTCGCGCAGGTAGGGCCTCTCCAAGACAATGCGAGTTTTTGTGGAGGAGACTCCGAAAGAGAATAGGAATGGTTCTCAGATTGTTGGATTTGTCTGGCACTGTTTGTGCCGCCCCTTCGGGGCTAGCGGCTTCTTTGGCATGCACACCGGGGCCTGACGGCCCCGGCAGTTCATGTATCGGGCCTCCGGCCCTGAAGTGCAGGCCCTGAGTGCAGGCCCTGAGTGCATGTGCCTGAGTGCATGTGCCTGACGGCAGTCTCTTAGGCCCAGCGGGCCGGCACAAGAACTGCCGGGGCTGTGAAGCCCCGGTGACGATACGCTGATCCCTCTTCTTTAGGCCCAGCGGGTCGGCACAAGAGCTGCCGGGGCTGTGAAGCCCCGGTGACGATACGCTGATCCCTCTTCTTTAGGCCCAGCGGGCCGGCACAAGAGCTGCCGGGGCTGTGAAGCCCCGGTGACGATACGCTGATCCATCTTCTTTAGGCCCAGCGGGCCGGCACAAGAACTGCCGGGGCTGTGAAGCCCCGGACTGTGTCACCACTCTGATACTTGAGGCCCGGAGGGCCGAAGGAACTGACGGGGACACGGTACCGGTAGCGCGGTACCGGTCAGCGCCAATACGGCGACCGTTTGCAAGCAATTCGCAAACTCAATCCACCCGGATCAATTGCAAGTTAGAGATAGAGACCTGGTGCCGTGTCCCTGTATGTTTTCCTGATGAATGTGAATGACGGAATCGGGTCCATTCAGCAGAACCCTTTGTCGCCGTCGTCGGAACAGCGGTTGGACCACCCTGCGCGAGTTCGAGTTAGGGATTTGCGTTCACCGCTGAGGTGTATCACACCGACGCACGAAAAGAAGCCATGCTAAGCCGCTTTTTACGAGCTCGGCATTGGTCTGGTTTCCTGGTGCGACTGGCCCATATCGAAACCGGTGCGCCACTGGTCATTCTGAGGCATTGCGGTTCGGAAGCGTCTACCAGCTCAACCCATCGGGGAAATGTCGGCTTAGAATGGGGAGCATTGCGAGCCTGGATCAGTTCCAGATTCAACTCAAATAGGAAATGCCGGTCGGAAAGAATCGTGAGAATTCTGTGCTGCAAGGAAGCACGGACGACGCCAACGATCGATGCCGGGGTGAATCACAAGACGCTCGACTTGCCACCGAATCATATCGCTCCGAACGGGCTCATTTCTGTTGAGCAGGAACGATCGACCAGGGACAATCGGAGGCATTCGACCTGAAAAGGACACCGCTAACCATGGATTGCTTTATCACTGCGACGGGATCCTACCTTCCTGGCGAGCCTGTCACGAATGACCGGATCAGCGACTTGCTCGGATCGCTGGATGGGGAGGCGGATGTCGCACAAAGCGTCCTGGCAATGAATGGCATCGTTCAGCGGCACTATGCCCAGGACGAGCGACAGCGGCCGACCGAGGATGTCTACGACCTGGCTTCTCATGCAGCGCACGCCTGCCTGACGGAAGTGACACCGACAAGGCCGATCACTTTCTTGGGCGTTGGCACCACCTACGCACCGCTGGCGGGACCAGGGATCGCTTCGATCACGCATCATCGTCTGCAAGCCGCGGGAATGATCGATCATCCGCTGGAGATCAGCTCGCACGGCGGCATTTGCACGTCCGCTGCCGCCGCATTGGTTGCCGCCGTACGCGGCGTGAAGCTCGGCGAACATCAGACCGCTCTCAGCATCGGGACGGAGCACGCCTCCGAAGTCTTGAAATCGTCCGCGATCCGGCCGATCGACGATCGCGCCGACCATGCCGACGTGCGCAATAGCCAGTGGTTCATGTCGGTGTTCTTGCGCTTCATGCTGTCCGACGGCGCCGGAGCCTGCCTGCTGGAAAGCCAGCCGCGGTCCGAGGGGCTTTCGCTGCGCGTCGACTGGACCCACTCGTTGTCTTTCGCACATGAAGCGCCGCTGTGCATGAAGCTCGACAACGCCACGCACCTGCTGAGCCAGGATGTCAAAATTCTGACACGCTACTTCTACAGCCTCGCTGGCAAGTTTGTGACCGAGGCATTGCACCAGCACAGCGAGCAGGTGGAGTCGTACCGCATGGTGCTGCCGCACATGTCATCGTTTTTCTTCCGCCGCAAGATGGAAAAGATCATGCAGGGGCTCTCGCACGATCGTCAGCAGCCGGTTCCTTACTGGACCAACCTGGCGACGGCTGGCAACACCGGGGCGGCCAGCATCTATGTGATGCTCGACCAGTTTCTCAAGCAACAGTCGGTGGCCTGCGGCGATCGCTTCCTGCTATTCATCCCTGAGTCGGGCCAGTTCAACTTCGTTCTGATCAGCTTGACCGCGGTGTCACCGTGACTCATGCGCGCCAACAGGATGGCTATCATCGGTTGTGGCAGCAGCGGTCTGATTTGCTTAAAGACGGCCCTCGCCACGCTGCCGGACTGGGAGGTCGTCGGCTTTGAAAAGTCCGGCCAGATCACCGGCTGCTGGGGGAATCCCTACCCAGGCTTTGTTTCCACATCCACGAAGTACACGACGCAGTTCGCTTGTTTTCCCGAGCGCGACGCCTCGGTGGAACCCGATGTCGGCCAGAGTCGCGCCGAATTCTATCGTGGCGCGGAATATGGCGAGTACCTGAACCGCTTTGCCGATGCATTCCAACTGCATCCCCACATCAAGCTCCGCCATCAGGTCGAGCGGCTGGCTCGAGCAGCTGACGATGCGGGATGGTCGGTGACCTATCGCGCGACAGCATAGCGCAGACCCATCCGTCACCGAACATTTCGACGCCGTGGTAATCTGCACGGGTCTGGCGGCCCAGATGAAGGAGATCGAATCAGAGGTCCCCGCGATTCGCCTCAGCGAATTGAATGCGCCCGAGGGAATCGCGAACATCCGCAACGAGCGAATCGTGGTGTTCGGCGGCGGAGAATCGGCGGTTGATTTTGCCGTACGCTTGTCGCAGCCAGAACTCGGCAACACGGTTTTTCTTTCCCTGCGAACAGGGGTGCGCGTCAGTCCTCGCTACCATCCGATTCGCGGCGTCCCGTCGGACTTCCTCCGCAATCGCCTGATGCTGTCGGTTCATCCGGCCCTGCGGAATTGGATCGGCCAACGCTTTGTCGAGGCTCGCATCCTGCATCAGGAGCGATTCGAAAAGTGGTTTCCTTCCACGGCGCGAAAGAAGACAGCAGAGCAAGAGCAGAAGGTTCCCGAACTGCGGAAGGAGTGGGCCTACAAACTGACGAAGGCCGCGAAGGACGAGCTGTTCAACATGTTCCACAACAAGAGCGACGATTTTCTGGACCACGTCGCACAGGGACGGATTACGATCGTCGGACCTCCAGTCAATTCGCGTATGGAGACTTTTCACCAGTTCCAGTCGGAACAGGCGGTCGACGTTCATCCAACGAGAATCCTGCCAGCGATCGGCTACAAATCCACGCTCCGTGCGATCGCCGGTGACTCGATCCGCTTGGCCGACTTCTACCTGGGCTGCTGCCACGATACTCTCCCCAATTTGTTCCTCGTGGGCTTCGCTCGTCCGATCATCGGCAACATTCCCACGATCAGCGAGATGCAAGCCGCCTATGTGTGTGGGCTGATCGGCGGCAGGTACACTCGGCCTGAGCGGATCATCGAGTTGAATGCCGCCAATCAGCGAGAGCATGAAGCGCGATTCTCGAAGCTCGATCTGGATGCGGTGTACCCCGTGGAGATGTTTACCTACTGCGATCGGTTATCCCGGCAGATGAACACGTATCCCAGCTTGCGTGGCGTGGGATCGCTCCGTTCGTGGTGGCGAATGCAGCTTAGCCCGGCGACGACGATGCATTATCTCTATCACGATCCGCAGATTCGCAGCTTCGTTGAACGTGCGCCTGTGTATATGCCGATGTTGTTAGTATTGTTCTTGCTCTTGCTGAAGCCGCTCGATTGGACGTATCGCTCGATCCAGTGGCTGCGACGCAGATAAGGACCCTTATGAAATCGCAACCATCCCCCGCGCATCCGGCGCCGTTTCCGGGCAAACTCGTCCGGCCGCGGTTCTTTTATCGCCAGTGGATGCTCGCCGGCAATCCCTCGCTGTTTTTTGATCGGCTCGTGCAGGATTTTGGCGACTTCGTTCACTATCGCGGACTGTTCAGCTTTTACCTCGTCAATCATCCGGCCTTGGTCAAGCAAGTGTTGCAGGAGACCAACAAGTCGTTCGACAAGAACAGCGTGATCTATGACCGCTTTCGCAATGCCTTTGGCAATGGCCTGGTGGTGGCGGAAGGCGAACGCTGGCGGCGGCAACGCCGGTTGATGCAGCCGATGTTTGGCCACAACGCAATCAAGCGGTTCTTCGACCTGATGGTCGATTCCGCCAATCAGATGGTCGATCGCTGGGAGCCTGCCTGCCGGAGCGGCCACGTGTTCGACCTGGCGACCGACATGAACCTTGTCACGCTGCAGATTGCCGGCAGGGCGCTGTTCCACGATTCCTTCGATCAAACGGCGGAGCGGATCGCCCACTGGACGCACGTCATTAATCTGTACAGTGCCAAGCCGCCGCTGCCGATCATCCGAAGCTTCTGGTTTCCCTCGCGAATCAACCGCCAGCTCAGGCAGGTACTCGCCGAGTTCCATGCCTTCATAGGAGAGATGATCGAGCGCCGTCGCGCGCAACAACGACGAGTCCGACTTGATCGGCCGCCTGCTGGCCGCCCGCGATGAGGAGACCGGCGCGCCGATGTCGGACCACGAGATCGCGGAGGAAGCCCTGGGGATGATCATCGGCGGTCACGAGACGTCGTCCAGCGCACTTTCGTGGATCTGGTGTGAGTTGGACCAAAATCCCGCCGTTCGCGAGCGGCTGCTGGCCGAGTTGGAGGAAGTGGTCGGCACTCAGCCCCTCTCGATGGAGCATCTGCCGCGATTAGTGTATGCCCGCATGGTGATCGAGGAGACGCTCCGGCTGCATCCTCCGTTCTGGTTCGAGAATCGGAACGTCGTGGACGATGTCGAACTCTGGGGCGAGCACATTCCCAAGGGATCGGTCGTTGTCTTCAGCCGGTATTCCTTGCACCGACACGCGGGCTTCTGGAAGGACCCGGAGCGGTTTGATCCAGAGCGATTTCGCCCTGATCAGGAAGAGAACAAGCGGTCCGTCCACGCTCACATTCCTTTTGGCGGTGGCCCGCGCATCTGCATCGGTGTACATTTTGCGATGATGGAGCTGTTGGTCGTCCTGGCGGTCATCGCACGCAAGTACAAGGTCGTGCTCGACGCCAGCCATCGCCACGAAATGGCGGCTCACCTGACGATGACGCCCAAGTACGGCGTGAAGGTTCGACTGGAGGCGAGATGAATCAATTTCCCTACATCAACTCCTATGTGAACGAAGTCTTCGCCCGCGAGAAGAAACGCTGGGACTACAACCTGCTTCGCCCGGTGATCATCTTCACCTATTTCTTTCAGCGAACGATCAGCTTCCCACTGAAATTCATTTTCCACCGTTTTCCGCTGGGCTTCGAGGCGTATGCGATCGACTGGTGGATGACCTTTGGCCTGAAGTACCTGGCGACGCACGACGCCGCCGAGTTGATGATGCGCCACGTGCAGATCGAGCCACTGCTCTATCGACATATCCTCGGCATAAAAGAACGCTCGTCGGGCACGCCGCGCAAGCTCAATGGCATCGACGGTGACTATAACGTCGAGAGCATCGAGGTTGCCTTGAACAATCGCTTGACCGTCGGGCACGACTTGCTGTCCTATGAGGTCGTCGACCGCTTTGACCGGGACAAGTTTCTCGCGAATCTCGATACCATTCGTGCGTCCAAACCGGAGAATCATGAACTACTCAGCAAGGCCGTCCTGGAGGAAAACAAGAAATACTCCTATCAACTCCTCGGACCCACCAACATCGTGCTGCTGATCGTCACCACGATCACCCTGTTCGGCGACCTGCGGACCACGATCACCGCGCTCAACTCGTTCGGATCGGATTCCATTTTGCTTTGGTGCATGAAACACATTTACGCCGGCGACGAGCAGGCCCAGATCGACCTCGACTTCTTCATGCAGGAAGTCAGCAATCGCGGACACTACAACAGCAGCGCGTTCTTCTCCAACCCCAGCCGGTATTTGTATTACCACATCGTGTTCGACGAGGTCTGCTACGACATGCTGATGAACCGCCGTTAACACTCCGCGTGCGGCGTCACGCTGTCGTCTCACTTCTCGGCCTGATCGTCCGGTTCGCAATCGGTGTTGCGGAACCAGTCGTAAACTTGCGCGGAGATTCATCTGGGCTTGCTGCCTCATGTCATCGCCCAGAAAGTCTCGCAAGAACGAACTGACGGGGACACGGTATCGGTAGCGCCTGTGCGGCGACCGTCTGCAAGCAATTCGCAAACTCAATCCACCCGGATCCATTGCGAGTTAGAGATAGAGACTTGGTGCCGTGTCCCTGTATGTTTGTCGGCCCGACGTGCGGCGTCGCTTCCGCAGACCTGGTGCAGGTATTTGCTGCGCGCGTCTTCCGCCGTGATTCGGCAGACGACTTTGAAGATGGCTTCTTCGTCCAGGATGATCGTGACCCTAGCAGGTGCTCGCGCAGGTAGGGCCTCTCCAAGACAATGCGAGTTTTTGTGGAGGAGACTCCGAAAGAGAATAGGAATGGTTCTCAGATTGTTGGATTTGTCTGGCACTGTTTGTGCCGCCCCTTCGGGGCTAGCGGCTTCTTTGGCATGCACACCGGGGCCTGACGGCCCCGGCAGTTCATGTATCGGGCCTCCGGCCCTGAAGTGCAGGCCCTGAGTGCAGGCCCTGAGTGCATGTGCCTGAGTGCATGTGCCTGACGGCAGTCTCTTAGGCCCAGCGGGCCGGCACAAGAACTGCCGAGGCTGTGAAGCCCCGGTGACGATACGCTGATCCCTCTTCTTTAGGCCCAGCGGGCCGGCACAAGAGCTGCCGGGGCTGTGAAGCCCCGGTGACGATACGCTGATCCCTCTTCTTTAGGCCCAGCGGGCCGGCACAAGAGCTGCCGAGGCTGTGAAGCCCCGGTGACGATACGCTGATCCCTCTTCTTTAGGCCCAGCGGGCCGGCACAAGAGCTGCCGGGGCTGTGAAGCCCCGGTGACGATACGCTGATCCATCTTCTTTAGGCCCGAAGGGTCGGCACAAGACCGGCCGGGGCTGTGAAGCCCCGGACTGTGCGCCCACTCTGATACTTGAGGCCCGGAGGGCCGAAGGAACTGACGGGGACACGGTACCGGTAGCGCGGCGGTAGCGCGGTACCGGTAGCGCCAATACGGCGACCGTTTGCAAGCAATTCGCAAACTCAATCCACCCGGATCCATTGCAAGTTAGAGATAGAGTTGGTGCCGAGAGACTTGGTGCTGTGTCCCCGTATGTTCTGCGTATGTTCTGTGTCATTCGATTGACACTGATGCCGATCGCTGTGATCGACAGACTCGCTTTAGCCGATCCACACAGCGTCTCAGGAGTTTTTGACATTGATTCAGAATCTGCAGCGATAGTACCGACTCGCAACTTTAAATACCGAACGTGGACTAGTACGCACACGATTCATCAAATCGCTTACCAGAGTTCTCAGAGTCTGCCAAAAAGGTGTCAGACACGAATGGCACGGGCTTTGAACCTCGGGCGCTAGCCGTGGGCGAAGAAAACGTCGTTAGGATGCGGCGAAGGCCCACGGCTACGCCCGAGGTTCACTGAGACAACCTAAGTTCGTGCCATTCGTGTCAGACACCTTTTACTTGTCCGCAGCGACGAACAGCCCGCTACCTTGTTGGCCGTTTCGGCGTTCGGAGGGGTCGGCGACGAGCTGCTTCTCGAGGAGACGGCGAAGCATGTCTGCGGCGGGATCCTTCGGATCGATCGCAACGGCGCTTCGGAACGCGTCCGCCGCTTCCTCATCTCGTCCTAGCTTCTGAAGCGTGATGCCGAGAAAACGGAGTGGAGTGGAATCGGTGGGATTCCGTTCAATCGCAATGCGTAACACGGAAACGGCCTCCTCCAGGTGGCCCGCATCCGACAATTCACCTCCCAGCCGGGTGAACACCGCGGAGTGTTTGGGATCGATTTTGGCGACCCGTTCGATCTCGGCGATCCCTTCATCCAGTTGCCCGTTCTTCGCCAGAGCCATGCCCAGGTCGATTTGGGCCGTCAGGGAATTCGGGTCGAGTTCGATCGACTTTTTGTACTCGTCGATGGCCTGCGTCGAATTGGTCCTGCGCGAGCAGGGCATCCCCCAGCCTGCTGTGAGCGTGAACGTTCTCCGGCTCGAACTCGATCGCCTTGCGATATTCCGCCACCGCCAACTCGTGCTCTCCCTGCCGACTCAGGGCATCCCCGAGGTTGATGTGGGCGATGGTGAATTCCGGATCGAGCTCGATGGCTGTGCGGTACTCGGCGATCGCCTCGTCAAACCTTGCACTTTTCACGAGGGCGTTGCCCAGGTTCACGTGAGGATGAGGAAACTTGGGATCGAGCTCGATGGCTGTGCGGCACACGTCCATGGCCTCAACCAGCTTTCCCTGCTGGCACAACGCCCACCCAAGGCCGCAGTATGCGAAGGCGCACCGGGGATTGAGCTCGATGGCGCGACGATACTCGGCGACCGCCTCGTCAAGCTTGCCTTGCTTCTCAAGGGCATTGCCCAGGTTGCCGTGAGAATAGTCTTGATTCGGATCGAGTTCGATGGCTCGGCGATACTCGGCAATGGCCTCGTCGATCCGACCGTGATTCCACAGTAGAAGGCCGAGGTTGTTATGGGGGGAGTCTTGCTTCGGATCGAGTTCCATTGCTCTGCGATACTCAGCGATGGCCTCATCCAACTTGTTTTGCTTTTCGAGCACGGCGGCCAAGCTCTCGAGTGCCCCAGAGAACTTTGGATCGAGTTCGATCGCCTTTTCGTATGCATCGATCGCTTCCTCCAGCTTGCCTTGCTCCGACAGGATGAAGCCCAGGTCGCTATGTAGCTTTGCGTATTTCGGATCGATTTCGATGGCCGTGTGATACTCGGCCAGTGCTTCGTTCAGGTTGCCTTGCCGATAGAGCGTGAAACCAAGGCCTTGACGAGCGGGGACGTTTTTCGGATCGAGCTCGATCGCAGTGTGGTAAGCATCGATCGCTTCATCAAATCGCTCCGCGATCCGCAAACTTACCGCCAATCCCCACCAGGCCCCAGAGCTTTGCGGGCGAAGTGCCAGCGTTGCGCGTGCATAGCCCAGGCCTTCCAGCGTTTGCCCTCCTCGTGAGAGGCTTTGGGATAGTTCGTGATTCAACCAAAAATCACCCGGCTGTTGTTGATGAACCTGTCGCAACACGGCAACCGAAGTGTCGTACTCCTCGGCATCCCGTAACGCCGCGCCGAGCCAGGCGATCAACGCGGCGGGTTGCTGTTGGACTTCGTCAGCTTCCGCCAATTCCTTCAGTCGGTCAAAGTCTTCGGCGATCAGCGCCCCACGCAATCCCTTCCGCCATTGACTGTCGTCCGCCTGCTGAATGATCGCCAGCAATTTCGACCGCGTGTCCCCTTCCGCAGGGACTGGCTGCAAACTCGTTTCGTTGCCGTCATCAGGCTTGGTCGGCAGTGCCCGTACCCAGTTGTCCATTGCCGTGATCAGGCTCTCGCGGATCCGTGATTGCCGGATGCGGGCGACTGCCTCCTCGATCGGCAGCACGGTCACGTCGAGCCCGCGGGACTGGAATACCTGTTGGTAGAGTTCATCGGCCGAGGCAATGTCAAACGCCTTTCCGCTCCTTGCCCATCGCTTGGAACGATCGGGACCGGACACCTGCAAATTCGACGATTCTTTGTCGTCTCCCCCTGTCTGGCTGAGACGGATTGATTCCAGATCTTCTTGAAAGGCACGGTCGGCTGCGACCTGAACGGCCAACTCGCGCACGTCGGTTGTTTCCTGTTCCAAAGCGGTCAACAACTCAACGGCCGTGCCCTGGAGTGATGAGTCAATGTCTTCCTGTTCAGCCAGTTCCACCGCGTCTCGAGCTCTGCCCAGCGCTTGAGTCAGTTCCCGGACTTTTAGGTCCAGAGCACCTTCTTCCTCCCCATTGGCAGCCTCCGCCAACTGCTGATGCAACCGCACCTCCCCCAACACATCATTGACTTTCGCGGTCATGAGGGTTCGGCGTTCGGCCTGCTGCTGTTCCAGCCACATCCAACCTCCACTGCCCAGTCCCAGCGTCAGCAGGACCGAGGCTGCCAGCGCCATCGTGACTCGCGCCCGTTTGCGTACCTCCACAACGCGAGCCGCTTCGGCTGCTCGCTGCAACTCCGTTTCGCGCAGCTTGGTCTCCACCGATTCCAAGTAACCGGTCACTCGTTCGGCCAGGACTCCCGCGTTTCGCGGCCGGTCATTGGGCTCCAGCGCCAGACAATGTTTTGTCAGCCTGATCAGTTCCGCATCGGCACCACAGGCTTCCAGTCGCTGGAAGCAGCCATCCAGATTGCCTCTGGAAGCCATGCGAAACACGCGTGTCCCATCCTCCGCCACATACGGCGGCATGCCGGTGAGAATCTCGCATAGAATTGCACCCAGCCCGAACACGTCGGCCCGTTGATCAAGGAGTGCCGTCTCGCCCAGCGCCTGTTCGGGAGGCATGTAGGCCGGCGTACCCATCACGCTGCCAAATTGCGTTTGCGAACCCGCCGAGCCAAGCGAGCCGGGAACATCGCTGCCCAGGCTGCGGCGAGTCTGGATCACGCTTTCGATCGGATGTTTGCTGCGGGCATTCTTTTCATCCGCGATGCCACCCTCTTGTAGGACCTTGGCCAGGCCCCAGTCCATGACCTGAACTTCACCGAACGCACCGACCATGATGTTGGATGGCTTCAGGTCGCGATGAATCACACCGCGCGAGTGTGCATACGCCATCGTGTGACAGACCTGACCGAAGATGCCGAGGAACTTTCCGCGCTCGGTGGCGATCGATTCACGATCAGCCAGCAGCGTCGCCAGTGTCTTGCCCTTGACCAGCTTCATGCTGAAGTACGGTCGCTGATCGGCAAACTGACCCAGTTCATAGACCGGCGCAATTCCCGGATGTTGCAACTGGCCACCGATCTGAGCTTCTTCGACAAACCGCTGAATGACGTCGGGCCTGTTCTTATGCGAGTCGAGTAGCACCTTGATTGCCAGTTCGCGCCCCAGGTCCGTATCGCGGCCCCTGATGATCGCACCCATTCCGCCTCGGGCGATCTCGCCCTGCAGCTGGTAACGACTGTCGGGTGCTGACTTGGGGACCTCCGGCGAATTTGGCCGTTGGATCGGTTCTGGCCCCTCCGCAACCGGTTCCCGCAATGTGACGCGGGAAACTTCAATCGTTTTGTCCAGCATCTTCAGCACGCTGTGACCCGCGCTGCCAACGACCACCGCTTTGTCTTGGAGAAACGTCGGCGAGAGCCCCGCGTCGAGCGAGGCGGCGAGGTTCTCGGCGGATTGTTCCGAAGCGATCGTCGCATGGAGACCGGGCGCGGGTCGTTCCAGAAAGCTCTGAGCCTGCTCGTGTTTACTCAGGAGAGCTTCCATTCGCTGTCGCAGCGGCGTGTCAGTTCCGCAAGCTTCGTCGAGCCATGCCGCGCGCCGCTGGCCGGCGGGTTGATCGAGCGCCTGAAAAAAGATGCTTTGCTCGTCCACGTTCACTTCTCTCGGTTGGATGGTCAAGTCTCGCTGCTTTCAAGGTGCGAGTTTCAGAGAAAACTCCGCCAACGATTCGTCCACTTTCTTGGATCAATTTCTTGCGAGGGACTGCACCTGCCCGGTTCAGTCGTCCTCAGCGATCGCATCCAGCAGCCAGGCTTTGGCGTAAGTCCAGTCACGCTCAGCAGTTCGGCGAGAAACCTGAAGGGCGTTGGCGGCCTGCTCCATCGTCAAGCCAGCGAAATAACGCAGAGAAACGAGTCGTGCCAACTTGGGGTGTTCGGTGGCAAGTCGTGTCAGTGCCTCGTCGAGCGAGAGCAGTTCCGGGTGACGCTGCGGCGTCGCAAGGCGGTCGGTCTCGAGCGTCAGACGCTTTCGATCTCCGCCGCGTTTGAGCGTCTGTTTGCGGCGCGCGTGTTCGACCAAAATTCTCCGCATCGCTTCGGCCGCAGCAGCGTAGAAATGCCCGCGATGATTCCAGTGGGGCTCGTCGCTTTGATCGACCAGTCGCACGTAGGCCTCGTGCACCAGCGCCGTCGGCTGGATCGAATGCCCACTGGGTGCACCACGCAACTCGCGGGCGGCCAATCGCCGCAGCTCGTCATAAACCAACGGCAACAACTCGGCGGATGCTGCCGGGCCGTCTCGTTCGATCGCCAAGAGAATTTTCGTAACATTGGTCATCGCCGCATTGTAGCCCGGCGATTGCAAGATTGCCTCAAAGCCAACCGATGCGAATTCGCGAAGTCGCTAACTCCGTTCAACTCCGTTCGGTCGACGCAACCGAGGCGCATTGGCCATCTCGAAGGGATGCAAGAGGTTAGCCCCGGGTCGCGCAGCGCATCCGCGGGCGGGCGACGGACTTGTTTGACGACGCAACCAGGGGCGGCGCTGCGCCGGCCCCTGGCTACCCTCTTTGCTCCGAGTAAGTTGGTTGCAACCGGGGCTTCGCTGCCCAAACGCCGCGAGCAAGAAGTGTCCGAGAACAGAAGTTGTGCCAAATTCAGCGCACGATTTCAGTGCGTGAAACGTGCACGAACAGGGTGGAGTTGGTGGAAAGGATGGAAGCCGATATCGCGCCAAATACGTTGGAAGCCAATGCTTCTTGGCCTGCCGGCCCCCGTTCGGGAAGTAGGGTCAGCCTGGAAAGGCCGACGTACGTTCGGCTTTCTAGCCTGACTCATCTTCCCTGAGCCTTCACGCCAGTGCGCCTCATGTTCTTCAACCGTATGAGTGCGGTGTCAGCCTGCCGGCGCCCGCTCGACCGACGCGAGCATCAGGGATTGCCGCCGGAGCGGCGACCGCCTCGTCCAAAGGGAGGCCCGCCGGGACGGCGCGGTGGCTGGCTGACAAATTCGCGCGAATCCACCGCGGCTTTCGTCTCTTCGCCGGGAGCGCCGAGGAAGCCAAGGTCGTCAAACCAGTCGATGAATCGCTCGTGCCAGGTCCCAAACGGAATGCCTTTGCGATAGGTCAATCCGCCCGTGGATCCACGATCGCCAGGATGGTAGCCGTTGCCATAAATGTGCATCTCCACGTTGGGAACGCCGGCGCGAAGCATCGCCGAAAAATAATCAGTCGCCCAAATCGCGTGGATGCGATCACCGGCCCCAGCACACGTGATGAATGCGGGAGGCGAATTGCGAGGCACTTCTCGTTCTGGTTCTCTCGTGAAAGGCGTAGGCCCGGGATAGATGATGCCAACAAAGTCGGGACGAGACGAAATGCCGGCCAGCGGATCGTTTGGATCACTGTGGTCCTTGTCGAACTGTTCAAATTCGATTGCCGCAGGGGCTGATAGTTCGGCGCCAGCGGAGAAACCCATGATCCCGATCTTGTTGGGATCGATCTTCCACTGGTCTGCAAATTTGCGAACGAGTCGAATCGACTGCAGGGCGTCACGGACCGCATCGGTCGTTGGCTCATAGCCGTCGCTACGCAGACGATTCCGCAAAATGACCGTGTTCACTCCGTAGTTGTAGAAGTATGGAACGAAGTCTGCGCTTTCCGTACCGACATTCAACGTGCGATGACCACCCCCGGCTGCCAGAATCACAACGGCGCCGGTGTTCATCGAAGGACTGGCAAAATGAACCTCGATCGATGGATTGTGGATGTTGACGATGCTGTTGATTCGTCCATGCACATCGGCGGAGAGGCTGTACTGCTCTGGCTCCTTGATGCGATCGGCATTCAAGTACGGAGAATCCGGAGGATACAGCGGCATCACGATTCCACCAGGGAGGATCGCCCTGGGTGCATACGGTTCGTCGCCCGGTTCACCCGGATCGGGAACACGCATGGGCTCAGGAATCGAAAGGCTGGTCGCGCGACTTGCTGGAGCGGCAGGACTGGCGTTCTCCTCATCGGCCTTGGGCGTCTCTTCAACGCGTGCCCCGACGAACGGGATCTCCATGTTGTTCTCACCAAAGCTGACCGCGATCATCCCGCTGATCTCGGATCCACGCGGCTCGCCTTCGTAGGTCGCCTTGATGTCACCGGCATCGCCCGCCTTCATTTCGACCACGAATCGCAGTTTGGATCCGTCGAAGGTAACCTGTTTCAGCGGATTGTCACCAAAGACGCTGCTGTGGAAGGTCCCTTTTAGAGCTTGGCTGTCTTTTTCCCGTTCGATGCTGAAGGCCTCTTCAAGTTCGCCTTGAGGCGTTTCAAATTTTACCTTCCATCTGCCGACGACATCCTCTTCCTTGGCGACGCTTGTGGCGGTTGCGACGTTCTCGATGGCCGCCGCCGCCATTCGTTTTGCCATCCACTCCGATTCGCGGTCCTCGCCGCCAAAGTTCATCGTCGTGATACCGGCAATTTCATCTCCGGAAATGATGCCCCAGAATGACGTCTTGAATTCGTTGCCATTGAAGGAGCGGGTGACTTGAAAGGTGATCGTGTCACCCTCCAGTTTTGCATCCTCGATCGGGACCGGATCAGCGGCGCCCGGGGGTAGGTTCGCCGTGTTTTGAAATCTCGAGAGGTAAGTGCCGGTCAACTTGCCGTCGTCCAACTGAAGCTCGATTGCGCGTCCGATCGAGCGGCCTCCAAAGCCCTGTTCCCAGGACCATGTGCCCACGGGGTCCACCTTCCTGGCTGCCGCCGGTGGTTGGTCGGGAACCTGGGGCTCGGCTGTGGTAGGGGCATCTTGAGCGAGGCAAAGACCGGTCGCGAGCGCGACCATGATCAACGTTGAAAAGAGCGGAAGAGTCGTCTTCATGGCATTTCTCATGGAAGCGAACAGCATGGAGAAGGAGAGCGATTCACGTTCGTAGGCGTTAAACGTCACCGAGCGTTCCGGTGGAGTCACCGAATCGATCGACGTCGTCGACACCCATGGCGGATGCCATCTTGAGGTAGAGATTCGCCAAGGGGACCCCGTTGTGGTCGACAAAACGACCAGGCGTGAGCAGCCCTCCGCCTGAGCCTGCCAGCACAACGGGCAGGTCGGTATGCGTATGTCGGTTTCCATCGGCATTCCCGCTGCCGATGAGCACCATTGAGTTATGCAGGATCGAATTGCCGTCGCTATCCTTGGATTGTTCCAATCGCGCGATCAGCTTGGCAAATTGCTGGGCGTACCAATGATCGATTTGTGCGATCTTTGCGATTCGATCTTCTTTGTCTTGATGGTGCGACAGATCGTGATGGCCTTCCGCGATACCGAGGAAATCGTAGGAGCGATTGTCGCCGTCATGACCGAGCATCAGGGAAGCAACGCGAGTCGAGTCAGTCTCGAACGCCATGGCGATCAACTCGAACATCACTTCGACGTAGTCCTCATGTGCCTGAGGGACGCCGGCTGGCGTTTCGATCCCGGGATCGTCGGGATCGCCCAACGACTCCGCCCGCTCGATCCGCGATTCCAATGCTCGAATCCCGGTCAGGAATTCGTCAAGCTTGCGTTGATCGGCTTGCGTGATGCGAGTCTGCATTCGTCTGGCATCTTCCATCACGTAGTCGAGAATGCTGCGCTGTTCAACTCGACGACGTCTTAGATTCTCGACGCGTTGTCCGGGTGCGCCGACGCCGAACAATCGTTCGAATACTTGACGCGGATTGTGCTCCGTCGCCATCGGGGTCGTTTCGGACTTCCACGAAATGTTGAATTGGTAGGCGCAAGAATATCCCGAGTCGCAACCAGTACTTTGACGACGTGGATCGGAAGCGAGTTCGAGTGACGGAAACCGAGTCATGTGACCAACGCGATTGGCGATCACCTGATCGATGGAAATGCCTGCTTTGATATTGGTGGAGCTCTTGTTCAGTCGCACACTGGTCAGGAACGTGCCGTTGCCTCGAGCGTGGTCGCCACCACCATCGCTGCCCGCATTGGCCGCCACGTTGTCCAAGCCTTTGACGATCTGCAACCGGTCGCGTACCTGTTCCAGCGGTTGCAGCGAGGAGCTGATGGAGAAGTCTTTTCCAGGGGTTTCAGGCCACCATGCACTCGGAATCGAACCGTTGGGGAAAAACAAGAAGGCGGTGCGAAGGGGTGCGCCCGTTGGCGTGGTAGCAAGTGATGGAGCCAGGCTCGCTTCGGCACCAAACAGGCTGCGCGGGTGCAAGGCCTCCAACGCAGGAAGCGCGATGCACGTTCCAACTCCACGAAGAAAGCCGCGGCGTGTAGGGCGAAGAGTTGTCATCGAATGCTCCTTGGAAACCTGATGTGATTTGGCAGCGGTTCTTAGTTCTTGGAGGCCAACTGGGCGGCACTTCGTGTTCGCTGAAACGCGTCGGAGCGAATGATGCCGTACAACAGCGAGGAGGCACGTCCCTGGTTCGCCATCAATTCCGAAACCAACTGATCGATGGTATGCGCATCGGTATACTCGACCGCGCGGCCGAGCGCGTACGTCATCAGTTTTTCGGTCATGCAGCGATATATCGCTTCCTGATGCTCGGTGACGAGAATCTTCTTGAGCTCTCCAATCGATGAGAACGCTTCACCGGATTCCAGCACGCCGGTGGCGTCGATCGGCTGCTCCATTTCCATCGTTCGGAAGCGACCGAGCGCGTTGAAGTTTTCAAGTGCCAGACCGAGAGGATCCATGCGGTTATGGCAGGAGGCGCACAGCGTATTTTGACGATGGATGGCCAATGTCTCACGCAGCGTCAATTTTCGTTCTCGGTCGGATTCCACATCTTCGAGGGCGGGAATATTGGGCGGGGGAGCCGGTGGCGGCGTTCCGAGCAGGTTCTCGAGAATGAACAGGCCACGTTTGACGGGGGACGTGCGGTCTGGGTTGGAAGTGACGACCAGGACCGTGCCCTGGGTCAGAACGCCACCCCGTACGCTTCCGTCGGGTAGCTGAACCAGACGCATCTCGTCCCCGTCGACCTTGTCGATGCCTTCAATCTCGTAGTGACTCCAGAGCGCTTCGTTCAAGAACGTGTAATCGCTATCGATCATTTCCAAGAGACTGCGGTCCTCTTTCACAATGTAGTCGAAAAGCATTTCCGATTCGCGTCGCATCGCAGTGCGAAGTTCCTCGGTCAACTCAAGTCTTGGACCTCTACCGAAGGAACGGCGAAACGCCTCGCGGGCTTCAGCGTATTCGGCTTCTTCCTGTTCGGTACGTTGATCGCCTTTACGAAACAGTTCGAAGAATCGCTTTCGTCGAACGTCTTTCTCTGGATTGGTGTTTCTCGGTTCGCGGCTGAGGACCGCGCGTGAGTTGATTTGAATCGAGTCGACGGCACGGGCTCGTAGCCACTGGCCCACAAAGTTCTCAGACAGCGCACGGGCTTTGTTGTCACTCAACATCCTTGCGATCTGGCTGTCCAGGTTGTCACGCAACGTCCCCTGTTCGGCATGCCTCATCAGCTCCTCGTCAGGCATCGACGACCAAAGGAAGTAGGAAAGCCGTGAAGCCAGCGAGTACTCATCGATCAGCGGATAGGTAGAGGTTGGCGAATCAATCGTTGATTCCTCTCGGAACAGGAATCGTGGCGAGGCAAGAATCGCCGTCATCGACTTGGCGACACCGCTTTCAAATGTGTCGCTGCCGTCCGCATAGACGCTCTCCGCCAATTCAACGAGACGATCGAGATGGTCGTCATCGACGGGACGACGAAACGCTCGACGCGCGAAAGCAGCCAGTAGCTCCCTGGCGTACGCACGTCTCGCCTCGGCAGATGCGGGCACGCCACCGGGAAAGAATCGCTCGTGACCTTCCGGCTTGTCGTAGTATCTTTCATCCTTCGGACCGATCAAATCCACCGAGCCGATCTGCAGCCGCAGGTTGCGGATCTGAGCCGATTCACTCTGGGGTTTGACGGTCGCCGTTACGGTGTACTGACCCGGTTCAAAGCTGCGATCGAAATCGAAGATGAACTCCTTGCCCCCCTGTCGAACAAAGGACTGCTGGACCAGTCGTTCGTCGCCCAAGGAAAACGTGAACTCACAGCGGTTTTCGTCGAATTGGTTGTCGACGTAAGTTTCGATCGCCTTGAGATTCAACCGCAGCGTGTAATCGCCGGCATCTTTGATTTCGAAGACCGCGCGGGCAACGGCATCCTTGTAGTACGACAATTCGATCGTCCCGGGTTCGGCCTGTGGCGGCCCGCCCCGACCTCCAAATCCCCGGCGTTGGCGTTCGTCCGCCTCGGCGCCGTCTTGGGGTGCTTCGATGCTCGCCGCAACGGTGACAAGGTCCAGTTGAAACTCGTCTCCGGGGATGGACCGCTTGCGCACGACCCCTGAAACCATGGGAACGACCGACGAAACGATTTCCTTTGCTGCGTTGACATACTTTTCAAGCATCAACGGCGAGAGCGACAAAACATCCCCGATGTTGTCGAATCCATGGCCGGTGTCGTCGGCCGGAAAATTGCCGGCGGTGTCGTAGTCGACCCCCAGCATGTCTCGAATCGTGTTTCGGTATTCGACCTGATTGAGTCGCCGCATGGTGACGTGGCCAGGATCGGGATTGTCAGGATCCAATCCGAACGCCCCATACTTGATCCATGACTCGACGGTTTTCAATTGCTCGTCGCTCGGGTGAGGCTCGTCTACCGGCGGCATCGTCCCCGCTTGAAGTTGCTTCAGCACGTGATGCCAACGCTCGTTGGCAGCTTCTCGATCCGACATCGCCAAAAGGTCGTCAAAGGACATGCTCCCCTCGTTGGCCCCGTCGGCGTGACAGCCGAAACAATGTTCCGCCAAGATCGGCCGGACGTGCTGGTCAAATCGAATGTCGTCGGGAGAAGCTGCGAAAGCGGTCGAGTCCGCAAATTGGCAAGCGAGGATCACGAGGATCAAGGCAGAGCCGCACGAATGCTGATGGAATGGCCTCATGATCGGAGCTTTGTCCATTTTTCTGTCACTGTCATCCAGCAAGAAGGTGAGCAAGGCTCAGGTTCGGCGGCCACGACGGTACGGCAAATCGGTGTCGGCGAATCGGTGTCGGCGAATCGGTGTCGGCGAATCGGTGTCGGTTGAACCCAAAACTTAGGGTTACGAAAAGGCCGAAGCCGACCCCTGTAGGTCCATAGCCTAGCCACTATTGAACACCATTCGCGCGACCTGGTTGCAGCCTTTCGTGAAATTCATTCCTGTTTCGAATCGTTCTCTTGCCCGATCTTTCCACGGCAGCCTATGCCTGGCGAGGAAGATGGACTGGCCTACCCCTTGAGGGTGGTTTTGTAGCCGCGGAGGGGATTTCCTCGGCGGTCGGTTGGGCTCCGTCTCAAGACCTGTACGAAGTTGAATGGCACCAGCTTCAGCTCGTTCCATTCGGTACGATGGCCTTCCCAAGCCGTCGGCAGCCAATAAATGATGACTCACGGCCTAATAAGAAGGCCCAACGTATTGCGTGAGAGAAGATGAAGAGTAAGCGAGAAACGGAGCGAGAAATCAGCCAGGCGATCATTCGCTTCGAGAAAGAATACATGGGCCGGGGGCCGCTGGAGACAAAATCGTACATCATCGATGACTTGGTGCTCGTGCGACTCACCAACGTGCTGACCCCCGCCGAATTGAAACTTGCGGAAGCGGAGACGCGCGAGCGCGGAAGGTACTTGATCAAGCAGGTGCGCCAAGAGCTGATCGAGCGTGGACGCCCGCTGCTGGACGCGGTCATCAAGGACATTCTTCATGTCGATGTGATTAGTCTCCACACCGACATCAGCGCCAAGACAGGCGAGCGGATTATCGTCTTCACACTCGCACAGCGACCCGATTTTGACGAGTTGGCGTAACGGAGTCCGCGGCTGACAATCGCCAACGCCGTGTTTTTCGTCCGTCCGTGTCCTTCACTCCGAACTCCTTGACCCCGCAGCCACATTTTTACCAAAGAAGCCTTGACGACGGCTCAAGCCCGGCATAGAGTGCAGTCGATGACTAAGAACGGCTGAGTCGGACTTCACAAGCTGGATGTCGACCGGTCGGAAAAATTGAAGGTTTTCGTTGCAGCGGAATGATTGCCGTTGCAGAAAAGGCCAGATGGCTGCGGATTGCAGCCCTCTGGCCTTTTTTTTTGCAATCACGTTAACAAAGCCCAGCTCAAGCTGTAACGGTGAAACCCGCCGTTCGGACAAGGCCGGATGTGAAGCACCGAGGTGCTGACATCCGGCCTTTTTTTTGGCCCGACCTTTCCCATTCGAGACATTTGCCGCTCAGGAGTATCGATTCGATGGATCCACTTGCCCTGATCCTTTCGCTTCCTGCCATTTGCCTGCTCTCGTTCCTGGCCTTGCCGTCGCGTTGGGCCAATGCTCGAACGGTCCGGGTCCGGCGGGTCGTGACCTGGCTGGCGGGTCTCCAGTTTGTCCTGGCAGCCGTCGCCGCGCTGACTCACCTTTGGCTTGGGCATGGCGCTCACGCGATCACGGTGATGCAGTGGTCGTCCGAGCCGAGTCTCAACCCGAGCATTTACTACGATGGTGCTTCGAGTCTGATGTTGCTGCTGGTCAGCTTCGTCGGCTGGGTGATCTGCCGCTTCTCCGTCCGCTATCTGGACGGAGACAAACAACAGGGAAGCTACTTTCGCTGGACGGCAGCTACGATTGGTGCCGTCTCGATGATGGCGATCTCCGGCAATCTCTTGATGTTTGCGGTTGCCTGGGTGCTGACGAGCTTTGGATTGCACCATCTGCTGCTGCACTTCCCCGATCGGCCGGCGGCTCAGCGTGCAGCATGGACCAAGTTTGTGATCAGCCGCGTTGGTGACGTGGCGCTGGTGACGGCCTTGGTTCTGACCTACGCCAAGTTCAAGACACTTGACTTTGCACAACTGTTTGCCGCCTTGTCATCGAGCGATGTCGATGCAGTCGGTTCGGGAATCCCGATTGCTTTGATCGGCTGGTTTTTGATTGCGGCGGCGGTCCTGAAGTCGGCGCAGTTTCCTTTCCACGGCTGGCTGCCTCAGACCATGGAGACCCCGACTCCGGTTTCGGCCTTGATGCATGCGGGGATCGTCAACGCAGGCGGTTACCTGTTGATTCGCATGAGCCCCCTGGTCGTGCATGCTCCATCGGCGCTCACGACGCTGGCAGTCATCGGGGCGGTCACGGCCGTGTTCGGTGGCGTTGTCATGATGACGCAGGCGAGCGTCAAGCAAGCGCTAGCCTATTCAACGATCGCGCAAATGGGCTTCATGATGTTGCAATGCGGCATGGGAGCGTTCACGGCCGCCATGCTCCACCTGCTCGCCCATTCGCTCTACAAGGCCCACGCGTTCTTGAACAGTGGTAGCGTGGTATCGCAATCGATGGCAACGAACGGGGCGAAACCGATTCCGAACGGACCGCGGAGCGGTTGGCTCGGTCTCTTGATCGTGTCCGCGGGCACGCTTGCCGTCCTCTTCTCGACGTCCTACTTGACCGGATTCAACTTCGCGTCCAAGCCGGGTGCGTTCGTCTTCACCTTTACGCTTTCACTCGCGCTGATCACTTGGGGATGGCGAATGTTCTCGCTGGGTTCCCCGCAGACCATGGTCGCCGGGCTGATCGGTGTGGCAAGCCTGAGCGTCTTCTACATGGCCGGTTATCTGGCGATCGCCAAGGTGCTCGGCGGTTCGGTTCCAACGGCCACGTTGCCTCAGACGGCTTTCCTCGTTAACGGCTGCATCGCCGTCACGTTCTGCGTTCTCTTGGGGTTGCACTCAGCGGTGAGGCGTCCGCAGCAAGCTGGCTGGCTACAGGCGTTCCGAGTCCACGCGTCCAACGGTTTCTACGTCGACGCGTTCTACCGTCGCCTGGCCAATGCGCTGACGAGCTGATGCTGATCCAGAGCAGCAAGCGTCGTTCCGATCCCGTCTTCACTCTTACCACATCCAATCCAAGTCAAACATTCACTCGATCCTAGGAATTCATCATGTCGATTGCGAATCCCGTCCCTGTGCCAACACCGCAGTCACCGGAAACCGACGCTTCGCCGCGGAAGCAAAGCGGCCAGGCTTCGAGAAGCGTCGAGCGATTGCAGCAAGCACTCCAAGGCGTGCAAGAGACAATTGCACCCGTTTGGCCTCTCAAGGACTATGTCGCCGTCAACCCATACCTTGGATTCGCAGATCAGGATTTCCTGGTCGCACGCCGGATGTTGCGATCGGTCTCGGACTTCGAAACGCTGATGCCGGTGGATTACTACCGCGATCAGTTCGCTGACGGATCGATTCTCAAATCCGATGTTGATGCTGCCGTCGATGAGATGGTCTCCGATGGGGTCACGGGCGCGGAAATGATCGACGTCAATCAGGTCTTGTCGCTGTTGCAGCAAGAATCGATCCGTCAGCCGATCACCGAGACCGGACTTTCTGAAAAGAGTAACGATGAGCGACTGATCCGAACGATCTCGGAGGTGCTCGACGGGCTCAATCAGTCCGATTGGACCAGTGTCATTCGGGATGAAATCTCGAAGCACTGTTCGGCGCATTACGACCAAGGACAGTCAATCTGGCCGAGTCCCTGGCGGCACTTGCCTTTGTATCAGGCATGGCGAAGCGCTTCGAAGCATGATCGGAGCTTCGAACTTCTCGGTGTGAAAGGCTTTCGAGATCTGGTTGCCGCACTGCCACATCATCCGCATGCCGCGTTAGCGGCACTGCTGGAAAGGTTGGAGGTGCCGGATGAGCTTTGGGAGGAAGTCTTGCAGTGCCATGCCATGGCCACGATTGGATGGAGCGCATGGACGAGGTACAAGCAGCGACAATCCGCAGCCGTGGGCGAGGAGGACACGGATTTCGCCGGCTTGCTCGCGATGCGACTGGCCTACGAGGTAGCGGTGTCGGAGTGCTTTGCATTCAAGTTGGACTGGGCATCGATTCTCAGCGATTCGCCAGGTGTTGGGCGCCGACTCATCATCAATCGAGTCAGGAGGAGCTGCTGCGATATGCCTTGCTGAAAGCCAGCGAGATCGCCTATCGCCGCTCCCTGCTGGCGAACCTGGCGGTGAAGTCGGCCGAAGATTCGGCAACGTACGAAGCGATGGATGGTGCCGAGCCAAACGATGTTTCGCAGCGGCTACTCGCCCAGATGGTGTTCTGCATCGATGTTCGATCCGAACGCATTCGACGCCACCTCGAGGCGTCCTGCAACCGAATCGAGACATACGGGTTCGCGGGTTTCTTTGGCGTGCCGATGGCTTACGTGCCACTTGGTGAGTCGGAGCCAATCTCGCAGCTGCCTGTCTTGCTGTCGCCCCAGTTCAAGGTTTCCGAAGGTTTCGATGACCTGGAGGCGAGCGAAACGGATCAGGCGATCGCCAAGCGGTCGATCATTCGCGCCCTACGCCAATCCTGGAAGGAGTTTCAATCTTCCGCCGTTAGCTGTTTTGGCTTCGTCGAAATGACCGGTTTGCTGTACGGATGGAAGCTTGTCGCTCGCTCTGTCGGGCTTCGACTTGGCGGATTCGGGAGTGGGTCGAGCAGTCGCTTTGATGGAGTGGCCAAGCCAAATCGAAAGGAGTTGGGCCCATGCTTGCACGGCCTGGAAACGCAAGGAGTCAGCGAGTCGAAACAGGCTGACATGGCGGAGTCGATCCTGCGAGGCATCGGCATCGTCGATGGCTTTGCACGGCTGGTGGTGCTCTGCGGCCACGGCAGCCAAACCGAGAACAATCCGTTGCAAGCCGGACTCGATTGCGGTGCCTGTGGTGGTCACTCGGGGGAAGCCAACGCCCGATTTGCCGCGAAGCTGCTGAATCAGAAGTACATTCGACAGGCCTTGACGGAACGCGGGATTTCGATCAGCGATGACGTGCAGTTCGTCGCAGCTTTGCACAACACGACAACGGACGAGTTGCAGTTCTTCGACGTTGACTCCATTCCTGCATCGCATCAATGCGAATCTGGAGCAATTGAAAGAGCATGCGTCGAGCGGCCTCGCGATCCAATCGATCCGAGCGGATGAGCGTCTTGCCAGGTCGTGACGAAGCCGACCTGGTTCGCCGAAGCCTCGATTGGTCGGAGGTTCGACCCGAATGGGGCCTGGCGGGCAACGCCGCCTTCATCGCTGCACCGCGTGACTTGACCGGCAACGTGTCGCTTGGCGGCCGATCATTCCTGCACAGCTACGACTACCGACAGCGATCCGGAATTCAAGCGTGCTCGAGCAAATCATGACGGCGCCGATGGTGGTCGCGAACTGGATCAACATGCAGTACTACGCATCGACGGTGGATCCGATGCACTTCGGCAGCGGCAACAAGGCGATCCATAACGTGGTCGGTCGGTTCGGCGTCTTGTCCGGTAATGGCGGCGATCTGATGACCGGCTTGCCGTGGCAGTCCCTTCACGACGGCGTGAACTACCAGCATCATCCGCTGCGATTGTTAGTGGTTTTGGCTGCTCCGCGGCGAAGCCATTGACGAGGTGATCCAACGCCATGCATCGATCCGGGATCTGCTGACTCATGGTTGGCTTCAATTGATCGCACTCGATGACGACACGTACTACCGATACACCGAGCGTCAGACCTGGGATCGACTATCGGTCGAATCTATCGAGACGATGACCGGAGAGGTTTCCCCATTCGCTTGCAACGCCGTTTAACCATTGATACCGGAGATTGATTGATGATCACGACAATTCCCAAACGCATCCGCGAACCCTCTGATCGAAACACTTCGGCGAGCCATGGAGGAGTCGAGCGACGGATACGAATGGCTAGTCGTTGCCCACAACGACGATAATTTGGTTCGCTCGCTCAACGCCGCCCTATCGCATGTGCCGGTCTTCATTCTCGAAACGGCTCAGGAAGAGTGGGACTTTCGTGCTGGCGAGCTGGCAGAAGCGATCGAGTGGGCGATTCAACAAACCTCGCTCAAGCACTTGGTGCTCGTCGGGCACTCTCATGCCGCAGACCGAAGCGATGTCGAGTCTTCGCGAACGCCTCTGTCTCAAGACGATTCTGTCGAAGAGCGGAGGCGGAAGCTATTCGCGTCTGCGAAACGGCGTCACACGCACGACCGCGCGAACACGTGAATCACAGGCAAGTCTCGCAAAGCAGTTAGAGCAACTGTTTGCAGCCCCCGTGGTCCGCAAACAATCGTTGGATGGGGACCTGGCCGTCTACGGGCTGTTTTTCATCGCAGAGAGTGCGTCGTTCCTTGCGTACGATCCCGATCGGAAATCGTTCCTACCCCTGATTCCTTAGATCCAGCGTCACGGATGACATGCAACCACTCGAAGGAAAGAACTTGAAAATGGCAAGTCCAACTGCTGTGGCTGATGCGAGACAGCTCGTCGACTCGGCTGAATCACGCACATCGCCGCATCTGCAAAAGCTGGAGGCGGAGAGTATTCATATTCTCCGTGAGGTGGCTGCGGAGTTCGACAATCCCGTGCT
Source organism: Pirellulaceae bacterium (assembly GCA_963697195.1). Lineage (GTDB taxonomy): Bacteria > Planctomycetota > Planctomycetia > Pirellulales > Pirellulaceae > Rubripirellula. Next base: position 560,794 of record CAVOND010000028.1, read on the forward strand.
GCTCTATTCGATCGGCAAGGACTCGTCGGTGATTCTGCATCTGGCTTTGAAAGCGTTCTATCCGAGCAAGCCGCCGTTTCCGCTGTTGCACATCGATTCGACCTGGGAGTTTCGCGAGATGATCGAGTTCCGCGAGCGGTATGCCCGCGAGGAACTGGGTTTGAACGTGATCGCCTATGTGAACGAGGAAGGCGTCCGTGCTGGGATCAATCCGTTTGATCACGGAAGCAGGATCTATACCGACGTGATGCGAACGCAGCCACTCAAGGAGGCGTTGACGAAGCACGAGTTTGACGCGGCGATCGGTGGGGGACGGCGAGATGAAGAACGATCGCGAGCGAAAGAACGAATCTTTTCGTTTCGCGATCGCCAGCATCGATGGGATCCCCGCAATCAGCGGCCAGAACTTTGGAGCGTTTACAACACTTGGAAACGCGGCGGACGAGTGCCTGCGAGTGTTTCCACTCTCTAATTGGACCGAGCTGGATGTTTGGCAGTACATCCTTCAAGAAGCGCATACCGATCGTCCCGCTCTATCTTCGCCAAGCCGCGACCGGTGGTTCGTCGTGGCGATGATTTGATCGTCGTCGATGATGATCGGATGCGTCTGCAGGAGACGGAAGTTCCGGAGATGAAGACCGTGCGTTTCCGCACCTTGGGATGTTATCCGGTGACAGGAGCGATCGAGTCCGAGGCTACTACCGTCGAGAGCTATCGTCCATGAAATGTTGACCACACGCTCTTCGGAACGTCAGGGCCGAGCGATCGATCGAGATGAATCGGCAGCAATGGAACGGAAAAAACGAGAGGGATACTTCTAATGGCGATTGCAGAATCAAATCAAGCATTGGATGAGATCGGCCGGCAACTCTTGGCCGAGCATGCGGAAAAGGAACTCCTGCGATTCATCACCTGCGGCAGCGTCGATGATGGCAAGAGCACGCTGATTGGGCGACTGCTGCTGGAAGTCGGGGCCATCTTCGATGACCAAATCGCCACGCTGCGAAAAGATACCGAGAAACATGGGACCGTCGTCGACGGCGATCTGGACACCGCCCTACTGCTGGACGGTCTCGAGGATGAACGCCAACAAGGGATCACAATCGATGTGGCTTATCGCTATTTCACCACATCGCGTCGGAAATTCATCATTGCCGACACGCCTGGTCACGAACAGTTCACTCGCAACATGGCTACCGGCGCGTCGACGGCGGATCTGGCCTTGATCCTTGTGGACGCCAGCAAGGGAATTCGTACGCAAACCAAACGCCACGCGTTCATCGTCTCGTTGCTCGGTATCCAGCACGTGATTCTGGCCGTCAACAAGATGGACCTGGTTGACTATGACCAATCCGTTTTTGAAGAGATCTGCGACGAGTTTCGACAGTTTGCGGCCAAGCTTGATATTCCCGATATTCGCTTCGTGCCCCTCTCGGCGCTCAAGGGTGACAATGTGGTCGAGCCGAGCGCCAACACGCTGTGGTATCGCGACGGTTCGCTTCTGAACGTTCTGGAGAGCATCTACGTCGGGGCCGATCGAAATCTGCGAGACCTTCGATTCCCGGTTCAGTGGGTGAATCGACCCGATGCCAGCTTCCGCGGGTATAGCGGAACGATCGCGTCGGGTAACGTACGAGTGGGGGATCAACTGCTGGTCTTGCCGTCCAAAAAGATGACGCGTGTGCAGCGGATCGTGACTCGCGGCGGGGATCTCGCGGAGGCTGGCACGTCGCAATCGGTGACCCTCACGCTCGAGGATGAAATCGATATCACACGTGGCGACATGCTCGTCCGTCCCGACAATCGACCACACGTCAGTCGCGAGCTGGAGGCGATGATCGTCTGGATGTCGGAGCAGCCTTTGGTTCCCGGAAAACAGTACTGGGTCAAGCACACCACGCGTCGAACATCGGGCGAGGTTCAGCAGGTCCGTTACGCGATTGACGTCAACACGCTTCATCGATCCACGGTGTCCAATTTGAAGCTGAATGAAATCGGGCGTTGTCGAATTGAGTTGCACGATCCGCTGATGTTGGACGCGTATCGGCGAAATCGGCAGACTGGGGCGTTCATTCTCGTCGATCGCATCACGCACGAAACCGTCGCAGCCGGTATGGTTCTCGATCTAGATTCTGACAAGGATCGTGCCGACGCTTGGGACGAGGAACCTGTCGGGACGAGATTGCAGCCTTTCATCAGCAAGGTCTCGGCGGCTGACCGAGAGCAACGCTTCGGACAGAAGCCGATCGCCATCCTCATCAGTGGGCTAAGTGGATCGGGTAAGACAACGCTGGCGGCTGATCTCGAGCGAGCTCTGTTCGAACAGGGGAAGTCATCGGTTGTCCTGGATGGACAGCACCTTCGCAGCGGCATCAGTCGCGATCTGGGATTCACCAGCGATGAGCGTTCCGAGAACCTTCGCCGCGCCGCAGAGATCGCCAAGCTGGTGACCGACGCCGGATTGATTTGCATTGCCGCCTTTGTCGCGCCGCATGCTGACGTTCGCGAGCGAGTTCGCGGGCTGATCGGCGAAGAACGCTTTGTGCACATCCATCTGTCGACGCCCGTGAACGTATGCCGGCAACGCGACCGCACCGGTCGCTACCTTGCCGCCGATCGAGGCGAGATCAGCGACTTCCCGGGAGTGAACACGCCGTATCAGGAACCCAGCGACGCCGATCTGGTGATTCCAACCGAATCGTGCACGAGCGAGCAATGTCTGCAGCAGGCCCTTGAGTTCCTCGCCGGCCGTCTCAGCAGCTGATCCCGTTTGTGGATCGCGGGTTGAGCCGTCCCTACAAGCACGACGCGCCAGTTTTGATGTTGCGCATGCTTCTTATCGCGGAGCGCTGACTTTGGCTAACCTGGGACGCAAGTCCTTGTCTTTACCCACATTTGAATTCCATCATCGAGTGGAACATGCGTGAATTGACCGCGACGCGGTCGCAGATGGTGGCCGTGGGTCGCGCAGCGCACCTACGGAAACTTGTGGAATTTCAATCCCAAGCGACCCCGAAGGCGGTCGCAGACGGATCTGCGACCGCCTTCGGGGTCGGTTTCTGTCGCGAATTCACCATTCCGTGGGTGCTGCTAGCGCGACCCACGGCTACCCTCCGTGATACCTTCGGCATCAAATGGATGTCGGTGAAAAGGGGTCAGACACCAAAAACCGGAACGGCCCGAAGGGTGCTGCGCATTTTTGGTGTCTGACCCCTTTTCGCCAGCAACCCTAAAACGCAATGCTGACGCTGCGCTAGTTTGCCGATTCGTCTGCTGCAGGCGTTTCATTGCTTGCTTCCGGAGCCTCGGGCTTTGCTTCCGCTTCCGGTTTCGCTTCAACCGGTTCGGCCGTTGCTTCGGCGGGCTCGGGCGTCGTTGCTGCTTCGGCCTCCGCATCTGCTTCCTGGCGAGCTTGCTTGTCCAGCGCTGCCTTGGCGGCGGCTTCGAGTTGCTCCTGGGTAGGATGGATGGGGAACTCGCCGCTTGCCAGACCGCGGTCGATCAGCCAGATGTTTCGGAAGCGAACGGGATCGCCGTGATCTTGGATCTTGGTTGGCAACAGCAAGGGCTCTTCCTGTTTACCGGCACCGGTCTTGTTGGGCAGGGCGACGTCGTCCTGGACTTTCACACCGTTGACCCATGAAGTGATGTGGGCGTCGCGGATCTTGCTGCCGTCGGCAGCCCATCGCGGCGCCGTGAATTGAACGTCATAGGTCTGCCACACGAGGGGCGGAAACGCCATGTTCAAGTCAGGCGCCTTGAATCGATACAACGATCCGAGACCGTTGAAGAGTGGATCAAGTGCAAAGGAGTCCAGGACCTGACACTCGTAACGGCTTTGCAAATAGAGTCCGCTGTTTCCACGCGCCTGGCCATCGGCCTCCGGCATGTAGGGCAAACGGAACTCGGCATGCAGGTTGAAGTCTTGAAACATCGGCTTGAGATCGGCGCCCTGCATCAGCAATCCCTCTTCGGTCATCTGAGCGTTGCTGAACTGGTCGATGTTCGTACCGTCAAACAAGACGATCGCTTCCTTAGGAGGGGGCGCACCGAGCGTGGGACTGGTTCGCTGGATACGCTCCAGTCGCCCGACCTTGTTTCCCTCTCGATCGAGCAGCAGGCAGGAGTCCGATTCGACGATGATCGCGAAAGGTCCCCCGGACAGGATGACGAAGTTATCAGAGCGGCGGCCGATCATGCGGACCGGTTCGGGCTCGTGTCCTTCTTGCCCGGGTAACCCTCCCAGGAACGACAAGGCATCGAATTCGTTGTTGCCGATCGGGCGTATCTGCAGACCGAGCAATTTGGTCTGGCCCTCGCCGGCTGCGATCTCGCCGACGAACTCGCCCATCAGCGGATAGTTCGGATCTTCCTTTGGCGGCTCGGTGTAGGCGGGGCCTTTGCCGTCCCCATCCGCAGCATGCAGGGGAATCGCCAAACCAGTCGTGACAATTACGATCAGAGACAAAAGTGGAAGCAAGCGGGGCATCGATGGGACCTTGCTAGGGCGGGAACTTGTCGGGGCAGAGCCGAACACCACTTTAATCCATGGCAGATCGAATGCTACTGAGGCGAACGGCCCCGGTTTTCCCGCTATGATAGTGGCAAATCGTTGGAGCATCTGGAACGGTTTTATTGAAAACCCGCCCCTGTCCTTCCCCACTTCGTGTGCCTGCCATGAACCGACTTTTCCCAGTGCTGTTGTTCGTTTTTCTCGGATACAGCGGTTTCGCCTCGGCGGCCGACCAGCGGCCCAATATCGTTTTCATCTTTGCCGATGACCACTGCCAACAGGCTTTGAGTGCCTACGATCCGTCGCGGATCACGACGCCCAATCTCGATCGGATTGCCAAGGAAGGGATGCGGTTTGATCGGTGCTACGTGACCAATTCGATCTGTGGTCCGAGTCGCGCCGTGATCCAGACTGGCAAGTACAGTCATCTGAACGGTTTCAAGACCAACGGCGATCGTTTCAATGGCGACCAACAAACGTTTCCCAAGTTGTTGCAGGCGGCTGGCTACCAGACGGCCGTGGTCGGAAAGTGGCATCTGGTCAGCACGCCACAAGGTTACGACTACTACGACATCCTCAAGGGACAAGGACCTTACTACAACCCGCCCATGATCACCGCGGGTGACGACGGCCAGCCCGTGACGAAGCCCCATACCGGTTACACCACCGACATCATCACCGACAAGATGCTCGATTGGCTGAAGAACCGACGCGATGCCGACAAGCCATTCATGGTGATGTTCCAGCACAAGGCGCCACATCGCAATTGGATGCCAGGGCCAAAGTACCTGAATTGGCTCGACGATGTGACCGTTCCCGAGCCGGAAACGTTGTGGGACGACTACTCGGGTCGCACGCAATCCGCTTCACGTCAACTCATGACCATCCGATCCGACCTGACGGAACAGGATTTGAAGCTCAAAGGGCATGGAACGATGAATGCCGAGCAGATCAAAGTTTGGGACGCCGCCTACGGACCCAAGAACGAAGCCTATTTGAAAGCACGCGATGGGATGACCGAAGAAGAGATCATCAAGTGGAAGTACCAACGTTATGTCAAGGATTACCTTCGCTGCGTCAAGAGTGTGGACGACGGCGTCGGACGCGTGCTGGATTACCTGGATGAATCAGGGCTTGCCGACAACACCGTTGTGATCTATTCATCGGACCAAGGTTGGTATCTGGGCGAGCACGGTTGGTTTGACAAGCGATGGATGTACGAGGAATCGCTCAAGACACCGCTGCTGGCACGTTGGCCGGGCAAGATCAAGCCGGGCTCAACGAATGACAATCTCGTTTCGAATCTAGACTTCGCGGAAACCTTCCTGGACATCGCAGGGGTCGCCGTACCCGAAGACATGCAGGGACGAAGCCTCGTGCCGATCTTGCAGGGCAACACGCCGAGCGACTGGCGAAAGACTTTCTATTACCACTACTACGAAAATCCCGGCGCTCACAATGTGGCTCGTCACTATGGAGTGACCGACGGAAGGCACAAGCTGATTCACTTCTATGCCCTCGAGGGCGAGAAGATCGATGACTGGGAATTGTTTGATTTGCAGGGCGACCCCAACGAGCTGAGGAGCGTCTATGACAATCCTCAGTACGCTCAGGAGCGGGATCGCCTGATGGTCGAGCTGGCACGGTTACGCGAACAGTACCAAGTCACTCCGGATGAAGTCACGGGGCGACCCGGTCGTCGAGCGAAAGGCAAGGCGAAGGCAAATTGATCAATCCAATGCGTCGGCGAGGCGTCGAATGAGCTCTCGGCGCTGCTGCGGCGAATCGGTCGCCTGCAGCTGGCCGCTCAAGCGGAGCATGAATTCGGCATAGTCGTTGTGCCAATCGCGTTGCAGTTGCGTGGGGTCGATACGGGGCTCCGGCTTCTCCACCGACAGCGCCGGGCTTCCCGCGACCAGCGCGTAGCTCTCATCGAAAGTTGGCAGGAAGATCTTCGCGCGGTCGATTCCCTTCGTTGCGAGCAGGTCGGCCAGGGCGGTTCGTGCGTCGTCTTCACCGTGATTCAGAAACAGCCCACCAAGAATCGGGCCGCGTTCGAGAATCCAGTTGATCAGTTCGACCTGGTCGGCGTGAGCCGAGTAGTTGCCGAGGGTCCGTATCTGGGCTCGAACCTTGTATTCCTTGCCATGAATGCGAACTTGTTTCGCACCACTGGTGATGATGTTGCCCAGCGTGCCGGGAGCCTGATAACCCACGAACAGGATCGTCGATTCCGGTCGGTAGATATTGTTTTTCAAGTGATGCTTGATTCGTCCCGCCGTACACATGCCGCTGGCGGAGATGATGATCGCGTTCTTTTTCACGTGGTTGATCGCGATGCTTTCCTCGACACTCTCCACCAGGTGAAAGTTTGGATGTCGAAAGATCTTGGACTCATCGATCTCGATATCTTCCATCTCGGACGCATACTTGATGAACACCTCGGTTGCTTTTCGGGCCAGCGGTGAATCAAGATAGACCGTCGCCTTGGGAATTTCGCCCGCATCGAGCAGCACGGCGATGTCATGCAACAACTCTTGGCTTCGCTCCACCGCGAACGAAGGAATCACCACGTTGCCACCGCGCGATAAGCCTCGTCGTAATTCGTCACGCATCGCCTCACGCCGCTTTTCGAGCGTGTAGTCCTCGCGATCGCGGTTTCCGTAGGTGCTCTCGCAGATGATGTAATCGTATCCGGTCGGCGCATCGGGCTCGGGATGGAAGGCTTTCTCTTCCGGCCCCAAGTCACCCGAGAACAGTAACTTGATCGTTTGCCCGTTGTCGCTCAATTCGACTTCGACCGACGCCGATCCGAGCAGGTGTCCGGCGTTCCAGAGTCGGACGCGAACACCATCAACCGGTTCAAACCAGGTCTCGTACTCCACCGGGCTGAGCAACGGAAGGGTCGCTTCGGCATCCTTGACTGTGTAGACCGGTTCGATCGGTGTCTCGCCGCGGCGTTCTCGTTTCTCGTTGATGCGTTCGGTATTCGATTCCTGGATGAAGGCGGAATCGCGAAGCATGAATCCGAGCAGATCCTGCGTCGGCTCGGTGCAATAGATCTTCCCCCGAAAACCGGCGCGGACCAGTTTCGGCAGCAAGCCGCTGTGGTCGATATGAGCGTGGGTCAAAATCAGAAACTTTGCTTCCGCGGCGTTAAAGGGAAACGGCTGGAAATTCAATTCCTGAGTGGTGCGGTTGCCTTGGAACAAACCGCAGTCCACCAGAAACGGACCCGAGTCACATTGAACATGTGAGCAGGATCCGGTCACTGTTCCCGCGGCACCACAGAATTTGAGCGTTGTCATAAAGTCATTCAGTTCCAGTTAGTGGGTCGCTGTATCTTGATCGGAAGGAGGGGGCGGTGCCTGCTTTTGTGCAACGAGAAACGCCAGCAGGTTTGCCGCTTGTTCGGCCGTGAACTCGGACAAGAGACGCTCTGGCATCACCGAAGCATCCATTGGCTTGATCAATTCAATCTCGTCCTGAAGAATCGTCGTCGGCTTGCCCGAGGCTTCCACGATGGTGATCGATTCCGCGTCCTCCCGCACCACCATTCCGGCGACCGTCACCCCATCAACGGTCAGTAACAACTTGCCTCGGTACTTCGCGTCGATCTTGGCAGAAGGTCGCAGAATACTCTCGAGGATTTCCGCAGGTTTTTGCGTTGCCCCAATTCCGCTGAGATCGGGGCCGACTGCAACGCCCTGTCCGGCGATCTGATGGCATTGACGGCAGTTGACATCCGCTGCGTTGAAGAACAGCTCGCGTCCTGCTTCGGCATCACCATCGATTGCCAATAGCGCTTGAGCGTCGATCGTCCCGCCGAGCCGTTTGACTCGGCGTTCCTCGGGAAGGAATCGCTCGAACAAATCGCGAACGCTTGAATCCGAGCGGCGAGACGCGACGTCGGCAATGGCCATCCGTAGTGCGTCATCGACGTCAGCCGCACAGCAGGCAACCGATAGTGCTAGCGCATCATTGGTGGAATCCAGAACTGCATCGATCGACGCGATGGCCTGCTGATCGAGCGGACAGGTTTGTGCCAGGATCTGACTTATCTTGGCCTCACAAGCCTCAGCCTGCGAAGCGGGTCCGAGTGATTCGATCCAATCGCGGATCAGGATCACTCCGGAATCATCGATCAGCGAAGGGCCGAACTGCGGCATGTGACCTCGCCCGTTCTTCACAAGACGATACATCAAAACACTGTGATAGGGGTTTCCCGAGGCGACGACAGACGCCGCCTTGAGTCCAAAGTCACCTTGGGACGGTGGGACATCGACCACATTGAGTTGTTCCAGAGCAAGATCGCCCACCAGTTCGAATGGTGCCGTGCCACCACCGCCGCGCCGATGGCAGTGGGCGCAGTTCATGTGCAGGTAGCTCCTGGCACGCGCGTGCAGGCTCGCCGATGTATCCTCCGGCGAGATGGCTGGGCCGAGCTTGGAAACCTTGGCGGCAAACAGGCCCAGGTCCGAGAGGCGATCGAGTTGATTGGAGACACTGCCCGCGGGAACACGGTTGAGTTGATCCAGTTTGAATCCGTGTACCGTGCTGGCACTCCAGATGTGGCAGAGCAAACACTCGTCTCGACTAGCGTGATGCCATGTCTGCTTTTGCGTCGTCGAGGGCCGTCGCGGATCGACAAGAAGGATCTCGCGGTCGAACCCTACGTTGTCTTGCAGGATGGCATCGGTCTGTTCCTCGTTCCATACGTAGTTGTACGCGTTCCAGTCGTCGCCATTGCGGTGGAGCAACTGTGTCTCCAATCGCCGGACGGAGCCAAAGTCATGTGGATCGTCGTGGTAGTAAATCGTCTTCGCCAAGACGGTGTCGTGCGGAAAAACAAAGTGTCCCTCGACTTGGCCGGTTTTCCAGTCGCTTTGGTCGTAGATATCGAGTTGACCGCTATCCGGAACGGCTAACCATTGCCGGCTCGATGTATGATCGGCCCAGTGGTGGGCATTGATTTCATACTCCACGACACCTTCGGCGGGAACTTCACCCTCGGTCGACTCAAACAGTCCGGCCTCACTAAGCTTTCGGGGGAAATCAGCCGACGCCGCCTGTGCGGTGTTGGGGACCAGGCGGTGGACCGTTCCGTCGTATCCGACCACCAAGACTTCGCCATCGTCGTCCAATGCGAAGCAGATGACACGTAGATCGGTATCGGCGATCTCTTGGTGCCAAGTGACCTGCTGGCCATCGTGCTTCAGCGCCCAGATCTTCCCCGTCATCCAGTCTCCATACAAATAGGCCCCTTTCAGTTCAGGCAATCGATCGGAGTACCAAAAGTATCCACCGGTGATGGAGCGCGCCTCGAGGTGTGTGTGCTCGACGATCGGCGGCGTGATCGGAGTGGAGGTGCGTCGGCCGTTCTCTTTGACAACCTGACTCCCCTCCATCACGCTCCAGCCGTAGTTGGCGCCGCGATCGACGCGATACACCATCTCCATCATTTCCCAGCCGACGTCGCCCGTCCAAAGGGTGTCGGAGACCGGATCGAAGGCCATCTTCCATGGATTTCGAAATCCGTACGCCCAGATCTCGCCACGAATTCCTTGTTGGCCCACGAAGGGATTGTCCTTGGGGATCGAATAGGGCAGATCACCCGAGGGATGGTCGACATCAATGCGCAGGATCGATGCCTCGAAGTCGCTGAGATCCTGTCCCGTATCAAGCCGGTCGGGCGGATTGGGGTTTTGCCCGTCACCGACCGAAACGTAGAGGTATCCATCCGAACCAAAGTGAAGACTCCCTCCGCTATGGCCTTCACTGTTCCATTTGGCCAGCACGGTTTCCGACTCTGGATCGATGATCGGCCAGGACGTGTCTTGGACCCGAAACCGACTCAGCCGAGTACCGGTCAAACTTTTGGGCTCGGAAGAGTAGGCGATGTAGCACCAGGGCTTTTTCGGAAACTCTGGATGAAAAACGATTCCATACGTTTGCGTTGCCCGGGGTTGCACATCGCGCAAATTGATCGCTTCGCGGGGTTCCCGATTGGAACCTTTGGAGAACGAATGAAGTCGACCCCGCACCTCCGTGACGATCCAGCGATTGGTGCCGGGAACGCGGATCATTTCCGTCGGTTCTTGAAGTGCGATATCTTGGTAGACCTGCTCGATGGTCAGCGGTGGTGGAGGATCCGGCGTTCCCCGAACTTTCGATGTCGTCCAAGGAGTCTTGCGCGGCGACTCGCCCGGAACGACGGCGACAGCAGCGAGGATGAAAAAGACGAAAATGATCGATCGAGCCAATTTAAGTCGCATCATGACGAACAACGGCGAGAGAGGATCAGAGCTTGCCATGAGGCACAGTTTAGCAGGATCAAAGTGTAACAGGATCGAATGGAACTGGGCGGCGAGCCGGTTTGGGATGCATGAGCTTCAAGTGAAGGAAGGGAGTCTGAATTGATGAGGGATGAACCGGCCGTCGAGCTGGAGCAGGTTGTCAAGCGATTCGCTTCTCGTAGCGCCGTCGACGGGGTCGACCTGTGCGTGCCAAAAGGGTCCATTTTTGGATTCATCGGTCCCAACGGATCGGGAAAAACGACGACGATGCGATTGATTCTCCGGATTTACCAGCCCGATGAAGGTCGCGTGGTGGTCTTGGGATCCGATCGTGGAAACGCTTCCGACACGCGCGTTGGCTACCTTCCCGAGGAGCGGGGGCTTTATCGCCGTATGACCGTCCGACGCGTGCTCCGGTACTTCGCGCAGCTCAAGGGAATCCGCGACCCGATCAATTGATTGACCAACATCTCGAACGCCTGGGAGCCGATCAGTGGAGCGGTAAACGGGTTGACCAGTTGTCCAAGGGGATGGCGCAGAAGATTCAATTCATCGTGGCAGTGATTGCCAATCCCGACTTGGTGATTCTTGATGAGCCGTTCAGTGGGCTCGATCCAGTCAATCTCGACCTGATGCGAGAGGTTGTCTTGGAGTTGAATGCCAAACGAAAGATTCATTCACCGAATTGCAGCTTGAGTCGAATGACGTACGCAGTCGTGTACTGAACACACTAGTCGGGCTTGGTGATGTGGCGCACTTCGAGACGGTTCAGCCGACACTCCATGACATCTTCGTTCGTATTGCGAATCCGACCGATGAGATCTCCGCAACCAGGGAGGCGCGAGCGTGAGTAAGATCCTCGTGATTGCACAACGCGAATTCACCATTCCGTGGGTGCTGCTAGCGCGACCCACGGCTACCATCCGTGATACCTTCGGCATCAAAAGAATGTGGGTAAAGACAAGCCCGATGGGCTGGGGCTAGGTCAATGGCTGGGCCTTCGGCCCGAAAGGAAGCAAACAGCGCAGCATCAAAGCTTGCGCGTCGTGCTTGTATGGTGACAAGCTACAGCAAAAACGAAACTGCTCTAACCGATCGATGGTGGCGCCGAATCGGCGAGCGGACTCAGGTACAGCGGATGTACCGCTTGTCGACTTGGTTGCGGACGCAAGACTGCCGCCGCCGCTTCGAGCAGGTCTCGGCGGCTGACCTGACCGACCAGGCGATCTCCATCGAGAATGGGCAAGCGGCGATAGGGCGAATTCAAAAACATTTGAGCGATGGTCAGTAGGTCCGCGTTGGGGCTTGCTGTCAGCGCGTGATCGTCCATGTACTCACCGACGGTTCTCTCTCTCGCCACCTCGACCAGGCGTGGATCGGCGCCGGGCATCTTGGAACGAGTCAGCGCCTCGCTGGCCAAACGATGCTCGGCTCTCAGCACGTCGCGGCGACTGACTTGACCGGCCAGTCTGGTGCCTTGCAGAACCGGCAGACGTCGATAGGGGGTTTCCTGGAACTTGTGGGCGACATCCAGCAGCGTGTCTTCGTCATGGATGATGCGATTGCGATCCAGGTTCATGTACGAGCCCACGTTGGTCCCGGGAAGCTGGTCGTGGATCGCCGCGATCAACACACGCATCGCCGTCTTCTCGGAAAAGATGCCTTCAAATCGTCCTTCGTCATCGACAACCGGCGCGCCCGAAATCCGCCGCTTCAAAATATGATCAATCGCATCGAAAACATCGATTTCGGGCGAGAGCGTGACCAGCTCGCATTTCATGAAGTCACGGGCACGCGGCATGAAGATCCCACACTCACTGGCGACTTCGACCGTGTCGGTCATCGCGTTCATGCAGCACTTCTCACTGAACACACCAAGATATCGTTGTTCGGAATCAACGACCGGAGCACCGGAGATGTTGTCACGCAACAGCCGCGCTACGCCATCGAGCACGTTGGCGTCCGCCGTCAACGTGACCAGCTTGCGACGCATGAAGTCCTCTGCGGTTCTCACATTGAACATGACGATTCCTTTGACGTTGAAGGGAGGGGCATCGGGTCGCCAATCGCGGCGGATGAGACTGTCCAACCTAGGAGCGTTCGACATCGAAGTCAAACTTTTTGTCGGCCGTGAGAACGACATTGAGGCCAAAGTGAGTTTGTGAAAAAATGCGCAAACTACTTTGTTGGGACTTTGTTCAGCCTTGATCGATACTCCCAGCGATCTTTCCATTGTTCAAAGTAGGGCTGGTACGAGTCGCACTTCCGTCCAGAATTTTGGCGAAGGCTCGAGCGGATCAACTCGCCCTTCCGGGTAATCGTGGCCGGCAACACTCGCTTCGACCGATTCATTCCAGCGAAGAAGTTGCTGGCGCATTTCGGCTGCAGTTTCTCGCTGTTCGCCGATCAAGTTCTTTGACTCGGAGGGATCCGCGTTCAGGTCGTAAAGCTCAAAGGTGCCACGCTTGAGATCATTGGTCAGTAGTTTCTTGTCATTGTCGATCCATGCGGCGCGACCGAGATAGCGAAAAGGAATGGGTCGGCTGCGGCGACCGAGTTCTTGCTCGAAAAGCGGTCGCAGACTGATGCCGTCCAGGGGTCGATCGGGATCCGGATATTCAATCCCGGTGATGTCGAGAATGGTGGGTACGATGTCCAGGACCGTTGCTGGATAGGAGGTGATGCGAGCCTGCTTGATGACCGCTGGCCACTGGATGATGGCGGGCACGCGCAAGCCACCTTCGTAGATCGTTCCCTTGTTGCCTCGTAGGTTCCCGACGGTCGTTGGTTTGATCTTCGGCAGGCCACCGTTGTCGCTACAAAACCAGACGAGCGTGTTGTCCGCGATCTGCATCTGGTCAATCGCGTCGCGCAACGTTCCGATGCTGCGATCCATTGCCACCAGTTCGCCATAGTGATTTTGCGATGCCGGGTCGAGTTCGCTGAAACCGGCCATGTCTTCGTCGGACGCCTTGAAGGGATCGTGGGGCGAACCGAACCAGATCACGGTGAAGGTGGGGGTTTGCTTGTGGTGCTCCGCGATGAACCGGATCGCCTGATCGACGACGATTTCGGACGAGTCACCTTGGAATTCTTCAAACGCTCCTTGCCGGCTGAGAATGGGATCGCGATCAAAAAAGTTGGTAACCGAAAGCCATGTTTGGAACCCGAATTCGCCCGGGTTGTGATCGTCGGACTTCAAGATGGGCACGCCCGGACCCCGCAGTCCGTTGAGATGCCATTTGCCAAAGTGACCTGTGGTGTAACCGGCCTTACCAAGAATCTGAGCAATCGTGATTTCTTGTCGTCGCAGCGCGTAGCCGTGACTTTCCACTCCGGTGCGATCGTTGGCTCGGCCGGTCAGGACGCTCGCCCGCGTCGGCGAACAAACCGGCGCACCGGCATAGAAGCGATCAAACCGCAAGCCGCTCGCTGCCATCGCGTCGAGGTTGGGTGTCTTCAGCACGGGATGTTGGTAATAGCCGGTTTGACCCCAGCCTTGATCGTCGGCCATGACGAGCACGATGTGCGGATGCGTCGCCGCCTGAACATCGCGAGCGTGCAACGAGATCATGAGACCAACAGCAATAAGAACAAAGCGTCTCGCTGCAACCAGCGCATCTTCAAAAGTCATGTGTCGTCCAAAAAAAGGGGGCCGGAACGAATGGCACGGACTTAGACGCTAATCAGCCGCGGGCGCGTGAGCGTCCGGTTCGCTGGCGTACGGGCAAACCGGGAGCGAACGCTCGGCGGCTGATAAGAACCAAAGCGCTCTTTCGCTTGAGTTCGTGCTATTGGTACCTGACCCCTTTTTTGGGCCCGTCATCCACGCGCATGCAAGTCCATCCATGCTCAGTATAACTGGCTAGCGAGCACGAACGGGCTAGCGAGGTGGCAACTTGCGAGTCTCGGGAGTGTCGTCCTGTGGCGACAGTCGACGACCTCGGTTGTGGGAGGCGACCAGCGAAACGAATCGCCCGCGCTGAACGACCCGACCATGTTGGTTCAGCAGTTGTCGCCGCCAGGTCACGCGTCCAGCCCGTCGTCCGTGCTGCTGGATCTCTTCGATTTCTGTGACCACCTGAACACGATCCCCAAAGAAGATGGGGGACTCGAATTGCCACTCCGTGATTCCGACCAAGGCGAGCGTGGCAACGTTGGGCGATCGCGTGCTCAATCCAGCCAGCACGCTAAGCCCGAGCAAGCCATGAGCGACCGGTTCCCCAAAGGGCGACTGCTGGCTATCGGAGCGATGAAGAGGATCGTCGTCGCCGGTGAGACTGCGAATTCCTTCACGTCGTCGGCGGTGATTTCTCGGAACTCGCTGCTCCAGCGGTCCCCCACCTGCATGTCCTCGAGGTAGAGCGGTTTGGAGCTCGTGGAAGATTCGAGAGAACGCTGCTCTCGAGTAGCCTGGGTGACATCCAGCGGTTCGGTGATCGACATGCGGCGAACTTCTTTTTCTCACCAACTTCGGAATCATCACGATCAAGAGGCTACAATCATGACTTGAGACGCGGTGCCTCAACAAGCCGTCTTCCCGCTTCATCGGCAAATCGTTGGCTCCTGGCGATCGAACGATCGAATCGGGAAAACGCTGTTGACTAGGTAGGTTGACTGGGTGATTCGGGAAAGGAAAGAAGGGGAAACGAGGGCAGCTGCATCTGCTGCACGTTTGTTCCCTATCGGTCCTGATCGAAGCTTCGCTGACCCACCGACCAGCCCATCGCCCCATGCTCATGGCACGTGAAAGATCTTAATTGCGGGCAGCCAACGTTTGAGGAAAACCATGCTGATTCGTTCCATTCTATTGTGTTTTTCCGTGTTTTGTCTCGTCGCCAGTCTCTGGGCGGAGTCGCCCGAGCCGACGTTTCAGGCTCGACTCTTGGCTCTGGACGCCAATGAGGGAATCGCAGCCGGCGACATCGACGGCGATGGGCTCACCGATCTGGTGGCCGGTCGCAACTGGTTTCGCGGGGGTGACTGGGCTCCTCGACCTCTGCGCAACATCGAGGATTGGAATGGCTACGTGGAGAGCAACGGTGATTACCTGTTCGACATCAACGGTGATGGCCGACTCGATGTGATCGCCGGATCGTTCTTGCCAACCGAGATTCACTGGTACGAGAACCCGGGCGATGAATCGCTCCGGCTTGGCAAACACTGGCCCAAGCACCTCCTGGTCGATACCGGCAACACCTGCAACGAAGGCCAGATGATGCATGACATCGACGGCGACGGTCGACCCGAATGGTTGGTCAACAGCTGGAAGAAAGATGTGCCGACGGTGATTTGGCGATTGGTCGATCGATCGCAACCGGGCGAGGATGGGGCTCGCTACGAACTGAAACCGCACGAGGTCGGCGGGAAGGGCAACGGTCACGGTCTGGCCGTCGGTGACATCAGTGGTGACGGGCGAGCCGACCTGCTGGTTGGACAGGGCTGGTACGAGCAACCCAAGAGTGATCCCTGGGGTCAGCCGTGGGCGTTTCACGCAGATTGGGATTTGCACGCTTCGCTGCCAATGATCGTCGTTGACCTGGACCAGGATGGTGACGGCGATTTGATCCATGGCAAGGGACATGACTACGGACTTTACTGGTGGCAGAACGACGGCGCGGACGAGTCGGGAAAGATCCGCTGGACCGAGCACGAGATTGATCGCAGCTACAGCCAACCGCATACGCTCGCCTGGGCCGATCTCGATGGAGACGGCCAGGAAGAGTTGATCACCGGCAAACGGTACTTCGCCCATAACGGCAAAGATCCAGGAGGGACCGAGATGCCGTGCCTGTACTACTACACTGGGATGCCAAGACCAAGCAGTTCACACGCGTCACCATCGACGAAGGACATGTCGGATGTGGACTGCAGATCGTTGCCGCTGATTTGAACCAGGATCAGCGGGCCGATATCGCGGTTGCGGGAAAGAGTGGCACTTATTTGCTGATCGCACAATGAGCGAATCGAACGAAGTCGACTTCGGAGTTAACGATCCGAGGCGCACAGGGGAAGGTCGATGATTGGATTCAGACCATCGGTGTTCGCTACTTCGACGAGCTGACCAATCTTGCCCAGCTCGTCGAGGAGGTGGGCGAGGTCGCAAGGATTCTCTCGCGTCGTTGTGGCGAGCAATCCTGCAAGCCGGGTGAGCAGCTCGGCGATCTCGGCGGACGAGCTTGCCGACGTCCTGTTCGTCACCATTTGCCTGGCCAATCAGTCGGGAATCGATCTCAGCGACGCGCTGCAACGAAACCTCGACAAGAAAACGAAACGAGATGCGACGCGCCATCGAGACAACGTGAAGCTGTTATCGTAGGCGAGTCTCACCGCTACTCGCTAGCTCTGCGTCTCGCGTCTCGCTACTCGCGTCTCGCGTCTCGCGTCTCGCGTCTCGCGTCTCGGCTGCGAATGTCCGCCTTGGAAATGCGGACCGACGGTAGCGGACCTTTCCATTCCACCCCGTGAGTCATCCGATGAAACGTTCTCTCCTTTTCTCGTCTGATTCCAAGCCTGATGATTTGTGCCGTGGCGACGGCCGCGGACCACGGACGCGTTGTTCGACGGCACCAACACCGATGCGCTGGGAATTTCGCGAGGGAGCATGGTCGATCGACGACGACGGGGCGCTGACCTGTCACATGGAAGAGGTGAAACAGAAGAATGGCGAGGTGCGGCTGCGGGGCATGGGTTACATCTTTAGCAAGAAAGCGTATGAGGACTTTGAGTTGACGCTCGCTTACAAGCTTTCCGAAGGTGCCAACAGTGGCGTCTTCTTTCGTACCGACCCGTCCGATCCCGTTCAGGCTGGTTTCGAGATTCAATTGCTCGATGACGATGGATTTCGTCCCGCCAAGGGGGAGCTCGATGACAAGAAACTCAATGGGGCGTTCTATGATTGTCAGCCACCGCGAAGTCATCCCGCCAAGCCGGTCGGACAATGGAACGAGCTGAAGCTGACTTGCCTTGGCCCCAACGTTCGCGTTGAGATCAACGGTGAACTGGTCAATGAGTTCAATGTGGATCGATGGGACACGCCGCTGAAGAACCCCGATGGATCTGCCAATAAGTTCAAGACCGCTCTGAAGGAGTTGCCACGCCGCGGACGGATCGGATTCCAAAACCACGGCCATCCCGCCTGGTTCAAGCAGATCACGATTCGAGAACTGGAATAGCATCCCCGTACGTCAGCCTTCGTACGTCGGCCTTGTACTCGACAGGTGTCCGGACTGACATATCGAGACTCCGTTGCAGCAGGAGTGAGTCCGGCGAAGCGTGTCAGGCTGGCGAAAGCCTAACGCACGTGTCAGGCTGGAAATGCCTACACGTACGGTGGGCTGACTGGATCTCGTTTCCATGTCTCGAAGCAACAGGCGGCTGGTGATTCGGCTTGATTCGTAGATCACCGGCAATCCGCTTCCAGGATGCGTGCCGCCGCCAACCAGGTAGACGCCATCGAGTTCTTCGAATCGATTTCGCGGGCGATTGTGGAGCATCTGCCCAAGATTGTGAGCCAGATTGAACGTTGCACCTCGATAGATCGCGTAATCGTGCTGCCAGTCGGCCGGCGTGATCCGATGCTCGACTCGGATCCGATCGCGAATGTCATGCAGCCCGATCGCCGACATGGCGTCCAGCGTCAGATCGCGATATCGATCGGACTGGCGGGACCAGTCGACGTTGGCATGTTGATGGGTGACGGGAACCAGCACGTAGAGACTGCTGCAGCCCGGCGGAGCAAGCGAGCTGTCGGTGACGCATGGGTTCTGGACATAGAACGACGGATCCTCGCTGAGCACGTGATCCTGTTCGATCTCACGCAAGTTCTTTTCGTAGTCCCGGCTGATATGAATGTTGTGATGCGGAAGATCCTCGTACATCCCTTCGATGCCGAGGTACAGCATGAAGGTGCTGCAGGAGTACTTCTTGGCGGACAGCTTTTCGTCGCTCCAGCGTCGTCGCAGTCGATTGGGAACCGTCTTGGTCATCCAGTCCGCGAAGTCGGCGTTGACGACAAAGGCGTCGGCTTCATAGGTCTGCTCGATCGGTTCGCAACGCCGTTACCCGACGGCCCGATGTTTGGACCTCGTTGACCGGTTCGTTGAGTCGGATGGTGACCCCCATCGATTCGGCGATCTCAGCCATCCGCTCGCTGACACGACTGCATCCGCCGATCGGGTGCCAGACTCCGTGCTCGTATTCCAGGAAGGAAAGAATGCTGAACAGACTCGGGCATTGAAACGGAGACATGCCCAAGTACTTGGACTGAAAAGCAAACGCGATCACCAGCCGTGGATCGCTGAAGTAACGCTGCAGTTCCTGCCCGAGCGATCGCATGGGATGCAGGTGTGGTGCCGCGGCCAGCAACGAGGGACGCAGCAGGTCGGTCACCGAACAAAAGGGCGACTCCAGAGATCGGCCGGAATCTTTCCAGCTTGACGCGGTTGTCATCCATGTACCGCCGCAGGGCCCCCACATCGGCCGGCGCAAACTCGGCGATCTGGCGATCCATCTGCTCGATGTCGGGCGTGCAGTCGAGTTGGCCGCCAGCACCAAACGTCAAGCGATATTGCGGGTCCAGCCGCACCATCGGGACGTCCTCCATCAAGTCGCGATCGATCGACTCGAAGATCTCCGTCAGGACGCGTGGGTAGAGAAAAAAGGTGGGTCCGCAATCGAATCGAAACCCGTCCAGCTCGATCGCAGAAGTTCGACCACCCACGTGATCACGACGTTCCAGAATGGTCACGTCGCAACCAGCTTGGGCTAGCTGCAGCGCGGCGGCCAGACCACCGGGGCCGGCACCGACCACCACCACTTTCCGTGAAGTCACGTTCCTGATCCCTTGATGTCGTCTCGTAACGGTCCAATCCATGATCGGATGTACTGTAGTGCTCCGGATCCCGATCGACCAGTGGGACGGTGGCAATCAAACCTGCTAATAGCCCCCTTGCGAAGCTCCGAGCTCGACTTCACGGCGAAAGATACTCTCGATCCGCACATCTTGAAAATCCTCGTCCGGCACGTCGGAACGATCGGCCAGCAGCTTCGCCCGCTGGACCGACTCGAGCACGCGTTTTCGACTCGAGCGGCTGAGCCAGTTCGTGGCCGCTGCGGCTGACAGTCGGAAGGTGTCCGGACCGGTTGCAAGATCTCCTCGAAATCGAACGAGGTGACTTTGCCGAGTTCCACAGCGCGTCGCAGGCGACTGAGTTCCTTCAACGCGTTTCGTCGATCATCTTCACTCAAATCATCGTTGCTTGGATTGCTTGAGAAACGCTTCGATTGCCTGCAGTTCGCCCCACTGAAAAACGGGCAGCCGTTGCAGTCGCTGCATGATCGCGGCGGATTGCCAGTTCTCGTACTTGCCCCGTTCCAAGTCGGCGATCAATTTCTCCACTTCGCGCATCAGCGATGTCTTGGTGGCAGGATCAAGCAGGCTTTGTTCCAGTTGGCGGACATAGTCGCCCTGGAGCGTCCGAATCGCAAACTCGGTCCGCTTTTGAAACAACGACCAAGTCGAAAACGCACAGACGATGAATCCGACGATCCCCATCAAGGCCATCGCCGCGACGATCGCCGGCATCCATCCGGGGCCCTGATCTTCGTTCGGCGGTCGCCGAGCGGTCGCGTCCGCCAAACGAATTGGCGCAATCCACGGACGAATCGGGAGCGGTCGGGCTCATTCGGCGTTCGACTTGGTCATCGTCGGGATCGGATGACCGATCATCAGCGTCCGCGGGGGCGTTCACGAAGTCGCTCTTGCAAGTGGAAGCAACACGAGGCGAGGGATGCTCCCTCACTCAATCGACAAATTCGATCTTCAGGATCTTGAACTTCAGCACGCCTGCCGGCGCGTCGATCTCGACCGTCTCGCCCATCTTCTTGCCAATCAGTCCCTGCCCGAACGGACTGGTGACCAGGATCTTTCCGGAGTTGTAGTCCTCTTCACCGGCGCCAACCAGCGTGAATTGTTCTTCGTCGCCGTACGCCAGGTCTTCCACGGTCACGGTGCAGCCGAAAACGACCTCGTCCTTGGGAAGCTTCGATGGATCGATGATCGAGGCGCGAGCGATCTTATCTTTCAGCTCGTTGATCTTGGCCATCATCATGCCTTGGTTTTCACGCTGGGCATGGTATTCGGCGTTCTCCTTCAGATCACCCTCGGCGCGAGCAGCGGCGATCTTCTCGGTGATCAACGGCATCTCATGGTTTTCAAGTCGATCGATCTCGGCCTTGATCTTGTTGTAACCCTCGCGAGTCATGGGGACCGAATCAATCATGGGACCAACACCTTTCAAACGTTGTTTGGCGGAGAAAAATCGAGCGGCTTCGAGTTCCAGTAACAAGCCGCTGTCATTTCGAGCAGCTGGAAAAAAGAAAACCTTTCCCACTTTTGGAGGGAAAGGCTTCAGCTGGCTAAACTGACCCCAAGTTTCGCCACTTGCTCGATCTCTGTAAAGGCTTATCCGGGACTCTGGCCCGCGATAATCCCCATCTTTTGGCGGTCAAAGACGGATCGTAGGTCAGTCTCGCCGAGCTTGACACCGCGGAAAACCGGGCGTTTTTCCGAGTCTCGGAGATGACTCGCCCACGGCAAAGGTGGCGGCGGCACTCACTCGGATTCATCTTGATCGCCCCGCTCCCCTTGCTCCGGGCCACCCTCGTGCGGAAGTCGCAATCGATTCGTCGAGCCAGCGGCCGAGGTCGACCATTTTGCATCGCTCGCTGCAGAATGGGGGTGCGTCGGTCTCGTCCAGGTAGAAACGACGGCCGCAGGTGCTGCAGATCAGCATCGCGTGTTGCGGGTTGCGAGAGGGCGTGTTTGAATTCATGCGTTGATCCTGTCGATACCTTCTATCTTGGCGGCTGGCGCCGGGCGATCAACCATCCTGCGAAAAAATCGACCGTGAGTGGGTTTGTAAGCCGGGTTCTGTGACCCGAATGACTCGGGCCGACGGCCATTTATCTGTGCACGGCGATTGCTCGCCGCCTCCACTGCGACCTACCCGAGTGTCGAGCGAGACGGACCACCTCGCGCGAGTCGGCCGAGGCCGATCGCTCCACTCTGTTTGGTCTAGCTCCGGATGGGGTTTACCAAGCCGGTCGAGTCACCTCGATCGCTGGTGCGCTCTTACCGCACCGTTTCACCCTTACCACGCATCGGCCTCCCGGTCTGCCGAAGCAGAGGGAAGGCCGGACCGTTCGGCGGTTTGCTCTCTGTTGCACTTTCCCTAGCCTCGCGGCCGGTCGACGTTATCGACCATCCTGTCCTGCGGAGCCCGGACTTTCCTCCAGTGACCACGGGGATCACCAGCGACCGTCCCACCCACTCACAGCCGAATGCTCAGAATGATCGACTCGGCTCCGTTCCACAAGGTTCGGTCGAGGCAGCTTCCACGCATTCGGGTTCGACACCGGGACCACCGCTCGTTGAGCAACGATCAATCTGGATAATGGAAAGTCGCTCGTTCCTGTCCCCTGACCGAATGCAGCCGTGCCTTCACCGACCGACACTCTCGACAACGCAGGAACGGGAAGACCCGCAGCGGTCGGTGCTCGATCGAGAACGCACCGGTGGGGAGGAAGTGGACGGAAAGCGTGTCGCCTTGGTGGGCCGATTTGGCGGCATGAATCAGCGACAAGCCGCCAATGTGTTGCGCTCGTACAAGGCGATCGTCGTCGATCAGGATGCGGAAGTCATTGACTGGGTCGTCATCGGCGCGGACGAATCGCCCATCGCAGAACCGGATTTGCTGACACAGCGTGTTCGCGACGCGGCGGCTCAAGGCGAACTTGAAATCCTGCACGAGACCGAGCTCTGGCAGCGGTTGGGTCTGGTCGATGTCGAACAGTCGGTTCGGCGATACCACACGCCCGCGATGTTGGCCCACCTGCTGGGAGTCTCGGTGCATGTGATTCGCCGCTGGCATCGCCGTGGCCTGATCCGACCCGTGCAGGACGTTGCATCGACTTCCCTATTTCGATTTCCAAGAGGTCGCCACGGCGCGACGTCTGGCACAGTGGATCGCATCGGGAGCAAGCCCCAAGGCGATCGAACAACGTCTCGTTGAGTTGGTCGAAGTCTTGCCCGACCTTCAACGTCCCCTCGATCAGCTTTCGATTCTGATCGAAGGCAAGCAGGTTCTGTTGCGTCACGGCGAGGGTTTGCTCGAGCCCAACGGCCAGCTTCGGTTTGACTTCGAGGCGTTGGATAGCCGACGGAGTCGACACCGAGAAGTCGACACGCGGATGCGGCCGACGGACCGTCGGTGCTTTCCATGTTTCAAGAGCCGCCCGACACATTGCCCTTCTTCGTGACCTCCAGCCAGGAACCGGATGAACTGTTGTCCGCGGCGTTTGCTGCCGAGGACATCGGTGACCTGCAACTGGCCATCGACTACTGTCACGCGATTCTGGCGCGGGATGGTCCGCGGGCTGACATCGATTTTCAACTGGGCGAGTTGCTCTATCGGCTTGGTCAGCCGATTGCCGCGCGAGAACGTTACTATGCGGCGATCGAATCCGATCCCGAGTTTGTCGAGGCCCGCGCAAGCCTGGGCTGCGTGTTGGCCGAGACCGGACAGGCTGAACTGGCGGTCGCTGCGTTTCGAGGGGCCCTCTCCCTGCACGAGGATTACTCCGAAACGCATTACAATCTGGCTCGCCTGCTCGATGACCTTGGTCGCGAGGTCGAGTCGCGACATCACTGGACTCGGTTTCTGGAATTGGCGCCCGATAGCCCCTGGGCCAACGAAGCGACCGAGCGAATCGAAGCAATCGATACACCGTAGAGTTCTCAGAAAAGCGGTGGCCTCGGATCAGGGAGAGCGTGGCAGGCTCTACGTCAGAGACGCGGAGACGCGAAGGCACGGGGCACGTGAGCATCGGGCAAGTGAGCGAGCGGAATGCAGCCTGAGGGCCATCGATGACGGACTGCTACCGTGAGAAGAGCATGGTCACTTCTCCGCTGCCGGCCTGAGATACTCACCGACGCTCTGCCGATCGTAGCGTCACCGCTCACTTCACCGGCGGAGCATTGGCCAAGTCACGTGTCTTTCTTGAATCATTAGTGCTGTCGTCAGCGCTCGGAAGGCTTCCTCGAAATCGGTCGTATCGCAAACGACCAGTCCGTCTCTCAGCACGATCTGGCGATTGGCAACCCGAGCGACATCCGGATCGTGCGTCACCAGAATGACGGTGATGGAGTCGCGCTGATTGAGCTCACCGAACAGCCGGATCATCTCCTCACTGGTCTTGGAGTCGAGATTGCCGGTCGGTTCGTCTCCCATCAGGATGCTCGGCTCGTTGACCAGTGCGCGGGCGACCGCGACGCGTTGCTGCTGGCCCCCGCTCAATTGCCCAGGGTGATGATCCAGACGGTCCGCCGAGGCCGACGCGTTCCAACAGGTCGGTGGCTCGTTGACGCCGCTGGGAGCGAGAAAGCCCGCTACGATACATCAGCGGAAGTTCAACATTTTCCAAGGCCGACGTGCGATTCAACAGATTGAAACTCTGAAACACGAAGCCAATCTGCTGGTTTCGAATCTGCGCTCGCTGGTCTCGGTTCATCTTGACGATGTCGCGACCCGCCAAGTGATACGTGCCCGAGGTCGGACGATCGAGGCATCCCAGCGTGTTCATCAAGGTCGACTTGCCACTTCCCGGATGCGCCGACCAGCGCCACAAATTCACCGCGACCAATCGTCAAGCTGACGCCCTGCAATGCGTCGACACGAACTTCCTCCAACTGGTAGGACTTCCAAACGTCAACCAGTTCGATCAACGGGCGATCATTCGACGTTTGCATGCGTGGTTGACCAGACGTTGTCAGGGCAGGATTTTGACACACGAAAAAAACAGCGAAATACAAGCACGACGCGCAAGCGAGTGTGTGTCGCGTGCGCGCATCCGACACACACTCGCTTGCGCGTCGTGCTTGTCTGTGTCGATCGAAAATCCGCTGCAGCGCGATGCAAGTCACGCCGCAGGACGTCTCGGACCCTCGGCCTACAGGTACTCGCGGTTCTTGACCAGGCCTGGCATTGGCACACTGTACTTGCCCTCGGCGTTGGCTTGCAGCGGTGCCGGGGAATCGAGCGTCAGGTTTTCGATGCCAGGTGCGAACTCATGGTCGTTGCTCATGAACTGCTTCCAGCGTGATTTCCTGACCGGTGTGTGCGGCCATGCGACCCATCGACGTCACCGCGCTGGCCATCACGCCTCGCTCCACTTCGTTGTAGGGTCGGTCTTCGCGGATCGCCGAGATCAGGTCATTCCACTCAACCTGGTAGGGATTCTCTCGCTCTGGCTGTGGGTATTCCCATTTCAGGCGGTCTTTGTCCATGTTGTGGCCTTCGTAGATGCGAGCCCTGGATGGCCAGTGGGACGCACTGGAAATCACCGCCAGACCCTTGGTGCCGTGCGCAAAGCTGGCGAACTCGGTCTTGCATCCAGGCATCGTTCGGCCGTCGACCATCAACTTGGTGCCGTCGGCAAACGTGTACTCGATCGAGTAGGTGTCAAAATTCTGATCGACATTAGTCGCCACGATAGTGACGACCGCCCATGGCGATCGCCCGCACCGGCCAATCATTCTTCATCCAACAAGACTCGTCGATGTTGTGAATCAAGAAATCGCTGACCGCACCGCCGCTGAGCCA
This sequence comes from Pirellulaceae bacterium, assembly GCA_963697195.1. Lineage (GTDB taxonomy): Bacteria > Planctomycetota > Planctomycetia > Pirellulales > Pirellulaceae > Rubripirellula. The sequence continues at coordinate 586,266 of CAVOND010000028.1, forward strand.
CAGGAAGCCGTGGAAGTGTTTGATCTGATACAGCAGTTCACTCAGGCTTCCGTCATTCGGCGGAGCAGCTGCCGAACCGGTCGGGCCCGCCATGCGATAGGCACGAAGCATGGTCAGGTCACCGACTTCACCGTTCTGAATCCGATCAAAAAGTTCCTGGCGAGCCGGGCAGTGACGGCACATCAATCCCACTGCGACCTTCAGGTTCTTGTCGATCGCCTTCTTGTTCAGCTCCAGCATCCGCACCGACGTCGGACCGTCGACGGTGACCGGCTTTTCCATGAAGACGTTCAATCCCTTTTCGATCGCATAGGTGTAGTGCACCCAGCGGAATCCAGGTGGTGTTGCCAGGATGACGACGTCGCCTGGCTTGAGCAGATCCATCGCCTTCTTGTACGCATCGAACCCAATGAACTTGTTCTCTTCGGGAACATCCACCTTGGAACCGACGTCTTTGTTGCCAGATAGCGATGCATAGGTGCTGTTGAGATTCTTTTGGGCCACGTCGGCCAAGCCGACCAGATGCGGGCCGTTCTCGACGCTCAGCGCGTTGAGAGCGGCACCGGTGCCTCGCCCGCCGCAGCCGATCAGGACGACGCGAATCGAATTGTCTTCGGCCGCGTGAACGCGGGGGGCTGCGGCCGTTATCAGCGTGGTGGCGGCTGCGGCCTGGCCGGTCTTCTTCAGGAACTCACGCCTGGTGCCTTGTGGTTTCTTCTCGGTCATCGGTTTACCTGAGGGGTGGAGGTCAATCGGAGAGGTGTTTTGAGGTCGCACGATCAGGGGATCTCGATCGTAAGTCATTCCGACGGTTGGCCTGCTCGTGCAGCATCGCACTCAGCTAGGGGAAGGGGATGTTGGCGGGATTCATTCGTCCGGATCTTTTTGTTCCGGCTCGGTCTTTTCCCACTTCTCGGCCTTCTCTTGCTCGGAGGGTTCGACCAATGGCCGAACCACTCGGAATCCAACTCCGAGCGCATCGGTATGATACCAGATGCTCTTCGGTATCTGTGGATCTTGTTGCTTCCACTCGTCGCTGGAACCTTCCCGCACGGCGCTGCGGAGCATTTCCGGATCGTCGTCCCAGCCGCCGCCCCGCACCACCCGCGGGTAGAGTGTCAGCGGCACGTTCAACGGGTCGGTCGCTTTGTCCGTCTTGCTGTAGTAGTCTTCGTCGTACTGATCCAAGACCCATTCGGCAACGTTGCCGTGCATGTCGTGCAAGCCCCCATGGATTGGGCTGCTTCTGACCGACTTCCTGATACTGGTCGTCGCTGTTGTCGTAGAACCAGGCGTAATCTTCGAGTTCATCCGGATCGTCGCCGAACGAATAGGCGGTGGTCGTTCCCGCCCGGCAGGCGTATTCCCATTCCGCTTCGGTCGGAAGCCGGTAGTAACGTCCCGTCTTGGCCGTGAGCCATTTGCAATAGGTTCGAGCGGCGTGCTGCGTCATGCAGATCGCCGGATAGCTTCCGCGACCCATGCCAAAACTCATGTCGGTGTAGGGTTCGGTCGGCTTGGAAATCCCGTCGACCAACACGTCTCGTGGCGTCGGGGCGACCGACATCATCTTTCGGCGCAGTTGATCCATCTGCTCGCCCCACGTGTCGTACTGGTCCCAGGTGATTTCGAACTTGCCGATCCAAAAAGGCGAGACCTTGACTTCGTGTTGAGGGCCCTCGTCCTCGTTGCGGTCCGCTTCACTTTCGGGGCTCCCCATCACAAACGTGCCTCCCGGGATCGGCACCATTTCGATCTTGAGCTCCGTGTGTTCGATCGGTTCGGCGTAGGGCTTCATCTCGGCTTCGGTCGCGGCGATCGCATCGGGCACCTGCAGGATCTGTTCGGCGGGCTCGAGCGATCGGTTCTTCGCCGAGTGCAGGCGCCGCGACGATGCCGAGTCCGGCCATGAGTAGAAAACAAACAGCACGTCCAACGCTTCATGGAATTCTCGTCTCAGAGTGGAATGAGCAGATCGAATCCACATTCTAATCGGCTCTGCCGCAGGGTGGGTCAAGGAGCGACCGCGACGGGGACCCACCATTTCCGTGGCGGCAGGCGATGAAGTCGGCGACCGCTCGAAATCCGTCGACAGCCCCCTGCGTTTCCCTGTTTCCAGGAAAAATGACTGGGAAGCCCTCGATGCGGGGGCTTGGTCGCCGCTCCTTGACCACGGCCTACGCAAGCAGCGCGGCGATCGGTTCGCTTCCACCGCCAATTTTGAACGGACGCCCGTTGGGGGCATAGCGTTCTTCGTCAAACGGCAGTCCGGCCGCCGCGGCGATCGTGGTGTTGAACTCGGCGACCGAAACCGAGTCCTTCTCGACCGAGAAGCCATGTTTGTCCGACGCCCCGTAGACCTGTCCCCCTTGGATTCCCGCGCCGATCAGGAGGCTGCTGAAGGCTCCCGGGTGATGGTCTCGACCGCCGTTGACATTCAACGCCGGCTTTCTGCCAAATTCGGTCGTCAGCACGATCAGCGTTTCGTCCAGCAGACCCTTGCTGTGCAGATCTCGCATCAGGTTGCCCAGCGCCGTATCCAGATGCGAGGCTTTCTCGTCCAGTCGCGTGTAGAGATCCTGATGCATGTCCCAGCCGCCGTAGTTGATTTCGACAAACCTGGCCCCGCTCTGCACCAGACGTCTGGCCAACAAGCAAGCCTGACCGAGTTGGTTGTTGCCATAGGCTTCGCGAATCGGCTGCGGCTCCTCGTTGATGTCGAAAACCTTCAGGTGTTCGCTCCCCATCAGACGACGAGCTTCGACATAGAGCTGGTTGTACGCTTCGACCTGGTTGTTCTGACGACGATTCTGAAACGCTTCGTCGAACTTACTCGCCAGTGTCAGGCGTCGATGAAACAGTTCGGGGGACAGGTACTTTGGTAGCGACGTGTTTTCCAGGCCCGATCCGGCGTTGGCGATCGGGACGGGCGATAGCGATGGCTCCAGGAACCCGGCACCCGGGTGTCGATTGCCTCCACCGATCAAGTAGTTGCCGGGTAGATCCAGGTTCAGTCGACCGACCTCGGAGACCATCCATGCGCCCATGCCAGGATGTTGAATGCTGTTGAGCTGCTTGTAGGAGGTTCGCATCAAGTACTTGCCCTTGTCATGCGCTCCGGTCTCGGTGCTGAGCGAGCGGACCACCGCAATCGCACCGGCCAGGTAAGCAAGCTTGGGAAATCGATCACCAAACTGCATGCCAGGAACCCGCGTCTGGATCGGCTTGGTTTCGCCGGCTTCCTCGACGCCCACTTTCGGATCGAAGGTGTCCAGGTGCGTCATCGCTCCGTCCATGAACAGATAGATGATGTGCTTGGCTTTGCCGGCCGGCGTCTTGCCGGCCGCGTCGACTTCGCCGAACAGTCCGGGGGCGGCGACCGATCCGGCAAACGAAACACCCAGCGTTTGCCGGGCAATCGATTTCATGAACGCACGGCGGTCTTCGCTGCAGTATTCGGGTCGGGACATGAGGTTGCCTTTTGAATAGGTTCTTCGTCGGCTAGGTCAGTCTCTCCGAGACGGACACCGCGGAAGTTCATGTCTTGCGAGTCTCGGAGAGACTCGCCGACGATTAGCTCGTGAATTATTGAACGAACAAGAACTCTCGCGTGTTCAGCAGGCCCCAGACGATGTTGCCGTATCCGATGTTGTCCTGACGTGTTTTCGATAACTCGCTGGCGGCGATTCTGCGGTCCGCCGGACTTGGACGTCTCGTCAAGACGCTGAGGAAAATCGCGTCGACGCGATCTCGCGCCGCGTCGAGTCCCATCACGTTGTCGACAATCGCGGAACCCGCCTCCAGCATCACGTGCGTGATCGGCCCATTGAACATGGCCAGGATCTGGGGAACGGTCGCATCCTGTTGTGATCCGTTGATCGTTTCGCGGTCTCCTTGACCGAACTGACGAAGAAAGTGTTCGGCCGGCAACGGTGAGGGCAACTCGCTGGCCCGACAAAGCACGTTGCCCTGATAGGCGTGCTTGTTGAGTGACCGCTTGTAGGTCCCCATGAAGTACGATTCCTTGAACCGCTCGGACTTTTGCTTGACCGTGTCGTAGTCATCGCTGCCAAAGTCAAGGTCCAGCACCGGCGCCATCTCCTCGGCCGTCGGACGCTGGAATGGCCAAGGGTTCTGCACGGCCAGGGTAAGAATCGAATCCCAAACCTGCTCCGCGGTCATCCGGCGGACGACAGGCCCCGGAAAGTAATAGACCTGATCGCTGGAAGGATCGTAATCATTCGCTTCGCGTTGATAGGTTCGACTGTAAAGGATCGTGCGAATGAACTCTTTGAGGTCGAAGTCATTCCGCACAATCTCTTGGCTGAGAAATTCGAGCAGCGGTTCATTCGAGCATGGATTGATGTCTTGAAAGTCATCGATCGGCTCGACCAGCCCAACGCCGAGGAAACGCTTCCAGATTCGATTGGCGATGGTCTTGCTGAATTGCGGGTTGTCAGGACTCGTTAACCAGGCGGCAAACTGTTCACGTGGTGAGCTGTTGATCGCCTTGGTCGGGATCTCCCCCCAGAGCACGGCCGGCTTGACGACTTCGTTCGGCTTGTGGTCCGAGTAGGCATAATCGTGAGGCAATCGCATCGTCGCTTTGACTTCGCTGACGACGTACGTGTTCGCGCGAGCAATCCGCTGGAACTCACCCGGCACGCGTCCCTTGTCATGCTTCTTCCTCGCTTCGTTGATCAACAGGTTGGCCGGATTCTGCTTGTCAAATCCCGGCGAACCTTTTTGAATCCGAGTGCGGGTGCCATTGGTATAGGCAGCCAGTTGATAGAACTGGTACTGCGTCCAATCGTCGAACGGATGGTCATGACATTGGGCACAGCCGATTTGAGTCCCCAAGAAGACTCGGACCGTGTTGTCGACGTAGGGCAACGGCATGCCGTCGTCACGCAACTGATAGCCGACCGCCCCGTCTTCCCACGCCTTCCCGTTGGCCGTCAGCATTTCGTAAACCCATTGGTCGTACTTCTTGTTGGTGCGGATCGATTCCTTGATGTAGCTGAGGTAAGGGTCGGCCACGATGTTGGGTTGCGGTCGTTCAACCAATCGCAACGTGTCGGCCCAGAAGTTGTACAGGTTGCTGACGTAATCAGGACTGCTCAACAGCTTGTCGATCAGTTCCTCACGCTTGTTGGGATCGGCTGATTCCAGGAAGTCGGTTGCTTCGCCGAGCGTGGGGATCCGTCCGGCAACGTCCAAATAGACGCGGCGAAGAAACACTTCGTCCTCTGCCATCCGATTGGGCTCGAGGTTCTGGTCGAGAAGCTTGGTCTCGACGTAGCCATCGAGGCGACTGGCCGCGCCGACGACTTGCGCTCGGGTCGACGGACTCACGGCGGCGACCTGCATGATCTTGCCAGGCTTTTGCCGGACACTTTCCGGCAAGTTGATCTTGGCCGGCTTGGCGACTGGCTGGCTTCTGGTTCGACGGCTTCTTCTTCTGGGCTTCTGCCGAAGGGCCGGTGACAAGACAAGTTGCCAACGCGACCGCAGCGACAGATAGCTGGTACCTGACGCCTGCAGCAATGCTTCGCCGTGGATTCATGCGTTACTCTTCGTCTGAGGCACGCGGGGCCTGGCAGGCAGGGCTCCCATTGGGGCACGTTACAAGTCGAGAAAAGTGACAGATCGAGAAAAGAGAGGGGGCGGGCTGAGTCGGGCCAGTCGCATGCCGCCCAATGTCAGCTTCGAGAACAGTATGATAGTCGGTCGATCACGATGTCGACGAATCCGCACGATGCGTCTGTTGTTAGAACGCGTCGCAAAGCCGTCTGTACTCTCTCACAACCCGAAGAATCCCTCCCACCAGAGAACCAACGTATGACCCTACGTCCTTCCTCTCGATTGACGTCCATCCTGGCCGCCGCGGCGATCGCGATGTTTGCCGTTGGATTTCGGCTCTCCGCACCGTCCTATGGTCAAGCCCCCGTAGCGGCGGTGGAACCCCTCACGGTTGTTGAAAGCACGGATCCGCCCGGCTGGACGATCACTCAAGGTGACCAGTTGTTCGCCGGCTACGTGCTCGACAGCAACGGCAAGCCGATCATTTATCCACTCGTCGGACCTGGTGGTCATCGCATGACCCGGGACTTTCCGATGAAGGAGGCGGGGCCGAATGAGAAGAGCGACCATGATCATCATCGTTCGTTCTGGTTGACGCACGGTGATGTCAACGGAGTCGATTTTTGGCTCGATGATGCACATTGCGGAAAGATCGTTCAAACCAAGGGGTCGGCCAAGGCCAACGATGACGGCAGCGTTGTGATTGAGACCGAGAACGACTGGAACGGTCCCGACGGAAAACGCATCCTGTCCGACGTTCGTCGATTCACCTTTCGCAGCGTCGGAGGACGACGCATCATCGATTGCGATTTCCTGCTCAAGGCAACCGACGGGGACGTCAACTTTGGCGATACCAAGGAAGGATCGTTCGGCATTCGAGTTGCCGGAACGATGAAGGCCGATGCCAAGCTGGGAGGCAAGATTACGAACGCGCAAGGGGAGCACGACAAGGATGCTTGGGGAAAGAAGTCAGCCTGGGTCGACTACTCGGGTCCAGTCGACGAAGACATCGTGGGCGTCACGATTCATGATCACCCCGAGAGCTTTGGGTATCCCACTCGCTGGCATGTGCGGACGTACGGTTTGTTTGCCGCCAACCCCTTCGGCGTGCACGACTTTGTCGGTGGTGACAAGACGGAGGGCGTGGTTCTCAAGAATGGCGAACAGATGCGGTTGAGCTATCGTGTTGTGCTTTACCAGGGCGAGTTCGATGCCGCGGTGGCAGCCGCCGATTCCAAGGACTACGCCGCTCAGCCCAGGCCCACGCTGAATTGAGCCGATGGATCCACTGAAAGATTTAGCTCGATGACACAGGACGCCATGGTGTCTTCGGATCGCAATCCCTTTCACTTGGGAGGTCACCGTGCGCTGGTGACCGGTGGCACCCAAGGCGTCGGCGCCGCGATGGCGATGGCGATCGCTCACGCGGGAGCCGACGTGCTGTTGTTGGGCCTGCGGGATGACGAGCTGGCCCAGCAAACGCTGGCATCTTGTCGTGACTGCGGTGTTGCGGCGGAATTATTGACCGTGGATCTTGCGCAGCCACCTTCGCAGTATCTGGACCACTTGTTGGAACAGATCGATCGGGTCATGCCGGGCATCGATCTGCTGGTCAATAACGCCGGGACCTACATCGATCCGCCCTACTTCGAGCTGGACTATGAGTGTTTTCAGAAGACGATGCACTTGAACGTGGCAGCCGGATTCTTTCTCACGCAGGCCTTCGCCCGAAGGTGGGTTGAACAGGGAATCGAGGGTCGCGTGTTGTTCACGGGATCGATCAATGGCTTGCTGTCGGAGCCTGATCACACGGCCTATGACACGAGTAAGGGCGCAGTCGCCGCGATGGTACGGTCGCTATGCGTGACGTTGGCGCCGCATCGAATTCGCGTCAACTCGGTCGCGCCGGGGCTGGTCCGAACGCCACTGACCGATGTGCTCAATCGAGACACGCGACTCGACTCATGGATGAAGTTGCACACGCCCAACGGCCAGGTTCCCGGCGCGGAGGTTTGCGCAGGTGCGGCCGTTTTTCTGCTCTCCGATGCTGCCTGTCACATTCACGGTCAAACCTTGTACGTCGACGGTGGCATGAGTGTCTGGCAGCAACCGGATGTGCCAGCCAATTGGCAAGGTAAGTACGACAGGCTTTCCAGCCTGTCAAACGATTCTCCGTACGACAGGCTTTCCAGCCTGTCACACGATTCTGTACTCCGTACGATAGGCTTTCCAGCCTGTCACACGATTTACGCCTCTGCGCTCGATGACCAAAATCGACAGGCTGGAAAGCCTGTCGTACGGCATCAGCCATTAATTCGGCGGCAAGCCCGCGATCGGCATCTCGACACGGTACAGTCCCGTTCTTGCCGTCACATACATCGTGGTCCTCTCGGGGCCGCCGAAGGAGACGTTGGCCGGTTGCTCGGGGAATTCCACCAGGCCGAGTTGCTTTCCCTGCCGGCGAAAAGATTTCGACTCCCAGATTGGTCGTGATGTAGACGTTGCCTTGGACATCCACGGTCATGCCGTCTCCGCCAGTACCTTCCTTGCCCGCCGGTTGTGTGACTCGGCAGAACGTTCGGCCGTTGGATAGTTCACCAGGTCCGTCGACATCGTAGACGAGCATTTCGGCTTGCTGGCTTGGAATCACATACAAACGCTTTCCGTCTGGCGACAATCCAATGCCATTCGGGGCCGCTATGTGATCGGTGACCCGTTTGACGACGCCCGAGGGTGCGATGTAGTAAACCGCTTGCACCACTTGCGGCAAGGGATCCGGAGCCCGAAACAGTGGATCGGTAAAGTAGATCCCTCCCTGATTGTCGATAACCAAATCGTTTGGTGCGTTGAATCGCTTGCCTTCGTAAGCGTCGGCCAGAACGGTGACCGCGCCGGTTTCCACGTTGTAGGCCACCACTTGACCGTCCATTTGACATGCCAACATGCGGCCGTCGGCAGCGATCATGATGCCGTTGGTGTACTTGGAGTCGGTTGTAAAACTTGACAACTTGTCGCCTGCGTCCAGTCGATGGATCGTCGTTTTGGGGATGTCGCTGAAGTAAAGCGTCCCGCGTGGATCCCATGCCGGTCCCTCGGTAAAGTCAAATCCCTTGTGCACCGTTTCGATCTTGCCGGCCGGTTCGATCCTGACCGTCGCGGCTTCTTGCGCCGTGGCGCGACGTCACCAGTGAGCTAGCCAGCATGCTCGCACATGCAATGACGACTCGGGCGCGGTGACGACAGATCGAATGAGAATGCGGATAGCGAAGGCTGGCAGTCATGATGGACGATTCCATGGGGGCAAGGCGAGGTTTGAGGCGCTGTACTTCGTCTCGTACGATAGGCTTTCCAGCCTGCCAATCTTGTCGGCAAGTGCAGACGGTGAATCGCGTGACAGGCTGGAAAGCCTATCGTACGGCTGCATTAGTTTAAGAACTCTCGCCGCACGCGTGCCAGGTATTCCAGCAGCGGCCGCTCTCGACCGTTGCTGTCGATCAAGCCGGAATGGCTCATCACGTGCGGTTCGGCATCGGACCAGCCGTCCCAAACCACGCCGTGCACGATGTGCTTGGCGAGCAGAGTCCGAATCATCGGGCCGGCAACTCGCAACTGCTCCGCTGCCGGGTCGGCCGATTGTGTGTCGCATTGCAGCACCTGGGTCGGGGAGAGGGCATGTTGCATCCGGCCCGCTGCCTCCAGGCACCGAAAGCTGAACCAGCATCGGAATTCCGAGTGTCGCCCAGCGATCGATCATCTGGCCGAAATCGACGGACGGATCGGGGCAACGTCGCGTCGCTTTGGTAGTTGACGCGGAACTCCAAGCCGATGCCGGCCATTCCCAAGTCCGCTGCGCACCAGTGCGTCGGCGAAGTGCAACGGTGAAATGCCGTCGGGATCCTTGGCAAGGTATTCCCCGAAGGGCTGATCAAACGACATGATCGCTGGCGTGGTCGGGTCGGTCCGCCGAACCGTTTGCAGAATCCCAATGCTCAGCCGCATCACCTGTTCATCGTCGAGATTCAACGGGCCAGGAGTATTGAGTCCGCTGGCACAATTCCAAAGCTGAATCTGACCACGAAACTTTGCGACCGTCTTCTCCACGAATCCCATCACAGAATTGAAGAACGTGTCGAAGTTGTCTTCTAACAGATAGAGCCAATGCGGCATCAGTCGATCGCGAAAGTCGATCAGCGGCCCACCAATGATTCGCATCCCCTTGCTCGCGCAAAATCGAATCGAGTGTTCGGCGGCCCCGTAATCAAACCGGCCGGAATCCGTTTCGATGTCGGCCCAACTCAGTCGAATCGCTGCGGAATTGAAGGTGTCGCAAAACGCGGCGCTGTGGGGTGACGAGGTCGGAGAAGGCGGAATCAACGTGCCGGCCAGCAACGTCCCAATGTGCGGCTCACGCTGCTTCCGAAAAGCAATCGACTGGACCGCGTAGCTCTCGCCAAGATCGGCGATCGCTCGCTCCAATGTCAGGATCGATTCGATCGCCGCTTCCGCCGATCGTCCCGGGTCGGCTCGACGTTGGGCCGCGTCCAAGAAATGCTCGGTGCCTTCTAGCAACAGTTCTTCAAACTGCTCGCTCAACACCAGCCCGGCACGCCGCCAGGCATCGGATTGCACCCGTGCTCGAAAACAGCTCCCTCGGGCCAGTTCGAGCGGCAAGTGGTAGGCTTCGCCATCCAACGGCCGCAGGCTGCAAGTGCTGAGCGTGCGGTAGCCAAATCCTTCCAGCGGGCAGGCAATGTATAGCTTGCCGGACGAGTCGATCCCTCTCGAGATCGCCAAGTGCGACCCGTCAAACGAGTTGCGGGATTGCCAAGGCACCCCCTCGATGCCACAGATGTAGGCATCACGCCACAGCGAACGACTGATCAAGTCGCTTGCCGGTTCAGGGACATCGAAGTGGAATTGCCCCATGTCGGCGGGCCGCAGCGTAACGGATGAGAGGGGAACGTAACCAGGTTTCGGCCGCGACACCGTCGCATCTTGGCGACCCAGCGGCGACCGGAACACCAGTATCGTACTCGCTCCGCCCCCGGTCTGCGACGGGATGGTCGGTTGTCTGCGAGTGAATGGTTTGCGAAATTACCGGAATGAACACGCCCACCACTGACTCGACACTTTACCGATTCGATTCGCTCGGCGCCTTGCTGGAAACGCAGCTCCCCTTTCCACGACGCAGCGGCAAGGTCCGAGATGTCTATGATCTCGGCGATTTCCTGTTGATCGTCAGCACCGATCGGATTAGCGCGTTCGATTACATTTTGCCGAGCGGAATTCCCGACAAGGGGCGGTTGCTGACCGCGATGAGTGCCTTTTGGTTCGAACTGCTCAACGTTCGGCACCACCTGATTTCGACTGAGATTCCTCCCTCGATCCGCTCACAGTTCGATGTCGATCCGCTGGTGGGACGGGTGATGTTGACCGAGAAGGCTCAGGTGATCCCCTTCGAATGTGTGGTTCGCGGTTATCTGGAGGGGAGCGGCCTGCGCGAGTACGAAGCAACCGGCGAGGTCTGTGGGAACAAGCTGCCTCCGGGACTCAGGCAGTGTGATCGCCTGCCGGAACCCATTTTCACGCCCGCCACCAAGGCCGAACAAGGGCATGACGAAAACGTCAGCATCGAGCGGATGATTGACGATTTGGGAAGCGACCTGGCGCACCAGCTGCGTCAAACCAGTCTCGATATTTACCGCGCCGCCTGTGAGCACGCCGCGTCGCGCGGAATCCTGATCGCTGATACCAAGTTTGAATTCGGCATCGTGCGTGATGAACTGGTGCTGGTGGACGAAGTCTTGACCCCCGACAGCTCCCGATTCTGGGCCGCCGATCAGTACCAGCCCGGACGCGCCCAACCGTCATTCGACAAACAGTTCGTCCGTGAGTGGTTGTCCCAATGTGGTTGGGACAAAAACAGCGATCCCCCCGCGCTACCCGCGGAGGTGATCAAGCAAACCACCGAGAAATACCGCGAAGCTTATGAGAGGTTAGTAGCGAGTAGCGAGTAGCGAGTAGGGACCGCGGAGCGGTCAAAGACGGTAGCCGGGGGTCGCGCAGCGCACCCCCGGAAACGGTACGGCAATCACCTACCGACCCGGAACGGGTCGCAGACGTTCACGCATGCCGATCTGCGACGCCCTACGGGGTCGGCATCCAAATGAGAACTGCTTCCGGAGGTGCGCTATCGCGACCCCCGGCTACCGTCTTTGACCGCTCCGCGGTCGCCCCTCGCCCCTCGCTCCTCGCTACTTACTTCTCGCCCTTCAACCCGGTCTGTTCCGCTTTGAGCAGGGCTTCGAATTCGCGAATCTTATTTGCGTCCTTCATGCGGCGCAGGTTCTCGGTCAGGATGACGTTGTCGGCGGCGCGCAAGAAGCGATCAAACTTGACCATTCGCTTTTGTTCGTCGGGGGCCGCATCGGACTCGCGCTGAAGCTGTCGGTAGCGGTCGTAATCAGGATGACCCTCGATCGCCTGGATGAACTCACCGCTGCGCGAAGTCAGCAGTTCGATCGCGAAATCGGATTGAGCACGTTGGCCAGTCCTGGCCAACGATTCTTCAGGTCGCTACTGATCTTCATGCGGAGCCGATCTTGGGGTGATGCTGAGCGGCGACCTCGGGATCGGTTGCGGTTGTCCGCTTGAGTCGATCTGGTCGCTTTCCAGGCGTCGACCAGTCGATCGCTGCCCTTCAGGTCAAGTTGCTCGGAAAGTCCCTCGAGAATGGCCTTCTGAACTGGGTTGGCGAGCGCCAACACGTCTTCATACGGTTCGTCATTGGTGAGTAAATCGGAATCAACCTCACCGAACTTACTGTGAACGGTCAGGTACTCACCGGATGTCTTCACTGGCAGGTCGATGGTGTCGGCGGCGAGGATCACATAGGCATGGGCCTCATCGAATGAAATGGTGCCGTCACCGTTGTAGTCAGGTCGGTCAATCGCGCGCCCGCTCCGATCGCGACCTGAGATCGCCGCCCAAAAATAGGTGCTGTACTCGACATAGCTTGCTTCATCAATTTCCGGCGTGCAGCCGGCTGCCGACCGGTCATGCACGGTGGCGAAGAAGCCAACCCGTCGCTGCGACGATAACCCCTTCTCAGGATCCCCGCCGTTGAAAATGAATCTCGCAAACCCACCAGCGTGACACTGGACCATGATCGCAACCACTTCGACGCCATCGGCCAGTTCATCAAGCAGTTTGACAAACTCCTTCATCTTGATGGACGTGTTACCCCAGGTCGCAATCGTGGTGTCATAGGGATCACGCCGATCCGAACTCTGGTTGCCGTGGGACGTGACATAGACGATCAATCGATCCCCACGCTTCAATTGGCGGCCGTCGTTGGCAAACCACTTACGTATGTTCTCTGGACGGGTGCTGCCGCGTACACCATTGACTTGATGATTGCGGTAGCTCAAACCAAGATCATCCGAATCGCCAAAAAATTCTGCCATCAGCCGGTTCGCTTTCGGAACCGTGTCCCGATCAATGACCTGCAGGTCATGCTCGGAGCTAAGACCGTCGGCGAAGAAGATCGCTTGTGGTGATCGATCGAGTTGCTGCTCGCGAAGTGCACGCTGGAAGTACAAGATGTTCTTCTCAAGCGAAACCTGGTTGCCTGACGGCGCGTAGCCACCACCAATGGTCAAAAAAAAGTCCTTCGCGACCAGGCGGTTCGATCCTGGATTCAACAGGCAAACGAGCGCTGGGACGAACATCAAGATTGGACGACGAAGGTGCATGAGGGGGAACTCGTTCAAATTTGGTGGCAATCGCGTCCCAGTGTTGTACTCGAACGATGAAGCCCAACATCCGTGAAAATGCGGAAAAGCTCAGCCCCGAAGAGTCTGGCCTACAGTCGTCGAGTCGCTCGGGGACTCGGATCTTTCTCGTCGCCGATCGCTGCTATGTAGCCGATCGCTGCTATGTAATCGTAGCGGCGGACTTGCGCTGGCGTTCGGCGGAGCGAACGGCGACGATCTTTGAGGCATTCGCTTGGGAATGCAGTGCATGCTGGGAAATTCACAGCCTCTCCGAGACTCGGATTTCAACGCGGAATCACGAAGGACGGCGGTCATGCCGCCAAGTTGTCTGCAAAAAGAAAAACGCAGCGAGGGCAAACTGCCTCCCGCTGCGTGTGTGAACACGATCAGCCAGATTCGGTTCCGCCCTTAATTAGACGGCTCCTCCGGATTCTCCATTCGGACCAGCAGCCAGTTTTCGACGCGATCAGCTCCGAAGTGTACCAGTAATGGCGCATCATCCTGGGTCAGGTTGTAAAGTCCGGACTCAACGATGATGTCTTCACTCTCGCCGATGCGCATCGCGACTCGCTGCGTCTCCTTGTCGACCTGACCTTGCACCGATTGGGCCAGGTCGGTCTCGGTGTTGTAGAGCGTTCCGCTGATGATTCCTTCCTTGCTGACGGCTAACTGCACCACGCGGCTCGGATCAACGTCTTGTTGATCAGCGGCGACGGCGAAGGTACCCAGCGGCATCCATTCGACTTGCGCTGCTTCCTCCTCGCTGGCCGGTGGTGGCACGGTCGCCAGCACTGCAGCACTCTCGGCGAACTCGTCCGCCGTCGCAACCTGCTCGCCGTTGATGTACACGACGTTGTTCTCGTAGACCACGTTGCCTCCTTGACCGTAGTCATAGTAGACCGGTTGCTGACCAAACGGTGGCCGGCGCCGACCAGTTGAACCAACTCGTGCAGGCGGCAAACGTCGGAATCGTCCACCAATAATTCCACGGGTGACTCTGGAAGCCATAACCGTAATGCCATCCACCAAACCCGTGATGATGGTTGGACCACCAATTGGGGCTGAAGCAGTTGCTGTATCGACCCCAGTTCCATCCGGCACGAACACCGTTGCCCCAACCATGCCAATAATCCAATCGGCCGGGATAGCGATTGCCCCAGTTGGACAATCCGCCGATCTGATTCCCCCAGCGATTGTTGATGTTGTTGATCTGGTTGCGATCAATGTTGGCCCAAGTCGGGCGATTGTTGATCACGTTGTTGCCAACATTGATGTCGCCAATGTTGATGTTGTTGAAATCGTTGCGATTGCCCAAACCTGGGCGGTTACCGATGTTGTTGCCGTTGCCAAGGCCAGGACGGTTGCCATTGCCAAGGCCCGGCAGGTTCGGTCGATCACCAATACCGGGTCGATCACCAATACCCGGACGATCACCGATGCCCGGACGATCACCGATGCCCGGACGATCACCGATGCCCGGACGATCACCGATGCCCGGTCGATCACCGATGCCCGGTCGATCGCCGGTGCCAGGTCGATTACCAATTCCCGGCAGGTTTCCACCGCCGCCACCGGGATTGATCGGTCGGTCCATCCCAAGAAAATCGCCCAAGTCGCCCGGCAGTGGGCGGGCCCCAACGTTGCCGCCAGGTCGATTGCCAGTGCCGGGTCGATTGCCAATACCGGGCCGGTTGCCAGAACCGGGTCGATCACCGATACCGGGTCGATCACCGATACCAGGTCGGTTTCCGGTGCCGGGTCGATTCCCTGTGCCGGGTCGATTCCCTGTGCCGGGTAAATTCCCCAGCCCCGGGCGGTCGCCAGTTCCAGGTCGATTCGGCCGATTGATATCCGGTCGATTGCCGGAACCACCACCTAAACTTGGAACGCTCGGCCGCGTGGAGGGCCGATTGGAGAGGTCCGGACGCGATCCACCACCAGGGGACGGACGCGTTGAAGGACGTGGTCGCGGATGGACGGGTTGACGGCCGCGTCGATGGCTTGAGCCCGCCTCCGCTACTCGGCCGATTGACGCTCGGACGAGATGTTGAAGGGCGGTTCATCGACGGTAGATTCGGTGACGGCCGGCTCGGTGTTGGTCGAGTTGATGGTCGGTTCGCCGTTGGTCGACTGACCGAAGGTCGGCTGATCGATGGTTTGCTGGCGGGGCGAGTACTCGGA
The DNA here is from genome assembly GCA_963697195.1 of Pirellulaceae bacterium. GTDB lineage: Bacteria > Planctomycetota > Planctomycetia > Pirellulales > Pirellulaceae > Rubripirellula. The sequence goes on from CAVOND010000028.1 coordinate 601,805, forward strand.
CGACTGCCACCCCCTCGATTCCCCAGGTTCGGTGTGCTGGGGCGCGATTGCGGACGTGCTTGAGGCCGGATTGAGGTCGGGATTGAGGTCGGGATTGCGGACGCGACGCCGGTCGTGCGCCGCCGCCTCCGCGACCGCCGCCTCCGCGACCGCCGCCACCTTTGAATCCACCGGCTGCGTACAGATCACTGGTGGTCAACAGCATGAGGATGGAAGCGAGGACCGTCATCCACTTGTTAGGCTTGTTCATCGTTGGTTGCTCCTCGTTGCCGTGACTAGTTGGTGGTTGCGGCATCAGTCGCCGGCGTGGCTTCCACCACGCGTTTGATCGTGATCGCCGCGTCGGTGGGCTGGGGCTCGCCTTCAATCTCATGTCCGATCAGGCGGATTGAGATCTCGTTTTCACTGACAGGCGAATAGACAAACGTTCCGGACGCGGCTCGTCCATCGGCCAGCGTCTGACTCGATTTGCCTAGCCAATCATCACCGCTCTTGGACCAGGTTGCATCGCCGAACGAGCCATCGCTTTGGAAGGACCACGAGCGGATTTCGTTGCTTCGCGGATCCCATCCGATGACCTGAGTGCCTTCACGGACATCACCGTCGGCGGTGGTCACCACAAACGATCGCAACAGAAAGGCGTTGCTGGCCGCCCAGCGAAACGTGGTATCAACGCGAGCATCACCGCTATCATCGACCCAGCGACCAATCAACCAATCCAGATCTTTGAGCGCATCGGCGCTGGTTGCGGGCACTGGAACCGTTGATTCTTCGATCGAATCGATCATCCACTTTCCATTGCTGGAAACGAGAATCGCCGAGAACAGGGTGCGAGTGGGATCCTCCCCGGGAATACTTACCGTGACCTCGCCCTCGACGTTGGCAACATCGGGTTTGATGAATCGAACGCTCTCGACTCGTCCCACCAGTTGCGTGCCTGGGTTCTGCTCTATGGAGGCCGCGATATCCGCCTTGATCGCATCACGTCCTTCGGTGCGATCGCCGGTTTCGCGATCAATGTGGACCCCATTCTCTGTCCAAAAACCACTCACTGCATCAACGTCTTTGGCGTTGAAGGCACGAGCATATTCGGTGATCGCCTGCTTGACGTCGGCTTCATCGGCAGACGCCGGCCATGCCAAAAGAAGCGAGAAGATCGAACCGAACAAAATGATGTGACGCATGATGCATTCTCCCGATGAATAGATATTGAACCGACAAACCCCAGTCTCCCTCCTCACACGGGCCTCTCGCAGAACCCACCCTTTTACCACCCCCCAACTGATTTCGAAAGCACGCGCGACCTCCTTTTGCTTTCTCCAACGAATGATTGCGGTCGGTCAAGCACGGTCTTCGGCATCCAGAAAAAGGTGTCCGACACCTTTTTGGTAGACTGGCGAAGACGCGTTCCTGATCGCTTCGCGTCGCCGTGGCGTGGTGAAGTTGGTGTCGTCGCTTGCGATAGCCTTTTTTGTTTGACGAGTCGATGCTGGGCCGCTAGCCTCTGGGTCCGTACCAGGGAGGTGAACGGTGGGGCGAATCAAACGGGCGGATGAGGCCGGCGGCATCTATCACATGCTCAACCGGGCCAATCGGCGGGCGACCATCTTTCGAAAGGTCGCCGATTACGAGGCGTTTGAGCAGATTTTGGCGGAGGCGATCGAACGCGTCGAACTGAAGCTGTATTGCTACTGCCTGATGCCGAATCATTGGCACCTGGTCGTCAGCCCGCAGAAGAATGGCGAGATGGGGCGATTCGGACAGTGGCTCTGCCTCACCCACACTCAGCGCCATCACGCCCACTATGACACCACCGGTGAGGGCCATCTCTACCAAGGTCGATTCAAGTCCTTTCCCGTACAGTGCGACGATCACTTTCTCGCGGTCTGTCGTTACGTCGAGCGAAATGCGCTGTCTGCAGGGCTCTGTTCTGACCCGAATCACTGGCGTTTCGGAAGCCTTTGGCGTCGGCTTCACGGGTCTCGCCGGGAGAAAGCATTTCTATCACCTTGGCCCATCCCTCGCCCGAACAACTGGGTTGACCGGGTCCGGTCCGATTTAACCCCAAGAGAACGCCAGCAGCTCCGTTGGTGTGTAAAACGGGGCTGTCCGTTTGGAGATGCAGGCTGGGTCGAGTCGACCGCCCGACGACTGGGTCTGGAATCCACGATGCGCCCGCGAGGAAGACCAAGCATCTTTCCCAAATAACCAAAAAGGTGTCGGACACCTTTTTGGCGTTCAGTAGGGCTGGCAGGACTCGAACCCGCGACCCAGGGATTATGAGTCCCCTGCTCTAACCGACTGAGCTACAGCCCCTCGAGCAGTAGTTTACGGTGTTTTTGGAAGGTCAGGGAGTCGTGACCGGCAATCCAATCGGACTGTTGAGAACTGTCCTTCCAGCGTGCGCAGCGGATTGCCCTCCCGCTTACAAGAAACTGGCCAGCAATCGCAGCGCCGAACTCACCGAGCGCAGCGACGTCGTTTCGCTGGTGGTGTGATAGCCGGTGGTCGGAATCTGGAGAGTGGTTCCATTGATTCGGCCCTGCGTCGCGGCGACCAAACGTCCCAGTTCGGTGCGGCCCAGCGACAATGGCTTGCTCCGCGTTGCATTCAAGGCTTCCACGTAGGCATCCTTGAAGCTGTATCGAACGCGATGCTTCTCGCACAAAGCAACAAGCTCGTCGGTCAGTGGTGCGGCAAAGTCACCGTTGGCATCTTTGCGGCGAAGGACGACATCTTGTGCGTCAGCAGCTTCACGCGACGGATACGGGCTTGTATCGATCACCAGCAGTCGGTCGGTCCAGAGCTCTTGACGCTGGAACCAGGCGAGTGCGTACCGCCAACTTCGACCCGCTTCTTCCTGAGCGGTAAACAGTGCCGTACCTTGAAAGCCTTGCCGGAAGAGATGAATCAACATCGCAACGCTGAGCACATTGTCCAGCTGCGCGGATAGATAACCGTTAGAAATCTGCAAGCGATCGAGGAAGGATACCGGCGTGCCCGGTTGCAACGACTCGAGACCATCGAGTTCAAAGATCAGGTTCTTACGCTGCGGGCAGACGTACGAGCGCGTGATGCTGCCCTGTCCCTGGTACGTTCCCGTGTATGGCAGGTGAGCTTGCACGCGTTGGCCACAAAATCGATCGGCAATCGAACCCATCATTTGTTCCGATACGGATTCCCCTGTTTGCTCGCTTTGATTCCCGGCGATGAAAGCAGCGTACTGAAACTCGTTCGGACCGGTGCAGAGCAACCCGTGCCGATCAATGTGAGCCGACAAGATCAAACGATGCGGATCGGTGCCTTGTGCAACGAGCACTCCCTGGAAGTAACGAACGTGGACGCCGACCTCTTCCAGTTCGCGGCGCAGCACACGGAAGAATGAATCTTCCGTCCCGACCACCGCCGGTTCACGGATCAGCATCTGTAGAGTCGTCAGGAACCCGTCCAAGTCCAAGTCAGGTTCCGGACTGATCGTAAAGCGTGCAGGTCGTGTTTGTTGATCTGGAATTGTGCTCATAAACTATGCAGACGGAGACGATCGGAGCGCGGAACGGTTGACGCAAGCCAGGAGGCAATTCCCGTTCCAAATCGAGCAAGAGTGCCCTGTTCGCCTTCGTAAGATGGGCTTGGAAGAGCCCGGCTTTTCCTGTTGTTTACCCCAACTCTTCCAGGAATTCGGAATCCAACCTCCCTCGATGGACCTCGAAGTCGATGCGTCGATTACTGCAAATCAACGGATGGAAACCTGCACGATCTCCAAACGGGCAACACCGTAGCGGATTCTCGAGTAGCGAATCCAAGCACGACGCGCAAGCGAGTGTGTCGGACGGTGGCTCGGGACTCACTCGCTTGCGAGTTTTGATGTTGCGATTTTTGATTTCGGGGCAACGCCCCGTCCGTTTACCTAGCCCAGTCCAACGGGCTGGGTTCCCATTTACACCGCGAATTGCAGGGCCAACGGCCCGGCCGTTTGCTGCTTCGATTCACAAATGGCCGGACCTTCGGCCCCAAGATCAAGCAAATCAGGCTGGGCGAGATCATCGACGAAATGGCGTGCAAGACGATTCTGTGCTTGTATGCTATGGCACTTTCGATGGTTTCTAAGGAGTTGGCATGAGTGATCCCGTTGTCATTGTTGGTGCCGGTCTCTCTGGACTGACGGCTGCGAAGACGTTGCACGAACAGGGCGTCGGAAGTTCTTCTACTGGAAGCTTCCGATGGCGTGGGAGGCCGCGTCAGGACCGATGAAGTGGATGGCTTCCTGCTTGATCGAGGTTTTCAGGTGTTGCTGACTGCCTATCCGGAAGCGATGCAGCAACTGGATTACGACAAACTCAACCTGCAGCGATTCGATCCTGGATCGCTGATCCGGACGGCTGATGGTTTCGAGCGACTGTCCGATCCCTGGCGAAGGCCGCAGCACGCGCTAGCGACGTTGTTCGCCCGAACCGGAGGGCTGATGGACAAGTTTCGCATCGCTCGTTTGCGACGAGATGCGTCGCGGGGTACCCTCGACGACGTCTTCACGAAACCGGATCGATCGACCGAAGAGGAGTTGCGGCAATTGGGTTTTTCAGAATCCATGATCGAGGGATTCCTGCGGCCATTTCTAGGTGGTGTGTTCCTCGATCGCGAGTTGCAGACGTCCTGCCGCATGTTGTACTTCGTGTTCCGGATGTTCAGCCGCGGCGACACCGCCCTGCCAGCTCAGTGGCATGGGCGCGATCTCTAATCAATTGGCAAGCGGACTCCCTGCCGACTGCGATCCGTTTGAACGCTCCGGTCACGTCGCTCGATGACCAGTGCGTGCAGCTTGCTTCCGGTGAGTCGATTGCATACCGCAGCTTGCTGATGGCGGGGGAGCAAACGGCGGCGGCGAAGTTGCTGCCCGAGCTTTCGACGCTCGCGCACGATCGCGGTCGGTCAACTGTGTCTACTTTTCTGCGCCGCAGCCGCCGCTCCCAGATCGCATGCTTGTGCTCAATGGCACCGGCAAGGGACTGGTCAACAACCTCTGTGTGCCGAGTCAAATTGCGTCCAGCTACGCTCCATCGGGTCAGTCGCTGATCTCGGCAACCGTGTTGGATTCGCAGCTCGATTCCGGCTCGCTGCATCATGGGGTGAGAGATCATCTACGGCAATGGTTCGGAAAGGTTGTTGAGTCCTGGACGCATCTCCGGACGTATCACATTCCCAACGCACTCCCCAATCAATCGACTCCGGCATTCAATCCGCCAGTGCAATCACCTAGGCTGCGAGATCGTTTGTTCGTATGTGGCGATTATCGCGTCAACGGGTCGATCAACGGCGCGATGCAAGCGGGGCGGATTGCCGCCGAGGAGATTTTGCGGGAGTTGTGATCAAGCGATGCATTCGACCGGTGGAGTAAATCAAGGAATAGCTGTTGTTTGCAGCGAGGAGAAGAAGTTGTCGTGATGGAACAACGATCACCAGCCGTGATGGCCGAACGTTTGCTGTTAGCGCTGCGATTTGCTGCTGAGAAGCATCGGACGCAGCGGCGCAAAGACACCATGGCAACACCCTATATCAATCACCCAATCCTCGTCGCCGAAACGCTTGTGCGTGTGGGCATGATCGACGATCCTGCTGCGATTCAAGCTGCAATTCTTCATGACACCCTTGAGGACACGGAAACGACCATCGCTGAACTTGACGAGTTGTTCGGGATAGACGTGCGTCGACTTGTGGAGGAAGTAACCGACGACAAGCTTCTGGCAAAAGACGAGCGGAAGCGTCGACAGGTCGAGCACGCTCCACAGCTTTCACTAGCTGCCAAAGCAGTAAAGTTGGCAGACAAGATCTGTAATGTTGCTGACCTTTCCGCTTCGGATCCGGCAAATTGGTCACTGGAGCGGAAGCTGGAATACCTCGATTGGGCTTGTCAGGTCGTCGACGGCTGTCGCGGCAGCAATCCCAGGCTTGAAGAGCGATTCAATTCGGTGATCGAGCAGAAGCGACGTGAGTTGCTGACGTCGAATGACGGGCGCGAGACTTGACGGCGCAGTGGTCGTAGATCGATTGGGCAGCCACAGGTGGGTCATCGTCGCTGTCGCTCCTCGACCCGCCCTGCAAGTTCGACCCACCCTGCAAGTTCGACCCACGCCAACAAGCTACCGCTGACTTAGACTCTCGTCATAGGCGGCGACGGCATCTTGCACTTCCGCGAGTGCCAATTCCTCGTAGCCTTCGTGCATGGGGTTGAAAATCTGCATGCTGTGCACGCCAAGTTTCCACAAATCAGCGAGCGAACTTCGATAACGCTCGCGACTCATCAGGGGGACACCGGAGGATTCGACTCCCGGGATGCGACAAGCTCGGGCAACCCAGGGAATGCTCCGCACCGTCGTGCGTCCGGTTGCCTCTCGATTGCGACGATCCGCTTCCACTTGATGGACGATTTCGTTTGCGTAGAAATCGTCGACCGCGACCTTGTGTCAACTCCGTCGCAGGGTCCCAACGGTTTCGCCAAGCCGCGTCGCTGGCATAGGCGATCGGGTTGGTGGCAGTGAAATACTGCGGATGTAGCTCGGGCAACGAGATGTCATTCACGAAATAGCGGACCGGCACCTCTCGACTGGAATGGACCACGTGCCAGTTGGTCACCAGGGCATCGGGGAACACTTCGAGGATCGGCTTGGCGAAGTAGGTATCGTAGAGCCCCACGTACTGCGTCCAGGCATAGTCTCGCCATGCCGATTCATTCTGAACCACTGCCGCTGGCAATTCTTGTCGACAGCGTCGGCAATGACTTAGTTGTCGAAAGAGATGTGGCCAAGGATAGGGATCGCCTTCGTAATCAACCAGAACGGCATCGACACGGACCCCCGCGTCCTTGAACTTCTGCATGGTGGTCCTGGTCTGTTGCTCCAGGACCTGCCAGCCCTCGGTGCGATGGGGGCAGGCGCCGTGCCATTGGGACGAGTCCTCTTTGCCAAACCACGGCGGCACGAATGTCAAATCAAACTGGTGCGCCCAGTCACCAGGTGTACGTTCACCCGGCACATCCTTTCAGTTCATCCGCAAGCGAGTAGGGCCAGCTATCGGTTCGACCCTCCATCAGAATCACCGGCATCCCAGCATCGGCGAGCACCTTGGCGGCAGGGATCATCGCTTCGTTGAGTTGAAGATGTTGGCAAAGTCCTCGCTGTCGCAAAATATCAATCTGATCGCGACTGAGCGGTTCAAAACCAACACCATGCCACATGATCATCGGCATCCTGCCTTGAGGCGTCATGCGTGAGCGGAGGAATCTCCTTTTCGATCGTTTCGATCCAAGGTCGCGAACGAAGCACCGCCGCGCGTTCCGGATCGGTCTTGGAAGATAGATCGGTGGGTCGTCGCTGCGCGAGTGACCTGTCGACAGGAGAACGACGGCGACGCAGAGCGTCAGCCGACGAACGCAATCCGAATAGTTTGGAGTCGGTTCCATATCGTCATCGTTGAGTCGATGGCATGAGTTGGAGAACTAAGCCCAATCGCTCAGACCATTCCTCGCTGGGGCTCGCCAATCGCTGCTCCGCCGGCATGCTTTGCATCGAATTCAGTAGCCCGGCAAGTCGCGTGACCAAAGGAAGCAGCTCTTCGCCAACCAATTGCGACATGTACGATGCATTGGCCGATGGCATCGAAGCGTAACCAAGTCGGGCGGCGGCGCGAACGATCCTGGCTGATCGCACTCTTCCACATGCCGTCGCACCACTGATCGATCGCCACGGCCGACGCCCCCAATGCAATGAGTTTGACTGCATCCAAGACGCTGATTGGTCCGGGAACGATCCATAACGGAATCTGCCGCGAGCCAGCTTGATCGACCAGCCGACGAGCATGCCGCGTCAGCGCGGCGAGTTCCATCCCGTCACTCTGGTCGCTTTGCAGTTCATCCAGCCGCAGAATCACACCGTCCGGTTGACAGGCGACCACCGCAGGCAGCTCCTTTTCCAATCGCCAGGGACCGATCGAGACAAAAACGGCGGCGCTCGGAGACAGCATGCGAAGTTGTTCAAATTTACCGCCAAGCTGCTGCAACGAAATCACATCGGGAGGAAATGTCGCCGAGGGGACCCAACCGCCTCCCGACACAGGATGATCGCTTGGAGTTGCTTCCCAGCGTTCGATCTGAGATGCCGAATAGGCGAATCGGCCAGTGTCATCACGATGCATCGTCAAACGGACATCGATGATCTTGGCCCCATCAAAATCACGATCGGCCAGACCATAACGTTCGGGACGATACGGAACGATACGGGCAAGCGGCTCCGTGGACTGACCGACCTGCCCTTCCTCTCATTCATCGGCTCGTCGTGAAAGCCGGAGAGAGCATTCGCAGCCGAAAGGTCGCTTCGCAGTGCCGACACAGTCACGCCCAACTGGCCGACTGCCATCGCCAGCGAGTTGGCACGATCGGTCGGCAACTGATGCCATGGCGGGTTGTACCAAAAAAGTGGTCGGGCAATCTTGACCGGTTGACCATCACGGCGCTTGATCACCGGGTGTTGCCATTCGGGCGGCGGTCCCGTCCAAGCCGTATCGGACGGAGGCGAAGCCAAGAACAGTTTTGCAAGCCGGTCATGCATTGGTTTCTATCCCGCCGAAAAAGTATGCGATCGGCATTCCTGCGTTATCGCCATTTTGGGTTGATCTCGCCTCGTTTCGCATGTTCGGCGTCGAGCATGGCTTCCGGGACGATCCGGCGAAACTCTTTGGCGTCGCCGCGGATGGAGGCGTTGATCAGCAGCAAGCCGAGGCGAAGTTGTTCACGCTTTCGCAGCGGTGCCTCGGTGACACCTTTCGCCAGACTCTTGGCCGTTCCCCGAATGAAAATGGTGACGTTACTCGCCGCATCCCCCAGGTTTTCCCCAGCATTCCCGCCAATCACGAGCATCCCGCCCAGGGCTCCGACCCCGGTTCCATTGCCGACATCCCCACGCACGAAAATGCCTCCGCCTCGGATCCCAGCACCGCAGTGGTCACCGACGGTCCCGTAGATCGCCAACGTTCCGCCGGACATGGTGGCGCCGACGCCGACCCCCGCGTCACCTCGAATTCGAATCGCACCGCTGCTCATCCCTTCCCCGACCCCGTGACGGACGCTACCGGTCAAACGAATGTCGGCTTTCGAGTTCCGCGCGAAAGCGTAATCCCCCAGGCGGCCTTCCATGTTGATTCGGACCAGATGGTCCAAACGCATCAAGGCGTGATCTTGACCGCTCAAGTCCGTGACATCCACCTGTGTCAACTTTTCGTCACTCGGGGAAACGGGAACGGCGCGAATCGCTGCTAAAAGGTCCACCATGCTCATGCTGGACATCGAGAATCGATATTGCGACGGGGCGCCGGTCGTCCCGGTGCGGAAGGCGGATCAAGTTCAGGAAAGTCGGTCATCGTTCAAGTCGGTTTGCATTACACGAGCCGTGAACCTCAGGCGCTAGCCGTGGGCCGTGAACCTGGCGCTAGCCGTGGGCCGTGAACCTGGCGCTAGCCGTGGGCCGTGAACCTCGGCGCTAGCCGTGGGCCGTGAACCTCAGGCGCTAGCCGTGGGCCGTGAACCTCGGCGCTAGCCGTGGGCTGTGAACCTCGGGCTAGCCAAACAGCCCACCGCTAGCGCCTTCTCAACCCATCCCATCTGGAAAGATTATCGCATCCCTTCGTCATCTGAACACCCGCGGGGAATCAATCGTCGGCAAGTTCTTGACGAAGCACACCTCGGACGATGGCTTCCATCTTCGCCTCGGCTGCTTGGCCTGCCTCCAGGACCTCGGCATGATCCGCCTTCACTGCGAGGTCTGGCATGGCCACGTTGCTGACCATCGAGAGGCCCAGTGTGCGCATCCGGACATCCGCGGCGGCCAAGACCTCCGGCACGGTGCTCATGCCCACCACGTCAGCACCGATTCGCCGCATCATGCGGTACTCCGAGCGGGTTTCGTAGTTGGGACCCAAGGTAGCGAGGTACGTCCCGAAGTAGGCGTCAAATCGATGCTCGACGGCGATTCGCATGGCAAGTCGGGACAGTCGACTGTCGTACACCTCGGTGCGGCGCCGGATCGATGCTGCGGCGGCCGATTCTGCGGCGATCGATTCTGCGGCGGCCGAGACCACCGGGGAGTCACCGCTTGGCACGCGTTGCCCGCCGAGCCAATTGAGATGATCACGAATCACCACGATGTCCCCGACTTGCAGCTTCGGATTCACTCCGCCGGCTGCGTTGCTGACGATCAGCGTCCGCGCACCCAACGCATGCATCACGTGCACAGGAAAAGCGATTTGATCGAGTGACCAACCCTCATAGCGATGAAAACGCCCTGCCATCGCGACCACTTCGACCGAATCGAGTCGTCCCAGGATCAATTGACCTCGGTGTCCACTGGCTGACGACGTGCCAAAGCCGGGCAGCTGCTGATAGGGAATGACGGCGTCGGGCGTGATCCGGTCGGCTAAGCCTCCCAGGCCGCTGCCCAGGATGATCGCGACTCGAGGTGACGCGTGACATGTCGAACTTACCAAGCGAACGGCCGCGTCGAGTAGTTCTGTGTTGGGCATCGACGGCGCCTGGTGAATACCGTAGGTCAGTCTCTCCTATCGTCGCCGATCGCTCCGCCGATCGTAGCGCCGGACTTGCGCTGGCGTTCGACGGAGCGAACGGCGACGATCTTTGAGACAGTCGCTTCCGAATGCAGTGTTCATCAAAAAATTTGCAGCCTGTCCGAGACTGATACGTCGCAGCTTCGTTCGCGAGTCTGGGACAGACTCGCCTACATCCATTACTGTGATGCAATCCGAGTCTGACCGACTTGATCAACAATACCGCGGATGATTGCGATCAGGTCGGGAGCCGCCCTGCCCGCCGTCGCGATGATTTCTTCGACGTTGGCGGGTTGCAACGCATCTGGCAAGCACATGTCGGTGATCACACTCAGGCCGATGGTTTTCAGCCCGCAGTGAACCGCGACGATCGTCTCCGGCACCGTACTCATGCCAACGACGTCCGCCCCAATCAGACGCAGGAAGCGATACTCCGCGCGGGTCTCCAGATTCGGTCCGGCTACCGCAACAAAGACCCCTTTGTGGATTCCCAGTCCAAGATCGCGACCAATCTTGATGGTTCGATCAACCCATTGTTGGTCATACGGCTCGCTCATGTCGGGGAACCGCGGCCCCAGTCGATCATCATTGATCCCGATCAGCGGATTGTCGCCGAGCAGATTGATCTGATCCTCGATCACCATGATGTCGCCGGCATTGAAATAGGGATTCAAACCGCCGCACGCATTGCTAACCACCAGCAGCTCAGCGCCCAGGGCTTTGAAGACTCGCACGGGCAGCGTGATTTGCTTGAGTGGATAGCCTTCGTACATATGAAAACGGCCCTCCATGGCCACAACTGGTACGCCAGCCATGCGGCCGCATACCAGTCGTCCTCGGTGGCTCGTCGCCGTTGAGGTGGGAAAATGCGGGATCTCGCCATACTCGATGGTCGCTTCGATCTCGATTTCGCTGACAAGGTTGCCCAGCCCAGTCCCCAGAATGATGGCGACGCGCGGCGTCTCGCTAAACTTGCTGCGGATCGCTGCGCAGGCATCCTGGATCTTGTCGTACAAGTCGAGCATCGAGCGGTCCTCGCCAACCTCAACAGTCGGTTTCACTTCTTGGGAAGGCCGCATTCTAGCGCTCGGAGCCCCAATCCGCGACCTCCCTTCGATCGGGTACAACGGAAGGGGTGTTTTGCTCTCGTCCTTTCGATTCAGGAAGTCATGTCTACGCCGTCCCCTGAAGTCTTTGAGAAGCTCGCTTCGTTCTACCTCGGCCGTCACTACGATTTAGAATCCGGTGAATTGCTGGATGACCTGCTCATGTATGACGCTCGCGATCTGTGCACTCACGCGATGTGTGTGGGCATGACGGGGAGTGGCAAGACGGGGCTTTGCATCTCGTTGTTGGAAGAGGCCGCGCTCGATGGGATTCCAGCGATCTGTCTGGATCCCAAAGGTGACCTGGCCAATCTGTTACTGACCTTTCCGGAGCTCCGGCCCGAAGACTTCAAGCCCTGGCTGGAAGAGGGGGAAGCGAATCGGAAAGGGATCACGCTCGACCAACTCGCCCAAGACAAGGCAACGTTGTGGCGAGACGGTCTGGCATCTTGGGGAGAGACGCCAGAGCGGATCCGCAGGCTGAAAGAATCAGTCGATATGGCGATCTACACCCCGGGGAGCAATATCGGTTTGCCGATGACCGTGCTGGGAGGTTTTGATGCTCCGCCGCCCGAAGCGATGCAGGATACCGAGATCATTGCCGATCGGATCACGGGCTCGGTCTCAGGTCTGCTGGCGCTGATGGGTATCAATGCCGATCCGATGACTTCGCCCGAACATATCCTGGTCTCGTCCATTCTTCAGCATCAGTGGAACGAAGGAAAAAGTCTAAGCGTCAGCCAGTTGGTTCGTTTGATTCAAAAGCCGCCCATGGAGCGAGTTGGAGTCGTTGATCTTGATTCGTTCATGTCACCGTCGGATCGCAGCAAGCTGGCGATGCGACTGAACAACGTCCTCGCATCTCCCGCATTCGCCTCGTGGCTGGAAGGGGAAAAGCTGTCGATCAAGAGCCTGCTTCACACGGCCGACGGAAAGCCGCGGCTCTCGATCATTTCGATTGCCCACTTGAATGATAGTGAGCGAATGTTCTTTGTCACGATTCTGCTCAACGAGCTGCTTGCGTGGGTTCGCGCGCAGTCGGGTACGAGTTCGCTGCGTGCACTGTTTTACATGGATGAGGTTGCCGGATACTTTCCGCCGGTTTCCAATCCGCCGTCCAAGCCGCCGATGTTGACGCTGCTGAAACAGGCTCGGGCGTTCGGCCTTGGCATTACGCTGGCGACGCAGAACCCGATCGACCTCGATTACAAAGGGCTCTCCAACATCGGTACCTGGTTTCTTGGCCGTCTGCAGACCGAACGTGACAAGGCTCGCGTCCTGGACGGGCTGGAGGGGGCGGCCGGACAGGCGGGCCAGTCACTCGACCGCGCGAGGATGGATCGCGCGTTGTCGGGGTTGAATAATCGTGTCTTCCTGATGAATAACGTTCACGACGGTTTCCCCAGTGTGTTTCAAACCCGCTGGGCCATGTCTTTTCTCGCCGGACCGTTGGCACGCGGGCAAATCAGTCGCTTGATGGCTGATCGCAAGTCGGCTCTGCAAGCAAGCCAATCGGAATCGCAGGCAGCGACTGAGCCGACCTCGGTGCCCGCTGCGAAACCGGCGCCGCACCCCGCCGTGCCGGCTGGGATCGAGGAGCGGTTCTTGACGATCAATCAACGACCGGAGCCAGCGGCGACGCTGATCTATCGTCCCGCCCTGTTTGCCGAGGGCTCGATGCATTTCATTCGCAAGACAGCCGACTTGGACCTCTGGAAGGACGCCAGGCGATTGGTTCCGTGCGACAGTGGCTTGCCAGCCGATTTGTGGGAGTCGAGCGTCGCGTTGCCAGAGGATGGCGACCTCGTGAATGAACCCGACGAGGAATTCGGATTTGCCGAGCTACCGAGTGATCTGCTCAGCAAAGGAAAGTATCGGTCTTACAAGAGTCAATTCAAAGACTACCTGTATCGTCACAACAGCATGGTGATTTACAAGTCGCCCTTGGTCTCGGGTTACGCACCAGCGGGAGATGAGTCCGACGCACGAGCCTACTTCGCACATCGCCTGCGCGAACAACGCGATCAAGAGATCGAGAAGCTCCGGGACAAATACCAGTCACGGATCGAGTCACTCGACAAGAAAATCCAAACCGCCGAAGACCGCGTCGAGCGTGAGCGTAGTCAATCACGAACGTCGATGATCTCCGCCGGTTCTTCGGTGATCGGAGTCTTGTTGGGTGGATTTCTTGGGGGACGTAGGACGAAGATGTCCACCGCTGCGCGCGGCGTCGGTTACGCCACACAGCAGAGCGAGGATGTTCGCCGCGCCGAAGCCGCCCTGTCGACGTTGGAGGACGGAGCGGCGGCAGATGGAGGCTGATTTGGATCGCGATCTGGATCAGCTTCACGAGAAGTATGACATCGATCAGATCGAACTGGAGCCGACCGAGATTCCTCCGCGCAAGAGCGACTTGAACGTCACCGAGCCGCTATTGTTATGGCTTCCCTGGCAGATCGATTCCGACGGTCGTCAACTTCCCCTGTACTGATCAGCCTCCGTGGTCCTGATACGATAGACCTTCATGATCAAGCAGCTCTTAGGACTTTGGCGCGACACGTGGTGGTTTTGGATCGGCTTTGTGGTCCTGACCGTCACCTTTAGCTACCTCGTAGGGGCGTTCTTTCTGCTGCTCCTTCCCTGTTTGCCGGTTCCCTTTTTCTATTTCGCGATCAATCGCTACGACGAGGACGGGAACGAAAAGCATGACCTCGGGGCGTGATCAAGCGATCCGCACTGGGCCACATCGTTCGACCTCCGACACGATCGGTGGGCCTCAGACGCTAGCGGTGGGCCTCAGACGCTAGCCGTGGGCCTAAGGTGGATTGTTAGGGCATTTCCGGAGCCCACGGCTAGCGTCTGAGGTTCACGGCTTTGGTCAAGATAAGTGGCAATCGGGTTTGGCCAGTCGGCCGAACCTGGATTTGGACGGGAATTGGCTTGACCGTTGTGTTATGCTCTGTCGAGCCGCCGTTCGGATGCTTCCGAACGTGGCCATGGAAAAGCAATCGACAACAGAGGTTTTTGCCGCCATGTCTGTCCCTGCTGCTGCTACCGATGTGCGGGATCCGCATCTTCGTGTGATCAAGAGTCGTCTTGCTGGGGCGCTGCTTGCATCCATCACGCTGGTGTTGTTTGGATTGGCCAATTTGCCCTATCAGTATGTGGAGTCCGAGGTCGATTGGGTTGGATACCTTGAGTTAGCCGATGGCGGTAGCTATCGAACGTATCAAGGCTTGCCGATCATGGCTGGATGGCCGCTGCGTTATCTGATTCGCTATGTCGACGGCGACCAGATTCAAGATCGGCTCTGGTTGCCCGCGCGATTGGTTGTCAACTTGGGACTCGGATTGTTGGTGACAGCAGGGGTTTACCTGTTCGTGCAGTTCCGGCGACAGAAGTTGATGCAGTACTCGGGATCTCACCGTGTGCGATTGATCTTCGATTGCAGTGTGGCGCTGGCCATCTTGCTGGTCCCCGGAACCCTTTTGATGTGGCAGTATCGGACGACGCGCTATCACCGCACGATCGCTAGAGATCTGGAGCGAGTGGGTAGTAGTTGTTTGTCTTGCTGGCTTCCTGCTCCGTACTCCGACCATGTACCGGTTGGCTTGAAACGGAGGCTCGCTCGTCTTCGGGAAGTCCATGTTTATGGAATTCATGGGAAGGCTGCCAACGTAATCGCGTCCGTGCCCACGCTAGCTGCCTATCACTGCTATTCGGGAGAGTACGACGCGAAGCCACTGGAGCGACTGCTGGACAATCCGCACTTCTGCGTCCTGCAGTTGAATCGTCGCGAGTTGAGCGAATCGCATTTGGCGGCTGTCCGAAACATGCGCTGGCTTGACCAACTGTACTTGTTTGGCGCGACCATCGATACAGAGCAGCTCAAGAGCTTGGATCACTTGGCGCTCAAAGTCATCGACTTTTCTTTCACGAATGTCGAGCTTTCTAAAATTGGCAAGCCAAGCTGGTCATCGACGCTCGAGATTCTGTCTGTATCGCGACCCCCGGACGGCCTCGAATCATCGCTGACGATTGAGGATTGGCCATGTTTGAAGTATCTACAGGTCCAGCGGCATTCGCGGGAGATGAACGAGTCGATTCTGAGCATTCGATTGGTTGATCTGCCGCGTCTGGAACGACCTGCACATCGACCGCGTCCAGAAACACGATCTTGTGCTCCGCAATGTGCCAAGATTGGATCGAATTGATGAAGGGATTTCTGATCTTCGTTACCTCATGGACAGCGACATGTTGATACCCGGTTTGACCTGGATACGGTCGCTGGAGATCGACGGCGCAGACAGTCTGACCAGCATCGGAATCTTCGCCAGAGACTTGGAGTCCTTTTCGATCCGCCGCGTGCCGAGCCTGCGCAAGTTGGCAATCGGCTCGTACTTGTCTTCGTTGTTGGGTGAGATCAAGCCTCAGCCAGTTGATCCAGAACGATGCCGCGGTTGGATCGAGCAACTCGGGAAAACGATGGAGGGTCCTGCCGCGTTGGATCTGTCGTACCTGCCGCTGGCAGAACAAGATCTGTCGCCGCTGATCCGCAACAAGCGAATTCGTCAACTGAATCTCAATGGTGCGGGGGTCACCTATTCGCAGGTCCAGCAGTTAGCCGGAATGAAGCGGCTTGAGAGTTTGCTCATTCCCTCGACTCCTTTGCAGCAGAACGAATTGGCCTGGCTGCTAGATCAGTTTCCCAATCTTCGGGACCTCTGGGCCGATGCGAGGGACCTGTCCAACTTCGATCTGACGGGAAGGGATCGACTTCGGAATGTACGAATCACCCCAATGGGAAATTTGGACGAGCTTCGAATCGTTGACTTAACCCGACTTAGCACTTGTATTCGACTCACCCAGTCTCCGAAACAGCTAGAGATTCGCAACGTTCCCTCCTTACGCGGGTTGGCGGTCGAAGGTCCCTGGCCCGAGTCGGCGGAGTTGCAAGGCTTGCGTGACTTGGAGTGGTTCACCGGAGGCGGAGAGGGAATCAACGATCGAGTCGTGAATGAAGTGCTCAAATGTGATTCAATGGACCGCTTGACGCTTGCTTATCCCTCGGTCTCTGCGGAAACACTGCGTCGGATCGGCAGTCTGAATGAGTTGACTTTCCTGGCACTGCCCGGAGCCAATGTCAATGATGACGTGGTCGAGCATTGGAGGGGTTTGACGTCGCTCTGGGAAGTCAATCTCGATGACACGGAGATATCGGTCGATACGATCGGTTGGCTCAGTCGAATGGAGTCGTTGCGACGGTTATCGATCAATCGAGTCCCGCTGACGGAAGCCGCTGCGGAAGCGTTAGCGGAACTTCAACAAGTCAGCGAGCTTTATCTCGCCGGCGTATCCATGTCCGGCAAGAACCTAGGCAGGTTGTTGCAACGTGGAAGTTTGGAAACGCTCGACCTGTCGGGTTGGGAGATCAGTGATGAAGTACTGGAGATTCTTTGCTCCGATGGTGCCCACCTGAAGCACCTGATCCTTCGCGATAACGACGTGGACGAGGCCACCTTTGAACGTTTGCTCGCCGCGGCTCCGGCCCTGTACGTCGACATGGGATGGATTCCCGATTTCGTCGATCAAAAATCGCTCGAGGAGCTGCATCGTCGCGCCGGAGCATTGAGGCGAGAGATGAACACCGGCTGGAGATCGATGCTCCGACCTCGCGATGACGTCTATCAAGTGATGTCTGACGGTAGTCTCGCACGAGAAGTCCCCAATCAGAATCAAGCGAGGGACGTTCCAAGCCTTCCGGTCACCTACATGAGCTATCTCAATCGGAAGCGCTTTTACCCATAGCTGGACTTAGGCGAACGCCGTCCATCCAAGCACGACGCGCCAGCGAGTTTGTCGGCTTGACTAGAGTAAACTCACTCGCTTACGCGCTTTACCACGGAGTAGCGGGAAGCGTCTCGCCGAGGTCGCGAGTTTGTTGTTTTTATCGGCCAGTTTCGGGGGCCCACGGCTAGCGCCTGAGGTTCACTGTGAACCTCAGGCGCTAGCCGTGGGCCGCGTTGCTTTTCGGTGTGATTCGGGGAATTCGCAAGCGGGAGGGTGATGATGGCGCAACACCAATACTTGCGCGTCGTGCTTGGATGTCGACGACCGACTTTCCTTGATAGAAACTAGGAACCCGTTCGGAACAGCGAGGTCAGTTCGCTACCGCTGGCCTCCAAGTCCACGTCGCCGATGAAGATTCGCCCCGCATTGGGGCACTTCGCGTAGGCTTCGGCGCTCATGTGCTCGACAGCCGTCGTGATCACAAGTTTGAGCGTGCCATCGACGAGAACCAGCGCCGGACAGGTGTTCTGAGGGGACAACGGTGTTTGCCAGATGCAGCGAAGTTCCCCGCTGGCAATGTCATACCATCTTGTTTCACCATATTCGGCGGCCTCGGGACGGAACATGGAAACGATCACGCCCTTTCCATCGGGAGTGGTGATCGCACCGTCCGGAACCGCAGGGTCCCCCGCAAAATCGAGCACGACGCGCGCCGGTCCCAAACGGCCGCCCTCCAAGTCGATGACGTAACTGACCAACTGACGCGTCGGCGAATCGATATCAAGCAAACGCAAAGTGCCGTCTTCCGCTCTGAGAATGCCTTTCCCATTGCTGCAAATTTGATCATCGCGCAGACAGATCAGCTTTCGATCGGAACCTCGATACAAGTAGAGGCCCGCTTTCTTGGTAGCGAATTCGAGATCCTTGGTGCCGAAGATCAAGTTGTCATCCAGCGCGATGCCATCGTTGATGATCGTGTTCTCGACGCCCGCATCGATGCCTTCGCAGAACGGTTCCCAGGAGCCGTTGGAGACATCGAACAGGCCGAGCGAACGTTCACAGCCAACCACGAAGGTCTGCTTGCGATCGCAGGGAAAGGCGAAGCCGGGACGTCCCGGTAGGTCGAACGATTGGTTCGTCTCCGTTCGTAGATCCAGCAAGTTCAAGCTTCCCGTCGTCGCGTCGCTGCCGTGCTGGATACCGACCCAGGACATCAAGCCGTCACCGAGCGGAATCGGTCCCTCGGGCAAATAGCGAAGCGCGTCCGAATCGGGAATGCTCAGTGGTTTGGCTTGGCGGATCTCAGTCATGAAAGCCTCGGTCGGGTGCTGTCAGGGCCGGCCTGGGAAGGGCCAGAAGGATAGAACCACCGCAAGATTGATGGTTCAAGGTGTCCACAGTGTGCCACGATCCGGCAAGGCGAGGAACCGGCCGCCCCAGCGGAATTTGCAGTGACCGCGGAGCTGTTCACGATGGCACGCAGACAAGCTGGGGTACTACGAACACTGTTCGATCCCGTACCCTATCAGGAAGCTTGCCCAAACGGTTGGCAAGCCGACTGATCCCGTTAACGAAATTCCACTGAAGCTATTCCAGAGGCCGAAAACTCGTGGTACTCAGCATCATGCGGCGATTCACCTTCTGTGCAGGCCATCGTTTGGTCGGACACGAGGGGAAATGTCGAAATCTGCACGGTCATAACTACGTTCTGGAAGTCTATGTGACCGGCCAAGAGCAGGATTCAATCGGTCGGATCCTGGACTTCAAGTTGCTCAAGCACCGCGTCAACGATTGGCTCGACGAAAACTGGGACCACAGTTTCGTGCTTTGGAAGGAGGATCAAAACGGTTTGGATGCGATTCGCTCCTCGCAGCCTCATCGTGTCTATGAACTCAGTTCCAACCCGACCGCGGAAAATATGGCGATCCACTTCCTCCAAGAGATCTGTCCCAAGATTCTCGACGGTACCGGTGCCTCCGCATTCAAGGTTCGTCTTTGGGAAAGCGAGGAGACATGCGCAGAAGTGACACTGCCTGGCGACAAGGTGTGATCGGTTCAGAGTCGTCTCGCGCTACGTCGATGTAATGCCGTTCAATCCTCGTTTAACCGGTAGCCGGAGGCGTCGAGAACGTGCAAAACGACCAAGCCTGCGGCACCGAAACGAAACGCGACGAGGCTAACGGCGCGAACAAAAAGACACGCCGATTCAGTCGATCGTTTCGCCCAGTGAATGCTCCAACTCGAACAGCCGATCACCGGCTGATCTCAAGCGTCGACTGACTTCGCGCCCCAGATTCATCATGATCATGGCGTACTGTTCCACGTCCTTCTTGTAGAGTTGAATCAAAGACTTGGCGGGTATTTCGATCGCCTGGCAATTCGTCTCAGCCATCACCGAGGCAGAGCGAGGCAGGAAATCGATCAGCGCCATCTCCCCAAAGCAGTCACCTTCGCTGAGTTGACGAAGCACGACCGGTTTGCCAGCTCGCAAGCGATGAACCTGGGCCAGTCCCGACTCCAGTACGTAGACCGTGTTGCCTCTGTCGTGCTCGCGAAAGAAGTAATCTCCCTCAGCAACCAGCACTTCCTGGGACAGATCAAGAAGGAACTCCAACGTCTCGGTTTTGAGTCCGCCGAAGATCGGCATTTGCCGCAGTAGATCGATCTGGGTGAGCATCGTGTCACGTCCTGAGCGGGAGGTGCATGCGATTCCGGGCGAGAAGGATCCCGCCGAGCGTCCATTGTACCGCCTCTGGATGGGGCAAGGCGAATCCCGCACAAAGCCAGACGTGTCTGCCCCGAATGGAGCGAACTTAAGTTGTCTCTGTGAACCTCGGGCGCTAGCCGTGGGCCTTCGCCGCATCTTAACGACGTTTTCGTGGCCCACGGCTACGGCCCGAGGTTCAAAGCCCGTGCCATTCGTGTCTGACCCCTTTTTCCCGAGGCAAGTTGATTCGAAAAATGCACTAGCTCAGCAATAATTGCCAGACGCAGGCCGCCACGCTTGCGGCTGCCGCCAGACCGCTGACCCCGACTCGCAGCCATACCGATCGCCGTTGAATCAGGCAATCGATCAACACGATCACCGCCGGTGCGAACAGGATCGCGGCGTAGACCCAATCGGGTTGTGCTTCGTACGTATAAAAGCGACCGGCGGCCGTGATCCCGGCGGCCCCAACGGTTGCTGGAATCGCGGCGGTCCAAAGTCCGGAGTCACGATCGGAGAAGACAGCCACGGCTGCGATCACGGCAGTGGCAACGATCATCGCCAGGGTCCACTGAGCAAGGCTGCCGTAGGTGGAAGCGGCCAATGCCATCGGGCCGCCCAGGCCAGCCAGCGCAACCAGCAGACTCCAGCGATGGCCGCCCGCTTTCGATAGCCGTTCCAACGCATAGCTGTTGACCAGACAGCTCATGGCAATCATTCCCAGCCAGTTGCGATGCAGTGGCAGCGTGTCGTCCCATCCTTGACCGCTGGGCATGGCAATCATCGCGGTTGCAATCGAGAGCAGACCTGCCAGCACCCAGCGCCAAGACGATCGGTCCTCCGCCGAGACCGTGCCGCAGATCACCATGATCCATGCCAGCAGCGGCCAGATCGCTTGCCGCCACGCATCTTCCGGCCACCACTGCCATCCCTGGCAACCGACCAGGGCGGCGCTGACGGCAAGCCACCAAGCGGCCGCAACGATCAGTCCACGGATAGGAAAAGGGGTCAGGTAGCCATCGCCGGAACGGCCC
This sequence comes from Pirellulaceae bacterium, assembly GCA_963697195.1. Taxonomy (GTDB): domain Bacteria; phylum Planctomycetota; class Planctomycetia; order Pirellulales; family Pirellulaceae; genus Rubripirellula. Next base: position 623,047 of record CAVOND010000028.1, read on the forward strand.
GAAGGGTGCTCCGCACGATTGGTACCTGACCCCTTTTCTGATCGCTTGGGCGCAACCAACTTGGCGACGAGGCAGCCGGCGGCGGAGATCGCCGCGGGGACTGCCATGCACCAAATCAGGACGGTTTGATCCAGCGTCACCGCGGACTATCGCTTCAGCGTGAGTTCGGCGGTGATCTTGACGGTGTTGTCAACCTTTCCTTGACCGTAGTCCATGCCCCACTTGGTTCGGTCGATCTCAAATTTCGCGATCAGCTCGATCGTTTCGTCTGTCACCGTAGCTTCGGCAGGAACCTCGATCTCGACCGACTTGCCGAGCATCTGCATCACGCCCTTGATGGTTGCCTTGTGGTCTTCGCCATCGCCAGGCACGATCTCGGTCGATTCAAACGTGATCGAAGGATACTTGCGCACGTCAAAAAAGTCGGGGCTCTTCAGATGGTTGGTTAGCTTCTCGTCGTCGGACCACAGACTCGTCGCGTCGATGTTGATGTTGATGCTGCTACGACCCGGCGATTCAAAGTCGGCGATTGAGGCCACTTCGAACTTCTTGAAGCCTCCATTGTGCTTGCCATCGGGCTTGCTGCCTACGAATTCGATCTTCGAGGAATCCTTGACCAGCGTCAACTCTTCGGCCGTCGCGGAACCGAAGCTGAGTCCCACCATCAAGCCGGCCAACATCACAACAATCACTTGCAATTTCATTTCGCAGTTTCCCAGTTAACAGGTTCAACGGTATCAGGTTCAAACAAGCTTGCGCTCGTCGCAATGAGACGCACATGCCCCGAGGTTGGCTTGGATGGACGAGCATTGTAAGCAGTTTACAAGCCTGGGGGCGAGTTCAGCCGCGTGATCGAGTCACGATGACGGACCGAGAATCAGGGTCGATCGAGGGACGTGAATGCCGAGGGGACGATCCGAGTCGATCAACATCGTCCAAAAAAGGGGACCGTCGCATTTGGGGGGAAGGCGCGAATCGGACGGAAGCCGGACCGGAATTTTACGGAGATTTTTCCTGATCGACGAAGAGAGTCAGCAATTCTCTCGCTCCAAAGGCCGAAGAAAACCACTATCTGGAAGGCCAGCCCAACATCTGCTATTTTTCCCTCCTTCTGATGATCACCATCCCGCCACCGGCGGTGTCGGAATCATGATCATGGCGGCGTAGCTCAGCTGGTTAGAGCAGCGGAATCATAATCCGCGTGTCGGGGGTTCGAGTCCCTCCGCCGCTACTGTGCGGGTCGGACATAGCCGGCCATGACAAGCCAAACCCCGTGAATATCGGGTTTTGGCTTTTTTCGTGCGCCGACTCGCGTGGCGGTTCCTTCATGGACTGCTTCCAATTCTGCTTCGCCCGCCGCCCATTTGCCGAGTGGGTATCCGTTACGCTGACGTGGTTCGAGAGGATGGACGAATGACGCTCGCTGCGTTTCCGAGAACGGGTATCCTTTTCAAGAGGCTGTCAACATGACCTCATTGTGTGATCGCATGTGGATCTTTTCCGCGGCTGCCATCGCCTGCGTTGCCCTGACAGGTGCATCCGCCGCGGCGCAGGACGGCACTGTCAAGACGCAGGAAGATATCGACCGTCTTGTCGTTGAACTTTCAAACTGGGGCCGATGGGGGAGCGACGATCAACGTGGAACGCTCAATCTGCTGACCAACGCAAAGCGTCTGGAAGCGGCGTCGTTGGTCAAGACGGGTGAGTCGGTGTCGTTGTCACGGGTGATTCAGAACGATACCCAGCCGAGTGAGTCCGATTCGTTTACCCTCAGCATGATATCCGTTGGAAAGGGAAGCACCGGGCCGTGGGGGATGGATCGATACAGCGTTGCCTACCATGGCGGTCGCTTCACCCACATGGATTCACTTTGCCACCTGTTTTACAGAGGCAAGATGTACAACGGATTCTCGCGTGACGATGTCGACGAAGCGGGGGCCAACAAGCTGGCAATCACGATTGCGAAGCAGGGCATTGTGACCCGCGGTTTGCTCGTTGACGTGCCGCGAATCCGCGGCGTCCGATTCCTGGAGCCCGGAACGGCCATCTACGAAAAGGACTTCAGCGAATGGGAGCGTCAAACCGGACTGAAGGTTCAGCCCGGGGACATCGTTTTTGTTCGGACTGGAAAGTGGCTTCCGGATGTTCGTGGCGAGGGACTGGCGGGATTGCACGCCAGCGCCGTGAAATGGTTGAAGCTTCGTGACGTTGCAATGTTTGGAAGCGACGGCGCCGCCGATGTGCTTCCGTCGCAGGTGGACGGGGTGGAGTTCCCCGTGCATGTGCTGTTGCTCCACGCCATGGGAACTCCGATTTTTGACAACTGCGACTTGGAGGCTCTCGCCGCTAAGGCGGCTGAACTTCAGCGTTGGGAATTCATGCTGACCGCTTCTCCGCTGGTCGTGGATCGTGGCACTGGTTCTCCGCTCAATCCGATCGCAACGTTTTGACAGCGTGAGACAGTTTTGACAGCGTAAGACATCGCACCGTTTGCACGCATGGAACCTTAATTCGCTTCCGCTTTCTACTTCTGCCACAGTGAGCCCTTCATGGACAGCAAAATGACGACTCGAAGCATTGCCAGATGTTTGTCCGGCGCTGCCCTCCTGCTGGTGATCGTCTGGACTTCCGTGTTGGCTGCGGCCGAGCCATCCGAAATGATCACGTTGTGGCCGGAGGGAAAGGCCCCGGGGCCAACGCGAGTCAACGCGACCGAGGGGGAAAAAGCGGTCACGGATCGGCGACGAACGTTCACTCAATACACCAACATTTCGGTTCCAAAGGTCGCCGTATTTCTCGCACCGGAAGAGACACGAACGGGAGCAGCGGTGTTGGTTTGTCCGGGCGGTGGCATGGAGCGACTTGCCTATGAGCACGAAGGCCTGGAGATTGCTGATTGGCTGAACCCACTGGGGATCTCCGTGTTTGTCTTGAAGTATCGGGTACCGGCCCCGTCGTCGACCGCGCTGCTGGATGCGCAGCGAGCGCTCGGAATCATTCGGCAGCGCGCCGAAGCATTTCAGATTGACCGAGAGCGAATCGGCGCGATGGGGTTCTCGGCCGGTGGTGAACTTGTCTTGTTGATGGCGGTCAATTTCGACAAGCGGGGCTACGATCCGATCGACGACGCCGATCGCATTTCCTGTCGACCTACCCATGCTTGTCTGGTGTATCCGGGCGGTATCGTCGGGCGTGATGGAGAACTGCGGCAGGATATCGTCGAACGACTTCAACCCGAGTCGACGCCACCGATGTTCATTGTCCACGCGTTTTCTGACGCCAGCATGAACAGCTTTGCGCTCGGGGCGGAACTCAAGCGCAGAGGCATTTCGACGGAGATGCACATCTATCAAGAAGGGGGACACGGTTTTGGCGCGCGCGATTCGGCGCTGCCGCTTCGTGGCTGGAAAGCGAGTTACCTCGAGTGGATTCGAGCCCAAGGCTTCTTCGACAAACCTTATGTGTCCGAGTACGCGTCGGCCTACGCCGGGTGGAGTGAATCCAAAACTCCCGGCCCGATCAAGCCACTCTCGGTGCTTCATCCGGACGCAAGTCTGACCGACGCGCTGGCCGTTCAGCGGAGCGTCGTCCGTGTGCTCAGCCAGTCCGATCGCATCATCGGGTTCAAATCGGGCCCCATCACCAGTGATCCGTTCGACGTGAATCGCCCTTCGGGTCCGGCAACGGGCGTGCTGTTTGAATCGGGCCGGAGCTGGGCGTCCGAGCCGGTCGAGTTAAACCTTGAAGAACTCGGCCAATCAGTGATCGAAACCGAGCTCGGTTTCATTGTCAGTCGCGGTCTGGATATCTCGACACGGATTTCCGACGTCTCCCAGATCAAAGGGGCGTTTGAATCGGTCGTCCGAGTGATTGAAATCCCGATCGATCTCAAACGCCGCATGAACAGCGACCTGACAAGCATTGATCTTGTTGCAGCGAACATCGGATCACGTCGCACGGTCGTTGCGAGTGATGGTGTGAGCCCGGATGACTTTGAACCCGACCGTTTGACGATCCGCCTGACAAGGGACGGAAAAGAACTGCATCAGTTGAGCGGCGATTCGGTCGAAGGCGGAATCTGGGAACGCATGATGGTTGTCGTCAACAGGATCGTCGACCAGGGCTATACGTTACGTTCCGGTGACCTTGTCATCTCGGGCGCACTCGGGAAAGTCCATCCGGCTGATCCTGGGACCTACATCGCCAACTACGGCGATCTTGGGACGATCGAGTTCACGATCAAATAGCACTTGGTCACTGGAAGATTCAGCGAGCGGCCATTTAGATTTCAGACGGGTTGTTTGCCGGCGATTCAAGCGTGGGCTCCGGCTGTGGCGCCGGCAGCGGCTCAAAGTCTGGTTCGATGATCCGCGGAGCAGTCACTGGCGCCTGCTGACTCAGATGCTGCCTGAGCAGGTAGCGAGTCTCGGCGAATCCGCTGATTTGTGCAACGACTTGCAACTGGTGATTTTGCGAAACACCGTCGAATTTCGCCATCAGCTCTCGCAGTTCCGAGGTGTTCCCTTGTTCGGCCAACTCGTTGATGCGGTCCGCTGCGAGGTACTCGATCCAAGCGTCACCACCACCGTAGGCGGCAAGGCTTTGCAGCAATTGCTCGCTTGCCGACTGCAAGGAGTCAACTGCACCGGCGCTCGTTGGCGGCTGGACGAGAATCGAGTCGCCATCGACGTACGCTTCGAACTCGTTCGCTGTTCGGTAGGCCGTGCCAGGAGCTAGTTGATAGGTCGTGGCAGGAGCGAGGGGACGAACCACTTGGGGAGCGGCATAACGATTGGCCGAGTATCGATTGGCCGATGGAACCCGATCATAGAAATACGGGTCGTCCAGCAGATCGGGGGCTCGAAAACTTCCGCGTGACCACGGGTCGTAGGAATAGGGATAAGTGAAGTAGGGATCGGGATAACCGGCGTAATCGTACCCGTAGGGCATCGTACCGAAACTCAATCCGAACAGTGTCGATGGATAGCTCGACCGATATCCGCCGTAGCCTGAGCCGCCATAACGCCCGTAACTCGAGCCGCCGAAGGTCAAACCCCCAGTGCCAAAGCCCCCAGTGCCAAAGCCCCCAGTGCCAAAACCCCCAGTGCCACGGTAGCGATTTTGATAACGCTGGGCCTGCTGAGAGCTGCCGTGATAGCCACGGCTCTTCCAGGATCGGCCGAAAAGCTGAGCATTCACGCTTGCACATGGCGTTACAAACGCGAGAGTGGCAAAGACGATCAGCAGGCGGAACATGGATGATTCTCCATCGAGGCGATGACAGACGACTGGAAAGCCTAGGTCATGCTGCGATGTCACCGCACGCCTTTCCCTTCGCAAGTGAGAAATCGAGCCGGCGTTGGCGGATCTGCGACGCCCTTCGGGGTCGGTGTGTGGGTGTCGCGTCAATTCCGGTGGTCAGCTGCGCGACCACCGGCTACCGTCTGTGACCGCTGCGCGGTCGGATTCGGTCGGTGACCTGCTGCGCGGTCGGATTCGGTGTGATCCCGGAGGGATCCAAGACGGTAGCCGGCGGTAAGCGCAGCGCCACCGCCGGACATCTGCGTGGTCGGATCCAAGATGGTAGCCTGCTGCGCGGTCGGATTTGGTGTGATCCCGGAGGGATCCAAGACGGTAGCCGGCGGTAAGCGCAGCGCCACCGCCGGACATCGGAAAATTCATCCGCTTCGACCCCGAAGGGCGTCGCAGAACACTGCGTTCTGTTCTCCATACGCCTCCCATGATGCCTACAGCGCTCCGGTCGAATATAAAAGAGGCATCGAAAACGAACACATCAAGGGGCAATGATGATGTCAACGTATTACTCTCTTCATTACCACGTCGTCTTCTCGACGAAGTTTCGCAAGCCTTGGATTCGTGATGTCTGGCGCGACCGACTGCATGAATATTTAGGTGGTACGGTTCGCAGCCTTGAAGGAAAACCCCTCAAGGTCGGCGGAGTCGACGACCATGTTCACTTGCTGGTGGGGCTCAAGACGACTCACTGCGTCGCCGATTTCCTTCGGGAATTGAAGAAGTCCGCGACGACGTGGGTGCACGACGCGGTCCAGCTCCGCTCGTTTCGCTGGCAAGAAGGCTATTCGGTTTTTTCGGTGAGTCCGACAGCACGAGAACAGGTGTCTCGCTACATCGCGAACCAAAAGGAGCATCACCGAAAACACTCGTTTCGCGAGGAGTTGCGGGTCCTGCTTGAATCAGCTGGTGTCGAATATGACCCGAAGTATTTGGATTGATCACGAGCCGGTGTTGGCGGATCTGCGACACCCTTCGGGGTCGGCGTATGGGTGTCGCGTCAATTCCGGTGGTCAGCTGCGCGACCACCGGCTACCGTCTGTGACCGCTGCGCGGTCGGATTCCTTCGGATCCGAGACGGTGACCGCTGCGCGGTCGGATCCAAGACAGTGACCTGCTGCGCGGTCGGATCCAAGACCGGTGATCGCTGCGCGGTCGGATTTGGTGTGATCCCGGAGGGATCCAAGACGGTAGCCGGCGGTAAGCGCAGCGCCACCGCCGGATATCGGAGGAACCATCCGCTTCGACCCCGAGGGCGTCGCAGAACGTTTGTCGAACATCGGCCACTCAATGGCGGCAACAGGCTAAAGATGCGATCATGATGGCAATCATTCCCGCATGCTACGCACCCTTTCTTGAAAGATCCGAGAATGGAAGATCAGGCATTCATCAGTTCCTACGTGGTTGACGACGATATTCTCGTACTCAAACTTCACGGAAAGCTGGATGGTCACACGTTCAATGAGTTCAACGAAGAGATTGAACGCCAGTACGCCGCGGGGATGCGAAAGATCATCGTCGATTGTTCGCACCTTGGTTACGTTTCCAGTTATGGCATCGGGGCACTCGTTCGGGCCCAAGCCAAACTGCGTCGCCAGGGAGGCGAGATGAAGCTCGCCGCGATCCAGTCGATGGTGGCGGATATCTTTCGGGTCGTCCGTCTGGACAAGCTGCTCGATATCTACGGTGACATCGAATTCGCACGCGAGTCGTTCTACGAATGATCGGGAGCCTATCGCTCGAAAGGTGATTGACCCGCTCCGTTGCTGGCATCAGCCGGAGACGGCTGGCTGGACTACTGTTCCTCTTAAAATGCCATTACAATCGCCGGCCGCGTGATACAGTCCGATCAGCAGAGCCCTCTTCAACTCGTCGATTGGTTCCAATCCAGCGAGGACCATCCGGAAAGATCCAACGAATGAAGTCCTGTCTTGTAATCTTGATGCTCTTGTTTGCTAGCGTTCCGATTGGAACGTCAGCCCAGGGGTCCGAACTGACCAAGTTCTTGCGTGAGCTCTATAGCGACATGTCCGGTCGCCCGCCGACGGGAAGTGAGATCAACTACCACGCCGAACTCAACCGTCAAGGCGGATCACTCGAAAACGCGATCGTTCTGTTCGGATCGGACGAGGTATACCTAACGCAGGCACACGGCGATCCCAACCTGTACGTCACTCGAATGTACGAAACGTTTTTGGGACGCGAACCTCGCCTTGATGAGCAGTCATTCTGGGTCAACCAGATGCAGCAGCCCGGGTATCGCCGCATCGACATGGTGCGTTGGTTTTGTCAGTCGAATCACATCACGCAGTTGCCGAGCTTCCTGCCGACCCCACCTTCGTATTCTCCACCGTCAAGCGAACAGGGGATCGCATCGCAGTTGGTGGACCGCACCAGTCTGTTGCTCAACTTTTTGAAGGCAGAGTTGGGACAGACTTACTTCGGAAACAAGGTGGTCGAACAGGGCCAGCGTCTCCTGGCAGTTTCACAGGAATATCAGAATGTACTCCAGTCCGCGGCCAGCAATCGACAACAGGTGCAAATTGTCGTGGACAACTTAGAGCGTTCCCTGCAGGACTTGGAACAACGTTACTACCAGGTTCCCGGTTCCTCTGCGCAATCGAAACAAGTCTTGCAGCAGGTCTCTCAGTTGGTAGCCGCGGCAAGGAGTGCGAGCAGTGGTTGGGCTGGGCAGCCTGGAGTCTCTGTCCCGCCGCCATTTCCCCAGCCGCCGGCATCCTCGATTTCGCCCATGGCGGTTGCAGAGGTCAATCGTTTACTCGATGAGAGTCGACGCTTTGCTTACGGTTTACTCGGGTATCAGAACCAAAGCCCCTACTACGGAAATCTTTCCCGCGACTTGCAGAGCTTCTCGACGCAGGTCGAGTCGCTCTCGTTGATGGTTCGCCAGGGCCAGGCATTGCCTGCTTTGCAGCAGTCCATGTGGAGCATCGTCGACCAGGCTCGCCACATTTCCCAGGATGTGAGCCGTGCCGATTCGAACATTCAGCGAGGCTGGTGGAACGTACAATCGCAGTTGCGAACCACCGCTCAAGCGTTAGGAGTCAACAGCGACTTCAACGTGCAACCATCCCGGCCCGTGGTGATTGACCGGCCTGCCTGGGTGGGCTTCCCCTATCAGCCCAGTCCTGCTCAGCCGGCGGTATCTCAGCAGGAATGTGTGGTCCTGACTGATCAATTGATTGGGCAGATTGATGGTTATGCTCAGGCATTGAACCCAATTGCGGGGTTTAATCCAAATGCAATCAGCCTATTGAGAAGTCTGCAAGATTTCAAACACTACGTTTTGATCTTCCGACAGTCAGCAACCGGAGGAACCTTTACGACGTCGCTTTCGAGCGCAGCCGATCAGATCATGTTGCAGTATCAAGTGCTTGCCAGGGAAGTCACGCGTCTGGTGAGCCAGGATGCGTCGTTGAATTCGCCACTCTTCTATCAGATCGGTGAATCGGTCCAGAAAATTCGCAATGCCGCGAGCGGTAGGCAGTTTTAGATCCTATCCGAAAAGGGGGCTGACCCTTTGTCGGATAGGATCTTAGTCCCTCCGAATTTCCTCAGTCTTAGCAGCCATGAAATCCATCAATCGTGTTTGGCTCTTGTTGTCCCTGATCTGCCTCGCTCTGCTGGACGGATCCATTCAAGGACGGCTCGCTTCTCAAGAGAAAGTCTCTGCGGCGGCTCCGAATCAGGAGATGCAAATTGATCCGAGCGTCACTCGACTCGATGCGGCGACTCGTCGGGTCGTTGCTTCCATGGAGTCGCGTGATCGCTATCGTGTCGTGGTAACCGAGAAGTGGGTCCTGGACGGACGCGCTGAAGCGTCTGGCGAGAACCAATTCAGCCTTTCTGTCTGGCACGGAGGGGCGTTCGATCTGCGCATCGGGGCCCAGGAAGAAGGGAAGCAGTCGCTGGAGTGCCGCAGTGACGGTGTCATGCTCACTCGGATTCTCAAGCGTCCAGGCGGAGCGATTTTCTCGCAGCAGCCCGGTAGTTTAATTGATTTGTTGGAGGATGTGCTGACGGAGACAAGTCTTCGTAACAGTGGTCTCGATCTGCTCTACCGCGAGTTGCCCGACCAATACTTGATGACCATGGCTGGCGCCGTCGAGTTCATTGGATCCGAGGAACTCGCATCCGGTCGCGCCGATCATTTTGGCTTCAACTGGGGAGGCGACCCAGCGAACCGGAAAGAATTGTGGTTCGCACTGGACGACGCGCCTCGCCTGTTGAAGGTGGTTACGACAGTGGATTTTGCTGCTGGCGAAAAAGACGGGCATACTCTTCGAGTTGAATCTAATCTGAAGTGGGAACCCGAAGCTCAAGTGCCGGAGAGCCCCGTCGCGGTAGAGATTCCTAGCGGCGCGAAACATGTGTCGGACTTGTATGGATACTTGTTGGAAGGCGCAACGAGAGAGTTAATCGGACAATGCTGCTCCACAGCTTGCACTCGACTTGCTCGACGGATCGAAGTGGGACTTGTCACGCCACCGCGATAAGGAGTTCGTCGTGGTGTACTTTTTCGCTTCGTGGGCGGCACCCAGCCATTCAGAGATGCCGGTGATCCTGGAGTTCATCGAGAAATTTGGACCCAAAGGTGTTGCATTTTATGCCGTGAACGTCGGTGAAGAGCCATCGATCGTTAAGGCTTTCGTCAAGTCTCAGGGCTACTCACAACCCGTTGTCATCGATTCTGAGCGTCAGGCCGCTTCTGCCTTTGGCGTCACTTCGCTGCCCGCTATGGTGCTGATCGGAAAGGACGGCACGATCAAATCAGCTCACGTGGGGAACACTCCTGAGGTGCGAGCATTGGTTCGGCAAGAGTTAGAGCAATTGCTGGGAATCGAATCTGTCACGGACTAAAGCTCGGCTAGTCGCTGCGATGAATCGCCGAACTTTGGTAGCTCCACTCCGAAGCGATCCATGATCGATAGGTAGAGGTTGCAGGCCCGTCGCTCATCCGTACTGCCTTCACTCACATCGATGATCCGACCGGTGTTGAGTGTTCCACCGCCGCCGCCCGCAAGCAGAATGGGCATTTCATCGGCCTGGTGTCGGTCACCGTCGTAGAGGTTCGAACAGAACATGATCAGCGAGTGGTCCAAGAGTGTCGCGTCTCCCTCCTGGATTCCCTTCAGCCGGTTGATCAGGTAGGCGAACTGCTCGACATGGAACTGGTTCGTTCTCAAATACATCGCTTCCAACTCCGGATCGCGACCGTTGTGAGTTAGATCGAGATGCAGGCTGCCAGAGACCCCTTCGAGGAATCCAAAGTTCATCTGCGATAGATCGTTATTCAGCATGCAAGTCGCGATGCGAGTCTTGTTCATCTGGAATGCCAGTACGATCAGATCGAGCATCAAACGCATGTGGTCGGCGACACCGTGCGGCAGTGATTCTGCTGGTTTTGCAAAAGTGATTTCACCCTCGGAGGGGCGATAACCTTCCGATCGTTTGTTGCCGTTTGGCTCGGTCGATGCGCCGCTCGATGTCACGAATCGACTCCAGGTACTCCTCTAGTTTCGTCTGGTCCTCGCGCAGAGATTCGGCTTCGCAGCTTTCGAGCATCGGAGACCACGGCGTCCAGAATGCTGCGGTCCAGCTCGCGATCCTTTCCGTTGCCCATGATCAGGTCGTAGACGCGAGAGGGATAGATTTCCTTCGTCGCGGGCTTGGTGTCAGCGGCCCACGAAATGCACGAACCGTAGATCATCGACAACCCATCTTCGAGCCTGAGTTCGGTTGGTTCGACGCCCACCACTAAACTCGGTAACTCGGTCTCATGGCCGATTTCCGTTGCCAGGACCTGGTCCATGGTCCGGCCGACGCGGATCTCGGCCTGTTCTTCGCTGACCCATCCGCCGGACAACAAGTTTGCCATACGTCCCATGTGGGGACTCGGATGCTGCGCGGCCTGCTCGTTGAACAGTCCCTTCAGGAATACGATGTCGGAGGATTGGCTCGCCAGTGGCGCAAGGCCTTTCCCTAGTTCGAGCGAACCCGCCGCTTGTTTGGCCCACCAATGTGCGGGCTCCACGCCGTTGGAAAAGTAGAGGCAGCTGAAACGCAGTGGTGCCCGCCCCGATTCCTGTTCGGCCGTGGTTTGCTTGCCCGAGTCCGATGCGCGGACCGGAAGGGAGCTAAAAAACGGTAGGGCAAGCGAAACACCGCCACCTCGCAGACAGCTGCGCAGAAAACTTCGACGGTGAATCGACTGGGACTCGGCGGAGGGCTTCACGGTATGGCTCCGAGAGAATCGGCCGGCAATCGGCCAGTGTGTGTCGCGTCGGATTCATCGCTCGGCGTGGCAGACCCGCGAATGCGTCGGAACTGTGGGCTGAGGACGATGGTTCGTACGGCAGATGAAAATCGTGGGTTGGTTTCCAGTCCATCGGAGACCGCTTGGATCAAGGCTGCATCGGCGATCGATTCGGGGCGCCCGAGGATGTAGGCGGTGAGCTTCGAGGCAAGCGTGCGGCGAAGGTCTTCATCGCGATCTCGAAGATGCGATTTCAGACCGTCGATGCCTTCGAGCTCGTTTCCATTGTCCAGTGTTCCGCTGGCATCGATGGGGCGACCGTCGCGATAGGTGTCTCGCCATCTTCCCAACGAGTCGAAGTGTTCCAGCGCGAAACCCGAGTGGGTCGATGCGAACATGGCAACCACGACACGCGGCCTGATTTCGATGCAATTCCAACCGTTGGCGGACGGTCTTGCCATCACCGAGTATGTCATCGGCGGGAATCGAACCAGCGTCGGCAGGTGGTGGCGGGACCGGCGTCCCCAGGAGTCGGCGAAGGATCCAGTCGCCGCGTTTGACGGGACTGGTTCGCAGCGGCGCGGAGGTGGAAACCAGGATTGCCCCGAGTCCCAGCACACCGCCACGCGGTTGATCGGAATCGAGCGTGATCTTGCGATGATCCGTCGAGCTCTCCTCGCTCCAGGCCATTGCATAGTGATCGGCAACGCGAGGATCAACAAAGACGTAATCGGCGTCGATCAATTCATCGTACGGACGGTCTTGGCGAATGATGTGTTCGCAGAAGGCAATGGCTTCCTGATAAAGTGATGTTCTTAACTCATCGTCAAACTCGGGGAAGCGTTCCTGATCGACGCCGCGAAATCGATCGAACTGATAGAAGCCTAGCCACTGTCCAAAGAACTCGGTGGCCATCCGGCGAGCCTTCGAGGACGCCAGCATTCGGTTGACCTGCTGTTCCAAAACGGCGTCGTCCTGCAAAGCATCTTGTTGAGCCAACGAGGACAGTTCGTCATCGGGAAGCGATGACCACAACGAGAAGCTCAATCGGGAGGCCAATTCAAAACCGGTCAACGGCTGGTCGGACGGCTCGGCCGGAACCTGTTCGATGCGAAACAGAAAATCGGGGCTCACCAAAATGCGGGCGATCGTCCACCGTAGTGCTTCACGATGCGAGAGTTGATCCTCTTGGCGACGCGAACGATAGAAGGATCGCAAATCACGACTCTCCGATTCTTGCAATGGCCTCCGCCACGCTTTCGCCGCGAACAGACACAACTCGTCCAGATGCTTGGCCTCCGCTGCTCGCATCAGCGATTCCATTGACTCATATTCCGACTTGTAGCTCGCGATGAATTGACGCGGTTCATCCGGAAGCGAGTCGATCCACTTCCAATCCACCGAGGCGATCTGCTCGGTGGGAAGTTCAATGCCATACTTCTCGGCGGTAAAGCGGAGATTGACATCGTGATAGTCAAACGAAAGCAACAGGTCCGCCCAAGCCTCGTCCAACGCCTGTCTCGCCGGAGGAGTCATTAGGTATCCGGTCAGAAAGGCATCGTCGCGATGATATTTGACGGCCGTGTGGAAATAAGTTCCGCTCCGGCAGGTTGTACGTGTTGTTGTAGGGAGCCGGAATCGGATCGCGGTCCGAGGGGGTCGGTTCGCGATGAGAAATCTGAGGGAAAGTCCGAGCAAACTCGCTGAGACCCGATTCCCATCGCTCCATTTCGAGGCTGGATTGGTCGCGAAGTAGCGACGAATAGTGACGACCTCCCGATCTTCCTCCCTCGTCGGTGATGTCCTCGATCACGCAGCGAACCACACAGTCGCGGCCAAGGATCGCGTCGAGCTTGGCATTGAAACAGAGTTGGCCGAGATTACAGCCTTCTGGCAAGATCACTTCAACGATCTTTTCTTCGCCGAAACGCACGACGAACTCATCGGGTGCGATCTCTTCGCCGCCCGATGTTTTCGCCAAACTTCAATTTGCTCTGCGAGTGTGGCGTGACGATGGAACGAAGCGATACTGGTTCAGGGTCGACCTGCTCGAGGTAACGAAATTGAAACGTGGGAGTCGCCATGATCACGCTCGGGACGGGCTCGCGCGGCTCGCTTGCCGGTTCGACGGTGATTCGCAATCGAACGGTGCCATCTTTTGAATACAGCCGGGGGTCGTTCAGGTCCGGCGTGAAGTTGTCGTCAAGCTGAAGCCGCTTGCGGCGCGCTCGAACAAGAAACGCACGGCTCGATGGGATCACGATCTTTCCACCGGTCAGAACGGCGGCTTCTTCCTCGGCGGAGGCGGCTCCCGCAAAACGTTCCTGCCACCGTTGCACTTGTTGAAACAACTCACGACAGAGCTCGGCGATCGAGCTTTCCCCATCGTCGCTAGTCGAGTTGCTGTCACCAGCGTTGGGAATGGGGAGATCATTCCAGGACGAGATGACTTGCGAAAGCGGGAAGCGGGGATCCGGTTGATTCAGGGCATTCCAAAGGTGGTGAACAAACTTGGGATCGAGATCCGCCTCGACCGCCAACTGATCGAGCGATCGCGCTTCGTCGCCGATCTTGTCACGGTGACGATACTTCCATGCGACCTCCAGAGCTCTTGGGAATCGCTCGAGACCATAAGGTTCGGCCCCTTCACCAGCGGCCGCCCGAAATCCGTACTGGCGATTCAGATGTTGGATTCGTTCGATGGCGGACAACTCCATGCCCGTCTGTCCGGCGGCCTCATAGAAGTGGAGTGGACCCGCCCCGATCATTGCGTGATTGGCTACCGTCTTGGCGGCTTCGAGATAGCGTTCCAGCATCGCATCCTGTAGGAACTGGGCGGACGCGGAATTGGTGAATCCAGATCCGCCGACACTGTCGCTAACAAATTGGTTGCCCAAACCCAGTTGCAGACCGGTCAGGTCTTCCAGGCAATAGTCGAATTCGGCGCTGGTCAGTCGTCGCACCACGGTGGGGCCGGGATCTCGAGCATGTTGCTGTGCCGTACGCGTGACCAGGGCTCGCATCTCGTTGACGAAGGCTGTGCGGCCCGCTTCCGATAGTTCCGCAGCCTCTTGCGGTGGCATCGATCCGTCTCGAACGACTCGAAGTACTTTTCGCCAATCCGAAAGGTGCCCGGCAAGTGGCTCCCCCAGCATCCCTTCCAAATCGAGTCGCGCTTCGGCGTCGTCCCCCGCATGACAGTCGAGACAGGACTGGGTGACCTGATCCGACAGTGCGCTCGTCGCCGTAACCGGAGACGTGACGGTCCGTCTTGCAGGGTCCTCCGCGCAGCAAGCAAGCGTCAGCAGCAGCTGCAAGCCTAGAATCCAACTGAATCGCAGCAGGATGAGGAGCGACATCCATGAGGGACTGTGTCGGCAAACAACGCATCGAGACACACGTGGTGCCATGCTCGAGTCCGGCGGGGCGGGAGGTGGAGGGAGGGTGAACGGTGGGACGCCGTGGCGAGTCCATGCCCGTTCTCAACCCACCCAGCCTAACGGTAGCTGCTGTCGGCTTCAACAATTTTCGAGTCTTGACCCAGTGGTGGGCGGTGAAGATCGAGGCGCTTTCCAAGCGAAAAGTTGGCACCCGGCGGCCGAGCGGCTTATCATTCGCCCCTGATTGATTGATTTTTTGGCTTTGTCTCACGAGCCCGTCGTACTTCCTTCGTGCGATTGGGGAAACTGAGTTCGAGCCTTGGTCCGAGAATTCCACGGGAACCCTTGAAATGCAGGCAGATCGAAGCTGGCAAGTTCTTCTCGTTTTTGCTTTGGGTTTCCTGGTCCCCGCGTACCACGCTGCGGTTGGTTGCGGTGATGAGGTGCGTGTGGGATTAGCTCGGGCCGATCTGACGCCTCCCGTGGGCGGTCTGACCACCGGCTACTCATCCGCGCAGCCGACCGAAGCCGTTCACGATCCGGTCACCGCATCGGTGGTCCTGTTTGAAACCGATCAGCAGCGCATCGCGTTGGTCTCGTGTGACCTGTGTGTCTACAACTCTCAATGGCTACATGAGCAGATGCCGTCGATCGGAGTCGACCGACTGCTACTGCACAACACGCACACGCACGCAGGTCCCAAGCTGAACCAAGACGATTTTCCTTCTTCGGAAGAACCTTGGAGCAAGACGGTGGACTCGCGACTTCTGGAAGCCATTGAGCAAGCCAAGAAGGAAACGTTTCCTGCATTTTTTGCGGCATCGGAGAGTCGGATTCAGCTTGGCTACAACCGACTGGTTCGTCGCGGCGACTATGCCGAGACCTACTTCGAAAACCCCGAGCGAATTCCCTACGGCTCCGTTGATCCCGCTGTGGGAGTCCTTCGCATTACCGATGCGGTTGGAAAGGTCCGCGCGGTGCTGGTCAACTACGCCTGTCATCCCGTGGTTCTTGGTCCGCGCAACCGAGAGATTTCAGCCGACTATCCGGGCGTGATGCGGCAGATGGTGGAGTCGTCGGTCGGTGGCGATTCGCAATGCATCTTTCTGCAAGGAGCCGCGGGGACATCAACCCGCTGATGATGGCGCGCGGCGACGATCGCGCGAAAGATTTCGAGATTGTCCAGGCGATGGGCGAATTGCTTGCCGCAGAGGTCCAGCGCGCGCTGTCGCTGATCAAAGACTCGCCTGGCGTTTCGCAGTCGTTTACCAGCGCATCGACGGAACTGGAGTTTCGAAATCGCTGGGAGCCGGAAGAGCGTTTGACGCTTGGGGTGAGCACGCTGTTGATCAATGGCACGATTGCCATCGTGACGTTGCCCGGCGAACCGTTTCATCGATTTCAGCTCGACTTGCGTGAGCAGGCGAACGTCGAGCACTGCTTTTTTCTGGGTTACTGCTGTAACGGGCCGTACGATTGGCCGCGGTACCTGCCCGATTTGCTGTCGGCGGCCCGCGGTGGTTATGGCGCCAGCGACACAACGCTTGCCGAAGTGGGGGCGGGCGAACGCTTGTTGAATCAAGGGCTGGTTCAGTTGTTCACGTTGCAGGGCCGTCTCAAATCGGCACCGCAGCGTCACACGTTCGAGACGCCGGACTCGAATTAGAACCCCGCTTCGATGGCCTTGTTCTTGGCAGAGCGATGGTAGGCGAGCCATCCCAAAAGGGGGTCAGCGTACGCGTGTGTTTTTCACGTGGGTCGTTCGCTTACAAGCACGACGCGCCAGCGAGTGTGTTTTCGTGGGAACAGGCAGACACACTCGCTTGCGCGTCGTGCTTGTATGGACGCGGATCGCCGCTAGGGCGGCGTTATCCAGCTAATGCTCCGCGGCTGATGAACACAACGTGTTCTTCTGCGCTAAATTGCCGCCCGTTGCGAAGGGGCTCTTAAGCGGTTTCGACCGTCTCTGCGTCCGTTTCACGATTGGCGTCGTTGGCTTCCTGTTCCGTGACGCCGAGTTCCGCTGCCTTCAGTTGGCGGGAGGCTTCTCGCAACAACAGCCAACCCTCTCGAACATAGATCGACGCGACCACCACGGTCATGGCTACAGCCAAATAGCGCATGATTCCCGGTATGAAGAAATAGCAGGCGATTCCGCAAGCGACGGCACCGGTGGCGCAGGCAAAGCTGAACGCACCCTTGATTTGAGTGTCGCGCGTCTGCACACGCGCGCTACGGCTGATGGCGACGCGTGCCGAGGTGTTGGCCAGTTCTCGCATCGCGGACAAGCTGGTCCTCATTTCCGGGGCACGCGACCGGGCTACGAATGGCGCATCCGGGTCGATCTTCTCGACCACTTCTTTGGGAGGCGTTACGACTGCTTCTTTCTTCGCGGTCGGTGCACTCTTCGGATTCGAGGCTGGTGCTGCTTTGGCAGCTTCGTCCAGTGGCTGGCCATGGACGCGACGAAGCAGTCGATTCATATAGGCTTCGATGGAATCTTCCGAGTCGTCGGCAGCGATCTCGGGTAACGGGCTACTGACATCGCTGATCGCGGAAGCCACTTCCTCCGTGCTGGCCGCATCCTGCATCTCGTCGAGCGGCATCTCGTCGAAGAATTCGTCAGCATCCAGGTGTTCCGCTTGCTCGTACGCATCGCGGTCATCGTGATCGGTTTGCTCGATTTCTTCAACGCGGAATCCCGCCGGATCATTCTTCCATCGAGTTGGGTAAGCTTCTTCGTCGTGTTCCTGATCCCAGCCAATGTCTGTTTGGAGATCGTTGTCAACCTCAAGGTCCGATGATGCGTCAAGAGACTCGTCTTCAGTGACTCGGTCCTGCGACTTGGGATTCTTCCTCGAGATCTCGGATCAGCAGGTTGGCGAGCGATCCGCTGTCATCGTCGCAGGTCCTGCGGGTCCGGTGATTCGAGATTCCACGGCGAGGCGTCGTCCCAGGATGCGTCGTCCGCTTCCTCTCTGCTCGATCAAATACTCATGCGTGTCGTCGGCGAGCTGATCAAGATTCCACGGGACTTCATCGCAAGTTGATCAACGACTTCATCGCATTGATCGGGCGATCATGGAAGTCAGATGGGGCGGGTTCAGCGGCGAGACTTGCTTCGGCGAATGCCAATGCATCGGCCAGGGCTTGAGATGCTTTCTCTTGATCCAGTTCTCGTTCGCGCTGCACCTCACTCAACTGCTGCAGCGACTCTTCGTAGTCGTTGCGAACGAGTGTTAGCTGTTCATTCGTGACGGTCAACTCTTCTTGCAACGAATGGAAGGCCTCTGGCGTTGGCCTCGCGTCGGCATCGGCTTGGGCCTCATCGCGTTGCCGCTGCATGTCGTCGAGTCGAGCGTTCAATTGCGCATTGGCGTCGCGAAGCTCACCCAGTTCGCGATTCGCCTTGCTCAGCTCTAGCGACAATCGCTCGACCGAGGCACGCAGTTCGTCCGCCTCGGCTTCCCAGGTCTCGCGATCTTTGTCGCTACTCTGCGAGGTATCAGCGATGATCGATTCAAGTTGGACGACCGACGCGAACGCTTCCTCGTAATCGACTCGCAGCCGTGCGGACTCTTCGGTCGCCTGGCTTAGGCTCTGCTGCAATTCCTGCACCTGTTGACGCAATTCTTTCGCGGCACGCTCGCTCTCGGCGAGTCGTTCTTGCTGCGCGGTCAGGTCCGATCCGCGCTCGTCTTGGAGCGACTCGAGATGGGCTTCCAATTGTTCCAGTCGGGCTTCGGCCTGGCGTCGTCGTGCTTCGCTTTCTGCTTGACCTTCTACCGCTTTGTCCCGAGATGCTTCCAGCTCTGCCAACAGCTTCTCGTGTTCCTGCCGCTGCTGTTGTTCCCGCAGTTCGATCGTCGTGTGCTGATCGGAGAGTTCTTCGATCTGCTGGTGGAGCGAATCGAACTGCTCTCGCATCCGCTGCACCGCATGGGTGGCTGTTTCCGCCTGCTCCTGGGACAGATGCAATTGACGGGTCGCCTCGTCCAGACGCTGGCGATATTCGATCTCTTGGTTGCGGAAGGCAATTTCCCGTTGATGAAAGCTCTCTTGCCTTTTGTGAGCCGCTTCACGAATCTGGATCAGCTCTTCTTGGTGCTTGGTGAACTCGTCGTAGAGCTGAAACGTCGACGCTTCCTGTGACTGCAAGCGGGATTCGCGGCGATACAGGTTCTCGGCGCGAGACCATAATTCGGTTTCCCGGTCACGCAGTTTCGCTTCGCGCTCGTCGCAGCGATTCTCTCGTCGATCGCAGTCAACTTGACGTTCCCGCCATTGCTCGATTTCTCGTCTCAGCCGCTCCTTCCAAATCACGTCTTCGGGAGATGACAAGCCCGATCCAAGGCCAAGTCGATTGGCCCCCGATAGGAAGAGCTGCCAAAAGGTCGCGATTGCGAACTCTCAAAGATGGATCGCCAGGGACGAGCCTCTTCGGACGCTGATTGCGAGCGGTGTGCACTCGCCTCCTCGTCGTCGAGCAACTCAAAACGGTAGGCACCCAGGCTCAGCACATCGCCCGGGTGTAGTTCGGCCTCGGTGATCCGTGTCCCGTTGACGTCAATGGGAACGGAGTAGGCACGAACCAGCGTTCGCGACGCCTCGCGAATCAGTACGGCATGCATGGGCCGCAGATCGCGATCGTTCAAGCGGATCGAGCATCCCTCGGCGCTGCCGAAGGTGTAACGATTTCCCGTCAAGCGTAATCGTCGCACCGGTGTCCCAGGTCGATTGACGCGAAACTCGATCGCGTCGACCGCGCCGCTCTGCAGTGATTCACGAAGTGATTCCGCGGGCGATTCCGGAGGCATGAGCGACGTCCGAATCGTGCTCCAGATCGTGATCAAGCTCCAAGTCCAGTTCCTCACTGCGACCTGACTCGGCTGCTTGCTCGGGAATCGGATCCGCTTCGCTTTCGACGGCGTCGTCGAACGTCGGGGTCACGAAGGACTTTTGGCCTGCCGGATCGAAGGCGGCTTCCCAAGACGATTCGCTTGTGTGATCCGTACTCACCGTCAATGTCCCTTCCGTGTCGAACTACGCTTTCCTGGCAGGCGATGATGTCGCCCCGGCAAAGCTTGCCAGGCAAGTTTCCGGCGCGCAGGCGACCCTCCTGGGTGCGCACATCCCACCCCTCTCTCCTTCTTCGGACATCGCCTCTTCTCCGGTTAGAGAAATTGGAGAACCTGAGCTCAATTCCTGCCGAGCCGGACTCCGCCGGACCAAAGAAAGCCCCTTCTTTTAGGGGGGTGTTGTCGATCGGGCCATAAATGTCCCGTTCGGGATCAGCCGCGGGCCGGTCCTAGCGGCTAGCTGCAAAGTCTTTCCAATCCTTACCTTAGGCACGACGAACGGCGAAATCGTTGCGATTCCGTCAATGCGACGGGCACTTTGCCTTCCCTTGTTCCTATCATTGGGCCGGAACGCGGCAGCCACGCCGAACCAGATGCGGGGATTGATGCGTACCAAGATGACCAAAGAAGTGTCCCGGTATCCCTCAGCATGCGGGCTCGGCACGAAGGCCGAGTGGTTGAATGTTGATGGTTGGAGGGAGATCCCCAGTGGGATCGTTGCCGAGGGGATGTTGCATGGAGGTGGCGACTGCGGTCCTTACCCACGAAACACGCCTGATCGCGGCGACCTTCTTATCCTGTTGAGGTGATGCGATGTCTCGAAAAGAATCAATCAAAAAGCTACGCGAGCAACTCGTGCGTCGGCGCGACGCATTGCAGCGAGCACTTGAGGGCGACCTCAGTTTGCTGCGCGAGTTGCATCAAGAAAAGACGGGTGATGTGTTGGATGCGGCGGCCGACACGGTCCAGGATGAGTTGAATAGCCAGTTGATCGAGGCGGAGAGTCGTGAGCTCTCGGCGATCAACGAAGCGATCGATCGAATCAAGCGTGGAAGCTATGGAACCTGTGAGAGTTGTGGGAAGCCGATTCCCCTGACTCGGTTACGAGCGATTCCCTACGCGACCGATTGTATCGGTTGTCGACGTCAAGCGGAAACGCGAAGCGGGGGCGGAAGCGCGGTGTTGTGGAATCGAGTCTTTGATAACGCTGAGGTCGATTCTTTCTAACATGAGCGGCCTGCGGGATGTGATTCGAATGACGCATCCGCCGACCGCGTAAGATGATCTTCGTGATCAGATCAGGTGAATCGGGTTGTAACGAACCGATCGCATGATCGATGCAGCGAACCAATCGAAATCAACTGCAAGGTTGTCTAGCGGCCGGACGATTGTCCGGCCGTTTTTTAATGCGCCTTGGATACGGGTTCTGACAGTTGCCACGCTCAGGGATGCCATCGCCAGCTCGCAAAAAGCTGGGCGACGACTTTGGTCGATGCCTATGATTGCACCGCCTCCCAACGGTGATGCTGTGACTTCGCCTTCCCTCTCAGACTCTAATCAACCATGGTCGCATCGTTTCATCGTCACTGGAAAGCCGGTCGACACCACTCGATTGCTCTCGCTGCAACCATGCTTTGTGGCTCGCTTGGATCATGGGCGATTGCTCAGGAGCCTGATGACGGCCGAGCCGTGAGTGTTCGACGACCGTCTTTGGAGGCGACGCCGAGCTCCTGCCATCGGAATCGACATCGAACGCGAACGGCTCTTCAACGAGTTGGCGGAAGAGTTCAGCACCTTCGACCGGCTTGGGCACCTGGTGCGCCGAGTTGCTCAGTTGGTCAAGCCGAGTGTGATCCACATCGAAGCGCACAAGACGGAAGAGCGAACAGGATCGAGGGAATCCTACGATGAAGCGGGCAGCGGCGTCGTGATCAACATGGGGGCAGGCGAATCGTGGGTGCTGACCAATCGACACGTGATTGCCGGCGCGAGTCCCAGCGAGATTCGGCTGCGAGCGAACAACGGACGCGAGTTTTATCCGACCAAGGTATTGTCGGATGCCAGCACCGATGTTGCGGTCATGAAGATTGACGCGAGTGATCTTCCGCCAGCCCGGGTGGGTGACAGCGACGCCACCGAGATCGGTGATTTCGTGATTGCAATCGGTAGCCCGTTTGGGCTCAGCCACTCGGTCACGTTCGGAATCCTCAGCGCCAAGGGTCGACGCGATCTTTCGCTCGGGGAGCAAAAGATTGAGTTGCAAGACTTCTTCCAGACCGATGCGGCTATCAACCCTGGCAACAGCGGAGGCCCCTTGCTGAATCTGCGCGGTGAAGTGATTGGGTTGAACACGGCAATCGCCAGCAGCAGTGGTGGAAGTGAAGGAATTGGATTTGCAATTCCGATTCAGATGGTGATCAAAGTCGCCGATCAACTGGTGCGCTACGGCAAGCTGCGTCGCGGCTATCTGGGGGTGACCTTGGATCCCGATTTCACCGCTGCCGATCTCGAAGCGGCGGGCCATCTCCTGCTCAGCGGAGCGCTTGGTCAAGAACGTGCGAACAGGCTCGCCGGCCGAAGTGGCTCGACTTCAGCGTGGCGACATCATCGTGGAGTTCAATGGCAGCCGCGTTGACAACGACGATCACTTGGTAGCTCAAGTCGGTCTCACCCCGATCGGTGAAGCGATCCCCATGGTCATTTATCGAGCTGGAAAGCGTTATCGCACGGAAGTCGTTTTGACCGACTTTCAATAGGTTCTATACCATCCGCATCTGTTTCCATTTTCCTTGCAGAAAGCGGAACGCCATCAGCGTCGCGAGCATCCAAATCCAGACCGCGACCATCTTCCACCACCAATAAAGTGCATCTTCGCTTGGTTCGCCAAGAAAGCCGATCGTTAGGGCTGCACGCTGACGCCACGATGCCGGCTCCCAGTACGAACCAAGTGTCCCCGGCCCCGCGCAATGATCCGGCGAGAATCAGTTGCATCGCGTCAAAGACGACATAGATTGCGACAAACTTCAGCAGCCCTTGGGCGATCGCGATGGCTTCCAAGGAATCAGCCCCGTTGTCCTGCAGTCGATAGAGCGACATCAATCAATCCGGGAAAGACCAGGTAGGCGACCAGCCAGCTGCCTGAGTAAATCGCTCCGACACCCAACGCCGCGTAGACACTTTGCGCAGCACGCGCCGGGCCGCTCTGCAGCAGATGGCGGCCGACCAGCACCGACGCGGCGATCGATACGCCGACCAGCGGGATGAAGGCGACCATGTTGAAGTTGATCGCCATCGTCGTCGCTCGCAGCGGCACATCTCCGATCGCTCCGATCCGCAACACGATCATGGCAAACCCGCTCGATTCGGTCAGGTACATCAGCCCGGTCGGAAAGCCGTAGAACAACAAAGTCCGAATCAGCTTGGAATCGAAGCACCGACTCGCGCCGATACGATACCTCTGGTTCAGCTTGGGACGCAGCAGCAACGTGCCATAGCAAAGCACTTTGAACCAGAACGAGGCGACGCTCCCGATCGCTGCGCCGGCGATGCCCATGGCCGGGAATCGGGCCAAAGCCAAAGATCAGCACCAAGTCGAGGAGCACGTTGAGCAGTCCCGAAGCCGAGCGAAACCCACATGATCACGCGGGTCCGCTCGGTCCCGCTGAACAGCCCACTGAGCGACGTTTCCAGGACCGATCCCGACGGCTCCAAGCAACAACCATTTCAAGTAGGTCGCTTCCAGCGCGAATCAGATCGGGAGGCTGTCCCGCTTAGCTGAAAAAACCAAGTTGAGATTGCGGCGAAAATCGCAAACAGCGGCGCGGTCATCAGGGAAAGCCAGACCGACTGCCAAAGAAACCTGCCGATCTGGTCTTCCTCGTCGGCACCAACGTATTGGCTGATGATCGCCCCGGTCATCGAAGCGATCCCGACGGGAAGGCAGACGAGGACCCAGAACAGGTTGCCGGCGGCCATCGATGCGCTCATCGATGGACCGTCGTACCACAGCAGCAGTGTGCGGTCGGCAAACAACACCAACGAAAGCGTTCCGGTACTGACCATCAAGGGAAGGGCGACTCGAAGCACTTCACTGGCCGCATGGACGAACGATTCGCCGCCGGACGAATGGCCGCTCCCGCTGACAGGAGGAGACGTGGGTGGAAGTGTCATCGCCGCATCATTGGCCCAGCGGCGGACACCAGGACAGCCACCAGAATGCCTGATAACAGGCCACCAATGTGCGCCCCGTTGGCGACATTGCCTGCCAGTGGCGTCAGGCAGAAAACCAGCCAGCCGAGCATGAGCACCACCTGCGAAGGGACCATATGGATCGGGTAGCCCGGGTCAATGTAGGGACGTATCCAGAGAAAGCCGAATAGTCCGTAGACCGCCCCGGAGGCGCCGATCGCAAACGGAGATCCCCGCAGTGACTCGGGAAGGAAGCCCGCATCGGGCAACATGACTTGCAGCATCATTCCCGCCGTTTGCGTGATCAGTACCAAGCCCAGAAGGAAAAACGACCCATCGAGTCGCTCGATGGCGGACCCCAAGATGGCAATCCACAGCATGTTGAAGGCGAGATGAAATGGATCGCCGTGCAAGAACATGGGGGTGATGAACTCGCCACCACTGACCCTTCTTGATCGAAGCGAACGCGTCCAGGTTGACGGCGTAATCGCTGCGGTCCACAAACGACATCGCGTCGAAGGTTTTCTGCTCGAGGGTGGTCTTGCTGGTGTCTCGCAAGCCGCGAGGATCGCCGAAGTGACTGGTCAGGCTGGCAACGACCGAGATGGCGATGATCGCAATCGTGACGGGAATATTCTGCTGCCTCGGTTGGGATCGGCTGCCTGTCTCTCGAGGCTGCGCGAGGGCCCTGCGGAATCGAGTCCGAGGCGCTGCGATGCTTCTCGATCAGCCGCTTGTGTTCGGTAACCCGGCGGTCGCGAATCTTCGCAACCTCCTTTTCGACCTCGTATTGCGGTGCATCGGGAGCCTGCTGGAACTTCAACCACTCCGTCTTCGCCCGTTCCACGTCCTCCTCGTTGCGGATCCAAATGTCCCACGAGGCACCGTTCTCGCCGTCCCCACCATCGACCGCCGCGTCGATCTCAAGGGTCAGCAGGTAATCGCAAAACCGGCGAGCTACCGATCCGTCTTCAAGAGTGCCGATTCGCCGCATGGAAGGTGATGCCGTGGAGGCTAGTGGTGGGTCGCCGCCCCCGTCATGGTGAGCAGTAAGGTCAGCCTGAACAGTGAGCAAACGTGGCCATTAGCGTAAAACAAGCGGCTAGAAAGACACACCCCAGCGGCCGCGGGGTCGCTGGGAAGACGCCGATCCAGCCCACGCGATCACCGATCCCCCCAACGGGATCTGGCCTGCCAGGATGATTGGGGAACGGCCGCAAAGCGTAAAAATCGGACCAATTTCTTTGCCTCCACCGGCTCGATACCCCAGCTGCGCCTTGCCGCCATCGGACCATGCAACCTATCATGTTACCGGCGGGGAACCCACCTCCTCGGCCTGCACCGATTTTACTGATTCGATTTCAATAGCATACGCGTCTTTGACGAAGGGTTGATCCTAAGATGGCAGTCAAACTAAGCGAGCGAGCCGCTGAGGAAGTCAAGCGGTTCCAGAAAGAGCACAACTTCGGCGACGACATGGTCCTGAGGATCGGGATTGCGGCCGGTGGTTGCAGTGGTTTCAGCTACACGTTGAATTTTGATGACAAATTCGACGACAAGGCTGATACCAAGTACGACTGTCACGGTGTCGCGGTGGTCGTTGACAAGAAGAGTGCGTTGTACCTCGATGGCACCACCGTTGATTGGTACGAGAGCCTTGAGAAGCAGGGCTTTACGTTCGACAATCCCAACGCGGTCAAGAGCTGCGGCTGCGGAAGCTCCTTCCAGGCCTAAGACGCCGGCGACCTTCGGATCGGATCCCCGATCGGGCGTCGGTCGAGCTTTGTAAATTTGGCGAAACTCCAAGGTGAAGTTACCGCAAGGTGGCTTCGCCTTTTTGTATTGCCAGACTCTTGATCTTGCTCTTCCATCGGGAAGTCCCCCTGACGTGTCTGAAATCCTCACTGTCGATTCGATTTTGGGACCGGAAGGTCGAATCGCTCGTCGGCTGAATCATTACGAGCCTCGCGAGCAACAGTTGCTGATGGGACGCAAGGTGGCCGAGGCTCTTGCCGGCGACCAGCACCTGGTTGCTGAAGCCGGTACGGGCACGGGAAAGAGCTTTGCCTATCTCGTGCCGGCAATCTTGCATGCCACTGCCGATCAAGGGAAACCTCGCGGGGACGATGCGGCGACGCCGGCGAACCGAAAACGTCGGGTGTTGGTTTCCACCCACACCATCAGCTTGCAGGAGCAGTTGGTCCGCAAGGATCTGCCGCTGCTCAATAGCGTGATCCCGCGTGAGTTCTCGGCGGTGCTGGTCAAAGGACGCGGGAACTACTTGTCACTGCGGCGGATGAATCGGGCGATCGCCAAGGCGACGTCGCTGCTATCGACCGACAATCAGTACTCACAGCTTCAGGCGATCAATCGGTGGGCATCGGAGACTTCGGACGGTTCGCTCTCAACCTTGCCGATTCGTCCCGAGTCGATCGTTTGGGATGAAGTGGTCAGCGATACTGGCAATTGCCTTCGCAAGGCATGCAGTTTCCACAAGGAGTGCTTCTACTTTCGCGCTCGCCGCCGCGCGATCCAATGCCGAGCTGATGATCGTCAACCACGCGATGTTCTTCAGCGATTTAGCGCTTCGTCGTCAGAACGTCTCGCTGTTGCCCGATTATGACGCGGTGATCCTTGATGAATGTCACACGATCGAATCGGTGGCGGGCGATCACCTGGGAATGCGGATCACCAGCGGGCAATTCGACTATCTCTTGGATCGTTTGTTCAACGAACGCACCCAAAAAGGGCTGTTGGTCGAGAAGAATCTGCAAGGTCTCCAGCAGATGGTGGAGCGTTGCCGGTACGCGTCGACCAATCTTTTCGCCGACATTCTCGATTGGTGGGAGGTGTCGGGAAAGAAGAACGGTCGAGTTCAAACGCCCAACATCGTCGTCAATCCGCTCAGCAAGCCGATGGAAGAATTGGCATCGGGTCTGAAGAAACAGGCCGACGGTGCAGACAACGAAGCCGATCGTTCTGATTTTCAATCTGCCCACGATCGCATGATGGCGCTGGCTGGTGGTCTGCGACAGTGGATCGGCCAGGAGATAGACGGTTGCGTGTACTGGCTCGAACGTACCGGGACGCGTCGCGGACTGGACCGAGTCATGCTGGCGGCGTCGCCCATTGATGTTGGTGAGACACTGCGGCAAGAGCTATTTCAAAGTAAGACGATCCGCAGCGTGGTGATGACCAGCGCAACGCTCGCCACCGGAAAGGATGATGCGTTCAGCTTCTTTCGATCACGCGTCGGGCTGGCTGGCGGAATGTCGCTTCGCGTCGGCAGTCCCTTTGATTATCCGCGGCAGGCCCGCCTGGTGGTCGTCCGAGACTTGCCCGATCCCGCACGGGATCGCGAGCAGTTTGAGCGGGCGATCCCTGACCAGATCAAGCGATTCGTCGAAGTCAGTGACGGTCACGCCTTCGTGTTGTTCACCAGCTATGACCTGCTGCGTCGCTGCGCCTCGGCCCTGTCGGGCTGGCTTGCGCAGCGGGGGATGGAGCTGTACAGCCAAGCAGGCAGCCAGAGCCGCACGCAACTGCTCGATGCGTTTCGTCGAAACTCGCGGGGAGTGCTGTTCGGAACCGATTCATTCTGGCAAGGAGTCGATGTCCCCGGCCAGTCGCTGACCAATGTGATCATCACCAAACTTCCCTTTGCCGTTCCCGATCATCCCCTCTTGGAAGCAAGACTCGAGTCCATTCGAGCTGGTGGTGGCAATCCCTTTTCGGAGTATCAATTACCTGAAGCGGTGATCAAGTTTCGCCAAGGCTTTGGAAGATTGATTCGGACGAGAACCGATCACGGAATGGTCGTGGTATTGGATCCGCGGATCGAAACCAAATCGTACGGTCGGAGTTTTCTGGAGTCATTGCCGCCCGCGGAGGTGCAATACGTGCCGAGCGTCGGGGCGGTGGGCTCCAAAAAAGGTGTCAGACACCAATAGTGCAGACACCAATAGTGGCAGTCTCGGAGAGGCTCGGCGACAGGCAAGCGTTCCATCCGGAAATTTCGCCGTGATTTACAAGGCGAAAGATCAAAACTGGAGCTGTCCAGCTAAGACTTGTGATCGCTGGCTGGGGGAACGGGTTGCAAAGGTTCGCGCCGTGGCCCGGCCGGCGCTGGCGGTTGTGACGGTTCCGTTTGGGACTTCTGCCATCGCGAGGGGAGTCGACGCACATCGGTCGGTTTGTCGGTGGTTGGAGTATCGGCAAACAGGGTCGCTTCGGGACTGGCTCCGATCGGGCGCGATAGAAATCGACCGAGTGGGCTGGCCATTAACGTCGGCAGCAGGAAGATCACTCCCATCAGCGCGCTGGCAAGCAGCGCGAACATGAACAACGAAAAACGACTGGTAGGAACAAAGTCGCTGAACCAGTACGCCATCAAGGCGGTTCCACAAACCAAGGTGGTTTGGAACATCGCCCAGCCACACTGGGCAAGTGCGCCGTAGGAAGCGCGAATTTGTCCGAGGCCGCGAGCGCGGCGGGAGCCGAAGCGGCTCAACAGGTGGACCGTGTCATCGACAGCAATCCCCAGGGCAACGCTGGCGGACATCACCGAACCGATGTCGAGCGGGATCTGGGCCAGTCCCATGGATCCAAACAGGGCGACGGTCGGAAACAGGTTGGGCGCCATCGCGATCAGCCCCCCAATTACATTCCGCAGCATCACACTCATCACCAACGCAATCACCGCGAATGCGCACAGGAAGCTGACGAACAGATCGCTCAACAGAACCTCTTGGGCACGCTGGACGATCACGATCGTGCCGGTCAAAGCGACCTGCACGGGGATCTTTGGGTCGGGAGGCGGCTCGGTGGCAGCCGCTCGAATCGCGGCGATCTTGTCGCGGTAATCAGCCTGCTCGTCCTGAGGAATCTGCAAGCTGATGCGCCAGATTTCGCTCTCTGCATCGCGCGCGATGAAGCCAAGACGACCGAGCGATGAATCGGGATC
Source organism: Pirellulaceae bacterium (assembly GCA_963697195.1). Taxonomy (GTDB): domain Bacteria; phylum Planctomycetota; class Planctomycetia; order Pirellulales; family Pirellulaceae; genus Rubripirellula. The sequence goes on from CAVOND010000028.1 coordinate 652,027, forward strand.
GCGTATCAACGAACGCGCAACGCTGCGTCTTGCAGTGGCGGCCAGACTTCGTGTCTGTGGGATCGGCGGAATGAACGTGAGCGCCGACAACACTCCAACGACTTCGCCCTGCTGCATGTCGAGTTCGTCGCTCAGCGCCAGCACTCGGCGCTGCACCTCGCCGACAATTTCAAGACGCTCCAGCGGGTCATCGTCTTCCTTGATCCCGGAAAATGTCAAAAGCAGTTCGCCATTGACCGTCGGTCCGACATGTTGTTCAAACCAGGCGTACTGTTTGCGGATGTCACTGTCGGGCAGGAACATGCGGGGCACGTTCACGGAGCTTTCCAGTCGCGGCAATCCAAACGAGAGGCCGACCGCGACCAGCAAGAACAAGGCGATCAGTGGCCAAGGCCGAGCCAGTCTGCGTCGCATCCAGCGTTTGATGAACACTCTCCATCCGCTCAGCGGTTGTTGTTCGGCCGCGTCGTGCTTGCGCCGAGGTCGCGTCAGGACCATCGCGCCTGGCATGACCATCAGCAACAGGCCCAACGTCAGCATCACGCCAAGCGAGGCGACGCCTCCAAAGATTCGCACCGGTTCCAAGCGAACCAGAAGCAGTGAGCTGAGCCCGACAACGGTGGTGCCGGTGGCCAACAAACAAGGTGCGACCCCGGCCTTCATCGCACGCTGGGCCGCCTCGGCTCGAGTGAGTTCCGGGAATTCGGATGAGGCATCGAGGTAGTAGTTGCTGAGGTGAATGCCTGCCGAAACCGTCAAGACGAAGACAAGTGGTGGCAGCACAATCAGAATCGCGTTCATCGGCGTGCCGGTGTAATAAACCGCTGCCAAGACAAGCCCTTCGCCGATCGCCGCCACCGCAACGATCATCACGGTCATCGGGATCGATCGCAAACAAATCAAACACAAAAACGCGGCGATCAAGGCGGATGGGGGAGTGAACACGAGGATCGAGCGAATGCTCTCCGCGTCCACCGTGGCCCCCTCGAAGGCGCCGCCGACGACTGCGATCTGGTCCGGTGTCTTATCCACCACGCTCGCGACGATGGTGCGGATCGCGGGAATCACATCGCGACGATGATTCTGTCCCGAGATCCCCAGCGAAACGAGCAAACAGGTTTGCTTCTCATCCGGACCGACGATCGTTCCCCTCAGCCTGTGCACCGCCGATTCACGAGCCAGGTTGACAGGAGACGACGTCAACTGCTCGAGCATCTCCGTGCCGCTACGAACCCAATCCAGCGGTGGTGGATCGCCACAGAGACGAAGCGTCTCCTCGGCGACCGACCGGGCCTCTGGCGAAAGATCGGACCAGGCCAAAAGAACCTCATCCTCGCTTTGCGGGTCGTCTTCCTCCGGCGGGCAGAGCGGTTTCAAGGCGGCGGCGGCACGTGCCAGACCCTCGGAATCGAGGTCAGAGCCATCCCATGCGATCATGATCACATCGGAAACCGTGAAGTGCTTGAGGAAGTGATTGAATTCCTGTTTCTCTGGGAGCGAATTGGGAATCCAGTCGGCTGGGCGATTGAACAGCGAGCCAATGGCTGCATGCGAATCGATCACCGCGGGCACAGCCAGCAAGGCAAGCAGCCCCACTCCGATCCACAACAAACGAAGATATCGCCTTCGAAGCGGATCCTCGTTTTTCATGTTGCTCCTCGAATCGGGCTCGGTTGGCATCCAACACAGTGATGATGACGAAACGGTGAGGATGCCGCACCCCCAAAGCGCACGAATACAGGACGCGCCAATACCATGAGCCAACCTGGAGTGCAGTGGAGGGGTTGGGGCAGACGCCGTTTATGTTGGCGAAACCGTCGGCTGAGTGCCAGTGGGGGAGAGGCGTCCACTGAGTCGAATTCAATGGCGGCGTTTGCACGCCAACGCGTGATCCGTCTACTCCTCAGAAAGTTGCTCGATCTCGCTGAGCAAGCTCTCGATCGACGGTGCACTCGGGCTGATGCTGGAAGTTTCCTGTTCACCGAGGAGTCGATCCGTGATGTATCCACTCAAACGAGAAACGGTCGGGTGGTTCCACGCCACGATGGGGGTCAATTCGACGCCCGACCAATCTTCGATTTCTCCGCTCATTTCCACGGCTGTCATCGAATCAAGCCCGTATTCGGCGAACGGCCGTTCCAAGTCGACATCGTTCGGTGGTACGCCCCCCCGAGCAATCAGCCATTCCACCATCCACGATTCAATCGCAGACTGCGTGTCGCAGCGGTCTTCCGGTTTCAGATTGCTAGGAAGATCCGGAATGGGAATTGGGGTTTGCGAGCTACCGGAGTGTCGATCGTAACGGTGCAGGCATTTGAATTCCCCACCTTCGAATCGCTCCCGGCAACGGCTGCGCTGGACTTTCCCGCTACTAGTCAGCGGGATGGTGGCCTGCCGTACGAGCAGCACATGTCGCGGATCGACTTCGTGCACTTCGATCACAACCCGGCGAATTGAGCGAACCAGATCGGGGAAGGTCGCATCGTCGGAATGTCTGGGCAATTCCATGATGATGGCAAGGGCTTCGCCGCGGCCAGCATCTACCGCAAACGCTGCGCAATTCCCGGCGCTGCTTCCCATCAGCTGCGTGACCGTTTCCTCGATGTCCTGCGGAAACAGGTTGCGACCGCCAATGATGATCAGGTCCTTCAAGCGACCGGTCACGAATAAGTCCCCATTGTGGAGGAACCCGAGGTCGCCGGTCCGGCAGAATCCATCCCGACCGTCGGCAAGTCGCGCGTGAAATCGTTGATCGTTTTCATCGTCGCGATTCCAGTAACCGTCGGTGACACTCGAACCGCGAAGCCAGATTTCACCGATCACGCGCGATCCTGCCTCCCGACGCGTTGCCGGATCGACAATCAATAGCTCCGTTTGACGAGCAGGCCGACCACAATTGACGATGCGGTGCCTTGACTTCACCTTGGCAGATTCGTCGATCACCTTGGGTCGCCCACTGCTGAGCGATTCTCGGTCGACGCTCAAGACATTCGGTTCACCAGGGCCATCCCCGCATGCCGCCAACAGGGTTGCTTCGGCCAAGCCATAACAGGGCAGAAACGCCTTGGACGAAAAACCGCAGGAAGCGAACCGATTGGAAAAATCATAAAGCGTGCGGGGCAACACCGGCTCGGCACCGCTGAAAGCGATTCGCCATCGACCCAAGTCCAGCGAATCCGCCTGATCCGGCGAGATCCGATCGACGCAAACTGGTATGCGAAGTTGGGCGCACCGCTAATCACCGCGCCGTAATCGGAAATGTATTGCAACCATCGAATGGGACGCTGCAAGAACGAACGCGGGCTCATCAGGATCGCACGTCCACCGACGTACAAGGGTGAGAGAATCCCTCCGATCAAACCCATGTCGTGAAAGAACGGCAACCAGAACACCCCGCAGTCAGGGTTGGTCGCATCGTCGGCTTGCCAATCGATGTGAAAAACCCTCTCGAATCGCCTCCAGGTTTGCCATCAGGTTGCGATGACGCACCATCACCCCCTTCGGCTCACTGGTGCTGCCGCTGGTGTACTGCAGCAGCGCCAAATCGTTCGTATCGATGTTCAGCTGCTCGGGAGCGTAGGGCTCGGAAGCGACCAGCGGACTTCGAGCCGGTCACGATTTTCGGGATGCCACGAGCTGCCTCGCAGAGCCGGTCCGACTGCAAATTGTCGAGACTGGCTTCGTCACCCAGGATCGCCGAGGGACGGCAGTCGGTGGCAACCGAATCGAGCCTCCTCATCTCGCGGCCGCCACGGGGATAACAGGTCGGAACAGGGACCCATCCCGCGATCTGGCAGCCGAGGAAGCCGGCCACAAATTCGATGCCGGGCGGATACAGCAGCAGGGCACGAGGCTGCCCTGTCGCGGTCGCTGGCAAGCCCCTGGCGACTTCGCAAGAACGCTGCCATAGTTCGGCATACGTCCAGGATTGCTCGCTGCGGTCGTCCCCCACAAACGTGACCGCAATCCGCTCTCCGTGCCGATTGGCGCGCTCCCCAATCCACTGAGGCAAGCTGCTCCACGTTGGCAAGCTGCTCTCTGAGGAATCGAAGGGGGGCATGCTATTTGGACTCCCGATGACGACGACGTCGGCTGCGTACCTGCCCTCCCCTGACACTTCGGGACCACCATGAAGCACGAGAAAATAGTGTGTTCGGTGGGAATGGGCAAATGGACTGCCAATTCTAGGCGACGGTTCAGCTCTGTCGTGATTGCAATCGCCAGAAAACCAGAGAACGGGCAACAAGCCATTGCAGCCGTTTCAATTCTTCGGCCCTCACCGGTCATCGGTGCTGGATCCCGCCGGTGAGCTGCAGCGGCTAGCGAACCCGCCGGAAAAATCCAATTCCCCGCGATGGATTCAGGACTTGGCTGAGGCCCCTGGGAAGAGGCAGAGGATTGCCCCGATAGTGCATCCGGCGGACCGTATTGCCGTAGACATGCAGCGGGCGATAAGGACGCTGCTCGATCGGAGTCGCCTCGATTTGCTTGCGGTAATCTCCCGTGGCAATGATGACCGGAGACCAACCGGGTTCGGCTGCCGAAGATTCCGAGCCAGTGATGGCAAATACCGAGACAAGAAAGATAATGGTGACGACGTTTCGCATCGGGGTTGGGCGAGTCGGAGGAAGACGTGGAGCCCGGTTTTCGGAATCACGGCTTGCCGAATCAGGCAAGAGTTTCGTAACCAAGCTTCTCCATGGACTAATCTGGATACATGTTAGCCATTCCCTAAAATCACGAAACCAGACTCTGGATCAATCGCACAAATCTCCTGGGTTGCCCCGATCGCGGAGTCCGGACGACTGATACCAGCCCTGTAATTGGACCGCTATCTGACGACAACACGATGGGTACCCCTGCCACTTTCCGAGCTGGTCGGCCTGCATCGATTCTGATCACGATCGCCGTGTTGGCGGTCGCCTATTGGTTGGGACTGGTGCCCAGCGATTCACCGGATCGTTCGATCTCGGACCGCGGGAAGCCGCATGCGACCGCCGAGACGATTCCTCGGCCGAGCGAGGCGATTCCGGATCATGGTGGCGTGTCCGCTCACAACTCGCCCGCCAGCGAAGACGCTTCGCAGAGGGAGGTGCCTGCCAACGCGGTCGCGCCGGTCGACTCGGGCGACTTGCTGTACGGCTTGTTACGAGAGATTTCGGGACGCCAGTACCTTTCTCCGGCAGGACTCATCTATGGGCCCGGTAGCGCCGAAGGTCATCGCCTGGATCACTTGCAACGCCATACCGAGGATGATCCCGGCCGAGCTGGAAGCCATGGTGTCTTTGACGGTGGAATGGCTGGGGCCCTGACGACGATCGATCTTGCTTACGAGCGGGCGAAGACTGGACAGAGAACGACCACCGAAGTGGATCGACGATCGAATCATTCATACGGTTGATTTGGGCAAACGGGTCGGTTACGTCGGTGGCTCCGAAGGACAGCGACGGGGGCATCCGATGGCACGGCGCGTTCGACTTGTGCTGGAGGGAAACCACGTGGTAACGGCATTTCCAATGTGACGACCCATGAGCAGTGATCGAGGCGATCGAGGCGATCGTGGCCCCGCCCCGTCGACGGATCGCCCCGCTGTGTTGGAACACCTCGCAGAGAAGTAGTTTTTTTGTTTGGGAGATTCGTTGTGAGTCCAAAGCATTCCGTCTCGACCTGCCCGATCTGTGGCGGAGGATTGTGTGGTATTCGAGTCTGTGGACTGGATCGTGGTGGAGCGGAACGCCGACTCGCCCGATTCGGTTACGACGGAATCCACGGGCTGGTGGTTTGTGATGAGTGTGAAGCGATCTGGCTGGAGCCTGATGTTTCGACGGCTCATCAATACCCATCCATCGTGGATGCCAGATGCCCCGTCTGTGACGAGCCACTGTGGGGACCGCAAAGCCGCTGGGCCGACCAAGGCGACGTTCAAGTGCTGGGCTGGGAAGCCGCCGTCGATGCTTCGCTTGACGCGCCGCAGGAGCAGGATGAAGGAGCGGCTTCGTAGCTTGTCGTCGCCACTACCGATAGACGTCCACGGCTCGAACTTGCGACCTTTGTCCCTTGTAGACCACCTCGTCCCCGGGCGTAGCTCTCGGAGCTTTTGCCAGCCGCCATCGATCGGCCAAAGGTCTTTCGGGTTGTCGGGTCGAATCACGACAAATCGCCGATTGTTCAGACAGAGATCACCGACTCACACGTTTCCAGCGTGGCATGTTCGTCGTTGGCCGATTCGCCGATGATAGGTGCTTTGCTCATGTCCGCGATCATGCAGGCGGGCGTGACACGTCTGGTCAATCCGTTCTCAGTCCAATACCGTTCAATGCTTGTTCAACCGTAGCCCGAGGCGTCGGAGCTATGCGAAACGACCAAAAGAAACGCTTGCGCCTCTGGCTACAGGTTAACCGAAGTCCGGTTCGCGGGCGTGCGGGAAAACCGAGATCTAACGCTCTGCGGTTAAAAAGAAACAACGCATTCTTTCACCTATTTCCGTGCCATTCGGGCCACGAGCCCCATTGTACGGCTCCGTCTCACTGAATTCGCAGCCCTGAATTCTGCAGCCGAACCGACTCTTTAAACCGACCACAAAGTAATCCGCATTGATCACTCCCGTCGCGATTCCATCCGAGATCGACCAGTGGCCGCTGCCACGCGATATCGAACAACGCATTGCGACCTCCCTGGTACGCATTGAGGCGTTCCAAGATCGATGGGATCGCCCCCAGATCGAACAATTCGTGGCGGCCGACTTTCGGCACCTCTACCAGTCGCTGACCTGGGTCAAGAAGACTCAGCCGTTGATCGGCAATCGGTTTTTGGAGTGGGGCTGTGGCTTTGCCGTCGTCGCTTCGATCGCCTCGCAATTGGGATTCGATGTGATTGGGATCGAATCGGAGACGGGACTTGCTTCAGGAAGGTGAGCTGACCGTGCAGCAGTGGAATGTCCCGGTGGAACTGATTCACGGCAACTTTCTTCCTCGCGGTGCGGAGTCGCTGGCGGAAGATCCGGGACTGCCGAGTCTTGGTCACGCGGTGCCGTCGGCTTACGAGACGCTCGGGCTGGACCTGGACGACTTTGCGATCGATCTATGCCTACCCGTGGCCCGGCGAAGATGATTTTCACGAGGCCGTGTTCGACCGCTTCGCCGCAGTCGGTGCGATGCTGCTGCTGTTTTGCGGACCCAACGACATCCGCCTGTGGCGCAAGCAGCAAAGCGGAGCACGCCGAACGTACGTTAGGCCCCGTACGTTAGGCTTTCCAGCCTGACACATGGCACAAGACGGTCAGCCTGGAAAGGCTAACGCAAGTAAGCCCCGTCCGTTAGGCTTTCCAGCGGATGGAACGCTTGCCTGTCGCCGAGCCTCTCCGAAGCCGCGTGGAATGTCGGTCTCGGAGAGACCGACCTACGGTAACGTGGCGCTGTCGAGCTAGGCTTCGACTTCGAAGATTGCTTCGATTTCAACCGCGATGGTGCCGGGCAGCGCATTGGTGCCGATCGCGCTCTGCGCAGCGACCCCCGCGTCTTCGCCAAAGACGTCTCGAAACAACTCGCTGCATCCGTTGATCACCGCAGGTTGCTGGTCAAAGGAATCGGTGGAACGGACCAGCCCGAGCAGCTTGACCAGGCGTTTGACCTTGTCGAGGCTGCCGAGCTCCGATTTCAACGTGGCCAGCATGCAGAGTCCGGTCACACGTGCGGCCTCGAATCCTGCCTCGACGTCCAGATCGAGCCCGAGCCGACCGGTGATCAGCTTTCCATCGGCACGCAGCGGACCGTGACCGGAGAGATAGGCCATGTTGCCGGAGATCACAACCGGCTTATAAACCCCCATCGGCTTGGGAGCATGGGGTAACTCGATTCCTAGTTCGGCAAGGCGTGCTTCGGCACTCATGGCAATCTTCTCCGCAAAGGCGTGTCATTCGGCACAAGCGACCACGCCGTTGATGGCGTCGTCTGATGAGCCGCTCTCGGTTCGTCGACAAGGATCGTTTCCATTGCCCCGATCGACAAGGGGACGCAATTCGCTTCATCCATCGACACGATCATCAACACGCGTCCACTCGATACATCCTGTGCGATCGCCGGAAGCAACCCGCTCGTGCCGTTTTGCACCGTCGCGTTCGCCTCCGGCTACCGGTTGAACCGAAGATTCAACGGCATTGGGACGAAGCCCGCAATTATAGGTGCATTCGCTAGTGACGGAACGATGGGCAAAACGTGATCTCTCGTGCGCCGAATCAAGAAGCCGGAATCTGAAAGCCGAAGCAATGAGAGTAACCGTCGATACGGTTGCTCCATGAAGTGGATGGCATGACGGGCTGATTCAGTCAGGCACCGCCCTCCAACTCCTCTCCGTTCCTCCCAAACGTTCGCTTATCGGAGAACCCAAGTCGATGCCATCCCTGCCAACCCGATTATCCGTCGTCCTCCCAGTCCGCGACGGAGAGAACAAGATTGCCCAACGAGTGCTCAGCGTGCTCGAGGCAATCGCCGACATGACCCGCGAGGCCTCCGAAGTGGTCGTGGTCGATGACGGCAGCAAGGACGCCACTCCCGAAGTGCTGGATGAACTCAAGAGTCGCTACCCACAGGTTCGCGTCGTCCGACATGGCCGCCCTCGTGGACTCGAGGCGGCAGGGCAAACCGGCCTGGAAAAGGCGACTGGCGAGCTTGTCTTTATCCAAGAGACCGATTCGGCCGTCCGCGTCGAGGACATGCGGCGGTTGTTGCAAATGAGTGAGGATCGATCGGTCGTGGCGGCACGAGCTGAAAGCACGCCTCGGCCGGCTTCGCCCGCCCTGATGCGCCGACTTCGCGCCTGGGGAACCAACGCCGATCAACAGGTGGAATCCGACGGCCGAGCCGATCGCCAAGTCAAGCATTCAGATGATTCGTCGACCCCATTTGCAAACCCTGGCGGGCCCCAAAGGGAATCGCTATCGATTGCAAAGTGAGACCTTCCATTCCACTTCGGTCGAAGAAAACGTCTAACCAGCGCCCTGTCAACGCTAAGAAGTTGAGGCTGAGCCTCAACTGTACTTGTCAACCTCAGGCGCTAGCCGTGGGCCTGAAGTGGAGCACAATCGCGTTTTCGATAGGGCCCACGGCTAGCGCCTGAGGTTCACGGCAAACGTTAGAAGCACCCGCGTTGATTCGACGTTTGTGATGCGCAAATCCCAAGCCAACCATCACGCATCGGCTTGGTGAGGGACTCGCGCAAAACGAATGACTTGTTTGCGTGGTTTACTGGCGGAATCGCTCCTGCAGGGCCTTGGACCACTCTTCCCAGCCGTCGCCTGCTTTCTCGAAGTCTGCTCGCATCCAGCGGACTGGGTAATCAGGAAGGACTCGCGGTCGATATTGGCTTCGTGGGCTCAACGGCAGCTGACTGCTTTCACCCATCGCCAATCGTTCTTCCGTCTTGGCTTGTAACAGGTAATCCGCCAGGGTTCCTGCAGCGACCGGATGCTGGGCGCCTCGAATCACCGCAATGGTGTTGGGGATTCGTAAGGTACCCGGTTGATCGGGTGCCTGGTCGGGGAACACGATCTCAACCGGCATTCCGCTGTCCTTTTCGATGATGGCATCGTCGGTATCGGTCAGCCCCCAGGCGACTTGTCCAGCCGACACCGCCAGCGCCACTTGCTTGTTGCCCGAGAGCACGATCGCGTTGTCGCGAATCGATTCGAGCATCTGGAGTGTCGCCTGCTCGCCCTGGTTTTCTCGGAGCACGGCGAAATGGGTCGCGGTGGTCCCAAACAGGGGTCGGGCCATCGCGCATCGCTTGCTCCACTTTGCGTCGGCCAGGTCGCTGACCGATGTCGGATACTGCGAAGGATCTTGAATCAGGTCCGTATTGACGATCAGCACCCTGGCTCGGGCAGCGAAGCCACACCAGCTTCCGTCGCGGGCGATCATGTCGGGGGGATAGTCGGGATCGATTTTCCACGAGCGGGGCTCCAGCAGACCAAGCTTCTGAAGGCGAACGGTGTGCATGATCTCGTTGTTCCAAAACAGATCGCAGGCTGGGTTTTGCTGCTCTGCAATGATTTGGTTCACCAGCCCAACCGTCTTGGTGGATTCGATGTCAAACTTTGCGATCACGGAGATCTCGTTCTCGGAGCTGCGCTCGAACGCATCGAGAATGGGGAAGGCAAATTCTTCATCCAGGGCCGAATAGACGACCACGTCACTTTCCGCTCGACTGACACAACCCGAGATCAACGAGACCAGGATCAGAGCTGCCAACGGCATGGCCAGACCGGTCAGGAAGATTCAAAGCAGCGACCGAGGTAGAATGTGGTGATGAATGCGACACGGCTTGTCTTTTTCTTTGGATGTTACTTGTGGTTCGCCCCAATTGGCTCGGCGGCCGATCAATTGTTGCGGCGCGAAGGTCGATTCGTGCGTCTGATCACGGACTTGGAATCTGAGGACGAGGCTCAGCGGCTGGTCGAGTCATTTGACGCCGCCGTACCTCAGTGGATTCGCTTCTGGAGCTTATCCGAAAGCGATTTTAGCAACTTCCAAGTCGAGGCCTGTGTGATGCAGGACAGGACACGGTTTGAGCGCGAAGGATTGCTTCCGGCTCGGGTTCCCGAGTTTCCGTTCGGCTACGCACTCGGGCAGCAGATTTGGGTGCTGGCACAGCAAAGCGAGTATTACACACGACACCTGATGTTGCATGAGGGCGTCCACGCGTTCGCTTTTGCCGCTTTCGGTGGTGCGGGTCCCACCTGGTATCAGGAAGGGACGGCCGAGTTGTTAGCGACACATCGCGGACTGGGGGGCGACTTGCAAGTCAATCAGCTCCCACTGAATCGTGATGACGTCCCCCATTGGGGTCGATTCAAGCTGATGGACCAGTTACGTGACGAGGGAAGAACCCCCTCACTAGCCAAAGTGATGCAATTCCAGCCCGACCTCAAGGGTGATGTCGCCACCTACGGCTGGAGCTGGGCTGCGACCATGATCTTGCAGGCCTATCCGGAGTATCGCGACGCCTTTTTCGCCGCTGCGCGAAACGGGCGCACCGTGGGTCCGGGATTCAACCGACAACTGCTGCGATCATTGCAAGACCAGTGGCCAATTCTCGCAGCCCGTTGGCGAGTGATGTGCAACGATCTTGATTACGGATTCGATTGGTCGCGAGAACGCGTTGCCTTGTCGGTCAAAGACCCGATGTGGGACGGCAAAACAATCAGTGTTTCGGTGGCGGCCGACCAGGGTTGGCAATCGATCGGATACCGCATCCCGCGGGGAGTGTCGATCCGCCTGGAACCGAGTGGTGAGGTAACGCTTGCGAAGACCACGCGGCCGTGGCTCAGCCAGCCCCCGGGCATCACGTTTGAGTACCATCGCGGACGACCCTTGGGACAGTTGTTGCTCTGCGTGCTTCCCAATGCGATCGACATCGCGAGCGACACGATTGCGCCGCTACCGATTCAGGCGGTCACCACCGAGACGATGATTGAAGTTCCTGAGTACAGTTGGCTGTTGTTTCGCGTCAACGATGACGTCGGTCGGCTCGCCGATAATGAAGGCCATTACCAGGTGGTGGTTTCATCCGCCGGCAGTCGTTGAGTTCTTCCCGTGGTGCTTTGTAGGGTGGGCCCAGCAGGTTCTCTTTACCCACATTTGCATTTCATCATCGCAGGAAAAAAGTGCGTGCATTGACCGCGCAGCGGTCCCAGATGGTAGTCGTGGGTCGCGCTAGCAGCACCTACGGGATGGAGAATGCACAACACGACCCGACCCTACGAATTCGTCTTGCGGCCAATCATGAGCAGTGCTGTCAGGACGGCCCCGATCAACAGGCCAATCACCACAACGGTGATGAACGTGTACGGCTCGGGAAGTTTCTCGATGCCGCTGCGAATCTCCATCCCGAATAGGCCCGCAATGGTCGCCAGCGGAAAGAAGAACGCGGCCAGTAGATTCAGGCGGTGCGCGGCCACGGCCATGTGTCCGCTCGATCGGGCTTGCTCTTCAGCCTGGCGGGCGATTTGAAAATCAAGCGAGTTCTTACAGGCTGATGACAGAAGTTCGGCACGCCTCTGGATGTCATAGGCGCGATCTCGCATGTCGATGACCTCTCGCGCATCGGGAAACTGTTTGCGAGCGTCTTGCAGAACCGCAAGCAGGTTCCCGGCAGCCCGATGAACGGGTGCCAACTTTTCCATGACTTCGAAATAGTCGCGAGCACTTTTGGCTTGCTGCTCATGCAACTCCAGACCATCGATCAACTGATCGTACTCAGCCAAGTGCTTCATGACCGAAGCGGGGCCGACACCAAGCTGATCACTGACCCAGGTGCCATCGGGCTTGCGCCAAAAGAAGCGGCCCTGCCGCTCGTCCTGATCGGGGGCTGGCGGCGCGTGCATGACCATCAGCAAGTGGCCGTCCGCATGCATGGTTCGCTGTCGACCGACGGAACTTCCCAAGCGATCACGAAATTTCTGTGGGACATCCCAGGTCGTCGGTAGCATCGGATTCTTCTTTGACATTTTGAGGGCCCCCTTGCGATTCTGGTTTGCTCCGAACAACCGATTCATCCGCCGTTGATGCTGGGCTTGGATGCTCTTGTCCGTTTCGGTTTTTGCAGGGCATCCAGTCCGCTGCGAATATGAATGTCTTGCTGCGGAAAGGCAATCTCGATCCCAGCTTCCGCAAATCGATGGTCGATTTCGGTATGCAGTTCCGAGATCGTCCGCAAGCGATAGTCCAAGTCGGGGACGTAACAGCGAAGGCAGAGCGATCAGGGAACTATCGGCGAACTGTTCAAACGTCGCCATCGGCGGTGGCTCCTGCATGATGATCGGATGATCGTTTGCCACGTCGAGAAGCAGCTGTCTCGCCTGCTCGGTATTGGTGCCGTAGGCGACGCCAACGTTGATCACGATCCGGCTGATCGAGGCGCTCAGCGTCCAGTTCAGAATCGTGTCGGTGATCAGGCTCTTGTTGGGAACGACGAACTCTTGACGATCCCAATTAGTAATCGTCGTCGCTCGCATCCGGATTCTGGTCACCGTCCCCGTGACCCCTTGGATTGTCACCACATCGCCAAGCCGAACCGGGCGCTCAAACAGCAGGATCAATCCGCAAACAAAGTTGGTGATCACTTCCTGTAGGCCGAATCCGAGACCAACACCGAGTGCTGCTGCCATCCAACCGAACTTGGTCCAATCAAAGTTCAGCACGTTGAAAATCGCCACCACGCCAATCGCCGCCAGGGCATAACGACAGAGCGTTGTGATCGCATAACGTGTCCCCGCGTCGACGGAGGAGGCTCGAAGAACGGAGAGTTCCAAAACGCCAGGAATGTTCTTGACGATCACCCAGGTGACACCCAGGATCAGCAACGCCTGGAGGAGTTCAAACAGGTCGATGCCGTCGGTAAGCGGGACTGAAATCGCGCTCAGGGTCTGAGCGAGAGGGAAGTTCGCCGACCAGACGTACATAATCGTCAGGGCAAGTCCGACGCTGATCAGCGACCGGACCAGGCGACGTGTCTGATGCGCGATCGTCTCCAGGTCCAACAGCGGCTCGTCTTCGTGCGTGACCGTGATCGCCTCGCCTGATTCCACCACCTCATCCGAGCCAGCGGACTCTCTCGCCGCGCGCAATCGCTCCATCCGCTCGGCGACCGCCAAGGTGCGAGCTCTCAAGGAGAACCATCGCAGCACCATCCAATAGACGACCTCGCCGATGAAGATGATGCCGATCGTTTGGGCAAAGCCCACGCTCAGTTCGATCGACGCAATCACATAGCCACGGGCCGCTAACACCAGCAGGGCAAGCGGGAGCAAGAGCAGTAGCGGGTACCAAATCACGCGAGTCCGAGTCAGCAATCGATGCGGCTCGTTATCACGCAGTTTCGAGACCAAGCCGCCAGGTCCACCAAACTGCTTCCACAGCAGGAAGCAGGTCCAGATCTTCGAGAGCATCAGGCTGACCCGACCGATGCCATCGGAGTAGCCCGAGGTGTCTCCATAGAGCGTACTGGAGACAATCAATCCCGCCGGAATGTAGACCACGCCAAATCGAAACAAAGTGCGTCGGACGACATCAAGCGTCGATTGCGCCCAGGCGAAATGCGTGTTTCCCAGGCCGTCTGGACGGCATAACTCAGATGCAAAGGCGAGCAAGAAGGTGACCCGAGCTGCGCTGGCTGTCCCGTCAGCCAGACCACGCATCCACGAACTGGTCTCAGCAGCCTGGCCAAATACCCAGCCGAGAAATGCTAACAGGATTGCCAAGGGGGCTGCCAGTAGCACCGTCCAGATCAACGCCTCCCAAGTGAACGCGTAGCGATCGGTCGACACGCGGCGAATCCCCTGGCCGGTCGCTTCGAGCGATCGGATCATTCGCGGTCGCATGGTGAGCAGAACGACCACGACGGACAGAATCCCAACGAAGCGAAGTGGGTCCGTGGTGAAAGCATGCTCCAGTGACCTGCAAAACTCCCGCCAGTGCTCGAGGCTGAACAGCCAGCGGATCCCTTCGGGAAGGCTGAGCAAATCGCGAGGGCGCACAGGCGGTGAACTGCGGATCCAAACCAGTTCCTCGGAAATCTCCTGTTGAACCTCTTCGTTTCGCGTCTGCAACTGCTTCCTGGAAGCTTGCAGCGTGATCATCGCCGGAATCATCCGCTTGTACTGTGACTTCAGCTTGTCGAGCAGTTCCTGACGCGTCTTGACGAGTTGGTCGATGGCCTCGGATTGACGGCTTGCGAATCTTTCCTCGACGGACGCCTGATCCCGGAGACCTTGGTCAACTCGAATCGACGACAATCGCATCGATTCAAGTGAGGGAAGCTTGGTATCCTTCGGCACTCCAAACACGTTTGGATCGAGCAGTCGGTTCTGAAGATCGAACGCCATCTGGGCCATCGTGGATCCAGCACCCTCCACATCAAGCTCTCGAGACAGTCTTTCAAATTCTTCCTCGAGTCTTTTCATGCGGTCGGTGATGTTGGTCTGAGCGGTGCCGATCTTTGCACTTTGGCCGACCAACACATCAAACTGTGCGGCCAAGTCTGCGACCTCCGCGACCAGGTCTTGAGCGGCGAGATCGCCTTGCGGAATCGCCTCCTTGGTGGCGTCCACGACCGAGCCGGCCTGTTTTGCTTCCTGCTCGAGCCTGGTCTGCTCTTGCTGCTTCAGTGTCGCGATCGAGGCATTGGCGTTGGCGACGCGGCGCGTCAACAAATCCGAGCGGGCCTCGAGCAAGTCTTCGCGAGCGATGAGGCTGATCTTCTCCTGCTTGAGCATTTCAAGCTCCGCTTGCAGTTTGGCCTCAAGGGCAAGCAGCACGGTTCGATCGGCGATTCGCCCCAAGGAGGTCGCATCCTTCGACAGTTCGGGGGCCTGCAATTCGGTTTGAGTCTCGACCAGTTCCGCTTCGGCTTGCGGCATTCGACTGCTGATGTCGGCTGGACGCATTTCCCGAACGGACACGAGTTCGGCGTTGACGGTCTTCAGTTCGTCGGCCAACGTTTCCTGCAAGGCATTCTGCGAGCTGAGTTCTCGCTGCAGATCGGCCGTCGTTTCAAACACGGTGTCGATCTTGGCGGCCTGCTGTTCGCTCGGCAGCTGGGCCAACTCGTCGCGTTTCTGTTTGGCCTCAATGGGTGCCGTGTCGATCGACCGTCGGAATCCTTCCGCGGCAGCCTGATACTCCTCCGCTTTTTGGAGATCCTCCATCGCCTGCTTGAATTTGGGGCGAAGCAAGTCCTTGACCGCCGATTCGATCGCTGCATCCGATTCGATCGACTCCCACGCTGTCTGCGTTTTGGAAAGACTGATCTTGTCGTCCGATGGAGCCTTCGTTGCGCTGGCCGGGAAAGGCGTGACGGCTTGCTGAGCGGCAAGCGACAGCGGAACGAGCAAAAAAAGAGCGACGCGCAAGCAAAGAGCGCCGCGAATCGGAAAGCAATTCATGCGAAACAGCATGGGATTCTCAGTCGGGACCGTGCGTTTCTCATCCACCGGCTTCGGCGTCCTGCTGCCCTCCCCCGGATCCCTCGGCCGCAAAACCGGACGAGGACGAACCCAGGGTTATGAAATGAGCCAGATCACGCAAGGCGAGGTGGCGATCCCCGCACGGATTTGAGGTCCCCTCCGAAACGCTCGGCGTCAGACGCTGCTTTCCGAGGTCTTGGGGAGCTTGCGGAGCGCCAAGGAGAGCATGATCCAGGTCCAACCGTTGAATAGGATTTCGATCCCGACCAGCAGGCCGATGATCCAAAGGACGCCATTGGGCTCCTCCGGTAGCTGTTTAAAGCCGCGTAAGATAATCAACCCCAAAGCCAGGGAGATCACACCATTGACCAGCGCCCAACCCCATTGAGGGTACTTATCGACCAGTGCCGAAATGATACGAAAAGCTCCGCCTACTACAAGAAAGCCTGCCAGCATGAGCGTTAGCATTGCAATCGACTGGAGCGGTGCATCGGTAATCACGTAGCCCGCCACCACATACAGCAGGCCCACGAGAATATGCACCATGAAAGCGCTCCACTTGCCCGCCCAAAACGCGCTGATGATCGTGGCCAAACCGCTCACGATCAAAATGGCGCCGAGAAACAAGACCACGCCAAACGATGTGAACCAGGGATAGGCGATGGCGGCCGTGCCGGCGATCACCATCAGGATCCCAAGGATCAGAAAGTACCACCAGTCCTTATGCAATCGCTGTAGTTCGTGTTCGACAGCTTGTTTCAAGTCTTCTCGCATTTCGGGAAGATTGGGGGTCTCGGTACTCATGATGCCTCTCTAAAAATTTCTCGTCTGGCCGTATATCTTCCAGCGGCCACGAGCAGCGAATCATGTCCGCGGGGCTGATTTCATCGCTCGTCGTTCTTGGCCGCGACCTCATTCTAACCTAACGGCCATCTTAATCCGGAAAGAGAGGGTTGAATTGCGGCTTTTTTGGCCGATCAAAAATGCCGCAAATCCAAGCACGACGCGCCAGTTTCGGGGCCCACGGCTAGCGCCTGAGGTTCACTGTGAACCTTAGGCGCTAGCCGTGGGCCGCTTTGCTTGTCGGTGTGATTCCAGGTATCCGCAAGCGGGAGGGGGATGATGACGCGTCGTGCTGGTACTCGTAACTCGAAGACGCGCAACGGGGTTGGCCGACGAAGCGTGATGCCTATCCACAACACCGCTGTAAACGAAAACCCGCAGCGGGACGTCTCCTCGATCCGCGATTCAGGCGGTCAGGGAGAATTGCCGTCGTTGCCACGTTTCGCCGCGAAAGGGCGGGGCCTCGTCGCATGGTGCCGATGTCCAGTAAGCCGCCAGCTCCTTTCGCAACTGGGCGCGAGCCCGACTGAGCCGACTGCGTACCGTCCCCATCGTCACGTTCAACGCCTCCGAGATGGCCTGGTAGTCGCAGCCCTCGAACTCTCGCAGGAGCAAGATATCGCGATGATGATCGTCCAAGCGGGCCAGTGCAGCCTGAACCTGCTCACGTTCCTCCCACGCCTCGACTGCGTCTTCCGGATTGGCCCGCGGTTCCATCATCCAGGTCTCGCCACCGTGTTCTCGTACGGTTTCGAGTGGCCTCGTTCGATGACGATTTCGAATGTAGTAACGCCGTGAGTTGAGGGCGATCCGGTAGAGCCACGTGTAGAGACTGCTCTCAGCGCGAAAGGAGTCGAGGTTCTGGAAGGCTCGCACGAAGGCGTCTTGGACAATGTCGTCCGCGGACTCGGAACAGTTCACGTCGCTGCGGATCGATGTCAGCAGCCGGTCTTTGTAACGCCTCACGATTTCGGAATAAGCGTCCTCGACGCCAGCGAGGGCTGCCTGGATCAATTGGCTGTCCGAAAGGTTCGAACGATCGCAGGAATATTCGGCAATGGCGGAGTACATGAGTGGTTATCCAGCACGGGCACGGGTATCGAACCAGCCGATCCACGGTCGCCGTCAAAACGGCGTCCAATTTCAATCGGCTCGTCTGGATACGCGGCGCCTCGAGGCCCACTCCGCAGCTCTTTTTCAAAAACAGTTCCTGAAATTCTGGAATATTTTTTTGGTTTTTCTCCCCTGAGATCGTCCCCCGATTGAGAGCCATGGCATGGAAGGTTTTCGAGTGACAGATACAAGCACGACGCGCCAGCGAGCGTGTTTCCAGGTTGGGTAACACACTCGCTGGCGCGTCGTGCTTGAATGAAGAGGGTGACTCACTCGCTGGCGCGTCGTGCTTGTAGGCGCCGCATGCTCGAAAGCTCACTCGTCCTTGCAGTAGCGATCGAGCCAGTCAAAGAAGACGCGTCCCCAGAGCACTCCGTTCTGGGGCGACATGACCCAGTGTCCTTCTTCGGGATAGTAGAGAAACCGACTGGGGACGCCCTGGACCTGGGCTGCTGTGAAAGCTTCCATCCCTTGCGTCACCGGCACGCGAAAGTCTTTCTCGCCATGGATCACCAACAGCGGCGTTTTCCAGTTGCCGACAAACCGATGCGGCGAAAACAGATCGTACGCTTCGGCAATCGCTTCACTCTTCCAGTAAGGGCCGCCGAGATCCCAGTTCACAAAGAACAGCTCTTCGGTCGAACCGTACATCGATTCCAGATTGAAGACGCCGCAGTGAGCGATCATCGCGCAGAAACGACTCGCGGAATTGCCCATCAACCAATAGACGGTGTAGCCACCGAAGCTGGCACCGATCGCGGCCACGCGTTTACGATCGATCGTCGGATCGGCCATCATGGCATCGGTCGACGCCAGGATATCTTGCATCGCCTGGCCACCCCAATCGCCGCTGATTTGATCGTTCCACTCTCGACCAAAGCCTGGCAACCCGCGCCGATTGACCGCCAGCACGACGTAGCCTTGCGCGGCCATCATGTGGAAATTCCAGCGGTAGGAAAACCATTGGCCGATCTGGCCCTGTGGCCCGCCCTGGCAATAGGTCAGCATCGGCCACTGCTTGTCGCCCGAAGGATCGTAGTCCGGCGGAAGAATCACCCAGTTGTGAATCGGCTTTCCGTCGCTGGCCGTGAAGTAACGTTCTTCGACCCGAGGCAATTCGAGCGTCTTGTAGAGTTCGCCATTCACGTCGGTGACCGTCACCAGTTGTTTCGTTTCGACATCCAGGACGGCCAACTCGGTTGGTCGCAACATGTTCTGTTGGCGGATCAACAATCGTTGCGATGCCGTGCTGGTCAGCTGGCGGGGCGATGGCTGCGACGGTGGTGAAGTCGAATCGACCGCTCGAGATCTGTTGCAGTCCCTGTCCGTCGCTGCCGATTCCGTAGACCTGCGTGGTGCCCCTGGTTTCGCTATCGAAAAACAAGCGGTTGCCATCCGGACTCCAACAGGCATGGTGGGTTGTTTGATCGAGACCCTTGGTGACTTCGCCAAGCTCACCATTGGCTCGGTTGTAGAGCATGATGCGATTGCGGTCCGACTCGAAGCCGCCGCGTTGCATCGAGTGAAAGGCGATGAATCGTCCATCCGGTGAATAGACCGGATCCATGTCGTAGCCCGGCATGCCGGGCGTGATGTTCTTCAGGGCTCCGCCGCTGGACTTGACCAGGTAGATGCCGCTGTCGGTGCTTTCCGCCGGGTTGTTGACCAGCTTCAGCGTCAACGCGAGCTCTTTGCCGTCGGGAGAGAACGCGAACTGCTCGGCACCGCCGAACGGAGGCAGCGGGCAATCGGCTTTCAGCGACGCCATCAGGTCGAGCGGCTCGGAAGCCTTGCCTTCTCCGTCGATGCGAACGACGTGCACGTGGCTGTAGGCGTAGTCGTGCCATTGATTCCAGTGCCGATACATCAGCGAGTCGATAATTCTCGCATCCGCTTTGGGAAGGTCTTCGTACAGCTCGGTGACCTCGGGATCCATCTTCACGTCGACGGTGAAGGCGATCGCGTCACCCGAGGGCGACAGCCTTCAGGTTGCCGATGCCATCTTTCACGCGTGTCAGTTGCGTCGGCTCACCTCCGTCGGGACCGATCATCCAGGCCTGCGGTTTCTCCTCGCTGGCGTCGTCCTGTCGTCGTCCTCGTGTCGGCTTCCTTGCCGGCCTCCTTCGCTTTCGAGTCGGACTTCCTGTGTCCTCTTCCACTTTCGCCGGTGCGATGTAGACCAGCTTCGGACCCGAGGGATGGTTCAGCCAGGCAAGCGAGCCGAGCCCCTTGATGTCCTTCAGCAGCACGCGAGCCTTGGCGGTGACCAGCGGCGTGTCGAAGGCGGTCGCCCGTTGCCCGCCGGGCTGCAGTCGCTCGGCCAACGGCTGCAGCAACAGACTCGTGGTCCCCTCGTTCTTTGCCAGGTCGAAACGTGTGACCAGGTAGGCGAGCTGTTTGCCGTCGGGCGAAACCGCGGCATCACCAATTCGAGCCAGGTCCCAGAGTTTTTCCGGGCTCAGCCGCTCAGCCGAGCAGGGACGCGATGCGCGGCAACGGCCGCAAACAGCAACAGGCAGGCAGTCCAACGCATGAATCAATCTCGCTGGCAAGTCTAGGAACGTGTGTGTTCGGTTACGTACGTCCAGGCATCGAGTCGACGGGAGCTCCGTCTCTCGGAGACGGATGGCTCCTCGAGCATCATCGCCTCGCGGAACGGCTCGAACGCTCGGAAACGTTTGTCCGACCGGCTCGCTCAAACGGCCGAGAGCATCGTCTCTACCGCGCTCTTGATTTGTTGCACCGATGCGGCGGGGAAGGTCACTGAGCATCGGCAGCATCGGTCCCGTCTTGGCAACGCCCGCTAATTCGACGGCATGGTGCAGCACACGAATCGGATTGATCTCGTTGCGAAGATCCTCCAGCGGCTGGAACCAGGCGCGAATCGCTTCGGCCTCCTCGTAGATCGCCTGCGTGAATGGCCCGCATCATCTGCATCGATCGTTCCGGTGCCACGCAAACACAACCGCTGGTGAACGCCGAGACCCCGAAGTCGCGCAAGTGAACGATCGCCGGTTGTTCGCCGATTCCGCTGACGACACGATTGGCGGGAAAGACATCGAGCAGTTCGCGAAGGTAATCATCGTTCGCAGGGTTCTCGCGGACCACGGCGTACTTGATCCACGAGATCACGCCGTCGTTTTCGAGCGATTGAATCAGTTCTGGTTCGAGCCAACGATCGAACTTGAGGTACAGCACGATCGGCGTATCCAAGCGATTGGCCAACGTACGAATCGCCGTCGCGATTCCGCGCTGGTCGACCACGTCGCGGCTGGGCAACAACATGACGGTGGGAAAACTGAAATCACGCAGCACTTCGGCTTGGTCCATCGCCAACCCGTAGGCGGGCCCGACCGACGGCACGACAACCGTCTCCTCACCCGCCTTGTCGGCCAGCATCGAGAGGATGCCGGCGTACTCGCTCGGTCGGATGTGATAGAAGACCGCGTTGCCACCATACAGCAACGATCGCACGCCACCAGCTTCCAGGAACCGAATGATCTTCTCGTTCTGCTGCGGGCAAGCGTTGAAGGCGGAATCGTCGCGCCAGTGGCGGGACCGCAATCACGGATTGGCGAAGTTGTTTGGCCGAGAAAGGAGCTTCGAGCATGAGCGGTTCACCAGGGGTAAAATGATTGGTGCTGTCGAGCAAGGAAGCGCAACCCACAAAAGGTCTCTGCTTTGCCTATCGTACCGACTGATGGCCATTCTCCACAGCGGAGAATCGTCAATGGATGCTTGGCTCGTGGCCGGGGGATCGCCCCATCAGAAAATCGAAATCGCAGCCACGATCGGCCTGGGTGACGTGTTTGGCGTACAGCCGCTCGTAGCCCCGCTCGGGGTCCGGCTTGGGAGCTCCCATCTGAGCCCGGCGCTTCGCGATTTCTTCGTCCGAGACATGCCAGTGGATGGTTCGCTCCGGCACATTGATTTCGATTTCGTCGCCGTCTTGCACCAACGCCAGCGGGCCCCCTGCCGCACTTTCGGGGGCAATGTGCAGCACACAGGTGCCGTAGCTGGTGCCGCTCATCCGCGCGTCGCTCAGCCGCACCATGTCGCGGACGCCGGCCTGCAGCAGTTTTTTGGGGATCGGCAACATGCCCCATTCCGGGAAGCCTGGCGCGCCCAGCGGACCGGCACTCCGGAGAATCAGGACGCTGTCGGCGGTGACGTCCAGATCGGGATCGTGGATCCGTTCCTTCATCGCCGGGTAGTTGTCGAAGACGATTGCCGGCCCGCGGTGCGTGAGCAGTTTCTTGTCAGCCGCGATGGATTTGATCACGCAGCCGTTGGGTGCCAGGTTGCCTCGCAGCAGGCAGGTGCCTCCTGCGGCCGCGACCGGGTTGTCGCGCGTGCGAATCACTTCGTCGTTGATCACTTCGGCACCTTCGATCTGTTCGCCAAGCGTTTTGCCAGTGACCGTCATGCACTCGGTGTTGAGCAGGTCGGTCATCCGCGCGAGCATCGCGCTCAATCCACCGGCATTGTAAAAATCTTCCATCAGGTACCTGCCACTGGGCCGGATGTCGGCCAGCACCGGCGTCGTTCGCGACAACTCATCAAAGCGATCCAGCGTCAGTTCAAGTCCCAGACGTCCGGCGATCGCGATCAGGTGCACGATCGCGTTGGTGCTCCCGCCGATTGCAAACGAGGTCATCAGGCCGTTGTCGATCGACTTGGCTGGTCATGAACGAGGAAGGTTTGAGATCCTCCCAAGCCATTTCGACCGCGCGTCGTCCGGTTTGAACCGCGAGCCGTGAGTGCTCGGAGATCGACAGCGGGTACGTTGGCGGCACCAGGCAGTGTGAATCCCATCGCTTCGGTCACGCATGCCATCGTGCTGGCGGTGCCCATCGTCATGCAGGTCCCCGCCGACCGACCAATGCAGTTCTCAATCCCTTTCCAATCAGCGTCGCAGAGATTGCCCGCCATCCGTTCGTCCCAGTACTTCCAAGCATCGCTGCCACTGCCGAGCGATGACGTTCTTCCAGCGAGCCGCCAGCATCGGGCCGGCCGGCATGAAGATGGAGGGAATGTCGGCACTGATCGCACCCATCAACATTGCTGGAACGGTCTTGTCGCAACCTCCCATCAACACCGCTGCATCGATCGGATGGCAGCGGAGGACTTCCTCCACTTCCATCGCCAACAGGTTGCGGTACAGCATCGTCGTCGGCTTCATCAACATTTCGCCCAGCGACATCACCGGCACTTCGACCGGAAAACCCCCGGCTTGAAGAATGCCCCGCCGCACCTCTTCGGCACGCTGGCGGAGATGCGAATGACACGTGTTCAGCTCGCTCCACGTGTTCAGGATTCCGATCACCGGCCGGTCCTGGTAGTCAACATCGTCGAATCCCATCGCTTTGAGTCGAGATCGATGGCCAAACGATCGCACGTCGTCAGGGCCAAACCATCGATGTGAGCGGAGTTGGGCGGGGGTGCGTCGTGACGTCATCGCTGTCGGGGACCAGTAGAAAGGAAAGGAAGGGGCGATCCGGGGCAAGGAAGCAATGTAGAGCAGTGGCAGGATCCCCGAAAGCGCCGGTCACACTTCGCTCCGACATCTCCAGGCGTGTACAATCAAGGCTCCCGCCTCCCTCCCTTCTGCGGTGCCGATCCATGTCGAACTCCCGCCCACTTTCGACGTTCAATCAACCGTTGAATTCAGCCGAGTTGCCGCAGACTCCGAACCGTCGCCGCTTTCTGCAAACCGCCGGCGGTGGCATCGGGATGATGGCTCTGCAGTCACTGATGCTCGGCCAAAACGCTCTGGCCGACGATCACGCCGGTTCGTTGCCAAAGTCGCCCCATTTCGCACCGCGCGCCAAACGGATGATCTGGCTGTTCATGCATGGTGGCCCCAGCCATGTCGATTTGTTTGATCCCAAGCCTGACCTGGTTCGATACTCGGGCCAGCCATTGCCGGACAGCTTTGGAGAGGTGATGACGCGGCGGAAGGTCGCCCAGAATCCGCTGCTCGCACCGGTTCGACCGTTTCGTCCCTGCGGCGAAAGTGGACTGCAGATCTCCGAATTCCTGCCCTGCCTCTCGAAGCATGCTGACGACCTGTGCGTGATTCGCTCGCTGCATGGTGACAGTGTGAATCACCCGCAGTCGGTCTATCAGATGAACACCGGCAGCATCTTGATGGGACATCCGAGTTTTGGAAGTTGGCTCGCCTACGGTCTGGGCAGCGAGAACACCGACATGCCCGCCTTCGTCGTGCTGCCCGACCCCGGCGGCGGCTTGAAGGGTGGACCGGCGGCCTGGGGCAGCGGTTTCTTGCCGGCAACGTTCCAAGGTACCGCGATGCGGCCGGGGACAACCCCCGTGTTGAATCTGAAACCACAGCCAGGCATCTCGGAAACTCAGCAGCGCGCCACGCTCGACCTGATTCGCCGCATGAATGATCGGCACCTCGTCGAGCGAGACCGAGATGACGAATTGTCCGCTCGTATCGACGCCTACGAACTTGCCTTTCGCATGCAGATGACCGCACCCGGAAGTCGTCGACTTCTCGCAAGAGTCTGCCGAAACATTGGCGCTCTACGGAATCGATCAGCCCACGACGCGCGACTTTGGTGAACGTTGCTTGTTAGCTCGTCGCATGATCGAACGAGGCGTTCGATTTGTTCAGGTTTATTCAGGCGATACCGAAGGCTGGGACGCCCATAAAGATGTGGATAAGAATCACAGCGAGTACTGCGAGAAGACAGACAAGCCGATCGCCGGACTGCTGACGCGACTTGAAACGAACCGGACTGCTCGACGACACACTCGTTGTGTGGTGTGGCGAGTTCGGCCGAATGCCGATGAGCGAGCAGGGAAAGGGACGCGACCACAATCCCTGGGGATACTGTGGCTGGATCGCCGGCGCACAAACACGGGGCGGTCGATCTTATGGCGAGACCGATCCGATTGGCCTGCGAGCCGAAACCGATCGCGTGCATGTCAATGAGTTTCATGCCACGTTGCTGCACCTGATGGGGCTCGACCATCGTCGCTTGACCTTCGAGCACCACGGTCTCGAAGAGCGATTAACGGGGCCCGCCGAAGTAAACATCGTACGAGAACTGGTGTCGTGAGCAGATCTCCATGGCGGCTGATCACGGCGATGCCGTTGGTTGTTTCGGCGATGATCGTGGCAGCAGTGTCCGCCGAAGATCCTGCGTCTCTCGTCCTGACCGACGAGGCTGCTGAGGACGAGGTTCCGGTCGATCGAGTACGATCGCGACCACTGGGCCTATCTCCCCCTGGAAACGCCCGACGATTCCTGAGGTCTAGGATCAGGCGTGGCCACAGACCGCGATCGATCATTTCATCCTGGCGCAGCTCGAAGCAAAGGGGCTGCGACCTGCACCCGAAGCGGATCGTGAGACGCTCATCCGTCGATTGTCATTCGACCTGACCGGCCTGCCGCCAAGTCCGGCGGACGTCAGCGACGTTTGTCAGTGATTCGCGGCCCGACGCTTACCGGCGATTGGTCGATCGGATGTTGGCTTCGCCCCAGGTTGGACCTCGTTGGGGACAGTATTGGTTGGATCTCGCCCGTTTCGCCGAAACCGACGGCTTTGAACACGACAAGATTCGGCCGACCGCGTGGCAGTATCGCGACTGGGTGATTCGTTCGCTCAACGAGGATCTTCCTTACGATCAGTTCGTCTCGCTGCAGCTGGCAGGCGACGTGTTGCGGCCGGATGATTCCGGAGCGAGTCGCCGCCACCGCCTTTTGCTTGTCCGGTCCCGATATGCCGGATATCAATTCGCAAGAGGAACGCAAGCATGTGCTGATGAACGAGATCACGTCCACGGTCGGTTCGGTCTTGCTCAGTTTGCAAATCGGATGCGCGGAGTGTCACGACCACAAGTACGATGCGATCAGCCAGGCTGACTTTTATCGGCTCCGCGCCTTCTTTGATCCCGCGGTCAAAGCTCAAGCTGAATGAATCGGTCACGGTGCTGGGAATCAGCCCCGATCCCGAGGTCGTCACGCGGATGTACCTTCGCGGCGACTGGCGCAATCCCGGTCCATTGGTCGACGCCGCCTTTCCCCGAATCGCAAACCGGGCGGAGACGGCGGTCGCAGCCGATGATCCGGCCGGCAAACGCGTTGAGTTGGCACGGTGGCTGATGGATGCGGACAATCCGCTGACCTCTCGCTCGATCGTCAATCGCGTCTGGCAGTTTCACTTTGGACGAGGATTGTCGTCGACTCCCAGCGACTTTGGATTGATGGGAGCCGATCCGACGCATCCGGAATTGCTCGATTATCTCGCATCGCGATTGATCGCCGAAGGCTGGAGTCTGAAGCGTCTGCATCGCGAGATCTTGTTGTCGTCGGTCTATCGCACGCGAAGCCATTCGCCAGCGGATCCCGCGGACGCGCGCGAGTGGCAGCGATCGCTCGACGAGGATCCCGGCAACCAGTGGCTCTCGAGATTTCCGCGACGACGACTCGACGCGGAATCGATTCGTGATGCCATGTTGGCCTCGAGCGAATCGCTGAATCACGAAGGGGGTGGTCCGGGTGTCAGTCCACCGCTTCCCGTTGAACTGGTCCAAGACGCTTGAAATCGGGTCAATGGAAGACGAGTGACTCGTGAGGCGGATCATTATCGCCGCAGCATCTATATCTTCGCCCGACGCAATCTTCGCTATCCGTTGTTTGCCACCTTTGATCGACCCGCGGCCAATTGCAGCTGCGCCGTGCGTCATCCGTCGACAACGGCATTGCAGTCGCTGCTGCTGTTGAATTCGAAGTTCTCGCTCGACGCCGCTTCACGACTGGCTCGCAGCGTTGATCAGCGGCAGCGATTGGGAGGCAAGTGTGTTGAGCTTTACCGGCGGGTCCTGTCGCGATCCCCGGACGAAGAAGAGCTGCAGGACTGTTTGGAGTTTCTTCGCGATCAGTCCGACAGGCTCGCGGGCGAAGGCCGGAGCGATGCCAGCCTTGCCGCACTCGACCGATCTGTGCCTGGCCCTGTTCAACTCGAACCAGTTTCTGTACGTCGATTGAGAATCGGATCGAGTCGCATTCGGTGGGCAGAATGAGGGTGGTGGGTATCGTTGGAAGGGCATTTCAGACTTTGCCCCCATCATTCGGTCGTGGATTGTCATGCCCAAAGTTCCTGTCTTGACGAAGTTTCCTGAGTCTTGCTAGGGATGGATATCTCCCACCGATCCCTTGTCTGCAGGATGCGTGCCGTGCGATTCACAAGACTACTTCCGCTGGCACTTTGTTTGGCGACGTGCTGGTGTGGTCAAGTCGCCTGCGGCCAGGTGGCGGCCACGACGGTGTCCGCGTAACGCGACAGCGCCGATCAGGATTTCTTGCCCGCATCACAAAGCATTGTCAACGCTCGTCGTGATGCGGACGAGAAACTTCAGATTCGAGTGAAGGTGCAGTACCTGTTCGTGGATTCGGAAACGCGAGCGGCAATCTACAAAGGGCTTGATCGCGAGTCCATCGTGAGCAGCGTGCAAACGCCCCCGGCCGTCGCAAAGATCAGTCTCGAGGAATCCATGTCGCCGGTTGCCTCGCTACAGCAGATCCAGGCGCCGTCGCAAGTCACGACTTACACGCTAAGCGAAACAGAATTCGCCGAGGCTCTCAAGAAGGCGGTCGATTCCCCCACGTCGCAATTGAACGCTGCGCCGAAAATCATTTTGCTCGACGGTAACGAAGTCGAAATGACCGATTTGGTTCAGCGTCCGTTCGTGATCGATTTTCAACTCGATGGTGAAACGGTGAAGCCGAGCGTTCATGTGCTGGAGGATGGCACACGGCTGCGGCTCGTCGGCCATTTGACTGATCCAGCAGCTGGGCTGAACCAGGACATCAACCTCACCTGCGAGCTGACCGTGATGCGCATTCTGGATGTCAAGGCCGATGAAGTGTTTGGGATCAGGGAAGAACCGCTGACGGTTCATGTACCGTTCCAGCAAATCACCTCGGCCGTGGCCACGCGCCAGTTGGCGCCCGGTCAGGCCCTGTTGATCGATCCGCACGTCAGCCAAAGCCTCAGCGTTCAAGCCGATCAGGGGGTCCCCATCGTAAATAAGATCCCGTATGTCAGCCGCCTCTTCAAGAACGTTTCCACAGGCACCGTCCAGCAACACCTGATGCTGGTCCTTCAGCCATCCGTCGAGGCGATGCCCCGTTAGTGCGAAGCACCCGAAGGGCCGCTGGCGGCGATTGGTACCGGACACCTTTTTGGGAACTCGACGCGGATCACGATTCGACCTTCGAACGGGTTTCGTCGGGTTTTTTCGTCGGCGTTCTTGTCGGTACGAATCTGTGCTCGTGGCTTTTCGGTGACGGTTCCCGGCACCAGCCAGGGGCCGTTGGTGTGGTGTTCGATCAAACTCATCAGTTCTTCGTTGTCGATCGATTCCACCTCCAATAGCCGCTGCGTGACCGCTTCAAGCACTTCACGACGCTGTTCCAGAATGTCGCGAGTCTGTGCCAGGGAGTCCTCGATGATTCTCGTCACTTCTTTGTCGATCAGCTTGGCCATCTCTTCGCTGTGCATCATCTGATAGCCATCGGCGCCACCGCCGGCCAGGAACGGCGAGCGCGAGCTGCGGCGAAGATTGATTCGGCCCAGTCGGCTCATCCCGTAGTCCATCACCATGCTGCGGGCGATTTCGGTGCAGCGTTCCAAGTCGTTTTGCGCGCCGGTGCTGATGTCCTGGAAGATCATCTCTTCGGTCAAGGTTCCGGCCAGCAGCACTTTCATGTTGCTTTCCAGTTCCGTCTTGGTCATCAGGTAGCGGTCCGATTCGGGACGCTGCATCGTGTAACCCAGCGCGGCAAGGCCGCGCGGAATGATGCTGACTTTGTGGACCGGGTCGGTATTGGGCAGCGCGGCGGCAACCAGCGCATGTCCCGCTTCGTGATAGGCAACGCGGATCTTTTCGTCCTCGTTCATCACGCGATTCTTCTTTTCCAGTCCGGCGGTCACACGCTCGACCGCTTCGTTGAATTCAATGATGCCCACCGCACGCTTTTCAGCACGTGCGGCAAGCAACGCCGCTTCGTTGACAAGGTTTGCCAGGTCAGCGCCGACAAAACCGGGAGTGATCGAAGCGACCTCTTTGAGGTCAACCTTTTCGTCCAGCTTCACGTTCTTGACATGCACCCGCAGGATCTCTTCACGTCCCGCCACATCGGGGCGATCGACCAGCACGTGCCGGTCAAAGCGTCCCGGGCGAAGCAGCGCGGGATCCAGCGTCTCCGGTCGGTTCGTCGCGGCGACCACGATCACGCCCGAGTTGGAATCGAATCCGTCCATCTCGACCAGCAAGGCATTCAGGGTTTGCTCGCGCTCGTCGTGCCCGCCAATCGTCGAACCACTGCGGCTCTTTCCCAATGCGTCGAGTTCGTCGATGAAGATGATGCAGGGCGCCCGATTGGTCGCCTGTTGAAACATGTCGCGAACACGGGCGGCACCAACGCCGACATACATTTCGACAAAGTCGCTGCCGGACAGACTGAAAAAGGGAACGCCCGCTTCACCGGCGATCGCCTTGGCCAACAACGTCTTGCCGGTTCCAGGCGGTCCGACCAGCAGCACGCCCCTGGGAATCCGGCCACCCAACGCTTGATACTTGTCACTGTTCTTCAAAAAGTCGACGACCTCGCGGACTTCCTCCACCGCTTCGTCGATGCCAGCCGCATCATCGAATGAAATCGCCAGATCTTCCTGCCCGTAAAGCTTGCCGCGACTGCGCGAGAACGACATGGGCGAGCCGACCCCGCCGATGCGCCGCAGCATCACCACGCCAAGCATCACCAAAATGCCGATCATCAGGAGTTCCGGCCAATGGTCTTGGAGCAGACGACTGGGCCGCGCATTGTCCCAGGTGACCCCCGACGCATTGAGGTACTCCACCAGTCGCTTGTGTTCCGATTCGTTGTTGGTGTCGCGGATCGTTTGAAAGCCGACGGACTTGGCTTCGTCAATCGGTTCCCTGCCCTTCAGTCCCAGCGATCGATACACGACCGTGCCGGTGATCGCTCCGTCGGAAACCAGGATGTCCTGGAGGTCGCTCAGTTCGACCAGGGACTCGGGATTCTTGGTGGAAGGAACGACAATCTTGACCTTGCTCGCCCCGGTGGACGCACCGCCCGCAGCCGTTCTGCTCGGAATCGGTGACGGCGGCTCGGCACTCGCCACGTCCGCACCAGTTGTCGAGGGAGCCCCCCGTTCGGAGGCGGCTTAGTTCGGAGGCGGCTTGCTCAGAGGCGGGTTGTTCGGAGGCGTCTTGTTCGGAAGCGGTGATCGTTGGAACGTCGCCCTGGGCCGCATTGGCAGCGGAAACCTGATCGGCCGAGTGGGCCTGGGCCATCCGTTCCAGGAGTAGCATCAGTTCGGGGTAGCGGATGCGTCGGTCGGTGTTACCGAACAGAAAGGCGCTCAACATCACCGCCGAAACGATGGCAATCAGCACCAACCAGACATTTCCGCCGCCTCGAGAATCGTGTTGGTTCTGATTCTTCGGTTGCTCGTCGCTCATGCAGTGACTCTCAAGGGAAAAAGGCTCGATCCTGCCAAGCCCGCCAAATCTTGGTCTGCTAAGAAAACAAAAAGGCTGCTGCTCGACCGGCAACGCCAGCGGCATGGCCGATGGTCAACCCACAGTCTTGTCAGGCATTCTTTGATCCACCAGCGTGATGGACAACCGGGGGAAGGGGACAACCAAACTCAAGGTCGGGTCGTAACGATCGATTGGATCCTTCATGATTGGCGCTGGTAAACCCGAACGGACGATCCGGACATGGTCCAATAGTCCGATTGCCGAGACGTCGAGATTTGACCATTGTTTCCCTCTTCACTACCAGACTCTTGGAGAATGTCCCGCTTTTGAGTTCCAGGTTTGCAGAGACTTGCAACGGACGAGCCAGACGATCTCCTCGGGAAAGTGAACGCGGCAGATAGCGATCCGGTCCCCGAATCCCTCCAGTCCCACGCCCAGATGCCCAGTCGCGAATCATTGCCGGAGCAAAATGTGTTGCTGCTTGGTGCCACTGGCAGCATCGGGACGGCCACGGTCGATGTGGTGCGGCACCTCAACCAGGTCGATTCGCAGTGTCGATGGCGGCTGTGGGGGGCGTCCGCACACACCAACGCGGCGAAATTGCTGGAAATTGCCAGCCAGGTCGGGAGCTGGAACCGGGGCGACGATTGCCGCCTGCTGTTTTCCGACGAGCCGGTAGGTCGCTCGGGATTGGCCGATGCTCAGCAGAGGCGAGCGATCGCCAACCGCGCCGATTTCGGCCCGGAAGCCCTGGTGCGGGCGGCCGCAGCCGAGGAAGTCGATACGGTCGTCGCCGCGATCGTCGGTCGAGCCGGCCTGGAGAGCGCGCTGGCGGCGGTGGAAGCGGGCAAACGCGTCGCCCTGGCCAACAAGGAAACGCTGGTCGTCGCCGGGCCGCTGGTGCGCGGCAAGCTCGAATCGAGTGGGGCGGAATTGCTGCCGGTCGACAGTGAACATTCGGCCATTTTTCAATGCATGCAAGGGTCCCTGACGCCGCCGAAAAAGGTGATCCTGACCGCCAGCGGTGGGCCTTTCCGCACATGGACAAGCCAACAGATGGCCGAAGCGACCCCTGCCTCGGCGCTGGACCATCCGACCTGGGACATGGGCCCGAAGATCACGGTCGACTCGGCGACGATGATGAACAAAGCGTTGGAGGTGATCGAAGCACGTTGGCTGTTTGATCTCCCCGCCGACAAAATCGAGGTGGTGGTCCATCGGCAATCGATCATCCATTCGATGGTCGAATTCGAGGACGGCTCGGTGCTCGCCCAGCTCAGCCCGCCCGATATGCGGCTGCCGATCCAGTACGCGTTGACCTATCCCAGGCGACTGCCTTGCCAAACGCCGCCGCTGGACCGCAGCCGCGACTGGCAGCTGACCCTGGAGGTGGCCGACCGCGAGCGATTTCCGGCCCTCGAGCTTGGTTTTGAGGTGGCTGCGGCCGGGGGGACCGCCGGAGCGGTTCTCAATGCAGCCAATGAGGAGGCGGTCGGACTATTCTTGGACGGCCAAATCCGGTTTACTGAGATTGTGTCGGGATGCCGGGATGTGTTGACAAGCCATACTCATGAGGCGAATCCACCCTCTCTCCCGGCTACTGGAACTTGATCGTTGGGCCAGATCCGAACTGCGTCGCCGATTCAAGCTTGAGTAGGAACCGCTGGGATGGGCTCGGGGCATCACGACAGCCTGCAACTGAAACAAAGGCGCGATAGATGATTGAATGGTTGGCAGACTTCATGCCATTGGCGGCCGCGGTCAGCGATGACGCTGGATTGCTCAGCACGTGGTTTTATCGAATCGTGCTCTACTTCCAAATTGCGCTCGGCATCGGGCTGGTGATTTTTGTTCACGAGCTTGGACACTTCCTGGCCGCCAAGACGTTCGGCGTGAAGTGTGAGAAGTTCTATGTCGGGTTCGACGTTCCGTTGAAAATCGGGCCGATCAAGTTCCCGCGGACATTGGGTAAGTTCCGTTACGGCGAAACGGAATACGGGATCGGTGTGATTCCGCTCGGTGGTTACGTCAAGATGCTTGGCCAGGACGATGATCCGCGCAAGCAGGAAACCGAGGCGAAACGCATTCGCTTGAACGGAGAAGAGGCCGAGGAGACGGCGCCGCAACTTGATCCTCGCAGTTTTCCTGCCAAGCCGGTCTGGCAACGCATGGTGATCATCAGCGCCGGGGTGGTGATGAATGTGATCACCGGTGTGCTCTTCGCCGCGATCGCCTACGGCTATGGCATCTCGTTCAATCCAGCGGTTGTCGGAGGTGTCACTCCCGGTGGACCGGCATGGCAGGCAGGCATCGAGCCGGGCGGCAAAGTCGTTGCCGTTGGGACCTGGAGCGACCCGGAGATGCACTTTCGCGAGATGCGGATGGAGATCCTCACCAAAGGGCTCGAGTATCCGGACCAAGAGATCAACCTGTCGGTCAAGTATGACGATGGTGTGCGCGACTTCATGCTCCGCACCCAAGCCGATCCGCAGCACAAAGACGCGAGGATGATTGGGCTGGCGATTCCGCATTCGTCGACGCTCGGGAACAGAGATGTATGCGATTCCCGAGTCCGTTGCCGCCGCCGAACTCACGGACGAGGACGCTGGTGCCGAACTGGTATCGTTTGACGGAACCGCCATCAACAGCGACTCGATCGTTCCGGTGACGCCGTTTCTGAATTACCTGTACACGCATCCGAACAAGCCGGTGCAGCTTCGGCTGCGGCGCGGTGACGGAACCGAACACGACGTGACGCTGCCGCCACAGCCTGCCAAGTCGCTGGGGATTCGATTCGCCGTCGGCCCGGTGGTGGCGCTGGTACAGGATGGTCCGGCCGCCAAAGCCGGGCTGCGGATCGGCGACGTGATTCGCGAGGTCAACGACGATGACTCTCCCGACGCCTACGGCATGGCTCAAGCACTGGTTGGAGCGAGTGAGCCGGTCAGGCTGGCCGTCGAACGAGGCGAAGGGGAATCCAAGGAGCTTGTCGACCTCACGATCAATCCGGCGAGCTCGCCGCAAACCATTCCTCCCACCGAAAGCATTACTGGTGAGATCGCCATCAATGCCGTCGGATTCGCTTATCGCCCCCTTCCCGTGGTGGAATCGATTCTCCCTGGCGCCGAAGTGCGATTCCGAGAGATCAAGTGACGAACAGGCTGCCCTGCAGGTTGGTGATACGATTGAGTGGGTCGAGCTTGATGCGAAGACGGCGGAGAGTCTGGGCGGCGAGGACGATGAGCGAGCCGCGGCGCTGTTGAAACAGTTGGTGGATCGCTGGGAGATTTCCTCGACGATGCCGCTGAATTCCTTACGCGAGCTGATTCAGATTTTGCCTGAAGAGACGCCGCTATTGATCGCGGTCAGACGCCAGCCTGATAACCGAGTCATCAAAGTGCCGGTCAAAGTGAGGCAAGATGAGCTCATGATGTACGACCGAGGTCTGATCTTGGGTCAACGTCAGGCCGTGCAAAAAGCAACATCGGTTTCGCAGGCCCTGTCGCTCGGAATGCGCGAGGGCTATCGACGTTTCACCGATGTGATTCGCTTTCTCAAGATGATTCCACGGGGGCAGATCAAGCTTCGTCATGTCGGCGGCCCACTGGAGATCGTTAACATTGCCAAGAACGAAGCGGAGAAAGGGATTGCCCCACAGCTGATGTTCTTGACCATGCTCAGTATGAATCTGGCGATCTTGAACTTCCTGCCCATTCCAGCGCTCGACGGTGGGCATATGATGTTTTTGATCTACGAGCTGGTTGCCGGAAAGCGTGCCAATGAACAGCTCGAGTTCCGTTTGACCGTGGCCGGACTGCTGACGCTGTTGATGTTGATGGCCGTGGTCTTCGCCAACGACATCATCCGGCATCTGTAGTGCTGATTGATCTACCGTAGCCGAGTCTCTCCGAGACTCGGAACAAATTGAACCGCGGTGAATTACTGTAGGCGAGTCTCTCCGAGACTCGCACGAAACGCAGCAAAGCTGCGGGTGTCCGCCTTGGAAAGGCAGACCAACAGTAGCAACCACAATATCTTCACAACCTCTCCCAGAGCTCGGAACACACGTCTCGGAACACACGTCTCGGAACACACGTCTCGGAACACACGTCTCGGAACACACGTCTCGGAGAGACGGTGCTACGGTACGCGTATCCCGTTACTGCTTTTGCCAGACCAGGATCTCGCCTTTGCCGGGGACGGCGCGGTCACCCGTGTAACGCGTATAACAGCCCGCTTCGTCGTGGTGGGGAAGCGAGATGCCCCACGGTTGCAGGTACTTGGCATAGATCGAGACGAACGTCGGATTGAACTGGCCGCTTTCTGCAAAGGTGGGCATCAGTTGCAAGGGTTGCAGTGAGATGATCGTGCCGCGGTGCATCCAGGCGCCTGTGCGGATCTCAGCCCCCTGTTGCAAGATGATCG
The DNA here is from genome assembly GCA_963697195.1 of Pirellulaceae bacterium. Taxonomy (GTDB): domain Bacteria; phylum Planctomycetota; class Planctomycetia; order Pirellulales; family Pirellulaceae; genus Rubripirellula. The sequence goes on from CAVOND010000028.1 coordinate 686,909, forward strand.
TTCCCCCTTTCATTTGCAGGCCGGCGAAGTCACGGACCCGTTCTCCGACCACAATCGTGCCGCGCCGCATGCGCATGCCAATTTCGATGCCAGCGGCGCCATCGATCACAATCAGTCCGCCCCGCATCCCCATCAGACTGCCACGATAAGCCGCGCCGACTTGTTGTCCGGCAGCGCCGTGCACCCAGATCTCGCCGCCCGTCATCTCCGCGCCGACCCAGTCACCGGCGTTGCCAAAGGTTTCGATCTTGCCCCCCTTCATGTGGGCACCGAGATGCATTCCCACGTCCCCGTGAATCGTCAGTGAGCCGCCGGTCATCGCGCGCCCGACGTGTCGAACTCGATTGAGGTTCCCGTGCAGGACGAGGTGTTCGCTTCGTTCGCCTTCGACTTCGAAGAATTCGTCCAATCGCCGCTGGCGTTTGCCGTGATAGACCACGCTGGCGCAGATTTCCTCGTGCGATCGACCAGCCATGTGATCGGGCGTGATGACCTCGGCCTCGAGGGTCACCGTCGGTTCTTGCTTCAGCCGTAGCGTGATGGTGGTCATGTGGCGTTGACTAGCTCGATGCGGCGCAATCTTGAATCTGCGCTCGTTCGATCCGCTCCATTTCAACAGGATAATTCTCGAACGACATGCAGTAGCGATCCTCAAACAGTGGACGCAGGAACTCCTCGGTGTCCGGATCGTACGAAGGTTTGATCAAGTATTCGCGCCCGTCCGGCGTTTCGCGAATTTCGCCATCTTCGATCACCACCTCGCCCCCTTTGATGACGTAGCGAGGATGGCTGAACATGCGAGCGATGTCATCTTCGCGGTTGTAAATCACGATGTCGGCATCCATTCCCACACCAAGATTGCCCTTGTGTTTCAAACCCAATGCTCGGGCCGGCCCGGCCGAGGTGATGGTGGCGATCTCGTACAGCGTGTACTCGCGATCGATCTCGGGAAGGGTGATCCGATTCTTGATATTGGGGGGCAACGAGGCCATGCATTCCTTGCGAAAGTCAGCTGACATTAGCAATTGAATGATCTCGGGATAACGCCAGAAGCAGGCACCGTTTGGATGATCGGTCGACAAGAAGACTCGCCATGGATCGTTGATCAACAGCAAGAGTTCGAGGCCGACCGCCCACTGAACCGCGTTGACGAGATTACTCGGTCGATACGTGTAGGGAACGATGCCACAACCCGTTTCATTCTCGACATCCAGGTTTCCCCATTTTCGTCCCGGTCAACTTGTAAAGCAGATGTTGCCAGGGACCATCGGCCGTGATCGTGACGGTATCTCCGAACAGGACCGCACCGGCATCGGTGGTCATGTTGGGGTGTGCGTTGAAGTAATCGGCCAGTTGGGCTGCTTCGGACTTCATGGTGCTCCAGTCGTCACCGCCGTAGGCGTGATACTGCAGATGAGCAAAATGGGCCCGCGATCCCTCCAGGTGCTCCATCGTTTCGAGCGTGGTACTGACGTTGCCTGGCGCACCAAGGTTGTTGCAGTGCAGGTGGAGCGGATGCGGTATACCGAGTTCGTCGACGATTCGCGCAAGATTCGTGATGATCGTGCCGGGCGTCATCGTGTCGTAGCCCGCGATCGGAGAGGTCAGTTGCTTGGCGTCTTTGCCCCATTTCCAAGCCGCCACGCCGCCAGGGTTGACCGCTTTGACGCCGTAAGCCTTGGCCGCCCAAATGTGCCAGGCGACGATGTGTTTGGCCCGCTCGTACTCTCCTGCCTCAAGCAGGTCGAGCATGATCTCGTTGTTGGCCATCAAGACCAGGCAACTCTTGTCGACGATGGGAATGTCGGCGAGTTCCTCATGCGTGTGCCTGGCAGACAAGACTGGCACGGCGGCCTCGTTGACCGTCGTCCAGCCCATGCCGGCGTACAGATAGCCGGTGGCAAACGTGGTCGGCGCCATGCCACCGAGGCCGCTGCGACGAGTTTGCGAGCGTATGAACGCTTGGGTGCGACGATGGTCCTCGGGAGTCATCGCCCGAGCAAAGTTGACGGAGCCACCGGCAACATGCGTATGCACGTCCACGCCGCCGGGAAAAATCACCATCCCAGTCGCATCGATCGTTCGCCCTTCATTCGCCGACGCCACAAAACGACCGTCGGCGACGAACAGATCTTTGACCTCCCCGTTGATGCCGTTGGCTGGATCGTAAACGGTGCCTCCGGTGATTCGCAGCATGCGGCTTGTCTTCTTCTGTAATATTTAAAACCGTACTTAGATCTGCGACAGGATCATCTGTGGCCTGTCGCCCATCCAATCCGGCTTTTTCGCAATCGCTTCCTTGATCCGGCGCACCACTTCTTCGTCGCTAGGATACGGCGATTTTAACGCCGGACGCAATGGCATGGGGATCTCGTCCATGCGATAGCCCGTGCCGGGAGCGCTGATGCCGGCCGGAGCCGTGGTGATGTGGACACGGGCAAGCCGGCTGGTGTGGGTGACATGCGGGTCGAGCACGATCGTGGGAACCTTTGCCAGGTGTGCGATCGCCGGTTGCGGCATCGTGGCGCCGGGATCGGCACCGATGATGAATGCGCAATCGGTGTCGCCACGAACCAGTACGTCCACGGTGGAGAACTCGCCTGGATTGTAGCGAGGGTAGCCGCGGTTGAATGAAATTCCGAATGGATATCCCGTTTGCCAACGCATGATCACGTCGGCGCCGGTGACGTTTCCGTGACCTCGCATCGGCATCGCGACGAATTTCGTGAATGCGTTCATCTCCGCAGCCAGCGTCAGCAGCGCCGCGGAGTTCATGTGCTTGCCGCGCGTCATCGACAAGCCCATCCCGAAGAACATCACGCCAAACCTGGCCCGCTTCATGCGCGCGACCAGATCGGTCAATTGTTCAACCGTCAAACCTGTCTCGGCGACCTGAGACTCGCTGACCGGCTGGTCCTTGATCATCGCGCGCAGAATCGTGAGCAGCTCAAAGTCCTTGCCGGGACGAACCTGCAAGAAGATATCCGCCGCCTTGACACTCTTGGTCTCGCGAATGTCGACAAGCACCATCGTGCGATCCTTGCGGCCGCGCGGCAGAAACTTGCTCTTTTGCATCAGCGTGTACTTGGTGAAATGCCGCGGATGGCACTCCGCCGGATTGCCTCCCCAGTACATGATGAAATCTGCCCGGTTCTTGACTTCGCCGAGCGTGCAGGTGACCTTACCGCCCAACTGGGCGGCTATTTCAGTGGGACCGTGTCACAAGGAGGTGTGGCTGTCGAGCAGTCCGCCGAGCAGGTCGGCCATCTCGACACACTCACGTTGGGCCTCGCAAGTCGTATTGCTCATCCCGTACACCAGCGGCATGTCGGCGTTGTACAGGTAGTCGGCGGCCACTTCGATCGCCTCATCCACCGTGGCGGGCCGACCGTCGATCAACGCGTCGGGATACTTGTGCTCGGCGGTGTGGTTCAGGAACCAGGCCTTGCCCAAGACACACGCCTTCTTCGCTTCGTGAATGCGAACCTCGTCGGCGTGCAACTGGATGTCGTCACAGACGCAACCGCAAAACGTACAGGTGGCGTGATCGATGACTTTCATTTCCATGGATGATTTCCGCAAAGGTTTCAACAGCAAGTGAGATCGGTCGGGCACGCTGCGCGTGCACAGTACGAGGACTGTCAGGCGGAGCCTAACCTACCGCAGTCCCTGGTTGAATCACGAATCGCAAACTGAGCTAGGATCGGTATCAGTTTTCGTTGGAGGCCTTGCCGTCCGAACCGGACGACGGAACGGTAAACGTTCAGCCAAGCGCGCGGCCTTGGCAACTGCCTCGGACGCGCCGCGGCATGAATCGTCCTTCTTCCACTTCTTCCCAAGCCGGCACATCGGACTCAGCCGGATCGTGATGAAAGTGTGGCGAGTCGGGCCCGCTGATGTCTTGCTTCTTCATCGGTTTGGTGTGGTGCGAGTGAGGTGGCGAAAAGGGGTCAGACCCGAATCGTGCAATGCACTCTTCGGGCCGTTCCGGCAATCGGGGTCTGACCCTGTTCGCTCTCAATTCTAATCGATCAGGAATCAGCTGTTCGGCGAGGAAGCGTCGGGCGATCCAAGTGGGACCACGTCGACCTCCCAACCCTTGCTGGTGGGCATCCCGGTGCCGTCGGTGCCGCCACCCATCAATTGACAGGTGGGTGGGCCGTAGGGGACGAATGCCAGTCCTTCGGGGACCTTGGCCGATTCGCATGTGAATTCCGCTTCGCCGAACTCCGTGCGGACCAGGACCGCGTCACCATTTTGGATCCCCAACGCCGCCATGTCTTGGGGACTTGATCGACAACGTCGTTGTGATCTCTTTGTACGCATCGCCATCTTTTCCCACATTGATGTGGACCCCTTGCTGGGCCGTTCGCATCGGGTTCAGAACGAGTCGAATGGCGGGCATCAGTGCTCGGAGAGGTTGGCGGAAACGGTGCACATCGAGTCTAGAGGAGGGGCGTTCCGGTCGCAACGGGAACCGCCCTGCCAGTCATGGGATCAGGCGGTCCCAGCAATCGGGATCGTCCAGTCGGTGAAGATGGAAGTGGTGCGGCCCGAGCTTGCCGCCGTAATTGCCGGCGGAGATTCGCAGCACACCCGGTTCCGCAGCGGCCGCTTCGAGTCCTGCCTTCATCGCCGCCGCGACCGCTTGAGGGGACAGCCCGTCGATGACAATCTCGTAAACCGCCTGCTCTCCCGCTTGCAGGGCCGATTCCGTTTGGCCCCGCAAGGTGGGGCACCATTTGTCGTTGGTGCTCGCTTTGAGCGGCTTGTACTTGGATCCGACTTTGGATCCGCTGCGTACGATCCCGGCTGGAAAGGGCAGGATCACGTCACGAAGCGAATGAATCGCCCGGACCGCCGCACGCACCCCCGCCAGAGCGTCTCGGCCTGGCTGCGCCCGCAGACCAGCAGGTTGCCTCCGCCGATTCCCTTGACCGTTCCGCTGACGTCTTCGCAAACAAATTCTCCGTCCATGACGGGCACGCGCCAGAACCGCCGGTCAGCAAGCTTCTTGGAAAACTGAAACCCGTCGCCAAAAAAGCGAAGTTGCGAACCGACCTTGATGCGGTCCTTCTTGGATTCACTCCGCAATCCTGAATAGCAGGCGGTCGTCGGACAGGTCAGCACGTTTTGGCCGACTCGCGCCGTCACCGCTTTTTCCAGCGACTCCTTGTTGAACGCGAAGGCCAAGACAGCGATTCCGGGCCGACCGTCAGGCGTTTCGTCGGCCGAGACGATCGCCTCGATCCCAGCTTCGGCATCACAACCGATCACGCTCGAGGCGTTGCCGCAAAACTCACGAGCTGCAATCTCGGCCAATTCGAAATCCACCGCAGTGAAAATCAAACGCGTCGCCCGCATCGGAAACGCTTCCGCGAACGTGTCGTCAATCTTAGGTTTCTCTGGCATTTCTCTTCATGCTAAGTTGATTTGTGCCGCGCCGACCTGCAACCATGTTGAGGAGTTCGTTCCGCATTCAAGTGATGACTTTAGCACCATCCCGCTTGCGCGTCGTGCTTATATTTGCCGATCCGAGAATCCTTAACGGCGTTGGGTGAGGGGCTTTGGTCCTGGTCCATCGCCTCGGGGTACTCCGTCGTCATCGAGCCGACTTCGCACCGTTTCGTCGCCCGGTGCGGCTTCCATTGCTGCTTCTCGGTGATCGCTCAGTGGAGCGAATCGGCAAACGCTTTTTTCAGGCTGTCCGTGGCGACTCGCACATGTTCGGCGTTGATGACCGCGTTGACCTGCAGCTCACTGGTGCTGATCATCTCGATGTTGATGTTGGCGGCGGCAAGCGTTTGAAAGAGCATCGTTGCGACATGGGTATGACTTCGCAGGCCGATGCCGCTGACGGTGATTTTTGCGATTTCGCTGGTGCCTTGCACATCGCGCATCTGGTGTTGCTTGTGGATTTTTCCGGCCACTTCGAGGCTTTGTTTCAGGTCATCGGCATCGACCGTAAAGCTGACGCTCGTCGATCCGTCTTCGCCGTCGTATCCCTGGACGATCATGTCGACAAAGATGCCGGCGGCCCCGATTGTCTCGAACATGTCCGCGGCGATCCCAGGCCGGTCGGGAACTCCGTGCAGGGTGATGCGTGCCTGATTCTCGGTCATCGAGATGCCGGTCAGCGTGAGGGCTTCCAACGCGTCATCACGCAGCCGGCTGACCAGGGCTTCCATGTCGGCTCGCTGTCCCCGTTCCGCTTTGATCTGGCTCCAGGTCTTCGCATCGGCCGGTTGCTTGTGCAGGTCGAACGCCTGGTGCACCGCTCGCAGCGCCACGTTGGCCTCGGATCTGGGAACGAGTGTGGAAATTTTGATTTCGCTGGTGGTGATCATCTGGATGTTGACGTTCGCGTCGGCCAGGGCCCGAAACATCTTCGCGGCAACATTGGTTTGCGAAGCCATGTTCAAGCCGACCACCGAAACCTTGGAGACACGGTCGTCGTGAGTGACACCTTCGGCGCCCACTTGATCCATGACCGACTGAACCGCATGCAGTGTCGCTTTCAGTTCGCTGCGAGGGACGGTAAAGGAAATGTCGGCGCGTCCCGCCTTGCCGACGTTTTGCACGACCATGTCCACGGCAATCTTGCGAGCTCCGATCGCGGAAAAAATATCGCGGCTTTTGCCCGGCACATCGGGTACCCCCAGTACCGTGATCCGCGCCTCATCGGCGGTCATCGCTGCGCCGCTGACCGGTTGCGATTGCGATTCCGACTCCGCGACGATCATCGTCCCTTCGGTGTCGGAAAAACTGCTTCGTACGTGAATCGGTACGGCGAACTTCTTGGCAAACTCGATGCTTCGATTGTGCATGACGCCGGCACCGAGGCTGGCAAGTTCAAGCATTTCGTCGTAGCTGATCACCTCCACGCGGCGTGCTTCGGGCAGGAGCCGCGGATCGGTCGTGTAAACGCCATCGACGTCGGTGTAGATCTCGCAGGAATCCGCGCCAAGCACCGCGGCCAGGGCAACGGCGGTCGTATCGCTGCCGCCGCGACCAAGTGTGGTGATGTTCAGGTCGTCGTCGATCCCTTGAAAACCAGCCGCCACCACGATGTTGCCGTCATCGAGCAATCTTTCAATTCGATCGGTCGATATCGATTGGATTCGAGCTTTGCTGAAACTGTTGTCGGTCTTCATCCCGATCTGGCCCCCGGTCAGGCTGACCGCTTTGGCGCCGAGATCGTGAATCGCCATCGCAACTAACGCCACGCTGACCTGTTCGCCCGTGCTCAGCAGCATGTCCATTTCACGCGCCGGTGGGTTCTCGCTGACTTGACCGGCCAGTTCGAGTAGGACGTCGGTGTTCTTGCCCATGGCACTGACGACCATCACCACGCGGTGACCCTGTCGCTGGGCGCGAATCGCCTTTCTGGCGGCAGCGCGAATCTTGTCGACATCGGCGACACTGGTGCCGCCAAACTTTTGAACGATCAAAGACATTTCGGTTTCTGTGCTGTTGCTAGATCAACAATGGGGGGGCTAAGGGAGCCTGATGAACGCGTCCATCAGGTCCCAGCCTTTGTCAAATCGACGACCGCTGGCATCTGCCGACGGTTCGTCGTAGGTGGTTTGCGAGTCTGGCTCGATGCCCGTACCCGCCATCACGAGTGGGACCATGCCGTGGCTATGCTTTTTCGTGCTGCAGGGCGTGGGATGATCGGGCGTCACAAGAATTCGATAGTCGCCATGCTTGGCCAGCGCCTCGACAAGCGGGGCCACGATGTGCCGGTCGATCTGCTCAAGTGCTTCGATCTTTGCCTCGTGGCGTCCTTCGTGTGAAGCTTCGTCCGGGGCCTCGATGTGAACACAGACCACGTCGTAATGGTTCAAGGCTTCTACCGCGGCCCGCCCTTTGCCGGCGTAGTCGGTGTCGAGGTAACCGGTGGCCCCTGCCACCTCGATTCGCGGCCAACCAACCAGCGCCGCAATGCCGCGCAGCAGGTCGACCGCGGTGATCATCACACCGCGAACGCCAAACCGCTCTTCGAAGGAGGGAAGGTTCGGCGCGCCGCCGAGCCCCCATAGCCAAACGTTGGTGGCAGGACGTTTTCCGGCTGCCACGCGAGCCTGGTTGATCGGATGATTGGCAAACAGTTCGGCCGACCCATTCATCAACCGCACCAGCGTGTCGCTGCCCGGACCTCGAGGAAAGTCGTTGGTGACCGGCAAGTCGGTCAAGTCGTGGGGTGCCCGGGTGCGCGTCTCGCGCGAAAATGGCGGCGGGGTTCCGGGCCGACCGCGGTAGATCATCAAGTTGCGGTAACTGACACCCGGTACAAACTCCAAACAGGCATCCATCTCTCCCTCGCCGAGCAGTTCTCGCTGGGCCGATGCCAGCAACTCAGTCGCTTCCGCCGTACTGATGTGATCGGCAGTGAAGTCGACCATGATCTGGTCCTCGATGGTGACCAGATTGCAACGAATGGCCCAGTCATCGGGACCGAGCGTGATCCCCTGCGCGGCCGCTTCCAGAGGAGCTCGGCCGGTGAAATAGACGTCCGGGTCGTAGCCGAGCAGACAGAGGTTGGCCACCTCGCTCCCGGCCGGCAAGTGATGCGGCGTGTTGTTCGACAGGGCCAAAGCCCCGCGGCGTGCCAGGTCGTCCATGGCGGGTAAATCGGCGGCTTGCAGCGGCGTCTTTCCCCCCAGCGAATCGATTGGTTCATCGGCACAACCGTCGGGAATCACAATCACATACTTCATTTGGCACTCTTCATTGGGCCCGGCGCCCTTGCTCGCTTGCTCGTTTACCGCGTTGCTGGGCTTAGTTTCGTTCAGGTTTCCGTCGAACGAAAGGGGGTTGTTACGACCTGCGCATCCGGTTTTGGCAGAAGCTGTCGTCAGCTCGGCCGGTGCCAAAATCGCACGCCTTTTTCCCGTGATGCGTTCCCCCGACATACGCTTCAGCGATGAGCGAGCGATGCGAGATGGTCTCCCTCCCGGTTTATCAAGGTCGAGTTCCAATCGGCTTGCCCCTCGGGCAGCCCCGCAGGAAAGCCAATGACGACGAGCGCCCCGGCACCCTCCAGCGCGCTAAAGCCGCATCGCCGCATCCTGGAACTCGACTCGTTGCGGGCGCTGGCTGCGATCAACCTGGTGGCGTTTCACCTGACGCATGTCTACTCGGTCAAGTTCGGCTACTCCTCGCCGCTCGGCTTTGAGTGGCCCTACGGTGCCTATGGGACCGAGATGTTCTTCATTCTCAGCGGATTCGTGAACAGCATGTCGCTGTTGCGTCGCCGCAAGCCGGTCGATTTCGTGGCGGCCCGGTTGATACGCATCATTCCGATTTTCCTGCTGGCGATCATTGCGAATCTTTGGATCCTCAGCTGGGCGCCAATGAATCAGCATGTTTCGACCGGACAGTTCGTCGCCAATATGACCCTGATGCCCATGGTTTTGGGTTACGAATGCGTCGATCCGGTGATGTGGACGCTGCAGATCGAGATGATGTTCTACGCCACGCTCGTGATCCTCTTCCAAATCGGTGGCCTGCATCGATACTTCCTCGGCTGGGGAGCCTTGCTGCTGCTGTCGATCGTCACCTGTCCCACGCTCGACGCGTTGCAGGCGACTCATGGCGACGCCGGATGGTTCGCGGTGGCAACCGCGGTGAGGCGACTGATGGTGCTCGACTTCGTTCCGCTATTCGCGATGGGCTTTCTGATCTACATGATCAAAACGGGTGTCGGCAAACGCTGGCAGAACCTGCTTGGGATCGTGGTTGCCGCCGGCGTTTTCCACAGCATCGATCACGGCAAGCACAATCCTGCGGCCACGGCCCTGATTCTTGGATTGGTGACGCTCTGTGCCTACGGCCGCTTTCCACTCTTACGCTTCAAGCCGCTGGTCTTTGTCAGCACGATCTCTTACGCGCTGTACCTTTGCCACAACAACCTCGGCTGCGTCCTGATTCATCGCTTCGATCGCTCGGGCATCCCACCACAAATTTGCTTTGTGATCGCGGTCGTGTTCTCGTTCTCGATGGCGATCATCATTACGAATCGAATCGAACAACCGATCACCAACGCGCTACGCAACGCCTGGAATCGCTTCCGCGCACCCAAGTCAGCCGACGCCGATGTCGTCACCGCGAACTAGCTGCCGCGTTTCGCAGGGCCAATCATGGTCGATTTTGGATACGCCAGCGCCGCTCATTAGGCACGAAGTGCCGATACAAGAATTGCCGGGTGCGTCAGCACCCGGTAGCAAGCCACCTCGAATCCCTTCCGCGGCGTCGATTCATCGGCTTTGCCGACGAATCGACGCCGCGGAAGCCTTACAGGGAAGATCGACGACCGTGGGTCAACACCCAAGGCAAATCTTGTGACGCCACTTCGTGGCTGAAGAGTTGTCGCGTCATTCTCAAGAGATCTGCGAAAGGGTTACCCAGAGGGAGGGTGATTCAGACCATGACGCAAGGCGGGACGGCCTGTTAGAAGATGCCTCGAACGCGATCGGCGAATCGAACCGGCGCTTCCTCGGTCGGTGTACCGTTCAACGCTGCGATCCAGACCTGCGGATCATCGCCGTAGTTCTTTCCCGTCGCCCCGCGAAGCGATTCGATCGCCAATTCTCGGGTGGCCGGGTTGCGGTCCTGGAGTGCCAGACTCAATGAATCGATAGCGATCTGGCTTTTGTGTTTGCCCAACGCCGCCATCGCTGAATGTTTGACGTCCTCGCTGGTATCGGTACCGACGGTGGCAACGAGCAAACGAGCAGCGTCGTCGCCCGATTTCATGCCCAACGACCGACAGGCTTCCATGCGGACCTTGACACTGGAGTCGTCGAGTCCTGTTTCAATCATCTTGATCGCCGCTGGATCATCGAGCCGCCCGGCTGCTTTCACCACGAGTCGACGCATCTCTGGACTTTCGTCGTTCTCGATCAATCTTCTGAAGATGTCCGGCCCAGAACTGTTGCCGGTCGGCCGGAAGCTGATCAATGGTTTCGGCGAGCTTTGCCAACTGCTTGCGGCGCTCGTGATCGGTCACCCCGAGTTCCTCGTCACGCTTCCATTCCCTCATCGAGAAGTAAGGATTGGCGACTTTGAGGCCATAGAGTGGACCGTCCTGGCATCCACTGAAGCCCCCCGCAGCCAGTGCCATGGCGAGCAAACTCAGCGTGGTTGTCCAACGATTGCAGCAACGAATCGGATTCGATTTGATCGACATTCTGGTTCCCGATGAACTCGTCTCGATGATTCCCGAAACAAGAATCCTTTGGTGTCTCTTTGAAACGGACTCGCGGACTTTGCAAGCATTCCGAGCCTGGTCCGCGGACTCGCCCAGTGGCATGTAACACAGGAACGTGGGCATGGCCAAGGTCAGTTCTTGGGGGCCTTTTGGGCAGGATGATGATGATTCTGAGCAGAATGGTTATTCCCGGTTGGCTCTTCATCATTCTGCCCCACATCAGTCTGCCCCACATCAGTCTGCCAGGACGACTCCCTCACTCGTCGACACGTCAGCCACACGCATTTTCGCTCTTTTCGTGAAACACAGGTTTTCGCTACAGTCCACGCACAATCCCGCGAACGCACCGGGCTTTCATGCCAACCGAAGGACTTCAAGGCAGTGAAAACCCGTAGAAAACAGGACTTTGTTGGGCAAGCACGCCCGCGCGGCCATGGAGGAGCCAGACCATGTTGTTGGATCGGATCGACATCGACGCTCACGGACCCTTGCACCGGGTCGAACTGGGCCCCTTGGCCGAGCATTTGAATGTGGTGTTTGCTCCCGACGGCTCGGGAAAGACCGCCATCTCTCGGTTTATCCGCGACGCCTTGGTGGATCGAACGTATCCGCTGGGGATGTTCAGCTCATCAACCGGTCGTGTGGTGCTGTCCGATCGCCATGGGATGGTGCATTGCCATCGCGAAAAGGACGGAACAACCAGCGGGCGTCGCCGAGTCGAGTTTGAATCACGCGGTGATTTTCGAGGTCGCTACGATCTGCTCGAGAACCCCTGGCTGAGAGGCATCTCGCAGAGCTCCGACACCGTTGCCGCGGTTGCTTCGCTGGAGCTTCCCGAAGCGATCGTCGACGGAGTGATCACCGATACATCGACCGGTAGCGTTGCTCGCGTGGTATCGGCGTGCGTACGAAGCGGACTCGACTCCTTTGCCTCGTACCAATCGTTGCCATTACAGGAAGGGACGCTGTACGCCGAACGCAACGGGCGCAGCGATCTGGATGAGCACGGACCGTACGGACGAAACCGTGCACTGCGTCGAGAACTGGCCGATGTCGACGCCGAATTGTCCCGCCTCTCGTCCGAGGAAGCGGACTACGATTCACTGATCGAACGCCGCAATCGATTGACCTCGCAATTGTCTCGCCCGCTGGCGACTGGACGTCACGATTCGGAAGGTCGTCGTCATCAACTCCAGCAACGCTCCGCCGACCTGCAGCATCGTTCTCGCGAACTTCGTTCGCAGCAGAGCGAGCTGCGTCGTCGACTGGCCGACGTCGAGCTTGATCTCGCCAGCTGTGATCTCGGTCGTTATCACGCGAATGCGACGAACACCTCAGCCGTCAATCCATACGGTCAGCAGGACTACCACCTTTTGTGCCGGGACCGCGATGCGATTCAGCAGGAACTCGATCGCGTGACCGCCTCGCTGGACACCTGTCTCAGCGAAGCCGCTGAGGTTGGACGCACGCTGCGCATGTTCCCAGCGAACGGTCGTGTCAGGAACGTGGTCGGCGACAAACAATCGGAGCAGGCCGCCCTGGCAGCCGAGCTTCGCCGCATCGATGACCGATTGGCCGTGTTGTCAAGGATTCAGTGGCTGCGTCGCCAGCGCGCGGAACTCCTCAAGCAGGTGCGCGTGACCGATTACAAAGTCCGTACGAAATCGCCTCTGGCCGAAGCAGCCAGTCGCTGGCTGGTTCGTCTCTCCGGTGGACGACTCCATCGGATTGACTGGGCCGGTGCGAGGTTCACGGGCGACCTGAACTCGTATCACCAGGACATCCATCGGGCGACGGGTGTCACGATCAATGGGCGCGACGAGACGCAGTGCGGGTTGGCCGATCGCATGCTTGCTGCCACGGCGGTTCGAATGGCGGCCGGAGACTTTTTGGCGAAAACAGGTCGGCACGTTCCGCTGGTTCTGGAAATTCCCCGGGACGCATTCAAAGCGATCGAGCGATCTTATGCGTATGAGCGTTCGGAGCATGCATACCGCGAACAGGGCGATCATCTGCGTAGCAATCATCCGATTGCCGCAGCATTACGGGACTACGTCCAAGCGGGCCGACAACTGCTGATCCTGACCAGCAGCCAAGAATTAGCGGGCCAACTTGCCCGTGTCGGGGCAAGATCGTTTGAAATTCACACGCATCGTGTCGTGCATCCTCATCGCCCCATGTGGCGCTCGCATTACCAGGGCGAGACCTACGTCGGACCTCACCCACACACCTATGCGACCGACGACGCCGCGGATATTCAGTCGACGCATCGAGTACACTCGCCGGTGCGATCGAGTGAGGTGGATGTGAATCGTGACCTCGATGTCGCCTGGCGTGAATCGCAGTCGATGGGTGTCTTTTCACAGAGCGGTTTTTCCACCGACAGCGTCCGATCGGATCCATCGCCGCGCACCGATTGGGCTCGCGATGGTGTGCTGCATCGAGATGGTTTTTACTTTGCCGATACCTACACAACCGATTTGCAGCCGACTGCTGAGCGAACCGAAACGCCGCGGGTTGACTTGGCTAGTCGGAACAAGGTGACTCCCGCCTCCCCGTTCTATCTTTCGGTCGATAGCCCGATTGATCAGGCTCCATCGGTCGACGCCGTTGCCGCCGCGCGTCTTCGCGGCTTGAAGGTGACGCATATCACGCATCTGATGGAGCGAGATCCAAATCGATTGTCGGACGCCCTGGGCCTGGCCAGCGTCGATGCCGCCACGATTCGTCGCTGGCAGGCGGAATGTCGATTAGCGTGCCGCGTGCCGAATCTGCGCGGGTTCGATGCTCGCGTCCTGGTCGGCTGCGGCGTGACCACACCGGGGCAACTCGCAGCGATCCATCCGACCGACCTGCTACATGAAGTGGAGGAATTCCTGGCAACCGAACGCGGTCAACAGGTATTGCTGAGCGGAACGAGCCAGGAACTCTCTCGCATCATGACCTGGATCGCCACCGCCAACAGTGCCGCTAGTCGCGTTCGTATCGCATCGAGAGAATCCCAGCCGGATTCGGAGCATCGGCGCGTTCGCAGGAAGGAATCAAACGATCGTGATGGCGCCGCTAGTCGCGTGGTCACCTACGAAGTGCAGCAAGATGACACCACAGTTCTGATAAGTCGACTCGCCGAGAGCTGCGATTCTACTTGCATCGGCAGAGTCCCGTCGTTGATGCTCCCTCGATTGGTCCGCGGATGGCTGAACGGCTGCATGGTATCGGTGTGGAAACCGTAGACGACTTGCTCGCGTTCGAACCTGCAACGCTCGCGGCCGAACTGGATCATCGCCGAGTCGATGCGGACACGGTTTTGCAGTGGCAACAGCAAGCGGCGTTGGTTTGTCGAATCCCGATGTTGCGAGGACACGACGCACAATTGCTCGTTGCCGCAGAGGTGACGACGCCCGAGGAGCTGGCTCAATCCGATGCGGATGACCTGTTTGCCATCGTGGATGCCATTGCCCGAAGTAGCGATGGAAAGCGAATGCTGCGAGGTGGCAATCCACCTGACCTGAACGAGGTCAAGGACTGGATTCGCTGGGCATCGCACCAACGATCGTTCCGCGCCGCCTAGAACGGATTTAGACAAGGCGTAGGTTCGGAACAAAACGGTCAGGCTAGAAAGCCTAACGTACGTCGGCCTTTCCAGGCTGACCTTTCTTTCCGAACGCTGGTACGTCTCTCTGGATGTTGCTCTAACATACCTTCTTTGCCCCTCTCCATTGAGGCGGCGAACGATTGCATTTCTACGCACGCCATTCCGCCTCCTCTCATTCCGCCCATGGCCAGCCAGCCCCTGACCGATGAAGAACGTGCCATTTATGAGTGGCAGATCTGGTTGCCCGATCTTGGTGAGGCAGGGCCAAGCGAAGCTGAAGAACGCGTCGGTGTTGGTTTCGCGAGTCGGCGGTGTCGGGAGTGTGGTCGCGTACCAGTTGGCTGCTGCGGGAATCGGAAAGCTGGTTGTCGCCCATGCGGGCAACGTCAAGCCGAGCGACTTGAACCGGCAACTCTTGATGACCCACGATTGGATCGGCAAGCCGCGCATCGAGTCAATCAAACGCCGCCTTCATGATCTCAACCCGCGTCTGGAGATCGTTGCGGTTGGCGAGAACATCAGCGAAGAGAATGCATCGCGTCTGGTGGAACAATGTGACGTGATCGTCGATTGTGCGCCTTTGTTCCCCGAGCGATTTGCCATGAATCGCCAGGCCAGTCCTGCAGAATAAACCGATCATCGAGTGCGCGATGTATGAGATGGAAGCGCACCTGACGACGATCATCCCAGGACAAACGCCCTGCCTGCAGTGCATCTTTCCACAGGATCCTCCGACCTGGAAGCGAGAGTTTCCGGTGCTCGGCGCTGTCTCTGGAACTGTCGCCTGCATGGGAGCTGTCGAAGCGGTCAAAGTGATCGCGGGAATCGGCGAGCCCTTAGCTGGCCGACTGCTACGAATGGACCTGCGTCAAATGACGTTCCACACCATGAACGTACGCCGGCGAAGTGACTGCGAAGTCTGTGGCGAGTGAAGGGCAACGGTTCCGCGAACTGGCGCCGATGACACATGTCACCGCGGCAACCAGGCCAGGCCCTGGCTATTGAGCGTATGAACATAGAGTCGGTCACCGGTTTCGGTGATCCCTGTTGTTTTGGGGAACGAGCCGCTTGGGTCTTGCAGGTCGGCCACGATTTCGCCTTCTTCGTTGAACGCGAACACGTGTCCGTAGGGTGTGTCGCGCGGGCGCAGTCGTCGTGGCAGACGCAGGGCGACCTTCCTCCAGAACGGCTTGTTGGCCAGACTATCCAACATCGACACACGCGGCGCGTACAAACCGACCCAGAACTTTCCATCCAACCCGCGCATCAGATTGTCGGGAAAACCCGGCAGGTTATCGAGCAGTACGCTGGCTTGTGGAGTCTCCTGGCGTAGGTCGAGATCGGATGCCGAGACGGCGAGCTTCCAGACTCGATACCTACCCGATTCATTGACCAGCAGATACTGCTGGTCATCGCTCAACGCGATCCCATTAGCAAAGCTTAAACCGCTCGCAACGACGCGAGTGGATCGGGTCGACGGATCGTATTCAATGATTCGCCCTGTTGCTGATTGTTCGAGGATATCAAGTTGCGCGGCATTTTCGGTCATGCCATTGTGGTCCCAGATAGCCGGAGGAAATCGCGTCGTCGAGTCACTCAAGTAGATGCGCCCGTCACCCGCCACGACCACCGCGTTGGCAAAACCAAACGGCTTGCCGCCAGCACGGTCGGTGAGCAACGTGACCTCACCATCGGGGGCGATCAACAACAGCCCTTTGTAAGCATCCGCAACGATCAAGTTGCCATTAGCATCGAAGTCGAGCCCGAGGACCCGTCCGTCGGTCTTGGCAAAGATCTCCTGTTCGCTGCCGTCGGGATTCATGCGCAGGATGATCCCGCCGCTCACACCGGTGTACAGCTTGTTGTCTGCACCAAGCACGATGTGTTCCGGTCCTTGGCCGTCTATGAGCTTGACGATCGTCAGTCCGGCGAGCTTCGTGTTGGGGGCGTACGCCCCGACGTAGCCATCGGAAGCGGACGCATTCCAACTCACCGGTTCCACAGGGACTGGCCAGAGACAGAAGTAAGCCACCAACGCGACGAAGATCGCCACGCACGTCGATGCGACCTTGTTCTTCATGATGACACTTCAAGGCGATGGATCGCGGGCCGTACGATGGGCCGCCCCACGTCGTATGAGTCTGGAGGCAAAGCGTAGAATACGGGCTGTTCTCTTCGCCCGCCACGTTTGGTCAGTCGTGACGCCAAAATATCCGCTTCCGTTGCCCGAGGGAGCGTGATTTCTGTTGGGAAGCGATCGCAAACCCACCGAGAGCGTGAGCCGGGGTCCCGCAATTACAAGCTCGCTGTAACTCTTTCCATTGCCGCACGTTCTTCCGAGAAGTGGATGCGGCTAGTTCCCGCGGAATACGCGTTGCGGCGCGTTTCTTTGCTGATTGGCACGCTCTCTGCGTTAGCTGCCCGTCGTTGATCGGTCGTCCGCCTTGGGGTGGCGATGCTGGGCCCTGAACGGTTTCACGGTTCTGCGTCGGTAGCGGCGAACGATCGACATCCACTTTTCGAGAATCGCGATGACTCGGAAGCAATCAACTGGTGATGGCTCCGGAGTATCGATTCTGGTTTCTTTCATGCAAAAGAAGGACATTGCCATGAAACGCTCTTCAAAGAAGTCTCGTCGTATCACCACGGTTCGTGGGAGGCTGGCCGTCCAGCGTTTGGAGTCAAGAAAGCTGATGGCTGCGGACATCGGTCTGTCCGACGCCGTACTATCGATTCAAGGCAGCGATGTCGATGACATCGCCGAAGTCTATGTCGATTCGGATCGTGTTCAGGTCACGATTTCTTCCTACGACGATGCCGGTCAAAAGCTCTGTGAAAAGAGCGAGGAGTTCGCGCTCGACGAGATCGGACGCATCATCTTTTCCGGGGGTGACGGAGATGACCTGCTCGTCAACGATTCCTCCATTCCCGTGATTGCTCGAGGTGGTAACGGTGACGACATGTTGCTCGGTGGAACCGGCGACGATGTCCTGATCGGCGGCACAGGCGACGACGTCATCCTCGGCGGTGGCGGCAACGACATGGTCTTGGGTGGTCCCGGCGAAAACGTGATCAGCGACGTACAAGCAGAACTCTTTGCAGGAGGACGTTGTGCAGGAGGACGTTGTGCAGGAGGACGTTGTGCAGGAGGACGTTGTGCAGGAGGACGTTGCGCAGGAGGACGTTCGCCGGACGTGCGATGAGGACTGTCGAACGGCGACGTCGACGAGTCGCCGATGAGAATCCGTGGCGAGCTTCCAGCGAATCGCGGTCGATGAGTGTCGCCCGGTCGAATCGTCGACGAACCTGTCGCGGAAGCTGCCCACCAGTGAAACGCGAGTCGATGAGGAAACACCGAGTGACGAGCCGGTCGACCCGGTTGACCTGCAAGAAGCCGATGGCTTGGACGAAGAGGAACCGACGGTCTGCATGCCTGCCGATCCGGAGGTTGCTGTCGAGCAGGTGAATCAATCTTCTGATGAAGTTGCGATCACGGAAGTCACCCCAGAAGCATTGTCGCTGGCGGTCGCGAGTGAGCCGATCGGGATCAGCGCAACCGACTCGGTCGATCCGATTGACGCCGACGTTCCCAGCCTCGATTCGGGTGACGCCACGGATACCGAAGTGGTTTCCGATACGGAGATCTCCGAAGCCGAAGTCATGGAGGATGCCGCAGATCCAATCGAAGAGGAATCAGATAACGACATCATCTTTGGTGGCCCCGGGGATGATTGGTTGATGGGTGAAGGTGGCAATGACATGATCTTCGGAAACGTCTCGCCGATCGAAGATGCGTTGCTTCGAGAAGTGATCGCTGGTCGCTTTCGACTGTAAGTTCGAAAGCCTGTAACCCGAAGCGATACGATGAAACGCAGGCCAAGGACCGGCCAAGCGTTTCACCCCGTACGAAAGGCTTTCCAGCCTGTCCCGTACGATAGGCTTTCCAGCCTGTCCCCACGCAATCCTCGATGACTTGCGCTTGGCAAACGCGTCGAGTTGGATGCGATCGACGACCCAGAGTCAATTCAGTCGCTAGCGAAACGATTGCCTCACGCAACGGTCGATTGAGGAGTCGTCGAGCACCAGTACGAGAATGTCGGGAGAAGAATCGACGTTGAAACAAAAAAACCTATCCCAGAGCGGTGCTCTGAGATAGGCATGATTTTCGGCGAGAATCTCGCGTCTACTGGTTCAACTGTGCTTCAATCGTTTCGCCGGAGGCACGTGTACCCAAGGCGCCCCACAATCCGTAGGGGCTCTTGGAGCCGCAGATGGTGCCGGGAATCGCTGCGTTGGTCGCGGCGTCAAGTTGAACGGTCGCGCCACGCGAATCACCGGCTTCGATCGAATCGGTGATGAAGATCACGGCGCCGTCACCCATCAGAATATGGGCACCACCTTGGTGCCGACTGCTTGGGGGCAGGACGCCGGTGTCGAAGTCACCTGCACCACCGATACAGACTTCTCGGTTGGGTGGGAGCATGGTCGTGATGCTGGTATAGGTCGGAACCGAATCCGCCCAGCGATAACCACGCTTCCAGTTGACGCTGCGAAGTCCAGGGTTGGCAGTATCACCGACCGAGGGAGACCAGAATTGAGGTCGCTCCGGATCGATCAGTCCCGCATCCGAGCACGAGGCCGGTCCATTTGGAACTCGCCCATGAATTTGGTTCCAACCGATACCGAAGTACGGGTCGGTCGCGATTTCACGGTTACCCAATCCAGTCGCGATCTCACCCGAAGCAATCGTGTTGGACAGCCCGTCCATGATGTCGCGAAACTTCATCGCCTTGCGATTGTAGAAGAAGCCACGATTCGAACAGTTGGCATTGTTGATATGCCCTTGGTTCCAGGTATTGCCTTGCCAACGCCAGAAGCCGTGATTCACCCAGTCAGTCGCATCGCCGATGTTGGCGGCGTAGTTGGTTCGAGCCATTGCCGGCAAACCGGTTCCCGGGTCGCTGGGGCAACGAAGGGTTGGAACCTCAGTCATCCAAGGTTCGTAGAGGTTGTCCCACGGTCGGGGGCCCATCGCCCAGGCGTCATGCAGAGGAGTCGCAGCGCCATTGTTGATCAAGCCGTCCTTGTCGCCGTCGACCGGGTTGCTGATCTTTTCCCACAAAGCTTGCTGCTCGATGAACGGCGTCAGGCCAATCAGCCAGCTGAGTCGAAACCGATTGTTGTCCAGTGAGCCGGTTTGGCCGTTGGTCGGCGTCCAAGTGTCATACGTACCGCCCGACTGTGCCGGGAGTTGCTTGAACGCAGCGTGGTAATTGTGGAGTCCGAGGCCAATCTGCTTGAAGTTGTTGCTGCAGCTCATGCGGCGAGCAGCTTCTCTGGCGGCCTGAACCGCAGGTAGAAGCAGTCCTACCAGAACCCCGATGATCGCGATCACGACCAGGAGTTCGACCAGCGTGAAGCCGGCATTACGTGGTTTCATAGAGGAAATTCCTTTGAACAAAAGTGAAAGATTGATGACAGCGCGGGTTGTGAGCCAACCACTCGGTCGTGGCTCACTCGTTTTTGGGCGGGTGATATCTGAATTCGCTCTTCAGCTTGTCGAAACGTCCAAGGACTGATTCGACGCGTGCGACGACGTCTTCACCGCAACCGGTGAGTGCCATTCAGAGGGAACATGTTCGCAACTGCGAAACCCAGAACAACAGGCGTTGCGACACGGTCCATGAGACTTAGAAGGAAATGCAGTATGGACTATCTAATAGAAAACCCGCTTTCGCCAGAAAGTCACGATGCGATTCATCCAATCGGGTTGCTATTTCGTATGCATTGGTTGAGCAGTCGCTGACGAGTCGTGCTCGCGTGATGACGCACGCCGTCAGAGTGGCTCGATCCAGCCGGCTGGATGCCCGAGCGAATGTGACATCGTTTAGCCGGTAGCCGGAGACGTCGCGACAATGCCAAACGCATGCGGACATTGTGTCAGGTACCAATCGCCAAATGCCCCGCAGAGCGCTTCGCTCTATTGGTGCCCACGGCTAGCGCCTGAGGTTCACTGTCGTGATGTTGCGCGCTTGACCACGGAGTGGTGGGAAGCGTCTCGCCCAGGCCGGGAGTTTGTTGTTTTTATCGGCCAAATTCCGGGCCCACGGCTAGCGCCTGAGGTTCACTGTGAACCTCAGGCGCTAGCCGTGGGCCGCTTTGCTTGTCGGTGTGATTCGAACAATCCGCAAGCAGGCGGGTGATGATGACGTACGCCGCCAGAGCAGCTCGATCGAGCTGAGAGCATTTTCAACATTGATGTGGGATCACCCGTAGGCCAGGACTTGTCCTGGCAACATTCCGCCAGGACAAGTCCTGGCCTACGGCATTTCTGAAAACGCGCTAGCCGGAGGCGTTGCGACTGTGCGAAACGACCGCAAGAAGGCTGGAGACTGTCGCAGCAGTCGAAAGGAGGAGAACGGCCAAGGCCAGCTAACCTCCGCGAAGAGGGTCGGCGTCTAGAGTCGGCTTAACAGTTCCGACTTCTTACTGGCAAACTCTTCGTCCGTGAGAATTCCCTTGTCCCTGAGTTCGCCAAGCCGCGCGACCGCGTCGAGGATGTCGGCATGCGAGACAGGGACGTTTGTGGGGGACGAACTCGGCGGAGTGGACTGGGAAGCCTTGACGGGTGCAAGCGGCTGGCCGTTGCGAGAGACGACCGGAAGTGTGGACAGATTCACGGTGCCGTACTGACTCGTGAAGATGATCGAACTCCCCATTCCCTGTTGTTGTGAGAAGCCGCCGATCTGGTGGTCCAAGGTGTCGTAGACCCAAACGTCTCCGCCAGTCTCAACCGCAAGTCGTCGGGCGCCTGAAAAATAGGCGTAGCGGACGTTGTTCTGTGAGCCGGTTGAATTGGGGGCTCCCAAATCCGATGGCCACCAATGAGCTTGCGGGTCGGGGACGAACAGACTTGACTGTCCCGATGCGTACGGCGCGCCGCTCGCCTGGCTTTGTTGACCACTTCCGCTCTGACTCTGAGACTGGAAACTGCCCGAGCGAAGAAGGCCAGGTTGATTCGCGAGGATGCGTGAGATCTCGTTGCAAAGCGAATCCACTTGGTTCTTCAAGCCGTAGTTGAACATATCGCTCAGCATCATCATGCCTCCCTGCATCCACTGGCCGGAACCTGCGAATTCTGGATGGTTGAACTGAGCCATCGTTCCATTCCCATTGAGCACCGCCAACATCATGTGCGTGACGGCATCCGGACTGAAACCATATCGATGAGAAAGATCCTGAACGACTTGCGTCCCCTCGGGGGTGAGCTGCGGCATCTGAGTTGAGACTTGTTAGGCGAGGTGAAGATAGAAGTCCGTCAAACACACGTACGATGGGCTTCCCAGCCCGTCGCATGGGAGGATCTCCCGACGGGACGGAACGGGAAGTCCATCGTACTTGCCGAACGGAGTCGTGTAAGACCGGGACTAGTGGTTTGTCAGCATCTCGTTTTAGGGTTGCGATCGAAAAGGGGTCAGACACCAAAAACCGGAACGGCGCGGAGGGTGCTTCGCATTTTTGGTGTCTGACCCCTTTTCGCCGATCGACGTCACCCTAATTCTTGGCTCTGACAAACCACTAGCTTGCAACAGCGTGTTCGACCAAAAAGTTTAGTTCTTGCAGCTTACCGCGTGAGAAATCGAATCCAGCTTCGGTCAAAGCGTCGTTCACGTCCTGTTTGGAAATGGGTTGTCCATCGAGATAGGCGAGTCCCCAGAAAACAGTGCGTCCGCCGCTCTTGTGCATTCCGGTCGCGACGTCCGCCACCATCAGCTTCGGGTTCATCCGAGCCAATAGATGCTGAAAAGGAAAGAACTCGTCTTCGTTTTGTACCGAGAAGGCTTTCGGCAACTTCACTTCCGCGTGCATGTGGCTGCTCCGGTGGGCAGGTGTGCTGATTCAGATTTGAAAGTTTTGGGACCCGCAGTGGACGGAGGGAGACCACCCTTGCCCCGCGACCAGGAGACGTCGTCAAATCGGGTACGTCGATCGGCGAAAAGGGGTCAGACACCAAACATGCGAAGCACCCTTCGGGCCGTTCCGGTTTTTGGTGTCTGACCCCTTTTCGCCGGCAACCCTAAAACGAAATGCTGACGCTGCACTTGTCTTGATAACATGGGTGGGCGGGGCGGAGAAGCTATGAGCCGGAAATGCTCCTTCAAGGTCGGTTCAAGCGACGCTACAGGGGTCTTAATGACCGCCAAAAGGAGGTTGAGGGCGGGGCATGACCTCCTCAGGAGAGCCTGGAACGCTGATCGCCGCGATTCCATCGGGCAATCGAATCATGCCGATCGCCCCCGTGCGACCAAGTTGGATCGATTTCCCAACGCAGTACCTGACGCCATCGCCAGCGACTAAATTGAATCGTCGGGTTCACCTTAACCATGGGGTCACGTCCATGTCAGAATCAGAGTCACCCATTTTCGCCTCACCCGCTGATGACCCGGAGATGGATCAGGCCGCCGCGAAGGCGCGTCAGACCTTCCGTTTCTTTTGGCGCGAAATGTCGTGGGAGCGGCGCCGGATTGTTCCCGGTCTGGAATTGGCCGCCGTGAAGGGAACGTTTTCGGATCCGCCGGAGATTCGAGCGCAGAATCCAGATGGTCTCGAAGTCGAACACATGTGGCTGATCGATGTGGATTTCGATGGTCGAAAGATCTCTGGGACGCTGATCAATTCGCCCCATTCGCTCAAGTCCGTGCACGAGGGCGATCGCGTCACGATCACCGGTAAGCAACTCTGCGATTGGATGTACGTGATCGATGGCGTTGTCTATGGCGGATTCACCGTCGATTTGATGCGCTCGCGAATGGGAAAGGGGGAACGAAAGCAGCACGATCAAGCTTGGGGCTTCGACTTTGGGGATGTGGGTGTGGTCCATCTCGTGCCGCCTGAGTTCATTGGAGATCCTCCGGCAAAACGCAAGGGCTTGTTGTCGGGTTTCGGATCGAAGCCGACACCGCAGGACTATGCGAAGGTGGCTGCGGCGGAACATCCCATGTCGGCAAACATGCGAGAGTCGCTCGAGCAGGCTTTGGCGGACAACCCCAATCTCATCCAAGACACGGACGATCGCGGCTACAGCATGCTGCATCAACTATCGCTGGCCGGTTCACTCGATGGGGTGGATGTTTGTCTGCAGCATGGCGCCGATCCGAACAAGGCTGCCCAAAACGGAATGACACCCATGTCGTTGGCAAAGAGTCTCGGCTGGAAGAAAGTCATGGCCAGGCTGCAGCAAGCCGGCGGCGCGTAGCGCAGAGGTCCATCGGCGACTATGTCGTTTCTGAAAATGCACTAGCTGGACAGCGCCAGCTTCGAACTTTCGCCTCGTGAATGCAGGCGAATTCACGGATGGGACGCCTACCTGTAGCCGAGCGTCTCCGAGGCTTTGAACAAATGGAACCGCGGTGCCTTACTGTAGGCGAGCCTCTCCGAGACTCGCACGAAACGCAGCAAAGCTGCGGGTGTCCGCCTTGGAAAGGCGGACCTACAGCAGCAAGCACAATATCTTCACAACCTCTCTGAGGCTCGGATTTTCGCGGCAAAGCCGCGTGGAATGTCGATCTCGGAGAGGCCGACCTACAGCAAACTGGTGCTGTCCAGCTAGGTCTCAAAAAAATGGGGCGGTTGCGAATGGCACGAACTTCGGTTGTGGCTGTGAACCTCGGGCGCTAGCCGTGGGAATTCGTCCCATCTTCATGACGTGTTCGAGGCCCACGGCTAGCGCCTGAGGTTCACAGGCCGTGCCAGACCCCTTCGTTTTCGAGAATACATGGTCTTGAAAATGCTTTAGCGGAGATTGAATTGGTCAACCTGCAGTCGCACGGCTTGTATCTTGGCGAAGAGATGTATCGCTGTGTGATTCGGACCAAGCGAGAGAAGGTCTTGCTGTCTAACATGCATTTCCGAGGACTGGCCCGGATCGAGGGACGCGATCAGGATTATCGTCAGCAAGCTAAGAGAGCGAGTTATCACTCGCCCGCATGATTTGCGTGACAAAGCGAGTTGCTACGCGACTTCTTGGAATCGTGAACGTTTCCGCTCGCGGCGAACACCAACGCCTGCCATGCCCAAAGCAGCGAATGCGAAGATAGCTAGAGAGGTAGGCTCGGGAACCGTTCCATTGTTGCCTTCGACAACGGTTTCACCCGTTAAGATTATTTCACCATCTGGTGCACCGAACAGTGCAAAGGGCGAATTTGGACCGGACGTAAAAAACCTGAAAGCGTCATACTCGGTGCCTGGCTGCAAGACCGCGAGAGGACCAGCAGCGTCACCTGCCTCCGACAACCAGTAAAAGGCGACATACTCCGTGCTGCCCCATTGCCAGGGCGTGTTACTGGTATCGATCGCAAACGACGAAGGGGACGTAGCGCCGATGGGGCGAATGGAATCAAAATTGAAACCGCTGCTCCAGGATGTTTTCGAGATCAAAGCGGAAATCCAATGATCGCTAGCTTTCAATCCATCAATGTATGAGATGCCTGAAATTGAAGTGTCCTGAATCAAATCATTCCCAACGCCAAATGCCCAGACCGGTTGCGAGGGCATGATGAAGAAGGTGCCGCTATAGGAATACCCGGGAGCTGGCGGCGGCTCCAAGACCTCTCTAATCACACCTCCCGATGAGTTGGACGCCGACAGCATCATCGCGAAAAAAAAGACGACTACCAATCGCAGTGTCGTTGTTATCTTGCGGATCTTCATCGGGTCGCCTCGAAAGGTTAGCGGAGCCGGAAGCGTATCGAAGCAATGGAGAATAACTGGGGGGGATCGAGGTTGCAACCGGCGGGCGAGCTAGCAGAGAAGATGGTTGCAAGGCGACCCCTGTATGTTATGTGGGGCATTCAGCGTCGATTTTTCCCTTGGAATCATTTAATTGGCTCATGGGCTCGATTCATACCTGGGCGTCGGGAACGTTGATGCCACACTCTCCAAAATATCTTCGGGTTGGCTGACGCTGGCAGTATGAATCCTGCGATCATGCAGCGGAAATCCATCAGCAGCGACCACGGGAAAGTCACAATTCCATGCAAGCCGACGCGTCCATCCGAATCAGGCCGCCTGTGCGTGCAGCTCCAACGCCGCTTCCACGATCGCCGTGGTGACGGTGTCCATTTGGTACCGCGCGGCGACAGCAAGTGAGACCTCGGCTGCGATCGCGAGATCGGCGATCGCGCCTCCGGTCAATTCGTGTAATCGCACGATGGCCCCGTCCTGAAACAGCGTCCGCCCGCAACCAACGTCGGCGAGACCGCCGCGAAGATAGTCTGCGGTTTCGTCAATGCTCAATGGATCCAGGTCAACCTGTACGACGACCTCGCGAAACAATGCGGCAAACCGTCGATGCTCAGCGGGTGTTGCGCCGATGACGACCGAAAGGTTTGCATGCGAAGCCAACAGGCTACGTGCCGTGTTGATCGTGCAGGCGGCGACTCCGTCGACCAGCCAGACGACTTTGACGCCATTGTGATGGCAGCCTTCGATTGCCCTGTCGATCGATGCGAGCGAGATGCTTTGGCCGCCCTCGGAGCGAATGCCCAGGGCTTGCCCCAGGCCGCCGGCGACCTCGCTGCAGTCAGGTTGCAGTCCCTCAGTGATCACGACCTCCGTGGCGCAGTCGCCGAGCCCGTGCATGTGAGAGACATGTCGCATCAACCACGAGACCCCACATCGCCTCGGTGCGATCAGGAAGGCGGCCCCGAATTGGCTCGCGGTGACGTAGCTCAGTCCGGCGATCGCTTCACGCTGGGGTGCAGCGGAGAAGAAGTAGTCCCCTTCGGTTCGGGCAAACGGCTTGTCGAAAAGCGCCCAATAACCGAGATATCCCATCGAAATACGCGCCTGCAAGAACAAATGGAGACTCCACCTCGTTCCATGATCGGCCGATCGTTACGATCTACTTGAGCGTACGTCGGGCTTTCCAGCCTGACTTCCTAACTGAACGTACGTCGGGCTTTCCAGCCTGACTTCCTACTTGAACGTACGTCGGGCTTTCCAACCTGACTTCGAACTTGAACGTACGTCGGGCTTTCTAGCCTGACTTCCCGATTACCAAACCTGAACGAAGACCGCGGTGCGACCCACAGGTCAGCCTGAAAAGGCCGACGTACGAAAACCTTTTCGCGGGCCGTTCACGTTTTGCCCCTTCGATCATGACACGTCGCTATTTTGTTCCCAAGTTGCCCGCCCAGGGCGGCCCGATTGATCTGCCGGATGCTGAGGCTCAGCATGCCGTCCGAGTGATGCGCGTGCAGGTGGGTGAGGAGCTCGAGCTATTTGACGGGAATGGTCATCAGTCTCGAGGAGTCATCACGCAGATCAAACGAAACGCGTGCCAGTGCGAGGTGTCACAGGTCTCCTTCGTCAGTCGTGAGCCAGCCGTCGTGGTGAATTTGGGGATCGCCCTACCCAAGCCCGATCGGGCGAAAGAATTGATCGAACGTTTGACGGAGCTGGGAGTGCGTAGCGTCACGCCGCTGGTCGCTGAGCGATCACAACGCCCGCCAGGTGATTCGCTGCTCGAAAAGCTGTCGCGAGCCGTGATCGAGGCTTGCAAGCAGAGCGGCCGCAATCACTTGATGCAGATTCACGCAACGCAAACGGCAGGTGAGTTTTTTGCCGAACCCCATGCAGGCTGCAAACTGATCGCCCACCCGTCGACCGAGTCGGTCACCTTGGCGTCCATCGATAAGGCTCAACCTGTTACCGCCGCGATCGGACCCGAGGGTGGCTGGACGGACGAGGAATTTGAAAACGCACAAACGCAAGGATTCCAAACACTGAATCTCGGCAGCCGGATCTATCGCATCGAAACCGCCGCCGCCGCAATCGCTGCTGTGTTGGTCAGTGAGTCGAGTTGAAATTTGTTGGATGCGATCAGCGGCGTCCACGACATCGGGCGACCACTTGCGACTGCCGATC
This sequence comes from Pirellulaceae bacterium, assembly GCA_963697195.1. Classification (GTDB taxonomy): domain Bacteria; phylum Planctomycetota; class Planctomycetia; order Pirellulales; family Pirellulaceae; genus Rubripirellula. Next base: position 714,643 of record CAVOND010000028.1, read on the forward strand.
GAGATCGTGCGGCTCTTGAGTTTTTAGTTTCTCATTGAAGTGCGAAGGTAAGAAGCAAGCCCTTTCACACTTCACTCTTCCGACTTCCACGCCCCTCACCCCCGACCTTAGGTTTACCCACATCGTTTTGATACCGCAGGTATCACGGAGGGTAGCCGTAGGTCGCGGAGCGCACCTACGGAATTGAGAATGTGCAACGAACACGACCCCGAAGGGCGTCGCAGAACCAGTCCGCAGGGCATCTGCGACACCCGACGGGGTCGAAAAACGCTCGGAAAACTCCGTCGTCCGTAGGTGCGCTTCGCGACCTACGGCTACCATGTGAGATCCCTTCGAGATCAAGAAGATGTGGGTAATGACCCCTTTTCGCCGATTTAGTATTCCCGTGCGCGAATTGTGTAGATACCAATACCCTCTACCAGAGTCGACCCTAAGCGAGGAGAGGAGCAATCCGCGCATTGTCATTGGCGAAATTCTCGTTAGTGCAACAAGATCACTCCCTGGCCTTTGAAACGTCTGACCCTGTCGCAATCGCGAGGGGGTTGCAACTCGCCGCAATCAAGATGCTTCAGAGCGAGACGACTTGGGCAGGGCAAGTACTTGGCTCTCGTTCACTGAGTCTCAGCGGCCCGAATGTAAACGTCGACGGGTAACCCGATCGGCAGGTCATCGCAACGCTCGAGGTCGATCCAGACGCGGCGGCTGAACGTGTCGCTGCGTTCGCCTGCCCACTGGCCAAACATACGCTTGGGATTCATCTGCGGTTCGATCTCCGTCACTCGCCCCCGGGCGATCACGCCGGTCGCGGCGTCGGAGGTGATTTCACATTGCTGACCGATCTGGACGCGCAGGGCATCATACTCGTCCACTTCGGCGACCGCTACGTAGCCGAGCGGTATCGGCCAGAACCACCAGCGGTTCGATGCTGTCTGGTCCGGTGAGCTCACCGATTTTCGCTTCCACGGCGAGCACCTTGCCGTCCATGGGAGCCCGGATCTCGGCTCGATCGAGATTGATCTGGGCGATCCGCAGACGTGACTGGGCCGCGGCGATCGCAGCCTCGGCGGCCAGCAGTTCATCTTCTCGCGGTGGTGCATCGATTGTGTCGAAGCTGGCGCGGGCCGCATTGGCTCTGGCACGAAACGCATTGAGCTGTGAATAGAGATCGTCGATCGATTGCTGGCTGATGGCGCTCTGTTGCCGAAGCTTGAGTGCACGGTCGTAGGCTTTTTCAGCACCATCCACTTCAGCCATCGCCGCCTGGTACTGTTGGCGAGCGGTTTCAACTTCGCTCGGGCGATAGCCGTTCACGAGACGTTCCTTGCGCGCCTTGGCCTCGGCCAACAGCGCAGCCGCCAGATCGCGTTCGCTGACCAGTCGGTCGGAATCGAGGCTGACGAGCACGTCGCCGGCTGAGACGTATTGCCCATGGCGAACATGAATGTTGCTGATCTGCTCGTTCATCCGAGCACGCAGCTCGATCTCTTCGCTGCGGCCTTCGATCCGGCCCGCCGCACGAACCGACGTACTCGCAAGGTTAGCGATACGCACCACTTCGTCTTGAGGCGACTGGGTCTCAGGCGGACTCGATCGACGACTCCGATCATGGATGAACAGAGCCGTTCCAAAGAGGAAGATCGTTGCGATGGCGGTGATGATGTGTTTCACTTGAACTGCCCATTTTCGATTTCACAAACGCGATCGGCGTATTTCAAAATGCGGGGGTCATGGGTCACCACGACCGTTGCCGATCCCGTCGAAGCCACCAACTCCTTCAACAACTCCATCACTTCAACGCCCGACTTACCATCGAGTGCGGCCGTTGGTTCGTCGGCCAGCACCAAGCTTGGTGAATTGATCACCGCTCTGGCCAACGCCACACGCTGACACTGACCGGGACTCATCAGCGACGGTAACTGCTTGCGATGCAATTCCAGCCCAACTCGCTTGAGAAGATTGCCGGCACGTTCTCTGGCTTCGGCGAGAGAGACGCCCTGCAGTGTCAGGGGAACTGCGACGTTGTCTTCAGCGGACAGCCCACGAATGAGCTGAAATCGTTGAAAGACGAAGCCAATCGCTTCGCGCCGGACTTCGGTTCGCTGTGAGACGGTCAGAGAATCGACTCGTCGGCCCGAGATGATGACTTCGCCTGAGTCGCACTCGAGTAGGCAGCCCATGATCGAGAGCAGCGTGCTCTTGCCGCTTCCCGACGGTCCCGACAGGAACACGCATTCGCCAGCACTCGCCTGAAAATCGACGCCGTTGAGCACCCAGCGTCGTTCGCCGCCGATGTGGTACGACTTACGAATCCGGCGAGCCTGCAGGACCATGCCTTCAGCGGATGTAGCATCGATCGGCGAGTCCGACGAAACTGGTCCCAACGCGACATCCCCAATCCACTCCGCACGACCAGGAGGCGTCGTGCGAATGATCGGGAACCCATCGGGAAAAGACGAAGGGAATGACTGTGCATCGTTCATCGCCGTTACCCCTGCAACACGGTGTGTGGATCAACGCGTCGAACGCGCAGGTAAGGCAATGCCGACGCGATCAAACAGATCGCAAACACCAAGATCGCGCTAATGAAGTACAGCGGAATCGGGATCTCAATCGTTGCACGAGGTGTGCTTAACGCGGCACGAATGACGATCGTAAGTACCAGCCCGATCACGATGCCAATGCCCGCAACGAACCGTCGACTGAGCTCCCAGCAGCAGGATGATTTCTCGTTCGGTCGCACCGATCGCCTTGAGCGTGGCAAACTCGCTGATACGGTCAAGCACCATCGCGTATAGTGTTTGGCCCGACCATCACCAGGCCGACCAGCAATCCCAGCAGTGTTGCAGCGCCAAAACTCAGGCCAATGCCGGTGCGGCTCAGCCAGAAATTGACGCTGGTCACGCCATACTGTTCGGCAGGCACTGGCGGTCACGTCACGCAGTCTGACGCTCGATTTCTCGACAGACGGCGCTACGATCGACTCCCTCGTTTACATTGCACTAAGGAAGTAGGACGCCATCGAAGGATCGCCACCGAAGTATTCGACCGACCGGTCGTAGGTCGTGAACACGTACGGAGTGACCAGAAAGCTCAGCACTCCACGACTCTTTGCCGAGATCCTGGCACGCTTGCCACCAATTTCTCGGATCTCACCGATTTCGGGATCGAACAGCTTCTCGTCATCACATTGGTCGATGATCACCCCGTCGGCATACGAGAGCGCATCTTCCGGCCCTTCGACAATCTCGTAGGCTCGGCCAAGCTGAGCTGTCTTCTTTGACTCCGACGACCGTCACTCCTTCGAAGTTGCCGTCTGGCAGGTTCATTTCCGACTGATAGATCCGCAAAGGTTCGGCTTCGAGTACTCCCGGAATACTGCGAATACGGTGGATCCAACGTTCCGGTATCTCGTGAGGAAAGTCCACGTTGTGCATGCCCCGGTGGCCAACCCAAATATCGGCGTGACTGCGGTCGACCAGCAGGCGTGCCTTGTTCATCAGTCCCAAGAACAAACCGCCCTGGATGTTGACCAAGACCACGGAGAAGATCACACCCACCAAACCGGCGAGAAGTTTCCCGCGGTCGTAAAGTAGCGTCCGATATGCGATGTTCCAAAGCATGTCTGGTCGCCAACAAGGGGGTGGATGCGTGGAGCTTGGGTGCCGACGGGTGAAGGGGTCAAGTAACGAAATCCGCGATGCTCCTTCGACGCTTCGCCTTTTCGTTGTCTGACCCCTCATTTCGATCTGTATCGCAAAACCACTACAACCCTTATCGGCACCCCCATCAGGTCGACTTGATCTAGGCTGCGAAAGTCGAAAACGACCTGGACGCTCCCAAACACCTAGATAGAGCACGGATCTCGCTGAGTTTCACGCCACCAAGTACGTTCGCCTTTCCAGGCTGACCTGGCGGTTCAGAGCATGCCAGACGAGGCCTGCGTAGTGAGCTTCCGTTCTTGGGCCGTCTTCGCTGCTGCGAACGAAGTCGATCGCATCTCGCATCGCCCCATTCGACAGTCATGCCAGACAGGAATCGAGAATGCTGTCCTGATCAGATCGAGGTGATTCCGCAAGCCACGCCGGTCGTTCATGACAGAGGCGGCACAATCTTCCTGTTCGGTAGATCCATCAGCATTCATCGTGAGTTTCCCGTACGATGTCTCGTACTCCACTCCAGCCATGACCTAGATTTTTCAGTGATGGCGACTGATTCAATGTCAGCACCCGGTTTGCTAAACCTTAGTCGGACGCTCCCGCAAGTCATCGGCGTCGATGAAAACAGACGGTGCACCGCTGAGCACGGCATCAATCGAATAGGAGTTGATCATGCATAGTCTTGCCGAGCGATGGGAATCTCTTCGAGCCCGGCGAGCGATCCTTCCTGACGCAGCGATCACCAAACGGTTCGCGTGAGCCAACCGAGATCGATGGAGTCGTCTACAAGATCGCGGACTGCCGTCAAGAGCGAGAGGCTGGCATTTCGACTCATTCATGATGCCTACACACTCAACGGACTGATGGCGCCGAATCCATCCGGGATGCGAATCACTCCGTTTCACCTGTTGCCCACCTCCGATCTATTTGTCGCGCTATCACCAGGGCACGGTGATCTACACGATGACGCTGATCAGCGACGACGAGCAGGGAATTCCGCTCGAAAGCGTGTTCAAGTCCGAGGTTTCACAGCGCCGCGATGAGAGTGGCGGTGCCTACCTGGCGGAAGTCTCTTGCCTGGCTTCGCGAGTCGGCTACTTTCCCCGCGGCCAGATGTATCACGTGTTTGTGCGACTTGCCAGTCTGATGGTGCAGTCGGCTCGCGAGAACGGCGTCGAGCGATTACTGATTGCCTGCCATCCTCGCCATGCACGGTTCTACGAGGGCCTGCTCGGCTTCAACAAGAATTAGCGAACCACGAGATTACGCACCGGTTCAGAACAAACCTGCGGTTGTTCTCGAACATGATTTCGCTTTGCAGGATACGCAACGCTATCGGCTCTACAACCGAATCTATGGCCACTACCTTCCGCCACTGGGAACTGTATCACCAGCCGATGCTGAAAGAGGAACGTGACCACTTCGCGGAAATCACGGAGTTCTACGAGACGTATTTTCCAGTAGAGGGCGTCGCTTAGGTCTTAGCGACCAAGCGTTCGTCTCCTGCCGCACTCGGCGACTCTATGTCTTGCGGATTTTGCAGCGTCCTTCGCTGACGTTTGCCGTCGCGTTCCGAGTGTCAATCACCAAAGGCGCGTATCGCACGATCGCTTCATAATCGAAATCGGTGTGGTCTGTCGCGATCAGGACCGCGTCTTGATCGGCCAGAAACTCAGGCGTCAATTCCTGACTTTCCATCGTCGGTAAGTCATGGTGCCTCATGCTTGGTAGCAATGGGACATGCGGGTCGCTGTACGTCAATGCAGCGCCACGAGCGAGCAGTCGTTCCATCAATTCGAATGACGGGCTCTCGCGTGGATCATCGACATCTTTCTTGTAGGCAACTCCCAGCAAGCAAATCTTGCTTCCGCGAATCGGCTTCTCGTTCTCGTTAAGGAATTCCGCCGTTCTCGAAACAACGTAGTCCGGCATCGAGCGATTGACTTCCCCCGCCAGTTCGATAAACCTCGCGGTCATTCCCTGCTTGCGTGCCAGCCAGGAAAGGTAGAACGGATCAATCGGAATGCAATGGCCACCCAAGCCTGGCCCGGGATAGAAAGCCTGAAATCCAAATGGCTTGGTCTTTGCCGCGTTGATCACCTCCCAAACGTCAATTCCCATCGCGTCGAAGAGTACCTTGAGTTCGTTCACCAGGGCGATATTCACCGCCCGGTAGATGTTTTCCAGTACCTTTGCAGCTTCTGCTACTTCGCAACTGCTCACCGGAACCGTTCCCGCGACCGCCGATTGGTATAGCTTGCAGGCGATCGCCAGGCTCTCTTCATTGATCGCGCCAACCACTTTGGGAATCCCGGCCGCCGAGAAGTCGGGGTTGCCCGGGTCTTCTCGCTCTGGACTGTAGGCCACGTAAAAGTCAACTCCGGCTTTCAGTCCCTTCCGTTCCAAGATCGGAACCATGACATCGCGCGTGGTGGTCGGGTAAGTCGTGCTTTCGAGCACTACTAACTGGCCCGCACGAATGACCTCGGCAATCTGCTCACAGGTATCAACGACGTATTTCAGGTCCGGGTCACGAGCATCATCCAGCGGCGTCGGAACACAAATCAGTAGTGCGTCGGGTTCACTCAGGCGAGACATCTCGGCGGTGGCATCGAAAAGACCCTTCGACAGCCATTTGCCGATTTTTTCCGAGCCGATGTGCTTGATGTAGCTTTTTCCCGACTGGAGAGAGTCAACCTTCCGGTGATCCACGTCAAACCCAAGACAGCGGAAACCGGCATTGGTAAATGCGTCGATCAGCGGCAATCCGACATAGCCTAGGCCGATCACGCCCACCAAACAATCACGGGTTTCAATCACGTCAATGAACGATCGTTCGATGCTGGTTTGCATGGTGCAAGAGTCCCGGAAGTATCCCGATAGTGAAGGCGCGGCAACAAATGACGTGCAAGAGCCCGTCGAATTTGAAACGGCGATTCGCCGTTTGTTTGCCTACAAGAATGAACAGATCCGCCCCTATCTCATAGCGTGCTCGGAACAGATGGTCCAAATTGGCGGACCGCGTAGAGAGCGGCGACGATTTTAGTGATTCTACCGGTATTATCGGATTGGACCGGTGACTCTTCGCTGCCTCGTTGGGACAGTACGCGCACCGGTTCTGGGAAGCTACCGAAGTTCATTGCGATTGACTGCCGCCGACCATTGTTGCAGACCCAACTAGTCGATGCCGATCCAATAGTCGCACCGACGCACATGCTCTATCCGGAATCGGGATGAGTGTTCTTTCGCAATGGATTCGAGAGCAGTGAATAGCAGCCTGGTGTAAAGCCGAGTGCAATGAAGGTTGCTCCGATCACTCCGCCAGCGATGACGACCATCATCGGCGGAAAGAAATCGCCGCCACTTAGGATAAGCGGCATGACGCCAGCTACCGTCGTCACCGAGGTGGTCAATACGTGACGTGTGGCGTGATAGACGCTTTCTTCGATTGGTCGATCCAGCTGCCGGCCAAGTTGACACTCGCTCAAGATGACGATCGAATCGTTAACGGCCAGGCCCATCAGTCCAGCGATACCAATGATTGCGACGATCCCGACCGGATAGCCGAACAACCAGAGGCTCAGCAAACCAAGGCCGATTGAAAGAATGCCAACGACGAGAATCACCGTCGCCATTCGGAAGGAGCCCAACGTGAGCACCAGCACGGCAAGCATCAAGACGAGGACAAGTGCAGAGTAATAGATAAGGTTGCCAACGGCCGAATCGCGCTCATAGCTAACCCCACCGAAATCTGATCGATAGCCCGGTGGAAGCTCAAGTCCTTGGTGATCCATCCACTTTCTAAAATCGTCCTCGACAGCGATCGGCAAATAGTCTGCTCGGACATAGGCGTACACAATGTTGCAACGAGAAGAATTCCTTCGGTAGATGCTAAACCGTTGCTGGTCGATCGACCACTTTGCAATGCTGCCTAGTGACATGATTCGTGGCGTTGGCTCTGACGTCACCAACGGCAGAGAAAAGACGCGATCCGGGTTGTTCTCGCGATGGTCCGCGAGACGAACGCGAATAGGAACTTCTTCTATTTCCTCCGTCATTGTGGCCGCAATCGTCCCCTCAAGCAGACTGCGGATTTGGAGAGAGATGACTTCATCCAGCATCCCCGACCGCTCGGCTTCACTTTGCTGGATATCGAGTCCGAGCAGCGGACCACCCGCGTCCAAAGACGTTCGCGTATGAATGATGCCAGGCACCTGCATCAGAAGTTGCCGAGCTTTCTCACCCAGTTCATCCAAGCGTTCAAGCGAGGGGCCATAGATTCGAAACTCAATCGGTGCTGGGGCGGCAGGTCCCTGTTCAATGAGCGTGACAATACACTGGGCTTCCGGGATATGCTCGTCGAGAGCATCCTGAATTTCTCGAATGACAGCAACTGATACTTCTGCTGACTTCAGCTGTACCAGGCCCTGGGCAACGTTTGGTCGATTGTTCTCCAACGCCACCATGCTGTAATGCACTTTCGGCGCAGCGGTGCCGACAAAAAGCGTCACCTCTGCGACGTCGTCGCGATTGATTAACAAATCGCGGGCCGCGAGTGCTGCTCGTTCGGTCTCCTGTATGGAGGCTTGAACGGGAAGCCGAATGGAAAAGTGAAAGTGGTCGCGTTCGGCTGAGGGAAAGAATTGCTCTTTGAGTGAACCGGATACCGCGAAGCCAAGCAAGGGCAAGAGTAACGAAATCAGACACAGCATCAAAGGAAAACGCAAAGTGACTTTCAGTGTCTTTTGGTAGCCTCGACGCAGGAAATTCGAATCATCGCCGCGATCCGCAGCTGCTATCTCGTTATGCGCAAGGACTGACCGCCGCGGTCGCAGCCACCAGACCGCCAGGACTGGAATGATGGTCAACGAGAGCAGAAGGGATCCCATCAAGCAAGCGATTACCGACCATCCCAGTTGCTCCATGAACTCGCCGGTCGGTCCACCGATGAGCAGGATTGGCGTGAAGCCAAGAATCGTCGTAAGATTCGAACCCAAAAGTGGTTTCCCCATGCGATCGATCGACTGCCGGATCGCTTCGGCCTTGCTCACACCGCAATCTAATCGACGCTGGATGTCATCGACCACAATGATGGGATTGTCAATCAACAGCCCGAGCGCAGGATCAATCCGGCAATCGACATCTGATGGAGCGAGATCCCGAAGGGAATCATCAGTAAGAACACCAGTCCAAGCGTCAAAGGAAGCGCTGTACAGATTGGTACCGCCGCGCGCCATCCCATCATGAGGCAAACCACGAGGATCACCAGCCCCATCCCAGCGGCCAAGCTGATGTATAGGCTCGAGGCGCGATGGTCCGTGTAGTCCTTTTGCCGAAACACGACGGCAATGCCGAGCTCTGACGGCAGCAGCGATTCGAATTCGGCCAAAACCTTTCTTTGACGCTCCGTCCATGCGTTCAGGCTGTACGATTGATCCATCCTCGCCGAGATCACGGCAGCGCGGCGACCACGAAAGTAGACCGACTGTTCTCTGGGTAGCCGTTCACCACGGCCGATGCTCGCTATGTCGCCCAACTGCAGGTGGCGTCCGTCCGCGTCTCCGCGAAGCACGATGTCGCGCAATCGATCGATTCCATCTACCTCTCCGGCCAGCCCGACCGGCATCGTGAAGCTCTCCGATTGGGACAGCGCGTCAAGACCCTCGGAGTCCCTCGCTCGAATCCGGTAGGCTACGTCTTCGATGGTGAGCCTGGTCCCCGCGATCGTCTCTTCGTCGATCTCAACCACGATCTCCTCTTCCGGAATACCGAACGACTGCGTAAATCGAGTGCCATCCACAAAACTAAGCCGGTCGTTCAGTTCTTTTGCCCAGCGCGCCAGAACGCCCGGCAATACATCTTGGTCACTCTTTTCATAGATCGCTACGACGCTCGAATGAGCATCCCAATGTTGCTCGTATGTCAAAATCGGGGTGCTGGCGTTTGGCGGTAGCTTGCTGGTTACCTCGGTTAGCTTGTCCTGAATCCTCGACCAAGCGTTGGACACGTTCACTTCCGCATCGGTCAGTCGTACGAAAACTAACGACACTCCGCGAAGAGAAGAGGACTCGATCGAACGCAACTGCCCCGACTCACGCAGGACCTGCTCAATCGGCTCGGCAATCAGCGACTCGACCTCCACAGGATCTGCGCCTGGGAGAAGAGTGGTGACGTATCCCCATCGAATCTGCGTGACGGGGTCCTCGAGCGTTCTCCGCGTGACGAATCCAACCAAACCCCCTACCACAATGATCAGGAGAACTAGGACGATTCGTCGAGGACTACCTAGCCAGTTCAGTATCATGATTCAGGTGTCACCTGGACAACCATGCCAGGAACGACCCTTTCAACCCCGCTGGGAATGACTAAGTCTCCGTCGGAAAGGGCGGCGGCGACGATCGCTTGACTGCCATCGGTGTGCAGAACGCTGACTTCGACTCTTTCAACCCGATAAGTCTTGGGCTTTGTCGCCACCGGCTGCAGACGGTAGCACGACCAAAGTCCACGAATGCTCGGCACCAGAGCAGTCAGGGGGATTTGCAAACAATCGGTGGTCACACATTTGCTGATTTTCAACGTGCAGGTTTGTCCGGGAAGAATCTCATTGTCGTCAGTCACAAGGATCGGAATCACCACATCCACGGCACGAAGTGTAACGTCTACCTGAGCAATCACCCGCGCGTCGCTTACTGGGAAATGCTTCTCTTCAATCTCTAGGTAGCTCGTCTCGTTGAACCCATCGAGCTCTTGTTGCGGTACCGAGAACCTTGCCTCCAGGCGATCGGTCTCATTGATTTCAAGAACCGTTTGCCCCGGCGCGAGGGTGACACCTTCGTCTTGATGACGACGAATGCAGACGGCCGGAAAGGGAGCATGCAATTGCGACTTTTCGAATTGCACCGCCAGTCGCTGAAGCTGAGCGTCGATCTCAGCGACGCGGCTTGCCTGCGCTTGCACGTCCTCGACGCGGCTTCCCGTTTCCAATTCTTCCAGTCGCTTCAGCGCCTGCTCCAAAGAAAACTTGGCCGACTCGTGGGCATAGACAGCCTGATCGTAATCCGACTTGGAAATCGCTCGGCCTTCGTAGACCGACTCAGCCCGCTTTCGATCCGCCGCCTTTTGCCGCAGATCCACTTCGATGCGTTTGACTTCCGCTCGGGCCACGTCGATCACCTCCTCACGCTCCCCCTTTTTCAATCGATCGAGCAGAGCTGATTCCGTCGTCCGCTGGGTCAGCAGCACTTGTCGATCGGCTTCGAAGGCCGAGGTGTCGAGCCTGGCAATCACTTGCCCCTGGGCCATTTCGTCTCCCTCGTCGACCGTGACCTCCACCAGCAGACCCGGCAGCTCGAACGAGAGGGCGGCCCGCCTGGCCGGCTCAATCCTGCCGTAGTACGTACTGGGATAGACGAATGAGGACTGCCGCTGCACCGTCATGGCGGAAACCGGGAGCACTCGTTCTTCGACCACCGGTTGGGGCGGTTCTTGATCGCAGCCCGCGGACGCAATGGTCCACCCGAGCAATGGCAAGATCAAAAACCGATGGACAGGCATTTCGCCGAACTACGCGTGGTGAAAGGGACGGGCTGGAAAGATGCGTGAACTGGGGGAGACCGTATCTTCATTGGTCGCTAGCGGATGGACAACGCGAAATCGTCGTTCTGGCCTCAATTTCCATGAGTTGGCGAGGTTTCTGGGCCGCCCGCCGAGGTCCTGGCGGGCCCCTCGAGTCATTGATTCGAGGGATCCATCGTCCCTGCGTCCAATCCAAACACGACGCGCCAGCGAGTGAGTCCCGTCCCGAAATTCGCTGGCCCACATCCGACACACTCGCTGGCGAGTTTTAATGTTGCGTCATCATCACCCTCCCGCTTGCGGATTCTTCGCATCACACCGACAAGCAAAGCGGCCCACGGCTAGCGCCTGAGGTTCACAGTGAACCTCAGGCGCTAGCCGTGGGCCCCCAGACTGGCCAACAAAAACAACAAACTTCCGACCTGGGCGAGACGCTTCCCGCCACTCCGTGGTAAACGGCGCAACATTTCAACTGGCGCGTCGTGCTTGGATTGGATACTTGAAAATCCGCGATGACGTTGCCCCATGGCAGTTCGCATTCGTGAAACACGCGAGCGGAAAGCCGCATTCTCGCCAGATTGAGCCAGTCTGCATTGACACTCGACGATCGATTCTGTCAAGAAAGCCTCAGCGTCTTCCGATACCCAAAATTACCTACTTTTCCTCAAAGGACTTCCTGCTCGCATCGAGTCACGGCCAAGGGGGAATTCACCGCCGCCGGCCGAAAACGTCTCGCTGAGAGCGATGGATCGATAAGACCACATGGACGTTCGTCGCGATTCTACGGAATCTGAATTCGAAGCACGACAAGACTCAAAGCCAGAGCTTTCGAGGGAAGTCGCGCGAGATCGGGTGACCTATCGCGCCGCTCAGTCGCGTGGGGACTACGAAGGCGCGTTCCGAATCTTGCAGCAGCGCTACGCCGAATCGGGGCTGACCCGGAATTTTGGGACGAAGCTGCGCGTCATGCCGTATCACTTGTGGGCCGATACGCAGGTATTCGTCGCCTTGTATCAGGATCGTGTGATCGGTTCGGTCAGCCTGGTCCGCGACGGTGCCCGCCACGGGCTTCCGATGGAATCGACTTACCGAGAGTCGGTCGATGGTCTTCGGTCTGCCGGGTTACGACTTGGTGAGGTCTGCTGCCTCTGTGTGGGATCCGAAAAGACGCATTCTTCTGGCGAATTATTCGCCGGGCTGACTCGCATCATGATGTTTCACGCCAGGTACACCGATCTCGATTGCCTGGTCGCTGTCGTGCATCCACGCCACGGCAAGTTCTATCGGTTGGCAATGGGTTTTGCTGAAATCGGCGGATTGTCTGCCTATCGCCAAGTGGCCGGGCAACCAGGTGTTCCGATCCTGGGCTCGGTCAAGGACGATGCCAGCTACCGCGATCGATGGAGACGAAACTACTTCGATGGCGATTTCACGGATGAGGAGTTGCGACCTCAACCGATGACCATGATCGATCGCGAGTATTTCCGCCGGTTCCTCGATGGAACTGCACAGGCAGCCGTACGACGACGCGCCGCCTAGGTCGGATCCACGTAGGTTAGGCTCCGCCTGACGCGGCTTGAGGCGATCGGCCCTACCGGATCGTTGGATCACTGCAACCGCGATATTCGGCACATCCGAAACGATGCGAAGATCTTTCCTGACGATGCCGTCAGCCCCGGATGGTCGACAAGTGTTCTCGTTGAGATGCGACCTAGGATTCGGCAGAAGGAGAATTGATACCGCTCTCCGGTTCGCTCCCTGTCGATCCCGCACCAAGTTCGCAACACTCGGCCACAAGATCACCCATGTTTCTCGTCCAAGCCAGCCAACGAGCGCCCCGACTTCCTGGTGAGCAAATCACGATGTCGATTGCCCGATCGCAGTCTGACCTCGAGGATGCGTTTGGACTGGTCTATCGGTCTTATCTGCGAGCCGGTCTCGATTCACCGAACCCCACGGGGCTTCGCGTCACGAAGTACCACTTTCAGCCAACGACCGAAGTGATCCTGGCTCGGAATGCGGGCGTGCCCATTGCGACGGCTTCGCTGATCGTGGACAGCGAACTCGGCCTGCCTGCTGAGTCGATCTATGGAGACGAAATCAAACGGCTGAAGGATCGCGGACTTCGCCTGGCCGAGGTCGGCAGCCTGGCCGACCGACGCGAATCGCCGGCACGCTTCATCCAGATGTTTCGCGTCCTGTCGACCTTGATCGCCCAGGCCGCCCAACAGCGAGGCTGCAACGGTCTGATCGCCGCAACGCATCCGCGACATGCCCGCTTTTACGTCCGCCAGATCGGATTTGAGCCGTTCGGTGAGATTCGTGCCTGTCCCTATGCCCAAGGCAATCCCGCCGTCGCGTTGCTACTTGATTTCGACGATCACCGACGCCGCGATACCGAGATCTATCACCATCTGTTCGGCTACAAGTATTCGGACCAAGAGCTGGAACCGTACAACTGGTCTCGCGAAACGGACGCCTACTTCCAGGCGATCCTGGCGCGGATGTCGGAACCGGTGAACGATGTCCATGACTCTGTCCCCCTCCCCGGTTCATTCGCGGCAGCAACCCAGTTACCCGAGCCCAATCGGCGATAGCGGCCACGCCCAGGCCGGCGAGGCGTAACGACGCGGGCGGCAATCTCCATGACGGGGGAGGAAGACTGGGGGGGATGAAAGTCCCCTCAGATAACCTGTTTTTCCCTATCTATGCATATTTCTTGCATTACCGGCGTGATATAATCTTCCGGCCCAATCGTTGAGTGAAACCGAACCGCGGCCGTCGTCTTTTCAGTGCGCAATGCAGTCAACGACGGCGCGGAAAATCGTTAGCGATTGACCGGGGCAGCAGCCATCGCGCCGCAGATGCACTTGTTGTTAAGCGAATCAACTTGTTAGTAGCGGATCATCCGCTTCGTTTGGTGAAGGGGCTCGTTATCTTGTCGATCGTTGGTTCATGAGTCACCCAAAACGAATTCTGGTCTTTCACCGGAATAGCCTCTTCCGAGATTGCCTCGCCAGTTTTCTGGCGAAGGACCGTGGTCACGATGCGCAAGCGATTGATCATAGCGAGAGTGATCAGGTGGGAGAGCTATTGCGATTCACCGCCGACACGCTGATTCTCGATCTGAGTCTGCCGGACAACATGGCGGTTGATATCACGCGAGCGATCAAGGACGGTGGGCTCAATACGAGAATCTTGATTCTGGTTCCCGACAATCACGAACGGTTGGTGGAGTGCATTGCGGAGGGGGCACATGGATGCATTTTGGAGCGCTCGACGCTCGATGAACTCGAGCACGCGATGGCGAAGATCAGCAGCGGCGAAATCTATTGCTGCCCCGAAATCATGGGGACGGTGTTTGCCGAGCTGCGCGCTACAGTGGCTTGAAGGTTCCGAAAGAGTCGACGATCCCCAAGGAGCGACGTTTGACCGCGCGCGAGCAGGAGATTCTGCATCTGCTCGACAAGCGGATGAGCAACAAAGAGATCGCCGCGGCATTGAGTGTTTCACTGTTCACGGTCAAGAACCACGTCCGCAGCATCTTGGACAAACTCAACGTCGACAGCCGTATCGACGCGCCGGAGGTCGCAAGACGCGACTACAACCTCGGCCGCTCGTCCTCGCCATTCCGAGCCCGCTGAGCTGATACGGTAGCCGAGTCTCTCCGAGACTCGAGTTTCTCTTGATGGACAAGAAGAGTCAGGCTGGAAAGCCCAATGTACGAGAAGAGTCAGGCTGGAAAGCCCAATGTACGTCGGCCTTTCCAGGCTGACATCTCAAGTAGGGCACGCTCCGGTGATCGTCAGGCGGAGCCTAACCTACTGGTACTGTAGCTGATACGGTAGCCGAGTCTCTCCGAGACTCGAGTTTCTCTTGATGGGCAAGAAGAGTCAGGCTGGAAAGCCCAATGTACGAGAAGAGTCAGGCTGGAAAGTCCAACGTACGTCGGCCTTTCCAGGCTGACATCTCAAGTGGGGCACGCTCCGGTGATCGTCAGGCGGAGCCTAACCTACTGGTACTTCCCTACGTACGATGGGCTTCCAAGCCCGTCGATCTTCCGGGATGCCGCAACGCGAAACTTGCCTCACTCGACGGGCTAGGAAGCCCATCGTACGGTTGTTGAAGCAGTGCCTGGTTCGCGCGAACCACCACTGTCGGGGAAACCGCCGCTACCCGATCAGTCTCTTTCGCGTGCGGAAATCTCTGCGGAGTTCCGAAGCGGAAGCCGCGTCTCTTATTACGCTGCCACTCGGATGGGGTGTGTATGGCGAGTTCCACGAGCCATCTGCAGAAAGCACGAATCAGAATGGAACTAGTTCCATTCACCCCGAGTCCTAGTCATGAATTGATCCGTTTTTGGTTCTCGCGAGTCATGGAAATAGCGAGTTGTTTTGTGGATGATCCCTCAGACGATTGAAGGATCGTATTCCACTCAAGCTTTGCAACTCAAGATGAACCCAACACGCGTCCTGCTATCGATTGAACAGCAACTGCACTCCCAACTACTCAAGAACGCTCTCCTGTCCCGAAGCGACATCGAATTGGTTGGCGAAACCAAAGGGGTTGTCGACTCCCTGATGTTGATCGCCACCGAGAAACCTGACCTTTGGATTCATTCGTGGGCAGAAGGTTCCGAGCCTTCGGCCGCTTTTTCCCACGCTTACAGTATTCACCCTCATCTTGCGGTCTTGCGGATCCACCCCGACGAGCCCGCCGGTTTCCTGCAGTTTCATATCAGCTCGCTATCGCAGCTGCTTGAAGTTGCGACTCGCACTCGGCCTATCCTGAGTCAATCGACTTTGGCGTCAGCCGGTAACGCCCCGACTATGTCATGACGCTTTGATCGTCGACACGGATCGTGGTCTTGGACTTTCCTTTTTCAATCTCATTCGTTTTTGTCACTTGCACGGGAGCAAAATCTATGGGTGCCTTCAACCGCACATCGGACGGCATGGCCAATCGCATCAGCGGCGCGTACAGCGCGGCGAGCCTTGGTTTGGACCAGCAGGCTCCGCAGCCCATTCGCACCGCCGCGATTCCCCAGACGTCGCGCAATGCACCCTACGTGATGGGGGTCTCGGAAACGCGTGAAGAACGAGAAGCTGCGTTTCGACTTGTTCACCGCGCCTATCGCGAAGCGGGCCTGACCGAAGACAATCCGATGCAGATGCGAGTCATGAAGCATCACCTGCTTGATACGACTGACGTGCTGGTCGCAAAGCGAAAGGAAGACGTCTGCTTCACTGTCTCCTTGGTCCGTGACGGCCTTTGTGGGCTTCCGGCCGAGTCACTTTTCCCCCAAGACATCCAAGCGATGCGAGATGCCGGCGTCAAGCTGGCCGAAGTCTCCTGCGTCGCCAGTGACTGTGCCGCCGATAGCAAGAAACTTCGCTTTGAGACGTTGGTCAAGATGATCAGCCTGACCATCCATGTAGCCCGTCGTCGCGGTACGGACCGTCTGCTGCTGGCCGTTCACCCGCGCCACGCAAAGCTCTACCAGCGGATGTTCGGCTGCGTCCCCTGCACGCCGGTCAAGGAATACGAAGCCGTCCGAGGCAATCCGGCGGTCCTGTGCATCCACGACTTCGCCGAACTAGATCGCCGTGGCTACGCCCTCTTCGAAGAAGTCTACAACTCCCGCTTCAGTCCCTGGCAAATGGACGGCCCCCGCATGTCGGCCGCCGAGAAGCAATACCTCACTCAAGCACTTCAAGCCGGCTCCCAGCTCGTCCCGATGGCCGCCTAGTCCCGTAGGTCGGTCTCTCCGAGACCGACGTTTCCTCACGGCTTCGCCGCAAAATACAAGCACGACGCGCCAGCAAGTGTGTCCCGTGCGCCCCTCCGACATACTCGCCGGCGTTGTCATCCAACGGTGCAGTCGTCGTTCGACGTAAGTCTGAGCGTGGTTCCTTTTTGCCCGCGATGAAGTCTCAAGTCTTGTTCGTAGCCGAAATCAAGAGTCCGCAGGGCTGACATATGCCATGCCGGGGGCGAGATCCCACTCGTTGGAAACACAAGACATGCGTCAGAGCTTTTCAGGCCCGAAGGGTTGGTACATGCGATGCCGGTGGTGTAAACCACCGGATGATTCTCTTTCACATCCTTCCCAGGAGCGATCGGCGGCGAAGCCGCCGATCGCTCCTGGGAACCGAGTAACGGGGAATCCACCCCGGTGCCTGACGGCACCGGCAATGGGTGTACCAGCCCTTCGGGCTTACCAAGTCGATTTGCGTATAGCAAGTAGGTGAAAACCCCCGGTTTGCGCTTCACCGGTGATTCACACCACCAGCATCGCATGTACCGTCCCTTCGGTTCTAGGATCGCAGCGGACAGAAATCGTAGTAATGCCCCATTGGATGTGGATGCACTTAGATCGTCATGAATCATGACCCTCTTCGAAAGCTATCGAGTTCTTCCTCTTCACCGTGATAGAGATCTCTCCATCACGATTCTAGAAACGGAAGGTCGTCTTTCTCGGAATGTCTCGCGAGCCGTCCCCCTCGCACAATTGAACCGTTCGATAGAACCGCTACCCTTGAACTGATCGCCGCCGCTTTCGTGAGCGTCAGGGCTTGTCCAGACTTCGCTACGGTAGCGGTGTTCTAAGCTTCAGCGGTTTTGATTCACTACGGGGATATCGATGCGCCGGGTTGTTATCACAGGTATGGGAATGCTGGCTCCAACCGGGGCCAACGTGCGCGACGCATGGGACTCGGCGGTTGCCGGTCGAACTGCGGTCAGGCAGATTGAGCGATTCGATTGCTCGGAGCTTCCCGTTTCCATTGCGGCAGAAGTCCCAGACTTTGACGCCAGCGAGTTACTCGGCGTCAAAACGGCTCGTCAGGCATCTCGGTTCGTTCAGTTCTCCGCGGTCGCCTCCGACGAAGCGCTGCGAGACGCCGGCTACGACCCCGAAACGATGGGGGACGATTGTGGCTGCCTGATCGGCGTGGCGATTGGTGGACTCGGCGAGATCGAAGAGAGCTCTTGCCTGCTGAAAGAGCGTGGCGCTTCACGCATTTCACCACTGACCTTGCCTTACGCGATCCCCAACATGGCCGCTGGTTTTGTCGCCATTCAACACCGACTTCGCGGTCCCAACTTTGCGATCGCGACGGCATGTGCCAGCGGATCGCACGCCATTGGTGAGGCGGCACGGCTGATTCAAGACGGTGCGACCAACATGATGCTCGCCGGCGGCGCCGAAGCGGCGATCTGTCCGCTATCGATCGCGTCGTTCGCCCGCATGAAAGCACTCAGCCGCCGCAATGACGAGCCCGAACTCGCCTCGCGTCCGTTCGATGCCGATCGCGATGGCTTCGTGATGGGGGAAGGCGCCGGACTGATGGTGCTCGAAGAATATGAACACGCCAAACAACGCGGTGCCAAGATCTACGCGGAAGTGATCGGCTACGGACTTTCCGGTGACGCCTACCACATCACCTCACCGGGCCCGGAAGGCGAGGGCCTGGCACGAGCGATCCGTGGGGCGATCGTTTCGGCCGGCATCAATCCAGAAGATGTCGATTACATCAACGCGCATGGCACGTCAACGCAGGCCAACGACACGCTCGAAACGCAGGCCATCAACTCCGTCTTGGGATCCGCTGCCCAAGCGGTTTCCATCTCATCGACCAAAGGCGTTACCGGTCACTGCCTGGGCGCGGCTGGCGGGATCGAAGCGGTCTACAGCGTGCTGGCGATTTGCGAGGGTGTTGTGCCGCCCACGGCGAACCTGACCACCCCCGATCCCACTTGTCCGCTGGACTACACGCCACTCACTGCTCGCGAGCGAAAGATCGAGATCGCCCTGAGCAACTCATCCGGCTTCGGTGGCCAGAACGCCTGCCTTGCCTTCAAGAGAATCAACTAGTCACCAAGAGGTCTCATCATGTCCAAGAATCAAGAACCAGCGAATGGTCCATCACGGGGAATGCAGGATCCGGCGCACGGAAATGCCTCGCTCAGGCCGTTGTCACAGCAAGCCGACACGCTTCACCAACCATCGTCGAAGTCGGTACGGTTGAGCCGTGAGGAGGCTGGCAGATGGCTTGAAATCGTGGGTGGCTGGACTTCAGCCAGCGACAACCGAACCGCGGAACTGGAGGCATTGCGTAATGCCTTAGAGGACGCATGCTGGTTGGCGAGATGGAAGCGTGAAGACGTGCTACTGGAACTCCGTTCGTCGATTTTGGCAGCGGTTGTTGAAGAACTGCTGCGAATTGCTCAGACAGACCCGGTGACGCCGGTGCTTCCCCTGCTGGAAGACATGATCAAACACTTGTCGCGTGACTAGAGCATCTTCATCTTTGACGTAGGCATTTCCAAAAAAGGGGTCAGGTACGAATGGCATGGGCTTTGAACCTCGGGCGCTAGCCGTGGGCGAAGAAAACGTCGTTAGGATGCGGCGAAGGCCCACGGCTAGCGCCCGAGGTTCACTGAGACAACCTAAGTACCGGACCCCTTTTTTGTAGGACACATGATTGTTGAAAATGCTCTGGTCGGATAGCGAAAGGGCTCACACCAAGGCAAAACGACACAAGTGATCTCTCTGGGCGTTAAGATCTTCCCGAGTGTCCGCACCTAACGTCTTGGTGCATTGGCGAGAGCCCTCCTGCCGACCATGGCTAAGAGCAACAACGATTGCTCGAACCCGTCCTGATTAAGACTTGGTGTTGATCATTGCTTTAGCTCGTTCAAGTTCGCTTCCAAGTCGTTCTCCCACACTTCAGCTACTTGCTCAGAATTCTTCGAGCCCAGCACAGTGAAGAACGCGTCGCGAGATTGGGCCTGGAACGATGTGCCGAGCGGAGTCGCGCTCGACGAGACAGGCTTGCGAGGTTTGTCTATTACTCCACGATCATTACCGCGATCTCCCCGCGTTTTGCTATTGTCTTGGATTTCGCTTCCGCCGGCGACCCCCGTCCCCCCCGTCTCATACACTCTGACATTGGCAAAGAAGCCTTCGGCGGTGGGGTTGGCGACATCGTGATCGTTACCGAAGAAAAGGTAGGCGAACGAACCGGTGTAGAACTGGCCAACGGGGATCTGATAGTGCTTCCAATTCGGCGAACTAGAGGAGTAATTGTTAAAAGTTGAATTGCCCCACGCTTGTGTGCCGTACAGCTTGAAGAAATAGCCTTCGGAGAGTCCCAGGTCGTTATCAAAGCCGATGCCATGGACCTCGCCTTGCGCTGGGCTGCGGAAGTCAAATTCCAGGATCGTGTTGGCGGTGACTTGGTAAGGAAACGCGATTTGCTTCCAGTTGTTGCCCGTGAGATGTAGCGTCGCACCACCGTCTTCCGCCGTGGCTGTGCCGACGATGTCCTGGGAGCTGCCACCGTACGAGCCGATAACGACATCATTGAAATTGATAGACGATTGTTGGATCGTTGCTTCGATGCTGATGGTGACCGTGCTGGTCTCGCTGATAGCGCCGGAGGTGGCGGTGTAGCTGAAACTGTCTTGTCCCGTGAAGCCTGCGATTGGAGTGTAGGTCACGGTGCCATCGGCATTGATGACAACCGTACCGTTTGTCCCCTGTGTCACTGCTGTCACCAGCGGTGTTCCCGAGAAGCCATCGTTAGCAAGCACATTGATCGTGACTGGCGTGTCTTCGGAAGTGGTGGCCGAGTCAGCAACGACATCGGCCTGTGCACTGACGTTAACGGTAACCGTTGCGGTCGCGTTGTTGCCTATCGTCCCGTCGTTGATTGTGTAGGTGAAGGTCTCGGTGCCGAAGAAATCGGCCGCCGGCTGGTAACTGATCGATGTTCCGCCGACGATCGTGATCGTACCACCACTTGAGCCTGCGCCGGTCGAGGTGATGGTCAGCGTTTCGCCAGCATCGGTCGTGTCGTTGCCGAGTACGTTCAACGCCGATGATCCACTGTCCTCGACGACCGTGAAAGCATCGGCGACGGCGACCGGCGGATTGTTCACCGGTACGGCGCCGTCTTCATAGACTCGGACGTTTGAGAAATACCCTTCGGCCGTGGGGTTGGCGACGTCGTGATCGTTGCCGAAGAACAGGTAGGCAAACGACCCGGTGTAGTACTGGCCAACCGGGATCTGGTAGTGCTTCGAATCTGGCACGCTACTGGCGTAGTTGTTGAAAGCGGGGTTTCCCCACGCTTGTGTGCCGTACAGCTTGAAGAAATAGCCTTCGGAGAGTCCCAGGTCGTTATCAAAGCCGATGCCATGGACCTCGCCTTGCGCTGGGCTGCGGAAGTCAAACTCCAGGATCGTGTCGGCGGTGACTTGGTACGGAAACGCGATCTGTTTCCAGCTATTGCCCGTGAGGTGCAGCGTCGCACCTGAATCTTCCACGTTGGCAATCCCACTGACATCCTGACTTCCTGCGTAGGATCCAATTGCGTAATCGTTAAAATTGAGCGACGACTGCTGGATCACCGGTTGGACGGTGACGGTGACCGTACCAGTCTCGCTTGTGCCGCCAGACGTCACCGTATAGCTGAAAGTGTCCTGGCCGATAAAGCCTTTCGCGGGCGCATAGGTCAACGTCCCATCGGCATTGATGGCGACTGTTCCGCTAGTGCCCTGAGTCACGCCGGTGACTTGTGCGGTTCCCGAGAAGCCATCATTGGACAGTACGTTGATCGTGACCAGCGTTTCCTCGGTGGTCGTGACCACATCGGTAACGACGTCTGCGATTGCCGTCACTGCCATATCGACTGTTGCCGTTTCGATGAGGCCCCCGGCGGTCACGCTGTAAGAAAAACTGTCGCTGCCATGGAAGTCGGCTTTGGGTGAATAGGTCACGGTGCCATCGGCATTGATGACAACCGTACCGTTTGTCCCCTGTGTCACTGCTGTCACCAGCGGTGTTCCCGAGAAGCCATCGTTAGCAAGCACATTGATCGTGACTGGCGTGTCTTCGGAAGTGGTGGCCGAGTCAGCAACGACATCGGCCTGTGCACTGACGTTAACGGTAACCGTTGCGGTCGCGTTGTTGCCTATCGTCCCGTCGTTGATCGTGTAGGTGAAGGTCTCGGTGCCGAAGAAATCGGCCGCCGGCTGGTAACTGATCGATGTTCCGCCGACGATCGTGATCGTACCACCACTTGAGCCTGCGCCGGTCGAGGTGATGGTCAGCGTTTCGCCAGCATCGGTCGTGTCGTTGCCGAGTACGTTCAACGCCGATGATCCACTGTCCTCGACGACCGTGAAAGCATCGGCGACGGCGACCGGCGGATTGTTCACCGGTACGGCGCCGTCTTCATAGACTCGGACGTTTGAGAAATACCCTTCGGCCGTGGGGTTGGCGACGTCGTGATCGTTGCCGAAGAACAGGTAGGCAAACGACCCGGTGTAGTACTGGCCAACCGGGATCTGGTAGTGCTTCGAATCTGGCACGCTACTGGCGTAGTTGTTGAAAGCGGGGTTTCCCCACGCTTGTGTGCCGTACAGCTTGAAGAAATAGCCTTCGGAGAGTCCCAGGTCGTTATCAAAGCCGATGCCATGGACCTCGCCTTGCGCTGGGCTGCGGAAGTCAAACTCCAGGATCGTGTCGGCGGTGACTTGGTACGGAAACGCGATCTGTTTCCAGCTATTGCCCGTGATATGCAGCGTCGCACCAGCATCCTCGACGCTCGCGATCCCTCCAGCATCTTGGCTCCCCGCATACGAACCGATCACGGAAACGTTGAAATTGATCGACTGCGAAGAATCTTGAACGTTGACGGTCACGGTCGCCGTGTCGTTACTGCCCGGCGTCCCATCGTTGACGCTATAGGTGAAGGTTTCCTGGCCCGAGAACCCGCTGGTGGGCGTATATTGAATCGACTGGCCGCCGATGATGGACAGCGAACCGCCGGCCGAGCCGGCGCTGACGGATGTGATCGTCAACGTCTCGCCGCTGTCGGGCAAGATTGTGTCGTTGATCAGCACATCCAGCGTTCGCGTCGCATTGATCGCGACGCTATAGGAATCGTCCTGAGCCGTCGGTGCGTCGTTCACCGGAGACACCGTTACCGTCACCGTGGCCGTGGCTTCGTTCCCCGGGTTCCCGTCCGTAAGTGTGTAGGTGAAGGTCTCCTGGCCAAAGAAGTTCGGTGCAGGTCGGTAGTCGATCGCGGTCCCGTTGAAAATCGTAAGCGTTCCACCGTTGGATCCGCTCCCGACCGCACTGATCAACAACGGGCCGCCCGTTTCGTGAGTATCGTTGACGAGCACATCGAGTCGGGTGGTGCCGGAGTCCTCGGCGACATTGGCGGTATCGTCGTTCGCAAAGACCTTGCCGACGCTGTTGTCCAGAAACGTACCGCTGAGTGAGTACGATCCAAGACTGCCATAGTCGCTATATCCTCCCGATGCCGGATTTCCCTGCCCAACGCCGGTCACTGATACATAGTACTGACCCGCAGCCAACGTAGCGGAGATCGTTGCGGACAGGGCGTTCAGAGGGTTTGAAGTGACAATCAAAGATCCGGCAGCGTCGAAGAGCGATGCCGCGATGTCTAGATTTGGGCTCCGTTCAAACGGCAGAATCTCCAGACTCAGGTTACCTGCACCGGTTGAAATGCTGAAATAGTCAAAGTCCGTGTTGCGTTCGATGATGCCGTTGCCGCTGATGACTCCCTGGTTCAGCACGAGCGTCGTTGCAGACTGGCGTGTGTCGCCATGGTCGTCCGGTCGGTATCCAAACCCGTTTCGACTCGTGATGATCGAAAGATCGTCTTCCTGGTTACTGGATGCGCTGTACTCACCTCGGCTCCATTGGGTCAGCGACTTGTAGTAGCTGTTGCCCATGATCGGGGCCCAACCGGTAGCACCGCTGCCATAACCCGCGAAGTACTCTTCGGTTGGAGACGTGCGGCCGTCATGATTCAGCCCTAACGCGTGGCCCGCTTCATGGCTGATCGCCTCGGCGGTGTACTTCTCATTGCCGTTTCCAAGGTTGTCCTCAAAGACAAACGCCGGCGTGTCACTGTTCCAGGTAAACGAACCGATGTAGGCAACGCCGCCTGCGCTGCCAAACCAGGAGCTACTGCCCCCGATCACCATCCGCACTCCCCAAGTCGAATCGTTGTTGTTGTTCTTGATCAGAGCATTGACTTGCGGTTCTTCGGTCGTGACGTTCACGTCAAAAGGGATGAAGTCCTCCGCGACACGCTGCCAGATTGCTTGGATTCGAGTCAGCTCGCTATCCGTAAACGAGGCATCACCGCTGAAGCTGTAGGCTGGCGTCACAATATCCTGTCCACCATTGAACGAACTGTTCCAATAGGTGCCAGTAGTCGTGTGACCATTGAAGTCGAGGTAAATCGTTTTGGACGCGCCAGGGTTGCTGTGCAGAAAAAACGTATCGGCCAGTGTTGGCGGTAACGAAGCGGCACCCGCAGCATCCGCACCGGTTGCCGCCACCGCACCGCCAGCGTCGGTCGGTAGCGGCAGCCAGTGATACTCGTTGCCAAAGCGATCGTAATGGGCCTCGCCACCGTGCTGGCTTCCGGCCGGTCCCTGTTCGACGAGCGAGATGGCGCTCAGCACCATCCGTGCTTCGAGGACTTCGAAGGGAAGAGTTCGTCTTTTGTGTCTTTGACGTCGAGTCCGTGCTTCCTGCTTTTGATTCCGATACTTGCGTAACATGACCGGCCAACCTGGTTGCTAAGACAGTGGTGATGCGAGCGATGAGATAGAGATCGAGCGATCGCGGCGAGAGCAATTCCGGAAAAGTCGATCCACGTTCCGCAGTACGTGCGCCGGAGTCCGTCCCCGCAGCGCGTAGCAACTGTGAGACTTATTCGGACATTGGGGGCCGAGGCATGCAACAACTTCAGCCGACCGTTGGAACCGTCGCGGGCGTCAAAATAGGGACAATCGGTAGACTTTAGCGGATAAGTCTCATTGGACATGCTCGATAGATCAATACCCCCGGAGATGGGCGGGTCATGCCCGCCTGTCTGGTATCGGCTACGCCGATATGAGGCTGAAATGGGGCATGGATCGGTTCCCGTCAGGAAAGGAGGGGGGTGACAACGAGGGGGGTGTCACACGGTCACTTGTCATGCTCCCTTCGGCGGTCTGGCGATCCACTTGGTTGGACAAGCGGACCCATGACTTTGCGTCCCGGCCTCGCGACCGGTTTGCCTTTATCGGTGGAGATAAAGTGATTGAATCGGGAACAACAGATGGGTGTCGTGGGACGTTATTGGAAGAATATGTCAGGCTCGCTGAGAAAGCCGTCGATTTTTTGCCGGCTGCCAGCACCTCGGCGCGAAATCGTAACCTAGGGGTAGGCCTGTAGTGGTCGGGACCGGTTCTCCCTCCTTTCCCGATTCCGAATCTTGGCTTCGCATGCGCGTTGTTCAGGGCAAGCCGGAACATTAGGCTCTGTCTCAAAACATCAATTCCTCTTGTGTGAGCCGGGCCTTCGTTTCAGGGATAACCGAAAAAGGCCGGTGCCTCGCGGCTCACCGTTTTGAGACAAAACCTAGTGTTTCGACGCCATCCAAGATCAGTGGAGCGGTCGCACACAAAGGCACCAAGGAACAAAGACGGATGGTTTCCATGAATTACGTCTTTGTGACTTTGTGCCTTCGTGTAGCCCCCAGCCAGGCCGTCCTCGGTCCCGCCCCTAGAGAGCGCGGCGTCCAAACGCCCCCGTTGGCCGCGCAGAGGACAAAGTCCGCCCACTTCCCGCGTCAATCCGTCATACGCGTCCTCGCCGCGGAGTGCACCTCGCGGTTTGTAGTCGGCATCACCCAACGGGTGAGTTCGAGGGTTTCTTTGTCTCATTTAGGGGCAACGCCCCCGTTCGTTTGCCTAGCCCAGTCCAACGGGCTGGGTACGCGGAAACACAAAAATGCATAGGGCCAACGGCCCGGCCATTTGTTCCGCCCGATCTGCCGATAAAAGTGACGTGAAGCCGCAAACGGCCGGACCTTCGGCCCTATAGGTTGTTCCTTACAGTTTCCCAGCCCGTTGGGCTCATCGTACCACACAAGTTTTTGCGCAAAAAAATTTATGATTCTGGTCCGAAGGCGGTCCATGCGGTGGACATGTCGTGCACTCGCTGAAGTCCGATCCAAAGAGTTTGCGTTCCAGGGTTCGTTGACTTGCGAATCACATAGCCGCCAAGCGATGCGATCAATCGGATCATTTCGTTCAACGTAGGAGGTGTTGGCGGGGGATCCTTCCGTTTGATCGTCATGTAGACCGACTTCCATTCGCTGGGTTCAAACACGACTTCGCAACTTAGCTCCGGACACTCACGGCCAAGCCGGCAAAGGTACATGATCCGCCAGGCGATAATTGAATACAGAGCCAGGCAATTCTCGATCCGTCGTAGTTCTTCGAACTGACGTGATTCAATCCGGCATCCCGATTTGAGCGTGCGGAAGAATATCTCTATTTGCCAACGAATGCAGTACGCCTGGACAACCAACTTGACCTGTTCGAGACCATCGATGGGCAACGTTGTGACAAGCAGCCATTGGATTGGCTCACATCCCTGGGGTGGATTCACTTCTTCCACCAGCACGATGTTGACGGTGACTTCCGGGAGTTTGCGATCGCAGCGGTACGGCGGACGAAGTGTGAGGGTGGTGGCACGAACTTCTACTTCGGCAAGTCTCGCATCGCGACACAGCACACGCTTACCTTGCTTATCGGGAGCGATATTGCTCCTTCGTCGACTGACATTCACCGTACATCGGTACAAACAAGTCGTGTCCCGAGTCTTTGCTAACCAGTTGGTCTGATCGGTCGTTGCTCGGGTCTGGCAAGCCCGAACTAAGAGCTGCACTTCAACTCCTTGGCAATCGCGTGGTTCGGAAAACAACTCGTAAATGTCACCCTCGCTGTCTGCGACGCAAACGCAGCAAGTTTGTGGGCATGCGGCAGCAACTTCCCGCGCAGCGCGAAGGCCTTCCACCCAACGGACACTTTCTTTCTGCTCGATAGGTTTCTGCTTGCGCTTCTGCCTCTTTTCATCTTTGGTCAGCGAAGTCTCGATCTCATCACGAGCCCAACACTTGTGCCATGCGATCCCTAACGGCAAGCCGTCGGAATCAAATGCCTTGAGTGGATGAAAGAACGCACCGCGACGAGCCTCCGAATCCATCGGCCCTGCTCCTTTGACTTGTTGGTCCGGTCGTGTCAGATCGATTTCGGTCGTGTCTTGAACCAACAACACGAGATCCGATTGCGAAATCCTTCTACGCGTCGCTTCGACATGAGGCTCTAGGATCTTTTCCGGTGAAACTTTATCGTTGTCGAAAAACCGATAGGCAGCCTCCATCTCCGCCCGGGCTTTGGTACGCACCAGGAATGCTCAAACTGGGATTGGAACCGAGTTCATCAATGACCTTCGCGACTCTCTTATTCAACCGCTTGTCACCGAACTCAGCATCGCGAACTTCATCAAGCAGCGAGACGACCATCGCCAGACCTCCGTGAAACGCATGAGTGAAACACTCTTCACACATTCCCTCGAAGACTGACGATCCCTTGAATAGAAAAGCGAACTATCATTCGCGGATAGCTGCCGAAAATCCAGCCCGCAAAAAAACGACCGCGACCCCACCCACGCAAGCCAGAAGAGACTTGTGTGGTACGATGAGCCCATCGGGCTGGGCTAGACAAATTGCTGGGCCTTCGGCCCGAAAACCACCGCTTTCGGAAGCGAGTGAAGGGGGCTGCCGGCCCGCTATCCGATAAACCATGTCCCAAACGCAAATCGCGAGGTGCACTCCTCGCCGCGCGTAACCCACAATTGAGTTAGACGCTATCCAGAGCAATCGTGTAACGTGGCGATTAGCGTGACCCCAATTTTCCGAAGAGAGGGACATCATGTCTCAAACCATCGAGTTGCCGCCAGCCGGATCCCAGGATTCGTCCAAGTCGATTCCCAAGCACAGGGCTTGGCTCTACAAGCCGATCAAGAAGATCATTCTGGAGGTCGGCGACGCGTTCGATCGTCACGGGGACGTGTTAGAAGTCACCGGGCTGCCCGCACGAATCTACGCCTTTCGGCATCCCGATCACTGCGGCGCCATCCTCAAACATCCCGAGACGGGCAACCGCAAGTACGTGCGAATGCTGCCCCGCGTGAAGTGGGTGATGGGGCGAGGCGGCTATATCCTCGAAGGGGGCGGCGAGTGGCGAGAACGCCGCCGATTGGTGCAGGGCGCCTTCCGCGGCCCATGCCTGCATGCCTACGCGAGCCAGATTCCGGAACTCGTCTCGCAACTGCTCGAAGAATGGGATCCGCACGTTCAATCCGGTGCAGAGTTTGATGTTTGCGGCGGTCTGCAGCGGCTGATCACGCGGGCCAATTTCCAGATGTTCTTCTCGCATGATCTGCAAGAGCCCGAACTCACGCAGATCATTCAAGACACGCATTTCGTGCAGCTGAATTTTGTCCGCGTCAGTCCGCTGTCTGTGCCACTGCCTGGCAATGTGCATTTCAAAAAATGCGTGGCGCGGCTGCGCACCAAAATGGCATCACTGGTCGCGGAACGACGTAAGGATCCCGATCGCAGCCCGGACCTGCTGAGTGTCTTGCTCGAGGCCGAGCGAGAGCAAGGTTGGACTGAGCCAGAAATCGTTGGCGAGATCTTTTCCGTGTATTTTGGGGCCGCGGTGGTTTCCACGACGCTGGCCTGGATCCTGTACATGCTCGGCTCCAACCCGGAAGCTCAACAGCAGGTCATCGACGAAGTGCGAGATGTGCTCGGTGGCCGTCCGGCCACAACGGCCGATCTGCAGAATCTTGTTTACACCCGTGCGGCAATTCTTGAGACGATTCGGCTGTTTCCGCCGTCCTGGGGATACCCCCGCTATTGCAAGGAGGGAATGGAAATCGACGGCTATGAAATTCCGCCGGAATCAATGGTGATCCCGATGGTCTATTTCACTCATCGGTACCCCGAGTTCTGGGAAGCTCCGGAGGAGTACCGACCCGAGCGATTCGTAGGCGATAATGCGAAGGCGATTCACCAGTACGCCCATTTACCGTTTGGCGCCGGAGCAAGAATCTGTCTCGGTGCCCAACTGGCCCCGATGATGATCACGCTGGTGCTGGCAGGAATCTTTCAGAAGCTAAGTCTTGATTTTCGTCCGCGGTTCGATGGAGATCCGATCGCCGACTTCGGGTTCGAGATCCATCCGCAGGATCAAGTGCGGATGAAGGCGAGTCGGCATTGAAAGTAGCAGCCAAGCTTGAAGTACATGGCTAGCAGCAAATTGCATCATCCGCGGCGCGTACATGACTCGCGACGAAGGGGATGTACAGTTTACGAGCTAGCCACGAATCTCACGAAGAAACACGAATGCCAAAATATCGTGGTCACTATTCGTGTCAATTCGTCTGAATCGTCGAGGTTTGTTTCGCAACGCGACTTCGACAGAGTACTTCGCGTCGCGATGCTCCTTGGAAAACCCGCAAATCGCTTTGGGGTGATCCGCTGAGTCCAAAAGAAGTTGCCTGATTCAAATCTTGATGGTCTTCAAGGAACATCGACATTGAAGCCTGGGACTCAGATGCAAAATCATGGCTGGCCGGAAGCCGCCTGAGGTCTCGGATCGTCCCCCTTTTGGATCTCATCCAATGTGAATCGTGCGCAAACAAAAAACCTTCCGGCCGAAATAGCCGGAAGGTTCTCAGTTTAAGTCTGTGATGGACTAGACAACTCTACTTGCGGCGTCGGCGACCGATCGCACACAGTCCTGCAACACCGGCAAAAACGATGAGCGAGGACGGCTCTGGCACAGGTAGAATGTAAAGCTGTGTATTCGTACGAATTGGAAAGCCGGTGACGGTTGGTGCGAATACGTCAACCGTCCCTCTTGACTGTAGGTCAGCTGCGTTCGCGAACGATACACCCGAGCGGAGAGCTGGATTTTGAGCCAAATCAGCTTGGGTGGAAAGGTAATCATGCGGGGCCAGCGGAGGAGCTCCGCCGGAAGTTACCAAAGCATTTAGATTGATAACGTTCGTGAGCGTATTGAGTCGAAAACCAACGACATCGGTCCCACGAGCACCTTCCGCAATCCAAAACTCGCCGGCATCCGTTGAAGTTACATCGTTGACCGTCGATTGGTTGCCTTCGAAGCCAAACTCGTAAACCACGTTACTGCCAACAAACGAGGTCAGGGCCGTTTCGAGGTTAGCGTTCCCGCCATCGGTCGCCCCAACCGTAACATCGTCATAGGCGATGAACATGGTGTTGGGGTTGGTCGGCTCCGGAAGGTAATCGAGACCAAACGCGGTGTTCCAACTCCCGCGAATCGGCTCGAAATAGACCGAGGTTCTGTCGCCTTCGACTGCATCGGTGAAATTGTTAATCGAAACAGCTCTGATCGCGAAGACACCGGTTACGGTCTGCTGCGCATCGCCTGGGTTATAGGTGTCGCCATCGAAAAATGGAGGTGGCGAGCCAAACGTCTCAATTCGGATGACGCCGAGGAAAAGGGAGCCGGGAACGATCCGGAAATTGGGGGAATTGGGGTCGTTAGGATCAACAGGGCCCAAGTTGAACGCAGTTTCGTAATCCCGATCCTCAAGTTCGTTAACCACGCCCTTTGTGACGTTCCCGATCGAACCGGCTTGAACCATACCCGCGTGCGCAACAAACGCACCAATCGCCACGAAGGCTAGAATAAATCGTCTCATTTGAAATGTCCTAAACTGTCCAAAAACTCATGTAGCAAATAACAAACTCTAGCTGTGAAGAGTTTGCCGCTACGCGGGCCGGGGGAGCCTTGAGAGACAGGGTGGACAAGGGAGCACATCGTCGACGACAGTCAGTCGCCATTTCGTTTGGGCGTCAGCCGGCACAGACGGCCGCAGAACTGTCAAAACCGCAGAGGATCCCACCACTTGGGATCCAACCACCGAGACAGCAGCAAGATCTCCAGTATTTGACTCAAAGTAGGTCTGACTCGGATCTTGCTGGTCGTGGAACCACTGCCAATCGACTTCGACCGATCCATCGCTCCACTCGGAGCGGGACGTCATCAACCCAGCGTTGGCCTGAACGCCAAACGCGAGGAAGAGAAAGACGGCTGTGAGGATTCCACGGATCATGCAACAGAGTCTAATGAGCCCACCCCCTGTTTGCAAGCGTTTTGTAGTTTTTTTCCTAGACAACCCAGGTTTCCTGTCTTGATGTTTAGGTGTTCCCTGTTTTTGGCGGAATAGGGGCGGATTCGCCACGAATGGCACAGATTTGCACGAAGAAGGAAGAATCAAAGGAATGAAGTGAAGAGCCAAAAAGATTCAGGTTTTGGTAAAGAGCGTGAGTGGGGCGGGGGAATGAGCGTGTCGAGTTTTGTACGGGACGACGTTAGTGCATCGTCAAATCTAAAAATGGGGGTGACGTCGATCGGCGAAAAGGGGTCAGAAACCAAAAATGCGAAGCACCCTTCGGGCCGCTCCGGTTCTTGGTGGCCGACCCCTTTTTGCCAGCAACCCTTATGCGAAATGCTGACGCTGCACTACGTGGACTGCTTTGCAGATGGGAACGCCAACTCAGAGAATCATCGCCAAACATTCACTTGTGGGCGGGGGATTCGACGGACACACTAAGGCACGGTCCGTGAATCGGCGAAAAGGGGTCAGACATCAAACATGCGAAGCACCCTTGGGGCCGTTCCGGTTTTTGGTGTCTGACCCCTTTTCGCCAGCAACCCGAAGACGAAATGCTGACGCCGCACTAGCCTGACATCCAGTAAGGCAGTGCTGGCAAAGCGGGTCAGCCTGGAAAGGCCAACGTACATTTGAGACCCAGAATCTTGCGATCTACCGTGAAATGCGACACGGTCAGGCTGATGAGTAAACCACCAATCGAATCGATTCCGTCCACCGTTTGTAATTTGCTCGACTGGCGTAGCCGTCTGTCACCGGAATCAGCGGCAATTTGCTGGCGATCCGCTGAGGACGAATCCGGCTGGCAAACCGTCGATTGGGCAACGTTTCGAGCCCAGGCCGTGCAATTGGCGGCAGCCCTGCGGCGAATTGGGGTGACTCCGGGGACTCGAGTCGCGGTTCGCTTGGGTGTTGACCCGTACTGGCAGCCCATCGCCCATGCGGTCTACCGCAACCGGGCAGTCGTTGTGGGCTTGGACCCGACCGCCGATCCGGCGGAAACCCTTGAAATCATGCGCCTCCTGTGGCGTCTCGTTTTTGGTCACCAGCGATGACGGGTGGAAAAAGATCAGCCCGGAGGTGTCCGCAGACACCTCCGGGCTGACCACCATTGTCGCCGGCGGCGATCCAAAGAGTAAGCTCGATCCAGGCTGTTACTCCCTGGAACAGCTGACAAGCGAGCGTAGCGGCGATGAGAGCGACAGCATCGATCTTCCCGGTCCCGGCGATCTCGCTACGATCGTTTACACATCGGGAACCACCGGTGCCGCCAAGGGAATCCCCTATCGACATGATCAACTGATGGCGGCCTGTCGCTCTTTGTACCGGGCGTACTCGGAGCTCGAGCCCGGCGATCGGACGATCTGCTGGCTTCCGCTTTCCGCCATGTTCCAGCGAATGGCGAACTTGCTGAGTATCGCCTGTGGGATGATCACTTACCTGGTAGACAATCCGCGTTCCGTCTTTGAGGACATCACCAGTATCAAGCCGCATTTCTTCATCGGTGTCCCCCGCTTCTATGAGAAGCTCGACGAGGCAATTACCGACAATGATTCGACGCCAATTCTCGAGGGCCTTTCGCAAGTCAAATTGATGATCAGCGGCTCGGCACCCATCAGCGTCGCCATCCTGGAGTCGTTGCAGCAGCATGGAATCGCCGTCCGCGAAGCATACGGGTTGAGCGAGAACCTGGTGCCGGTCGCGCTCAACCGTCTTTCCGATTATCGATTCGGTACGGTCGGAAAACCGTTGGAACCCAACACCGTCAAATTGGCCGATGATGGCGAGATCTTGGTCAAAGGACCCGGTCTTTTTTCGGGCTATCTGGGAGACGTGCAAGAGGGCGATCGATTCACCGAGGATGGGTTTTATCGCACCGGTGATGTCGGTGCTTTCGACCAGGATGGTTTTCTCTCCATCACCGGCCGCAACAGTGATTTGTTCAAGACCTCGACCGGTCGCCGAGTCTCGCCGACGAAAGTCGAGGCTGCCTACGCGAAGTGTCGTTACGTCAATCAAATGGTTGTGATCGGCGCCGGCAGAAAATACTTGGCTGCGTTGATCACCCCCAGTGAGTACTCGATGCCTTCCGAAGACCTCACGCCGCAGATGCTGGATGAAATCAAGAGTGAGCTGCTCGCCGCGGGCGAGTCGCTGAATCCTTACGAACGCGTCCAGGCTTTCGGTCTGTTACCGCGACCGTTCATATCCGACGAATTGACACCTACCCAGAAACTTCGCCGTGGCGTGATCCTAACCAAATACGCTAGCCTGATCGATCGCCTTTATCAGGAGCCAATTCCCTGCGTCGTCGTCCTGCCTGTCCCGTAGGTCCGACTCTCCGAGGCTGTGAACAAATTGAATCGCGGTGCATTACTGTAGGCGAGTCTCTCCGAGACTCGCACGAAACGCAGCAAAGCTGCGGGCGTCCGCCTTGGAAAGGCGGACCTACAGTAGCAAGCACAATCTCTTCACAACCTCTCCGAGGCGGATACATTGCAGCTTTGCAGAAGTGCTGCTTGGCAGCTTTCTTGCGAGTCTCGGAGAGACTCGCCTACGGTAGTGCTTTGCTTTAGGTTGGTGACGTCCGGATCCATGCAATGAAACATGTTCTCATTACTGGCGCGTAGCGGCGCACTTGGAAGCGGTCTGATTCCGTTGTTCGCGGCGGATGGCGACACGCGAGTCTCGCTGGTGTTGTGCGCCGATTCGGAGGAGCATTTGTCGCAGCGCCGCCGGCAACTCATCGAATTTTGTCAACTCGGCGACGAGCAAGCCGAACGCATTGACGCGGTGACGGGTGACATTTCCCAGGAAGCTCTGGGGCTTCGTAACCAGGATGCCAAATCGCTCGCACGCGGTGTCACGCACGTCGTCCACGCCGCCGGGAATGTGAAGCTGAATCAAAGCATCGAGGATGCCCGTGAGCATGGCGCTCGGCTCTGCCAAAGCCGTCGTCGACTTCGTCCGCCGCTGCCAGGCATCGGGGCAATTCCAAAAACTGGAGTTCGTCAGTACGGTGGGAGTCGCCGGCCGCACCTCGGGGTTGCTCGCGGAATCTCGAGTCGGCGAGCCACGCCAGCCCGAGGATTTTCACAACACGTACGAAGCGGCAAAGTGGGAATCCGAGCGATATCTATGGAGGGAGATCGACGCCGGACTGCCGGCGACGGTGCATCGTCCCAGCATGATCGTGGGTGATTCACGCACCGGAAAGATCATTCATTTCCAAGTCTTCTACTTCCTGACCGATTTCCTGTTGGGACGCCGGACCTGGGGGATCGTGCCACGCACGGATAATGCCATTCTGGACATCATTCCTGTGGACTATGTCGCCAAAGCGATTCACCTTTCCACCAAAGAAAACTTGGGCGTCGGTCAAGTATGGCACCTCTGTTCCGGTCCCGAAGTCTCATGGAAACTCAGCGATCTAGTTGCCAGGCTGCGAGAGCTGCTCGCAGAGCGCGATGAACCATGCCCCGCGTCGCGATCGATCTCTTTGTCAAACTTTCGTCGGTTGCTTCGGATTGCCACTCGTTTCGCCCCTGCGCGGTCTCGCCGCTTCCTTTCCGGGCTCCCCTTTCTACTGGACTATCTGGGTGAAGAACAAGCATTCGACAACACGCAAACCGATCGGCTCCTCAGTCATCATGGGCTCACGGTTCCGCCGGTAGAATCGTATCTTGAAACCATCATGACTCCCTACTGGAGCCGTTCTTTGCACTCGAAAGGGAGTGGCTGAATCCATGCTGAATCCATCAGAAAGAATCGAAGAGATCACGAACTTTCTTGGCTTCGTGATGAGCCAGTGGGGATCGGTGCGAGAACAGGCGGCGAGTCAATTGGTCTCGCGGTGCTCGCGATGCATCTTGCCCGAAACCTGTTCCCCGCTCGAGGATGGTCTTTGCCAGGTCTGTCGACAGGGAGATACGGAGGGTGCGGAATTAAGCCTTCAAGATGATGCCGCCGAAGCGAAGTTGGCTGCAATCCTGGATCAGTCCTCGGGTACGGGGCCCTCCGGCTACGATGCGGTGGTGCTGTTCAGCGGCGGAAAGGACAGCGCCTTCCTGCTGCATCGTTTGACCACGGAGTTTCCGGGGCTGCGATTGGCGGCGCTGACGGTCGACAACAGTTTCATGAGCACGGTAGCGTTGGCAAATTGCCGGCAGATCCTCTCGCAGCTTGATGGCATCGACCACTTTGTGATCCGCCCCAAGCGAGGGCTCTACGCCAGAGCGTTTCGTCATGCGCTGACCCATTTGGAAGGACAAGGATGCTATGTCAAAGTCGATCGGATGGACGGAGACTTGACCTTCGACATCGGGCGGAATTTCGCTGCGACGCTCGGAGCACCGCTGCTGATCTCTGGGCTTTCACCGGAACAGGTGGAGCGGATTCTCGGATTGACGAGCTTCGAAGCACCGAAAGAGATTGAGAACCGTCGCCGTACGTACTCGGCCGAATTCGCACTGGATCAACTCTACGACGCCGATGAACTCGATCGTTATTGGTGGAATCCGGATCGATGGCCACAGGAGCGACGCCCACGGGTGCTGCATCCGTTTCACGCCTGGCGATACGATGAGGAGTTCATCCCGCAAGAAGTCGTTCGATTGGGGCTGATCGATCCTGGGCAAGATAATCCGCTGATCACCAACAACGACACCATACCCGTGATGTTGGCCGTCGATTACACCAATCTCGGCTACTCGTCATTCGAGCCAGAGTTTGCTCAGTTGATTCGCGACGGCAAAGCAGATCGGAACATGTGGCTGGCATTGTTCCAGGCGATCGAGTACCAGACTCAGCGAGGCGAGTTTCTCCCACGCTGCATCTCCGACACCTTGCAGCGACTCGATCTCGAGCCATCGGACGTTGGGCTGCGTCCCCTCGCATTGTAGCTTCTCGGATATCTTTCCGCGTGCAGAACTTGGGGTGAAGAACTCGGACAGGATGTACTGGATCAACAGGATTGAGGAGCGCGACCACGCTACTGCATGGTTTGGTGACGTGCTCGATCCTGTCGATTCCGAAAATCCAATCAAAACGCAGCCCCCTCGCAAACTTGGTATAGTATTTTGAAAACTAAATTTTATTTGTCAGGGGATTGAGAATCCGGAGTTTGCGAATGTTGTCCAGTGCACTTCGATTGCTGAGTGTCGTCTTCTTAGGTGCGGTTGCGACGTCAGCCTCCGCGGGGCTGATGCAATACCGCACGCAGGTTCAAGCCAGTTATGGCTCGGGGACCAGTACCCGTATTGAGGCCGCTGGCGGGTTGCTGGAAACATCGTCGTCGATATCTCTGGTGTCGCCATTTGGAAATGCAAGTTCGGAGGCGAGTTCGAGTCTGAGTGGCAACGGTTACATCCCAACGCTGCGGGCGACGGCCGTTGCGGGTTCGACACGTGCTCAGGCCGTCGCCTGGGGCGTGCAAGGATTCAGCAACATGTCGTCCGAGTCTCTCTCGACCACGCTATTGATGAATCTCACAGCCGAGGTGACCGGAGGGAATGACGTGTCGGCCAGCGTCTATTTGTTCCAGGATGAGAACTTCGAGTTCTATACCGACCGCGGCACGATGCTGTTCGAATCGACATCCATGTTGTGGCCCGGTTTCAAGGAGTTCACGAACAATCTAGGCCCGACAGGATTTGACGTGCAGAAAAGGGACATCACTGGTTCGGTGAACGAATCGAGATCCTTCGACTTCACGGTCGACCCCGGTGACAGCTTTTACATCTGGGCACAGCTGGTCGCGACGGCCGACCAGACGGGTGAGGTCAACGCCTTCAATACGCTGACAGCTTCCCTGACCAACATAGAGGGATTGCAGCCAGCAGCCAGCGATAGCAATTCGGTCGTGCCAGAGCCCGCTGGACTCACATACTTCTTCGTCGCCGCGATCGGACTTCTTGCAGGATGCGCACGTCGGAGCAAAAAGCTCAAGCGGGCGATGATTGCAAGACCCGCCTAAACAGCGAGATTGGATCCCTCATTCGTGGACCGACCTCAAGTTGATCATGCGAATGCCGACAAGAAGAGAGTCGATCAATTCGACGGTTGGTCCATGGCCAAGTGACTCCTGCAGTCTTGATGTTGAGTCCCCGTGACCGAACGGCTTGCCTGGAAATGGATTCTCCCCACCCGCGGAATGCTGCTCTGCTTGGCCAGCATGCTGATTTCAATCCGGTGCAGCCAGCGGCTCGCATCGAAGAATTGCTGCGTTCCTGGGGTGAGATCTACAACCTCGGCCTCGATTCCTCGCCTGATGCGCTGTCGCATATTCGGCTCGGCGAGTTTCGTTGGGAGGGTGGGAGCTATAGCGATTATAGAAACTTCGTTCGCGCGTACGAGGTGGAACTATGAAACCGCTCAGCAGCTACAGTCCAGAATCGCTTGGCTTCGCACGCATCTGGGTCAGTTTCATCTTCCTAGTTCAAGTGCTTGTCACAGACTTTGACGCGATCGGCCGGCTGCCGACGTCGATCATGCATCCACCCGGCATCATGGAGTATTTCTCCTGGAAGTTCTACGATCGCATCGTGACACCGGAAGGGATGATCTGCCTGAAATTAGTAATGATTGTTGTCCTAGCGTTGAATGTTCTCGGTATCGGTGGGCGCGTCAGCGGGCTCCTTGCTGCGAGTCTGGTTACGCTCCAGCAGGGAATCCTTCGAAGCTTCGGCCACTTCAACCACGATGAAATGGTCGGGATCATCTGCCTATGGATCTTGGCAGTGACTCCGTGCTACCGAGGTCTTGTATTGACATCGCGGCGACACGCGAGTGGTATGTCATCGAGTGATTACGGGTACCCGATTTTCCTGATGCGTTCGGTAATGGCCTGGGCGTATTGCTCGGCTGGATTACTCAAGCTTCGAATAGGAGGGATTTGAGCTGGTTTTCACAAGACAGCCTCCCGGTCTCTGCGATCAAGCAATCTCTTGACAATCTGCATGACACAGAGTTTCAGCTAGCGTTCCTGCTTGCCGACTATCGAATGATCGTACCGCTGATGGCCTTCGGCGCCGTGCTCTGGGAAATCACATGGCCGATTTGTCTGTTCGTCGAAAAGTTGCGATGGTTCTATTTGCCCATTGGGATCGCCTTTCATATCGGCACCATGATGATGATGAACATCACCTTCTATAACCAGCTTGCGATGTATGCTTTGTTCCTCGACTGGGACGGGACCAGGTGCTACAGCTTTGGTATTTGGAATAGGCGCAATCCTAGTGCTCGCGATCGGAAAAGTTCGACTACCCAAACAATTCATCCGCGGGCGTGCGAAAGATGAGTCACTACGACTACACCGGTAAGATTCGTGAAATCGAAGGCCTGCGGGGGATCGCGATATTACTTGTGACGATCCACCACTTCTGGCCACACACCGAAGGCGGTTCGTTTGCTCGCTTGGCACCGCTTGCGCATCTAGGTTGGATCGGCGTTGACTTGTTCTTTGTCATTAGCGGGTTCCTGATAGGAGGAATTCTGCTCGATACGAAGTGTCAGCCGGGATTCTTTCGGAATTTCTATGCACGTCGAGTGCTCAGGATTTTTCCGTTGTACTATGCACTCGTAGTTTCTCTTTTTGTATTGATCCCAGTGTCACAATCATTGATCCACGGAGTGGGCTACTGGCAATCGGAGTTTATTCAGCAATCGGGTAGTCCGCTCTGGTATGCATGTTATCTGGGGAATGTCAGAGAGTCGATCACAGGAGTGGAGCCGGCCTACTGTTTGGCGCCTCTCTGGTCCGTATCAATCGAAGAGCAGTTCTATCTGTTCTCACCGCTTCTGATTTCTCTCTGGGCGCAAGGAGACTGAGAGTTGTGCTCTTGCTCTTAGTGATTGCCGCACCGCTGTTCCGGATACTGATGTATGAGATGTTTCCAGACAACGGCGCATTC
>CAVOND010000029.1:0-71908 GCA_963697195.1 Pirellulaceae bacterium
AGCAACGGGCAGGCGGGAGCAACGCCTAGGAAATGGTGACATCGCGTCGCCACCTTTCTCGCGTTTTGATCATCCGCCACGCATTCACGTCCGGTTCTGGATCGCGGGGACCAACCGGACGCTAACGCCTGGCGGCTGATAGGCGACGAAGTCCGAACTGCGATTGCGATCGTTAAGAATTTGGGCTCGGGGTGACCGACGATTTTTGCCGCTCGGCCACGCCGACCGAGCCTCGGCAGGACTCCCATGCGCGATACAATCGGTTCCGCTTTGACCTGACGTTCGTGGAGGAACATCCTTGCCGATTCCTTTTCAAGTTGTGTTGGACCCGCCTCGTGTGAACGACGCAGGTAGCTTTGCCTCTGACAGCGAGCAGGAATTGCTTGGTGCCATCGAGGTGAGGGGCCGTCGCGGGCGCGACGGAATCAATGGGCAAAGTTTTCAAGTGCCGCCTCGAAGTCCCGGTACTTCCGGACAGCGTGGTGGCAACGCTGGACCAGCACAGCCGGGGGAAGACGCAGGCTTGGTACGACTGCATCTCGGTTATGGGGCCGGTGGTCAGCGCCGTGACGTGCTGGCCCTGCAAGGTGAAGTTGCCCCTCCGGGAAACTATGCGTCGCCCTTCAACGACCAGGTTCTCATTGGCGATGAGGGTTACTACTTCGTGGCCGGAGTTGGCGGTCGCGGTGGTGACGGCGGACGTGGCGGCGACGGTCAACCAGGCAGCGTCGGTTATCGAGGGCGGGACGCCACCAGGTTTTCCTCGGGAACCAACGGTGGTCCCGGAGGTGATGGCGGTAGTGCTGGCGATCCCAGTGATGGTGCGCCGGGCGGCCGAGGTGCCGATGTGGTGTTGTCGGTGGACCATCGTGACCTGGGACTGTTGATGCTGCTCAAAGGCAATCTGGTGGGTGGCGACATCGGGTTTGCCGGGGAACCGGGTCGCGGTGGCTCAGGTGGACGGGGTGGACGCGGGGGCAGTAGTTATCACTGGACCGAAAACCACTCCTATCGTGACTCGCAGGGAAATCTGCGGACGCGCACGGTGATGCGGTCCAACCCGGGTGGATTCAATGGACCCGACGGCCGCGATGGAACTCCGTCCCGTTATCGGGCCGCCGACGGGGCTCAGGGAGTGGAAGGTCGGCTTCGAATCATCGTGGCCGATGCTTGGGGCAACCAGCACGAGTACGACTCGCCATATGACCTGGAACTGATTTCGTTCGATGTGACCAGCGAGTATGAAGTGCTCGAACCGGACAGCCTGGTCTCGATCGACAACGTGGTGGTACGTAATTGTGGCGGCATGCCGCTCCCGGAGAACTACACGATCCGCGTGTACCTCGAGGTCGATCGTTGGCTCCTTTACGACCAGGTCGATCTGGAGATGCAAGAGCCTCTGCCACCGGGCGAAACCTTCACGTTTTCGCAAGCGGGGCTGCGTGCGAGGCTTGGCGACTATGTGGTAGAGGAACCAAGGAACCAGCCATTCCGCCTGCGCCATCCGGTCAATCCCCTGGCCTCGATGGAAAGTGGTATCTCGCGACCATTTCGCAACTTTGAAAATGGGGACGAGATTCATGTTCGCTTTCCGATCGAGCTGACGCCGCTGACGTCGCTGCGGAGTTTGGCACCGGGCGAGTCGACTCGCGTGATCTGGGCGGTCAAAAATGTGAGCGAGGAAACGTTTGACCAGAAGTACCTGTATCGCGCCGTTCGCTCGAGTCTTCGTTTTCTTGGCGGCGACATTGATTCAAAGCATGTGGTCTTCTTTGATGACGGGGATCGACCCTACGACCTTGTCCAGACACCGTTTCAAAAACCGATTGGGGAGCTTCGTCCCGGTGGCATGCAGCTGATCGAAACCCGAATCGGGATTCGCGACACGACCGAGGTGATTCCGTATCAGGCATTTTCGATTGGCGTCGATCTTGATTTGCAGCGACCGAAGTCGAGTGAGCAGAACGCCGCCTACCGCTGTGTCGACTATCGCAAAACACTGATTCGAGTCTCGGAGCGTTATCTGCGACAACCGGAATCACGATTTCTGTTGGTCGCGAACCAAAAGACAACCGTCAACGAGATTCAACGTTGGACGCAGCTGGCTGACTATTTTGGCAGCAGTCTGGATGTCTGGGATGTTTCCTATTACGGTTTTCTCGACCTGGTTCGGGACGTCGAGAAGGATCAATCCCTGCTGGAACAATGGCGGGGCATGACGATCATCATCCCCAACAACTATTACCAGACGCCGCATGGCAAGACGGTCGCCTTTGAGCAGCTCGCCAAGTCCCAATTGTTGCGTGCGGCGGCCGACTACGACATCAATTTCTATGTGGTCGGCGATTCTCGCACTGGCGGCGATGCGAAACTGGCCGACTCACTGATCCCGATCGATACGGGTGGTTCCCCCAGTCGATTGAAGAGCCAGCGGGATTTTCTCCGTGAGGTCAAGCGATGGAACAAGTTCGTGGCCAGCAGCCAAGAGGTTGTCGGCGGAGCCACTGGTGATGCCCGTGATTTCGCTGACATCTCGCTGGGGGCGGTACATGAATTCGATATCGACAAACGCACCTGGTTCTTTCAGCCGTCACCGGAATGGCTTGCTCGCCAGGCCGAGGATCTGTCGAAGCGGTTGCAAAAAGACGATCCCCTTCATCGCTGGATCATCGTCCACCGCTATGACACCGAGAACACGGATACTTCATGGGGCTTCTTTCGCAAGCGTGACGTTGGCAAATTGGAAGTCCGACGCACGCTCGATTCGACCAAAGGGAGTGTGGTGTTGTATGAGGTCGACGGAATCGATGCGATTGATCGAGGCTTCATCAACAGCAAGGCCAACAAACACGGGATCTTTTTGGCACTGAAGTTCGAAGACAAAGTGGACCGCTTCATTCGTCTGGTCAGCGAGCGAGTCTTCCCCCGCTTCTCCGAAGAATACATTGACCGTCCGCTGACCGATCAAGAGATGAAGGAGATTGGCAACGAGCTGGTCGATTCGATCCTGACCGATATCTTCAATGAACAGAAGGTTGCCAGGGAGGCCAAGACTTGGGGCCGAGGTGGCATTCGTCAGTTGACTCCGAAGTTGAATTACCTGGCTGAGCGTGCGCTCAATTACGGTGTCACCGAAAGCCAAATGAAGGAGAACGAAGTCGGTTTGGCATTGCTGTACGATCTGATTGCGAATATCCGGTACATGGCAGAAAAGTCGAAGACCGGCTGGGATTCAGCCTGGGTGCCGACTTCCTTCTTCAAACGTGGTCGAGCCGTCTCCAATTACATGGTCGAGCGATCCGATCGAATCGTTACCAACATCTTCGGTCGAAACCCGACCTGGTGGGACCGAATGACGTCGTCCAATGACGATTACGATCCATTTGGTAACGCCCGCAAGAAGTCTCCCAAGGGGATCGAGCGGCAAATTGCCGATCAGGAGATCGCCCGCCGTGAAGCCCAGCTTCACAAGGAGAATCCATCGATCAGTCGGTACTCGACGGCGCAAGATCATCCGGGGCTGACCTACGATCCAGAGCTGCTCGGAGAGTCGGTTCGCGTGATGTCGGGCGAGCAGTACGACAAGCTGGTCAAAGCGGAATTGGCTGCCGCCCGAGAACGCTACGAAACCGAGCGTGCCGTACAGGCAACACGAGCGGATCTGTTGGTGCCTCTCGAGACCGCCACGCCCACTGCCACCGAAACGAACCAGTCGATTCCGACGCAGACGCCGATCGTGACGACCGGGAATGGCTTTGGGGAAGAAGACGTTGACAGAATGATGTTGGGCAGAATGATAGGTGCGAACGCATTTCCACTAAGGAAACCGTCGCTGTTCGCTCCGTCGAACGTTGCGCCATTGAACGCTACGATCGGCGGAGCGATCGGCGACGATCCTTAGCTGCCTGTGCGAAATTTGAAAACGCTCAAACGTGACGACGACTCAGCCTCTTATCATTTTGCCAATCTTCGCGCGATCGCCTCGGCCATGAGTCATTCGACGAGGGCGAAGGCCTTCTTCATTGCGGCGGCGGTGGTGGCGACTGCTTCGTCGTTTTCCATGGCATTCAACTTGGCATTGAATGGTTCGGCTCGGATTGGGCCGTCATAGCCGATCGCGACCAGAGCATCGAGGAACCCCTTCAAGTCGATCACACCGGTGGCCATCGGAAGTTCGCGTTGATTGTCAAGTTGCTCATCAACCGTTCGTCCCGTGGGAGCATCGTTCAGGTCGCAGGCGACGATGTCGCGGTTGGTGAGTGTGTGAAGGTCGGCAACCGATTCTTCGGCTGTGTACCAGTGCCAGCTATCCAAAATGAATCCGACGTTGTCAGTACCGATCTCCGCAATCAGATCTTTGGTCTCGGCCATCGAGTGCACGAAGGGGTAGCGTTTCGCGGACCACAGGGTCTTGGGACCAACGTACTCCAGGCCAAAACGTTGGTTGTGATCGCCGAGGATCTTGGCACACTGCCGCAGACGCGTGGCATGTTGGCGGAAGTTCTCGACGTAGGTCAATTCATCCGAGTTCGGACTCAGCCAGGTCCCGACGCGGGTGATTCCAGCCTTCTGCATTGCCGCAGCAAGCTTGGGAAGTTCCGCCAAGCCTTCTTGGAACGTTGACTCGTCCTTGCGAAAATCCACCGGCAATCCAGCCGCGCCCCAAACGAGATTCGACGCGTGCAGTTGATCGACCAGATCTTTGATCTCTTCGTCGCTCAGATTCCCCAGAAAATTCGGCTCGGCGTTGACCGACTCGAATCCATGCTTCGCGGCCAATCGCATCGCTTCGCGTTGGTCGGCGTTCACACCGATGGAGCCGGCTCGCAGATCCATCGTGAATTTTCTTTGCGTGGCCAGATTGCCCCAGCCGCGTCTGGCTGCCAGTGCACCGCCGAGCAAGGCTGCGGAACAAGTCATCATGGAACGGCGAGAGAGCATTGGTGGAACTCCTGGAAGAGTGGGAAGTCACGTAGGAGGCGATTGTACGTCGGCCTTTCCAGGCTGACTGGTTTTGGCGTGTGTCAGGCTGGAAAGCCTAACGTACGTCGACTATCTCGGCTTTTTTGGGTCGAGCGGATAGAGCGGAAAGTCTTCCGAAGGGGTGCGGACCGATTCCATCATCGCACTGAGTTTGGTAACGATGTCGGGATGCTGGTCGGCCACGTTGTGTGCTTCGCTGATATCACTTGCGATGTTGTAGAGTTCGATCTCCAGGTTTCCCTTGGACATGTTTTGACGGACCGCTTTCCAGGGCCCGACACGAATCGTCTGTTGACCGCCGTAGCTGGAAAATTCACGGTAAAGATAGGGGCGTTCTTCCTGCGGTTGACCGAGCAGCGTGGGAACCATGGAAATGCCGTCGATGTCATCCGGGACAATCGTACTGGCACCAATCGCGTCCATCAGGGTCGGCATCCAATCCTCGAATCCACTCACACGATCGCTTGTCGAACCAGGCGTGATCTTTCCTGGCCAGCGAACGATCGTGGGGACACGCACGCCTCCCTCGTACAACGATCCTTTCAAGCCACGAAGCTCCCCGACGCTGTCGAAAAACTCGAAATCAACTTCTTG
This sequence comes from Pirellulaceae bacterium, assembly GCA_963697195.1. Classification (GTDB taxonomy): domain Bacteria; phylum Planctomycetota; class Planctomycetia; order Pirellulales; family Pirellulaceae; genus Rubripirellula. The sequence goes on from CAVOND010000029.1 coordinate 5,578, forward strand.
ATCAAGGTGGGTGGTGCCGTTGTCACTGCTAAAGACCACAATCGTGTTGTCGGACAAATTCAAATCGTCGAGCAGTCGAAGCACGTTTCCGACGTAACGATCCAGTCTTGTGATCATCGCGGCATAGGCGGCACGCGGTGTGAAGTGGGGCGTGTAGCCGTAGCCGCTGTCGCGCGTAAACGGAGGATCGTTCCAGCCTAGTTCCAGATATGGCTTGAGTTCTTCATCGGGAACATGCAAGGCGACGTGAGGAATGACCGTGGGATAATAGAGAAAGAACGGGTGATCCTTGTTGCTGCGAATGAACTCGAGCACCTGTTCGTTGATACGGTCGGGCGCATAGTCTTGCCCTTTGAATGGATCGTACGACTTCGGGTCATTCGGATCGGCACCCTCGGCTAAGGAAGCATGCCCGGGAACGGGCGGGTCGTTCGACATGGTGAAGTGTCGTTCGTTATCCCAAAGGTAAGACGGGTAATAGCTGTGGGCATGCGCCTGGCAATTGTATCCAAAGAAGCGATCGATCCCTTGATTCAAGGGTCGACCGCTGGATTCCGGACCGCCCAGGCCCCATTTTCCAAAGGCTCCGGTAACGTAACCTCGCTGCTTCATGAGTTCAGCAAGGGTGACCTCGTCGTCGGGGATCGGCCACTGCCCCTCCGGCGGCGTCGATTTGTTGTCTCGCACGAAGGCGTGACCAGGGTGTTTGCCGGTCATCAATACACAGCGTGACGGGGCGCAGACCGCGTTGCCGCTGTAGTGCTGTGTCAATCGCATCCCTTGCTTGGCGAATTGATCCAAGTTGGGCGTGCGGATCCGCTGCTGGCCAAAGCATCCGAGTTCGCGATAGCCAAGGTCGTCGGCCAGAATGAAGACCACGTTGGGTTGCGAATTGGATTGCGCCACAGCGGAGGGAGCGGTCACCAAGGCCAGGAGCGGGAAGACCAGTAGAACAAAAAGGACAAAGCGTACGGGCATGGCGGTGGGGGAGGGCACGAGGGCAGGGCGAAGCACAGAGGGACAAGTTTAACGCGCCTCGTCGGTGCGCGCTTGTCCCATGGCATCTACTTTGCGACCAATCGGATGGCTTTTGTTAGCCGAAGGGCGCGAGCCCTCCGGTTTTTGGCTGTGATATTGTGGTCGAGACCGGACGGCTCGCGCCGTACCGCTAGAAAGGAGATCTCATCGTTAGCGGGGAACCCTCAGCCAATTGGCGGCGTCCAAGAGGGGGTGCGTCCCCTGAATCGCCGCCAACCCGCTGTCGGGCGGGTCGGCACTCCGTAGCGGCTTCATCAAGTTTGTCGTTTCGGCAATGCGTTTGTGTTGGATGGCTCGCCCTGCCGTGGGTTCATCGATCTGCGACTTCTGCCACCGGTGGTGGGTCGAATGTGGCGGCCTCACGACTAGACTGAACTGGTGTTCTTCGCTTCTCCTCGCTTCGGATTTTCGTCCCGCATGTCAGCACGATATCGCAGTCGTCCGAAGGGCTCGTCCTCGCGTTTCCAACGCCGTCGGCTTTTTGCTGAAACGCTCGAGGACCGCCGCTTGTTAGCGGTCTCGTTCGAGTTCAACTACCTGGCCGACAACACCATTGGATTCAACGATCCGGTCGAAGGATCTGGTTATCGTGCGGCGCTGGAGTCGGCGGCGACACGTCTGGGCGATTGGCTGCTACAAGATGCGACGATCCAAATGGATGTGGTCTCACGTGCCTTTGACGGAACCGCCGTGGCCAAGGCGACTTCGGAGCCAGCATTGCTCATTCCAGGTGGCGGATTCGCTCATGCCGTGGTTCCCGACAAGATCATCAACGGCATTGACCCCAACGGAGTCTCTACCGATGGACGATTGGAAGTGTTCTTCTTCAGTCCATCGGACGTCTTTACTTACGTGACCGATCCGATTGATGTGGACGTCGATGACGAGATCGACTTTCAGGCGGTGATGATTCACGAGTTGGTTCACACGCTTGGGTTCACCAGTGCGACCCGCGCCGACGGCAGCGACGACTCGGGCAACGGCATCACGACGCCTGGCACCTGGTCAGTATTCGATCAATTCGTATCCGACGTTTCGGGTGATCGGATGATCGACGCGGACCCCATGTCGCTCACGGCGTTTCGAATGGACACGGCCGCCTGGGCAACTCACAGTGTTGGCGGGAAAGGGCCCGACGCGGGGCTGTTCTTCGATGGGCCGATAGCGAAGTCGGTTTACGGGGGGCGGGTACCGCTCTACTCGCCTTCGACCTTCTCGCTTGAGTCGAGTGTCTCTCATCTCGACAGCGAGGGCTTTCCGAACCAATCGTTTCAGTTTTCACCATCGACCCACTTGATGTCGCACGCCATCGTCGATGGTCAGGTTCCGCAAGAGCTGACGCTGCTGGAAAAAGCGATGCTTGCGGACATTGGCATCTTGCTGACTGAGAACGTCCGACCACAAGTGACGCCACCTGCAAACCTGGTGGTCGAAGCCAACGGTCGGGGTGGCTTCCTGGGGACCAACCAGGCGATCGCGGATTTTCTCGCGTCGGCGACCGCAGTCGATCAAATCGATCCGAATCCGATCATCACCAACAACAAGCCGTCGTTGCTTTCACTGGGACAGAACGTCATTACCTTCACGGCGACGGACGCCTCGGGAAACACGGGAACGGCAACCGCAGTCATTTCGGTGTTCGATACGACCCCTCCGTCGATCGAGGTCTCACCAACCAGCGTGACGCTCGAAGCGACGAGTCCCAGCGGTGTTACCAACGTGACGCTGCCTTTCGTGCCAACGGTTTCCGACATCGTCGATCCCAATCCGCTGGTGACGTTCGACGGCGGAACCGATTTTTCGATCGGCACGACCACGGCAAAGTTCACTGCTCGTGATTTCCGGAACAACGTCGCCATGGCGAGTGTGGAAATTGTGGTGCAGGATTCGACACCGCCCCAGTTCGCACTGCCTGAGTCGATCACGATCACAGCGAATCGGTCCGACGGCGCGGATTTGACGAACGAGACACTGCTCGCCCTGATTCAATCCTCTTCAAGCGATGTAGCCGATTCCAGCCTCGATGTCTCGGCAGTGCCACCGTCCTTTCCAATCGGGACGACATCCGTCACGTTTACCGTTACGGATGACAGCGGCAATGCTGCGAACGTGACCACCGCGTTGACGGTCGAGGACGTTGGTTTGGTCGTTCGAACACTGGACGATGAGCTCGATCCCGATCCGACGCTCGATCCGGATGACCTCAGTTTGCGAGAGGCGATCAGCCTGGCCAACGCGAACGCCGGCATCGACAACATCCGCTTTGATGCGGGGCTTGTCGGTAGCGTGCTGCTCGATGCGGCGCTGGGCCAGCTCATGATCACCGATTCGGTCAATCTGATTGGCTTGGGGAACGAGATGACGGTCGTGGACGGCCAAGCCTTGACCCGAGTCTTTGCGATCAGCGGGGATCAGGTTGACGTCGTGTTCCAGGACTTGACGATCCGTGGAGGCCGATCCATTGGCGAACTGAGCGGCGGCGCGGGCATTCATTTCGATTCTTCCAGCGGAAGTCTGCTGCTTGATCACGTCAAGCTCGCGGACAACCAGACGACAGGCGTCGGTGCGGCCGGCGCCGGAATTCAGGTCTCAGCCGGGGATCTGACGCTCGTCGATTCTCAGGTGACCGGCAATCGAACGACGGGAGAATTCGCCAGCGGTGGCGGATTGTGGTTTGGCGGCAGCAGTCTTTCCGTCGTTCGCAGCGAATTCGCCGATAACTCGACGACCGGTAATTACGCTTCGGCCGGTGCGCTCTATTCGCTCAATGGAGCGACGACGATTAGCGAAAGCACGTTGACCGGTAACTCGACCACGGGGATACGCGCTGGTGGTGGTGCGATCGCGATCATCGCCGCGACGGCGACCATCCGCAGCAGTACGATCGCGGGCAATTCGACGGCAGGCGCGATGTCCAGTGGTGGTGGAATTCGCACGTTGCTCGCGCCGACTCGTTTGATCAACAGCACCGTTTCCGGTAATACCACCGGATCATTCTCGTCGGGTGGCGGAGTGTTCGCCGATCGTGGCTCGTTGACGGTCGAGCACACGACCATCACCGGCAACATCGCCGCGGGAGTCGGCGGTGGAATCGCGTTGCCGGTGGCCAGCACGCTCCCGTTGACGATTCGTAATTCGATCGTTGCCGCCAACGATGACATTGGGACGGCGCCCGACTTGCTCGGGACCGGCGGGCTGACGGTCAGCCAGGCGGTGCGCTACAGCCTGATCGGCGATAACACGGGAACCGCGATCGTCGAATCACAGGCTCAGGATCCGGTGACCGGGAATCTGGTCGGTAACTCCAGTGGCGGCGGCATCATCAATCCCATCCTGGGACCACTGTCCGACAACGGAGGACTCACACCGACGCATGCCTTGTTGCAAGGGAGTCCAGCCTTCAACGCCGGGGACCCGGACTTCGATCCCGCGTCGTTTTCTCCGCCTTTGATCAATGATCAGCGCGGAGATGGATTTGCTCGTGTCGATGGCGATCGGATTGACATGGGGTCTTTCGAAGCGATCAGTGAAGTGGTGGTGACTTGGGAAAATCCCGATGACATCACGTTCGGCACGCTGCTGAGTGCAATCCAGCTCAACGCAACCGCCAACGTACCTGGCTCGTTTTCGTACATTCCGCCCGCAGGTGTGCTGCTCAACGCAGGCCCGAGTCAAATGTTGACGGTGACCTTCACGCCGACGTCGACCGATTTCGATCCCGTAACCAAGACGGTCAAAATCAATGTGAACAAGGCGGATCCGGTCATCCTTTGGAATCAGCCGGCCGCGATCGTTGAGGGGACCCCGCTCAGTGAAGTCCAGCTCAATGCGACGAGCGACGTTGGGGGAACGTTTGTCTACGATCCGGCCGCGGGGACCGTGCTCGGTGTCGGTGAAGACCAAGTCTTGACGGCGACGTTCACGCCGAGCAATCCAGACAACTTCAACACCGTCCAGTCGACGGTGTTGATCGATGTGATTGTCCCGCAGGATTTCGGTGATGCGCCGAGCCAATACCCGGTTCTGCTCTCTCAGGATGGCGCCCGTCATCTGCTCAGTACGTTGTTCCTTGGCAGCCAAGTCGATGCGGATTTGAACGGCCAGCCCTCCGCCCAAGCAGATGGCGACGGCGCCGACGAAGACGGAGTCACCTTCGTGGCGGACCCCGTCGCGGTCGCTGGCGATCAAACCATTGCCAGCTGGCTCGTGGAAGCGTCGGAGGCGGGGAAGCTCGATGCCTGGATCGATTTCAATGGCGACGGGGATTGGAATGATCCCGGTGAACAGGTTCACCAAGCCACCGACCTGGTGACCGGTTTCAACTTGCTCAATTACACCGTGCCGGTCGGATCGATGCCCGGCACCACTGTCGCGCGATTGCGGCTCAGTAGCGCTGGAGGGCTTTCCCCGACCGGTGCTGCGGCGGACGGCGAGGTGGAGGATCATTTGGTCACGATCCTGGACGGCGCCAACGCACCCGATGCTTCGATTCGGTTGGTCGATCCCTCGTCGGAGATTTTGGTCGAGTCCGGAGAGCTGGTCGTTCGTCAAGGATCCGTTGTGAGCTTTCGGGCCCCGATCGCAAACCTCGGATCGCTTGCGATCACGGGTAGCGCAGCGGATGAATCGCTGATCATCAACTTGCTGGGCGGTTTGCAGTTACCTGTCAACGGATTGCAGCTCGACGGAGGCAGTGGCGGAAACCGATTGATCGTCATTGGCGACAATGAAACCCTCGATCTAACCGATGCCTCGCTGCAAGTCGACGGTTTCCGGCACCTGGACCTTTCCAACGAAGACGCCAACGGGATTGTGTTGGATGTTGGCTCGGTGGCTCGCCTGTCACCGATGCTCAAAGTCGTCGAGATCGTGGCGGGAGCAGAGGACCAGCTTTCGGTGAGCGACGCTGACAACTGGAGAATGAGCGACCCGATCATTGTGAATGGTACGTTCATCCTGACCGCACGCCATGTTGGTGTGGGTGGCGAGACAATTCAGGCCGAGCTACCACGAGCGTGGCAAAACTTTCTTCGCCCCGGTGATGTCAACAATGACGGCAAGGTTCTCGGCGTCCGATGCCCTCCGTATCATCAACGAGCTGGGCCGCCGGGAGTTTTCCGATCCCGATTCTCAGGACCTCGATGACCCGCTCACGGTCTCCACATGGCCAGACACTTACTTTGACCACAACGGGGACCAACGCGTTACGGCGCTCGACGCGCTGCGGGTCATCAACGATTTGGCGAGACAGTCGCTGATCACGGGATCTGGCGAAGGGGGATTTGCCGCGGCGCCCGCGGCGCTGCCCGCCTGGTCGACAGCCTTGGCTACCCAGGGCGTTGACATGCCCGTCGAGAATCAGGCTGATGTTTCCAGCCTGGATTCGCCGGTCGTCGGCGCTTCGGTCTCGGCGTCGATTGAGACACGCCCGGTCACCGCCAACGAGTTCGTCCCGGTAGCGACCGAGTCACGAGAATCGGCGGGTTCCGATCGCTATCAATCGGCTGTCGATCAACTGCTCGCCGAGCTCAACCTTTTCGACGACCTGTTCCTGTAGTCAACATCCTTGGTCTCTGCAGGATTTTGCATGCTTGCAGATTCGGAACCTGCGGTCGTCCGCGGATTCCATTCGGCTGGAAACAATTTGTCCATTGCCAGGAGAAGAGTGTTTCCAGAGATGACTTCACTTCAGGCACGAAGTGGGGCAGTTGTCCAGAAATACAAACGCTACGCGCCAGTTTCGGGGCCCACGGCTAGCGCCTGAGGTTCACTGTGAACCTCAGGCGCTAGCCGTGGGCCGCTTTCCTTGTCCGTGTAATTCGAAGCTTGTATTGGTGGGATTCTTGACGGGGCAAAATTCGGCTGCGGCGTCGCCAGGCGGGATCGCAACAGCAATGGCACAACAAATGCAGCTTGTCGGTCGGGAAAAAGGGGTCAGACACCGAAAGTGCAGAGCACCCGAAGGGCCGTTCCGGCTTTTGGTGTCTGACCCCTTTTTTCCGACCCCAGTTAGGCTGCGTGAAATGACGGTCTCGGAGAGACCGCCCTACGGCAAAGGGGCGCTGTCCAACTAGCTCGACTGAAAGACTGATCCCGTACCATGACTTGGCAATGCCGTTCGATCGACTCCGACCTCCGAGAGTATTTGCTTTCGGTAGGGCGCATTGCTCTGATTTGCGGACTGTTTCTGATTCCGTTTCGGTCGACCGAGGCGTCGGCCGAAGCGATGCGGTATGAGCATGGGGTCTCCAACCAGTTGGTTTGGTGGGCTCCGGAGGACCAGCTCACGAGCTGCCCTGTCGATGTCCGTGACGGTCTAACGGGACCCGCGCCAGTCGTGTTCGGCCCATTCGCCAGCGAGAAGCTCAGGGGCAATCTCAGCCTGTCGGAACTCCGAGCTGACGCTCATCTCGTTGGTTCCTCGCTCGTTGAGTTGCGGGTGCGACTGCAGGTTTAACGGACGCGACCGTTTCTGACTGCACGTTCGTCATCCTTCTTCTTCTGCTGCTTCGGCGCTGTTGTTCTGGTCGTGTCTTGACCGGAGACGAGCGTGTGAGGCAATTCAAAGGCAATCTCAATGAAGACAAATATTTCAACCATCGCAAACAACGCACCGTCCAACCTTTCGCAACCGCAAAGACCAGACTCTGCTCCGGCCAATCCACTCGTCGCCCGCGTCGTGGCACTCGTATCCAGAAAAAGTTATCAGGAGGCAGCCAAGTTGCTGCGAACGGCGGCACGCTCGAATTGGGCGTCCAATACGCTGGGCGTTTGCCTGTTAAGAAGCGGGCAAGTCGATGAAGCCCTGCAGATCTATCGAAGCCTCGTGCTGAATCCGGGCACCACGACGATTCGATTCGATGTGGACGATCTGACAAAGATCAACTTTGCCACGGCTCTGATGCTGAAAGGGACGCCTAGCGGTGCGTTGGATGTACTCGCAGAGCTGCGTACCCCGGAGATGCTGCCGGCCGTCCGGCTTCGCGCAGCGATCATTCAGTGGTCGAAATCGCTCTCTTGGTGGCGGCGTTGGGACTGGAAGTTCAATCGGATCGATCCCCCCAATGCTCGCGTCCCCATCGATTTCGAACCGGGCGAATTCATTTTCGCAGTGCAGCGAAAGAGCGGGGATTCTCCTACGAATCCAACGGCTCCGAAGCTAGCGGCGTAGGACCATTCTTCGCGAGCCACCGTGCGCCGATGCATTTGGCTCGCAGTCACACCGTGAAATCTCGAACGATCCAACGGAAAGCTCGAGTGGGGTGAGGCTGCGACAGGTACATCGGCGCCATTTTTTTATCAGATGGCGACGAATTGAGTCGCTCCCCGAGTTTCGAGTCGGTAGAAAGCCGGTACCCTTTCCATTGCGCTCCCGACGCCGAACCGATTGTTCCAACTTGTTTAGGCATCACTGAATCTCATGCATTGGTTGATTGTTTTGGCGTTCGTTGTCGGATACGCCATGATCGTTTTCGAACACCGAATCGGAGTCAACAAAGCCGCGTCCGCCATGTTGTCGGGTGTCATCTGTTGGACTCTCTATGCCCTTTCGCCAGGTCTAGCGGAGCCCGCCGGTGCGTCTCCCGTCGCTAACGCCGAAGATCTCGTGCACGCGTCCGTCGCGAACTCATCGGCGTTGATCAACGAGCGTCTGATGCACCTGACCGGCGAGATCGCTGGCATCCTTTTCTTTCTCATGGGAGCCATGATGATCGTCGAAGTGGTCGACGCTCATGGCGGGTTCCAGTTGGTGACGCGATCGATTCGCCCGAAACATCGGACCCAGTTGCTTTGGATGGCAAGCTGGCTGGCGTTTGCCTTTTCCTCCGTTTTGGACAACCTGACAACTTCGATTGTGATGGTTTCGCTTCTAAGGAAAGTCGTCGCCGAGAAATCCGAGCGAATGCTGTTCGCCGGCATGGTCGTGATCGCGGCCAATGCCGGTGGCGCTTGGACGGTGATCGGCGACGTGACCACCACCATGCTTTGGATTGATCATCGCATCGAGTCGCTAAGCGTCATGAAAGCGCTGCTCTTGCCAAGTCTGGCTTGCCTGTCGGTGCCACTCCTGATCCTGACGTTTTCCTCGAAGGGATCCGAATGGAAGTTGCCCGAGCCGAGGCCTGATGAAGCGGGAACCACAAACGGCTGGCAGCGATCGCTGATCTTTGCCGTGGGCATGGGGGGACTGCTGAGCGTTCCGATCTTCAAGACCTGGACCCATCTGCCGCCCTATCTTGGGATGACCCTGGCCCTGAGTGTTCTCTGGATCGCCGCTGACCTGATTCACCTCCGCATGCCGGAGTCACAACGTCCGGGTAGTGGCATTCTGGCCATGCTGCAGCGTGTGGATATGTCGAGCATCCTGTTCTTCCTGGGCATTCTGCTTGCGGTCGGGTGCCTGTCAGCCACAGGGATTCTGGCTGACCTGGCCGCGGCACTTGATCGGAGGCTACCCAACAGTTCGGTCGTCGCCGTGAGTATCGGACTGGCCAGCTCCTTGATTGACAACGTGCCACTGGTCGCCGCCGGGATCCAGATGTATTCGTTTCCGACGAATGATCCGTTTTGGATGCTGCTGGCATTTTGCGCGGGTACCGGTGGCAGCTGCCTGATCATCGGCTCGGCGGCGGGTGTCGCCGTGATGGGATTGGAGCAGATCGAGTTTGGTTGGTACCTGCGGCGCGTTGCCCCTCTTGCGCTGCTTGGGTACGCGGCGGGACTCGCCGTCTTCTTCGCACAACACTCGATTTGATAGCAAACTGGTCGAGAAAAAGGGGGCAGACACGAATGGCACGGGCTTTGAACCTCGGGCGCTAGCCGTGGGCCACGAAAGCGTCGTTAAGATGCGGCGAAGGCCCACGGCTAGCGCCCGAGGTTCACAGAGACAACTTAAGTTCGCTCCATTCGGGTCTGACCCCTTTTTCCCGATGGCGGTCCTATCGTAGGTCCGCCTTTCCAAGGCGGACACCCGCAGCTTTGCGGCGTTTCGTCCGAGTCTCGGAGAGACTCGGCTACGGTACAGCGACGCGGTCCCATTTACTCACAGCCTCAGAGGGGCTCGGCGACAGGCAAGCTTGCCAGAGAAATCTCAGGCGGGATTGCCTTGGGGCCGGGATTTGGGGTATTCGCACAGTCAATGTGGGACCATGCCGGCCGCTTTGCGGTCGCAGCTGGTGGTCTCGGCCAACGGAATGGCCCGAAGAATCTCTCGCTGTGGACCTCACCGATGACGTATTCGAGCATCAGGACGACTCCGACGATCGCACGCCTGCTGGCGTTTCAGGTGGCGTTCACGGCGTGCCTCTGCGTTTCGCATGTCAGAGCCGAGGAACCGTTGGCTGTCCAGCTGGAAGCGTTGCTGGAGCAAAGAGATTTCAGGCACGCGATCGAGGTGGGCAAGCAGCTTGACGAGCAGTCCGACGGCAACCTCGACGTCACGTTGTCGTTGGCGAGGTTGGCTCGCGCTCTGCAACAAGCCGGACAATTGGATGCCAGCCGCTGATTTCTACAAGCGATCGGTCGATGCTTCGACACGACCGCCGGCGGCGGACCTCGAACCAGAAAAGAAACTGTTGGTGCGGTTGGCTGCTGGAGCCGTCCTGAGTCAAGTCAATCAGCTCAGCGAAGCGATTGAGGTGCTGAGACCGACGTTAGCATCCGAAAGCGTAGCGACCGACGGCCAGAAAGAGCTGGTGGTCACGATGTTATTACGGATTGGTGCAACCGCACTTGCTGTCGGCGCACCCGAAATCGCGTCCCAGGCGTATTCACTTGCCAGCGAACATGCGGCGGACAATCAGCAGGCGACGGCGATGCTGGGTGAGGCATGGGCGATGGCGATCGAGCGAGGGGACCCGCTGGCAGCGGCGCGCAAGCTAGCGGATTTCATCGACAAGTATCCGGAGCACGTCGATGCGTCTCGGGCTGCACGCGCCTGTGCCGAATGCCTGAAGCAGTCCGGACGTGCCGAGGACGCGTCGGCGATGTTGGCCGACTTGCTGCGTCGTTGGCCTGATTCGGAATCTGCGTGGGAAGTGGTCGCCAGTCACCGTGATTTGGCGGTCGACCTGGTACCCAGTGCGATCAAACGCTGGTTGATTGAGAGTGCCGAAACCGATCGTCTGAAAAAGCTTGACGTGAGCATGACGGTTCAGGGGCTGTTGGCCGCGTCACAAGAGAAGGAACTGAAAGCCTGGGCGAAACTCGCGCAGCACTTGGCGGCAAGCGACCAGTCGGGCCAACCGACGTCCGATCTTCTCGTCAAGCTTTCGGAGACAGCCAAGGATGCGGACGCCGAAAGGCTTGCCACCATCATGATTGCACCGGCCGAGACGGTGCACGGTTCAAGCCGGAGCGCGCGAGGCGGCATGTCGCTGGGCAGGTCGAACGCAGCGTTGGTCCATGTTGGCTCTGGCGTCCGAGTCGGAAGTTCCATCGAAAGCGGATCCGTCTCGAACGATTGCGGTGGAACGGTTGCTCGCCGAGTCACTGATGCAGGTTGGTCGCGTGGAAGAGGCAAGTCCCTGGTGGAACCATTTGGTCGACACGCGTCATGCGACCGATTTCTCCACGCTGCTGCGCTGCGCCGAAGCGGAAACCGCGGTGGGAAGCGACGTGGATCATGGCCAACAGCGCATCGATGCGGCCAGATCGGCCGCCGGTCAGGATCGCTTCCAGCACTCGCTGGTCGATTTGCTCGATGCCGAGTTATCGATTCGACGATTGGAGTTTGATCGCGCCCGCGGATTGCTTGAACAGGTGGTTCGGTTGAACGAGGCAGAGGCCGGTCTGCGTGGACAGAGCGCAGTGGTTGATCGGTGAAACGCATTACCTGCAACAAGAGTTTGCAGATGCGATTGAGGCCTATCGCCGCGTGGAGGGAATCGATCCGGGCGGCATGTGGGTCTCCGCGGCGCTGATTCAAGCCGGGAAATCATTCGAACAACTGGGGCGGACGCGTGAGGCGGCGGTTTGTTACGGAAACCTGCTTAGCCGCTTTGCCGATACCTCGCACGCCGAGCTCGCTCGACGTCGCCTGGCCGCGATTTCGCCTGATGCAGGTCCATCCGTTCACTCTTCACCAACCATACGACGATGATCGCAACCGACCGGCGCAAACGCCAGCACAATCGCCAAGCTGCAACCGCTTTCGTCGCGACATCACTCTGCGGCGCTGGCGTCGCGCGTGCTGCCGCTGGTGGTCTTGGCGATCGGATCGACGTGGTGGCTTTCGACGCTCGGTCCGGCGATGGGTCAGTTCCCGAACTCGCGCGGGATCGGCTCACAAGGTTACGGTGGTCAGGGCTACGCTCAGCCTTACCAGCAACCGGCACAGAATTTCACGACCACGGGCGTTCCCTCGATTCCTTCGGCCGCGATGGGTTCCGAAACGGGAATGGATGCGAACGGCGACGCGGAGGCTGCAGTCGGGTGAATCCTGGCAACCGCCCGCGATCGTCACCAAGGTCGCGCAGGGCGGATGGTTGATGATCCCGCTTGGCGTCTGCTCGTTGATCGTGATCGCGCTGTCGCTCGAACGCATGATTGCGTTGCGACGCGGACGTGTGATTCCAAGACCTTTCGTGCGCCGCTTCACGGAATGTGTTGAGGATGGTCAGCTCAGCTACGACGAAGCGACGGAATTGTGTGAGGAATTCGACTGCCCTGTGGCCGAGGTGTTTCAGGCCGCGGTGCGTCGTTGGGGACGACCGATGTTGGAGGTCGAACAGGCGGTGATGGACGCGGGAGATCGCGTGGCCGATTCGCTGAAGCGATTCGTACGAGTCTTTCACGCCATCAGCAATGTCGCTCCACTGATCGGCTTGCTTGGCACGGTCCTCGGCATGATTCAGTCCTTCGACATGATGAGCAGCCAGGAATCGTTGGGGCGACCGGAAATGCTTGCCTCCGGAATCAGTGTCGCCTTGATGACGACGGCCGGCGGATTGGCCGTCGCGATTCCCGCCTACCTGGCGTACATGTACTTCAGCAGCAAGTCGGACAGCTATCTGAATGAAATCGACAAGCTGTGTCAGCGCGTGGTCGATTGCATTTCCGCCGAAGGTCTTGAGAACGCGGGAAACTCACGCAGAACGCAAAAACGCCGCGCGGCTTGATCCGCGCCGGATAGTCAAACGAAACAACCATTTTGGACTCCAACGCCGTTTCCAAATCGCTGCCCCGAAGGTGACATTCACGCGGGGCTTGCCCGTGACAAACGAGAGAGCATCGATTCATGCCCGCACGCCGAGAAAGATCGGAAGACGCCACGATCAACCTGACACCGATGATCGACGTTGTCTTTTTGCTTGTCATCTTCTTCATGGTTGGCAGTAAGTTCAGCGAGGCCGAGAGTCGCATCAAGGTGAACGTACCGACCGTCGGGGAAATGCGATCGATCACGCGCGCACCCGACGAGCGGGTCGTCGCCATTGCGATCGACGGATCGATCTCGCTGGATGACCAACCGGTTACGCTCTCGCAGTTGACGAGCGAGCTGCGTGCCCAACATCAAAACTATCCAGGCTCGAAGGTCGCGGTTCGGGGCGAGGCGAGCGGGTCGTTGCAGCAGACCGTGGAGGTCTTGCACGCAGTGCGAAGCAGCGGCGTTGACCAGATCGGCATCTCGACGCAGAGGATGCGGCGTTGAACGATCCCGCCCGACTTTGGGCAGATCCACGACTTGTCTACACGGTTGCCGCGGTGTCCGTCGCGCTGCTGCTGGCCGCGCTATGGCTGTTCGGTCGACGCCGACGTCAGGGACGACAGGCGGGTGTGATCTGCTTGATTGTCTCGGTGATCTTCCACATCGCCCTGATCTTTCTCGTTCCCCTGATGCCAGCCTCGCCCGGTGGATCGTCGACGGTCGATCCGCAGGCCAGTCAAGACGCGGGCATCGATTCGGTTGCCTTCTCCAGCTTTGATCCCGACATGCTGCCCACCGAGGCGGCTGGCGAGGATCAGGCGATGGTCGCCCCGCTGCCGGTTTCCAACTTGACCGACTTGTTGGAGGCGGCGTTGCCGGAGAAGACGAACGAGGAAGCAACCGGAACCGGAGACGGAGGCCGAAATGGTGCAGCCCGTCCCGGAAACACTCACCGATTCTCTGGCAGGTCAGTTGTCGCAGTTGATGCCCGAGATCGCGTCCGATTTGGATAGCCTGCTCGACGATGCGTTTTCCGATGACAAGTTGGTCGACGCCGGCGATCAAGGAACGGCGGACCAAATGAACGCTGATCCAGCCAAGCCAAGTGAACCAGCCGATCAAGATCCAGCCAGTGACACGAGCGTTGCGGAAGCCGCGACCGCAGCTGCTCAGGCTGCCGACGTCCCTTCGACGTCGCCTGCGGTCGCCCAGGCACCTCCCGGAACGGTTGTTGGAGCGCTGGACAATGATTTTGCCAATCGCAGCGGTGCCGCCAAAGAGCACGCGCTTGCTGCGCACCGGGGGGAACGCGGAAACCGAAGCAGCAGTTCAGGCGGCACTCCGGTTTCTGGTTGCCAATCAACGACCCGATGGGGCTTGGGATCCAAGGTCGTCTGGTGCCGGAATCGAACGATCGCCGCTGGGGACTGCTCGTGGTGGTGCCGGATCCCGCGCGGAAACGGCAATCACCGGATTGGCACTGCTGAGTCTGATGGGTGCGGGGCAAACTCATCAGAGCGGCGAGTATTCCGACAATGTCTTTCGCGGGCTGGCTTACTTGATTCGTAGCCAGAAGCCCGATGGATCGCTCGCCGGCAATGCCTCCGTCTATGAGGCGACGTATTGCCATGGGATGGCCGCGTTGGCGATCGCGGAAGCCGCTGCGATCACGCATGATCCCTCGGCGATGCTTGCGGCCCAACGGGCCGTTGGCTACACCCAACGCATGCAGCATCCAAGCACCGGCGGCTGGCGGTACATCGAGGGGGATCCAGGCGATCTCAGCCAACTCGGATGGCAGGCCATGGTCTTGGATGCAGGTCATCGCGCGGGCATTCCGCTTGACCCTCGCACGGTCACTGGAGTGCAACGCTTTCTGCAAAGCGTTCGCATGGGTTCTCGCGGCGGACTGGCGAGTTACCGCCGCGGCGAAGCGCCCAGTCGCACGATGACAGCCGAGGCTCTCGCCACACGCTTACTGATCGGCCAACAGGTCTCGCCCGATGAGATTGTCGAGGCCGAACGTTATCTGTTGCAGCAGCCCCCCGGGGTCGGCCAAGACAACTATTATTACTGGTACTACGCCACGCTGGCCCTTCATCAGCTTCAGGATGATGCCTGGCAACAGTGGAACGAAGCGCTCAAACGCCGATTGTTGGCGACTCAGCAATCGGACGGCAGTTGGTCTTCCAATACGTTGTGGGGAGGCTATGGCGGAACGGTCTATACCACGTCGATGGCTGCCCTGTGTCTGGAAACCTATTACCGTCACGCGATCCGAGGCGACCACGGTCGAATCGCTCAGCAGCCGGATCAAACGACCGGACGGTAGATGTGAATGCGCTCACCGAAGCTCTGCGTGACGCTGCGATCGGCAGAAGGCTTTTCGTTGTTGGGGATCGCGCCGGCGGTGCAATCGACAGGCTTTCACGATCTCGTGCATTGGATCGAGCAGGGCTACGCCGGTGAGATGGATTACCTGGAGAATCGTCGAGAGGCCTATCGGCATCCTTCCGCGATTCTGGCAGGAGTGCGGTCCCTTGTCGCTCTGGCTTATCCCTATGCGGCGGCGTCCTTCCCCTCGCTTCGGCCCGGTTACGGAAAGATCGCGCGCTATGTTTGGAGTGGTTCGGACTATCACGATGTGATTCACCCCAAGCTGAAACGACTCAGTCGCCTGATCGACGCGGCTCGACCCGGATCGCACTCGCGAGGCGTCGTTGACACGGCGCCGCTGTTGGAACGCGAGGTGGCCAGCCAGGCAGGGCTGGGATGGTGCGGAAAGAACACGTTGTTGTTGAACCGGCATCAAGGCAGCTATTTCTTTCTCGCTTGTCTGTTGACCGATGTGGAGTTGCCTTACGACGCGCCGCACGCAGTCCGTCGCACTGCGGCACCTGCACCGCCTGCTTGGATGCCTGTCCTACCGATGCGTTTCCACAGCCCGGCGTGCTCAACGCCAGCCGCTGCATCAGTTACCTGACGATCGAACATCGCGGTCCGATTCCCGATCGAGCTTCGCGAGCCGATGGGCGATTGGTTGTTTGGCTGTGACGTCTGCCAGGAAGTATGTCCGTGGAATCGAAAGCCCGCGCGGGCGAGTGAGCGGCAGACCGGATTCACTGGACTCGATCGACTTGAGAGAACTGTTCGGCATCAGTGACGAGGCGTTTCGTGATCGGTTTCGCAGCACCCCCCTGTGGAGGTCGCGGCGTCGAGGAATCCTTCGCAACGCGGCGATCGTGCTTAGGGAATCAAGGCAGCGACGACTCGGTCGAGGCATTGACGAGGGGACTTGCCGACAGCGAGCCGATCGTGCGGGGCGCGTCGGCCTGGGCTCTGGGACGAATCAAATCGCCGCGAGCGGTGGAGTCTACTGATTGCCAGAACGACGATCGAGTCGGACCCGATCGGTCGCGGAGGAAATCGCGGCCGCGTTGGCGGCGATAGGAAACGAGGACGCATGAGGCGCGGCAGGATGATCGGATCAGGACGCTTGGGATGCGATTCGGCTGCCAAGGGTTGTCACTGAATTTGCAGCGTTCGGGGCGACCTCCCTGCCAGAATCTGCTTGCTGGCTACACCTCGAAGGATTGTAATGGGGTCTCGTCCCCAATCCTCCCGCCTTCCGATCCGAGCGCTGGCCGCTCGGCCACCTTTTCGGTCACGCTGCCGTGACGCCCGCGCTGAAGGTGTCTTTCAATCCGAGATTCTTGCAAGATGTGGAATTCATCTGGTCGTTCTCTTTGGCGCGTTTCTGGCAATCGCGTGTCTGGTCGCCATCGCGGGATGCGCTCCCAGTGAGACCAAGCCAGACGCAGCGGCCGCGAAAAGGAACTCGACACGATCGATGTCGAAACGATGACGCTTGAGCTGAAGCCATGGCCAACGATCGTTCGCAGCCAAGGCAGCATGGTCGCCGACGAACAGACGGTGGTGGGGGCCAAGGTCGCCGGTCGGGTCGCCGACGTCCAAGTCGAACTCGGGGACGCGGTCGCGGCCGGGGATCCGATGGTCACGTTGGACCTGGACGAGTTTGAGCTTCAGGTGTTCAGGCCGAAGCGCAGTTGCTGCAGGCCAGGGCTGCGGTCGGGTTGGCCGAGGGGGACTCCACCGCTGAATTGGATCCCCAAAACGCGCCGCCGGTCCGTCAGGAAAAGGCGCTGTGGGCCGAAGCGAAAAGCAGTTTGGAAAGGGCTCAGCGACTGCTCAATCAGAATGCGGTTTCTCAGGGCGAATACGACTTGGCGCTCGCTGCTGAACGAGCAGCCGAGGCGCGACACGCCTCGGCGATCAATTCGGTGCGCGAGAAAGTTGCCTTGATCGGCATTCGCCAGGCCGACCTTGCCCTCGCTCGTCAGCGACTGTCCGACGCCACGATTCGTGCCCCGATCGATGGCTATGTGCGTGCGCGGCAGGTCGCTCCGGGAACCTATGTTTCGGTCGGCCAGCCGATCGCGACGATTGTTCGTACCGATCCGCTTCGGTTTCGCGGCACCGTGCCCGAACGATACGCCCAGTCACTGTCGGTTGGCCAGGAAGTGCGGCTGAAGATTGTCGCGATCGACGAACCGTATGTGACGAAGATCATGCGAGTCAGCCCGTCACTCGATTCTCAGAGTCGAGCGCTTGTGTTTGAGGCGGATGTGCGGAACCCGGACCAGAGGTTTCGCTCCGGCGTCTTCGCCGAGGCGGAGATCGTGGTCGACAGCGACGCCGAGGCGCTCGTGATTCCGGAATCGGCTTTGACCGAATTCGCCGGCGTGGAAAAGGTCTGGAAGGTCGTCGACGGTGTCGCCTCGGAACAGGAAGTCCTGGCCGGTCCGCACCGAGATCAGGGACGCGAGATCTTGCAAGGATTGTCGGTGGGCGATCGGATTCTGCTCCGTGCCGACAAGGGACGGGTGGCCCGCATTGGTGAGACGGGCGACTCGATTGAGCCGATCATTCGCTCCGCGGTGGCCACTCCAACCGACGCGTCGAAGGCCGTCCGAGCCGGGAGCGGCCGTTCGCACCGGGCAACGAATCGAAAGACTCACGAGGCTAAACCGTTGACGCGAGGGAGAACGACTTGTACTGGCTGGCTGAAGTTTGTGTAAAGCGACCGGTGTTCGCGCTGATGTTGGTGACCGCTTTGGTGGTTGCCGGCTTGGTGGCGTTTCCACAGCTTGGGGTCGACCGTTTTCCCAACATGGATCTCCCACAGATCTACATCAGCACCACGTACGTCGGGGCTGCCTCGGCGGAAGTCGAATCGGAGGTCAGTTCGGTCATTGAGGACGCGGTGGCAACCGTTGCGGGAATCGACGAACTGAGATCGATCTCATCGGACGGTCGATCGTTTGTGATCGTCACGGTGGAACTTGATCGCGATATCGACGCCGCGATTCAGGACGTCCGCGACGCGGTCGCCGGTGTGGTCAATCGCTTGCCTCCCGGACTCGATCCTCCGGTGGTGCAGAAGCGAGACCTTGATTCGTCGCCGATCATGACGCTGGCCGTGTCCGGGCCACGTTCGTCGCGCGAGTTGTTCGTGTTGGCGGACCGCTATGTCAAGAACGTGATCGAATCGTCTCGCGGTGTGGGTGAGGTCCGAATCGCCGGGGCCGCGGACCGTGCGATCCAAGTCGACATCGATGCGGAGCGACTGGCGGCCCATCGGATCTCGATCTTGCAGGTGCGCGATGCGTTGGCCAGACAGAACGCCGAGGTGCCCGGCGGACGCGTCAACGAGGGCAACCGTGAGCGGGCGCTTCGCACGTTGGGTCGCGTGGAGGACTCACGCGACTTTCCCGATCTGGTCGTGGCCACCGTGGGCGGCTCACCGATTCGACTCCGCGATTTGGGCGAGGTGACCGACGGCACGAAGGAGGTTCGCACGCTGGCGCGGCTCAATGGTGAACCCGCCGTGGTCCTGGAAGTGCAGCGACAATCGGGCGAGAACACCGTGGCGGTGATCGAAGGGATCAAGGAACGGCTGCCCCGCTGCGACGAGCTGCTGCCACCGGATGTCAGGGTCACGATCATTCAAGACCAGTCGCGTTACATCGTCGAGGCCCTGCACGAGATCGAGCGGCATTTGGTCTCTGGTAGCATTCTGGCCTGTTTGACGGTGCTGCTGTTCATGCGTTCGTGGCGATCGACGCTGATTGCTGCGGTGGCGATTCCCGCTTCGATCATCGCGACGTTTGCTTTCATGAAGTGGTTCGGATTCACGTTGAACAATGTCACGATGCTGGCGTTGGTGCTGATGGTTGGTGTGGTGATCGACGACGCGATCGTCGTGCTGGAGAACGTCTTTCATTGCATCGAAGAGAAGGGCATGCCGCCCAAGGAAGCGGCGATCGTCGGGACCAAGGAGATCGGCTTGGCGGTGTTGGCGACAACGATGTCGCTCGTCATCGTCTTTTTGCCGGTGTCGTTTTTGTCAAGCGTGACCGGCAGGATGCTGTTTCAATTCGGCGTGACGGCAAGCGTCGCGATTCTGATCTCGATGTTGATCAGTTTTTCGTTGACCCCGATGATGTGCAGCAAGTTGCTTCGCCCCGCCAAGACGGACTCCAAGGACGGTTCCGCAACCCAGCCCGCATCGCGGCGTGGTTTCTATCGCTGGATCGAAGGCAGCTACCTCTGGATGCTCAGACGGTGCATTGCGATTCCGTTGGTTGACGCTCGCCGTCGTGATCGCCGTGATCGCCAGCAACGTTCCGCTTACCAAGTTGGTCAAGCGTGATTATGTCCCCTTGAACGTGGATGAGTCTGAGTTCGAGGTGCGCGTGGAGGCACGCCAAGGGGCAAGCCTGAAAGCCATGAAGGAGACGATTGACCAGGTCGAAGCCGAACTCGCAGACATCGACGGAATCCGAACTGTCTTGACCACCGTGGGGACACGAAGTTTTGGTGACGTCAACCGCGCCGGCATGTTCGTGCAATTGCAGGACAGTCGCGAGCGCACCTTCTCCTTCGGCAGGTTGTGGAATGGTTTGTTGGCCGGTGATCCTGGCGCGGCGTTTCGAGGCAACTTCAGTCAACGGGAAAAGATGACCGAGATCCGTAATCGCTTGAAGACGATTCCGGATGTCAAAGTGTCGGTCAGGAATCTGACCTCGTTGCGACAGGGGGCGCCGGTCGATATCGACTTGGCAGTCACCGGTCCCGATCCCGAGCGCTTGCTGTCGTTCAGCGACGAGTTGCGAGCCAAGGCGGAAACGATTCCCGGAGTCGTTGACGTCTATTCGACCCTGCAAATCGACAATCCGGAGTTGCTGGTGTCGATCGATCGTGAACGAGCCGCTGCGATCGGGGTTGAGATTCGTGAGATTGCCGACACCCTCCGCGTCGCGGTCGGCGGAGATGACCGAGTCTCGCGTTATCTCGATCAATCGGCGGGCGATGCCTATGACGTGGAACTTCGACTGGTTGGAATCGATCGCAACGACGTTCCCTCCATTTCCCAGCTCTACGTGCGGACCAATCGCAACCGTTCCGGTGAGATGAGCGATGTGTTGTCGACCGATGAGTTCGAATTCGGATTTGGCCATGCGCGACGAGGGAACATCGCTGACGAGAATCGATAACGTCGTCCAGTTCGAATTCGCACAGTCCGCGTCTCGAATCGATCGGCTCAGTCGCCAGCGGATGGTTGCGGTTCGGGCGAATGTTGACAGCGGCTATGCCTTGGCCGACCGCATCGACGCGCTGCGAAATGCCGCTCGAGAGCTTGGGATTCCCCCGGGATTCGACGTGGACGTTCGTGGTGGTGGTCGTGAATTGGAAAACACGCTGACCGATTTCGTGTGGACATTTGTTCTCTCGATCATCTTCATGTACATCGTGTTGGCGGCACAGTACGAACATCTGGTTTACCCGTTGATCATCTTGCTCTCGCTGCCGCTGGCGATCCCCTTCGGTTTGCTCAGTTTGTATTGGGGCGGCGAAACGTTGAATCTCTATTCGGCGCTGGGGATTCTGGTTTTGTTTGGCGTGGTCAAGAAAGCGGCGATTCTGCAGGTCGATCACACCAATGCGCTGCGACGCGATGGCATGGAACGGCACGCCGCGATCATGCAAGCCAATCGAGACCGACTGCGACCGATTCTGATGACGACGCTTTCGTTCGTCGCCGGTTTGCTGCCGCTGTTGATCGCGACCGGTCCCGGCGCCGAAGAGCGTCGCTCGATCGCGGTGCTGGCCGTCGGTGGCCAGACGTTGTCGTTGGTGTTGACGCTGCTGGCGATTCCCGTGCTCTACACCTTCTTTGACGACCTGAGTTCAGTGCCAAGCTGGTTGACCGCGGCTTGGCGGAACCGAGAACAGCCGTCCGTCCTCGAATCGGCTCCCACGTCTGGCGAAGCATCGATCTGATCCCGAGCGAAGCCGAGTTTCCTACTTGTGCTCGTGCTTGTGCTTGTGCTCGCAATGCGACGGTTCCAAGCAAGCTGGCACGAACCCACAACGCGTCCAGCTTGCATTGCAGCCCAGCCGGATTCGATTACAAGCACCGCTTTGCTGAGCACGAGCACAAGCACGAGTTGGAGACTAGAATACGCCGCGAATGTCTCTGCCTGATCCTCCCCTCACCTTCTCGGAGTCCGATCGATGTTTCGTTCCCTCTGCTTGCTGTTGGTTTGCTCTTGTGTGCTGGAGGTCGTCGCGGCGGAGCAGAGTCCTGCTCCGGGTGCTCAGGTCGAACAGGTCCTTGCTGATGACGCTGGCGACCTCGGCTACTTGCTCTATCTGCCCCGCTCGTATCAAGAGGAGCCGGACAAGGAGTGGCCGCTTGTCCTGTTTCTGCACGGGCGTGGAGAAAGTTATGGACCGCTGAGCTTGGTAGCCAAATGGGGACCACCGAAGTTTGCACAGCGCGGTGATGATTTACCATTCATTCTCGTTTCGCCTCAATGTCCCGGCGATGGATCTTGGAGCGACGACACGCGGCAAGCTCAACTCGATCGCTTGCTCAACAAGGTCACCAAGGACCTGCGCGTCGATTCGTCCCGAGTCTATTTGACCGGATTGAGCATGGGTGGCTACGGTTCATGGAAGTTGGCCGCGAACCATCCCGAACGCTTTGCCGCCGTCGTCCCAATTTGC
This sequence comes from Pirellulaceae bacterium, assembly GCA_963697195.1. GTDB lineage: Bacteria > Planctomycetota > Planctomycetia > Pirellulales > Pirellulaceae > Rubripirellula. Next base: position 27,857 of record CAVOND010000029.1, read on the forward strand.
GGAGGCGGAAGCCCGGAGGACGCTGAAAAGCTAAAAGACATTCCGATCTGGGTGTTCCACGGTGACAAAGACAGCGCTGTGCCGATCGGCAAGTCAATCGAGATGGTCGAAGCGATCAAGGCTGCCGGCAGCGATCAGATTCGCTTCACCACGCTCGAGCACGTCGGTCACAACTCATGGTCGTCAGCCTATGCGTTGCCAGAGTTGTTCACGTGGATGTTGGACAAGAAATTGAAAAAGCACTGAGCAGGAACAAACAGGAAGCCAGTCAGCCTGGAAAGGCCAACGTACGTTAGGCTTTCTAGCCTGACATTCCTGGAGCCAGTCAGCCTGGAAAGGCCGACGTCCGTTAGGCTAACCGCCTTCTCGGCGGCGACCGTCTTCGGGCTTGGATCGGTAGGGGGCGATGGAATCGGGTCTGTCCTCTCGTTTCCCCCGCTCATCGACTTGCATGTCTCGTTTAAGAATCTTCCGTTCATCGGAGCCTTTCAGCTTTTCCGATCCACGCGATTTGATTTCGATCCACGCCTGACGAACTTGCTCCTCGGTCATCTTGCCGGCCTTGACCGCATCCTGCATGCGGCGGTTGATCGCTTCGTAGTCGATTGCCGGCTTGGGAATCTCTTTGAGGCTGATCTTGGGCTTCTCCTCGCGGGACTCCGAGGAGGATCCCACAACGGGTTGGGCTGTCCATGCTCCGGACGCCACGTCCGGTTGAGGTCCATCCGCCAGGACGGTTGCGGTTTGGCCAGGCATTTGTTCCTCGGGACGCACCAGCAGGCTCCAACTGTGCAGCATGCCGAATCGCTCGCTGCGCGTGCAGCGGACGACGAGCTGCCACACACCACTAGCGTTCTTGCCGGTGAAGTGGCTGAGGCTTGGCTCACGCTTGAGAACGGCTTCCGGCAGAAACGTCCCTTTGAAGGGTGGCACGAGCCTTCACGATCGGAAACTCCGACTGATCATCGAAAACGGTTTCCTCAAAGTTGTTGTCTCGACCGCCAACCTCGGTAAACAACTCCACGCGCTGTCCGTCCGGGCCGGTCAGGAATGCGTCCAGGTCTCCCACGTTCGAATGCGTGATCGAGAGTTGCAAATTCAAGTCGCCGATCACGAAGTCTTCGCTAACCTCAATTTCCGAGATCACCGTCTTTCCTGGCGGCAAGGATTTCGGCGTTGTGATTTGTATAGCTGCCGCCCATCATCGCCTTGGATCGGGCCACTTCGTCGGTCGTCAACAAACCGTCGGAGTTGAGATCGAGCGAGGCAAACTCATTCATCTTGTCTTCGGTCCAATCGCTGGTGAACTCGGACATCGAGACCTGTCGATCTCGATCTTCGTCGAGTTCGAAGAACCACCCCGGAATCCCTTCGGATAGTTGTCCCGCTTCCTCCTGTAACGGAGCCAGATACGACTGCAGCTCATCGCGTGAGAGCTCTCCATCGCGATTGACGTCGATTTGTCCGACCGGCATCCCCAACTGTTTGGACTCTTGGACTTCCAACCGGCCGTTGCGGTTGATGTCGAAACGCTCGAGCACGCTGGTCGAGAGCCAGCTGCTGCTGCCCCTTCGCCACCAGGAAGAATCGTCGCGGCGATCGTCTTGCCCGGCGGGCAACCGGTTGCACCTCGCCCCCGGTTCGCCATGCTCTTGAGACGCAGCTCATCGGATGCGTCGTCGAGCAGTCGGCGCCGTGCATAGCGCTGCGCCATTTCCATGCGGCTGAGTCGGTCGTCTTTGTTCAAGTCGTCATCGAACGGATCGCGGTGAGTCCAACGTTCGCGAGCCGCTTCGGCGCGATCGATGAAGCCGTCGCCGTTGCGGTCGTGGCTTCGCATCGTTCGGTCAGCAAAGTCGAGATCATCTTGCGTGTAGGGATACTTGACCTCGGCCAGACCGAATTCGGGAACCAGCGGTTGATCCGGATCGGTCCCAAATGGTTTGACCGTGCTTTCCCCTTGAGGACGTACCGAGCGTTCGGAGGAGCCGTTTTGCTGAGCGTGATAGCGACGCGCCGCTTCCTGCAGGTCCTCGATGTCGTTGTCGCGATCGATCGACATCCGACTGGCACGCGTGATTCGCTCGAGATAGGGGCGGGCAAGCGGCGTGATTTCTTCTGGCTCGATTTCGCCGTCACCGTCCCGATCCAGTCGCTCCAAGGCTTCACGCAGACCGGCTTGACCAAGTACGCGCTGCGGCCTCGCGCACGAAAGCCGCTGCGAGCATCAGCAAAGCGAGCGAAAGACGGAAGCAAAAGCGAGTCGGCTTCATCACTTTTCATTCCTTCCCCGAAATGGATTCGACGATGAACGGTCTGATTGGCTCGACGAGCCTCCCGAGGGTTGCGGTCTGCTTGTGGGAGTTTGTCCCATGAACTGTTGCAACACGCTCTCGAATACTTCTCCATTGATTGGCACCAGCACTTGCACCGTCTGTTCGGCACGCGCATCAATGGACTTTGCCAGCTTTTCGGCTTCCTCGAACAGTTGTTGTGGAGCCGTGACGATCAGTGAGTTGCTCGGCTCGTGCACTGCGATCGTCATTTTCGGTTCGAGATCGCGAACGGGTTGCCCGCCAGCTTTGGCATTGGTCGGCTTCTTGGTATCCGCACGCTCTTCGTCAGCTTCCGCTTTCCGAATGCCTTCGTCTTGTGGCTTCGGCTGCGGCTTGCCTCCGCCCGGAACCGGCTGGTTCGGCTGCCCCGTGGTACTTGCAATCACACGGCCCGCAAACGCCTCGCGAAGCGCCGCGGCAACCTCACTTGCCCTTGTATGGGCGAGTTCGATCACGTGCGAAGTGCCATAGGTTTCGACGGAGGTGAGACTGTTGTCTTTGTCGATGATCTTCAAATAGTTTTCGATTTCCTCGATCTCTTCGGCGCTGCCTTGTGCGATCAGTCGATTGAGTCGGGAATCGGCAACGACCGTCACGGTTCCTGCGGTCAAGGTCATGGTGCCATCTGCGGCCGAGACGTAACTACCAAAGAATCCGTCGACTGAAGAGACATAACCATTGATCAGCGAACTTCCCGAGACTTCCGAAGCGTACCTCGCCACCTTCCAGTAGCTCCGACAGCATCCGGATCGCATCTTCCGCCTTGGTGTACTTCAAATAGAACACGATCGGCGGTGACGGCAGGGATTCCAGTGGTCCGGAAATCAAACGCAAGTGGTCCTCGAAACGATCGAGCGCTGCGTTATCTTCCGATTGCATCAGCAAGCCTCGCGGGGTCAATTGGCAGCGAATGGCCGGCGAAGCATTGTGCACGTTGGTTGTCAGCCAACGCTGGAAATTCGCGTCGACCTTTTGGCCTTTGACGCGCGGCTTGGAGACGGCCGGATCCGCTGTCAAAACCCGTTCGGTGGTTTCCGGTTCTGACTGATCGAGCGATCGATACAGAACCACCGGGTTATCGCCACGCCAGAACTTCGCGGCCGATTCCAAGACTCGTTCCGCCTGCGGGCCACGCAGCGGAAAAATCCGCAACTGGCTCGCGTCGTCGACCGGCGCGGCTTCATCCAGTTCGGCCACGATCTTCTTGATCTGCTCGATCTGCGGACGCTTGGCTCGCACGAACAGCCGCCTGTTTCCCGGGTCGGCGTCGATCTTGGGAGCGTTGGGATCGACGTCGTCCGGATCGTCCAGCGGGCCAGGTAAGTCAAGCATCTGCTCGAGCAGGCTGATGACAAGATACGGATCGGCTGTCCTCAGCGGGATGACCTCAAAATCGGCCTCCGTTGCTTGAAGTTGCAGGACCGTCTGTTCAATTTCGCGCTGGACGGCCGGTGACGCCAGCGCGACCACGCTGCTGGACGACTGGTCCATCGAAAGCCGGACCTCCTTGCCCGCCAACAAGGTTTGCAAGACGTTGTAAACCGTTTCGACGTTGCCACCTTCGACAAGGTGATTGCGGAGTTCAGACTGTCCGTCGGCGGTTGACAGGGATGCCTTGGGACGATCGATCGCCTCGACCAATCCTTCCAACAGCTTGACCTTGTCCTCCACGCCCGTCACGAAAATGTTCTTGCCCTGAATATCCGACGAAACGCTGACGTCGATCCCGATCGTCTCCTCGGGGGCCAAGCCAAGGTGCGGACGGGCAACTGCGAGAATGTCTTCCGCGTTGACGTGTTGTAGGGAGAAGCTCTTGACGACCGTTCCGTTGTCGAGTTGGTCTGAGCGAAACGCATCCAAAATCGTTTGTACGCTTCGCAACTTGGCGACCGAATCGGTGATCAGCAGTTGGTTGGTCTTGCTGAGCACCTCTGGCGTCGACATCAATTTCATCACGCTGAGCTCTTGTACCGCTTCCTCGGCATCAATCTCGCCAAGCGGGAAAATGCATTTGACTACATCATGGCTGGGGCGATCGTTCAACTCCTGAACGCTGATCAGGTCCGCCAGCGAGTCCAGTTGCTGCTTGCTGCGAGGATCGGCCAGGTTGATCACCGATAACAACTGGCCAGTGCGCACCAGCGTGTAGCCCTCAGGAAGCAAAAACAGGTTGATGCGATCGATCGCGCCCTGATGCGTGAACTCGTTGGGATCCGTGTAGGAAAAACTACCCGTGGGGAGGTCTCCAACGTGCAGGGCCAATCCCGCTTCATCGGCGATCCAGCGGATCACATCTCGCCAAGGCGTCCTTTCAAATGAGAAGCGGACGCTGCTCGATACTCGCTCGCTGCGATCGACTGCGGTCACTGATCCAATCAGGTCGCGGAGTTCCTTTGCAGCGGCATCTTGGACGCTGGAATCCTGTTCGCTCGCATCCTGAGGGCTGACTTCCTGGGCAAACCCTGCTGCTGAGACAAACAGGCCCAAACATGCCGAGCTGATTGAAACGAAGGCTCGGCGTTTCCGCAGACGATTCATGACGGAACACACTTGCGAGGGGCGGGATGGAATGCGAACGCGAAATGCGCCCGGCTACTCACTGCTTCAGGGAAGCAAGCTGATTCGCGGAGCGAGTCGGAGCAGTGAAATCAACCGAAGCCGATTCGAAGTTCGGGTGGGACGGGAGGTGGGATCGGAAGGGCCCGCACAGAGTGTCCAAACCCGTTTTGGACCGAAGAAATGAGCCAATCCGATACCGTATCACAGTATCTGAAGTGGGCCAAATGTCAATGTCTGGTTGTGTATCGGGGGTCCAGGCGGACCGCGAAACCTTGGGTTTCTGGGCGGTTTGGTCCACTGGTGGGGCAGAGGATGAGCCTCCGGCGGCCAGACCCGCCCATACAAGCACGACGCGCCAGCGAGTGTGTCACCCCTCCGGCGGCCAGCCCCGCCCATACAAGCACGACGCGCCAGCGAGTGTGTGCTTTGCGTCCCAGGACCGCCGGACACACTCGCTGGCGCGTTGTGCTCGTGGCCGACCGAACGATCCGGTTCGCCATTGAAACGATGTTCAGGTCAAGATTGGCTCAGTCCGGTTCGGTTCGTAACGGGAAGCATAGTGAGCCTCGAGGGCTTCGCTGAGAGATTGCCGACCGCGCCCCAGCAGTGACTTGACCGCTTTGCGACTCGTTTCCATTTCCTGGGCCGCCTTGACGTAGCTCATCCCGTGAAAGTGAACCAACTCGATGGCTCGACGCTGTCGGCAGGGCAAGTCGGCCAGCGCTTCCTTGACCACCAGCTTGGTCTGCTTTTGGTCGATTTGTTCGACGAAATCGACGTCATAAGCGGGCGCGGCCGTAACGCCCGCATCGGCATCCTGGGTGGTTCCCCCGTCGACAAACTGCGTCATCGAATCGCGCTGGCGAGACAGGCGTCGCTTTTCGTTCAGCACGGTATTGCGAATGATCGTTCCCAGGAAGGTCGAGAATTTCGCAGTCGGCAGATATCGCTGTCGAGATCGGTAGACGCGAAGAAACACGTCTTGAGCAAGATCCTCCGCTCGCGAATAGCTGCCGAGCATGGAGGCGATGATCCGCACGGTCGAAGCAAAGTTTCGCTGGACCAATTCATTGAATGCCTCCCGATCGCCGGCGGAGACACGGATCATACGCGCGGTGTCGGGATCGCTATCGAAGTCGCGGTAATGGTTGTCAAAAGCAATCATGTGGCGTTAGCTTTCGTAGTTGATCTGTGACGCGATGCATGACCCCCTCGAAGGGCATCGCTGTCGCGGATTTTGACGAACGAAAAAACAACAAATTACAGGCACGACAAACTACAAGCACAACGCGCAAGCGAGTGCGTCTCGTGCGCGTCGCCGACACACACTCGCTTGCGCGTCGTGCTTGTAGGCTTCGATCGAGGATCCGCTAAGGCGTTGCCCACACCCCAACGAGAGAGGTACCGCGGTGGAAGCCCTTGAAAACCAAAAGCTCACAAAACGAGGCAATCTCGAGGTGGGAAGGCGAAGCTGAGTCGACAGCTTCCCATCAGTGAATACGCACAACCGCGGGCGATTAAACTGGAATTCTGGTGGAATCTTGAGAGGATTCGAACAATTCGGGATGGTCCGCAGGAATTCTCGGTTGAGAATACGGGTTCAGCACGTTTTCATTGGTAGCTAACCTGACGTGTCGTCGCGCCGAATGGTTGGGAGAACCCAAGAGAGAGCCGCCGCAACATTTCCATGCCTGGAGCTGAAGACATCGAGCCGGCCGTTTCCGTGCCGACTGACGAGCGAGATTTCGCGCGGCAGTTCACCGAGCATCGTCCGCGGCTGAAGCAAATGCTGCAGTTCCGCATGGACCCGCGTCTTCGTGTTCGCACGGATCTCTCGGACGTGCTACAGGAGGCCTACATCGAGGCCTACCATCGCTTGGATCATTACGCCAAACGACCCGACTTGTCGTTCTATCTTTGGCTTCGTCAGGTGACGATGCAGCGGATGATCGATTTGCATCGTCGGCACCTGCTGGCGACCAAGCGGGATGTGCGTCAGGAAGTCCCGCTCTTGTCGGAGGGCTACAACGCGACCACTTCAGCCGCGATCGCGCGACACTTCATCGATGCGATTGTCTCGCCGAGTCAGCTGGCGGTGCGTCAGGAAATGTTGGCGCAACTCGAGTCGACACTGGAATCGATGGAAGACATGGACCGAGAGGTTTTGGCACTGCGGCACTTTGAAGAGCTCGGCAACGGCGAGGTGGCCGAGCTGCTGGGCATTTCCGAGGGAGCGGCCAGCAATCGATACGTGAGAGCCCTCTCGCGGCTTCGCAAACTCCTCGAGCAGATACCGGATTTTTTTGATGGCGAGTGAAATCAAGCATCGCGATCCGGTCGAAGTCCTGGGAGAAGAGTTCCTGGCTCGGCGGCGTCGTGGAGAAAACCCTCAGATTCATCAGTACATCGCGGCGCATCGCCAATATGCCGAGCAGATCAGCGAGCTGTTTCCGGCGATGATTGCGATGGAAGATCTCAAGTCTCTGAAGACGAAATCAACCGATCGACCGATTCGTTTGCATGTCGATCGTTTGGAACGACTGGGTGATTACAAGATCATCCGTGAGATCGGCCACGGCGGGATGGGCATCGTCTATGAAGCGGAGCAGCAGTCACTACACCGACGTGTTGCCGTCAAGGTGTTTCCGAAACAAGCTTTCGGCGATTCGAATCAGCTCAAGCGATTTCAGCGCGAAGCCGAAACCGCGGGCAAGTTACACCACACGAATATCGTTCCGGTGTTTGGCGTCGGTCAGCAGGATGGCATGCATTACTTCGTCATGCAGTACATCGACGGCATTCCACTGGATCAAGTCATTCAATCCCTGGAACCGATGGCGGGAAGCGTGCCCGGTGGTGAGTTGATCGCCCACGTCGTGCATCACCGCCGGCCTTCGCGACAGGCGTTCTTGGAAACGCCGGCCGAGCGAGCAATCGCCGAGACGGATTGCGAAAGCGAGGAAGTGATTGAGCTCGGTCCGGAGGATCTGGTCGAGCATGAACGCGAGCACGAACATGACAAGGCAGGCCGCTCGCGTCGATTGGGACGCGATCATTGGCGACAGATCGCGGAGATTGGCATCCAGGTGGCCGATGCGCTGCATTACGCCCACAACGCCGGGGTCAGGCATCGTGACATCAAGCCAAGCAACTTGATTCTCGACTCCGACTTGAGGGTATGGGTAACTGATTTCGGCCTGGCCGTGACGCACGAACAGGAAAGATTGAGTCGATCGGGTGATGTGGTTGGTACGTCTGCGATACATGTCGCCCGAGCAGCTCAACGGGCGCTATGATCCGCGCAGCGATGTCTACGGGCTGGGTCTGACGCTGTATGAATTGGCAACGTTGCGACCAGCCTTCGATGGCGAAAGCCGAGGTTCGTTGATTCGACAGGTTGCCAAGTGCGCGCCGGCTTCGCCACGATCGATCTGTCCTGAAATTCCGCGAGATCTCGAGACGATCATCTTGAAAGCGATCGCCCGCTCCTCGGCGAGTCGCTATCGATCTGCCGAGGCGTTTGCCGAGGATCTTCACAGGTTTTGCGAGGATCGACCGATTCGGGCCCGGCGGACAGGCCCACTGGAACGAATCTATCGATGGAGTCGCCGCAACCCGGTCGTGGCCGGCATGAGTTTGGCGCTGGCGCTCGGTGCGATCCTTTCTTTTTCGGCAGTCAGTTGGAATTGGCGGAAAGCGATCGCCGAAAAACGCAACGCAGAAGTGGAAGGTGCCAGGGCAGAAAACAATTTATCGCTCGCCTTGGGCTCGATGGATCGATTGCTCGAACGTTTCGAGTCCGATTGGATGTCGCACCCGGTCGCCCCCGAAGCCACCGACGGCGAGACGGAGCCGCAGTTTCGCTTTGTGGTTTCGGACCAGACCGCCGAAGTGCTGGAAGAAGCGCTGGAGTTTTACGATCGTTTCGCACAGCAGAACGCCGCAAGTCCCAAACTGGTTCGCGAGACCGCCAAGGCCTATCGTCGCGCCGGGGACATCCTCGAGCGACTCGGGCGCTATGACGATGCCGAGCAAGCCTATCGTCGCAGTGCCGACCTGCTCGTCCCGCAGGCCGAGCGAGTGGACGCCGATGCGAAGTTGACCGCGGAGACGGCTTCGGTGCTCAATCGACTCGCCATGCTGCTCCACCGCGAATTTCATTCGCGCGAGGCGAGACAAGTCCTGGAGCATGCTCGATACATCCTTTCGTCTCGAGTTGGCCAAGCATGAATCGTCGGTCGACTGCATGTTCGAACTCGCGCAGACCAACAGCAATCTCGGTTTGGTGCTGTGGCGGTTAAGGCTTGGCGAGGAAAGCACGAGTCGACATCGATACGCCATCATGTTGTTGCAGGGCTTGGTCGAAGACAGCCCGATGGAGCCCAAGTTCCGCCTGGCCTTGGCCCGCGCCTACTTGAACTACCATTCGATCGCGGAAGTCTGCAACGAACACGTTTACGCTACCGAGATCCGGCAATCGGCCGCGTCCATTTTGGAACGTTTGGTGATCGACTTTCCGGAGGTTCCCGACTATCGCTGCGAATTGAGCGAGACGCTGATCCTGGCCGCCCATAGCGACGAAGACAGTGATTCGGACCGGATGGAAAAGATCGCTCGAGCCACCAAGTTGCGCAAGACTTGAATCAGGACTTTCCCACGATCCCGCGTTACCAGATCGCTCTCGCCCGTGCGCTGAATTTACAGGCAACGCTCGTACGTCGAGAAGATCTTGAATTGGCAGATTCGATCCATCGACGATCCACCGAATTGCTCAGACGACTTGCCATTCGATTTCCCGAGGTCGCCGCCTATCGTGTCTTCTTGGCCACGGCGCCTGCGCGAGCATGGCCTGACGCTGCGAGAAATGAATCGGTTGGATGAGTCGATCGAGATCCTCGATGAAGCGGTTGGCCAGCAGGCCGCATTCCTGTCGGCTCGACCCGAATCGGTCTTCGGACGCAAGGAGATGGCGAGCGAACTACGTTTGTTGTCCGAGACGTTGCGCGAGTCCGGCCAAACCGAGCGAGCCGACGTGCTCAGCCGCCAGGCTCGCACGTTCTGGAAGCAGCGCCCGACCGAAGAGAGAGTGGAGAATGATGGGTGGCAGAATGATGGGTGCAGATGATGGGTCGCAGAATCATGGTGCACGATGCATGAGTCCTGCACTTTCATTCTTATCATTCTGCCCACCATCATTCTGCCAAAGACTCTCTTACGGTGATCCCTTGAGGCCTCGCGCCACAGCGACCAGTTCCAGGAACTCTTCGCGGAATCCATGCGGGTCGCTACCGATCGATGCTTCGGCCGTTTTCCGCACGGACTCGAAATTCCACTCGCCTCGGTACTCGCTGTCGCGGAGCAACATCCCGAATCCGGCAACGGCGGCCGCGAACTGAAACTCCTGGTCGGCTTGTTCGAACATCGAGTCGTTGTCAAAGACCACCTGTTCGATCAGGTCGCTCTCAGCTTGCTCGGGAAGTTTGTAGCGGAGTTTGACCGTTAGCAGCTCATCCGACTGAGCGGCCGAGGAAAGTTCTCGTGTGGTCTGGTACTTGAGTTCGTCCGTCTGAGCCACCGACTCGTCGAGCGAGATACCGGCGGGGATCAGTTCGTACAGCGCCGTCACGCTATGGCCGGCACCGATCTCGCCGGCGTCCTTCTTGTCGTCATTGAAGTCTTCGTTGGCGAGGACTCGATTTTCGTAGCCAATCAGGCGATACGCCGCGACCTTTTGCGGGTTGAATTCGATCTGGATTTTGACATCCTTGGCGATCGTGACGAGCGTTCCGGCGAGCTGTTCCACGAGAACCTTCTTGGCTTCGTTGTACGTATCGATGAAAGCGTAGTTTCCATTGCCTCGGCCGCTGATCTGTTCGAGCATCGCGTCATTCAGATTTCCCATGCCGAATCCGAGCACGGTCAGGTCGATTCCATCCTTGGACTGCTGTTCGACCAGCCGAACCATTTGATCCGTACCCGTCATGCCGACGTTGAAATCACCGTCGGTGCAGAGCAACACGCGATTGGTGCCGCCAGGGATGAAGTGATCTCGAGCGACCTGGTAGGCAAGTTGCAAGCCTTGGCCGCCGTTGGTGCTGCCGCCGGCTTGAAGCTGATTGGAGGCCTTGCATGACAGTATCGGAATCGCTCGCCGGAGTGCTGTCCAGAACGAGTCCAGCGGATCCGGCATAGCTCACGATGGCGATGCGATCCGACTCGCTGAGCTGTTCCAGCAGTAGCCGCATCCCTCGTTTCAGCAGAGGCAGTTTATTGGGTTGCTGCATCGATCCAGAGGAATCAATCAGCAACACCAGGTTGCTGTTGGGTCGCGAATCACGTTCGATCTCGCGACCTTTCAGCGCCAGGCGGACGAGCCGGTGTTCGGTGTTCCAAGGGCACTCGGTGACGGCGACATGAACGGCGAACGGTTCCGACGGATTTCCCGAGGGAGCTTCGTACTGGTAGGGGAAATAGTTCAGCATCTCTTCGATGCGAACCGCATCAGGTCGCGGAAGCTGGTTGTACTCCACGAGGTACTGTCGGACCTTGCTGTAGGACGCAGTGTCGACGTCGATGGAAAAGGTGCTCTGCGGGTGATCGACCACGCTCTGGAAGGGGTTGTCAACGATCCGGTCGTATTGTTCACCACCTTGCCCCGGACCGACGCCCTCATCTGGGGGCATCCTCATCGGGACCTGGGCGTCCAACGCATGGAGACTGGCTCGGGCCGCCGAAGCGACGCCCTCGGAGTCGGTGGTAGCTTCGGATCCGCAACCACTTAGCAACACCAGCAGGCAGCAGCAATGGGGGAGGAAACGCCATCGAGTACGATTGTTCATGTTGACACCTAGGATCGAAAGGTCTTTGGGACAGCAAGCGAAGAACCACCGCGACCAGTCGCGGGGAGACATCATCCATCTATCGAAACGACGAGCAAGTGGTCACGGCGGATTGGCAGAAATGGAAGAAACTCTGGATTTCATTCAAACCGAAAGGCGTCGCCACGAACGCTGACCATTCGGTGTGTCGCGATCGGTTCGACGGTGGGCTAGAATGCAGGCCTCGGAAATCCAATTCAGAAAATCGTTTGAGGCCGCTCCGTGATTCGACTGTTGCTTACGATGATGACCGTCTGCCTGGTCGCGCCGTCAACCTTTGCGCAAGGCGCGGGTGACGTTTCCGGTTGGTTCGACAAACAGTTACCGGGACTGCTGGAAACCTATCGATGGTTGCACACTCACCCGGAGGTTTCCTATGACGAAGCAGGAAACGGCAGCGTTTGTGGCGCAAACCTGGCGCGATAGCGGATTCGAGGTGACGACGGACGTCGGTGGGCATGGTGTGGTCGGGTTGCTGGCGAACGGGCCTGGGCCAACCCTGATGCTTCGCTGTGATTTGGATGCGCTTCCAGTCACCGAGCAGACGCAGTTGCCTTATGCGTCGACGCAAGACGATCGAGTTGCCAAGCGGTGCAACGACAGGTGTCATGCACGCTTGCGGACATGACATTCACATGACCAATCTGATCGCGACGGCTCGTTACCTTTCGGAGCACCGTGACGACTGGTCGGGGACGTTGATGGTGATTGCGCAGCCTGCCGAGGAGCGTGGTGCGGGTGCCAAAGCGATGCTCGACGACGGACTGTTTGAACGCTTTCCGAAGCCTGATTTTGCCGTGGCGCTGCACTGCAGCAGCAACAAGCGGGCTGGAGAAATCGGATTGCTTGCGGGCTACGCGCTGGCGAATGTCGATAGCGTGGACATCCTCGTCAAGGGTCGCGGGGGACACGGTTCGCAGCCGCATACGGCGATCGACCCGATTGTCCAGGCGGCTCATCTGGTCATCGCCCTGCAGACGATTGTCAGTCGCGAAGTGCGTCCGATCGACCCTGCGGTCGTGACCGTGGGCGCGATTCACGGTGGTACCAAGCACAACATCATCGGTGACAGCTGCACGCTGCAGATCACGGTGCGAAGCTACAGCGATGAGGTGCGAGCGCAAATCCTGGATGCCATTCGCCGGAAAGCCAAGGCGGTCGCACAGAGCTTTGACGCGCCGGAGCCTGAGGTGACGATGAGCGAGGGGACGCCGTCGCTGAAGAATGATGACGATCTGGCGGCAAGGCTGCGAACCGTCTTCCAAGCCGCGATCGGTGATCACAATGTGGTGGAGGAAGAGCCGTCGATGGGAGGAGAAGACTTCAGCCAATTCGGCCGCGCCGGGGTTCCGATCGTGATGTACTGGCTGGGAACAGTCAGTCAATCGCGACTCGACCGGTTTGAGCAACTTGATGTCCCTCCGCCATCGCTGCACAGCAACCAGTATTATCCGGATGTCGAGCCTTCGTTGAGAACGGGAGTCTTGACGATGACCGCGGCGGCACTCGATCTGTTGAAAAAATGAAGCACCGCAATCAAGATCGTCAGGATGGTCATCGCTGTCGGCTTTGCCAGCGACGGATGCGTCAGGCGACGACCGAGCATCACTTGATTCCTCGAACCTGCCATTCCAACAAGTGGTTTCGAAAACGATTCACGCGAGAGCAGATGCAAGAAACGATCTCGCTGTGTCGGGATTGCCACCACACGATCCACAAGTTGATTCCCCGTGAGAAAGAACTGGGCAGGCACTACCATACGGTCGAGGCATTGTTGGCACACGATCAACTCGGTCATTATGTCGCTTGGGTACGTAAGCAGCGTTAGTGGGTGACCCCCGATGTTCTTCATCTATGGCACTGACGCCCCGATCTATCACTATCCGATCGTGACGTCGGTGATGTTGGCGATCAACGTCTTCATTCATTTGCTCGTCAGTGTGACGGGCTATGACGTCACGCCTTGGATTCTCTCCTTCGGCGACGGCCTGCATCCGCTGCAGTGGGTCACCCACAATTTTTTGCACATCGGCTGGCTGCACCTGATTGGGAACATGCTCTTTCTGTTTCCCTTTGGATTGATCGTCGAAGGCAAGATTGGCTGGTGGCGGATGCTGATCCTGTACATGGCGATTGGCACATTTCAGGGATTCACCCAGCAGGCCATCATGTTGCCGTCGGATCCGATCGACGATGCGCAGAGCTTGGTCGACCTGTTCAATGATCCCGCCAACCCGATGGACGAGGAGACGAAGGAGGAACTGACCAAGCAGTGGCGCAAGGACCTGATGAAGGACGGCTTCGGGTCGCTCGGCGCATCGGCGGTGATCTTTGGACTGCTGGCAGTCTGTGCGATTTGGGCGCCGGTGAACGAGTTCGACGTCTATTTTTACTTTGGCCTGCCGGGGACGTCCTTTGGTGGCGGAGAACGCGAATGGTCGGTGCTCACTGTCTGTGGAATCTTTGTTGCCAAAGAGTTCTTCATGTTCCTGATGTTGGGAATGGCGATCAGCAGTGAAGCACTCCACTTGAATGGGTTCGTGGTCGGTGCCGTGTTTGGATTGGCGACCCTCTATTACGGCTGGGTTGATTGCGAGGGGTTTGACTTGATCTCGCTTGGGACCGGTACCAAGTTCGTTGCCAAGCGGACGATTGCCCGCGAGCTCAAGGAACGGCAGCAGGCCATCGAGGCGGCACGGCCGCAGGGCCCGCCGCAGGCTGTCGTTCCCAAGATGGCTCATGAACTGCAGCCGAGCCCCGTGCCGAAGACCCAACCGGGGCCGCACCCCCAAGCCCGCCCTGCGGCGAAGATCCAATCGCAAGCTCCGATACCGCGAATTCAGCCTGCCGCGGCGATGCCTGTCGACGTCCCCGCTGCGCCCGCAGTCGGGCCGACATCAACTTCGCAACCGGTCGGCCCACTGGATCCGATTCTGTTCGACGCGGGATTGCCCTCCTTTGACGATGGCTCGATGGAGATCGACCCGATTCAGACTGCCAAGCGTGAGATCGAAGCGCTGGTGGCTCGCGGTGATTGCACCTCCGCGGTGCGAAAGTTGGCCGGGATCCGCAAACAGGATCCTGGCGTGGTGTTGTCAGCGGTGGCAATGGGGAAACTCGCCGAAGGCCTGATCAAGAGCAAGCACATCAAGCCGGCTGTCACGGTGTTGTCGATCGGTTGCGATGCCTATCCTGCGTACGCCGCGAGGTGGCGGATCCGTTTGGCCACGATTGAGTTGACCGTCAATCAAGATCCGATCGAGGCGATCCGACAATTGCGTTTGATCGACAAGGATGAACTCGACAGCGGGCTTCGCACGCAATACCTCAAGGTCGCGGACAAGGCGCGGCAGATGGCGGGACTCTAGTTGCCAGATGGCGAAAAGGGGTCGGACACCAAAAATGCGAAGCACCCTTCGGACCGTTCCGGTTTTTGGTGCCTGACCCCTTGTTCGTCTGACCCCTTTTCGCCATCCAAACGCTCTGCCTTAGCCGATCGAATCGAGGACTTCGCGGATATCGAGCAGGTAGACCTGTCGCCCACCATCATGTGGGCTGTCGATCGCCACCAAAGTTCCGTCGTCACTGCTGCGCGGATGCGTGTCGCAGCGCCACTCACCGCGATAGGCTGGCGGCGACGGAAAGTGGCCGAGGTCAAATCGGCGACCGCTGGGAACGTGGTAGAGGTACACGGTTTGGCGTGAGGTCCGGCTGTCTGGATACGTGTCGTTGAGAATCCAGTCGCCATACGGATCGGCAAGGTACGTGTTGTGGCCGTTGACGGGCATCTGGTCCTGGCCGACCGGAATCACCTCGCGGGTCTTGTCGGTGAACTGGAAGAACCCGTTCCGGTGTCCGATTGGCTTGGTCCACATCGTCACCTGGCGGTCATTCTTCCAGATGAAGTGCGAGGTAAAGCCGCTGGGATCGAGCACGAATCGATCGGAGCCATCGACGTTTGCCGTGAACATCCGCGTGACAAAATTACCTTCGAACTGTCGCGTTTCCGGATCGAATTTTGGTCGATATCGATGCAACACAATGAATCGGGTTCCCGACGGATTGATCAACAGGTGATTGAAGTAGTGCCAGGCCTCGGCGTGTGTTTGACCATCCGGCCACGGAATCGCCGCAACATCGGCAAGTGAAAGGATCAATTCGTCCTTACCCGTTTGCAAATCGACTCGCCAGATCCCCGAGTCTTGCGGAGCCCGCTCGGCCACGTGGGGATCAGCCAGCCCGTCGTATCCGTAACCGGGACGAAGATTGTCGATTCGGCGGAAATCGACCGAGAGTCCGAACCGTCCGTCAGGCGAAATCGTGTAGATCGGCTTCGGAATCGTCCTGATGGAATGATCGGCCATGGAATAGAGACGACAGACAAAGGAATCTCCCTCGCGGTCGTTCCAAAGAATCGTTTCACCGCGGTCTCCGACCCACTGAAGCATGCAACCTTGCTGCCATCCCCAGGCACGGCTGTGGCCGATCGGATGCCAGCTGTCGTGATCTTGCGTATCGACGAAACCAACGGCGATCGAATCCTCACCGGTCGGGGCACGTCCCTCAAACGAAGTTTCATTCGACAACACGTAGCGTCCAGTCGGATCGAATTCACGCTTGTCGTAGTAGCCAAACCAATGATTGAGTGGACCTCGGGTGATCGCGCGCGTCGGTACAAACGTTTCCAGAGGCCCAGTGTCTGCCGCGGTTGCCAACTTCGCGAACGGTTGACTCGCTGCCCCGGCAACCGACGTTCCCAACAAACAATGAAAATGACGGCGTGAAAGGGACATGAGGGCTCCCGAAGTCATTCGAGTAACGAACACACGTCGCAGCGGCGGCGTCGCTGAAACAGAGCCGAACATCATAGCCGAGGCGAACGCGGCCGATTTCACCTCGAGTTGCCAGATGGCGAAAAGGGGTCGGCGAAAAGGGGTCAGACACCAAAAATGCGAAGCACCCTTCGGGCCGTTCCGGCTTTTAGCGTCTGACCCCTTTTCGCCGATCTAGCGCTGTTCGCGGTAGGTCGACCAGCTCAGGTAGATCATCGCTGCGCCCATCAAGACAAAGGCGATGTCCATCATCAGATTGGCCCCTCGTAATGGCGCAATCTCAGCCATTCCGAGCATGCCCATTGCGGCATCGGCCAGAAACAGGACGGCGATCAAGATCGACGCCACAAGGCTGATCAGACAAAGCGCCTTGGGCATCAAGAACCTCGCCGAAGAGACAGAGAAGGAAGAGTCAACACGGATGCAATCTCATTGGAGGACGCAGTATAGTTGCAATTCGCCACGTTTCCCAAGCCTACGTCTGATAGCTAAATTACCGAATGCTCGCATGCCAGCCTTCTGTAACGATAAATCCAGGAATTCCGCGATCAGCAGGGAGAATCTTCGATGAAAACGCGGAATGTTGACCCACAAGGGTCGGAAAAAGGCTGTCTCGAACCGGAGCCAATGCTCGACGAGTCTCCCTGGCTGTGGTGGCGGGCCCAGATGCCGATTGCGCCAAACTGGGCCTACTTTGACCATGCCGCCGTGGCTCCCTTGAGCGGTCCCGCTGCCAGTCGCGATCCACCGATTTGCCGACGAGGCAGCTCTGATGGGTGATACCGTCTGGCCATCCTGGGCGGCCAAGTTGGAGCAGCTGAGGGAGCAGTTTTCGCGTCTTTTGCGGGCAGATCCGTCGGAAATCTGTCTCGTTCCCAATACCACCACCGGGATCAACCTGGTCGCAGAAGGTTGGCCCTGGCAGCCGGGCGAGAGCGTGGTCGTACCCGAGGGCGAGTTCCCCAGCAACCTGTTCCCCTGGCAGAACCAACAGGTTCGCGGCGTGGAGCTGAGAATCGTCCCGCGACGAGATGGCGAGGTTCGTGTGGAGGACCTGATCGCGCGGGTCGATGCGTCGACTCGGCTGATCGGGGTCAGCTGGGTCGGCTATGCCAGCGGGTATCGGATCGATCTCGAGCGTTTGGTCGAGGAGGCGCACCGCCGGGGCGTGATGGTTTTTTTGGATGCGATTCAGGGGCTGGGGGTCTATCCGCTCGATTTGCAGAAGACTCCGGTCGATTTCCTGGCGGCCGATGGCCACAAGTGGCTGCTTGGCCCGGAAGGCTTGGGCGTGGCGATGATCGCGCGCCGTCACCTGGAGCGGATTCGCTGCGGGAACGTTGGCTGGAACAGCGTTCGGAACAGCTTCAATTATGCGAGCCCGCAGCTCGACTTGCGACCGACCGCTGCCCGTTTCGAGTCAGGCTCGGCGAACATGCTGGGGGCGGCCGCTTTGAGCGCGTCGCTGGAAATGTTCTTGAAGGTTCGTCAACGGCATGGGGAAGCGTCCATCCAAGATCGTGTGGTGGATCTCATGGATCGGCTCAACGAACAATTGCGTGCGGCCGGCGCGTTGACCCGGCACGTTTCATCGGCCGCCAACCGCAGCGGAATCCTGTCGTTTGAAGTGCCTGGGGTCGAGCCGGCTGAAGTCCGCCGCAGGGCCCTGGAGCAAAAGGTGGTGGTCAGTTGCCGTGATGGCGGCGTGCGGGCCAGCGTTCACGCCTACAATGATGAGGCCGATCTCGGGCGACTGGTCGAAGTGGTTGCCGACTGCTTGTAACTTTTCATCTCCCTTCTCTCCTCGAAGTTCGCACTTGGGATAGCCAGATGCCCACTTTTCGCACTGCCGTTTACACAGGCTCGTTTGATCCGATCACACTTGGGCACTTGCACATCATTCGGCGAGCTTCTCCGTTGTTTGATGACTTGGTGATTGGGATCGGGATCAATGCGGAAAAGCAGTCGCTGTTTGAGCCGGAGCACCGTATCGAGTTGGTGCGGAGCGTGACGGGAGATTTGGACAACGTGCGCATCGAAGTGTTCACCGGTTTGGCGGTCGACTTCGTCCGTTCGATCGGCGCCCGAGTGATGGTTCGGGGGATTCGACCGCTGACCGATATCGCTGGTGAATTCACCATGATGATGGCCAACCAGCAGCTCGATCCGGAAATCGAGACGGTGTTTTTGATGGCGGCCGAGCGCTACGCCCACGTCAGCAGTTCGTTGTTGAAGCAGATTGCGGCGCTGAGCAGTGACGACGAGAAGCTGGCGAAGTTCGTGCCTCGAGCCATCATTCAACCTTTGCGTGATCGGTTGCGGACGCTCTCTTGATCCTTTTTGATCTCGAGGACCCAGCGGATTGAGATCAGGGCCCTGAAAGCGAGCATTCGCTCAGGCAGCTCGCCGCGGCGCATCATCGGAATGGCTCGGCTTTGCCGTGGATGGCGATCTCGGCGTGGCTTCCACCTTCGAATCCCGGTTCGCCACGTTGGGAATCCCAAATTCGACGTCGTGCAACGGGCGTCGTCGAGGGCGACGCTCCGGTTCCATCTTGTCAAAGATTCCGCCCATCAGACTGGGGTGATAGCAGACGAAGGACCACCAAAGCCCGATCGCAGCAGATCCAAACAGGTCGCTCAGGAAGTGCGCACCGCAGTACAAACGTTGCAGCAGCGTGCCGGCACAGAGCACGGCAAAGAGCCATCGTCCGCGGGGCACAACGACCCAGAGCCCAACGGTCAGGGCCGTCGCTGTCGCCAGGTAGGCGCTCGGAAATGCACGCGTGCTGGCGTCAAAATTCGCCACATGCGCGAGCGTCCAGTCGAACGACCAGATCCATGCATAGTCGTTGCCCGCCGCATCCAGGTTCAGCGAGTTGGGGCGGGGCCTCAAGACGAACATCTTGGCCAGTGTCGAGACCGCGCTGCCACCCAGGGCCAGCGCCGTCAACCGCGGGACGTGCCAGCGACATCTCGGTGCCAACAGGAGGACGCCGACCAGGATCAGGGCGATGCCCGAACCGTGGGCGTAAATCAGGGACAGGTCAAGCGCGTCACCGACGACCGCGGGCAGCGGTCGTTGGGCAAACCATCTGGCAATCGGCATGTCCAGCAGCGTTGCCATGGGCACCAGCAACAAGGTGATGCAGGCGACCCACAGGAAGCTGGCCATGCGAAACCTCGCGGCTTCGTCGCTAGGCGAGCGATGAGGCGTCGAAAGCAACCGTAATTTCGCCGGTTTTTCTGAGTCGCTCGACATGATTGCACTGAACGAGTCGTGAGAAGTTTCGTATCGGCAGTCGATGCCGATCTCCCTTGAGCAGCGGAGACTACGAAAAATGATGATTGCGAGGAAAGAGAGGAAAGTGATGGGGCGAGCTTCCCCGGGGGGAATATCGCTCTTGTGTCGACCTGAAAATTCGGGCTACAAGCCAGCACCGAATCGAACGTTATCATCCTCCTGTCGCAGTGCACCGAATGCCGCCGCGCCTCAAAATCTCGACGATCCTGCTGCTCGCGGGACTGCTATTTCCGTTGCCGGCTTCGGGACAGGTCCCGACTCGCAACGAAGTCGACCAAGCGCAAGTGATTGAGCTTCCCGAGGATCCCGCGGCGATTGTCGCGTACGTCGGACAGACGCCCATTCTGCTTGGAGACTTGATGCCGAAGGTGGAAGCTCGGATCGAGGAAGTCACGTCGAAAACGAATCAAGAGATCCCCCCGGATCAACTTCACTTCGCACGTGTCAATCTCATGCGCGGAATGCTGGCCCAGGCAATTCAAAACAAGATGATGCGGGAAGCGTTTCTGCTGGATCAAGTCGGGACCGAAGCGGCCGATAAGCGGCAGGAAGCGGACGCGAAGCTGACCTCACGAGCTCGTCAGATGTTTTTCGAGACCGAGATCCCGGAACTGAAGGAACAATACGGAGTCACCGATCTAACCAAATTGGACGATGAGCTTCGCAAGAAGGGGAGTTCGTTATCGGCGCGACAACGCGAATTCATTGACGCCATGCTTGGCCACCTCTACATCCGCAGCAAGATCGACCGCGAGCCAACGGTTTCGATCGCGGAGATCGTGGAATTCTACAAGGCGAACACGGAACAGTTTGAAAGGCCCCGGCGAGCTCGCTGGGAACAGATGACCGTCTTGTTTTCGAAGTTCCCGTCACGAGCGGCCGCTCATGAGGCCATTTGGGAAATGGGACGCGAAGCCTATTTCGGTGGCAGCCTGCAGGCAGTCGCACGTGAAAAAAGCCAAGAGCCTTTCGCCAAAGAAGGTGGCGTCCACGATTGGACCGCCCAAGGCGCGCTGGCTTCCGATCCGCTCGACAAGCAGATCTTTTCGATTCCACTCAACGCGATGAGCGAGATCATCGAAGACGATCTCGGGTTTCACATCATTCGCGTGCTGGAACGACACGACGCCGGCGTGACTCCGCTGAGCGAAGTGCAGGATGAGATTCGTGCGACGCTGCGACAGGAAAAGATCGACAAGTCACAACGCGAGGTGCTGGAGAGCATGCAGGTCATGATTCCTGTTTGGTCCATGTTCCCTGACGATACACCCGGCGCCAAACCGCTGCCCGACAGCATCGCTCGTCGCTACTCCGCGACGAAGAACCGATGAGCCCGTCATGCCAAGCGATTCACGACATCTGGATTCCTCGCCAGGGCTTCTCAAGACGATTTCGATCGCCGGATCCTTGCTGTTGGCCGTCTTCGGTTACGCGACTGACCGGATGCGGGCGACTCGCCTACCGTCTCGACAACAGCGTGCCGGAGAACTTTGTTCCCAATCCTCTGGAATTGCCTCCGGCCGAAGACGATTTCGTCTGGTCCCAAGTTGTCGATGCCGTTGATGACTATTTCCGCATCGCTCGGGAGCAGCCGGTTCAAAACTCGGGTGGGATCATCCTGGACGGCCGAGTGGAAACGTCCTATCGAATCGGTGCTTCGCTGCTGGAACCGTGGCGTAAAGATTCCACGTCAGGCTTTGAGCGACTGCAAAGCACGCTGCAGTCGGTTCGCCGCCGCGCCATTGTCACCGTACGCCCGGGAGCCGCCGGCTACATCCTCGAAGTGATTGTGCAAAAAGATCTCGAGGATACGGATCGTAGTCAGTATGCGACAGAATCGACGGCAAGAACTCGTCATGACGGCACCGTCGTACGCATTACGGATGCTTCGACGCCAGCCCACAAACGCTTGGATGGATTCCGCTGGGACGGGACACGTCGCTCGAACAGGTCATTCTGCAAGACATTCACGGACGGATCACCCAACCGGATCGCGAGAGACTCTTCCATCGCTAAGCGTTCGCCCAGTGCAACGATGCTCTGCGACCCTATCAGCCGCGACGCGTTGGCGTCCGGCGCGGAACAGGTGTCAGGTACCAATCGTGGCGGCTGATGAAATCCCAAGGGAGTGGCCCACGGCTAGCGCCTGAGGTTCACGAGATGGCCCACGGCTAGCGCCTGAGGTTCACGAGATGGCCCACGGCTAGCGCCTGAGGTTCACGAGATGGCCCACGGCTAGCGCCTGAGGTTCACGAGATGGCCCACGGCTAGCGCCTGAGGTTCACGAGATGGCCCACGGCTAGCGCCTGAGGTTCACGAGATGGCCCACGGCTAGCGCCTGAAGGTTGACCGACGCCGAGTCTCACCGGCTCGCTCGCGAAACTTGCTTCAAGGATCGGATTGTTCCCCAAGTATTTTCGCCTCAAGGTGGGAAAACGGCACAATCCGCAAGCCTTGCCTGCCTTATCCGAGTGTGGACTATAGACTTTTTTGGGAACTAATCTTCTCCACCGATCGCCGCCGATATCCATGCTGCCGGACGAGTGAAATCGGTGCTGTTCGCAGCACCTTCGTGATCTATTCGCAAGCCCCCAAGGAAGCTGATGATCGGCCTGTCACCTCGCAAGATTGACTACACGATGCTCTGCACCACCATTGAAAAAAGGCTCTGCCAACTTGGACATCTCGAACCCAATCAATTCCCTATGACCCAACGCGAAGTGGTTCGCGGCGGTAAAACCGTCGGGGTTTACTTCTGTCTTCACGGACCGCGAAGCGTGAAACTGACGGCGATCTGTGATTTCTTCAAGAACACGGTGATCTTTTACGGTAGTGATGGGATTCGGCGGGAAAGCATGCAAATTGCGCTCGGCCAACCCGTTGCCTGAGAAACAGCCGGTACAACTCCCGTGTTGTGCGACATGCTAGCGGCAGGGCGCAAGCGGGCTGTTGATTCATTCGTGTTTAGGTACGCAGCGCCGGAATCCTAACCGGAAGCGTGAGCGAGTGGACGGCTGTTGTTCCTTGCTTACGCGGCGGGTTGCTAAATCAACAGCCCGCAAGCCCTCCGGTTCTTCGGTGTGATTCGGTTGTCGAGACCGGACGGCTTGCGCCGTGCCGCTAGAAAGAAAGTAGATGGCATCAGCGCCAGCCCTTCGGGGTGTTCCGCGCCGACACCGAACTTGACCTGCCCGGGCGGGAAATCCTACAGGTCGAGCATGCGTCGCCCCGTCTTTCTGCCATTCCTGGTGCTCGTCATCGCTTGCCTCCCCACCGGTTGCCGGATGGGCGTTCCTGTGCATGTCTGGGAGCCCCCTGCTCTGGCGTCGACGGTGGGGAAACGGGTGGTGGTTTCAGCCGTCGCGGGACCTGAGAAACTCTCGCGAGCAAGTCCGCACAAAACTGCTGGCAATGGCACCACGCGACGCAGGCCGCCAAACAAGTCTTGTCGACTACCAAACGCTGCACAACGAGGCCGAGATCCAACTGGTTTCGGCGACCGACGACGAACCGAGCGATTTGGCTCTTGCTGCGGTCGCCCGCCGTGAGGGAGTGGAGTTCTTGCTTCGCGGCGAGGTGATCGAGGGCCGCAACGAGACGGCGGATGATGGAGAGCACGATTCGCTGACGATCTCGTGGTGCCTGACCTCACTGCAAAATGGATCGACGGGGGGTGGGATTCCGATCACCATCGATACCGAGCAGGCGGTGGATCGTTATCCGGACCTGGCACTTAGCAGCAGTCGCGATGAAGTTCTGACCACCGCGGCGGTACAGAGAGAGCTATCGGTTGCTGACCCCTTCGATTCGGCGCGAACAAGTTCAAATCGAAATCGCCTACGTGATGCCTGGCAGTCGCGCCGTGCGTCGCGGCAATGCGGCCGCGTTGGCCGGGCGATGGGGAGACGCCGAGAAGATCTGGTCCGAGGTGGTCGAGCGCTATCCGACACAGATTCCTGCGATTCATAACTTGGCGGTGGCCGCAGCCGCCGGTCAAGATTTTTCGCGAGCCAAGCAACTGGCGCGACGCGCGATCCGTCTGCAGCCAACCAGACTGCACAAAGAGACACTGGTGTGGATTGAGACACGGCAGCGTGAGTATCACAAAGCCTTTGGGCTGCCCGATCCGCTCGAGGGATGGTTCGTAACCGGCGGCGATTCGCACACTGTTTCATCCACCGCCACGCCGACGGTTTCAACGACGACTACGCCGACGGCTTCATCCCAGTAGCGAAGTTCGCACCAGGTCCCAAAGACGAGGATCCAGCAGCGACTCTGCAACCAGCGTCGCTCCCTCAAAGTCTTGGTCCTTGGTATGCGGGCTGGGGACCGCCACGGTACAGGCGCCGGAGGCAACGGCGGCGGCGCATCCGTTCCCACTGTCTTCCAGGACCAACATCTGATGCGTTGGGATCCCGAGTCGTTCTGCGGCCATCTGGTAGATTTGCGGATCGGGCTTGCCACGAGAAACATCGTCTCCGGTCAGCGTGAACGCCAGGTTTTCTCGCCAGGGGATTTGCCGGAAGATCACCTCCACGAACTTCCTGCGACTGCTCGTCGCCAGACCGAACGGCATAGCGGAATGGCTCAGAAACTCGATCCAGTCCGACAAGCCGGGCATTTCCTCCACGCCTCGCTCGATCATCCCCGAGAACAGTACATCCGACTCTTCCAGCATCGCTTCGGCCGATTCGGCGAGCGAAAAGTAATCGACCATTTCCTGCATGGCGGCGACACCGACCCGTCCCATCATCCGCTTCTGCAGGCCCTTGCAGAAACGATGGCCACGACGCATCAGCAACTGGTCCCCCACTTCCCAGTACAATCCTTCTGTATCGAATAGCAGTCCGTCCATGTCGAGCGCCACACCGCGAATCATGCTCTGTTCCTGATTTTGCGAAATCTGAAGAAGTTTTGTATCGGAGCCGTTTGTGTCGGAATCATTTGTCGATCGCATCTTGGTGGGTCAGTCGATGAACGGCAATGGCCCGCTGACTCGATCGCTGAATGAAGCGCATACTTCGGGGTACATTCGCCCCGACGCGCCCCACTGGTCGATTGAAACCTACATTCCGCTGTCGCCCAGTACGCTGATCGATTACCTGATTGGTCGTGGGGAGTTGAAGCCCGGTCATGAACGACCGTTTCGCCAGTGCTGCGCCGACCTCGACAAGATACTTCACGAGCGTTCGGCTTCGTACCAGTCGCAATTCTCGGACGCCTACTCGGCGGTCGACCCGGACGCCGATGAACGCACGCCCGCCTCGCTTCCCGACTCGCTTCCCGCCTCCGAGACGCTACTTGAAGAACACGTCTCGCGGCTGTTGTCGCTCTGTGACGAGATCCTAACGGAAGCAGGCTTTCGTCGTCTGGAGTTCGATGAAATCTCTCGCTGCGTCGGTGTGGTGAGTCAATTCGGGGTCCCCCTGCACGTCGACCTCGAGATCTTTCAGAAGCTCGTCGTCTACGCACGAGGCGACATCATCGGATCGCGAATCCGGCGTCGACTGCGGAAATTGTATCGCCGAGAATCGGTGGAAGTCCAAGTCTATCAGCGCATGGTGCTGATCTTTCAACTGCGCGATGACGACGATTCCGATGAGAATCTCGTGGCCTCCGCGGTCCATCTGAGAATGTTCAAGAACATTCCGAAACAGGATGTCGACACGCTGCTGCCGGGGACGCGCGTCCGCATTTCCGGGATCGACCGCGTGAAGATCATCATTCCAAGTCTGGGCGGTTTCCTGATGTCGCTCCGTCGAATCGCACAGACCGCTCTCTTGTTCGCCGTGATCACGTTGAAAGGGGGCGCGATCCTGGCGGCACTTCTGATCGGGTACCTGGTCAAAAGTGTGTTCAGCTATTTTCAAACCAAGAACAAATACCAGTTGAATCTGACCCGCAACCTGTACTTCCAGAAACTCGATACCAATGCCGGAGTCGGCTACCATTCGATTCAATTAGGCCATCAGCAACTGCTGCTGGAAGCAATCCTTGCGCAGTACGCGATCTTGACCAGCGACCAACCGCTCAGCAATCGACGACTGCGTCGCAAATGTGAGCGATTGATCCGGGAAGCAATCAATGTGGAGATCGATTTTCAAGTCGATCGGGCGCTGCAGAGCCTGGTCAAAGTCGGCTCCGTTCGGCCCACCGAAGACGCCTGGATCGCAGACCCGTCGATGTTTCTTTAGTCACTCACTCCCCTTCGCGAAGCCCTTCTTCGACCTGCGGCAGATCGTCGAGTGACTCGAGTCCGAAGAGGACCAGAAAGCGCTCGGTCGGATAGTAATGCGGCACCTTCTTGCCACCTTCCTCGGGCGGCTTGCGTTCCATTTGCAACAGTTGACGCCGTACCAATTGACTGAGCAACGCGTTGCTTTCACGCCCGCGTTGATCCTGCACGCGTTGGGCGGTGATCCCGGGCTGATAGGCGACCAGTGACAAGACTTCGATCGCTGCCTGGTTCAGCTTCGCTTCGCGAACCTTACCGAGGAACGAGCGCCTGACCGCCTCGACCTCCGGCGCGATGGTCATCCGATAGCCGTGTTCGTCACGCACGATCCTCAGCGCCTGGTCCGCTTCTCGATACGATTGATTCAGCTGCTCGATGAGTTCCTCCACCTCCGCGGGCGTGACGTCCCTCATCAGCGATGCAAGCCGCTGTTCGCTCAACGATTTGCTCTCCGGATGGCCCACAAACAGGGCGGCTTCGATGATCGTCTCCGGAGTCACCACACGATCTTCGGCATCGCTCGGTGTGTCGCCCAGATCCGAGTCCCCGGACACAGCGTCCCGGCCGACGGGATCCTCGCCCGCCCTGTTCTCGCCCGCCGCGTTCTCAGCGACCGAATCCGCGCTGGCCGGATCACGTTGCGCGAAGTCTTCCGCGTCATGCTGTGCGGCAACGCGAGCGAAGGCCGCGCCGAGATCTTCGAGGGATAGTTCGTTGATCTCGTCCGCTTCCGACGCCTCCACATCCGACTCTGGCAAGTCGTCGTGATCTGACATGGTCGGCTCCTTCCTGCGTTGCAAAACCCGATCTGCTGCTTCGTTTCCGTTTGGATTCGCTCAGACCCATTCCTGGATGGTTGGCTTGATCACCACCTCGGGGACGTTGGCACGTGGCGGCAGCGCACAGATCGTCACCACCACAGCGGCGATGTCTTCGGGCTGGAGAATCGCATCTTTGTGCTCTTGCGAAACGGGTGTTGGACGATTGTCAAGGATCGGTGTGTTGACTTCACCGGGATAGACATTGGTGATCCGCACCCCTTCGTTTCGCACCTCGTTGGAGACGGCAGTACCGAGTGCGGTCATCGCAAACTTACTGGCGCAGTAGACGATCCCACCAAGTGTGATGGCGCGCTTGCCCGCGATCGACGAAATGTTGACCACCAGTCCGTCACGACGAGCCCGCATGGCCGGCATCACTTCTCGCATGCAACGGTAGGCGCCCGACGCGTTGATCGAGAGCACGCGTTCCCAGTCCTCCGGCGACATCTCCGCCATGGTGCGCTTTTGGATGTTGATCCCAGCGCTGTTGACCAGAATGTCGACGTCTCCGACCTGGTCACGAATGTCGGCAAAGAAAGCTTCAATGCTCGCCGGATCGGCAACATCCAGCTGGTGGGTGCGAATCGGATGCTCGCTCTTGACCGCCGCGGCCAATTGATCGAGCGGTTCGACGCGGCGTCCGCCGACGGTGACCTTGCATCCCGCTTCGGCCAATCCTCGCGCGATCCCAGCCCCAATACCAGTTCCACCACCTGTGATGGCAACGATTTTACCTGCGAGTTGACTCACGCCTTGCGATTCCGTTGAAGGGAGGAAGCGATCAAACGAGCGAGTTTACCAGAGTCAAGACAAATCCATAGTCCCGTCTCCGCCCGCCCCAAGGACACCGAACTTTAGCTGCATTGGTGAACCTCAGGCGCTAGCCGTGGGCCGTGGGTGCATCGCAAGGGCCTACTCGCAGCCCGCGGCTAGCGCCCAATGCCAATTACTTTCGGTTTCATCAGCCGCCACGCGTTAGCGTCCGGTTCTCCATCACTGCGAAAACCGGACGCTAACGCGTGGCGGCTGATCAATCCATGGAGCTCAACAGCCCAAAGTAAGTGGCCCACGGCTAGCGCCTGAGGTTCACTGGAAGTGGCATTGTCGATTCACTTGGGGGGCGTCCGCGGGTTCTTGGTGCGGAATTGCCTGGTTTCCTTGAGGTGCACTCGTAGCCGCCGCCGGCATTCGCCTGCGAATGCCGCCACCTCCTCGGTGCGATAGCTCGGGTACGACCAGCGATGGTGCTGCCACTGTTTGCCGACGTAGTTCAGCGTCACCTCCGCAAACATGCCCGTCTTTCAGGTAGATGCGATGGTCACGGTCCTTGGTCGTGGCCAGCACGAGTTTGGCCTGGGTGGTGTATCCCGGATCGAGATTCAAAGGGCGGGGTTCGGGATGATTGGACTCGGCGGCATAAGCGATTTCCCAATCGTTCGTCTGATGCTTCCAGTCCGATAGCCCTGCGGGATCCTGGAAACCGTCAAAAGCGACCATTGTCTTGGTCAGCTCGGCGCCCATGGTTGGCGTGTAATACCCGCCCGCCTCGAACGGGATCTCGCTCGACATGACCTGGATGCTGCCCCACTGGTCGCTCAGCCGCTCCAACGCCCATTGCCGAGCGGCCGGGTGACGCGTGATCACGGCGCAGAACCGAACCACCGGTTCGACATATCGAACAGACGCCAAGTGGGGTTCCTCCTCTCGGTCGAGATTGCAAAGCTTGGTAGACTCGGAAGACATTGACATCGTCGCCGGCTCTTTGCTCCGCGTAAACCACTCTCTCGCCGAATCCTTCACCATGCATCCATGGATCGCCCAGCGTACCGAGGCCTTTGACAGCAGCGGGATCCGTAAAGTCTTTGACTTGGCCGCCAAGCTGACCAATCCGATCAACCTTTCGATCGGGCAGCCCGATTTTGATGTCCCCGATGAAATCAAAGAGGCTGCCATCGATGCGATCAACTCGGGTAAGAACGCCTATTCGCCGACCCAGGGAATCGCGCCGCTTCGCGAAAAGTTGAAAGCCGAAGTGTCGGCACTCTATCCCCAACACTCCGATCGGGACCTGTTCGTCAGCAGCGGTACCAGCGGCGGACTGATGCTGGTGATGCTATCGATGATCAATCCGGGCGATGAGGTGATCTACCTCGATCCCTATTTCGTGATGTATCCGGCCTTGGTGAAGATGTGCGGAGGCGTGCCGGTGCCGGTTGATTCTTACCCCGATTTTCGACTCGATCCCGATCGGATCGCGGCGGCCGTGACCCCTCGCACCAAAATGATTCTGCTCAACAGCCCCGCCAATCCGACCGGCGTGACTGCCAACGCGGAGGAGCTCGAGGCAGTCGCCAGGCTGGCTGCCGATCGAGAGATTGCGCTGGTCTCCGACGAGATCTACAGCCGCTTTTTTTATGACGGTGACTTTGTGTCCCCCGCCTCCTTCAATGACCAGACGATTGTGATCGATGGCTTTAGCAAGAGTCATGCGATGACCGGTTGGCGAGTCGGTTATGTCCATGGTCCGGCTGAAATCATCAGCGTGATGCTCAAGCTCCAGCAGTATTCCTTCGTCTGTGCTCCCCAGCCGGCACAGTGGGGTGCGCTGCGGGCGATGGAGGTCAACTTAGGTGGACATCTGGATGACTATCGTCGTAAGCGGAATCTCATCTATGAAGGCCTGGCCGATTGTTACGACGTCACCAAGCCGAATGGTGCGTTTTACATTTTCCCGAAAGCACCGATCGCCAGTGGCGAAGCATTCGTCGAAACGCGCGATCGCCCGGGGACTGCTGATCATTCCGGGCAAAATTTTCAGCGGCAAGGACTCTCACTTCCGTATCAGTTTTGCCGCACCCGATTCGACGCTGCGACGTGGCATCGAGGTGCTGCGTGAGCTGGCCAAGGAGACAGCGGACTAACAACCTTTCCGGCCCCTTTGCGGCGAGATTCTCAATGTTTGCAACCGAGGAAAATCCCCATGATTCGAATTGCCCCGTTGTTCGCTACCATCACGTTCGGACTGGTTGCCAGCGTCGCGCTCGGCGGGAAATACAATCAGGTGCTCAGCATTGGTGATCCGGCGCCGGCCTGGGAAGGACTCGCCGGCGTGGACGACAAGCCGCATTCGATGAGCGACTGGTCCACTCAACCGGTCATGGTCGTCGTCTTTACGTGCAACAGTTGCCCTTACGCGGTCGACGCGGAAGATCGCCTCATCGAACTGCAGAAAAAGTACGCCGATCGTGGCGTCGCTCTGGTAGCGATCAACGTCAACAAAGTGGACGAAGACCTGCTGCCCGCGATGAAGCAAAAAGCGTTGCAGAAGGGCTTTGCCTTCCCCTATCTCTTCGACGAGACTCAGCAGATTGCCCGGGATTATGGAGCGATGGTCACGCCGGAGTGCTACGTGCTCGATGCCGAGCGCAAGGTGCGTTACATGGGATCGATCGACGACAGTCCGGACGGCAAGCAGATCGGCGACAAGTATCTTGAATCCGCCATCGATTCAGTTCTGGCAGGCACCGCCCCGAGCCTCAGCGAAACCGTCCCGATCGGCTGCCGAGTTCGCTACGAACGGCAGCGCTCGTCGCGACGAAAGAGTTCTCGCGACGAGTCGTAAAATACAAGCACGACGCGCCAGCGAGTGTGTCCCAGGCAATCTGCGCGATCTCACGTCCGCCAAACGGTTGAAAACCGGAAACACACTCGCTGGCGCGTCGTGCTTGTATTTTGTTGGGCGAAACGTCGTTTCGATGGCAATCATGCGCAACATTAACACTGGCGCGTCGTGCTTGGATGGGTGCGGGCTGCAGCTAGGATGACAACGCACTAGTCGTCGAATTCCCCTTCGAAGATGTCTTCTCCGATCAACGTTTGCAGAATCAGCGGGCAACCTGCTTCGAGCATGTCGAGCACGCGGTCGAATCCTTCGTCCTCGCCGTAGTAAGGGTCGGGAACATCTTTTGGCCAGTCCTCGTCCAGATAATCGCTGAACATCCGGACGTGCGGCTTGACCCCGCCGGCAAGTTGCTGAAGGATCGCGTGGTTCTCGGCATCCATCGCCAACACCAGGTCATAGCGATCACGATCGAGGTCCTCCGAAGTAACCTGGCGTGCAAGCCCGTTGAGTTCGTAGCCACGCGCTTCAGCGGCGGTCCGCATTCGATGGTCGGCCCGCTCGCCGATGTGGTAAGCGTGGGTGCCCGCCGAGTCGACTTCGACCGGAACGCGAAATTCTTCGGCGAATCGCCGCATCACCGCTTCGCCGGCAGGCGATCGGCAGATATTGCCCATGCAAACGAACAAGACTCTCTTGGTCATGCTTCGGTTCCCTACTTCCGACCTACGTTAGCCTTTCCAGCCTGACCCATCTTTCCGGAGGCGACGGCATTCCTAACCACGCACTAGGCTAAAGCATTTTCTCGCCGCCGTCATTCTGCGACCGTGCATTCTGACAATGGCCTTGGTCGATTCGTGTGAGGCCCACGGCTAGCGCCTGAGGTTCACGGGTGCGGGCGAATGGGGGGAGGCCCACGGCTAACGCCTGAGGTTCACGGGTGCGGGCGATGGGAGGAGGCCCACGGCTAGCGCCTGAGGTTCACGGGTGCGGGCGAATGGGAGGAGGCCCACGGCTAGCGCCTGAGGTTCACGGGTGCGGGCGATAGGGAGGAGGCCCACGGCTAGCGCCTGAGGTTCACGGGTGCGGGCGAATGAGGGGAGGCCCACGGCTATCGCCTGAGGTTCACGGGTGCGGGCGGAACAAAAGATGGAAACCGGGTAACCGAGGCCGAACCAGCTGGCTGCACAGCACGTCATGAGCAGCGGTGGCCCGACCCGAGACCTGGCTATTTGCTAGCGAATTGGCTCGCGGTGAGCAGTTCTAGTGGCTAGAATTTGATCACTAGAAGAGGGGCCCTAAGAGAGCCGCCAAACTGCGGTATTTCCAGCTAAAAACGGGTTTATTGGGTCATCCGGCGTCTCTCCCAGGGCGGCGGTTAGCGGACTTGAAGCTTGCCTTAAGTGTCAACAAGGGCTACAATCTTGCCTTCTCGGACGTCACCTGCTTATCTGCTCGACAACGGAGTTCCATCGATGTCAGTTCGCTTTACGCAGTCCTGTCCAACTTGTGGTCGTCGACTTCAAATTCGCGCTTCACTCCTGGGTTGCACGGTTGCCTGCCAGCATTGTCAGGCGGAATTTGTTGCCGATTCGGAAGCCAAGACACTGCCTGAAAGCTCCGAGGTCAAGCCGCAGGATTCCCCCGACGAACTGATGCTACGGGTGGAACTGGCGTTGGAGCGGGCGCGACAGCAAAGCACGGCGTTGTCGTAGCAGGCAACGTTCTGTGGGGTCAGTTTGCGGCGACCATCAACTCGGCCAGGTTGCCTCCTACTTTCGTCGCTCCCCAGGTGGACGCGAGCATGACGCTGTTGATTCCCGATCCAATTCCGAGCATCGCAACACGGTCTCCCGGCTTCAATTCGCCGGACATGGCGGCAGCCGCTAGTGTCAGCGGCAGGGCGACCGAGCCGGTGTTGCCAAGCACGGGGAAGGTGACGCTGTCTCGGCTTTCCGGCAGGCCCATTGCCGCCAGCATTCCCGAGCGATGCCTGGCCCCAACCTGGTGGCAAATCGTGCGATCAATCTCCGCCCGGTTCCAGCCTGTTTCCTCGAGCAGTCGGGCGAAGGCCGCTTGGCCAGTGGCGATCCCTTCGGCCATCAGTCGCTCGGAATCGGTGTCCATCAACGGTTGCATCGCAGCCCCGGCCGAATCGCTGTCACTCATGCAGAGGTCGTGGAATTCGGTGCGAGCTTCGGCGATCGCGACTTCCAGGGGTGTGCCATGCTGAGACAAGCTGCGATGGGTCAGCAGCCAGGCGCAACTCCCCGAGCCGATGGTCAGCGAGGCGAACGCCGGCTTGACCGACTTGCGTGTGATCGACAGGTCGTGATTCAGCGCGGCAATCGTTTGCTCCAGCAATGGACGGCTGTTTTCCGTTCCCACCACCATCCCCGCATCGATCGCTCCCGACTCGATCATCAAGGCGATTTGCACGGCCCCATTGATCAATCCGAGGCAGGCATTGGAAACGTCATAGACCCAGCACGATCCAGGCAGTCCCAATCCATGATGCACGCGAGACGCGGTGGCCGGTTCCAGGAAGTCACGACAGACGCTGGCGTGAATCAAGCAGCCGATGCGACCACGATCGATGTCGGCGGCTTCGATTGCCAAATTGCCGCTACGAATGCTCGGTCCGCTGGGAAGCGTGCCGCTCGGCCAGAGCCGGCGGGAGCGAATGCCGCTCATCAATTCAAGCCGGCCTTCGGGGAGTTTCAGGCGTGTGTAAAGCGGCTGGAGTTGTTGCTCGATCTGCTGGCTGCTCCAGACATCCGGCGGAATGGCGGCCCCAATCGATTCCAGGCAGACGTTCGAAAATCGCAAGTTTGACTCTAAGTGCTTGGGGTTGTTTCGTTTCGGTCCGTTATAGCCGACGCCCCGGCCGATCTGAACCACTCCCCAGTGCCCGTGGTTGCTATCAATAAAACGCAATGCTAGCACTGCCCCTAGTGCTAGCATCGGGGTTTGAAGCGAATATGTAGAAACCGTTTGGAACCTGATTGACCGATCGATACCTTTTCGCCCCAACATGGGTGGCGCATCGTCGCGGCATCCAAGCCAAATCCTGGAACGAGCAAAGCAGAGGGCCGATTTCGAGTTTCTTCAACCTTGTCCCGCGCTGCTTCGACTGTCTGTGATCCAGGAATCTGGTCAGGGCTTCGAGACAGCGAGAACAGGCTGAGTTCCCGAGACCTGTCAATTCCCCGGCCGCGGACGTTTGTCGTCCGAGCAGGGGCTCTTGTGATGGCGTTGGAGTGATTTGGTAGATACGGGACGAGTCCGTATCAAATACATTCGCGAATTCGAAGAGGACCTTTCGGATGTCGAATAAACCAATCATCGGAATGAACGCTGATTACCGTGCGGCAGCTCGAAGCATGCCGGCATACAGCTACATTGCCGCAGGCTATTTTCAGTCGATCATTTCGGCCGGCGGCGTGCCGGTTGTGATTCCCCCTCTGGACGATCCCAACTCGATCTCGCAGGTGCTCGATCAAGTTCAAGGTTTTGTGATGATTGGAGGTGCCGATCTGGACCCCCGCAACGATGGCTTCATGTTGCATCCCAGCGTCCGACCGTTGGATCCGATTCGAGAAAAGAGTGACCGGATGCTGATGGCGGAAATCGCCGAACGCCGGATGCCGATTTTGGGCATCGGAACCGGCATGCAGTTGCTCAACATTCAGCAAGGCGGCAACCTGTTCTTGCATATCAAGGAAGACCTTCCCAACGCTGTGCCGCACCATGATCCCCAGGATCCCAATCATCGGCACACCCTGGATGTGGTCAGCGACTCGCTGGTCGGTCGCGTTTATGGCGACGGCGAAATTCGCGTGAGTAGTCGACATCACATGGCGATCGACGAAGTGGCTCCTGGATTCCGAGTGACCGCCCGCTGTCCGGACGGAGTGATCGAGGCCATTGAAAGTGAAATGATGGATTGGTTTGCCCTGGGAACTCAGTTCCACCCCGAGTGCGGTGCCGCCTCGGCACTTGACATCCGTATCTTTGAGGAATTCGTCGATGGCGTCCGCGAGCGGGTCGAGCAAGATCTGCGTCTGGTTGCCTAATCCAATGTCCGCTCGCCGTCCAATCGACGGTGACTGGCTTCCGTAATTTTGATAGACAATCCCGCTGAGGAGGGTCCGTTCACAGGGAAGTGACATTAGCCGAATCGAACGCGAAAGCTTCGGTGTTCCGTCACAACTTGGCGCACGGATTCGCGCCGCCGCAATCGGCAAGATGCCAACGCGTAGGTGATGGGCACCCGCCAGTGAAGCAGATGGTCACGGAGGATCATGATCCGCCGCAGGATGCAAAGGATCGATGCGAGGAATTCGGTTAGTGTAAAAGTCAGGAATGACTTAGAGGCCGGACGCGCGACGAGTCGAAGCGCGCCCGGCCTTTTTTTTCTCTTCGGGGTACCTTTCCCCCGCAACGATTCTCACTCGGTGGCGTTAAGCTGGACGACTGCGGCCCGTCCTTGCTTCCTCTGTCTCGGAGAAGATCGTGCAAATTTGTCCCTGGTTCTCGCTGCTTTCGGTTCTCCTTCTCGGGCCATCGTTGCTTGCGGAAAATTGGTCGCATTGGCGGGGCAACGGCAACGGCGTGGCCGAGCATGCATCGCCGCCGCTCAAGTGGAGTAGCAGCGAGAACGTGAAATGGAAGGCGGAGATTCCTGGGCAGGGATCGGGTTCGCCGATCGTTTGGGGCGACCGCGTGTTCGTGGTTTCGGGGGTGCCGACGTCGAGTCAATCCGGCGGTCAGGGCAGCGGAGGTGCTGGGCGACTACAGCCCCTGGAGTTCACCCTTTTCTGTTTTGATCGGGCTGACGGCAAGCTTCGCTGGAAGCAAGTTGCGGTTGTCGAGACACCCCATCAGCAAACGCATAACACCAACAACTTTGCGGCAGCCTCCCCGTGCACCGATGGCGAGCATGTGTACGCCCATTTTGGATCGCGCGGTTTGTATTGCTACACGCTGGATGGGAAACTCGTCTGGAAGCGTGACGATTTTGGAAAAATGGAAACGCGAAACAGCTTCGGTGAGGGAAGCTCTCCGACCATCGAGGGTGACAAAATCCTGGTGCCTTGGGACCACGAGGGCCCTTCGGCGCTGTATGCCCTCGACAAGCGAACGGGCAAGACGATCTGGAAGACCGAACGTGACGAGCCGAGCTGCTGGGCAACACCTTTGGTGATTCAGTCCGGTGGCGGGAAGCAGGTGGTGATGAATGGTCAGAATTGCGCCCGCGGCTACGACTTGGAGACGGGGGAAGAGTTGTGGCGATGCGCCGGCCAAACCGAGCGGCCCATCGCCTCCGCGGTCGCAGAAGGCGGTTTGGTCTTTGTTGGCAGCGGCTATCGGGGGGCCTTTTTGGGTGCCTTTCGCCCCGAAGGACGAGGTGATCTTGAGGGAACCGATCGTGTCGTTTGGTCGATCGACCGGGATACACCCGACATCGCGTCGCCCCTGTTGTCCTCTGGTCGGCTCTATTTTTACAAAGGCAAGTCCGGGTTGTTGAGTTGCGTTGATGCCCGCAGCGGTGCAATCCATTACGGGGCGACCCGGATCGAGGGCCTCGAGTCGATTTACGCTTCCCCGGTTGCTGCCGATGGTCGTGTCTATCTGACCGACCGCAGCGGCACGACGGTGGTGATCAGCGATTCGGACAAGTTGGAGGTTCTGGCCACAAATTCCGTCGGCGAAACGGTCGACGCGACGCCGGCGCCGGTTGACAATGAACTTTTCATTCGCGGCGAAAAGCACCTGTTCTGTATCTCCGAATCATGATCGATCGGATTCGCCAGTAGGACTTGTGCTTCTAGTGCAGCGTCGGCATTGATTTTAGGGGTTGATGGCGAAAAGGGGTCAGACACCAAAAACCGGAACGGCCCGAAGGGTGCTTCGCATTTTTGGTGTCTGACCCCTTTTCGCCGATCGACGTCACCCCCATTTTTAGATTTGACGATGCACTAGGACCTGAACTTCAATCCTGACCTTCGTGAGAAAACGCGGAAACTGATGCCCAGCTCGATGATCCAACGTTGCGTCGTGGTTGCCTTGGCCATCGTGCCGATCGCCTCGGTGGGTGCCGTGGAAAGCTCCATCGCGGACGATCCAGGCCAAGCTGCACAGTCTCTCCTCCGGCAATACTGTTACGACTGTCACGGCGACGGAGCGAGTGAAGGCGACCTGACGCTCGATCAGTTCGCCGGCACGTCCGATGCCGCGAAAGATCCTGAGCTGTGGTGGAAGGTTCTCAAGAACTTGCGAGCTGGTGTCATGCCCCCGGTTGGTGAGGACAAGCCGACTCATGACGAACTCGAAACCATTGCGGGCTGGATCAAGTTCGATCTTTTTGGGATCGATGCCGAGAACCTGGACCCGGGCAGGCTGACCGTTCGGCGATTGAATCGTGCCGAGTACGGCAACACGATCAACGATCTGATGGGCATTCGCTTCAATGCCAGCTTGATGTTTCCGGCGGACGATTCCGGCCATGGTTTCGACAACGTCGGTGATGCCCTCTCGTTCTCACCGTTGTTGATGGAAAAGTATTTCAAGGCGGCCCGCATGGTGGTTGCCGAGGCGGTGCCGACGCAAACGAAAATTGTGCCGTTGCAGGTGTTTCAAAGTCGCGATTTTCTCGATCAACAAGGTCATGATGGGACGGACCGCTTTGACGGAAAGCTCTCGCAACAATGGGTCAGGCCGTTTGAGGTCGAGGAAGCCGGCGTCTTTGAATTGGACGTCACGATCGGCCTGGATGGCTCGTTTGATTTTGATCCGGCGCGTTACGTCGTTGACTTCGTGTTGGATGGCGAAACGTTGTTCTCCAACGAGTACGGTTGGGACGACAACAA
This sequence comes from Pirellulaceae bacterium, assembly GCA_963697195.1. Classification (GTDB taxonomy): domain Bacteria; phylum Planctomycetota; class Planctomycetia; order Pirellulales; family Pirellulaceae; genus Rubripirellula. The sequence continues at coordinate 65,312 of CAVOND010000029.1, forward strand.
GCTGATTCGGTTCCACTACGAAAAGGAGTGGCAGGTCGGTTCGCACGAACTGCAGTTCAAAATCACGCCGCTGGCCGTGGAGACAACGGACGCGGACGAGGGCGAGGACTCGACATCCGTTCGTTTTGAAATCGACGAGATTCGGATCGAGGGCCCGCTCGGTACCACACGCCTGGTTCATCCGCAGAACTACGAGCGTTTCTTTACGCGTGATCAACCGCCCGTTTCGCCAGAGGCCCGGCGCGACTATGCGGCGGAGATCCTGCAGGGCTTTGCTCGCCGCGCGTTTCGTAGCCCGGTCTCCGATCAAACGGTTGCAAAGCTCGTTGAAATTGCGGAGGCCGTCTACTCGCAACCTGGCGAAACCTTCGAGTCTGGGATCGCCAGGGCGATGGTGGCAGTCCTCAGCTCTCCCCGCTTCCTGTTCCATTTGGAGGCTGCCGATGATGCGGAAAGGGAGGCGGAGCCAGCGCCAACGGTTGAAGCAGGTGTTGTGGAAGCCGGCGAATTGGCCGGCGCCTCCTACGGCCCGGTCAGCGAGTTGGCACTGGCGTCGCGGTTGTCTTATTTTCTCTGGTCCACGATGCCTGATGACGAGCTGATCCAGTTGGCCGAGGCGGGCGAGCTTCGAAGTCAGCTCTCAGAGCAGATCAGTCGGATGATGCAGGATGATCGCGGCAAGCAGTTTGTCGAAAACTTTGTAGGACAGTGGCTACGGACCCGTGATGTCACCCAGGTTTCGGTCGATCCGTTGGCTGTGCTTGGATTGAAGGAAGAGTTCGACGCGTTGTTGGAAGAATACCGTCGCCTCCGTTCGGTACGTGGCTCCGATCAAGAGCGAACGCCCGAGGAAGAGCAACTCCGTGAGCGCTTTCGTAAGTTCCGCACAATCGGTGATCGCTACGATGAGGGGTTGCGCGAGGCGATGCGGCGAGAAACCGAGCTGTGCGTGGACTACATCGTGCGCGAGGACCGTAGCCTGTTGGAGTTGATCGACAGTGACTACACGTTCCTGAACGAATCGCTCGCCAGGCATTACGGGATTCCGGATGTGGAGGGCAAGGAGATGCGGCTTGTCGAGTTGCCAGAGGACAGCCCGCGCGGCGGAGTGCTGACTCAGGCCTCGATGTTGCTGGTCACCTCCAACCCGACTCGCACCTCGCCGGTCAAACGCGGCTTGTTCGTACTGGACAATCTGCTCGGAACGCCGGCCCCACCGGCACCGGGTGGCGTGCCGGATCTGGAGGATTCCGCCGATCGTTTTGAGGGCCGCACGCCATCACTCCGCGAATTACTGGCCGTCCATCGCGAGGCCGCGATTTGTGCCTCTTGTCATGCGCGAATGGATCCACTCGGCTTGGCGCTGGAAAACTTCAATGCCCTGGGCGAATGGCGTGATTTGGACAGCGGCAACCCGATCGACGCGTCTGGGGAATTGATCACTGGCGAACGTTTTTCAGACATCCGCGAGCTCAAGAAGATCCTCCGCGAGCGGCACTCCCAAGAGTTTTATCGTTGCGTGACCGAAAAGTTGCTCACGTACGCGCTCGGCAGAGGAGTAGAATACGGCGACGAGCACACCGTCGATTTGATCGTCAATGATCTTGCTGAAAGTGGTGGTAAGTTCAGCGTGCTGGTGGAAGGCGTGATCCGGTCAGCTCCCTTTCAAAAACAAAGGTATCCCGAGTAGGGGTGGTAGGTCAAGACAATGCATCGAAGGCGATTCTTAAACGGTTTCGGGGTGGCGATTGCCCTTCCCGCTTTTCCATCCCTGTTGACGCGTAGCGCAAAGGCTGAGGAGTCGGGATCGACGGTCCGCCGCGGCGTCACGGCATCGGGCGCCCCGATGCGAATGGCGTTCATGAGCATTGCCAACGGTGTGCAGCAGGATCACTGGTTTCCCACGGCTGACTTTGAACTCAGCAAAACGCTTCAGCCGCTCGAATCGGTCAAGCAACATGTCCAGGTGATCAGTGGCTTGGACCACGTCAATGCGACGCCGGGACCCGATGGAGCCGGTGATCACGCTCGCGCGGCGCGACGTTCCTGACCGGCATGCGCGCTCGCAAGACGGCGGGCAGTGACATTCATGTCGGGATTTCGGTCGATCAGGTTGGCTGCGCAGAAAGTCGGGCATGCGACACGCCTACCTAGTCTCGAGTTGACCTCGGATGTCGTCAGGAATTCGGGAGGTTGCGATTCGGGATACGCCTGTGCCTATCAGTACAACATGGCCTGGAGTTCGCCGACGACTCCCGTCACTCCGGAGCCAAAGCCGAGGCAGGTCTTCGAGAGATTATTCGGGTCCGGGATCGGTGCGGAGCGGAAGCAAAACTATTTACAGCGTCAAGCGTCCGATCGCAGCGTCCTTGATTTCGTGTTGGAGGAATCCCAATCGGTGCGAAAGCGCTTGGGGGCTTACGATCTTCGCAAGTTTGATGAATACACCGATGTGGTGCGGGAAACGGAAAGGAGATTGAAGGCTGCCGAGCAGTTTTCCGAACCGCCTTCGACCGACCGCCCGGCTCCGGGGGACAGCATTCCGACGGACTTGGCCGACTACATGGATCTGATGTACGACATGTTGGTCCTCGCCTTTCAAACCGATTCAACGCGCGTCGCCACGCTGTTGCTTGCCTACGATGGCAGCAATCGTACGTTCCCCTCGTTGGGTATCGCCGAGGGACACCACTACATGACGCACAATCAAAGAAAGCCCGAGTTTGCCGAGAAGGTTGCGATGATCGACCGCTTCTACGTCGACTCGTGGGCTCGCTTCCTGCAACGACTCGACCAGATCGAAGATGTCGACGGCAACTCACTCCTGCACAACTCGATGATCGTGTTCGGTGGGGCAATCGCCGATGGCAACCGGCACACTCACGAGAATCTTCCGGTTGTATTGGCCGGACAAGCCGGAGGCGCTTTTCAAACGGGACGCCATCTGCAGGCTGCCAAACAGCCAATGTCGAACCTCTTCGTCAGCATGCTCAACACATTTGGCGTGGAAACGAATCAATTTGGCGATTCAACCGGACACCTGGCCGAGTTGACGTAACCGGCTTGATGCCATAAGTCAGTCTCTTCGAGATTGATACTGCTTGATACCGTAGGTCAGTCACTCCGAGACTGTGAACAAATTAAACCGCAGTGCATTACTGTAGGCGAGTCTCTCCGAGACTCGCACGAAACGCAGCAAAGCTGCGGGTGTCCGCCTTGGAAAGGCGGACCTACAGTAGCAAGCACAATATCTTCACAAGCTCTCCGAGACTGACACTGCAATGCACTGCGTGTTCTCGCGAGTCTCGGAGAGGTTGTGGATTTTTCGACGTGCACTGCGCTAGCAAGCAATTGTGGCGACGATAAAAACTCACAGCCTCAGAGAGACTCGCTTACGATTGTTCGTCATCAACTTGGTGAATCAGCGAGAATCCTTCATGTCTTCGATGCTCGATTGCCCGCCATGGGCCGCACTATCTTGCCTGGCGATTGTTTCGTGGTTCAACGCGCCGTTGCATGCGGAAACGAGCGATCGACCGAACATCGTGGTGATCCTTGCTGACGATCTGGGTTATGGCGACGTCCGATGCTTCAACCCCCGCTCGAAGATTCCGACGCCGCATCTCGATCAACTGGCGGCCGAAGGGATGCGACTGACCGATGCGCACAGCCCGTCCACGGTTTGTACGCCGACGCGTTACAGTCTGCTGACAGGACGAATGGCGTTTCGAACTGGATATCGGGGCGTCTTCACCGGAGTCGGCGGACCAGATCTGATCGAGGCCACGAGACTGACATTGCCCGGCATGTTGAAGCAACAGGGTTACCGCACGGCGATGTTCGGAAAATGGCATGTCGGCATGACGTTCTTCGACGCCGAGGGCAAGGCGATTCACCAGGGAGGGCTCGAGGCGGTCGAGCGTGTCGACTATTCCCGCCCCGTCCCAGATGGCCCGATCCATCGCGGCTTCGATCAGTTCTTTGGAACGGTTTGTTGCCCAACAACCGATTGGCTGTACGCCTACATGGAGGGAGATCGCATTCCGAACCCGCCAACCGGGTCTGCTCGATCGGGCCACGTTGCCCACGCATCCCTGGTCGTTCGATAACCGCCGCGGCTTGATCGCGCCGGATTTCGACCTGGAGGAAGTCGACATGGTGTTTCTTCGCAAGAGCCAAGAGTTTTTGAGGGAACATGCAAGCCAGCATCGGGACGAGCCCTTCTTCCTCTTTCACTCGATGCAGGCGGTCCACCTGCCTTCGTTTCCCGGCAAAGCGTTTCACGGCCGCACGGAATACGGCCCTCACGGAGATTTCATTTTTGAAATGGATCACATCGTCGGCGAGCTGATGGCCTGCCTCCGTGAAACGGGACTCGATCGAAACACGTTGGTCTTTTTCTCGAGCGACAACGGTCCGGAGGTTGGCACCGTGGTCGCGATGAGAGAGAAACATGGCCACGATGGCGCTTTTCCATGGCGTGGCATGAAACGCGACAACTGGGAAGGTGGTCATCGTGTGCCCACGATCGCCTGGTGGCCAGGTGTGATTGAGGCAGGTGCAACTTGCGATCAGACGATTTGCTTGACGGACCTGATGGCAACCACCGCTGCGATCGTCGGCGCGCGATTGCCGAACGATGCGGCGGAGGATAGTTTCAACTTCGCGCCGTTGCTGTTTGGAGACATTCAAACGTCGATTCGGGATTACACGCTGCATCAAACGATCAGCCTGGCTTTGGCGATTCGTCGCGGCAAGTGGAAGTACCTGGCGCATCGTGGATCGGGTGGGAATAACTACGATTCAGAGAAACTTCGTCCTTATGCGATCCCTGAGCGTGAACCTGACGCCCCGGGGCAACTCTATGACTTGGAAACCGATCCGGGTGAAACCAACAACCAGTACCAAGTTCACCCGGAGATCGTGACTGAGTTGGATGCATTATTGAAGGCGACGATCGCGAGCGGGCGTTCGGCACCACCGCGAGCGGATTGAGAGAATCGAGCGAATCATCATGGGCGACTCATGACCTGGGAATTGTCGGACTTTGGCAAACATCTTTGCGGTGGCAGCGGCATCGGCGAATTGATGGACGACCTCGGCCACGCCATCGCGGTGGGAGGCGACCGGATCCGAATGCTCGGTGGTGGACAGCCGGCGCACATTCCCGAAATGGATGCCTTGTGGCGCCATCGATTGGAGGAGATCTGTGCCGAGAGTGGACAACTCGAGCACATGCTGGGCAACTATGAGCCGCCCAGTGGCAATCTGGCGTTCCGCAAGTCGGTCGCGACGCTGTTTCGACGCGAGTTTGGCTGGGACATTGGCCCCGAGAATGTCGGCATCACGATGGGTGGGCAAACCGCATTCTTCTTTTTGTTCAACGCGCTGGCCGGTCATCACCAGAACGGTCGTCACAAGAAAGTGCTGTTGCCGCTCGTTCCGGAGTACATCGGCTACGCCAACCAATCGCTGGGCAGCGACATTTTTGAATCAGTCAAACCGCGAATTGAGTTGATCGGTGACCACGACTTCAAGTATCGCGTCGATTTCGATTCGCTGAGCGTCGGCGACGACATTGCGGCGATCTGTGTGTCGAGGCCAACCAACCCCACGGGAAACGTGTTGACCGATGGCGAAATCTCGCACTTGGCCGGCTTGGCACGCGAGCACGACGTTCCGTTGATGATCGACAACGCTTATGGCGCTCCCTTTCCCAACGCGATCTTCACCAAGACGACACCGTTTTGGGACGAGCAAATCATTCTGACCTTGAGCCTATCCAAGTTAGGTTTGCCCGGAACCAGAACTGGAATCGTGATCGCTCGTCCCAGCGTGATTGAGGCGTTGGGGTCGATGACCTCGATTGTCGGGCTGGCCAATACGAACGTCGGTCAGGCGATCGTCAAGCCATTGATTGACTCTGGGGAGATCCTGCGATTGAGCAACGAGGTCGTGCAGCCTTACTACCTCGCCAAGTCGAAGCAGGCCAGGGCATGGGTGGAGCAGTACTTTGATGGCGAGTTGCCTTACCGAGTCCATGTCAGTGAGGGGGCCTTCTTCCTGTGGATGTGGTTTGAAGGCATGCCGATTACTTCACGCCAGTTGTACGAGCGACTCAAGCAGCGGGACGTTCTGGTTGTGCCCGGCAACTATTTCTTTTTTGGCTTGCAGGACGATGAATGGAGACATCGCAACGAGTGTCTTCGCGTCAGCTTCACGATGTCGGAGGCTGTGGTGCGAGACGGCATTCGCGTGATCGCGGAGGAAGTGTCGCGAGCCTATCGCGAAGCGACCTAGATAGGCGCCGTCAATACAAGCACGACGCGCCAGTTTTGATGTTGCGCCATCATCACCCTCCCGCGTGCGGATTCTTCGAATCACACCGAAGAGCAAAGCGGCCCACGGCTAACGCCAGTTTCGATTTTTCGCCTCGTGAATTCGGGCGAATTCTCGGATGGAACGCCTACCTGTAGCCGAGCCTCTCCGAGGCTCGGATCTTCGCGGCAAAGCCGCGTGGAATGTCGATCTCGGAGAGACCGACCTACAGCAAACTTGCGCGTTGTGCTTGTATGCGAACGGCCCTTGGCGTCGCGT
>CAVOND010000030.1:0-10950 GCA_963697195.1 Pirellulaceae bacterium
AAGATGCTCTATGAGAAGTACCGGCAGAAGTATGCGAAGTGAGCCGCAAGCAGAATTGGAAGCTCTTTCCGTCACGGACACATGACGTCGGGAGAGCGCGCCCGCTCTTCGGCCAGCGAGGTTGCGAACTCTGCGCAGCCGCCAGTGCGGCGAGCATAATCAGAGCCAAACAAAAAGGAGCCTCCGTGCTGCCATTGCGGCACGGAGGCTGTGGAAACCAAGAGCGGTCGCTAACGATACGGGTCACTGGACACTTGCCTCGTAGTTCAGCGTGCTCGGGTTGGTTTTTCCAAACGTCAAATAGAACGGCGCGAGCAATGGCCCGCCCGCTGGCACCAGCACGTTGTAGTCTCCCGTGGTCGGAGAGTGGTAACGTCGCACCTCGCCGGTATTGTTCATGGGTACGAAGAGTTTTCCTTCCGGCCCGAACAGACACGATTGGGCGTAGACCCTCACGTCGGTCGTGCCGTTGTGCAGATCGATTTTGTCAATGAAATCTCCGGCGGGACTGTAGATACGGATCGAGTCGGTATCTCCGGGTGCTGAGCGAAAACTCGTGACATAGAGGCATCCGTCTGGGCCGAAGACCAGTCCGTCGGGACGATTGAGCCGGCCGAAACCTCCCTTGTCGTCGATGAACACGCTCGCTTTTCCCTCGGCGTTGAAGCGGAGTACGGTGCCTCCCTGGCCGTCTTTTAGATCCCGCGCGGAGACGTAAAGCTGGCCGTCCGGACCAAATACCGTCCCGCGCGGATGATGTTCATTGTTTTTCATCTTCATTTCACGGAGCAAGGTGCCGCTGTACGCATACTGATTGACTCGTCCAGCAGGGCCTGTGTTTTGCTTTCGAATCACACTCGCGACGAGCAGGTCTTCGCCGGTCAGAACGATTCCATCCGGCGCGAACGGCGCGTTCGGATTCGCCGATGAGATCGCCTTACCCAAAAATTCACCCGTGAGCCCGTTGTAACGCAGCACCTCGCCGGAGAGGTCAATGTCCACGTTTTGGTTCGCGACCAGGAGTTCACTGCCATCGACGACGATACCTCGAGGCCCAGCGAGGTTCGACATATCGGGGCCATCGCTCACCCAGTGCAGCACCCCGGAGCCCGCGTCAAAGCACTTGACGGTGTCGTCACCGTCATCGCCGACGTACAGCACGTCCGCCGCATGCGTGTGGGCGGCCGCCGGACCGAGCGAGCCTACCAGTGCCAAAGCTGCCGTTAGTGTCAGAAAGAATCGAAAAACTCTCATGGCAATCACTCCATCGTGTTGGTTTGCGTTGAACATGCATAGCCAAGTTCCCGACTCGCAAACCTTTCGTCGGGGTGTGGCCCTAAGAGACAAGGCGTCGTTGACCCCAGGACCGACCGCGTAAAATGAGAGCTTCCCCTTGGCAGAATTCTTTGTCTTGCCAAGTTGCAACTGGACGCCACGGTAGGATAATTCACCTTTCGGCCGCTGGCCGTGTCCGAGTCGCGAAGGTGGCCTTCGATAGCCGGCCAGCCAGTGCTGGTGCCTGAACCTGGCTACTCCTCGGAGCTAGCAAGGTCAGTTGCCGGGAGCTTTCTTGGTTGATGCGCTCGATGTTGACGCTCGGAAATCGTGTCAAAAAGCGCGGTTGATTGCAGATGATTTGACGCCTGTTCTTTATGTGGCATCGCCGCTTCGCAACGGCAGTTTTTATCAAAGGCAAGTTCCATGTCGGGTCGGGCTTCCTTAAGGGTGCGTCGGTCAAGACTCGCAACCTTCGAATCGCTTGAACGTCGCATCTGTTTATCGTTTGGTGGCGTCGCTGCGTGGGCCGATGACAGCTGGAATTGGGATGAACCAAACCTGGTCACATCAAGCGTTGTCCAGTTCAATCAAGCAATCACGAGCGATTCTGCCGTTCAAAACAGTCCCTCGCTCACAGTCAGTCCGACCGATCCCAGTCACCTTGTGTTGGCATATTTGGACTATTCGCTGACGCAGAGCGGTTACGCTGGAATCGAAGTGGCGGTGTCTCACAACGCAGGGACAACGTGGGTACGCAATTCAGTCAACTTGCCAGTGGGATTTGAACAAGGCGCCTCGGATCCGATTGCTAAGTTCGATAGCGAGGGCCATGTCTTCATCAGCTTCATGGCGGCCTCCTTCAAGGGCGCCAGCATTCCACCGATTCTCAATCCCGGTGGAGGCAAGCTGCGAGCGCTGGGCTTTGAGGCGAACAATGGGATCTTCGTAGCACGCAGTGATGACGGTGGCCTGACTTGGGCTCCACCAGTCGCCGTCAGTTCGCATCTCTTTGACGGCATCACCAACGTTCCATTTGATATCTATCCGGACATGGCGGTTGATAATGTGAAGGCTCTTCCGGACGGTCGGATGAATCCGAACTTCGGCAATCTGTACGTCACATGGGGTCGCTACTATCCGGCCGGTCAGTTTCCAGGGGAGGCAAACGCGTCGGGCGGCAGCGACGTGATGATCGCCGTTTCCCGTGACCATGGTGAAACCTGGCAGTTACGCACCCAACCACGAGCGAATTCACAAGTCGTCGACTCGGTGCTGCAAATGACTTCGAACACCGGAACGGAACAGGCGGCCGGACTCGGATTCATGAATTGGCCGCGAGTTACTGTCGGAGCACTAGGAGACGTATCGGTCGCGGACTTTGGTGGCGGTTGGTTCCTGGTCAATCACTCAAGCGACGCGGGCGAGACTTTCTTCGTGCCATCGCGAGAGAATTTTGAAGGGTTGCCTTTCGGATCGGGCGGCAAGCTGTTGACGGCAGGACTGACGAACAATTCCTTTCGTACCATTCCAACCCGCGGCATCATTGCTGATCCAGTGCGACCAGGGTTTCTCTACGCCGCTGAGCCACTGCCTGTTTTTGATGCGTTAGGCAATCCCGTTGACTCTGCTGAGATCTTTTTTGCCCGCTCGGAGAACTTCGGCATTTCGTGGAAGTCGATCAAACTGCCAGGAAGTTTGATCCCTCGGTCGGTGAACGATGACAATGGCGGGAAGCGGTCCGACGGATCTCCTGAGAATGTCGTGGCCGACCAATTCATGGTTCGCATGCAGGTCAACGCCAAGGGCGACTTGGGCCTGGTTTGGTACGACACGCGTCGTGATCCGGCGAACCATTTGCTGGATGTCTTCGCTGCCGTCAGCACCGACGGCGGAAAGACGTTCAGTCCCAATTTTCGGGTGACCGATCAATCATTCGATGCCGACCAAGGGACTTTCACCGACGCAATCGGAATGCCATTGCTGTTCATCGGTGACACGATCGGTTTGGCGATGAGCGAGCAATCCTTCTACGTGGCTTGGACCGATACGCGGGAAGGCAACCAGGACATCTTCTTTGCGCCGTACCTCTGGTCCCGCTTCCCTTGCCGCTCAATGATCAATTTGAACCGAACGATGCACTGAGTCAGGCGACCAACTTGGGCACAGTCGTCACGATGGCCCGTCCCCGGCTTGCTCTCGAAGTTGGAGACACCGATTGGTTCCGACTGGAATCTGCCGCGACCGGTACCCTCACGGTCAATTTGCTTTCCGGCGATCATCCTGAGCAAATCACGTTGCAGGTTTTGGATTCCGACGGGCAGCAGGTGGTCGGTACGGGAGAACTCATGCGTGACGCTCTCGGGAATGTGATTGGACGGCAGGTCAGGGTTCCATCGTCAGCAGGTCAGTTCTTTGCGATACGAGTCGCCTCCCCCGATTCCACAGCGGCTTATGAATTGGAAGTCAAGTCGTTGACGGAAGACTTGGGGACACTGGTGCAGCATGACTTGCTTGGCGCACTCGCGTCGAATGATCAAGCCTACTACTTGTTCAAGAGCGCCGCGGCAGGGGTGATTTCTGCGGTGCTGACGCCCGTTGGGGATAGTCAGGGCGATGTTCGAGTGGAGTTGCTGGACCCTCGTGATCTCGAGGTGCTCGCCACACGTGATGGAGTGAGTCCGCAACTGCGCCTGCAGGTCAAAGCGGGGCAATCACTCCTGTTGCGAGTGACTGGGGCTGATTCGCCAGCGGTTGCATTCAGCGGCTCTTATCGTCTGGAGCTTTCCAATCTGGACCAATACTCGTCAGCGCAGCAATCGCTACTTCAATTTCCGGCGGGTGTTGGTCCTTCACAGATGGCGATCGGCGATTTCAATCAGGATCAATTTGTCGACGTCGCAGTTACCAACACAGGTGCCAATACCGTCAGCGTGATGTTGGGAAACGGTGACGGAACTTTTTCTGCTGCAAGGCAATGGAGCGTCGGAGCATTCCAGACGCCGAACCCCGTGGGTGACGATGCGAACTTGGTAACCTACCGACGAGACATCCTCACCGCTGATTTCAATCACGACGGACTGCTGGATCTGGTCGTTACGAACTATGACTCCGCCGACGTCTCGTTGCTATTGGGACGTGGTGACGGAACGTTCCAGCCTCAACGCCGATTCGACGCCGCTGCGTTCCCGATCGGCGTAACGTCGGGCGATGTAAATCGTGACGGGCAGCTTGATCTCGTGGTGATCGACAGCCCCGAAATCAACATTCCAAACAAGCTGGCGGTTTTACTGGGTCGCGGAGATGGAACCTTTCAGCCACAGAAGATCCAAGAGCTCCCGAACATTCTCTTTCTTGCGGTCGTGGCCCTTGGGGACTTTGACAAAGACGGCATTCTCGATCTCGTTGCCGGAGGCGGGATCAATGATGGACTCGATATTTTTCGCGGCGTTGGCGACGGCTCCTTTGTGTTCACGGGACGCGTGCCTGGCAGCCGTCAAGCGGCTAGCTTGGCGATCGCGGATCTCGACGGCGATGGCAATCTAGACGTCGTGGCGCCGTCGCTAAGCGATCACAATGCCGTCACGATCCTTTACGGAACCGGGGATCTGAAGTTCAGCGAGCCAATCGAGATCTCGGACGTCGGACAAGGACCGCTGGCAATTCAGGTCGCCGATTGGGGTGACCAGACGAGCCCGCCCGATGGTCTGCTCGACATTCTGGTGGCGAACAGTGGTGTCATTCCCGGACCGTTCAACGCCATTGGTCCGCCGGGGGTGGTGTTGCTTCCGGGAATGATGGACGGCGAAACATCGCGGCTTGGGTTCGGCGATCCGATCACACTGGCACCGGCTGAACAACCGCTTGACCTCGAAGTTGCCGATTTTGATGGGGATCAGTCGCTCGACATTGCAGTAGTGGATCGCGATGGTTTCTTTGTGATTTTCGGGCGGCCGACGCAAATTCGACCCAATACGACGCGTACCGCCGCTCGGGATTTGGGGATCGTGGTTCATACCGTTCAGCCCACGTTGACACTCTTGCCCGATCACCCAGACGCGTGGTTCCGTATGCAGGTTCCCGTCGAGTCCTTGCGTGGCGCGGGCGATCAAGTGATTGATATCTCCGCCAATTTTGCTCACGTCACTGGTGCCGGACTCCAACTGGAAGTGATCGATGCCACAGGAAAGCAACGGGGAGTCGGTGATCGAGTTCGTGTCGTGGCAAGGCAAGGCGAGACACTCTTCCTTCACATCGAGAGTCTGACCGATGGCGACGGTCTGTTCGGCACGGGTGCGTATACGCTGCAGATTGTCACATTGCCACAGCTTGTCGACGTGCAAGCTCCGGCCCTGTTGCCGGGAAAAAGTGGTCATCCCGGAGGCCCGATTACAGGATTGGTTCTTTCCTTTCAGGGAGGTCGATTGGATCCTGCATCCGCGCAGGATCCCGCTAACTATCGGGTCACTTGGTTAGGGCGTGACGGACTAGAGGATACTGGCGACGATCGCGACTTCGTTGTGGGCGGAAACATTCCGGGGGGGATGTCGGTCGTCTATAACCCTAGTGCAAATCGCGACGTGAGTTCCGGCCGCACCTACCCAACCGCTGTTCGACAGACCGTATCGCTTCTCTTCGCCGAAGGGTTACCAGCGGGAGCGTATCGCGTGCAAGTTTCAGCGGATGTTCAAGTCGCGCCCTATGCCTCCGACCGCGCGGTTGCAATCACGACCGGCGACAGATTCATCACTCAGGGTGTGGTCTCTCACGTCGGCGATCAAGTCGAGCTGGGCGCACGGCGAACGATTGACGGACTGATTCCTGCGCCGGGAACCCTCGGGGGCTTTGATCAATTTGCCAGTGGCACACGCTTTCTGACGCAGTTGCACAGCGACTTGGGCGCTCTACTGGATCGCATCCTGACCGATTTCGGTGATCGAATCGAGAAGAACACAGAAACTCTGCTCAATCAGATCGTGGCCCGTCTGGATGGCGCGTTGGGGCCGCTCGACCAACGGCTGGCATCGATCCTGGTCGTCCTCCTTGATCCGGTTTCCATCTCACTTCTGGATCCAGGCGGAAGGAGCTTCGGATATGACTTGCAGCGTAACACGGTGGCCAATGGATTGGTCAACAGCTTCGTGGAAGTCGGAGGCAACGTCGAATTGGTGATCCTTGCCCAGCCATCGGGAATTTTCCAACTCAACATCGCTGACGTTCCCCCACTGGCGCGAGGCGGATGGGCTCACTTGGGCCAGAACGGGAACCAAACCGTTATCCTGACCGAAGCGATGCGGTCCGGCGACCGATCCTTTCTTCTAGGGGTTGGAAGCGTCAGTCCCGCCGCCGCGCTCGTGCCGGTCATCACGCCCCAAGTGGTACCGGTGACGCTGTCGATGATGAGTCGAGCGGGGCTTTCGTCGATGAGCGAAATGGTGCGTTCGGCCCGATCCACTGAGGCGATTGGTTCGTTCCCCCGATCTCCCAATGACTTGATTCGCAACGATGCTTTACTGGAGTCAATGTCACCGGCTCAGGACAGAACCGATCGTTGGAATCAGTTGTTGGAGCAATGGATGGACTTTGGCCGTCAGTTGCGTTCGCGACTGATGAAATCTTCCCAGGCATTCAGGAAGGGGGCGTTGCTGCTCCAGGCAATCCCATGGGATTGGTTGCAGGCGTCACTTCAAGCCAAGTCGTCAGATTCACGGCTCGATAGAGGGAACACCACAGCAGCGCCCTCTTCGGTTCGAGTTCCGATTGATAGGGCTCGCGATCAATCGCGGACCCGCGTGAGACGCGATCCTTCGCGTGCAGCCGATGGGTCTTTCGAGTCGAGTTTTGCAATCAAGACAAGTCTTTCGTCTCCCAGGCATTCCTATGAATCCAATCTCCGAGAACCCGGCAGCGTTAGAGCGGTGGCGACCCTACCTGAGGACGCTGGCCAGGATGCAAATCGAAAGCAAGTTTCACGCGAAGATCGACGCTTCGGACATCGTCCAGCAGACAATGTTGGAAGCGCACCTCGCGATCAAACAGTTTCGCGGTGAAAACCTACACGAGCTGGCTGGCTGGTTACGACGAATCATGGCACGCAATCTCGCCGACGAGGTGCGCAAATTTCGCCGAGAGAAGCGGGATGCCAGCTTGGAGCAATCCTTGCAAGCCGCGTTCGACGACTCGTCGATATGCATGGAACGGTTCCTGGCCGGCCAAACCACCAGCCCCGAAAATCGGGCCATCCGCAATGAACAATTGATCCGTCTCGCTGCCGCCGTCGAATCGTTGCCGGACGATCAACGAGCGGCCGTCAGCCTTCACCATTTGCAGGGAAAGTCGGCAGCCGAGATTGCGACACAGATGAACAAGACTGACGTGGCGGTGGCGGGATTGCTTCGGCGAGGTCTGAAGCGACTGCGCGAGTTGATGAAAGATGCTGCGGAGGAGTAGCCGATGTCAACGAAAGTGGACGATAGCGATCGAGAGTGTCGGTTGGACGAGGCGGCCGCCGAATACATGAGGCTGCGATCGAGCGGACAACCGTTTGACCGACAGCAATGGTTGGATTCGCAAAGTCCCGATCTGGTGGAAGAGCTTGGGGAGTTCCTTGGGGACCTGAGCCATTTTCATGCTGCCCCTCTTTCCCCGCAGTCCACGGACGTGGAGCCAACACTCGGACCTGACTCATTCGGCGCCTGTGACCAAACACGCGATTCGCATCCCAGCGGGTGGGGCCGTGTCCCGGCGATGGTGCCCTCCTCCGATGCAGGTCCGCGGTATCGATTGCAATCGGTGCTGGGCGCTGGAGGGATGGGCGAGGTGTGGCTTGCCGAAGACTCCATCGTGGGACGACAGATTGCGGTCAAGAAGATTCGGAATGCTGGGCACCCGACCAACCAAGGCATCGAAGCTCGGTTTCTTTTCGAATCCCAGGTCATGGGACGACTCGAGCATCCCTGCATTGTTCCGCTGCACGATTTTGGGCGCGACGACGCTGGCGATTTGTACTCCGTCATGAAATTGGTCAACGGTCAGAGCTTGAAACAGCGACTCAAGGATTTTCACCAGACAAAGTCCGACGACTGGCCAAACGATGTCGAGTTTCGACGTCTCTTGGAGATCTTTCAGAGAATTTGCTATGCCGTTGCGTACGCTCACAGCCGAGGCGTCCTGCATCGAGATATCAAGCCCGACAACATCATGCTGGGCAAGTACAACGAGGTGATGCTGCTCGATTGGGGTTTGGCGAAAGCGTTGGGTCATTCGGAGGCCGACCACAACGTTCAACCCGAACGGATTCTCGATCGACCAGTGTCAGGGAACTCCAGCGCGACCCGAGCCGGCGCGATCATGGGATCGCCCGTGTACATGGCCCCAGAGGTCGCGGCCGGCAAGTCCGGAGCGGTGGATGAACGAACCGACGTCTATTTGCTCGGGGCGACGCTTTACGAGGTACTCACCGGGAAACCACCGCGAACCGGTACCAGTGTCTTGGAGATGGTTGAACAGGCGCAGCATAGCTCGCCTCCGACTCCCCGAAGCATCGATCGGCGGATTCCAAAGCCACTCGAAGCAATTTGCCTGCGCGCGATGGCTCTCGATCGTGACTCGCGATACGCCGATGCCACGGCTCTTGCCAGCGATATCGAGCATCAATTAGCGAATGAACCAGTGTCTGCTTATCGCGAGCCAGCGGCTCAGCGCGCACTGAGATGGTGCTGGCGCCGTCGGCGCGGCTTGCTGAGAATTCTATCGGGAATGGTCCTGATTACGTTTGCAGGTTTCGCCAGCGTCAGTGCCCACCGCGCCGGCCAACTCGAGCAGCGAGAAGTTGCGCGGCAACAGCTGGCGGAATTTCGTCACCTGGCAGACGAAGTGCAGTTCTTTGCCGCGAACACGGATTCGATTGGCGAACAGACGCCGTATTTTGCTCCACAGCATGCGTTGCATCTCGCTGATCAAGCATTGAATCTGGCCGGAGTGTGGGGCCGAGACGGGCGAGGTCTGCCACTCCCCAATGAGCGAGACCGGTTTGTCAACGACCTGCATACCCTCCTGTTGGTATCGGCCAATCTGTATCAGCAATCCTCGTCGACACCTGAAAGCCAGCAGATGGCGATGAACCTGTTGGATCAGGCCGCAGCGCTTCCAGCCGGCGTCACCCGCGGGTATCACGGTATTCGAGAGCGTTGTCTGAGGCTACTCGCTCGACCTTCCGACGCGGATCGAGAGGCCGAACTCGCGAAGGAAATGAACGCGAGAAAAACGGGACTAGATTGGTTTCTGGATGGGGAGCTGCAGCGGAAACAATCCAGTGGGTTTGCATCCAAGGTGAACTCCATCGATTTCTCGGGCAGATGGCCAGCGGAATCAGAGTTCATCCCGGAAGCGATTGCGGCGTACCAACGAGCCATACAACTCGATCCGCAGAACTATTGGGCGAGATACCAACTCGCACGCTGCTATTTGAAGATGCAACGTGGGCCCGAGGCGGTCGAAGCACTCGGTGCCTGCGTTGCCTTACGTCCAGATACGCCTTGGGCCTATAGCACCCGAGGACTGGCGCGAGGTCTGATGGGCGAGTTTGAGTTGGCCAAGGAGGACCTGGAGCGAGCACTGCAAGTGTCACCGGGATTTCGCCCTGCGCATCTGAATCTTGGCCTCGTCGCCTTCCTCGATGGGCGTGATCAAGATGCTCTCCGGGAACTGGAGTCGGCTCTCGCACCGCCTGGCAGCGAGGCACTGTTGGAAGCGGCTTTCTACCGTGCACAAGTTCATCTTCGCCGCGGAGATCTCGACACGGCGAAGATCGATTGCGAACGGTTCCTTGTCGAGCGACCCAACTTTGCGCCGGCACACTTGCTGGCGGCGAATCTTTGCTTCCGGCAGGGCGACGATGCCGCAGGGATGCGAAGTATCAATGAATTCTTACGGTGCGTCCAAGGTCAGGCAACCAATTCCGATGACGCGCAAATGCGAATCTCGCGTGCGCGTGCCTTGCGAACACTCGCCGTAGGTCAGGATCCGACCACACAGCGGCGAGTACTCGAACTCGCACTGAGGGAGTGCGAGATGGTTGACGAGCAAGTTGCGCACCGGATGTAACAGCCATCAAAGACTTGCTTGGGATGACCAGCCAATCCATCGATCAATACTCCAAGCAGCTGGAATCGGCGCCCGACGACGTCGCGACAAGGAACATGCGAGGGTGGAATTACGTCAAGCTGAAACGCTACGACTTGGCTGCCGACGATTTTCGTAAGTCGATCGAGCTTGCACCGGAAGATGCGGAGGCGCATACGCTGTTCGGCTACTTGATGGCGTTGCAGGGCGATGAAACGGCATCGGAAATTTCGGCTACGAAAGGAGTCCTGTACGGGGGTCAGAGCTATCTGGTGCTCCATAATGTGGCTTGCATCTATGCCGAACTTGCTCGTGCGAGTTCAATTCAACCCAAACAACGAATCGAATATGAAGATGCGGCTTTAGCAGTCCTTGCCAGAGCGATCAAACTTGCTCACCAGAATCCAGCTGGCGTCGACCTGATCGAGATCATTCGCAACGAACCGGCCTATCAATCACTGAAGGAGCGAACCGAGTTTCAGCAGATGCTTGCGACGAACTCCATCCGTTGAGCGATCTACCCCTGGCGATCCGATGACTTCTCGACCGATC
>CAVOND010000031.1:0-97871 GCA_963697195.1 Pirellulaceae bacterium
CTTCCAGCAAACTCTCGTCGTCGCAGGATTCGGAAACGACTCGCACGGCCAGAATGCAACCAAGGCGGCTGTAAGGGCCTGTAGAAATGCAATCGAGTTCAACTCCATACCCAGTGTGACAAAGCTTGTACCGAATGGCTATGATGGGTTAAAACTGGATGTTATATTGGCCGTCCCTAAACAATACCAAGCTACATTAGATCTACAGAAAGCCCGAGAGGTGTTTCCGTACGGTCAAGTCCAATTCACTGTGCAAGATGGAGGCATGGTCGCTCCAAGTGGAATTGCTATTGATTCACTGGGTGATACCAACGACGACATGGTCGTGGTGTGTTGTGCCGTGTCTGTGGGGTACTGAAGAGCTACAGCCAGCACCATCAGTAGAAAATCTTTCATCATCAATGAATTACTAAGTTACTAAAGACACGCCTACTCTTCCTCTCCACGTGTATGCTTTCAAGCGGCAAACTCTGCCGTGTTGCAGCACGGCGAGTTCGTGTCGATGGTGTCATCATGGATGGAACCCACGGGGGACTCCGTTCCCCCGCTCTCCTTGTCGTCGACGACGGGGGCCTTTTCTTCGGAATAGTCGCCTTCAATGTCTTTGGTGGCGGCCTTCTTCTTCTCAGCTAGGCGACGGTTGGCACGAAGCACCGTTAAGTATCCAGCACCAAGGCCAACAACGATGGCAATAAAGATCATCGCCTCGTACAACATCACGAGGAGCATGAGCCAGTAGGCGAGGGTCATCTGGACAATGTAGGATCCAGCCAGGATGACATCAATCATGAGGGGAGAGGCCTTAGGGCCAGCCATAAATCCAAACGGCGGCTGTCCCTTGACCATACGGCCACGTGAAGCTCGGAGAATCTCTAGGCAAAAGGCCATGAGCGTGGTGCCAATTACGGCAGCTGCGTACTTGCCCGCAGTGTCGACGTTCGCATCCTTGAAGAGCCAGAGGATACAATTGTTTCCTTGAGTGCGCTCGGCTGGTGAGATAAAAGAGAAAGCAAAGGGCATTTAGATCGGAGAAACTCTTTACCAGTCATTCTACGGCGCTTCAAGTACCACCAGAAACACTCACTTGGGTTAAAAGAAAAGACGAAACCAGGATTCATTACACGACCCATTCCTTCACAGAAGGCACCCTCTGACATTCCAGAGGCGCCCATCGTGCCCATATCTCCGTGATCCATGGTGTTTCAAGTCTTCAAAGTCGATGGGAACGAACGAGTGCAACAACAAGCCCCGTAGAACTGTAGTACAAATCGAACATGGCTGCAGATTTGCGAACTCTGTGCAGTTTTCGAGCGGGAGCTCGTCGAAGATTCAGATATAACCGGTCATGAAAAGATTTGGTATGATCGCAATTTCGTCTGGCCTTTGTCAGTTTCGATGACTGGTCGCGGTTCAAATGTCTCGTCTTTGCTCGTGTGCTTTTAGCGTACTAGTAGGAACTAGTAGCTCTAGTAGTAGAGAAACCAAACTAGCTAGCAAATACCAACACCTCTCTAGTAGTAGAGTTCTACAGGAACTTACTTCTTTTTAGCTGCAGTAACATTATGCATGAATACGACAATGTCTCCTTCGTGCATGACATACGTCTTTCCTTCCTGTCGATACTTTCCAGCCTCCTTGACTTTGGCCATACTCGCCTGCCCTTGATGCAGCGCCTTGAAATCATCAAAGTTGCCCACTTCGGCCTTGATGAATCCTCGTTCAAAGTCCGTATGAATGACTCCAGCCGCTTGTGGAGCCAGCGTGCCCTTTTGAATGGTCCAGGCCCGAACTTCCTTGGGACCCGCCGTATAAAAGGATTGCAAACACAGTGCGGCACGTCCCGAACGAATAATGCGAGGAACCATTGACTTGACTTCAGCCTGGGGTCCCTTGAGACCCAGCTCTTTCGCCTCTTCTGTACATTGTTGCAGGAATGCTGTAAAAAAGGAAGAACGGTGAGCAAAGCACGCGGTTGAACGGCGACAGTCTATCTGAGTCTCTCTACTTGGGCTCACCTTTTCTTGTTCCTGATCATCCTTGAGATCATACAAGTTTTGTTCAAATTCACAAGAACATGGGTAAAATTTGTCCACCACCATGCTCCTTGACCCATTCATTAATTTTCGGAAGCCACTTGCTGCCCTTGCGAATAAAGTTCGTTGCGACTCATGTTGATGACGTAGACTTGTGGTTTGGTCGTAATGAGACCCCAATCCTTAATGACTTCGACTTCCGGAGTCCTTGAATTCTCCCGTTTGTACAGGAGTATTGGTATTGAAGCAATTCTTCACACTTGTGATAGGCCGATGCAAAGGTTTCCGAAAGGGCGGATCGGCACTGCGATCGACAGTCCCTTTTCCTTTCGCACTCGATCCTTTTCCTTGTCATAGACCTTTGCAAGAAACTCTTGATCCTTCAAACACAGTTCTTGTTGAATCGTTTCCAAATCACGAATGGGATCGACGGAATCATCGACATGAATGACTTCATCACTATCAAAGGCTCGTACTAAATGATAAATTCCATCGACACTGGCACTATGTGACAGAAAGGCATTTCCCAATCCTGCTCCTTCACTGGCACCTTTAATGAGTCCGGCAATATCCACCACTTTGAGTACAGCAGGAACGACCTGGGTGGTTTGAACAGTTTGCACGAGATAGTCAAATTTCTTATCGGGAACAATACATCGGACGACATTGGGATCAATGGTACAAAAGGGATAATTGGCAGCTTCGGCATGCATGGCTCCGGCAAGGAGATTGGTAAGGGTGGATTTTCCCACATTGGGAAGACCTACAAAACCCATGCTCAAATCGTTCTTGACGCGACCAAACCTTGCAGCTTTCATGGCGTCTGCCTCGTCATTGGCATTATCCTTGTTCTTCTTTTTCGGGGGCATTGTTTGGAATCAGGGGAGAGAGCAAAGGAGGAGGAGAAATAGGTGCAAGAGAGACTCTTCGACACCAATCGAAGCAGCCAAAAGCACAATGCGGCGGCGCTTGAAAATTGAAAATGGGCGCGCCCAAAAATCGGACGGTTGTGCTTCTTCCACGTGTAGGCAAGAGATCAGTCGAAAGGGTCGAATGTGCTGGTACTGAGGTCTACGTACATAGGTACGTTCTACAGGCACGTTCGATCACTCTTTAGCGTTTGTGAAGATTAATTCGCCCCATTGAGATGAACGCACGCTGAGATTTGTATGGGTATCGGCTGTCATTGCCTTTCTCACTTTTTTCTCGTCGTTGTTGCTGTTGTTCCTCTCTCTCATCCTTTCTCCATCATGTCTGCTGCTGCTGTTGCTACCAACGGGACCACCACCGCCACGATGAATGGATCATCTACAATGTCTCCTGACCCTAAAATCATTGATCTATTGAACAATCCGCCTCCAAATGGCACTCCCTACATTTCGCTCGAGTACTTTCCCCCCAAGACTGAGGAAGGAGTCATGGTACGTGTTACGAAGCGTGTGAGGAGCTTCTATTAAGAGTCTCGGCTAATCTAACTCTCTCTCTCTTATCATACAAACAGAACCTCCATGATCGCATGGATCGCATGCTCCAGAACGTCAAACCCTTGTTTACCGACATGACGTGGGGCGCGGGTGGCAGTACCGCCGACTTGTCCTTGCAACTTGCCTTGTACGCCAAACAACATGGTCATGTCAGTAATTTACATCTCACCTGTACCAACATGGAGGGTATCGACGACGGTGATCCAAAGAAGGCAGTCTATGATGCATTGCAGGCCGCTTATGCTGGTGGCATTCGGAATATTGTGGCACTCCGAGGAGATCCACCGGCGGGAGAAAAGGAATGGAAGGCTGCTGATGGTGGATTCACGTGTGCATTGGATTTGGTCATTTATATTCGAGAGCATTTTCACAATGACTTTGGAATTGCCGTTGCGGGCTATCCCGAGGGACACCCGAATGCCATTTCGCAAGTTCAAAGTATTGATGAACTGAGTGATTCGGAAAAGGCACGGGCTAGTCAATTTGATGGAATTACCTATGTCTGCAAGGAGGAGGACTACAAGAAGGAAATGGACTATTTGAAGAAAAAAGTCGATGCAGGAGCAGGTGCGTACAAAGATAAAGTCTCGTGCGATCTGTGCGTGCGTTTGTCAAAGCAAGACCGGCGCTCACCCTTTTTGCTGCTTTCATTATTTTCTCTCTCTCTCTTTTAGACTTTATCATGACGCAAATGTTCTTTGATACCAACGTCTTCAAGACGTTCGTGGAGGACTGTCGCAAGTGGGGCATTACGTGTCCGATTGTGCCGGGACTCATGTGCATCAATGCCTATCCTGGATTCAAGAAAATGTCCAAGTTTTGCAAAACGCGAGTGCCACAATGGTTGGAAGACAAAATGGAAAGTATCAAGGACGATGACGCTGCGGTCAAGCAATTCGGTATTGAATTTGGAGCACAGACGTGTCGGGAATTGACCGATATGGGAGTGAAAGTGTTGCACTTTTATACGTTGAATCTGGAAAAGGTCGTGTATGGTATCATGGATGAGTTGGGATTGAGTACGACTAGCTTGTTGGAACAAGCCAATGAGGGTGATGCGAGTAGTATGGTGGCCAAGGGCAGTGCGTGGGCGCGAGTTGGCGATTTGGTCAAGAGTACGTATGGAACAGGTTTCGTGACGGAGATTCGATCGGATGGAACTCACGTTGTGGAGATGGACAAGTGGGTAATGGCTGGTGGACAAAAGCCGACGATGTTCTTGCAAAAGGGTCAGTTTGCCAAGATTTGAGAGTGCGTCTGAGCGAGAGATTCGGTGTCATTGTTGTTGTTGAAGAAGTGCTGACGAGAGAGAGAGCGCGACCTGGCGGCTCGAGACGCCACAGGATGGAAGAAATTTGGAGACTTTAATGATGTAATAGAGCTACCTTAGCGTTACATACGTCTTCTAAGGGAGAAAAGATACAGTACATAGCATCGCAGCAGCCAGCAGCGTCTTCTCTGCGACGAGCTCTGCTCTCGAGTTCGCGGGCTCTCTCGGCGCATTGCGTGCGACGCGACCTCGTCTGGGATCTGGGATCCATTCTTGAGCCACCACGAGGCACCGACGACACTTTCGTGAAACCTTTTGTTGTTACGATGATCTATTTCTGTCCTTTTCTTTCATCGCTCGAGGCGAAAAGGTTTTTGACAAAGGGGGCCGAAATTTTGGCCGGCGAAAATAATTTGAAAAAAGAGACGCCGCCATAAGTTATCGAGTCATGGTGTCGACCATGACTGCCTCATTTTTTCTCTTTCCTCTCTCTTTCGTGTCGTCGTCGCGAGTCTAGCATTGTATCCTTGTCTCTTATTGCTTGAATGAATGCATCGTACTCCGTGATTCGCCGTAATGCCAGTCTTGATTGAGCTTCGCGGCGTGGTGCCGACGTCCAAGAAATCGACGATCGACTTGCAGGCGCCGGCGCAGGAGCATCAGTATCATCATCGACCGAACGGCGAAGCACGAGACTACAACCAGGGATCGTGGAGCGAGATAGAGAAGCTGCTCTTTCTGGAAGGTCTTCATCAGTATGGACGCGGCAAGTGGAAGCAGATCGGGACAATTCTCACCACGCGGTACGTGAAGAGATCTCGGGCTGCTGGCGGGAGTGATCGTTTCGAAGCAAGTGTGCTTCCGTGGATACACAGAATTCTCCCAAGCATTCAACAAGACATTCTTACTGGACTTTATGATCATGTGCCTCATCCTGCTCTCTTGTTTTGCTACAGGTCTGTCAAGCAGATCAAGAGCCACGCACAAAAGATCTTGGCTCGACAGGACAGCGGCGACGACATTTTCGCTCCCTTGAGAGACTTTCAAGCTCAGCAGTCGCTCCCAGTGACGACATGGCACTTTTCTACAACCGTTTCTGTCGACACCAACACGGAGAGTCAGTCTTGTTTTTCAGAGTCGTCGATTGGTCGCAAGCGTCTCAGAGCTGACAGCACGATCTCGCCCAGAGCCCTATCTCTTGGCCATGACTTTCATCAGCTTTTCTCGCCGATCGCACGTCCATACATGGCTCCGATAGAGGATCAGGTGGCGAGTCAAGACATCGATTGCGCCTTGGCTCTTTGTAGACTCTCGTCGTCGAACGGGATCACTAGCAACGAGGAAGAGGAACACGCGCCTAGAGTGACTCCCGAATTCGTCGAATGTATGTAGCAAAGCGAAGAAACGAGACAGCTTCTCACGACTTCTGGATTCCTTTGGTGAACTTGCGTCCATTCCCTTTCTGTCGGTGCTATGTCGACTGCACCGATTTTCCTAGTTTGATTGTCTGTACGCATATGTACTATTAGATTAAATGCTTTGGAATTCGCCCTTGATTGCTCGCTCTCCTCGAGGGACCAAATTTTCCAGTCTCTTGATGACTCGCTTTTGTAGGCCTTGTTTACTGTCCACGGCGCCCGTCATTGCCGGTTCGACGTGACTTGTAATGTCTCCCGCAAAGGCGTACATGAGCAAGTTTCGGGATGTCGCCCGATCTATGCCGCGCGATCGCAAGTAAAAGAGCTCTTCTTCTGACAGATCTGACACTGTAGCGCCGTGTGCGCACTTGACGTCGTCGGCGATAATCTCAAGCGAAGGAACGGCCCAAGCTCGTGACCTGTCGCTGAGTAGGATGGTACGTGAGAGCTGCTGGCTATCCGTCTGCTGAGCACTCTGCTCTACTCGAATTCGCCCTCGAAACGCTCCCGTGGCACGACCTCCAATCATGTTTCTTTGGTCTTGTCGACTTGTCGTTCCCTGCGCTACGTGCTGAATGTTCGTCTTCATATCGCATCGCTGTGCACCTCCCGCGAGACAAAAGCCATTGACAGTCGCATCGGCACCTGGTCGTAGCAGCGAGACCGACATTCCAATCCGGACGCGTCCGCTTCCCCCAGTCGCCACTAGCGATCCCTTGTAGGCACCATCGTCCCCGATGACGTGGACATCCATTGCTTCCAATACCGTGTCCTGCAACTCTTTTCTGGATGCTTCAATTTCCCTCGGAGACGTGACTCCTTCCTCCAAGTCTTCGTCATTCACCTCGGTTCCAGATGTCGCCATGCCTCCACTTTCTTCTATAAAAGAGTGTGTCACGTTCGCACTTTCCTTGACAAACACTTGCGTATATCCATTGCATAACTTGGCACGATGATCGCAGTCCACGTCCAGGTCTACCACGGACTGGACAAACGAAAGCTTTGAATTTGCATCAGCAATCACGAGAGTCCGAGGGTGGTAAGCAACACCCTTGGAGGCGTCCAAAGTGGAATCCGCACCGCCGTCCTTGGTGACGGCATTTACGACAATCACAGGCTTGGTCTGGCATCCGAACCGGCAGGCTGATGCACATAAGCGACTCCGCCAGTACGGATCGTATTTAGTGCAGCAAAGCAAGCAATTCCAAGCTGTCCATTGATGGCAAATTGACTCGTCGGCTCACCAACGTTATGATCCGGCCCGCTCAACTTTTTGTACGATGTTAAAAACTCGTCTTCGCCGCTCGGCACAGGAGCAGCCAATTCGTCTGTAAATCCGTCTGGCAGACGAGCCAAGCACTTTCGAAACTCCTCCGACTCTTGCTCAACATCACGTACATTACGAACATGTTCTGTCGTTTTGGACAGTTGCGGGCAGAAGCGACCATTGACATACACCAATCGCGCCGAGCAAACATCGTCGTCCAGCCAGCCACCATTGTCTTTCAGACTCTGCGTATATTGCTTGACTTTTTCGTCACTGAGCTCCAAGTCGGTTTCTGGGAGAAGGAAAAGATTAGCATTTGACTAATGACAAGCAAGCACAGGAGTAGTCTCTCTCAAACTCACCAACGTCTTTTGGTGAACCCGAGTAATCCGTTTCCACCATGCCAACGACATCAAAGTTGCGCCACGTCTCGGCGTTTCGTCGCGGAATAGGAATTCCATACTCTTCTAAACCAAACGCAGGCACCAACGGCGTCCATGGCAGTTTCGTCGACACATAGGGAGTCCATTCCTCATGGTCTCTTGGGAGTTTTACCATGATGTATGAGAAGAGAGAGGAGACAGTAAGAAACAGACTCCATATTCGTCGGTTCCGCATGTCGTCACACTATCTATCTATTCCTTACCTCATTTTTGAGTTCCACAGGAGTCATGAGTAGTTGTAACTGACTTTGGGCAATATCCCCTAGCATCATGACTCCGTCATCGTCGTTCCCCAACAAGGTTCCAAACCAACGATCACACTGTTCGTCCATTTTACTACGTCGTGATGTACGATATTCCTCGTGATTGGGGATTTCATAGTCAAAGTCATCAAGGTTGGGTTGTTGTTGCTGTTTTGCCGTTTCTTCGGCAGGGCCTAACCCAATGTTGCCTGTACTGACAAAGAGTGGGGTAGTGGTGCGAGTAGTGGTTGTTGTCGTCCAGGCGGTCGATCCAAAGCCTGTCACGCGGAAGAGACAGGACGACGCTACCAGATATTTTACGGCAGTCCTTGATAGCTTCATAGTTTGCTGTTCTGTCAAACGGGAAGTGAAGAAGTTAGCGAGTCGAAAGAGCAGCATATCGAGATGCTGCCGCCAGTGGCAATTATTTGAAACGCGCGCAGAGAAGCAGGATCCATAGCAGAGCTGTCTGGAGTCTCCAACATGATTTTCGACTAAACTGTCACTTGCCTTTCAATCCAAGCACACAGTTAACACACAGAACGAGACAAACAACGACGACGTAAGGCTTTCTCTGCTCTTATTGCAACGAGCGGCAGTGAACGTGTGTGGCTTGAACTTTTGTGTTGGATTTTGTTTCGCGCCTTGAAGCCTCATAACCTGATGGACGACGGACAGACTTGTCTGTGTATACGTTTGTCCAGAGAGCAGGGGCGATGGTTCCCCTCTCTCTCTTATAAGTATCTCTCTCTCATCTTTCTCGTCTCTTCTACCGAAGTATCACGCTCATGATAGACGTAACTGTTTCGCGATACAAGTCCTTACTACTACTAGCTAGACTATCGTTACGACAAGCTAGACTATCATTGAGACTCTGACATAGAGTCTCTACCTTCGACTGTAATAGTATTGTACTCGCGGCTAATAACTCACTTCAATTATATGTAACGATTACTCTTACTTCCTACCACGACACACGCATTTTTTCTTACAAATATGTTTCTTTCTCTTGTGCTTTCTCTCTCAGTTTCCAAAGTATCCGAATATGCGAACAACGGGACTTGACGTGCCTTGGTCGGTCATGATACTCTCGTAACCGATTGCTACTGACTCTCCGTCTTCCGAAATTGCCACAGAGGGACCACGACCAAGCCACTGTTGCGTGCCGAGCGCATCCCCGAGAATCGGTTCTCCAGTCGGCTCCCAAAAGGCGTCCAGGCCAAAGTCAAACACGTACACGTTGCCTGCCGTCGTGTTCTGGTTCAAGGATGAGACAACTATGCGGTTTCCAAGGTGGTTCAAGGCTGTCCAGTAACCCAGACCAGTCGTGCCCGGCTGTGGTGGGATACTAACGCCCAACTCGTCGAAGATCAACAGTTCAAAGTCAATCCGGACAGTCAGAATATCTCCTGCTCCTGCAACGCCGTCCGAGTCGGCATCCACGGCACTGGCGGCAATGGTCGTCCCACTGCCGTCCATGGTGACACGAGAGCCAAAGCGATGGCCTGTACCGTCTCCAAACAATTGATCGTTCAGGTTTTCGTACCAGTCAACACCGTCCCAAACAAAGACATAGATCTGGCCGCCTTCGTCAAATTGCTCATCATTACCTGGGGCTCCTACAGCCATGAACTCGCCGCTATTGGCCATCTGAACGGACGCTCCGAACAAATCTCCATCATTCTCTCCGAGGACAATGTCGCCCAATGGAGCATATACATTGTCTGCCTCGAGGTACTTGAACACTTGTGCCATACCTGGTGTGGTGTCCTGAAATGGATCGCTACTGTCGATATGCGTCGGAGCACCAACAACAATGATGCTGCCGTCAAAGTTTGTGTCTACCGAGTATCCGAACTGGCTTCCTGCCGTGAGACCAAAGAGTTCTTCTCCAAGCGGAAGCCACGCATCGCTCTCTGTCGAGTGTCGAAAGACACGGACAGCCCCGGTGGTGCCTTTACCAGGGTACCCAACTACAAGTGTGGATCCATCGGATGACAGAGCCATACCAAAACCTGCCAGGTCACCGTCTGCAGTCCCTAGGATCGGAGGACCCATGGAAATCCACAACTCCTTGCCCTCGGCAGTGGTAGCTCTCACAAAGACATCAACTCGGCCACCGGTGCCATCGCTTGGGGAGGAAATCGCGACTCTGTCTCCAAACTGGGAGAGAGCAACAATATGCCCAAAGCTGTCGGATGTTCCTACGATGTCTTGTCCTGACTGTTGCCAGATGAGATTTGATGCGACCGGTGGCATGGAAGGAGCCTGAGTGGGCGGGACCGTAGGGGGAGGAGTTACCGGTGGAGGCGTAGCTGGAGTGCTGTCGCCACCTCCCAAAACCACGACGGCGCCAACGATGACAACAATCAGAAGGACGAGGACGATACCGGCCGCAAGAAGAAACTTCCAGTTGGTGAGACGTGAACGAAGACTTTTCTCCTCTGCAGGCGCGTTATCGTCACCTGCTGCAACAGCAACGGAAGCTTCTTGTACGTCCTCGACGGATTGCCTTCGGAGGGCTACGTTTGATGCACGTCGAGCCTGAAGTGTGGCAGTGTCTAGGGCACTTCCTGTGTTGAGATTGCGTACCGAAGTGTTGCGCATAAGCATCATGGCATTGGCAACACGAGGGACATCCTCCTCTTTAAGGTCGGGCTCGTTCAAGAGGCGCCTTAGATCTTCAACTTCATAGCAGAAGAGGCAGTAGCCTTTGTAGACTTGTCCTCTCGTGGTCAAGGGCTCCAGCCGACGAAATGCCCAGAAGAGCCCAGCCTTGACCTTCTGATGGGTTTTGACACGGCCACATTCTGTACACATGCCTGTCTTTGCCCAAAGATCCTTGAGTTCCTCGGGCGATAGGGTACGTCCTTGACTGTCCAAAACCTGGGCTCCCAGGATGGCATGTGCAGATCGACGCCTGTTCGTGCGGCCCGTACCTAAACGACGGGGCTCGTCGCCATCAGCAGAGTGATCGTCTGAGACGATCGAGTGAGAAGAAGAGGTTGTGCTATGATGGGACCGGGAAGAGGTAAGGGAAGTCGCAGATAAAAGGGAAGGTCGGCTGCCGCCGCGATTAGCAATTTGCTCAGTCGCGACAGAATGACCATCGTCTTCTTGCTTCGCCTCCTCTTCGTCGTGGTTATCGAACTGACCGAGCTTGCGTTCCAACAAGCTATGCAAATCTTCAGGGACTGCCTCTCCATCGTCATCCTTTTGCTCTTCAGTGTCACGAGCGCCGAACTTTCGTTCAAGCATTTGCTGTACTCTCGAACTCGCTTCTGGATGGGCCCCAGGCGCCGCCGAGTCATCGGCGGCATCCTCGGTGATTGGGTGAAGGGCGGCAAAAGACGACCCTCCTGGTGCGAGATGCCGACCACTGTTTGCCATTGGATGGTTTGAAGGATACGAGCGCACTGCACCCGGTGTTACGGTCGGCTGTGCAGATGGCACTGATATCGCTGGAGTCGAGAAGGTCGACACGCCGCCAGTGCTGAAGTTATCATCTTTTTCGTCGTCGGAGGTGTTCTCATTTGTCGAGGCGTAGTGAGCCCAGCGAGCTTGACCGGAGGTCATGTCTTCGGTGGATGATTCGATATTTCCCACGACTTCCCCATCCACGGCTTGTCCTCGACGGGAAACGGATCGGAGAACGCAGATGAAGCAACGCTCAGTTCATCAACGTCGTCGTCATCAACCGCCGTGACAGCTGTAGCCTTTTGCTCGGGATCGTCAGAGGAAGGGGAGGTTGACGCCATGGTCACCGCTCGTCTTCTCAAGAAATAAAAATGTGAGGGGTGTGCTTTTGGATTCTTGGATTTATCGGCCCAAGGTCATTTCAATCTTCACGTAGCTCTCAGTACACTTGCTACGCAAGGGACTTTCAAAAGACTCTACATTTCATCTATACGCGACATCGAGTATACGGAAAGTATAATGTAAGATGTTTGCACGCATCAGTTTTACCGGTAGCTTGGCTATGTATGGCTTGCCCTGCCCGCGCCCCCCCCCCCCGTGCGTCATGGTTGCTATGCTAGGTACGAGGTATACGTTGCATTGAGAGTTGCATCACATAACTAAAAGACAATGCTGCATAATAATATGTTGTACCATGGTACGGAAAACTTTTCTTATATTTTTTCTTTACACATTGGTGGTGACGGTTTTCCGTCGCGAGACGCCTGTGGAGTCACAACGGCGCTCTTCAGAGATGGTTCCTTTGCTATGCAAGAAGATCCTTCCCAAGTCTTCTTGATGGCCTGCTCCACTCTTTTCGACAGGAACTTGTCAAATCTACTGAGAACCCAGTAAAAGTCCTCGTTGGACATATCACGTAGCTCTTGCAGTCTGTTCTCGTCCTTCTGAAGGTATCGCCATTGAGCCTCTTCGGCTTCCACTTTGGCGCGTTCAATGTCAAGCAAGTGAATTTCCCTCGCAACAATATCCTCGAGTGCCTTCCTCTCTTCTGCGAGGACCTGGCGTCTTCCCTCCTGTTGGAGGCCCAGTTCCCTTAGCTGCTTCATGTGTCGAGCCTCCATGCCTTTCTTTCTCCATTCAAAGTCGGCCTTGATCTGAGACACTCGCGCATCCAATGATTCCTGAAGGCTTTGTGGTATGCGGGACGGTGCACCATATGTCTCGATGAGAGAGGAGGTTTCGTTCAGGACTTGCGCCTCCGATTCCATCTGTTCGATGGTTAGATCAAGAGACTCCTTCTTTGCTTGGGTGATCAGTTGTTCCATCTCAAACTTCATTTCCTCAAGTACCTTGTTGTGTCTTGCGCCAAGAAGATTTCTAGCGCCTTCAATGTAGTTCGTGTTTGCCTCTATCTGGCGTTCGATTTGCTCTCTCTTTGCCTCAAACTGATCTTCTTTGATGTCTTTCACAATACCTTCCAAACCTTCAAAGTCGGAATAGCAGAGGCGAGTCATCCCACCTCCTTTTAAAGTCCAAGTGTATTTTGGGTAACCTGGTTCAGGCCATAACAGGCTTGTCAACAGGCTGATCAATGGGGTCAGTAGTACGCGGGTCGCTGGGAGGATCAGTAGGTGGGTTAGTGGGTGGGTCAGTCGAGAATTTAATCTGCCCAGGAGGTCCACTACTTTTCGCTTTGAGCCCCCTCCGAGTATTCCAGATCTTCTCTGTAGGGACAAGGGAGTCACAAGTTAAACTTTTGAGCTCAACATTCGTCGCGTTGATGACGCCTTCGTCCCTCATGCTATGGCCCGCCACCTCCTTCGACAAGCCCGGTAGTACTGATGCCATTGTCTCGCTTAAAGACTTGACATCACGGGATTTAGCGCACGTCCCTTCAATGGAGACTTCAATATCATAGGTAAAGTAGTGATTCTGGGAATATTTGTCGTCACAAACAAAGTCTGTCTTTAGTAAGTCCGCCCACTCGGGCAGAGGTTCCGGGTCGCTGAGCGACCTTCTCAGATATGATCGCGACATCGCCGGCTGAAGGCTTAGCAAAAGCAACAGGGAGACAGATAGAAATGTTGGGAGCATCATGGTCTTTCAGTTGCTATTATCCAAAAATGTGAGGCTAGTTTCGCCTACTTTGGGCGCATTCTGGCATTGTCCGGCATAAATGTGAGTATGCGCTCACGAAGTCGATTATTCGCCAGCGACCGAAAGTCCGAAAAATCGACGGGAGTGAATAGAAGACGAAATGTGCTTCGCGTCGACGGTCCGCGATATCCGTTGTAAATCCCCCGAAGACAAATCAGCAAACCGCAATGTCAGAGTATTGATTGGTTCATTGTAAACGATGTTGGCGAAGACATCCGGCGAGACATTCGTCCGATCGAACTCAACATCAATCCGACCGAAGAACTCGTTGCCTAAATAGTCTTTGAGCCAACACGGAAGGTAGATGCTTCGACCCACTGAAACCATATGCCGTCACCAGAGTCAGTATCGGCGGTGCAGTCGCACCTATAACACGTAATTCAGAAGCGACTGCGACGCGACGATAGTTCGGCCACATCGCGAACAAGACAACGAGCAAAAACGCGAAAGATTCCGGTGGCAATTAAAGCACGGCGTCTGCGATTAGGTGCAACTGCAGCTGTTGCAACCAACAAGCAGATACCAGTAATAGCTAGTGCAACCGCGATCAATGCACCATCGCGGAGCGGCGTCGACAAGGCCAGTGAGACATAATAGAGAGTAAGCAATGCTGTCGCAGTGAGAATCAGAACCCGCTGGCGTGAGCGGTTGTTTACTTTCGTGTCGGACATTTGCGATTCACAGAACGTGTTGGAATCACGGGGGCCGGAACGAATGGATCGTCCATTGTGCAAGATCGCCGCAGGCCGTCCTCCGGTGCATTTCGATGGTTCTGCACCTTGTTGCGCGACCGGTTGAAGTCGACTCGACGGGAATGTTGAAGACCCTCCAGCAGCGTCACTGGGGAGTCGCCGCTCGAACTTCGAAGCCGTGCACCAGTTCGACGAGATCACGGGTCGCGACGGTTAACTTGCCGGTCACGAGCCCATCGCAGGGCACGGTTGGGGAAGGTCGTACTTGTAGGGCTCGGGCGGAGCGGTGATTAGTGCCACGATTGGAGGACGACCCGCGTTAGGCGAAATCGGCATGGATTGTTCGATGTCTGCTTTGGCAGCCTCTGCTGGGAAGTCGCCGTCGGTTGGAAGCCGCCCACGGAGTTCCACCAGTCAGGGGTGGTGACGGTACCGTGGCGGTCCGGGCCCTGAACGAACGGGCAACGATTGTCTTCAATGACCAGCACGACCCGCGTCACCGGGGCCCGTGGGTTGAGCATCCATTCGATAAACCGAACCAACGGGCCTCCGCATGCACGCGATGGTTATGCATGGCTTCTTGCATCATGAGCGTCGCAGTGTTGAGCATTACGATTAATTGCATGCAGAGCATGGTCGGCGTCTAGGCACGCCTGTTTATCGACATATCCTATACCCAACAGGTACAGCCGCTATCGCGTAGATACCAATGTATGTTGCATTCGGAATTTCATCACGTGGAATTGTCCGTCGCATGACAACGCCGGCGATAAAGAGAAATCCGCCAAGGCCAATGAGAGCACGACCCAGTAATGATTTCATTCGAGTTCAACCCATAATCGAGTGCTGGATTTGGCAGAGCACATTCGCGTCCAATGATTGCAAGTAACGATGATATGTAGTGCCCCAAACCATATTGGCTGCGAGATGGAATTTCAATCGCAATACGGATTTCGGTAACCAGAAGAACCGATGCGTACGAGTTCCGTTACTGCATAACGTGTACGGTCACCGGGCCCGAACGAACGGGCAACCATTGTCCAAGATCAGCTTGAGGGCTCGGGTGCACCGAATGGTTCGTGCCACCATCGTACCGAGACGACCCGTGGAAGGCGACGTCGGCGGGAACTATTCGAAGACCGCTCTGGCAGCGTCAGCTGGGAAGTCGCCGCTCGGTTGGAAGCCGCGCACGAGTTCCGCAAATCACGGGTCGGTGGCGGTAACGTCGGGGTTAACCGGGGTCGCCCCCAAGGTGATCCATTTGTAAACTCGCCATGGCGACCTCCGGTTCAATCCATGGTTCTGGCTGTTCTTCGTACTCGTACTCAGCATCGCGGTACTCGTACTCGCCGACAGCATTGTACTCCTCGTTGGACTCAGAGACGACAGCTACACGTCCGATCAAACGCGTCAACATGGATACGACACGTCGCAGCATTCGTTTCAAGTCGCCGTGGGATTCATCATCGATGCCACCAGTTGCGGCAAGTACATCCTGGATAGAAGCACATTCCATCGCCGAACCACGTGCAATGTCGAGAAATCGATTGCGATCCTTGAGGCTACGTTTCCCGTTGCCCTCGGCGATGTTGAGCGGAATCGACTGCGCCGCGCGAAGCCATTGGTCGCGGGCATGACGATGGAGCCCATTGAGTTGCTTGGCGATGGCGAACGATTGGGCGACGTAGTCGATCGAAAGTCGATAAACGTCGAGTGGATCGTGATCGAAGATTGGTTCCGTCATCAGTGCCCCAATCGAGTACGAGTCGAGTACCGGCTGGCGCCTGAGTACGAGTACGAATTCTTCAATGCCAGTAACCATTAATTCTTTGTTGGTCAGTCTTCCAATATACCCCAACCTCCTTGGGTCACCCACGGAATATCTCATTCCACCAGAAAGTGGGGTGATTTGCTGACTTGCATCGACTCTATACATCAGTACACTCGTCTCTCTCACAACTCGATTCGCATGGAAGGGGTAACCATGTCGCTGTCTGAGTATCTGCGACGTCTCGATTCCGCACGCCTGCCCAAAAACGAACGGGAATGGTTTCCGAAATGGCTCGCTGGATATATCCAGCACCATCGGCTGCCCGACGACCAAGTCCCCGTCGAAGAAGCCCTCGTCCTCTCATTCCTCCGTTCGCTACGCGACTCGAATGTCCCCGCCTGGCGACGATTGCAGGCGGCTCGCGCACTGGAGGCGTATCAGCAGCTGGTTCTACGCAAGCCGTCGGTCGACTTTCACCCCATCCGACTCAAACTCCAGCAGCTCACTCGTCGCGAATCTCTGATGGACGAAGCCATTCGATGTGGCGTGAATCTGTCCTCCGATGCCAGTGACGCTCATGCCGTCGAGGGGGAAGGAAACAGCGGGCTCGTCGACGA
This sequence comes from Pirellulaceae bacterium, assembly GCA_963697195.1. Taxonomy (GTDB): domain Bacteria; phylum Planctomycetota; class Planctomycetia; order Pirellulales; family Pirellulaceae; genus Rubripirellula. Next base: position 16,812 of record CAVOND010000031.1, read on the forward strand.
CAACGAACCACCGGTCATTCAGCAGATGCGGCGCACCCTCCGCACGTTGCACCACCCGCTCTCGACCGAAACCGCTTACATCGGATGGATCAAACGACTGATCCGACACCTCGATGATGAGCAGCTGCAGCGCTACGGCGAACGTGAAATCGGCGATTTTCTGACCGAGCTGGCTGTCACCCACGATGTTGCCGCCGGGACACAGAACCAGGCGCTTTCGGCCTGCCTGTTCCTGTACGGAAAAGTGTTGGGACGTGACCTTCGATTCATCAACGCCGTGCGAGCCAAGGTCAGTCAGTATCGGCCCGTCGTCCTCACGAAAGATGAAATCAGCACCATGCTGCAGCTGATGCACGGGCGGGATCGAACGATGTTTCTGCTGATGTATGGCAGCGGTCTGCGACATCGGGAATGCCGGACGTTGAGAGTGAAAGATGTCTGCTTTCAGTCGCGACAGATCGTCGTGCGCAATGGCAAGGGACTCAAGGACCGCGTCACGGTGTTAGCCGATTGCGTTGTCGAAGGGCTGAAGTCACAGCTCGAGTTCGCGAAGCACTTGCACGACCAGGATCTGGACAATGGCATGGGGCATGTCTACCTACCCTTTGCGCTGGATCGAAAGTACCCCAACGCCAATCGGGAGGTGTGCTGGCAGTACGTCTTTCCCTCTCGGCAACTGTCCAAGGATCCGCGCAGTGGGAAGATCCGGCGTCACCATCTTCACGAAGGGACGTTCGCGGCAGTGTTCAAGAAGACGCTCGCTCGGGCGGGGATTCGCAAACACGCCGTTCCGCACACCCTGCGGCATTCGTTTGCCACGCATCTGCTTGAAGATGGTGCCGATATTCGCACCGTGCAAGAGTTGCTGGGGCACAAGGATGTGAAAACGACAATGATCTATACGCACGTGATGAACCGCCCAGGTCTGGCGGTCATCAGCCCATCGGATCGATTGTCCTCGGCATCGTCCGCCTGATCGGGCACCATGGAATTGAGCAACCGATGCCGCCTCCGTTCACGGCAACTGCAGTTCACTCAGCCGGATCGACTTTCGCACGCGTGCTCGGCCAGAGAAATCGTGAATCCGCAGCGATACATATGGATCCTCTTGCGTCCAATCGATCTCGATCATCCCAAAGTGATGGTCCATGCATGCCTGGCCAATGCGGTTTTGGTTCGGTTCCACTTCGTCCCATTCCTGATTGATTCCGCTGGCCGTCAGGTCGTACAGTGGATAACTGTCGGGCGGCTGAAGCATCGAGAGTTCGCCCCAGTGCACGTCGCCGGAAATGAACACGACGCCATTGGCTTTGCAGTCCTTGATCAGATTGACCATGCGAAGAAGTTCGTGCGGAAAGTTAGTCCAAGATTCCCAGCCATTGTGTTGATGACCAAACTGAATGCTGGTCCCGATGATGCGAAGATCGGCCGGTTCGCGCAGCCGTTCGCCCAGCCATTTCCATTGGGCTTCGCCCAATACCGTTTTGGAGGCATCGGAATCGGGACGATAGTCGTTCCTCCAGGAGCTCAATTCATTTCGGGTTGGTGGATCGCGAAAGCTGCGCGTGTCCAGCAGGATCACCTGCAGCCGTCTTTCGTTCGCTTCGTCTTCGAACAGGTAAGAGGTGTAGATCCCCGGGTGTTCCCGTCGCGGACTCGGATCAGGTTCATTCCAGAAGTTGAGAAAGATTGCCTTCGATTCAGCCTTGAAAGGATACTCCTGGCCGGCGTCGTTTTCGCCGTAGTCATGATCGTCCCAGGTCGCGATCACAGGCATTTGCGCACGCAATGCCTGGAAGTCCCGATTGGCGGCAAGCTCATCGTACGTCGCCTGCAGTTCCGCCATATCACGCGTGTCGCCATAGATATTGTCACCCAGGTAGATGAACAGCTCCGGCTTCCACTCGACCACGGTTCGCAACATGGGCATCGGCCTGTCCTGACTCGAACACGAACCGAAGGCGATCTTCGAAATCATCGGATTGATCTCGGGCGCCGGAGCGGACGGCTCTTGCGGCGCTTGCCCATCCACTGCGGCGGCCATGTCGGAAACGGCCAAGCACGAGACGGCCGTACACAAGACGGCGAGAAGGATTCGGAGTCGAGGTTGCAAATTCATGTTGGGCTCCCGGCAACGGGTCGTGATCTCCACAGTATGAGCCGCCGATTTCGGCAGCCTATTGTGGTGGGATCGGCTTCGGTGAGAGCGGCGGGATACCGGGGACGCTCAGCGGCGCTTTGGGATCGGTTTTCTCGATGAATCCGTCCAGAATTCCGTAGTAGCCGCGAAGTGCCTCACCTCCCGGTCCCAAATCATCCATCAGTTCTTTTAGCTGATCGCGAGCATCGATGGCTTCGTTGCGAATGTCATTGATGGTCAGCGAGCCGCTCATCAGACCGGTCACTCGGTCTTCGAAGTGCTGCTGGACGACGGGGCTGCCGAATCCAGGCAACATCGCGTGCAGCTGGCTCATCATCTTCGCATCCACACCCTCTTGGCGAAGCTGTTCGACAGCATCCTGGGGGGTGGCGTGATGCTTGGAACCCTTTTCAAGCTTCTTGATGGCCCCAGGATTCAAGTCTGGATTGACCAATCGGTCGATCACCTCTTCCGGCGTCTCCGGCGGAGCTTCCGAGCCATCGGCCATGATGCGATTTCCGCCGCGTTCTTGTCCCAGCTCTATGGCATGAATCTGATTCCGAGGAATCGTGAATGTGCCGAGAATGGGATGGCGGAACTTGACCTGATCCCCCGACATCTCCAATAGTTCGCCTTCGATCTCATCACCGTTGGCAAGCTGCAAACGGTCCGCGGAAGCGGTCAACGGCAAACTCAGCAAGACGACGCCGAAAAAGAAGGCACGTAAGGCAAACATTTTCGTTCTCGATCACAAGTGGAATGGACACTCCTGGCATTGTTAGGCAATCCGGCCGAAATGTCCAATCAAATTCAAACCGACCTCGACCCGTCCTCGATTCGTCCGAGTAACCGCAGCAAGCCGTCCAGGATGGTCATCGGATGAGGTGGACATCCGGGAATGTAGAGATCGACCGGAACAAAGGCATCGGCGCCGTTGTGTTGTTCCGGATGATCAACGAATGGACCTCCGCTGATTGCACAAGCGCCAACCGCAATCACGATCTTGGGCGATGGCGTCGCGTCGTATGTCTTCTTCAACGCCAACTTCATGTTTTCGGTCACCGGGCCAGTGATGATCAGCCCATCCGCATGGCGTGGCGAAGCGACCATGTGAATCCCGAATCGTCCCAGGTCGAAAACAATCGTACCCAGCACGTTGATGTCCGCTTCGCAGCCGTTGCACCCACCCGCGCTCACCTGACGCAATTGAAGCGAACGGCCAAACAGTTTCTTTGACTTTTCATCCAATGATTCAGCCAGTTTGATTGCGTTTCCATCGACCACCAGATCGTCGCGATTCCGCACGGCCTGGCGAAAGTCCTGGTTGTATTGAATCGCCGCTTCCGGGCAGGCGTCCATGCAATCGGTGCAAAAAAGGCAACGTCCCAGATCCATACTGATCGTTCCGTCAAAGCGAATGGCCTGGGTCGGGCAGGCATCGACGCATTGCTGACAGCCCTGCGGACATTTTGACGAGTCAATGAGGGGCAGTCCCCGATATCGGTCTGGCAACTTGGGCGGATCGCCGTCCGGCCACGACATCGTCCGGTACCCTTGGCACCTTCGCTGATGGAGCACTCGAAGCATCGTTGACTGCCTTTTGTTCAGAAGCCCAAGAATCCGCCGCCGCCGATCCCTCGAAGCCGATCCCTATAAATCGTGTCCGCAATAACTGAGATTGAAGCTCTTGTTGTTCACCGGGAAATCCGAAATTTCCTGGTTCCGCAGCGCCATCGCGAGACCAATCCAATTGTGGAAACTTGGATCGACAATCTTGTAATGAGCGAATTGCCCGTTTTCATTCGTGATTGCAACATGACAGATCTCGCCTCGCCAGCCTTCGGTCAACGACACGGCGAGTGAATCGGGTTGCAGCTCCCCCACATCCCGTCGCAGCTCGGTTTTCGGCATGGATCGGAGTTGTTCAAGAATGAATGTGGCCGAGCGTTGAATCTCGATCCAGCGGACGTAAGCGCGTGCGAACACATCGCATGTGTGCCAGGTGGCAACTGGGATCTGGTGAAACCGGTAGATGCCAAACGGAAAGTCTCGTCGTGCATCCCGGTCGATCCCACAGGCTCGTGCGGCCATTCCAACCAGCCCGAGATCATCGGCAACCGATCGCGGGACGACCCCGCAACCTTCAAACCTTGCCATCACAGTCGGTGTGTTCCAAAGCAGTTCAGCCGCACCGGTCACGTCTTGCAAGGCCGCTTCGACACGGGCTTGCACCTGATCGATGATCGAGTCGTCAATGTCAAACCGGGCGCCGCCCGGTCGGACCAACGATCGTCCAAATCGGTTTCCGCAAATCAGCGCGGTCGTGTTGAGCCAGTCACCGCGGATGCGACCGCAATACGACGCCGTCGGCAGGTAGCCCACGTCCTGGGCCAGCGCCCCCAGGTCGCCGGTATGATTTGCCAGCCTCTCCAGCTCCATCGCGATGCATCGAACGGCATGCGATCGAAGTGGAGCGTTGACTCCGGACAATCCTTCGATCAACTGGCAATATGCCGTGCCGTGCCCAATCGAGGTGTCGCCGGCCAGTGTCTCCATGAGGTGAAGCGTTCGCCCTTTGGGACCGCCAATCAATTGTCGCTCCACCCCGCGGTGCTGAAATCCCAGTTCAATTTCCAGCGAGAACACATTCTCGCCATGGCATTGGAATCGAAAATGTCCTGGTTCGATCACGCCCGCATGCACCGGACCAACCGCTACCTCGTGGACCTCGTCGCCCAACACTTTGAAATAGTCGGTCCCCGCAGGTTGCACGCAGGGGAGAATTTCGTCTCGCTCTGTTCGACCCCAGGCATCACGCCCCTTCACATAAGATCGATGAAAGCGAATCGGTTTCAGCCAGGGATGACCCTCCGGAACGACACCCCATTGTTCCGCGATCTCTCGCTCGAACCAATGGGCTTGCGGAGTGTTCACGGTAAGTGCGGGGTAGCGATCGCCGACATCAGTGCAAAAGACCGAAAGCTGACCGGTCGAAGATTGGTTCGTCACGGCGTAAAGGCGAACCGATTGGGCGGACTGCGGCACGCCAAACAGGGCCGACAGCCCGCTACTGTTCGACCGGAGATCGGCAGCGAGTTGTTCGGCGAAGTCCTCCAAGCCAAGCACTGAGACCTTCTCCAGTGAGACCGGGACGCTGTTCGATAGCGATAGCTGTTGAGCCACGCTCATGGTCCGTTTCCTGCTCGGGACGCTGTTGGAACGGCCTCACTCCGTCTGGTTCGACTCATGGCGCTCCCTGTCTTTCGACTTCCTGTTTGTGGAATTGTTCGCCAACCGCGCGAAGAAGGTCCATGAGTGGTTGTCCCGAAAGTTTTTCATCGAGTGCCTCTCGCACGCGATCGACCTGCAAGATCGCGCCGAGCCTGGCAAGCAACTGGAGGTGCTCGTGTGCTGTCGAACAGATGATCAAAAACAACTTGTCGATCGGTTTGCCATCCGGTGAGGGAAGATCGATCGCTTGACTCAGGTAACATAGCCGAACCACCGCGCCGCCAACGGTCAGTAGGACCGGTTGTCTTGGATGCGGAATGGCGATTCCACCACCGACCGCCGTGCTGCCAAGGCTTTCTCTCGCCAGAAACAGTTCAACGAGTTCCTCTTGGCTCACCGATTCGGGGAGTGGTAGACCGACGAGAACATGCTTGAACACCGTCCGCAGATCGCCCGCGGGCACATCCTTCAAAACTCCTCCCGATTCCAAGGCGTCGGCGAGGTGTGTGCCCGCTGGCGTCAGATCGTCATTCACGCTTGCATAGATCGTAGGCGAAAATCGATGATTCTCGCTCGCTGCCCACTCCAGTAAGTCAGCCCGGTTGAACCGATACTGATCGGCAACCAAGTCTGCCGGCAAGTTTTCTTTCTTGATCCATTTGATGATCTTGGTCTCCGGGACCATGAAGATTTCAGCAACTTGCTTGAGCGTTAGTTCCATTCAATCCACTTTGGGAGGGCAGGGCGAGGATGCAATTCAGAACACAAAGCGGCATCTCGCCTCCGTATGATGTGCCATTTCCCGTCGATTGACTACACGGCTGACGGGTTAGTTCTGCGATAATCTTGACGCGGATCGAAGTTTGTAGGCCAGCCCCGCTTCTTCCAAAACCTTCTCCATACAAGCACGACGCGCCAGCGAGTGTGTCCGCATTTTCTGGAACACACTCGTTTGCAAGTTTTGGTGTTGCGCCATCATTCATCATCCCGCTTGCGGATTCTTCCAATCAGAGCGACAAGCGAAGCGGCCCACGGCTAGCGCCTGAGGTTCACCGTAAACCTCAGGCGCTAGCCGTGGGCGCCAAACCATCACCGAGAACCTCAGGCGCTAGCCGTGGGCGCCAAACCATCACCGTAAACCTCAGGCGCTAGCCGTGGGCCCCAAGCCATCACCGTAGAACCTCAGGCGCTAGCCGTGGGCGCGAAACCATCACCGAGAACCTCAGGCGCTAGCCGTGGGCCCCAAACCATCACCGTAAACCTCAGACGCTAGCCGTGGGCGCCAAACCATCACCGAGAACCTCAGGCGCTAGCCGTGGGCCCCAAGCCATCACCGAGAACCTCAGGCGCTAGCCGTGGGCGCGAAACCATCACCGTGAACCTCAGGCGCTAGCCGTGGGCGCCAAACCATCACCGAGAACCTCAGGCGCTAGCCGTGGGCGCCGAAACAGTCCGACAAAAACAACCTACTCCCGATCTGGGAGAGACGCTTCCCGCCACTCCGTGGTCATGCACGCAACATCAGAGCTGGCGCGTCATGCATTTATATTCACACTCGATGGCGCGTCATGCATTTATATTCACACTCGCCGGCGCGTCGTGCTTGTATATTCACAGTGGACCGTTAGTTTACTGCCCGCTGTCGCTTGCGTAACTCAATTCAGATAGAATCTTCAAGTTTGCACCCAACGCTCTCGCGTCCCTAGGCACTCGATTGTGAACTCTACCGAATTGGTACTCGTCGGAGCGTGCTTGTCTGCCTTGAGTGGATGGCCCGCACTGTTGTTGGGATCTCGCGCAAGTTTCGGACAGCAGTTGGCGGTGTTCTTGAATGTGACGGGCTGTGCGTTCGGGTTGCTCGGCGTGTGGCAGTTTTTCTCGGTCGGTGCGGTGGCGGCGTTCCGATTCCCATCGCCCTTGCCTGGATTCGAGTTCGCGGCCGCCTTGGACGGGTTGTCCGCATTCTTTTTGGTGCCCGTGCTGTTGGTGTGCGCGTTGGCTTCGGTGTATTCCCTGCAGTATTGGCCGCAAAAGGAAGGAGCCGCCAATGCGCGACGCCTGTCGTTGTTTCTGGGGCTGATGACCGCGGCCATGGTGGTGTTGGTGATCGCTCGTGACGGTTTGTTGTTTCTCTTTGGCTGGGAAACGATGGCTGTTTCCGCATTCTTCCTCGTTGCGACGGAAGATCAGATTGCCGAGACACGTAAGGCAGCATGGCTGTACATCGCCGCCAGTCACTTCGCGACGCTCTGCGCTTTTGGCGTGTTTGGGCTGTTGTACGCAAAGACGGGATCGTTCGAGTATGCAACGCTCCCCGATTCGACATCCACTGGAGCGATTTGCATCGCCGTGCTGGCCCTGATTGGTTTTGGGACCAAAGCTGGCCTCATGCCGATGCACATTTGGTTGCCCGGTGCCCATGCAGCGGCACCGAGTCACGTTTCGGCGGTGATGTCGGGCGTGATGATCAAGATGGGAGTCTATGGCATTTTTCGAGTCGCCTCGTTCTTCCCACAGATTCCCTTGTCCTGGGGAATGATCACGTTAGCCGTCGGCACGATCTCCGCGATCCTCGGCGTTGCCTTTGCAATTGGGCAACACGACATCAAACGATTACTGGCGTATCACAGCATCGAAAACATCGGCATTATCGTGATGGGCCTGGGGTTGGCATTGATAGGCCGGGCAATGGGCCGACCCGAATGGGTGATTCTGGGGATTGCTGGCGGGTTGCTGCACGTCTGGAATCATGCGCTGTTCAAGTCGCTTCTGTTCTTCGGAGCCGGCTCGGTCATTCACAGCTTGAAGACACGAGACCTGGATGTGATGGGCGGTCTTGGGCGCCGCATGCCGACTACGGCGACCTGTTTTCTGATTGGCGCAGTGGCGATCTGCGGCCTCCCGCCGCTGAATGGATTCGTTTCCGAATTGTTGATCTACATCGGATTGTTCAAAACGATTCTGCTTTCTCCGGGTGAAGAATCCGGCTCATTGGCATCCGCGGCGGCCTTTGCGGCTCCGGGGTTGGCGTTGGTTGGCGCATTGGCGACCGCCTGCTTTGTGAAGGTTTATGGCATCGTGTTCCTGGGTGCGGCGCGAAGTGAAGCGGCGGCGCATGCTCATGAGTCGGGTCGAGCAATGACGTTGCCGATGGTGGTGTTGTCCGGTTGTTGCATCGTGATTGGAATCCTGCCCTTGCTATTTGCGCCCGTTTTGGAGAGTGCCGCGTTTACCTGGGCGGCTGCCGACAACGGAGGGCCCACCGACATAAGCGGACTGCGGCTCGCAAGCGTGGCACCGCTGCTGCCAATCAGCATCGTCGCTTGCATGATGATCGTTTTGATTGGTGTCGGGACGTTCTTGTTGCGGCGTCGCGTGCGGATGTCGCCTTCGTCATTGACATGGGACTGTGGCTATGCGGCTCCGACGTCGCGCATGCAGTATTCTTCTTCTTCGTTTGCTCAATGGCTGGTTGACTTGTTTGGTTGGGCACTACGTCCGAAAGTGCATCCGCCAAAAATTGATACGCTTTTCCCTGCGGACACTCATTTTGAAAGTCACGTGGAGGACACGGTTCTTGAAGAGGCGGTTAATCCGTTAACGAACGGGCTGTCGTGGCTATTTGGATTGTCGCGATACCTTCAGCAAGGAAGTCTGCAGGCCTACTTGATGTACATCATGGTGATTGTGATCGGACTGTTGTTGTGGCGTCCCACTTTTTGAAAGGATCGAAGCGGTGCCTGATTGGTTGTCCTTTCATACAGTGATTCACGTCGTCGTGATGCTCGTCTTTCCGCCGCTACTGCTGGGCGTGATCAACCGAACGAAAGCGAAGTTCGCGGGGCGTCGGGGTCAGCCGATCCTGCAAACGTACTACGATCTCGCCAAGCTTTTCCGCAAGGAGAGTGTCTTCAGCGAAACCACCTCGTGGATTTTTCGATTCGGACCGGTCGTCGGGCTGATGACCGCGGTGGTTGCAGCGCTTGTGGTACCGCTGGGGCACGCCAGCGCTCCGTTGTCATTCACGGGCGATCTGATCTTGTTTGCCTACGTCTTGGGGTTGGGTCGCTTCTTTACGATGTCCGCGGCGCTCGATACGGGATCGGCATTTGAGGGAATGGGCGCCGCTCGTGAGGCGACCTTTGCCTGCCTGGCTGAACCCGTGTTGTTCTTGGGCTTGCTCGTGTTAGCGCGAATCAGCGGCTCCCTGCAAATGAGCGGGATGCTGGGCGACGCGGTTGCCGGAGGCTGGCAAACGGCGGCCGCGCCACTGTTGCTGGTCGTGGCGAGTTGGTTCGTGGTGCTATTGGTCGAGAACTGTCGCATTCCGTTTGATGATCCGAACACACACCTTGAGTTGACGATGATTCACGAGGTGATGGTGCTCGATCACAGCGGCCCAGCACTGGGCATGATTGTTTATGGCGCCGCGCTGAAGTTGTTCGTGTTCACCAGTCTGATCATCAACCTGGTTCTGCCGTTCAGTACGGGAAGCTCGCTGCTTGACTGGATCGTCTTTCTCGCTGGCACGCTCGTGGTCGCCGTCTTGGTGGGGACTATTGAGTCGGTGATGGCAAGGTTGAAGATGGCGGAGATTCCTAAGTTGTTGATTGGAGCCGGCGTCGTTTCGCTGTTCGCAGGCATCTTACTGCTGAGTTATTCATGAGCGATCTGCTGCTCGATCCGGGCCTGGTGATTGCCCTTCTGATCAACTTCTATGTGTTGACGATCAGCAATTTGAAGCAAGTGATCTATGCGGTCGCCCTGCAGGTGGCGCTGCTGGGACTGCTATATCCGGTGGCGCATACCGGATTGGTACCTGATGGCGATACGAGCACACTGGATGCGATCACGGTCATTCGCTTGTTGTTATTGACCGTGACGATCGTGGCGGTCAAAGGCTGGATCATTCCCCGGTTCTTGCTGCGTGCGGTTCGCGCCGCGGATGTTCGATCCAAGGTAACGTCCACCGTCGGTATTGTGTTGCCGCTGCTGGTTGGTGGATTGGGGACAGTGCTTGCGATCGTCTTTGCGCGTTCGCTGCCACTCGCCCCACAGCACGTGAGTCATCTGCCGATCCCTGCGGCGTTGGCAACTGTTTTTTGCGGGTTCCTGATGCTCAGCACACGTCGCGAAGCGATCGGCCAGGTATTGGGCTACATCGTTTTGGAAAACGGCATCTTCATCTTCGGACTGTTGTTGGTGGAGGCGGTGCCCATCATGGTCGAGCTGGGCATAGTGCTTGACTTGTTCGTCGGCGTGTTTGTCATGGGCATCATTTTTAACCACGTCAGTCGGGCCTTTCCGGAGGCAAGCGTCGAACATCTGTCGAGTCTGAAAGAATAGGAACATACCGTTGCCGACCGTACATTTTGGCGCTGAGATGCAACTCACATGATTGTTCTCCTGATCCTGATTCCGATCATTGCAGCGGGTATCGCGTTTGTCGTGCGCTCCAATGCGTTTCGCCCCTGGATTCTTCCGATCGCGTCCGTCTGTCAATTGGCGGTGGTGGTGTGGTTGCTTCCGCAAGGCGAGCAATGGGTGCTGGGGCGTTGGCTTGCGATCGATCCGTTAAGCCGCCTTTTTGTCGGCTTCGTGAGCCTCTTGTTCTTTTTGTGTGCGATCTATGCTCCGGCCTATTTGCGTGCCCGCCAGAATCGCGACAACCGAGTCCTTTGCAGTTGCTTGCTGCTGACTCTCGGCATGATGACCCTGGTCACGCTCTCGCATCACCTTGGGCTGATGTGGATTGCGATGGAGGCGACCACGCTGGCGACGGCGCCCTGCGTCTACTTCAATCACAATCCTCGGTCGCTGGAGGCAACCTGGAAGTACCTGGTGATCGGGTCCGTTGGGATCGCGCTGGCGCTACTGAGGCTCGTTCTTTCTCGCCTACGCGATGATCCAGGCTGGCTCGGAGTCAACGCTGCTGTTTGATGAATTGGTCGAGCATTCGCATAATTTGTCCTTGCCTTGGCTGCACGCGGCGTTTGTCTTGCTGCTGGTCGGGTACGGCACGAAAATGGGCCTCGCACCGATGCACACCTGGAAGCCAGACGCCTATGGGGAAGCCCCGGGAATGGTCGGGGCGCTATTGGCGGGGGGCGTCACGAGCTGCGCGTTCCTTTGCATTCTGCGCATCTACCACATCGCCCACATCGCTCACGATGACGAGTATTCCCACCGTTTGCTGATCTTCATGGGGTTGTTGTCCATGGCCACGGCGGCTGTCTTCATGTCGCGCCAGAAAGACATCAAGCGATTGTTGGCCTACTCCAGTGTCGAGCACATGGGCATGCTCGTATTCGGGACGGGCATCGGTGGAATCGCCTCGTCAGGGGCATTGCTTCACGTCATTCACAATGGGCTTTGCAAGGCCGGTCTATTCCTGGCCGCCGCCAACATTCATCGCGCTTATGGCAGCAAGACGACGGACCAGGTGCAAGGCTTGCTGAAGCGATTGCCTTGGAGCGGATGGATGATGATCATTCTCTTCTTTGCAATCACTGGGTCGCCGCTGTTTGCGCCGTTTGTCAGCGAGTATCAAATCGTGAGTGGTGCCTTTGCATCCGGTCGCATCGGTTTGGGAATTGCATTCCTTGTGCTGCTGTTGCTCGTCTTCTTCGGGATGGGCAACACGTTACTGAAGTGTGCGCTCGGACCTGCGCCGGAGATTCAACCGGAGAATAGGTTTGATGACAACTTCTTCATGGTCTTGCCCATTGCCCTGGCATTACTCATGACGTTGGGACTGGGCATTCACACGCCGCAATTTCTTTCGCAGTGGATTCAAGAATCGGCAGCATTCCTGCAACGCGTCCCGATCGAGTAATTCGCATCAACCTTCCTCCGTACGTTAGGCTTTCCAGCCTGACATGTGTGCTGCTGTGTCAGCCTGGAAAGGCCGACGTACTTAGTAGCCGAGGCGACTTCGGACGACGCCTAGGACCTCTTGCGCGATTTCCGTGACGGCGGCTGTGAAATTCTCCGATTCTTGCCACGCTCCTGCCTTTCCCTTTCGGCGAAACGCCAGTTGACCGGTGGTGGCATAATTGTCAAACGCGTGGGTCTTGGTCACGGCATCGATTTGCTCGGGCGTGATCTTCACCGACAAGAGTTGTGCACACGCCTGTAAACAGCCAGCTGGATCTTCCAGCAACTCTTCGTAGCGCAGCGACAATCGTTGTTCCAATGGGAACTCATCGAACGTTTTCTGTGCGACGAGCATCGTCGAGCGGATGTGCTCGCACGTATGTCGCACGTTTCGTTCCGCAAGCGGGTTGTTCGACTCACTGAACTGCTCGTTCCATCCACCCGGCTTCTGCATGTCCAGGTAGGAATCGAGGACATCGAAGGGATCCCGCAACAACAGAATCAATCGGGTCGAGGGAAAGACGGCCCGCAACCAGGGATACATCTCGGGTGTGTTGACCTCTTTGACGACCAGAGCGTGCCGTCCGAACTGCGGATAGCGGTCTCGGACCATGCTGTAGAAAAGGTCTCGCAGACCATCGAGCCAAATCTGCTGGTGTCGTCGAAAGAAGAACGAACCGCGGCGTTCGGTGTCCTTGGGTTGTTCGCTGAGGTGGCGAAAGAATCTGCCGAAGTAGGGTTCATGCCAACGACGGATTCCGGGCAGGTCGCCCAGCATCTCCGCCAGCCAGGTCGAACCGGTCCGTCCGCATCCGATGATCCATGCCGTTTGTTCGTCACCCCCGGCGGCGGTTTCGTGTTCCCGCTCGGCGGCGCGGACTTGCGCGACCAAATCCTCGGCGCGGTGGTCGTACAAATGCGCGTCGATGGTGATCTGTTGTGCCCGGTCGACCTTGGCCAGCCGCGCGGGCGTATCACGAACCGCCTCGTGAATCGCCCGCTTGGCGCTTTCCAGATCCTCAAAGTAGTAGACCGAGTCGCCAAAGATTCGGCTGACTTCGCTTCTGGGCGGACCGGTCAACAGTGCCGCGTGACCGAACGCGGTGACTTCGAATACACGCGGACTGGGTGAATCCGCTGGGGTCTCTGACTCGCGAAACAGGTTGATGGTCACTCGTGATTGTGAGTAGATCTCCCATTTTTCGACGTTGTCGATCGTCCGTTGCCGCACCTCGGTGCTGGCTAGCTGGTCGAAGGGCTTGGTGCCATCGATCAGCTTGCCTGCGATCAGAAATTTGTAGCCTTCCTGCTCACAGAACTCGGCGATCTCCGTCAGCAATGGCAATCGGTCGGGGAACACCGTGCCGAGAAACGAGACGTCGTAGGCCGGCGAATCGGTCCGTGGGATCAGAGGCAGCGGCAGCGTCGCGGTGGGTAGATAGATCGCCCCCTCGGTCGCGCAGCGGATCTCATTGGTAAACCGATAGGTGTACAGCGACTCGAGATTGGGAATCGTTTCGTAAGGATCATCGGTCGCAATCAAGACGGTCGGGATCCCGGCGCGGCGAAGTGATTGCGGAACCCGCGCCGCTGGCCGCGGAAATAGAGCCCGTCGATGAAGACGACACAGTCGATGTGGTTTGCAACGTCGAGCGCCGTGCCCAGGATGTCGTTGCAGACCGCGTCGACGCTGAGTACCTTCAGGTAGGAGAAGGTGGGATAAGGAATGACCCGAATCCCTTGGGCCTCGAGCGCGATTCGATAGCCTTCCCAGACATCGCGCGTGGAAAAATTGGCCGAGCCGGAAACAAGCAAGACGTTGGCAAACGACACGGCCGTGAATGCCTACCGGTAGGGGTACGTCATGGTGCCGTCGTCATCCTCAAAGCCAGCGGATGGCGGCGGTGACTGGGCAACCGCATCGGTTCGCAGCGTCATCGCATAAGCCCCCATCGCAGCACCGCTCGCCGCAGCTGAGTACTGGATGAATGTCCGACGCGTGAGCTTTCGCTGCTCGTCAGATTCTCGTTGGGTCATGGCTGTCGATCCATAGGGGAATTATCAAGCCCGACAGAATTCTACTGAATGACACCTTCGCCCTCACAAACGACACCGGTCGAGGGCACAATCTCGGTAGTTCCCGCTGGTAGTTGGACATCCACGACGAAAACGGAGACACTCATGGCGAGGTTCGTCTGTAGCCACCTGTTCACTTTCACCTGCATTTACATTCTCACCTGCATTAAAGAATTCGATAAATACGAGTCCGTTATAGAACCGCAACGTCGATTGTCGCATCAGTCTTAAAGTGACCGCTACGGACCGCCGTTTCCACTGCCCAGCGATCGTAAACGCCAATCCCACGTGCTTCCACCGTAGAGCCTGTGACACTGATGTCCAGTGTGCAACCTTGGCGAATATTGTAGTTGGTGCCGTCCACAGTGACAGCTCGAACTATCCGCCGAGTATCGAAGAATCGATAAGGGCCCGACACTGAGCTGATGATTGTCTGGGCGCTGTGTATTGAAAACGACCGCTTCGAACCTGCGATCGAACGATGTCGATCCGATCGTATATCCCTTGCACGTACTGTCGTGATCTCAAAAACGAGATCCGACCTTCGGTCTATCGTCTTTGCCAATGATATCCCCGGATGACTTGATATCGTCCTCGGCAGTGTTGAGACTCGGTAATGTTGTGCGGGGTGCTCCGCGTGACAATGGGGCTCGGCCAGAAGGCTGATTGTCGAATTGTCCACTGCGTCGAGACTTCATCGAACCGATTCGTGCATTTTCCCGAGTCGTGCGTCGAATTCTGAAGTTGTCCGAGTAGAGGTTCGAGCTGGCCGCTTCTGGGTGCAGTGTGCGATCGTCTCCTCACCAAACCCTCAAGTCTCCCTCCAAACCCCCGGAAACGATGGTTTTTCCGTCCTCGGAGACGGCGAGGGTGAAGACCTGGCGAAAATGGTTGACCAATTGGGTGATGAGTTCTCCCGACTGCAGGTCCCAGAGCTTCACCCGCCTGTCCATCCCGGCGGAGACGATCGTGTGACTGTTTGGGATCACGGCGATCGCATTGATTCGGCCGGTGTGCCCCTTGGTTGCGATGCGGATTCGACGCGACGGAAGATCGTAAAGGGTGATCGTCCCCCCGTTGCTGCCGATGGCCAATGTGGTCTTGTCCTGACAGAACTCGATCACATTGGGAGCGTCATGATCAAAGGAAATCGTCTCCACGAGCTCGCCATCCAAAGTACGACGCAGGTCGACCGCGTTGCCACTGCGAGCGACCGCCAGCAGCGAATCGTCGTGTGAGATTGCGACGGACGACACGAGCTGTTCATCCGCTGAGATTTCCATCTGCGGTTGTTCCCAGTCGCCGGTCGTGTACAGCCTGATCGGTCCACCGCGGATGGCCACGGCCAACAAGTTGCCTGACCGAGAAAACTGCATCGCCGAGACGCCGGCTCGAGAGGTTGACAATGTCTTTTGGGTTGCCAGGCTTGTGAGATCACGGATTTCCATTCCCTCTGCACTGCCGGCGGTTGCGACCAGGTTGTATTTCGGATTGACTGCGATCAACATCGTCTTTGCGGAGTGGTCGATCGTTGAGATTTTCTTACTGCTGGAAAGATCCCAAAGTGTCATGTCAGCGTTTTCGTAGGCGGCGAGAACCTTCGTCGGGTTCAGAAAGCGGGCCGCACGGACTGGAGACTCCGACCACACCACCTCTGGCTTGGCGAGGCTTTGCGGATCGAGTTTCGAAACCGTTCCATCGCCGCTGCCCAGCAGCAAGACCTTGCCGTTCCCCGACATGGCGAGGAAGCCTGGCGTGGCGTGTGAGCTGATAGCCCGGATCTCGCGGCCCGTGTTCTTGTCGACCAGATAGAGATTGCCTGATGAGGTGGTCAGCGCAACGAGCGGTGAACTAGGCACCGGGACCATGTCCTGAATCAGACCCCAGTTTTGTAGGAACAGATTTGTTTGAGATGGCAAGGGTTTGTCGCGTAGATTCAAAACCATGACGCTCGTGTTGAAGAACCCGACGATGAGTTCATCACCAGAATCGGAAATGCACATCGCAACGGGATTCGGAAGCGTGTTGAACAACGCCTCGGGCACTGGAACCGCGTCCGGTCCGGTGGCGACGAGTCCCGAGACGGACCACTTGCGAATGCGGCCGTCGTCATCCGCGATGTAGAGGTAAGAACTGTCAGGCGTGAAACGGATCGCACGCGTCTCGCCTTGCCCGGTCGGGATCTGAGCGATGAGTTGATTGCTTTCTGTGTCCCACATTCTCACCGCCCGTTTGACTCCGGAGGCGATCACGAATCTTCCGTCGGGCGAGAACGCAGCAAACGCGACCGGTGGGCCGTGGAACAACTTGTTGACTTCGCTTTCGCCCTTGCCTGGTTCGTAGAAGTGCAGGTAGCCATCTTTTGCGCCGGCGACGAGCTGGTTGTTCGCCTTGGAAAAGTCGATCGCGGTGAAGCCACGTTCACCAGCGCGCAATTCTCGGATCAGTCGTCCGCTGGCTGTGTCCCAGACCGTGATCTCGCGACCGCCGAAGTCACGATCGCCGACGGTCGCCGCAGACATCGACTCGTCATCCGTAATCGCAACGTCAAGGACCGCGCCGCCACGCGTTCCCAAGGGAGTAATCTGGCTGACCTGATTGTCGAAATAGTCGAACTCAAAGCCGCTCATTTCAGCAAGTTCGGGATCGGCGGAGATCTTTGACAAGAGGTCGCGGACTCCCGCCGGGTTGCCATCCATCGACTGAGTGGCGATCAGATTCATCCAAGAGCGATAAAGCTTCTGCTTGGCGCTGTAGGCATTCGCGGCTGACTGAAACCCATAGAAGGTGGTGCTTGCCAGACCGACAGTCAAACTCAAGGCCAACGCCAACGCGAGACTGGCGATCGCCGGGCGTCGTTTGCACCACCTCCAGCCACGTTCAATCCGACCGATCGGCCGCGACCGGATCGGTTCGCCCGCAGTGAATCGCTTCAGCTCATCGACCAGATCTTTCGCACTCTCGAACCGATTGCTTGGTTCGCGTTCGAGGCACTTCAAGCAGATCGTTTCCAAGTCTCGCGGGATCGACGGCTCGAGCATGCGCGGCGATGGCGCGTCCTGCGTGACCTTCTGCTGCAGGATGGCTCGGGCATTTCCGCGAAATGGGGACTCACGCGTGAGCATCTCAAACATCATCACGCCGACGGCATAGATGTCCGATCGCGCGTCCGTTTCCTCCGTCTTGCCGTAAGCCTGCTCGGGAGACATGTATCGCGCCGTTCCGACGACCTGACCCTCGGAAGAAATGGTTTCGTCCGCCGAGAGTCGTTTCGCGAGTCCAAAATCGTTGACGTAAGGTTTGCCGGCGTGATCGAGCAGGATGTTGGCGGGCTTCACATCGCGATGGACGATTCGGTGCTCGTGGGCATATTGAAGTGCCTCGGCAATGGGAACCAGAATCTCAATTACGCGGCCAAGCGGTGGTCGTCCGATCGACAGAAAATCGCGGAGCGTGATTCCATCGATCAACTCGCTGGCGATGTAGATCTGACCTTTCTCTTCGCCGACCTCGAAAACGGTCACGATATTCGGATGCCGTAGACTGGCAGCCGTTTTCGCCTCATGCAGAAGCGTCGACGCATCCGGACTTTTGCCGCCGGGCAGTTTGAGCGCGACCGCGCGACCCAATCGCAGGTCGTCCGCAAGCCAGACATCGCCAAACGAACCGCTGCCGAGGACGCGGACCAAAGCGAAATGGGCGACTCGATCTTCGGAGCCTCGTGACTTGTGCCACGTTTCGGTTGCCCGCCCGTCGCTCATCTCAAGGGAACCCGTCGGTGCCGTTCGTTCACGGCAATCCGCGCAGAGGGATTCGCCCTCGATGAATGTCTCGCTGTCCGATTCGATCGCCGGTAGCGGTTTCCCACACCTTGCGCACTGGCTACTCATCTGCCCCTCGCGGTGATCGAAGAAGAAAAGCAGACGCCAATTCTAGCGACTCAGTTGGGTTGCAGTGTGAGCCTAGAAAGGCCGACGTACGGCGTTCTCGTACGTTAGGCTTTCCAGCCTGACATGTGTTCTGGGAAGTCAGCCTGGAAAGGCCGACGTACGGCTAAGTCAGCCTGGAAAGGCCGACTGCCTGACATTCGGCTTGCACTTCGTTGGCAGTGGAGATGTGTACACCGACCTTCGCCATCGATGGCAGCGAGTTGAGGCAAAGTGTGTACCGGTGGCAATTGCTCATCATTGATGAAAATTTGCAACCAAATTTTGCTCCCAGGCCGACCCGTAGTATGGTTTTGATTACGGGGACTGCTCGGCGTACGGGTCGAATCTGATCGAGGTTCGGCAAACGCGTGACATGCATCGAGCTCGTGCGCTGAGCGCACAGCCCAGTCATCCGTCAATCGCCGGGTTCTACGATTCACAGGACCGTTCGGCGACGTCACAGCAGGCAGTGCTGTGTCGTCTGTCACATGTTTAGGCGCGGGTTTTTGATGGGGACGTCGTGTGACGTTCCACACGAACCCAATCGGTTAACGAATCATGAAGCCGCGTTACGCCCAAGATGACTTCATTCATGGCGTGCATTCGACAAGTCGGCGCGCTGTCACATCTTGGTCATCTTCTCTTGCTTGTGACCGACTTCGCGACGTCTTTTGTGCCACGTGTGAGTCTAGGGGCTCTGTGAAATTTTTACCGCAGTGGTCAAGAGTTTTTGCGGCGAAATCGCGCTAATCCAGCGTGCGTTGACTCGTTGTTTCCCCATACTCAATCCTTTGCGATTCTGCAATTCTCGATTCAAGGTTTGTCTCATGTTTGCTAGATGGCTGCGCACGGTGCGACCCACATCACGTTCATGCATTCGCAAGCAACGCGCTGTTTCCGCTCGCCGGATGTTGCTGCAATCGCTGGAAGACCGACGCTGCCTTGCCGCCAATCCGGCACTTGCAATCGATCTACCTGCGCTTCAAATCGATCCAACGTCGTACGCAGCATCGAGCCTGATCGTCCGCTACACCGCCGACGGGAACACTCGCTTTGAAGGTGCCGGCACATACGGCCCCTCCCGAATTGTCTCCAATAAATCACTCGGATTCGGATTGGAGAAGGTCGATTTGGCGCCGGGCGTCTCCGTGCAATCGATCTTGGATCTCTATCAGAACGATCCGCAGGTCGCTTATGCAGAGCCTGATTATCAAGTGAGCATCGCGCTCACGCCGAACGACACTCGCTTCGAGGAGCAGTGGGCCTTGCACAACGAGGCGCAAACCGGCGGGATCGCGGATGCCGACATCGACGCGCCGGAAGCCTGGGAAGTGACCACCGGTACGGGTTCGACGATCGTCGCCGTGATCGATACCGGAGTGGATTATCTTCATCCCGATTTGGCGCCCAACATCTGGACAAACGTGGACGAGATTCCGGGCGACGGCATCGACAACGACAACAATGGCTACGTCGATGACGTGCATGGCTATGACTTCTTCAATGAAGATGGCGATCCGCTCGACGACCACAATCATGGAACGCATGTTGCCGGCACGATTGGCGCCGAGGGCAACGACGGCATTGGCATCGCCGGCATCAACTGGAATGTGCAAATCATGGCACTGAAATTCCTGGGTGCCGACGGCTCGGGAAGCACCAGTGACGCGATCGAGGCACTTCGCTACGCCGTCGATAACGGTGCCCACATTTCCAACAATAGTTGGGGCGGCGATCCCTATTCGCAAGCTCTGTTCGATGCGATTCGTGATGCGCGTGATGCGAATCACATCTTCGTCGCGGCCTCGGGTAATGGCGACTGGATCGGTTTTGGAATCGATAACGACGCTCAGCCGTTCTATCCCGCCAGCTTTGATCTCGACAACATCGTCGCGGTGGCCGCAACCGACGACCGGGATGGCAAGGCCATCTTCGCAAACTACGGGCTGACCAGCGTCGACATCGCTGCGCCTGGCGTCGACATTCTGAGCACTACCAAAAACGGAACCTACGGCCTGTCCAGCGGAACTTCGATGGCCACGCCCCACGTGGCAGGCGCACTGAGTCTGGTTCGAGATCTGGATCCAACGATCGGATATCGCGAATTGATCGACCGCGTCCTGTTGTCCGCCGACCCGGTTGATTCGTATCAGGGACTCACCGTCACCGGCGGGCGATTGAACGTCGCGGCGGCGATCATCCCGGATGAAGTCGGACCACAGCTTGCCAGCGTGGAGCCGAGCGGATTGATCCTGGATCCGTTTGACCGCCTGCGGATTACCTTCAACGAACCGGTCGATGCATCGACCTTTACGCTGGACGACATCATCTCCTTTACCGGCCCCGATGGTGACGTGGGACCACTCGCACTCAATGGCGTGTTTGGCTCGAGCAATCGCGTCTTCGAGCTGACGTTTCCCTCACAATCCGTCGCTGGTGATTATGAGTTGGTCGTTTCGCCCAACATCACCGATCGTTTCGGTAATCTCGTCGACACGAATGGCAACGGCGTCGGCGGTGAGTTCCCCGGTGACGAGTTGACGCACAGTTTCGTCAAGGCCGATGCGGTCGCGCGATACGATTTCGGTACCACGACGTCTGCGATCGCAGCCAACTACACGCGAGTCACCAGCAGCAACCGCTACGATGCAGCCGTCGGGCACGGATGGCAGACCGGATCGGTCTATTCCCTTGATCGAGGTGGCGATGCGCTGACTGGCGATTTCAACTACACCGCGGATGCGACATTCGCCATGGATCTCCCGAACGGTGAGTACGACGTGATCGTGACGATGGGCGAAACCATTGTGGGTCACGATCAGATGGGCGTCTTCCTGGAAGGTGTGCAGGTTGATTCCGTCACGACCTCGGCAGGTCAGTTCGCTGTCAACACGTATCGGACCAGTGTTTCCGACGGCCTGCTCAGTGTGGGCTTTCGTGACTTGGGCGGTTCCAACACGTGGGTCAATATCAACGCCTTGGACATCGTCTTTGCGGGTCCCGATTTGACCGGTCCGAGGGTCATCTCCACCGACGCGACTGGCGTCGTGACAGGACCACTCGATCGCATCCATGTCGCGTTCAGTGAACCGTTGCAGGACGGATCGTTCACGGTGGATGACATCGAGGTGCTCGATGGCCCGGAAGGTCCGATCACTCCGCTGGCCGTCCAGGCGACGGCGAATGGTGATTACGAGATCACATTCGAGCCGATCAACGTTTCGGGACCGTTTTCGCTGTCGGTGTCGTCCAACATTGCTGATGTCGCCGGTAACCTGATGGACCAGGATCAAGACGGGATCGGCGGGGAGCTCGTCGACGATCGTTTTGAGACCTCGTTCACCTTGGAGAAAGGTCCGGAGTTCGTGGCCGGTTATGACTTTGGGACTTCGTCCTCACCGGTTGCCGATGGATACACACGCGTTCACAACTACATGCGTTACAGCGAGTCCGCAGGATTCGGCTGGAGCAGTGGATCCGTCTATTCGGTCAATCGCGGCGGAGACGCCGTTGACGCAGGATCTCAACTACACGCGTGATGCCACCTTCTCGGTCGATTTGCCTAACGGTGAGTACGATGTTTCGGTCACTCTCGGCGAAGCGCTCATCCCCCATGATCAGATGGGCGTGTTCCTGGAGGGAGTGCAAGTCGACAACGTCACGACGGCCGCTTACGAACACGTCACCAGCACGCACCGCATCGGGATCAGCGATGGACAGCTGACGCTTCGTCTTTTCGATTTGGGCGGAAGCAACATTTGGGCGGTGATCAATGCGCTCGATATTCTCTTCGTCGGACCGGACCTGACGGGGCCAAGCGTTGCCTCGACCGACATCAGCGGGAATGTCGAGGGTCCGATTGATAAAGTCACCTTGACGTTCAGTGAACCAATCGATGCCAGCAGTTTCACCGAAGCGGATATCGCCGTTTTGGAGGGCCCCAATGGACCAATCACACCGTTGGGCGTGAATCAAGTTGCACCAGGCCAATTTGAAGTGAGCTTTGATCCACAAAACGATGCCGGCAACTATCGGCTGGTGATCGGACCACAGATCACCGACGTGGCCGGCAATGTGATGGATCAGGATGGCGACGGAATTGGCGGCGAATCACTCGACGACCAGTTCGAGTCGACCTTCACACTCGTGCCGGGCCCCGAGTTGGTCGCTCAAATCGATTTCGGGTCGACGACTTCGCCCGTTGCCGTCGACTACACGCGCGTCACGAGCAGTGATCGGTACAACGCGTCGGTGGGGTACGGTTGGCAAGTCGGCTCGGTCTATTCGCTCAACCGGGGTGGCGACGCGTTGACGCGAGACCTGAATTACACGGCCGACGCAACCTTCGCGTTTGATCTTCCCAACGGCGAATACGAAATCACGGTGACTCAGGGCGAGGCGTTGATCGCACATGATCTGATGGCGGTCTACTTGGAGGACGTTCAGGTGGATACGATCTCAACGCCGGCTTACCAGTTCGCGATCAACACCTACGTCACGCAGGTGGTCGATGGGCAACTGAACTTGCGGCTGCGAGATTTGGGTGGAAGCAACGGCTGGGCGGTGATCAATGGGTTGGTGATCGCCAGGCCAGTGGTCGCAACGGCCGGTGTCACCGCCGCTGCGTTGATGCCGTCGAGCGATGGTGCTGATGGTTCGGTCGAACCGCTCGCTGACTCGGCCGGCGCTTTGCCGCCTGGGCTTGCCAAGACATCGAATCCCAAAGTGGTTGGTAAGACATCTGGCCCGATCGGGCAATCCAACGTCGCGAGCCTGCACGATGCCGTGATGTCAGAGTCCTGGTCAGGCGACTCAGCAGATAGCGAGACGTCGAATCAAGCCCCCGGTTTGAAGCTCTTCTCGGACCAGCCCGTCCGTTAGGCTCAGCAGGATGGCCAGGCCGTAAGTTAGGCTTTCCAGCCTGACAGGATTCGTACGTTAGGCTTTCCAGCCTGACAGGGATTGAAGAGAGTCAGCCTGGAAAGGCCGACGTACGGGTCAGGCGACGTACGGGTCAGGCTGACGTACGGGTCAGGCTGACGTACGGGTCAGGCCGGGCAATCGCTCGTTCTTGGACTTCTTTTTCGTTTCACGACTCGACTTGGGGAAAACCCCCTTGGCTTTGTTTGGAATTTCATGTACTCTTGTCCAGACATCGACGAGCCGGGATCAAGGTTCGTTGCCTCTGATTTTGGCTGAGAAGAAAACGAGAGACGCGAAAGCCTATGGGTCGCGTGTTTCAGCCGAAGCGAGAAGATTGACTGAGCTGGAAGCTTGGTTTCTCGCCGGGCGAACAGATTTCATTCGCCCTGCTGCTGACCCGATCGGTCGTGTCGATTGTGATGGTGGGCTGCCTTGCGTCTCTGTGACGCTGCCTCCGTTCCACGGCTTTCTTGTTTGCCCGGGACCACATGCGAGCGCTTTTGACTGTTGGGGATCCACTGTCTTTGCGTCGCTGTGACGTCAAATCAACCTAAACCATGGTTCCGGCCTTTGCGCGGTGTTTCGCGTGCTGATTAGCATTCGATCCCGACGTTCCCGGTCATGCCTGTCGTTTCACGTTCAGGCATCGCTGGTATCGAGCAGATGGTGTCGAGAAACACACGAGCAGACCTTGCCGAACATCGTCACAGTGACCGATGGCAACCGAGGAGGGCTTGGAACCAAACTTTGCAATTCAGCGAGAACACTTTGAACCAGAACACATTTGAAAACGTTTGCATCCCTTGACTTGTCGCCTCCGATTCAAACCGCGTTGCGAGAGCTGGGCTACGAAACTCCAACGCCGATTCAGGCACAGACCATCCCGGCGGCGGTGAGCGGACAGGACATCCTCGGCTGTGCTCAGACCGGGACGGGAAAGACCGCCGCCTTTGCCCTGCCAATCCTCGATTACTTTGTTCAGGAAAGACCACGAACGGCTCCGAATCGTCCGTTGGTTCTGGTCTTGGCACCGACTCGCGAGTTGGCGATTCAGATCGGGCAGAGCTTCGAGGATTACGGCAAGCATGTTCGCTATCGGCAATCGCTGGTCTACGGAGGTGTTGGCCAAGGATCGCAGGTCAAGCTTCTCCGCGATGGCGTCCATTTGTTGATCGCCACCCCTGGTCGATTGATCGATCTGATGGATCAAGGGCACATCGATCTCGGCGACATCGAGATCTTGGTGCTGGATGAAGCCGATCGGATGATGGACATGGGATTCATGCCGGCGCTGAAGCGAATCATCCGAGAGTTGCCAGAAGAGCGACAGTCGCTCTTCTTTTCCGCCACCATGCCACCGAAGATCCGCGAACTCGCTGAGTCGATGTTGTTCAATCCGGTCTCGGTGGACGTGACACCCAAGACGCCTAGCGTGAAGCAAATCGTTCAGCGCGTGCGAATCGTCGAGCGACCTGACAAGCTGTCAACGCTGCTCGATGTGCTCGCTGGAGACGGGGTTTGCCAAACGATTGTCTTCACCCGGACCAAACGCGGAGCGAACACGCTGGCGAAGAAGCTTGATCGTTCAGGCGTCCGCGCCGCGGCCATCCATGGCGACAAGTCACAGAACGCGAGACAGCAGTCGCTCAATCTTTTCCGACGAGGCAAGGTTGGCGTGCTGGTTGCCACCGACGTTGCTGCCAGAGGCATCGACATCGATGGCGTGACGCATGTGGTCAACTATGACATGCCGGAGGATGCCGAGAGCTACGTGCATCGCATTGGCCGAACTGGGAGAGCCGGTGCCGATGGAATCGCGATTTCGTTCTGCACGCTGGAACAGCAAGATGAATTGCTTCAGATCGAGAAACTGATTGGCCAGCGAATTTCGATCGACAACCCCGAGGCATGTCGACGTTGGAATGCGCCTGCGGCCGCTCGGTCGGGCCGATCGGAAAGGCCGGCGGGATCACGTGCGCCACGTCGCGGCAAGAAAAAGCGACGAGTCGCTTTCGCAGCGCAAGTGTAGATCGATACGAGCACGACGCGCCAGCGAGTGTGTCTTGGGGTCGCTGACACGTCGCCGACAAACATCCCTGGCATGCACACTCGCTTGGGCGTTTTGAAGTTGCGCATGCTTGCTAAATGGCAGAGCGCTGACGTTTGCTAGTCTGGGACGCAAGTCCTTGTCTTTGCCCACATCTATTTGATGCCGAAGGTATCACGGAGGGTAGCCGTAGGTCGCGCAGCGGACCTACGGAAACTCGCGGAATTCCAATCCCAAGCGACCCCGAAGGCGGTCGCAGACACCTTTCGCATTCGATATTGATCTGCGACCGCCTTCGGGTTCGGTTTCTGTTGTGCATTCACCATTCCGTAGGTGCTGCTAGCGCGACCCACGGCTACCATCTGCAACTGATGCGCGGTCAATTCACGCGTGTTCCACTCGATGATGGAATTCAAAGGTGGGTCATGACAGGGACGCAAGTCTCAGGCTTTCACGTCTGGTGCTGGATTCCGATGATTGTTGGGCTCTGCTATGTTGATGGCGACATCAATTCAGGTCAGCGGCTGCAGCATCGAGGCATCGGATGAATAATCCTTACCGTTCCCCTCAGAGCAGTGACTCGTCGGCGGATTCGCCCAGCGCTCCCTCGGCAGCGTCCCCTCAGGCAGCGCTCCCTCCGACGGCGCTCCCTTGGAGTTGACGGTCCGCGCGATTGTGCTCGGATTGGTGTTGTCGGTCGTGATGGGGGCCGCCAACGTCTACGTGGGACTGAAGGCAGGGATGACCGTGTCGGCGTCGATCCCCGCGGCCGTGATGGCGATGTTGCTGTTCAAGCTCTTCTTTCGTCACTCCAGCATCCTGGAGGCGAATCAGGTTCAGACCTGCGCGTCGGCTGGTGAATCCTTAGCGGCCGGCATCATCTTTACGATGCCTGCACTGATCCTGATCGGGTATTGGCAGTCGTTCAACTATTGGGTCGTGACGATGGTGGCCCTGTCCGGCGGTCTGCTGGGCATTCTGTTCATGATCCCGATGCGAAAGGTGTTCGTCGTCGACAATGACGAACTGCCGTATCCCGAAGGGGTGGCATGCGCCGCAGTGTTGGAAGCAGGTGATACAGAGCACGCGGATCAAGCGGCGGCCGCCGGTTTGATTGCCGGCGGCATCTTGGGCTCGCTGTTCAAGATTGGCGGCGGGCTCTTGGGTTTGCTTCGCGACACGCTCGAAACGGCACAGGTCGTCGGTGGACGGATTTTTTACTTTGGCGGCGACCTTTCACCGATGTTGGTTGCGGTCGGGTTCATCGTTCGATTGAACGTGGCGGTGTTGATCTTCATCGGCGGTGCGTTGGGCTGGCTGCTCGGGAATTCCGCTTTACGGTGGGGCCGATGCGATGGCGGCCGACGCGATGGCGGCCGGCAGGGGATGCGTTCGATCCGGTCGAGGGCGCCTACGCGATTTGGAGCACTCAGATCCGCTATGTGGGCGTTGGTGCGATGGTGATGGGCGGAATCAGTTCACTGGTATCCGTTCGTGCCGGATTGATGGCGGCGGTGCGACACCTCGTCGACGGCATCCGATCGTCGGCGCCGCCAGATGAGACGACCGCGCGTGACATCCCAACGGGTTTGATTGTGGTGTTGGGAATCGCCTGCGTGGTGATCCTGGCGATCATCAACTATCGCTTCACCGGCGGGATCGAGATCACGGTGTTGGCGACGGCGGTGATGGTCCTGATGGGGTTCTTCTTCACCGCCGTGGCAAGCTACATCGTCGGTTTGGTTGGCAACTCGAACAGTCCCGTCTCCGGCATGACGATCACCGCGGTGCTGGTCGCCGGCGGCATGTTGTGGCTGTTTGGTTTTTCGGGAACGGAGGCGATGGTGGCGACGCTGGGAGTGGCCGCGATCGTGTGCTGTGTGGCCTGCACGGCGGGCGATGTTTGCAATGACCTCAAAACAGGCTCCCTCGTCGGGGCTGCCCCGTTTCGTCAACAGATGATGCAGATCGGAGGAGTGGCGGTGGCCTCGCTGGTCATGGCTCCGGTGCTGACGCTGCTGCATGAGAATACGCCGGGTGGAATCGGCGGGGAACAATTGTCGGCGCCGCAAGCGAACCTCTTCGCCAGTCTCGCCCGCGGCTTTTCGGGTGAATCGCAGTTGCCGTGGGGCATGATCGCGCTGGGCGTCGCGTTGGGAGTGGTGATCCTGGCGATTGATGCGGCACTGCAGGCAACGGGATCGAAGTTTCGCGCGCATCTGATGCCGATTGCTGTCGGCATGTATTTGCCGTTCGGTTTGGCGACCCCGATCTTGATTGGCGGGTTGATTTCGCATTTCTATTCCCGGTCGAAACCGAAAGAAGAGCATGATCGCGTGCTGCATCGCGGCGTTTTGTTTGCCAGCGGCGTGATCGCCGGGGAAGCGCTGACCGCGGTCGGACTCGCCGGGCTGGCCGCACTGGGAATCAAGGCCTTCGATTTTGGCTTGCCTTCCGCGGTAACGACCGGATTGTCGATTGCGGTCGCCTGCGCGATTGTGGCCGCCTTCGTCTTGTTTGCAAGACCGCAGCGCGAAAACTAGTCTCCCAACGACGGTCGTGCTCGTTTCCTGCTCGTGCTCGTGCTCGTGCTCGTGCTCCTGCTCCTGCTCCTGCTCCTGCTCGTACTCGTACTCCTGCTCGTGCTCGTACTCGTGCTCCTGCTCGTGCTCGTGCTCGTGCTCCTGCTCGATAGCATCGCCTGCCTGCTCTAGTTAGCATTGGAACTTGAGAAGTAAATTTCCCTGATCGAAAGCCGGGAAGACGCGAGCACGAGCACCGCTTCGCTGAGCACCGCTTCGCTGAGCACGAGTAAAAGCAAAAGCAAAAGCAAAAGTACGGGAGGGGGAGCGATGAAATCGAACGTGCCGTTATCATCCCAACCCAGCTGATTTCATTTTCGCTGGCTGGGCTCATTGGCTCCGAACCAGTGGATGGGGCTCGCCGATACTATCCATGGGCGGAGGGAAGATCCTATCGAGCTCAATTGACTTGACTTGAATCGCAAGAATGACATGACGCACGCCCTGGTAACTGGTGCAACGGGATTCATTGGCCATCACTTGGTCCAGCTACTTACCGAGCGGGGACAGCAGGTTTCGTGTCTGGTTCGCCGCGATTCCGATCGCAGTGGCGTGGAAGCATTCGACCCGAACTACTGCGTTGGCGATGTGACGGATTTGAATTCGCTGCGCCGTGCGGTCCATGGAATCGATGTCGTCTATCATCTGGCGGGCTTGACCAAGAGTCTTCGTGCCGACGAATTGATACGAGTCAACGAGCTCGGCACGCGGAACGTATCGCTGGCGTGTGCGGAAATGACCCATCCGCCAATTTTGGTGGTCGCCTCTTCCCTGGCGGCAGCTGGGCCGGCAGTCTCGGATCGGCCCCGGCGTGAGATCGACCCGCCGAGGCCGGTATCGGTCTACGGGAGATCGAAGCGTGCTGGTGAGTTAGCGGCGAGAGAGTATGCGGCGCGGGTTCCGACCACCATTGTGCGACCCCCGATCGTGTTCGGCGAAGGCGACAAAGACGGCTTCAATTTGTTTCAGGGCAATCTCACGATTGGGCATTCATCTCGTCCCCAGCTTTCGCGACTACCAATTCTCTGCGATCCACGCGAGTGACTTGGCGGTCGCGCTGACGATTGCCGCGGAGCGGGGCGTCGAGTTGACGAGGGCGAGGATGCTTCGGGAATCTATTTTGCGGCCGATGAACAGACCGTCAGCTATGCGGAATTTGGTCGCATGATTGGTCGCTGCCTGGGGCGGCCGCATGCCTGGGTGGTGCGAGCACCGGGCGCGGCGGTCTGGACGCTGTCCGCCTTCAACGAATTGGTTTCGCAGATCCGCGGCCGTCCCCATATCTTGAACCTCGACAAAGCCCGCGAGGCGACGGCCGGCTCGTGGGCCTGTTCGCCTGCACTGCTTCAGCAGGACACCGGGTTCCGCTGCGGCTTGCCCTTGGAAGAGCGAATCGACCAGACGGTCGACTGGTACGTCAGTCAGGGTTGGCTGCAACGGAAACAGCGGCATCCGCCAGCGTCGCTGATTCGAGCCCTGCTCGACGGCAGTGCTCGAGTGACACGCGGGCCGGCGAAGGTGCCCCCAGAACGGGTGATTTTCCCATGGCTCGACGATCGCTCAGGTGAGTCTTTCGACCAGTGTCGCGTTCAGGCGTTCGCTAACGCCGAGCTTCTCGCCGCAGTGAGCTCGATTCGACGTCGCAGCGTTCGCCGAGTTCCACGTTCGGACATTCCCGGAATTGGGGACGGGGGGCACATACACGGCGAACACCGAGCGATTATAATTTCGGTTCCGGAAACTGCCTCCTCGGTACGTACATGATTTCTCCGCGCCAGTCGCGAAACATCTGCTCCCATTCTACGGTCATCATGAAACGTCGAATCTCCTCTGCCCTGTTCGCCATGCTCGTTTTGTCTCCGACTGCCCTGTTGGCGCAGTTTGAGGGGATGAAAACCCGAATCCCCACCGACGCGAACACCTTGGTCTTGATCAATGCCGACAAAATGCTGAGCTCGCCGAAGGCCGAGCGCGAGACGTTGGGAGGCCCGGGTCAAGGCAAACTACGAAGCGGGCATCACCGCCTTGTCTCCTGATGCCAGTCAGGTTGTGATTGCGGGCCGCTCGGACCATGAGTACGGCAAATCCATTTGGGAGCTTGGAATGGTCAAGCTTCGCGGTGAGCGAAACGTGACGACGGTCGCTCAACGGTTCGGCGGGACCATCGACGATTTCGCCGGGCGAAGTGCGGCGAGGCTGCCCGATGACCACTACATCGTTCAGCTGAGCCCCACGTTGTTGGCCTCTTACACGCCGGCCAATCGGCAGGACGTTGCCCGTTGGTTGCGTTCAACCGATACCACGGCGGTTGGCGCAAAGCTGCCATCGTATTTGGAGACGGCATTCGAGTATGCCACGAAGGTTGGCACACCGATCGTGATGGCGATGGATGTGGCAGGAGCCATTTCGCCCGCGGAGGTGCAGCAGAAGGCGGCGAGCTTTGAAATGTTTCAAGGGCTGAACATTCCCATGGACCAAGTAGCGAAGGTCATCGCCAGTTGCCAGGGGATCACGCTCGGTATCACGGTCGCCGACGACACCATCGGCGCGATTCGTGTCGACTTCAGCGAATCACCCGAAATTCTCAGCGATATCGGCAAGCCACTGCTGCTGGAAGTGCTTCGGCGGCAAGGTGCCATGATCGATGACCTGAACGAGTGGGAACCCTCGATCAGCGGAAATACCTTTTTGCTTCGCGGCAAGTTGTCGGACAATGGGATGCGTCGAGTCATGAGCGTGTTGGAGTTGCCCCCAACTTTGACGACCGCTGTCCAAGATGCTTCCTCCCCGAGCGTCGACCAGGAAGCCAATGCGAAACTGTTGGCCACGCAGCAGTACTGGAAATCGTTGACCTCCTTGATGGATGACTTGCGTGACAAACCTCGTCAGGATCATGTCAAGACGTTTGGCCAGGCGGCAATGTGGTACGACAAGTACGCTCGCAAAATCGATCGCATGCCGATCATGAATGTGGACGAGCAACTGCTTGATTTTGGCGCCATGGTCTCCTCTTCCTTCCGCAATGCCGAAGGGGTCATGAAGGGAGTCGGGATGCGAACCTCCGTCCGAACGGCGAGCAACAATCCGAGCTCCGGCGGCTACATGAACAGCTCATTCGGTGGTTACCGCGCCAACAGTGGTTACTGGGGTGTCGACTTCGGACCGACCGGCGTCTCGAGCGGAGTCAGTGCGATGAATGCGTCGCTCCAGGAAAAGGGCCGAACCGATGCGATCATTCGCGGTCAAGAGCGAACCGCCGGGGCCAGTTCGGTGCAGCAGATCTGGCAGCAGCTCGACGAAGCGACCGCCCAGATGCGACGAGAACTGGTCAACAAGTACAGCGCCGACTTCTAGGCTGACCCGTACGTTAGCCTTTCCAGGCTGACCCGTCTTTAACCTTTCCAGGCTGACCCGTACGTTAGCCTTTCCAGGCTGACCAGCATTTCCTCCTGTCAGGCTGAAAGCCTAACGTACGACTGTTCATGAATGTCAAAGCCAGGGCCCCGGTCGTGCTCGTGACCGGATGTTCCTCCGGGATCGGGCGGCGAATCGCGATCCTCCTGGCACGCCAGGAGGTGCGAGTTTTGGCCGGGGTGCGACGAGAGGCCGATGCGGTCTCGTTGCAGAGCGAGTCGGACTTGATCGAGCCGGTGATCTTGGACGTGACCGACCGTGAATCGGTCGATCGTGTCGCGCGGGATGTTCGCCAACGTTTTCCTGAGGGGATTGACGGCCTGGTGAACAACGCCGGGATTGTCGTTGCGGGACCGCTTGAACTGGTGGACGTGGAACTCTGGCGGGACCAGTACGAAGTCAACGTTTTTGGGTTGGTCCGGTTGACTCAATCGTTGCTACCGAGCCTTCGCCGAAGTGGCGGTCGGGTGATCAACGTGGGATCAGCCTCCAGCAACCTCGCGCTGCCAATGATGGGGCCCTATGCCTCGTCCAAGTCGGCCGTTGACTTGCTCTCCGATGCGCTGCGTCGCGAACTGAGTCCTTGCGGCATTCGTGTCGTGGTGATCAGCCCCGGACAGACCGCGACGGCGATCTATTCGAAATCGGAGGAAGATGCGGTGCGGCGCCTTGAGATCGCCGAGCAACCGGATGGCTATGATTACCGACCGCGGATGAGGCGGTTTCAACAGTTGATGAATCAGTCCGCTTCGTTTCGCGCCTCGCCCGATCGCGTCGCGGCCAAGGTGGCTCGCGTCTTGTTTGTGAAGCATCCCCGTTCTCGTTATCACGTCGGCTGGGACTCGCGGTTATCCGTCATCGTGGCTCGATTCATCCCGGTTTGGTTCGTCGACTGGATCATTCGAGGGCGGTTTGAGCCCACCGAAGCCGACTCTCGGCGAGACGCGGACGATACAGCCTAAGCGACTCAAGCTGTGCGTCCGACAGACGACGCTTTTTCCGCTCGCCAATCGCGGCCGTCTTGTGTCGCTGCTTTCCGCAACCTGCGTCAACAGCACGGACTCTCGCTAACCGGCAAAGTCGTGTTGGAATCTTCGAAACGGAGCCCCGTTTGGCAAAAAATCTCAGCGATCCGACGCTGGGTCTCATTGTGTACGTCGGTCACACGTTTACGATGGCAGCCACGTTCTTGGCACCATTTCGCTACGCCAACTCGGAAAGACTCGACAGTGCTGACCATCCTCTCCTTTTTGTTCTTCACGGGTCTGGTGGCCGTTACTCACGTGGTGGATCACAAGAGGCGACGACCATGGCAGCAGCAAGGGCTACTTTCTTGCCGGCCGCACGCTGACCTTTCCGTTGATCGCCGGTTCGTTGCTGCTGACGAATCTTTCGACCGAGCAAATGGTCGGACTCAACGGTGCCGCCTTCACCGACGGACTGTGCGTGATGGTCTGGGAAGTGGTTTGCGTCGTC
Source organism: Pirellulaceae bacterium (assembly GCA_963697195.1). Classification (GTDB taxonomy): domain Bacteria; phylum Planctomycetota; class Planctomycetia; order Pirellulales; family Pirellulaceae; genus Rubripirellula. The sequence continues at coordinate 49,506 of CAVOND010000031.1, forward strand.
GCGCTGGTCTTCATGGCCTGGTTCTTCTTGCCGCGGTTTCTCAAGAGCGGCGTGGCGACGGTACCGCAGTACTTGGAGATTCGCTTCGATCACGCACACCCAAGTGATCACGAACTTGATCTTCCTGGTGGCCTATGTCGGAATTCTGTTGCCGATCATTCTCTATACCGGCGCGACCGGCATGATGGGAATCCTGGATGTGCCGTCCATGCTGGGTTCGTTTCCCGACAGCGATCGGCGTTGACGCCACGCAACGACGTCACTGTGGTTGATCGTTTGGATGGTGGGAATCATCGGTTCGATCTACGCGTTGTTTGGCGGGCTGCGCACGGTCGCGGTGTCCGACACGATCAACGGAATTGGCCTGTTCGTCGGCGGCTTTCTGATTACCGGCCTCGCATTGTCGCAGCTCGGTGGTGACGGCGGTATTTCGGCGGGAGCCAGTCGCTTGCTGGAAGAACAGGCGTGCGAGGTTCAATTCCGTGGGAAGCACCGAGTCCTCGGTTCCCTTCGGCACCATCTTTTCCGGCATCTTTCTGCTGAACTTGTTCTACTGGACGACCAATCAGCAGATCATCCAACGCACGTTTGGGGCCAGCAGTCTGGCCGAGGGCCAGAAAGGGGTGCTGCTGACCGGAGCCCTGAAGTTGCTCGGGCCACTGTACCTCGTGGTTCCGGGGATGATCGCCTACACGATGTTCGCTGGCCAGGACATCAAGGCCGACACGGCCTACGGTATGCTCGTCAACAAAGTCCTGCCACCGGTGGCTGACCGGTTTCTTTGCCGCGGCGATGATTGGGGCGATCCTCTCGAGTTTCAATTCCGCGCTGAACAGTTCCTGCACGCTCTTTAGCCTGGGGCTCTACAAGAATGTGATTCACAAGGATGCCAGCGAGGCTCAAGTGGTTCGCAGCGGTAAGTGGTTCGGCTGGATCGTCGCCGTGGTGGCGATGTCGCATTGCTCCACTGCTTGCGCAAACGACCAGTATTTTCGGCTACCTGCAGAAGATGAATGGGATGTACTTCATTCCCATCTTTGCCGTCGTGCTGATCGGAATGGTCACGAAACGTGTGCCGGCGATCGCGGCGAAAGCGGGGCTGATCGTTGGATTCTCGGTGATTGCCGTCGGTTACTTCGTCGAGCCATTCAAGACCGTGGTGGGCTCACTTCACGAGTACCACTTCTTGGGGCTCGTGTTCGCGTGGTTGCTGATCATGATGCTGGTGATCGGCGAAATCGCACCGCGCGAAACGGAGTTTGAGCAGGAAGATGTGGGTGCGGTGGACATGACGCCTTGGCGCTTCGCCAGGCCGGTTGGGCTGGTGCTGATCGCGATCGTCTTCGCCATCTACATCCAGTTTGCAGACTTCTCGGTGCTAGAGCCGCCGCCCTCACCTTAGGAACGGTACGTCGGCCTTTCCAGGCTGACTTGCTGTCCCAGGTGTCAGGCTGGAAAGCCTAACGTACGTCGGCCTTTCCAGGCTGACTTGCTGTCCTGGTTCCTAATTCGTGTTTCTTCGTGCGATTCGTGGCGCACCCCTCCCCCTCCGGATCGGTTACGAGGATCTGGTTATTCTGGCAGACTCACCCAGATTCCGTTGAGCATCACACGGTCGATCTTTCGTAGGTCGGAGATGCGAACGCTGGGATCACCGTCAACGACAATCAGATCCGCTGTTTTGCCGGCTTCAAGGACTCCCAGACGATCGGCAATCCCAAAGAACTCTGCGTTGTGAAGGGTTGCCGCGGTGATGGCTTCCAGCGGCGTCAGTCCGCTATCGACCAGCAGTTCGAGTTCGCGAAGATGGGCGTGACTAAGCTCGGCGAAGGGAGCCCAAGTGTGTGATCCGACGACGACTTTGATTCCTTCGCGATGGCAGATGCCGACGAAACGTTGCATGTTTGCGAATCCGGCAACCTCGGCAGCCGTTGCATTCTTCTCACCAGGCCGCTTTTCGAAGATCGCCAGTGTGGGCGAGACAAAAACGCCCCGCTGTTTCAATTGATCCAGGAGAGGTTGTAAACGCGGCGATCGGTCGAGATCGATCTTGGCCCACATGCGATGCCGCCATTCCTCTCGAGCACTGGAATCGGCGCGAACAAGTTCCTGGAATCGCTTCGCCTCTACTGGAGACGCCAACGCAACGCCAAAGGAAGTGACATGTTCGACGCCTCGGACTCCCGCTTCGATCGCGTCGCCGGCATCAAGCAGTTCAAGGTGAGACGTGACCAGTACGCCTCGCTCCTCGGCCGCCTCGCATGCGGCGCGCACATGATCGAGCGGAAGTCGGAAATAGACTTTGATGGCCGACGCGCCACGATCGACATGCGAGTTGACCGCCTGCCTGGCATCTTCCGCGCTGGCGATCACGACCGCCTGGTCCGGCCAGACAACGGGTGCGGCATCCAGATGGCCACCACACAGAAAAATGCGAGGCATGGTTTGAGTCGACTGCAGCGTCACGCTGTAGTACTTGAACGGATGGCCTGGATCTCGGAACGACGTGACTCCGCGATGAAGCGCGAATTCAAGCGGAAGTCGGAGGTCATTGATCGAGTGGAAGTGAGAATCAATCAATCCGGGAAGGACGCTCATCCCCTCGGCGCTGACGATCGCCGCCCCCGCGGGAATCGAAACTCGATCTCGCGGACCGGTGGCAATCACTCGGTCGCCCCGCACGATCACGACGGAGTCGTCGATGGGCGTACCACCCCGACCGTCAATCAAGCGACCGCCGACCACGGCGGTCACCGCGTTGGGATCGGGTTCGGCCGGCGGATTCATCTCCTTCATCCCCTGCGAACCAGGCTCCTGGGAAAGAGGCTCCTGGGAAAGAGACGGGAGGGCAATCAAGATCGCGGCCGACAACGAAATGATTGATCGCTGAGAGAAGCCTGCACTCAACATATTGCCACCGGTAATGTGCTTGAAGGAAAACGCAAAGTCCGCCAGCGTGAACTCGCACGCCGTTCCTGTTCGTCAACGAGTGTTCGCTCGCCTACGGATCAGTCATTGGACAAGATAACCAGGACGACTGCCAACGTGAGCACAAAAGCCCCGGCAGCTCGCGTCAGCATCACGGATCGAGGATGTTCGCTTTCGGCACCTCCCCAGGCTTTTGCGATCGCCCAGGCGAGTAGCACGCCCCACAATCCGCGAAGCGCATAGACCACGTTCACACGGGCAGCATCACCAAAGAAGGCGACCGCGGCGACGATGCAGATCGCTTGCATGGAGATCAGAAAGGAACCAGCAACCAAGGGGCGTACCACGGATTGTTGACGAAAATTGTTCCAGGAAACCCATGGGATCATCGCGAGAGAGACGGCACCCACCATCCAATAAACGATCGGCAGGAATCGACCCGCACCCCAGATCGGTGCCCAGCGCTGAACCAGCACATCGAAGGTCGCATAAGAGATCGCCGCCGACAGCGCGAACAGAACCGTGAAGGCGACTCGCCTGGGATGGCTTCGTCCCGTCCACTGAATCAGGGCGATGCCGGTGGTCGCCAAGATCGCGGCGTACCATACCGACATGGGCAATTGCTGGAGCCCGAATAGAGTCAAGAGGATCGCAACAAACACCACCTTCACACCGAAGATGGGCGTCGCGATCGAGACATCTCCACGTTCGATCGCCGCAAAGGTTAGGGTCAAGCCAAGCATGAACAGCCCGGCGATCACGGCCGGTTGCCAAAGCAGCGTCCAGCCCTGAAACGTGCCTCCCAAGAACCAGAGCAGCGAGAACGCAAACGACGAAAACACGTTCGTGAGAAAAAGCGTCGTGATCGGCGCGGCTCCCGCTATTCCGGCTCGTTTGATCAAGATCAGGCCGCCCACAAATAACAGGCTGGCCATCAAGGGAAGTAGGAGGTGCATGGTGGTGGAAACATACACTCCGTACAGCCGATTGCGGAACCGGGCGTGTCACGATCGCAGCGTCTAACCGGTTGGTGCGGATCTTGGTATAACGAGCGAATCGGAATCTACCTGATCGATTCCTTCTCTGTTTCTGATCTTCCCATCATGGAGAGCACGATGTCCATTGCTTTAACCGAAAATGCCAACAGCAATCTCCTTGAAGTCGTTGTCAGTGGAAAACTGTCGGCGGATGATTACGAAACGCTTCAGCCGGCTGTCGAGTCTCTGATTGAGCAAGTGGGCAAGATTAAGATCCTGTTTGTGATGCATGATTTTCATGGTTGGGAAATGGGGGCTGTCTGGGAAGACATCAAATTTGCCACCAAGCACTGCATGCACATCAGCAAGATCGCCATGGTCGGCGAGAGCGAGTGGGAGAAGTGGATGGCGATGATTTGCAAGCCATTCACGATGTCGTCGATCAAATATTTTGATGCGGGTCAGGAAGCGGAAGCTCAAGCATGGCTGGCACAAGACTGAGCCTCAGACGCTAACTGTGTCTTTACCCACATCTTTTTGATGCCGAAGGTATCACGGAGGGTAGCCGTGGGTCGCGCAGCAGCACCCACGGAATGGTGAATTCGCAACAGAAACCGACCCCGAAGGCGGTCGCAGATCCGTCTGCGACCGCCTTCGGGGTCGCTTGGGATTGAAATTCCACAAGTTTCCGTAGGTGCGGTACTAGCCGTGGGCCACGGCTACCATCTGCGACCGCTTCGAGGTCAATTCACGCGAGTTCCACTCGATGATGGAATTCAATGTGGGTAAAGACAAGGGCGCTCGCCGGTGGGCCTTGTGTCGATCGCACGGGATTTACGGAGCCCACGGCTAGCGTCTGAGGTTCACCTGCCTTTCGGCGAAAGCCTGGGATTTCCCCGGCTGCTGGGGGTGGTTGAGGTTCCGCGGGGCGGCGAGTTCCTGTCGAAACCACTTGCCAGCGAACTGTCGCTGGCCAGATCATTGAACTATGATGATGTCGGACGCGACGATGTGTCGGAAACGACGGCCATTGAATCAGACAACGATTGACGGAATTTGGAGAAGGGGAGTTGCAAATGCTACGGTCCATTCGACCTCTTGTGGGACTGCTGTTGGTGGGTGCAATTGCGGCGGGACCTGCCGATGCCCGCACCTGGAAAGACGTGACTGGACTTTACACGATCGAAGCGGAATTGGTGGGATTTGACGACGAGCAAGCGATTCTGCAGCGGGAGAATGGGGAACTCGGAGCGTTTCCGATCGAGAAAATGAGCGAGGAAGATCGCGAGTTCCTCAAGAGCAAGGCGGCTCTCGAGACCCATGACAACAACCTGGGCGCGCTGCAAACCTGGACGACCGTCAAGGGCTTGAAGGTCGTCGGTCGAATTGTCGATTACATGCAGCGTGAGATCACGATACAGCGTCGTCGCGGCAAGCTGTATGTGGACGATAAGCAGTACGATAATCTGCCGCCGGTTTACCAGAAGATCCTGATGGCCGTGGTCGAACACTTCGAGAACTTTCCGGTCACCAACAGGGCCGACTTGGATCGCTGGGTGTTCGGGCTGAGAGGACAACCCAAGACGTACAAACTGGATGGAGTCATCATGGAGCTGGAAAACGGTGATGAGTATGGTGTGCCCTTCTTCCTCTTTGCCGAAAAGGATCGTGCACTCCTGCAGGGCGGTTTCGACGAATGGTTGACCGATCAAGGCTTGCCGGCGCAAGGAGGGTCCGTCCCCGCTTATTCCGAAGCGGATGAGCATGAGCTCCGCTTGCAGTCGCTGGCCGCCGCCTACCAGCAAAATCAGGAATTCAACCAACAGATCGCGATCATGAATTTGAACATGCAGGCGATTCAGTCTGGTCTCACGTCGGCCTGGGAAGTCACGCTGTATCCGGTTGCCGGCAATCCCTATCCGCCGCGATGGGTGATCACGATGGGACGGAACAGTGAAGTCGCGACCCAAGTTGCCTTGCAACAGAATCCAGGGTTTGTTCCCGGACCGGTCCGACGAGTTAGTAGATAGGGCGCCCGTCGTCGATTACTTGTCGTCGATTACTTGTCGTCGGATGGGTAGACCGGTTTGTTGGCCTCGCGGACTGATTGCGAGATGCGCATGCCAACCATGTGTGCGATCACCACGGCGACGTAAAGCTGTCCCGTCATGGCTTCCATCGCCGCCAATGTTCGGGTTGGCTTGGAGAGAGGGACGACGTCGCCGTATCCCAGCGTCGTGAGTGTGACGGTACTAAAATAGAACATATCGTTGATCAAGTTGTGATTGATTCCGGCGCGATCGGTCTGGGTGAGCGCGAATGATCCGGGCCAATGCAGCTCAAACAGCGAATAAGCAAAGGCCCAAGCCAGGGCCATGACGAAATAGATGTTAATCGCCCCCACGATGCGATCTCGATGCAAGGGATCGAGGCTGAAAACGCTTTCTGCCAGCGATACGAGCAGCAACAACAGGATGATCAGGTAGCAGACGTAGACGGAGTCAACAAGCGCGAGGGTGTCATAGACCTCGGTCAGCATTGACAAGACTAACCCGCATACGCCTAAGGCCAAGGCCACGAGCGTTCGCCATCGCGATTGCGAAAGGGAACGGATTCCGGAGAGAACCAGCGCGAACAGCGACAGATTGACGACGATCCGTTCGGTCCTGACGCTGCCGTCGAAACAGCTTTGAATCGCCACCACGATGATCAGCATCGCCAGAAGTTCGAAGTGCGAAATCTGGCGCTCGGATGAAGTTCTTTCGGGTTCGACGCAGTTCAAGCATGATCAACAGGTTGATGGGCCAACGCCTATTCGGCGGGCTCCGCAGGTGGTTGGTTGGCGATTGTCTCCAGGGCGGGCTGGACCGTTGGCTTCTTGCCGCCCCATTCGGCGAGTCGTTGGAAGACCACGAAGAAAGTTGGGACGAACAGCAGCGAGAAGAACGTTGCGGCGATCATCCCACCGACCACCGCGTTGCCGACCGCCTGGCGACTGGCCGCACCCGCCCCGGTGGCGACGATCAGAGGCAAGAATCCGAGAATCGACGAGATCGCGGTCATCAGGATGGCGCGGAAACGAAGTCGCGCCGCCTTCTTGGCCGCCTCGCGGATTTCCAGTCCCGCCGCTCGTTCCTGGCTGGCAAACTCAACGATCAGGATCGCGTTCTTACTCGCCAACGCGACCAGCAAGACGATCCCGATTTGCGTGTAGGTGTTGTTATCGGCATTTCGCAGAACCAGCGCAAGCACCACACCGAGTAGCCGCCAACGGGACGACGGCAATCACTGCCGCCGGACTGGTCCAACTTTCATACTGCGCTGCCAGTACCAGGAATACGGCCAGCACTGCCAATAAGAAGATCTTGGCCTGGCCGCTGCCGGCAAGTTGCTCTTGGTACGACATTCCGGTCCATTCATAGCCGAAGCCGGGAGGGAGTCGGGAATCGGCCATCTGTTCCATGATCTGCAAGGCTTGGCCCGAGCTCGTGCCGGGTGCTGGCGAACCGTTGATCGATGCGCTCGGATAAAGGTTGTATCGCTGGACAACCGACGGGCCGAATTTGTCTTTCACCTCCACCAGGGAGCTGAGCGGGACCATTCTTCCCTTGCTATCCCGAACGTCCAATCGTTCAATGTCCTGAGGCGAGGCGCGATACTCGGATTCGGCCTGAACGCGGACCTGGTACGACCGGTTGTTGTAGGTAAAGTCGTTGACGTAAGCCGAGCCCAGGTAGGCCTGCAGCGTTCCGAAGACGGTGCCCAGCGGGACATCCATGGATTTCGCTTTGGTGCGATTGACGTCGGCAAACAATTGCGGCGCATTGGCTCGGAAAGTCGTGTTCAGCGACCTCAAGTTCGATTGGGCATTGCCCGCCACGACCAGATCTTGCGCGGCATCCTGAAGCTGGCTATAACTGGCACCGCCCTTATTCGAGCACCTCCATTTGGAATCCGCCGGCGTTGCCAAGGCCGTCGATCGGGGGTGGCGCGAAAGCAAACGCGATTCCCTCCTGGACTTTCTTGAAACGCTCCTTGAGCGTTTCGGTGATGCCGTTGATGCTGGTCTCCGAAGTTGTTCGCTGATCCCAAGGCTCCAGAATGATGATCGAAAATCCAAGATTCGATCCGGCGTAGCCCCCGAGCAACGAGTAACCAGAAATCGAAAGCTGATCGGCCACGCCAGGGATCGCCTTGTACTCTTCGCCAAGCCAATCCAGGACGGCGGTCGTGCGTGCGGTGGCTGCAGAATCCGGTAGCTGGAGATTGACGAACAGATAGCCCTGGTCCTCGTCAGGAACGAAGCCGGTTGGAAGCGATTGGAAAAACAGTCCGGTGACCGCGACGAGTCCGACATAGACGATCAATACGATCAAGATCAGGCGGACGAACCAGCCAATCGCATACGCATAGGCTCCCGTGGCGCCGTCAAACGCGGTGTTGAACATGCGGAAGCCGACGAAACGCGACTCCTTTGGAGCCCGCAAGAGAATGCCGCAAAGCGCGGGGCTCAGCGTCAACGCGTTGATGGTACTGATCAGCACCGCGGCGGAGATTGTCAAGGCGAACTGCCGAAAGAGCTGTCCGGTAATGCCCGGCATGAACGCGCTGGGAACGAACACGGCCAGAAGCACCAGCGTGGTCGCGATCACCGGCCCGGTAATCTCCGACATGGCCTTGATCGCAGCTTCCTTTGGCTTCAGCCCGTCGGCCAGGTGTCGAGACGTATTCTCAACCACGACGATCGCATCGTCGACGACGATGCCGATCGCCAGCACGATGCCGAACAGAGATAGCATGTTGATCGAGAATCCCATCGCGTTCATCACCGCGAACGTACCGATCAAAGAAACGGGAATTGCCAGGACCGGGACAATGGTGGCACGCCAGTCCTGAAGAAAAATGTAAATCACGATGACAACGAGCAAGATCGCAACGGCCAACGTTTCGTAGACCTCTGCGATCGACGCCTCGACAAACAGTGTCGTGTCGAAAGCAATGTCGTATTCGACTCCCTTGGGCCAGTCATTGCTGGCAGCCAGTTCCTCCATCTTTTCACGCACGTTCTGTGCGGTCGTCAACGCGTTGGCGCCGGGAAGCTGATAGAGGGCGATCGAAGCGCTGGGGACACCATTGAACTTCGAGTCGTAGGTGTAGTTTTTCCCCCAAGTTCCACATCCGCGATATCGCCCAGGAGCAACGCGCGGCCGTCTTCACCAGTTCGAACGATGATGTTGCGAAATTCATCCTCGGTGACCAGGCGTCCCTGTGTGCTCACCGTGAATTCGAAGGCGGTTCCTTCAGGAGCCGGTGGAGCACCAATTTGACCGGCGGCGACCTGCACGTTCTGTTCGCGTACGACCTGCAGCACGTCGTCGGTGGTCAAACCACGCAACTTGAGCTTTCGTGGATCGAGCCAGATCCGCATGCTGTAGTCACCGGCTCCAAACACGGTGACGTCACCGATCCCATTGATTCGGCTCAACTCGTCTTTGACTTTGAGACCGTAATTACTCAGGAACAGCGGATCGTTGTTTTCGTCGGTTGAGGTCAACGCGACAAATTGAAGAATCTGCGTGGAGCGTTTCTTCGTGATGATTCCCTGTGCCCGAACTTCCTGCGGGAGCTGTGGTTCGGCGATGGAGACACGGTTTTGCACCAGCACCGACGCGATGTCCATGTCGACACCGAGATCGAACGTGACGGTCAAGTTGTAGGTACCGTCATTGGCACTCTTTGACGACATGTACAACATGCCCTCGACGCCATTGACTTGCTGCTCGATCGGAGTCGCGACCGTTTCTGCGATCGTGGCAGAGTCCGCACCGGGATAGGTCGCCTGGACCGTCACGGTGGGTGGCGAGATCTCAGGAAACTTCGCGACGGGAAGCGAGCCAAACGAAACCACCCCGGCGATCACGATGATGATCGAAATCACGGTGGCGAAGATCGGGCGATGAATGAAAAAGCGTGACATCAGCAGCTCGTGGTTCGACTCGTTTACTCTTCGTTGGACTCGTTCGATGCCGTGCTTGTTTCGACGGGCGCGACGCCAGCCTCATTCTGTGACGGAGCCGTCATGGAGCTGTCCGGATCACTCATCCCGCGCAGCAACATCGTCGCATCAACTTCAAAGGTGGCTACATTGGGAATAACGGTACTTCCCGGTCGAGCGAACTGGAGTCCGTCTACCACGACGCGGGTCGCTGGGTCGATGCCTCTGGAAACGATCGCCCAACCACTGACGGCCTGCCCCATCTCGATGCTCGCCCGGACTATTTTGTTGTCATCTCCGATTGTCAATACGAAGGTCCCTTGTTGATCTCGCATGACCGCGCGCTCCGGAATCAGCAGCGAGTTGACCGCATCGGATGCCGGAACGCGCAGCGACACAAAAAGTCCCGGCACCAGTTGGTCATTGGCGTTTTCGAAGATGCCGCGTAGACCAAGGGTTCCCGTCGACACATCGATCCCGGCCTGGTCGACGTTGTCAAGTTTTCCTTCGAATGGATATCCCTGGTCGCCCTCCCGCGCCAAGTAAACAGGTGTGCCTCCCCACGATTCGCGGCCCACTTCGGAATCGTCTGTTCTAGCTGCATTCCTGACCCTCATGATTCTCAGCAGAGCGCGATCGCTGATACTGAAGTTGGCGAAGACCACTCTGTCGTCGACGATCGTTGCCAGGTGGCTTCCGTTCTCAACGAGGTTGCCAATCTTGAAGTTCGACTTGGTAATGCGGCCATCGATCTCGGCGCGAACCTCGGTAAAGTCCAGATCGATGTTGGCTTGACGTAAATCCGCGTCGGCCTGCAGTTTTTGCGATTGGGCGGCCGTGACATTGGCCCGTGCCGCTTCGAGCGCGGCCTTGCGCGGCGGCTGAGTCGGCGACGGCTGCGTCATACTGGGCTTGTGAGCTCGCGTTCTGCGTCTTGAGTCGCTCCTCACGGTCCAGATCCTGCGCGGCTTTCAACGTGGCCGCATCGGCAGTCTTGACACTCGCTTTGGCCACGCCGATCGCCGCCGACGCAGTCTCCACCGACGCGGCTGCCGATTCCACTGCCGCTTCATATGTTTCTCTTTCGATCGTGTAGAGCACATCTCCCTGCTTGACGTCTTGTCCGGGTTCAAAATCGATCGTTTTTAGGAAACCTCGTACCCGAGACCGAACCTCCGATTCGTTGGCTGCTTCAATCGTCCCGTTTTCGTCGACGAACGGTGTGATCGGAGCCTCGATCGGATGCGCGTAGGTCACCTCAGGCGGGGGCGGCGGGTCATATTCGTTGCGAGCCCGAGAGCAGCCCAACAAGCAGGAAAACAGGCAGGAAAACAGGATCAGTCCCCAGCCCCCGTACCATCGATGGTGCCATCGTTCGTGCCATGCTTCGGATCGAAAGTCGGTCGTGGTGGATGGGTCGCTCATCTTCCTATTCGCTTGATGAAACCTGATTCTTGCCCGGCGAGAACGACGCCAATGTACGCTTTCCTGCGAGATTCGTCAGCGTCCGATTGTCACGCTTAGAGGAATCTGGGTGCGAACTGTTGGAAGATTGGACTCTCCATTCGTTGCAACCCAGGCCTCCGCTCTGCTCGCAGGCTCGCTCCGCTCAGCCTGGGCTTTGCAAACGGTCTCCCCTTCGGGGCGCGGTAAGTCAGGCACTCTCGAACGCCTGGCGGCTGATAGAAACCAACGCCGTGTTGCGTTTGAGTTGGTGCCATTCCTTCCTGGCCCCATTTCCTCACGCGACCGCTGCGGCGCGTCGACTCAGGCAACCACCCGGTCAAAGATGTCGCCGCGCCCCAATCGGCCTGCCATCAGGTCGGCGACAGGACGAGTCTGTTGGATCCGCTCAAGCATGATCTTGATCGCCGCAGTGATGGGCGTTGCCAGGAACATCCCAATGACACCCCACATCATTCCCCAAAACATCAGTGCCAGGAGGATCGTCACCGGATGCAGGTCAGAAGACTCCCCCATGATCTTGGGTTCGATCAAATTGCCGCTGATCAGTTGAATGGTTGAAGTGACCGAGATGACCCCAATCATCCACATCAGTGAGCCGTCGGGGTCAAAGATGATCAAAGGAATCGGTAATAGGCTGGCGACAATCGGGCCCACATTCGGAACGAAGTTCAACAGGAACGCCATCACGCCAAAGGTGAACGCCATCGGGACGCCGAACAGGCGAAGCGCGATCCCAAACGCCAGTCCTGTGAAGATCGAGATCACCGTCTTCAACGAAAGATAGGAACGTACCTGCTGATTGATCTCTTGGACCGTTGGATTGCCACCGTCGATTGCAGGAGATCCGATCAGCAAGAAGAACACAAAGATCAGCACGACCACGCTCGTCGATACCAGCGTCACCAGTGACTGGGACACCACCGAGATCCCATCACGAACCATTGCGTCGATGAGGTGCGTGATCTTCTCATCGGTCGCATTGGTCGTTTGATCCGTGGTCGCGGTGCTTTCGCGTTCCGATGATAGGCGGAAGGGTATCTTCTCCTCCACCTCCTCCACTAACTCGCGCACGCGCGATCGATAGGCGCCCGCGTTATTGGACAGTTCCAGCACCGACAGCCAGATGGAGATCCCGAAGACGATCAATATCACCACTCCCGCCAGAAACGTCAGTCCGGCGGCTACAATCCGGGTCACCCCCAACCGCCGTTCCAACGCATCAAGGACGGGGGAAATTCCACTGACCACAAAGATCGCCACGACAAACGGAACCAACACAGGACGCAGCCAATAGACCATGTAGGTCAAAGCGACTGCCGTCAAGACAATCAAGCAGACCATCTGCACGCGGGTTCGAGATTCATCTTCAGGTTGGGACATGCAGTCTCTTTTTGGCTGGACGCTTCTGGTCACAACAGGGTAGCGGAACGGCTGACAGGTTTCGAGATAGCCGCTCGGGCATGGTACAGACCGAGCGAACCTGCATTCCCTTGGCAACCGCTACGGTTTCTTGCCTGCTGAGAAGTGAGGGCGGAACAATTAGACGACCGCTCCCCATCACCGTATGATAATTGGACCGCAGCGAAGTCTTGCCAATCCACGACTGTCCGCGGCCACCTGGAGGCGTAGTCGTCGTTGGTGGGTCATCTTGCGGTGAGGACCTCGGCGGAGATTCCCGGTGGATTCCGAGCCCATGAACAAGCTAGATCTCTTTTTGAAAGCGAATTGATATGTCGTTCGACGATGATGAAACGCTCGATGAGCTCGAGCCGATCAAAGTCCGTAAGGATGTTCAGGATTTTGCCGTGCAATCGTTTGAGGAGGCTGCGATCGAAATCGGTGCGGTGACGCATCGCGGCGCCGTGCGATCTCGCAACGAGGATCAATTTGCAGTCGTCCGACGCAAACGGTCCAGCGAGGTCCTCGCCAGCAGTCTTTCTGACCACGACTTGCCGCGCGACCAGGACGAAGCCTGGCTGCTGGTGGTTGCCGACGGTCTGGGCGGGCAGGTCTCCGGACAGGTTGCCAGCGCCACGGCGATTCGCGCGGTCCTCAAATGCGCTGGCGATCTGAGTAGTTGGGTCATGCGACCGCTGGGAGGCCTACGCGAAGATCTGGAAGAGCGGGTCGGACTCTATCGCGACGCGATCAATCGTGAGATGCAGGCACAGGTCGAGGCGAATCCGAGCTTGGCCGGGATGGCGACGACGATGACCTCGGCATACTTGTTCGGGCGTCATGCCGTCATCGTCAACGTCGGAGACTCACGGTCTTACTTGATTCGTAACAATGAGTTGCGACAAATCACGAACGACCATACGCTTGCCAAACAGTTGGAAGAGCACGGCATGCCGATGGAGGTGACTCATGCCTATCGAAACGTGTTGACGAGGTGTTTGGATACCAGTGGAAAACCGGCTACCTTCGATCTCTTTCATCTTTCCCTGCAGCCTGGTGACCGCTTGTTGCTTTGCTCCGACGGGCTGACCGATATGGTTTCGGATAGCGATATGCTGCAGGTCATTCGTGCCGCGGACTCGACCGCGGAGGCGTGTCGCATGCTGGCCGCCACAGCGATGCGCAACGGCGGGAAAGACAACATCACGCTTGTTCTCGCACACGTAACGAATCTGAATGTCGCTTCGACTCATGAGCTTGAAGAGACGATACAGTCTCGATTCAACCATGTCATCGATCGGCTGAAGTCCGACCAGTGTTGCCTCAGGATCGTTCCATCTCGGACTCGCTCGCTTAGCCTGTTGCCGCAGCCGCAAGAAGTGCTGGCGTCTCGCCGCCAAACGGTTGAAAACCGGAGACACACTCGCTTGCGCGTCGTGCTTGTAAGGAGACGAGCATTGAGTTCAAGGATGCTTAGAGCTGATTGTGCTCGCGGAGAATCCTGATGACTTCGCTGGTCGTTTCGGAATGGTCGGGAAGTCCGGTATGGCTGGTTTTGATCAGCTTTTCGCTAACCGTGTTGGGGTGACGAGCACTCTCGACTGGGACCACGCCGTCGCCATCGGTTCCGTCTCGGAGCGGATGGCCGGTACCAATGATGGTGTGAAGCTTGACCTCGGGATTGACTGGTAACTGATACGCCGCCATCAGAATTGGATTGTCTGGTCGCAGCAGATCAACGCTGGTCGGGAAGTGTCTGCCGAGATCTTTGAAGACGCCAGGATTGTCATGGAGAATCGTCTTGGTCTCCTTGGTGCGCTCTTTCGGTCCACGCACCAGGGACGATCCGAGCTTACCGATCCAGCTCTCCGCCATCTTGGATCCCTGGTGTGGCGTGCCGATGAAAATCACCCGTTTGACGAATGGTAGCGGTTCGAAGAAGAAGATGTCGTCAACTTGTGGACGCTTTTCCGGTGCGATCTTGACCTCGTTGATCGGCATGTTCGCGACGCTGTCCCACAGCTCAGTCTGACTGTTGGTGATCAACAGTTTCGAGACCAGGCCGCCCATGCTGTGGCCGATCAAGACCATTTCGGAAAGCGCTTGATCCTTACCTTGCGGATCAAGTTCCTGAACTGCATCCAAAAGCGACTTACGCATTCCCGCAGCCGAAAAGATGAACGGTTGGCCGGTCGGGTATTGATAGAGCCAGATTTGATAGTTCTCACTGATCCATGGCGAATGTCGAAGGTCGTTGATCAGATCGAGCCAGGTCAGCCGGTCCGAGAGCAGACCGTGCACGAAGACAATCGGAATTCGGCCCGGTTGATACGGTTCAAGCATTCTCAGGCCGGAGAATTCATCGTCTCTCGCAGGATTGAGAAAGTTCCTGACTTTGTGTCGATCGAGATGGCTCCGGGCAAATCCAAGTGGTGCCGACACGTCGCGAGCCAAGTCCCATTCACGATTCGAATCGGAGAACTGCGTGACCCGCAGCGGATCGTGTAACTCCAGCACGGCGAGCGTGGATTCGCTTTCGTATGAGACCTGATGAAGTTCGGAAGTAACGTCGCGACTGGCCGGACGCAGCACGCCCGTTGCCGAGTAGGGGATCACCTTGCCCATGTGCTTCGTTGATTCGGGACGCTCGCGGATCGCGACCATGGGGACTCCCAAGCCAGGATCGGACCAGTAGCGTTTGAGGTGCGAGCGGAGCGGTGATTGGATCACGTGCAAACGATTGAAGTCTTCCGGCTGCCATGGAAAACCGTCGTGAGTGATCTCAATGAATCTCTGATTGCCATTGGCATCGACGATGGAAATGCCGCGCTGGGGATCAAGAAGGCCAAAACGCTCAGCTTCTTGAGTCAGTCGCTCCACGCTGCGGTGATAGAGTAACCAAGGCAGATTCTGTGAGTTGCCGATGGTCCTCTGCTCGGCACCACTCTCGGAGAAATTGATTTGGCTGTATTGGGTTTCGTCCGAGGCGGGCAGCAGTGGCCAGCAAGACAAAGCGACGTCCGCGTAAAGTTTCACGCATTTGGAATCCTTGCGATGCCGCGCTGCTTCGGCCTCTCGGAATGTCGCGACGACTTCATCGAGAGCCGGATCGGTCGACAGACTTGCAATCGTTTTGAGGAATTTGAGTTCCTCGCGATGCTGTTCCGCCTCTGCGACCGACGGTGCAACCGCGGCAATTTTGCTTTCGGATTGGAGGCTCGCTGTCCCCTTGATCGCCCCGCTTCGGCATCCCAAGGCGAGCGTAGCGAGCAGCAGAATGCCAAGCGGTCCAAGACGGGCAATGCCGAATACGGTAGGGCGCATCATGAATCGCATCCAAGCCCTCAGCGGGCCGGCGCATCGGCTCGCTAAGTTTCACGTAAAGAACGAACGGAATTCCGAGGACTGGGATCTTCCATACCGACTCGAGCGGTAAATAGGGAAGAGCAATCCCGTACATTCTGGGGGCTGCCGTGATGGTTTGACGTTGGAATTGCGGGGATTCGTGCGCAGCAATCGCTTCGAACGACATCATCCTGCCCATCATCACGCTGCCAAAATCGTCCCTGCAATCCTTAGCCGGTACTGAGCGACCGAGTGCAAGCCGACGCAATCAAGAATGCGCGACCGAGTGCATTTTCATGAATGCATCGTCGCCGATCGGCGATCGTAGCGTGCCCTGTGGGAAGCCAAATCTCGCCATGAACGACCTCGGACCAGAATCCAACTCGAGGTCAAGGCTTCTTCTGCTTCCGGCCTTGCACCGAAATCCGCTACGACTGGCGGAGCGGTCGGCGACAATCCTTCGCCGCCTATGTGAAATAGAAAACCGCTCTCAGCGCGAGACGTCGTCGCAGCTTCGCGACTACTCAGCCGATTCCGGGATCACCCCGCGCGCTGCGCGATCCCCGACGCGAAAATGGCCCAGCACTTGCTCCAAAGGATTGGAGATCGCCCAAACAGCGCCGGGGCGTGTTTGCTGTCGCTTGCTTTCGCCCGACGGGATCTCTGCGTAGAACTTTTGCTTGCCTTGACGATCGATCCAAAAGAGTTTCACAGCGGTGTTGGAGCGATTCACAAACACGACCTCGAATGGGTTCCCATCGGGCTGCGACGGTGGAATGGGGGCCTGCGTCTTCGCTACCCACTGGAGCTCTGGAAGTGAATCCACGCGAACCGTTGGCTTGGCGGCAAATGTCGCCGGTGCGTGCGACCTCAGATCGTCGAGAGTTTCGCGGTGCTCGGCTGCGTTCGCAAGGTTGGTCCATTCGTAGGGATCATGCTCGGTGTCGTAAAGTTCTTCATCGCCACCGGCGTAGTGAATCATCCGCCATCGATCACCGCTGATGGCATAGCTACCAGGCTCACTCAGGAAGGTAATGGAAGGGTGTGTCCAATCGGCATCCGATGCCTCCAGCAACGGCAGCAAGCTCGGACCATCGTGATCAGCTTCAGCCGGAAGCCCACAAAGTTCGAGCAACGTCGGGAACAGGCTCAGAAGATTGACTGGCCGGGAACACCTCGATGGACGCGTCCCCGCAGGCAGTCCGACCACGCCGGGAGGAACGCGAACGATCAACGGCACGCGCGTGCAGACTCGCCAACCCGTGTACTTTTGCCAGTGCTGCTTTTCCCCGAGATGCCAACCGTGATCGGACCACAGCACGACGATCGTGTTGTCTCGATGCGGGCTAGCCTCCAGCGCATCGAGCACGCGACCGAGCATTGCGTCGGCGAAGTGAATCGATGCCAGGTAGCCCTGAATGCCTCGTTTCCACTGTCCTTGACTGCGTATATGAGCAAAGTACCGGTTGGGTCCTCTTCGTTTGCCCTCTGGCGGCAGATCCTCCAGGTCATCTTCCCGATAACCCATGGGCAACTCGATCGACTCAAGCGGAAATGGCTCGAAGTATTTCCTGGGAACGAACCACGGTTCATGGGGGCGATAGAGACCACATGCCAAAAAGAACGGTTGTTCGCGCACGACGCCAAGCTGTTCCGAGATCCATTGCGAGACGGAAAAATCACCGCCGAACTGCTCGTCGGTCGCATCGAGCGGGCCCCAATCCGTTTCTACATACTGCCAGGGACCGCCGCGCGGCAGGCTGAGGGGGCGAGTCTCCGGGTAGAGGGTATGTGGTAAGGGATTCTCTGACTTCGCATCCGGGAAGTAATCATCCCAGGACGCCGCATCGATGAAATAGTGCAACAGCTTGCCCGAGCCTGCGGAATGGTAGCCGTGTCGCGAGAAAGTCTTCGGCATGATTTCGGCATCAGGCAATACTTCGCGCATGGGCTGGCCGTTTTCATACACGCCACTTCGATGTGGCGATCGACCGGTGAAGATCGCAGTTCGAGAGGGGTTGCATGCCGGCGCCGGACAGTGGGCATTGGTGAACAGCACGCTCTGACTGGCCAGGCGATCCAGGTTTGGCGTGAGCGCCTGCGGGTGACCACCGAGGCATCCAATCCAGTCGTTCAAATCATCCATCGCGATCAACAACACGTTGGGCCGCTCTCCGGCAGCGCACCGGGAGCTACCGATCGAAAGGCTGGCGACGGCGACCAGGAATAGAAGACCGCATGGAGCGATCGAGGTCCGTCCCCAAGTGGTTTGCGTTGATCGGTTCATAGCGCATCAGCTCTTACAGTCGACATGAAAAGGTGTGATCCCGCGAGCAGCCCAAAGCAACAGCAATTCGAACGAGTAATGTCGGCCAACTCAGACAGAGAGGCGTCGGATCGGGCACCGCTTACGATGACCCAACGAAGTACCCAACGCAATGCCGTCACAACGCTCGCTGATTCATGCGTCCGCCATCCATTAGCTGGACAGCGCGATCATTATCAGCCGCAGTGCGTTAGCACCCGGTTATTCCTGGGTGAAATGCTCGAGAACCGTGGGCGAACGTCCAATGACATCTACTTTCTAGCGGTACGGCGCGAGCGGGCTGTTGATTCATTCGCCTTTAGGTACGCAGCGCCGGAATCCTAACCCGAAGCGTGGGCGAGTGGACGGCCGTTATTCCTTGCTTACGCGGCGGGTTACTAAAGCAACAGCCCGCGAGCCGTCCGGGCTCCCCTGCAAAATCGCACTGCAAAATCGCACGAGCTCCGGTGGGAGGGTGTTGCCAGTTGCGGCATTCCGTGCTCAAAGTGAGCGGTGGCCGGTTAATGCGTAACCGATTAGCTGGCGAAAAGGGGTCAGACACGAATGGAGCGAACTTAAGTTGTCACTGTGAACCTCGGGCGCTAGCCGTGGGCCTTTGTCTCTGTGAACCTCGGGCGCTAGCCGTGGGCCTTTGTCTCTGTGAACCTCGGGCGCTAGCCGTGGGCCTTTGTCTCTGTGAACCTCGGGCGCTAGCCGTGGGCCTTTGTCTCTGTGAGCCTCGGGCGCTAGCCGTGGGCCTTTGTCTCTGTGAACCTCGGGCGCTAGCCGTGGGCCTTTGTCTCTGTGAACCTCGGGCGCTAGCCGTGGGCCTTTGTCTCTGTGAACCTCGGGCGCTAGCCGTGGGCCTTTGTCTCTGTGAACCTCGGGCGCTAGCCGTGGGCCTTTGTCTCTGTGAACCTCGGGCGCTAGCCGTGGGCCTTCGCCGCATCTTAACGACGTTTTCGTGGCCCACGGCTAGCGCCCGAGGTTCAAAGCCCGTGCCATTCGGGTCAGACACCAATAACCGGAACGGCCCGAAGGGTGCTTCGCAGTCTATTTGCCTGACCGCTTTTCGCCGATCGACGTCACCCCCATTTTTAAATTGGACGATGCACCGGTTACAATCGTGAACATGAAACGCATCGCACTTTCGCTACTGACCATGTTGTTCGGCTCATGGGCCTATGCTGAGCCGTTCGATACGACGATTCGCCCGCTGCTGGATACATATTGTTTGGAGTGCCACAGCACTGAAGCGCAAAAAGGCGAACTGGATCTGGAACGTTTCAAGGCCATCGATGTGGTCCGCACGGATCCAATCGGTCTGGCAGGAAGTACTTCGTCAGATCACCGACGGCGAGATGCCTCCCAAGGGGGAACCGCAATTCACGGCAGACGAGCGGAAGCAATTCATCGATTGGATTCGTTCCACTTTGAACGAGATCGCCCTTGCCGATGCCGGGGATCCGGGACCGGTAGTGCTTCGGCGACTTTCGAATCGCGAGTACACCTATACTCTTCGTGATCTGACCGGTGTGAACTCGCTCGATCCGGCTAGCGAGTTTCCGGTAGACGGGGCAGCAGGCGAAGGCTTTACCAACGTCGGTTCAGCGCTCGTCATGTCGCCTGCTCTGTTCACGAAGTATCTCGATGCGGCGAAGGAGGTCGCGAGTCACGCGGTCATCCTTCCCGATCGCATCGCCTTTTCACCGAGCACGTCCCGAGCGGATTGGACCCACGAGAAGCTCGACGCCATTCGTGGGCTCTACGCACAATTCGCAGTGCCTGGAGCCGAGACCGCCCGCAATCTGCAGGGCGTGCAGTTCTCGACGACCGACGGACGGGAGATTCCGATCGAGCGATATCTTCAGGCAATCGACTCAGGCGACGCGACGGAGCTGAGCCCAAAATATCTCGCCATGCTCACGGCTGCGCTTCGAAGACAACACGCCATCCGTTTTGCTCGATCCCATCCGGGCCCGCTGGCACGATCGCAAGCCGGAGGAGATCCCTGCCATCGCCAAGCAGATCGGTCAGTGGCAACAGTCTCTCTGGCATTTCGCGAAAGTTGGCCACATTGGCAAGCGTGATGGACCCAAGGCTTGGCAGCTGCCCGTGATGCCGGTCGCGACCACACAATCGGTGCGGCTCAAGATGCCAGAAGCCGGTGATGGTGATACGACCATTTACTTGGCCGCTGGGTGACGCAGGCGATGGCAAGGAAGGCGATGTGATCGTCTGGAAGGAAGCTCGTTTGGTGTTTCCATCGGAGACATCCATTGCACTCAGCCAGGTCGAATCAGTTGCTTCGGCGCACGATGCAAATGCGGCAGCGCGAGCTTGCCAATACGTCGATGTATCTGGATGCCATCGCAGCAGCCTATCGCTCGAAGCAAGCGGTTGAAACGATCGCACATGAGAGGAACCTGAATCCAGAGTTGGCTCAAGCCTGGGCGGAACTGGTGCAGCTCAATCCAGTGCCTTTGGCTCCCTCGGGTCATTTGACCGGTC
Source organism: Pirellulaceae bacterium (assembly GCA_963697195.1). Taxonomy (GTDB): domain Bacteria; phylum Planctomycetota; class Planctomycetia; order Pirellulales; family Pirellulaceae; genus Rubripirellula. The sequence continues at coordinate 70,432 of CAVOND010000031.1, forward strand.
AACAATCCAACGTCGGTGGTTATGCCTCGATTCGAGGTTGGGGTGAGGGACTTCCAACTCTGTTGGCCAATCAGTCGGACGAACGAGCTTGCGTTTTCGACGCTTCGCGTCCCGGGGCGAGGTGTCACGGTTCATCCGACTCCAGAGATCGATTCGGTCGTGTATTGGAAGAGTCCGATCCGCGGAACGGTTTCGATCAAGGGTCTGGTCGCGGACATGGATCAATGTCTGTGGAAACGGCGCGGGCTGGAGCGTTGACGTGATCCATGCGCACGGATCTCAACGACTCGCCGGTGACGTGCTTCCAAACGGTGGCCGACAGGAGTTCGGGCCGATCGACAACGTGTCGGTGCGACCGGGCGATTTGGTCAAGCTGACCGTCGAGGCTCACCAACATGACCATACTTGTGATACGACGCAGATTGCGTTGACGATCAGCGAGTCGCGCGAGGACGGGCAAGCTTGGGATCTGGCAAGCGAGATCGTTGACCGACTTCACGACGGCAATCCCTTAGCCGATCGCTATGGCAATCCAGCGGTTTGGCACTTTTGCCAATCACAAGGGGAGACACCCGGTCACGCGATCCCTGAGCGATTCGGCATTGGGGCGATGGCGGGTTGCCGTGATCGAAGGCAAGGCAGTCGATGCGATCGCGGTTCAAGATCAGATCCTCAGCCCAACTTCGGACGCCGATCGAGCCATCAGCACGACCTGCCGTGGACTCCGTGGACCGCTTCGCTGGTTCGCCATGTCCCAAGCATCGAATGACGCCTCGGGCGAACCAGTCGACATCGCAAAGTCGGACATCGAGCAGACCGCTCCGTCTATCCTGGAGTTCCACCTTCCGACCAGCTTTGTCGCCGGTGCGGAACTGGTTGCGAGTGTTGAGTTGCATGCGGAGAAGGGACAGGAAGGAAGTGTTCAAGCGTTTGCCTCCTTGTCGAGACCGAGCGATTCACTTCCTCTTGAGCCTGGCAGTTTGATCTCCGCGTCCGATGCCCCGGGGACGCGTTGGACCGACGGCGAAGCACCGGTCGTGTCGGATCGGCCGATTCTGGTCCGCGATGGAAGCGAGGCTCAGAAGCGCATCGTGCAGGACATTGCCGAGTTTCAGTCGCTGTTTCCTGCCGCCCTCTGTTACGACAAGATCGTGCCGGTCGACGAGGTCGTCACGTTGACACTGCGTTATCGCGAAGATGATCACCTGCAGCGGTTGATGCTGAACGATCAGCAGACGTTCGCAGCTGGATCGCTTTGGGACGAAATGTGGTTCGTCAGTCGTCAGCCTTGCAACAACTCGATGCGTACAACCAACTTTGGCAGTACGCGACTCAGGATGCGGATCCGAGCGCCTTTGAGCCGATGCGCGAGCCGATCAAGCAGGCGGCGGCGGCGTTTGAGCAGCGACTGGTCGAGCTCGAGCCAACGCAGTTGCAGGCGGTTCTCGACTTCGCGTCCGAAGCGTGGAGGCGACCGCTTGATGAAACCGAGCAAGCCGATCTGAGAAGCCTGTACCAACAACTGCGCGATCAAGGTCTTCCGCACGAGCCGGCGATCCGTCAGTTGATCACGCGGTTGTTGGTCGCTCCGGCCTTCCTGTATCGTGGCGAATCGGCGGCTCCGGGACGCGATCCAGCGCCGGTCGATGATTGGGAACTTGCCACGCGTTTGAGCTACTTTCTGACGTCATCTGCACCGGATGCCGAATTGCGTTCGATCGCGGCTGCGGGAAAACTTCGCGATCCCGATGTCCTCGTGGAGCAAACGCGAAGGTTGTTAGCGAAGGACAGTGTGCGTCGGCTCGCGACCGAGTTCGGATGCCAATGGCTGCATGTGCGAGACCTGGAAACGCTCGATGAAAAGAGTGAGCGGCATTTTCCTAGCTTTGCCGGTCTGCGCGCCGACATGCAGGAGGAAATCACGCGGTTCTTCATCGATCTGTTCCAGCAGGATCGCTCGGTTTTGTCGTTGCTCGACGCGGATCACACATTCATCAACGGTGCGCTGGCGGCACATTACGGCGTCGACGTCGAGAAGGATGCCTGGCAGCGAGTCGACGGCGTCCGCGCGATGGGGCGAGGAGGCATCCTTGGTTTTGCCGGAACGCTGGCCAAGCAGAGCGGGGCATCGAGAACCAGCCCGATCCTGAGGGGCAACTGGGTCAACGAGACGATCCTCGGCGAACGATTGCCGCGGCCGCCGAAGAACGTTCCCGTTTTGCCTGAGGAGGCCCCGGAAGGGCTGACCGAACGACAGCTGATCGAGCGTCACAGCAGCGTCGCCGAGTGTGCGCGGTGTCACGAGCGAATCGATCCCTTCGGGTTTGCGTTGGAAGGCTTCGATGCGATCGGGCGAAGCCGATCCGGGCTCGATACCGTTGCCTCGCTCGCGGACGGAACGACCTTTGACGGCATCGAGGGCTTACGCTCGTATTTACTCGATCTTCGCCGCGACGATTTTCTGCGTCAGTTCTGTCGGAAGCTGCTCGGTTATGCTTTAGGAAGGAGCGTCCAGTTGTCGGACGAGCCTTTGCTGGACAGCATGCTTGTCGAGCTCGAGCAAAACGACTACCGGGTCGGCAACGGTGATCGATTTGATCGTATGCAGTCCGCAGTTTCGGAATGTGCGCGGACGGGATCTGCTGACTGTTCATCAACCAACGGACGAGCCATGAAAAGCCACCAATTCACACGACGAGCCTTTCTTCGCGGCAGCGGCGTGACCATGGCACTGCCGTGGCTGGAATCGGTCAATGTCTGGGGTGATGAACCGGGGCAAGGTAAACCGGCCAGTGAAGCACCGGTACGTCTGGCCGTGATCTTTTCCGGCAACGGTTTTCATTCACGGGAGTGGTGGGCGCGAGGCGAAGGGAGCAAGATGGAGCTCGGCCAGGTGCTGGCGCCGCTGACTGAGTTTCGCGAGAAGCTTGTTTTCATCAGCGGGCTGTATCACGAAGAAGCACGCAAGGGGAACATCCACAGTTCGCAGACCGGCAATCTGCTCTCCGGTGCACCGATCGCTGCTGGTGGCGAGATTCGTTCCGGGACAAGCTTTGATCAACTGCTTGCACAGAACTACGGACGATCCACGAAGGTTCCGAGTCTGGTGCTGGGGTGCGAGCGATCCAATCCGTCGGTGCACAAGAATTACTCGATGCTGTACAGCTCGCACATCTCGTGGAGTTCACCGACGACACCGACGCCCCTGGAGATTTATCCGGCGCTCGCCTTCGATCGGCTGTTCAAGGATGCCGCCACGCCAGCCGACAAGAGCGTGCTCGATGCGATTTTGGGTGACGCGAATGACCTGCGCCTGCAGATCAGCAGTGCTGACCAACAAAAGCTGGACGAGTACTTGAACTCGGTGCGCGAGGTCGAGCAGCGAATCGAAAGTGCGGGGAAGCGTGGAGAACTGCAAGGCTGGCGTCCAACGCTCGCCGAACCGAACGTGCCCCGTCCGGCCGACGGAGTTCCTCAGGACATCGCCGAACACATGAGGCTGATGTGTGACATTCTGGTGCTCGGGTTCCAGACCGACACGACGAGAATCACCACGCTGAAGCTGAACAACGATCACAGCGCGCTGAGATTTCCGAATCTTTCATCGGTGCAACAACCGGGCAACGGCATTGACTACATGATTCACCACCTGCTTTCGCATTCGGACGCCGACGACTGGCTGAAGGTGAACCAGTTCTTCATGGAGCAGATCGCCTATCTGGCCCGCAGGCTCGACACGATCCAGGAAGGCCCACGCACGCTGCTTGACAACACGATGCTGCTTAGTTGTTCGAGCATGATGGCGGGGGCGAAGCATGACAACGACCAGCTACCGATCATGTTGCTCGGTGGCGCCGGCGGTCGGATTCAGGGCGGCCGTGTGCTTGATTATCGTGGCAAGAGCGAACGTCAGTTGTGCCGCTTGTTCCTCTCGATGATGGACAAGATGGACTTGCGGCCAAACGCATTTGGCGATGCAACGCGCCCGCTCGAAGAAGTCTGATGCTTTCCCGTAGGGTGGGTCCAGGAGCGACAGCGACGCCGACCGCACCATCGATAACTCCATGAATCGACTCAGCCGCATTACCTTGTTGGTCATGATCGCGACGATGGCGTTTGCGGTCGACGCATCCGCTGCAGATCGTCCGAACATTCTGTTCATCATGACCGATGACCAGGGCTACTGGGACACCGGAGCGACCGGCAATCCGCACATCGACACGCCGAGCATGGATCGAATCGCCGCGGAGGGGGTCCAACTCGATCGCTATTACGTCGCCCCGGTGTGCGCACCGACGCGAGCCGGAATCATGACGGGGCGCTACTACCTGACGAACCGGCTTGTACAACACGCGGTTCGGCGGCGACACACTCGGGCGTGACGAAGTGACCGTCGCCGAGCTACTCAAGAAGGTTGGCTACCGGACCGGTCTGTTCGGCAAATGGCATCTGGGCAAATATCCGGGCTACCAGCCACAAGACCGTGGCTTCGATGAGTTCTTCGGTCACTACCACGGACACATCGAACGCTACGAATTTCCGGATCAGGTTTACCACAACGGTCGACCTGTCGAGGCCCGCGGTTACGTTTCTGACCTGTTTACCGACGCGTCGATCGACTTCATCGAGCAGTCGGTCGAGCAGAGCGAACCGTTCTTTTGTGCCTTGATGTACAACGCCCCCCATTCACCGTGGCTGCTCGATACGTCCCATGCGGCGCAGCCGGAGGGCGACAAGCTGTTGTCCAAGTATCTGGATCGAGGGCTGCCGATTCGGGAAGCGAGGATTTACGCCCTGATTGAGCGAGTCGATCAAAACATCGGACGATTGCTCGAAAAGCTCGACGGAGTTCGGAATTGCAGACGACACTCTTGTGATTTTCACCAGTGACAACGGAGGTGTCAGCAAGTACTGGAAAGGAGGCATGAATGGCCAAAAGGCAGGCGTCTATGAAGGGGGCGTCCGCGCGCCGTGTTTCGTGCGCTGGCCCGGCGTCATTCCAGGAGGCAGCCATGCGAAGACCCAAACGTCGCACGTCGATTGGTTGCCAACCTTCTGCGAACTTGCTGGAGCAACCGTACCTGACGACAGGTCGATCGATGGCAAGAGTCTCGTGTCCCTTTTGAAGGCTGGGCAGGGCGAGCAACATCACGCCTACGTCTATCACACGTGGGACCGCTACGTACCCAACCCCGACAAACGTTGGGGCATCAGTGATTCACGCTGGAAGTTGTTGTGCCAGGTTGGGGAGGCTGCGGCGCCAACGGAAAGCAATTGGCGATTGTTTGATCTGCAAGCGGATCCCGGTGAGACGACCAACGTCGCGGCCCAGCATCCCGAGGTCGTTCATGGTTTGCGTGACCAATTTGTACGCTGGTTCTCGGATGTCACCCGTGGCATCGAGTATGCGCCGGTGCGTATTCCGGTCGGGCATCCGAATGAACCGAGTGTCGAGATCTCACCAAGTTGGGCAATGTGGCAAGGGAAGCACATCCAATACACCTTCGACGGCTACGACTGGGACACGATTGACAGTTGGAAGGAACCCGGGGAGCGAGCCAGTTGGCGGCTGGATGTCCAGACGCCGGGTACTTATCGAGTTCGGCTGACGTACGGTTGTCGTCCGTTGGACGCGGGAGGCATGTTGCGATTACGAATCGGTGAGGACGCGTTCGTGGATCACCAAGTCCACGCTACCGCGACGGCCGAGCAATTCGAGTCATTCGACGCTGGCGTCATGGACCTGCCACCAGGCGATGTCGAGATGGTCGCCGAAGTCGTTTCCGCGCCAGGCATTGAACTGATGCGATTGAACAAGGTCACGCTCGAACGAATTGGACAACACTAGCTGGACAGCGCTCGTTTGCTGTGGGGCGGTCTCTCCGAGACCGTCATTCCACGCGGCTTTGCCGCGAAAATCCGAGCCTCGGAGAGACTCGTCTACGGTACAGCGACACGGTCCAATTTACTCACCGTCTCGGAGAGACTCGGCTACGACAAGCGGTCCAGCTACGGCCGAATGATTTCGCCACCATTTCGCGTCAACATCGCCTTGAAGACTTCGGGATCAATGCTGTTGGTGATGAAGCGGACAGAGCCATCACCGAACATGGCATTGAATCCTTGTCGTGATGTGTCCACGAGATTGGCCATTGGATTGTCTGGATCGATCTCCAAATCGGATGGTTTGGTCCACGGAACCGCCGCATCCCCCAACGCTTCAACCCCCATGATCGTGTTGGATGTCCCATCGGTGATGTCACGAAAGCCAATTTCAGCCGCGCCATTCATGATGAAATTCTCGCCCGCGGGTCGCTGGTAGACCGTCATCCCAGGGGCCGTGGCGACACCAGGATTCAAATAGACCAATGGCATTTCCTGAGCCAAGGCCAAGTTGTGGGGACTGTCCCAGGGCTCATCGAGGTGAAACTGCTCATACAACGGCGCCTCTTCGATGAAGGGCAGGATCGCGACTCGCCAACTCAGCAGCGGTTTGCCATCGCTACTGTGGATGTCTGTGGGAAAATGCTGATACGTATCATGATAGTTGTGCATGGCGAGCGCGATCATCTTCAGATTGTTTGACGATGACATTCGGCGGGCCGCTTGCCGAGCAGATTGAACCGCAGGCAGTAGTAGCGCAACCAGCACGCCTTGCGTCGCGACTCCTTGGGTGGCCGATCCGCTCAGCGTTAACCTGCGACCATCGCGTGTCGGTGTAAGCATTTCGACAATCATGTTCGACATCCGAATCGCGTACTGCCGACTTGCCTCGGCAAGTGGATCGTCATCGGGAAGTTCACGCATCGCCTGAGCCAGTCCGATTTGCCGTCCCATTTGCAGTCCGTTACTAATGATTCCAAGCAGCTCCTCGGCGGCCGCCTCGTCTCGCCCCAGCATCACCAAATTGAGCCCATTCTGCTGATCTTCCAGATTGACACGAAGCAGGATCGCATCGAGCAATTGCGGTATCTTCGTGAAGGGAGCAAGCGGCGGAGGAATTTGATCGGCTTGTGCTTGCAGCATTCCCATCGCCATCGGCCGAATGGGCTCAATCGCGATCAATGCCGTCAGGTTTCCGTTATGGGGAACGGTAGCAGCCATCTTCGCCAAAGGTCCACGCGTGTCGGATGGATCAGCCGATCGCAAAATCGTGTCGAGATAGTTTTCTGAAGCGATGATCACGGTGCGAGCATCCTTCGCATGCAAGACCACACCGGGCGGTCCGACCACCGCGTAGCAAGCGTGGTCATCGACGTCGATTGCCTCGGTCGTATTGACGAAGTCCGGATTGAGCGAACCAATGTCGAGATTGCTTCGAGAAGAAATGATCGCGGCAAACATCGGCTCGCCGGGTCCAGGCGCTGAAACAACGACTTTGATTTGATCGATGTCGCGTGCCGGGACGCCGAAGTTCTGCTCGCACCAGGCGTCGGCAATCTCCGTTGGATACATCTCCGCGCTCGGACTGCGAAGAGTATCAGCGACGCTCAGCACAACGGTCACCATCGCATCGCCAGGAATGTACTCGCTGCCAATGCGAGCGGAGGAATCCTGCCCCACCGCGACGCCGGAAGTTACCAACGCCGCGAGCAGGAAAAGACGACAGGCGGTTTGAAAACGCAAAAGCATCCGTGGAACTCCCATGAAAATGACTTCAAGCAACGAGCCGGAACATGATCTCGCTTGGACCGCAGCCGGAGACCCGCCGCAGGACACCGACTGCACTGTGGTAGGATGCCGAGACATGTCGTGTAGAATCTTAGCCGGATGCGGTTGCCTTCACGCGAACTTTCAGATTAATGCTTGGGGTCGATGGATGCCATCAGCCAAACAATGGAGTCGCCCAAAATTCGAAAAACCACGCTGCCGAACCAGCGACCGAATTCAAGCGTTGGGTCTCGCTGGGGCTCCGGGCAGCCGATAGGTTCAAGGAATGATGAGGCTACGCAATACTTACTACCTGCTACGCCATGGCTTTAGCGTTGGCAACGAGCAGGGCTTGATCGTCAGTTCGCCGGAAATTGGGCTTCACCAGTTTGGTTTGACGGAACGAGGTCGTGACGAGATTCGCCGATGTGTCGATCTGCATCGCGACGAACTGGTGCACGTTGCCAGAATCTATTCTTCCGATTTTCGTCGGACACTTGAAACCGCGCAGATCGTTTCCGAAGCCCTGTCCATTCCGGTGGAGACGTCATGCCTGTTGCGTGAACGTTATTTCGGGGATTGGGATGGTTTGAGCAACAGGAACTATGAAGAGGTCTGGCGGCAGGATCTGATTGACGCGGCGCAAGTCGAGCGAAACGTCGAAAGTGTTCGCGCTGTCGCTGACCGCATGACTGAATCGATTCGTCAGATCGAAGAGGCAGGCAGCGGACAAACCTTTCTGGTTGTGTCGCATGGCGACCCGCTGCAGATCCTGTTGGCATCACTGGCCGGCGTGGACCTGCGATTTCATCGGAGTGTGCCAGCGATTGGAACCGGGCAACTGCGACGGCTGGAATAGGGAGGATTCCAACCACGCGGGTCGGCTGTCTGGAATTGTGTTGGCCGAATGCGCGACAATCCGCACGGAGCGTTCAGGTCGCCATGGCGGGTACGTCGCGCGGCTCAAGCCAATGACGCGAATCCAGCGCTTTGCAAGTGCGCGAGAAGAAATCATCAAAGACGAGCTTTTGCGGCGGTTTCCAACATTTCGCCTAAATGAAGAGAACGCGCACAACCACACTTCCGTTGCAGTCTCTGAGTTCGAGTAGAGCCAACAGCCGTCACAGCAGAGCCCGCCATTTCATCGTTGAAAGAACTGCAGTCATTGTTGGCACGTCAAATGCAGCCAATGCTTCAAGGTTAGATCTGGCCTGCGTCATTCCAAGTCGCAGCGCCGCGCTACTCCATATTTAGAGGAGACAGACATGAACTTTTTCTCGAGAGTGTCCGACATCATCAACGCCAACGTCAGTGATATGCTGGATCGCGCAGAGGACCCCGAAAAAATGGTCAAGATGCTGATCTTTGAAATGGAAGAGCAGATCGGTATTGCACGGGAAGGGGTCGCGAAAGCAATTGCCGGTGAAAAGAAGCTCGAGGCGAACTTGCAAAAGAATCGCGGTTTGGCCGACGAGTGGCATGCGAAAGCCGAAGCGGCGATTGCACGAGACGACGAAGAACTGGCTCGGAAATGCTTGGCTCGCAAGAAGGAGCATGAGCGAATCGCGGATAGCCTTCAGCCACAGTGGGAAGCTGCCCGCAAGACGAGCGATTCCCTCAAATCGGATCTTCGACGAATCGAAGAAAAACTGGATGAAGCGATTCGACGTCGTGATAGCTTGATCGCCCGCCAAATGGCTGCGGAGGCTTGCCGTGACGTACAGGGCGTCGCCCCAACAATGAATCGGGTTCAGCGGAACTTCGACAAGTTCGATCGGATGGAACGCAAGATCGAAGGGATGGAGGCAGAGGCAGCAGCCTACGCAGAGCTTTCCGATTTGTCGTCCGACCTGGACCGAGATGTCGAGCGAAGCCAACGGGATGCGGAAGTGGAAATGGAACTCGCAGCGCTCAAGCAACAAGCGAAAGCGAATCCTAGCTAAGTGGGATTTTCCGTAGGCGAGTCTCTCCGAGACTCGCCTTGCACGTAGTTCGCAGCGATGCCAGTCTCCGAGAGACTGGCCTACAGTACGCAGCCGAAAGCCTGCGAACGTCCAGTCGCAGAGAGGGAGATTCCTGTACGAACCTGGCTGGATCGAGCTTCCGTAGCCGCGATCCCAACGTGAGCCTGCACCCATGAACGCGCCCCAGCTCATTTGCCCCCACTGTCGACACAAGAATTCCTTCTATCGATTTTGGTGTGAAGGTTGTCATGGGGCGCTCCTTCAGCCTTCCTTGTCTACGGTCCCCGAGGCTTCGGCACGGGCGGAGCAAGAGAGGAAACAACTCTACGAGCGGGTCCTGTTCGACTTGGATCAACTTGTGCGGATCGCACGAAGTTCCCAAGGAACAGTCAGACGCGATCCGGGCCTTTTATCGCAAGCAACTCAGCCAGATTGAAAAGCGAGCTGCAGCGCATGCCGAGGCGTTGTCCGTCGAAAGTCTGATTCGACGCGCAAGAGACGCGGCTCACAACAGTCACTTCGGCGACGCAACCCAAGTTTTGAGGGACGGCGCACAGAAATTCGGGGGAGCTTTTCCCTTCGAACAGATGCTGGCGGAAGTCCGCGCGAGGGACGCCGCTGAGCAAGCCGCGCGAGCCGCCCGAGAAGCCAACTCGCTTCTGTCGCAAGCAAAGGTATCCCTGGGGCTGGGGCACTTCGCAGAAGCCCAGCAGAAACTCTCGCGAGCAAGCGAGCTGGATCCGAGCAACGCAGGGGTGCAGGCAGCCCTGGCAGAAGTCCATGCGGCCATCGCTGCTGAGCACTCACCGGCGTTCGTCACGCCAACACCGGTCAGCGATCAAGTCGACGAGGATATCTTGATGGCCGCTCTGGTCGAGCCAGGCGCAGTGGTCGAGCCAGGGCGGCAGTGGTCGAGCAGGCGGAGGCTCGTGACTCAGTCCTGGACACAGAGTTGGTCGACGCGGAAGCGGTGGAGCCGATCTTGGATCCACAGCCGGTTACGCCTCCCACAGCACACGAGACTCCATCCATTCCGTCAAGTCGCTGCCACTGTCAGTGCCGCGCCGGCACCGTCTGCGGTATCGGCCTGCATCCACCTCGAGGCGAAGCTTCGCGGAGGCAGACGACGAGATCCCCAATCCGACACATCGATTGATCGATGCGGCATCCCAGTGGTCGACGGTGCTCAAACCGTTTTTGGTTGACAACGTCGGCTGGTTCGTGGGCGCGTTTCTGGTGATCGCGGGATTCGTCGTGCTGATCGTGTCGTTCTGGGAAAACATTGAGCAGAACCGCATCCTGATGCATTCGCTCGTCTACATCTCATTAGCGGTGGCGACCAGCATGTTCTTTGCGATGGCGTACTTCATGCGGTTGAAGTACCCACAGCTGGAAAGCTCCAGCAACGTGCTTTTGGTGATTGTCGCGCTGTTGATTCCATTGGTCTTTGCAGCGGCAGTGTTGACGACGCTCGTGCCGGGCACGCCAGCAGACGTCATCATTCAAGCGAGTATGAGGTAGGTGATGAACACACTCGCAATCGTCGATTGGTCTCGTCTTTGGCATTCTGTCGGCGGTCATGTTCTACGGCGTCTCGATGGTCACGTCGGGCCTGTTTGCCAGGCCGTTCTATCGACTCTACTCGCGGGTCTTGATTGGCATCTGTTGCGTGATGCTGCTCGCACCCGCGTTGCGTTGGCTCGCGACATCGAGTCCGATGATGGGGGCCATCGGTCTGTCGATCGCCCAGTACCTCGACCGCTGGCGGTGCTGGGTTATGGCGTTTATCGATTCAATCGCGACTTCATGCAGCGAGTCTATCTGGGGCGAAAGACAACGGCTTACTTCATCTTCGGGACACTGGCCTACGCGACCGTCGTGACCTTTGCGTTCCTGCACGTTGCGGTGAACGGTACGCCGTCTTGGGCGGGGCACGGGAATGGCTACATCACGGCGGCACACTATGGGCCGCTGCTCGTCTTGCTGGCCGCGATGGTGTTCGACACCGACTGCGCGTTTGAAATCCCTGAGCGGCGATCCGCGTCGCTTCAGCCGATTCACGTTCGTTGGTTACGCGATCTCGTTTCTTGGCGTTTCCCTCTCGACGGTACCTTTCGTCGCCGAGGCCTTTCATCGGCTGAGTTCGATCGCGGTCGAATCTCCATGGATTCAAAGTCTCAGTTCTGCCGAAGCGCTGCTGATCGCGATCTGTTTGTACGGATGGCTCGTTTGGCGATATGAATCGATTCCGCCGCTGTTCTTGCTGCTGCTTGCCATCATCGCCGAGTATCACGTCTTGTTCACGCAGTGGGTCGGTGCGGGCCTACGGACCGGAGAGCTTGGGGATTGGCGTCGCTGCCGCTCTTTGCGCGGAATCGCCTTGTCTCGATCACTACTTCAGCAACTGGGATGAGCGAAAACAGCTCGCCAGAGATCGCGAAGGGATCGCTGATGAATGGCGGTCGACGCACTTCGATTCGCCACGCCATTCCGCGTTGTCCAGTGGGGACTCGCCACAGCCCTCTTCGCGATCACGCTTTGGACCCATTTTTACCCAGGAGACATCGCTCCTGCTTGGCTGGGTGTGACGTTTGCTACCTACAGCGGATTCTTTCTGCTGATGTCGTTTGCCAGACAGCAACCAGTGCTGATCTATCTTGCGGGCGTGTTGGCGGGACTCGCCGCTTTGCTCGGACTCGACCCGCCCGGTGGTCCACTCTCGACGTTGGTGTTGTCGGGTCTTGGTGCGATCGCGGGGACCCTTGCCTGTCTGGGCGAGCGTCGAGGGCTGAAGCTCGCTTGGCGGACACCACTGACGGACGTCTCCATGTTTGCTGCGCTGTTGGTGATTGGCTTGGCATTCTCGCGCCACCTGGTCGGCAGTGATCCGTACCGCTTTCATGCGGTGGGGTTCCTGGACGGTTTCGCCCTGGTCGGAGCGATGTTGGCCTGCGTTGCATGCGCCTTGCAGTATCGATCCCGGTTGCCCGTCTTCGGCGTGATCCTCGCCGCTGTGACCATGATCCCGATGTGGAGTGCAGGTCTGGGACTGTTGGCGACGATCATTGCATCGATGATCAATCGTTGGGTTCCAAAGGATCGTAGGTATCTTGGTTGAGGATGGAGTTCAACTGTTTGGAAGCTATCGGCTCCCGCTTTGCCGATGGATTGCCCGACCTGTTCTCACGCCCGCTTTCGCTCGGTGGGATTCCGTTAGCACTGCTCGGCCTGGCGATCTCAGTTTTCCATGTTGTTCAGGGCGATTTCTCGACCACCGCGCTCGTCGGTGCGGCAATCGCAGCCTTCGTTCTGTTGCTGCTGACGCGAAGCTACCGCGAGCCGTGGCTCTACATCACCGGCATCCTGGCGACTTACTTTGCCGTTCACGCGATCGCTGAGGGACGATGGTTCGTGGGGTGGCCCGCCGAAGCCGCCTTTGCCGCCCACTTTGCAATCACCGCGGCGATTTCTCTGTTCGGCTGGCTCGTGGCGAGCGGTTACGCCTGGTGGTGTACGGCGTTGCTGAAACGTTGTGCCGAAGAGAAAGAAGACTCGGTGCGTTTGAGGCGCGCCTTACTACAGCGGCTGGCTGTTCCATGTCACGGCGATCATTGCTCTGGTTCCGTTGGTCAGTGAACTGGCTCCTCTGGATGGGATCGGTCTCCCCAGCCTGGACGATGAGCTCGGCTTCGATGGTGGCGATCCTGTTTGCGCTGGCTGGATCGGTTTACAGGACGAAGCTTGGATCCTACTTGTCCTTGATCTCCTTGACCCTCGCGGTCTTTATCGGTTTCCAGTGGTTGGGTTTGCCGTTCGTGCCGCAATCGACTGTCTGGCGGGTCTGAGCCTGCTTGCCGCGACGGTGTCCTGTTTCTCGCGTGAAAGATTCCGACTGAAGATCAACCCGCGAAACTGGATACGACCTCGTGGCTGCCTGCCATTCCAGTTCTCCCGGCGACAGGTCTCGACCTTTGGTTGCGACCATCTGGCGTTGTATGCGTTGGTGTGCAGCCCGATTGCCGTGTTGTCAGTGATGCAGGGCGATTCGACGTGGTCGCTTGCCAACATCTGGACGCGGCCCGCGCCGTTGACCTATGCGCTGGCCAGCATCACGCTGCTATTGAGCACACGTGCCTTTCGCGTTTCGGCGATCTACGTCGCCAGCATCGCGTTTGCTTTCGCTGCGTTTCACTCGGCAGCTCAGTGGGCGTGGAATCATGGATGGTGGGAAACCGACGTCACCAGCGTTCATCTTTTCGTCGGCTCCGTACTTTCTCTGGCAGGTTGCCTGATCGCGATTGTGTTGACTTGGTGGTTCAATCGACGCATTCCATCGCTGGACATCGAGAGGCAGACTGCCTTCCGATCGAACCGCGAGTTTTACGCAGGGCTTCTCCATCATGTTGCCTTGTTGACCGCGGCGACCGTTCTTTTCGGCCTCGCTGGGATGGCACTCTTCGACTCATACAGCTTCGCCAGGTTTGCACCGATCCATGCATTGACTGCCGGGATACTGACGGCCGCCTTCAGCATTTCTGGATTCATCTATCTTTCGCGTCTGCATACCTACGGAGCGCTCACGGCGATCGTCGTTGCGATGTCGGCTGCCGTCTCGATGTGGGCGAGCCCGGCCAACTACCTGGTCGATCAGGCGGTAGCTGGTTCCGTGATGGCGCTGGCATTCGGCATTGCCTCGTTGCTTCTGAGCTCGCCGAACCGGATTGGCTCGGAAGCTGAAGCTGAACGCCAAGGCATGAGTTGGCGTTTCAATCAGGTTTGGCAGCGTCCGCCATTGCCGCTGGTCTCACGGGACCGAACCCTTTGGGCCAAGCCGCTGGCGCACGCTTCCACCGCTTTGGCTTTGGCAGCTGTCGTGCCGGTTGTGATCATGCAGGGCCGATTCCCGGTTTGGCTCACGGTATTGCCGATTTACCTGGCGTCGTGCACCTGGTTGATCGCGACCTATACGTACGGTTTCGGGTTGATCGAAGGTTTGGATCATCTATCGAAACCAGCGGGCAAACACGCCGGATTCGAAATCAGGTTCTTTCGAGCGACGATTGCTGTATGTCGCTTCCATCCTTGCGTATGGTGCCGCGATTCACGCCACGGCGCAGTGGGGCGCCTTTACCGACTTTCCGGACCGCTCGGCCGTCGCCTGGCACCTGGTCCTTGCCGCTTGCTTGTCGCTGCTCGGATGGGGTGTGGCGACGATGATCGCCGTGCGGCTGCCCGACACGACCACGGATGGCGCGAATGCCTTGTTGAGTCGTGAGCCACGGGATCTCTATTCCGGATTGCTCCATCACCTTGTCTTTGCCACGGGGATTGTCGCTCTGCTGGTGGCCATTCCGGTCGGCCTGCCAGCGATCGACGTCGCGCTACCGCTGACCGTGGCTTGTGGCATGCTCGCGATTTTCTTTGGGTTGGCCGGTGCAACGTATCGTTCGCAACTGGGAAGCTACCTGTCACTGGCGTCACTTGGATGGTTGGTCGTGCAGTTGGCGGCGCAAACTGCGGACGGGTTGGAACGGATCGCGGCGATGATCACCGCGGCCTGTTCGTTGCTTGGATTGCTGCTGATGACGATTGCTGCGATGAACAGCCGCATGGGAAATCGCGATCTGGAATCATCGGCTACGCGCAAATTGCTTCCTACTGCCTGGTCGTCGCCGCCGCTGCCGCTGCGAGCTGATTCCTGGTCGACGCTCTGGTTCAATCCGCTTCGCCAAGCCGGCCTGCTATTCTCGCAACTTGGTGTCACGATGGTCGTGGCAAACATTGCCTGGCTCGGGACATGGGACGGCTGGTCCCTGCCAGCGCTGGTCACGTTGTTGGCCGCAGCGATTTCGTGTGCGATCGCCGCGAAGCTCTACAACGCATCTCTGTTTACCTACATCGCCACGTTACTCGTTGCGGTCGCTGCCTTCCCGTTGTTGCGAATCGACGCCGAAGGTGATCCAAGTCTGGGCGTTACCTGGTCGTTGATCGCGCTCGGTTTTTGGTTGGTCGGCTATGGAGTCGAGTGGCTCAGTGGAGCCGCGTCGGCAGTCGAGTCGGACAATCCATCAGCGTTTCCATTGACTCGGCTCTACGAGCGACCTCTCGTTCGTTCATCGGCCGTGCTGGCGATCGTCGCGATTTGTCAAAGTCTTTACGCCTGGAAGATTTCATCGGAGACCGCATCGCTGACGCCGCTGCTTGTGGCTAGCACCGCCGGTACGCTGTCGCTGCTGCTCAATGCGCGTTCGATGAACGTGCTGCATCGGTTTTCGCTGGGGCGGATGCTTGTTTACCTGGCCTGTCTGGCGTGCACCGGTTGCTGCCTGATCGTCGCTTCGACGCGAGCAGGTCTGGAAGCGATTGGTCCGAGCGCGGCGATGACCGCGCTGATCCTGTCGGGCATCGGGCTGGCGTTGATGGAATGGGTCCGATGGAGAAGCAGCACGAAACCGGATGCTTCGGCCTCGACACTGACTTTCGCCGAGCCGTTTTCGAACTACGGCGCGGGGCTCGCGATGGGAGCGTCGTTGGTGTCGGCGATGATCGCGATCGGAATCAGTGGATTCGGCGGAGGTCAGACGTTGGTCACGAGCATCGCCGGTTGGTTGGACAATCTGCCGATCCGGCCCGTTGCCTTCACCTTCTCGATCGCGGCGGTGGTGAGCCTGCTGACCGTTCGAGCATCGCGCGTCGTGCTTTGGTTGGACGTGGCCGTGGTGCTGGGAAGTTCTGGCGTGCTGCTGTTGGTCAACAGCGCGATGAACTGGTCGACAGCCACGTTGACGTTGTTTGCACTGGTCTCGATGAATGGACTCCTCGTCGTTGCTCGCCTGGTACGATCGCGATCTCAACGCGTCGAGTCGTTGTTGGGGCTTTCCGATGCGTCTTGCGAGCGATCGTTCTTCCGTTGGCCACTGGTGGTCGCGACCGGGTGCTTGGTCCTACAGTCGCTCTACCTCCTGATGATATTGATGGGGTTGGCTCCAGCGGATCCGGGTTGGCACTGGCTTCTCAATGGGTTGCTTTGCGCCGTCCTTTTCTTCCACGTCATGTACCTGCAACCCAGTGCGGCCCTTCTGCACCTGTTGGTGGCGAGTACCGTGGTGGGCTTTTTCGGAGCCTGCCGGGCCCGTGGCTGGGAGGTCACGCCGGACGTTGCCCTCTCGGTGATGGGCTTCGCATGGGGAATGGTTGCGATTCAATTCAATCGTCCGATTGGCAGACGAGTGCTGTCGATGCTTCGCTTGCCGTTGACCGAAGAAGAAGAAGCTGTCTCAGCTCGAGCTTTGGTCGGTTGGGCCGTCGGCATGACTGGCGTAGCAATCGCAATCACGTTGCCGATCTACATGATCGTGCGTCCCGATTTTCCAAACCTATCGATCACGTTGTTCTTCGCCTCGGTGACCAGTCTGTTGGCTGGTACGAGGTGGCGGTATGTCTACTCGACGACGGCCGCGGCAATCCTGTTTCCGGCCTGCCTGGCTGCCACGGCCTTACGTTACGTCGAGCCGAGTTTGTTGCGTGACTTCGCTGGACTGGCAACTGCCGGATTGGCGCTTGCCTATGTCGTGACCGAGTTTAGCTTCCGTGGCCGCGCGTCATCGGCGGACGATCCGGATACCTATACCCGCGAAGTCGGCAAGTCGTTGATCACCCTTGCGCATCTTTTCGCTTCGGCTGCTGTTGTCATGACGCTTGCGTCGATGGCCATGTTGGCTCCCTCGCCGATATTCGCCGGGGCGATGGCTCTTGTCGCAGTCAGTTGGTTGTGGATGGCTTGGGAATCGGGGCGAGAGACGTTGGTCTACACGTCGGTCGCAGCGGTTTTCGCGGGGCTGCTCTATCTGTGCACGGCGTTACTTGGCCTGACATTCGCGCCCAGTGCGATCGCCGCATTCTCGGTGGTCGGCTACAGCTTTGCGTTGTACGGCCTCAACATCCTGGCAGGCCGTGTGACGAATCCGCGAGCCGGCGTCTTCGTCAATCCGACGTATTACATGGCGCTGTTGGCGCCGATCGTTTTGCCGCTGGTAACGCCGCTGGATCAGAAGGGCGTTGCCGCGTTTGCATCCCTCGCGGCGGGATCGTTCTACCTTGTGGTTTCGCAGCGTACGCACGCACGCTGGACGATGTACGTCGCGGCGGCGTTGTTCAACGTGGCGATTTATCTGTGGATTCCGGAGGCCAAGCAGCTTACCGGACTTGCACAGCTCTACGTGATTCCAGCGGCCGTGACGGTGTTGATCTTTGCCCAATTGCATCGCAACGACCTGAAACCACGAGCTCTGAGTGGTATTCGGTCGGCGGCAGCGGGAGCCATCCTGGCGGTTTCGACGTTGGAGGTCTTCTTTGCGGAAGACGGGGGATTGCTCCAGTTTGTCGTCGTGCTGATGCTCAGCCTGGCTGGGATCGCGGCGGGCATCTCACTGCGGATTCGGCCATTCGTCTCGATCGGGATCGCCTTCCTGGTGATCAACGTGGTGGGACAGCTGGGATTGCAATTCCATCATGAGAGCGGCGTCATCCGCGCCGTGATCCTGATTGGGGTCGGCGTACTGGTGCTTGCGGCCATGATCTTTTTCAACATCCATCGCGAACGAATCATGAGCCGCTACCGAGGATTCATCGCCGACGAGAATTGGCAGTAGATTTTCGTTCCCCATTAGGCGAGGCGATTCTGTACGATGGCTTCCAAGACCCGTCGCGCCGAAAACAAACCGCCATCACCGACGGATCACCACCGTACGATGGGCTTCCAAGCCCGTCGCGCGAAAACAAACCGCCATCACCGACGGATCACCACCGTACGATGGGCCTCCAAGCCCGTCGACGCCGAAAACAAACCGCCATCACCGACGGATCACCACCGTACGATGGGCTTCCAAGCCCGTCGCGCCGCAAGCATTTCGCACTACTCGACGGGCTTGGAAGCCCATCGTACGACGGTGAAGCAGAAACCAGAAAGCTGAAAGGTTATGCATGATGTTTGGAAAGACGACGCGTCGCGAATTTTGTAGGACGATTGGACTTGGTGTCGCCGCCGGCTGCGTCGCGACTCGAACCGTCGCTTGCATCGCCACCAGGGCAGAAGTCCGCTGCCGGTGATCTGGCGATCGGTCAACGGATCTACAAGTCGCTGAAATGGAACATGGTGCGGCTTGAGGGAACGCTCGAAGAGAAGTTCGCGACGCTCGAAGCAGATCGGCTACGACGGTGTGGAGCTGGACAGCCCAGGCGAGATCGATGCCGCCGAGGCACTCGCCGCCAGTGAAAAGGTCGGGCTCCCGATCGAGGGCGTCGTGAATTCGACGCACTGGAACGTCCGGCATTCCGATCCCGAGTCCGCGGTTCGCGAGCAAGCGCTAGCGAACATGAAAACGGCGATGCAGTTTGCTGCCGATGTGCGGGCTTCGAGCGTGTTGCTGGTGCCGGGAAAGGTGACCGACCCGAAAGAGGAGAACCATGATCAAGTCTGGGATCGGTCGATCGGCGAGATCCGAAAGCTGTTGCCGCTTGCCGAGCGGCTGAAGGTTCAGATCCTGATCGAGAACGTGGGCAACGGATTCTGTGAGGACCCACAGCAGTTTGCCGACTACATCGATGAGATCGACAGTCGTTGGGTGGGCGTCCATTTCGACATCGGCAACCACATCCGAGTCAGTCCGCCGGCTGACTGGATTCGCGTGCTGAACCAGCGGATCAAGAAGCTCGACGTCAAGGATCGGACGAGGTCCAACGAGCGGAAGCTGATTGGTGAGGGAGAAGCAGACTGGCCATCGGTCCGGAAAGCCCTCAACGAGATCGGCTACCAAGGCTGGGCCGCCGCCGAAGTCCCCGGCGGAGATCGAGAGCGACTGGCTGATGTGCTGACCCGCATGAACCAGGTTCTAGGTCGCTCCGACGGCAAGCCGCCGAGGCAAGATCCGAATTCGCCGGCTTGAGCACTTACCGTGGCCATCGTCTTGATGGCCAACTGCGTGATAGATGCGTCTGTCGAGACACTGGCGCCTGAGATATCCCCACAAGGAGACCGTATCTCCGCAGAGCCTCGTTGTGTTTCAAGACGATTGAGTCTTCCACACAATTGCGGCTCAAAATGATCGAGGCTCAAGACGATTGTTTTGGCTTCCGACGTCGGGAAGCACCGAAACCACCGACCATTAAAACGACCGACCAAACGGCCAAAGATGCTGGCTCGGGAACGGGGGAGTTTGGTGCGGGAACCGGAACGACCGGGGGAATGTCCGCATACTTGCCACTTTCGCCGTTGCCCGTGAGGTTCAGGTGAATAACAGAGCGGAACGCGCTACTTCCGCCGGTAGAAAGAGCGTTGAAACTGGCGCTGGTAAGCGTGTTTGGACTGTACGTAGTGGTTGCCGTGTCCACGAGCTGCAAATCAAAAATGAACGTGTCACCGGGACTGAACTTGTCCGCAGCGCTAGTGGACAGATTCAGCTCAAGATCGAAGTCGCCTGCCGAACTGATATTCTTCCCTCCGTTCTTAAAACTCTTGTACGTGCCAAGAGGCGTCTGACCGTTAATCTCAATGTTCCCGCGGAACGAGTCATCAACCAAGTTCAAATAGAGCGACGATATCTTGTCGATCCCGACCCCTAAGTCGCCGTTAGGGCCAAACTCAAGGGTCCCGCGAACCTCGTTCTTGGACAATCCAGCAGCCATGTCGTCGAGCGTCAAACGGGCGATCACCTCGGTGATCGTTGCGCCGCCGCCGGAGAAGTCCTGGCCCGAGTAATCAAAGATGATGACGCCACCATTGGCGACACCGCCGATCCCTATGGACAAAAGAGCCGCAAGAAAGATGCTTTGGCAACGAACTAGGGACATCGCTTAACCTTCAGGAAAAACCACAATTTCTCATCAAATATTTGCTCGACGCGAATTTAGATGCTAATAGCAATATTTCAGCACGCAAGCACAATAACCAAATAAACTCCCTATCTTTCCCAGGCTCGGCGTCTTGTTTGTTTGTGATGATGCTCGACCTGTCGCAATCAGGCAAGGAAATAGTCCGGAAGGGGGGTGTGGTTGGTGGTGGCAAAGGAAAGGTGATTGGCCAACGAGAAGGTGTGCGACACCTTTTGGGAGGACTGGAAAGATTGATAAAGACAAGGTTTGCAGCACCTGTCTGGGAGCGCTCGATCCTCTGCCGGGGTATACGTCTACCGCGGGCCATTCGTGGCGGAATGTGGGATTTCGATGTTCGACGTTGACTCCTGCGGTCTTTCGATGGCACGATTCACCCGCCCCTCCTCAAACGCACTTGCTCGGTCGATTCTGCCTGGCATTCCTAAACGATCACGAATGCTGACATACTTTTCAGCGTTTGTTTATGAACATTCGCGGCTCGTTTCCTGATCTCGGAAAGGGCGCAGGCCGCGGAGAGGTTGTGAAAATGTTGGGCTTTCTACTGAAGGTCCGCCTTTCCAAGGCGGACACCCGCCGCTTTGCTGCGTTTTTTGCGAGTCTCGGAGAGACTCGCCTACAGTAATTCGCCGTGGCTCAATTTGTTCACAGCCTCGGAGTCGCCGGACAAATCGTTTGCGTCTCCGTCTTTCTGCAACCCGGCGACTCTGTGATCAGGTTTGCTCCACTGGGGGATGCCGGCAAGCGAACGCATGCGGAGGTCGTTGGCGCTCTCGACACGCGATCTTGGTAAAGTTCAGGCTGTAGGGCATTCGACGATTTCTGTCTGAGAGCATCTGAATCATGCACGAGAAACTGGCGATTGATCGTCGGCAATTACTTCAGCTTGGCGGCGCCGCGGCAGGTTTGGTTGCAACCAGCATTCCAAAGGAGAGGCGTTTGATGGGTCAAGAAGCGAGCTCCATTCCGCTTGAAGGCGTCGAGCCGAACATGATTGGCAGCTATGGGCCATGGGCTGCGAGCATTGTCGGTGATGGACCGGCAAGGCTGTCGTTCCGTCGCGACGAGTTCACCGATCTTGAAGCCTGGAGAAATCAGGCACTCGATCGAGTTCACGAATGTTTGTTGCAGACCCCGGCACCAATCGAGGGCAGCGTCCAGGTCGAAGGCAAGGAGCAATTGGAGGGACTCGACATCGAGCACTTGTCTTGGCAGTTGCCGTATGGACCGAGGACCGCTGCGGTGCTTCTCAAGCCTCAGGATGCCACCGGAAAACTTCCGGCGGTGCTCGGATTGCACGACCACGGCGGCATGAAGTTCTTCGGACACGAAAAGATCACAAAGACGAATCAGCCGCAGCACCCCATCATCGTCGAACATCAGGCCAGTGATTACGGCGGTCGCGCCTGGGCCAACGAGCTGGCCAAACGCGGCTACGTGGTGCTGGTGCACGATACGTTCACCTTCGGCTCACGCAAGGTGCTTCCCGCCGATCTGCCGGACGTCGTGACACGCAGGCTGCCGCCCATGGACGGAGACAGCGTCGAGGCTGTGAAGGCTTACAACGCGTTTGCTAGTGAGCATGAGCATCTGATGGCAAAGAGCCTGTTTTGCGCTGGCTTGACCTGGCCCGGCGTCTTCATCGCCGAGGACCAGACCGCATTGGGCTACCTATGCTCTCGTGATGATGTCGATCCGAATCGAGTCGGATGCGCCGGATTGTCAGGAGGCGGTTTGCGCACGACCTACTTGGCTGGAATGGATCCACGAATCAAGTGTGCGTGCTGTGTGGGAATGATGACGACGTGGCGCGACTACCTGTTGAACAAGGCATACACACACACTTGGATGATCTACATCCCCGGCTTACCTCGGGACCTGGATTATCCCGAGGTCTTGGGGCTTCGAGTTCCATCGCCGACGCTGGTGCTCAACAATCTGCAAGATCCGCTCTTCACGCTGCCCGAGATGAAGCGAGCCGACGAAATGCTCCACGCGGTTTACCGGAAGGCCAACGCGGCGGACGCCTACAAGTGCTCTTTCTATCCTGGTCCGCACAAGTTCGACGCTGCGATGCAGGCCGAGGCGTGGAATTGGTTCGACCGCTGGCTTGGCTAAAGGATTCGCGCCCAGCAAATCGCAAGGCGGGGACCACAGGTATTCGCGTACAGCGAAGCCGCCCGGCAGCTTTGTGCCAAGAGTGTGAGATTTCCTGGCCTAGGCCAGAACAATGGGCGATGAGGGACTCGAACCCCCGACATCTTCGGTGTAAACGAAGCGCCTAGCCAACTGAGCTAATCGCCCGGATGCCGGTTTGACCCGGCGTTTTGCTGTGTTTCTTGATAGCTTGTGAGTGAGTTTTCCACCATCCGAAAAAACCATTGACTGTACGGCGTACAGCTAATGCCAAATTGCTAATGCTCCATAGGTGAAAAAGCTGCCCCGAAGGCCAGCCGCCCCCCTCCCTTGAGAGGAGGGCACTTTTGCGTGCAAGTCGAGTCAGCGCGAGCGCTGCAACCAACTAGGCAGCGACCAAATGGTAGTGCTGCGGGCAGCCCACGGCAAGACGGGTACGCCGACTCGCTACGCTCTACGCTCGTGGCACCCGGATCAAAAATGGGGGCATTCCAACGGTGCAAAGTCGGGTTTGCTGCGCTCGCAACACTCCGTTATCCACACAGATCATTGCTCATCAGGCAACCGCGACGTCGAATAAAGTCTCGACTACTGCATCTAGTCCGCGCCAATCAGCTCGGTCGCCTCATCTCGCAAGAGCCTTAGGGTCAGTTTTCGGTTCCAGGTCGGTTGTCCGACAATTCCTCGTCGGCAAGAGTATTGGCGATTTCCAAATGCGTCTGCGCTGAATCGAGACTGCCCAGTTGGTGCTCGGTTATGGCGAGGAAGTACTCGATATAGCTCGTGGAAGTCTTCGCACTGCCGGAGGTCTTGAGGGCCCTTTCCAGCTCGATCTTGGCGTTCTCAAAGTCTCCCGCTCGCATAAACAGGGCGCCGAGACTCTTGCGATAGTCTGGGTTAGTCTGCTCTCCTTCTACAGCGCCCGTTTTGCAAGTGCGATGCAGCGTGCATAGTTGTCAACGGCGTTGGGTGCAAAAGCACATGTCCATGCCGTTAAGTCGCATTCACTTGCCTGATGGCTGTCCCCAAAGCGTTCAAGCATTGATCGGCACTGATCGCGATACTCCGATTCACCATGAAGCTTCGCATTCAGTAACGTGCACAAGTACCGTAATTCACAGTGGTCGGGTGATCGGCGCTGAATCGCCGCCTCATAGTCCGTAAGAGCCTCTTCCCAAGACGACAGCGATGCGTGGCACTCGGCACGCCTGGCCCAAGGAGCATGCCAGTTCGGGTCGATTCGCAGAAACTTCGAGAATTCCGCGATCGCTCTCGTGAAATCTTGGCTGCGTCCGTGGCATATGCCTAGCCAATAATAAGCATCCGTATGAGTCGGATTCAATTCCAGGATCGCCTCACAACAATGTTGCAACTCATCATAATCATTGGCGAGGTAGGCCTGAACCTTGTCAGCATGCAGGTCGCTCAATATCAGATCACGTTGCCTGGCAGATTCATAACCCGGTCTAGCGTCCCAGAGGACGATACGGCCTTCATAGTCGAGGCCAACCAGTCCTCGACCCTCGAAGCACCAACGTAGCCCGCGCCATACTGCTCTTCGGTTGATCGAGTAGCAATAGCTCCTCAAAAGATTGGGCGTCGAGAATCCTTACCGTGTGATCGGAACCCGAAACTGCGACGCGAGTTCCCTCAGGGGAGTATGCAAAATCAATCAAATTTTGCACATTCAAGTCGACCGCACCCAATTGTTCTCCGGTCTCGACCTCCAAGCACGTCAACCTGCCGTGTTTGTCGCCGACCAAAAGCTTCGATTCGTGTGGATGCCAGGCGGCGTTGCATCCTTCATTCTCGAATTTCTGCACAAGCTCGCCCGTGTGCATGTCAAAGAGCCGAAAGCCAATACCATCAATCGCGAGCCAATTCCCATCAGGCGACCAGATGACTTCGCTCAGGCTGCGATAAGGCCCCCATTGGTAAACGAGACGAGTTTCCTGAATGCTCCACGCCTGAATGAGGTGGTCGTTGGTCTCGGACCGCCATATAGCATTCACGACCATCGAACGGTCAGGGGACCAGAAAAGACCGTGTGGATATTCCGCCTCGCGAAGTAGTTCTTCAACCTTTGGAGGAAGAACAGCAGAACCATTCTGAAGTTCTTCGTTGGCCAGACGTACGACTTGGTCAATGTCGATCACCTCGGTTCCAGTCAAAAGGCTTCGCAGATCGAAGATGCTCTTTGATTCATGAACGTATGACTCCTCACCCGGCTCAAGAGGGACGACCATCGGCATGGATTTTGCTCGCCGATAGACAACCTCGTTTGTACTTACCACTAGTTCAATGTTCGGTACCTGACCCGCCTGCCAGAAAAAATCTTGTCTCCCCTCCGCGTTTTGAGGAAAAACCGTACGAAACTGCTCCGGTCTATTGAGGTCCCATATTCTCACATCACTATCTGAACCGGCGGAAGCGAGTTGACCGCGAGACGAGTTCCAACCCAAGTTATTGGCGTCCTCCCTATGTCCCAGCAGAGACCTGATAGGCACTAAGCCATCCAGACTCCAGACGCGAACAGCGTCGTCTTGGCCGCTAGTGGCAATCTGCTGGTCATTGATGATGGTGAGCCCAAGGCAATAACCACGGTGTGCCTGGGTTTCGCAAACCATTTCGAGCGTCTCGGCATTGAACTTCATGCATTTGCCTTTCGAACTCCCAGCCACGATGAATTCCTGATCGTCCGTGTAGGAAAGACATTCGATGGCTCCAAGACCTGGAGTCGATTTCTGCTTCGTCTCGCCGGAGAACGGATCCCACCGAATGAGCATCATCGCTGCATCCATTTCGGCGTCGCCACCACCAATGCACACTTGCTGACCACTCGCGTGCCATCCAACGGCAATTGCTGAAAGTTCGCACGGCAGGACGTGGATACATGATTGACGTTGAACATCCCAGATCCGACAGTAACCGTCACGGCTCGTCGAGGCGAGGTATTGTCCGTTTGGGCTAAATTCGAGCGACGTGATCCAGTCTTCATGTCCCGAAAGCAGAATGACCTCACTGGAATCCATGCTCCAGATTCGAATTTCATGATTGCCACCCGCGTCTCCGCTGGCGAGCAGCCTGCTGTCTGGACTCCATGCAACTCCCTGCTTCCTAGTCTCTCCGTCGCGAAGCACTCGAAAAACGTCTTTTCGCTCTGCATCCCAAATGACAACGTTTCCCTGATTGGAAGCCAACCGTCGCGAGCCAGCGTGAGTTCGGACTCCAGGAACAATTAGCGACGGCGCCGAAATGCCCGTACAAGCTCAATGCTTGCTGATTGCCCTCCGCGAAAACGTAATACCATTCCCAACCACGTAAATCTGGTTGGGCCTCTTTGGGGATGCCCTTTGCCAGCGACGCTTGTAGACGCGCCGATTCCTCACGTGTCCAAGCCAATCCTGCCAACCTCACGTCTGCGACATACAGGCTTCTTCGCAGTGCGTCCTTCTGCTCTTCCGCCAGTCCCCTGAGTCGCTCCGCGTCTTTCCTCTTCGCTTCGGCTTCGCTTCGTTGCCATTCTGCTTCGTTTCGCTGACGTTCGGCTTCGTTCCCCTGCGCTAAAGCGTCATCACGTGCCGATTCCGCCGCAACACGCTGTGTGGAAATCATTGAATTGCTGATTGCCAGTCCAATGATGGTCAGCAGCATCATCATGATGGCGGCGGTGACCAAACCTTGATTACGTCTTATGAACTTGCGTCCGCGATCGACGAGGCTCGGCGGTTTCGCCGTGATCGGTTGAAAGGCTCGAAACGCTCGCAGGTCATCTGCCAGTTCCTGAGCCGACGCATAGCGATCGTCTGGATTCTTTTCCATCGCCTTCTGGACGATCGTAGCCAGGTCTCGGGGGACCGATGGATCGACGTCCGTCAGTCGCCGTGGTTCCTCAAATGAAATCTGCTTCAGCAAGGCTGCCCGATTCTCGCCATCAAAGTGGCTGTGTGGTCAGCAGTTCGTAAAGCGATACGCCCAGCGAGTAGATGTCGGTCCGATGATCGACGACGACCCGCTTGCCCAACGCTTGTTCGGGCCTCATGTAGCGGAGCGTGCCGACCAGGTCGCCCGTCATCGTCATGCCGGCGTCTTCGACGAACGGGCTAGCCCAAAGTCGGTGACGTAGAGCCGCCGAGTTTCGTCCAACATCAAGTTGGCAGGTTTGATGTCGCGATGGATGACGCCGTGCCGTGGGCATGCTGCAGCGCTTCTGACGCCTGAATGGCCAGGTCGGCGACCGCCTCGTAGTAGTCCGACCGTTTGGCGTTCGCCTTCGCGCGAATCAATGCCTGCGGATGTGCTGCCGTGTCGCGTGGGTCTGCGGCGCGAGAGTTGTTTGAATCGTCGAGCGCCTCCGAGTCCAACGCCTCGGTCGGGTCGGTACTGCCCGAATTGGGAGGCCGAATCGAAGATGCCGACAGGAGATGCTGTACCGACCTCACCAGCGGCGGTGCCGAGGGCGCCTCAGCAAGCTGATGAATCAATTGGCCCATGCTCTGACCTCGAATCAGACGCATGGCGTAATAGTGGACCCCGCGATCCTCACCGACGGAGTAGACCGAGACGATGTTGGGATGATCAAGCGAAGCCGCCGCGCGGACCTCGTTTTGAAACCGCTGCAGCTGGCGAGGATCGGCAATTGCGGCGAAGGGAAGCACCTTGAGGGCCACTCGTCGACCGCCCATCGAACGCTGTTCCGCCTCATACACAACTCCCATTCCACCGCGACCGATTTCGTGGATGGTCCGGAAGTCACCAAGGTTAAGTTGGTTCTTGTGGCCGTTGTTCTGTGCCTGTGAATGC